>NZ_JAMBOI010000009.1 GCF_023715535.1 Sporosarcina luteola | reverse complement strand
AGGAAAATCCCAAGTACCAAAAAGCGTTGAAGATACTCGATGAAGGCTTCGAGGATTCAATCCAATATATGAATTTCCCCATTTCACACCGAAAATCCATTCGAAGCACCAATGGCGTGGAGAGGCTAAATGAAGAGATTCGCAGGCGTGAAAGGGTGATCCGGATCTTCCCGAATACCCAGTCCGCCTTCAGGTTAATTGGCGCAGTCCTTATCAGTTATGTTGAAACAACTAAACACTGGAACAAGAGATTGTTTTCAGATAAAAAGTCGTAATACTTGATGGGTTTTCAAGCAACTTGACATGGAGCCTCTGCGGGCATGAATCCGAAGCCAGGAAATCCAGCTCATATGGCTGGCTTTTCCCGCCAAGGCTATCACGCCCGCCTCTCCAAGTAAAGTTGCGAGCAAGTGGATCCTAGGCATATTGTTTATTGCCAAATATATTTTTTGTAATACTTTGTGAAAGCATTGACAGGGAATTTACACAAGATAATGGACTTGACTCAAAGCAAACCGCTACGCGTCCAAAGCAAGCCGCCGCGCGTCCAAAGTAAGCCGCCGCGCGTCCAAAGCAAGCCGCTGCGCGTCCAAAGTGAGCCGTTGCGCGTCCAAAGCGAGTTCCCGCGCGTCCAAAGCAAGCCGCCGCGCGTCCAAAGTAAGTCGCTGCGCGTCCAAAGTAAGCCGCTACGCGTCCAAAGCGGCCCATTCAAGTCCAAAGCCAACCCGAAATAATATTTTAAACCCGCTTTCGGTAGCAAAAATCAAAAAATATCCCGGATATCAAGGCAAATTTAAATTTCCCCTAATTCGAGAATATTTATGTACTGGTACAATGCTGGTGAGGTGAAAATATGTTATTCAAAAAACGAAGCGAGCCCTTGTCTTTACTAGGATTGCAATCATTAATTAGCCGGCTGTCAAACAACCACCCAAAATATGCGGTAATCGAGGAGGATCTTAGAAGAAGAAAGGCCGGATACGGAGGCGAATTGAATTTTGACAAGCATATTAATGAGTTCCGCCCAACTTATCCGTTTGGCCAACTACAAGATATCTGCCTTCTCCATAGCGGCATTTATTTTCAAATGGATTCCGTGCTGATTCAGCCGGACAAAATTATCATATTTGAAATTAAGAATCTTAGCGGAAAACTCATCGTCAAGGCAAATCCGACCCAATTCATTCAAGAGATCAAGGACGAACGGAAAGTCATTCAAAGTCCAATTACAGAGCTGGAGCGAAAAATGATATTCATGGACAGATGGTTGAAGGACAAAGGGATTGATGTACCTATTAAAGGAATGATCGGACTCGCCTATACAAACGAATTATTCATTGAAGGAGAGACGAACATCGAAATCCTTTTTACACACGAGATTCCGATTCGATTGTATAACATGATAATCGGCCAAGATATATTGAGTAGAAACAAAATCCGTGACATCAGCCGTATTATGGTGGATTCGCACCAAGAATACAATCCGTTTCCTTTAACAAAGACGCTGAACATAGCGAAAGAGGATATAATCACAGGAGTTATCTGTCCGGAGTGCAATCGTAAAGGAATGAAGTGGCGCTCGAAAAGATGGCACTGTCCAGGCTGTTTGCACAGGGATGTAGATTGTCATCTACCACTACTTGATGATTGGTTTTATTTAATGGACAACAGAATTACCAATGGTCAATTTCGTTCTTTTTCGGGCATTGAACATCAGCCTATTGCAAAAAGATTATTGAAGAATTCGGGCCTTGTCTTAAAAGGAAATCGTAGGAGTGCATTTTATATAAGGTGATCCCTAGACGATTTGTCAAAAGCTTTTTTTAATCGCGTCATCCTATATCCTACACCGCGCGTCCAAAGCAAGCCGTCGCGCGTCCAAAGCAAGCCGCCGCGCGTCCAAAGCAATCTCCCGTGCGTCCAAAGAAAGCCCCCGCGCGTCCAAAGCAAGCCGCTGCGCGTCCAAAGCAAGCTTCCGCGCGTCCAAAGCAAGCCGCCGCGCGTCCAAAGCGAGCCGCCGCGCGTCCAAAGCAAGCCGTCGCGCGTCCAAAGCGAGCCGTCGCGCGTCCAAAGCAAGCCGCCACGCGTCCAAAGCAAGCCGTCGCGCGTCCAAAGCGAGCCCTCTAACGCTGATTAAAAGAACGGATTGTGGGTATTGTAAAGGATAGGACATCAAAGTGGAGGAGCTGTTCATTATGAAGGATAATCGTTTTCAAACAAAGCCAAATGATGAAAAGGGCGAAGCATTCACAGGAATGCCGAATGCCCAGCAATTCCCTGACTTAGAACCCGAACAAGAGGCGGAAAAGCAAATGGCGCAATTCCAGAATTCAACCGAGTGCAGAGAAAAGCCGACGGATCATAAATGGGAACCATAAGACTAAGACCTATGATTCGATCTAGCGAAGCATAGGTTTTTTCTATCTTCCATATTTTTCACAGTTGAAGTATAGTGAGAAAGAGACTACTACTTTATGACTGGGGATAGTTGTTTGAAACGTTTTGCTATCGTGACCATAGCATGGGCCCTTTTATTGACAGGGTGTATCCAACCTGATGAGGAAGTCATCCGTCCTGAAGACCTTACGATGCTTCAAAGCGATCCGTATGAGATGGAACTTAACGAAAAATCAACCGAAATTACAATTGGTATGGTAGGGGACATCCTCTTGCATTACCCACTCTATACATACGATACCTACGACATCCCATTCAGTGCTGTGAAGGATCAGATGACAAGCATCGACTTTCTGCTCGCAAACCAGGAATCCTTGCCTGGTGGAGTGGAGTTCGGGTTGTCCGGCTACCCGCAGTTCAACAGCCCGAAGCACATCATCAGAGATTTGAAAGTGAATGGAGTCGATCTGCTATCAATCGCGAATAACCATACGCTGGATTTAAAGGAAAACGGTTTATTGAAGGCCATCGGGCATATGAATGAATATGGAATGCCTTATGTTGGTGCATATGAATCCGTCGAAGATCGGGAGACGAAGCGCATCTTTGATGTGAAGGGAATCCACATCGGCGTTCTAGCTTATACTTACAGTCTGAACGGAGATGGAATTCCAAAGGGAAAAGGCCACTTGGTCTCATTGATTGATAAAGGGAAAATGGAAGCGGAGATTAGGGAAATGGAAGAGGAAGTCGACATTACGGTCGTCTCGATCCATTGGGGGAATGAGTATATGTTGCAACCAACCGAAAAACAGGAGGAGCTCGCTGGGTGGCTTGCTTCACAAGACGTCGATATCATTTTCGGGCACCATCCGCATGTGTTGCAGCGCTATGAGAAAATCGGCGACACAGAAGTGTTTTATTCGCTTGGGAATTTCTATTCTGCTCAACAATTTGATTCGACGAATGTCGGTGGTATTGCTAAAGTGCATATTTCGACCCTTGAATTGGCGGGAAGAAATTTCGTGGGAATCGATAGATCGACATTCTTTCCGACCGCTGTCATTCGTGATGAGGAGAGAAGATTTGTAGTCGTACCGTTACGAGATGCACGTATTTATAATCGTTTTGATGAAGAATGGGTGAAGAGCCATGTCCGGTTGCTGCCTGAATGAAAAAATGCCCTCCGCGCAGGATTCTGCAGAGGGCATTTTCAATTGATTATTCGGCTTTTTTCACTTGCTTCGTATTATAAATATAGTTCGAAACGATTTTTGCAGCTTGTTGTTTCGTTGTAAATTGCTCAGGCATAAACTTACCTTCATAGCCTGACGCGATTCCCAGCTCATGCAACATGGAAATCGCATTTACAGCGTCATCTGCGTATTTACCGAAGTCGGAATAAGGCGCTTTTGCAGCAGCCGTATACGTTTCACCTGTATGGTTTTCAAATGCACGTTGTAAAATCAAAGCGAATTGTGCACGTGTCACTTTGTCGTTCGGATTGAATTTTCCGTCATTGCCCTTAACGATGCCGTTTTCATAAGCAGCCGCAATATCAGCTTTCAGTTCGTCGGACAGTCCGTTAAGATCTGAGAATGGCGCCTGACCTTCAGCTTTTAATCCATTCGCTTTAACGATCCAAGATACCATTTCAGCACGAGTGATTTTCACACCCGGCTTGAAAGTCGGTTCTTTTGTTAAAATGTCGCGGTAATAAAGATCTGAAATGTATTGGTACGACCAGTTATCAAGGGACACATCCTTGAACGGAACTGTTGCGATAATACGTCCTTCCAATCCGTTGTTCACCTTGCCTAAGGACTTGATGTGATTCGCAAGGTTTTCCCAGTCACTGAAACCAGGTTCGCTTGCGCGGCCATCTTCATATGCTTTTCCGAGCGCATCAAAACCGTCTCCGCCTTTAGCAGTGAAAACGTTCGTCGCTGCCTTGTACATCTTGTCCGCTTCGACTTCTTCACCCGCGATTTTCAATGAAACAATCCGTTTGCCTGGCTCTGCAGTCCCATCAAAGATGACTTTCATGCCAGCGACATGAAGGAAACCGCCGCTTTCTTTCGGATATTCCTTGACGGAATGCTCGAATGTTTCTCGAAGTTCAGCACCAGTCAATTCCATGATCGCGAGGCTGTTGCCGAATGGCAGGACAGTGAGGACTTCACCATATGTGACATCACCTTTGTCGATGGAAGTACGGATACCTCCTCCGTTTTGGAACGCAATCGCAACTTCGGGGTCAATTTCTTTCGCTTTTTCAAGCATTCCATCTGTAATGATGTTACCAAGATTCGTTTCACCCGCACGGACACCGCCCAAATCGCGCAGGCCGCTTAGGAAGACATCGGCAACTCCGCCAGTCGGGGAATTCTTAATTGCTCCAACCTTTTCGGAGTATGGCTTCAGCATCTTTTCGGCTTCAGCGTCTTTTTCACCTTCTTTTGTGTCAACTTCATGAAGCACACCATTGTACTCTTTGATAACTCCATTTTCATCAAATGTGATATCCAATTGTCCAAGGAATTTTTGATGTTCATTTGCTTGTACAATGACGACTGGTCCAGCCTCACCTTCATGTACAAAAGGTTCAGCCAGTTTCGTATGTGTATGGCCGCCGACGATAATATCGATGCCAGGGACATTTACTGCAAGCAATTTATCATTATCAATAGCATCGCTATCATTGAAACCGATATGCGTCAACGCGATGATTTTATTTACGCCTAGCTCTTCAAACGCTTCGACAGCTGCCTTTGCTTCAGTGATGTAATTTGTGAAGATTATTTCTTTTGGACTGGAAATATCGACAGTTTCTTCAGTTGTCAAACCGAAAATACCGATTTTTTCCCCGTCCACTTCCTTAACAATACCATTAAAGATTTTGCCGCTTTCAGGCTCCGCGGTCACTTCACGAAGTTGTAGGCCATCAAAGTTGTTATCAGCTGAGAAATCGACGTTAGCTGAAACGAATGGGAAATCCGCCTTCTTGATGAAGTCGGCAAGCCCTTTATGACCGTCTTCGGAACTACCTAGGTCAAATTCATGATTACCGAAAGTCATTGCATCGTAACCGAAATAGTTCATGAATTCCAGGTCTGCTTGTCCTTGGAATTCATTGAAATAGAGGGATCCTGAGAACACATCGCCTGCATGAAGCAATACATTATGCGGAACTTTAGCCCGTTCTGCTTTCAATAGTGCTGAAAAGTAGGGGATGTTGTCCAATTGAGCATGTGTGTCATTCGTGTGGAACACCGTCATTGAGAAATCTTTTGACGCTTCTTCTGCGGAAACGGCAGCAGGTGTAATTCCTGCCAAACTGAACAGCAACATGGATGCAGCCGCGCCTTTAAAATACTTCTTTGACATAATGCACCTTCCTTTTATGGGTTTTTGAGCATCAGTATTCCAATATAATTTACAAAGCTGGAATAATGATGAAAACGTTTTCCATTTAAGTTTATCATTATCACTATTAAAGGACAAATGAATTTTCCGTAAATTTGTAGATTCATAGAAAAAGCCGGAAAGAAGTATATATACTTCTTTCCGGCTTAATTCATCATGGTGCTGCGTAGTATTGTACAAGCCCTTGATAGATGGCTTCGGCGTAAAGTTCCATATATTGTTCGCTTGATAATTTCTTGAAATCATCAGGATTTGTAATGAAACCAAGTTCAACTAGGACAGCAGCAACATTGTTATTTCGAATGACATAGAAACGTTGGTCTTTGACTCCGCGGTCTGACATGTTAGCGTTTTTCACCAAGTTGGATTGAATCTTGCTTGCCAACAGTTTACTCTCTTTAGCATTCGGATTCGTGGAAGAGTCATAGAAAACTTCCGCGCCTTTAGCTGCAGACGAGCCTGCCGCATTTACATGGATGGAAACGAATGTCTCTGCATAATGTTTTTTAGCATAAGCGGTACGTTGTTCCAATGATAGGAACGTGTCGTCCGATCGTGTCAACAATACTTTTGCTCCTGCATTCTTGAGCTTCGCTTCTACTAGCTTAGCTACTTTTAAAACAACCGTCTTTTCACTTAATTTATTGCTGGTAGCACCAGGGTCTTTCCCGCCATGGCCAGCATCGATGACGATAATACGGTCCTTCAATACATTGCCTGACTGGTTGATGAGCTTCAAATAGTTTTTATGGACATAACCAGGACCACTTTGCAAATTAATTTTAGCCCAGTTGCCGTTTATTGATTCGATATTCACCTTTTGGTTGAGGGATAGCTTTGCTACGACCGCGGATGTGCCATCAGGTGATTTTCGTACGTTCAAAACATTTGTCGTCACTTTTCCGATCAATCCAGTTGTAGGGGAGGGGGTGTTCGGCTCCTCCTCGGGTTCAGTGACTTCCGGTTCTGTAATTTCAGGCTCGGACACTTCAGGCTCGTCCGGCTCATCGGTTGCAACATCATCATCGGATGGTGCTTGAGTTCCTACTTCAACTGTGTACCGGCTATGGATATAGCCGTCCGCACCGTCAATGAGAACGAGCAGCCAATCGCCTGTCTGTCCGATGACTTCGACGATCTCTCCGTCTTTCAACCGAGTGACGACATCACCGGTAACTGCAGGGTGCGTACGGACATTCAAGTTGTCTCCGCCAGTAGCGACTTTCGCGAAATAAGTTCTAGAAGTCTGTTCAGGCAATTTTACCGTAAGCTTGTAATCATCATTCAATGCACGTGCTACAAATAATGCGAATTGCGAACGAGTCAAGTAATCTTTCGGAAGGAATCTTCCTGCATCACCTTGAGAAACGCCACCATAATACAAACCGTTGATTTCTTTTGCGAAAGGATGGTCTTTCATGTCAGTGAGCATTAGCGGCTTGTCGACAGTAGGTGACTGGGAAAGATTGAAAGCGACAGAAAGGGCATAACCCATTTCATCCCGTTTCAATTTTTCATTCGGTCCGAAGCTTCCATCGGCTTTCTTCTTGAAATACCCGAGTTCTACTGCGCGGCTGGCGAACTTATATTGCTCTGTACCGGGCTTAAGATCCTTGAATTGGACTTTTGGCGTAGGCATGTCCGCATTTCCAGAAGCGATGACAAGCATTTTTGCTGCATGGGCACGCGTCAAATTATTGCCGGGATTGAACTTGTCGGCTTTATTGACGATGCCGAGCTCAGCTATGTAATGAACTTGATCAAAATATTCCTTGTCAGGTGAGATATCCGAGAATTTGAACTGCGCCGAGGAATGTCCAGGGACGATGGAAACAAGAGCGAAAAACAGTAATGCAACAGCTGCCCATTTAAACGTTTTCATGGTGTCCTCCTAAATTTGATGTAAATTAAGTTTACCAGTATTCATCAAGTAAATCTATATGAAATTTACTATTTTCATAGAGTTGTTTTGAAAAAAGCCAGGTGTCCAATAAACGGAACACCTGGCTTTAGGCTATTAATGGAGACGATCAAGGATCTTCTGGAATTGCTTTTCAGTCAACTTATCGTTAAGACCGAATGATCCATCTTCATATCCGCTGGCAATATTATTATAGGCTAGTATATTGATATATTCATTAGCCCAATGATTTGCAGGCACATCACTATAGGAAGTTGATACAGAACCTTTAAGCTCAAATGCTTCCACAATGATTTTTGCCATATGTGCACGAGTCAATGAATCATCGGGATTGAATTTCCCTTCATTACCGGAGAATAGTCCGGCGCTTGACACTTTCGAGATTGCTTCATATTGCGGGTGATCCGCGGGTACATCGGTGAATGTTACAGCAGCAACATCAGATTCAAGTCCAAGCTCTTTGACGAGCGTCTCTGCTATTCTGGCACGAGATACATAGTCGGGAGCTACAGTCGGTTCTTCAAAGGCGACTGTTTTGTCGTTCTTGAAATCTGCAACACGACGGGCACCTAAATAACGTTTGCCCCAGTATGCAGGGTCATTGACGGAAGAAACCATGACGCCTTTAGATGTCGAAGCGTGGATGAATCTGTTGGAACCGATATAGATTCCGACGTGTGAAACTCTATTCCCGATAGTGTTGAAGAATACGAGATCACCAGTTTTCAGATCGCTTTTGTTAACAGCTGTTCCCATAGCAAACTGTTCGCCAGTCGATCTTGGGATTGAAATCCCTTGTTTTTTAAAGACGTATTGCGTATATCCTGAGCAGTCGAATCCGGAAGTGGTTGTGCCTCCATAGGCATATGGTGTTCCTACGTAGGTCCGCGCTGTACTTACGAGCGAAGTCGGTGAATTCGCTGAGGCCATGGCTTGTACGGATGTAGAAATCAAAAGGCATGCAAAAAGCGACATAAAATACTTCTTCATATGGTTCCCAAATTCCCCTTTCGCACGTTTGAAATACAGTGTGCTTTATCTGAGAACATCCTACCATAGCTAAACCTTCATTTCGGTTACAGTTACATTACAATAGCATTACATTATTTGCCCGATGTCGAAAATGCACTCATATCAACGTTTTTTAACAGCGTACACTTTGTGGAAAATGATTTTTGTAATGATAAATTACTGTAATTCATCAACATTCATCATTTTATTAGGTATTTCACCCTGATTATTATAATAGAGAGAAGGGTATATGACGTACGTGTTACAAAATGAAAGAAACATTCTTATGATATAATCGTTCAATGTGTAGACACTATAAAGACTTACTATAGATTGGATGAGAATGAATGCGCAGAATCGCTGTATTCAGCAATATGTACCCGTCGGAGAAGCACCCGACATATGGGATTTTTGTCAAAAACCAAGTGGAGCTGTTGCGCTCAAAAGGAATTCAAGTGGATCTCATTGCTATTGATGAGCCGGGCAAAGGGAAATCCGCCACATTGAAAAAATACTTGGCCTGGTTCCTGAAATCAATCGGCTTTTTAGTACGACATAAAAAACATCTATTATTGACGCATGCGCATTACGCATTTCCGACAGGCGTCCTATCATTAATAGGAAAGAAGTTTTTCGGAATTCCATATGTCGTGACGGTGCACGGCGGCGATATCGACAAAATGGCTGCAAAAAGTGAGCGGATTGCAGGTTATACCCGCAAAGTGCTCCAAGGGGCAGATGCTATCATTACGGTAGGGGAAAGATTGAAGCACGATGTCGTGGGAAAATTCGGGGTGAGAGAGGAGCGCGTCCATGTCATGAGCATGGGTGTGGATACGGAAATCTTCAAACCGATGACGAAGGAAGTAGCGCGTAGAGAGTTGGACATCCCTTCGAATGAGAAGCTTCTATTATTTGTCGGCAATATGATCGAGGCGAAAGGGGTGCTCGAGCTTGTCGATGCGTTCGACATTGTGCGCAAAAGTCATCCTGAATCAACCCTTCATTTGATCGGCTCAAGCAAAGACGGGGCATTTATGGAGACATTGGCGAAGCGGCTGCTGTCGAAAGATGTCCGGATCTCCCATCAGGAACCGTTGCCGCAGAAGGAGATTGCAAAATGGATAGCTGCCGCGGACGTTTTCGTATTGCCTTCCCACCACGAAGGATTCGGACTCGTCGCCCTCGAAGCAATGGCGGTCGGAACCACGGTCGTCGGAAGTGACGTCGGAGGTCTTTCCTTCCTGCTTGGCAATGAAGCTGGTATTCTCGTTGAACCGAAAAATTCCGGATCTCTTGCAGAAGGCTTGAAACAAGCGTTGGAAGAGCCGTCGGAATCAAGAAGAAAAATAGCGAATGAAAAAGTTGCAGAGCATACGTATGATGTCATTGCCGAACGACTTACGGCAATCTATGACGCTGTGTCGAAAGGAAAGAACGTCAAATGAGTAAAATGATGAAAATCATCGGCACAGTCGCCATTATCAATATCGTTGCGCGGCTCTTCGGCTTTCTCCGGGAAGTGGTCATCGGGCAACAGTTTGGGACAAGTGCAGCGGCGGACGCGATTGCAACTGCCTATACGATTCCGAATTTCATTTACCTAGTTGTAGGCGGCGGACTGACAACAGCTTTCATTTCCGTCTATCATTCCTCCAAAACCGAAAAAGCAATTTTTGTACGGAGAATGTTCACTTCAGTTCTCATGGCTGCGACAATCATCACGGTGCTAGCCGTCATTTTTGCAGAACCATTGTTACGGCTTTCTTTCCAAAATAAATTGACGCCTGCGCAATTTGAATTGGCGTTTCCGATATTCCTTTGGATGATGCCTTCGACGATCATCCTCGTCCTATCGACATGGATGAGCGGATTATTGAATTTGAACGACAAATTCAAGCTATCCAGCATCGCCATCCTCGTTTACAACGCAGCATTCGTCATCATTTCCGCTCCGCTCGTCCCTTGGTATGGTCCGACAGCGTACGGGATTGGTGCATTGCTAAGTGCAGTGCTTATGGGGATTTTCTTATTCGTTGGAATTAAGCGCAGCAAGCTGTATTCACTAAAGCCTGCTCTAGGCAAATCGGAAGATGTAAAACGGGTATGGGTCATCGCTTTGCCAATCTTACTCGGCGGTGCATCGATGCAGTTTTATGCATTTATTTATAGAGTTGCTGCCGCTGGATTAAGTGAAGGTGCCATCTCTGCTGTCAACTACGCATCCAAGCTGGCCAACTTCCCGCAAGCGATCATGATGACCGCTGTTACGACCGTCATCTATCCGATGCTAAGCAAGAAGGAAGGCGAAGGAGATCATGAAACGATACGGAAACTGTACAAAAAAGGAATGCTTTTATTAGCGGCATTAATTGGACCTGCAACGGCTGTCGCCTATTTCTTCGCGGCTCCGCTCGTCCGCCTCATTTTCGAACGAGGAGAATTCGACGAAGCGTCGGTGTTGATTACAGTTCCGATTTTCAAAGTGTTCGCGTTGTCAATGTTCTTCCTGGCCGCAAATACGTACGTGACCCGTTTTTATTACGCAAAAGGGAATTCAATGCTGCCGGTCATTTTCAGCCTCGTCAGCGTGCTCGGCATCAACATCGCAATCATCTATTTCCTGATCGATTCCATGGGCGCTCCCGCAATCGCATACGGAACTGTCATCAGCTCGGCCATCAACCTACTCATGCTTGTCATCTATGCAAGAGTGAAATGGAAGTTATAAAAATATCCCGCCGCAGTCCATCTGCGCGCGGTTTTTTTCGATTTCCCTCAAATACGCATAAATCTCAAAACTAGCGCATAAAGGCCACTAAAAACGCATAAACGCCGCCAAATACGCATAAATCGAATAATTGACGCATAACTGCATCTATTATTCTTTCTCAGTTTACGATATTCTGAATAAAAGAAGAAACTAGTATAGGAGAGATACCAATGTCCATAGAAAAACAAATCGGGGAATGGTTCGAACATTTTCATGCTAATCCTGAAATCAGCTGGAAAGAAGTCGAAACGACGAAAAAGATAGCAGAAATCCTCACGGAAATGAACGTGAAACATCATACATTCGATGATGTGACAGGCGTAGTGGCAGAAATCGGGGAAGGGGACCGAATCATCGCGGTCCGTGCCGACATTGACGCGCTCTGGCAAGAAGTGGACGGTGTTTTGCGTGCAAACCATTCGTGCGGGCATGATGCCAATCTGTCGATGGTTCTCGGGGCACTTTCCTATTTGCAGAAACAACCGCTCGGAAGCCGCATCCGGTTCATTTTCCAGCCAGCGGAGGAATAGGGGAATGGCGCGAAATCGATGATTGAAAGGGGAGCCATTGATGGTGTTTCCCATTTATTCGGTGTCCATCTTAGACCACAGGAAGAAATCCCTTTTGGCAAGGTATCTCCTGCCATTCATCACGGCGCAGCGATTTTCCTCGAAGGGAAAGTGAAAGGGGCTGATGCTCATGGAGCGAGACCGCAGCAAGGGAAAAATGCACTCGACCCGATTTTCGCGATTGCCCAATTCCTGAAAACGATATACTTTTCTCCATATGAAGCGTATTCCGCCAAACTGACGAAAGTCCAGGCCGGTGGCGATAGTCTGAACATTATCCCTGGAAATGCCCTGTTTGCAATCGATGCACGGGCACAATCGAATTCGGTGCTGAATGAACTGAAGGAACGCATCGATGCGGGAATCCATTCAATTGCCGAGCTTCACGGCGTAGACATCGAATTGAACTGGTCGGATTATACGCCTGCAGCGGAAGTGTCCGAGGAAGCCGCTTCGATTGCAAAAGAAGCGATTTTAGAATCGGTCGGCGAAGAGGCATTCGCGCCAGCAATTATCACATCCGGAAGCGATGACTTCCATTTCTATACGATACACAATCCTGATCTGAAAGCCGCTATGATCGGCGTAGGTGCAGACTTAGGACCTGGCCTTCATCATCCGTACATGACATTCAACCGGGATGCTCTCGGTATAGGTGCTAAAGTGCTGGCGGCGACATTGGCGAAAGCTTCATTTGTTAGATGAAAAACACTCCATCTACGGGGCAGTCCCTGTAGATGGAGTGTTTTATAATAGTGAACGGATAATAAAAATCACATAAAGAAATTCTCTTCACCGATCCGATCATATAGTCCGCTCTTTTTAAACAATGAAAGCTTCTGCTTAGGCAATTTCTTCACTATGATTCTTACATTCTGTTTGTTGGCACCATCCAACAACGCGGATAGCGCTGCCTCACCCGTCGCGTCAATCATGGAGAGGTGTTCCAAATCCAAAATGATAATGGATGTTCCACTTGAAAGGATTTCGGGCATCCTGTCTTCAAACACCTTTGCCGTGCCGAAAAATAACGGTCCTTCAATGATGAATTTGGATACTTCCTCTCCGAACTTGTGAATCTCTACTTCCGAAAGATTCTCCGTCGTAATATACAGCTTGCCGCTCATCTTTCGCAAGAAGGAAAGTGCGGCCAACAGGATGCCGACCTGGACAGCAACTGTCAAATTAATGAAAATCGTGAGCAAGAATGTCGTCATCAGTACAATAGAATCGCCCGATCTGACAGACAAAATATGAACAAAAGCCTTTCGCGCACTCATATTCCAAGCAACAAACATTAAAATAGGCGCCATCGCAGCCAAAGGAATATAAGAGGCGAATGGGGCGAAAACCAAAATGAACAATAAGACGAAAATGCTTTGCACCATGCCGGAAACCGGGCTGACAGCACCTGACCGGACATTGGTAGCAGTTCTTGCAATCGCTCCCGTCGCGGGGATGCCCCCGAATAACGGCGAAATGATATTCGCGATTCCTTGCCCGAATAATTCCCTCTTTGAATCATGCTTCGGTCCTTCTTTCATTCCATCCGCAACGACTGCAGACAACAGCGATTCAATCGCGCCGAGTGCAGCGATGATCAACGCGGGCTGCCAAAGACTGACGAGCTTGGATAACGTGATTTGGGGAAATTGAAAGCCGGGCAATGATTGTGGAATTCCTCCGAATGCTGTGCCGATCGTTTCCACTTTTCCTGGGTAGAACAAGACAGATAATACAGTTGGAATCAAAAGAGCGAAGAGCAGCAACGGAACACGAGGGGCGACTTTCGGCAAGATAAAGATCAACGCCAGCCCAATTATCGAGGTGAGCACACTGAAAATGTTCAGCGTATGAAGATGCTTGGCGACATCAATCATATTTTCGTGAAAGAACTCCTTGCTCTCGAGTCCGGACAGGCCAAGGAAGTTCCCGAATTGCCCTGTGAAAATGATAATTGCAATTCCTGAAGTGAACCCGATTGTTACGGAACGGGGAACGAAATGAATGAGATTACTGATGCCTGCAAAGCTCATGATAACAAGGAAAATACCGGCCAGAAACCCTGCTATCAAGAGATCTTCATAGCCGTATTGAAGGACGATTGCAAGAAGAATCGGGATGAATGCGCCGGTTGGACCAGCGATCTGAAAACGGGATCCTCCTAAGAGAGCGACTAAGAACCCGGCGATGATCGTCGTGTACAAGCCATACTCCGGTTTGACGCCCGAAGCAATTGCAAAAGCCATCCCAAGTGGAATGGCTACAATACCGACAGTAATCCCCGAAAGCATATCCTTCCGAAACCCTGACGCATTATAATCAATAAAACGCTGATCTTTGAACAAGGCGGTCACACTTCTTCCACAGAATTTGTAAAAATATTTCCTATCTTCATTATAAGCGACAAACACAGTGCTGGCAAGGCCTCGCGCGTGAAAAAGGCGGTTCCGCGTCCAAAGAAGGGTATGCCGCGCTCAAACCAGAAAGGTGCCGCAGAAAGTCAGCTTTCACTGACTTTCTGTACACCCCCTCTAAATCAGCTCGGTTGCCCTCAATATGATGCGATCATAACCCAATCGCTGTACTAGTTTCGTAATATTCGGCTGCTCGACCCGCGCGAGCCGCAAAGCTTCCTCCTGCGCAAATGCTTCACGCGTCGGGCCATCAAACAGCATTCCGCCATTACTGAAAATGATTGTCCGTCCAAATGTATCCGCCACAAAATCCATATCATGCAAAATACAGATGACGAGCTTGCCCTTTTCATGGAGTGAATGGATGATTTCCTGCACCTTCGACTTCCCGCGGACATCTTGCCCCATCGTTGGTTCGTCGAAAATGACGACATCGGTATCCATGGCGAGAATTGATGCCACCGCAACCATCTTCCGTTCAGCAAGACTAAGATCATACGGATTCTCATCCGCTTTATCGGCAAGTCCGACGAGTGCCAGCATCTCTTTTGCGTTAGCGAGTGCTTCTTCGCCAGTTTGGCCAATGTTCAACGGGCCGAACATCACTTCGTCGATCACTTTGTGTTTGAAGATCTGGTCGTTCGGATTCTGGAAGATGAGCCCGATCCGGCTTGCCAGTTTAGCGGCCGTCGTTTCCGATAGTGGAGCACCGTTCAGTAAAATCTCACCCGTGTCCGGTTTCAGCAGAGCCTTCAACAATTTTACAAACGTCGTTTTCCCGGCACCATTCTGCCCTATGATTGCGATAGGCTCGCCACTCAACGTGACGTTCAGGCCGCGGATGACGTCCTGTCCCTTTTCATAGCCGAAATGAAGATCTCGGACGATGAGTTCGGAAGTGGTATTGCCGTTGTTGGTTTTAGTAACTGGATGAAATTGAATATCCCGCTCCGTAGGCATTTGCTCCAAGGAAATCGGATAAAGTCCAGACATTTCATTCCGCAGGCCGAGTGCGCGTGAGATTTTCACATAGACAGGAGGTTCAACACCGAATTCATTCAAGTCTTCCCTTGAAAAGACCTCTTCCGGCTTCCCATCCTCAATCAATTTGCCGTCATACAGTAAAAGGATCCTGTCGGCATACGCAGCAAGCTTCTCCATTTTCTGCTCCGCCATGATGATCGTCATACCCTCATCCGCCAATTTTTCAACGACGCGGAACACTTCCTCCGCGCCCTCGGGATCGAGCTGCGAAGTCGGTTCGTCGAGTATGAGGACGTCGGGCTGCATGGCAATGACGCTTGCAATGGCGACCCGCTGCATTTGGCCCCCGGATAATGAGAATGGATTCTTTCCCTGCAACCCTTCAATATCGAGCAGCTTCATACTTTCACGGATCCGTTCATGCATGACATCACGCGGCACGCCTTGATTCTCCAAGCCGAAAGCAATCTCATCATAGACAGTGAATTTTGCACCGGTCATCTGCAAGAATGGATTTTCAAAAACGAGACCGACCTTTGCTGTTATCTCACTAATTTCATGCGATAAAACATCCATGTCGCCAATGTACACATCGCCGCCATACGCACCTTTGAAAAAGTGGGGGACGAGCCCGCTCAGTGCATAACATAACGTCGTCTTCCCGGATGTATTCATGCCGACAATTCCAAGGAATTCACCTTTTTCCACTGTGAATGAAATGTCGTTCAGTGCAAAACGGTGGCTATCGGGATATTTATATTTTAAATTCACGACTCGCAATACACTCATGAAATCACCCTCCAAGCGATGACAGCCAAAAAGAAGGCAATCAGTGCAATTCTGAACGGCACGCTATATCGGTAGTTTTTCCGTTCATACAAAAACGTTCGATTTCCTTTGGCGTTGAACCCGCGGATTTCAAGAGCGATGGACCGCTCCCTTGTTTCCGTAAGCGAATTGAGGACGACCGGACCGAGAAGGGGGAGGAATGATTTGAATCTCATCCAAATTCCGCCTTCCGTCTCCATCCCGCGAGCCCGCTGCGCATCCGTTATTTTCCCGGTCAAGGCGACCATTTGCGGGATGATCTGCAACACCGACAGCAGCACATAACCGAATTTCGGAGACAGACCTTTTTGCAGCAATGCTTCCACAAGATCATCCGGCTTTGTCGTCAAAATGAGTACGCCGAACGCGGCCACCATATTGACGACCCGGAGCGTTATCAGAAACGCGATTAAAAAACCCTCTTTGTAAATGGCGATCGGGCCGATTTCGAATAGAACCGTTGCCCGATCGGGATGAAAAAATCCTTGGACGATGATGATCGATGCAATTAACAGAAAGCTGACCCCGATGACCGGCAAAATGGATTTGAACACTTTGCCGATCAGAAGGATGAAGAATGTGAACAGGAGGATTCCGAGCACAGCCAGATGATCCGATAAAATATATGTCGATGTGATGGAAATGAAGACGAATAAGAGCTTTGTCATTGGATCCACCCGATGGACGGGCGAATCCCTACTTACATACAATGTCATGTTGTTCATTTGAATCCCTCCTGCGGGCAATGCTTATAACCTTTCAATCTCCCCTTGGTTGTCATACATGAGCTTCACATTTTTCGGCAACCCTTTGAAAATCAAGAAGCTGAGCAGAACAGTGACGACTTTATCAGGTACATCGACGACGATGCTGTCAGCAAACGAAGCGAGCCATAACGGCATGTCTTTTGCGAGCATCGTTGCAAATAATGCATCCCCCCAAACGTTTCCGGTCGTCCCTTCCCAAAACATAATATTGAGCGGAGTCGAAACGATGGCTGCGATGAATCCTACGACAACCCCTAGGACAATCGCTTTGCCGACATTCGAAATCCATCCTCTATACGCCATAATCCCTGCAACTAATCCGATGACAGCCTGAGTGATTGCGTACACGAAAGAGACGGGATCTGTCGTGAACCCGTAGACAACATTATTGACGACACCAACGATGGCGCCGACAATGGGACCTGCAAGCATACTTGCAAGCACAGTCCCGATCGCGTCAACCCATAAAGGCAGTTTCAACACGCTTGCAAACAATTTCCCCAAGAAGTTGATGCCAACAGCAGCCGGAATCAAAACAAACGCAGCTGTTGAAAACTGCAATGACCACATTCGCTTCTTTTTCATTTGTATTCTCCTTTTTTTATAATCAAGATAGATGTCAAGACACATGACTATACTAATCCATTATGAAGAAATAGGGAAGTCGTTTTTTGAAATAATTGACTCCTTACTCTTATCTTATGCCCAACAGCATTTTTAGGTAAAAAAATAGACCAAGAGAATACTAAGCATCTGTCTCTAGGTCTAGGTGTTTGTTATCGAACTGTTTGGAGCTGTGAAAAGCGGGTGAAGCCGACAAACTTATCTTTCCAGTAAGGGGAATCAATTGTTGCAATCTCTACTTTTTTCGTTCCAGCATGAATGAACTTGCCGTCACCTAAATAAATACCTGCATGTGAAATTCCTTCACGGTACGTATTTTCAAAGAAGACAAGGTCTCCCGGCACCGGCTCGTCCACAGAGTTTGAATTCGTGAACATACTGACAGTATCCAATCTTGGCAATTGGAGTCCTGCATTCGTAAACACATAATAGATGAATCCGCTGCAATCGAATCCTTCGGGCGTGACACCTGCCCATACATATGGCGTGTCTAGGAGAGGAAGTGCAACCTCTACTGACGCAAGTTGAATGTCTTTAGCCGATTTCAATAGAGCTGGCAGTACGGGCTTGTCCTTCGCTTCGGTTGATTTAAAGAAGCTCGTAGAGGAAGTCTGCTTTGAAACCGTCAAACTTTTATTGACATCATTCACATTCGCTGTGTTGAGCTTCCCATTTTGTTTTGCGGTTGCTGGATTTTTCACAAGCAATTTTTGAGAAACTTTTATGGAATCTGTCGTGAGATTATTCATTTTCTTCAATTCGTCTACAGTCAGTTTGTGCAGGGAAGCGATTTTCCAAAGTGAATCACCTGTTTTGACAGTGTATTGTTCAGTGGCGGCTTCAGCACTTCCCGTGGCGATGCATGTCGCAAGGGCAACTGTGGCCATCACTGAAAAAACTTTCTTTTTCACTCATATTTCCCCCTAATAGACATATTTCTATAGTTCTAGTTTACTTGTAATCTATAAGTAATACAAGAGGGGGAATAGGCACGAAAATTGGACGATTATGGAATGAAAAACGCTGTTCTGCACAAGGCGAACAGCGGTAGTAGTTCTTTTATTGAAAGGTGTACTGCTTCAATAAATTCTCAAGCTTCAACGCTAAGCCGATATTGCCTTTCACTTTCAGTTTTCCCATCATGAAAGCAGCAGTGGAATTCAAGTTGCCGCCAAGCAATTTCTTGAAATCCGTGACGCTCATCTTCAATGCGCAATCGACTTCGCCTGGGTCTCCTCTGAATGTTTCCGCTTCGCCGTCTGCAAACTTCAATCCGTACATACCGCCATCCTCACCGGCCAAGTCGAACGAATACGATGCATTCATCCCTTCGAAGGGTCCTTTATTGGCACTGAGCCTCGCATCAATTTCTGTCCAGATCTGTTCCATCGTCATATCCTCCAAAATCATACGGAGACACCTTCTTCATAAGTAATGAGTGACTATTCATTTATTATAACATAAGTGCTGACACTGTTGTCTGCAATGAATATTGCGAATACGTTGATCGTAGCTGCGTACCCTAAAGACCAAGGGATGAATTGGATTAAGACGGATGTTGCAACACCAAGGGACGCAATGAACCATAAAATGCAGCATGCGCACGCAACGGAGCATAGAATGTATACAGTACGTTCGCCTGACCGACATTCGTGCCTGCAACTTGAAAGCCATGCACGACGTCCTTAGTAGTGATATCTGGAATAAAACAGTGGAACCTTTTCAGGTTGATTTCGGTTTGTGGATTTCCGGATTCTTGCACCGGGTGCTTCTTTGAATTGCCCGTAGTCATACGTTCCACCTCCTGCATTGATTGAATAGCTGACTCATACTTTTATCATAGTCGCGGAGGAAAATTAGAGAATTAGGGAAATTCCTATGAATCTTCAATTTGGGAAAGAATCCAAATTTTGTTCACATTGCCTTCAAGATTTAGACATATACTTTTCGGCAAGGAAATGTGTTTTAGATGAGATGAATAGGGAATAGTAGTGTGGTCAGCCTTCTTGTGTAAATACTTCTTTTATTTGACCATACTGTTTTTGGAAATTACAATTAGACAGTAAAACTAAATCTATAATGAAAGTCGGTTGAGAATGATGGAGAAATGTAAACTTATTCATGTGGAAAGCCCTGAAAAAGGAGCAGAGCGTTTTTATCAGCTGATAAAAGAAGAGCTTGAGCATAATCGACTTCATGTGCTTGGATTGGCAACAGGAAGTACGATGATCCCAGTCTACAAAAAATTGACGGAATCGGAGTTGGACTTTTCGGAAGTGACAACTTTCAATTTAGATGAATATGTCGGTCTGCCGGCATCCAGCCCGAACAGTTATGCATATTTCATGAACGATCACCTATTCAATAAGAAGACATTTAAACATATGAATATACCGAATGGCATGGCTGAGAATCTGGAAGAAGAGTGCAAACGCTATGAGCAAGCGTTGCAAGAAGCCAAACTCGACATTCAACTACTCGGTGTCGGCGAAAACGGCCATATCGCTTTTAATGAACCGGGCACGCCTTCAGACTCCGTCACCCACGTTGCAACATTGACGGATTCAACACTTGGTGTAAACAGCCAGTACTTCGAAAACGATGAGAAAATCCCTAACACTGCATTGACGATGGGAATCGCCTCCATCATGAGTGCGAAAAAATTGGTCCTGCTCGCTTTCGGTGAGAAAAAGCGTCCAGCCATTACAAAAGTGCTCGAAGGCAAAGTCGATCCCGACTGGACCATTACGTATCTCCTCGGGCATGATGATGTTACAATTATTACAGACTTGAAATTTTAATCGAAAGCCGCGTCCTTAAGGGATTCGGCTTTTCTTGTGGGAAGAAAAATGACAAAAATATTTCAATGGAGAAATATTGCGGATATTTGTAATATTCCTGTTACTGAATTGTAATATTGGACGAGCATAGTCCATGGTAAAGTAAACTCAGAAGATATATTCAGATAAATAAAAATTCGGGGGATCATATGAGAATACTTTTACGCATGCAAAAGCCATTCGCTTTATTTGCGATTGTCTTTGTACTATTGTTCGCACCTATCATTGGTCAAGCTGAAGCTTCATCATCCGACACTGCTTCCATATCAGAAACAGCTTCGAGTCTGCTAGGCATCCGCTATGCGTATGGCGGTACGACGACGGCTGGATTTGATTGTTCGGGATATGTAAGTTATGTCTTCAATCAACACGGAATCAAGTTATCCCGCACTACCTCCGGCATGTACGCATCCGGGACAGCAGTCGACAAAAGCGATCTTGTGGAAGGGGATCTTGTATTTTTCAATACAACCGGTAAAGGGGTTTCCCACGTCGGCATCTACGTCGGGGACGGCAACTTTGCACATTCCGCCACGTCCAAAGGCGTGAGCATCGCCAAGCTCAATGATCCTCATTATTGGGGCAAGCGGTATGTCGGTGCCAAACGCATTACAGGCGCAAACGATGTTGCATTCAATGATTGATAAATTACTAGTCAACATATAACGGATTCCTCCCGGGGAATCCGTTTTTTATTATCTCCGAATAAAAAAAAGCCGCGAAATTTCGCGACTTTCTTGAATCGTACTTATTGAGGGACACGGATTGTCCAGCGGGAGAAATCCGGGTCTTCTTTTTGGACCATTTCTTTCGGATAGATGAATGTCCATGGTTTCGATGTGTTTGCTTTGACAGAAAGCGGCGCCAGATCGAATGATCCGCGTGCAACGATTTCACCTGTCGCATCGATGAGTTCCAATGGAAGCTTTTCAATATTGATTTGCTTCGAGTGGCCGTTGCGGATGAAGATGGACGCTGCGATGCTTCCGTCGTCCTGTTTCTTCACTTGGAAACCGGCGAAGTTCACTTCACGAGGCTTCAGCTTCGGCATGTTTTCAACGACTTTTTCAAGTGCTTCTTTCTGTTCGGCGGTCAAGCCGTCTTCCCAAGCCTGTTCAAGCTCGAGCTTATGAGGCACCATTGATTGAACGTTGAATGCAAGCTTCCAGTTTTCAGCAGGGGGCTCTTCTGCAAAGATATTGTCCTTCGTGAAGACGAATACCCAAGGGCGTGCGCTTTTGCCAGGGATGTCGCCAAGTTCCTTCAAATCGAATTCCTGTGATGCAAGCGTCTTGCCTTCCGCATCAAGCAGCATCAATTCGACAGAGCCGACAGAAATCGACTGCTCCAAAGACGAACGGAAAAATGATTTGACGAGCCAGCTTCCATTTGCCGGTTCGACGTCGATGTCGATTCCAGAAAGGGAGATCTGATTCGGTTTCAAAGGCTCCAATTCATTTGCAAGGAAACGGAAAACATATTCCTGCTCCTGCGAAAGCGTCCATTGCGGGTGAAGCGAAAGCGTTGTTTCGATATCATCCGTGCCTTCGGATTGCGCGCTGCCTTCCAGAATTTCTTCTGAATCAATCGTGCTGTCTGAACCCGTTTTTTCGGTTTTCTTGAACATATTGAAAAGTTTCATGTTTATTGGGCCTCCTGTTGTTGTGAAATAAGCTTCATAAAGCCGATAACTTCGGATGCGATATTTCGGCGCAACTTCTGATAGTGTGTGCCGAATAATTGCAAGCCTTCCCGTTGATAAATACGCATCGGATCCTCTTGGCCATATGACCGTAATCCGATTCCTTCCTTGAGACGCGCCATCACATCCAGATGTTTCACCCACATCGTATCGATATGGCTCAACATCACTTGTGGAATGATCTGGTTGACCTGTTCATTATCAGCGAATGTATCCAGATACGCAAACAGGGCGGCAACCGGCTCTTCATAAAACTTCAAGATGTCAGACGGCCTTTCGAGAGTCTGCGGAAGTGCGACCGGCTCCAATAAAAGTCCATCCATCGTTCGTTCAATTCGATTGAAATCGAAGTTATCCAGCGTTTCGTGTTCCGGGCAGCTATCGTAGACGACGAATTCCACCGCTTCCGATACCATTGTTTTCAATTGATCAAGAAGGTTTTCGCGCTCCAGTACTTTATCCCGGAGCGAATAAAGGACGCCGCGTTGATCGTTGATGACATCATCAAGCTTCAAATTGTATTCGCGCATGGAGAAGTGGGCGCCTTCTACAATCCGCTGCGTACGCTCAGTGAGCTCGTTCACGTCGGAATTTTGGACAAGTCCATCTTCATTCACAACAATTTTCTTGCTGAATTTCTCTAGATCTTCCTTCGCGAAACGTTTGAACATATCATCTTCAAGCGAGATGAAGAATTGGCTTTCCCCGTGGTCACCTTGACGTCCGGAACGTCCGCGCAGCTGGTTGTCGATCCGGCGGCTTTCGTGCTTTTCCGTTCCGAGCACATACAGTCCGCCGATCTCCTCGACGCCTTCACCGAGCATGATATCCGTTCCGCGTCCCGCCATGTTCGTCGCGACCGTAATATGGCCCATTTGTCCCGCTTGGGAAATGAGGTCCACTTCCTGCTCGACACTTTTCGCATTCAATAGATGATAGTTTAGTTTCTCGCGGTCCAAATACTCCGCAACCTTTTCAGATTGGAGAATAGAGGTGGTTCCAACGAGCACCGGTTGTCCTTTTTTATGACGCTCCGCCACTTCTTTGGCAACCGCTTCGTATTTCTGTTCGATCGTTTCATAGACCCGATCCGGTGAATCGATGCGGGCACGTGGGCGGTTCGTAGGAATCTGGATGACTTCCATGTTATACACTTCACGGAATTCCTTTTCCTGCGTCTTCGCTGTTCCGGTCATACCGCTAAGTTTCGGATACATGCGGAAATAGTTCTGGATCGTAATTTGCGCTTGCGCTTTATTCTCATCAGTGATCGGCAAGCCTTCCTTCGCCTCGATCGCCTGATGAAGACCGTCGGAAAGCGTACGGCCTTCCATGATCCGGCCTGTGAACATATCGACAAGCTCAATTTTTTCATCTTTTACGATATAATCGACATCGCGTTCGAAGATGACATAGGCCCGGACAGCTTGGATCATATAATGATAGAGTGTCTGGTGCTCGAGTTCGTACAGATTGTCGATGCCGAATGCCTTCTCTACTTGCTCGATGCCTTCATCCGTGAGTGAAGTCGCTTTCGTTTCATCATCAAAGTCAAAATGAACGCCTTTTTTAAATCGTTTCGCAAGTCTAGCAGCGATGAAATGAAGATCGGGATCCGCCTGCATTTTCCCGGCGACGATCAATGGCGTTTTCGCTTCGTCGATCAAGACGCTGTCCACTTCATCTATGATGGCGAAGTGATACGGGCGCTGCACTTTCTGGGAAGTATGCTGGACCATATTGTCACGGAGATAATCAAAACCGAACTCGGTTCCGACACCATACGTAATATCCGCCATATAAGCATTCTGCTTCGCAGGCCCTTGCATCATTGGGACGTTCAAGCCGACCGTTAATCCGAGGAAACGGTGGATCTGGCCGATTTGATCATAGTCACGCTTTGCAAGATAATCGTTGACTGTAATGACATGTACGCCTTTGCCTTCCAGCGCACGCAAATAGGAGGGAAGGGAAGCGACAAGCGTCTTTCCTTCACCGGTAGGCATTTCCGCGATATTGCCTTCAGCCAATACCATACCGCCGATGAGTTGAACGTCAAAATGACGCATGCCGAGTACCCGTTTTGACGCTTCACGGACGACGGCGAATGCGTCTGGAAGGATTGCCTGTATGCTTTCCCCTTCCTGT
This sequence comes from Sporosarcina luteola, assembly GCF_023715535.1. Classification (GTDB taxonomy): domain Bacteria; phylum Bacillota; class Bacilli; order Bacillales_A; family Planococcaceae; genus Sporosarcina; species Sporosarcina luteola_B. Next base: position 68,504 of record NZ_JAMBOI010000009.1, on the reverse strand, counting down.
ACTTGCACTTTGAACACTTCTGTCATATGGGCAAGCTCTTCGTCTGACAACGTTTCGTATTTCGATTCCAAGTCATTTATGTGTTGGACAACTTTGCGGTATTTGCGAAGTTGTCTTTCGCTCGTTTGATTTGAACGTTTAAAAATTGATAACATTATAGTTGACGCTCCTTTATCTCATCCTACTATTAAGGATATAGGTTCTATTTTATCAAACTATAAACGAAAAGACTACCTTGTTACGAAATTGCACCCGGTAAGTTAAGGATACTCTATCTTACAAAAGGGTAAGGTAGTATTGAGTGCCCAGATGCACTAACTGGGATGCTTTCCAGTTACAGACGTGCTATAATACTTGTGGCTAACTAAATTATTGTTATTTACGGGGAGGAAGGACATGTTATTCCTTGCAATGGCTGCTGCATTCATAGCTTCCATCATACTGACTCCGCTCGTCATAAAATTCGCGTTCCGAATCGGGGCGGTTGATCGTCCGAACTATCGGAAGGTGCACGCATCCATCATGCCGCGTATCGGAGGAATAGCGATTTTTGGTGCATTCGTCATCGGATATCTGTTATTGCGACCAACAGACGAGCATGCGATCGGAATTCTTGTAGGAGCCGTCATCATCATCATTACAGGCTTCCTCGATGATATGCTTGAAATCTCCGCCAAGGCGAAGTTGTTCGGCCAGCTGGCTGCTGCGATCGTCGTTGTAACATGGGGCGGTTTACAAATTGACTTCATTAACTTGCCATTTTTCGGCCCATTTGACTTTGGGTATCTTAGTATACCAATCACGATTCTTTGGATCATCGGCATTACGAATGCTATCAATCTCATCGATGGATTGGATGGACTGGCAGCGGGTGTTTCCACGATTGCCCTTATCTCCATCGCTGTCATGGCGATGATCATGGGTGAAATGTTTGTTGTAGCGACTGCTGCCATTTTGGCTGCGAGCTCACTTGGCTTCTTGTTCTATAATTTCCACCCAGCGAAAATATTCATGGGGGATACAGGAGCTTTGTTCCTTGGCTATATGATTTCGGTATTGGCGTTATTAGGATATAAGAACGTCACGATGATTTCCCTTATCATTCCGATTATCATACTTGGCGTTCCGATTTCGGATACATTCTTCGCAATCATCCGCCGTGTACGGATGAAGCAGCCGATTTCAGCACCGGATAAGTCGCACTTGCATCACTGCTTGCTGCGTGCAGGTTTCTCTCATCGGCAGAGTGTCCTGATCATCTATGGACTGGCTATCCTTTTCGGTGTAGCAGCAGTACTATTCTCGCAAGCGACTGTATGGGGCGCCATCGTTCTGATCATCGTCATGCTCATTGCCATTGAGCTGTTCGTCGAAATCATTGGCCTCGCGGGAACAAACTACCGGCCATTATTGAACTTAGTCCGTATGATTGGAAAATAAATGAATGCACTAAAACAGAGTGATATGCGAAATTTCGCATATCACCTTTTTTTGTGCATAAAAGGGGAGGAGTGGAGCGGAAAATTCCCATTTGAATTGTTATCGATCATTTCCCGCGGTTTATCGATCATTTCCGGGAGGTTATCGATCAATTGCCGCGAGTTATCGATCATTTCGCGGAAGTTATCGATCATTTCCCGAGAGTTATCGTCATTTCGGGACCTTTGGCTCACCGAAAATCCCACTCCGACTTCTCTCCGCGAATAAAAAAAATCCCGTTGAAGTGAATTCAACGGGATGGTACTTGTTCAACTTAATAATCATCGCTGCCCTCAGCGGTTTGGTCGGCTGTCCCGATGACGTTCGAATTTCCGCTATCGGTCAACGAAGAAGAGTCCGGGATCAAACCTAAATGAGCTTTCAGCAGCTGACTTACATTCTCCAAGTCACTGTCTCTCAACTTATAATAATAGGCGCCTGATGACCAATCGTCATAGCCTTGCAAATTGATCGTGTCGATTTGCGGCATGCCGCCTTTTGCATACTCCCAGAAGGAAGTCATATCTTTGAACGACATATCGGTTTTCATATTGTCTCCGACCGCTTCAATGACGTCGCCGTATTTCGATATGGATTTCACAGATACCATTTCTTTGATGACGGCCTGTAAGATCATCTGCTGGCGTTTTCCGCGCTCAAGATCACTGTCGAGCTTACGTGTACGCGCTAATGCGAGCGCGTGTCTTCCATCAAGCTCATGCCGCCCTTTAACTAACTGAATGGTGTTTTTGTCATTTTCATCTTTTTCAAGTCTGTTATACGGAACGTCGACTGTAATACCACCGAGTGCATCAACGACTTCAATGAAAGCATTAAAGTTCATCTTGACATAATAATCGATCGGGATATCAAGCATTTCTTCGACCGATTCGATTGCCGCATGTGTGCCGCCGAATGCATGGGCATGGGTGATTTTGTCCTTATACCCGACCTTCGGGATATAGACGTAGGAATCACGCGGAATGCTCAAAAGCTTCACGGATTTCTCTTCCGGATTGAAGGTGGCGACGAGCAGGGCATCAGAACGGCTATTACCGTCTCCTTGCATACGTGCCTCGCTATCATCCACACCAATTAATAGAAGGGAAACATTGTCCTTCGCAGGTTCCACTTTAGCTTCGGCCCTGATTTCGGATTTCTGTGTGGCAGGAACCGCTTCGTATGCTCGGTCAACTGCCTGTTCCGCTTGGTTGCGCAATGATAGACCGTAAGCTGCAATCGCAAGCAAGGCAGTCAGCGAAACTAATAGCCCGACCTTAATAGCGAGCCTCGCTTTCGATGTCTTCTTTTTCATTTTTCTATAGTCTCTTCTATTCATAGCTTGTATAGGCCTCCACCATCGGCTAAGGAATCTTCCCAAGCAGATTTAATGTTCCATGAAAGAAACGGAAAGTTGACGCACACATCGATGGAATCCGCAGAATACACAATGAATCGTCAACTTTCACTATTATACTATTAATTTCCTTTGTCGTATACTGTTATTGCAAATCGAATTCAAGGAAAGATGTCGAGTCTTCGGAAATTTCCGCTTGTCCGTTCGTCAATTCAGTCATCCAACTGATAAATGCATCGGTTTCCGCAATTGGAACATGAAGCAGCAAGCTGACGTCTTCTTCATAGAGAATCTCTTCGAGTGGATAAGGCGATTGCCTTGCTTCATTCTCAACTTTGCCGAGCCATGTATAATCTATTGATACTTTCATGAGTCTATGAAGCTTGCGCTCGACGACACCTGTCGCGGCAATCCCTTCGGTAGTCGCGCGGCCATATGCGCGGATGAGACCGCCGCCTCCCAATTTGATTCCGCCGAAATATCGAGTGACGACAACGGCCGTATCCTTCAACCCTTGCTTCTTTAGAACCTCAAGCATGGGGAATCCTGCCGTTCCGGATGGTTCTCCGTCGTCATTAGCCTTCTGGATCTGATCATGCTCACCGATAATATAGGCAGAACAGTTATGTGTGGCAGTATGATGCATCCTTTTGATTTCTTGAATGAAGTCGAGCGCTTCATCCTCGGTCTCCACACGCTTGACGTACGTGAGGAATCTGGACTTCTGGATGACGATCTCACTTTCGCCGGATAATTTGACCGTTTTGTAATCTGCTCGCATTTGCAGCACTCCTGTCACTTGTAATACAATCTTAATACGCAAAAAGTTTTATGATGATATAATAATAAAGTGTATAAGGAATTAAGGAATACTGCAACATTGCCTACATTTCGATTTTAGCTTTCCAGAAGGGAGGGGTGGAGATGGCAGAAAAGACGATGGATATCCAGAACCTGGAAAAAATATTTAGTAATATGGTTAATGTGATGGATCAATCTAAAAATGACATTTTCACTATAAGCGAACAAAGCCGTCAAACCTTCCAGGAGATGCAAACTGAACTGGTTGTCATCAAAGAAGATATTTCCCGGGTAATCACTGAAGGGGACTATTTGGAGGATATGACCCGCCATTCTCGAAGGCGTCTGGCAGATGTTTCCAAAAGCTTTATGAATTATACCGAGGAAGAAGTGCGTCAAGCCTATGAAGTGGCTAACGACTTACTCGTCAGGCTTTCAATCAACCGAATGGAAGAAAAGCAATTGCGCGTTCGGCGGGACGAGTTGGACCGTCGCATCGTGGCCCTTTTGGAAACGATTGAGAAGGCGGACCATCTAGTCAATCAAGTGACGACGGTCATTACATATTTGACATCGGATTTGAAAAAGGTCGGAGAAGTGTTGGAAACAGCCCGACAGAAACAGGAGTTCGCCATTCAAATCATTCAAGCTCAGGAAGAGGAACGCAAAAGGTTATCACGCGATATCCATGACGGTCCTGCTCAGATGCTTGCCAATGTACTGCTCAGATCTGGACTCATTGAAAAGACCTATTCCGAAAAAGGACCGAATGCTGCGCTCTCCGAACTGAACCAACTGAAGGAAATGGTCAGGAATGCCCTTCTTGAAGTAAGACGCATCATCTATGATCTCCGTCCGATGGCGTTGGATGACCTTGGATTGATTCCGACGCTGCGAAAATATTCTTCAACGGTCATGGAATATGAAAAAGGCGTCACGATCCATTTCATGAATAATGGAACGGAGAAAAGATTCGAATCCAGCATCGAAGTTGCGATTTTCCGTCTCGTGCAGGAATGTATTTCAAATGCACTTAAACATGGAAATTCAAGAGATGTTTGGGTGAAAGTCGAATGGCTTCGTGATACAATGAATATTGTCGTGAAAGACAATGGCAAAGGGTTCGACCCGAGTCAATCTAGAGATAAATCATTTGGCATTATAGGGATGCGGGAGCGCGTCGAACTGCTGAAAGGCGAGATGAAAATCATGTCGGCAATTGGCAATGGAACCACTGTATTGTTCCGTATTCCGTTACATGAAAATATAATTGAATAGGGTATTGGGAGGGAAATGACCATGACGAAAATTTTAATTGTAGATGATCATCAGCTATTCCGTGAAGGAGTTAAGCGAATCCTGGATTTTGAAAACTCGTTTGAAGTAGTAGGAGAAGGGGACGATGGCACCGAGGTGGTCGAGCTGTACCGCCGCTTTGAGCCGGATGTCGTCTTGATGGATATTAATATGCCGGGCATGAATGGAGTGGAAGCAACGGAGATCCTGAAAAATGAATTTCCGGAAGCGAAAGTGATTATGCTTTCCATCCATGATGATGAATCATATGTATCACATGCATTGAAATCGGGTGCGCTCGGTTATATGCTGAAAGAAATGGATGCAGACGCGATTGTACAAGCAATCAAAGTCGTTGCGGCAGGCGGATCTTATTTACATCCGAAAGTGACGCATAATCTTGTGTCGGAGTTCCGCCGTCTCAGCGAACGCGAGCATAAAGGATCATTCCAACAAAATGACATCCGCCGTCCGCTTCATTTATTGACGAAGCGCGAATGCGAAGTTTTGCAGCTGTTGACAGATGGACAAAGCAACCGGACAATCGGGGAAACGCTTTTCATTTCCGAAAAGACGGTAAAAAACCATGTTTCGAGCATCTTGCAGAAAATGGGTGTCAACGACCGTACACAAGCGGTTGTCACAGCAATCAAAAACGGCTGGGTCGAAGTAAAGTGATGATATACTAAAAGGGACCTCCTACTAGGATGGTCCCTTTTACCGTACAGGAGGAATAATGATGAAAAAAATGCTTGTTTTTGCAGTGCTCATCTTCGTGCTCGTCCTTGGCGCATGTTCGAAAAAGGAAGACGCAACGAATCAAGGTTCAGTTAATGACGGGGAAGCGCCGAGCGAATTCGGTTCGATCGATCACGGCGTGGATGAGAATAAAGTAGGCTTCAACTTATCGGGTGGCACAATAGAAGAGGCGGCGAACGTGCCGGCAGAAGAGAAAGAACTGATCATCCAATCGTTCGACACATATATCCATGCATTCAACAACCAGGACATCGATGAATATATGGGAACACTATCCGAGAAGCCTAAGAGCTTCAACTTGGATGAAGAGCGCGAGTATATTGAAAGCGTCTTTGAGCAATACGAACTATCCCGCGAGGCAAAAGACATTACAATCGTGAAATTCGATGAGGAGACGGGTGAAGCCCAAGTGTTCGCAAACTTGGTGACGAACATGAAACAGAAATCCACAGGCTTGGAGACAAGCCGTGATGGTAGGCAAGTGACCGTCTTTACGAAAGAGGGCGGGGATTGGAAAGTCAATTCCGTTTATTATATGGAAGAACAGAAATAACGTTTAGTTGCAATAAGATTTCCACAGACTGAAACTGTCCAGGTACGTAGCTGGGCAGTTTTTCTCATTTCAGATACAAAAATTACCTTCCGCGACCATATTGCTTTCCGGAAATGAAAAAGGTATAATGGGAACAAACGTTCCTTTTGAAGGGAGGAAACTGTAATGCCTTTAATTCCGGCAAAGGCATTGCCTCATTTTGAAAACATGATTTACTTGCCGATGGTCTTGATCGTACTGCAGAGAGATCGGGAGCTATTTGAAAAAGGCCCGTTCAAGTTGAAGGGCCCTTACTTGAAGATTGTCGACAATACGGTGAAGCAAGTCCAAAGCGAGCTGCAGGAAACGACGTTCTATTTGCGGCGCAATAATATGAAAGTAATCCGGAAAACGAGGGATAGTATGTTCACGGAATACATTTTCATCAATGGCGGCTATGAAGACCACCGCCGTTACTTGAATGTCCGGCTCCGCAACCGGACGGAAGAATTATTGGACCTTTATTTCACAAGGTCGGGTAATCAGTTGGCGGGTCAGTAGGCGGAAACAGGAAAGAGGTGCGGTCGTAACTCCTCTGCCTCTTAAAAAAGTCCCTCTCGAGCAATTTAGCCAATGTGTACTGCCGGTTCATCGTCGGCACCGAAATGTCCAACTTATATTTCATCCCATTCTCCAATGTGACGGTAGTGCCTAGGCCCTCAGCTGCGAAAAAATCAATTGCATGGTAGGAAATCCATACATTTTGATCCGATAAAGGAGATAATGTCGGAATGAAGATGAATGGAATGCCAAAACCATTCGTCAACAGGAAAGGCGCCTTCTGCTTATTATCCCCAAATAACCGCCTGGATGTATTCATGACGGTTGTATAATTGGAGCCATAGAAATCGCATGAACTGGTCACGATATGTATCGATTTTTTTGGCACTGTCAATGTCCTGTTCCGCTCGATAACCCTTGTGAAAACCTTATTGCCTTCTCTCTTCGGCTGTAACATGAGGGTATCAAACGATAGATAATACCTTGGTTCGAATTCAGTCAAATCCACTTCCCCCTATCCTATTATTTCCATCCCTCACTAGTATTATAGGATAAGGATTTTAAAAAACAAGTACTTTGTATGAATAATTAGAACTATCTATTAAAATGCTGCCGAAGCATAAAAAAATCCCCCATGAATGGCAGGGGGAAGTATAGTTTATTCAGCTTGATAATCCAAAGCGGCGGCGCCAAGCGTTTTCGCTGCGAGCAGCATCGCCTGTTCCTCAAAATCGAATTTCGGATGATGGTGAGGATAGGTGTCAGCCGGCTGGGCACCTGTGAAGAAAAATGTGCCAGGCACCTTTTCCAAATAGTACGCGAAGTCTTCGCCGCCCATTTGCGGCTTGCCTTCCACGACATGGTCAACGCCGGGTACGGATTCTGCAATGCGTCTCAAAAACTCGGTTTCTTCTTTATGGTTGACGACAGCAGGATAGCCGCGGAAATAGTCGAACCGGATTTCACAATCATTGGCAATTGCCGTGCCTTCCACGACCCGAGCCATTTCACGCTCCATCATGTCGCGGACATCGGGATTGAAAGTACGCACCGTGCCGCCAAGCTTTGCGGAATCGGCGATGACATTGAACGCGTTGTCCGCAACGAATGAACCGACGGACAATACGGCCGATTCAATCGGGTCGACGCGGCGGGACACGAGCTGCTGCAAGTTCATGACGAGCTGCGCACCGATAACGATGGCGTCCTTCGTCTGATGCGGTGCAGCTCCATGGCCTCCAGCGCCTTGGATCGTAATTTCAAAACGGTCGGCAGCCGCCATGACCGGGCCTGTTAAATACTCGATAGTTTTATAGGGGAAGAGCGACCAAAGATGCGTGCCGAAAATCACATCGACACCGTCCAGGCAACCGTCCTCGATCATTGAAATGGCCCCGCCTGGAGCAAATTCCTCGGCATGCTGGTGGATGAAGACATATTCCCCTGCGAGATCTTCCCGCAGCTCATGGATCGCCTTCGCCAATTGAAGCAATGCTGCTGTATGGCCGTCGTGTCCGCAAGCGTGCATGACACCGGGAACTGTCGATTTATAAGGGACGTCTTTTTCGTCCTGAATCGGCAAGGCGTCAAAATCTGCACGCAAAGCGACCGTCTTGCCGGGACGCGCTCCTTTGACACGGGCAACTACGCCATTGCCGCCGACGCCTGTACGGACATCGACGCCGAGATCTGCGTAGAAATCATGGATGTATTGTGCGGTTTTCTCTTCTTTAAAAGATAACTCCGGATGCATATGAAGATGCCTTCGGATGACGACCATTTCTTCGTAAGCGCAATCCAACTTCTCGAACAGTTGCTCATTCATTCCAATTACCCCTCTCAAAACGCATTAGTTATATTCGCAATTATAACAATACGTTCCGAGCGAAGCAATCCGGTCTGGCATCATTCGTCTTCTTCGATTTTCGCAATATACGTCGTAATATAAGATGCACTTGAGAAAATATGTGTTGTATTGCCGGCGAATTCCTTCATGTCAGTCGATTGATGCGATTCCTTGAACGCCGGCGAATGTTTCCAACGGTCAAAGTCTGATGCATCCTCCCATTCGGTCATGACGATATACGTGTCCGAGTCGAGCGGGCGGAGAAGGCGGAAAGCGATGAACCCTTGCTGGCTCTCAATCTTTCCACCGCCGCCGGAAAAGCGGTGTTCAAAGACTGGCCGCCCTTCATCCGTGACTGGGATGTTATTGAAAACGAAGTAGCCCTCCTCCGTCAATTTGCCGAAAGAGCTTACTACTTCATACCGTCTTGGTGTCTGAAAGACCGACTTTCCGTCCGTCTCATGTACGAGCAGCGACTGGCCGCCTCCATGCATGAGAATCATTTCTTTATCTTCATGGCGCTGCTGAAGCTTCTCCATGAAGTCCCTTGTTCCAGTAGTCAAATACATATACATCTCAAAACCTCCTCAGAAACTTTATTCGAACGATTCACTTCCTATCAGACAGAATGCCGACAGTCCGAAACAGTAGATACTCTTCATATTTTCCCTGTTCGGGACAATTAAAACAAACAATGTCGATTTGGTGGCGGCGAGCAGGAAATATGAGCACAAATTGATGACAATTCGGCTCAATCACTATACATTCCAAGGGGAAACGTCTATATTTGAAGACGAATAAGTGAACTTCGATAATTATTATAAAGAAAGTGGGAATCGATTTATGACAACATTTAACGATACACTGCTTCGTGCTGCAAGAGGAGAAAAAATCGACCATACACCGGTTTGGTTCATGAGGCAAGCGGGTCGTTCTCAGCCCGAATACCGTAAAATAAAAGAGAAGTATTCATTAGAAGAGATTACACATCAGCCGGAGCTTTGCGCGTATGTGACAAAGCTGCCTGTCGACCAATACAATGTCGACGCTGCCATTTTATATAAGGATATCGTAACGCCGCTTCCGGGAATCGGAGTGGATGTAAAAATAAAAGCGGGTGTCGGCCCTGTCATTTCAAATCCGATCCGTTCAGTGCAGGACGTCCATAATCTCGGAGAGCTGTCACCAGAGGACGATATCCCATTCGTCATCGACACGATCAAGATCTTGAAAGAGCAACTGAATGTACCATTGATCGGCTTTGCCGGAGCTCCATTCACATTAGCCAGCTACATGATTGAGGGCGGTCCTTCAAAAAGCTATAACTTAACGAAATCTTTCATGGTGTCTGAGCCTGAAGCATGGTTTGCACTCATGAATAAATTGGGCGATACGATCATCACATCGATCAAAGCACAAGTGGCAGCGGGAGCAGCCGCGATCCAAGTATTCGATTCATGGGTCGGCGCATTGAACGTTTCCGATTACAGAGTCTTCATCAAGCCTGTCATGACACGCATCTTTAATGAACTCCGCGAATTGAATGTGCCATTGATCACGTTCGGCGTCGGGGCGAGCCATTTGGCGAACGAATGGCATGACCTTCCAGTTGACGTTGTCGGCTTGGACTGGCGTTTATCAGTCAAGGAAGCCGGGGAAAGAGGATTGACGAAGACGTTGCAAGGCAACTTGGACCCTGCATTGCTTCTAGCAGATTGGGATATCATCGAAGAACGTGCGAAAGTCATCGTTGAACAAGGCGTCGAGCACGGCAGCCACATTTTCAACCTTGGCCACGGCGTCTTCCCTGAAGTCCAGCCTGCTACATTGCAACGATTGACACAATTCGTTCATGAATACAGCGCACAACTTCGAAAATAAATCTCTTAACTAAATTTGTAATGAGGTGCAACTGATGACAAAAAGGAAAATGGGACTTTTAGTCATGGCGTACGGAACGCCATACAAGGAAGAGGATATCTTACCGTACTACACGCATATCCGGCGCGGCCGTCCGCCTGCACCGGAACAACTGGAAGATCTGAAGGCGCGTTATCAAGCGATCGGCGGCATTTCCCCGCTCGCGAAAATTACGGAAAACCAGGCGAATGCACTTGGCGACCGTCTGAATGCGATGCAGGATGAAATCGAGTTCAACGTCTATGTCGGCTTGAAGCATATTACGCCATTTGTCGAAGAAGCGGTTGAACAGATGGAAACTGACGGAATCAAAGAAGCGGTGTCAATCGTATTGGCACCCCATTATTCTTCATTCTCCGTGAAATCATATAATGAACGCGCGAAGGAAGAAGCCGAGAAGCACGGTATTTCCATGACATCGGTCGAAAGCTGGTACAAACAGCCGAAGTTCATCGAATACTGGGCGGATAAGATTCGCAGCACGTATGCAGGTATGAGTGATGCAGAACGTGAAAAAGCATGCCTCGTCGTTTCGGCGCACTCCTTGCCTGAAAAGATCAAGCAATTCGGAGATCCGTATCCGGAACAATTGGATGAGACAGCGAAATTGATTGCGGAAGCGGCAGAAATCGAACAGTACGCAGTCGGCTGGCAAAGTGAAGGGCAGACGGGAGAGCCATGGCTCGGACCTGACGTCCAGGACTTGACGCGCGACTTGCATGAGCAGAAAGGCTATGAAGCATTCGTCTATACACCGGTAGGCTTCGTTTCGGACCATTTGGAAGTCCTATATGATAATGACCACGAATGTAAAGTTGTATGCGACGAAATCGGTGCATCCTATTACCGTCCCGCAATGCCGAATACGGATCCGCTATTCATTACCGCAATGGCGGATGCGGTGCTTGAGCAATTGAAGGAAGCCTGAGGGCAGCTAGGAAGTGATGACATGAGTGGACAAAAGAAAAGAGTCGTCATCGTCGGTGGAGGGATCACCGGGCTTTCCGCAGCATTTTATTTGCAAAAAGCGGCCCGTGAACAGAACTTGCCGATCGAAGTGACACTGATCGAAGCGACGAACCGGCTGGGTGGAAAAATCCAGACGGTCCGCCGTGACGGCTTTGTCATCGAACGGGGACCGGACAGCTTCCTCATCCGAAAGAAAAGCATGGACACATTCGCGAAGGATGTAGGCATTGGCGACGATCTTGTGCGCAATGCGACGGGGCAGGCGTACATCCTCGTGAACGGCCGGCTGCAGCCTATCCCGGGCGGCTCCGTCATGGGCATCCCGACGAAGGTCGGCCCGTTCCTGAAATCTGACCTGTTTTCATTGGCAGGAAAACTGAGGGCGGCAGGGGATTTCGTCCTGCCGCGTTCAGGGGTTGAAGGGGACCAGTCACTCGGCCACTTCTTCCGTCGCCGATTCGGACCGGAAATCGTTGAAAACCTCATCGAGCCGCTATTATCGGGAGTGTATGCAGGCGATATCGATCATATGAGCTTGCAATCGACGTTTCCGCAATTTTACGAAGTGGAAAAGAAACACCGCAGCCTCATCCTCGGCATGAAGAAGACGACGCCGAAGCAAGTTCCTCAGAAGGATGGACATGGCGCCTCCCAAAAAGGGGCGTTCCATTCGCTTCGGAACGGGCTTGAATCAATTGTCGAGGCGGCGGAGCAGAAGTTGGAACCTGGAACAGTACGGAAAGGGATCCGCATCGAAAGCATTTCGAAGCAGGGGAATCAAAACGTCTTGCAGCTGAATACCGGTGAAACGATCGTGGCCGATTCCGTCATCTTGACGACCGGTCATATGGCGGCAAGCCAACTATTCGCCCCACACCGACTACTGCAAGGACTGAAGGAAATCCACACGACATCCGTTGCGACAGTCGCACTCGCATTTCCTGCAGAAGCGGTCGTCCAAGATACGGAAGGGACAGGTTTCCTCGTTTCCCGTAGCAGTGATTACTCCATCACCGCCTGCACATGGGTCTCCCGGAAATGGCCGACGTCGACGCCGGAAGGGAAAGTCTTGCTGCGCGCATTCGTCGGGCGTCCGGGAGAAGATGCGATCGTCGATTTGCCGGATGACGAAATCGAGCGGATCGTCCTCGAAGATTTAGGGAAGATCATAACAATCAAAGGCAAGCCGGACTTCACGGTCATTACACGCTTCAAAGATGACCGGCCGCAATACCGGGTCGGGCATCGCCAACGTATAGATGCCGCCCGTGCAGAACTGAAAAATGCTTTCCCGAACGTCAAATTGGCAGGCGCCTCTTATGACGGAGTCGGACTGCCGGACTGCATCGATCAAGGCAAAGCGGCTGTGGAAGAGGTCATTGCTGATTTGATTACGAAATAAAATCGAAAGAGTCCGCCCCGCGCGGACTTTTTCAATTGGAAGGAAGTATATATGAAAAAACTGCTACTACTACTAAGCACAGCTCTCCTATTATCTGCTTGTTCCATCGGAAATGATTGGGACAATCCAATGCCGGAGGAAGGCTTCCTCATCATTGCGCATCGTGGCGCATCTGCATACGAACCGGAAAATACGTTGCCTTCCTTCGAGCTTGCGGAAGATCTCAATGCGGATTATGTCGAGCTTGACATCCATTTGACGAAGGACGGAGAACTGATCGTCATGCATGACGATGACGTGAAACGGACGACAGAAGCTACCGGAAAAATTAAGGACTTTACATTAGCCGAATTGAAAGAACTCACTGCGAACGAGGAGAAAGGCGAGAAAGTCACCGTCAGCGGCCGAGACGAAGAGGAGGCTTACGAAATTCCGACATTGCGGGAAGTGGTTGAACAGATGAAAGGAGACCTTCGCTTTGTCATCGAATTGAAAGATACAGAGCAATACCCAGGCATCGAGGAGGAATTGGTCCGACTCATGAAGGAGCAGCAGTTGATCGGTTCCGACGCCAAAGGGTATCCGAAAGCGGTCATCCTTTCATTCGATAAGACGGCATTGAAGCAAGTGCATAAGATTGACCCTGAGATTCCGCTGATTCAATTGATTTCCTTCGATGAAGGGGAGGAAGCGGCACTAACGAAGAAGGAATTGAAGGATATTCTATCGTACGCTTCAGGCATCAACGTGAGCTACGAAGCATTGACGCCTCCTTTCGTCAACACAATGCACGGCGAGGGTCTCGCGGTATATGCTTACACGGTGAATGATGCCGAAGCCGCCTTGCGGTTGAAAGCGATGGGCGTCAACGGCATTGCTACGGACGAACCCGATATTTTGGACGAATAAAACAGTCGGTGAGTGATCATAAAAGCCGGTAAGTGATCATAACAGCTGGTGAGTGATCATAAAAGCCGGCGAGTGATCATAAAAGCTGGCGGGTGATCATAAAAGCCGGTGGGTGATCATAAAAGCTGGTAAGTGATCATAAAAGTTGCTTCATACAAAAACAGGACTGCTACGGGAAGGCGATTAATCGACTTTCCGGGCAGTCCTATTTTGTATTATATGATGTTGCACTCATCGCATTTATTGCTGTAGCATTCATGCTGTTCCTCAATCTCTTTTCCGCATTCGGCACAGGTTTTTGCAGGCAGGTTCTTGAAAAACTCAATGACATTCTCTAGCATCGGTATTCCCTCCTGTCTATTTGTACTAATACTGAGTAGGTAATTGGGCTAGTGTGGTATAACAGCATAGGTAAAAAAATTAGACGATATTGCACTCGTCACATTTATTACTGTAGCACTCATGCTGTTCTTCAATTTTCTCTCCACAAACGTCACAGGCTTTAGCAGGCAGGTTTCTGAAAAATTCTACGATACTCTCGACCATTTCATCTTCCTCCTCTTGTTCTATAACTAAATTTGTTAGAATGATTGTATTATAACAGCAGATCAAATGTCAACACTTTTCTGTTCATTTCGGATAAAATAGAAGTGAATTCATTTACATAGGGAGCGATTATTGTGTATTTCGTTGATAATAAAGGCATTACCGATCCGAGGATCAACCTTGCGATCGAGGAGTATGTATTGAAAAACATGGACATCGACAAAGATCCGTTTCTGCTGTTCTATATCAACGAACCGTCAATCATCATCGGGAAGAACCAAAATACTGTCGAGGAAATCAATACCGAGTACGTCGATGCGAACGGCATCCACGTCGTCCGCAGGCTTTCAGGCGGAGGCGCTGTGTATCATGACTTAGGGAACCTCAACTTCAGCTTCATAACGAAAGATGACGGGGAATCGTTCCGCAACTTCAAGAAATTCACCGAGCCGGTCATCAAGGCATTGGGCGAAATGGGTGTCAAGGCGGAATTGCTTGGCCGTAATGACATCCTCGTCGAAGGGCGGAAAGTTTCGGGCAACGCACAATTCGCGACACAAGGGCGCATGTTCACCCACGGGACGTTGATGTTTGATACGGAAATCGAGCGTGTCGTGTCTGCATTGAAAGTGAAGAAGGACAAAATCGAATCGAAAGGGATCAAATCGATCCGCAGCCGTGTCGCAAACATATCGGAGTTCATCGAAGGACCGATGACGATCGAACAGTTCCGCATGGAGATTCTGAAGTCCATTTTTGGCGGCGAAGAGAACGTACAGTATTGGGAACTGACCGACGAAGACTGGGACAACATCCGGGCTTTATCCTCAGAGCGCTACGGCAACTGGGACTGGAACTACGGCAAATCTCCGAAATTCAATATGCAGCATTCTCACCGCTTCCCTGTCGGCGGGATTGATGTGCGCCTGCAAGTCGAAAAAGGGAATATTATTAATGACGTCAACATTTTCGGCGACTTTTTCGGCGTCGGTGATGTGGCGGTAGTCGAAGATAGTCTGAAGGGCGTCCAATACGATCGCGAATCAATTACGAAAGCACTCGACGGGATTGACATTCCGACCGTTCTTGGCGGAATCACGAAAGAGGAATTCATTAATTTAATCTATTAAGTTGAAAACCGGTGCAAAGCCGGTTTTTTCTTATGCCGTAGTATATGCGGAATTGGCTGGAGGGGTGTAGTCATCTCAGTTTTGAACGGAAGTGAGAGTTGAGTGGTGATAACTTCTGTCTGAGTGGTGATAAAGTCTTTCTAAGTGGTGATAACCCTCTCCCAAGTGGTGATAAACTCCGCCTGAGTGGTGATGAATTCGAGAATCGGTGGTAAAGTCGCCCGAATCGGTGGTAATACGTTGAGAATCGGTGGTAAAGTCCCTAGAATCGGTGGTAACGGGCCAAGAATCGGTGGTAAACCCTCGAGAATCGGTGATAAACCATTTTCAAACACCGCCTCCCCGCCCGCCGAGCGTGCATTCCATTTTTGCGATATAATAGTTGGAATAGCGAAGGGGGAATTTGCGATGAGGAACCATCGTATCTTCATTGTTGAGGACGATAAAAAAATTGCGAGGCTGTTGGCGGATACGCTGCGCAAATATCAGTATGACGTAGCGATTGTCGAGGATTTTGATAATGTGGAGGAGGAATGTTCGGCGTTCGATCCGCATTTGATCCTGCTCGATATCAATCTGCCTTCGTATGACGGCTATTATTGGTGCCGGCAGCTTCGGCAGACGACGACGTGCCCGATCATTTTCATCTCCGCGCGTTCAGGCGATATGGACCAAGTGTTTGCGCTCGAGAACGGAGGGGATGATTTCATTACGAAACCTTTCCATTACGAGATCGTCCTTGCGAAGATCAGAAGTCATTTGAGAAGGGCGTTCGGGGAATACGCACCTAGCCAGGGGGAGCGCACGGTGAAGCTCGGTTCACTTGAGCTGTTCATCGAGCGGATGGAGTTGCATTTGCGTGATGAGGAGATACCGCTTCAGAAGAAGGAGTGTGTCATCCTTGAGCTGCTGATGGATGCGTCGCCGAAAGTCGTTTCACGGGAGACGCTGCTCGAAGAATTATGGGACGATCAGTCATTTGTCGATGAAAATACGTTGAACGTGAACATGACACGCGTGCGGAAAAAGCTGACCGATTACGGAGTGCAGTCTGTCATCGAGACGGTCCGCGGGTCAGGCTACCGTTTCCTCGTTGCGCCGGAGGAATCATGAAGCAGATTGTTTTATTCCTGAGAGAGCATTTATCCTGGATCATTTTCGAGGTGATGCTTGTCACTTTCATCCTCGTCCTTTATTGGCTGGACGGCTTCCGCGGGATCAATACGGCGATCTACTCGATCATTATGAGCTTGCTGCTGACGGGGGGCTTCCTCATCGGGAAATTCATCACCAGGCGACCGTATTACGAAGCGATCTTGCGAAAACCCGAGAAGATGGAAGATGCGCTCATCCGCAATATACAGACGACGGAGCAACTCCAATCGACAAAGTTCATGCGCGATTTGTATACATTGTATCAAGCCGAAGTGCAATCACTGTACGCATCGCAGCACCGTCAGTTACAGTTTGTCAATCAATGGGTGCATCAAATGAAGACGCCGATCTCTGTCATCAACTTGCTGTTGCAGGAAGACGGCGAACTCGACAAGCGCAGCCTGCGCGAGGAAGTCGATAAAATCCAGCGCGGACTTGATGTCGTACTCGTCAACGCGCGGCTTGAGACGTTCGAGGAAGACATGCAGATCGAACAAGTCGGCTTGAAGAGTCTCATTCAGCATATCGTGACGGACCATAAGCGGCTGTTCATTACAAATGGCGTCTTTCCGGTCATTTCAATTGATGAATCGCTCATCGTTGCGACCGACGAGAAATGGATGAAAATCGCCATCGGGCAGTTCATTACAAATGCTGTGAAATATACGTTTGAAAAAGGGAAGCGCCTCTATGTGTCGGCGAAACAAACAGCTATCGGCTTCGAGCTGACTATCCGCGATGAAGGTGTCGGCATTCCGGCATCAGATCTGATGCGGGTGACGAAGGCGTTCTTCACAGGTGAAAATGGCCGGCTGACCGGTGAATCGACAGGGATGGGGCTGTACATCGCGGATGAAGTCTGTTTAAAGCTCGGCCATCCATTGACGATTGAATCGGAAGTGGGGCAAGGGACTACTGTCAAGATTCTGTTTACAAATGGAGAGATAGGTGAAACGGATGAAGAACTCGATCGTGAAATTGGAGCAAGTGACGAAGATCTATGAAGGAAAAGTGATGCACCGCGCGCTGAATCGCCTTGACTTCGAGGCGGAAGCGGGGGAATTCATCGCCATCATGGGGCCTTCCGGAAGCGGAAAAACGACTTTGCTGAACATCATTTCGACAATCGACATGCCGACATACGGACGAGTCATGATTGACGGCATCGAGCCCGAGGCGTTGAATGCGAATGAACTGGCGCTGTTCAGGCGGCATAATTTCGGCTTCGTCTTCCAGGACATCAATCTGCTTAAAAGTTTGACAGTGGAAGAGAATCTCGTGCTGCCGCTCACATTGGACGGGCTGCCGATCATGGAAATGCAGAAACGGGTCGACCGGCTGGCGGGGCAATTGAGCCTGCAGGAGATCCTCAACCGTCGTCCGGATGAACTGTCAGGCGGACAAGCTCAACGGACTGCTGTCGGACGGGCGTTGATCCATAACCCGAAGCTCATTCTTGCTGACGAACCGACAGGGAATCTCGATTCGAATTCGGCAAAGGAAGTCCTTGAATTGCTCAGTCTTGTCAATGAAACCGAGCGGACGACGATCATCATGGTGACGCATGACCCGATTGCGGCGAGCTATTGCGACCGCGTGCTGTTCATCAAAGACGGCGAGTTTTTCAATGAAATCTACAAGGATGAGCGGCGCCAGACGTTTTTCCAACGGATTTTGAATGTGCTCAGTCTACTTGGAGGGAATGTCAATGACTTGCGGATGCTGTAACAGGGACATGCGAATAGAGAGGAGAGCATCATGACATTTCGCCAGTTCGCTTTCCGGAATGTCATGCGCAACCGTAGGATTTACGCCGCCTTTTTCATGGCGAGCGTTTTTTCGGTCATGGTGTTTTTCCTTTATTCCATGCTGCTGTTCCATCCGTCGATTGAAGGCAGTGCACTGCAGGACATTGCGGTGCTCGGCATGGGCATCGCCGAAATCATCCTTTACATATTCACGATGTTCTTCCTGTTTTATTCGATGCGGGCGTTCTTGCAAGCGAGGACGAAGGAGTTCGGAATCCTCCTCCATTTAGGGATGGAAAAACGGCAATTGCACCGGCTCATTTTCATCGAAACATTTATTATCGGAGCCGCATCGATCGGGGTAGGTACCTTTTTAGGATATATGTTTTCGAAATTCTTCTTCATGGTCGTAAAGAGGATCATCATGTTGCCCGCGCTTCCCTTGTATTTATCATGGGAACCGTTCGCATTGACGGTCGGCGCGTTCCTGAGTCTGTTCATCATCATTTCATGGGTCGCTCCAGTTTCCATACGGACAGACAACCTTGGTGAACTGATCCGCGGAGATGTCCTTGGCATGGAGTCGCACGGTTTTTCAAAAGTTCGCGGGGTAATCGGCCTCGTACTTCTCGCACTATCCTATACGATGGCCGCTTTCACGTCGAACAGCATCGTCATCGATCTAATCTTTCTGCTGCCGCCGCTTGCTACGCTCGGCACGTATTTCTTTTTCACGGATTCATTACCATTTGTCCTCCATCTGTTCAAAGTGCGGAAAGAGTTCTATTGGCGGCATTTCCGCCTGCTCGCGATTTCCGAAGGCGTCATCCGGCTGAAAGAGAATGCCCGGATGTTTTTCATCGTGACGATCGTATCGACGGTCGCCTTCATGTCGGTCGGCATCCTCGCATCGCTCACGTCATTCGCCTCCCAATACCGGGAAATGAACCCGCTTGGCCTTGTGTACGAAAGCTTTCCGGGCAATGAACTCGAGCAGGAGCACATCAACCGGCTCGGGTATGAACTGAGGAAAAACGAAATCGGATACACATATGTACGGTTTCCGGTGCTGGAACAGCGATCTTCATTGACGGATAATGACGTCATGATCATCAGGCTCTCCAGTGTCAACAGGCTGTCGAAGTCGTTCGGCAATCACGCGTTTGAACTGAAGAAAGGGGAGGCGCTGTTCCTGCCGCCGACCGCTTCCACATTCGAGCAGCTGAACAGGCAATCCGTCGAAACGGTGCTTGAGGAAAGCGGCATTGAGGTGCAAATCAATGGCGCTTATCCGTACCAATTGTTCCCGGCGCATGCAATCGGCACGAACACGATCATTTTGAACGACGCCGACTACGACAAACTGGCATTGCTCGTCGAGCCGTCGTCCGTCTATCACGCATTCGGCATCCCGGAATGGCAAAAGACGAAAAACATCGGACTGACAATCGAGCATTCCGTAACGGAATCGATTATTAAAGGGACGCGCGGGAAACTTCATTTCAACTTCGATAATCCCGGCCTGAACTATTCCGTCATGCGGACGACATTCACATTGCTACTGTTCATCGGCCTATTGCTCGCAGGCGTTTTCCTACTTGCCGCGGGAAGCTTCATCTATTTCCGCCTCTATACATCGCTCGACAGCGACCGCAAGCAATTCGACGTGCTCCGGCGCATGGGCATTACTGACAAGGAATTCAAGAAAATCGTCAACCGGCAGCTCATCCCCCAATTTTTCGTCCCATGGGGCGTCGCGCTCGTCCATAGCTCATTCGCGTTCCTGTCGCTGCAAGTCATCTGGGACGCACTCGCGGAAATTTCCATCGTCCGCGAACTGATCATGGTGCTCGTCGGCTTCACAGCTTTGCAAATCATTTATTTCTACCTTATCCGCTGGCGTTATCTAGCGCATATCCGGACACCGGAGTAGAATTGGAATGAAAAGCGCATAATTGCCTCGAAAAGTCCATAAATCGTTGCAAATACGCATAAATCCCGCCAGAAACGCATAAACGCAAAAAACGACGCATATTACGAAATTTGAATGCCTTCCCTCAACTTTTAGGGGAAGGCATTTTTTTAATGTTTTCGTGAAATAAAAATAGAGCTTCCACCAAATTATGATTACAACAGTTTTCTAAAAGTATTGTGAACTTTTAATTTTTCTTATATAATAATAGTTGGGTTTACTGAATGGTGGTTCATTCAAACAAAAGGGAGGATGTTCAGTATGAATTTGGTTTCACAAGTTTATGAAACATCGAAGCTGCAACCTGGGAAAACGGCTTATCACTTCATGGGGAAAGACACTTCGTATGCCGAGTTCGACCAGTCCGTGTCCATGTTTGCGTCTGCATTGCAAGATTTAGGAATTGAAAAGGGAGATCACATCGCATTGTTGTTGGGGAATACACCGCATTTCCTCATATCGCTCTATGCGACGATGCGGATCGGGGCGACAGCGATTCCGGTTAATCCGATTTATTCGCCTGATGAAATTTCATACATTCTACATAACAGCGATGCCAAAGCGGTCATCGCGATTGACCAATTACTTCCGCTCGTCGAAAAATCCGCGACGCTCTTTCCTTCGATCGAGAACTATATCGTCTGTGAAATGAGCACAGATGTAGGTGAGAGAGTGGCGGCGCTAGCAGATAAAGCAAAAGCGAAAGTCCAACTGTTTTCCGAGCTCATCGCAACAGGCCGGCCGGATCTCGAACCGATTGATGTTGACGGAAATGAAACCGCTATCATTCTCTATACGTCCGGAACGACGGGCCGTCCGAAAGGCGCGATGCTGACGCATGAAAATCTGTACTCGAACGCGAGAGATGTCGGAGACTATTTAAGGTTCTCGGAAAACGACCGTGTTGTTGCGACGTTGCCCGTATTCCACGTGTTCGCACTGACCGTCGTCGTGAACGCGCCGTTGTTGAAAGGTGCGACGATCTTGCTTATTCCGAGATTCAGCCCAGCGGAAGTGTTCGAATCAATCAAAGAACAGAAGGCGACTATATTCGCAGGCGTGCCGACGATGTACAATTTTCTCTATCAATACCCGGAAGGCGATCCGGCCGATTTCAACACAATCCGCATCGCAATTTCGGGTGGTGCATCCCTGCCGGTCGCGTTGCTTCATAACTTCGAGAATAAATTCAATGTACGGATTTCAGAGGGGTACGGCCTGTCCGAAGCGTCCCCGGTCACATGCTTCAACCCGCTGGATCGCGAGCGGGTGCCAGGATCGATCGGTACTAACATCATCAATGTGGAAAATAAAGTCTTCAACGAATATGGCGAGGAAGTGCCAGTCGGCGAAGTCGGCGAACTCGTCGTCCAAGGGCCGAACGTCATGAAAGGCTATTACAAAATGCCCGAAGAAACCGCTGCTGCCATCCGCGACGGCTGGCTGTACACAGGCGACTTGGCTCGGCAGGACGAAGACGGGTACTTCTATATCGTCGACCGCAAGAAAGACATGATCATCGTCGGCGGCTACAACGTCTATCCGCGCGAAGTCGAAGAGGTTTTATTCACCCACGACGACATCGTCGAAGCAGCAGTCATCGGCGTGCCCGACACCGATTTCGGAGAGGAAGTCCAAGCGTTCGTCGTCCTGAAAAAAGGCGCTGTCGCGGATGCTGAAAAGCTGAAGGCATTCTGTGCCAATCGTTTGGCGAGATACAAAGTGCCGAAAACGATTGATTTCCTCGATGAACTGCCTAAGAATACGACCGGCAAAATTTTGCGACGTTCATTGAAAGAACAAGTGAGACTTTAAATAGTAGAGCCCTTCCACGTTACGTGGAAGGGCTTGTTTATTTCCCGCAAGGGCTCAATAAATCTAGCGAATTTGCCTTTTGGAAAAACTGAATGCATGTGTATGAGCGCATTTCGGGGAGAGCTGAGCAACCTCTGTGTAAGAATTTAACTATCACTAAAGTTCACTACGACATCTATTCTAACAAAAGAGAACTTTTGTGTTAACTTGTGTTATAAAGTGTTTGACTTATGTTAAATAATGTTTTACTATGTTAATAGAAACTCTGTTTAGAATTTTTGAACTTCGAATAAGGTGGGATTTTAATAAGAGTATATTATATATTTTCGATAAAATGGTTTCTGACTATCTATGATAACTTGTTGTTTATCTTTGTTAAAACCGATTGACTGTAAAATGAAGTCAAGCCTATAATTAACATTATTAAGATTGGAATATTACCACTTAATAATACTTAGTGATTTGGGCGGTGTGAATACATGCTTTCTTCAGAAAGAAAAATGCTGGTTATTGAGTACATTAATAAGAACGGTACGGTCACAATTCAAGAACTTGCAAGCGAATTTTCTGTGTCAGAAATGACTATTCGTAGGGATTTGGAAGATTTAGATAAACAAAATATTATTAAGCGTATTTACGGTGGAGCTATGAAAATAGAAGAACCGTTTCGCATCAAATTACCGTTTGAAGAACGCAAAGACCAGTTTTTAGAGGAAAAGAGAAGAATTGGGAGAGTAGCCGCTTCACTTGTTATGGATAGGGATACTATATTACTTGACTCAGGTACAACCTGCTTAGAGACTGCCAAACATCTTGGTGACAAAAACAATTTATTTGCCATTACGAACTCAATACCTAATGCGATTGAACTTTCCACTAATAAAAACTGTGATGTCTTTATGATGGGAGGGTTTATCAAAGAATCAAACCAGCTTAATTTAGTGGGGAGTCATGCAATTGATATTCTAGATCAATTTTCCGTTGACAAGTTATTTTTGGGAGCAATGGGAATCCATGAAAAACGGGGTTTGGTTTATTACGAGGTCGAAGAGACTTTAATTCGAAAAAAGATGATAGAAATCGCGAAGAAAGTATACGTAGTTATTGATTCCTCTAAGTTTGGAAGGGATGGACTTTTTTCAATCGGATCTTTTTCTTCTATAAATACAATTATCACAGATGACAAAATATCAGAAGAACAAATTGATTTTGTTACGTCAAAGGGAATTAAATTAATTATTGTAAGTGAAAATGACACCGAGTCGATTTCATAACTTGGATAGTAAACTACAATTTAAAATACTATTCTATCACTTGATAAAACTATTAAAACTCAAGGGGGAACGTCTAAGATGAAATCTTACAAAGCCGCAATTGTTTATGCACCGGGAGACATTCGCTTGGAAGAAATTGAAAAGAGTCCATTGAAATCTGATGAAGTTTTTATCGAAGTACACAAGGCGAATATATGTCCAACAGACTTAAGGGGATACAGAGGGGTTAAACAACTAGATCAACCGGAGAAGGTTGGGCATGAATTTGCGGGTTACATAGTAGAAGTTGGTAGTGATGTGACCCAATTTAAGGTTGGGGACAAAGTGACAGCGTTATCATGGACGCCGTGCTACCATTGCCAAAAGTGTACCCGAGGTAAGTATTCTGCTTGTGAGAATAGAAAGATGAACATGGGTGGATTTGGAGAATATATTGCACTGAAAGAGAGTGTTGTATATAAAATTCCAGAACATATGTCACTAGAATTGGCATCTTGTACGGAACCATTAGCTAGTGTGTTAAAAGCAAATATAGAAGTAACACCTGTACAGGCAGGAGATACAGTAGTTGTATATGGGTTAGGTCCAATGGGGCAACTCCATTTACAAGTAGCAACATTATTAGGAGCTACCAAAGTAATTGGTATTGATTTGCTAACAAACCGTTTAGAAATTGCTTCTAAATTAGGGGCTGATCATGTGATTAATCCTAGTAAAGTAGACCCTATTGAGGAAGTTCTTCGTCTAACTGACGGGGAGGGAGCGGATATAATCATGGTGGCTGTTGGAGGAAGAGCAGAGGCCCCTTGTACAGAAACTGCTATTAAAATGGCCGCATATGGTGGTAAAATTAATATTTTTACAGGTACTTATCCGCACAAAAGTATCGAATTAGATCCAAATTTAGTCCATTATAAAGAATTAATTATTACTGGGACACGCTCATATAACCCAAAGATGTTTGAACTTGCTCTTGATCTATTAGCCAATGGAAAGGTTGACGTAAAGCTTATTAGAGAACCAGAAATTTCATTGGATGATATCAAAACAGGTTTTGAAATTCATGGAACAAAAGATGCAATGAAAGTAGCCGTAAATATACGTTAACTTAGTGAAAAGGTATGAAAATATTTGTTTTATAGGAGTTTCTTTTGTAAATAGGGACAAATGCGTTTCCTATTATCATAATACTTTAAATCTTGGAGGAGTTAAGATATGAGTAAAGAACGTGTGTTTGCAACGTATCACATTGAGACACCTTATGATCTTGAATTTGCAGCGAAAGTCATGGCAGGAGAGCAATCTACAGGTACGTTTATTGCTGTTCCTGGAGAGACAGAAGAACTTAAGGATCAACATGCAGCAAAAGTTGTGTCAGTTGAGGAGTTAGAACAAGTTTCAACTCCATCTTTACCCGGTTCTAAACCACCTAAAGGAGAGGTAGGGCCAATAAAATATCGTAGAGGAAAGGTAGTGTTATCTTTTCCTCTACATAACATTGGGCCATCCATTCCAAACCTATTATCGACTGTAGTGGGGAATCTGTATGAACTTCGCGAAATTAGTGGTTTACGACTTATGGATCTGGAATTACCAATTGCGTTCTTGGAGAAATACAAAGGCCCTAAGTTTGGAATTGAAGGTACAAGGAAATTAGTCAATGTTTATAACCGACCATTAATTGGGACGATTGTAAAGCCGAGTATTGGATTAACACCAGAGGATTTACGCAAAGTTGTAAGAGATTTGGCATTTGCCGGAATTGACTTTATTAAAGACGACGAACTTAATGCGAATCCACCATATGCTCCTTTGAAAGAACGTGTGAAGGCTGTAATGGAGGAAATTGATAGAGTAGCAGATAAAACAGGCAAGAAAGCCATGTATGCCTTTAATATAACTGATGACATAGACCAGCTAGAACGTAACTATGAAACTGTCGTAAATGCAGGTGGAAATTGTGTAATGGTGAGTATTAATAGTATTGGACTCGCTGGGGTTGCCCATTTGAGGAAGTTCAGTGAGGTTCCCATACATGGTCATCGTAACCAATGGGGAGCAATGACGCGCGATCCGTATTTGGGAATGGAATTTACCGCCTATCAAAAAATGTGCCGCTTAGTAGGCGTCGATCATTTGCATTGTAATGGAATTAACAGTAAATTTTACGAGTCAAATGAGTCAGTTATCAAATCAGTTAAGGATTGTATAACACCAATGTTTGATGGCTATACAGCTATGCCTGTTTTGTCCTCTGGTCAATGGGCAGGGACTGCAGAAGTATCATATAAATCAATGGATACTGTTGACGTAATGCATTTAGCTGGTGGAGGCATTATTGGACATCCGGGTGGTACGGAAGCTGGCGTGAAAAGCATGATCCAAGGATGGGAAGCAGCTATTTCAGGAATTTCAATAGAAGAATATGCAAAAACACATGTTGAATTAAAGCAGGCCATTGATAAGTTTTCAAAATAAAAATTTAAATCACGACAGGATTTGTACAGTTTTATTCGGAGATATAGGGGACAGCGAGTTTGTGAAAAAATGAGACTTTGACGTCTTTTAGAACTATCGATATTCTCAATTGGTGATTTTGTTTTTCGGGGAAATTAAAGCGCTTACAAAAGGGGTGGGGTTATGAAGTTAAAAGCAACAATGGAAAAAATACCGGGTGGATTAATGATTGTTCCTATGTTTTTTGCTGCAATACTAAATACATTTGCTCCAGGTTTATTAAGGATTGGGAATTTCACACAAGCCCTATTTGTTGATGGTCTTCTCACTTTAATTGCCCTTTTCTTGCTCTGTTCTGCAGCGCAAATTAATGTCAGAAATGCAGGTCGAGCAGTTGGAAAAGGAGCAACGCTGTTAATTTTAAAATGGGTAATTGGAGCAGCTATAGGTTTAATAGGATTTATTTTTGCTGGACCAAACGGATTATTTCTTGGAATTGCCCCACTAGCTATTGTTGCAGCAATGACAAATAGTAACGGAGCATTATATGTGTCACTTGTGAGTCAATATGGAAAAGAAGATGATAAAGCGGCTTACGGTCTATTAGCACTAAACGATGGTCCATTCTTAACAATGGTTGCTTTGACTATTTTTGGTGCAATGGGATTTGTAGAAGGTCTGTTTTCTATAGTTACATTCATCGCGGTAGTACTGCCAATTGTCCTTGGGTTTGTACTGGGTAATCTAGATGAAGATATGCGTGAGTTTTTGACAAAAGGTAGTGATGTATTAATTCCATTTATGGCATTTGCAGTAGGAATGACAATCAATCTTAAGGTAATTGCTGAAGGTGGATTATCGGGAATATTTCTTGGAATTCTAACAGTTATATTAACTGGAGGCGGCGGTTATTTTGTGTTTAGAGCATTTGGTTGGAATCCGCTTGTTGGTGCTGCAGAAGGATCAACGGCTGGAAATGCAATCGCCACTCCTGCAGTAATCGCAGCAGCAAGTGCATCGTTTGCAAGCACGGCAGAAATTGCTACAGTTCAAGTTGCAGCAAGTACAGTCACTACAGCTATTCTTTTACCAATTTTTATTTCTTTTTTAGCCAAGAGATTAGAGAAAAAGTATGGTGAAGGAGTAATTAATCCAAAAGATATCGTTCAGACTATAGAAAAGTAGAAAGATATTATTGTTAGTGGAGAGGAGGATATGGATGAAAATTGGAATTATAGCAGATGATTTAACGGGCGCAAACGATACAGGTGTAAAATTAGCTCAAAAAGGGATTAAGACATCTGTTGTTTTTCAACTAAACTTGGAGATGATTGGAAGCCTTCATTCCATTGTTTATGATACAGATACTCGATATTCTGATACACAAGATGCATTTAATGCAGTTAAACAAGCTTCAATTTTTTTTAAGAAAAATGGTTTTGAGTTTATATTTAAAAAAATGGATTCCACTATCCGGGGGAATGTTGGGATTGAATTAGATGCTTTATACGAAGTGTTTAAACCTGATTTTATTATAATAGCACCAGGATTTCCGAAAAGTGGAAGGGTATTGAGAGAAGGCCAAATTTACTTAAACGGAATAAGGCTTGATCAATCCGATTATGCAGAAAGTCCAACGGATGGAGCTTTTGACTATGATTTAGTACAGAAACTAAAAAGACAATCAAAATATAAAACTGCTTTGTTTACAACAGATGACTTAAATGAGGATATCTATGACAAATTAAATAAGAAATTCAAGGAGCAAATTCCATTTCTCGTGTTTGATTCGGAAGAAGAGAATGATTTAAAAGAGATTGCAGAATATATTAGTCAAAGTCATTACAATGTTATTTGGTGCGGTTCATCAGGTTTAATAAATTATTTGCCAGAGGCTTATAATTTTAAAACAAAGAATGAGCAATCGCTACCAATATCACGCAATGGTAAATCTCCTACACTAACAATTATAGGAAGTTTTAATGATGTTACTTTAAAGCAATTGAAGATATTATTAAAAGAATCAAATACCCGAGGCTTTAAAATTGATGTTCCGCGTCTCCTTGAAAACAGCATTGAAAAAGAAAATGAAATAAATAGAATTGCAATAGATTGTCTGAAAAAGGCCGAAGAAGGTTATAACATTGTAATCTATGCATCTAGTGATAAATCAGAGGTAGTACAAGCGTTAGAGCTAGGAAGAACAAGCGGCAAAAACGCTGCAGAAATTTGTTCAGAGATTGCCGATGCTCTGGGTAGGATCACTCTACAGTTAACTAGTAAGAAAAAATTTTCTGGCTTGGTTATGACAGGTGGGGATACAGCGAAAAAAGTCTCAAATCATTTAAATGCAATAGGCATTGAGCTAATAGACGAATTATCCTCCGCTATCCCAATAGGTAGAATCATAGGGAAACAAAACATTAGCACAATTACAAAAGGCGGAAGCATAGGAGATGAAAATTCTCTAGTCTCCTCTGTTGAATTTCTTCGAGGGAACAAAACAATATATAAGTGAGTAAAGGTTGCACGAACATAATTATGAAAAAGTCTGGACTTGAAAGAGTCCAGACTTTTTCATAAGCAGCTTAAAATTTCAGTGGTTTATTGGCGGGAACCCTATGAGCGTGTTAGTAATTTATATTATTTATCCAGATATATGAACGCCACTACCCAAAATAATAAGCCGAAATCTCCCGAATGAAGTCCTCCTCCAATTCACCTTTCTTTTTCACAAGAATAAACGTCGAAACAGTAGGCAACTGGAACAAATCAAAATGCGGTCGCATAAGCCGGCCTTCCGTCAGTTCGCGCCGGACGATCGAGTGGGGGAGGAACGAGACGCCGAGCCCTTCCTGGATGAACCGTTTCGCAATATGCGCCTGTGTCACCTTCATCGTGCGTACGCCCGGCACATGCTTACGCAAAACGACAAGCAAATCCTCCCAATAGACCGGATGATGATGCGTCAGCAAATAATTCCCGATCAGCATCTCCTCCACATCAACCGGCGGGCCACTTTCCTCGTCGTAACTATCCGTCGGTGTAATGAAAACAATCGGATCGTCATAGATTCGGATTGACTCGATGCCTTTCAGAGCTGCGTCCAACGCCGAAATTCCCAAATGGACTTCGCCAGCATCAACGAGACGCTCAATCTTCTCGGATTCCTCGACCCGTATCGTCAGCTCCACATCGGCATGCTTTTCCATGAACGTTCGTAATAAATAAGGCAAAATGGTTTCCGCCATAAGCGGCGAAATGGCGATTGTCCACATTCGGCGGTAGCCTTGCGCGAATGCGTGCATCCGATTCACACTATCATCCAACCCCGCCAACAATTTCGCAGCCTCCGCATAAAACAATCTACCCGTATCTGTCAACGTGACCCGATTATTGATCCTATCGAAAAGCCGGACGCCTACATGATCTTCAAGCAGCTTGATATGTACCGTGACGGTTGGCTGCGACAACAACAATTTTTCTGAAGCCTTCCTGAAATTCAATGTCTCCGCCGCCACGACGAACGTACGTAACCATTGCGTGTCCACCGCCGCACCCCCTCTTGATTAATAAAACTAATCAAATCATTCAAAAACATTTAATTTACCTAATTATACCTCCCGCTTATACTAAAAGAAAAGGAGGAATGGTCATGTTTCAAAAAGGCTTGAAAGATGTCGTTGCAGTACACACAAAAATTGCATCCGTAGAAGGGGATATCGGCGAACTCCGATACCGCGGGATCCAGGTCGGCGAGCTGATTGCCGAGCATTCATTCGAGGAAATTGCGCACTTCCTCTGGAACGGAAAATTTCCGGACGAAACCGAATCAAATACTCTTCACGAAGGAAGGGATTTGCCTGCTCACGTAAAACTGATCATCGACGCCCTCCCGCCCGAAACACCGGTAATGGACGCGATGCGCACTGCAATATCCGCATATGCTCACTACAATTTCACGAATCAAACAATCAAACAGCAAGCGCACCATCTGACCGCGGCACTTCCATCGCTTATCGCGAGACACTACCGCAATGTGAAGGGTCTTCCGGTCATCGAACCCGACAAGAACCTAGCACACACTGCCAACTACTTATGGATGCTCACAGGAACAAAACCCTCCAACGTCCACGTCGAAGCGCTCGAAACCTACTTGAAACTGACGATGGAGCACGGCATGAACGCCTCCACATTTGCAGCGCGTGTCACGATTTCAACAGAATCGGATCTAACAGCGGCGGTCACTTCTGCGCTCGGTACAATGAAAGGCCCTTTGCATGGCGGCGCCCCTTCAGCGGTAATTGAACTGCTCGAAGAAATCGGCACGCTAGAAAACATCCGACCCGTCATCCAGCAGAAGCTGCAAAACGGCGAGCGGATCATGGGGTTCGGCCATCGCATCTACAAAACCGAAGACCCCCGATCGATTTTATTACGAGACAATTGCGAAAAGCTCGCAGGACAAGACGGATGGCTGGACCTCGCGACAGCAGCCGAAACAGAAATCATCTCACTGCTGGAAACATTCAAGCCAGGCCGCAAACTGTACACAAACGTCGAATATTACGCAGCTGCGATCATGCGGGCAATCGATATGCCGCCCGAACTTTTCACTCCGACATTCAGCGTGGCAAGAATGGTCGGTTGGACAGCCCACGCGATCGAACAACTGAGCGACAACACAATCTTCCGCCCGCAATCCGTCTATATCGAAAAAAATCATGAAATAAAAAGGGGAAGCTCCTTAGGGTGTCGAAATATGTAGAATAGATAATTGAAGGGGGAATTCCTATGAGAAACCTACAAACAGATGATTTATTCAAACTGCAATCCGTCACGAACCCGCAACTATCGCCTGACGGAAAAGAAGCGCTGTTCATCAAAACGCATATCGACAAAGAGGAAAACAAATATATCGCAAACCTGTACCATATCGACCTCGAGACGAAAGAAACTTCACAATGGACATACGGAACACACCGCATCAGCTCGCCAAAATGGTCGGCGGACGGCAAGCAGATCGCTTTTTTGTCGAATCGCGACGATAAAAACCAGCTGTACATCCTTTCCGCCCGCGGAGGCGAAGCGAAGAAACTTACATCGTTCGATAACGGAGTATCCAACTTCGAATGGTCGGCATGCGGCAAGAAAATCTGGTTTGACGCTTCGGTGAAGGAAGGCAAGACGTTCACGGATAAAGAGGAGAAGGATGAAAAGAAGAAGCCGGAACCTGTCCGTGTGACGAAGATGAAGTATAAAATGGACGGCATCGGTTTATTGCCGCAGGATTCATTCAAGCAAATCGGTGTCATCGACCTTGAAACTCAAGAAGTAACGCAGTTTACGGAAGGGAATCACCAGCATACGCTACAGGCGGTTTCGCATGACGGCAGCAAGCTTGTCATCGGCGTGAACCGGGATGAGGATTTGGACTGGGCATTCCGTCAGCCGCTCCATTTGGTCGATGTGGAATCGAAGGAAGAGACAGTCATCGTCGATGAGGAAGGCTATTATGGCGGCGCGAGATTTTCGTTAGACAACAATTATATCGCATTTATCGGCTCGGATCGTACGTTCCAAAACGCTACACATAGCAATTTGTATGTGTACGATACGCCACGCGGCAATACGATCAACATTACGGAAAGCGTTGATGCTCCGGTCGGCGACTATACGGTTGCAGACCACCAGCAAGGGGCAAGCGCGCCGAGTGTAGTTTGGACGAAGGACAATGACCTGTACTTCCAGCTCTCCGCAATGGGTGACGTCCGCCTTTATTTCGCAACGCTCGAAGGGGAGCTGTACCCGGCATCCCAGGAAAATGAGCATGTGTATGGCTATGACGTGAACCGGGAAGGCGATTACGCATTAGTCGCAGCGAGCGACCCTATAAATCCGGGCGAAATTTATCAATTGACGATTGCGACAGGCGAAAGGAAAGCCGTCACTTCATTCAATAAAGACTATTTGCAAGAAGTCAAACTCGTAGAACCGGAATCAATCTTCTTCAAAGGGGCTAAGGATTGGGACGTGCACGGCTGGCTCATGAAACCGGCTGACTTCAAGGAGGGGGAGAAGTATCCGCTCATCGTCGACATCCATGGCGGTCCACACGCGATGTTCGGCAACACATTCTTCCATGAAATGCAGCTGCTTGCCGCAAAAGGATACGGAGTGCTTTACATCAATCCGCGCGGCAGCCACGGCTACAGCCAGGAATTCGTCGATGCCGTCCGAGGAGATTATGGCGGAGGCGACTATGAAGACATCATGGCGTCAGTTGACCATGTGTTGGCGGAAAATGAATGGATCGATGAAGATCGCCTCGGCGTAACTGGCGGCAGCTATGGCGGGTTCATGACGAACTGGATCGTCGGCCATACGAACCGCTTCAAAGCGGCTGTCACACAGCGTTCGATCTGCAACTGGATCAGCTTCTTCGGCGTATCGGACATCGGCTACTACTTCAGCGACTGGCAAATTGCCGCCGACATGAAAGACGTCGAAACGCTCTGGAAGCATTCTCCGTTGAAGTATGCAGAGAACGTGGAGACGCCACTGTTGATTCTCCACTCGGAAAAAGACTTCCGCTGCCCGATCGAGCAGGCGGAGCAGTTATATATTACATTGAAGAGCATGGGGAAAGAGACAGAATTTGTCCGCTTCCCGGATGCAGACCACAACCTATCGCGGACCGGCGCACCGAATCTGCGTATTGAACGATTGAACGAGATTACGGGCTGGTTCGCTAAGTATTTATAAGAACCGGAGGAGTTTGTTTGACTTATACACGAGACGGCGTAACAATTCGCCCGATAAAAGAAGAAGATTTGCACCGCATGTGGGAATTGACGTTCAAAGAGGAAAATCCCGAATGGAAGAAATGGGACGCCCCGTACTACCCGCATAAAACAATAACGTATGAAGCGTTCCTCGAACGGAAAGACAATATCGTCGCAAAGGACGATTACTGGGGAATTGAAGTGGGCGGCGAGCTCATCGGCATGGTGAGTTACTATTGGGAGCACAAGCCGTCCCTTTGGCTTGAGATGGGCATCCTCATCTACGAGCCGAAATACTGGAGCGGCGGCTACGGAACGAAGGCACTCACGATGTGGATCGATCATTTATTCAATGAAATGCCGCTCGTCCGCGTCGGCCTCACGACATGGTCCGGCAACGAGCGCATGATCCGCGTCGCCGAAAAGCTAGGCATGACGATGGAAGCGCGTATACGTAAAGTCCGATACTGGAACGGCGTCTATTACGACTCCATCCGCATGGGCATGCTGCGTGAGGAATGGGAAGCGCAGAAAGCTAAATGTGATGGTCGAAATTGAAACAATTGGCGAAAGGATTTCTAAGTGAACGGCTTAGAGGGCGAATCGAATACAATTGGGTTATCATCGAATAAGCCACGACCAAACCGGGACGTTCCGTGTCACTTGACGGCAAGGAGATTTTTCGAGCATCCGATATCCCTTACGACATTGCTGCCACAACTCGAGTTCAGGAATTAACTGAGGAGAGGGCACTCTCGTTAAAATGGGATTCCAATTGGCGGAAAATGTGGGAATCCAATGAGCTTAAGCAACTTCACGCCGCCTATGATGACGCAGAAATCGAAGTGAAAGAATCCGATGTGTATCCGGCAAGTGAACTAACGGGGCTTCTGTTTGATTACATCCATCTGCCGTTTGAAAAAGCACTTACCCATGAGCACCCTTTTATCCGAGCAATTGCCTTGATTGATAGAAGGCTCGGGAAGAGAAGATGGAAGACCATTGATGTTACGAATGAAGCAGGGCTTGTCAAAAGTTTCTACGGGGTTCGAATTAATTGGAATAATGAAAGTGAAAAGAACAAAACTTCCCCTGGATTGGGCTAACGGGTTCGTTTGATGGGGAGAAGATATTAAAAAAACATTGAGTTCAGGGACACAATTCACATATGAATTGGTGTCCCTGTTTTTGTTGTTGCATCTACATTTAGATGCTTTATATTGATAAATTGGTACCACAATTGCCAAAGGAATTAGCAGCAGCGCACAAATTTATGTGCCTTTGTTATTACCGTTGTTAAAACACTTGCTAATTGGATAATGGAAAGAAAAAAATAGAAGGAAGATGAGAAAACTATGCTAAAATATATTAAAGATTGCGAAATAATGTTCTTCAGCTAACGAAGAAAGTTTAGGTTAATATGGTGTTTGTTTTATCATTAAACAATATAAATAGATGACCAAAGAAAAGAAGTAATACAATTTAATAGTAGTTTTGAGAACCGTATTATAAGTAAATGAGGTTCTCTCTTCGCTTAAACTAGGCTTTTTAATTTAGAGAAGAACTACTTGCATGTTCACTTTGTAGGTTGGTTTATTAATTCCTCATAAATTAATAAAAATGATTATCATAGGAACAATGTTTTTGAGTCAACTTGAAATAACGACATTTTTATAATAGTTTGATGTGGTTATTTGGATTTTTAAAGAAATAAAACTGGTTTTCAAATACAAGGTTGAAGTTAATTTTGGCATTAAAACTACCACGATTATTGTTGAAGTTTCGTACAAAAGGTTTTTACATATACTTTGAAATGAGGTTTATAGAGTGATACAACATATTCATATTCAAGGATTTAAATCACTGAAAGATATTTATGTGAATGGAACAGATAATATTCAAAGCTTTATAGGGAAAAATGGGTCCGGTAAATCTAATTTCTTTAAAGCCATTCAATATTTCTTTGAGAACTTAATTGAAGAAAATTACTCAGAGGATTATTATGATCAAAACAACCCGTTCAATTATGAAATGAAAATTGAAATTCGGTTTAATTTAAATGGATTGATTAATTCAAATAAAAGGGTTGCTGAGAATAAATATATCGGTAAGATTAATAAATCCTTAACTGAATTGATGGAAGAAGATTCAATAACTTTGATATTAACTCAAACTAAAAGGAAAGGTCTAATATGGAATCTACCGTATAAATATAGATACTTAATTCATAACTCACACCCATTTTATTTCATAAGTACCCATGAAACAGATTTTCAGAAATGGGATTTCGTGTGGGAAATCATTGGTAGTTTGGGGAATATATTTGATTATGAAGAATCAACTAGTTTTGACAAAGTATTTAGTGGAAGGGCAGCAGAGAATTTCGGGGAAAATATAAACTATATTGAAGAGGTGTTTGAAAGGTCGGGGTATAGCTTACAAAAGGAATCAAATCGATCTCAATTATCCTCCCTTTATAAATTAGCTTTAAGAGGCTCTAAAGTGAATCAACATGGTTTTGAATTGAAATATTTTTCTTCTGGAACTAATTCTTTAAATTACTTAAAGCTAATGATTACACTGGTAGAAAAATTAGAAAAGGAGAAGTTGAAAAGTCCAATTATTATTATTGACGAACCGGAATTGGGTTTGCATGCTCAATATATAGATGAATTGAAAGAGCTACTCTTTTCGACAGAAGGAATCCAATTTTTTGTTAGTACACACTCAGCACGTTATTTGGCTGAAGCAATGAGGAATGAAAAATCGGTTTACAAGTTTTACTTTGAAAACGAATATTCGGGATTGATTAAAATACCGAAACTGACGGATTCTAGATCGAGAATAATTTTTTCTGAAAATGAAGCAAGCCTTTATCTTTCAAGTTTTATACTATTTGTAGAAGGTCAAAGTGAGTTGGAGGTCTTTAGTAATCCACGAATTAGAGCGTTATTCCCGATTTTGAAAAAGGTAGGCGTTTCACAAACATTAACAAATTCTGTTTTGCTTCAGTCTCTAAATCCAACTAAAATGAACTTGCCAATTCCTTTTTTATTAGTGGCAGATATAGACAAGGTGTTAGGAAATAAAAATCATCAGGATCAAGAAAAGAAAGAGACTTTTAAAGTACTAATTAAGAAAAAAGAAGAATATAGCCCCTTAAATAAGGACTACAAAAGAAATTTAATATTAAATTTCATAAGCAATAGATGGCTATTTGATATAATTCATAAAAGAATTTTATCTTACGAGAATAATGAATTTCAAATAGATGTAGAGTTAGGTACTATAAATGAGCAATCAAGGGAGCAATATGAAAAAATGATTCAAGACTTAAAGAGGTATTATGAATACTTCGGTGTTTATTTAATGTTTCCGACATTAGAAGCAGCATTGATAAATGAAAAAAATATGCAAGACTTTATAAGCGTTTTTAGTATAGATATTTCTGATCAGGAAATCCCTGAAAGAGAATTACTATTTAAACTACGTCAACTAGTTGGTGGAAACTCAGAAGACTTGAAAAATCGGAAATTAATTAAAAGTAACCATAGTTTTTCTAAGACAAGTGGTTGGATTACAGTATTCATTAATGCAGTTTTTGATGATATTGAGAAAGAAAAATCAACAAAAGATAAAAGAAGTAAATTCAAAGAGAAATTTCCAGATATTTATGGTATTATTAATAAGATTGATAAGATGATTTAGAATGAGTAGCCATTAGCTTGTTGAGGGACAATCAAAAAGCCTAACAAACTCTTTGAGCATCAGTCTGGACTCCAAGCAGATAAATTTTCACTTTTGCGCATGTTAACGCGCTTCACGTTTAGTTGCGCTATCGCGCGGAATTATTTTCAGACGTACTCATTCTAATCTATCTTTTAAGGGTGACGATTATGGAGAAAAGTGTTTATAGCAAGCAGGACTTTGTTGGAAGTGTATTAAATAAAAGTAATCAAGAACTATCTGCTATAGATCATTCAGGGTATATTCCAGTCAAATTGAAACAAAGCAATGGGAAAGTAAGACTTATCTATAGACTTCCTGATAATAATATATTAGCTAATATTCAAGAAAAATTAAACCAGAACTTCTTCAACACTTTTTATTTTAGTAATGCGGCGCACGGTTTTGTTAAAGGGAAAAGTTACCGTACCTTTCTAGAGCCCCACAAAGCTGACCCTTATGAGCAAAAAGATAAGTTGTTTTTGAAATTGGACATCAAAGATTTTTTTCCGAGTATTACTAAAGATCTTATTAAGGGGAGTCTAGCCGAGTATATTAAAATAGAAGATACAGGACAGAAAGAAGAAGTATTAAATTGGACAGTTAATGCAATAACTTTAGGTGGAAAACTTCCAATGGGTGCAAGAACATCGCCCGTAATATCCAACTTAGTTTTTCGCCGGATAGACGCTAGGATTCAAAAGTACTGCTTTGATACAAATATTACATATACACGTTATGCAGACGACTTATTGTTTTCAAGCTATCAAGATATCTGTCATAATGAAAGATTTATTAATTTAATTATTGGGATTCTAAGAGAATATAATATGGAATTAAACTTCAACAAGATTCGCCGAGGTGTTGGAACCTTTTCAACTAACGGTTTTGTTATTTCAGATACGTTAAGATTGTCACGTAAAAAATTAGAGGAAATTAGAAGAGTACTTTTTGTTTTGGATGTTTTATTAAATAATAGAATAACTCAAAAGACTCTTTTAGAACAAATAAATGAAGAACTAATTAAAAATTCATCGACAAAGCGTTTTTATTCACTATCGCATATAAATAATTTTTTGGCAGGACAACGAGCATTTTTGATTGCCTGGATTCCTAATCAAAACTCGAAATTTCAAACTCAATCTAAAAAGTTGATTAAAAGAATAGATAGTCACTTAGAAGGACTATCCGAATATAATGAATTAAATTTATAGTAGCATAGATTAAAGCTATAAATTCGTCAACGCGATTCACCCAAAGACGGTCCAATACACGTTTAAATTAATTTAAATTTTAAAATATATTAAACTCGATCAATAATTCTAATTTTTATTTTTCGCCTATTTTATTTGGAACTTATTGAGGTAGACGATATAGAGTTAGAAAAACAGAGTGGCGGCCTTACGTCCTTAAAGTGCATACAGTAGCAAAGAAAGCATTTCTTTAAGAAATGCTTTCTTTGCATTTGGTCAAAATATCGACTAAATGATTGTAAAGTGATTTTGACCTGTTGAATTAACTAGTGAAATTAACATTTGACTTGTCTTCTTTCACTGCCGAATTTTCCATCCTAGTTCTTTACTATGCTTAAATTGTTTTCTCGATATCCACTGAAAGTTATTGCGGGGACTTGTTTGATTATATTTTTGGAAATTGAACTTTCGAATGGCTTTTCATTCAGTCAACTATATTGGAGCGATTCTAATACATTACATAACGAGCAATTGAAAACGATGAAGTAGAGGAAGTTATTAACTATGAACTATCAAATTTGAATAATTAATACCAATCCCGTTTTTGTAATTAATAGTCCATCCAACTATTAGAATTAGCGTAAGCTAATTCCGTAGCTCTTTCAATATCTTAAAGAGGAATAGTAGGGGGATTTGAGATGAAAGCGATCATCTCTGAAACATATGGAACACCGAATACGCTTAAAATAAGCGAGGTAGCAACACCGACGCCTAAGTCAAATGAAGTGCTAATTCGAGTTCATGCATCGTCACTTAATTTTGGTAATATTGTCTTAATAACAGGGAAGCCCCTGCCAGTCCGACTGGCATTCGGCATAACTAAACCGAAATACCGTATTCCTGGTGGGGATATGGCTGGAATTGTGGAGACTATAGGTGCGAATGTCACTCGAATTCAAGTAGGGAATGAAGTATATGGAGACTTATCCGGCAGTGGATGGGGTGCTTTTGCAGAATATGTAGCTGTCGACGAAAAGGTATTGGCATTGAAACCTCGTAACCATTCGTTTGCAGAAGCGGCCGCCGTGCCCATGGCAGCAACTACAGCGTTGCAAGCAATCAGAGATAAAGGAATGGTACGAGCTGAACAAAAAGTGTTGATTCATGGGGCTTCAGGTGGTGTAGGAACATTTGCCGTTCAAATTGCGAAAGCATTCGGAGCTGAAGTGACAGCAGTGGTAAGTACTCGAAACGTAGATATTGCGCGGTCCCTTGGTGCTGACCATGTAATTGATTACAAAACAGTGGACTTTACTAAAGATGATCAGACCTATGATGTGATCCTCAGAGTGACTGGATCGCATTCGATCTCCACATATAATAGAAAGCTGAAGAGGAATGGAGTATTTATTAATGTTGGCGGCGATAGTAATCAAATGTTTCAAACCATGCTCAATCAACGTGGTTCTCTATGATTGGAAAAAAGAAATTCATCATCTTTTTGCAAAGGGCCAATCAACAGGATTTACTGGCGCTGAACGAGCTGATTGAAGAAGGGAAAGTAAAGCCGGTTATTGATAGAACCTATTCAATAGAAGAGGTTCAGGAGGCATTTCAGTATTTTGAAGAGGGCCATTCACAAGGAAAAGTGATTATTACAATTTAATATAGGGTGGGGAGGCACAGAGTGTTTCCCTCTTTTTTTAGTAAGGCCGGCTTAGATTGTGTTGCGCTTCGCGTTGATTTCGTTGCTCACTTCATTGGTTGTGTTACATTCGCGAATGGTTTCTTTGCCCATAAAACAATAATGAGTGATTACTCACTCCCCAACGGTCACTTCTTAGAGTATAATAAAGTGAGTAATCACTCACTACTAAAGAAGAGGTGACAATCGATGAACGAACGCGAAGTATGCGTCTCCATCCGCAACGTCTCAAAAAGCTTCGGCAAGCATCAAGTCCTTGAAGACATCAACCTCGACATTTACGAAGGCGAGATCTTCGGCTTGCTCGGACCTTCCGGAGCGGGAAAAACGACGTTGGTAAAGGAGTTGGCGGGACTTGATGAGCCGTCGGAAGGGGAGAATCATTTATTCAACGCGAAAATGCCTTCTTTGAATCTCATTAAACGGATCGGGTATATGGCGCAATCGGACGCTTTATACGAGGACTTGTCAGCGAAAGAAAATCTCCAATTCTTCTCTGAACTGTACGGATTGAAAGGGCAGAAACAAGCGCAGCGCATCAAAGAGGTAATGGAGCTCGTCCAACTTTCCGGCGATATGACAAAACTCGTATCGAACTACTCCGGTGGAATGAAAAGACGCCTCTCCCTCGCCATCGCACTTCTCCACGAACCCGAACTGCTCATCCTCGACGAGCCGACCGTCGGAATCGATCCAGTTCTACGAAAAAGCATTTGGAATGCATTCACGGATTTGAAGGCGCAAGGGAAAACGCTTATCGTCACGACCCACGTCATGGACGAAGCCGATAAATGCGACCGGCTCGGACTGATCCGCGATGGAAGACTGATTGCAGTCGGCACGCCAGCCGAACTGAAAGAACAGACAGCTTCGACAACAATCGAGGAAGCATTCCTCGTCTTCGGAGGTGTGGAACGATGAGAGTGATGGCATTGGTGAAACGGATCCTCCGTCAACTCGTCAGGGACAAACGGACAATCGGCCTCCTCATCTTCGCGCCGATCCTCGTGCTGACGATGCTCTATTTCGTCTTCAACGGCGACGACTATACACCGCAAATTGGGTTGGTAGATGTGCCGGAAATGCTCGCCGACCAACTCGATACGGAAGGGGCACGAGTGACGATCTTCCAAACAGAAGCGGAGGCGAAGAAGAAGCTTGCTGCACAGGAGCTTGACGGCTATCTAAAAATCGAAGGCAACAAACCGTCCATCGTCCTTGAAGGAAGTGATCCGAGCGTAACAGGTGCCACGATGAAATGGCTGCAAAATGCCTTGCCGAAAGCGACGCAAGCCGTCGACTTACCAGAACCGAAAATCGACTACTTGCACGGATCAAGCGAAATGGGGCAGTTCGATTATTTCGGTCCGGTCCTGCTCGGATTTTTCGTGTTCTTTTTCGTCTTCCTAATTGCTGGTGTTTCATTCCTGCGTGAACGGACGACAGGAACACTCGAACGGCTACTCGCAAGCCCTTTGCGCAAAGGGGAAATCGTCGCCGGTTACGTCCTCGGCTTTGGACTTTTCACGACGATCCAGTCTACAATCATTACAGCGTACGCGATTTATGTGCTTGGTATGGTCATGGAAGGAGCCTTCATCTATGTACTCCTTATCATCCTCATCCTTGCGTTGACTGCACTGACGCTCGGCATCCTACTTTCATCATTCGCACATAACGAGCTGCAGATGATGCAATTCATCCCGATCGTCGTCGTGCCGCAAATCTTCTTTTCGGGCTTGTTCAACTTAGAGACGATTGCCGAGTGGCTCAGCTGGATGAGCCACTTGACGCCTCTCTATTACGCCGCCGAAGCATTGCGGGATGTAATGGTGAGGGGCGCCGGATTTGGCGATATTATGATAAACGTGCTTATACTTGCAGGATTCTGCCTGCTGTTCATTGCAATAAACATCGCCGTGCTAAGCAAGTATCGCCGAATATAAGGAGGGCATAATGACAGACGAAAACAATCTGCTCGACGAAATGCTTCAGGAAGACGACAACCTGACAGAAAAACAAAGACAAATTCTCGTCGCAGCAACAGAAATGTTCGCGGAAAAAGGATTCGCCTCCACATCGACGAATGAAATCGCAAAAAAAGCGGGCGTCGCGGAAGGCACCATCTTCCGCCACTACAAGACGAAAAAGGAACTGCTGTTATCCATCGTCACCCCGATGATGGTCAAAATGCTCGGTCCCATCATCATCAAAGACTTGAACAAAGTGCTCGACAAAGACTTCGAGCATTTCGAAGACTTCGTGCGTGCAATGATCAAAAACCGCCAGGAATTCCTCGAGAAAAACTTGAAAGTCGTTCAGATCTTTCTCCAGGAAATCCCGTTCCACTCTGAACTACGTGACCAATTCATCGAACACATCGGAAAAAAGGTGATCAGCCGCCTCATCCAAATCGTCGAGCACTATCAATCGAAAGGCCAGATTGTTCAACTGCCAGCAACGACTGTCATCCGGCTAACCGCCTCGACAATCATGGGCTACTTCGCCACCAAGTACATCATCGACCCGAAGTGGAACGACGACGAGGAAATCGATCACATGATACATTTCCTTAAAAAAGGCCTCACTCCTGAGGAATGAAAAAGAAGGTCCCGCACCTTCTTTTTTTGTTTGAATTAAACCGAAACGCGCATAAATCCGCTAAATCATGCATAACCGCTCCCACGTACGCATAACTTCATTTCGAATCGTGTCTACATATCCCTATTCAACATTATTTTAACTAATATCAATAATTATTTATTGATATTCGATAAAACATGAGCTATAATCAAATCATACTAAACATGTGAGGTGCTTTTGATGAAACGAGGATCAACATTATTTTTAAGGATGGCAGTTTTCCTAATTGGAGCTCCAGTTCTTGCTTTAGCTATATTCGGGATCTATTATTTATTGAAAAATCCAGCCAACCCGGACTATGCACATATACTCTATCCAATCGTGATCGGCATGTATATCTCTGTCATACCTTTTTTCGGAGCGTTGTTACAGGCTTTCAAACTGCTCAGCTACATCGACAAGAACCAGGCTTTCTCAGAGCTTTCGGTTACAGCTCTTAAAAAAATTAAACTCTTTGCAATTACGATCAGCGGTGTGTATGTGATTGTACTGCCATTTATGGCAATGGTAGCGGAGCTGGATGATGCGCCAGGCCTCATCATCATCTCAATGGTTCCTATTTTTGCTCCGTTTGTAATCGCGGTCTTTGCTGCTCTCCTTCAAAGACTGCTGCAGGAAGCTATTACGATAAAATCTGAAAATGATTTAACGGTCTGAGGTGAAGATAATGGGGATTATAATAAATATTGACGTAATGCTGGCCAAAAGGAAAATGAGCGTAACAGAACTTACGGAGAAGGTCGGAATCACAATGGCGAACCTCTCCATATTGAAAAATGGAAAGGCAAAAGCGATCCGATTTTCAACGCTAGAGGCGATTTGCAAGGCGTTGGACTGTCAGCCTGGAGACATTTTAGAATACAGAAACGATGAAGACACAGAAGAATAATCAACTTACAAAAAGTCGGTTCCTACAATAAGGGGATTCGGCTTTTTGTTATGAAAAAGAATCACGCATAAACGCCAACATCCACTCATAAATCGCCGCAACTACTCATAAAGTCCCGTCACAATAATGCTCCTTTCCTACAATTCGCATATTTTACCATCGGTGTTACAATGAATGGAAATTAATTCTTCACAAAAGGGGGTACGAAACATGCCAGTATACAACGTAATGGAAGAAGTCGTTCATAACGTACTCCAACAATACGAAAACGACCTCCGTCTCACATGCCATTGTGAACGATGCAAAGACGACATCATGGCCATCGCGCTCAACGAAATCAAGCCGCGCTACATCGTGAACGATAAACTAAATCCAGTCATCCGCGTAGAACACGTCGCAGACCGGCAAAGCGCCACGAACATCCTCTCCACCGTCGTGAAGGCTGCCCGCATCGTCTCCGCATCACCCCGCTGCGAAAACGCAAAAAAAGAGTAGGCCGGGAAAACTCCCAAAGCCTACTCACTTCGATAGAAATACGGTCCCCCGCGTCCACTCCCAACATCACTTCCCTTTGAACTCCGGTTTCCGCTTCTCCGCAAATGCCGCTAGCGCCTCCAACCGGTCCTCCGTCGGAATCGTCAGCTCATACGCCTTCCGCTCAATCGCAAGCCCCGTCTGCAAATCGGCGTTCATGCCATGCTTAATTGCAAATTTCGCCTGCTGCAGCGCTATCGGTCCATTCGCAAGCAGCTCCCCGACAAAACGGTCCACCACTTCCAATAAAAAGTTTGCGGGAGCGACGCCGGTCAACATCCCGTACAATTGCGCATCTTCAGCCTTCAGCCGTCTCGCCGTCAATATAAGCTCCATAGCCTTCGATTCCCCTATCAGCCTAGGCAGCCGCTGCGTACCGCCGGCGCCCGGAATGATGGCAAGTCCCGTCTCCGTCAGCCCCATGACCGCCGAATCCGCCGCGAACCGGAAATCACATGCAAGCGCAAGCTCCATTCCGCCGCCGAACGCATAGCCATTCAACACCGCAATTGTCGGTTGCGGTAGATTTTCCACCATCGTGAACACTTCGCCGATCTTGTAAATATTCCGCCTCACTTGCGAATCGGACAGCATCCTCCGCTCCTTCAGGTCAGCCCCCACGCTGAATGCACGGTCCCCAGCTCCCGTAAAGACGACAACTCGGATATCCGGATTAATTCGGATTGACTCGATGACTTGTCCTAGTTCCGACAGCATATCGTAATTGAATGCATTCATCGCTTCCGGGCGGTGCAATGTTACCTTTGCGATATGCCCCTTTTGTTCAAACATAAGTGTTTCCATCATAATTCCTCCCAATTCCTATGACTTTCTTCCAACATATCATTTTCCCTAACTCCTAGCTATTAAAATAGTTAGAAAATTTATAGTAAAAGAGAACCACTTTTGGTATACTGTTTGCATTGAGAGGTGAGAAAATGGAGTACCTTATATTTGTAGGCAGACAGCCCATATTGGATAAGGAAGAGAGCATTTTTGGCTACGAACTGCTTTACCGTAATAGTGAACAGAACAGCTTCCCGAACATCGACCCCGAACAGGCGACCATCCAATTGCTCGTCAACACGTTCCTGTCGATCGGCGTAGATCAGATTTCAGGAAAATCCAAGTCATTCATCAATTTCACCGGCGAGCTGCTCATTAAGGACATCTTTTCAAGCTTGGAGCCGGATAGCGTCGTCATCGAGATTTTGGAGGACGTTGAAATCACCCCGGTACTCATTTCG
Organism: Sporosarcina luteola; assembly: GCF_023715535.1. GTDB lineage: Bacteria > Bacillota > Bacilli > Bacillales_A > Planococcaceae > Sporosarcina > Sporosarcina luteola_B. The sequence continues at coordinate 23,854 of NZ_JAMBOI010000009.1, read as the reverse complement.
AGAATCAGGGAAATTAAGCAGGACGGGTTTCAACTTGCGCTCGACGACTTCATTGTACAAGACCAATATGCCTTACATACAGAACTATTCGAGCTGATCGATTACGTAAAAGTGGACTTCCTTGCCGTGGACGACAACGGTAGGCGGGGCATCGAGAGGTTCATTAAAAAATATCCGCATATCAGGATGCTTGCGGAAAAGATTGAGACCGAAGAGCAGTTCCAAATTGCCAAGAATAGCGGATATGATCTGTTCCAAGGGTATTTTTTCGCAAAGCCCGAAATCATCAAAGGCGTCGAAATCCCATCGAACCTCAATCTGCATATGCAAATAATCAGCAAGCTGAATGACAGCGACCCTAACATCGATGAAATTGCCAATCTCATACTCCATGACATCTCACTGACATACAAACTGCTGCGCTTAATCAACACGATGAATTTCAACGCCCCGAAAAGCGTTGGTTCCGTCAAACAGGCAATCGTCCTGATCGGCTTGCGCGAGCTGAAGAAATGGATGCGGATATTGATGCTGCTGGATATTAGCGACCATTCATCGAGCGGCCGCGTCAAAGCACTTGTTTCCTACTCGATGTCACGAGCGAAAATGTGCGCGCTCGTCGCAATCCGTACGGGGTATCCGAATGGCGACGAACACTTCTTTGTCGGCCTGTTTTCGTTGCTTGACGCCATCATGAAGCGCACTTGGGACGACATCCTGCCGATGTTCCCGTTTTCCGAGGAAGTAGCGGAAACGTTGCAGGGCAAAAATACCGACATGACGCCGTACTTGGAACTTGCGATCGCGACGGAGCGTTTTGATATGGAGAATATCAATAAAATCAGCAAGCGATTCGGCTTGTCGAAAGAGGAGATTATTGCGTTCTCCAATAAAGCGAACCATTGGGCGAGGCAGCTTGAAAGATGAACCGAAAGGGATTTTCTTTTCACCTGCATTTCCAGTAGAATATGATGCAGGAGTTGATTAGTAGTGAAAACAGCAATTGTAACGGATAGTACGGCATATTTGCCGCCTTATATAGTGGAGGAACTTGATATCCACGTTATCCCGTTGACCGTAACGATCGATGGAAAAGCCTACGAAGAGGAAGTCGACCTGAAGTCGGCAGAGTTCTACGAGAAAGTGCGCGGCGAAGGTCCGTTGCCGAAAACATCCCAGCCGCCGGTCGGAAAATTCGTCGAGCTGTTCGAATCATTGAAAGCGGATCATGACACGGTCATTTCAATCCACCTATCGAGCGGCATAAGCGGTACATACGCAGGCGCAGTCCAAGCGGGGGAAATGGTGGAAGGCATCGACGTCCGCGAGTTCGACTCGGAACTGTCCTGCTATATCCAAGGATTTTACGTCATCCGGGCAGCCGAAATGGCGAAACAAGGAGCCGCTCCAGACGAAATCATGGCGGAGCTCGCGGAAATGAAAAAGACGATGCGCGCCTATTTCATGGTCGACGATCTCACGCATCTGCAGCGTGGCGGCAGACTATCGAGCGCACAAGCATTGATCGGCGGCCTGCTGCAAGTGAAGCCGATCCTTCATTTCCACGACAAAGTGATTGTCCCCTTCGAAAAGATCCGTACACGCAAAAAAGCGATGAAACGAATTGCGGACATGCTCGCGGAAGACGCCGAAAACATGCCGCTTGAAGCCGCTATTATCCACGCCAACCAGCCTGAGGAAGCGCAGATTTGGAAAGCGGAACTCTCCGAGCGCCTGCCGGACGTCAAGTTTTCGATCAGCCATTTCGGTCCGGTGATTGGCACACATTTAGGCGAGGGATCGATGGGGCTTGGATGGGTGAAGCGGAGATCGTAAGGGGTATAGCGCCCATAATTTACATGAAGTGATCATAAAACCGTCCAGGCGCTCATAAAACCTTCCAGGCGCTCATATAACGTAATAGGTGATCATAAATTTGTTTACGCGCTCATAAAACGCTGCAAGTGATCATAAATGCCATTCGCGCGCTCATAAACCGTGATAAGCGATCATAAACGCCGCCTCCGCGCTCATAAATGACGCAACCGTTAGTTGGTCAAAGGCATTATGCGCGGTATTATGCGTGAATCAACAGAAATCTAACCGCGTACTACTACAACAAAACAAAATTGGGGGTGTGTTCATGACAAAACCATTCAATCCGGCTATCCGGGATTTCCTGGACGGCCGAATTTGGCTGCGCATGCACACCCCTTTTCCGTGCGAAGAAATCGATGCGCTACTCGATGCGGGTGATATTCAAGTTATCAAAGGTATCGAATCGAAACCTTCCTTCCTGAATCAAAAACGCCACCTATGCAATCGGTGTGAAAACGAAGACAGCACACGTTTCACGACATTCAATTGCGCCAAATGCGAAGGACCTTGTACTTATTGCCGACAGTGCCTCAAAATGGGGCGCGTCTCATCTTGCACTGAACTCATCATCTGGAAAGGCGAGAAACCGGAATATCCAACGAACCATACAATTGCCTGGCAAGGTACACTCACACCGCATCAGCAAAAAGCATCTGATGAACTGATCGAAAGCCAAAACAAACGGGCTTCCCATCTCATCTACGCAGTCTGCGGATCTGGAAAAACCGAAATCCTGTTCCCACCCATACATAAGCTGCTCACTGAAGGTAAACGAGTCTGCATCGCCGCGCCCCGCGTCGACGTTATACTCGAACTGGAACCTCGCCTCCGCGCAGCATTTCCGGATACAAAAATAGAAGCGTTATACGGTGGCGCAAAACCAACGATGGAAGCATCCCAGCTTGTACTAGCGACAACCCATCAGCTGTACAGATTCCGGCACGCATTCGACGCCGTCTTCGTCGACGAAGCGGACGCCTTCCCATACAAGGCGGATGCGACGTTACAAAAGGCTGTCCAAAAAGCAGTCAAACCGGGCAGCCCTGTCCATTACGTCACCGCTACCCCATCAGATAAGCTTTTATCGGAAATGAAAAAGACGGGGTTCGTCTCGATCATAAACCGTCGCTACCACGGCCATCCATTGCCCGTCCCGAAATTCATTCCGTTATGGAATTATGAAAAGCAGATCCGAAAAGGGAAGCTGCCACAAAAGCTCATCGATTGGACTGAGAACCGACTCGCCAGAAAAGAACCGTTTCTCATCTTCTTCCACCATATCGGCTTGATGGAGGAGGCGGAGCCTTTATTCCAGCTTATTGATCCGCGCATACGCTCCGTCCATGCGTCGCACCCGGAGCGGAAAGAGCATGTTCAAGCACTGAGGAATAAAGAATTGCCTGGCTTGCTCACGACGACAATCCTCGAACGCGGCATCACAATTCCGAACGTCCAAGTTGCTGTCGTCGGTGCAGAACAGCAAATCTTCGACAAAGGTGCCCTCATCCAGATTGGCGGTCGTGTAGGACGTTCTGCGGATTATCCAACAGGCGAATTCATCCTTTTCCATAACGGCATCACATACGCGATGGACGAGGCAAAGGCCGAAATCGATAAATTGAATAAAGGAGGCGTCCGTACATGAACTGCCTCCTTTGCGAACAGAAACTCGCCTCCAGTCCAAGTTGGCAATTATTGCTTGCCATCGAAAATACATCATTAATTTGTGAAGACTGTTCAAAAAGCTTTGAACGTGTCGACATAAAAGAGGAAGACGATGTGGTCGATCAAGTCACTTCCATCTATACATACAACGAACCGATGCGCGAATATCTACACCAATTCAAATTTCTGCAGGACGTTGCGCTCGCCGGTGTCTTTGCGAATGAACTGCGTACGGAGCTTGCCAGGAAAGATGACATCATCGTGCCCATTCCGATGCATCCGCAGAAGAAGATCGAGCGTACATTCGCACACGTCGAGGAAATGCTGACGGCGGCGCGCATTCCATTTGAGGATCTCCTCATCAAGAAGAACACCGAAGTGATGGGGGAGAAGACGAGGGAAGAACGGCTTGCCATGCGCAATTTATTTTCAATCAAACCAGGAAGCGACGTGAAAAATAAGACCTACATACTCATCGATGACATTTACACAACAGGCACGACGCTCCGCCACGCCGCAACCGTACTAAAGGAAGCAGGCGCTGAACGGGTGGAAGCGGTCACGCTCATTCGTGCAGAAAGATAGGAGGAACCAAAAATTATGGCAGAAATAAGAAATTGTCCGTCCTGTGATGGAATTTTTAACTACACGGGACTTCGAGATGTATGTCCACTCTGTGCGCGGGAAGAGGAAGAAATATACGATAAAGTGCATAAGTTTTTAAGAAGACGGGAAAATCGTTCTGCAACAGTTGAAAGGATTGTACAAGAAACGGGAGTATCTACAAGGCTGCTCTTTACATGGGTCCGCAAAGGCCATCTTCACCCCGCAAAATTCCCGAATCTCTGCTACCCATGCGACAATTGCGGAAATTTAATCACGTCAGGGAAAATATGCGACAAATGCACAAACCACCTTAAAAAGGATTTGGACATCGTAGAGGCGGCAGAGGATACAATTGTAAGGAATGAAACCTATATGGCACATGGAAAGATGAGAAATGAAATAAAATCCAACTCATAATCGCTCCAAAAACGCATACATCATTTCAGAAGTCCATAAATCTCACAAGATACGCATAAATCATTCCAGAGAAGCATAAACCGACTTGCAAAGGTCGGTTTTTTCCTATTTTTAAGGGGACAATAAGCAGGAATACCCAAGGAAAATAGCTCACTTCTTGTTTTCCTTCAAAAGACCCTAAACGTTGTCACAAATCTGCCGAAATAAGCAGTAAGAGTAAATTGAAACATCGAAAGGAGCGAGAGAAATGAAAATCAATAAAATCAACATCCCGGCGATCAATCCGTATAAGACGAACCAACTGAAAGCGGAGCAGGCAAAAGAACAGGCGAAAATCAAAACGGATAAACTCGAAATCTCATCCGCAGCGAAGCAGCTCTCCGAAACGTCACCGATTACAACGGAACGGAACGAACGCGTGCAACAGCTGAAAGCTCAAATCGAATCAGGGAACTACAAAGTGGAGCCTGAAACACTCGCTGCCAACCTGATCAAGTACTACAAAAAATAATGAAGACGAAGGCAGGAGGGCATATCCATGTCAATCGAAACAATTCTATCCATCCTCGACAACTTGGAAAAACTGCATAAGAGCCTGCTTCGCATTGCAAACGAAAAAACAGCGCTCATTAAAAACGGCGATATCCATGGTATCGATCAGCTGATGAAAGACGAACAAGCACATCTTGCAGCGATCGTTCAAATGGATAACGACCGGCAAAAAGCGGTCATCGCATACCTCAAGGGACAAGGACGTCCTGTGCCGATGAACCCGACACTCGCCAACTTGATCGAAGCAACACCACTTCCTGAAAGCAACAAACTTACGGAGGCGAAGGACCGTCTCCTGCATGCGATTCATGAATTGAAATGGCAAAATGAGTTGAACCAAAAACTAACCTACCAATCTCTTCAATTTGTGAATCTGTCGCTGGACATGGTTCGACCAAGTACGGAATCGCCAACCTACTCAAAAACAGGCATTAACGGCAAAAAAGAGACGAGGAATATACCGAACTTCGACTCGCAAGCATAGGAGGAACAACATGCGCTCCACATTCATGGGACTTGAAACAAATAAACGCGGACTCTACGCACAACAATCCGGCCTTTACACGACCGGCAATAACATAAGCAACGCCAACACACTCGGCTACACACGCCAACGAGTCAATATGCAGGCAACAACTGGCCTCGCATCGCAACCAGGACTATTAGGGACCGGTGTACAAGCAAGCTCCATCCAACGTATCCGGGATTCCTTCGTTGACAATCAATTCAGACAAGAATCCAACAAACTCGGCTACTGGGAATCAAGATCAAAAGCCATTTCACAACTAGAAGATATAGTAGGAGAACCGTCGGAATATGGTTTGCAAAAATCACTAAGTGAATTTTGGTCATCCCTACAAAATCTTTCAACAAACCCGTCAGACAGCGGGGCAAGAGCAGTCGTCGTTCAACGCGGGCAGAATGTAGCAGAAGCCTTTAACCATATACACAGTTCATTGACAGAAGCTCAGGCAAATGTAGGGAAAGAAATAAGCTTTGCAACAAAGAACATAAACTCCTTATTGAAGCAAATTGGCGACATGAATGGCGAAATTTCTAGAGTCGAAGCAAGCGGTTATTTGCCGAATGAGTTATATGATCAGAGAGACTTGTTGCTAGACGAGTTGTCTACTTATTTGCCGATTGAAACGACATATGAAAAAAACGGTGGAAATGCTTCTTCGATTTCTGAAGGTATGGTTACCGTATCTTTAAAATTGAAAGACGGTAACAAAATTGAGCTGGTGAAAGGTAAAGAGCCTTCTGGAACAGACTCTATGGATCCTATTAAACTCATTTATTCGGAAAAAAATTTAATACAAGGTATTAAGATAAATGTTGCGGGTGAGATCAAGGCTACTGACGAGACTGACGAGACTGATGAAGTTGCCGAGTCTGTAATTAGTCATTCTGACTTCTTGAATTCAGGAAAATTAAAATCTTTAATGGATTCATATGGTACTGCTGATGGAAACGGACTTTATCCGGAAATGATTAATGACTTGAACAAAATGGCAAAGGCATTTGCATTTAAGTTTAATGAAGCACATATCGATGGAGTGGATCTTGATAATACTCAAGGAAAGCCATTTTTCATTGCGAAAGAAAATGAAGAAATCACTGCGGGGAATATATCTGTATATCAATCAATTATTGACGATCCAAGAAAGATTGCAGCATCCAATTCAGTGGGCGAAATAGGAAACGCAGAAAACGTAAAAGACCTTTTAGAGACTCTTTCCTTTCCAATGAACGATTTGAAAGTTATTATCGGAACACTTGGGGCAAGCGGTCAACAAGCCGAACGCATGGCTATTAATACCGCAACTCTCCAAGGGGCTGCATCCAATCGCCGCGACTCCATTAGTTCCATTTCATTGGACGAGGAAATGACAGACATGATCAGATTCCAACAAGCCTACAATGCATCCGCGCGTATGATTACGGTGATCGATGAAACACTCGACAAAATTATTAACGGAATGGGCATCGCTGGTAGATAATAAGGGGGGACGCAAGCAATGCGCGTAACACAATCAATGCTCTCAAACAATACAATGCGGAACTTGATGACAGGCTATACGAATATGGCCAAGCTTCAAGAACAGGTGTCTTCTGGAAAAAGAATCAAACGACCGTCCGATGACCCTGAAGCTGCCGCCAAAAGCATAGGCTTCCGCAACCAAGTAGACAATATAGAACAATACAAGAAAAACCTTATCGAAGTGAACAACTGGCTCGACAGTTCCGACGAAGCACTCGACGGTGTAGGTCAAGTATTGCATCGTGCAAAAGAGCTTGTTACGAACGCCGCAAATACTGGGGCAATGAATCCCGAAGAACGCGAATTTATTAAAATTGAACTGAGGCAACTTCAAGAACGAGTTCAAGACTTGGCAAACACAAAAGTAATGGACAAGTATATTTTCAGCGGGACTAATACTAATAAACCTTTATCTCCTTTATTTGACACAGCAAAAGGTGTGCTTCTACCGGATCCGGGATTTTCGAAAGACGTTGAAATCGAAGTATTCAATGGCGTGAACTTAAAGGTAAATACGAATGCGATGGAGTTATTCAAAGGGATAGATGATTTCTTTAATGGAATTACAGAGGCTGGGGACGAAGTCAAATTTAATGAAGCCATGAAGGATCTTGATTCACAAATGAACAAGGTCCTTGAGCAACGTATAGAAATCGGCGGCCGCATGAACCGATCAGAACTTATGCAAAACCGTCTCGATCTGCAAGAACAAACAGCTAAGAAATTGCAATCCGAAAACGAAGACATCGACTTTGAAAAAGTAATAACAGAAATGCTTACCCAGGAAGCCGTCTATCGTGCATCCCTTTCAGTAGGCGCAAGAGTTATCCAACCATCATTAGTCGACTTTCTAAGATAAAAAGGACGTCCATACGTTCTTTTTTTATGCAAATCAATAAAAGAAAAAGGAGCGATCACCAAAATGCAAATCCAAACAAAATTCCACGGCGAAATTTCAATACAACAAGACCAACTTTGGAACTTCCCGAAAGGCATCCCAGGCTTCGAAAGCGAAAAAGAATTCGCGTTGCTAACAATCGAAGGAAACCAAATGTTCCAAGTATTACAATCAAAAACAACAAAGACAGTAGCATTCATCGTCACAAACCCTTATGCACTTGTCGAAGATTATTCATTCGATATCGACGAACCAACAATCGAACTGCTCAACATCGAAAAACCAGAAGACGTATTCGTGTTAGCCATCCTAACACTCAAACAACCATTCGAAACGTCAACCATCAATTTACAAGCACCACTTATCTTCCAACTAAACAACAAAACAGCAAAACAAATGATCATAAACGACAACCGTTTCAAAACTCGCCACATCATCGGGCAAGTCAAGGAGGAAGTCTAATATGCTAGTCCTCTCACGCAAACCGAACGAAACAATTAAAATCGGCGATGACATCGAGATCCGTATCCTCGAAGTAAAAGGAGACACAATCCGCATCGGCATCGAAGCACCAAAAACAGTAGACATCCTTCGCGGTGAACTCGTCCAATCCATTACCGAAACAAACACAGAAGCACTTACATTAGACACAAAGCTTTTTTCACAGCTTACAATAAAAGAATAAAAAACTTTTCCTAAACACGGCCTGGCTCGCTTTTAAAGTAGCACCAGGCCTTCCGCTTAAATAAATCCGCTATTTTTCCACTAATTCAATCAAAATCCCACAAAATCTTTTAGAAAACACTAAACACCTTACCAACTGAACCGATATTATCAATGTAAGCGACAGTAACGAGTTCGGCCGGCTCTTACTTAGCAAGCAAAACAACGGTTCACAAGGACGTGAACCAAAAACACACTCAAGGAGGAAAATAATCATGAAAATTAACCACAACATTGCAGCACTAAACACATTTAACCAATTAGGTGCTAACCAAACAAACGCATCTAAAAACTTAGAGAAACTATCTTCAGGTCTTAGAATTAACCGCGCAGGAGATGACGCAGCAGGTCTTTCAATCTCTGAAAAAATGCGGGCGCAAATCCGTGGGCTGGACATGGCTGCTAAGAATGCGCAAGATGGAATCTCATTAATTCAAACTGCTGAAGGTGGATTGAATGAGACTCATGCAATTCTACAACGTATGCGCGAACTTACTGTCCAAGCTGGAAACACAGGAACACAACAAGACACAGATCTACAAACTATTCAAGATGAGCTTGATGAATTGATTCTTGAAATTGGCGGTATTTCTGAGCGTACTGAATTTAACGGTAAAAAATTGTTGGATGGAGAGGAAACTGATGGATTTACTTTCCAAATTGGTGCGAATGCAAAACAACAACTTACTATAACAATTGGAAGTATGGCTGCCGATACACTCGGCTCTGCTGCAGATGCGACTGTTGATTCTGTAGATGTAACAGCTTGGACTGCAAAAGAAGATTTTGATGCTGACCTAGCAAAAATTGATGGAGCAATCAATATGGTTTCAGCTCAAAGATCAGGATTAGGTGCTTCACAAAACCGCTTAGAACACACAATCAACAACCTTGGCACATCTGCCGAAAACCTAACTGCTGCGGAATCACGTATCCGCGACGTTGATATGGCGAAAGAAATGATGGAGTTCACAAAGAACAACATCCTTACTCAAGCAGCACAAGCTATGTTGGCTCAATCACAGCAATCCGCACAGGGAGTATTACAACTTCTTCGGTAATCTGTGACCGGGCGTCTTATCTGGTAACGGGTAAGAGTACCACTGGGTGAATTGCTGGAACCTCCTTAGAGCTCTTCTGTCACAGCGGAACTGGAAACGGTAAACGCGATGGCTTGAAAAACGAAGAGATTGGACAATCAGCAGCGAAGCCCCTGTCGGGAAACCGTGGGGAACGTTCAACGACTAGGATATACCGTCTAAGGTCTCCTTGATTATGACGATGAAATCCGTAGGGTGTTACGAGTCGTAACATTCGAAGTGCCCAGCCCCTACAAGGCAACTTGAGGGTGAAGATATAGTCTATTCTGTAATCGAAAGATACAGTCGCAAAGCAAGCGAACCAACAACCTCAAGGAGTTCTACAACTTCTTCGTTAATCTGGTTAATAAAACGCGGTCCGGAGTTTTTCCGGCCGCGTTTTTGTTATTATCTACGTATAAAGGTTATAACAACGATTTCTTCCTTAGCTCTCTAATTTTATACACAACTGACCAATATGTTCTACCTAATTCATCGGCTATGGATAAATCTGTAAAATAAGCCTGTTTCAATTTAATTAGGAGTTCTATCTCTTCGGAAGTATAAGTTTTATATCTATCGGAAGAACTTATTACTATATTAACGTTCCGTCCGTATTTCTTATAAATATGCTCGGTTTTATGTTTGATATTTGTCTTAATATTTGTTTTGTATTCCATTGAAGGGATATTTTTAACATAGGGGGCGATGATATTTAATAGATGTATGACTTCACGCTCTTTATTGATTTTCAACAAGCTTTTATGACCATGGGGATGACCAGAAACAACAAAATTCGTACCAAATGTATTATTTAAATGATCGGCCAACAATTTGTTTTCGGCAATTGGTAGATTCAAGGTATATAATATAATACTCGGGTGGCAGTAGACGGTCTTACTTCGCTCATTAAATGAATAGGAGATTGATAAACTACCATCATCCAAATAGAGAGTAGCTAAAAATAGTGGATGCGTACACTGTGAAATAAATTGCTTGCTTAACGATTTAATACCATTTGGATATAACGAGGAGCGAAGATTCTTGAAATATGGATGACTAGCAGAACGTAAAAAATTTCCTGAAATCTTGAATTGCAAATTGTTTAACTGAGATAATTTCCATTCCCTGTACTCCCTTTGATTTTCCCCAAAATGTTCCTGATAATAATAATTAACACTTCTTTGTGGCCCTGTACTGATATATCCATCTCCAAGTAAGCTACCAAATATAATTTGCTCCTGAAAATGCGTGGGCTCAAATATGGGGATATTTTCTTCATACCACTTTTTTCTGTCTATCACAAGTTGCTTTTTTAGTTCTTCCTTATATAATTTACATTTTGTCACGTTGTGTTTTTTGGCTAATGTCCGAACTTGATTTATACTTAAATTTAATGATTCAGCAACAATTCTTGTCGCAGTGTTAGGGTAGAATTTCTTTACATATGAAACAACATCATCCTTTTCCATTATAATTCTCCTTTCTTTGGTAAAACCGAGAACTAAAGAATCCGCACAAGAAGATATTAAACTATATTTTAACCCTCTCTTTTAAAGAACATATATTCTTATTATATCACCGGTAACAGAATTATCAATTACTTATAACGGTTTATTTATTTTTGTATCGTCTTTTTGTATCGTTTATTTTAACCCAGATATATACTGAAAAAAGTCCCATACTAACCGATATAATAGTGATAACGCAAATCTAAAAATGTTGGAGGAAATCCTAATGAAATTAATTATCGGAGAACAGCAAATTGAGTATACAGAAATGCCATCAGTAGACGAAGTGATTGAACGGATCAATGATAGCGTGACTGAAGGGCATTATTTCAGCCATTTTATTGCCGATGGCCAAGAAGTTTACGATGAACATGAGGAGTATTTGGAGCATAAGTTGGATACGATCGAGGAGCTTGAGGTTGTCATAAAGACAGAAAAGGAATTCATGAATGACGTTATTCTGTCCGCGGAAGAGTACCTTCAGCGTGCGATTCCTGAGGCAAGAACACTTGCTGATGACTTCGGCCGTGTTCCGACAAATGAAACATGGGACAGATTCGATATGTTGGTTGGCGGGATGGAATGGCTGAATGATATGTTGAAGCTTGTTAGCAATAGCACGGAACGCCCTTCGGACTGGAAAACGTATCATCAGTTGATGTCACACATGCAAGCTGAGGTATCCAAGCTTGGTAAAGCGGTTGAAAAGAGGAAGAAGGGTGAAATTTCTACGATCATCAAGAATGGCCTACTACCTGTTTTCGAACAAATGGAGAAAGAATTCGGAACAACAATCGATTCAGAGTTTGTTCGTAAGGATTTAAATTAACTAAGCTAATGCCTACCTGGTAACGGGATAGGCATTTTTTGTGTTTTCATTTACCAGTGAAACATCATGCATGCAGGCAATCCATCACTATAGGGGTTTTCCCCTATACACCGCCTTAGTCTTGTCCTCTATTAATTAGTGGGTTGATTGTTTTAATAATTCTTTTAACCCACGAATATCATTTATCGTTCTAGGGTGAGACGCCAAAAACAATTTGACAAACCGGGCTATCGTATTCACTCCTTAAAGTGCGTACGATAGCCCGTTTTTTTATTTGGACACGAAGTTATCGAGTCGCTTGATTTTGATGAAAAGTCTAACACTTTCCGTTATGAAAATTCATATTGACAATCCAAATTCAATAGAATACACTTTTTAAGAAATGTGTTACACTATTTGCATCTTAGACTCATTAGAGTAACCTTTTGAGAACCGTGCACCGTTTTGTGGTACCGGTTACACATCGAGGAAGTATTTGGACATAAGTGTTCATGTCATGGAAAAAGGGATAAACAACAGGTTGCCATATTTTTTTACAGAAAATGTGTAACCGGTTACCTATTTTTCTGAAAACTGAGGAGGATTTTGAGAATGAGTATACTATGGGGGATCTTCGGATGTGCAGTCATTATCTTTATTGCATATCTAATGTCCGAAAACAAAAAGATCATTAATGTTCGAACGGCGCTCGTTGGGTTCTTTGCGCAAGTCCTATTAGGATTTATCGTCCTGAAATGGGGAGCCGGGATCGCAGTCGTGGAGTTTGTCTCTGACGGTGTCAATAAAGTTATGGGTTATGGGATGGAAGGTCTCTCCTTTGTATTCGGATCATTAGCAGATAAAAATGGCCCGGTTGGATCTATATTTGCAATTAATGTATTGACGATTATGGTTTTCCTATCTGCCCTTATCTCTCTATTATATTATTTTGGCATCATGCAATTTATTGTCAAAGTAATGGGCGGATTAATTTCAAAGTTTATGAAAACAGGTTATGTAGAATCAACGAATGCTGCAATGAATATCTTTTTGGGTATGACACAATCGGCTATTTCCGTTAAACCGTATATTAGCCGGATGTCCAGGTCGCAAATCTTTGCCATCATGGTTGGTGGATTGGCTTCCGTTTCCGGGGCGGTCTTAATCGGGTTGGCAGCAATGGGCATTCCAATTGAATATTTGCTTTCTGCAGCGATTATGTCCGCGCCCGCAGGCTTAATGCTTGCGAAGCTCATTATTCCTGAAACAGAACCGCTCAATCCGGATGAATGGAAAGAGATGGACGACTACATGGGTGAATCTAAAAAAGATACCAATATAATGGATGTCATTATTAATGGCTCTAGAGAAGGGTTAAACCTCGCTGTCAATGCAGGGATTATCTTGATTTCTATTATTGGGCTTGTTGCATTGTTGAACGGAATATTGGGCGGAGTCGGATCACTAGTCGGATTGCCTGAGCTTTCATTTGAAACGATCATGGGGTATATCTTTGCGCCGGTCGCGCTCATCATCGGTATTCCTTGGAGTGAAGCGTTAGCTGCAGGGAACTTGCTTGGACAAAAGATGATTTTGAATGAATTCGTTGCTTTTACATCGCTATCAACAATGATGGAGCAGTTCTCCGAAAAATCGATTGCAATTTTGACATTTGCATTATCAGGTTTTGCGAATATCGGATCAATCGGAATCATTCTCGGAATCATGATCGGTGTAGCACCGACTCGTAAAAAGGATATTCAAGCGATGGCTCTTAAAGCATTGATTGCTGCTACTTTAGCTAACTTGCTAAATGGAGCGATTGTAGGTTTGTTCTTCTTCTAAACAATATACTAATAGATAATCTTGACTCACAACCTTTTGTCATGCAAACTATCTGTAACCGGTTACCGATAATTACCAATGGGGTGATTTGTAATGGCTTCGATTAGAGATGTTGCAAAATACGCAAGCGTATCCGTTGCAACCGTGTCACGGGTGTTGAATGACAAAGGGTATGTGGGTGCAGAAACACGGAAGAAAGTGGAGGCCGCCATCGCGGAACTGAACTATCGACCGAATGAAGTTGCAAGAAGCTTGTTTAAAAAGCAGTCGAAGACAATCGGATTAATTCTGCCGGATATTATGAATCCATTCTTTCCTGAATTAGCCCGGGCGATTGAAGATACTGCATCCAAGCTTGGGTATACCGTGATTTTATGTAATTCCGATGAAGACGAGGAAAAAGCACAGCGGTATATAGACGTTTTGCTTCAGAAATATGTAGATGGCATCATCATCTCCTCCAACACAATACTGGAGAAGACGATTCGCGAGCTGAATATACCTGTCGTTTGCATAGACAGGGAAATCAGTAAAGATATCCCAACTATTGTCGTAGATAACAAAAAAGGCGCGCGAATGGCTACCCGTTTTTTAAAAGAAAAAGGGCGCAGGAAGATCGCTCATATTAGAGGACCGATTGATATCGTAAACGCCAATGAGCGCTGCGAAGGCTATCGAGAAGTAGTGTCAGGCGAACAATGGTTCAATGAAAGTTATATCGTCAATGGAAACTACCGTATGGAAACGGCAACAGAGGTTGTGCTGGAGCTTTTACGGCAACATCCCGAGATTGATGGGATCTTTGCTGCAAATGATACGATGGCAATTGGCGCGATGAAAGCGGCGTATCAGCATGGATTGAAGGTTCCGGAAGAGATTTCGATCATTGGATTTGACGGCATCGCTTTAGGGAAGGCGTCAATCCCAGAACTGACAACAATCGAACAGCCTCTGTATAAGTTAGGGCAGACGGCGGCGAAGGTACTCATCAAGCTTATAAAAGGGCAGGACATCGAAAAAACATTTTATCAGTTTGATGTTCAATTAGTGGAAAGAGATTCAACGTAAGGAGGGTGAAATCATCATGGGACAAGCCCCTAAAATAACAATCGTCGGAAGTATCAATATGGACATCGTGACGATTACCGATCAACTGCCTAAAATGGGTGAAACGATACTCGGTCAGCAGTTTCAAATGAATCCTGGCGGAAAGGGTGCAAACCAAGCGGTCGCGTCCGCGAGACTAGGCGCTGCCGTTCAAATGATCGGCTGTGTAGGAGAAGATCTATTCGGTAATGAGTTGATCGCACATCTTAACAGCGAAGGCGTTGACGTGAGCAATGTGGAACAAGTTGCTACGCAGACTGGAACTGCTTCCATCACCGTTTCCAATAAAGATAATAATATTATTGTTGTACCAGGTGCGAATAATTATGTGACGGCTTCATTCGTGGAAGCTAAGAGAGATGTAATTGCAACTAGCGACATTCTAATTCTGCAGCTTGAGATACCGTTGGAAGGTGTCCAAAAGGCAGTTGAAATTGCGAAGGATAATGGCGTGATTGTCATCTTGAATCCGGCTCCTATCCGTGAGCTGCCAGCTGATCTACTTAACAGTGTCGATTATTTAACACCGAACGAACATGAAATCAAGCATTTGACGAATGAGGAAAATCATGCGGAGCTCATTGAGAAAGTGATCCTAACTAAAGGCAGTGAGGGTGTTTCTTATTTCCAGGACGGCAAGGAGATGAACATCCCGGCTTATACCATTGGCGTTGTAGATACTACGGGTGCTGGCGATTCATTCAATGCCGGGTTTGCTGTGGCATTGGGGCAGGGTCTATCTGTAGAAGCTGCCTGTCAATATGGCAATGCAGTAGCTGCTCTATCGACGACTAAGCTCGGCGCACAAACGGGAATGCCAACTGCTCCTGAGGTTCAGGAGTTTCTAATCAGTAAAAACTAAGTAATAGGAGTGAGTGGTTTGAAAAAGGTCATTTTAGACGTGGATACGGGTGTAGATGATGCACTCGCCATCCTTTATGCAGTCAATAGTAAACAACTAGATATTCTTGGGATTACAGCAGTATCTGGTAATGTCCCGCTCGAGCAAGTGAATATCAACACCAATAGGATTGTGAAGCTATTGGGAGTGGAAGACCGAATCAACGTGTATAAAGGTGCAGACCGTCCACTCTTAAAACAGCCTTATCACGAGTTCAGAGTACACGGAAATGACGGTGTCGGCGGAGCGCTTGACGATATTGCGATCGATTTTCCTGAACATGATGTCTTTGCTCCGGACTTTATTATTGAGCAAGCGAAAAAGCATAAAGGTGAACTTACACTAATTGCAGTCGGGCCGCTTACAAACGTTGCGTTGGCTGTACGTAAAGAGCCGAGATTGGCTGAATGGCTGAAAGAAGTCATCATTATGGGAGGCCTCGTCCAATCAGCGGGAAGAGGAAATACGATTCCGACATCTGAATTCAATATATATGCGGATGCAGAAGCGGCAAAAATCGTTTTCCATTCAGGAATGAACATTACGTTAGTTAGTTTAGACGTAACGAGACAAGTGTTGCTGACAGAAGAGCATATCGAAGAATTAAAAGGTACGAAGTATTACGATTTCGTTAAGCAAAGCACTGTCGATTACAGACAATTTTCGATTAACCTGTACGGCATAAACGGTTGCGCGTTGCACGATCCGTTATCGGTCGGTGTCGCTCTAGATCCGACATTCGTCCAAACAGAAAAATATTATGTCGATGTAGAAACACAATCCGAACTCAGCTACGGTCAAACGATCTGTGACTTCAGAAACATCCTGAAGAAAGAACCGAACGTCAACATCTGCGTCGGTGTAGACAGTGAAAGATTCCTGCAAGATTTCTTGGAGTACTTAAAGAGATAATGAAACAAAAAGTCCCGCTGGGCGTTATGCTTACGGCGGGATTTTCAGCAGTTTGCTCAGCTATTCAAGATCAGCTTTCATGCGAGTGGTTATCTCGTTTGAATAGCTGATTTTTATGTTATACTGGGTTGCTTGCAGTATTGAATATAATGAAGTTGAGGAATGCATATGTCGAATGAACAATTGAAAAAAGGGAGTCTTTTGGCGTTTTTGCCGCTTATTGTCTTTGTTGTCCTGTTTATCGGCTCAGGGATTGTGACAAAAGACTTTTATAATATGCCTTTGAACGTGGCGATGCTGGTCGCAGCGGCTGTGGCGCTTACGATGAATCGTCGGGAGACGTTCAGCAACAAGGTCGATGTCTTCATGAAACATGCGGGGCATCCGAATATCATTTTAATGGCTGTCATTTTTCTTTTGGCGGGTGCCTTCGCGGGCGTGGCGAAAGGGATGGGGGCCGTTGAATCGACGGTAAATTTAGGTTTGTCGTTGCTGCCTGCGAATCTGCTCATTGTCGGCTTGTTTGTCATCGGCTGTTTCATATCGATTTCGATGGGGACATCGATGGGCACGATTGTCGCTTTGGCGCCGATCGGTGTAGGGATTGCCGCACAAACGGACGTACCAGTAGCACTCGCGATGGCAACGGTCATTGGCGGCGCGATGTTCGGTGATAATTTGTCGATGATTTCGGATACAACGATTGCGGCGGTCCGAACGCAGCATACAAAAATGAAGGACAAGTTCAAAGTGAACTTCTTCATTGTCCTTCCGGGTGCGATTGTGACGATGGTTCTTCTCGCAGTGTTGACGCATGGCAATTCAGCGGAGCTTACTGGTGAATACCCGTTTGAATTGATTAAAATCTTGCCGTATGTGGCTGTGTTAGTGGCGGCATTGCTCGGTGCGCATGTATTGGTCGTGCTCGTCGGTGGCACGATTTTTGCGGGTGTCATTGGACTGCTGGATGGTTCCTACGATCTGGCTAGTTTCTTGCAGACGGCTTCAGCTGGAATTATGTCCATGGAGGATTTAGCGATTGTTTCCATTTTGATTGGCGGAATCGTCGGGATCATTCAGCATAATGGGGGCCTTGATTATTTACTGCGTGTCATCACAAGCAAAATCAAATCGAAAAAAGGCGCCGAATTTGGCATTGCAGGGTTAGTGAGTGCGGCAGATATTGCAACTGCCAATAATACAATCGCAATTATCATTACGGGACCGGTCGCGAAGCGCATCGCGGATGAGTACGGCATCGATCCCCGGAAGTCGGCCAGTTTGCTTGATACATTCTCAAGCGTCTGGCAAGGCGTCTTGCCGTACGGTGTCCAAGTGTTGGCGGCTGCGGGACTAGCGGCGATTTCACCGTTAAGCATCATCGTCTATTCGTTCTACCCTGTACTGATGGGGATTTGCTGTGTTATTGCGATCTTGATTGGGTACCAGCGGTTTAAAAGAGAAGCATAATAGAAATCCCGCTTGGCACATAGCCAGTGCGGGATTTTTTAATTCACATCTTGAATCGGTCGATGATGTTTTTGGTGCCTGTGTAAGAAACTATTCAGACTATGCGCTACAATTGTATAACCACAACCAATAAGTCAGCTGTATCAACTGATGGTTGATAGATAGCTGTATTTTTATGAGTTTAGATGAATTGTCATAAATGTGTGATGCACAGGCACCGAAAATGGGCACCGGAAACGGTCGAAAACTGAATAATGAACAAGTTTTCTAAAATTTTCATCCATTCGCTTGAAAGTATCGTATAATAGAAGAAAAAATGGGGGAATAACAAATGGATTACCTATATAACCCATACACGACAACGCGTCACACCGTATTTGCTCGGAAAGGGATGGTGGCGACGTCGCAACCGCTGGCGGCTCAGGCGGGCATTGAAGTGATGCAGAAGGGCGGAAATGCGGTCGATGCGGCGATTGCCACTGCCGCTGCGCTCACTGTCGTCGAGCCTACGACGAACGGAATGGGCGGCGATGCGTTTGCGATTGTATGGATGAAGGACAAGCTATATGGCTTGAATGCGTCCGGGCCTGCGCCGGAAGCGTTGACGCTTGAGGCGATGAAAGAGGCAGGGCATGAAAAGATTCCTGCAATGGGTTATGCGCCAATTACGGTGCCCGGGGTTCCGTCTGCTTGGGCAGAGCTATCGAAAAGATTCGGCAAGCTGCCTTTGATCGAGTCGCTTGCTCCGGCAATCCGCTATGCGGAGGAAGGGTACCCGCTCACGCCGATTTTAGGGAAATATTGGCGCATTGCATACAAGAAATTCGTAGAGCTTGATTCCGATAAATTCGATGAATGGTTCAGAGTGTTCGCGCCGGATGGTCGGGCTCCCGAAATTGGGGAAATGTGGAAGTCGCCGGATCATGCGAAGACGCTGCGTGCAATCGGTGAAACGAATGCGGAGTCGTTCTATAGAGGAGAGCTTGCGGATTTGATTGATGCGCATGTAGCGACTAACAATGGGTATCTCCGTAAATCCGACTTGGAGAAGTATAAAGCGGAATGGGTGGACCCGATTTCAACGAATTACAAAGGCTATGACGTATGGGAAATTCCGCCGAACGGGCAAGGCGTCGTGACGCTCATGGCGCTCAATATTTTTTCGGAAATGAATCCAGCGGCAATAAACGACGTACAGTCGCTGCACGAACAGATTGAGGCGATGAAGTTGGCGTTTACCGACGGAAAAGCATTCATCACTGAAGAAAAGGATATGCCGATTGACATCGAGCACTTGCTGTCGAAGGAATATGCAAAGAAGCGGGCTGCTACAATTACAGAGCGGGCATCAGTTCCGGAGCCGTACGACTTGCCGAGAAGCGGGACAATCTATTTGGCGACTGCAGATGAAGAGGGCAATATGGTTTCATTCATCCAATCGAATTATATGGGCTTCGGATCGGGTGTTGTCGTGCCGGGAACGGGCATCACGCTTCAAAACCGCGGCATGGATTTTTCACTGGATCCGACACATCCGAACGTATTGAAGCCAGGCAAACGTTCCTACAACACGATCATCCCTGGATTCCTGACGAAGGATGGACAAGCTGTCGGTCCGTTCGGAATCATGGGCGGTTTCATGCAGCCGCAAGGCCATTTCCAAGTCATCGTCAACACGGTCGATTATCATCTGAATCCGCAAGCGACGTTGGACGCACCGCGCTGGCAATGGATCGAGGGGAATAAAGTGCACGTCGAACCAAACTTCCCGAACCATATCGCACAGGCACTCACCCGATTGGGGCATCAGATTGTACCGACATTGGACAGCGGATCATTCGGTCGTGGCCAGATCATCTGGCGCAATCCGGAAACAGGCGTCCTATCAGGTGGAACAGAATCAAGGACGGATGGGACGATTGTGGCTTGGTGAGATATAAATACTGACAAAACACCTCCTTCTCGGTTCCAGACGAATCGATACAGGAGGTTTTTTATTTTTAACCACAAGTGTCAACCAATTCAGAACCTTCTTGTGATAAAATAGTTAGAAAGAGACACCAGGGTAGGTGAGAATCGATGAAGACAAAGCCCATTTTACTATCCAAGCTGATGCCGCCGACGCCGTCCGCCACGTATATGCGGAGAGCTTTGTTCGTCAAAAAGATGAAAATGGCGGACCGGGTGAGGCTGACGTTGTTGCATAGCGGGGCGGGGTATGGGAAGAGTTCGGGGCTTTCTGCGTATTTTCATGACACGAAAGCTGTGTATAGCTGGTATTCGGTGACAGGGGAAGACGACGACGTCCTTCCATTCATCACCTATCTGACGCAAAGCATTCGCCGTGTCGTGCCGGAGTTCGGTGCATCGTTATCCGAATGGGACAGGCCGAATTTGCATCCAAAGGAATTGGATCCCGAACGATGGCTCGCCCTTTTCATCAATGAGCTTTGTGAAATCGATACACCTCTCTTCATTGTGATAGATGATTTCCATCACGTCGACCATGTATTTTTAGTGAATTATCTTGTTGAAAAGATGGTTGATTCATTACCTCCCAACACCCGCCTAATCGTCGCAACGAGGAACCGTCCGCGTTGGGCAAGCCTCGTAAAGTTGAAAGTTACGGGGCAGCTAAACGAACTGTCGGAAGAGGACTTTCTGTTTTCGGAAGAGGAAGTAGCCGTCTTCTATGAGGATTATTTTGATCAAACACTTACCGATGCAGAGGCAGCTTCTGTCATCCGGTTGACAGAAGGATGGGCGATTGCCGTCAATCTGCTTGCACTCCATCTCGCCGGTGGTGAAATCCATTTGCCGACTGCAATGAAACCCGCCTTGCATGACTTGTTTGCCTATCTTTCCGAGGAAGTTTTCAATCGGATGGGGGAAGAAGAAAAGGAATGGTTGCTGGCCTTTTCGATCTTCCCAACGTTTTCCTTGGAGATAGTCGAAAGGTTTTATGGGAATGAAGCGGCAAACACACTCCGGCAGCTTGCGGAACGCCATGTGTTCATCCAACCGCTAGGGGAAGGGACATACCGGTATCACGCGCTGTTCCAACAATTTTTGGAACGGAAATGGCAAGCTGTCAATTCCGACCAGTTTTATTCAACCCAAAAACAGGCGGCGGAATTTTATCTTCGGCAATCAAACCCGATTCAAGCGATATCCCATGCCGTAAAAAGCATGGACACATCTTTCATCGGACAAATTATCGTCGACAACGGCGTTGCCCTGATTAAAGCCGGCCAGTTCGAGTGGCTGCTTGAAATCATCAAAGGCTTATCGCCGGACGTTTTCGCACAGTTCTACCCTCTCTATTTCTTCGAAGGGGAGGCGCATCGGTACCGTGCTTTTTACGAGAAAGCACGAGTGGCATATTCGGCATGCATCGAAGCGGCCGAAAAACGGGGGGACGATTATTTTGCGGGGCGTGCACATGCCGGCATCGCTAATATTTATCTAGATACAATCCAACCAGGATTGGCGGATCCATATTTAATGAACGCAATCCTTTTCGCCGAGAAAAGCGATAGGACGAGCGTATTGGAAATGGAATTGTTGAAACGGCAATTCGCGGAAAATCTCGTCAACCTGGGGAAGGCATCGGATGCTGCAAAATGGGTGGAGCAGGAAATCCATGATAAAAGCATCCTACGCGAAGGGAATTTGGATGCGAGGATTGCGTTGCGCACGGGAAAGTTACGGGAGGCGCAGGCGTACTTGTCGGAACGGGTGGACAGTTTGACGCTGCCTGATGCACACCGGGAAACGGATATCCTCCTATCCTTGATCTACTCGATGACCGGCGAGAATGAACTTGCTTTGGAGAGTGCTGAGAGGGGGATACAGCTTGGTCGGAAGGAGAAATCGGGCTTTATCGAAGCGGTCGGGCTCATCCGTATGGGGCATGCGGAAATTATAGCCGATCGGGGCGATGTGGCGATTGCCAAAGATCATTATATCCGGGCGATTGAGCGGATGGATGAGCTGAACGTTTCGCGTGGTAATGCAGAGCCGTATATGGGTTTGTCTATCGTGGCTGCACGGCAAGGGGATTTTGCAGAAGCAATCCGGTACGGGGAAGCAGGCTTGCGGGAGACGGAGCGCGTCAATGATGGCTGGTTGTCTGCATTGATCCATATCGGACTTGCAATAGTACATTTTTACGCGAACAACGAAACGGATATGGAACAGCATCTGAATGAGGCGGGGCGGCTTTTCGGGGAGTGCGGTGATTTGTACGGGGAAATGGTGACAGCGTTTTGGTCGATGAATTTGTATGACCGGACAAAAGCGGACCAGCATTATTCAGAGCATGCGGAACGTTTTTTCACGCATTGCCGAGACTACCCTTTCTTTTTGATGACCGACACAATTTTCGGCCCGTTCGACCGTCAGTCCATTCATCCTTTAGTACTTAAAGCTGCCCATATCCATAAAGAAAACGCCGACATTCAGCACGCAATCCACCTACTTGGTTTAGAGGACACCGCTTCACATCCCGGATATAAAATGGAAGTGCAATTATTAGGGCCATTCGCGATTCATCTCGGGCTTGAAGAAGTGGCCGACCGGAAATGGCAGCGGGACAAGTCGAAGGAGATCTTTCTTTATTTGCTGTTGAATAAAAATCGATACGTCCCGAAAGAGGAAATTATGCAGGCGCTGTGGGAAGATGCCAACGACAAAAGTGCCGACCGCGATTTCAAAGTGGCATTGAATGCTTTGCTGAAAGTGATCGAGCCGAATCGCAGTGCGCGGGAAAACCCGTTTTTCATTCTCCGGAAGCAGACGATGTACCGGCTGAATCCGAAAGCGGATATCAGGACAGATCTTGAGCGGTTCAAAAGGCATGTGAAAACGGGCCTGTCGGAGAAGACCGCCGAAAAAGCGGTTGACCACCTATTGAAAGCAGCTGCGCTTTACAAAGGGAAACTGTTCGAGGAGAAGCTGTCCGTCGATTGGATTGCTCAAGAGCGTGAACGTGTCGAGCAGCTGTACATCCAAGCACTCGAACGCCTCGCCCAGTCATATACGAGATTGCAAGACTATGGCAAAACGATCGAGTGGGCCGAGAAGCTTTTGCGGATTGACCAGACGTGGGAGGAAGCATACCGTCTGCTCATGTACGCCCACTATCAATTGCAAAACCGCCCGCAATCGATCAAATGGTATCGGAAATGCAAATCAGTTTTACAAGAAGAGCTCTCCATTGAACCGATGGAAACGACAGAGCAGATGTATAAGATGATTATGAATGAATTATAGAGACGGTCCCGGATTTCGGGCCGTCTTTGCGTTCATATGAGTCAAGTCCATTATCTTGTGTAAATTCCCTGTCAATGCTTTCACAAAGTATTACAAAAAATATATTTGGCAATAAACAATATGCCTAGGATCCACTTGCTCGCAACTTTACTTGGAGAGGCGGG
>NZ_JAMBOI010000087.1 GCF_023715535.1 Sporosarcina luteola | reverse complement strand
GGAAATTGCCTGGAAACGAGAACTTTCCCGTGACGAATGAGAACTCTTTGCCTGGAAACGAGAACTTTCCTGTGTAGAACGAGAACTCTTTGCCTGGAAACGAGAACTTTCCTGTGTAGAACGAGAACTCTTTGCCTGGAAACGAGAACTTTCCTGTGTAGAACGAGAAATTCTAGCGTAGGAGAGTTTCCTGCATAGGTACAAAGT
>NZ_JAMBOI010000086.1 GCF_023715535.1 Sporosarcina luteola | reverse complement strand
CAACACCTAATTTCAAGAGGTCTACAATCGCCGAAACTAGTCGTCTCCGATGCCCATGAAGGTCTTAAAAAGGCGATTCAACAAGACTTTGTGGGAACATCCTGGCAACGGTGCAATGTCCACTTCAAACGCAATATCGTTGACGTCATGCCGAAGAAAGACAATCAGGAGGCAATCAGCCTACTGAAAAGCATATTTGCCGCGGAAGAGATGG
>NZ_JAMBOI010000085.1 GCF_023715535.1 Sporosarcina luteola | reverse complement strand
GTTCTTCCATGCGGAAGAACCGATTATTCGGTATTACCCCCGGTTCCCCGGAGTTATCCCCATCTGCAGGGCAGGTTGCCCACGTGTTACTCACCCGTCCGCCGCTGAAATCAGGGAGCAAGCTCCCGTCAATCCGCTCGACTTGCATGTATTAGGCACGCCGCCAGCGTTCGTCCTGAGCCAGGATCAAACTCTCCATAATAGAGAAATTCGAGTAGCTCGAGTTTCTTGCTGGC
>NZ_JAMBOI010000008.1 GCF_023715535.1 Sporosarcina luteola | reverse complement strand
AGGGCTCAAAAGTCTAATATCTCGTTACGAAGCTTTGCGTCAACAATCTTAATTGAACCGCCGTATACCGAACGGTACGTACGGTGGTGTGAGAGGTCGGGAGTTAATCGCTCCCTCCTACTCGATTTGTTTGCTAGAAAATCTGAGTGGCGTTTGATTTCATCTCTCGCCTATATGAAGTAGTAGGTGATACGGTAGATGAACTTTACAAACTCCTAGTTCAATTTGCACTTTTTTGAAACTACTAAAGCTTAATTCTTCTATTCAGTTTATAATTTCATTCATGTCATTAAAGTAATTAATTTGTAATTGACTTACTATTTTATTTGTCTTACAATATTAAAAAGAGATATTTTATAACAGTCAGACTACTGAATGTCTAGATAAGTGTTATAAAACAGTAAACTTTTCCAACGGGAGGGACGCTTATGAATTATGAAGAAAAACTTGAAGGTTTAGGCTATAAACTTTCAGCACCATCAAATAAGCGCATATTTGAAGATGGGGTACGCACCGGCAATTTGATTTTTGTTTCCGGTAACGCAGCAAAGGTAGATGGGGTTTTAAAATATCAAGGAATTGTAGGAAATACAGTTACAGTCGAAGAAGCACAAGATGCAGCGAAAATTGCATTCGTTAACTGTCTGGCTACTGTCCGGAATATGACAGGGAGTCTTAACTCAATTCGAAAAATCGTCAATATTAAAGGGTATGTGGCGAGTTCACCAGACTTCATCGAGCAGCCGGAAGTCATGAATGAAGTTTCAGCCTTGGCCATCGAAGTGTTCGGTGAAGTAGGAGAGCATAGCAGAGTTTCCTTGGGGGCGAGTTCTCTTCCCGGAGGGACACCTGTAGAAGTAGAAATCATTGTTGAAGTAGAGTAAAGGAAATTGGGCAATGGATTTGAAATGAAATTGAAAATGAAAAGGGGAAAATAATTATGGAAAATGTATTAGTTAAATCAAGGACAGAAATGCTGGAAGATTTACCACTCGGAATTAAACAATTATTTACGAGTATTACGCATTTAAAAGAAGGAGAAAAGGTGCTCGTCATTACCGATGAAAACAAGTTGGAAATCGGTGAATTTGTTTACAAACATGCAAAAGAGTTTTTTGAAACGACTTTGATTGTAATGCCGACAAGAGAAGGGCATGGAGCCGAACCGACGGAAGCTGTACGAGCTGCCATGAATAATTGTGATGTGGCTTTCGGAGCGACAACGTATTCGATGTATCATTCAAAAGCGAGATTAGATGCTAGTAAGAACGGTCGTCTGCGTTGGATTGGGCTACAAGACTATGCTCTACACATGTTTGAAGAAGGTGGATTAACTGCAGATTTTGATGAAGTTACTGAAGTGGTCAATCGAGTTGCTCCTCATTATAAAGGAAAAACATTCACACTTACTGCCCCTGGCGGAACGCATATGGTGTGCAGCATTGAAGGAAGAGACCCTGTATTGGATCATGGGACAGCCACTGTGCCCGGAGCTGCTTCGTTTCCTCCAAACGCAGAAGTTGCATTGGGACCGGTTGAAGGGACTGCCAATGGTGTATTAGTATTTGACGGCAGCATTCCACATCCATTATTAAACCTTATTGAAGAACCGATCACATGCGTCGTTAAGGATGGCTTCATTACAGAAATACAAGGTGGTCGCGAGGCGGATATTTTACGTAAACTATTGGCGGAATTCAATGATCCGACAGTCTATAATATTGCTGAACTGGGACTTGGGTTAAACAAAGAAAATATCCTTTGCGGCCATATGGCACCTGACGAAGGCTCTTTCGGCAACATCCATATTGGAATCGGTAAAAACTTGAACTTTGGCGGTCATGTCAATTCACCGCTCCATCTTGATATGGTAATAAAAACGGTGACTTGTGAGATTGATGGTCGAGTTATTATGAAAGACGGAGAATTGCTTGTCTAATAGATGAATAAAACCTCTTAGTATGCAAAGTGGTTCTCTCAAAAGAAGACAACAGGACGTACTAAGAGGTTGCCAGTAATTCGTACGCTCCAGTTGGTAAGCGCTTACATGGATGCTTGATTCGGAAATAATCATACAAGGGTGAGGATATGAGGATGATTAGAAAATATTCAGCTGCCGTTTTATGCATGATCTTAATGCTAGCCTTAGCCGGGTGTTCCACTTCTGTGAGTAGTGAAGAATTAAGGAGTAAACGAATTATCAGCATTGCGACCGTACAGCCGGATGACCACCCGATAGCACTTGGTTTACAGGCTTTCAAAGAACATGTGGAGGAAAATCTGGGGGACCGGTACGAGGTGAGGATTTTCCATAATGGGGTAATTGGCGGAAACTCTGAAGTGCTTGAATTACTGCAGATGGGCTCGTTGGACATGGTTGTGACGAGTGGAAGCAATCTCGAAGCATTTGCAGATGAATATAAGATTTTCAGCTTACCATACTTGTTTAACGATGAAGCAAGTTTCCGAGAAGTCATGGAGAATGAAGAGTTCGTCAATGAGATTTATAACTCAACGGTCGATAAGGGCATTCAGGGCGTTACCTGGTTTGCTAATGGCGTAAATAATATCTACGCCTCAAAGAGAGTTGAAAAGCCCGAAGACCTTAAAGGATTGAAGATTCGTGTTCAGTCCAGTGAAGCGAATGTGAAGATGGTTCAAGGCTTTAATGCAGCAGCAGTCGTTATGGCGTATGGAGAAGTATATACCGCCCTGCAGAATCGTGTCATTGATGCTGGAACGAACCCTGAGATGGCACTTGTGAAGATGAAACATGGGGAAGTGGCAAAATACTATTCTCGTACGGAACACCAAATCTTTACAGACGTGTTCGTCGTAAGTACGAAATTCATGGATTCCTTGACAGATGAAAAAGAAGTGTTTCAAGAGGCGTTCAAGTTAAGTACACAAGTTGCCAACGGAGAATGGGACAATCAAATTGCAGAAGCGATTGAGGAAGCAGAAGAAATGGGCGTCGAGTTTATTACCGTCGACAAAAAACCATTCGAAGAAATGCAGCAGCCTGTCAAAGAAGCTTTGTTGAAGGGAAATCCAAAATTGCAAGAGTTGTATGACCTGGTTCAACAAATCCAGAACTAATGGAAAGAAGATGATAACGATGATCAAGGTGAGAAGCATTTTAGATAAATCGCTTGCTGGGATATGTGCTTTCCTCTTAGCTTTCATGACATTTCTAGCAACGTACCAAGTGATTACACGATATGCCTTTAAAACTCCTAGCACAGTGTCGGAGGATTTGTTGAGCTATTCATTTGTATGGGTTTCCTTGCTTGGCGCTGCACTTGTATTTGGGAAAAAAGATCATATGCGATTGTCCATTATTCCAGATAAGTTAACAGGAGCATGGGGCCTTGCGCTATCCATCTTTACGGAATTGCTGATTATGGTCATTGCAGTCATTGTCTTTCTAATGGGAGGAAAGGATTTTGTAGGAGTCGGTGCCATACAGGCTTCGCCTACTCTAAACATAACCTTGGATTGGATTTATATGATTCTTCCGATCAGCGGGATATTGATTATCGCTTACAACATCTTGAATATTATCCAAGCTGTCCAAGAGTATCACGGAGATGGAAAGGAGGAATTCCAATGAGTGTAGCAGCTTCAGCGGCTCTATTGATTCTTGTGACACTGGCTGTTTTATTACTCTTAGGTGTCCCAATTGGAATTACATTGGTTGTTGCATCGATATTAGCCATTACACAATCATTAGGTTTTTCGTCAGCTGTTCCTTCTTCCGCGTTAAAGATGTTTCAAGGAATTAACATTTTCACCTTATTGGCAATTCCTTTCTTTATTTTAGCCGGAAATATAATGAATAAAGGAGGGATTGCGCTCCGGCTCATCAATTTTGCGACAGCTTTGACGGGGAGGATTCCCGGCTCATTAGCTCATACGAACGTTGTAGCGAATATGTTGTTCGGATCCGTCTCCGGTTCCGGGACAGCTGCAGTATCTGCAATGGGGACAATTATGAGCCCTATTCAGAAAAAGAAAGGGTATGACAGCGACTTCACGGCTGCTATTAACATCGCAACTGCACCAACGGGTTTATTGATTCCTCCAAGTACAGCTTTGATCACCTATGCGCTGATCAGTGGGGGCACTTCCGTGGCGGCCCTTTTCCTCGGTGGGGTGATTCCCGGCATACTATGGGGGCTTAGCTGTATGGTTGTTGCATTTTTTTATACGAAAAAAAATGGCTACGTTGATAAAACACCAATCTCACTAAAGGATTTTATTACAGTCACACTGGAGGCAATTCCAAGCTTATTATTGATCATTATCGTTATCGGCGGAATTGTCGGCGGTATATTTACGGCTACAGAAAGTGCTGCAATTGCGGTCGTTTACAGTTTGCTGTTATCAACGATCTTTTATAAAACATTAAAAATAAAAGAATTGTATAGCATTTTAATTGATAGTGCAAAGTTGTCGGCAATCATCATGTTTTTAATTGGTGCGTCAAATATATTGGGTTGGGTCATGTCGTTTACGGGGATTCCTAACTTCTTGGCTGATGCAATTTTGGGGATATCAGACAATCCAATTATCATTTTGCTCGCAATCAATATTCTATTGCTGTTCGTCGGAACGTTCATGGATTTAACACCTGCAATTTTAATCTTCACGCCAATATTACTTCCTGTCTGTATGGCGTTAGGCATGACACCTTTGCATTTTGGAATTATGCTCACGTTCAATCTATGCATTGGAACGATAACTCCGCCTGTCGGTAATATTCTGTTCGCCGGCATTAAAGTGGCCGATCGAAAGCTTGAAAAGGTTTTGCCGCATTTATTGCGCTTTTACGGTGCTATTTTCGTAGTGTTGTTGTTAATAACTTACATGCCGTGGTTTTCAACATTCTTACCGTCATTGGCTGGATATCGGTGATCCAATTAAGTGATTCCATTCAACTGGGCGCCGTTGTTTTCTGAATTTATGAAAATAGCATTTGACAGACTAATTTAATTGTCTTACAATAAGACATATAGAAAGTTACTATTATATTTGAAGGGTGGAATTTACATGGCAACGTCAAGAGCAAAGGCACCGAAAGGAATATTAGGGTTTTCCGTAGCACCAATGGATGCAGAAGGTAAATTGGATTTAGTTGGACTGGGGAAGAATATTGAGTTCTTAGTGGAAGAAGGGTTGTCTTCAGTTTTTGTAGCTTGTGGCGCGGGTGAATTGCATGCGATAAGCAATGAAGAATATAGATCCATGGTAGAAGTGGCTGTTGAAAAGACAAAAGGGAAGGTTCCTCTCTATACAGGAGTCGGCGGCAACATTACGCACGCGTTGGAGCAGGTGCGAATTTCTGAAGAGCTTGGCGTAGAAGGGTACTTAATCTTACCACCGTACTTGATCGAACCATCACAGGATGGCATTTACAATTACTTGAAAGAAATTATTCAAAGCTCGGATTTGAATGCGATCGTCTATCAGCGCGACAATTGTATTTTTGAAGCTGAAACACTTCAAAAGCTGTGCGAACTACCGCAACTCGTCGGGTTTAAAGACGGTATTGGAAATATGGAAAAGAACGTGGAATTCACACACCTAATCGGGGACCGTCTGGAGTGGATCAATGGAATGCCGCTTGCGGAAGTGACGATGGCAGCGTATGTGAACTTAGGATTCACATCGTATTCGTCAGCGATTTCCAACTATATCCCTCATATTTCAGCAAAATACTATGAGGCACTTCTTAGCGATGACAAAGAATTGGTGGATGAATTGTATAAGGATGTCATTTTCCCAATTCACCGTATTCGTAAACAGAAGAAAGGCTATGCTGTTTCGCTTATCAAAGCGGGCATGAAAATCGTCGGTCTTCCTGTCACTACGAATGTTCGAGCGCCAATTGCTCCTGTCGAAGATGGGCATTATGAAGAGTTGAAAGTCATTATCGAAAAGGCATTGGAAAAATACCCTGCTAAAGTTACAGCGGTCTAATAGGAGGAAATTATGACAACTACAACAGAAGCAAAAACAAAAACCTACTTGAATTACATTGACGGTGAATGGGTCGCGTCTGAAACAGGCAAAACAGGCGTCAGTAAAAATCCGGCTCGAAAAGACGAAGTGGTTGGTGCCTATCAGCTTTCCAACAGCAATGATTTCGACAAAGCGGCTTCTGCTGCGCGCAGAGCCCAAAAAACATGGCGCAAGCTGACCGGTAATGTACGAGGAGATTATTTGTTGAAAGCTGCGTCCATTATGGAAGAGCGTATCGAAGACATTGCAACAGCGATGACTCTCGAAATGGGTAAGACGTTCCCGGAAGCGAAAGGCGAAACGGCGCGTGGCGTAGCGATTTTACGGTATTATGCAGGTGAGGGAATGCGATCGGTAGGCGATGTGATCCCTTCGACTGACAGTGAAGCGTTGATGTTCACGACGAGAGTTCCAGTAGGGGTTGTCGGAGTCATAACACCATGGAACTTCCCGGTAGCCATTCCGATTTGGAAGATGGCGCCTGCTCTCATCTATGGAAACGCTGTTGTCCTTAAACCGGCAAGTGAGACAGCGGTGACGAGTGCGAAAATCATCGAGTGCTTACATGACGCAGGTATTCCAGCCGGCGTAGTGAACTTGGTGACAGGTTCCGGATCTCTTATCGGACCGGAAATGGCGAACCATAAAGAAATCGATGCCATTACATTCACAGGTTCGAATTCGGTTGGCAAACAACTGGCACAAATCGCCGTTTCAAGAGGCATTAAATATCAACTTGAAATGGGTGGGAAAAACCCTGTAATTGTTGCGAATGATGCAGATATAGATTTGGCGGTTGAAGCTACGATCAGCGGAGGATTAAAATCATCCGGGCAAAAATGTACAGCGACTAGCCGTGTAATCGTTCAACAGGATGTATATGAGGAGTTTAAAGGGAAACTGCTTGAAGAAGTGGCGAAAATCACTGTCGGAGACGGCATGGATGCAGGAACGTGGATGGGTCCAAGTTCCAGTCAAAGTCAGTTGGACACAGTGCTTTCCGCGATTGAAAAAGGGAAAGCGGAAGGGGCCACACTTCTCCTCGGTGGAAACGAAGTGAAGAAAGAAGGATTGAATGGCTACTTCGTGGAGCCGACTGTATTTGAAGATGTATCTTCTACTATGTCGCTCGCGAGGGAAGAAATTTTCGGTCCGGTCCTTGCCCTGATGAAAGTGGAGACAATCGAAGAGGCGCTTGAATTGGCGAACGACTCGGAATACGGACTAAGTGCTTCCATTTTCACAACGAACATTAGCAATATGCTGGCGTTCATCAATGAAATGGACGCAGGTTTAGTACGTATCAATGCGGAAAGTGCCGGAGTTGAACTGCAAGCTCCGTTCGGCGGCATGAAGCAATCCAGTTCCCATTCACGCGAACAAGGTCAAGCTGCAAAAGAATTCTATACAGCGATTAAAACAGTGTTTATCAAATAAGGTGAAAAAGCAGGAGTAATGCGATACGTCTAACTCCTTGTCTTTAAAATATAAAAGGATAGGCCAGCGAAACTCGTTGGTCTCTCTTCTGTTTATAGAGATAACCTACTATTGAGGAGGATACCATTGCGTTTTATTGACGAACAAGAAATCAGAAGCCTCATAACAGTTAAAGATATTATCGATACAATCGAAGAGTATTATTTGAATGACGGTGAGAGCAGATCGTTAATTCCAGATCGTTTGTTCATCAATGACGACGACAATTCCGCTTTGCTCATGCCGTCTTTTTACGAGGATTATTTTGGGGCGAAAGTAATTGGAATCGCGCCTGGAAATGCAGAAATCGGTGAAGCGACATTACGGGGCATCTTTTTATTGAATGATAGGAAGACAATGAAACCGCTTGCTATAATGGACGCTCGAACGATCACTGCCATGAGGACCGGTGCTGTCAGTGGGGTGGGTATGAAGTACTTGGCGGCAAATGATGTGGATACGGTTGGTGTAATCGGTACAGGAGACCAAGGGTGGAGTCATTTACAGGCGGCATGTGCTGTCAGACAAATAAAGCGGGTTTTGGTGTATAATCGTAGTCAGGAAAGACTTCATCCTTTTATGGAGAGAGCGAAAAAGGAGTTCCCAGCAATCGGCTTTGAAATTTCTACTCCTGAAACGATTTTGTCAGAAGCACAACTCATCATTACGACAACAACTTCAACTGACCCAGTCATCCTTTATGATGGATCCGTGGACCTGACTGGAAAGCATTTCGCGGGTTCAGGTGCATTCAAATCATTCATGCAGGAAATTCCTGACGCCATCATCAAAGAAGTGGATCACCTCTACGTCGATACGCACGCCGCGTTTTCCGAGTGCGGCGAGATGAAGAAAGCCAGAGAATTCGGCCATAGCGAGGAGACGGTTCCTGAACTGAAAAGCCTTGTACAAGGTGGGGAAAATGATGAGATGAAGCAAAAAACAACGCTTTTCAAGTCTGTAGGCATCTCCATTCTTGACATCCTGACGGCGAAATTGGTCTATGAACGAATGACGAGCACTGTAAGAGTAATTTAGAAATGAAAGGAGGAGCCTATGAAAGAATATAAAATGGATACAGTCCGCAGAAGCACCCTTTCACAATTGGTATTGGAACAGATTGTCCAACTGCTCATGAGTGGACAACTCAAGCCTGGTGATAAGTTGCCGGCGGAAATGAATCTGATGGAGCAGTTTGATGTGAGCCGACCTGTTTTACGTGAAGCTCTAAGCTCGCTGGAGACCTTGGAAATAATTACGAGAAGGCCGCGCGGGGGGACATTTGTCAACGAAAAAGTCGGCAGTAACCCATTTAAAGTGATGCTCGCCTTATCCATCAATAATGTTCCGGCAGTTATTGAAGCCCGGATGTCTTTGGAGTTGGGACTTGTCACCATCGCCGCGGAAAAAATAACAGACGACAAGCTTGAGCTGTTAAAAGAAACCATCGACAGTATCCAAGCCAATCCAGAAGGCGACTATGGTCGATTGGACAAGGAATTCCATCGGATCATCGCACAAAGCGCCAACAACCCGGTTGTTGAAGGAATGATTGAATCACTGCTGATTTCCCACGAAAAAACGGATAGCCTAATTCCGTACCGTGAACCTGACGTCACTGTGGAACATCATTTAGCAATCTACGAGGCGCTGAAAAACAGGGATCCTTATGAAGCATTCAAACAAATGTATAAGCATTTGAGCTTTGTCAGAGCTAAACTTTTGGATAACGTTGAAAAGGAATAGTGGGAAATAGTCCGCATTTGGCTGCGGGCTTTTTTTAATGATTTAATAATGCAAGCATGGACGGATCATTTCACCGTTCATGCTTTTTTGGTGTTGGGAAAAATCTATAGGGAACTGTTCATGAATTTTTTTGAATGATACTGTGTCAAAAGATATTCGAGTTGAATAGTATGAAGGATGAACGTCTTGTGGCAACGAGGGGTTCAGCAGAGCTATGACAATTCGCTGTAAAGGAGAGAATTATGCCTATTGAAGAAACGATCAGTCTGCATGATTTGTTTAGAGTATTAAAAAGGCGGTCAGTATTCATTATTAGTACGGCCCTATTCGCAGTGATACTAACTGGAATTATAAGCTACCTTTTCTTGACTCCTATTTACCAAGCGTCAACACAAATCCTCATCAATCAAAAACAGACGGAACAAATCCAAGTTAATTCGCAGGATATTCAGACGAATATTCAACTCATTAATACATATACCGTCATTATCAAAAGTCCCGCAATTCTTACGAAGGTCATTGAAAATCTGGACTTGGATACAACACCGGCTAAACTTGAAAAAAAGCTAAAGGTCGAAACTACACAAGACTCCCAAGTTATTAAAATTAGTGTTAACGATCCGGAACATTATAGATCTGTAGATATAGCCAATACAATTGTAGAAGTTCTCCAAGAGGAAATCCAAATACTAATGAACGTTAATAACGTTTACATCCTCTCGCCAGCTGTCTATCTCGAGAAACCGATACCTGCTAAGCCAAATCCGTTACTTAATATGACAATCGCGGCTGTCAGTGGATTGATGATAGGAGTCGGAATGGCGTTCCTCATAAATTATTTAGATATGACGGTTAAAACAGAGCGTGACATTGAAGAATTCTTAGGATTTCCGGTTATTGGGATTGTAAGTCCTATTTCAGAAGTGGATGTCAATAAAATAAAAGGGTTATTAGGTCGGATATGGAGAAGGGGAAGGCAGGATGTTTAAGAAGAGAAAGAAGAACACACAAACAGCGTCACGTAAACTTGTTACGAGAGATGCTCCTAAGTCCATCACTTTAGAACAATTCCGAATTATTCGAGAGAATATTAATTTTTTGAGTCCGGACAAAAAGTTAAAGACTCTTCTTTTCACTTCTTCTTTTTCTGGGGAAGGTAAGTCGACAATGGCAGCAAACGTCGCTATTGTTTTCGCACAAGCCGGGAAGAGAGTACTTCTAGTTGATGCGGATATGAGAAAACCTACGACACATTATACGTTTAAATCGACAATCTCACCTGGCTTATCCCATCTATTAACAAAGCGAAGGGCTTTGGACGAGGTAATCAAAAGAACCCATTTCAAAGGGCTGGAACTTGTTACTTGTGGGAAGATGCCTATAAACCCCGCTGAACTCCTTAGTTCAAAAGTAATGGATGATCTGATCGTTGAAATGAAATCGAAGTATGACATCATCGTCATCGACGCACCTCCAATTCTGTTAGTTGCTGACGCCCAAATTCTTTCAAATAAATGTGATGGAACGATCTTAGTCGTCAGTTCTGGAGCTACTGAGAAAAA
This sequence comes from Sporosarcina luteola, assembly GCF_023715535.1. Lineage (GTDB taxonomy): Bacteria > Bacillota > Bacilli > Bacillales_A > Planococcaceae > Sporosarcina > Sporosarcina luteola_B. The sequence continues at coordinate 83,956 of NZ_JAMBOI010000008.1, read as the reverse complement.
CAATGCTAAAAGGGCGAAGGGATTATTGGAGAATTCTAAGGCTAATGTATTAGGAGTCATTTTGAACAATTACAAACTTGAAAAAGGCCATTACTATTACAACTACAATAGTGCTAAAGAGTAAATGTCCGTGTCAGTCTATACTCTATTATTGCTAGGAAGGTGAGATGAATGATTGACGTTCACTGCCACATCTTGTTTGGTGTAGACGATGGACCGAAAACAATAGAGGATACAATACGTATCGTGGAAAAGGCAGCGAAGGAAGGAATCACGGACATGGTTGCAACACCACATGCATTCAGTCCGCATTACCATGTTCCAAAAGAAGAAATAGAAAGTCAAATTCGACTTCTTACAGGTTGCTTAAAAGCAGGGGGGTATCCAATCAACCTTCACACCGGACAGGAAGTACGGATTCACGAAAATGTCATTGAAAAAATAATAAAAAATGAAGCGATGACGCTTGCAGGATCACGCTATCTGTTACTCGAACTGCCATCACAATCTATTCCTCTTTATACAATAAGCGTTATACAAACAATGCTTGAAAATGAAGTCATACCAATCATTGCTCACCCTGAAAGGAACAGAGCTATAGCCGAGAAGCCCGCGCGACTTGAACGGTTAATTCGGCAAGGTGCGTTTGCACAAGTGAATGCAGGAAGCCTATCAGGTCAGTTCGGGAAAAGTGTTCAAAGACTTTCAATGCAACTTGTCGAAGCAAATCTGATTCATACATATGGATCGGATGTCCATGATACAAAAGCGAGGCCATTATTGTTCTATGAAGGACTCAGCTATTTGGAAAAGAAGAAAAAACACGATAGTATTGACCTCCTTTTGAAGAACAACAAATGTATTTTACATGACGAGCCGTTTATCATTCTAGAACCGGAAGTTCCGGTAATAAAAAAATGGTGGAAGTCAATTGGCTAATTTGCTGATAAGGAATTTATATCATGTATAGTGAGTATTCCGTAAAAGGGGAGACTATATTTAAAGATGTCAAATTTCACTCGAGGGTATTGATAGATTTTCATTGGTGAGAAATCGGTGGATTGGAAAGGAGGAAGTAATGAAAACAGAGGTGTTGTATGTCTTTCCTTAAAACGATTTAGCGGAGACCATATTTACGAATGTAAATGACAGATGACCTTTCCGTCCGGGAAAGAAGATAGGAATGTGAACGAAAAATAAAGAGCAAAGAAGGACTCGCCATTAAAACTATGAAGAAAACTGCATTGATCCTGATGGTTATTGCTGTTTTATCAAAAATAACAGGATTTTTGCGTGATATTACTTTATCATTTTTTTATGGTGCAACTTCTATTAGTGATGTTTATATTATTTCCATTACAATCACATCGGTGTTATTCAGTCTCATTATTTTAGGGGTTTCAACAGCGTATATACCTATGTTTAAACAAATCGAGCATGAAAAAGATCATCATTCCGCATCTGTCTTCACAAACAACCTCTTAAATATTGTCTTACTCATAACTACAGTCGTCATCATCATTGGACTTTGTTTTTCTCATGTATTAGTAAAAATTTTTGCATTGGGATTTGATGGGGAGACATTGAAAACTGCAGTTCTGTTCACACGAATTGGATTGTTAAGTTTATTTTTCACGAGCTTAACACAGCTTTTTATAAGTTATCTTCAATTAAAGGGAAAATTCATTATACCAGCAATGGTTGGCTTGCCTTTTAATATAATTATTATGATTTCGATTTTCATCGGTTATCAATTCAATATGATTTACTTGGCCATTGGCAGTGTATTCGCGGCTTTCGTTCAGCTGCTTTTTTTGCTTCCGTCAATAAGGAAAACAGACTATCAATATATCCCGATTTTAAACTTTGCTGACAAAGATATTAAGAAATTAGTAGTTATTATTATTCCAGTAATGATTGGCATTTCAATTGATCAAATCAATTTGATGGTGGATAAAACCCTTGCCTCAACACTAATTGAAGGTGGGATATCTGCTTTAACTTACGCCAGTCGATTGAATGATTTTGTTCAAGGGATTTTTGTCCTATCTTTTGTCGCGGTAATGTTTCCGCTTATTTCAAATATGGCAGCTGAAAAGAAAACTGAGGATTTTAAGGCATCCATTAATGATGTGACTTCAAGTGTAATACTTATTGTTGTGCCAGCAAGTATTGGAATTATGATTTTGGCAGAACCAATAATTCGATTACTTTTCGGGCATGGACATTTTGATGAGCATGCAGTTGAAATGACATCTCATGCATTATTCTTCTATTCAATCGGGATGATCGGCTATGGCTTTCGCGAAGTATTAAATCGTACATTCTACTCGCTCCAAGATTCGAAAACCCCTATGTATAATGCTTCTATTTCAGTCGCATTAAACATTGTATTAAGTTTACTATTATCTTCCTATATGGGTATTGGTGGAATTGCCCTTGCAACAAGTATTTCTGCTCTGTTCTGTTCAATTTTATTAGCCATTCATCTTCGGAGAAAAATAGGGTCATTTGGATTAAAAGGAAACTTGGTCATTTTCATAAAGGCGACGATAGCATCTACAGTTATGGGGCTAATTGTTTACATTCTGAACGAATATCTATTGTATGGATGGAATGAAGTAGTCAAAATGATGCTTGTTGTTTGTATTGGAAGTGTTGTTTATTTACTCGTAATTATTCTTTTTAGAGGCCAGGAATCTAAAAAAATCATTAATTTCTTTAAAAGTTTGTTGAGAAAATTATGCCCTTAAATGTGCCTAAAGTATTTGTGTGAAAGTGAATATAATAGCATATACGCATGAATATTGAATAGATAGTCATAAGCTATTTCCGGAGGGGTGAAATTTGGAAAAAGAAAGTCAACATAATGTTCAATTGAAGTCTATGGAAGTCAACAAGTATCAAATTATTAAGAGGACTTCTGACATTATTGTAAGTTCTATGTTAATATGCTGTTGCATTCCCGTATACCTTATTATTTCATTTTGGGTCGCTATAAGTTCGGGTAGACCAGTTCTTTTTAAACAGATAAGAACAGGGAAGGGATTTCGGCAATTCACAATTTATAAATTTCGGAGTATGGAACAGACAAGTCATCTTAGCGATAGACATGCATATTGTTGGAAAGAAGGCGTGCCAGATCATTTTATGTTTAAAACGGATTTTGACGAAACTGTCACCACGGTTGGTAAAGTACTAAGGAAGTACAGTTTAGACGAGTTGCCTCAACTGTTCAATGTTTTAATAGGAAACATGAGTATCGTAGGACCTCGACCAGAAATCCCTCAAATCACTAAACATTATAGCCTCTATCAAAGCAAACGTCTTATGGTGAAACCCGGCATGACCGGGTATGCCCAAATTAATGGACGGTCAGAAATTAGCCATGGTAAAAAAATTGAGTTTGACATTTACTATGTAGAAAACCAATCATTTCTACTTGATATCAAGATCATATTGTCGACAATAGTGCTCGTAGTGAAGGGAAGAGGAGCATTTTAATGGAAATATGACAAAAGGAAGTGAATGATTGTCCTCTGAAGATACGAAGCTTACTATCGTTCAAGTGATTACCAGGATGGATACGGTAGGGGGAGCGCAAATCCACGTCCGCGACATTGCAAAGCATTTACATCTTCACGGGCATACCATTCACTTAGTTACAGGCAAATTGGAAAATGTTCATCAAGGGCTTGAGACAATACCAATCCATTACGTTCGCCATCTGGTCCGAGAACTTCGGCCTTTAACAGATATGAAAGCGTTTATTGAAATGAGAGGATTGTTTAAAAAAATCAACCCTGATTTAATTGCCACTCATTCCTCTAAAGCGGGAATTATTGGCCGGTTTGCTGCCGCTTCGCTTCGCATCCCCGTCGTATTCACAGCACACGGTTGGTCGTTTACAGATGGCGTTCCAAATCCAAAAAAGATAGTTTATCGGTGGGTGGAAAAAATAGCGAGTTATTTCACTTCAGGAATCATTGCAGTTTCAGAGTATGACAGAGATCTGGCTATAAAGCGAAAAGTCGTTCCCAAAGGTAAAATAATATGTATTCAAAACGGAGTACATGATGTTAGAATTCCCCAAAGAATTCACGGAGAAGCGCATGAAGCTCGGCTTATCATGATAGCACGTTTCGCGCATCCGAAGATGCAATTGCAGCTTCTTGAATCACTTGTAAAACTGAAACATCTCGGTTGGAAGATTCACTTCGTCGGTGACGGGCCTGAAAAAGGGAAGGTGGAGCAATTTGCAATTGAAAATGGCATTACACATAAAGTGTTTTTTGAAGGCTGGCTCCAAAATGTAGATGGTATTCTGGCGAAAGCTGATATTTTCATTCTCTTGTCTGAATATGAAGGTCTTCCTCTCTCGATATTGGAAGCGATGCGGGCCGGTTTGCCGATCATTGCAACTGATGTAGGAGGAGTTAAGGAAGCTGTAACCGCTGAGAACGGTATTTTAGTGCGTGTTGATGATTCATCCGCTTTAACCGAAGTACTTGAAAGATTGATAGAAAATCGCGAACTACAAAAGAAGATGGGAGTTTACGGAAGAAGAGTGTATGAGGAAAAATTCACCTTCCCCCAGATGATGGAGGAAACGCTAGCCTATTACCGTACACTTGTACGAAAGGACGATTAAAAATGAAAGTTTTACTGACAGGCGGGGCAGGCTTTATCGGTTCTCATGTCGCGGAACAATTGGTTTCTCACGGGTATGAAGTTGTAATCATTGACAATTTGGCTTCTAGTTCAAAAACATATCTTCCTGAGGGCATCAAGTTCTATGAGATGGACATTAATGATTTTACTGTCGAGAGTATATTCAAGTCGGAAAAACCGGATATCGTCATCCATCTAGCTGCGCAGACCTCTGTTGTGCATTCCATGAAGGAGCCTTACTTCGACTTTCAGACGAATACTGCGGCAACAGTGAAATTACTACAATATGCAGCTGAAAACGGTGTCCGTCAGTTCGTCTTCGCTTCTTCAGCAGCAGTATATGGTGAACCTGTCTATTTGCCGATCGATGAACATCACTCGGTTGATCCGCAATCTTTTTATGCGATATCTAAATATGCAGCGGAACTATACATTACAGCTTTCGGTAAGCAGCATGATATCACACCGACAATTTTACGTTTTTCAAACGTGTACGGACCGAGGCAAAACACGTCGGGCGAGGCAGGGGTAGTCGGTATACTCATTTTGAAGCTACTACAAAAAGAGAACTGCATCATTTATGGAGGGAAACAAACGAGGGACTTCGTTTTCGTAAAGGATGTGGCAATTGCATGCGCGAAAGCCGTCATTGAAAATAAGGGTGGAATATTCAATATCAGCTCAAATACAGAATTGGCGATTAGTGAATTGTATAAGTCGGTTTCCGAGAAAATGTCGATTGATGGGGAAGCATTTTTCCACCCATATCGGGAAGGTGAGCTAGTCAGAAGTGTCCTATCCAACGAAAAGGCAGGAAAAGAGCTTGTATGGAAACCGAACTATTCCATTTCGAAAGGGTTAGATGAAACAATTGAGCATTATATCCATCGGTATACAGGCAGTATATAAATATTGAACGGAAGGACGTTAAAATGGAGCTTGTTCGTCTTACTTCATGGGAACAATTGCAATCAGTGAAACGCAAATGGGCTCTAATATTGGAATCCAACGAGAACTCGAACCCATTCATCGAATTCGAATGGGTTTCGCTTTGGATAGAATATTTAGGAAAAGATAAGAGTATTGAAATCATTGGTGTGCGAAATGGAAAAGAGTTTGTTGGATTTGCTCCCTTTATTAAAAAGAGAACTATTTTCGGTAATGTTTATGAAATGATCGGATTAGGACAATCAAATTATATGGATTTTATAATCCTCCATGAACACCGTGAGAAAATAATCCAGTTTATCTTAGAGCGGATGATAAAAGAAGAACCTCAAATTATATTCAACTTGCATGGAATATTAGAAAGCAGTCCGACATATAAAATTTTAGTCAACTTCATGGAAAAAAAGAAATACGGTCATACAATCCACAAAGTCGTCACCCCGTTTATCGATCTGGAGAAATTGCAAGTAAACGAATATATGAGCAATCGGAAAAAGCTGTACAAGTTGGAACGAAGAGAAAAAAAGCTCCATCTTTTAGGGGATGTCGAGCATAAGACTTCGTCACATGATGAACTGGATCACATATTTTATCTCCATCAAAAAAGATGGGAAAAAAGAGATGATACGAGTGGATTTGCAAATAATCCTGAACGTGCTTTTTATAAAGAGCTATTGCTGGTGGACAGTGAACGTTTGAAAGCAATCGTGGATGCCCTTTATGTGGAAGGGAGGATGATTGCGTTCAATTATGGGTTCTTATGCGGAAGCCGGTATGTAGGCTATGTGTTGGGCTATGATGATGAATTCGAATCGTTTAGCCCTGGAATAATGTTGGAAAAGGAGTCTATCATCAATTTTGTCGATAATAGGGAAATTAAAATATTTGATATGAGCATTGGCAATGAGCCATATAAATTCGATTGGAATACACATCTCGACCACACTGCAAAAATCATTTTTTCATCTACTGGATTTCGGGCATCCCTTTTAAGGCAACTTCAATCATTGAAAGGGAAAATCGTAGATCTACTGAAGAAAAATAGAAGAATCGTAAAATTCAAGAGGGATACCTTGGGCTATTTGAAATATATGACGAGAAGGTTGTTTAAGAATCCAAATCAGATGGATAGGAAACAAACGGCTCAGCAATTGTGGCATCAAATCAGTTCATTCATATGGAAGAAAAAGCATTCCTTTATTATGAAAAAGGAAGTTGAACGAACAAGAAAACCCGGCATGGGAAAAGGATTTATGGAGCTGAAATTGAAGGATGCTATTTATGATGAAAGGTTTAGGGAGCAGAATTTGAAGCAAATCTGCACCAAACTGTACGGGGGATACCAAGGCTATTACAGAGCAGGGGACAATGAGGATGGGGAAATTGTCTGGGCAAACCGAAAAATGCTACGGCTCAATAGTATCCCATTTATAAAAGAGCTACGAAAAAATGCAATATGGTTGGAAGGGTGGAACCGGCGAAATCTTGTGGACATTTGCAAATTCGTAAGCAAAGAACATTTCATTCATTCCATACTTTTAGAAGTGAATGCACAGGATAGGGATGCAATTAGGGTGCTTGAAGTAGCGGGCTTCCAACTTGATAGGTCGGTACTTAGTTCAACAAGATTCGGCAGAACAAAGCTACAAGTGGTTGAAAAACAAGAAAAGTTGTAGAGACCATAAAACATACTAGGATTTTTAGAGAAAGGAGTGAATTTATTGGATATGGGGGGACTTACGGAAGTGCCTTCTGTTCAAACGCTAAAAAAAGGTAGAGAAAAAGTGATTGATAACGGGGCATTCCTCATTTCCTTGGATTTTGAACTGAATTGGGGAGTTCATGACGTATATACGAAAGAACAATACGGAAAAAATATATTGGGAGTACGTCAAGCCATTCCGGAGATGTTAGCCCTTTTTCAACAGTACGATATTCATGCAACTTGGGCAACGGTAGGAATGCTTTGCTTCACTGAAAAAAAGAAATTAATTGAACACTTTCCGGCTCTACTGCCATCCTATATAGATCAGAATTTTTCCCCGTATGGCAAAATGGAGAATCTCAGTGAAAATGAGGGGAAAGATCCGTATCATTTTGGGGAATCATTAGTCCATCAGATTTTGCAAGTACCCTATCAGGAAATAGGGACACATACATTTTCGCATTATTATTGTCTGGAAAACGGACAGGATGCAGATCAATTCAGAGCTGATTTGCAAGCTGCACTGAATGTCCCTTGCTTGGAGAACCTTGATATCCGATCGCTTGTCTTTCCTAGGAATCAAACGAATTCCGCTTACTTAAACATTTGTAAAGAGTTGGGTATCCAATCATATCGCGGGAATGAAAAGAATTGGGTATACGGGGCAAGTGGGTATAAAGACAGAAGTAAAGTAAAACGGCTCATTCGGTTAATGGATTGTTATGTAAATATAACGGGTCACCATACATTCAATTTAGGCGAAGAGAGTCCTGGCCATCCAGTGAATTTGCAGTCGAGCAGGTTTTTAAGGCCCTATAACCCGAAACTTAAAACACTGGAACCAATGCGATTAAATCGGATCAAAAAAGGTGTGGAATATGCAGCTAGACGGGGTGAAATCTATCATCTTTGGTGGCACCCGCACAATTTCGGGACACACCTAGAGGAGAACATTTCCTTTTTACGGAAAATACTCGATCATGTTTCAAAGATGCGAGAAACATATGGTATGCAAAGTATGAATATGGGGGAAGTGGCGACAAATTGGGAACTAAGGAAGGCCGAACGTCCTCATATTAGTTTTAATTCGGATTAACAATATTAGTATTAATATTAATTTGAAACGAGCCTATCATCAATGAGAAGTTGATAATAGGCTCGTTGTATTTCATACAAATAATATGCATTCCAATTTATTTTTCTGATTCATCACAAGAGACTAATCACCCACTAATGCTATATTCCAATAATTATTTTAGAGTTTGAATGTGCATCATGAAAAAAGCTTTTGAATATTATCGTAAACACCGGAACGCTCAATTACGTTCTCCCATAAGAAGTTTTCGATATTGATTGAAGAAACGTAATTGTGTTTTTCCAACTCATTGTAATTAAAATTGTTAATATCAAGTTTGAAAAAAGAACAATTATTTCGCTGTTCAAACTGTCTAACCCAGAAATAATCTGTTGTGATTACTTTTAATCCCATTGCCAGATATTCAAGCAACTTAGTGGAGGTTTGAATATTAAACGGGTACCTATTTGGCATGTAATTAATACCATATTCTGCGTTAATAGCGATTTGTGGAACTTCTTGATATCGGACCCTGCCAGTGAATGTAATATTTTTATTGTCTTTGTAAGTATTGTACAGATGATCATCTACACTACCGACTAATAATAGCGTACCTTTCATTTTTCGAGTAAAAGTATATAAAAGTTTATCAATTTCTCTTCCTTTTGAAATAGATCCAACATAGACAAAATCAAAATCCTTATTTTTTTTATCATCTTTTATAAAAAAATTACAATCAACTCCCATATCCCTATAGCAATAGCTAATATCGTCTTTAAAATTGAAACCTAATTTGACATTTTTGTTTAAAAAAATTCTTAAATTTGGCTTTGGGTTTATTTTCGTCTTGACTTGATTTTTCAATATAGGAAAGGCTCCTGTGGATAAGGAAGCATATTCATGTATTAGAATCTGGTTCGTTACTCTCAAACCGCCAAATCCTTTGAACTCCCAAATAACGTCAAAGTCAGTCAAATTTAGTTTCCCGCCTAGTTCTGAAGAGTCATATGCAATAAATTCATTGGTTTTATTAAAATACTTTATATAAGCTGGTATTTCCGGTAGAAAAGCATTTTCATTTCTGACAAAAAGTATTTTTTTCATAGAGTACTCCTTTCAGATATGTCCATTTAATCACATAGCTAATTATGTTCTATAGCATTACAAATTCCTAAAAACAGTGTGAATAGTAATGATGTAAGACCTAAACCACCTAAATTTATTGAAATGGAATTCGCGGTAATCAGGAGTAGTAATGTACTCTGTAACACATATTGAGGAATATTATTCTTCGCTCCTAAGTATAAGGCCTTCATTATTACCATGCAGTATAATAAAAATGTTGGTAATCCATATACTATAATAAAATCTAAATATGCATTATGAGAGCTGCCAATTGAAGCACCGAGATTCTGGAGTACCTCATCAACTGCGCCGTGACCATATCCCCAAATTGGTTGGTCTTTTATTAATTTAAAGGAAAGCTCCCATAAATAATCCCTTGAACTTAGTCCGTTATATAATCTGAAATAACCTGCTTCAAACAACATGTAAAGGGAAACATATCCAACGAGGCAAAGTGAAACAAATGATACTATTGTTTTTATTTTTAACTTCTTTTTGTAAAAGAAAAATATAAGTATAACTATAAATAAGCTAATCATCGCAGCCCTTGAACCGGAGAAGTATAAAGAAATAATATTTAGTAAGGCAAATACCTTGTATTTTCCTTTCATATTAATGTTAAGAATAAAACCTAAGGCACATAGAGTACCAAAATAATTAGGGTCAAAAAAAACAGATGATACCCTAGGGAAGTGAGTTGGGGTATAACCTAAAAAACTACCATTAACACCGATGATAATTCCTATTACTGAAAAAATGGTTATTATAAAACACAATCTTTTTATTTTCTTATCTATATCCTTTCCTAGAAGTATAGGAATGAATAAAAAAAATATATAAAAAGTCATTATTGTTAAAGTTACACTCAGAATACTGTTATATGTCACTAAACCTAACTTTAATGAGGAGACAAGTGTTGATAAAAGCATAGAGATAGATAAGAGATAAACTAACATATTTTTTTTAACTGTTTCATAGAAGTATAAAGCCGTTTTATTTTCGGTTATACCGAGGAATAAAATTAATCCACCTAAAGAAAAAACGGCAATTAGAATTGCTTGGTAAGCACTTCTGTAAATAGTATATTCATATGAAAGAAAGCCAAGTAAAACTGCCAAGTACAGCAATATGTTACAAATTTGCTTTCTGTCAATTAATAAATCCATTGCCCCATCCTTTACTCTTAGTCTTAAAATGCTATTATTTGATTTACATAATAATTAAAACCCATGTGATTTTTCATTTATATACTAACGAGTTTACAACGTTTCTTCCTTATTAATTCATATGAATACAAGCCTCATGATAGGCGAAGGAACATTTGACTGGTACTAGAATCATATTCGTACATTCTATTAACCAGTTTAGTTTTTTATACACAGATTTCTTCATAGCTACTCTTTGCAATATACATCGCATACTTTTCAAACGATACCTTCCTTAATATATAAAAATCCCAAGCTGCTCATATCGAACAGCCTGAGATTCTGCAGTTCAAAAACAAGTAAACTGATCGATCCGATTCAAATCAATCCCGAAGTATTCCCATCTGCGGCGGCTTGATCTCCATCGGTATCCCGCAACAGACGTACGGCCGACGAATGTAGGGAAGTACCAGAAACCGTTCCGTCTGGAAGTCCAAACAAACGTATACCTGAACAAACATCCTCTGATTGCGCCCGGGTCTACTGCGAAAAGCTGTGCCTGATTACCGCCCGGATAGGACGGTGTGTAGTTCGGCGGCGGGGAGGATGGTGCTTGTTGGCCTCCCTGGCCGCCTTGCCCTGGGAATCCGCCACCCGGAAATCCAGGTCCACCCTGCCCTGGGAACCCCGGTCCTTGGCCAGGGAATCCCCCTCCTGGGAATCCACCTTGACCAGGAGGAAATCCGCCGCCTGGGAATCCAGGTCTGCCTTGCCCAGGGAACCCTCCGCCAGGAAATCCTTGAGAACCGAATGGCAGCTGAGCTGCTGAACCTCCATAATTCATGTCGAAATTCTGCATGCCCGCACCGGACATCCAGTCCATTCCGTAGTTCGGCATGCCGGTGCCAGGCATAAATCCTCCCATCCCCTGTCCTTGCATTCCATCTGCCCCTCCTGTATAGCCTTCAGGCAACTGTGGATACCATTGTTCATCCCCGAAATTATTCGTATTCGTCATCATGTCTCTCCCTTCAAGCGATTCCTCCTATCTTATGTAACAATGAAAGAAATGGGTTGGACTCTTGGGTATGAAAACTTTTTTCGTGTATTGGGGTCTAATGTATAGAGGGCAATTGGAGGTGGGGAATTGGCTGAGCAAGAAACTGATCAAGAAATTGCAAGAAGGGCCATTCATGGAGATGATGAGGCGTTTTTACAGTTAATCACTTTGAATAAAGAAGCGCTTTTCAGAACAGCACTCGCCTATTTGAAAAACGAAGATGACGCGTTGGACGCTGTACAGGAAGTGACAATGCGCGCCTTTGAGAAAATAAAAACGTTGCGAATGCCGGAATATGCAAAGACATGGCTGATCCGGATTATGATGAATCATTGTAATGACGTCCTTCAAAAAAAGAAGCGTTATGTGTTTGATGAAGGCATCGGTGAATTAAAAGGAATTAGCGATGATTTCACATACATGGAAGTGGAAGAGGCGCTTAGTCATTTATCAGAAAAAGATCGGCAATTAGTGCATCTCAAATATCTCCATGATATCAAAATCAAAGACATTGCCGATATGACATCTACGCCAGAAGGAACCGTGAAAACAAGGCTATATAAAGCAGTCAAATCATTACGATCATTTTTCGATGGAAAGGAGGAGGGTCAACTTGACGGAAGAGGAAAGAAAATTGAAGAAGTGGAAAGAGGAAATTGAGAAGAGGGAAGTCCCTGCGGAACGATTGGATAATGCAATACAAATCGGGTTCGAAACAGCTAAAAGAAATCGTGAAAATAAAAAACGTCGCTTTATAAATCGCGGCCTATGGTCTTCGGCCATCGCTGCCATACTTATGCTCACTTTTGTCACCTCCATCCGTGTATCTCCCGCATTCGCGAATGCAGTGTCATCGATACCAGGCCTCTCGGGAATCGTCGAGCTGATCCAAGATAATAAAGGAATTCAAATGGCGATTGAAAATGAGCACTACCAAATTATCGGGACAACAGGTGAAACGGAGACCGTGAAAGTGACACTTGAAGGCATTATTACCGATGAATCAAGTATGATCGCCTTTTCGACATTCGAATATAATAAAAAGCATCCTTATCGATATTTAACAGGATATCGAATACTCGATAGCAATAGGAAGGAAATTGCAAATGATCATTCCTTTGGTACGTCGTGGAACCAAAAAAATGACTTATTGTTGACCAGTACGACAGAGATTAGATTTGTGAGTCCAGTGCCGACAGAAGAAATGATTTTGGAGTATCGATTTGCTGATGACATTGGAGATGATCAAGTAATTGAGACAATTCAAATCCCATTTAAAGTCGACCTGAAACCCGTGAAAAGAGAACAATATGCAGTTAACAAAACTTTTGTCGTCGAGGGACAGAAAATCCACATCCACTCAATTACAATCGGACCAATAAAGACAGCAGTCGAAGTAGAATATGATCCTGAAAATACGAAGAAAATCTTCGGATTCGAAGACTTGCGCATTGTGGATGAAAAAGGTGAAATATGGAGCGCCATCAAAAACGGATCGTCAGCAAGCTGGAGTGAGGATTCCCCTGTTATTAGTTACTTCCTGCAAAGTAATTATTTCAGGGATACGCAACATCTTTACCTCCAGTTCAACAAGCTGATGGCGATGGATAAAGACGAAGCCGAATTGATCATCGACACAGAGACGCAAAAGATCTTAAAGCAGCCAAGGGACGAAAGATTCAACAACTTAAAGATAACTGGCTCGCATTTGGAAATTGAATTGAAAGGCGGAAAAGGGTACTATCATGACCCGTTTTCAACTTTTTATGATGTAGAAGGCAAAGCACTTTCTCAGAAGTCTGGATCCTTTTACCCCGGTGCTGACGATATCAATTACTTTGGACTGGAATTGCCGGACGTGGAATTTAAAAATCCTTTGAATTTTCCATTGCACGCATATCCGTCCTACATTAAAGGCGACGTAAAAATCAAAATCAAGTAGCTTGGATCCACGGATGACTGTTATCCGTGGATTTTTCATTACATCATCACACTAAAACAACAGCACATTACTATAGAACAAATCTTCTTAAAAATCACCAAAATCCTTTTAGCATCGTGTACGATGGACAGTAACAGACGATATTCTCTAGCCGAAAGGATGGTTTGGATGATTGAATTAACTGGATCTACTCTTACACTTGAACAATTGGAAGGTATTTTATATAAAGGGAATAAGGTAGTGTTGAATGCCGATGCATTGGAACGTGTTCAAAAGAGCAGGGAAGCGGTCGACAGGATTGTTCAAAATGACAAGACTGTGTATGGCATCAATACGGGCTTCGGCAAATTCAGTGATGTGAAAATCGATGAAAAGGATACGAAGGCGTTGCAACTGCATTTGATCCGTTCACATGCATGCGGAGTCGGTGAGCCTTTTTCTGAAACTGTTTCACGGGCCATGGTCGTTCTGCGGTTGAATGCGCTAATGAAAGGATTCTCAGGTATCCGGGTTGAAGTGCTGGAACGGTTTGCATTCATGGTGAATAACGGAATCCACCCGGTCATCCCTCAGCAAGGATCACTCGGAGCGTCAGGAGACCTTGCGCCGCTATCCCATTTGGCATTAGTTCTTTTAGGGGAAGGGTTCGTTTGGCGTGATGGGGGTTATATTCCGGCTGAGCAAGTTTGGAAGGAATACGGAATGGAGCCAATTGTCCTTGAAGCGAAGGAGGGGCTTGCGTTAATTAACGGCACGCAAGCTATGACCGCGCAAGGCGTCGTCAATTATTTGGAAGCAGAGAAACTGGCGTACGGCAGCGAATGGATCGCTGCTATGACAATGGAAGCGCTGCATGGAATTACGGATGCTTTCCATCCAGCAATTCACGAGGCGCGGGGGTATAAAGAGCAAGTGAATGTCGCATCAAGGATGTTGGATTGGCTAGAAGATAGCGAATTGACGACGGTGCAGGGGGAAAAGCGCGTTCAGGACGCCTATTCAATCCGTTGTATTCCGCAAGTCCATGGAGCGAGCTGGCAAGTGCTTTCTTATGTGAAGGAAAAACTGGAGATTGAAATGAATGCGGCGACGGATAACCCGCTCATCTTTGAAAATGGTGAGGTCGTCGTATCCGGAGGGAATTTCCATGGGCAACCGATCGCATTCGCGATGGACTTTTTGAAAATCGGTGTGGCCGAGCTCGCGAATATTTCCGAGCGCCGTATTGAGCGCCTCGTCAATCCCCATTTGAATGAAGGCCTGCCGCCTTTCCTCAGTCCGCAGCCAGGTCTGCAATCAGGAGCAATGATATTGCAATACTCGGCGGCGAGCCTCGTGTCAGAAAATAAAACGTTGGCGCACCCGGCGTCTGTCGACTCAATTCCTTCATCCGGCAACCAAGAGGATCATGTGTCGATGGGGACAATCGGTTCAAGGCATGCACAGCAAATAATTAAGAATGCCAGAAATGTTTTAGCTATTGAAGCATTATGCGCTATGACTGGCTGCACGTTCCGAGGCGTCGAAAAAATGGCGCCGCAAACACGGGAGGCGCTGGAAGGACTTCTGCATGTCGTAAAACCAATTGATGAAGACCGGATTTTTGGACCAGATATTGAAAAGATCGCAGACTACTTGAATATGTGAGCATCCGAGGCTGAGCAGAAGGGAGGTGAAGACTGACTTTCTGCGTCAGCCTCTATTGTTGATCAATGGTGCAGAGCCCGTTCAAAGTGGTGTGTTCCGCGCTCAAAGCAAGTCAGCTCGCGCTCAAAGTGTGGTGTTCCGCGCTCAAAGCAAGTCAGCTCACGCTCAAAGTGGGGTGTACCGCGCTCAAAGCAAGTCAGCTCGCGCTCAAAGTGAGGAGTTCCGCGCTCAAAGCAAGTCAGCTCGCGCTCAAAGCGGGGTGTTCCGCGCTCAAAGCAAGCCAGCTCGCGCCCATAGTGAGGTGTTCCGCGCTCAAAGCAAGCCAGCTCGCGCTCAAAGTAAGGAGTTCCGCGCTCAAAGCAAGTCAGCTCGCGCTCAAAGCGGGGTGTTCCGCGCTCAAAGCAAGCCAGCTCGCGCTCAAAGTGAGGAGTTCCGCGCTCAAAACAAGTCCGTCCGCGCCCAAAGTGATGCCACCTTGCTGCAGTTCACGTTCCTGCCGGGAAGTTCTCGTTTCCATGGAAATACTTCTCATTCGTTCAAATCCACGCAACCTATTCAATCATGAGGCAAAGTTTGCTATCATTGGAGTATTGGAGAAAGTACGTTTACAAGATAACGAAACAAGGGGGACAACTTAGTGGAGAATAAACCACATATTTTGCTTATAGATGGCATGGCTCTGTTATTCAGATCGTTTTTTGCAACATCGGCAATGGGGCATTTCTTCCCGAACGATGATGGCGTCCCGACAAATGGCGTTCAAGGGTTTGCCCGCCATGCATTGACAGCGGCTTCCATTTTCAACCCGACCCATATGGCAGTCTGCTGGGATATGGGGGCGCATACGTTCAGAAATGATCTTTTCGACGGTTATAAAGCGAACCGCCCGGCACCAGCACCTGAACTCGTGCCGCAGTTTGATATGACGCGGAAAGTGTCCGAGCTGATCGGTTGGAAGAATTACGGAATTCCAGGAATGGAAGCCGATGATTTGATCGGCTCACTCGTCTGCGAATGGGAAGGCAAGGCGGATATCACAATCGTCACAGGGGACAAGGACCTTTTACAGCTTCTGCGTCCAGGTGTCCGGATCGCTTTCATGAAGAAAGGATACAATGTGTACGATATTTATTCGGAAGACCGTTTTGTTGAAGAATATGAGATTGTGCCGGAGCGGTTCGTCGAAGTGAAAGCATTCACGGGAGATGCGAGCGACGGCTATCCGGGAGTAAAAGGAATCGGTCCGAAAACCGCATTGAAACTCGTGAAGGAATATGGAACGGTTGAAAGCGTCATCGAGTCGCTTGGGGAACTGGCTCCAGGAATGAGAAAGAAGATTGAAACGGATATGGATATGCTGCTCTTATCGAAACAACTCGCGCAAATCCATTGCGAGCTTGACTTCAATGATCCGATCGAGCAGTTGAGCCTCCCTGATTACTCTGAAGCGAGGGAACACTTGGAGGAAAAGGGCTATTCAATGATTGTTAGACAGTTGAACTCATTATTTCCTGAGCTGATTGCGTAATCGCTGCGGTTTATGCGTGAATTTTCCATTATATGAGCTTTTGAAGGAGATTATGCGCTTTTCGAAGTGTTTATGCGTATTTCGATGCGTTTATGGACTTCTGCGAGAAAATATGCGTGTTTGAAGCTATTTATGCGCGTTTGTATTTAATGAAGACAATCAAAAACCACTGCCTACTTTTTTTCGGCAGTGGTTTTTCTGATCTTTACAAATGAAAGGATGGGGCGGTTAGGTTCATAGGCGATTTCGCGGATACGGCTTTCACGGTTTCGCCCTCCGTTATCGTGGACGAGTAAAATGAGTCCGCTTTCGCATTCCTTGTAGCCGACGACCGGAACCCAGTGGTAATCAAAAGCGTAATTGCCGAACCAATGAATAGAGAACCATTTATCGAACTTGGCTGCAACTGGCCGTCCTTCATTGATTTCGTCCTTCACTTCCTCAATCCGACACTTTTCAACCCGCCATCCAGAACCTAACAGCTTGCGAAGATTACGAATGAAACGCCATTTGAACAGACCGATTCGAGTCCCTCCAAGCATACGGTAGAGATCATTCACTTGGATGCCCGAATCATGCAAATGATGGCGGAGGATGGTGAAAGCAGTTACCGGACCGCATGCGGAAGGCTGGAAACGCTTTTCAATATCGTCGCCGTATTGTGATTTGCCTTGAAAACCTTCCACCTTTTTCATTTGCTGTACCCTCCATTAAAGGATTTACAATGTAACTTTTTTCTCTTTCAGAAGGGTTTTAAGTGCCATTCTGAAATTGATATACGATTCGAATTCCATTTGGACGCCGGCAGCAATGATCTTTCTAACAATTAACGGGTTGAAACCGACTGAAATCGGACGGACATCCATTAGCTTCAACGTATTGTTCAGCATTTGCAGTTCAAGCGCGAGCGAGTCATAATCATGCAGTTCTTTTTCATTCAAATCAGCAGCCGTGAAATCGAACACAACACAATTCACACTGCGATTCTCGTCCAGATATTCCAATACAAGTGTACGGATCAGCTCAAATCGTTCCGTTCCGGTGTAGCCGACAATTGGCACAAGAATTGTGTCATCGACAATGGAGGAAATGATTGGCACAGATGATTTTTTGATCGTTTGTTCCAAAACTGCAATTCGTTCTTTATATTTTTCTATTTCTTTTTCGTAATCCATTTTGCACCTCAGCATATGCGTTTTCTCTTATTATACGATAAACCCATTGAAAAAAGGCATAATAAAAGAGGAGTGGGCCAAATTGGCCACCCCTCCACTCGTTTTTCCTATGGTTTTGGAATCATTTCACCGTTTCAAGAAAATCGGTTACTTGATCCGGAGTTTTTGCATTGGCGCTATGTAAGTGCGCTTTCTTTTCCCCATTTTGGAATATGAGCAAGCTCGGAATTCCCATTACTTCATATTTCTCAGCGATTTCTGGCAACACGTCACGGTCCACGTCATACCATGTATACATATCATAGTCTTTGACGATTGGATCGATGAACATATCCATGCGTGTGCAGTCAGGGCACCAGCCCGCTTGGAATTTGATTAGCGATTTGTTTTCGCTGTTGATGACCTTGTTGAATTCCTCGACAGTTGTAATTGATTTCATCATGAACACACTCCTTTACTAGATAGTGTACCTTCTTTTTATGAATGAAGATAATAAAATGCCCATAACAAAAAATAGGAAATTCATGCATTTCAATATTGCGAAAAAGAAGAGAATGATATAGACTGATAGATATAGATAACGTTTCTATTTTTTTTGCCTGTAAAATGAATGAGTGTTCATTCAAAAGAAAAAGGGAGGCTTCGCAACGTGGCATATCAAATCAAGAAAGCGGCAGTAGTAGGTTCAGGAGTAATGGGATCTGGCATTGCAGCCCATCTCGCCAATATCGGCATTCCTGTCCTTCTGCTGGACATCGTTCCAACTAAGCTGACAGAGAAGGAAGAAGCAAAGGGCCTTACATTGGAAGATCAGCAAATCCGCAACAAATTTGCGGCGACAGCTTTGGAGAAACTTTTGAAGCAGAAGCCGGCGCCATTAGCCGCAAAACAGAATCTATCACTTATTGAAGTCGGCAATTTTGAAGACGACTTGGAAAAATTGAATGATGTTGACTGGATCATTGAAGTCATCATCGAGAATCTGGACATTAAAAAAAGTTTGTATGAAAAAATAGATGCAGTTCGGAAACCAGGTACAATTATCAGCTCAAACACATCGGGTATCAGCATTGAAGCGATGGCGGAAGGGCGTTCAGAGGATTTCCAAAAGCATTTCCTCGGCACACACTTCTTCAACCCGCCGCGTTACTTGAAATTGCTTGAAGTAATTCCGACCGCAAAAACGGATGAAAGCGTGCTCAATTTCATGCTTCAATTCGGAGAGGATCGCCTCGGCAAAGGTGTCGTTGTAGCGAAAGACACGCCGAACTTTATTGCCAACAGGATCGGAACGTACGGCCTGCTCGTAACACTTCGTGAAATGGAGAAACGCGGCTATTCGATCGGGGAAGTCGACTCGGTGACAGGCACGTTGATCGGGCGTCCGAAATCGGCCACTTTCCGTACATTGGATGTAGTCGGTCTGGACACCTTCATGCACGTCGCAAAAAATGCATATGACAAGACGGAAGGCGAAGAGCAGAAAGTGTTCGAACTTCCGGCATTCATGAAGAAAATGATCGACAATGGATGGCTAGGGGCTAAAACGAAACAAGGATTCTACTTGAAGGAAGGCAAAGAGATCCTTGAGCTTGATCCTGAAACGTTTGAATATGGCCCGACGAAGAAATTGAAAACGCCTTCAATTGAAATGGCGAAACAGCAAAAAGGTCTTGCGAATAAAGTGAAGACACTCGTTTACGCAAAAGATCGGACAGGAGAAATCCTATGGAGCATCCTCTCTCCGACACTCCGTTATTCAGCAGAATTGAATGGGGAAATCGCAGACGATATCGTCGCAATCGACAATGCGATGAAATGGGGCTTCGGCTGGCAGCAAGGACCTTTCGAGATTTGGGATGCGATCGGCGTTGCCAAATCGGTTGAGAAGATGAAGGAAGAGAATGTTGCAATTCCTGCATTCGTTCAAACAATGCTCGATAACGGGTTCGAATCTTTCTATAAGGAAGAAGAGGGTGAAGTCTTTTTCTACGACGGTGAAGGCTATCAGCCGGTAACTGTCAATGAAAAAGCGATCAACTTGAAGCTTTATAAGAAAAAACACGGCGTCATCAAAAAGAATTCCGGCGCAAGCCTGATCGACCTCGGCGATGGCATCGCCCTATTGGAATTCCATTCCCAATCGAATGCAATCGGTCTAGACATCATCCAGATGATCAATTTCGCGGTTGATGAAGTGGAGAAGAATTTCAAAGGCCTCGTCATCGGGAACCAAGGGAAGAACTTCTGTGTCGGTGCGAATCTAGCGATGATTTTAATGGAAGCACAGGATGATAATATTTTTGAACTTGATTATACAATCAAAGCTTTCCAAAACGCGATGATGAAAATCAAATACAGCCGGAAGCCGGTCGTTGCAGCGCCATTCCAAATGACGCTTGGCGGCGGGGCGGAAGTTTGCTTGCCGGCTGCACATATCCAAGCTTCGATGGAAACATATATGGGCTTGGTTGAAGTCGGCGTCGGTCTGATCCCTGGTGGGGGCGGCAACGTCAACTTGTACACGAAGCATCTGAAAGGATTGCCGAACGGTGTGCACGTCGATTACCAATACGTAGCGAATAAAGTGTTCGAAACGATTGCGATGGCGAAAGTATCGACATCTGCGGAAGAAGCGAAAGAGAATAACTTCCTGAACTTCGCTGACGGCATTAGCGTTAATCCGGATCACTTGATTTATGACGCCAAGCAGGCTGCGTTGTCACTGTATGAAGCAGGTTATACGCCTCCTAAGAAGGAGAAGATCCCCGTCACGGGAGATTCAGGATATGCAACGATGCTCCTCGGGGCGGAGGGCATGCATCTGTCAGGTTTTATTAGTGATCATGACTTGCAAATAGCGAAGAAGCTCGCATTTGTTTTATCAGGCGGAAAAGTGCCTTTTGGAACTCTTGTCGATGAACAATACATGTTGGACCTTGAACGGAAAGCATTCCTGAGCCTAATTCAAGAGCCGAAATCCCAACAGCGGATGCAGCATATGCTCCTGAAAGGGAAGCCGCTGCGCAACTGATCTGCATAGATAGCAAAAGGAGGAAGTCGAAATGCGTGAAGCAGTAATCGTAGCAGGTGCGAGGACACCCGTCGGAAAAGCGGGCCGTGGAAGTCTGGCAACTGTACGCCCGGATGACCTGGGAGCTTTGACAATTAAAGAAACATTGAAACGTGCGAACGGATATGATGGACCGATAGATGACTTGATCATTGGATGTGCAATGCCGGAAGCGGAGCAAGGGATGAACGTCGCACGCAATATTGGGGCGCTCGCAGGATTGCCTGACACAACGCCGGCAATTACGGTTAACCGGTTCTGTTCTTCGGGCCTTCAATCGATCGCATATGCGGCGGAGCGGATCATGCTCGGCCATTCCGAAGCGGTCATCGCTGGCGGCGTCGAGTCGATGAGCATGGTGCCGATGATGGGGAATACGATCCGGCCGAACTTCAAATTGGCAGAAACGGCTCCCCAATATTATATGGGAATGGGCCATACAGCTGAACAAGTTGCAGTGAAATACGGCGTCAGCCGCGAAGACCAGGATGCTTTCGCAGTCCGCTCCCATGAAAAAGCGGCAGCGGCAATTGCAGCCGGCAAATTTATTGACGAAATCGTTCCTGTGGAAGTAGTGAAACGTCTTGTCGACGGAAACGGCAAGTACCAGGAAAAGACGGTCCTCTTTGAAATGGACGAAGGCGTCCGTACGGGGACATCGATGGAAGTGTTAGCGAAATTACGCCCGGCATTCTCCGTAAAAGGATCCGTCACTGCCGGAAATGCATCCCAAACATCCGACGGAGCTGCATCCGTCCTCGTCATGGACCGCGAAATCGCCGAAGGGAAAGGCTTGAAACCGATCGCGAAATTCCGTTCATTCGCCGTAGGTGGCGTGCCGCCGGAAGTAATGGGCATCGGACCAATTGAAGCTGTTCCAAAAGCATTGAAGCTTGCCGGACTTTCCATCGAGGACATCGATCTATGGGAGTTGAATGAAGCATTCGCATCCCAGTCATTGCAAGTCATCCGCCACTTAGGCCTTGACATGGATAAAGTGAACGTCAACGGCGGAGCAATCGCCCTTGGCCATCCACTCGGCGCAACAGGTTCCGTCCTGACACTTCGTTTGATGAACGAACTAAAACGCCAAGGCAAGCAATTCGGAGTCGTCACAATGTGCATCGGCGGCGGAATGGGCGCGGCCGGAGTGTTTGAACTGCTATAAAAATCGCTTTATGAGCACTTAGAGGCGTTTATGCTTATCTGCGCAGATTTATGAGCCTATTTAGTGGGTTATGCGTAATTTGAACCGTTTATGCGCCTTTCTAGTGATTTATGCGTAACTGGCAGCGTTTATGCATATTTGCAGGGGATTATGAGTATCTAAAGTAGTCACCTAGGATTGAAGTGGAAGGCGGCGACTCCAGGGGGATCAGCACGAGCTGAAGACCCTGGACTGAGCGAAGCGAGGGAAGCGGCTGAAGCCGTGCCCCCCGGAAAGCGTCCGCCTGGAACGGAAATCCTTTATATGGGAAACTTTAATTAACCATTCCAGGGAGGAATATATAATGACTGAAACAACAACAAAGGATTTCATCCGCGGAGGGGCATTCCTCATCGAGGACATCGACGCATCACGCGTATTCACACCAGAAGACTTCTCAGACGAACAGAAAATGATCGCAAAAACAACAGAGGACTACGTGAAAAACGAAGTTCTGCCAGTCGTGGAAAACTTGGAGAACCATGAATTCGAGCACTCCGTGAAACTATTGAAATCAGCAGGAGACCTCGGTCTACTCGGTGCAGACGTACCTGAAGAATACGACGGCCTAGGCCTCGATAAAATCTCATCCGCATTGATCGCTGAAAAAATGTCCGTTGCGGGCGGCTTCTCCATCACGCACGGCGCGCACGTCGGCATCGGTACATTGCCAATCGTCCTTTTCGGTAATGAAGAACAGAAGAAAAAGTATTTGCCGAACTCCGTATCGGGCGATAAAATTTCCGCATATGCTTTGACTGAACCAGGCTCCGGATCTGACGCACTTGGTGCAAAAACGACTGCAAAACTGAACGAAGCCGGCACTCACTACGTCCTGAACGGTGAAAAGCAATGGATCACGAACGCTGGATTCGCAGACGTATTCGTCGTTTATGCAAAAGTGGATGGCGATAAATTCTCGGCATTCATCGTTGAAAGAGAATTCCCTGGCGTTTCTGTCGGGGCAGAAGAGAAGAAGATGGGCATCAAGTCGTCTTCCACGCGTACATTGATTTTGGAAGATGCACAAGTCCCTGTTGAAAACCTGTTAGGGGAAATCGGAAGAGGCCATGTCATTGCATTTAACATTTTGAACATCGGCCGCTATAAACTTGGGGTTGGCACAATCGGCGGCTCCAAACGCGCTCTTGAATTGGCAATCACGTATGCAAACCAGCGCCAACAATTCAAGACGCCAATCTCCTCATTCAACCTGACGAAGGAAAAGCTTGCAACGATGGCTTCCAAGCTATATGCGACGGAGAGCTTGATCTACCGTACAGTCGGATACTTTGAAGAACGCAACAGCCAAATGACGGCGGAGCAACAAAAAGATGGAAAGGCGGTAGCGGCTTCAATCGCAGAATACGCGATCGAATGCTCCATCAATAAAGTTGTCGGCTCCGAAGTTCTTGACTATATCGCGGATGAAGCGGTCCAATTGCACGGCGGCTATGGCTTCATGCAAGAATACGAAGTGGAGCGCATTTACCGCGACTCACGCATCAACCGCATTTTCGAAGGAACAAATGAAATCAACCGTCTGATCGTTCCGGGCACGTTCTTGAAAAAAGCGATGAAAGGCGAATTGCCATTGCTTCAACAGGCACAAAGCTTGCAGGAAGAGCTTCTTATGATGATGCCTGAAGAAATCGGGGACGAAGCGCTTGCCCAAGAAAAAGTGCTTGTTAAGAACGCGAAGAAAATCGGCTTGCTAGCAGCTGGAATGGCAGCACAACGCTTCGGCACGAAGCTCGAAGAAGAGCAGGAAGTCCTAGTAAACATCGCTGATATTGCAAACAACGTCTTCGCTATGGAATCCGCATTGCTCCGTACGGAAAAAGCGGTTGCTAAAAACGGCGAAGAGAAGGAAAAGCAAAAAATCCTATACACAGAAATCTTCTGTCAGGAAGCGTTCGAAGCAATTGAAAAGGACGCGAAGGAGACGCTTCTTGCTTCCGTTGAGGGCGATAACCAACGGATGATGCTTTCCGCATTACGCAAATTGACGCGTTCGAATCCATACAACATCATCGCGAAAAAACGCGAAGCATCCGTCAAATTGATTGACGCAGAAAAATACATCGTATGATTACACACACCGCCTTGGATTTATCCCGGGCGGCTTCTCTGTTATACTTAGGTAAAATGGAGGTGTTGCGAATTGTCTTTAACATACTATGGATATCCGAAATGCGGAACTTGCAGGAAAGCGAAAAAGTGGTTGGAAAACGCGGAGTTGGAATTCAAAGAGGTCAACATCGTTGAAAATCCACCGACTAAAGAGGAACTTCAACAAATGATTGGAAACTCCAACCTGGACATTAAGAAGTTCTTCAATGTGAGCGGAATGAAATACCGTGAGCTGAATTTGAAGGACAAGCTGCCTGGAATGACGGATGATGAAAAGGTCGAACTGCTAGCTACGGATGGCATGCTTATCAAAAGACCGATTGTTACGGATGGCTCAAATGTGACTGTCGGCTTCAAGGAAGAAACGTATGAGGAAGTTTGGGGAGCCTAATATACTTTCTTGTCTTTAGCTTCCGGATATGTCAAAATTGAATGGAAATCACTAAATGCATACTTAATGGAGGGGTACGGGATGAACACACCTAAAGAATTTCGTTATTCAGAAGAGCACGAGTGGGTAAAGGATGAGAGCGGAAAGTATCGAATCGGTATTACACATTTTGCGCAATCCGAACTTGGCGATATCGTTTTCGTTGAATTGCCGCAAGTTGGGGATGAAGTGAAAGCAGATGAGCCATTCGGAAGTGTTGAATCAGTGAAAACTGTATCTGAACTATATGCTCCGATCAGCGGTAAAGTCGTCGAAGTGAACGAAGAATTGGAAGACAGCCCTGAATTGGTGAATGAATCTCCATTTGAAGGTGCTTGGATGATCGTTGTGGAAGCATCAGACGAAGCTGAGCTAGATGCACTCATGTCAGCTGAAGACTATGACAAAATGACTGTCGGCGAGTAAGTAAATGAAGTGGCGCTTGGACCAAACTCCGGCGCTTTTTTCAATGTTTCCAAGAAGGAGAGACGTGGAAATGGATTGTCCTAAAATCCTCATCGTCGAAGGCGGTTCGGACCGGAAAAGATTACAAAAGGTGCTGGCGGAGCCGGTTGAGATCATTTGTACGAATGGGACAGTGAGTCCGTATCGGATCGATGAGATGCTTATGCCTTATGAGGATTGTGACCTGTTCGTTTTTCTGGATGCCGATGAATCCGGAGAGAAGATCCGGACTTTATTCAAAAGGGATTATCCTGAAGCGATCCACCTTTATACAGAGCGGGTTTATCGCCAAGTTGAAACGACTCCATACAGAGTGCTTGCAGCCATACTCCTCTCCGAAAACTTTGATGTGCATCCCGAATTTTTACTATGAAGGTGATGAATTGTGGCCACTATTGAGAATTGGACACGTGCGCAATGGGAAGACAGCAAAAATGCTTATCCCGTATCAATATTTTATTTATATACACCAATGTGCGGAACCTGTGCGGTTGCTTCAAAAATGATGGAAGTCATTGCGGCCATGAAACCGGATCTGCCCATTGGGAAGGCTGACTTGAATTATGTGGAAGATCTCGCTGTTGATTATGAAATTGAAAGCGTCCCTTGTTTATTGATTCAGAGAGATGGGGAGATTGTCCATAAAATTTATGCTTTCCAGTCAATTCCGCATCTTCTTGAGAAAATAGATTGACATACCTCAGAAGTTCATGATATAAGTATATCTATTAACTTTAACTGAATATGTCGCTCTTATAAAGAGAGGTGGAGGGAAGTGCCCTATGAAGCCCGGCAACCGTCACGAATGTGAAATGGTGCCAAATCACGCAAAGCATTTGCTTTGAGAGATGAGAGATCGGATTGACGTTTTTTTGAATATAACGTTTCAGCCTTTCTGCTTGTCTGCAGAAGGGCTTTTATTTTGGAAAAGATCGTGTAGAGGTGATAGTGATGATTCAATTGAAAGACGTCAAAAAAAGTTTTGGCCGGTTGAACGATGAAATCCTGGCGGTGGATAATGTTTCCCTTACGATCCAAGAGGGTGAAATCTTCGGTATCATCGGTTATAGCGGTGCAGGAAAAAGTACGTTGATCCGCCTTTTGAATGGGCTTGAAACTCCGACGACGGGAACAATAAAAATTGGAAACCGTGAAATATCGGCATTCACTGGCAAAGAACTGCGTGAAGCAAGGCAAAAGATCAGTATGATTTTTCAACATTTCAATTTACTTTGGTCCCGTACGGTCAAGCAGAACATAGCATTTCCTCTTGAAATCGCGGGAGTGAAAAAAGCGGAGCGAGAACGGAAAGTGGCCGAACTAATCGATCTCGTCGGACTAAGTGGCAGGGAGAATGCATATCCATCCGAGCTTTCCGGCGGCCAAAAGCAACGTGTCGGAATCGCGCGGGCGCTTGCAAATGATCCAGAAGTGCTTCTATGCGATGAGGCGACTTCCGCACTTGATCCGGAAACGACAGATGCCATCCTTGATCTGTTGACAAGTATCAATGAACGGCTCGGGTTGACGATTGTCCTGATTACACATGAAATGCATGTCATCCGGAAGATCTGCCATCGTGTGGCGGTCATGGAAGCCGGGAAAGTCGTGGAAATCGGTCCTGTACTGGACGTGTTCCAGTCACCGAAAGCTCCGATTACGAAGCGATTCGTAACCCAAGTGACGGAACCCTTGGGAACTGAACAGGCACTTGCCCATTTACCGGGGGGCACACTCATAAAGCTTATCTTTGTCGGGGAACGGACTGAACAGCCCGTCTTGGCGAGCTTGATCCGACAATTTGAAATCGATGTGAATATTGTCCAAGGGAATATATCCCACACGAAAGGCGGCGCTTATGGCTCGCTCATTTTACAGCTTGTCGGTATAGAGAAAGATATTGACGGGGCGATTGCCTATCTACATGAACAAGGTGTACAGACAGAGGTGATCGGCAATGATTGAGAATTTATTACCACATGTAAATTGGGATAAGATGTGGGAGGCAACTATTGAAACGTTATATATGACAGGGCTATCCACTCTATATACATTCGTATTCGGACTGGTTCTTGGCATACTTTTATTCTTATCAAGCCCCGGCCAGCTATGGAGAAATAGATTGGTATACGGCGTCACTGGAGCATTCGTTAATATATTCCGCTCCATTCCTTTCATAATATTAATTATCCTAATTATCCCGTTCACTACGTTGCTCGTTGGAACGATCCGTGGTCCGGAAGCGGCCATCCCGGCCCTTGTCATTGGAGCAGCACCGTTTTATGCGAGAATGGTCATGATCGGCCTTCGTGAAATAGACAGAGGTGTTATCGAAGCTGCAAGATCGATGGGTGCTAAAACAAGTACGATCATCTTCAAAGTATTGCTGCCCGAATCGATGCCTGCCCTTATTTCAGGGCTTACAGTAACTTCAATCGCACTTGTCGGATATACGGCAATGGCCGGAGTCATCGGTGCTGGAGGGCTCGGAAACCTCGCGTACTATGAAGGATTCCAACGAAGCCGGACTGACGTGATGATTGTCGCCACTATTATTATTTTGATTATCGTATTTGCAATCCAGATCATCGGGGACTTTGCGGTGAAGAAATTGGACAAGCGATAATTTAATTCAGCGTAAGTCTGCTGAATTTTAATTATAAATATCATCTAAGAATGGGGAGAGAAATCATGAAGAAGGTATTATCTGCACTACTATTGACGGTTCTCGTGCTTGCTTTGGCAGCATGCGGGACAAAAGATAAAGAAGATGGAGCTAGCGGAAGCAAGAATGCTGATGGCGGCAATAAGCAAACGACGAAAATCGTAGTCGGCGCTTCCAATACACCGCATGCCGTCATTTTAGAAAAAGTGAAGCCGTTGTTGAAGGAAAAAGGAATCGACTTGGAGATAGAAACATACCAGGAATATATATTGCCTAACAAGGACTTGGAATCAGGCCTATTGGATGCGAACTATTTCCAGACCATCCCTTACTTGGAAAGTCAAATTGCTGATTTCGGCTACGACTTTGTCAATGCGGGAGGAATCCATATCGAACCGATGGGTGTTTATTCGAAGGAATATAAATCATTAGATGAATTGCCGGACGGTGCAACAGTCCTTATGAGCAATTCGGTTTCGGATCATGGTCGTGTACTTGAAATGCTTGAGGAAAATGGTTTGATCACACTTGCTGAGGGTGTTGATAAAGTGAAAGCGGAACTTACAGATATTGTGGACAATCCGAAAAACCTGAAGTTTGAACCGGATTACGAAGCAGCACTGCTTCCAACTCTTTACAATAATAATGAAGGCGACGCAGTATTAATCAACTCTAACTATGCAATCGATGCGGGCTTGAACCCACTTGAAGATTCAATCGCGATTGAAAAAACGGATTCTCCTTATGTAAACGTCATTACGGTCCGTTCTGGAGATGAAAACAACGAAGCGATCAAAGCGCTTGTAGAAGTATTGACTTCCGAAGAAATCCAGGAATTCATTTTGAATGAATGGGGCGGCTCTGTCGTTCCTGTTAACTAATTGAGTAAAGCCGTCTGTTTCCGCTTCATCGGAGACAGGCGTTTTTTGTTTTTTGTCCTCCAGAAAGTAGTAAAATCGATAAAGGTGTTCCCATTTTTTCTTCGCTATGGTAAAGTGGGTTTATTGTTTTTGTAAACATTTGTACTTTTGAGGAGGACATTTTATGAAGAGGAAGATAGGCCTCATATGGCGAATCATTATCGCCATAGGGCTTGCGGTGGGCATAGGTTTGTTGCTCCCAGAAATACATGAAGGTTTTGCGCAATGGTTCACTAGGTTATTTGCGACGTTTAATATGATTTTCGGCGGTTTTCTAAACTTTGTTGTACCGTTTATTATCATTGCATTTATAGCACCTGGAATAGCGAAACTTGGTAGCGGTTCTGGAAAATTATTAGGAATGGCTACTGTGCTTGCATATGCATCTACCATTGCAGCGGGAATTTTAGCATACTTTGCTGCAACGACAATTTTGCCGAATTTCATTAACGGCATCGGCTCTCAATCTGTTGAAAATGCAGGGAAATCCCCAGCGGTAACGTTTTTTGAACTTGAAATGACACCGGTGATGGGCGTAATGTCGGCATTACTTCTCGCTTTCATTTTCGGTATCGGAATGGCATCCATCAACAGCAAAACGATGCTGTCATTCTTTGGAGAATTGAATACCCTTATTGAAAAAGTTATTTCATTCGTCATCATTCCGTTATTACCATTTCATATCTTTGGTATTTTCCTTAACATGACGTACAGCGGACAAGTGGCGAAAGTGTTGTCGGTCTTCTCACTCGTATTCGTCATGGTCATCGCCCTTCATATAATCATGTTGACGATTCAATATACAATCGCCGGAACGCTTTCGAAGAAAAATCCGTTCTTCCTCATGAAAACGATGGCGCCTGCCTATATGACGGCACTCGGTACGCAATCATCGGCTGCTACAATTCCCGTAACGCTGCAACAAGCGAAGAAGACAGGGGCCTCTGAGAAAGTGACGGACTTCACGGTACCGTTATTCGCGACGATCCACTTATCCGGAAGTACGATTACGCTAGTGTCCTGCTCCATCGGCGTCCTGCTCATGAACGGCATGCCATTCAGCTTCTCGGACTATCTGCCATTCATCCTCATGCTCGGCGTAACGATGATCGCAGCACCTGGAGTTCCAGGAGGGGCAGTTATGGCGGCAGTAGGCTTGCTCAGCACAATGCTAGGATTCGACGAATCAATGGTCGCATTGATGATCGCACTATATATGGCACAGGACAGCTTCGGCACTGCCACGAACGTAACCGGCGACGGAGCCCTAGCCATGATTGTTGACCGCCTCACTCCAAAAGTGAAAGGCGTAGAAACGGAATAACGTAAAAAGTAGAAGGAGGAATATTACAATTCCCTGCCTTCTATTTTTTATTTATAAATAAAGCTATATTCATTGATTCTCAGTAAGCAGTCGATAATTGAAAATGGGTTTCATTTCAAACAAACTAACAAAACGTTGTAATACTCATATTTTCCCCATAAAACGATAATAATTCTTAATGATTTGCAACAACGTGCAGAATGAGCTAAAATTAGAATGATACTAAATAGAGAATGGTTTATCCCGTTCATCTTTATCATATTGGAGGTATTGGAATGGCAACTTTGGAAATCAAAGACCTTCACGTAGAAATTGAAGGTAAGGAAATATTGAAAGGCGTCAACCTAACAATCAATACAGGTGAGATCCATGCGATTATGGGACCTAACGGAACCGGTAAATCGACACTTGCATCAGCAATCATGGGCCACCCAAAATATGAGGTGACTTCCGGATCTGTCTTGCTTGATGGCGAAGATGTCCTTGAAATGGAAGTGGATGAGCGCGCTAAAGCGGGACTTTTCCTTGCAATGCAATACCCGAGTGAAATTAATGGAGTGACGAACGCGGACTTCATGCGCTCTGCAATCAACGCGCGCCGTGAAGAAGGCGATGAAATATCCCTTATGAAATTCATCCGTGAATTGGACAGCAAGATGGACGTCCTTGAAATGGATCAAGATATGGCGACTCGTTATTTGAACGAAGGATTCTCCGGCGGAGAGAAAAAACGCAATGAAATCCTTCAATTGATGATGCTGCAGCCGAAATTTGCAGTACTTGATGAAATTGACTCCGGACTCGACATCGATGCATTGAAAGTCGTTTCAAAAGGAATCAATGAAATGCGCGGAGAAGGATTCGGATGCCTGATCATCACTCACTACCAACGCCTTCTCGACTACATCACGCCTGACTTTGTACACGTTATGATGCAGGGCAGAGTTGTTAAATCCGGCGGAGCAGAGCTTGCGAAACAGCTTGAAGAGGCTGGTTATGATTGGATTAAGGAAGAATTAGGAATCGAAGATGAAACAGTAGGACAAGAAGCATAAGAAAGGGGACGATTCAAAATGACGGTTGAAACAAAAATGGCATTGACCGAACAGGACGTCCGCTCTTTCTCCGCAAGCATGAATGAAGCCGATTGGATGGCAGATTTCCGCGCAGATGCGTTAGCTAAAGTGGAACAGCTTCCGATGCCAACACCAGATAAAACAAAAATCGACAAATGGAACTTTGTTGAGTTCCCGGTACATGCAGTCGAAAGTTCGACATTCGCGACGCTGGCAGACCTGCCTGCAGAAGCGAAGGAGTTGGTCAACGATGATCAACAGAACATTTATGTGCAGCATAATAATACACCTGCATTCCTTTCCCTTTCAGAGGATTTGAAAGCGAAGGGTGTTATCATGACTGATATTTTCACTGCTTCACGTGAGCATGCCGATCTAATGAAGAAATATTTCATGACGGATGGCGTGAAAGTTGATGAACATAAACTAACAGCGTTGCATGCGGCACTTATAAATGGCGGCGTATTCGTCTATGTGCCGAAAGGCGTCGAAATCGCAGAACCGCTTCAAGTTCTGTTTTTACACGACGACGCACAAGCATCCCTCTTCAACCATGTCATCGTCGTAGCTGAGGCGAACAGCTCTTTGACATACGTGGAAAACTATCTGTCTACAGTCGAAGAGGCTGCAGGACAAGCCAATATCGTTGCGGAAGTATTCGCAGGCGATAACGCGAAAGTCATCTATGGCGCAGTAGACGTCCTTGCAAAAGGATTCACGACATACGTCAACCGCCGCGGAGTAGCTGGAGCGCAGAGCCGTATCGAATGGGCGTTAGGATTGATGAACGACAGCGATACGATTTCTGAAAACATTACGCATCTCGTCGGAAACGGCTCTTCAAGTGATATGAAGACTGTCGTTGTCGGCCGAGGAAACCAAAGGCAGAACTTCACATCTGAAATCGTCCACTGGGGACTTGATACAGATGCATTCATCTTGAAACACGGTGTAATGAAGGAGTCGGCTTCATCTATCTTTAACGGCATCGGCAGAATTGCAAAAGGCGCTACAAGATCGAACGCTGTCCAAGAATCACGGATTTTGATGCTAAGTGAAAAAGCCCGTGGTGATGCGAATCCGATCCTGTTGATCGACGAAGACGATGTTACTGCCGGTCACGCAGCTTCTGTAGGCCGTGTAGATCCGCTTCAATTGTTCTACTTGATGAGCCGCGGAATTTCGCAACAGGAAGCAGAACGCCTTGTCATCCATGGTTTCCTTGCACCTGTAGTTAGCAAATTGCCGATCGAAGGTGTCAAGAAGCAATTGACGGAGGTTATTGAAAGGAAAGTGCGCTAATGCTCAGCAAAGACATCCGCAAACATTTCCCAATACTTGACCAGGAAATCAACGGGCACCCGCTCGTCTATTTAGACAGTGCCGCGACTTCACAAAAGCCGCGGCAAGTCATTGAGGCAATCAATGACTATTACGCGTACGATAATGCGAACGTCCACCGAGGTGTCCATACACTTGGCAATAGGGCAACCGATCATTATGAAGGAGCTCGTGAAAAGGTCCGCAAGTTCATCAATGCGAAATCCACGCAGGAAGTGATTTTCACTCGCGGAACGACAACAGCCCTCAACATGGTAGCCCAAAGCTATGGACGTGCGAATGTCGAAGAAGGCGATGAAATCGTCATCACCCATATGGAACACCATTCCAATATTATTCCGTGGCAGCAATTGGCGAAGGAAAAAGGCGCGGTCTTGAAGTATGTCATTTTAGAAGAAGATGGCACACTCTCTCTTGATAAAGTTCGTGAAGCTGTAACTGATCGCACGAAGATCGTCTCGATCATGTATGTATCCAATGTGCTTGGTACGATGAACCCGATCAAAGAAATTACAGAGATTGCGCATGCTCATGGCGCTGTCATGGTCGTCGATGGTGCGCAGGCTGCTCCGCACTTGAAATTGGATGTCCAGTCATTGAACTGCGATTTCCTCGCTTTTTCAGGCCATAAAATGTGCGGTCCTACGGGGATTGGTGTCCTTTATGGAAAGAAAGAGTTATTGAACGAAATGGAGCCAGTTGAATTCGGTGGTGAAATGATCGATTTTGTCGGTCTATACGAATCAACGTGGAAAGAGCTTCCGTGGAAATTCGAAGGAGGCACGCCGATTATTGCAGGAGCGATTGGGCTCGGCGCTGCCATCGACTTTTTGGAAGAAATCGGTTTAGATCAAATTGAAAAGCATGAACACGAGCTTGCAGGTTATGCGATGGAGAAAATGTCATCCATGGACGGTCTGACGATCTATGGACCGCGTGATCCTGATAAACGTGCGGGCATCGTTACATTTAATCTGGATAATGTCCACCCTCATGATCTTGCCACGGTACTAGATATGAACGGAATCGCAGTGCGGGCAGGTCATCATTGTGCACAGCCGCTTATGAAATGGCTCGAATGCTCTGCGACAGCCCGTGCAAGCTTCTATGTGTACAACACGGAAGAAGATGTTGACCGTCTCGTAGAAGGACTCCAGATTGCAAAGGAGTATTTCCAATAATGCCTACAAATAAATTAGACCAGCTATATCGTTCAGTCATCATGGATCATTATAAAAATCCACGGAATAAAGGTGTGCTGGAAGAGAACAATATCACAATCGACATGAACAATCCGACGTGCGGAGATGTCATCCATCTGACCCTCAATGTCGAAGATGGGATTGTGCAAGATGCCAAGTTCGAAGGGGAAGGCTGTTCAATCTCCATGGCATCCGCGTCAATGATGACACAAATGATCAAAAACAAAGACATCGACACGGCTGTAAAATACGCCCATGTGTTTTCGGACATTATGCTTGGTAAAGAAATTGATGAATCCATCGATTTGGGTGATCTCGAAGCCCTTTCCGGAGTCGCCAAATTCCCTGCGCGCATCAAGTGTGCAACACTTGCATGGAAGGCGATGGAAAAAGGCCTCGGGTCAGAAACCGAGCAATAATCCGAAAACGGTTCCCGGCGATAAGTTGCATGCCGGGCAACTGGGGTAAAGCAATACAAATGTTAGAACGGAGGAATAATGATGGCTAAGAAAATGCCTGATATTGGCGATTACAAATATGGTTTCGCGGATAAAGACGTATCTGTTTTCCGTTCGGAGCGTGGGTTGACACGTGAAATAGTTGAAGAAATTTCGGGTATGAAAAATGAACCTCAATGGATGCTGGACTACCGTCTGAAATCCCTTGAAATCTTCTACAGCAAACCGATGCCTCAATGGGGCGGAGATTTAGGTTCACTGAACTTCGATGAAATCACATATTACGTAAAACCTTCCGAAGCGACAGAGCGTTCGTGGGATGAAGTGCCTGAAGAGATCAAGCGCACATTCGACAAATTAGGTATTCCTGAAGCTGAGCAAAAATACCTTGCTGGTGTTTCTGCACAGTACGAATCCGAAGTTGTTTACCACAACATGAAGGAAGAGCTCACAGATATGGGCATCGTCTTCAAAGATACAGACTCAGCATTGCGTGAAAACGAAGAGTTGTTCAAAAAATATTGGGGAACAGTCATTCCGAACACAGATAACAAGTTCGCTGCACTGAATTCCGCTGTATGGTCTGGTGGTTCATTCATCTATGTACCGCCTGGCATCAAACTGGACACACCGCTTCAAGCTTACTTCCGTATTAACTCGGAAAACATGGGGCAATTCGAACGTACGCTTATCGTTGTAGACGAAGGCGCAAGCGTCCACTATGTTGAAGGATGTACTGCACCTGTTTACACTACGAACTCACTCCATAGTGCGGTCGTTGAAATTATCATTAAAAAAGATGCGTACTGCCGTTACACAACGATTCAAAACTGGGCAAACAACGTTTACAACCTAGTTACGAAGCGTGCAATATGTGAAGCGAACGCAACAATGGAATGGATCGACGGCAACATCGGTTCGAAGCTGACGATGAAATACCCTGCATGTATCCTTAAAGGTGAAGGTGCACGTGGTATGACATTGTCCATCGCTTTGGCTGGTAAAGGGCAGCACCAAGATGCAGGAGCAAAAATGATGCACTTGGCGCCGAACACGTCATCCACAATCGTTTCTAAATCGATTTCCCAACACGGTGGTAAAGTTACGTACCGTGGGATCGTCCACTTCGGCCGCCGTGCAGACGGTGCACGTGCGAATATCGAATGTGACACGCTCATCATGGATAAACTATCGACATCTGATACGATTCCATACAACGAAATCTTTAACGACAACATTTCACTCGAGCACGAAGCGAAAGTTTCGAAAGTCTCGGAAGAGCAGCTCTTCTACTTGATGAGCCGCGGAATTCCTGAGCTTGAAGCGACTGAAATGATCGTTATGGGCTTCATCGAGCCATTCACAAAAGAATTGCCGATGGAATACGCAGTAGAAATGAACCGCTTGATTCGCTTCGAAATGGAAGGCTCAATCGGTTAATATAGCAACTAGAAAAACCGCCTCATTGCAGGCGGTTTTTTCTGTTTTCAAATCCTGCGCTCATAACATGCTGCATCGCGCTCATAACATGCGGGATCGCGCTCATAACATGCCGCATCGCGCTCATAACATGCTGCATCGCGCTCATAACATGCCGCATCGCGCTCATAAACACGGCCCCTGCGCTCAAAGCCATGATGCAAAATGGCGGAATCCCCGCATTGACATATGATATGATGAAAATATTCATCTACGAACGGAAAAGAGGGATCATATGATACACGTCGGATTGACAGGATGGGGTGACCATCCGGATGTCTATTCCACAACCTCCAAAAAAAACGAAAAATTGATTGATTACAGCTCCCACTTCCCAATAGTTGAGCTGGACGCATCCTTTTATGCAATCCAGCCGGAGCGTAATATCCAAAAGTGGATTGCCGAAACACCAGATGACTTTCAATTCATCGTAAAAGCGTATCAAGGAATGACAGGCCATCAACGAGGAAAGCTGCCGTATTCATCTCCTGAAGAAATGTTCCAGCAGTTCAAGCTTTCTGTCGATCCGATGCGGACCGCCGGGAAGCTTGCTATGATTCTCGTTCAATTTCCGCCTTGGTTTGATTGCAAAAAGGAAAACGTGGACCAAATCAGATATATAAGAAGTCAACTCGATGGCTATGACGTGGCAATCGAGTTCCGCCATCAATCCTGGTACGTTCCCTCTATGCAGGAAAAGACACTGTCATTTCTCAAGGAGCTGAATTTCATTCACACCGTCTGTGACGAGCCGCAAGCTGGCGCAGGAAGTGTCCCGCTCGTTGCTGAAACAACCCGAAGCGATAAGGTGTTTGTCCGCCTGCACGGTAGGAATGTAAATGGCTGGCGAAATACGACTGGTGACAATGAAGCATGGCGCAAAGTACGGTACCTCTATAATTATTCAGACGGAGAACTAGAAGAAATCCGTCAAACGACCCGAAAATTGGAGAGCGAAGCGGAGAACGTATTTGTCATTTTTAATAATAATTCTGGTGGCCATGCAGCTGAGAACGCAAAACGCTTTCAAAAAATGATGGGCATTGACTTCCAGGCACTCGCACCTAAGCAGCTTGATTTTTTTGAGGAGGAATAAGAATGGCGTTTCTGTTGTTAGCAATAATCGGTGCAATATCCGGCGTTATGGGGTCCATCGTCGGACTCGGAGGCGGAACAATTCTCGTACCGCTGACGCTATTGGTTGGCATCAATTTTGGGTGGATTCCAGGCATCACTCCCCAAAGTGTAGTAGGGATTTCCGTCATCATGATGATCTTTAACGGCCTATCTTCCACTATTTCGCATATGAAAGTGAAAACCGTGGACTACCGAACCGGATGGATTTTCTTCGCAGGCTCCATACCAGGAATGATTCTCGGGGCATTTGTGAATAAAGGGATGGATTTACCATCATTTAATTTATATTTCGGCATACTACTCATTGTCCTTTCCATCCTTTTGCTTGCACGCAAGTACTTAAAACCGATCCAATGGTTTGTTGAGCACGGCAAGACGAGGACATTTGTAGATACGCATGGAGAGTCGCATGTATATGGCTATCCGGTATGGTTTGCGCTCATATTGACATTCGTCATCGGATTCACTTCCGGTCTTTTCGGAATCGGAGGAGGAACAATGATTGTACCGGCATTAATTTTGCTGTTCCTATTTCCGCCGCATGTTGCTGTCGGTACATCGATGTTCATCGTATTTCTATCCGCCATCGTCAATTCGATCACGCATATCTCATTAGGGCATGTACCTTGGCTTTATGCACTTTCCGTCATTCCTGGCGCCTATATCGGCGGCATGATCGGAACGACGCTAAATAAAAAGATGAGCTCGGAGACATTGGTCCTCGTACTACGGATCATGCTGTTATTATTCGGAATAAGGTCAATCATTGAGGGGATTTGGGGTTGAGCCATGCAACGTAATCTAGAAGCAATCCATATCTATCATACGAATGATATCCATAGCCATTTCGACAGTTGGCCGAAGATCAGCAGATATCTCCACTCACAGAGACAGCTGCATAATTCCACACAGGAAGCCTGCTTCATTTTTGACATCGGTGACCATGTCGACCGCTCCCATCCTTTCACAGAAGGGACATCCGGCAAGGGCAATGTCGCATTGTTGAACAGGGCAGGATATGATGCAGTGACAATCGGCAATAATGAAGGAATCACTATGTCCAAAAGAGCATTGAGTACCCTGTATGAAGGTGCTGATTTCGATGTTATCCTTTGCAATTTATCGGAGACGGATGGTTCACTCCCAAAATGGCTCAAGCCTTACCAGATTTACAAAACGGCTAATGGGCTTACCGTTGGGGTTATAGGAGCTACGGCGATGTACACGGACTTTTATGCGAACCTAGGTTGGCATATCGAAGAGCCGAGGCGGTTAGTGGAAAGTGTGGCCGAACAAATCCGGCATAGCGCGGACGTCATTGTCTGCCTTTCGCATTTAGGTGTGAATGAAGACAGGCGTCTTGCAGAAGAAAGTAATCTGATCGACGTCATTTTAGGTGCGCATACCCATCATTTATTCCCGGAAGGCGAAATGGTGAATGACACCCTATTAGCAGCCACAGGAAAGTTCGGGGAGTATGTCGGACATGTTGAAATCCAGTTCGATGTGGACGAGAAAAAGGTCATAGGAAAAAAAGCGGGAGTTGTCCATGTGAGCGGGCTGGAAAGCCGGGAAGAGGACATACAGGAAGTGAATGACCTGATCCAAGCAGGGAATGAATCGTTGGAGGAAAACGTCTTCTATACAAAGATGCCGTTAAAGCAACAGCTCTTCATGGATAGCCCGATGTCCTCATTCTTCGGAAGGGCGATGATTGAGTACACGGGTGCCGACTGTGCCATGTTCAATGCCGGGATATTCCTAGGGAGTCTTGAAAAAGGTTGGGTGACAAAACGCATGGTGCATGCCTTACTGCCACACCCGATCAATCCTTGTACGGTCACATTGGATGGGGCGGAATTGTTGGAGATTTATAGGTTATCCAGTAACGAATCATGGCCGGAAACGGAAATCAGAGGGCTCGGTTTTCGTGGGACGTTCATGGGCAAAATGATTTTTGAAAGGCTCTTTCGGACAGATGATGGGGAATTGTATGCCGGGAATCGAAAAGTGGAAGTTGGAAAAACGTACAAGGTGGCAACTCTGGATATGTTCACATTCGGCTTCTTTTTCCCGTCATTGGAACAAGCGGAGAAAGAATACCATATGCCCGAACTGATTCGGGACGTCTTTATCTGGTATGGAATGAAACGAGGCAGCCGAACCGATCCGGGTGTGAGCAATGAACGTTATAAACAAGAATGAACGGCCCCGTTCCTGCATAATATTAAGCAGGAGGGGTCGTTTTGAGATTTTATGGGCAACCGTCTCGAAATTATAAAAAAAGGAATCGGCATCGCGATTCCAATCATAATGGCAGACCTCGCCGAAAGCGTCGTTTATTGCCGCTCATCTTCCCGGCGATTTTAGTGACAATCGCTCTTTTTCTATATTTTGTCAACTCAAAGCTCACTCCGATTTATCTTTCCTATGCGGAAGTTGAAACGGAGAGGATTGCAGCGCATGTCATCACACAGGCAATCAAATCAAGATCTACCGAAATATATGATGTAAATGATATCATCGAAAATGTGCCAAGTGGTTCACCTGGAATGGTTACAAATACGATGAATGCTGAAATCATCAATAAGACAAGGGCGGAAATCCATAGTCTCATAGAGGCATATCTTAAAATGGCTGAAAGCGGGAACTTGGAAATGCTTCCGCTCAGCGAAGATATCGAATATGATCCCGAAGCGATGGAAAAAGGAGGGGGCGTCGTCTTCTTCGTGCCGATGGGGCAAGCGACGGGTCTTCCATTAATCGGGAACTTCGGCCCTAAAATTCCGATACGTTTCCACGTTATCGGGGAAGCGCAGACGACTGTCGAGACAGGCATCACGGAGTTCGGCATTAATAACGCGATGATTGAAGTGAATATATTGGTGACGGTCAATGTCCAGATCATCGTCCCGCTTGCGACACAGAGAAGCGTCGTAGAACAGCGGATACCTGTAGCTATCGGATTGATCCAGAGCCCAATTCCTCAAATCTATAACGGGGGCGGAAACAATCCTCCGCAAATTGAAGTTCCATTCAATCCTGGCAATCATTAAATAGCCCTTGAAATATAGAGAAATTGTGTTATGCTAGGATAACAAAGAGGAACACCGATTAGGTAGAGGCTGCAAGGCTTATTAGTAATGGACGCGAGATTGGCATCGTAGACCGCCCGTGAAAGGAAGTTTTGCCGAAGCTTGGAATGGAACGCCAACCATCCATGCTGGGGTCATTCCGAATAGGAATGACACTGTCATGCAATTAGCGCATGATGAGCTACAGATCGTACGTAGATAAAACATCTCAGATTATCTTACAAACGACCGTAGAATAAGCCGACACCTGATGCACATCATAGTGCAATGGGTGTCGGTTTTTTTCCTTTCTACATCTAGCTCCGGTCGCCAGAGGCTCGGGGTCATAAGTCGAAGCTGCTCTGTGGCAAAAAGCGCCACGCCGCATCTTCACCTTATGCCTGTCGCCTCTAAACAGGCGCCCTTCGCTTTTGTTTTCACCTATAGTTCTTCAATCAAAAATTGGAGGAATGTTTTTATGATAGGCACTTGGGTTTCAATTTTGCCGCCGATCGTGGCAATTGTTATGGTGTTAGCGACAAAGAGGGTACTATTATCACTTGGATCGGGAATTGTGACGGCTGCATTATTGGTGGCGAGTTTTTCACCGGTCGACACGTTGCAAAATCTTTGGACAGGCATGATCGTCTCCTTCTGGTCTGAAGGGGAATTGAATACGTATAATATTTTCATCATGATATTCATTTTATTATTGGGTGTCATTACGGCTCTTGTCAGTTTATCCGGCGGAAGCAGGGCTTTTGCGGAGTGGGCGGTAACGCGCATTAAAACGAGACGCGGCGCTAAGCTGTTGACCGTATTGCTCGGAATCCTCATTTTTGTGGATGATTACTTCAATTCATTGGCTGTCGGGCAAATTGCACGGCCGATTACGGACCAGCATCGTATTTCCAGGGCGAAATTGGCATATTTCATCGACTCAACATCAGCTCCGATTTGCGTTGTGTCGCCTATTTCGAGCTGGGGCGCATTTCTCATCGGACAATTGGCTCTCATTTTTGGCACGTCCGCCGCAATCAGCTACTCGCCATTATCCGCATTTCTCATGATGGCGCCGATGAACTTTTATGTCATTACGACATTGGCTATGGTATTTTTCTTTGCTTGGACGAATATCGATTATTTTGAAATGAAAAGACATGAAACACGTGCTCAAGAAACAGGGGAACTTTTCGATCCGAATAAAGAGATACCGGGCCAATTGAAAGAGGATTTCCCGATTCACTCCTATGGCCGTGTCATTGATTTGATTGCGCCGATCATTACACTTGTCATCGTTACATTAGGGATGATGATTTGGACGGGCTATCGCATCGGCGGCTCGGCGAGCATTTGGACCATTTTCGAAAACACGGATGTTCCAATGTCATTGATGGTAGGCGGTCTAGCAGGAACAGTATTGGCTGCGGTCCTTTATATTTCACAAATGGGCAAAAACGAGACTGCTTCGTATAACCTTGTAGGCAAAGCATTCATCAGTGGTGTCAGCGCAATGATGCCGGCGATTCTCATCTTGATTTTTGCATGGGGGTTGACGCATTTGATCGGTGTCCTGGAAACAGGGCCGTTCCTTTCAAGTGTCGTGGAACAGTCAAATGTACCTGTCAACTTCCTTCCGGTCATTATGTTTGTCCTCGCAGGTTTGATGGCATTTTCGACAGGGACATCTTGGGGCTCTTTCGGAATCCTTCTTCCGATTGCAGGAACGATTATGATCAATGCCGAGCCTGAACTTCTGCTTCCTGCATTGTCAGCAGTATTGGCAGGGGCTGTTTTCGGGGATCACTGCTCACCGATTTCCGATACGACGATACTATCATCGACCGGTGCGGGATCCAATCACATTGATCACGTATCGACGCAGCTCCCTTATGCATTGATTTCAGCAGGTATTGCGACGATCGGCTATATCATCCTTGGGCTTACAGGATCGGTTTGGATCGGACTTGCAGCAGTCATCGTTCTAATTGCTGGCTTGTTTTCAGTATGGACTTCAAAACGGAATAAAGCAGAAGTGAGGGCAACTTCCTACTGACTTATATGAACTGTCACATCTGCCGGGTACCCGGCAGATGTGGCTTTTTTTATTGGGATGTAGCATAAAGCGGGCTCTACATTCATAGATTTTCACTACCGGCACACTTCCAGATTCCTGTGATGAAGAGTAAAACCCGATCGATAAAATGGATATTTATTCAATAAAAAACATTTTGACAATAGATACTAAGACGGATATACTAGTTTTAAGATTATATAATAATCTGAAAATGGTAAATTATTAACAGAGTAAAGGGAAGGGGAATTTTAATGGAACAGCGTTCGCAATGGGGGACCCGCGCCGGCTTTATAATGGCGGCTGTCGGATCTGCTGTCGGTCTAGGAAACATCTGGCGTTTTCCATACGTCGCGTATGAAAACGGCGGAGGGGCATTTTTCATTCCATACTTATTTGCACTTCTGACAGCGGGGATTCCAATTCTCATCATGGAATTCACGATAGGTCATAAGTACCGCGGTTCTGCGCCGCTATCTTTCTTTCGTATGAAAGGAAAAGGGGCAGAATGGTTAGGTTGGTGGGGCATATTCGTCTCTTTCGTTATTTCGACGTATTATGCAGTCATCATCGCTTGGGCGATGAAGTACACAATCTATTCCTTGAATATGGCATGGGGGGATGATACAGGAGGATTCCTGTTCGGAAGCGTACTGAACTTGGCGGATACTCCAGGGGAGGTCGGTGGGCTGGTACCGGGAGTACTCATTCCGCTTATCCTTGTCTGGGCAATCGCCTTCATCATTCTATTGGCTGGAGTTAAACGAGGAATTGAATTGGCGAACAGAATTTTCATTCCGACGCTTGTCGTTGTGTTCCTTCTTGTCGTCATTCGGGCAGTTACTCTTGACGGGGCGTTGCTCGGTCTGGATGCATTCTTCAAACCGGATTTGAGCAAGTTGGCAAATTCACAGGTGTGGGTAGCGGCATATGGACATATTTTCTTCAGTCTATCAATAGCCTTTGCCATCATGATCACTTATTCAAGTTACTTGCCGAAGAAGTCGGATATTACAAATAACGCATTCATCACAGGATTTGCGAACTCAGGATTCGAATTGCTTGCGGGTATCGGAGTATTCGCTGCGCTTGGCTTCATGGCGGCACAAGCAAACACATCCGTTGCAGAAGTTGCTTCAGCAGGAGTAGGACTCGCATTTGTCGTATTCCCGAAAATCATCAATGAAATGCCGGGGATGAATGGACTATTCGGAGTATTGTTCTTCCTGTCGCTTGTCTTGGCGGGTCTCACATCGCTCATCTCGATCTGTGAGACGTATATCGCGGGGATTTCAGAGAAATTCAACATCTCGCGTACGAAGTCCGTCCTTTTCGGAGTTGGTCTTGCAGCAGTCATTTCCTTGCTGTTCGCTACACGCGGCGGCTTGTATTTCCTAGACGTTGCCGACTACTTCATTAACCAGTTCGGAGTAGCCGCAATCGGTTTGGTCGAAGTCTTCCTTATTGTATGGGTCTTCAAGAAACTTCGTGTATTCGAAGACCATGCGAATGAAATTTCTGATATCCAAGTCGGCCCACTTTGGAGAATTTGTTTGAGATTCATTACACCGGTCGTCCTTGGCTATATGATGTTCGACTTGTTGCGCATCAATATTTTCAAATTGCATGAGACAGACAATGGAAACTACGAAGGGTATTCGGACGCGTTCATCATGTCTACAGGTTGGATGGTCGCATTGTTCGCCATCGTCATGGCAATCATCTTTACAGTAATGAAATGGAACAAGAAAACAACTGACTCAACAGACTTTGATAATCGATAAGGAGGATTCGCTATGAGCGGTGGAGCTATTTTTATGATGATTCTCGGAATCCTCGTCATTTGGGGTGGACTTGCGGGAAGTATATTTTGGGCAGTATCTAAATCGAAAAGCAGAGCCTGACTCTGTTTGAATAAAATGATATAGAAAGAAAGCGCATTTATCCTGGCGCTTTCTTTTCTTATTTTCGTAGTAATCTCTATGCCATCAATAGTTGTTGGATGTCAGAATATATGATACATTGACAGAAGTGATATACTGCAAAACAAGCAAATAGGAATGGAGTCGGTTATCGTGTCATGTAGACCAGAAATAGGGAAAAAGACAGAACATGTTCGAAAGCCCGATTGGCTGAAAATAAAATTGAACACGAATGAAAACTATACAGACCTGAAAAAATTGATGCGTGAAAAGAACTTACATACCGTTTGTGAAGAAGCCCGCTGCCCGAACATCCATGAATGTTGGGGAGAACGCCGCACAGCTACATTCATGATCCTTGGTGCCGTTTGTACACGTGCTTGTCGTTTCTGTGCAGTGAAAACCGGGTTGCCGAACGAGCTTGACTTAGCAGAGCCGGAACGCGTTGCGGATTCCGTGGCACTCATGAACTTGAAACATGTCGTTGTTACAGCTGTTGCAAGAGATGACTTGAAAGATGGAGGATCCACGGTGTTTGCTGAAACAATCCGTGCCATCCGCCGTAAAAACCCGTTTACGACAGTTGAAGTATTGCCGTCCGACATGGGAGGCGAGTATGATAACTTGGAGCGCTTGATGGATGCAAAACCTGATATTCTGAATCATAACATCGAAACGGTCCGCAGATTGACACCGAGGGTCCGGGCACGTGCGACCTACGATCGTT
This sequence comes from Sporosarcina luteola, assembly GCF_023715535.1. Classification (GTDB taxonomy): domain Bacteria; phylum Bacillota; class Bacilli; order Bacillales_A; family Planococcaceae; genus Sporosarcina; species Sporosarcina luteola_B. The sequence continues at coordinate 39,228 of NZ_JAMBOI010000008.1, read as the reverse complement.
CCTTGGAGCTTCTTCTACGGGCAAAGGAAATGTACCCGGAAATTCCGACGAAGTCCTCCTTGATGCTTGGGCTTGGCGAGACAGTTGAGGAAATCATCGAAACGATGGATGATTTACGTGCTCATAAAGTGGATATCATGACAATTGGCCAATATTTACAACCAACAAAAAAACATCTCAAAGTCCAAAAATACTATACGCCCCAAGAATTTGGAGAGTTGCGCGAAATCGCAATGTCAAAAGGATTTTCCCACTGCGAAGCGGGTCCATTGGTACGTTCAAGCTATCATGCTGATGAACAGGTCAATGCCGCTGCAAAAGAAAAACAGCGTATTGGTGACGCAATGTTAGAAACAACGGTACAAAGCTGAAGATGGAAGTGATTAGTTTGGTAACGATAAATAACTTTGAATATGAAATACAGATAGACTATCGGGATGGTTTCAACGAGGAAGCATTGGACGCCAGGTTCAGTGACGTGCTATCCAAATACGATTATATTTTAGGTGACTGGGGATACGGTCAGCTGCGGCTGAAAGGCTTTTATGAGGATCGCAATTCCAAGGCTACGTATGAAACGAAAATCAGCACCTTGCAGGATTACCTTTATGAATACTGCAATTTCGGATGCGCCTATTTTGTCCTTCGGAAAGTCGGCAAGGTGAAGATCCAGCCAGTCGAACAGGAACTGGAGCAGGAGCAGGAATAGGATTGATAGAACCGCCTAGTGCGCAGGATGCTGTGTGCAAGGCGGTTCATTCATGTGCCCGTTATGATATGATGAAATGGAGTTAAGACAACCGGGAGGGAACAATTTTGTACTTTATCGATCGTCAAAAAATCAATGAAACACTTGCTTATATGGAAAGTCTTCTGGCTTTATTTGAAGGACATCAAAAATGGAATGAAAGTAAAATCAACGCCTTGGCACTCGAAAGGATTGCTCATACAATCGTCGAGTCCATCATTGATGTCGGCAATTCCATGATTGACGGCTTCATTATGCGTGATCCAGGAAGCTATGACGATATCATCGACATTATGGAAGATGAGAAAGTGATTTCCCCGGAAATGGCTGATCCTTTGAAAAAAGTGATCGGGCTTCGAAAAATGATCGTCCGTGAGTTTGTCGACGTGGACAGCGAGGAAATCGAAGCGGTTTTGAACGAAACGAAAGACGAGATTAAGACTTTTCCAGTGAAGGTCAGACATTACTTGGAGAATGAACTTGGTCCTGTTTCCGCCTTCAGCCCGCTGGAGCAATAAAAATGGACAACTATAAAGCGGTCTGTTTTGACTTGGATGGGACTGTCTACCGGGGGAATGAAGTGATCCCTGAAGCTGCCGAATTGATTGATGGACTTCAGCGTAGCGGCATCGAACCTTATTTTGTAACGAATAATTCATCTAAAACGGCAAAACAATTTCAAACGAAGCTACATCGAATGGGAATCAGGACGGAACCGGAACAGATCATGACGTCGGCAATTGCATCCGCGAAATATTGCAAAGAGCATTTTGATGGTGCGTCCGTCATGATGATAGGTGAAGAAGGGCTTGAACAAGCACTTGTTTCTGAAGGGTTTGAGCTGACTTCACAAAATCCGGACGTCGTCATCATTGGAATCGACCGCAGCATTACATATGAAAAACTCTCAGCTGCCAGTTTGGCAATACGCGCAGGCGCAGTATTTTTAGCGACGAATGGGGATCGGGCATTTCCGACTGAGAGAGGGCTCGTCCCGGGGAATGGTTCATTTGTTAAGCTCTTGGAATCGACAACGGATTGCAATGCCATCCATATCGGTAAGCCTGAGCCGTATATGCTGCATTTCATTCAACAAAAAGGGTATAGGAAAGATGAAATGATCATGATTGGTGATAATTACGAGACTGATATTCAGGCAGGAATCCGCTTCGGCATTGACACGGTTTATGTAGAGGGCGGCGTGACAAGATTAGAAACGGTGAAGGAGCAGTTGAAGCTTCCGACATATCTGTACAAGAGCTTAGTAGATTGGAATAAAAAAGAACCGCAATGAAATGCGGTTCTTTGCTGTCTTCGTCACTCACTTTTGATCTTAGAAAAGTGGATTTTCTTCAATGAATTGCTGAATTCGTTCCGTCAATTCATCAGGTGTGTCAGCTTCGACCACCTCACCATTAACGAGCGCATATAATCCTTCGGCACATTTTGTGCAATAACTGAGACAGCCATATTCCAACACATCTATGTTTGGATCCCTTTCCAACGCTTCCAATGTCTTCTGTGAACCGTTAGCAAGATTGCTCATACAGAATTCTACGATCGGATTCACAACGATCACCTCACCTACTTGGCATGCTACTCTTATTTTCATCTGTCGTCAAATAGGATGTCTTATTGTGAAACATCTCACAAACTGATATAATCATTGTGGGAATAAATCGGAAAATCGATTGACAAAGGAGAAAACTATGAGAAAACTAGTATTATTAGGTGCAGGCTACGGTAATATGCGCATTTTGCTTCGTCTACTCAATAAAGAATTGCCCACCGATCTGGAAATCACGTTGATTGACAGGACACCTTTCCATAGTCTTAAAACAGAATTTTATGCATTAGCAGCAGGAACAGCTCCGGATTCGGATATCCGTGTCGCACTGCCGGCACATGAAAAACTGAAGGTAGTTGAAGGGGAAATCGCGAAAATCAAGTTGGAAGAGAAAGCGATTCAGCTTCGGAATGGTGAAGAGATCGCGTATGACGACCTAGTCATCGGACTCGGCTGCGAGGATAATTACCACGATGTTCCGGGAGCGGCGGAATACACGAGCAGCATCCAGACAATCGGCCAGTCGAGAGCCACATACAATCTGTTGCAAGGGCTTGGCGGGGGAGCTACAGTCGGCATCGTCGGCGCAGGCTTAAGCGGCATTGAACTCGCAAGTGAATTGCGTGAAAGCCGGCCGGACCTGAAAATCAAATTATTCGACAGGGGACCTCGCATTCTGAAGGATTTCCCAGAGCGACTCAGTAACTACGTCAAAGATTGGTTCGACAAGCACGAAGTGGAAGTCGTCTCCAACTCGAACATTACAAAAGTAGAAAAGAACGTCCTTTACAATCACGAGGACGAAATCCATGTCGACGCCGTCGTATGGACTGCCGGAATCCAGCCGGTCTCTATCGCACGTGAATTGGACGTAGAAATGAACAGAGGCCGAATCGTGCTAAACCAATATCATCAAATTCCTGGCCATGAGAATGCATATGTCGTCGGTGACATCGCCGACCTTCCTCACGCTCCGAGCGCCCAGCTTGCAGAGGAACAGGCTGAACAAATCGTCAAAGTGCTCCGCCACGTATGGAATAATGAACCATTGCCGCAAGAGATGCCTGAAATCAAGCTCAAAGGTTTCATGGGCTCCTTAGGAAAGAAACAAGGCTTCGCCTACTTGGCAGACCGTACTGTTACAGGGCGGATTGCAAGATTGCTGAAGTCAGGTGTCCTTTGGATGTACAAATGGCATAATGGCTGATAGTAAAAACCTTTTCCACGACAAGCGGAAAAGGTTTTTTGGTTCTCAGTTATCTGGTTTTATTATCAATAATAACATTACGCTGGAATAAATCCGTGCTTTTCCAGCTCATTGAATACCGGCTTCAATTGGATATAACCTTCGCCAATCACTTCATCCTCGATGATGACAAGCGGATAGAAATATTCATCATTCCTCACTTGCTCCGCAATGCTATTCTGTCTTGGATCGATGATGTCGGATTCGATGTCGATATATTCAATGTCAAAAGATTGACCCGGATATTTCCTGCCAATTGCTGCCTGCAGCCACTCGTATGTATCCTTTGAAGAGGGCGCATTCACACAGCTCGCGCAAATAATATCCGCACCATATATCTCTATTTTCACTTTATTCTTTTCCACATTTACAACCCCTTCCGATTCTCTATTGGATTTTTTCTTCAATCCAGTTTATAATAAGTATAATGAAAGGAGAGAAATAATACAATGACAGATACAGCTATGATGGAACCCGTACAAGAAGTTTTAAATAAATTGCGCCCATTCCTCCTGCGCGACGGAGGAGACTGTGAGTTAGTCGATATCGAAGAGGGAGTTGTTAAGCTTCGCCTTTTAGGTGCATGCGGTACATGCCCGAGTTCGACAATCACGTTGAAAGCAGGTATCGAAAGAGCTTTGCTTGAAGAAGTACCTGGAGTAGTGGAAGTTGAACAAGTATTCTAATTGAAAGAGAGACTGTCCAGAATGAATTTCTGTGACAGTCTCTTTTTGTTTACATTAATTAGAGGCAAGCGTCCAAAGTCGGTCGTTCCGCGTCCAAAGTGAAGCGTTCCGCGTCCAAAGTGAGTCGTTCCGCGTCCAAAGTCGGCCGTTCCGCGTCCAAAGCGAGTCGTTCCGCGTCCAAAGTGAAGCGTTCCGCGTCCACAGTAAGGCGTTCCGCGTCCAAAGCGAGTCGTTCCGCGTCCAAAGCGAGTCATTCCTCGTCCAAAGCACTCTACCTCAATTATAAGGAAGCGCTATTCTCCCGTTGCTCTCTGATTTCCTGCCACCTTTCTTTAGCCGTCTTGATAATTTGCGGGTCGGTCGATGTCCTTTGGCTTTCGATGACCTTTGAAAAATTCCGGATTGCCTCTTCCTTATCACCAATTTGATGGGAAAGCTCGGCCATCAGATACAAAACCCTTGTCTCGGACATTTGTGTTCCTGCATGGTCTCCCGCCGAATACGCCTCTGTATATAAATTTCGTGATACCTTCCTGAACCGCAACCCCGAATCGATGTCATCCATATCATCATATAGCCAGGCGATCCGCAGCATGATGCCCGCCATCGTCAACGCCTTTTCCTTCTTTAGACTTGCACTTATGTAAGCGAGTTTATAAGTTTCTATTGCCTCTTCAATCGTCCGTTCATCCCCGAAGGACCTACCACTCCAAAGGGACGTGATCTTTTGAGCAATTTCCTCTTTCACACCAGGTGCAAAATAACTGGAAAACTCATCGGTGAAGGCAAATCCACAGTTGGGGCATACGGCAACATTATATAAAATCGGATTGACGTTTGAATCCGAATATACAGGTTTAAAGTCACTTTCATGCTTGGAGACACGGACGAAGCGTGAAAGGATCTTTGTTGTAGTGAATTTCTCCTTACAGTTCTTGCAATCCATTTTCTTGGCATAAGTCGCACTTACTTCCATTCATCATCATCCTTTCGCACTATATATTTCATTATACATCATCTTCTTCCAATTGGAGTGAAGATGATTGCGTAAATGGTGAAATCATTGATATGATAGAGGAAAAGCGGGAAGGTGGATGTAAATGAAACAATACGTTGAAGTTACTGAAGCTGCAGCATTTCATGTGAAAGAAATGATGGCTCATAATGGTGAAGAAGGATCGTTCCTTCGCGTTGCAGTAAACGGCGGAGGCTGCAGTGGATTGACATATGGTTTAGGATTTGAAGAAGCCGCGTCCGAGGATGATTATCTTTTATCCCAGCATGGCATTCAGATCGTCGTTTCAAAAGAAGATGCGGGAATCCTTGAAGGGACCAAGGTCGATTACAAAGAGTCCTTGATGGGCGGCGGCTTCACAATTGAGAATCCGAACGCCATCGCATCATGTGGCTGCGGTACTTCATTCAGGACTGCCAAGAAGGTCGGTACCCCGGAAGTCTGTGAATAAGATCTCTTACTTACTGCAAATGAGGACATATTGCTTATGATCCCTTTCCCAACCAGAGGCTCCTAACGGATTCAATTGGTCGGGGAGGGTTTTATTGTTATATTCGAATTAATGATTTTTATCATTAAGATGTTGAAAAGGCTTAGTAAAAAGGCTACTATTGAATAGTAGAAGTTTGTCGAATAAAGGCAAATGCCAGGACTGGGCAAATCGTCTCATATACCGATTTTAAACGGACCCGGCACATAATAAAATAAAGGTGGTTTCGATTTTCGTGAAAAGACCGACAATCTTAGTATTAGGTGCGGGTTACGGCGGTTTATCCACAGTCGTCAACTTGCAGAAATCAATTGGCACTGACGAGGCTGATATTGTGCTGATTAACAAAAATGAATATCATTACGAGTCGACTTGGCTACATGAAGCGGCTGCAGGAACATTATCGCCTGAACAAGTTCGTTACGATATCAAAGATGTCGTTAACGAAGGAAAAGTTAAATTTGTTCAAGCTGAAGTTCAAGCAATCGATATTCAAGGTAAAGTCGTCACTACTAATGTCGGTACGCATACTTACGACTATTTAGTCATTGCACTCGGCTTCGAAGGAGAAACGTTCGGCATTCCTGGATTGGACAAGTATGCTTTGTCTATCGCTAACGTCAAAGCTGCACGTCAAATCCGTGAACATATTGAATATCAATTTGCCACATGGTCGCTAGAAGAAGAAAAGGACGATAGCCGTTTGACGATCATCGTCGGCGGAGCAGGCTTCACAGGAATTGAATTCCTTGGGGAACTTGGAAACCGTGTACCTGAACTTTGCAAAGAGTTCGATGTACCACAGGAAAAAGTTCGTGTCATCTGTGTAGAAGCAGCTCCAATGGTGCTTCCAGGATTCGATCCGGAATTGGTTGACTATGCGGTAAGACAATTGAAGTCTAAAGGAATTGAATTCTCAATCGGTACTCCGGTAGTAGAAGCGACTCCTGAAGGCGTTAACGTTAAAAAAGGCGAAGATGAGTTTGAATTCATCAAAGCCGGTACTGTCGTATGGGCTGCTGGAGTTCGAGGCAACCGCTTGATCGAACAAACTGGCATCGAAAACATGCGTGCACGTGTTAAAGTTGAAAAAGATCTTCGTGCTCCTGGCCATGATGACGTATTCATCGTTGGTGACTGCGCATTGATGATCAATGAAGAAACAAACCGTCCATATCCACCAACAGCTCAAATTGCTATGCAGCAAGGTGATATGTGTGCGAACAACTTGATCGCATTGATGAAGGGCAACCCGACATCCGAATTCGTGCCGGATATTAAAGGTGCTATCGCTTCCCTTGGTGATGACGATGCAATCGGTGTCGCTTTCGGTAAGAAACTGATGGGTAAAAAAGCATCATTCATGAAGAAGATGGTTGATAACCGTTCCCTTTATATGATCGGTGGATTAGGCCTTACTATTAAAAAAGGTAAGTTCAACTTACTTAAATAAGAGCTGCAATCATAAGATACTAAACACCCGCCTATTCAGTGGCGGGTGTTTTTTTAGGGGGGATAGTGTGGCGAATAAAAAACGCGGAAATGTATGGCTCGGTGCAGCGGGTATTGTCATGAACAGTAAGGGCGAATGGCTCGTCGTCAAAAAAACATATAGCGGGTTAAAAGGAATGTGGTCGTTGCCAGCGGGTTTCGTGGAAGGGAATGAAACGGCGGATCAGGCGGCGATCCGGGAAGTGAAAGAAGAAACTGGGCTTGATTGTAAACTGGAAGGGATGGTTGGATTCCGTACCGGTATCCTGAAAGGGGAAGTCAGTGATAATTTGGCGTTATTCCTGTTGCGTCCTGAACAGGAAGATCAGCTATTGACGCCCCAGGAGAATGAAATTTCTGAAGTCGCATGGAAAACCCCTTTTGAACTGAAAGATGATCCAAATGTATCGGCAATGATCCATGAGATTGCGGAAAGGGCGATTGAATCGGGGCTATTGCAAATGGAGCAGATGGAACCGGGAGAGTGGTTTGGTTACACGACCTATAAGCTGTTTTATAAAAAATGAATAAAATAGTGTTCAAATTTCGACAAATCATTGAATAGACGTCATTTTATTGAAAGCATACATCCGTTCCTGTAAAATGGTGAATGGAAAGCGGAGGTAGACAATTTGGGAACAATTTCATTGACACATGTCGTTTTATCCATAATTATTTTCATGGTCATGTTTTTCGGAATAGGCTTTTTGCTGAATATGCTGCTCCGTATGACGTGGTTGATGGCGATCGTCTATCCGATCGTCGTCATTTTGATAATCGATGAAGTCGGATTCTTTGAGTATTTCACAAACCCCGGCCATTCATTCGGGTTGCTCGGTGATAAAATCGTCTCTCTTCATGCAGCCGATATTATCATTCTTGCAAGTGGGCTCGTAGGCGCCATCATTTCCGGCTTTGTCATTAAGCTCCTGAGGAAACAAGGGTATCAAATGTTCTAATCGCTTCAGCCGAAAAGCACGACTGAAGCAAATCCTCCGGAGGATGTCACAGATTTTGAAAGGAGTTAATTGCGCAAGCGCAATTCAAAATCTGGACGCACTTACGCCGAGGCGTAATTGATCTAACTAACTAACAAAGAAGAAGGTGTCCCCTCGGGGAGCACCTTCTTCTTTGTTTACAATAAAATAAATGTATAAATGACGGCGGATATGAAAATGCCCGTCATTGAGCCTGCAAAGACTTCGCTAGGCTTATGGCCAAGAAGGGTTTTCAGTTCCAAGATCTTTTGCGGTCCATCTTTCTGTGGCCATCCTTTCACCTCTGTCACGAAAGTTTGAAAGTCCACTCTCATTTGGTTGATGATCAAAGCCTGTTGCCCCGCCTGGTAACGGATTCCTGTTGCATCAAACATGACGATGACCGCGAAGATTGCAGACACCGCGAATAAAGGAGATCCAAGGCCGACTTCGTAACCGATGGCAGTCGTCAGCGCAGATACCGCGGCTGAATGGGAGCTTGGCATGCCGCCGGTGGACGTCATTAATTTCCAGTCCAATTTCTTCGTCAATAAAAAATGGATCGGAATCTTAACGAATTGAGCGAATAGAATCGCAAATAATGCCGCGAGGAGCGGAGTGTTTTGCAATATGGACATGATTCCACTCCTTTACTAATGAAAAATCTACACATAGTATACCATATCGTCAGTCAGTGAAAATCAGAAGTCCGATTTTTTCGAATGATTATTTTGGTTCGACTGTGTGTTGGTATATAATAGAGGATGTAGGAAAAGTGGGAGGTAGTCAAATGAAAACATCATTTATTGAACCTGAATTCGGTAATGTAAACTCTGAAGTGCTAGTCGTAGGGGTTCCTGAGCATCCGGAAAATATCGAAGGGTGGAAAACATTCGCCGACTCAATCAGTCCGCGTCTAATGGATTGGATCAAAGCCGGTGACATTAAGACTGATTTCAAGAAAATAAGTAAGATGCCAGCACTGGAACCGCGTGGATATGAGCGTATCGTTTTCGTCGGACTAGGGGCATCAAAAAAACTGACTGAAGACCGTCTACGCCAAGTATTCGCGGCTTTAGGCCAAGTATTGAAATTATCTAAAGCGTCATCTGTGGCCATTTGGACTGCTCCGTTCACAAATGAGGACCTGACTTGTGAAGATGTCGTCTTCGCCGCTGCGGAAGGGATTGGCTTGGGCTCTTATCAATTTGAAGGGTATAGGACTGATTCGAATGAAAAGGATGTCGCGTTGGAAACAGTGACATTTTTAACAGCTGCGGAAAAAGATGAATTGAAGGCGGCATTTGAAGTGGGACGTACATATGCAAACGCGGTGAATGAGGCGCGTACGCTTGTCAATACACCGCCGAATATTCTAACTGCAACGAAAATGGCGGACTATGCCAACGAGCTAGCAGAGAAGTATGATTTTGAAATTGAAATACTAGGTAAGAAAGAGATGGAAGAACTCGGCATGGGTGCAATCTTGGCGGTCAACAAAGGCTCCGTCGAAGAACCACGGCTCATTGTGCTGAAATATGCCGGGACGGAGCAATGGGAAGACGTCATTGGTCTCGTTGGCAAGGGCGTGACGTACGATACAGGCGGCTACTCCTTGAAACCCCGCGAAGGGATGGTCGGCATGAAAGGCGACATGGGCGGTGCAGCAGCAGTGCTTGGTGCGATGAGCATCATCGGCGAACTGCGTCCGGCAAAAAACGTCATCGCGGTCATCGGTGCGACGGACAATATGGTTTCAGGCGAAGCGTTCAAGCCAGATGACGTCATTACGTCTCTAAGCGGAAAGACGATTGAGGTGTTGAACACCGATGCGGAAGGAAGACTTGTTCTAGCTGATGCGGTCACGTACGCGAAACAATCAGGCGCTAACTATCTGGTCGATGTGGCAACGCTGACAGGAGGCGTCATCGTCGCGTTAGGAAATGATAAAACCGGCGCTTTGACAAATGATGAAGCATTCTTTGAAGAGTTCATGCAGGCTTCATTGGAAACTGGTGAATTTGTATGGAGACTGCCGCTTACGGAAAACGATAAGAAACGTATTCGGAAAAGCGACGTCGCTGATTTGAACAACTCTCCGGGCCGTGACGGCCATATGATCTTCGGTGGAGGGTTTGTCGGTGAATTCGCGGAAGGCACTCCATGGATCCATCTAGACATCGCAGGCACGTCTGACGCATCTGCAGCCCATGACCTTGGTCCAAAAGGGGCTACAGGTGTCATGGTCCGCACACTTGCTACACTTGTTGAACGTATGGCGGATGCAGAGCCGACGCAATAAAAATAATTTCTATTAACCTAGATGCTATAATCAGGCGTTATTGATCCGGTTCATAGGCATCCGTCCCTCCTCACTTAGCCCGTCACGAATAGGATAAGTGAGAAAGGGGGATATAAATGGTTCGTTTTGATAATAGGCATGGCGGTTTCAACAGAGGATTTAGACGTTTTGACAGACGGCATGACGGGTTTGGATTTGGGGTAGGGGGGCCTTTTCTAGGAGGCTTGGTTGGCAGCTTTCTTGGGAATGCTTTATTCCCGCCTTATTATCCTTATAACTATCAGTATGGATATCCATACAATTACTACCCTTATGGTTATGGGTATCCTCCGTACTACAATTATCCACCATACAGATACCCTTATTAAAAAAACACACTCGGATTCCTCATTGGAATGCCGAGTGTGTTTTTTAGTCTTTTAGCCTTTTCATATTTTGCTCTCTCGCCTCTTTGACAGCTTCCTTCAAATCATCCCCCACAGTCAAATCAGTTGGCTTGACTCCTGACATATAGGCGGCCCGGCCCATCAAATGGCCTCCGATTGGTGAAGTGATGAATAGGAAAACGATTCCAAGAAGCAGGGAGATGCTGAAATGGTCTTCTTTCAACCAGAAATGAAAGAATACGCCAAGCAAAATACTTAGAACGCCGAGTGTGGCACTTTTCGATGCTGCGTGTGCACGCGTATAAACGTCGGGCAGTCGTAAAATACCGATCATCGTCACGATGGTGAAAATGAGACCTACAAGAATCGACGTTACAATTAAGATATTAGCGATTACGGTCACGTTCAATGATCTCTCCTTTCTCAATGAACTTGGAGAATGACACGGTACCGATGAACGACATGATGGCAATCAGTAAAATGACATCAATGAAAAACGCGGTGTCGAATAGAATCGAAATAAGCGCGATTGCCGAAATGAGCATGACACCTATTCCGTCAAGTGCGATGAGCCGATCAGGCACAGAAGGTCCGCGGAATACACGGAACATGATGCCGATCATCGACAATACGACAAGGACCAATGATACCCATATGAACGTCATCATGCTCGGCTCACCTCCATAATCGCTTTTTCAAATGAATTTTTTATCGAATCAATCGCCTCATCTACATCATCCACATCGATTGCGTGGATGTATAAAGTCCGTTGATCGTCGGATACATGAAGTACGATCGTTCCAGGCGTCAATGTGATCAAACTCGATAAAAGTGTAATTTCCCAATCTTGCTCTAGCTCGGTCGGCATGGCGAAAATCATCGGCTGGAGCTTTAGTTTAGGACGAATGACAAGCATCAGAACAGAAATATTTGAAAGCGTCAATTCTTTGAAGAACAGGAGCGTCAATTTAATGGCCGCCCAAAGTCGCCAAACATATAGCCTGGAGTTGAAAAATCTTCTCGTTATGATAATTAGGATCAAACCGATTAAATAACCAATGATGAAAGTTGACGCAGTCACTGAGGAATTCATAAACATCCAAATGACGGCGATAAAAAAGTTCAATAGTATTTGAAATGCCATCGACATCTACTCCTTACTTTAACACCGCATCAATATAGATGGATGGTTGTAGTAATACGTCCGTGGCGTCTGTCACGTATGGAATGAGCCATTCTGTGCCGACCCCGTAAAGGACCGATAGGACGACTAGCACGATTGTCGGAAGCATCATGCGCGCGTAAGGCTTCCTTTTCGTTTTAGGCAGTTCCATTGGCTCTCCCCAGAACGCGTAGATGAAAATACGGATCACAGAGAGCAGCACGATCAAGCTGGACGCGAGGATAATGATGCTTCCCCAAACATTGCCCGCTTCAAATGCACCTTGTGCAATGAGCAATTTGCCGATGAAACCACTTAACGGCGGAATGCCTGCCAACCCGAAGGCTGCAATCAAGTAGAACCATCCAAGCGGAGCATGGGTTTTCATCAATCCACCCATTTTCCGCAAATTCGACGTACCGGTGACATAAATGATGATGCCGATTAAAAGGAATAATGCCCCTTTTATAAGCATGTCGTGCACCAAGTAGAAAATGGCGCCTGAAATGCCGGCTTCATTCATTTGAGCGGCTCCGAATAGGATGACTCCGACCGCAATGACGATGTTATAAATGATAATCTGCTTCAAGTCGAAGTACGCCAATGCTCCAACGCAGCCGACGATAACCGTCAGGACAGATACAACCATTAAGATTTCATGGGTGACTCCGACATTGTGGGTGAAAAACAATGTATATGTCCTCATAATTGCGTACACACCGACTTTTGTCAGCAACGCACCAAATAGGGCGAGCACTGGGACAGGCGGTGCTGCGTATGATCCAGGCAACCAGAAGTAGAGGGGGAATATCGCTCCTTTTACCCCAAATACGATCAGCATGAGAACTGCAATCACCGTAATGATTCCCGGTTGGCCGACCTCCGCAATCTTTACAGAAATATCAGCCATGTTCAACGTACCGACGACTGAATAAAGATAAGCAACTGTAATAACGAATAGCGCTGAAGAAACGACATTGACAAGTATGTACTTGATCGATTCACGCAACTGCTTCTTTTCGCCGCCAAGGACGATCAATAAGTAAGATGCAATCAGCAACACTTCAAAAAAGACAAACATATTGAATATATCGCCTGTCGTGAAAGCGCCGTTCACACCCGTCACCATGAACAGGATGGCAGGATAGTAGAAGAACTTTTCCCGCTCTTCGCCTATTGCGGTGAAGCTGTAGACAACTACGAACAATGTTATCAATAGAGTTGTCGTCACTAGCAATGCGGAGAACATGTCCGAAACCATCGATATTCCGAACGGGGCAGGCCAACTGCCGAGCGTGACAGCTAGAACCCCTTCCGACTTGACGGTTACTAGCAAGTAGAACGAAGCGATCAGGCTGATGATGACACCGACCAATGACAGCGCTCGTTGGATTCGGACATTCTCTTTAAAGAACAGCATCAGAATCGCAAAAAGGAAAGGGAGGATGATCGGTAATAAAGGTAAGTTAATCATGTTCATCATTTCCTTTCAGTTGATTCATGTCATCGGTTTTATGAACAGCATAAGCACGGTAAGCCATGACGAGCATGAAGGCTGTCACACCGAAGCTGATGACAATTGCTGTTAAAATGAGCGCTTGCGGCAGTGGATCTGCAAAGTCCGTAACGCCTTCCGAAATGACCGGCGGAGCAAGCCCTCCAAGCCCACCCATCGTCAGGAGGAGCAAATGGGCGCCATGGCTTAACAAACCCGTGCCGATGATAATTTTCAATAGACTTCTCGATAAGATCAAGTAAACTGCAGCGGTGAACAACACACCGATTAAAATAGCCACTACCAATTCCATTACGAATCCCCTCCAATTGACTGGATGATTGTAATAGCCGCACCGACGACGACGAGGAAGACACCCGCGTCAAACACCATCGCCGTGTGAAGGGAAGTCACCCCGAATAATGGCAAGGAAAAGTCATCGAAAGCATGTGTGAAGAACGGGACATTAAAGAAGATCGAACCAGCTGCTGTCCCGAGCGCCAATAGCAACCCGATCGCAGTCATGATCGTGAAATTGAATGGCAATGCTTTCTGCACGGTATTCAAATCAAAGGCTAACAATAGGAGGACGATTGCCCCTGTTGTCAGTAAGCCGCCGACGAAACCTCCACCCGGTGTATAATGCCCTGCAAAGAAAATATGGATGGAAAAAAGGAAAATGATGAAAAATATAACTTTTGTCGTCGTCTGTAAAATGACGTCATTTGTTTTCATCTGTACTCTCCTTTCTCGCCAAACGAAGTTTAATCATTCCTAGAACGCCGATTCCGGCAATCGCCAAGACAGCGATTTCAAATAAAGTATCGAATCCACGGTAGTCCACGAGGATAACGTTAACGATATTCCCTCCACCGGCTTCCGTTTCGACAGTGTCTTTGTAATATTGGGAAATGGAAGCGACAAGTTTCTGTGAATGGGAAGACAATGCAACTAGCGTCACAGTCACGCCGACTCCGAGAGCAATAATGCCGTTAACCAGCTTATTGCTTTTCGTTTCTCCATGATCGGATAACTTTGGCAAACGTTGGAATGCCAATAGGAACAGAGCAACCGATACTGTTTCAATGACCAATTGTGTAAGTGCTAAATCTGGTGCTTTGAAAATGACGAAGAACAGTGCGACCGAGTAGCCTACTGCGCCGAGCGAAATAATCGCCCCGAGCCTCGTTTTGGAAAGCAAAACGAAAGCGACTGCTAGTAGAAGAATGACGGCATTAATTACACCGTACACACTTATTTTTGAAAAGCTGGACATGTCCACGACAAATGCATCTTGTAGGAAGAGCATCGCTATCGTCGTAATGGAAAAGAAAGCGAAGATGTACAGTAGGTACGTACGGATAAGCCCCGTCATGTATAAGCGGGATATCCTGTTCATTCCTTTTTCACTGAACGTCATTGTTGCGTCATATAATCCATTCAAGGACAGTGACTCAGGTTGAATACCGTAGAATTTCTGCCATTTCGACAGCGACAAGTAAAGAAGGCCGCCGATAAGAATGATTCCAACCGTCATCCACAGTTCTACAGATGCGAAGCCGTGCCACGCTGAAACATGAACTTCTACTTCCGAAGGATGGGAATATTGGTAAGGCTGGATTGCCATGACAGCAGGCTTAACGAGCCACTTCCCGACAACATTCGGAATGAAGAAGATCCCGACGACAAGCATTGCTAGAATCACCGGGGATATGAGCATCCCGACAGGTGCTTCATGAGGCTCGAGCGGCAACGTTTCAAATTTCCGTTTTCCGGTGAATGTCTTGAACACAAAGTAAACGCTGTAAATGAATGTGAATACACTTGCTATCCACGCAACGACAGGGAAGACGATCCCCCATGTGGCGAAATTGAATAGTTCAAAATGACGGATTGCAAGCATCGATTGTAAGAACATCTCTTTACTCAGGAATCCATTGAATGGCGGCAAGCCCGCCATCGACATGGAACCGATGAATGCAACAGTGAAACTGACAGGCATGATGCTCATCAGACCGCCAAGTTTCCGGATATCTCGGGTCCCTGTTTCATGGTCGACGATTCCAGCAATCATGAATAAGCTGCCTTTGAATGTTGCATGGTTGATCAGATGGAAAATGGCAGCGAACATTGCAAAGGAGAATAACGCTTCATCCACGTGGAACGTAATCGCACCGGCACCTAGAAGAGACATGATCAAACCGAGCTGACTGACCGTTGAAAACGCGAGAATTGCCTTTAGATCCGTTTGTTTCACCGCGAAGAGTGAGCCCCAGAACAACGTCAGCAATCCAATACCTGTTACGAGCCAGATCCACACTTCCGATACTGCGAAAATCGGAGTGAATCGGGCAACAAGATATAATCCCGCCTTGACCATTGTCGCTGAGTGCAAGTATGCACTGACAGGTGTAGGCGCTTCCATTGCATCGGGCAACCAAATGTAAAAAGGAAATTGTGCGGATTTCGTGAAAGCTCCTAGCAAAATAAGCACAAGAGCCAAAGTGAAGTATTCATGTCCCGCAAATGAGGAGGATCCGGCAATCAATTCCCGAATGGAGAACGTGCCTCCCATAATTCCTAGAAGGACGAACCCTCCAAGCATCATCAGACCGCCGAATACAGTTACCATCATCGATTTCAATGCACCGAATCTGGAACCGTCACGGGTGAACCAATAACCGATCAATAAAAATGATGAAATGGATGTCAGCTCCCAAAACAGATAGAGCGAAATAACATTATCCGATTGGACGACCCCGAGCATTGCGCTCATAAAAAGAAGAAGATAGACGTAGAAGTTGCCTAGCTTCTCTTTGTTCCTATCCAAGTAAAAGATTGAATACAATACAACGAGTGCCCCGATCCCTGTAATCAGCAGGGAGAATAAAATACTCAACCCATCCAAATAGGATACGAATGAGATGCCAAGCGTTGGAATCCATTGTAGTTCAGATAAGGCATGTCCACCGTCCATCGTCGTTTTGATGAACGTTGTATAATAAATGAATAAAACAACGGGGACGATTAATACGAACCAACCAGTATGTATACCTTTTATCTTTCTGAATAGGAATGGTATGAACAAGGCCGCCACGATCGGCAGGAAAATCAGTAATACGAATTCCAAAGTAATCCTCCTTCCAATGAGTGAATCATTATTATTTACATTGTTTTAAAGTATAACGTAAATTGCAAGGGCTTGCATAGGGAACAATTAGACAATCGTTGCGAAATTGGTTTCTCTTCCTATATTATAGGGAAAGATAAAATATTTGCGTTCGGGGTGTCAGATTGAGAAATCCTTATCTTTATGGCTATTTGCCGTTTTTGACGATTATTCTTTTCAGTTTAACGTTCGGTGTCTATATGGTGAGTGCATCGATTGTTTTCTTCGGCCAGATCGGTCTTTATGCAGGCATGCGGGAATTTCTGACGGATACACAGCTGCGCCTTTTTCTTCTTGTCATTTATTCGCTTGCTTTTTTTATGATGTTTTCGGCGTTGAAGCTAATTGCGGAAACAATTCATGAAACAGCGATGTTGTTCTTTTCGATTGATGCAGTAGGGGAGTCGTATAGTGAAGCGAAAAGCGGTAATCTCATCTATTTTATCGGTGCGCTCGCTTCGGTAGGCGGGATACAGTCGGTGAAGATTCTGCTGGCGGTTTTCCTGTTGACGACATTTGTCTACTTTATCTTTACTATGTTCAAGTTGAGCAAGTTCATGACGATGCCAAGCATGGTAGGTTTGTTGGTTTTTGAAATTCTTGTTTGGGGCATCTTTTTAACTGGGATCATTTACATAGTATTGAAGCTTTATAACGGGGTTCTTGCGAGTCTTCCGGTGGTGTGATTTTGTTGATTCACTATTAAAAAAAGTCGTTGAAATGGCCACTAAGCATGGCGTTTCAACGACTTTTTTCACTTTGGGATATACAGCAATTCATTAAAAGCCCGCAGGTGTATTTTCTGGTTGCTTAGGCGTTGGAGGGAGGCGGGTTTGTCGTATCCGATCCATACGGCTGTTGTGTACTGATCGTTCATTCCAGCAACCCACAAGTCTTTGTAGTGGTCTGTCGTTCCTGTTTTAGCGCCTGTATACGTTGTCGTGTAGCGGATTCCTTTCCCGGTCCCATTCAATATGACGTCTTCCATTAAATTACGGACTGTCGTGACGGTCGAGGGGGACCATGCTCTCACCGGTTCGTCTTTCCATTCGTAAAGTGTCTTCCCTTCCCGGTCCTTCACAGCTCTGATTGCATGGGGAGTTGAATACATGCCATTGAAGAAACTGGAATAGGCGGAAGCGAGTTCGAGAGGTGTTACTCCTCTATGGAATCCTCCGAGAGCGGCGGGGTAGGTGTAATCCTCTTCGGTTACATTTTTGAAACCGAAGATTGTTAAATGACTAAAAGCTTCTTCAATTCCCACTTTACGGAACAAACGCACTGCCGCTGTGTTATGACTACGTCGGAATGCTTCCTTCACGGTTGTCATCCCGAATGTATAGCCGCCAATATTCGTGGGGCAGTATGAGCCGATGCAAATATTGCTGCTGTCGATTGGTGTACTCTCCTTGTAAGGTCCGCTCTCAAGATAAGGGGCGTAGACAAGCAATGGCTTTATAGCAGAGCCGGGCTGTCTGACAGCCTGGTAGGACCTGTTGAAGTCCCCTTTGCGAAAACCATTGCCCCCATAGATGCTCACGATTTCTTTTTTCGTATTATCAATCACGGCTGCCCCCGCCTGTAAATCCCTCATTCTCAATAGGGAAGACAGGGAGGCTTCATCATGTTTTTGCTTTACGGGATCCAGGGCCGTTTCAATTTGGATTCCGTCCGCGATTACATCCGCAGTCCGTTTTTTCAGAGCTTCGATTTTCGATTGCCTTTCACTTTGTGTAGTTGAAGCTGCGATTGATGCCGTGAACCCTTCAGAATGACCGATCAATTCTTCCAGCTCGGCTAATACGTATGAGCTATACATGTTGAATTTATTTGCCTTGGCCTTCACATTCAGGACGATCTCTTCCTGCTTCCACGTTTCGGATTCCTGTTCCGTAATGACGCCGTTCGCTGATAGGACGGATAAGAGAAGCTCTTGCCGCTTTTTTGTCAGGTCGAAATGACGCAGTGGGTCGTATTTGGAAGGGTTGTTCGGAATTGCAGCAATGAATGCCATTTCCGCAGGACTTAGTTGATCAAGCGGACGATTGAAATAATAAGTGGCGGCCGCTCCGACCCCATATACTTGATTGCCGAAAAACATTTCATTCAAATACATACTGAGGATGTCATCTTTTGTCGACTGTTTTTCAAGTTCCGCTGCGTATAGCAACTCTTTGAATTTACGTTCATATGTCTTTTCGGTCGTCAGGAACCGCATCCTGACAACTTGCTGAGTGATTGTCGAGGCTCCCTGGCTCATGTCTTCACTTCTCGCATTGACGGCGAAGGCACGAACAATTGCCGCGACATCATACCCTTTATGCTCAAAAAATCCTTGGTCCTCACTAATTAGGAATAGTTGCTGAATAAAAACGGGAATCGAATCCAACGGGAGCGGTTGTCTCCATTCCACATACTCCTCGGCAAAGATCTTGCCGTTCCGATCAGTCATCGATATTGGGATGCTGATGGATGGTTCGGTAAGTTCAATCGTTTCACCGATTGTATTTTTCAAGACCTGCGCTTCCGACCATTCTTTTGCAACGCCTTGCTGAATGAAATAGAGCAGGGGAATCATCATTAGTATTAATAAAAAGCTCGTGAGCCTTTTCACAATAGCCCCCCTTCCTATGAAAAAATAATAGCACATTTCCTATTTGGAAATGTGCTGAACTCAAATATTCGCTTGTCTGTTCTCCTCCGCTAGAAAATCTTCAAAGTCCTGTACGGGCTTTCTTTTTGCATAATAGAGGAAACCAAATCCTAGTAGGAAAAGGACTCCCGTCAAAATGAACACGGACGAAATGCCGATAAACCCACTGACAATCCCGCCGAACATCGGTCCGATAATATTGCCGAGGAAACGAAAGCTGGTATTATAACCCATCACTTCCCCTTGGATATGCACAGGAGCTTCCCTCCTGACGAGGGCAGTCGTGATAGGAATCATCCCGCCGATCGCAATCCCGAACAGAAGCCGGCAAATCATCAACTGCCAGATGGACGTGACAAAAGCCTGCGGAATGATGAAGATGAAGGATAGGAGAAGCAGAGCACCGAGCACTTTCTCATATCCGATATCATCCCCCATTTTCCCCCATTTCCGGGCAAAAAGGAGATTGCCGACCCCTGCGGCACTAAACGTCAGACCCGCCAGAAATGCGACATTTTTTGAATCCGTTAGACCGGCCACGTAAAGCGAAAGAAGCGGTTGGATGCTGAAGTTCCCGATTTGGATCAACGCTGTTACGATCATGACATTCAGCATCAATCGGTGATGAAGCAAACCGCCAAGTATCGTTTTCCTAGAGTAGTTGATCGCCTTTTCATTTTTCACTTTCTTTTGCTCTTTAATCCCAAACAAAACAATCAGGGCCGCCACAACGACTGAAAGCGAAGTGATGATGAATGTATATTGGAATCCGAATGCATCTGCCATTAATCCGCCTAACACGGGTCCAAAAAGAGTCCCCGTCACACTCCCCATTTGCAACGTCCCGAGCTTTTTACCGGCTTCTTCCCTTGCCGTCTGGGATGAAACAAACGCGAGTGATGTCGGTATGAAGCCGGTGACGACTCCGTTGAATAACCGCAGGATGAAGAATGTTTCGACAGAATTGACGAATCCCATCATAAAGACGGATATTGCAATTCCGAAGCCATTAATAATCAATATCGGTTTAAATCCGTATTTATCGGCAATCCGTCCCCAAATCGGTGACATGATTAATGCCGTTATGAACGTCGCCCCGAAAATCAATCCCGCCCATTTTTGGACGTACGCATCCGAATGATTTCCGAATGTTTCTATGTATAAAGATAGGAAAGGCATGATCATCGTCATTGTGCCGGCAACGAGGAAGTTTGCGACCCAGATGATGATGAAATTCCGTTTTTGTACATTCATGTTAGTGACCCGCTTTCGTATGACCCGCCGAATTTGAAACGCTACGGCGATTAGTTAATTGGAAATCCTTTATCAAAGTAAAGATTCCCTTTGCTAGATGGCAGTAAACGTTTCTATGATTCATCAATTATAGAACAATTCGAAACCCGAAGGAAATTTCATGCTTATCAATCGAAAAAAATATAGGGTTATGGTAAACTGTTTCAGGGTGAATGATTATGAAAAAGATGTCGCTACCTTTCCTGTCGATCTTTCTAGTATTGCTGCTTGCGGCTTGTGGTCAAGGTGATCAAAAAGAGCAAGAAAAAGCAACGAATGGATCGGCGACTACGCAAAATGAAGACGAAGTACAAGACCAACTATCTGATGACAAGTCATCAGATGAAGCGACCAATGAGGAGGCCACTACTATGTATCCACAATTATCGAATGAAGTTGCAGCGAACGAAGCTCTTGTCGTCATGAATACGACAATGGGTCCGATTAAAATTAAACTATTTCCAGAACAAGCGCCAAAAACAGTCGAGAACTTTTTGAAACATGCAGAGAACGGTTACTATGACGGAATCATTTTCCACCGTGTCATTAAAGATTTCATGATCCAAGGCGGCGACCCGACAGGTACAGGTATGGGTGGGGAAAGCATCTACGGTGATTCATTCGAGGATGAATTCACGATGGATCTATTCAATTTAAGAGGGGCATTGTCGATGGCGAATGCTGGTCCGAACACGAACGGCAGCCAATTCTTCATCGTGCAAGCTTCAACTCCACCGGGAACAGCAACACAACTTACTGAACGTGGCTGGCCAGAAGAAATCGCCAAAGCGTATGAAGAGAATGGCGGAACTCCTCACCTTGATCAGAAGCATACGGTTTTCGGTCAAGTGATCGAAGGAATGGATATTGTTGATAAGATTGCATCTGCTAAGACAGGAAGAGCAGACAAGCCGGTTGAAGAAATTTCAATCGAGTCAATCGAAATCCTTCAGAAATAAGACAAGTTAGGAAGTGTACGTAAATGAACGTTTTCCTTATGCCGTTCCTTTACTTTCCAGAAGATAAATCAGAATATATTCCAGCAGCAATTTCCTTTTTCTTTTTCATGATTCTTCTTGTGATCACGTTTATGTGGATCAAGCGGAACTCGAAAAAGCAGGAAGAGGAAACACGTGAACTGGAAGAACGAATCTTGCGCGAACGCCGCGAAGCAAGAGAAAACCAAGAACTATAACAAAAAAATGCATGATCCGATTTAATGGATCATGCATTTTTTATAGGGCGCGCTCAATAGGAGTGGAATCGCGCTCAAAAAGAGTGGCACCGCGCTCAATAAGAGTGGTACCGCGCTCAAAAAGAGTGGAATCGCGCTCAATAAGAGCGGCATCGCGCTCAAAAAGAGTGGAATCGCGTCAAAGCATTCGCGCACTTCTATAAAAAAACGGAATCCTCTTAGGATCCCGTCTACTCCATAACTCTTATTGCATAGCTTTAATAAATCTTGCCACTCCATCTTCAACAATCAACCGGGGAGCAGCAACGTTCATGCGAAGGAATCCATGGCCGGCCTTGCCATACTTCGACCCTGGCTCGAGCGCGAGCTTTCCTTTATTCAAAAGCCTGTCCATCATCTCTTCTTCAGAAAGTCCGGTTCCTCGGTAATCAATCCACAATAAGTACGTCGCTTGCGGTTTTTGAATCTGGATTCCAGGAACGGCCTCCGTTACTGTACTGATGACATAATCCATATTGGATGAAATAGTCTCGAGCAAGTTTTCCAACCATTCTTCACATTCCGTGTATGCGGAAATAAGGGCTGAAGCGGCAAATGCATTCAATTCCATTTGACCGTGAGCCAACGCACTTTGCTGCAATGCTTCCCGAAGGTCGTCCTCTTTTGTAATCATGACTGCAGCCTGTACACCCGCCAAATTGAATGTTTTTGTAGGGGCGACACAAGTGATGACGCGTCCGCCTTCCTCTTCGGCTAACACAGCTAAAGGAATATGCTTAGATCCAGGAAGGACAAGGTCTGCATGGATTTCATCGGATAGGATCAACACATCATATTGTTTACAAAGGCGAAGGATATTCCGCAATTCCTCTTCTGTCCAAACAACGCCCCCTGGGTTGTGCGGATGGCATAAGATGAATAGCTTAACACCTTGCTGCAAGCTTTTTTCAAAAGCATCGAAGTCGATCGAGTAGTTGCCGTTTTCTTCGCGTAGTCTGCACTCAACAATATTCCGCTTCTGATGCCCTGGCACATTGAAGAATGGCGGATACACAGGCGATGTAATTAAGATATTATCTCCGGCACTCGTGAACGTCTCCACAACCGTAGCGATTGCAGGAACGACGCCATGATGGAAGAGCATCCAATCATTTTCAGTTTCCCATCCATGGCGTGATGAAAGCCAAGTCCGGACGGAGTCTTTACACTTTGCACATATATAGGAATATCCGAAAACGCCGTGATCCAGGCGTTCCTGCATGGCTGCAAGGATTGGCTGAGGTGCCTTGAAATCCATATCGGCAATCCACATCGGTAGAACTTCTGAAGCGTCTTCCACGCCGTAAATTGCTTCCATATTGCCCCATTTCACAGAACGGGTATTTTTTCGATCAATAACTAGTTCGAATTCATTCATGCTAATATCCCTCATTTCCTTTTTTCTTTTCCATTACTATGCTATCATAAATGCAAGAAAAGAAAAAAATAAGGTGACTTATCGTGCAAACAATCGAAATGAATAAAAAAGCAATCTTGCTGCTCGAAGAATGGGATCCTTTTAATGTCGGCAGAAAAGCATATGAACTAGAAATTGCCGATGTTGTTGCAGAGCTTCAAGTTCTTGATCATCCGACCGATCTTGCAAAACGGATCCGTGAGATCTATGAACATTCGTATGAACTATGGATTCCGATAGAGAAATGCATGCAAATAGCTTATAAGTTAGTGGCTATAAAATACGAAGCAAAATGTATAGTCTAAAATTATTCCGCATCTACGAAAATGTAGATGCGTTTTTTTATTTGAAACATTTAAGGAACTCCTTTCGTATCATCATCAGAGGGGATAGGGAGTGAGGGGGCAGTATGGAAGAGTCCGATTTGATCATACGTGCGCAAAACGGGGAAAGAGAGGCATTTGCGCAATTGATGGATCTGCACTATAGAACTGTCGAGAGGTTTTCATATCAATGCGGTGTTCGCATTGATGATATACCGGATGTGACACAGGAAGTATTTATCAAGCTATACAGGTTCCTGCCGCAATTCAACCAGCAGAGGTTCACGACTTGGTTATATAAAATTACGTTAAATACAGCACGGGATTACTACCGGAAAGAGGGAAGGGAAACAGCGAAAGAGGAGCGGATGAAAAATGCCGATCAAGCATCATCACAACAATCTACCGAATTTCAAGTTCTCCTTTTCGAAGAAGATCGTGAATTGCATGAATCAATTCTGCAACTGGATGAAAAATATAGGATCCCACTTATCTTGTTTTATTTTCAAGACTTAACGTATCACCAAATTGCGGATGTCATGAATATTACATTGGCAACAGTGAAAACCCGTATTTTCAGGGCAAAAGACAACTTGAAAAAAGTGATGGACATGAAGGGAGGGGTAACACATGGCCAATGACAATTTTGAGAAACGGATGGGGTTTTTGAAAAAGTCGTATGAACGTGTTCCCACCTCATTTGATCCGGAAGAAGTATTTCGGAAGATTGATGAGGAAGCCAGCTCCCGTAAGAATGAACAGAAAAAGCCGACCAAACATGGAGTGAGGCAGCAAATCACAGTTTGGGCGATGAGTATAGCGAGCATTTTTATTATCGGGTTTATTGGAACCGGATATATTATCGAACAGAAGCAGAAATCCGAAGAGGGAACTATCGAAACTACGGTGACTGATCAAGTAATTGAGGATCTACTTATGCAATATGAGGAAGAACGTGAAAAACGCCGTGAAATGCTGAAGTTGGATGAAGTCTATTTTAAACATTACGCGAGTCGTGCAGATTCAACGATGAATTTATTGAAGAATAAAAGTTTCTTGAAAATGGTGAGGGATGGAAAAGACCAAACGGACCTACAGGAGATTTATATTCGAGCAATAGAAGAATTGAAGCTTCCGTCCGAAATGCTTTTGGACTTAAAACAACATAATCTTGGGGAAGATGAAAAAGGCAGCATTCGTTTTTTAGCAGAATACCGCGAAAAGATCCAGATGCTCATTGAAATTTACAACCAAATAATAAAAGAGAACAAAGAGGCCGTAGCCGCATATGAAGTGGATCATTCTGTCGATAAGGCCGAAATCATGATGCTGAGTACCAAAGGTTTCCCGGAGCAGCTACAGAATATAATCGGTACAATGCGTGAACACTCAATCCGACTGTATACCGAGAAATATTCAGGGGAAATAAAGACAAGATATTTCAACCATTTTATTTATAAAGACTTAAATTCACGGTTGCACCCTAATACGAGTGCATATACCACGATGATTTCAGAAGAACCATACATGTTTGGACCAATTCTTGAATACCCTGTGCTCCAATCGAGCTCGGCCGTTACCGGTATGGAGTATACTCTCCTGGAAGGGGAACAGAATTCAAGTTTGTATCCAGTGTTAAAATCTTATTACATTACATTGTTCAATGAAATTATGAAAGGCAGTGAACACACGAAAATCTTTGACGCGGACGGTGTACTGCTTCCCGAATATCAAGAGGCATGGAGGAATATGGCGGGAGGGGGAGAGGCAACTCCATTGCGGTACATCCTGAATCCGATTATCAAAGAGATGGAGGCTTCGGACTGGCGAAAATCAGCGAGTTGGGACGCGCTAACCTATTATGATTTGGAGGAAGCGCTTGTACTGTACCGAGAAGGAGTACTTGAGGAATATATGTATGGGGAACGGCCGGATTTTCAGGATGTTACCATTCAGCTACCGAATGATTCATTCGAAAAGGAAGTTCAAGCTATATATACCGATTTCAAAAAGACATACTCCAAGTCCATTTTGAAAGGCGTCTCGCCTGTTCACGTTCTCGGAGTATTCGATTACGCCAACGAAATGGATGACCCTCGAACAATGTATTATTTGTTCAATGAAAACACGTTGAAGCACAACGAATCCGGAATTGATTATACCGTAGATTATTACGTTGATAATTGGCGCAAAGGGCTTCCGTTCCTCCGCAATGCAACGGAGGTTAAGTTTTACAAAGACAAGGCTTACCGCCATGATTCGTCGTTCCACACCACCCTTGAATTTATAGGGGTCGATCGTGCAGTATCGATGGTTTATAGTGAAGAAGGAATTTGGGAACTGGGGACGCTATGGATGGATAGATTGCCTAAGTACCATATGAGCCCCGAAATGGATTTCCAAACTGAAGTGATGGATATGAGCGCTTTTAACTATGAAATATTAATTGGCACCGACAATGTTGATAACTCTTTGGATGTCCTTGGCTTGTATTTCTATGCAGGTAGTAATGGTTTCTATGAAAAGCAGTATGAGCTATTCTATCAAGGAGTTGGCTCGGAAGTTGTTGATAAAGAAACGTATTTGGAAAATCCCAAGAAGTATTTCCTTCCTTACGACGACAAGATGTATAGGAAAGCCTCCTTCCAAGGCCTGGAACAAGACGAGGACGGAAACTGGCCTGGCATCGCAACACTTACTGTCGATACAGAGCTGTTTCCTGATCTGCCATCCGAAAGGAAATTCCATATGGTTTGGACGGAAGATGGATGGCGAGTGAAATTCAACCCGCTAGAGCATTAACAAAAGTTTAAAAGACGAAAGACTGCCGAAATATGGCGGTCTTTTTTCTGTCTATTTGGTATAGTTGAAGTAGGTGTAGTTTTGCAACAGAGGGGGATTGGATTGGAAGATGTAGAGAAAAGAATCCTTCAAGGGGATCAGGAAGCTTTCAAGGAATGGCTGGACATGCATATCTGGAAAATTGAGCGATTTGCCATACAATATGGAGTCTCATTAGAACAGTCTGCGACAGTGGCGGAAACTGTATTTAGAAATAGATTTGAAAGTAGTAACGAGTTAACAGAGGACGATTTAAAAGAGAGTTCGCTTTTAACAAGTACGTTGAAAATGTTGGATGGCATGCAACCGGCAGACTTTTCAGATGGTTTATTCCTATTTGAAGAGGATGATGAACTGCACCGCAGGCTGGTTGCATTGCCAAAGAAATGCCGGGTACCTTTCATTCTCAATCGCTTCTATAATAAATCAAGTAAAGAAATTGCGGAAATAACAGGAATGACAGTGCAGCTAGCCGAACAGGCTGTTGCCGAAGCCATTGTGATATTGGAAGAGCCTAACTTGGATAAAAAACTGGAGTTTTTGAATAGATCCTATGAAAGATTTCCACGATCCTATAATGAGGCGAATATATTTCACGCATTAGTAGAGGAATCGCCATTGAGTGAAACGAAGAGAGAAACAATTAAAAGAAAGAGGCCGTACTTGTTTTGGGGAATGGGTGCGAGCATCCTGTTGGTCTTGTTGTTACTTATCACTTATACAAATAGTGAGGCCTATCAAAAGAAATCTGCTGAAAAATTCATTGAGAAGGCCAGAGCTTCATTCCAGAAAGAATTGGAGCGTAATTCATATCTGGCCGGTATTTCCATTAAAGATAAGAAAGAGAACCTTTACACGGAATGGTATGGAGAAGAAACAATTAGGAAGTTCGATGTATTCATTAACCGCCTAGAGGGGCAAGTGGATAGAAGTGGAAGGGTTGACAAGAAAAAAGCTGAAGAAGAGTATGGCGTGATTGTCAAAGAGTTGGAAGTGCCTTCCGAAATGGTGAAGAAGCTATTAAAAAAGCCTTTAGTGGATGACGAAGAGAAAAGTATGGATTTCATGAATGAGTACTTAGGGAAGGTTAATAAGCTTTACCAATCTTATATGAATGTACTCTATGAGAATGAAAAAGCAATACAGGGTGCTGAGTGGAATGAGGAGGGAGGTTTTGATTATGAGTCTTTTACCAAGAGCAAATCGAAGTACCCTCAGGAGTTCCGGCAAGCGATTGATGGAATGATGGAGCAAGGATATTCACTAAAGAGTGGACCCTATGATAACTATGTGTATCCTGAATTCGGACAACCCGAACTGACTGTTGTCCTACGTGAAAACCTGCATCCTACTATGGATATTTATATATCCTATTTGACGGGATCTTTAGTTGACTTCCATCTCAGTCCAATTGAGGAGCAGGTTGACCTTCTATTGCAAACTGAAAAGGCGGCATTAAGGGCTGAAGGACACCAGGAGCTCTATTCAAGTATATTTAACTCCTACACTTGGATGTTGTATTCAGTGACAGGAATGGTTGGTCAACTGGAGATCCGTGATTCTACTGGAACTATCAAAGAGGAATATAAAGAGGCGTGGACGCGCATTGCCTTCAATGGGAAAAATTCACCTTCAGGTCACGTAATGAGGGAAGTTATAGTAGAAATGGAGGACTCAGGCTGGACTACATCGCCTTATCTCGATAGTCTGGAATATTTCTTCATCGAAGGAGAATTGAAGCAATTCATAAGGGAGATGAAGAAATGAGGAAATGATTGAATCTTTACAATTTACCCGTCAAATCTTTTGATTGGAAAGGGCTCACTATGGTATAATTGCGGATGGCCGTATAGGCAGATTCGATACCAAAAAGATTGGGAGCTGTTTCACATGGGTAAAAAATATGAAGTGGGGGAAGAGTTGACTGGCAAGGTGACAGGCATCCAGCCATATGGAGCGTTTGTCGCACTTGATGAAGAGACGCAAGGTCTCGTCCATATTTCGGAAATCACATATGGGTTTGTCAGAGATATCAATGACTATCTAGCTGTAGGCGATGAAGTGGAAGTGAAAGTGTTGGAGGTCGATCGTAACGCAGGAAAAATCAGCCTTTCCATCCGCGCACTCCAAGAGGCGCCAATTAACCACCAAAAACCAGGCCGACCTCGCAAATCGCTGCAAGATAAAGTGAAAGAGCAGGATGCAGAAGGCTTCAATTCATTAAAAGACAAATTGAAAGACTGGATAGACCGTTCGGGGTACTAACAAAAGCGGAGTCTAGACGGTACAACAATCTAAAAACGGGAGATGGCATTTTGGCCTATCTCCCGTTTTTTAATTTCCTCAATCGATATTGAAGGTTCTGCCTGCTCATGCCGAGTGCATTTGCCGTTTTTGTAATATTATCATCGTGAAGCTTCATCGCTTTTTGTAAATAATATTCTTCCGCTTCCTTTAAGTAACGGTCTAGCGGAAGAAGCCCTTTTTCAGGATTCACGATGAAATCGACCGCCTGTGTAGGTGTATCACCCATTCCATCGCATTTTAATCGGAAATGAAGAGGCAGCATTTCATACGTGATTTCCGTCTCGGTAGTGGCGAGGGAAGATATTTCATCAAGAAGAAATTCAAGTTCCCGCATATTCCCTGGCCAATCATAGCTAAGGAATAGTTCTTCCACTTCCTTCGTGATTCCGACGAGGGAAGTCCCGAACCTTTCCCTTCGTCTCGCTAAATAGGTAATGACAAACGGTACGATATCCTCTTTTCGTTTCCGTAATGGGGAAATCCGTATTGTAAAAGAAGCGAAGTAATAATAGAGATCCTTCAATAGACTTCCTTTCGCAATCAATTCGACAGGGTCGTCGCCGATGCTTGCGATAAATTGGCGGCCGTTTTGATTTGAATTTTTTAAGAATGTAAAGAGTTTCTGCTGAAGAGAAATGGATAATAAATCGATGCGTTCACAGAATAACGTGAACGGTTCCGATATAGTCAAGTCATCGTCGAGCCGATTGATCAGTTCGGCGTCAGATTGGTGACAATGAAGCGTAAGAAAGCGTCCATTGGCAGGTGACGCTTCGTAATGAATGCTTTCAGCTAGTAAATCTTTCCCTGTACCTGACTCGCCGATGAGGAGCACGGGCAATTTTGTGCCCGATGCTTTGCGTGCTGTCGATACGACCGTCTTCATTTCGTCCGAAGCGGCGACGATCTGATTAAATGTGACAGGATCACTGTTTTTCCGCATTGGATGAAGGACGAACCTCTCAAGTGCAGTGACGTCCCTTGCAATCTCCACTGCGCCAACGAGCTCACCTTCATGGAACACCGGATATGTATCGTTGATTGTTGTAATTTCGTGTCCTTTCCGATTCCAATACGTCTGCTTTACATTCAATTTGTCCATGCCGCTTTGAAGTACCTTCAATAATGTACTTTCTTCCTGATCAAAATTGAATAGTTCCAAGATGGAGCGGTCGCCGACTTCTTCAAGCTCCAACCCTTCTATCGCTTTCATCTTATCGTTATAGATAACGGTTCTGCCGGAACGATCCACTGCATGGATACCGACACCGGCTCGATTCACTGCGAATTCATATAAGGGAAAAAGGTTCTTTTCTGTTTTATTCACGAATCAACACCGTCCGTTTACGTTATTTTTGCAAAATAAACAAAAACACTTGAATTATGCAACAATCTCTTGCATTATTATATATGGAACTATCGATTAAATGCAAATATATTTTGCGGCTAACTAACTGAGGAGGAGTAACATGATCCCATACAAACACGAACCATTCACAGACTTTACACTAGCTGAAAACAAAAAAGCATATGAGGAAGCATTGAAAACCGTCGATGGCTATCTAGGACAAGACTACCCGTTAATCATCGGCGGCGAACGCATAATGACAGAAGACAAACTCGTTTCGACGAACCCTGCCAATAAAGAAGAAGTGATCGGACGCGTTTCAAAGGCGAGCCGAGATCTTGCTGAAAAAGCGATGAACGTTGCTGACGAAACGTTCAAAACTTGGAGCAAAGTGAAGCCGGAATTCCGTGCGGATGTATTGTTCAAAGCCGCGGCGATTATTCGTCGTCGTAAACATGAGTTTTCAGCGCTTTTGACAAAGGAAGCGGGTAAGCCATGGAACGAGGCGGATGCAGATACTGCTGAAGCGATAGACTTCTTGGAATACTACGGGCGTCAAATGCTTACATTGAAAAATGGCATGCCAGTTGAAAGCCGTCCTGGCGAATTCAACCGCTTCGATTACATCCCTCTAGGAGTCGGTGTTGTTATTTCGCCTTGGAACTTCGCATTGGCAATTATGGCAGGTACAACTGTAGCTGCATTGGTTACAGGAAACACGGTTCTATTGAAGCCTGCCTCCACAACAACTGTCGTTGCATATAAATTCATGGAAGTGCTCGAAGAAGCGGGAATGCCTGCTGGAGTTGTCAACTACATCCCGGGTTCAGGAGCTGAAGTCGGCGACTACCTCGTTGACCATCCAAGAACACGTTTTGTCTCCTTCACAGGTTCACGTGAAATCGGAACACGTATTTACGAGCGTGCTGCAAAAGTGAACGAAGGCCAAATCTGGTTGAAACGTGTAATCGCTGAAATGGGCGGTAAAGATACAATCGTTGTAGACAACAATGCAGATCTTGAATTGGCGGCTCAATCCATCGTCAAGTCAGCATTCGGTTTCAGCGGACAGAAATGTTCTGCATGTTCACGTGCAGTCATCCATGAAGAAGTATATGATCAAGTGGTGGCACGCGTTGAAGAATTAACGAAAGAATTGACGTACGGAGATCCTACGAAACAATCGAATTTCGCTGGACCGGTTATCGACCAGGCTTCATTTGATAAAATCATGAGCTACATTGAAATCGGAAAAGAAGAAGGACGCCTCGTTGCAGGTGGAGAAGGGGACAGCTCGAAAGGCTTCTTCGTCGCACCGACTGTATTTGCAGACGTCGATCCAAAAGCGCGCATTATGCAGGAAGAGATTTTTGGACCTGTCGTTGCCATTACTAAAGCGAAAAGCTTCGACGAAGCAATTGAGATCGCGAACAATACGGACTATGGCTTAACTGGCGCAGTCATCACGAACAACCGTGAGCATATCGAACAGGCACGTCAAGATTTCCACGTAGGAAACTTGTACTTTAACCGCGGCTGTACGGGCGCTATCGTAGGCTACCAGCCATTCGGCGGATTCAATATGTCCGGAACCGACTCCAAAGCGGGCGGCCCAGACTACTTGCAATTACACATGCAAGGGAAGACAACATCGGAAACACTATAATTAAATAGGAAGCAGTTCCCTGAACTGCTTCCAGCTATACATACAAATGGGGAGGGGAAATACATGTCGGTTTCTGAAAAGATCATTTCACAAACGAATAAATACGGGGCGAACAACTACCATCCACTGCCAATCGTTATTTCTGAAGCAGAAGGTGTTTGGGTCAAGGATCCCGAGGGGAATAAATACATGGATATGCTTTCCGCGTATTCAGCAGTGAACCAAGGACACCGCCACCCGAGAATCATCCAGGCATTGAAGGATCAGGCGGATAAGGTAACGTTGACTTCACGCGCATTCCACAACGACCAACTTGGCCCGTGGTATGAATTGATATGCAAACTATCTGGGAAAGACATGACATTGCCGATGAATACTGGGGCGGAGGCTGTTGAAACAGCTATTAAAGCGGCTCGTCGCTGGGCGTATGATGTTAAAGGCGTTGAGGAGAACAAGGCTGAGATCATCGGTTGCAACGGGAATTTCCACGGGCGCACAATGACGGCGGTCTCCCTCTCATCCGAAGCGGAATATAAGCGCGGTTTCGGTCCGATGCTTCCAGGCATCAAATTGGTGGATTTCGGTGATTTGAAAGCATTGGAAGAAGCGATCACTCCGAATACAGCAGCATTCATCATCGAGCCGATCCAAGGGGAAGCGGGTATTCTCATTCCACCTGCGGGCTATATGAAGGCAGCTTACGAACTTTGTAAAAAACATAACGTCCTATTTATTGCCGATGAAATCCAGGCAGGTCTTTGCCGTACAGGTAAAATGTTTGCTTGTGAGTGGGAAGGCTTCGAACCAGATATGTATATTCTAGGGAAAGCATTAGGCGGCGGAGTGTTCCCGATTTCTTGCGTCGCAGCGAATAAAGATATC
This sequence comes from Sporosarcina luteola, assembly GCF_023715535.1. GTDB lineage: Bacteria > Bacillota > Bacilli > Bacillales_A > Planococcaceae > Sporosarcina > Sporosarcina luteola_B. The sequence goes on along the minus strand of NZ_JAMBOI010000008.1, from coordinate 6,530 downwards.
CTCGGAGTGTTCAATCCAGGTTCCCACGGCTCGACATTCGGTGGAAATCCAATGGCGTGTGCTGTCTCAATCGCTTCTTTGGAAGTTTTGCAGGATGAGAATCTAGCAGACAAATCACTTGAACTCGGAAATTACTTCATTGAACAATTAAAGAAAATCAACCATCCGTCGATCAAGGAAGTACGAGGACGAGGTCTGTTCATCGGTGTCGAACTGACGGAAGCAGCACGTCCTTATTGCGAACAACTGAAGGAACTCGGGTTGCTGTGCAAAGAGACGCACGATACTGTCATTCGTTTCGCACCGCCTTTAATCATCTCAAAAGAAGAACTTGATTGGGCATTGGAAAAAATAAATAAAGTTTTTGCAAGTTAAATAAGTTTTACCCAAAATTCTCCCGGTGTATGGTACAATATGTGCGGTAGAAAAATACATTATGAAATCAAAGAGGCGAACTTTTACATGACTGAAAACCTGAATCTGTTTACGTCTACACAAGTTGTCATTAAGGAAGCACTTGATAAACTAGGCTATGATGAAGGAATGTACGATCTTCTGAAAGAACCAATCCGTATGGTGGAGGTTAGAATTCCTGTCCGCATGGATGATGGGAAAGTGAAAGTATTCACTGGTTTCCGCGGTCAACATAATGATGCGGTCGGTCCAACGAAAGGCGGCGTCCGTTTCCATCCTGGAGTAACTGCTGATGAAGTACGAGCGTTGTCAATGTGGATGACATTGAAAGCAGGAATTGTCGATTTGCCATATGGCGGCGGTAAAGGTGGAATCATCTGCGACCCGAGAGAAATGTCCATGGGTGAACTGGAGCGTTTGAGCCGTGGTTATGTACGCGCGTTGAGCCAGGTGATGGGACCGACTAAGGATATTCCAGCACCGGACGTTTTCACGAATGCTCAAATTATGGCTTGGATGATGGATGAATATAGTAGAATCGATGAATTCAACTCTCCTGGTTTCATTACAGGCAAGCCGATTGTTCTTGGCGGTTCTCAAGGACGTGACCGTGCAACAGCTGAAGGTGTAACGATCATTATTAACGAAGCGGCGAAAAAACGTGGAATCGATATGAAAGGTGCACGGATTGTCATCCAAGGATTCGGAAACGCAGGAAGCTTCCTATCCAAATTCCTTCATGATGCTGGGGCAAAAGTTATCGGTATTTCCGATGCGTACGGCGCACTTCATGATCCGAATGGCTTGGACATCGACTATCTATTGGATCGTCGGGATAGCTTCGGAACGGTTACAACACTTTTCGACAACACGATCACGAATAGTGAACTATTGGAATTGGATTGTGATATCCTCGTTCCAGCAGCTATTGAAAATCAAATTACCGAAAAGAACGCTCATGATATTAAGGCGACAATCGTTGTTGAAGCTGCAAATGGTCCAACGACATCTGAAGCTACGAAAATTCTTACAGATCGAGGGATCCTCCTTGTGCCTGACGTTCTAGCAAGTGCTGGCGGCGTAACAGTTTCCTACTTCGAATGGGTTCAGAACAATATGGGTTATTACTGGACAGAAGAAGAAGTTCGCGAAAAAATGACGAAGAAAATGGTTGACGCGTTCGAAAACGTTTATAATGTTGCATCAACAAGAAATATAGACATGCGTCTAGCTGCATATATGATCGGAATCCGCAAAACTGCAGAAGCATCAAGATTCCGTGGTTGGGCATAAACAATAGCGTAGGGCGCCTGCCTAGAGGCGAAGATGCGGCGTGGCGTTCTTTGCCACAGAGCAGATTTGACTTATGACCCCGAGCCTCTGGCGCTCGGAGCTGGATGATAACAAAAGCTAGATATAAGAAAGCATCTCCTGGTTAAACGGGAGATGCTTTTTTATATTTCTTCCGGCTCCGCAACAGCGACGTGTTCCACCTCATTCTCTCGCAATGTATCAAAAAGCAATCCTAAAGAAATGAGTCCAGAAATACCGACGACAATATAAAAGAAACGTGCAAACGGTTGAGCGTGTCCATCGGCAAATTGGGCAACGACATCAAAGCTGAACAGACCGACGACCCCCCAATTCAATGCACCTATAATAGTAATGGCCAGCGCTAATTTTTGAACCAAAATATCACCTCCTAAGGATAGGATTCCCAAGTCAAACCGATCCATACTTGCATCGCTTAATTCATTCTTGGATAATATACAGTAGAAATAGGAGGTTGTTTATATGAAGGAATTTGTTTTTCAAAACCCTGTTAAATTGATTTTTGGTAAAAACTCCATTACAAAGCTCGCGAAGGAATTATCTGCTTATGGCAATAGGATCCTCGTTGTCTATGGTGGAGGGAGCATAAAGAGGAATGGTCTTTACGATGAGTTGATGGAAATCCTGAAGGAAGAACAAAAGGAAGTGTTTGAACTTGCGGGCGTGGAGCCGAATCCGCGTGTCAGCACAGCTAGAAAAGGGGCAGCCATTTGTAAAGAGCATAATATTGATTTTATATTGGCGGTCGGAGGTGGTTCTGTCATTGACTGTACAAAGTTAATTGCGACAGCTGCAAAATATGACGGTGACCCGTGGGATTTTGTCATTAAAAAAGATTCACCAAAAGATGCAATTCCGTTTGGGACGATTTTGACGTTGGCGGCAACTGGTTCTGAAATGAATGCAGGCTCCGTTATAACAAATGAAGAAACAGAAGAAAAGTACGGGTGGGGAGGACCATTCAACTTCCCAAAATTCTCTATACTCGATCCGACTTACACGCTTTCATTGCCAAAAGACCAAACCGTTTACGGCATTGTTGACATGATGTCACACATCTTTGAGCAGTATTTCCATAGTGCAACGAATACACCGCTTCAGGATGAGTTATGTGAAGGGGCTTTGCGCGCAATCATGGCCGCAGGTGAAGAACTCGTTGATGACCTGCAGAACTATGAGTTGCGTGAAACAATCCTATTAGGCGGAACTTGGGGATTAAATGGCTTCTTAGGTATGGGGAACAATGGCGGTGACTGGGGGACGCATGATATCGAACATGCCGTGTCAGCAGTTTACGATATTCCTCACGCGGGAGGATTGGCAATTCTATTCCCACACTGGATGAGGCATACGCTAAAGATGAATCCGGCTCGTTATGCAAAATTGGCCGTCAAAGTATTTGGAGTGGATCCAGAGGGTAAAACGGATGAGGTTATTGCGAATGAGGGGATTGACAAACTGAGGGCGTATTGGACAGCTATTGGTGCGCCGGAAAGATTAGCATATTACGGCATCGATGACTCAAAGATCGACATCATGGCGAAGAAGGCTGCAATCAATGGACCTCTAGGCAGATACGCGCAATTGAGTGAGGAAGAAGTGAAGTCCATATTGGTGGCTTCGTTATAATGAAAGAAGGCAGAGGGGGAATTTATTCATTCCACCCTCTGCTTTTTGATTTCCGGCAGTTTCCTTCGTGTCTCTTCAGACATAGTTGTCTCGTTCACCCCTTGCCAAGTTTTGATGCCGTCGTCTTCATCGAAAGATATCAATGCCTCCCGCACGCCTTTCTGCTTCAGCACTAAAGCCATTAGCCTGTCCCTTACATCATCGATATATGCGACAGTTTCTGTAGGATCCACCTCGGCAATCACTTCGACATGAAGGTATTCACCTTCTTTAATTACTTCGACTTTTTGGATATCCTTTATATCGGGATCCTCAGCAATAATTTGCGCAATATGGTTCAACATCTCTTCATCGGTCTCGCCGATTGCCCCTCTGGCATTCTCTAGGAACACCCTGCCGACGACGTAAAACATCATAATTCCAATCATCACGGATGCAATCCCTTCTGCTTGAAGGAATCCAACGAAATGGGCAATCAAGACCGCCATGAATGCCAATAAACCGCCTATAGTTGCAACCATGTCTTCCATGAAGACCAATTTAGTAGCGGGCTTGGCTTTATTCAAATGAGTTAAGCTGAAGGTGAATGCTTTCATTCCGGATAGTTCATTCCCGGTCTCATGCGCAATCTCCTTGGAAGCCTTCAATAGGACGAAGAACTCCAGTAAAGTGGCCAAGCCGAGGACACTTAAATTGATAACGAGTCCTTTTGTTTCGGCCGGATTCAATATATGATGCCAGCCTTCCTTCACTGCTTCATATGACATGATGCCGACGATGATGACGGCACCCAAACAGACAAGATTGACAACCCTGCCGAAGCCATTCGGGAATTTCGGGGTTGGCGCCTTCTTGGACAAGGCGGAACCGATATATACAAAGAATTGATTTGCCGCATCTCCCAAGGAGTGCAGCATTTCCGCAAACATCGCTACGTTTCCAGTTAACATATAGGCGATTGCTTTAAGGATGGCAATACCGGCGTTGACTGTGCCTGCCAGCAGTGATGGCTTATTGCCATCCTTCAGTAGTCTTAAAATATCTCTCATATACATAAGCCTCCATTAAGGAAAGATTTCTATTTCGACCGATTCAATATAAGGGAGCTCGGTCAGTTCGGTGTATAATTGTGTAGTTCCCTTTCTGGGGAGAGCGTTTAGACGAAAATCGACTTCATGCACTGAAGGTTTAGTGTCAGAGTGCAATTTGCGGATACGCAGGTTTTCTACTTTCATATTTTCGGCATTCAAAATCCCGATGAGGTCATCGATTTTACTTTTATCCGACACGACGACAATGCATGCTGCCTCCTTCGATCGGATTCTTTTTGGGCCGAACTTGGCTAGAAGAGGTGCAATCACCTCAATAACAAAGAGTATGCTCACTACAGCAAATGCAGCTTCGATGTAAAAGCCTGCGCCGACTGCAATTCCGATGCTTGCTGCTCCCCATATCATTGCAGCTGTCGTTAGACCCGTAATATTATCGTTATCTCTTCTTAAAATAGCACCTGCACCGAGGAATCCAATCCCGCTTACGATTTGTGCAGCAAGTCGCAACGGATCCATCGTCACATTAATATCATTCCTAGCAGGAACTAGATAAGCTGCTTCTATTGAGACAATCGTCAATAGGCAACTGAAGGTCGAGATGACTGCGCTCGTTTTTAAACCGATTGGCTTCTTCTTAATTTCCCTCTCTACTCCGATAATTAAACTTAAACCTAGAGCAATTGCGATTTTAATCAATACCTCCGGATACATTGAATTATTGATGATCCATTCCATTGACCTTTCCCCCCACTATCATCATCTTGACGTAGATATGCTATACTCTTTATATTGTCTTTAGCCCAAAAAGGTTACAAACTAACCTGTACTCCCTTTGAAAGAGAAGTGTGCATCTTGGAAAAACCTACTATTCACCCTTATATCCCGATTATCATCGGCGTCATATCCGTGGCGCTCTCAGCAATCTTCGTAAAACTAGCAACTGCTGATGCCGGAGTCATAGCCTTCTATCGTATGTTGTTCACGGTTGTTCTCATGCTTCCGTTATTCCTTGCAAAATATAGGAAGGAAGTTTTTCTTCTGACGAAAAAAGACTGGATCTTTTCGGCAGTCGCCGGAGTATTTCTGGCCTTTCATTTCATTCTATGGTTCGAATCGTTGAATTACACATCTGTTGCAAGCTCAACCGTACTCGTTACGTTGCAGCCGATCTTTGCATTTGTCGGCACATATTTCTTCTTTAAAGAAAAGCTGTCGTTTAAAACGATCTTGTCGGCAGTAATTGCAATCGCCGGCAGTGTCATCATCAGTTGGAGTGACTTCCAATTAAGCGGAACCGCTTTTTTCGGTGATATGCTTGCCTTAGCCGCCTGTGCGCTTATTACTGCGTATTTGCTCTTCGGACAAGAAGTGCGTAAACGGCTGTCTCTTATTACGTATACGTTTCTTCTATACTCAATCAGTACAGTTACACTCTTTTTTTATGTTCTGATAAAAGGGGAGTCATTCGGTCCGCATTCAACTTCAAATTGGTTCTGGTTCTTCATGCTCGCACTCATACCCAATCTGCTAGGGCACTCGTTATTCAATTGGGCAGTTAAGTGGGTGAGTACTAACGTCATCTCAATCGCCATTCTTTTTGAACCGGTAGGCGCTTCTCTTCTTGCATTCTATATTCTCCATGAGAAGCTTTCTGCAGCTCAAATAACCGGTGGAATCGTTGTCATAGCTGGCATTCTGTTGTTTATTATCGATGTGAAAAAGATCCGTGATAAATTCTTTTTAAAAAAGGCTTGATTTTATATTTGGTTATGAGGTATAGTATTACTTGTCCTTAAGAGACAACAACGACAACAACATCTTCGAAAAAAGATTTGAAAAAGTTGTTGACTCGAGAGTGACAGTGTGTTATGATAGAGAAGTCGCTGTGAAAGACGGCGAAACAATGAACCTTGAAAACTGAACAGCAAAACGTCAACAAATAAAGTTCTGGAGCCGACCTCGTCGGTGAAAAGAATAAACGAATCTTCGGATTCAAATTGACATCTTAATTGATGCCAGCAAGAAACTCGAGCTACTCGAATTTCTCTATTATGGAGAGTTTGATCCTGGCTCAGGACGAACGCTGGCGGCGTGCCTAATACA
>NZ_JAMBOI010000084.1 GCF_023715535.1 Sporosarcina luteola | reverse complement strand
TTTGTGGGAACATCCTGGCAACGGTGCAATGTCCACTTCAAACGCAATATCGTTGACGTCATGCCGAAGAAAGACAATCAGGAGGCAATCAGCCTACTGAAAAGCATATTTGCCGCGGAAGAGATGGACACTCTGCGAAACCTGAAAGATCTGTTCTTTGAAAAGTATGAGGAAAATCCCAAGTACCAAAAAGCGTTGAAGATACTCGATGAAGGCTTCGAGGATTCAATCCAATATATGAATTTCCCCATTT
>NZ_JAMBOI010000083.1 GCF_023715535.1 Sporosarcina luteola | reverse complement strand
AATTGACATCTTAATTGATGCCAGCAAGAAACTCGAGCTACTCGAATTTCTCTATTATGGAGAGTTTGATCCTGGCTCAGGACGAACGCTGGCGGCGTGCCTAATACATGCAAGTCGAGCGGATTGATGGGAGCTTGCTCCCTGATTTCAGCGGCGGACGGGTGAGTAACACGTGGGCAACCTGCCCTGCAGATGGGGATAACTCCGGGAAACCGGGGCTAATACCGAATAATCGGTTCTTCCGCATGGAAGAAC
>NZ_JAMBOI010000082.1 GCF_023715535.1 Sporosarcina luteola | reverse complement strand
ACAATCTCTTGTTCCAGTGTTTAGTTGTTTCAACATAACTGATAAGGACTGCGCCAATTAACCTGAAGGCGGACTGGGTATTCGGGAAGATCCGGATCACCCTTTCACGCCTGCGAATCTCTTCATTCAGCCTCTCCACGCCATTGGTGCTTCGAATGGATTTTCGGTGTAAAATGGGGAAATTCATATATTGGATTGAATCCTCGAAGCCTTCATCGAGTATCTTCAACGCTTTTTGGTACTTGGGATTTTCCT
>NZ_JAMBOI010000081.1 GCF_023715535.1 Sporosarcina luteola | reverse complement strand
GGGAGGACAACCGTGTCGTCTCCAAGGCTGTATACCTCGCTCTTGGAATTGACAAAGAGGGTCGCCGGGAAATCCTTGGCTTGAAAGTCGATCACAACGAAAGCTTCAAAAGCTGGTCTGCCTTTATTCAACACCTAATTTCAAGAGGTCTACAATCGCCGAAACTAGTCGTCTCCGATGCCCATGAAGGTCTTAAAAAGGCGATTCAACAAGACTTTGTGGGAACATCCTGGCAACGGTGCAATGTCCACTTCA
>NZ_JAMBOI010000080.1 GCF_023715535.1 Sporosarcina luteola | reverse complement strand
CCTATGAAGGACGGCACTAACACCGATATGCTTCGGGGAGCTGTAAGTAAGCTGTGATCCGAAGATTTCCGAATGGGGAAACCCACTGCCTTTAATGGGGCAGTACGTTTACGTGAATACATAGCGTAAACGAGGCACACCCGGAGAACTGAAACATCTAAGTACCCGGAGGAAGAGAAAGAAACATCGATTCCCTTAGTAGCGGCGAGCGAAACGGGAAGAGCCCAAACCAGGAAGCTTGCTTCCTGGGGTTGT
>NZ_JAMBOI010000079.1 GCF_023715535.1 Sporosarcina luteola | reverse complement strand
TCGATCACAACGAAAGCTTCAAAAGCTGGTCTGCCTTTATCCAACACCTAATTTCAAGAGGTCTACAATCGCCGAAACTAGTCGTCTCCGATGCCCATGAAGGTCTTAAAAAGGCGATTCAACAAGATTTTGTGGGAACATCCTGGCAACGGTGCAATGTCCACTTCAAACGCAATATCGTTGACGTCATGCCGAAGAAAGACAATCAGGAGGCAATCAGCCTACTGAAAAGCATATTTGCCGCGGAAGAGATGG
>NZ_JAMBOI010000078.1 GCF_023715535.1 Sporosarcina luteola | reverse complement strand
GACACTCTGCGAAACCTGAAAGATCTGTTCTTTGAAAAGTATGAGGAAAATCCCAAGTACCAAAAAGCGTTGAAGATACTCGATGAAGGCTTCGAGGATTCAATCCAATATATGAATTTCCCCATTTTACACCGAAAATCCATTCGAAGCACCAATGGCGTGGAGAGGCTAAATGAAGAGATTCGCAGGCGTGAAAGGGTGATCCGGATCTTCCCGAATACCCAGTCCGCCTTCAGGTTAATTGGCGCAGTCCTT
>NZ_JAMBOI010000077.1 GCF_023715535.1 Sporosarcina luteola | reverse complement strand
TTTTCACCTTTCCCTCACGGTACTGGTTCACTATCGGTCACTAGAGAGTATTTAGCCTTGGGAGATGGTCCTCCCGGATTCCGACGGAATTTCACGTGTTCCGCCGTACTCAGGATCCACTCTGGAGGGAACGGACTTTCGACTACGGGGCTATTACCCGCTATGGCGAACCTTTCCAGGCTGCTTCGTCTAATCCGTTCCTTTGTAACTCCGTATAGAGTGTCCTACAACCCCAGGAAGCAAGCTTCCTGGTTT
>NZ_JAMBOI010000076.1 GCF_023715535.1 Sporosarcina luteola | reverse complement strand
CCAGCATTCAGTTGGGCACTCTAAGGTGACTGCCGGTGACAAACCGGAGGAAGGTGGGGATGACGTCAAATCATCATGCCCCTTATGACCTGGGCTACACACGTGCTACAATGGACGATACAAAGGGCTGCAAACCCGCGAGGGGGAGCCAATCCCATAAAATCGTTCCCAGTTCGGATTGCAGGCTGCAACTCGCCTGCATGAAGCCGGAATCGCTAGTAATCGTGGATCAGCATGCCACGGTGAATACGTTCC
>NZ_JAMBOI010000075.1 GCF_023715535.1 Sporosarcina luteola | reverse complement strand
GAAGCCCCCTACTACCATCAGCGCTGAAGAGCTTAACTTCCGTGTTCGGTATGGGAACGGGTGTGACCTCTTCGCCGTCATCACCAGACAACTGAACGATGCTTGTTCGTTCAAAACCGGATAAAACCAACATTGTCGCTGAACTTCAAGTTCAACCGTACTAAAGTAACTTAAGGTTAAGTCCTCGATCGATTAGTATCCGTCAGCTGCACGTGTCGCCACGCTTCCACCCCGGACCTATCCACCTCATCTTCTTTGAGGGAT
>NZ_JAMBOI010000007.1 GCF_023715535.1 Sporosarcina luteola | reverse complement strand
TGCCGCCCGCTTCCTTCAGATTCCACGTCACCATGGACACCCTTGCGTTAGGCTAACCGCTACTTCTGCCTTCGCGGTTCGGGACTTGCACCCTATAGACTACGCCCATGCTGGGCACACCAAAAAAAGACCCTACATGGTAGGGTCTTTTTCATGCAATCATTAAGCTTTTTGAACGTTTGTAGCTTGTAGGCCACGTTGTCCTTGTTCAATTTCAAATGTTACGCTTTGACCTTCGTCTAAAGATTTGAAACCGTCGCTTTGAATTGCTGAGAAGTGTACGAATACGTCTTCTCCACCTTCACGCTCGATGAATCCAAAACCTTTTTCTGCGTTAAACCACTTAACTGTACCTTGTTCCATAGTTATTGCCTCCTATGTGTGGATATCCACACAATATGTTACTATCTTTGTTCAAATGCTTTAGACGAATAACAAAATCTATTCTCAAAAAAGAACAAAAATAACTCTTCCTTAGATTAACAGACATATGATGAAATAGCAAATAGTACGATTCTTATTTCAATAATGATATTGAAATCGTCTTATACCATGCATAGCAGGCGCCCGTACATTGTGCACTTATGACAATCATCAGGCACCTGCATTTGATTTCTTAAAACGGACCCCAATCCATAATGACTCCGATTGAGAGGAAGATTATGCCGAGCACTGTCCAGATGAGCAAGAGCGGGAATACGAAGCGGATCCATTTCGTCCAAGCTATCCCCGCAATGGCCAAGTTCGCCATCAAGATGCCGGATGTAGGCGTAATGACATTTGTAAAGCCGTCTCCCATTTTGTACGCCTGCACTGCCACTTGTCTCGGAATTTCCATCAAATCCGCAAGCGGTGTCATGATCGGCATGACGATGACTGCTTGTCCACTTCCTGACGAAACGAGGATATTGAACAATTCGTTGGCGATAAACATGACAATTGCGCCACTCACGCTAGTGAAAGGAGTCATTACATTGGCCATCCCTTGAACGATCGTATCGAGGATTTTCCCATTCTCGAGAACGACTACAATTGAGCGGGCCATCCCTATGATCATCGCTCCGTAGACAAGTCCCTTTGCCCCTTCAAAAAATTCTTTTACAAGGCGATTCGGTGTCAACCGGCCGATAACCGCTGTTCCGACTGCAATGATAATGAAAATGGCGGCCATTTGATTAAGACTCCATTCGTACCTGAATACGCCGAATACATACAGTGCAATGCCTAGTACAAGCCATAGCAGAACGAGCTTATGTGTACCTGTTATTTGCACTTCTTCATTCAATTCATTCTGCTCTTCCAACTTCGGAAACGGATTGTCCCCAAGTACACTCTTCGCCGGATCCTTTTTAATCCGCTTCACATACCATGCGACGTACAGAATTGTCGAAATCAAGACGGCAATATAGATAATTACCCGGTAGCCGATCCCTGAGAAGAGGGGCAATTGCGCAATTTGCTGCGCCGTCCCTGTCGTCAATGGATCTAGAAATGCGGTATTAAAGCCTGCGTAAGCACCGAGGTAGATGATTGACACCCCGACGATTGCGTCCAGCTTCATCGAACGCGCTAAAATAATGCCGATTGGGATAAAGGCGATTACCGCATTTACAATAATGCCGAGCGTACCAAATATCGAGAACAAGACCATGACAATCGTAATTAAGACAATTTCCTTGTTCTTCGTTTTCTCGATCGTTTTTAATATGAGCGCATCAATTGCTCCCGTCGACTCAATGACTGCAAAAGAGCCCCCGATAATTAACACTAAGAAAATCAACGGCGCCGAAGCGATCATTCCATCTTGGATTGCCAGAAAAACATCCATCGGGCTGACAGCTGATGACTCAATCTTCTCATAGCTTCCCGGAACGACGACGGTAACGCCATCAACCTCTTCCCTCTGAAATTCACCTGCAGGGATTATGTACGTCAAGACTGCCATAAGGACAAGTATCATGAATAAGATTACATATGCATCCGGTATGCCTAACGTTATCTTCTTTTTCTTCTTCATGCTGCCACTCCTTCCTGAATTATCTTTTTATTCCGTTGACTATTCACATGATAAATCATATAATTTATTTTGACAACACTAAATTATATGATTTATTACAAAAGAAAGACTGGTGTAGGCATGACATACTACGACAAGACGAAAAACGAGTACGAAAATCTGACTCCGGGACTAAAGAAGGTCGCTGAAGTATTGCTGACAAACCCTATCCTGTTCGCCACGCATCCCGCAAAGAAAATTGCCCATGTGCTCGATGTAAGCGAAACGATGGTTGTACGCTTTTCCAAAGCGATCGGCTATGACGGATTCGGCTCACTACAGGCGGACGTCAAGCGCGACCTCTTGACTATCAAGCCCCCCGGGAAGGTGTCTTCTGAAGACAAGCATCCGTTCCGTCGCATCATGGAAAGCGACAGCAATAACATCAACCAGATCGTCGATCATTTGGACTGGGTGATAGCAGAGAACATCGTGGACTCTTTACAGAAGGCAGAGAATATCCAAGTGGTCGGCTACTACCAATCTTTCGCGTATGCCCATTGGTTTGCGGTTCTTCTGAACAAGCTCCTCGGCAACACGCAGCTTTACCGTCCCGAAACGGATATCGGCATCTCGAAGCAAGGAAGCGGCCAATGTGTTGTCATTTTTTCGTACTACCGGTATGCACTCGGCACAATTCGGTTAGCGGAGGAAGCTCGGGATAAAGGCAATCAAGTCATCGTCATCACCGATTCCCGCTCTTCGCCGGTTGTGGAATATGCCGACCATGCGCTCGTCATACCGTTCGCCCAGCGATCCGTGTTGGAAAAAGGGCCGGTCACATTTTCGGTGTTGAATAGCCTTCTGCTTCATATTGCGCACCGAATCGATAAGTTGGATCTCATTAATCCGACGAATAATTATTACATCCAATGAACTAAAGGGGGATTTAGTATGAGCAATGCAACAAAGGAACTGGTAATGGAGACATTCAATCATTTGCATGCAAATCCGGAGCTGAGCTGGGAAGAAGTGAATACGACCGCTTTTATTAGAGAGAAGTTGGAAGAAGCAGGCTGCACTGTGACTGTGTTTGACGACTGCACGGGTGTCGTCGGCGATATCGGAAACTTCTCAGGGGACGTGCCGATCATTGCACTCCGAGCGGATATGGACGCATTGTGGCAGGAAGTCGATGGAGAAATGAAAGCAAATCATTCATGCGGCCACGACGCCCATATGACAATGGTGCTTGGAGTGTTGCAACGTGTGAAAGACAGAAAGGACATTTTGAATCAAATCGGCATCCGGTTCATCTTCCAGCCGGCTGAAGAAGTTGGCGCAGGGGCACTGAAACTTGTGGAGAAAGGAGTCGTCGACAATGTCGATTTCTATTACGGCATCCATCTGCGGCCGTTCCAGGAGACTGAAAATGGCAAAGCCGCTCCTGCAATTGTTCATGGTGCGACAGGGACCATTGCATTCGAAATCCGCGGAGATGATGCGCACGGAGCCCGTCCACATCTTACCCGCAACGCAGTTGAGATCGGTACCTATATCGTGAATGCCATTCATACGATCCATCTCGACCCGAATATTCCCCACTCCGCCAAAGTGACCCGCTTTCAAGCAGGCGGCAGGAGCACGAACATCATACCGGGAAGCGCCACACTTGCAGTCGATTTGCGTGCGCAGCAGAACGAAGCGATGGATATTCTCGTGAAGAGGGTGCACGATGTTCTCGACTCGGCCCGTTCACTATTCAATGCAACGATCACTATTACTGAGGAGTATGGCATCGCCGCGGCTGTAGTTCATCCGGAAGCGGAAGCGATGGCAAGAAGCGCGATAGCGGCCGTATTAGGTGAAGAAAACACGACAGATCCGATCAGTACGCCGGGCGGTGATGATTTTCATTTTTATACGATCAAGAAACCGCACTTGAAAGCAACGATGGTCGGACTTGGATGCGATTTAAAGCCCGGATTACACCATCCGAACATGACATTTGAACGGGACGCCATGTTCAACGGCATCGACGTACTCTTGAAGATTCTGGAATTACATTCGAAAGGGGAAAAATGAATGATGAAATCCATAACGATAAAAGAAGTTGTTCTCCATCATATCAACGTCTCTCTCACTGCACCGTTCACGACAAGCTTTGGTACGATGCAACATAAGGATGTCTGCTTAGTGGAAGTGATCGACGAATCCGGGATGTCAGGTTGGGGAGAAACCGTAACGAGCAACGAGCCCTATTACAACGAGGAAACAACAGCGACGACTGTGTATATGCTGAAGGAATTTCTCATCCCCCGCTTGATTCACAAGGAAATCAAGCATGCTGAAGACGTACATGACATGCTGCAATTCGTCCGTCGTAATAACATTGCAAAATCCGCTATTGAAACAGCTATATGGGATGTTTTTGCAAAGAAAAACGGGAAGTCCATCGCTGAACTTCTTGGTGGAACAAAGAATGAAATAGAGGTCGGGAAAAGCATCGGAATCCAGAAAGACCCGGACGCGCTGGTCGAGAAGGTCCGCCAGTATGTAGATGAGGGCTTCCGCAAAATCAAAGTGAAAATCAAGCCCGGCGCTGATCTTGATTATATTGCAGCAGTCCGCGAAGCGTTTCCCGATATTCCACTTATGGCAGACGCCAATTCCGCCTATACACTGGCTGATACCGATCGATTGAAAAAATTAGATCAATACAACCTGATCATGATTGAGCAGCCGCTCGCCCATGACGACATCATTGATCATGCCACTTTGCAGAAACAAATCAGTACGCCGATCTGTCTGGACGAAAGCATTCATTCATTGGAAGACACACGAAAGGCGATTGAGCTCGGCAGCTGTAAAATCATCAATATTAAGATCGGACGGGTCGGCGGACTGACGGAGTCGAAACGGATCCACGACCTGTGCAAAGCAAACGATATTCCCGTCTGGTGCGGCGGCATGCTCGAAACAGGCGTAGGACGTGCGCATAACATCCAACTAACGACTCTCCAGAACTTCACGATACCGGGAGACACGGCGCCCTCCTCCCACTACTGGGAAGAAGACATTGTCACTCCAGAAATAACAATGGACCACGGAATCATTTTTGTCCCGACAGGTGATGGAATAGGCTATGAAGTAGATCAGGAGAAACTGAAGAAGGTGCTGACAAGCAGGGAAACGATTACGTCCGCTGAATCTTCCCACCCGATCCCTTCCTAACAAAAACAACTACCTGCATGAGGGATGACCCCCGTGCAGGTAGTTTTACATTTAAAATGCATTTGGCAGCAGATGAACCTTTGCCAAAAACATTTTTACTTCAAATAAAAAGACGAGCCGTCTATCATTTCAACGTTTGCCCTGTCTTTGATCTGTTTGATTAACGTAAAAAGAGCTTCGTCCTTCTGTTTTGCCTCGATCATACAATCAATTTGCCGGACGGAACCCCTGATTTCATGTAGAAACCTGAAAAACATGTGCACATCCACGTAATCCGAATGGTGACGGAATTTGTCCTCGCTTTTCGGACTGGAAATATGCATTTTGATTGGCAGAGGGGACGCCTTCCATGTATCGACTACGCGGTCCCATTTATCTTCCCATGTTTTATCGCGATGAAAGGCCAGATGATGGTGATAATCAAACACAAGCGGAACACCCAGTTTCTCGCTGAGATAGAGCGTATCCTCGAGGGTGAAGGATGTATCATCATTTTCCAGCATAATCATCCGTTGAATGAGCAGCGGAACATCGCCCCACTGCTCCACAAAACGCTCTAAAGATTTCTCAGTGTCCTTGTAATTGCCGCCGACATGGAGGACACAGCGATGAGTGGGATCTATCTTCATTCCTTTTAACAGCAAGTAATGCATCTTTAAGTTCTTTACCGAATTGATCAGTACGTCCCGATTCGGGGAATTCAAAACGACAAAGTGATCCGGATGAAAATCGACTCTCATCCCATGCTCTTTTACAAAGCCCCCAATTTCAGCGAGCTTCCCTTTCAGCGGCTGCATATAATCCCATCCGGCAAGCTCTGCATGGTCCGCCAACGGAATCAGCTTGGAGCTGAAACGATAAAAATGGACTTCATTAAAGTGGTTATGTTTAAGGATTCGATGTGTATTCTCCAAATTCTCCAGTGCAATCCGTTCCAATTTGCGGATTGCCGCTTCACGGTCCTCTTGTTTTTGGAACTGCGTAAACGTCATCGTTTTAGACGGGGACGCATTTTTAAGTTCCATGCTCATCGCTACAAATCCCATTCGTACAATTGTCATATCGCACCTCAACTCACTCATAATTGAAAAGACATGAATAGTCTCCTCCCTGCCAAGGACAACTATACAGCGCTTCCGCAAACCCATGTAAATTGTGTGGGAATTGTGTGGGTGCCTGTGTCGGTGCCTGTGCATGGCACATTTATGACAATTCATGAATAATAATAAAAATACAGTGAAATCCATTTGAACACTGATTAGACAAGCTTCAACTATTTCATTTATACAATTGTAGTGTATTTACTGAATTGTGTCTTACACAGGCACCCACACAATTCTCCGAAAGTGATGACACCCCAAGCTCCATTGGAATACCTTAAAGGAGATGAGTTATAAGGAGAGAAGTAAATTGCAGATTCATGTCGTCAGACAGGGTGATTCCTTGTGGGAAATTTCCCATCAGTACGGTGTTACAATTAATCAAATCGTCATAGCGAACCAATTAGAAAACCCGAATGCGTTAGTAATAGGTCAGGCTCTTGTCATTCCGACCGTTTCCCGATCAACCGTGCCGAAGCCGGTCATTGATGTGAATGCCTATACACTCAATACCGGCGAAACAGGTGCGAGGGAAATTCAAGAAGTAGGTCGATACTTAACGTATTGGATGCCATTTGTTTATAGTGTGAAAGAAGATGGTAGCTTAACGACCCTCGATGATACGGAAATGCTTAAATCCGCAGCAGCCGAACGAATTGTGCCCGTGATCGCGATAACAAATTTCAGTGCTACAGCTACCGGATCCAGCCTTGCCCATACCGTTCTTTCAAGTCGAGAACTTCAGGAAAAGGTCATTACGAATGTGCTGGCTGTCATGAAAGAGAAAGGGTATCAAGGATTAAACATTGATTTTGAAAATGTATTTCCCGCTGACCGGGAGAATTACAATCAATTTTTGCAACTCGCGGTCGATCGGTTGCATCCAGAGGGATACTTTGTTTCATCAGCTCTTGCACCGAAAACGAGTAGTGAACAAAAAGGATTGCTCGTTGAAGCACATGATTATGAAGCGCATGGTAGGATTGTCGATTTTGTTGTGTTGATGACATACGAATGGGGTTATCGAAAGGGGCCTGCACAAGCGATTTCACCTCTCAATCAGATAAAAAGGGTTCTTGACTATGCTGTCACAGTCATCCCGAGAGATAAGATCTTTTTCGGCTTTCAAATTTACGCACGCGACTGGACGCTTCCGTTCGTCCGGGGATCGGAGGCTGAAACATTCAGTCAGCAAGAAGCTGTCCGCCGAGCCATTCAACATCAAGTAGCCATTCAATATGATCCGGTAGCTCAATCTCCGTTTTTCCGTTACGCCGATGCGGAAGGACGCACCCATGAAGTGTGGTTTGAAGATGCCCGAAGTGCACAGGCCAAATTCAACATGGTAAAAGAGTATAAACTTCGTGGCATCAGTTACTGGGTACTCGGATATCCCTTCCCGCAAAATTGGCTCTTGCTCGAAGACAATTTCACGATACGAAAAAGAGCGTAAACCGACTCGATGAAATCAGTCCTCTGTCTGATATGGCCGGATGGATGATTACCCGCATTTTCACTGGAGGCGCCATGGACTTCAACAATTGGACTTATGTGGAGACTGCACAATTATCCGCTTGTCTTTCCTATCGGATTAAATTGAAGAAGAGATGTGCAAAAAAACAGCAGTGCAAGCCATAAATAAAGGCTGGCACTGCTGTTTTATTACTCAAAACGGGCGATGAAGCGGCGACACTAACTCCAACTCCCGTTTTACCAACAGTGACACGGACCCCTTTTGCCCAATCGAAATCCCCCATAAAACCCTTCCAAAAAATCCAGATGCCATTATTCTGTATGCATAGAATAGAAAAGAAGATTCGTCACAATGGCGGCGACTTAGAAGAAGGAGATGAGAAACCATGAAAAGAACATTGGGGAAATGGGAACAAAATTTATTATTACAGCAAGATCCAGTAGTCGCTAAACATATTCCTGAAACCGTCTTATACAGCGAGAACAATTTGGATGATTTATTGAACCGCTACGAATCTGTCTACGTCAAACATGACACTGCGGGCCAGGGCAGAGCCATATTCAAGATTCAAAAAGGCAGCGGAAAATTTCACGTAAATGGATTTACAATTCAAGGGACACCCATACAACAATTAGTTACGAGAGTCGGTGAAATCCAGCATCTACTTCATCCTTTCATAAAGTTAGGCAGAGAAAGCGGTCCCTATATTATTCAAGAAGATATCAAAAGCTACACCCAAAATGGACAGCCTTTTGCGATTCGGGTCCATGTACAAAAACTGAACAATGAATGGGTGATTGGCGGGATGTTAGGAAATATCGCAACCGGTCCAGTTACACAAAACGGGATTGTGAATCGCATGAGAGGTGCTGAATTAATCACCATTTCGGAACTAGATATTCAAATGAAAACAGTAAAAAAAATACAAGCGATCGCTATCCAAGCAGCAAAAACAATCGATTCCGCCTTTCCTTGCAGAGAATACGGAATCGATTTCGGAATCAATCAAGAGGGAACCCCTATCTTAATTGAGGTGAATACGACACCGGGGATTAGTGGATTCGCACAGCTCAACATAGCAACTTGGAAACGGATTGTTGAAATACGGAAAATGCAAGGTGAATCCTAAGTGTATGATTGTCATGAAGACGAACGACAACATCAACATAACAAAAAAGGAGCCAATCAAAGCCGCTATGATTGACTCCCCTCCTCTTCTTATTCTTTTGTCGCTGTTACACGAAATAACTTATAAAGACACCTGTGTCTGTAAACTCCACACACCACTTTTCGTCAATTTATCTATATGGACTTCAATATCCCCGCCTAAGTAGACAGTCTCTCCTTTTATGGCGACAACCATTGCCAGTATGACGGGATCACTATTGTTTTTTTGGTACACATCGCCGATTTTAGGCATATGAATTGGAATTGGATGATGTTCCTCCACCTTTGCGTGCGCATTTGGTTCATTCCCATCAGGCTGTGCCCGGTCAATGATTGTTGCACCCTCTTCCAGCCCCGGCACCATTACCCAATACTCGCTATGTCTGATGCCATTGGATCTGTTGCTGATCACGCCGTTTGCTTCTATTGAAGAGACAGTTTCAATCGCGTGAAGATGGTGATGGTCAATCGAGTCAGGTTTAGGATTGATAATCAAAATATAATCACCGACTTTTGCTTTCACTTCTTTATGAAGCGTGTATCGTTGATAATTGAACCTGAAACTATCCAAATGTTTCGGTCTATACAATGTTATCTCTCTTGCCGTTACAAGCTGCTGCTCCATATCTTCAAGTCGAATGAGATGCACAGACTTCCTGAAGAATGGGTTTACAGAGTACACCTTATGCAGTTTATTTTGATAATAAACAAATTGTCCTCTTCTAACGTTTAATAAATTCACTACGACCCCACCTTATATTTTTTTCTAGTTTGTTGTCACGCTTCATTCCATTGACTTAATGAATAATCCGCCGATCACTCTTTTTGTTGAATGACTTTATAAAAGGATACAACCATTAAAATGATAATAAGGGAGAGAGGCAATGCCGATATGATGAGCATATTTTGAAAGCCTTTAATGCCTCCGGAATACATGACAATGGCCGCCATTGCTGATAATGCGAGCCCCCAAACGATCTTGACAACATTCGAAGGATTCAATTGTCCACCCGTACTGAACATGCCGAGTACAAATGTTGCAGAATCAGCAGATGTCACGAAAAAGATGGCAATGACGAACACGGTAATTAAGGACAGGACCGTTCCTAGTGGATAATGCTCATACATGCCGAATGTCACCGTTTCTGTCATTAATGTAGACAGCTTGGCAATCCCGTTTTGCTCTAGATATAATGCCGAACCGCCAAAAACGGCAAAGAAGATGAATGTTACAAGTGTAGGAGCTAGTAATACGCCTGCGACAAACTCTCTTATTGTCCGGCCTTTTGAAACACGTGCAATGAACATGCCTACAAACGGTGCCCAGGAAATCCACCATGCCCAATAAAAGATTGTCCATTCATTAATCCACTGACGCTGATCGCCATTCAACGGTTTAAGTTCAAAACTCATTTCAATGAAGTTCCCTGCATATTTACCGATTGAAGTAGTAAATAGATTTAAAATGTACATGGACGGACCGACAATAAATACAAGGAGTAACAGGAAAAATGCAACGACAATATTAATCGTACTTAAGTATTTGATGCCACGTCCGATACCCGACCATGCAGATGCAATAAATAATACCGTCGCGATTACTAAAATGATTAATTGAAACCAAAACGTTTTAGGGGCGTCGAACAGATACGTCAAACCACTATTAATTTGCGCTGAACCGAAACCGAGTGTGGATGCAACACCGACAACAGTCGCAAAAATCGCAAGCGTATCTACGATATGTCCAACTGTACCCCGCATGATCTTCTTGCCAAACAACGGCTCAAGCGTAGCACTGATCAACCCTGGTGCGCCAACCCGGAATTTAAAGTAAGCGAGTACAAGAGCTACAATGCTGTACAGACCCCAGCCATGAAGACCCCAGTGAAACATCGCATATTGAAGTGATTCGAGTATCGCCTGATCAGACCCCGGCGTCGCATTCGGCGAGCTGATGAACGCATGAGAAATGGTTTCCGCCGTTGTAAAGAACATCAATCCGATGCCCATACCTGCGCTGAACAACATGGCAAACCATGCCAGCAAACTAAATTCAGGCTTCTCATTCTGTTTGCCTAACTTCACCTTGCCAAAACGCGAAAACATAATATAAAAGCAAAAACTGATCATCGCAACGATGACGAATATGTAAAACCATGCAAAGTGATCATAAATGAATGCAGTCGCAGCTACAGTCAAATCGTTCAAACTGGTCGGGGCAATCGAACCCCAAAGCACAATCGCTATACAAATAACGACCGAATACCAAAATACCCTAGTAATATGCAAGAAAATTCCCCTCTCTCTACGATTCCGCTTCTCTATATTTCACAGAAATTCCATCACATCAATGAGAACTCCCCCTCCTTAGCATGAGAACAGAACTTCCCAGCTATACATAAACCACTATAAAACGAGCCGCCTATCCGATTTAGAAAATCGTCATAGACGGCCATAAAGATTCAGCATTCAATTATACCCATTAATAAAAACCTCAAACATCTGCATCGGTGCAAATTGTGCGAGAATTGTGTGGGTGCCTGTGCAAGGCACATTTATGACAATTCAACAAAAGTATAAAAATACGATAAATTTACGGTATTACTAGCTTCTTTCTATCATTTATGCAATTGTAGTGCATAATCTGAATTGTGTCTTACACAGGCACCGGAAAAGGCACCGGAAAAAATGGCAACGAAAAAACCAAGCCGGCATGCCCTATATAGTAAACGGTTGGTTGACGGTTACTTTTTCTGGACGTTTGCCGACCTGGTTTCCAAGATCATTCCGGGGTTCCCATACCCCTTCCTGCATTATTCTGCGATCACCCAATGAGCTGAGCCTGAATCCCGCTTCATTGTAAATACTTGCTCGGCTACCCCTTCACGGCCATATTGGTAGCGGATTTCTACTTCATTCTCAGAAATCGGTGCCGTTTTTCGATACGAAGCCTCTAAAAACAGTTCGCCCAGCCGGTTAAGCTGTGCAAACAGAGGCGTTTCCGGCAAGTTGCCGAACCCTAACAGATCATCGTACAAATACAAATCGAAATATTGCTCCGGCGTATAGTCGCCAGTAAGCTGACCGGTTAAATAATCAATATAAATCGAGTCCGTACGCTCTTCCGATGCTACGCCTACAACTTGTCCATAGATTTTATGCACAGGCGTAATCGTCGCACCTTGCACCGTTTCACTTGCCGGGAAATGGTTCAATAATAAATATTCCCGCGCATTCAACAGCTGATCGTACCCGCCTACAATCGTGACTCCCTGTTTTTCATATAGATCCATAAGCTCCGATTGCACCGGTTTGCCGTTTATCCTCAGCTTCCCGTTTTGCAGCACAACCCGATCCCCTGGAACCGCAATCACCTCGTAATACGCATCCATATACGTCGGTAAATGGCTTGACGTGTTGGTCATTGTGCGTACAATGTCGCCTGCCTCGTACACAACTTCATCGAATAAATTCTGCTTGCGCTCAATGACGGTGTGCATTGATTCCGAACTTCCTTGCAATGAAAACGTCTCTTTATCCACATAATTCAAACCGCCGACCTCATCAAAATGAGGCAATGCCGAAAATTCCTCATAGTCCACAGCCGATAGTTGCTTCTTCTTCTGCAATGCAGAGATTTGCGCCAAATCATCGAGCGGATCATATGGGGTGCCTGGCCCTTGATCAGCAGATAGATAATTCATAGGGTCAACCGCAAGAAACAGAACCAATGCCACGACAGGAAGCGCAGCCGAGACAAACATCACTTGCCAAGAAAACTTTCTCGCCGGCGTCTGCAACCGTTCATGCACACGCTGCTTGATCCGCCTCTCCTGCTTCGATGTATCGCCCATCATTTCATCGAGCTTACGTTTGAAATCGCTCAATTGCTCTCCACCTCCTCTTCATCAAAGAACTCCTTCAGCTGCTGCCTCGCCCTTCGCAGCCGCGTTTTCACAGTGTTTTCATTCAGCTCCAGATAGTCTGCTATTTCCGCTATTGATTGCTCGTCATAATAAAACAAGAGTAGCGGTTCACGGTATTTCAACGGAAGCTGGAAAAGATTTTTC
Organism: Sporosarcina luteola; assembly: GCF_023715535.1. Classification (GTDB taxonomy): domain Bacteria; phylum Bacillota; class Bacilli; order Bacillales_A; family Planococcaceae; genus Sporosarcina; species Sporosarcina luteola_B. The sequence goes on along the minus strand of NZ_JAMBOI010000007.1, from coordinate 87,737 downwards.
TCAAGTGAGGCAAGCCGCTCCTGCTCCATCACCACTTCATCTGCACCTTTATCTGAAACGAAGATCGTATCGAACAGCACATCTTTTTTATGCTTCCACGAGCGCAAATAATCCTTTGCCCGATTGGCTGTCATCTTCGTCAAATAGGTCTTCAACGACGCCTCATTGCGGAACTGGTCGCTCTTTTGAAAATACGTAACGAATACATCCTGTACAATATCTTCGGCAGTCGACCAATTCTTTACGTATAAATAAGCGATGCGTACTAAATAACGCGAATGCTCATCGATTACTTGATCAATACTACTCATCTACAAACCCTCACCCTCCTCTACGGCCACGTCATATCCCCCTCCACATACGCAACAAATTGGTCAAACGACTTCTTCTCTGTCACTCCGTATCGGCATACTTCATAATTGGAATTCTTTCGATTGGCATACCCTTCAGTCGTCGTAAAGCCGATCAACAACCCTGCCTCTTTCGCAGCTGCTATGAAATCCTCATCATAGTGTCCAAATGGATAAGCTATTGAAACGGCTGCTGGCACTTGCCCGATATTTCGCTGCAAATCCAGTAGAATCTCTTCTTTTGATTGATCAAACACAATCCCTGCACCCGTAAACTCATTCAATGAATGCAATTCATATGTATGTGCTTCAAACTCGAACACATCCGCCAGCTGGTTAAGATCCTCCGCAGTGAAAAACTGCAGCGGGCCGTCTGCGTCAAACAATTGCGCTCCCTGTGCCCGATCCGTCCGCGAAGAAATAATATGCTGAAGCGCAGTAAACCCGTATTGCTTCAAAACGGGATACGCAAATTCCTTCGTCGACAATAAACCATCGTCAAACGTAATGAGCACCGCCTTGTCCGGTACAACAAGGCGCCCTTCCAAATAATCATACAGCTGATGCGCTGTCAGCGTCTCGAACCGATGATTCGCCAAGTACTCCATCTGCTCCTCAAACGATTCCAAGGATATCGTACTATTCATCGTCGTCATCGACTCGAGCGGCAACACTTGATGATAGACAAGCACCGGCAGCCCCGCATCCAACGCAACAGACTGCTTATGAATATAGCCCGGCCGCTCACCTATCGTAAGGATATACCAATCCTCTTCCTCCCGCACAACCGGATAACGATAGCCTTCCTCGAGCTCCAGTATAACAGCACTCTGCAAATCAGCGTCCTCGTACACCGAAGTTTTCTGCAATGAATGAACAGCAGCCAGCCGCTCTGTATGTACAATCGTCAACAACTTCTTCCGCTCAACCGTTCCCTGCCCCTTCCGGACATAGGCACTCATATTCCCGAGCCGCAGCTCGTAATACACCTCATCTTCTCCTGTAATCGCAACAGGCTGCCCCGCCTCCAATACTCCTATCTGCGTAAAGGCGTTCCCCTTCATATAAATCGGTTGCCGCTCTTCCAATGTCAGCACCCGCTCAAATTCCTTTTTTACAATTAACCGATCTGTCCCTTGCGCAAACACCCTACCTTGCGTTTCAATCAATACCCATATCGCACCGACCCCTATTATAAATACAATCAAGCACATAAGTAACAACTTACTTGAATTCTTCCTCATCCTCTTACCCCCACTATCAATCAAGCACCGTACAGACGGAGATTTGAAGGAAAAGTTTCAAAGGTTTTTGAAAAAGTTTTACTTCCACGAGTTCAGCTAGCCGAAACCAAGTGCGAGGATGAAATCACTTAGGTCAAAGGTCACGAAATGACGATAAAACTGTGAAATTGACCGATAACTCACTGGAAATGATCGATAACTCTTTCGAAGTGATCGATAACTTCCTAGATTTGACCGATAACTATCTAAAAGTGACCGATAAAAATCCGACACAGCCAAAACAGAAAAAACGAATCATTTATCGTGGGTAATCCGTATAAGTAATGAACTGAAAATGCGAATGTACGAGGTGAGAACATGAAGAAAAAGAATTCTCGTTGGAAGACAGGGATAGCTATATGTCTAAGTGTAATTTGCCTGATCTGTGCAGGTTGTTCGAAATCAAATGAACAAGATAAAATTAAGGAAACAGTTAAAACCGTCGTCGAACTGCAAATGAATGCACCTAATGAAAAAGCGATCTTCAAGAATTACTTCTCGGATAATATAGAGGACACGGAGAAAGGATTCGAACAATATAATGCGTATTTAAAGGAAACATACGCCCCTTACTTTACGGAAAGCACATTCGATCTATACACTCGAACAGGTGAGTTCGACATCTTCCATACGGTAGCCGACAGATACGGATATCAATTGAAGGTGAACGATGTCAACGTCGAGCAGAACGAAGTGACACCAACAAATTATAACTTCATAGTCCATCTTGATTATGTGAATAAAGACGGGGAGAAAACGGCGATTGAAATAACAGGCGTTGCCATTATGCGCGACGACAAAATCGCTAAAATGTCATACCTCGGCGACAAGCAATTATTGAGGAGTTTAATTAGCGGAGGGCTGGAGTAACTGCACTGGCATAGCTTAATTTTTCGATAGAATCAAATAAAATAATCCATCCCTTATGAGCTTACACTCAAGGATGGATTATTTTTTTGCGGGTTACGATACGCGAGCAGCCAGTGACAGGTAAAATTAATTTCACCATATACCACCAGAGGCAATTAATTAAAAATATAAAAACAACAACCATTCCCTCTCGAGCTCCGTTACTATTATGAAGAGGCGGTGATGACAATGGACCAGGGAGAATTGGAAGCGATCATGGATGCGCATGGCGAACACCTACTGAGGATGGCTTTCTTTTATTTACGGGACCGCGAGATGGCGAAGGATATCGTCCAAGACGTGTTCATTTCCTTTTATACGTCAGCGAATTATGAGGAACGAGGGACACTGCGTGCTTACCTTACCAAGTTGACCGTCAACCGCTGCAAGGACCATCTGCGGAGCTGGTCATTCCGGAATCTGCTGATCACGCAGGATTGGGTGGAAACGATACATACGCAACAGGACCCGCTTGTATTGAATGAAGAGCGGGCAGAACTCTCCATCACGATATTGAAACTGCCGATGAAGTATCGGGAAATTGTCATTTTTTATTACTATGAAGAATACAAGATCAGGGAAATCGCCGCTTTATTGGAGCTATCCGAAAATACGGTGAAGGCAAGAATGGTGAAGGCGCGGAAGATATTGAAGGAAAAACTGAAAACCGGTGATTGGGAGGTGCTATCCAATGAATGAAGTGAAAAAAAGCTTAGATGCTGTGTCGGGGATTAATTCAGAAGATGTGGAAGAAGTGAAGCGAAGAGTCCTCTCGGGTAAACGCAGGCAGAAGAAAAGAAATCCCTTCCCTGGGGTGGCGACTGCCCTTGTCGCCGCAGCGGTCCTGTTTTTTGCATTCAACTTATTGAAGGACGACTTCTCCACTGGGGATGATGAAAAATATGAGGTCAATGAACTGATTTATGGCTTCATGCTTCGGACAGAATCAAATGGTAACGAAGACGGTGCCACGGCTGAAACAAAGCAGGCGGTTTTGAGCAAAGTTCTGCAAATAGACGCTGTATTAGAATACGCGGAATCACTTGGCTATGAGGAAGACACGGAAGCGATTGAAGAAGCTTTGGCGGAACAACGGGATACTTTTTATGCAGATCTGGACAAAGAAGATGAAGAGAAAAAGAAGACAATTCTCCAAACACAGGAAAGGAATTTCGGAATCTCCTATGACGACTATTTCAATGTCATTTTAAAATGGACTTACCGATATGACAAAGCCGAAGAATGGCTCGTTCGCCATCCACAGGAAAAACCTATAACAAAAGGTGAAGTGCTCGGTTCATTCCAGAATAAACACGAGCATGCCATCGCTGATTTCATGGAACAAAAGTCGATTCCCCCTTTCGATCTGTCCGTCAATTACAAAGAGCTTGAAGGGACAGTCGCCGCTATCGATGGTGAGCAAGTCCTTATCACGCAAGGATTCGTAGAGGACGCTCCATCGAAAAAGGACAAGTTGATCATAAATGGAGCCGCCGCCCGGTTTGTCATCCCTCATGCTTCAAACGAGATTTCGCCCGGGATGGACATCAGGATTGTTTACGACACTCTCGCCTACCCTGTTACTTCACGTGGCAGTTCATTACCTTACGAAAAGGTGACGGAGTGGGAAGTGCTTTCTACCAATACCGTGCGTGAATTCACACCTGGAAATCCAACGGGAGTTTCTGAAAAGGATATAGAAACGGCTTATGATATGTGTGTTACCGCGCTGACGGACTATTATAAAGCTGTCTGGAATGGCTCTGCTATTGACTTGGATTCATTCATTGAAAACGAAAACCTTAAGCAGTATATAAATAAGAAGGTTCAATCCGAATATGATCGATATGGAGGCTTTAATGATCCGGTGAAAGATGTTGAAATTGGGGATTGGGAAGCGAAAAATACTGAAGATGCAAATGGAGGTTTTCTCTATTTGCACGTACCTGTAATGGTCAATAAGGATGTAGGCAGTTATGGTGAAGCAACCGAATTTCTCGTCCGAAATGTCAACGGCAAGTTAGTCATCGTTGATTGGTATACGGGTGGAAAAGATACGTATGACTTTATCGTGCGTGGAGAGAATGAAACAATCGACAACCCGGATACTTGGAATGATCAGGAATGGGTAAAGAAATTTGATGGTTCGGCAGATTGAGCATATATCTATAGATATGGCCCGCGAAGGAAATCATCCTCGTGGGCTTTGCTTATTTTATATGAACTATGGAAAATTCTTTTATTCAATCATATCTCTTCTATAGGTTGTACCAGTCACTCCTCTTGAATAGGATGCATAGACGCTATTTAAGGGAGGACTTTACATGAATTCGATAGCTGCCTATATCATTTTAGGCGTATCTTTAGCTGCGCCCATCGGACCTGTTAACGCTGCGCAGCTAAATACGGGTATTAAAAACGGTTTTTTTCATGCCTGGATTTTTGGTATTGGAGCGTTAACAGCCGATGTTTTGTATATGATCATGGTATATTTCGGAGTCGGACAAATTATCGAGTTCGCACTGGTAAAAATAATTCTTTGGTCATTTGGTTGTTTTGTTCTTTTATATACTGGAATCGAAAATTTAGTATCATTACATAAAATTGAACTAGAAATGAAATCAGGTAAAAAAAGCCTTCTTAGACGTTCCTTGTTAACTGGTTTTTTCATGTCGCTTTTGAATCCACTAACGATTCTATTTTGGCTGGGGATCTATGGTTCAGTTCTTGCACAATCTGCTGAAACCTATGCAGGGGATCAACTACTGATTTTTAGTATCGCCATTATAGTTGGTGTCCTTTTATGGGATACAATAATGGCCACTCTATCTAGTGGTGCCCGCAGATTATTATCCGTGAATCTTTTGAAGATGATCTCCGTTATTTCTTCCCTTTTTATGATTGGATTCGGAATATACTTCGGCATTCAGGCTTATCATGCATTATTTTGAGCCTCTTCTTTCTTCCACCTTTTCCGTAAAAACAGGACGACGATTCCAATTATCGTAAGAAATAGTAAACTGACAAAAAAGCCAGGTCGACTTGTTTTATGAAAAAGTGCTCCACTTACGGCCGCAACGACAAGAATCATTCCGATCACTCTTTTTACTTTATCCGCAGTAGTCGGCTCGATTAATCTGTGATACATGGATAAAATGAGAATCCAATTATAAAGCAGCATTAATGCTGCAGCAGTCGTTATATATTCGTATACTTTATCAGGCAATAATAATGAGGTGACTATGGATAGAACAAGCCCGGTTGTCGTTAAAGCGATAGCAGGTAACGGCATTTTGAACTTCTTTTTCATTTGTTTACTAAATAGTTTAGGTGCATCCCCATCTTCAGATATTGTTTGAAGTACCGTGGTAACCGAAAAAAGAGCTCCAGACATCGTCGAAAAACCGGCAATAATAATTGCAGCCGTAAAGACATGCGGGAAAAACTCAATACCATTAAAACCTGATAAGGCCTCAACAAACGGGCTTTTGTTCTCCCTGAACTTATCATATGGCAATAGTAAAAGTGCTAAAGAAAGCGATGTAATGTAAATTACTCCGAGTAACCCCAACATGACTTTTCCCGATTTAGGAGCATCTTCCTTTTTCTTAAGATGGATGGCCATTACGCCCATTACTTCAATTCCACCATGAGCATAAAAGGCAAACAATAGAGCGCTCCAAAATCCGACGATACCGTTAGGGAAAAATCCTTTTACAGTTTGAGGAATTCCTGCTTTGGAATCGCCCTCAATTATCCCCGTCAACGCTAAAATGGCAATTACAATAAACATAAAAATAGCAGCAATTTTCATCACTGCAAATACGCTCTCTAATTTCCCAAACGCTTTAGTCCCAATAAAAAGAACAAGGAGGCCGCATACGGCATAAATCGATGCGAATATCCACAGTTTAATGTCAGGGAACCAAAACTTTGATAACAGTGAAATTGCAGTAAGCTGACTACCGATGATTAAAATCTCCGAACACCAATAGACCCAACCACTGCTAAACCCAGCCCAACGTCCATATGCTTTTTTGGCATACGTTCGAAATGACCCTTTCTGTGGATCTTTTGCGGACATTTTCGCTAGTGCTTCAAATACGATATAGGTTGCACTTGCAGCCATGATAAAGGCCAGGATGACAGAAGGACCTGTCATTTTAATCGCAATACTTGATGCTAAGAAAAAACCTGTACCAATAATGCAGCCTACTCCAATTAGGGATAATTGCCACCAAGCAAGACTTGCTGCTTCATCCTTGCCTCCCGATGTTTTTTTCCCCATCACATACACCTCCACATAAAAGATAGCTTTCCACCAGAAAGTATATTTATGTGTTAGTGAAATGAAGAATGAACATTTTAAAGACAATAATAAAGGGAGCCAATTCAACGATTGGCTCCCTTCTTATTATTGATCAGTTACGGTATCATAGATATAATTTCACACGCAAGTGGTAGTCATTATTCACTTACATATCCGGATTAATTGTAAAGATTTGTGATGCAGAAATATTGATAAGCCCATTCATTTCCTGCACGGTAATCTTCATGCCGCTTGTCATGCCCGATGTCGCGTCGCCAGTCTGTCCATTCATCCAATAAACTTTTTTCTCAAATTCCACTTCGACCGTCCCTAGTTTCTTCGCAGTGACACGGAAGACATTGGTCCCGGGATCTCTTGTAATCTCAGCAATCTCATCAGCATTTTTCGTTACAATTGTATGCTTCCCAATGTTTTCTGCGGCTTCCTTGTCATAGTAATCGTTGTGATGGAACAGTGTTTTCATATCGAATACGAAGGACGTCTGCTCCCTCAATGTCTTGATGTCATAGTGGAAGCGAGCATGTTCCGGTTCTTTCGCTTCGATGGCGTAGCGAGCTTCTTCGCCTCCGACGAAACGCACCTTAGCAATATAGTTGCCCGGTTCATCAATATCCAAGCAGACGAATTGTGGAGACTCGCATTTCTTGAACGCGGCACTTTCGTTTACCAACGTTCCATCCACAGTGAAAAGACTAATGTTATCGACCTTTTCGTCGGCAGACACTGTAAGCCTCGCTTCTGTCGGCAGATAGTCATCCGTCTCTTCCAAGGTCAGCTTCAATTCGCCATTCACTTTTTTGACATGTACGTAATACTTCTTATAACTATAACTGCCGTATGCATTTCCACTGTATCCGCGCAAATTAAGTGTTGCTGTTCCTTCCTTCAGCGGAATAAGCTGTAGCCTGTCTGTTGTTGAATAGCCTCTTATCCCTCGTACAACAATTGCCTCGTACACGTCCTGTTCCGTTTTCCATATAACATCGCCAATCACAGCCATTCCTACTTCTTTCGGTGCGAGCGATACCATCGCCGGCTTCTTATTTTCTGTCGCTACCATCATACTCGCCGCCTGACCTCTCGTCACCGGTGCGTTGATGCTGAAACGGTCGGAGGATGTTCCGCCCGCAATTCCAAGTCGATAGAGAATAAGAACGTTGGTACCGTGCGACTCGTAGTAGACTACGTCCTTGAACGGATTGTTGACGTAGGAGAAAGGATAGCGCGGCAGATCGAACGCTTTGACGAGAATCGAGGCGAGCTGTCCACGTTTAATCGGATCATTCGGCCCATATCTGCCGTCCCCGTAGCCATTAATAATTTTCGCCTCGGCCAGTGCGGCAATTGCTTTGTAGTAACCGTTCGCTTCCGTAACATCCTTGAAATTCGGGTTTTTGACGTTCGTGAGATCCATATCCGTCAATTTCGCAATGATTGCGGCTGCCTGGCCACGAGTAATCGGATTGCCCGGCTTGAATGTGCCGTCCGGGTACCCTCCAATGATATTGCGTTCGGCAAGTTCATTCACCGCCTCTGCATAATACACTGTCGGCGATACGTCAGAGAATTGCTGCTGTTTGCTTTCTGCGTTGCCGGTTAACGGCACACTGATTGCGAGCACCAGTGCACCCAATGTTGTAAGTAGTTTTTTCTTCAATTGTTGCCACCCTCTCTGTTTCTTATGTATCTATCTTGCAACCAACGTACAGACGAGAGATTCCTGGAAAAGTTTCAAAGAAATATAGAAAGAATAAAAGATGTTCATTTGTGGAAGTAATGACCATGTTAGCTTATGTATATTGTTTACAACTGCCCAATAGAGGAAATGGGTAACCAACTATATAGCTGAAGGGGCATACTACAATGACCAATCAAAACGAAGACATCCTTACCTATTTTCAAAAACTTGATCGCAGCTTTTTCATGGATGAACTCAAAGAATTCGCCTATATGGACGAGGCCATTCCAATCGGGCATGAACAAACGATTTCCCAACCTTCCCTCGTACTTGAAATGACATTGGCCCTCGATTTGCAGCCCGGTTCAAAAGTGCTCGAAATCGGAACCGGATCCGGCTACCAAACCGCCCTGCTCGCCGCCTTCTCAGACTCCGTTTATACAATTGAACGAATCGCCGCCTTGCATGAACGGGCAAAGGAACGATTAGAAAAAGCCGGCTTCTCCAACATCCATTTCAAGTTGGATGACGGCAGCACAGGTTGGGAAGAAAACGCTCCGTATGACCGAATTATGGTGACGGCGGCTGCTGCCCAAGTGCCAGACGAGCTCATTGACCAACTAGCACCCGGAGGAAAAATGATCATTCCGGTAGGTACACCGCTTCTACAGGAGCTTCTGCTGTTGGAAAAGGATAAAGAAGGAAAGATTGATACGACAGTGCTGGAGGAAGTGAGGTTTGTCCCGTTGAGGGGGAAGTATGAGTAATGTGTTAGTTGTCTATACAGCTTTTACTTTTTCAGGATCATGGAAATACGTTATTTTTTAGTCGAACCACCCTTGTGCTTGCTACAGCGCACGGGTGGTTTTCTTGTTTTCTAGAATGTGTACCCTAAAACCATTTTTCGTCTCCATTTTCCAGTTTGAACCCTTTCACCCTTTAGTTCAATAGTCACAAAATGACAATATAACTCGGGAAATGATCGATATATGTTGGGGAATAATCGATATCCTCCGCGAAATGATCGATACCCTATGGGAAATGAACGATAACTCGTGGGAAATGAACGATATTATTCTAGCTCTTTCCAATCTTCCCCCACAAACAAGGAAACTCCACCCCTGGCCGCCTCAACTCCCGAAACCACTACCATACCTCAGACTTTAAACCTTCTATTTTCGTATTAAATAAATTAAAAATGGAAATAATGAGTTTAAAAGTTGAGGAGTTGATTCTCTTGGCACATAAATATTACGAGGATAAAAAAGTATTTTGCTTTATCTGTCGCAAAACCACCTTTTTCACCTTTAGAGATTCCCATAATAATAGTGGAGTGGAAAGCCATTGCGGTGAATGTTCAGAGGTATGGTTTGAATGGCAAAACAGGGCTGTCGAAAGAGAGTTGGAAAAGTGGATTGAATATAATAGCAGCAAGTTTCCTCTCAAAAGGTATCTCAGTTTGGAAAAATGATTTCACGTTTGAAGTTAACAAAAAGCACATTATTTCGGATTTCCCTGGGTCAAACAGGAAACCGAGATAATGTGCCATTTTGTCTTTTATTTAGTCGCTATTTTAACAGCTGTTTTATACAACAACTCAGTCCCGACAGCAATGTCCTCGTAGGTCGAAAATTCTGCCGGGTCATGACTGACGCCGTCTTTAGATCGAACAAAAATCATAGCAATTTTACAATCTTGCGCCATAGAGAGTGCATCGTGGAAAGCTCCGCTAATTAGTTCCGGAACAACTTCCAGTCCCATCGCTTTACTCTCTTCACGCATAACATCTAAAATATCCTCACTGCACGGTTCTGGAAAGATATTCGTATCTTCGGAAATCGTATACTGCAGACCATTTTCTTCGGCGGTTTTTTCAATGTGACCACGTAATTGTGCTTCATATCGATTGCGCCGATCTAAGTTAATGTCTCGTAAGTCAATCGTAAAGGTAACCTTTGCTGGAACAATTGCTCTCGCGTTTGGGGAAATTGTTAAGTTACCAACTGTGCCGACAGTCGGGGCATCTGGATCTTGCGTTACGATTTCCTTCAATCCAGAAATGATTTCAGCTGCACCAACTAACGCGTCTTTTCGTAACTTCATAGGAACGGTACCAGCATGTCCCGCAGATCCAGTCAGTTCTATGGTTAGCCAGAGTGGCCCAGAAATCCCTGTAACAATTCCTACAGGAGCATTAACTTCCTCTAAAACAGGCCCTTGTTCAATATGCATTTCGATATAAGTATCAATCGATCCTTTTGGGTATTCTGAAGCAGTGAGCTGGTCAGGGTCAGCGCCAAATTCAAGTAACGCTTCTCGTCTTGTTACCCCATCTTTATCGGAACGGTCAAGTTCACCTTCATCTAATTGCCCGGTAATCCCCCTGGATCCGAATAACCCTTTATTGAAACGGAATCCTTCTTCATCGCAAAACGCCATAATTTCGATTGGCATTTCAGGCGTAATGTTTTGTTCTTGCATCGTTTGGACAACTTCTAATCCGCCCAGCACACCGATGGGACCGTCAAATCGGCCACCTGAAGGCTGTGAGTCGATGTGTGAGCCGAGCATCAAAATGGGCGCATCAGGATTTTTTCCTTCCAGTCGGCCAACCAAATTCCCGAAGTTATCTACTTTCGTTTGTAAGCCGGCTTCTTCCATCCACCGCTTCACAAGCTCTATTCCTTCTTTATATTCCTTTGACAAAGCCAATCGGCATACGCCAGTTTCACCAAATTTACCTATTTCAGCGAGCTGATCCATATTTTCTTGTAATCGTTTTTGATTGATTGTTAGTTTTTGCAGACTCGTATTTACCATTTATCATTTGCCCCCTTACCCATTAGCCTTCTTATCCTTAGCTTTTTCCACGTTATAAATGACAGCGATCGAAATCGCAACACAAGAAGCAATCTTTATTAATGATGGGATTGGTGAGAAAAAGACCCCTATCCCAATTAGTACCGCCATGACTCCGTATTTAGGTTTACTGAAAGCAAATTGACCTAACACTGCACCAAAAATAGCAGGAAGGACGAATACAAATGACTGTTGGATAGATGCGGGGATTAAGTTGACGATAAACGTCCCGCCCAAAACAGTTAAAATAATAATGATTGTATTCGTTAAAGAAGCGAGTGCAATACCGAGTACTCCAGCTATTTCAGCTTTTTGCGTTCCAAGTTCAGCACCGACAGCTTTCTGGGCAGCTGATGAACAAGGGACACATAGATTCGCAATATTACCCGATAAAAAGGCGATATACGTTCCGCCGATCCCGAGAATCGGGAAGTACGTGACAGGTTCAACAATCCATAACACGCCTATAAACGCTGCATAACCTAGGAGGCCGGCAAAAATCGCGCCCCATCCCGGGTGGGCACCGAGTACGAACGACAAGTACATCGGCAATCCTACTGAAGCAATCATTACTAATAAAATAGTTAAGCGACCCCAGAAGTGGGACTGTTCATGAAACCTCGTCATTGAACTACTAACAGGCTCAGGTTTTGCTTTGGAAGCTGTACGAACAACCTCTTGACTCATGCTCATTTTCATTCCTCCTTAACTATAGAAAGTAATTTTCTAGGTAAGAGCAATGACCATCGTTCCGGCAATCATTCCACAAACCATTGAAATTCCAAGTGACCACTCTCGCAGCCAACTTATATTTTTCTTTTCGGCAATTGACATACAGATAATCATGATTCCGAGTGAGGCGATTCCTGCAAAGAAAAAGCCCAATCCTTTAAGCATTTGTTCGCTTGCTAAATATCCGAATGCCCCAAGCATGGCTGCTAAAGAAATACTTGCAACCGCTTTAGGGTTTTTCCTACGGATTGCCTTCTCTGCTTTTCCAAGAGATTTTGTGAAAAGAAATGTGACGAGGAGCCAACCCATTCCACCTAAACACATCGTCCAAACGACAGTCGCAAACGCTTTTTCAGTAAATCCAGCGCCCCCTAGCTCAACGCCGAAAGCCTTCGCACCGATATGAGCAGCCGCCGTTTCTGTTGCCGCGGATCCGATAATACCGATTCGCATCATTGTTATAGGTGGACCAAGGAGTGCGATTAACGAAACGATAACAATTGCAATCCCAAACGAAGGTCCAAGTGAGCTAATGAAGCCTGTCCTAATCGCTCTTGACACTTCCGTAGGCGTTAATCCTGCATCAGGGGCGGCTTTTTTAGCAATGTTCATGAACATGATTGCTTGAAAAATCACGACACCCATTACGAAGAAAGCAACGATCCAGACGATATTGCTGCTAGCGATATTCATTACATTTCCCGGCATTTAAAACTCTCCTTCCAAGGTTGTCAGATGCAACCATAATAGTATTTTATTCCGATAGATAAAACTATTGCTATATATAAACATTATTGTCTGACTGTTTTGATTCTTACCACTATACAGCAGTGCCAAATTAGGCGCAAGGATATTTGGACATTATTAATTTTTTAATTATATGTAACTACTCTACAAACATATTTACTTTTCAGGAATCTTTGTTCCGTAATGAAAGTAATGAATTGTTGTTTTGTGACAGTACTTCAGTTACATCTCCTCACAAACTAAAAAAAAAACACCTCCCTTTGATTAAAAGCAAAGGGCGGTGTTTGGAAACTTCATTATTTTGCTCAACTAGCACGTTTTTTATTTAACCCAATTGTATTTATGTCGGGTCTAAAGTCCCGAAATGACAATATAACTCGGGAAATGATTGATATCTCTTGGGAAATGATCGATATCTCCCGCGAATTGATCGATAACTTCTGGGAAATGAACGATAACACGCGGGAAATGATCGATATCACTTCCCGAAAATGTAACATGGCGTTTCCTATTCATCACATCCAATAATCATGCAAATAAGGCTCTACCGTTACGCTTAAAATAGTTCCCAATTGCTGAACATTTACCCTGACACCTTCAAAGTAGACCGCGCTGTCAGCGTAAGCGAGGACGCGGTCGTCAGGGAATATCACTTCAAACATGCCGGCTTTCTTTGCTTCTGCGTGGAATATGTTGGTGCCTTTCTCTCTCGTAACACCGGCGATCTGCTCGGAATCTTTCGGGATTGTAAACGTTCCGATTTTGTATCCGGGCTTTACAGAGTAGGATTTGTTATTACTCAAGTCGACCGAGTGAGTCGTTCTTTCCTGCAACGTCTGGATGTAATAGTAGAAGTGGGCTGTTTCTTGCTTCGCCTCTATACCGTATCGGATTTCCTTGCCGCCCTTATAGTAGACGGTAGCGATGTATTGGCCTGGTTTTTCAATATCGATGCAGATATTTTCATCATACAGACCCCTTTTACAATGCTTGAACACCGCGCTATCTGTCAGTTTTTCACCCTCCATCGTCGAAAGGGAGACCCGTTCCGCCTGTTGCGTCTGTTCAAGCGTCATTCCTAGTGCAGCGGCCGTCGGGAGCAGTTCATCCGTCTCTTCCAGTGTCAACTCCCATTCGCCATTAGTTTTCTTGACATGGACATAATATTTTTTATGTTTCACCTCATCCGGGAGATAGACACTACCTTCACCGAAGCTAAGCGTGCCGGTCCCTTCCTTCAGCGGGACAAGCTGCAGACGGTCGCCCGTGTAGCCTGCCGGCGTGTTCCTGCCCGTCACCAATGCCGCCTTGAAGACTCCCGGATTTTTCTCATTGTCTTTGAACCACTCAATCTTTTTCCAGCCAAAATCACTTGCCTGGAGTGTCTTCATCTGTGGTTTCGCTTCTTCGGCTGCCTTCATCAATTTGGCCGCCTGTCCCCTCGTGATGGAGGCATTCGGGCTGAAGGTTGTCGAAGACGTTCCAGTCGTGATGCCGAGTCGATAGATAATCAAGATGTTCGGGCTGTGTGACACGTACTGTTTCACGTCCTTGAACGGATTTTCGTGCTCTGGAATATCATAACGCGGCAGATCGAATGCTTTTACAAGAATCGATGCCATTTGCCCTCGCTTGATTGGTTCATTCGGACCGTAACTTCCATCCGCGTAGCCTCCGATGATTTCCTTTTCCGCCAACGCAGCAATCGCCTTGTAATAGCCGTTCGCCGAAGTGACATCCTTGAACCCCGGATCCTTCACCTTCTCCGTATCTAACCCGATCAACTTTGCAATGATCGCCGCGGCCTGCCCCCGGGTAATCGGATTGCCCGGCTTGAACGTGCCATCCGGATACCCTCCAATGACATTGCGTTCAGCAAGTTCATTCACCGCTTCTGCAAAATGCTTCGTCGGCGGTACATCAGAGAATTTAGATTCGCCTGCTGCAGTGCCGGGCAGCAGAAAACTGAACGCCAGAACCAGTGCGAAAAATGCTGTAAGTAGTTTCTTCATTTATCTCCCAACCTTTCCGTTTTATATGATTCTATCTTTAACAACGTACAGACGCGAGATTTTAAGAAAAGTTTCAAAATAAAAATGCAATTATGCGAACCCGGTTGGTTGGGTTCAATTTATTTATTTTCCAAGAAAATTGCCAAGACAATTTTTTATTCCTATACTGTTCCAAGTTGGCTATAGATTTGTTACCTTTTAAGGATGGGTTATGCGTGTTTAATATCCTGAAACGGGTATCGTACACAGATAAGGCCTGACTATAGGAGAGGAAGTAGCTGCATCCAATCATCCTCTCAATGTAAAGGAAAGGTGAACTTGCATGATTGAACTCAACCAGATATCAACCTTATTTCTAGCGGCGGCACTGTACCTGCTCGGCACAGCGCTTGTCAACCGGATCGGCATCCTTGACCGGTTCCTCATTCCTGCGCCGGTCGTTGGCGGTCTACTGTTCGCGATTGTCGCGCTCATTTTGAAATCTACCGGCATTATCGAGATTTCATTGGATACATCCTTGCAGTCCTTGTTCATGGTAGCCTTTTTCACGACAGTTGGACTGGGTGCAAGTTTTAAGCTGATCAAACTTGGCGGCAAGCTACTACTCATCTATTTACTGCTGTGTGGCGTAACCGTTTTCATGCAGAACGTCATCGGCGTCTCACTTGCAAAAGTGTTCAATATTGATCCGCTGCTTGGCGTAATGAGCGGCGCTGTTTCGATGAGCGGAGGACACGGAGGAGCGGCTGCATACGGTCAGACGATAGAGGGTCTCGGTATCACATCCGCTGTGACAATCGGGATGGCAGCAGCAACACTAGGTTTGATTTGCGGCAGCCTGTCAGGCGGTCCGATCGCCCGGCACCTAATTGGCAAACATGGCCTGAAACCGCAAGAAGGCGTAGTGGCTGAGTATATGGAAGAGGATGAAAAGCCGATCAGCCAACATTCATTCATGATTCAAGTGACAATGATCACATTAGCGATGGCAGGCGGAATAGTCCTTGGCGACCTGTTCACCGAAGCAACCGGCTTTGTCTTGCCCGGTTATATAGGCGCAATGTTCTTCGCGGTGCTCATCCGCAACATCATGGACCGTTTCCTGCCGGGAACTGTCAACATGAAGGAAATCAATCTGATCGGAGACGTGTCACTCGCCATCTTCCTATCCATGGCACTCATGAGCATTAAACTATGGGAACTCGCGGGTCTAGCACTTCCGCTCATCGGCATTATCTTCGTTCAAGTGGTCTTCATTGTCGGATTCTCCGTGTTCATCATGTTCCGAGCACTCGGCAAGGATTATGACGCAGCGGTAATGATTTCCGGTTTCCTTGGACATGGACTCGGTGCCACACCAAACGCGATGGCCAATATGGGTGCAACTGTCAATAAGTTCGGACCTTCACGCACCGCGTTCCTAGTCGTACCGATCGTAGGCGCGTTTCTAATGGACGTCGTCTTCAGCGCACCGATCATCATCACAACAATCAACTTGTTGGCACCTAAGTGAATTTGACGGTGCCACTTTTGACGGTGCCTGTGTAAGAAACATTCATGATAATTCAACCAATTTGAATAAGTATACATCATTCTATTGAGAAGCTGGACTTGCCGGCTTCTCTTTTAATTTTTATACAATTGTAGTGTATATACTGAATAGTGTCTTACACAGGCACCCCATTTTAGGCACCCCATTTTAGAAACCTTGAATTGACCCCGTCCTCCTTAGGTCTAAATTCACGAAATGACGATAATTACTCGAAAGTGACCGATATCTTCTGGTAATTGACCGATATCCCTCGCAAAGTGACCGATAAAAGTTGTAATTTGATCGATAACCATTGAGATCTGACCGATAACAAGCCAGCCCACCCTTAAAACTCCCCCACAAAACAAGGAAACTCCACCGCCTGCCGCTTAAACTCCCAAAACGACCACCATAGTCTCGATTCTTCACAATAAACCGACGCATCCATCTTGTCGCTCACATCGAGCACCCGCCTAGCAGGCATGCCGTAAATCCTACGATGCTGCTTCCTCGCCTCCTCCTCTCGGTCCGCAAAATATACCGCGAACCGTTTCTCGCCAAGCGGCACGACGAAAAGCTTGACTGTGCACATCTTCAACCAATTTTCATTCCGCATTCTCCCTATCGCCCCATAATCCAATTGCTCATAAGGAATCCGGCTTTCCGGATCATCCCACTGCACAAGTCCCATCTGCACTGCGTAATAAACAGCATGCGCCATGTTTGGCACATCGTACAAAACCGCATCATGAAATAGCTCTTTCACTGTCAGTTCCAATTCCAATGACCTCCCCAGTAAATTTATTGTAAGCCGCATAAGCAGTCCCTACCGGACCATTCCTGTTCTTCGACACAATCAATTCCAAGACGTTATCGTTCTCATCCTTCGAGTAGTACGCATCACGGTATAAAAAAACGATGACATCCGCGTCCTCCTCAATCGAGCCCGATTCCCGCAAATCCGACATGAGCGGCCGCTTGTCATGCCGCTGCTCGACCGCCCTGCTCAACTGTGCCAGCGTAATGACCGGGCAATTGAACTCCCGAGCCATCCCCTTCAAATCCTTCGTAATTTGGGAAACTTGCAAATGCATGTTGGCACTCTTGTCTTCCGAATGAATCAACGTCAGATAATCAATCAAAATGACCGGCTTTACATTAGGAAATTGATGGATCATCTTACGTACCTTCATCCGCATTTCCGCAACGGTCTGTCTGCTCCGATCAAAAAAATGGATATTTGTTTCCGCCACTCTTCCAATCGTTTTCACCCAATTGCCCTTCTGTGAATCACTGAACAACAAATACGGATCTCGCATCCGGATTCTCGAAAACCTCCCCGTCGACGCAATCAGCCGATCCCGCAAACTTGTATCTGACATTTCTAGCGAAAAGATGATCGGCAAACGCCCTTGCCATCCGGCATGCTTCGCAATATGCAGCATGACATCGGACTTCCCCATGCTTGGCCTCGCAGCCAAAATGACCAATTCACCGTCCTGGAACCCGTTCGTCATTTCGTCCAACTTCTGAATGCCCGATGGCGCCCCCTCTTCCATTCCCTTCTCCATGAACGGGTCCTCGTACACATCCATCAGCAGGTCAAAAATTGCAGAGTGATCACTCACCCGATTATCCATAATCGTATCGAGCTCACTTATGACCCGGTCGATCGGCCAGTTCTCCTGCCCGGCAATATGTAGCACGTTCCGTTTTTCGCGCTCCCGCCAAACATCCAGCATCACCCCGACATAGTCGTCAAACTTCTCGATATGCGCATAATTCGTCAGGTCTTTCACATAATTTGCTCCGCCCAGATCCCGCGGGCTGAACGTCGTGAGCAATGTAACGAAATCAACCATCTTCCCTGAAGCGCGAAGCTCCTTCATCGACTGGAAGATCATTTTATGGACCGGGTCCCCAAATTGGGAAACCGCCAATCCCGAATCCGTTATCAAGTAATTTTCCTTCAACATCGAACCAAGAACCGCTCTTTCCGCGATCACATCGCTTCCCCCTTCGTCAGATCCAACGTGAATTCATTCACACGCGCATTTTTTCTTATGTTCTTAGTTCTTTCTTTCTTAGTAGTTGCGATTTGTTTGTTACATGCTCGTCGTTCATTTGCGAAGTTGCTTGTCATCGGCTCTTCATTCTTTTGGTAAAGCCCCCAATTGACAATCGTTATGACCTGGTTTTGGTTTGTCGTTTCGCTTGTCATAAATCCGTACTCCTCAAATCTTTTCAAAGCTGTCCGGACTTTCGATACGGTCACTCCTTTCCCACATCGCTGACTGAGTGAAGCAATTGAAGTGACAAACTGACCGGGCTGCAAATCATACTCCCTCCCACCCCACTTCCACTGCCTCTCCTCATAATTTGCCAACATAAGCAACGCCATCAAAATCACCTTCTGATCCGATGTTGATTCTGTCCATATCGGCTTATCCATTACCGCTCGATGTAATTTCACCCAACCGCTCATTTTCCTCTTCCTCCTCAAAACATATATTGACCAGACCTTTCATCCTCTATATAGATACGAGTTTGGGAAAAGGATACTGCGAGAGGAAATTTATTTTTTCTCAATGAAAAATCACCAACCATTTCCGACTTTTTGTCGATGGTTGGTGATTATCTTTTTGTATGCCCATCCATTGCAGCAAGCAAAGCATAATAAGTAATTCCTAAAATATACTGTAGTACACCCATGACTCGTTAGGCATTTCACCCCCACATATGTAGAACAATGTCGAAATTCGGATTGACAGAAAACTTTTTCTAATCGATACTTTGAATTACACATAATTTCGAAAGGAGATGACAATGTAAAATCGCTTTAGTATACAGACCCAAATAATTTTAAGGTGGAGATGCCCAAATGTTACTAGCAAAGTACCCTAGAAGAAGGTACACACACGCAAAAACACCAATAGAGAAGTTAACTCATCTAACCAAGCTATTGAACGGTCCTACAATCTATATAAAACGGGATGATTTACTAGGACTTGCCGGTGGAGGGAATAAGACGAGAAAACTGGAATTCCTCATTGCCGATGCAATACGCAACGGGGCAGACACGATTGTCACCGGTGGCGCTCTCCAATCAAACCATTGCCGACTCACGTTAGCCGCCGCCATTAAGGAAGGTTTAAAATGTCAGCTAATTTTGGAGGAAGGTGTTGCTACTCCTTACAATCCAAATGCAAACGGCAATAATCTGCTATTTAACTTACTTGGTGCCGAGTCTATCAAGGTTGTGCCGCATGGCTCAGATATGCTGGCGGAAATGCACGCATTGGGCGAGGAATTAGCAATGGCCGGCAGGACACCTTATGTAGTTCCTATCGGAGGATCTAATGAATTGGGATCGGTTGGATATGCCGCGTGCGCCCAAGAGATCCTTCAACAATCTTTTGAAGACGGACTTGTCTTTGACGATGTAGTTGTTGCGAGTGGCAGCGGCGGAACACAGGCAGGGTTGATTGTCGGTTTCCATGCAAGCAGCGCGCCTATTAACGTGCATGGCATCAATGTTTCCAGACCAAACGAAACACAGATCCCGCTCATTACAAATCTTGTGCACCAAACAGCGGATTATCTAAACGTATCAGACAATCACTTAGCTGATCATGTCCACTGCTACGACGGCTATGTTGGTGAGGGCTACACTATTCCGACACAAGGGATGATCGAAGCTGTACAAATGTTGGCGAGAACGGAAGGCATCCTACTCGATTCCGTTTACACAGGAAAAGTGATGGCAGGACTCATCGACTTGATTCGCAAGGGAGCATTCAAGAAAGAAGACAACGTCCTGTTTGTTCATACAGGTGGGTCAACATCGTTATATGCAAATCCTACCTTGTTCGATGATGATTTATTTGTGTTATGAAGATTCACCGGAAGTGAGGACAGACTATGAAAATACCCTTTACGAAGATGCATGGAATTGGAAATAATTATATTTATCTCGATGCGATCACACATGAATTCGATCATTCGATCTTCAATCAATTAGCGATAGACGTCTCAAATGTCAATACAGGCATAGGATCGGATGGACTCATTGTGATCCATCGGAGTGACGTGGCGGATGTCGGAATGCGGATCTTCAATAAGGATGGGTCGGAAGGACAAAGTTGCGGCAACGGCTTACGCTGCACAGCAAAATATGCTTATGAAAATCATCTTGTCTCTACTAACATCTTCCGGATTGAAACGAAGGCGGCAATCGTAACTGTTGAAGTGTACGGCGAAAGAGAGTGCATTGACAAGGTGACAGTAGACTTAGGACCGCCCTTCTTAAATCGGAGCCAAATTCCGATGCACGGTCCTGACGATAACCAAGTGATTGCAGAAGAATTTCACGTTGCGGCGCATTCAATGCAAGTGACGGCATTATTTTTAGGCAATCCAAATGCTGTGTTTTTTGTCGATGCGATTGAGGAAGCACCTGTACACGAGCTGGGTGCAATCGTTACTGATGATCCGCGTTTCCCGGATCGGGTGAATGTCGGATTTGTTGAAGTTCTCTCTCGCCATGAAATGAATTACAGAGTATGGGAACGAGGTTCCGGTGTAACAGAAGCTTGTGGAACAGGAGCAAGCGCGGCTGTCGTCGCAGCGATCTTAAACGGCTATATCGATAAAGGGATCGATGTCACAGTCCATTTGAGCGGCGGAGATCTATCCATTAAATGGGCAGACGATGATCATGTTTGGATGACCGGACCGGCGGAGACTACGATTCAAGGGGTCTTCCACTGGAAGCGTCAGGAGTAATAGATAGATATCATTTAAAAGGGGGAGCAATTGCATGGCGAAAAAATTAAAAGCGTATCGTTTTCCACTTATTCTTCTAGCTTCCATTATCATCGGATCCATTATCGGACTTGTTTTCGGTGAAAAGGCCAGTGTCATTAAACCGTTCGGGGATTTATTCTTAAATTTACTATTCATGATTGTTGTTCCACTTGTGTTCTTCTCCATTTCGTCAGCTGTCGCGAATATGGATAGCATGAAACGTCTAGGAAAAATCATGGGTTCCATGCTATCGGTATTTATTATTACAGGGATCATTGCGTCCATCACGATGTTAGTGGCCGTTGTTATTTTCCCGGTCGGCTCCGGGGTGGATGTTCCTATGGAAATTGTTGAAAACACGGAAGTTCTGTCGCTATCCGATCAACTTGTAAATACCTTTACAGTGCCGGACTTCGTAAATTTATTTTCACGTAAACATATGCTTGCGTTAATCGTATTCTCGGTGTTATTAGGAATCGCGACTGGGTTGACCGGCGAAGCTGGCAAGCCATTTGCCCGCTTTTTAGAAAGCGGTTCTGAAATCTTCATGAAAGTGATTCAACTCGTCATGTACTATGCACCGATCGGCTTAGGCGCCTATTTCGCAGCGCTTATCGGCGATTTCGGCGGAGAACTGATTGGTGATTATGCACAAGCATTCATCCTATATTACCCTGTTGCTTTTCTATACTTTGTAATTGGATTCACGCTTTACGCATTCATTGCCGGCGGAAAAAAAGGAGTTGTCCGTTTTTGGAAAAACATCCTTGCACCCGCGGCAACCGCACTTGGCACGGGAAGTAGTTTTGCAACCCTCCCTATCAACTTGCAGGCAGCAAAACAAATCGGCGTGCCAAAGGATATACGGGAAACCGTCTTGCCGCTCGGCGCGACAATTCATATGGATGGCTCTTGTCTGTCTGCCATCCTCAAAATCGCGTTCGTTTTCGGAGTGTTCAATATGGATTTCACAGGATTCGGCACCTTCGTGACAGCAATTGCGATTTCCTTACTGTCAGGTGTTGTGATGAGCGGAATTCCTGGCGGCGGATTTATCGGTGAAATGGTCATCGTCACACTTTACGGCCTGCCGATTCAGGCATTGCCTATGATCTCAGCAATCGGCGTCGTTGTTGACCCACCTGCAACTATGGTCAACGCAACTGGTGACACAGTCGCAAGTATGCTTGTGACTAGGCAGTTGGAAGGAAAAGACTGGATGGATAAAGTGAGCGTAGAATAAGAGCAGAAAGAGTATATATCCAAAAGTCCAAACGAATCGGAAAACCCCATCCAGTATTGAGGATGGGGTTTTTTCGTTTATTTTATCTTGAGCACATCAAAAGGTCTAATTATCCCAATCAACTCTCCATCAGCATGACCGTTTTCCGTTATGAGCAATGCTTCCAAACGGACACCTTTTGAAATCGCCCGCTTGAAATAATCTTCAGCTTCATACACAGAAAGGTCTTTGTCGACAAATTCAAATGGCTCATTACGATCTTCATAATTGTAAACCTCGGAAAGTGTCGGTATTTCCCGGGAAATGGAGTCTTCTGTCGAATGGCCCGCCAACCAATAGGTGATATCTGCAGCCGTAACCAAGCCCTTGAATTTACCATTCTGATAAAATGGGATTTGGGTGAACCTGCTTTCGGCCATCAATTTCAATGCCGCAGTTAATGGATCCTCCGCTTGCAAAGTATGTACTTTACAGCCGAAAAGAGCACCTACACGAAGTGGATTGCTCAGTTTCTGTTCAATCAATTCAATACGCTCCACAATTTCATCATGGGGTTCTGCAATCACATAGTCGATGTCTGTTCGATTATGGACGATTGCATTACGCAAATCTCCAAGCTCCCGCAAATCATCTTCGTATTTGCGAACAACGGAGTTTGTAATCTTCACTTTATCAATCAGGCGGTAAAACGGGGAATACTCATCGCCTTCCGCTTTTTCAGAAAGTGTTTTCTCAATCCGGTTATAAGCGACAATAAAACGCTCTGAATTTTTCACAGTCATCAGCGCATGCAACTCCTTTTGAAAGGAGTATACCCACTTTCCCCTCATCAACTAACCACTGACAGTGCATGTCTTCACTTTCCCGTTACAAGCCTTCAGGTCTACGGATAACGAGAACATCACATTTCGCGGAGCGTACAATGTTTTCAGAGACGCTGCCCATAATAAAACGTTCAACTGCATTTAAACCCGTCGCCCCGCAGATAATCAGATCTGCATTCAGTTTTTTCGGAAGGTCTTTTGAAATCATCACTTTTGGCGAGCCATATTCGACAACGACGTTGACGTTTTGCACACCAGCTTGGACAGCTTCCGCTTTGTAGTTGTTCAGCAATTCCTCGGCGGATTTATACGCGCTTTCAGCGATTGAACGGTCATAAGCTTCAGCAGAAGAATACGAACGTGTATCAATGATGTTGACCAAATTCAATGTGGCTTCATTTCGGTCTGCAATTGCCACCGCCTTTTTGAAAGCCCATTCCGCCTCTTCTGATCCATCTATTGCGATAATTATCTGTTTGTAGTCCATTGACATAGATCTCACTCCATTCTCTTCATATGTACTACTTCGACAAGTAAGGTACATTTCCTTCCCTAATAAACAAAGAAAGCCCTCTTTATTCGACAAATTTATGTACAACCCTTTCAATCTTGTCGCATGAGAAACACTCATAAGTTTTCAGAATAGACTTGCAGTTATATCCCCCTCTTTGTACAATGGAGACGAGAGGAGCGATCGTATATGGGCATCCGGAACTTAAAAAACCACCTGTAATGAGAAAACAATTACAGGAGGAATAAACATGACAACAAACGAATGGGTCATCCCTTTTTATAAGAATCAATTTGAATGGTTACGAGACATAGAACCAGAAATGGCAAGTTACTTACAAAAAGATGCCGAGAAAATCGAAGAGCAGATCGGCGCCAGGTTCGAATCAATGCTTGATATTGGAGCAGGGATCGGCAGTATTGCCAGGGCTCTGGACGCACGCGGCATCACGGTGACTACGTTGGAACTTGTTCCTGAATTAGTCGAAGCTTCGAGACTTCGTTCACCGAAAACGATCGACATTCATATGGGTGATTTCTACACTTATACGTTTCCTACCCAATTCGACGTCGTCAGCTATTTCGACGGCTTTGGCATCGGTACCGATGACGACCAGCTGACTCTTCTGAAACGGATGAAAAGCTGGATGAAAGATGAAGGATTCGCACTCATTGACATCTATAATCCTAATTATTGGCGCACCATTGCAGCAGGCCAAAAGATGAAGATTGACGAGGCGGAGCGGCTCTATTCATTTGACGAGGAAAACTGTCGAATGATCGATAGCTGGTGGCATAACGAGAACCCGGAAGAAGTGGTTACACAATCGTTGCGTTGTTATACAATCGACGAAATAAGTGCACTATGTAAAAAAGCCGGACTGACAATCACCGGCATCTTCCCTGGCGGAGCCATGGATTTCGACAAATGGGCATATACGGAAACGGCCCCGCTATCCAGTTGCCTTTCCTATCGAATTAAATTGAAAAAGACCACTTGAGAAAATTGAATGACAGTATTTCTACGCTTACGGCTGCAAATGTGAAACAGAAACCACTCGTGAGCCTGCAATGGCCGAGAGTGGTTTTCTCGTTTACTATAACTTTAACTAGATTGCGCTATGGAATAAAAGCGCCCGATTGATTAAAATCATGACAATTCAATTAATCTACATAAAATACGCAACTAAAAAGATAAAGCTGTTCTATTAACGGGTTCGGTTAATGGGGAGAAAATACAAAAACACACCCCAATAAGCAACTAAAATAGCGTACGATTCGCACCCGAATTGACAGTGTAAAAAGCAATAAAAAAATGCTCAGGCATAATAATCTGTATCTTTGCATCACTAGGATTAAATGGTTATGCATTTGCTAAAACGCTTAAAATCAAAAGGAAATGATAAGATCAGTGAGAAATACTAAAGTTTGTGAAGTATTCTACCTGTAGTAGCGGGTGCTTTACTTTAAGATCGGTGGGCTGCTTGAGGGTTCATTTTCTTATTGAACTAACGCGCAGGTTAGTTGAAGAAAAGAATTTAAATTTTTTCATTCATCTAATTTAAGGATGTGAGGTTTAGCAATGAAAAAGTATGTATTGTTCATGTTGTTATTATTGTCTTTTACTTTTATGTTATCTGCTTGCTCTCAAAGCGAAGAAGAAAAAACACAAGTTTACTTAGAAAATAATGCTTTAACTTTTTATCATTTTTTAGTTGTTGATTTTACTGATGGGGAATTAAACATAGAAGTTCAAATGTTTGATACTTCTGATACATGGAGTAATAAAAATCCAGAGTTTGATGTAGCAGTTGAAACAAAAATATTATTAGAAGCTGTGAAGAAATATTCTAAAGAACATGAAGATATATTAAAGGAAGTAAAGCTTTACTTTGTTAGCGAATCAAATAGAACTGTTGCAGAAATAAATGCAAATAATGATACTTTACTAGAAAATAATTGGAGTGAATTGGACGCAGATGAAATTCCTCAAACTGTGGACGGTTACAAATTTTATGGGTTTTCAAATTAGTTCTTCAACTCCCATGAAAATTAAACTCTCAACTTCGCTAAAAAAAGCAAAACTAAAGAAGACGCAGCTCAGGTTTTTTAAAAAAATGCAGCGCCTAGGTTTGGATCGAATTATTTGTTAGATCAAGAGGCTTCTGGTTCAGTAATTGTAACGCGGTAACCTAAGTTTTCGAGCCTTCGAACAGAATATCGTACAATGGATTGCTGTTTTTGTTTATCGAAATAATCTTCGCCCAAATCTACATACATTTCTTTGCGTGTTAAGAGATAATAGGCGATTCTTAATATGGCGTGGGCGACTGAAATGCCTGCTCGCTTCTTACCTTTCCGTGATGCTGTACGCCTATACATGGCTCCGAGATAGGTTTTTGATCCTCTGATTGAATGAGCGGCTTCTATTAAAGCTGACTTTAGATATTTGTTCCCTTTTTTCATAGTTGACGATTTCCTTTTGCCAGCACTTTCATTATGGCCAGGTACTAATCCTGCCCAGGAACATAGATGGGCAGAGCTCGGGAATTGCTTCCCTACATCAGTTCCGACTTCAGCGAGGATTTGTTCAGCCATACGAGTGGCGATGCCTGGAATAGAATCCAACCGTTCAATATCTTCTTGGTGAGAGGATAATCTCGCAGCTACCTCTAGATTTAACAATTCAATCTGGTCACTAAGAAAGTCAATATGATTTAGAATGGTTTTTATCATCAGCCGTTGATGTGGACTGATATATCCTCGTAGGGCAAGAACTGGCTGGCATGAGTCCGGTTCAATACCGCCTTCACACCAGCCAACTAGCTGCGTAATATAAAACTCTAACTTTTAGGGGTCACATCAATTTTTCTGAGCGTTTTTTGATGTAAAGGCATCCTTTCGTACAGCAAAAGATTATATAGTTGATAGCGCCTATTGTGAAGTAGAAAATTAGGTTAACTCTCTAATACATTTACAACGATTTCACCGAATAATTTATCTCCAATATAAACTTTTAATTTCCATAGTCCTGGTGTTGGAAATTCCATATTTGATGGAACATGTGTATCAGCTCCATTGTTAGGACTTACTCCAACTTCTGGATACTCCCAAACTTTTTCGTTATTCGCATTTTTAATAAGGACTTTATGTTCTTCTCCTTTTTCGTTAATGCCGACAACTTTTAACTTTCCATTGAAATCTTCTTTTTCTCCCCAAAAATGCCACATATATTTCGCAGCCTTT
This sequence comes from Sporosarcina luteola, assembly GCF_023715535.1. Classification (GTDB taxonomy): domain Bacteria; phylum Bacillota; class Bacilli; order Bacillales_A; family Planococcaceae; genus Sporosarcina; species Sporosarcina luteola_B. The sequence goes on along the minus strand of NZ_JAMBOI010000007.1, from coordinate 60,677 downwards.
TCTGCAATAATTGGTTGAGCTTCAGCTTCTCCCTCTTTTCCAGAACCAATTAAAAAACCCAATTTTTCTTTCTCTCCGATCAAAATATACTCGCCTTTGGAGCCATCGCCGAAAGTAACTGGTATTTCAAAAGTTGGGCTAACATCCCATTTTTCCTCAACAACTTTTGTTTCCTCTGAACATCCCGCTAACATTGCCGTTAATAATAACCCTACAATAATTTTTTTCATGATAACCTCCTATTATCATTAGACAAAGATTACACGACCCCATGATTGACCATTCTGACTATTAATAGTTTAACATAAAACTCCGATAGTCCTCTAAATATTCGGATATAAGGAGCTTGTTTTTCCTTTCGCACTAATTTAACTACCTAAGGTAAAGAATATCTTCCAAGTCGAATTTTTTATCCGCTATCCCCAATCGTTGAGACGATACTTCTTGCACGCTCCGAGATGAGCCAATCTACCGTTTCCGCATTGTGGTTTTTAGGTGTAATGAACTTCACTTTAGCACGCCAATTAGCAACACCACATAAATTTATGCGGTGTTGTTAATTCAGGTGTCAATTGGGGTGCTAATTTGTCCGTGTAAAGCGTTTAAATGTTGATATAACAACAAAAAAGGGGACACCTATTCATATGTGAATTGTGTCCCCAAATGCTGTGTTATTTGCTGTTTTCTCCCCATCAACCGAACCCGTTAGCATATTACCTGGGCATTTTTTATTGTCCTATCATTTGTTCAACAATCGCGCCTTTCGCTTACTTCACTCAAAATTTTCTACTACGAGTTTACCAATCATTGTGCCGCTTTCAAGTTTTTCATGTGCTTGCTGGATCGTCTTGGCATTAATCGGCTCGTAGGTTTCCGTTAACGTTGTTCGAAGCTGACCGCCGTCTAACAAATACGCCATATGGTTAAGGAGTTGATGTTGTCTAACCATATCTTTTGTCTGGAAACTTGATCTGGTAAACATAAATTCCCATACAAATGTTGCACTCTTTGCTTGTAAATCGTCTAGGGGGAGAGAGCCTTTCATTTCTACAATCGCACAGATTTTACCTTGAGGGGCAATGCATTCCACCATGTTTTCCCAATGCTCTTCCGTACTGCTGGTATTAAAAATATAGTCAACGTCATTCAATCCTTGCTCTACGAGTTGTGGTTTTAATGGGTGACGGTGATTTAGAATCATATCTGCCCCCAGATCTCGACACCAACGCTCCGTTTCTTCTCGTGAGGCCGTTGCGATGACGTTAAGGCCAGCTAATTTTGCAAGCTGAATGGCAATTGATTCAACTCCACCTGCACCACCGATAATTAAAATCGAACGCTCCGTATTTCCTTGATCCCCCATGTCGATCATGAGCCGCTCAAAAAGTCCTTCCCAAGCAGTTAGGCCCGTCAACGGCATAGCCGCCGCTTCCGCATAACTCAACTTTTTGGGCTTATGACCAACAATGCGTTCGTCTACAAGATGATACTGGCTATTCGTTCCTGGACGTGTAATATCTCCGGCATAGTAAACTTCGTCACCCGGTTTAAACAGTTTACACTCCCCGCCGGTTTCAATAACAACACCACTCGCATCATATCCAAAAACTTTTGGTCCATCAGCGGGATCTGTTGAAGCCCGGACCTTCGTATCCACCGGATTCATGGAAACTGCCTTTATTTCTACAAGCAAATCCCTGCCTTTTGGTACCGGCCTCTCTATAGTTAAATCTTGAAAATGTTCTTTATGATGTAATCCAACAGCTTTCATCATTCATCCTCCTCGTATAGTATGTTTAGATGTTCATTTCCATTTTTAAAAGTCTTCCTGAAATTGAGTTTTTTACTATCTCGTTAAGAACTTCTAATCCGCACCCCTTGGACGAACCCTTTTTTAGGCGTTACAACTGTTACAGCGCGGGAAAATAAGGGACGACTTCTTCCGCTAATTCTCGTATGACCTCTTCCACAGGGCGATGAACAAATTTGGTATTGATTATCACGTGGTTCACTCCGGCTTCTTGCAAGGAATTCAGATAGTCAATTAAGAATTTATGACCGCTCTTGAATCCTAAGTGAATAGGCGTTGGTCCCTCATTCGGATCTTCAGTTAAATCAACATATAGCGATTGGGCAAACGGTTTAAATCGATCAGTTAATGTCCGAAACTCATGAATAAGTTTCTGTTGTTGCGCCGGGTTACGTGGATAACTAAGCCATCCATCGCTGTTTTCCGCAATCCATTCCAGCGATTGCCCGGAAAAACCTGTTACAAATGTGGGAATATCACCCACAACTGGTTTGGGCAGAATGTCTGTTGTTCCTGTCAGATTTACTCCGTCTGTCTGAATCGACGGAAATGACTTTGCCCAAGCTTCCCTCATCACATACAAAGCCTCCCTAAACAATTCAGCTCTTTTTTCCCGATCTACATCAAAAGCTGTGAATTCAATCGGACGATCCCCAGTTGCAAGGCCAAGTAAAAGCCTTTCACCTGAAATTCGATCCATGGAAGCCGCTGATTTAGCAAGGTTTAACGGATGTTGAAACGATGTAATTGCGCTCGCTGTTCCTAGGGCGATCTCCTTTGTATGCGCTGCGATATAACTAAGGAATACCCATGGATCATACATTTGTCCTGCATCTCCGAATGAAGGATCATTTAATGGAACATCACGCGCAAATAGAGAAGCAAAATTCCCCTTTTCAGCAACTTTGGCCAGGTTTATTTGCTGGTCCAAGTACATTTTCGGAACGTTGCCCTGATAGGCTTCAAGGGGAAAAGTCAAACCTAAAGTCAGTTTGTTTTCTTGAAATGTTCTCGAATATCCATTATGTTTTTCAAATTTATTCATGTGATTTCTAGCCTGTCCTTTCAATAATCGAAACTTGTTTAAGATTTATTTTGAAGTGTGTAGGGGGGGCTTTACTACGCATAGGTAAGCTGTTTTCAATTCGGCTAATCTTGCCTAGTGTTCCCCCATGACGGAAATAATCACCTGCTCTTTCAGCATTGCTTTTGTCCCACACACGCTTCCTTCATTACTTTTAGTCATCTAAACTTTCCTTGCTTCGGTATTTCTATAAGTACTGAAATATATAGTAAATATCGCCACATAGATGACGTATAGTATGGGAGTACCCCTTGAGAGCAATGTGGACATTGAGTAACTTTTTTATTAATGTGCCTAGAAAGTACTTCTCCAAGGCCTAAGTGCAGTTATGTATTTCAATAAATCCTGAAATAGAGAAGATAAATATTCCGCTTTATTTATAATAGTAAAGCGGGGGCGTACTGCTCGAGGATTGGGCGTTCTAACCTATAGTACCGAAAAGTTCCTTCACGGCGAACGGATAGCAATCCACAATCAAGTAGAGGTTTTAAATGATAAGTCAATGTAGAGTTGGCGGCAATGTTTAATTGATCGACAATTTCTTGACAAGACAACTCGGGATGTTTCACAAGAATTTCTACAATTTTTAATCGTGTCGTTTCACCGAGCGCTTTGTAAAGATTTACTTTGAAATCCTCAGTCACTGTACACTACTTCCTCTCAACTGCTATTTTCTATTTCAGTGAATACTAAAATAGCGTATCTTGAAATGAGTATGAAGTCAAAGGATAGCAATTCCATTGTTGAATCTCTTTCTTCAACAATATGGCCCCATTCACGAAAAAGGCACGTTCTTAAATAAACGCGCCCGATAATCGTATAACTTGTAACCCGTTGATTTCCGCTCCAATCAACTAAGTCAGTGCTATTGAAGACAAGCACCCATCATCTGAAAGAAGGTAAATTATTTTATATAGCCGAATTGACCAGATGCGAAAATAATCCAACCATCTGCCGTCAGGTTTCTGCAATAGAATGACTCACAAATTAAAATTACACTTCTTCCACTTTGGTATTGCTCGAATTGCCCTTCTTTACTTATTAGCGCGGTACTTGTTAGACACTCTCATATCACAATCATCGTTATCTACGCATAACCAAAGTTTTATCTTTTTTTCGTTCCCGTCACCTTCGTTAGTAGTTACCGTCTTATACTCAATCTCTTCCTCGTTTGTGTTCCCACAATCATAACATTTGCTAGCCATTCCATTCATCCTCCAATTCTTTTACTTTAATATTCTTTCTTTTAAAAAATAAAATTGTTCCTTTAAACAAATTACAATTGCAATATCTCTTTTCATGATAACATAATTATCCAAATGGCCAGTTTGCTGAATAATCCGTCTTCCCATTGCTCTATTTTAGCACAAAATCTTGTACTCCCTTAAACGTCTTGAGTTATTTCCAACAAATTTTCTCAACCCCCAATCAACAATCTTATTAGCAGCGCAATTAGCAGAGGCACATAAATTACCACAAAAATAGGTTTTCTCCCCATCAACCGAACCCGTTAGATCTATCAAGCTTCTTCTTTTTTCAACGTATTTTTCACATAGGCAATTTCCCCAATTTACGTTTCCTCTTTTTCAGTAAGACGGCAATCAGTAGTGCAAGCAGGCCGACAAAAGTGAGCAAAACGGCGTACGCGGTTAAGATAATACCATTCGGCTTTGTAAGGACCGTTAAGATATTTGCATCGTGTTCGACGATTTTCCTGTCTTTTGCATGTTCATAATAAGCAGGTACTTGTGCGACATCGTCCATTTTCTCGAAGGATTTGAAGTAATTCGCAATCGCATACCATTCTTTCATTTCCTGTTGATCATTCATGTAAATGATCCGTTCTTCAAAATTCGTTACGGGGCTGCCGTCTTCATTCTTCGGGACAACCGAGAGAAGGCCGAATGACTTTTCATTTACATAGGGCAACATTTGAACGGAATATAAGCCGCCCACGACACGGTAGAGCTTTTCGTCATCGATTTCTTCCTTTGTGCCATCAAAAGACTGCAATTGAATGTCTGTCACTTTGTTGAATAGGAAGCGGTTTGTATTAAACGTATAACTTAAACCAGCAATATACAATTGGACTTCATTCATAATCGGCGTGATTGATGCATCGACTTCCGCAACGGTTTTCAATTCCTTCCCCGTTAAATAGATATCCAACAGTGGATAGCCGGAACTGCCGTCGAATCCGACGCCTAATGAATACACCTTAAAAACGTCTGCAACCGTAATTGTTCCCTTGCTGAATGAATCCCTGATATTCCCGTACGGCACAACCGCTGCAGCGATCGGCTCATAAGCGCTTCCTTCCAATTCCCGGATCGTGTGAATAAATGCGTCACCAATCAAATTGCCGATTGGCTCTTCTCTTTGTTCAACCCCGAGCTCTGTAAACGGGGTGAAATCGAAAGGTGATACAGCGAGCACTTCATCAAATTCCATGCCGAAGCGGTTGAGGTACTCTTCCTGGATCGTCTGTTTATAGTCCTCGATTGTTTCGGCAATCACTGGATCTGAAGGAAGCGATTCATCGATCTTCCGCAATTGGTACTGATTGACTGCCCAGTTACCATTGCTGTCCTGAGAAATGTTGAGGATGCCTAAATTCTCTCCATACTCGCCCGCCGACACGATAACTGTATCCCCCACAAGGATCGGCTCCATGAGTGTCGTATGGCTATGCCCACTAATAATGACATCAATACCCGACACGCTCTTGGCCAGTCGTTCATCTTCCGATTTGGACGGGTCAGTCGCTGTCCCCGAATGGGAGAGTGCAATCACAAGGTCGACACCCTCTTTTTCCTTCAATGCAGCGACCGTTGACTTGGCGCTCTCTACTGCGTCACGAAAAGTCACACCAGACATCGGGGCATTTCCGGCGGCTTCTTCTCCCATCAGTCCCAAGATGCCGATCTTGACCCCTTTACGTTCGAGGACGATATAATCCTTTACGCCGTATGCATCCATCGCTTCTTTTAAAGACTGTACGTCGGCAGCTATCTTTCCATCTTCATCTTTCGGGAATTCCATATTGGACATAACAATGCTGGGTAGCCGCACGCCGCTTTCTTTCGCAGCGAGCAAGCTTTCCGCAAGGCCGTCCGCACGGAAGTCAAATTCATGATTCCCAAATGTGGTCGCGTCATATCCCATCTTGCCAAGCATGGTCAAGCTGGGTCCGTGTGAAGTGAAATTAGTTTGAAACAGCGTCCCCATCGAGAAATCACCGGCATCCACTACAATCGCATCCGGATCTTTACTCCTCTGTTCCCGAATGGCGCTGGATAATCGGGCATACCCGCCGACGGTCATTTTCCCTTGTTCCCTCTCAACTTCATAAGGAAGAAGATTGTCGTGCATGTCATGCGTGAAAAGGATTGTGATGGAATCTCCGGGTGTATCTGCGCTTCCTTTAAGAATAGGCATAAAAAAGACGATTGATGTAATAAAAATGAACGAAACCAAACTGCTCCCTACTTTACGAATCGGAATCCCCCCTCTTCCATCTGTCTCTGCGGTTTGTCTCTCTTACTGCATATCTGCGAAGCTGAACTTCACGCCGTTTTTTTGGTGAGGTATGAGAAACCACTCTTGAGCAACGGCTGGGAGTGGTTTTCTTGTTTACTATCATTCACTTATGATCCTTGTTGGATTGCTTGTGCGAGCTTTGAAGTGATCCGTACATTATCGAAAGAGATCCCTAACTGAATCGCCGTCAGGGCAATTTCCGGTCTGATACCGGATAACGTTGTTCCGACACCTATCAACTCTAAAGACTGTATTAGACCGAAAAGCTGTTGCGCAACCATCGTATCCATCAGTCCCACGCCTGACAAATCTATATAGAGGCTGCTGATCCCTTTAGCCACACATTGTTCTAATGTGTTCTCTAGTAGTATTCGTGCCCGATCAGCATCCAGCTCTCCAACAATCGGAAGCAACGCTGTTTGATCACTCAACGCAATGACTGGGGCGCTTAACTCATTTATCACATCTTTTTGGATTCGCAGTTTTTCTCTTAAATGCCTGTTTCTTTCATGTGTATACCAAACAATCGCCTGATCGGTTATTTTAATGATCAGTTCATAATAATGCAAAGTGGATTCAATGGTCATCGACTCTTTATTCTCATCCACAAACTCTTTAATGAAGCCAAAATACACATCCCGGGTTCTCATAAACTCTCTTATAATAAATTCAATAGGTGTACTGATAAGTTGAGGATCGCTCGTCGTCTCTAATATCCAGCTTTCCATCCGATTCATCACTTCAGATTCTTCTTCGATTAATATTCTGAAAGCATTTTCGTGGAACGCAAAATTCTGCCCTTTCAATTTCTCAATCTCCAAAGGATCGGTAGAAGAATACACGCCTGACGGATCACTTTTATCTAGCTTGTCGTACCATTCTTCCGTCATTTGTTCTGCCTTGCTCAGTAAGAAATGATAGAGTTTCCTTGTTTCCGACATTTTCTATTCCTCCTGCACCCCTCAATGTTGAAGAGTATAATCGTTTGCTGCTCTTAATTGATTTTACCACATTTTTCATTTTTCGGAATATTACTATGAGTCCTTTACATTATTAATTGTTGGTTTGCAGAAATCTAGTGTATGCATTACAATAAAATGGTAAATAAAATATATTTTTCTATAAAGGGGGAATGAGCTAATGATAAACGAAATGGGGTTACTTGGGAGAACTTTAGTAGAAGAAAAAATTAATATAGCACGTAAAATTCATGAGTTAAGGCTATCAGAGATTCCGGATGATCAAAGACAATTAATCCCTTCACAAATTGAAGACGAAATAATAAGGATGAGAGCTAACTTTATAGGTCTCTTTGGAGAATTTTTGGCCAAACCAGAAAAGAGAGAAACGGCCTATGATCAAATAGAAAAATGGGCGAAGGAAACTTCAGAGTATGTATATAAACTTGGAGTACCATTAGATGAAGCCTTGAAAGATACATCACTTTATCGAACCTTTATCCATGAAGTAATTGAAAACACGGTAATAACCCATGACATGTCGGTAAAATCATTGTTAGCAACATGTAAGATCATCGATCCATTGCTTGATCATGCTGTTTACTGTTTTAGCTTAACCTTTGTAAACTTCTACACAGTTAACCTCGATAATGCTAAAAGAGCATTTATTGAATTGTCTGTACCTATTGTTTCAATTTCTGATGATATCGCCATACTGCCATTAATCGGAGATATCGATACTGAACGGGCATTAATGTTGATGGATAATACGACGAAGGAAGTAGGAAGATTAAAGATATCTTACTTAATACTCGACTTATCCGGGGTAGCTATTGTCGATACAATGGTGGCACAACATATCTTTAATTTGAGCTCTACCCTAAAATTGCTGGGAGTTCAAACGATCATAACAGGAGTGAGGCCGGAAGTTGCCCAGACTGCTGTAAGTCTTGGATTGGACTTTAGTGATCAAATGACAAAAGGAACCTTGAAGCAGGCACTAGTAGAACTAAAATTTAATCGTGATTAAAACGTTGTATTAATAATCCATCCTTTGTGAGCTAGACACTCAAGGATGGATTTTTTTTTGGGTTTTATCTTTAATAAAAAGATCCCTTCTCATGTAATATGAAAAGCACCCTTTAAAGGATGCAGCATAATTATTCTGGTTTTCCTTCAACAACAATTTGCACAGAACTATTCACGGATAATCTCAATAAAATGCTTCAAAATCCTCGCGGTCAGTCCCCAAATCGTGTAAGGTCCGTACTCGAAAAACCATTCTTCCATCGTACGCCCCCTCCATTGGTAGTTCTCACCATTCCGGATCTTATCGTAAGGAAAATTCGAATCGGGCGAGAGATTCACCATAACCGGATGCATATACGGCTCATGACTAAGTAGATAATCAAGCGGCACGGTGAACACTTCCTCAACCTCATTTTTATTATAAGACCGAATGATTTCCTTATAATCCACTATCCCCGCAAACGGATAGACTACAAATGACGGAGAAGCAACATACGGACTTAGCGGACCCAGCACTTCTACAGTATCCGGGCTCACTCCAAGCTCCTCATGCGTTTCCCGTAACGCCGCGAAAAGAGGTGATTCGTCTGTAGGATCAATTCGGCCGCCAGGAAAACAAATATCGCCAGGCTGGCTCCTCATCATCGCCGAACGGACTTCGAACAACACACGCCATTGCCCTTCCAGCTGGACGAGTGGAATCAAAACAGCCGAACGGAGAGCCGTCGCCTCACCAATGAACAACTCTTGATTGTTAAGCAGTTGTTCTCTCCATCTTTCCTGATTCATGACATCATTCCCCTTTCCGCCAAAACAGTCATTCATTACAACTGTTTAAATCGAATTGGTTTCAAACCTTTTCTGATTCGATCATTGTTTGACCAATTTCCATATCCAAAGATTGTATAAGCTAAAACCTTAATCAGATCTCCATAATAACTATTATGGGACAGATATTCCCTCTTGAAATCTGATAGTCTAGTCCAGAACTTACCCCAATGAGCCTTATCTTAGCATACATCCATAATGCCTATCAGAGGACCTGGTATTCCATCCCCTTCGTGCTTATCACAAGCCTCCATTAACAAAGTAAATGTCTGCTTTTCCATTTTACTTTTACAAAGAAATATCAAATGAGAGTCCTACAATCGTACTGCCCTAGAGACTATTGAGCTATGACAATTATATGTGTATAGTATAATATAATGGAGTATTTTGAAATTATAAAAAACACAATTTATAAATAAAAAGGGGAAGCTGGGATGAATCGAACTTATTTAAAGCATGAATTTTTAATTACAGCAAGAAGCAGACGAACGATTCCATTTGTTTTCTTCATCGGCGTTTTATTGTTTAGCTATTGTTTACTTTTATGGCCGTATGCTAATACGAAGGAAGCATTTAATAAAAAGGAGACGGAGGAATATTTAACTTATTTGGAAGACCAGCAAAAACTATGGAGAAGTATCGGTAATACCGGTCTTGTTTATCCTTGGCATAGCTATTCCTATGATCGTCAAGTGGGTTCACCCGTTTATGCGACGAATGACCATAATTATGATTTGTTTTCTGGAATGTTGCAGTCTTTTGAGAATCGAAACTTTGAACGCTTGCTCAAATTAAGGACATTTTATTTGCAAAATAATCCAGGTGAATATTTAGAGGATCGGTATTTATTTCAGACCGTACCATTTCCTGAAAAGGATCGGCAGCATGCCTATTACCAAACGATGATGAAGTATGAGGATTATCTCAATAAGGATTACCACATCACATTTGGTTTGATGTATGAGAAAACGGGATTGCAAACATTGCAGATTTTTCTGCAAAACTATGGGGTATACTTCCTTTTATTTTGCGTCATTTATTTTAGTAGTGATGTTCTTTCAAGGGATCGAAAATATCAGGCGGTCCTCCAAGGCTTACCATTATCTTGGTATCGCCAACTGAATTTAAAATCACTGTCGGCATTTCTTTTTTCAATGGCGTTCATTGTTAGCGTTATCGTTGTCGGAGTACTTGTCATGACGATTCAGTTTGGGTTCGGGTATTTCGATTTGAATGTTCCGATTATGATTAGGCAACAAACGTTTACAATTGAGGAATACAGTGTCGTTTCACTGGCAGCCTATTTAGGAAAGACGCTTGTTGTCGTACCGTTATTAGTCATGCTATTTGTAAGGTTGAATGTCGTCCTAAGCTTACTTTTTAAAAATGAATGGATTGTCTTATTTATTAGCAGTTTGATACTGTTCTCAGAGCGACTTTATTATGCGCGCTCTACGCAAGAATTGTTCGGCAAGGACATCAGCCTGTTCCCACAGACTTATTTTGACTTTGGAAAAATAGTTGATGGGGAAAAGAATTTTTTATTGAACACGGAAACGATAACCTATGCAAAAGGCGTCCTCGTACTACTTATTACGTACTTTATCATTGAAGTCATCCTGTTTATCGTTTCTCATGTTATTAATAAACGCCGATTCTATCAAGCAAGTTAAAAGCCGGGAAGGAGGAAGTTTACAATCATGTTTTGGAAATATGTAATATTTGAAACGAAGTTATTACTATTAAATAAGAAAAATTGGTTGTTAGGTGTTGCATTGATTCTCTTTTTCCCGCTTTATTACTCTCATTACAGTAAATTGGATATGGTTGACTTAAGGGAAGAGAAGAATGAGGAAGCAGAGAATTTCCCTGAGATTCTCGACAAGTTTCCAGGTTCTGTTTGGCAGACCGAAGAGGGAAAAGAAATTCGCAGCAATTTAATACAACAATCTTCATTGCTTAACATGCAAAGGCTTTACTTACGAAATGAAGAACAAGGAATCTTTCTTGGTTTTTTTGGTGCAGGACCTAACTTGCAAAATTTTTTTGAGGCTGGACTTCAGCTGAATGAATTACGTCTTGAGTTGCATCGACGAGGGAATAAAGGGATACAAAAGGAGTATATTGTTCCAATTGACGAAATCCAAAAAGAAAATGCACTCTATCGGTATCACTTAGAACATGAACTTACCCTCATCCAAGATCAATTTAAAGCTAGCAATTACATACCGGTGGCATTGCGCCAAATAAGCGGTGTCATGTTTTGCCTGCTAGTATTGTTTGCGGGAAGCAGCATGCTATTAAATGATCAACAGCATCCTTCTGTCGTGAATGGATTTCCCATTTCCTTCATGCAAAAAGCAGCTAGTAAAGTAGGGGTTCATTTCGTACAAATTATGCTCTTCCTATCTGCAAGTATTTTAATAGGCGGTTATTATGTATCGAGAAAAACCGGGTGGGGAGACTTTAGAACCCCTGTACTCATTTATCAGGACGCGGATTTTATCGCAATATCCATGTTGCGCTATTTATTTCTCATGTTCGTCGCGTTTGGCTTGATTGCACTTTTGCTTTTATTTACTTTCCTGTTACTTAACCTCGTGACAAAAAACTTGTACGCAGCAATTGTTATATTGCTATTTATATTACTATCACCACAACTTCTTCTAGCTGTTGGAGTGGAGACAAATTGGCTCTATCCACTCAAATTCATTGATATTAGCGCGGTTCTAAGTGGCGAAGCAGCTAAGGAATATGGGATTGAAGAACTCGATTTCAAACACGCGTATAGTTGGCTTGTCCTCCTCACTTTTCTTGTCATGTCAATTTTATATTTTAGGAATAAGCTTTTGCATATTCAAAAAGTGGAAACGATCCCAATGAAAATTAGTTGAAAGGCTGGGGAATAGATGCTGAAATTATCAAATGTAACGATTGCATATAATGATAAAATCGTATTGGATTCATTGGATTTAACAGCGAATAAAGGGGAGATTATAGGTGTCGCCGCACCGAATGGAACAGGTAAGACAACGATGTTCAATGTGATGGCGAACTTTGTGAAACCCGATTCCGGACATGTTTTTTTTGATGGGAAATATACGTACCGGAATGAAAAGGAAGAATTGCATATTCATCGGATGTTGGCGACCTTTCCGGAACAAAAGGACTTATTTGAAGAATTGTCCGGTGTAGATCATATGAAACTTTACGCAAATATGTGGAAAGGATCGACGAAGCATGTACCTTCCATCATTAAACGTCTTAACATGGGGCATTATGTGAAACGGAAAGTCCGAACGTATTCATTAGGGATGCGACAACGATTATGTTTCTCGATGATGATGGCAGCAGACACGCCGATTATGTTGATGGATGAAGTGATGAATGGTCTGGATGTTGAAAATGTCGCTCTCATATCAGAATGTTTAATGGAAATGAAGCAGGATAAGCTCATATTTGTCGCTTCGCACTTGTTGGCAAACTTAGACCTTTACGCCGACCGAGTTCTATTTTTGAAAGACGGAAAGTTTGTCCATGAACAAAAATTCACAGGTGAAAATGAAAATTTTCTTAAACTTGACGTGAGTGCTGAACAGTACGAATCGATTAAAAGTGAACTGGATTTACCAGAGGGTCATATGTTTATAGCCAATTACTTATTATGCATTCCGTTAGGTGGAATGAGTGAGTCGGAACAATCAAAATGGATGGGCCGGATGCTTAAATATAATAAGGAAATGACAATCGGGCCATTGGGGACGGTGGAGTATTATGAAAAATATTATGGAAAAACGGTTTGATGCCAAGGGAATGTTAATTGGAATTTTTAGTTGCGTGTTATTTTTGTCAGGTTGTCATAATTTACAAGGTAAGAAGTCGGAAATGATAAGCGTATATGCTGACAACTATGAAATTACAGGAACTACAAGAGATGAAATCATCGGAAAGATTCATCCGGCCATTTTCACGACAGTAGATCGGAATAATAAAGAAGCAACAAGAAAGTACGCACCGATGCCTACAAAAAAAGGAGCAAAGGTAACTCTAGAGGCTGGAAGGTATGCACTGACCGGTTATCCATCAGGTAATATTTATGTTTACGATAAAGATGATAACTTGCTCTTTCGGGAAATCGTAGGAGAGAAGGCTGGTGTGCCTACATTAACCGCGGATATCGATTCAACGTTTTCGATTATTTTTGACGGTGGCTATAATACAGTAACAATCTCCCCTGTGAAGACAGAGCTTTCCACAGAGTTGACAGCAGGCATATGGGATGTCGGATTGGACATTGAGCCGGGGAATTATACAATGAGCATCTCCAATGGGCATGGCTTTGTACAAATTATTGAAGAAGGTAAAGACCCTCGCCTATTTGAATTGCTGGGAGGCGGATTGACAAATTCCAAAAGTCTAGTTCAGTTGCAAGAAGGCCAGAAGGTACGTGTTTCAAAAGTTTCGGCTGTATACTTTGAACCGGTGAGCGAAGCGGGTGACACCGACTCTTGATCGACTTTTTTGTCAATAGCCACTCTTTAGCTTGCAACGGCTGAGAGTGGTTTTCTTGTTTTCTAGAATGTGTAATTCTTTTTTGTAATATATAGCATTTGAATTAAGATTAATTTTTTGTGCTATTATTAGGGTTAAATCGATTAAATAAATAATAGTAACACTCAAGATGGCAATAATAAGGATGGTCATTTTGTACGTACAGCACTATATACAGGAGGTCTACAATGAATAATAATGATATATTAATTCGATTACGATATGCTTTGGATTTTACGAATACTGAGATGGTTGACATTTTTAAACTTGGCGGCGTTGAAGTGACAAAAGAAGATGTGCTGCTGTTGCTTACAAAATCAAATGATGATGAAACGGAAAATGAAGAACAAATGAAGTGTACGAATCAAATGTTGGATTCATTTTTAAATGGTCTGATTATCTATAAAAGAGGAAAACAAGAACCAAAACCAGGACAAGCTCCGGCAGTATCTGCCATGACGAATGAAAGCGTTAATAATCTCCTACTTAAGAAAGTGAAAATTGCGCTCGCATTAACAAGTGAGGATATGCTTGAGATTTTGGAGAATGCGGGAGTCACGATATCAAAAGGCGAACTAAGTGCTGTCTTGAGAAAAGAAGGGCACAAGAATTATAAACCGTGCCTGGATCGATACGCCAGGAACTTCTTAAAAGGCTTAGCTATGAAATATAGGGCCTAATGTTAAGGTGTAAAGCACAGGTATTTAGTTATCTATATGGCCGTCAAAATGCTGCCAACAGTTGGCGGTCTGTAATAGAAGGTTCCCTACAAGGGGAATCTACCCAAGGTGAAATAATCCATCCTATGTGAGCTAGACACTCAAGGATGGATTTTTTTATTGTGGAGCAATTGGCATTCATCATTCGCTAACAGATCCGAATTTATTTCACAGGTATAGGGTAAAGACTATTATCTAGTCCATACACTTCCTGAACGGTGAGCTTCCTGCCTGGCGTCCCCCCCTGCAATATGTTCTATTTTCAAAACATGCTTCATAACCTCGTTTAGTAGTAACTATAGTGAGGAGTGGTTGAAATTAGAAAAATATTCGTAGCAATGATGGTGTTGATCCTTGGTTGTTCTTATGCGTTTCCTACGCATACAACCGCTAAAGCAACAACCGAAATGTACGTCCATGCGAAAAATGATATTGTCCTGCGTGCAGAACCAAAACAAAATGCGAAAAAGCTTGGCACCATTAAGAACCATTCGAAAGTTACTGTAATCTCTTCAGCAAAGGGATGGTCCTATGTACAAGCCGGTAACAGCAAAGGATATGTGTATACGTCCGCTTTATCCAAGAAAAACCCGAAAGCCGCATTAACGACTGTCACCGGTGGCCTCGCGCCTAAGGCTGGGTTGATTCTTACGTATGCACCATCGTTCTTAGAAGAGAAGAAAGAGACGTTTACTGTAGAGAAAGATGATGAATACACGTACTTATACAATAAAAAGAGTTCCCTCTACCCGGATTTATCGAACTTCACCTACATCGAAGACAGGAAAAGACTGCTTATGGGTGTATCGAGTTCCGACCACATCTTCATCAACGTCCCCTATCCATTGAAACAAGGGGCTACCATTATAGATTCATCTTTGATGTTCGAGGAGCAAAAGGTTCTGGTTGAGAGCACGACGAAAACAGTCTCCGTAAAAGCCGGCACATTTAAGAACGTCGTCATTCTTCGTTATCCGAGCGGCTCGAGAGTTTACTTCGCAAAAGGGATCGGAATCTTAAAAATCACAGATAAAAATGGCAAGATTTTTACGGAGTTGGTGTCTGTGAAGGAAGCGAATTAAATGGCCATTGGTGAAGGTTTTATTTGCGGTTAGGCAATTTGTAATTACTAATAGGTGTACAAAAAAATTATGTATAGCATGAAAAAAGCACAACCCATAATAGAAGGTTGTGCTTTAGTCTTAGTTTCCGTTGTAGTGAATAGGAGACCCAGGTCCGAGATCGATGCCGAATAGCATCCAGACGATGAGAGTAAGGCTCCACACTAACAGGAAGAACATAGAGTACGGGAACATGACAGAGATCAGTGTACCGATACCCATTTTTTTATCGTATTTTTGTGCGAAAGCGATAATAATCGCAAAGTACGTCATTAGTGGCGAAATGATATTTGTTGATGAGTCGGCAATTCGGTAAGCCATTTGTGTCAGTTCTGGTGAATAGCCAAGCTTCATCATAATCGGTACGAATACTGGTGCCATCATCGCCCATTTTGCGGAGGCACTACCGATGAACAGGTTAATGAATGCCGCAATGACGATGAATAATAGTATAAGTGGAATACCTGTCAAGTTGATACTTTCAAGGAACTTCGCACCGTACACACCGAGTACTAGCCCCATGTTTGACTCAGAGAAGAATGCGACGAACTGGCTCGCTGTAAAGGACAATACGATGAATGTACCCATAGCAGCCATTGTTGCGGTCAGCATTCTTGCGACATCTTTGTCATTCCGAATTTCTTTTGTCACTTTACCGTACACGAGTCCCGGAACGAAGAACAGGAAGGCGATGATCGGCACAAGTGATTTCATGAATGGTGATTTGATAATAGGCATGTCCGCTTCGTCTCCACGAAGAGGCGCACCTGGTAGTAGAACAAGCAAGGAGACAAGAATTCCTGCAACGAGTAATGAAAGACCCGCCCATAGAAGGCCCTTTTTCTCGATAGATGTAAGCTTCTCAACTTTTTCACGGAATTCTCCGTTGTACTCTCCAAGACGCGGTTCAACAATTTTCTCGGTTACCCAAGCTCCGACGATTGTAAGAACAAACACGGAAGCCGCGATGAAGTAATAGTTCATTGCGATGTTCATGCCATCTGCATAAGCAGGATCGATGATTGCCGCAGACATAATTGTCAGCTCACCTAGTAAAGCATCTGTTCCCGACAGCAATAAGTTAGCGCTAAATCCACCGGAAACACCAGCGAATGCCGCAGCAAGTCCGGCAAGTGGATGACGTCCGAGTGCAGCGAAGATGACGGCGCCTAATGGCGGAAGTACAACATAACCCGCATCAGAAGCAACACTGGACATGACACCTGCGAAAACGAGTCCTAACGTAATCAGTTGCTTTGGTACAGACATGACAAACCCACGAAGCATCGCACTGATCAGACCCGATCCTTCGGCTAATCCGATTCCAAGCATCGTAATAAGCACGACGCCCAGTGGAGCGAAGCCAATGAAGTTCGCGGTCATATTCGTAATGATATAGTGAATGCCTTCTACTGTAAGAAGGTTCGTAACTTCAATTACTTCTCCTTCTTTACCGGGATGCGGAACACTGATCCCGAAGGAAGAAACGACAGCAGATAGTACAATGACAAGTAACGCAAGCAATGCAAATAGCGTGACGGGATGTGGCAAGCGGTTTCCGGTTGTTTCGATCATATCTAAAAACTTTTGGAAAAACCCTTTACGTTTCGTTTGCATGGGAAACCCCTTTCTCCTGGTAAAAATACAATTAATTATTATGACAATTAAAACCCTTCTTAGCCAAACCTTAGTATAATGAAAATCATTTGAAATTTGAATAGGTTTTTAAAATAACTAACTAGGAAGAAACGTCTTATTAGTGTTACATATTTATGTAGACTTAATAACAAGGCATTTGTAATAAAAAAAGTAATAAAATCAGTGTTGGTGGACAATTAGAAAAATGGCGGCAAATAAAAGTACAAGGCACCAATCAATTCTGAATTGAACAGGTGCCTGATACAAGTTTCTGTGAAGGTAGCGAATTTGATGGCTATTGGTGAAGGGTATATTTGCGGTTAGGCAATCTGTAATTATTATTAACAATAGGTTCCCTTCAAGGGGGATCAGCTAGTTGGATAAGATAATCCATCCATTATGAGCTACCACTCAAGGATGGATTATTTTTTATGGTTACATTGGTTTGCAAATTAGTAAGTGGCCTTAGTTAAAGTAAAGCTTGGATCATAGTCGCTAATTACCTCGACTATTCCTGTGCCAACTGGAAATATATGATGTTCCAAACCATCTGCTAAGTTGCCGGGAAAATGTGGCTTGAACTGGTCTAGATAATCAGAGTGTAGTGCTTTATAAAAACAAGAGTCGAAATTATTTAGACCACTATCATCCCTCGCTTTCTCTGCTAGTAAGGCAAGTATGGACATGGGGATTTCACTGGTATAACGATACGATACTACATAATCCCCTAAGTATTTTGTCCCCTTATCATAAGTGATGTCTACTCTAGTTCCCTTTTTATCAACTAGGGTTATAGTTAGCCCCTTGTCATTGAAACTCATATCAAATTTAACTACTTGAATAAATTCTTTAGTAAATTCAACGGTAGGTTCCCAAGTGATTAGTTTTAGTTTTTTTATCATGTACTGGCCAACTTTCCCATTTTATAGATATTACCGACTCTTTGCTATAGATAGACGAGGTTTTTATCCTCAATAAAAAGACCACATCTCGTCTTTTCGGTCTTTCAGCTCCTTCAGTACAAACGCTCGATACTCGACCAGTTCCGGGAACTGATAAAAGAAGTTAACCTTTTCTTCTGCTACTGTGTCGGGGCTGTCATTGTACGGCGTTAACATAAAGAACGCAAAAGACTCTGCAATATCTTCATAAGGATTAACTGTCGCATATGTGCTTACAAATGAATCCTTGTTTTTTTCATAAAAAGCCATTCTTTCTTCCACAGTTTTATTGCCTGCATCTAACCACTGCTCCTCATATTCCTTCAAAAAAGCTTGATAATAGAGATTCATATAACTGTCAGCGTTGTAACATTCCCAGTACAATTTCAAATGAAATTGATCTGCTGGACAGGTATACGAATTTACCAGATCCGCCTTATTCCATGTCAGCATATGGCCATACTCATGAAACAGTACAGCCACGGTGTACGACTGAAGCCAATGCTGTACCAAATTAGAAGGCAACACCAATTTCCCCTCGTAAGTATTCACATTCGGGTAAACGTCCTTTTGAAATTCAAGGATTTGCAAATTCACTTTATCTCGATCATATAACGCACGCACAATATCAGCGATACCATTGAAGACCCTCGCTTCTTCCCCTTTCGTCAAAACAAATTCATCTTCTATTAATTCAAAGCGAGCGGTGATGGATTTTTCATCGTCCTTGTCATTAGCAGCAAATGCAAGAACAGATTCATCTTCTACCGCTTGCACATTCAGATATGACATATTGTTTGTCTGTTTGAGATCTCCTGAAAAACTAGTAAAATACTCGCTTCCGTTTGCATCCCCTACATCGCGGCATTCCCCTACTGTCTGACATATCTCCGAATCAATCGGCTGCGACCAGTACTCATCGACTACTGTTTCATCGACTTGATGGAGCTCTTCAACAATCCCCGTCTCCACCGAATCAGCAACCCCCTTCTCTTCCTCCTCACATCCCGCAAGTGAAACCATGATTACAGCGAATACCCCCATGATCATCCCTTTCGATACTCTCATATCCATCCCCCGATTCTTTGTATGAAAAGCGATTTGATAGCATTCAAAAACCGACAGAGCCCGCGTAGTATGGTATACGGGCAAGTCTGTCGGAAAGTTTCGAAAGGTTATAAAGCCAGTTTGTTTGATTCACATGCAGCTTGTTGTTCAATGGACCTCGTAATCAAAGCACTCCAAACAATTGAAGTATATAATTATAATATTCTTTTTTGCCTGACTATCAAAATTCAGTACCCTGAAATCCGGATAAGTCTGAGCAGCTCGGGGACTCGTTGCTTATTGAACTAACGCGGCAGTTTAGTTGAAGAAGGATATGAGACTTTTTTGAAAAAGTAACGTCTAATTATAAGGGGTGTTGTGTATGAAAAGGATAGTTACTTTTATATTATATATCGTATTCTGTTTTGCATTAGTTGGCTGTAATCATGAAGAAAGAATAAAAGCACCAAAAGAAATACAAGCAGAGATATCACAAGCTGAACATCTTGAAAGAATACCGTTTACAGTTGAAGAACGACAAGGTGAAGAGTATGAGTATAAAAGTATAAAAGAAGTTGTTAGATCTGATGAAATAGAGACCGTGGTGGAAATAATCGAGAACGCTGAATGGGAAGAAAACATTAAGGTGGATATGGCATTTCCTCCTGAATATCGTTTTAGCTTGGGTTCGATTAACTATGCTATATGGGTTACTCCGAATAGAGATAGATTAGAGATAATTGCTGAGGGTCAGGCAAAATATATAAAACTGCCAATAAAGGATTCAGAAATCTTATATAAAATAATTAATGGAAAAGAACTTTAAGGGAGAAAGTAGTTCTTGAACGAACGGAGTGCTTTACTCAAGGATCAAAGCTGCTTAGTCAGCACTTTATTAAATGGTTTCATAAAAGTCGGGTATCAAAATAAAGGAGGTTATCAATGGATGCTTTTCGTGGTTTTCATGTAGATATGTCAAATTATCCAAGTGCACTCGCAGCCTTTCTAATCGTGAGGCTAATCTTAACTGGATTACTGAATGACAAAAAAGAACTAAAAGAAATAGTGACCGTAGTCTGGGACCTGCTATTATTTATATTTGTTTGCTACTTTACGTTTAAATATCGTGAATATATGATGGACGATTTGGGTAACAAAGTACATTTTGTTTGGTTGCTTATGATAGGGTTGCTTGTACTTCATGTCAAAGATATTTATTCGCTAATCAAATCTAAAAGTACAAAAGAAGAAAAGCAACGACTATAATGCACTGTTTTTGCTAACAGGTGCTTTGAAACGATACTAGGTTCTGAAACAATTCGAAACTCGATGTGAACCTGGTAAGAACATGATTGTTCTTGATCGATGTGACCGTAAATTTCAAAGCCATCGACAATCACCTTATCAGCGTGTATTTGTATTATCATAATTGACAATCCAATGAACGGTGTTAGGTTCTATTGGTTTCAATAACCAATCTAAAAAGGACCACCTAATGCTACCAACATTAGGCGGTCTGGAATTAGTAATAGCAGGTTCCCTACAAGGGGGATCAGCTCGGGTATGAAAATAATCCATCCATTATGAGCTACCCACTCAAGGATGGATTATTTTTTATGGTTAAACGACAATATATCTACAATCAATGTTGCGAATGTAAATACGAGCATTAGCGAATCGAACTGCGAAGGGTTCGATTTACCTTAATTTCTGCGTCTCTTGCAGAAATTAAGGCACCGCTTTTTCCGCAGTCATATCGCTTCCCCCTTCGTCAAATCCAACGTGAATTCATTCACACGCGCTCTATTTCTATATTCTTAGTTCTTTCTTTCTTAGTAGTTGTTAGCTGCCTGTTATACGTATGTCGATTGCCTGTCACGCCGCCTGTTACCTTGCAACCGTTTCGTTGATAAAAGCCCCAATTAACAATCGTTATGAGCCGATTCTGATTTGTTGACTCGTCTGTTAAAAATCCATACGCCTCGAAGCGCTTCAAAGCTGTCCGGATTTTCTGCACGGTGACTCCTTTCCCACATCGCTGAACGAGCGTCGGAAGAGAAGTGACAAACTGACCCGGCTGCAATAAATAAAACTTTCCACCCCACTCCCACTGCCTTTCCTCGTAATTCGCCATCATGAGCAACGTTATCAAAATCACCTTCTGCTCCGACGTCGCCTCTGTCCAAATCGGCTTATTCAATAACGACCTATGTAATTTCATCCACCTACTGTTCATTTCCTTCCCACACCCCTTCAAAGTAATTGATCAGACCTTTCATTTGTTATATAGATGCGAGTTCGGGAAAAGGATACTGCGAGGGGAAAATTATTTTCAGCAATGAAAAAACACCAACCCTTTTCGACTTTTTTGTAGATGGGTTGGTGTGGCTATGAGGGTCATAATGGCTTTGGTATTTGATCTGATGACAACCAACTTTGAGAAAAATGGCAGTAGTGTGAAGTACAAGGCACCCGATCAATCCGAAATTGTCCGGGTGCCTGGTGCCTAATCTATTCAAGAATATAATTCAGTTAGTATTCTTTTCAGGAGTTACAAGAAAAGTATTATCGTCTGATTTAGGGCTCAACGGCATATATACAAGTTCATATGATTCTTTTTCCGGAACATCAAAGTAAAACTTCCCAGTAAACTCTTTTCCAGGTCCGATTGATCCATCAAAATTCATATCATCGGACGAGTAGTAAAAACTGCCACCACTTGGTTCAACATTACGGATATAGAAGTTGAATGTGTCTATATCTATCTTAACACTTGAATCGTTTTTAGCTGTCAGTTCAATCTCAAGGATCTCTTCTCTTTGGTTTGGAAATGAATACCCATCAGCAGCTTCTTCAACGTACCTCACAGAGTCTATAGCGATTTCAAGACCTTCACCCTCTGCTGGATAACTCCCTGAAGCATATTCTTCTTCATTAAATTGTTTTTCATCTTCAGCTGTTTCAGCGCATCCACCGACTACCAAAGCAGCTAGGATGCCCACACCTAAAATAATTCTATTTGCAATTTCTTTCATGATGATGTTTCCTCCAGTATATTTTTTAGTTTTTTTGTATTTCAATATCTTTACATATGACCTATACGAAATGTAAACCGATACTTCATTAATAATCTCGTCTTACCCAAAATGCAAATCATAAAATATGTATTTTATTCTATTTAAGATAGTCAATTTCCTTATCGATTTTCTTTGGTCCGCAGCCCTTTAGCACAAGCCAATCTCCCGCGCCGTTTTCAACATATTCCAGTGCGATATCCTCACAATTCATTGCCGTTCTGAACAATCCCCACCTATTAAATCTTTCAACCCTGATGCCTGTTCCTTTTTCGTATATTTGATAGGTAGCAGGTTGCCATTCAGTCGTAAATTTCAAGTCTGGCACATCTGAAAGACGGGGATGTTGCATGATAGATTTAATTGCAAATGCCATCGTAAGTATTATTAAAATGAGAATCACAAAGCGTCCTTTTTTCTCGTTAGTCATGTTAGCGTTGTTCCATTGAATTCAAACGTTCATCAATTGCACCTAATCGTTCATTGACTTCGGCAAACCCCTTTTCAATTTGGGAATCCATTTCATCTAAGCATTCCATAACTTTCCCCATAATAGCCATCAATTGTTTTCCATTCCGTTACCTGTCCATCGAGCAACGTACAGACGAGGACTTTCAGAAAAAGTTTCATCTTGTTTGTAAAAAGTTTTGGAGAACATATCTCAACCACTCCGAAGAGTTGATAATCAATCCATCTACGATATACTTCTACTAGAACATTTAGGAGGACATCGGATGAATATAGAAAGATATCTAGTGAAAACGTTAACTACCTGCCTGTAGGGGTTTAAACACCCTTTGAGGACTCCTGCGGGCAGGTACGATTCTCAAGGGAGGTTTTCACTAGTGAAAAATCGTTCAAGTTCATATTATCGCCATCAAAGAAAGAGGGCAATTAACCGGAAGCTAGAGATTGTAAGATATGCCTGGGGATTGAATAAAGCGGAGGATAGCGAACATCCTTTTATTATGCATCCCGGCAAACTGTCGAAAGCGAAGTTGAATTGTTCTTGCAAGATGTGCAAATATGAAAAGCATTATGATATTCCAAAACCAAACGTTAAATCCAAAATAGATTTAATGCAACAGGATATTAAAGAATACTTTTATGAGTAATACGGACAAGACCCTTCTCTATTTTTAGAGAAAGGTCTTTTTTGTTTTGTAGGAGAGTTAGGTACCTGGGGGGAATAAAGTGCCCTACATAAATAAAATGCCAGGCTCTCTAATAAGAAACCTGGCACGATGTACTAAAGTATCGAAGTAAATAGGTGAAAAAATAGCGGTCGGTCCGTGGGGAGGACAATTTGACAACAACGAAAACACGAAAGGAGTTCACATGTTAAGAACCCACCGTTCATTTCACCCACGGATCAACTCGCTACATGTCATATTATACTACAAAAATATCGCCCAAGGTCAAAAAGAGCTATCCATCTTTTGGAGGTTATCCTTCCGAAGCGAGGGAAATATGTCCCTCCATTCAACAGCCTAGCGTACCTATCACCTATCCATGAGCATTAGCGCTTCAGATACTGACATACGACCTCCCGTGAGTCACTACTTCCTTATTGAGAGTTCTCTACAAAGAACTCTATCCCGACTTGTTCCCCTGTCACTTCTTCAAGTATATTGAGTAGAGTGTCTCTATAGTGTGATTGCAACCAATCCACTTGAAAGCTATTGCTGCACACTACACCGATATGATGATCATCGAGCAGGATTGCGGATGTATTTTTGAACCATGTCTCATAACTTGGAAAACTGATTGTTTGCTTCACCTTCAATAATACATCGTCCCAGAGTGTAAATCGCTCGTCATCATTTATCGTTATTCCGTCCAAGTCTGCAGCAAAATCTCGATCGACATCCTCGGGTTCTTGATAAAATATCCGAAACTTCCCTACTCCGGGTATCTCAATTTCAGAAGCCCTTTTACGTATTGCCATGCTCCTAAAGTGTTCAAATAACTCGATTTCATTTGTGATTTTCTTCAATTTTCGGTCCCCTGTTTCGTTTATTTAATAGAATCTAAAAAAGACCACCTAATACACTTGTAAGTGGTAATCCTATCAGGAAATTACCTCGTGAAGTCTTTCCATATATTTGTCATAATCCATGTCGCTCTTTTTAGTATTACACTTCAAGCAGGCACAGACGCAATTTGCTACCGTGGTTAGACCACCTTTTGCCTTCGGGATTTTATGATCCAGTGTATCACCATACTTTCCACAATAGTGGCAAGTATAGTCATCACGTTCTAAAATAAACGCCTTTATTGTTCTTCTATTATAGAAATGGTGAATTAACGTACTATGGTAGATTCCTGCTGATCCTTCTTCCACTATTCTCTTCGCTTTTTCATAGCTGATGACATTTTCATATTTACGATTATTCTTAGTTCGTCCGCGGATAGTTATTTCCCTGTTGGCATCGAGGATGGAAGTGTCATAACTGTATTCTTTGACGGGTTTAATGATCCTTTCATTCCTGCGATCTTTACAATCATAGCAAAATGACCTTCTTTTCCCTTCGCTCCTTCCCTTTCCGCCTAGTGATGGAAAACTCATCTTGTGTTTGTATTCTTCGCATATTTTGCATCGTTTATAGAGAGTGCAGGAATCACCGATATTTATTCCCACTTCATCGCCTCCAGCCGACTTTATTAAGAGTATAATTTGCGGAATACTTATACTTTATGTAAGTAGTAGTTTAATTTCACCGTATGGAAATGGTTTACCTAACAGACAGGTTGAAAATATTACAATACACAATACAATACAGGTAATTAGAATACTTCTGTTCGAAAGAATAAACTAAAAAGGATCACTTAATGCTAATAACATTAGGCGGTCTGTACGACAGGAAGAAGCGTACATAGATTACCTTCCTCAATACCTAGAATGTTTAGTTTTCCACTCAGGTACTCGAATTAAAATCTTCTCCTTTTCATATCTTCTTCATATGCAGCTATAATACGCTGATACTCCTTTGGGTCATCGTTCTCACAATCCAAATTAATTATTCTGTCAACAAAAGCCTCAAATGAGTCTGGTTTATACCAAGGTTCCTTTAGGGTCAGAAAGATGATTTTTTTTGTTCTTTGACGTTGAGCCATTTCTTTGAGCATCTGAATTTCTTTTTCACTTTTAGTTACACTTTGTATCGGCCATATAATCATAAAATCAAAAGCATGATCATCATATTTATCGCTATTCTGTTTAGTAGTAAGATTATCGAAGTAAATTGTGAGGTTGGACAACCTCATGCGCTGTCCATACTTTTTAGGCACAATAACCTTATAAAGTTCTGCCCATCTGAAAAAGTCCTGCATTCCATCTTTTGTTGTATGAATTAAATTAATCAATCCTTTCAAATCGCCTGATTTATTTAGGGCTTTAAGAAGAACTTGATGCTTTTCTTTGTCCGCAATACCTCGTAATAGTAAAGTTTTTTCTGTGTCATTACTCATGAAATCAGTAATTTGGTCATGCACGTATTTTACATCAGACATTTAAGCCACCCTTCCTTTACATTACATTTATTCATTGTTTGAATAAACCCCAATGATTACTTTATGTTAATCTAAAACAAAATATAGTAATCCTCGCCTTTTGGATCATAAAACCTTTAACAGTGACTAATAAATCCCCACGCCACCCTGACATCATAAATGGGGATGTTTAATGCTTCGGCTTGTTTTTTATAACTATCACTAAGCTCTGGATGTTGCTTAAGCAATTTTAAAATTTTCACAGTAAGAGATATAGGCGTATCTGAAACATTACATTTTCCAGACACCTTCATACCCGGCCTACACTCCGTTAACATTCTGTATCTAATAAGAAACCTTAACTTTTTATTAGTTCCCGTGATAACCCGTATAAATTAGCAATTTCCGTTTTTTTGAGCATGCAAATACCTGATTTATCTGTATTAATTTCAATAATATCAATTAATCTTTTGTAGTCATTAATTATGTGGTAAAGACTGTTTTGAATAGTTCCTACTCCCTCCTTCCTGAAACTTTTTTCTAATAATCCCTCAATTGTTACTATCATTTCTTCAACAGTTTTACTCAAATTCACATCCTCCTTGAATGACACTACTACGCCCGATGCTTAGCCCTAACAGATTTCTTTCACTTACTAAAACGCTCCTTTTAACACCAAATCATAATATGCATCTTTATCAAGGTTTCTACTATTTCCAAGTGTTTCAATGGTTGCTTCAACGCTATCCCTTACCTGTGCAAATATCTCTTCAAGCCTGGCATCTGGATTTTCTTCCAATCTATATAGTACTACGGACATCGTGGACTCTAAATATTCATGCAAGTGCTTTATAAATAAATTGATATTGTAATGTACTTCTGCCGAATGTACAATGGAATTTCTTATTCGGTATAGCCTTTGAACATGTTGCTTGATATTATCCAGATGGTTTTTAAGTAATTTCGATGACTTTTTGCCATCCAATAACGTATCTTTCAGTTCTATATAGCGATAAGCCAATAGGATATTCATTTCCTTACAAACATCTTCTATAACTGGCGCATACCTGTCATCGAATAGGAATAGGATAGCCCGCTGGGGATTCATTTTTCCAATTTCAACTTTTTGATAATCAATTGTTACTTCCAAATTACATCTATTGCAATCCTCAATAAAATTCTTTAATAGGCTATACAAATAATTATGAGTAGTACTTGAAGAAACCACCATTTTAACATTTTCTATTCCACCTTCATGTTCCTTGCTTTGGACGAAAGATTCAATGCCAATCCATAAATTTAAAAATGTCGATTGCGGAGATAAAGATTCATCACTTATTCTTGCAAATTCAAATAAGCTCTTAATCTTTCGATTCACCTCATTGTTACCTTGATTTAGCTGCATTTGGATTTTTTGCATTATAGTACTCGGTGCTCGAAACCTATTCTTTTTTTCGACAAGAGATACTTGAATATTTCTCGTAAATCTTTGCTCGTTCAGCCATAGGACAATTGGGGCTGTATCAATATCAGGTAGTTCGTATCCATAAAATCTCAGAACGTCCATGTATTCGGCAATCCGTTGCCACATTGAATTCATTCCTGTTTGTATATCATAAGATTTGCCTATTACCCGAATGTAATCTTTATTCCTAGAAATGTTGTGCCCTAAGTCGTAATCATCATATGTACTCATAATAGCTGCTCCGTCAAGTAGCTCGACATTAAATTGTACGAATTGCTCTCTTGTTTCTCTTGTTAGGCCTGACTTTATAGGAAAGAGATAGACATATGTTGTTGGATCCGATAAAATCTGTTTATAAAAATTGTTGAATCGCTCAAACACCGGGCTTGTTCTATTTAATATATCAACCCTTACCAATGAATATAACGCCTTCAGCGACCACCCATTGCCCAATAATTCGCTTGCCAACATATGTATTAGTACTTCTAAATTTTGGAGGGTTGTATCAGCATAAACTTCCTGTTGGAGTAATTCTTTTAGCTCATGAACAATCCATCCTAGATAGTTGATTTCCAAATGCCTAATGACATATTCTAACTGATAGATCACAGAGTATATCTTTGGTATTTCGCTGACTTTTGGCGTTGCCCTTAATGAGTTTTTCATAATCTTCGCATGACTATCGGCATGCTTTTCAAATAGCTTATCTGCTTCAATAATTTTATTGACTTCTTCGAAGACAAGTCTTAAATGGTGATCCGATCGCTTGATTTCTTCATCAACCATCCCTCTGCACACATATAAGATTTCCCTTAACGCTTGGTGACTATTTAAATATCTAACAGCATACTTACTATGGGTTTTGGTATTCAACATTTCTGACCAGCGCTGTATGAAAAAAATTTGTCCTTCATTAAAATCGCCATATTTTAGAACGTCCAAATTATTTAATCCGTATTCCATATATACCTCCAAAAATGTTGACATTTTATCAGAAAACGTATAAAATATTAAAGTAGTATATATAATAAACGATATCAAAGGAGCTCCAATGGTCTTGAGGCTAGTCCCAACCCACTGGTTACGCTCCTTTTATTTTTTATCACTCAAAGACGCTTGCGCCTTCCTTAAACATTCTGCCGCTTAGCGTTCAGATTGTCTGTATACCTACAATCAGGATAATTACTACACCCATAAAACTTCCCATACCTGCCCGCCTTCATAGTCAGTTGCCCTTCACACCTTGGACAAATCGTGGGAGCAACCTCCTTTGTCACCTTTGAAATTAGGTCAGCTTGTACATGGGTCGTCTGCTTGGAACCTTTCGCTTTCCGCACCGACTGCATATGCTCTGCCTTAAGATGTTTCCTCTCACTTTTATCTTCAACCAACAGAACCTTAAGCTTTTCATTAATCCTCTTCACCGCAGCCAAACTAATACGCTGTTCCTTGTACCGCTTGATTGTCGCTAGCAATTCAGGAAACTGAATAACGTGCGCTGACGTGAAATCCTTATTGAATTTAAAAGTCGAGCTCGGTGAAAAGGCGATGATGGAATGGACATCCTTCATTTCCGCTTGTCCTGTGTAAGTAAGCAAAGCTTGCACATGGCCGTAATTTTGTCGGATTGGATTGTGCATTTTTGTTTTCTTTTTATAGATGACTTGTGTCCAGTAAGGTTTATATTCATCGCCGAAAATCCAACCGCTATAATGTTTCGTTTCAATGACAAACACACCGTGCACTGACGTAACAATATGATCTACTTGCGTCAATCCCCGCTCGCCATTCGGAATATACACGTCATGGAAGACAGTGTATGCATCCCCTAATTTCTGAAGCTTGGTTTTCACTACCCACTCTCCATACTTTCCTTTGATAATGGGCATTTTCCACTGCACTACTAACGATAAGACTATGAATAAAACAAGTAACGGAAAGACACTTGATGTTATCAGCATAAGGAAAACAGATAGAATCCCTCCAAAGAAACCCGAAATCATAACAACACCACCTTTACTCTTAATTGAACAACAGCACCTTTCAGTACAAGTGAAGTTCGCTTCGTTGCTGCTTCAACACTTCCGATAAGCCCTTCTCTCCGCATACACACAACAAGCTAAGCAGACTTTCCCTACCTTATTATGGGTAACCTATAACGTTGGAACTCTGATACTTTCCTTTTACAGATTCCACATCTTGATCTAAATAAGCTCAACATTCCAATCCCCCACCTTTTTCTACATAATTCGCATTAATTAAATAGTACCATATAACATGTAAAATAATCCTTATAATTTAGGGATAATTCTCGCAAAATAATCTTCTCTTACATTACTATCAACATCCCTATTTAGCGCTGTGCTAGAATATAGAAAATTGCAACCTAAAGGAGAAAATCATATGCCAATCTACAATAAACTTGTGCGAGACCTGATACCCGGCATTATCGAAAAGGACAGTAAGACGTGTGTCACATATATATTGGACGACTCGCAATACATAACGGAAGTGAACAAGAAGGTGCATGAGGAATTAGCGGAATATGAGGGAGCGATCTCCTCTGATGATGCCGTTGAGGAACTGGCTGATTTGCTGGAGTTGATTTACGCTGCAGCGAAGTTTCACGGGGTGACGGTGGGAGAACTGGAAGCGGTGCGTGCTGAGAAAGCAGTTGAACGCGGCAGTTTTGAGGAACGGATCTTTTTAGTGGAAGTAGAAGATGACTAAGCTGCGGTCGCTTACTCAGAACTTGCTGGATGACGTATGAAGTCCGGCGTGAAGGAAGTGCTGACATTTTTGCGGGCAATACGCGGCGCACCTTTCCTAGGGCGTTAATAAGATAAAGACATTGTATGAGCCCAAGGTTACTAAGACTTTTACTATCGAATGAGAAATAATTATTACTACCTCGAAACCTTTAATCTTATTCTCCCCGTTGAAAAGAATCCACGGAAAGACGAATACGTCTGTCTACTACGAATAAATTAAAAAGGACCACCTAATGCGCTAACATTAGGCGGTCTGTAATAGCAGGTTCCCAAGGGGGATCAGCCTGAGGTGAAATATTCCATCCTAAATGAGTTCGTTCTAAACTCAAGGATGGATTATTTGTTTTAAATAAACCCTAACCTGGTGCTCTAACCTTTATTCATCATCTTCCTTGTCGCGTTTCCGGGTTTCCCCAAATACTTCTTCATAGGAGTAAATTTCACCCCGTGCAACTTCTTCCAGACCTCTTTGAATCGCTTCTATTTCCTCAGGTGTTGGGTCTACTTCGGGAATTGCCATTTTTAGCAACACCATTCTTAACTCAGGTAATTTTTCTTCTGGTATTTTGTCAATTAATTCATAAAAATATTCCCTATCAACTTTCATGTTATCAACCCCTTCCCCAACCTGGCGCTGCAAACGATTTTAATCAATCACTGCTTGCGACATTTAGACACCAAGTGAAGTTTTCCCAGGCGGAATTCCAACCGATGAAAATTTCCTGCGAATCGTCCCAACGAACCTCAAATTTCTTATGACCATCTACCTCCACCAAATACAAAGCCAGCGTATTATCCACCTTAGAAACCGCAAGTTTCATTCCGTTTTGACGTTCTTCCTCAGTAAACGGTACATCTGAAACCGAACGCGTCTGTGCTTGTTCAAATACTTGCTTGTTACTGATTCTATAATTCATAAGTAGCCTCCGTTACATCATTTATTCTTGTTATCAGTTCATCCTTCTTCTGCAAATCCCAGAAGTACAGAAGTATATTTTATATGTATTTAACGATGAAATCAAAGTAGAAATAATTCGGATTATAAATAAACATAAAGGAAATGCCATCGGCTCTACCTTGGAAGTTTTTTAAAAATTCACGATGAAAGTATCCTTTCCCTCATTTCAAGTCTATATAGTGTGTGAAAGGAGGGGAAAGCAAATGGCGACAATCGAATTCAGAAATGCAGTTGGAAAGGTGTACTTCGACGGCGGGATGACGCAGGATGGGAAAATGATCAAAAAATCGAAATCCTACCGCAACATCGCAGAAGGGGCGACGGCTGACAACCTTCACAACGCCCTTACACAATTGGCACAGCTCTCCGAATATCCATTAATCGGAGCAGAAAGGGTAGAAACAGGAGACATTATGAACTAAGTAGAAAGGGGAGATGAGGAATGGCGAAAACGTTACAATTAAACTTCACGACTGCTGCGGGAAAACAAACATCCCTAACAGTGGACGAGCCAAAAGCTGGACTAACACCAGCCGAGGTGGAGGCAGCCATGCAAGAGATCATCAATTCACAGGTGTTTGAAGTGGATGGCTCTTTTCTTGCAACCGTAAAAGGCGCCCGCATTATCGAACGCACCGTAGAAGATCTTGTAAAAGCATAAGTGAAAAAGGCTCTCCGGCTTGGCTGGGGAGCCTTTTATCATTAAAAATGAGGAGGCGAATTCAAAATGGAACAATGGCTTAATTTTATACAACAAATCGGATTTCCGATCTTTGTATCTTTTTATCTCTTGCACCGGCTTGAAACAAAACTCGAAGCCATACACAATGCGCTTGTTTCTTTGAAAGTGAATTGAAGTTCACTTAAAATTTAAGGTTTAATAAAGGAACCAGGCACCCGTGCAATTTGGAATTTCCGGGTGCCTGGTAATGGGAACTAGCATTTATTGGTACAATTAGAACAAAAGAAAAAGAACGCTTTAATTAGCGTCCATCAGGCGATCCTATTTAAAATCCAATTCTGTACTTCGCTTACTCTATCAAATGGTACGTCAGCGTCAACTAGCACAACGCCCTTCCCTACAATTCTCATACTAATAGCAATCTCAGGTTTCATAGGGTTACGTGACCATACCACAGTCTCAATAGAGTTTAGTGGAACTCGGAAGTTGTTAAGTAGTCCGTCAGCAATTAGAAAGTCGTCCTCGATCTTAAAAGAGTTATTAGACCATGAGAACTCATTGTCAGTAATATTGTAATTTACCTTAGCTTTATTTTTTAGTCCGAACATATATATATATTCCCCCTAGTATAGTTGAAGAAGACTACAGTTTTAGCGTCCCTTCTTGTTTCTATATATTATAGCTGGTTGGTTGTTACGACTTATTCAGTAAGTAATACGTTATTGAAATAATTATATCAAAAATACAGGAATAAAAGTGAGTGAAATATTGCCATATTAGTAGGTGTATCGTCCTGGTAAAGATGAAAAGTAAATACCCTCTTTATAATAAGAAATTGATGGGATTAGTCCAACCCAGCATCCCATTCACGTGCTACTAACCTATATGATAAAATATAGAAAATTGTACCCAAAGGAGAAAATCATATGCCAATCTACAATAAACTAGTCCGTGACTTGATCCCTAACATTATTGAA
The DNA here is from genome assembly GCF_023715535.1 of Sporosarcina luteola. Lineage (GTDB taxonomy): Bacteria > Bacillota > Bacilli > Bacillales_A > Planococcaceae > Sporosarcina > Sporosarcina luteola_B. The sequence continues at coordinate 27,991 of NZ_JAMBOI010000007.1, read as the reverse complement.
TCAGACGGTAAGAAGAGTGTCACGTATATTTTGGACGACTCGCAATACATAACGGAATTGAACAAAAAGATGCATGAAGAATTGGCGGAATACGCGGGCGCTCCAACGTCCGATGATGCCGTTGAGGAACTGGCTGACTTGCTGGAGTTGATTCACGCTGCAGCAAAGTTTCACGGGGTGACAGTGGAAGAACTGGAGGCAGTCCGTGCGGAGAAAGCCGCTAAACGCGGTGGTTTCGAGGAACGGATCTTTTTAGTGGAAGTAGAAGATGACTAAGCTACGCTTACTTACACAGAACTTGTTGGATGACTTGAAGAAACTTACTGCTGAAGCTGAAACAATCTACTGGATGACGGCATTCCTTATGAAATCTGGTGTAAAGGAAGTGTTACCTGTCTTACGAGAGGCAGTAATGCGCGGGGCGGATATTAAAATTCTGACTGGCGATTATTTGTCCATCACCCAGCCAGATGCGCTTCAATTGCTGATAGATGAGATCCCTAGTGCCGAAATCCGTATGATGGAAAGCGGGGGCACTTCGTTTCATCCGAAAGCGTATTTATTTAAATCAACGGATAGTACCACTGTCATTGTAGGCTCCTCCAATTTATCAAAGTCTGCGTTGACGAGCGGCATTGAATGGAACCTATATGCCCCCTCCACTGTCGATGCCGAAATTTTTGAAACGGCTGCCCATGAGTTCATGAATCTCTTTTTGTCGCCGAACACTGTTCAGATCAACAATGAACAGATTGCAAAATACAGGACTAGATATGATGAAACAAACCGCAAATTGCAGTTCAGTGCTGTGTATGATTCAAAGACCGAGCTTGAAATGACATTCGGAGCAAATATCTTGGATGACCAAGTTGCAGATCCATCATCTTCTTATGAATCAACTAGCCTAGAACCGCGCCCAGCACAGCAACTCGCATTGGACGCGTTGAATGAAACTGTGAAAGAAGGATATGAAAAAGCTTTAGTTGTGCTTGCAACGGGGCTCGGTAAGACGTACTTGGCTGCGTTCTTTGCCCAAGCCTATCCACGAGTCCTTTTTATCGCCCATCGCGAGGAGTTACTATTGCAAGCACAGCAATCTTTCAAGCATGTATTCCCTGACAGAACAAGCGGAATTTATAATGGTCAACAGAAAGAAAGTGACGTAGATTTTGTGTTCGCTTCAATCCAGACACTTGCTATGCGACATCATTTGCAGCGTTTTGAACCGACTGCGTTCGACTTGATTGTCGTCGATGAATTTCATCATGCTGCCGCCCCTACGTATGAGAAAGTATTGGATCATTTCAAGCCAAAATTCCTGCTTGGCCTGACCGCTACGCCTGATAGATTGGACAACAAGGACGTCTATAGCTTGTGTGACGGCAACGAAGCCATATCTATCCACTTCCTGGACGCCATCCGGCAAAACTGGCTATCCCCTTTCATCTACTACGGTGTATTGGATGAAACGGATTATAGCCAATTGAAGTGGCGAAACAATCGGTATGACGAAGAGGAACTGCTCCGTCTTCAAATACGTGACAGTTATGCGGAAGCTGTGCTGACAGCTTGGAAGGAACATAAACAGAGCCGCACAATCGGATTCTGCTCGTCCATCCGGCAAGCCGTTTTCCTAAGCGAACACTTCCAGCAATCAGGCTACCGTTCCCTCGCCCTTCATGGCAATACAGACAGGGAGACCCGGACTGCCGCTAGGAGCATGTTGGAATCCGGGCAACTCGACATCATTTTCACAGTTGATTTATTTAATGAAGGTGTCGATATCCCTTCTGTAGATACATTGTTGTTCGCTCGTCCAACGGAATCACTTACCGTCTTCACTCAACAAATCGGACGCGGACTACGACTTGCGGCCGGCAAATCACATTGTACAATCATCGATCTCATTGGAAATTACCGCAATGCACGCCAGAAATATAAAGTTTTCAATGATAACAATGAGCTGCCCGTCAAAATAAGTAGTGAAACATTTACAGAACCAAGGTACTTTGAGTTCCACTTCGAGACTGCAGTCATCAATTTATTGGAAGCAATGAAACAGAATGAGCCAATCCAGCAGCGACTGATCAATGCTTATTTTGAATTAAAAGAAGAGCTTGGTCATCGGCCTTCTTACTTGGAATATCATCTTAAGGCAAAAGAGGATTCTAGAGCGATTCAACAGAAGTTCAAAACTTACCCTATCCTCTTAGAACAAGCTGGGGAGTTGAATGAATTAGAAACCGGAGTGTTGAAACAGCATGGGGACTGGCTGATTGAAGTGAACCGCACCGGCATGAATAAAAGTTACAAGATGGTCGTAATGAAATATATGCTATCAAGAGGAGCCGGAAATTGGTACAAGCCGGTTACAGCTGTGGAAGTGGCACCTTTCTTTCATGCCTATCTGATGGAGAAACCGTATCGTAGAGATGCAGACCTGGCAGATAAGCAAGGACTGGCATTACATGATTATGATGAGGCCAAAGTTGCTAAGCTCATTGAGACTATGCCAATGACGAAGTGGAGTGGTACTTCAAAGGGTCTGATCCAATTTGAAGATGGGGTTTTCGCCCCACAGTTAAAAGTGATAAAAGAACATGAAGGGATATTGTTTGAGTGGATGAAGGAGATTTGTGAATATCGATTACATTGGCATTTTGAGAGGAAAGGATCGGTGTCTTAAGAGACTCACATTAATTTAATTGGTGCCAATTAACGACAAAATTCAAAGTTGGTACAGAGTGTATCTTGTTTTATTTTTACAAGACACATCATCAAATCCCCGACCTTATGAATAGATGCCTGGTTCAATACTTTGAAACTGGCATCATGAATTATATATTTATTGAGATTACGAAGTTCCCATAGTCGAAATTCATAAGTACTAAGGGTCAATATTTTGAGCGTATAACTTGATTGGTAAGGCGATCATATTAGCTATGAGTTGTTGAAGGTTATCATATGATATTTATCTCAAGCTTTATTATTATCAGCACTAATACCAGGAATTCAAAACATTATCTCATAAACTTTTATCGTATTGTTTTATCACCGTGCGCAATATTCCTGCTAATGTTGCTGTGTTTGTAGAAGGTTGGCCAAAGTGAAAAGTAGTGTTTTGAAATGCTTCTTTTAGTAGGCTTTCAATCATCTTAGGATCCGTGATATCTCTTTCTCTTAACTCATCCTCAAACTTTTTTCCATAGATAAATTGATATTCCTTTTCTCCTTGTAACGCCCAAAAAATATCATAGAAAGTTGTGCTATATGCCCTTATCCAATCCCACATAATTTCAGGGTCTGTTATATTAGGATTCTCATTATGACATCGCTTGCAAAGCAGTACCAAATTCTCTGGTGAGTTGGTGCCACCAAGAGATTTTGGTACAATGTGGCACCGTTCTAAACGTGCCTCGCATCCGCATCTCCAGCACCTTTCTTGGGCTTCGGACGCATCAACACTTAAATCAGATTCATCTACGATTGAAAACCAATAATTCACAATTTGTTCATTGTAAGATTCGAATTTTTTCTCTATCATTTTAGCTCTCCTTAGTTTTTTTAATAAGACAGTACATTATGCAACAGAAAAAAGATGAACAAAAGTTGACTCGGTTAACTGAAACCATATCTAATTAAAATCCAAATTTATTTCAAATTGCTGGCTCGACTTATATTATTATCCCCATAAACTCTAGGAATTAGACCGTAAATGAATATACGGTGAAGACGTCTAAGGAAAAAGAAATTTAAGTGTGTATGGAAAAATTAATTTAGGAGTTTTTTTGAACTAATACCATACAGTGTTTCATGTTGCCCGAAATCCCAAAAGCCAGATTCCAATAAAATTGAAATCCGGCATTTAAAATTTGTTTACAAATATTATTTATTTTCGTTCCTAAGCCTATTTGCCTCTTTTACTAATGTTAATTTCTTATCATGAATCTGCTTTAGTTTATTTATTGTTTTTTCGGTAATGAATGGCGCATCTTTACTCAGTAAGGGCAATTTAAGTTCCAAATAACCATATAGAGCTTTCTTTTCTATTTCATCCGGAAGAGAAGGGGCAAGTGGAATTACAAATGGTCTATGTCTTTTTGCCATCTCTTCAGGAGTGACAAAAATATATTCCATCGCATTTCCTATCACCTTATTTATTTCTGTCTCTATCAATTCATAACCCCCTTCAGAATCGAGCTGGATTCGATCGAATTCAAGGAATAATAGTTTTGAGGGTATTCTATCTTCGGTTTCGTAATATAACATCACTTTTAAAACAACTTGACCTGATAAATCTCGAATCGCTTTAAATTTATTGTTTTTTGGTTGAGGAACTCTAAACACTTTGCCCTCTTGTGATATATACAAAAATCTTAATCCACTCATTATGATTACCCTCCTTTAGATAGTATCCTCTTTGCAAAGTATAGCGAAAAATGCTCTCCCTATAAACCAATTGACTTCGATGTACCGATAAAAGTATATAGATAGTTTTTAAAACCAATTGGCTCCAATTGAGACCTATGATTGCCCCATTCATAAAGTTTTATATTCTCCATAAATTCAAACAAGTTGTATTTATTACTGGTCAATAATTCATAAATCAGCTCACGCTTTTTATAATTTCTCCCTTGTGTAATTGGTTCATTCACTACGATGAGTCGGGTAAAACCTAATATCAAGTCTATAAATTCAATACCAAAATCCTCCTTTTTATGTCGATACTCAGAATTTTTCACTATATATGTATCGTTACGATATACACTTTGAATATTTAGTTGTTTCGGGAGATCCTCTTTTAAACTAAATATTTTGGAAGGCGGTTCATAAACATTATCATGTTCTAAAAATAAATTCGCTTCAATCCTCGTATGTTTTCCATGCTTTCTAATGACACCATAAATGACACGTTCAGGAAACTTATTATAGACAGTATGCTCTACAATATCCTCCATAAATGGTTTAATATTTTTAGAGTTGGCTTCAATTGTATTTATATTATAAGAGATAATATTCACCGAGATGAGATAAGGCGTTTCTAACAGTATCTCAATGAATTGTCTAATAGCGTTTGCGGTTTCACGATGTCCTCCATACTTAGTCCAATGGATATCGTTATTTTCAATAATCTCATTTAAAGCATTCTTATGTTTCTCATGCAAATGTCTCGGAATTGAAGCAGCCCCCATAAAATGCAATGGGTCTTTTGACTTTCCACTTTCATCGAAAAATACATTTACTTCATAGCTCACTGCACTTTCCCCCACACTTTCGGCTTGATATTATTTCCCCTACATATTATAATGAATATGTGCATATAATAATTATTATATTTAATGATGGCTTGCATAGCAGGTCTTGATTAAATATACTGCTGAAAAGTCCATTGTTTGCGTAGCAGACATTGGGCTTTTTCAATAGTACAATCCTCTCCTCATTAACACTTCTGACAAGCAGCATGAAAAACAGGGATGGTATGTAAAATGTACCGTCTATGTGGCGTCTTCTGCTTTACGCATCTATTACATAGTCTAGGTTGAGGCTTTCTATTTTCTGTTTATAGTTAATCAAAAGTCGCTCTGCTTCAAAGTTCCACTTAACTTTACCCTCACTAATGTGCTGCTCCTTGCATCGAATTACACACAAGAGATTTTGTGCACACCCTCTTCCCAAAACTGTTGCTAACCATACTTCCCTATACTAACCGGTATTTGCAGTCTGATTGAAAAATATGATGACAAACCCTGATGCAATAAAAACGTTAAGAAATATCTCTATAAAATGATAATTTTATACATTCAAGGCACACACTGATTAAATCATTTAGTTTTTAATATATCTTTCTATGCATCAAAGATATCTACTTTTTCATCTATTACAATAATACCATAATATATATAAAAAATTCCTCAGAAATGGTACCCAGCTCCCAATCATCTTTTCTTTGTAACCTCTACCGCAAGGGGATTGTTGTCAAAAAAGTTATTTGAAAACCACCCTCACGGCGCAGGGTGGTTTTCTTGTTTTCTAATACATGTGTCTGAAAAAGGTATGCACTATCTGCACGTACCATCCCCTTTAAGACTTATCGTGTATATTCAAGAAATGTTTCCATAATTATCTCCCTCCCCTTACAGGAAAGAAGAGCGACAACCAACCACCCTAACAATATTCAGATGCATAATCATTTTACCTTAGTAAGAACATTCTATGCCTTGAGTCTAGACTACTCCTTCAACAAAAATCTCATCGTGATTTTTACCTGTACCGCATCCCCCATAAAAGAAACCAATATGAACGATTAAATCAACAGACTATTGGGTCAACTTACCTAAAACAATACCACGAGATACATTGATCCTCTGCATCTTTTCCCCTATACTTTACTATAATGTCTTAGATCCAAGACATTATGATTAAAATATGAATATCTCCGTGAGGTGCAGTATGTCCTATTGGCAGTTCTCCCCGATTCCGAATATAGAGGAGTCCAATTTCAATAAAATTCTTGAACGATTTTATAACTTAAAAGTAGCGGGGCTTATCCGTGAAAATATCCAAAACTCACTAGATGGCAGATTGCTTGATAGCGAGGGTCCTGTAAAGTTCTCCATTACAACAGGTACGATCCAAAAGAAAGACGTTCCAGGAATCAATGAAGTAATCGAACGTATTCATTCCTTGAAAGGCCGTAACAGTTATACGAAAGAAGCCATTGCACATATGGTGAAAACGTCTGAGGAGGAAGAGGTTCACTATATCTCTTTTGAAGATTCCAATACGAGAGGCTTGAGTGGCGCGAAGAATGGCCAGAGCAATTCTCCTAAAGACACTTGGGCGATTTACGCTTATAACAAAGGGGTCCATTCAGAAGAAGAGGACGCAGCTGTTGAAACTTCTCGCGGTGGTTCTCACGGAGTCGGTAAAATCGCTTCCAACGCTGCTTCAGATTTGAATGTCATGTATTTCGCAAACTGCGATGCGAACGGAGACCAGCATCTAGGGGGTACCGTGCAACTCATTGAGCATAACTATAAAGATAAAAGTTACCGTTCCACAGGCTACTTCGCGGATATTACATATCTAGATGCCAATAAATCTAAATCAAAATTCTATCCCTTTAAAAACAACTTCCACGAAGTGTTCGAAAAGAAAACGCGTGGCTTGAAGATCATCATTCCGTTCTTACGAAAAGAATATAGCGATGAAACGGAAATCATTCGTAGTGTATGCGACAGCTTCTTCGTTTCAATCCTTCTGAATAAATTAGAAGTCGACGTTAACGGCAGAAAAATTAACGCTGACAACATTCAGGAATACGTGAAAGATCCGGAATACTACACTCAAAACATTGCGGACATGAAACACGTATTCACGCCCCTCTATGTGAGCAATTATTTAGAACAGCCTGCCCGTACGCTTCAAGTGTCCGACGGCAAAGACGATTACGAATTCAACCTGTATTTCCGGTACGACGAAGAAATACCAAAAGGCAGAGTCGCGATAGTTCGTACAATCGGCATGAAAATCGAGGATAAGAAAGTAAAGAACAAAGCGAATCAGCCGTTCAACGCGGTCTTAATCGGTGGGATGAAAGAAGATGCCTATTTAAAATCACTAGAAAACGAGTCGCATACTGAGCTCACGCATGATCACATTAAAGATCCCGTGCTACAAAAACGAGCGAAACGATTCATAAACAACTTGTCGAAAGCGATGACAGCTGTCATTGATGAAGCGGTGAAAGAGCATAACCCGACAGATGGCAAAATGGATACAAGAGACTTGCTATACGTTTCTGAAATCCAATTCAAACAAGAACTTTCGAAAGCGATGGGTGCAGTTGTTATCGATAAAAAGAAACCCGTTGTCAAAATGGATGATGACTTACCCTCTCAAAAAGGTAAAAAGAAACCTGGAGGCCCTTCCAAACTGACACCGCCAAAGCTGATCAAACCGGTGAAAAGGGATAGATCTAAGGGTGATACCGATTCAAACGATGACAAGCCAGTTAGCATTTTCAACATCCATCCGAACACTGTAGAGCGCTTGCTTATGGGGAATAAAGAAATCGTTCGATTCAACCTTACTAGCAATGAGGAAGTTAAAAAAGCAGCTACATGCAACGTTAGCATTTCCATTATTGACGGGATGGGCCAAGAATATAGAAGCGCATTCAAACTGAAAGACAATTTCAGTCAAGTCATCGATAAATCCACAGGCTCAACATGCTCACTCAACAACAATAAAATAAATCATGTGACGATCAATCAAGGCATAGCTGAATTGACTTTCGATCTGAAAAACAACTACAACCGCGCATTGAAATTCGTCTATTATGTAGAGGTGTAAAATGATTTACAAAAAGGATGCCAACTTCCCTTACCCAGTGCTAACGAATACATCGAACAGTTATGAGAGCGGCGGATTTACGTTGAATGTTGATCTGAAAGAGAATACAGATACGTATCGATTCGATATCGAATACGAAGTAGAATCCGCTTTTTTAGAACAGCTGCTCGCTCGTAAGCAAGCTCAGCTATTCTTAATTATCCAGTCGAAGGATAATAAATTCTTCAGACTGCAGCCAGATGAACGCGCTATCGAAATTGCGAAATCACGTTTATCCATCAACACAAGAACATCTATCCAAATGAGTATTCAAGCAACGACTGACATCTCATTCCGTGACAATGAAGACATAAACGACTTCTATCGAGAATTCAAAGATGACATCATCGTTCCGAAACATGCCCTTCTCGGCTTTTCAAATACCGTTATTTTCGAAGGCAGCTCCACAAAACCGTTCGACTTATTTGAACGGAAGATTGACGCTACGTTGAAGTCCGATATTAAAGTAGAACTCGGCAGTGAAACGATTGTCATTCATTACAAAAATGAGGATCTCCAATTCGCTGGAATGCCAATGAGCGGGACATTAAACAACCCGTACATCTATATGGGACTACAGAAAGCATTACACCGCTTCGCGACCAATCCCGATTATGGTGATGATGGCCATGTCTACCTGGACGATGTTGAATTGCCAACAGATCAGCTAGACGCCAAGCTCTATCGACTTATGAAAGCGAAGATGGTATACGAACTAGATGTCGACTCGCTAGACGAAGTGATCTACAAAATTTCCGACCGCGTCATTGAAAAATACGCAACAGCTGTGAAAGGATTGGAAGCAAGTGGAGATTAAACTGCTAAGCAAAGGATATAAGAAAAACGAACAGTTTTACCAAGACTTCTTGAACGACACGATCGAAAGCAACGATGACTACTTCACCGACGAAACCGTCTATATAAAAGAAGCACCTGACTTCCCCATCTATATGGCAAAAAGAAGTGAAGATGACCGGAAGCAATTGTTTTTAGAAGCATTCGAGACAGTCGGCAACCACTATCTAGATAGCAACCGAGAACTACACTTTGACGAGCAGTTTTGGCACTCGTTGCTTGTCTTGAAGAAACGTAATTTCCTGCTACGGGAATATCCAGAGATTAAAGAAAGCATCTCAAACTTCAACAACATTGTACTGAAGAGCTTCGACTGGGAAAATTACATTTACAAGACGGTAATCGGAGCTGAATATATAACCGACCTAGTCGAAGATGAAGCAACACGCAAACACTATTATGAGGTTATCGTCGATAACCTGGATCTCTTTAACTATATGATTAAATACGAGGTTTTCCGCAACAAACAATTCGTCTTTAATATCCTGTCGATCGTTGATGAATTGGGGCTATCCAGTTTATTGAAGAAGAAAATAACGTGGCGTGACGACTTAGGTGATGATCCACGGGTGGGACGTCAAGTCCTTTTGGAGTTTAATAAAAGCTACCCTGTCGTGATGTCTCCGATGTTAGAGAAGGATGAACTTAAGGAGATTTTTATGGAGTATCTTGGTTATTATGTGGATGTTGCGGAACTCGGGGTGTTGGTATAAGCGGCTAGAAAGGCCGCAAAGTAAACGTAATTGAGTGAGTGATTTCTTGCCAAACGGTAGCTAGAGTGAAATAATCCATCCAATAGAATTTACCACTCATGGATGGATTATTTTGTGGTTTAACAATTAGAACCTAAATCAAAATATATTCTGCCGAATTCCGCAAAACTTTGAACTTTCTCCCAATCTATTTTATTGTACGTGCCGCTTAATAGCTTTGAAGACGTCTGTAATTTTCCTATCCTATTTTCCCTCAATTATTTTAACTGCTAATTCCTTTATATTTCTAAAGTTTCCTGGAGAAAATTCACTACTGTAATCTTCTATTTTTTCTATTCCCTCAGGATTGTTTAATACAATATCAATAATACTTAATTGTTTCTCTATTTTCCTTTTCAATGGAATCAATTCCTCTTTAGCATCTTCAACTTCCTTACGATTTGATTTATATTCATTGATTTTTATAAACAATTTCTTTAGACTTTCATATTCATCTACATTTAAAAAATCAGGTTTAATTATAGGTTCGTTATTAGAATTACTTATTTGTCGCAATGTTCTATTTAGGTAATTATATTTTAGTATTTTATTTTCTAATTCAATTGTTGATCTAGCAACCTTAGATAATACTGAAAAATAATAGTCACCATAGTTTCTTTCACTTGCTTCTTCAATAAATTTTTCAGCATTCTCTTTTTCATATAAATTTGGAGTTATTATAAGCTGTTTATTTTTTGCAACTCGTTCCAAACGGTTTAATAAATACTGTGGAATTATATCATTGCCATCACAATACTTTATATAAATATCGAAAGGTTCTTCACTTTCATTTATAGAACTTTCTATTTCATTTACAAGTAACTGTAAGTAATAATATGTGAAGTCTTCTTTATTTTCTCTCTTCAATATATTCAGTATAGAAAAATCAATGCTCATTAGTTGATCAAATGAATTATTGCCAATTTCTTTCTTTAATTTCTCGACCAGTTCACGTTCTATAACGTTTATTAACTCAAGCCAACTTATTTCTGAATAATACTTTGGCCTTTTAGTCTTTAGTAAAACGCTTATCTCATTTGATTTCCTAAATGAACGGTTAATATACTTATCGACCCAACGTTTTATTTGTTCTTCACTCGACTTAATTATTTTTTCCCATTCATTCATAGTTATATTGGAATGTTTGTCATCAGAAAGCAATTTATATCCAGCTACTTCTTCAATGGTTTTAGAATCAAAGTCATTTGTTAACAATGTATCGATCGCCGTATTTCTAATTTCTTTCCAATGACCATTGGATATATACCAAGGTTTTAATTTATGAAGAATATTTAGCTGATTAAAGTAATATGACTTTCTATAAAGACTCCGAATATACAAATCTTTGAAAGTACTCAATAAATATATAACTATAATTATCCATGCGATAATGAGTGAAAAACTTATTTTATGATTTTCTAATGCATTAATTCCCTGCCCCTCATTATGCTTAATAGTCAGTGTTGAATCTTTAATAGGTTGTAAATTAGATTGGATAACCAATTTGAATGTCCCTTTGACCGGAAGAGATGTATATACAAGTTCAAATTTATCATGACTTTTATATATTTGAAATTCATCCCCACTGGAATTTTTTTCTACGCTAACATTTTCAATTTCTCCATTTAAAAGTATTTGAATATTATTTGCTTCTTTATTTCCAGTATTTTTCACTTCTAATAACTGAATGTTTGTATCCTTTTCCAGACCAGCAATATCTCCAATTATTGGAATGTTTTCTGAAAGTGTATATTTAATTTCAGGGGATTGTTGTTGGAAATATAGTACAATTAAACCTGCTAAAATAGAAATAATTAATGAGAAAAAATGTTGTGTTACAAATTTTTTCAAAGCTATTCTCCTATTCGTTTATTTTAAGAATTGCAATGATCTCTTGTACGTATGAAAAAACTGCTTTTATTTAATGCTTCAAAACTATATACTCAGAGTATCAGCAATCACTTTTATTATCCATCTTAATTACTATACGCCCTAAATACTAAATACTAAATACTCAATGACTAATTGCCGAACACCAAATTATTTTAACGATAATTTTTTTACTCGTCCAAAATTCATTTCCCCTGTTGTTTTTCTACCCGTAAAATTATAACCATCTAGTAGAAGGTTCGCCTTATTTACTTAGATAACAGGGAAGCGTCTGCCACTTTAACTATTAAAATAATACCACATAACATGAAAATTGTTCCATTTAATAAAATTATTAGTATTAATACTTACCTTTCCAAGTGATCTAGAAATAAAATAATCCATCCTTGAGTTACCACACTCAAGGATGGATTATTTTTCAGTTTTACTATTAGAACTTAAACCAAATATGCTCTCCCAAATTTCGTATCGCTTTGGCTCTTCTCTCGATCTCTTTTCTATTCCACGTTCCGCTGACAGGGTCATAATTAAACGCTTTAATTGCCTTGTCATGCTTAGTATTTTTCGTACCTGTATTAACACTTTCGACGATGGTTTTGGTAAGCATAGTTTGATTATTATAAACTTGTTTTTTACTATCAAAGTCTTTGTTCTTTAAAGAACTGTTCCCAGATGGATTTATAAGCGTAAGATTTCCAATGCTTGAAACTAAGACTTGGTAATCCTCTGCACTCTCTTTAACATGTTTCCAACCAGCAGACTTTTCTTCAGGCATGATGTGTTCAATCGTGAAACCCGAATGATCAATGTCATCTAAAGACTCACCTAGTTTAGACAGTATATACTTTGCTTTTTTACGGTCAGACTTTTTCATTTTAAATTCTACTAAAGCGGTGAGTGCTTGCTCTTTTTTATCCAATATTAATGCCTCTATATCCTTGACTGCTTCATCAAATAACGCAGAATTAGTATGAGCACTTCTAATCTTTCCTGCGATTTTATACAGGCTTTTTTCAACAACATTAAATCTTGAAGCTGTAATTACGTAAGAAAAAATTAATGACTCCATTAAAGCAAAAACTTTTTTCCGCTTTGTCTCGTCGAGCTTCTTTGCAGCCAGGACCATAATTAATACCTGCTTAACTCCTAACGCAATACAGTTATCAATAGATTCCTCGAAATTACCAGAGAGTGCTTTCACATATAATTTGGCTTCATCAGCCAATTCATTGATGAATGCATTAATTCCTTCATTGGTATTTATCTCATATCCTAATGAGGCTTGACTAACTGTAGATGATTGCGTTCTCTTCTCAAACCAGTCATATAATTTAGCCTTCTGTACAAGGTGCCCTTTTGACATTACATAATGCTTTAAGAACGTGGAAGTTGGAACGAGCATTTTTCCATTATCAGAGGTTAAGACATTGATGAAGTTATCCCAGCTTTTTGCAACCTGATCATAGCTTCCGTCAGATAAGTTCCGCAGCAGCATATTTTTCAAAAGATCTTCAGGCTGAAGCTTCGCCCCTCTATCATTTAACGTCTCAAAGATTCGAAACGCCATATTAAGATCACTAGTTACCATAGAGACAATATGTACCCGTTTTGCCAAGTAATTTATGAATCGTTTTAGTTCATTTTCATTAAAAGAACCGAGCTCTTCTTCAATCGTTACTCTGGCATTAGCCATATTTGTTTGGGATGTAGTAACCGTAGTTCCAACAGGTCTACTATTAATTAAATTAGTGAAAAATGAATTATCTTTATCATGGTGTTTCAAGCGATTCATTGAAATAATAACCCCATCATCATTAGGTGTTCCTTTGTATAGGTATGGGGAATACAAACCTATATAATCAGTATCATTATTCTTATTGAATCGTGCTACCGCTACAGCAAAGATCAAAGAAAGCGTAGTAATCCTTTGTTGTCCATCAACGACTACCTTTCGTTCTTTGCCTTCCGAAAAAACCATGCTGCCAATAAAATAGTCCTGTGTATGATCCTCATCCATACTTTCTTTAATATCACTAATTAAATCTTTGATATTATCCTTAGACCAAACGTAGTTTCTTTGAAGTACGGGTATTTCATAATAATCTTGACCATTTAACAATCTTTCTATATTAACCAAACCATCGGAATAAAATTGTTTTGAATTGCTCATATCAATTAACCTCCTAACTAACCAACAGCTACCGCATATGCGATACAGCCTATTGTTATGGAGATCATATCATACATCCTTAGTTGGGATCGATAGGAAGCCAGTTTTTTATTTTCTATAGATCGAACCATATTCCTTCACTTGTGATTAGTTAACCCTTTAGGAAAGTTATCTGGATTTTAGATTCAAAAGCGATTATTGTACAGTCAAATTATGTGATATTTGGCTCAACTTTTTTTAAAAAGCTTGATGAACTCGAAGCTTGACACTACCCTGGCTCATTCTGCTATTAAAACAACATCATTTCATACTTAAAGCTGAAGTGAATGCATCCTCCTTTAATTCCATTCTAACGATAGGGACAATTTTATACATAAGCACTTGTCTTTTTATACTCATCTACGTCTTTTATCAATTTATTGAATTGTTGATCCATTTTATCCCTTTTCGTCTTAAAAATCTGTTGGTACTGCGATTCTAGAGATATCTTCTTAAACCTATCTCTTAGGGATTCAATTTTCACAATATCTGATTTGGTGCTAATTAAACATTCCATTCTCACTAACAAAGATTCCAAATAAAAAATAGTGGCATTTATGTTTTTATTACTAATATAGTATTGTTCGTAGTTATTAAGTAATTTTAACGCTTCGTGAGGATTTTCTTTTTTATAAAACCTAGAACAATATAACTTAAACTGACCAATTAAATGATTAGGGATGTCCTTGGGATTTTGTTTAATAATCTGGTTACACTTGTCTATCTTCCTCATACATTCTTCTTTATTATTTCCTGATAAATCACCAACCTGTTTTAAGTATGATATGAACAATTCATGCCTTAGTTTCGGCTCATTAGTCGCTAAAAATTCAACTTTCTCGTATTCTTTCAAGTTATTCAATAAAGAACAAGCTGACTTTTTTATTTTAATGTTTACTATACCTCTTTTTAAAATCGGTATTTTATTTTCAAGCTGTGTATAGTATCCAAGTAAATCTCTCTGTCTTATCTTATTCAATTCTTTATTTAATATTCTTTTATTTATTTCTATTAACGAATTAATAATGATATTAAGTATTCTTTCTTGGTTTGCTTTCTCTTTAATATTCTTCAAATTCATTTCCACTTTATCCATTAGATTAAACTGGTTTAAAATTTCTGTTCCTGGAGAGGCGGTAAATATCTTAATCAATTTATCTAAATCAGGGTCACAGAAGAAAGCTTGTATTAAATACTTATTGTTATTTTTGATTCTATACTTAGAAAGATACAAATTGGAAAGCAGTTTCCCGATTGAAACTTCTTCGTCAAACTGTATTTCATTAATATGATTCTTTAATTCCTCCAGTTCAGAATACCACTCTAAGTCCCTAAGTTTAAATACATTAAATACATTATCGGAAAAATTTCCATCTAAATAATCAAGAAACAGCTCATTGACATAGAACTTATCTGAAGAAGGTATCGGCTGTAAAAAACCAATATTCGTAAATAACTGAGATCTCAAGTTGTGTTCTCCTAATTTTTTCAAACCAACTTCATCTTTTATATAAGTTAATAGTTCTTCGTTGATTTCATTTATATTTGCTTCCGAACAAATGTAACATAAAACCGCCAAAAATTTCTGAGATTCAATTGACATACTTTCAATAGTATTTTCAAAACAAAAAACTAAAAATTCCTCCAATTAATTATGCAATATCTTAGACTCTTCAGTATATTTTGTGTTATATTCAACCCTAAGATCCATCAACTGTTTTCTAGTCGACTTTAAAGTATTACAAAACGCAATAATCAAACCAGGATTACCTCTAGTATAACTTTGTATCCATTCCCAATCTCCTTGCTTAATATTTTTCTCCTTAAGAACTGATTCACTCAAATAACTACAAACTAAGTTTTTTGTATTTTGAAGATTAAATTGGTGTAGAGGAAATTTTGATTCTCTATCTCCTAGACCATACCTACTCGTTATGATTAATCTCGAGGGTTTCGTGAAGCCAGCTATGAATCTTTGTGCTATTTCCGTAAATTCATTCAAGTTACTTTTAACAATTTCAGTCTCCAAGTTATCTAGAATTAACAGCGACTTCTGGGCAAACAAATTATCCCAAACTAATCTTTCTAACTCATGAAACTCTTTATTTTCTGATTCAATATTCATAAATGAAGCCAGTCTCTGTATTAAGTCTGTATGATTGCTTATTGCTTTCTCAAATCTCATAATTTGTCCATTTTCAAAGGTACTATTTTTAAAACTCATAAAATAGATATTTTCAAAGGGTAAATCGGGGGAATACAAAACATCCTCTATTAATTGAAGTACCAATGCAGTTTTTCCTAAACCACCATGTCCAACTATCGATACAGGTATGGGTCTTGTTATTTCTCTTTTCAACTCAATCAGCTCATCATTTCTACCAATAAGATTATCAAAATTCTTACCCAGTGGATATACCATATGTACTAAAGGTATTCTATACTCTTTTATATCGGTTGTTATAAATTTATTCCATTGCAGATTGTACTTACTTTCTAATAATGCTAAAGATATTTCATTAGATACTTCGGATATTTTATCGATTTCTAAATGACTAATCGATCTTGAATGCATTATGTCATTTCGTCTCTTGATTAACACAGATACATTCACAGTTTCTAAATTATTCATTTTATAACTTTTGAATCTTTTACTTTTAATAAAATCAACTAAGTCCCCCAAGTGAGAGTATTTTAATAAATTGCGGTAGTTATTATGGTCTTGTTCATTTGCTTTTGCCGTTTCGCTATACTTAGTCCTTAATTCACTACTCAAATCTTCTATTTGAGTAAATTCTTCGCAGTATTCCCTTAATAAATTTTCTATAAAAAAAATCATTTTATACCCATCTAAATTAATCTGCACAATTTACACCTCCGAATTTTAGTTTTATTTCTGCCTTGGCTATTAAAACAAATAATATTATAATAGAGGACCATGCGAGGGTTAAATAGAATCATTTTTGTCGCCTTACATATACCCCTCCCCCTCATCCACCAAATACAACGTCTCCTCCCTTTCCCTCCGATACAACATAACCTTCTCCAACCGTTCTTTTAAATACTCCTGCAATGCATGATCCGTGCAAAACACAAAGCAACCCTTCTGCCCCCGTGTCATTAATGTCCTATACGTGTTTCGGATGATTGGATCAGCTAATGATTGTGCTTCTTCTGGATGTTCCTTTGCAATCTTCTTTATTCCTTTTAACGATTGATCTGTCTTAGCACGTTTCGTGTAATCCGTAATAATTTGTCCGTTCTCATAGCGCATGTCCTCGCCAATTATGACGCCAACATAATCAAACTCCAAACCCTGCGCAGTATGAATACAACCCGCTTCTCTAACTGAAGAGTTTTCGATTGCCCATGTGTTTTCGATATTCCAGCTGATTCCGAAATCATGTTCCGGAATTGTAATGTCATGATGATTTACGTCCTGGCGATTGTTCTTTGGCCATTCCCAACAATATCCAGACATCACACGGGATTTATTGTTGCGTTCATTGAGCCTTTCAATTTCTGCAAGCATTTCATTTGGATCATCATAAAGTCTAATATCATAATCCATTCCTAGATCGTTCATATTTGCTGTACTTCTAATTTGCAGCACATCATCTAGCCATGCTATATATCCGTCAGATCCGTCACAACGGAATTGAGATGTAAGTTCACAGGAAATAATATCTGCTTTGTATTGGTTGGCGTACTGTTTAATTAAATCGACACTGCCTATATCACTCAATGTGACCTTTTGGTTTTCATCGATAAAAAAGATAGTGAACTTCGAGCCTTTGATTAATTCCTTCACTTGGTTTTCACCCTTGTTACGGAACATACCTGACTTCTCGTTTAAACGGTGCGCTTCATCTACGATAAGTACGTCAAATTCATTATCGTCCACTTCTGTAAAGCTGCCGGAGCCTTTGAATAGATTATCGATATGTGATTTCTTGAAATCACCCTTGAGCTTTGTGGAGTAAATGTTCCTGGGGGCTGAGTTCTTTGTTACATACATAGTGACAAGCCCTTGGTCTATCAGTTTCACTAATAAGTTTATGGCCAGCACGGACTTCCCCGTACCAGGACCCCCTTCTACAATCATCACTTGCTTCGAGTCTGTTTTAACGGCTTCCAATGCAAGATGGAACGCTTCCTCAAAGAATACTTTCTGCTCGTCAATCATAATGAACTCATCGTTTCCTTTAAGCATGTTATTCAATGCATCTTGCAAGGATTTTGATGGGCGAATTCTTCCGTTTTCAATTTGGTAGATCAGATGATTGTGATCGCCTTTTCGAATGAATTTCTTAATGAATGCTCGAAGTTTTTGTATTTCTCCCTTTGCAAAAACAGGTGCCTTGTCGAGATGATCTTGATAATGAGCATCTGTTAAAGGATCGTCATCAACCTTCCTGTAGTTATGCAAATATGCACAAGGCTTCAACTGAATTTCCTTTTCTTGTACATTCTCATTAAAATCCTCAATAAGCGCAGCGTACGACCACGCTTGATAGGATGGATGGGTTATTTCCCGATTCCCTTTACCTAAATAAGTCCGAACTATGGCATCCTTATTGGGCACTATCTCAACTTCTTCCCATTGTTTCAGTTCTACAATGACGACGTGATCTTGATTGCCATCATTGCCAGCAATTAAGAAATCGACTCGTTTAGAAGTGTTAGGAATATTAAACTCAATGGCAACTGAAGCGTCATTTGGAATTTCATCATCCTGCATGACATTGGACATTTTTTGCAACGAATTCTCCTATGAGCGTATTTCAGCTTTAGAAGTACGGCCTATTTTCTTCTGATAGGAGTTGTAGAGTCTGTCAATGAGCAATTCATTGACTACGTCTCCTACAAATTGTTCTTTTGTCGATTCATATATGATCATAAGTACACCAACTTTTTTCACTTTTACTGGATCATCAATTCTTAGTTTTTTAATAATTCTTTCATTCCATTGTCTTACAGTTCTATATTTACTGCAAGACTATTTTCACAAAGGATTCAAGGATAGAACCAAAACCCTTCCCCTTCGGATAATCCATTAACTACGATACAGTTAAATTGCAGGCGATCCGCTACACTGCAAGCTATGCAACGATTAAAGATGTTGAGGATTTGGTCAAATGGAATTACGTGCTCTATATCAAGAGATATGATAAAAGCATGCTTGAAAGTAGTCCCCTGACAAGCGTGGAATTAGGCACTCGAATAGTTATGGAGTTTCTCAATGAGAACGGGAATGATAGTGATACTATGAAGGGGTTTTATAACTAATGGGAATGTGCAAGTGAATACCTTTGAGCTATCAATACAAAAATGGTTGAAGGAAGTCTTTGATTGGGCCAGCATCCAAACGTATATGTTTGCTATGCATCAAGAGAGTGGATGGACGCTCTCATGTTTGCGGGAGAAGTATTTGGAGAGTGATTAGGAAGAAGGTTCTGTGGTGATTGATAAATAATCGAAATGTGCAATTATGTGAATAATTCGTTTGGTTGTGGTAAACTGAGCGTAAAATAAGGAAAGACTAGGTGCTGCCAGATGCTGTAACATCTGATCAGTCTAACGGACATACCGCAAGATTAGCGGCTGACCAGTATCGAAACAAAAGTGTCACAAAAAGTAATCATCTGCTTACTAGGTCGTTAGCGGAGGGTGGTTACTTTTTTCTTTTTCTCATTACAATCACGATTTCTTTTGTGCCTGTATGATAAACAATGATGTCACCTTTTGCGTGACCTAATTCTATCGTAGCCGTTTTAGGATCTTCAATAACATTTAGTAATGCGACATCGGTTACGATTTTATTATCGCCTTCTACATGAAAGGCAAGGATACTCAGTTTTACGTATTGATTTGGGTATAACTTACGAACTTCTTCCCATTCCATTCACAAAACCATCCTTGTTTCGTTTTTTAGCTTTTCATAACATTATCCATCATTTATCATGCCTAACACAATCTATTCATCTGCTAGACAATCCATAAATTGCCTATCCGGCTCCGACCAAGCAAGCACTTCAATATTATAATTCGTTAGTGTGCTGTAGATTGTCTCGGATATTGTATGATTCGTCTCATTTCCTAATACGATAAAATCAGAGTCAGGTTTTAATTCCTGAATGTCTATGAATGATAATAGGGGTTGCTTGTAGTTATCTGCCCTTGGATTGTTAATGGCCTTTATTATTTTTTCTTTCTTTTGCTTTGCAGATGGAATGACGAAGTCAAAACTATGATAGTTGCCCGTTTTGCCTGTATATCCGATGTCACCCGAATAGAAGACATTGTTCTCTCGAAAGTAGTTTGAAACTTCTTTGGCAAAAATACTAATCACTGTATCTCTAGCTGTAAGGAGCATATCAGAAACTCTCAAAAGACATTGGATGAGGTTATTCTGCTTTTTTGGATAATCGGATAGCAAATTATTGATAGAGAAAGTTCCCCGGTAGCCCGATTGTTTTCTACGCTAAACATTCTGAGTGTCATGTCAAAAAAACTCTTACGTTTCGGCGAACTGAAAATATCGATCCCCAACATCCCAAGCTCGGATAAGACATATCCATCATCGGATAGTTTATATCCACCTCTGCCATTTTTCGTAAATACCAATTGGAGAAGATCGTGGTGTAATCCAAGAATGGTGTTGTAATTAATATAAAATCTTCATGGTCATCAAGCTGCAACTGATTTTTATTCCAGTTATCATATAGTAATTTCATTTCACTAATCATGGAAATGCACCCCTTTCTTCATTATATTTGATCATCGCGAAGATTTTGCGAACAATTCCAATGACAAAGACGATCGCCAACTCATTGATCATCAAGCCTAAAATGGAACACTTTGAGTTGTCTTTCTGATAATTTTCATCTAAGATAATGGTAACAGTTAATCTTTTCCATATCTAGTATAAAAATATAGAGGGCGTGAGGTAATGAAAAAAGCAATCGTATTCCTTGCTCTACTCCTATGTGTAGGCTGTAGTGTCGTTTCAGAAAACGCTTCATCTCCAAAGGATAATAAGGATGCAGAAGAATTGATTCAGAATGCTAACGCAGCTGGAAATTTAGTGAAAGAACTGTCCTTTGAAGATGGCAAGGGGTCTGGCGGAGAAAGTACGGACAATGTCAATATTCGTACCATTTCGTTGGAAAAAGATGAGCAAGTCGAACATATTCTTATCGGTTTTACGCAGCGAAGTGATGCGGCAGCTCAGGAACCGCAGCTCGTCGCCCCTTATTTCGATGTGAAAGTACAAGAACACCCGTACACAATGTTTTTTACAATGCATGGCGTGCGAGCGTTTGACGCAAGGGATTTTACAGCTTTAAAGGACAGTGATTTGGTCGCAGATGCCTATTGGGTCATGACGCACGATGACTCCGCTTACCGGTTTGTCGTTGTGTTCAACTCCCCTGTCCATTATAAGATCCGCGAATATGCAGATCCCGCTCAAGTTGTTGTAAGTATTCTTCCGCGAAACGATGAAGAAGAGGACGATTCTGCTTTCTACACGATTCGGACGGACGCTTATCCACTCGGACATGAGCTTGGCAATATGGAAGAGAGGGTCTATGAAGAAGAAGGTATCCGCTACTTACGAGAAAGTGGTGCCCCTTTTAACACAACTGAGAGCAGCTTTTATATGGAGTTAGGGAATTATGAAACCATTGAAGAGGCGGAAGCAAAAGTCGCTTCATTCCAAATGATTTTTGAACCAGGCTTCAACGTTTTTATTGAAGAAAAATGAACAATCGCCTTGCATTTTTTTATTTCCTATGACCAAACCCTTGTCCTCTGTTTGGTCATAGGCACTTTTTTCAATTCAACTTCATCTTCATCCCTTCATGAGTTGCTTGAAACCCTAACCGTTCGTAAAAGCGTATGGCGTCCTCCCGCGTTTTATCGGTCGTTAGCTGAATGAGGTGGCAGCCACGCTGTTCGGCCCGCTGGATAGCCCAGTTGATGAGCTCCGTTCCGACCCCTTTTCCTCGTACGGTTGAACAGGTCCTTACCCCCTCGATTGTTGCGCGCCATCCACCTTGACGCGTCAAATGGGGGGTGAATGTGATTTGTTGGACGCCAATGATTTCATTTCCGAGACAGGCAACGACTAATTCATTATTGGGGTCTGCATCAATCGCCCGAAACGCTTCACGGTACACTTCCGGTAAGGGCAGTACGAATTGTTCCCGTGTGGCTCCTAGCTTGTCATCCGCCAGCATTTCCACGATTCGTTCTAAATCTTGTTCTGTCGCTAATCGAAATAGCACTTCATTCGCCAAATTCACAGCCTCCTAATTTCTTCATCTCAACAGGAACCTACCTAAAATTTCCCCGGGCAGTCCACCGATTTCACAAACCTTTTCCGATGTAAATCCATGCTTGAGAAGAATTTTTCTCGATGGGATATTTTCCGGGTCGATGACAGCAGTGAGACGGTTCACATTCGTATGCTTTGCCAATTCAATTAGTTCGGCTGCAATGAGGGTTCCATATCCTTTGTTCCAGTAAGCTGGCAGCAACATGTATCCGATTTCAGCTTCTTGGGGATTGTCTTCATTTACAGTGACATGCCCGAGGCCTATGTAGTCTTCATCAAACACTTTGTAGGAGCCAAACAGCCCGTGTTTGCTGTTGCGCTCTAGCAACTTTCGATAGTTCACTTCCGCTTCATCCAATGGAATCGCCCGCTCTGTGATTTGCGCCATGACGGATTCATTGGATACTAACGCATAGTACTTCTCGAAGTCATCATTTTTGAACTTAGCCAACCTTAATTTATTGAAACAAAATCTGTCGATAGATATGATTGCCACAGCCACTGGGCTTACAATTGAAGAAGTTAGAGAATTGAAATGTGAAAAAGAGTTAGTCAGCACTCATTTCTTCTATTATTTAAGCCAGCCAAAAAGTAATATGGCTGGCGTTTTCATTTATTTAATTAATTCCAATCCAACCTCACTCTTTCGAATGAAGAAACACAAGAATTTTACCGTCCTCAACATCTTTGGAATAGTGTTCAGCTTCATCATCTGTGATTCCCATTTCCATAAGCGCATGCTTAAATCCGCCAGCACCCGAGTTGGCCCCTATGACTGCCCCTCCGATTGTGGTGATAATAGGACCTGCGGCCAGCACAGCACCAAATCCGGGGATCAATATAGTGGATAACCCTGCTATCACTCCTGCTAAACCAATTGCTCCTCCCGTTGCTGCTCCAGCGATGGCTCCATCCTTAATGGAGGGTTTCACTTCCTCTGCAATTTCGGGTAGTTGGTTTGTGTTTTTAGCAATCACTGAAATTTCATCAGTTGTATATCCCTTCTTTAGTAAATCCTCAACGACTTCAACTACTTGTTGTTCATTTTCGTATATGCCAATAACATGATTTTTCATTACTAGTTACCTCCCAATTATATATATCCTCTACCCGTTCTTTGATTTTTATAGTCACCGATCTTGCCAGCTTCGATGATTCCATGACAAGTAGTAGCAATCAGTCCAGTAACCCATAGGATAGATATATCTATAGTCTTTATGGAAAGGGGGGTATCATGAATAATTCAGTTGTTTCAGCTGCTATGGGATATCCAGGTGTTGTGGCGTTTGTTAGTGGAGATGTAACGGGTGATACAGTGATCGATCAAATCTATCTCACTGGCACAAAAACGGCTGATAGTCCATTCATCCAAAATATAACGCTTCACATTTGGGACGGTAGAACAGGAATAACGACAATGATTCCGCTTCATAACAATGTCGGCTATAATCCGACACTGTTCTTGGGAGATTTCACAGGGGATGGCGTAGATCAGATCGTAATAGGCATTGCTACGGGCGGCAGTGGTGGGATTATAAACTATTACATTGTTTCCTTTGCGGGCAATCAGGCGAGAATCCTTTTTGATTCTGACGTTTATAATAATCATTTCCACTATGAGGTCACGTATCAAGACAATTATAAGGTTGAAGTTGTGAGCAGACCGAATGACGAGAGATATATTATTGATATATCTCTTAGGGGAGCGGACTATTTAAATGAAATATACGATAGGAATGGCAAGTTGAAAAGCCCAATAATCGGTTTTGTAGATCCTTTAAGCGGCTTATATCCGGTGGATTTTGATGCCAACGGAGTCTACGAACTTTTAGCCTATCAAAAAATATCCGGAAGATATCATGCGGATGGATTAGGTTATATTCTGAATACGCTTGGATGGAGCAATAATGGATTTGTATTGCAGGAACAGTATTTAGCTATATATGGCGCGCAGGTGTAGTGATAACAAGTTGTTAATGAAACCCACAGCGAAACCCCTTCAAAGCCTTTTCGCGGCTATGAAGGGGTTCTTCATATACTTCACTGTAAAAGGTTGTCCATTCCGGCCTGAGTGGCCCCCTTTAATCATTCTCCTCATTCTCATCCACTGCATATTGCTTCAACGCCCAGACAAATATACCTTTTTCATTATCAAAGTCGCTTGGGTCGCTAAAATGGTTCACTTCCCCGCAATGTTGGCAAATCGCTAGATCGTGCGCATATAAGCAACCGATTCCCGGCTGTTCAACATTTATGTACATTTCATATGGAATGAAGACATCGTTGGAACAGAATCTGCAAATCATTGGCTTATCGAAGATCGTAATCCGGCACTTAATCGGCCGTAAATAACTGATGCTCATTCTTGTATCACTTCCGTGTATTCAATGCTCGATACTTGTTTTTCTGACGTTTGGTGGAGAATTTCCTTTTCCTGAAACATACGGTTATCGCCGCATGACGTGCAAGTTAGAGATTGAAAGGTGAGCTGATTCGTCACCTTTTGACCTAACGGCTGTAAATCCATGTATACTTCACGATGCCGAAATTGATTCCCTTGACAGAATAGACAAGTGAGCGACTTGCCAAGGACGTTCACTTCGTAGATCCCTCTTCTTCTGACCATCTTGCCACCTCCATGATGATATTGATATTTATTCGCAAAGCTTCATTTTTCGGTCCTTTTAACCTTCCTCTCATAATCAGCAGGCCGAGTGCACAGGTACACCGCCCCTTGCAGCAAAACAATTAGAACAGTAACGAATACTAAAAATTTATCGGAGGAAAAAGGTTTGAAATAGCCTTCCCACTCTTCGACTTTATTCACACGCAACACCCAAAAATAAGAGCTGAGAAAAGACAGGATATTTGCAATCAAAAGTACAAAGAAAGACGATTTTCTTTTTGCTAGAGAGGCGAAATACCATACGGCAATTATCATCAGACCGTAAACGATTATTGAGTAGTTTTTGTAGTCATTATACATGGACAAAAAGACGAATGGAATACAATAAACCGCCAACAGGAGTAGCGTGTATTTGTTTAGTTTCATAGTTGACTCCTCTTTTCATCATTACTGGATTTCTCGGCAATTTGCAACTGCGTCGCAGGTGTCCCCTTCTATATTACGATTTTACATAATACATGGTTTAACAATTCGATATTTTTACATTGAAAATGTCGAGTGATTTTATACTGGCTATACTATTATGAATTTATGAAAGGAGGGATTCGATGTTAAAAGAGTTAAACCAAGTGATTAACTATATTGAAAATCATTTAACCAATGACCTGTCTCTTGAGAGTATATCCGATTATGCTGGGGTTTCCGATTATCACTTTAGAACGGTATTCTTTCATCTTTCGGGGATGACGCTAAATGAGTATGTCAAAAACAGAAAACTATCGGAAGCCAATAAGGATTTAGTAAGTGGAGAAAAGGTAACTGATGTTGCTTTTAAATATGGGTATCAATCATTGGATGGTTTTACGAAGGCATTTAAAAAATGGTGCGGCTATTTACCTTCAGATGTCATAAAAAATAGGAGTAGCAAAACATTTCCCAAACTTTCATTCGTTATTACTGTAAAAGGAGGAGTTTCTATGGAATTTAGAATCGAAGATAAACCAGCGTTCAATCTAGTCGGTGTAAGTAAACGTGTCCCTATGCAATTTGAAGGTGTGAATAACGAAATCGTAAAACTTGCACAAAGCATAACGGATGAACATAGAAAAGAAATGCGTTCACTTCAAAATATAGAGCCTAAGAAAATCGTTAATGCTTCTTATCATGCTGACGCAAATTTCCTAAAAGAAGAAGGGGATTTAACTCACATGATCGGTGTTTTAACGACTGAATCTGAAGCAAGTGATCGATTAGATAAAGTCCCAGTCAAAGCATGTAGTTGGGCAGTGTTTCCAAATGAAGGGCCATTTCCATCAACGTTGCAAGAAACAATGGCAAGAACATATTCAGAATGGCTCCCCACTTCCGATTATGAGATCGTTAATGCTCCTTCCTATTCCTTTACTACAATGGATGAGCATAAAAAGGATTATGCCTATAGTGAAATTTGGCTTCCTGTTCGGAAGAGATAATATACAACATGTGATCTGAAAACAAAGAACCGATAAACCATGAAGAGCAATGCTGATAAACCGGCGTTGCTTCTTTTAAATTTATGTTAAGGGTATAGGTTGATTTAACAATGCTCATAAAAATGAGCTGAAAAATACATCTCTATGCTCATTTTACTTTGTTGCCCGTTTTTTCTAAAGCACCCTTAGTTCAGGTAGAATACTTCACAAACTTTAGTTTTTCTCACTGAACTTATCATTTTCTTTTGATTTTAAGCGTTTTAGCAAATGTATAACCACTTAATCCTAGTGATGCAAAAATTAGATAGCATTTATAATTATTCTTTTGTAAGTATTTTTCGAGGTCATTTGTATCATTGTACCGAATCGGCCAATCAAATGATTTACGGGACTCTAATTCTTCTCTGTTCTCCACGATAAATCTTTTCAAATCTACTTCTTCAATATCAAATAAAATACTTCCTGCCATTACATGATCGAAATAATGTGCTAAGTAATTCTCGAATGTAACAGTTACAATTTCATTTGCCACCGTTTTAATATCTAATAACAATTCATTTTCCAGAAAACTTACTGAGTAGCCAACTAACACACCATCATGAATAGAGATTGTCATTCAATTCCTCCTTTAAACTGTAGTGATATATGAAAAAGAAAATCGAATTACCTATGGCAGTCACATGATATTTTATTAACACCCATTAACATCCTTCTTGAAGTAAATGCCACGTTAGGTCAATCAGGAAAAATTCTTTACTCCTTCTTGAAGTAAAGCACCCGTTGATTGAACAAGAAAAATTGAGCGTTCGGTAATTAGGCATAAGAATTAATTTCCTAATTACTTCCCCATGCTACTGCCGCCCCTTTGCAATCCAATAGGGGACAAGTTTATTAACCCTCTCCGCTTTCTGATCCCACAAGTAATCGAACGTCACAAGTATTTTCCCTTCCCTCTTCCCGCCTTTTTTCCCACGCTTGTAAGTGTACCGAATCCTGGTTTCGGTTTGTTGAACAAGTGTGACCTTACCGAAATTATGTTCAAGGTGTTCAGTCAATTCATCGGGAACCCAAGTTGAAAATCCACCCATATACTCCCCATGCTCTTCTTTTTCGTCGTCAATCTTAAAACGGATTATGGCAAGTGGATTACAATCAAAAAGACCATCTAACATAATTACTTTCCTCCTCTAGAATGAAATAACAGGATGGTCTATTGACCTAATCCGTTCAGTTTTGAATCACTAATCTTCAATTAGAACCATAAATAGGGATCCAGTATCTAATTTGCCTGAAGCAGTTCAAAATGATTTCAAGTAAAGCACCCTTTCGTATTATAAGGTCAGCCAGATATTTCTGGTTGACCATTTTTTATATGGTTTTATGATTACTGTAGCCGGGGTAGGACGTAAGCACCCGTGGGTGATAGAACCCGTCAGCTAAACCGTCCGCCCC
>NZ_JAMBOI010000074.1 GCF_023715535.1 Sporosarcina luteola | reverse complement strand
TTCGGAAATCTTCGGATCACAGCTTACTTACAGCTCCCCGAAGCATATCGGTGTTAGTGCCGTCCTTCATAGGCTTCTAGTGCCAAGGCATCCGCCGTGCGCCCTTTCTAACTTAACCTTTATCTGGCTTTCAACGCATTACATACGTCTAGACCATTGGTTGATCACCATTGTATAGCGATATACGTTGGCAATCGTTAAAAAAGTATTGTTCAATCACAAAAGTGATCGACTCGGTTGATTACTTGATGTTTTGTTGCTTCA
>NZ_JAMBOI010000073.1 GCF_023715535.1 Sporosarcina luteola | reverse complement strand
TTCGGAAATCTTCGGATCACAGCTTACTTACAGCTCCCCGAAGCATATCGGTGTTAGTGCCGTCCTTCATAGGCTTCTAGTGCCAAGGCATCCGCCGTGCGCCCTTTCTAACTTAACCTTTATCTGGTTTTCAACGTATTACATACGTCTAGACCATTGGTTGATCACCATTGTATAGCGATATACGTTGGCAATCGTTAAAAAAGTATTGTTCAATCACAAAAGTGATCGACTCGGTTGATTACTTGATGTTTTGTTGCTTCA
>NZ_JAMBOI010000072.1 GCF_023715535.1 Sporosarcina luteola | reverse complement strand
ACCATCTCGAGCATGGAGAGGACAAGCGCCTGGTCACATCTTGCATATCTTTCAAAGACTGAAGGTGCGAATTCGCCTTGACGAGTGCGTGGAACTTTCAATGTAATCTTTCCGATACTCATGGTTAGTTCCCGCTCATAGTAGCCGTTTCGATAGTCTACGCGGTTGTCAGAACGCTCATAGGAGGCAGCCTTGAGGTACTCGTCCCGTTCCATTTCCATATATTCATTCAACACCAGAACGATTGTGGATTTGACGACAGCGTCAATGTTTGAATTCATCA
>NZ_JAMBOI010000071.1 GCF_023715535.1 Sporosarcina luteola | reverse complement strand
TCGAAAACACCTTTTCAAATAAGGGAAAGCTTAACTGTAGGAAAGCGTGTAAGCGATTGTAGTTATGCCTGATCTCCTTTTCTAGATCTTCATAGTAGCGTCCAAGTGCCCGCATCTGTTCAAAGTAGTCTTCTTGTACATATGTTTCCTGTCGATCTGATTTAAAATGGGATTTGGCCAGTTCATGGGCATCACTAATATCTGTCTTATGTCGGCGCATGGCAGCCATCTGTAGCTTAGCCTCCAAAGGGTTCAGGCGAATATAAGGATAGTGGTGCGCCTGCAGAAATCCCTCAAGCCCTTTTGAATAGACGCCAGTGGCCTCAAAGACAATGTCAGGTAGTTTACCGTCCTGTTCCCTA
>NZ_JAMBOI010000070.1 GCF_023715535.1 Sporosarcina luteola | reverse complement strand
TTTCACTTGTGGGCGTAAGCAGCAAATTGAACGGATAATCAAATCGATTTGAACGCCCGCTTGAGACGCTCTATACAGAGCATCAATTAGTTGAGATTCAGTTAAGGCGTTGACTTTAATAATAATCTGCGCTTTTTTGCCCGCTTTGCTATTTTCAGTTTCATTTTCAATGAGTTCAATCAATTGAGAATGCAGAGTAAATGGTGCATGAAAAAGTTTTTTCAATTTGACCATTTTCCCCATACCTGTGAGCTCCTGGAAGACTTTATGGACATCTTCACAAATATCAGCATCACTGGTCAGTAGTCCATAATCAGTATAGATTTTGGCATTCATTGCATGATAGTTACCTGTGCCTAAATGAACATAACGTTTAATC
>NZ_JAMBOI010000069.1 GCF_023715535.1 Sporosarcina luteola | reverse complement strand
CATATCAGGCAGATAATGATGATCGCCCTAGCACATAAGAAAGAAGTGAAGGTCAATGTCTGAACAAAAGGTTAAACTAATGGAAGAAGAAATGAACGTCTATCGGGTCCAAGGATTTACATGTGCAAATTGTGCAGGAAAGTTTGAGAAAAATGTTAAAAAGATTCCAGGCGTTCAGGACGCAAAAGTAAACTTTGGCGCTTCTAAAATTGATGTATATGGAAATGCATCGGTTGAAGAACTTGAAAAAGCAGGTGCTTTTGAGAATCTAAAAGTATCTCCTGAAAAACTAGCGAATCAAACGATACAAAGGGTTAAAGATGACACTAAGGCTCATAAAGAAGAGAAAACACCATTTTATAAAAAACATAGTACATTGC
>NZ_JAMBOI010000068.1 GCF_023715535.1 Sporosarcina luteola | reverse complement strand
CACCGTATCGACCTGAACTTTCTTTCCAAATACGTTTGATTTGCTCTGCATGATGTAAATCATGCAGAGCACGTTTCGCTCGATGTTCTGGATTGTCAGCGAGATCTAAGGTTCGGTAATAGGTTGAAGCTGCGATCGGTAAAATCCTACAAATCGCTTCAACACCATATCGATCTTTATTGTTATGGATAAAATCCACCATTATTTGTGTGGGCGGTCGAGCTCCGCCTGGGCGAAAAAAGCGGCTGCTTTACGTAGAATCTCATTGGCGCGTTGCAGTTCTTTATTTTCGCGTTCGAGTTGTTTGATACGTTCTTGGTCTGAAAGCTGCTGTACTTTAACTGGATTTTGTTTATCTAAATATTTTTGATACCAAACACGTAGTGTTTCAGG
>NZ_JAMBOI010000067.1 GCF_023715535.1 Sporosarcina luteola | reverse complement strand
AGGGTGAACCGCGCGGGCTCGGCCACCAGTCCGGTGACCTCCAAGGTCCACTTCGCGGCGTCGAGCTGCGGAACGGGTCCGTGGTTGCGCACGTAGAAGGAGTCCGCCGGGGTGAGTGTCTCGTGCAGTCCGGCTCGCGGGGGTTCGGCGTTGTACGGGTCGCTCTCGTGGACGATCATGTCCTCGCGCTTGCACCACACGGTGTGCCTCTCTGCCGTCAGGCCCCTGGCACGGGGCGGTTGCCGGTCAGCGTAGTCCCACGGGCCGTTCCAGGGCCAGGGTGATGAGCTCGTCGATCAGGGTGCTGTAGTCGATCCCGGAGGCCGCCCACATGCGCGGGTACATGGAGATGGGCGTGAACCCCGGCATGGTGTTGATCTCGTTGATGACCACGCGC
>NZ_JAMBOI010000066.1 GCF_023715535.1 Sporosarcina luteola | reverse complement strand
AAATGGCGCAGCGTCATATTGATCATGTAATTCTTTCTCTGACTTCACCTGGCGCCCAGTCTATTTTAGATAAAGCCAAAGCCGTCTCTTTTGCCCGCGATACCAACGATTTTATCGTTGAGAATTATGTTAAGCCAAATCCGGACAAATTCAGCGCCTTCGCCACCCTGGCATTGCAGAACCCGGAAGCCGCGGCGGAAGAGCTGGAGCGC
This sequence comes from Sporosarcina luteola, assembly GCF_023715535.1. Taxonomy (GTDB): domain Bacteria; phylum Bacillota; class Bacilli; order Bacillales_A; family Planococcaceae; genus Sporosarcina; species Sporosarcina luteola_B. Next base: position 188 of record NZ_JAMBOI010000066.1, on the reverse strand, counting down.
GCCGTGAAAAAGTTAGGCATGAAAGGTGCGCTGATCAACGGCTACACCAACGTTAAAGATAGCGAGCATGGCCTGTATCTTGATGACGAATCCATGCTGGTATTCTGGGATAAGGTCAACGAGCTGAACGTGCCTGTCTATCTGCATCCTCGTGAACCGCTGGAAGGCCCGGCGCGTGGCATCTATAC
>NZ_JAMBOI010000006.1 GCF_023715535.1 Sporosarcina luteola | reverse complement strand
CCATATCTAGGTTAAAATTAAGTTGGGCCATTTTCCATTCCTCCAAATGTTTATCGTGGTTGAAAACATTTTATCACAGGGGATGGAAAAGGCCTTTTCCTATTTACACAATTATATGGACTCAATCAAAAAACGCGTAAATCCTCTAAATTACCTACTATCCGATAGCCGCAATTCCTTGTAATCAATTGCTTTGCACGATACGATGGTAGTCAATCTACATCAAGTGAAATAATCAAGTCAGTTGAACTATCTAGTTGATTGGAGTGGAAGGCGGCGACTCCAGCGAAAGCCGTCACGAAGAACGGCTTTTGCGAGCACAAGCGAAGCGTTGCGAGCAGGATGTGGTATGATGCCTTAATTTTTGCACAGAACGCAAAAATACGGCCAATCGAACACTATGGTGTTCGATTGGCTCAAGCCATGCCCGCGGAAAGCGTCCGCCTGCAACGGAAATCAACAGTTGGTAGCTGCAGTCAGTTTATTTCAACCTATATAGTCTTGGGAGGTTTGCTAAAGAATGAAAATGGTACTAATCATATTTCTTATAAACATCGTGTATGTATCCTTCTTTACCATCAGGATGATTCTTACTTTGAAGGGCTATCGATATTCTGCTGCCTTCGTGAGCATGATCGAGATTGTCATTTATATTGTAGGTCTTGGATTGGTATTGGATAATCTGAATGAAATACAGAATATAATTGCGTATGCACTAGGGTACGGCAGTGGTGTCATAGTCGGGACGAAGATTGAGGAGAAGATGGCGCTTGGGTATATAACGGTGAATGTCATTACGGCTGGCATTGATTATGAGATGCCGAGGCTGTTGCGGGAGAAAGGATATGGGGTGACGGATTGGTCTGCGCACGGATTGGAAGGAAGTCGTTCGGCGATGCAGATTTTGACGCCCCGGAAAGATGAATTGAAGTTGTATGAGACGATAAAACAGATTGATCCGAAGGCGTTCATTATTGCATATGAAGCAAGGACGATCCATGGGGGATTCTGGGTGAAGTCTGTAAGGAGAGGAAACTTATTTAAATGAGTACGAAAAAGAAAACAGTATGGTTTGAAGTCGGAGAAGGCGAGACAATTGATGATTGTTTGCAGCGGTTGGCTGCGGAAGGCTATCGCGTGGCGGGCAGGATGGAGGAGCCTGTTTTTATGGAGAAGGATGGCGAGTACGTCCCGATCCGGCAAGTCATTAAGTTTAAAGGGATTTTAGATGAGTAAAATGTCTATTATACGAACGATGGTCATTCTGGGATGGCTATTGTTCGTATTTTTTATTGACGTATTCGAATTCAGTTGGTACACTGAGTGTAGTTCGATAACCCACATATATGCTGAAGGATCGGCTTCAGCGTTTCTACCAGGACGCCGTAAATGTCCGGACTATGTGGAAAGCGATTTCTAGGATTCAGCGAAGGGTGTGCCATATCTTATGGATACGTTCATCTTGAGCATTGTGAATATCCTTGAATGAACTGCTTTCCATGCATTTGGAAGGCAGCTTATTCAAGGATTTTTTAATGGAAAATTAACGAAGTGAAATTCTTCATCAGTCTACTAAAGGAGCGGATTGTCTATGGGACCGAAAGTCGGCGTGATCATGGGGAGTAAAAGTGATTGGGAAACGATGAAGCATGCTTGCGACATACTGGACGAGTTAGGTGTTGATTATGAAAAGAAGGTAGTATCAGCGCATCGTACTCCGGACTTCATGTTTGAATATGCAGAGCAGGCACAGGACCGGGGGATTGAAGTGATTGTCGCCGGTGCAGGCGGTGCCGCACATCTTCCCGGAATGGTGGCAGCGAAGACATTATTGCCCGTCATTGGTGTTCCAGTCCAGTCCAAGGCGTTGAATGGAATGGATTCATTGCTATCCATCGTTCAGATGCCAGGAGGCGTTCCGGTCGCTACCGTATCGATCGGTAAAGCAGGTGCTACGAATGCGGGATTGCTCGCTGCCCAGTTTTTAGCCGTCCACGATTCGAAGCTACGCAGCCGCCTTGAAGAACGTCGAACACAAATGCGGAATGCGTCATTAGAAAGCAGTGGTGAGTTGCTATGAAGACGATTTTGCCGGGACAGACAATTGGAATCATCGGCGGCGGACAGCTTGGCCGCATGATGGGCCTTGCTGCAAAGGAAGCTGGATTCAAGATTGCCGTGCTTGATCCAAATATGGATTCACCATGCGGCCAGATTGCAGATATCCGTATCGTCGCTCCGTATGACGATGAAGCAGCGCTTGAGGAGCTTGGCGAAGTGAGTGATGTCATTACATACGAATTTGAGAATATCGATTTCGAGGGTCTCGAGCGACTCAGCCAAATCGCGTATGTTCCTCAAGGAGCCGAACTTGTAAGAATCACGCAAAATCGGATAGCGGAAAAAGCGGAAATACGGGCTTCCGGTGCGCCGGTCGCCAATTATGTCGCTGCTGATTCATTTACTGAGTTAATAGCGAAAATCGATCAGGTTGGATTTCCATGCATCGTGAAAACTGCGTACGGCGGTTATGACGGGAAAGGGCAAGTGAAGCTTGAGTCGGCTAACGATCTTGAACTAGCGGAACCTCTCTTCGCCCATTCAGCTTGCATCGCGGAAGCGTTCGTCCCTTTCAAGACGGAAATATCCGTCATTATCCAACGGAATCCTGAAGGGGAATCGTATTGCCTGCCGATCGCGGAAAATATCCATAAGCATCATATTTTGCATCAGTCGATCGTTCCTGCAAGGGTTGCGGAGGCAGTCCTCGCCAAGGCGGAGAAAGCGGCTAGGAAAATCGCGGATCACTTGGAACTTGTCGGAACGTTGGCAGTGGAAATGTTCGTGCTTGAGAACGATGAAATTGTCATCAATGAGCTCGCACCGCGTCCTCATAATTCAGGCCATTACTCGATTGAGGCATGTAATGTCTCCCAGTTCCATCAGCATATCCGTGCTGTGTGCGGCTGGCCATTGCGCAAGCCAAGGCTCTGGGCGCCGTCCGTCATGGTGAATGTGCTCGGGGAGCATGTCGTACCTTTGAAGAAAGTGGTCATGAATCATCCTGATTGGTCAATCCATCTATATGGGAAGGCCGAGGCGAAAGAGAAACGGAAGATGGGCCATGTGACCATCATGACCGATTGTTTAGAGAAGACGCTGGAAGAAATCGATTCGACAGGCATTTGGGCTTAAAAAACATACACATTAAATCGATGACAAACTTAATCCATTCGGGAGGAAATTGACATGACAAAAGTGAACGTTTACGTAACATTACGCGAAAGTGTTGTTGATCCACAAGGAATTGCAGCTCAGGAGGCACTCCAGACATTGGGGTTCAATGAAGTCGAAAGCGTCCGCATCGGCAGACTGATCGAGCTTGAGCTTGCAGGGACGGACAGTGAAATCGAGACGCGTGTCAAAGAAATGTGCGATAAGCTGCTTGTCAATAAAGTGATCGAGGACTACAGCTTTGAAATCGGGGAGGTCGCGGGCAAATGAGGTTCGCAGTTCTAAGTTTCCCAGGTTCCAGCTGTGATGTAGACATGTATCACGCCCTCTTGGATATCGTAGGCGTCGGCGCGGAAATCGTCAGCCATCAGGATGCAGACCTAAACAATTTCGATGCTGTCGTCATTCCTACAGGAGCTTCCTACGGTGATTATTTACGTCCGGGCGCACTTGCCCAAAGCTCTAAATCGATTGACAGTCTGAAGGCATTCGCGGATTCTGGCAAGCCGGTGCTTGGCGTAGGGAACGGATTCCAGATTCTTGTCGAGGCAGGAATCCTTCCAGGTGCTTTCTTGCGGAATAAAGGATTGAAGTTCAGAAGCGGAAACGCAAAGCTGGCTGTTCAAAATACTGAATCGACATTTACAAGCATTTATGAGCAAGGACAGCAGATCACACTTCCTTTCGCCCATGAATACGGCAATTATTACGTCGATGCGGACACTGCAACACAATTGAAAGAGCAGAACCGCATCGTTTTCACATATGAAGACGGCAATCCTGACGGCAGTGTAGAGAAAATCGCGGGCGTATTGAATGAACAAGGGAATGTACTCGGCATGATGCCGCTGCCTGAACGTGCAGTCGAGGAAATCATCGGCGGGACGGACGGTTTGCCTTTATTCCGATCAATTCTGAAGAACTGGAGTGAGAAGAATGTCAACCATGCATGAACCTACAGCTCAGCAAATCAAAGATGAAAAATTGTATCGTCAAATGGGTATGACCGATGAGGAGTTCGATCGTGCAGTCGAAATGATCGGACGTCTTCCGAATTATACGGAAACAGGATTGTTCTCGGCGATGTGGTCGGAGCATTGTTCTTATAAAAGCTCGAAGCCGGTATTGCGCAAATTCCCGACAGAAGGCGCGCGCGTCTTGCAAGGTCCTGGGGAAGGTGCGGGTATCGTCGATATCGGCGATAACCAGGCGGCTGTCTTCAAAATGGAATCTCACAACTCTCCATCCGCTATCGAGCCATTCATCGGTGCAGCTACAGGAGCGGGGGGCATCATCCGTGATGTCTTCTCAATGGGAGCCCGTCCAGTGGCGCTTGTGAACTCAATGCGTTTCGGTGATTTGACGGATGAGCGCGACCGTTATTTATTCGAACAGGCGGTTGCAGGGATTGCGAGCTACGGGAATACGATCGGGATTCCGACGGTTGCAGGCGAAGTCCAGTTCGATAATTGCTATTCGAAGCGTCCTCTCGTCAATGCGATGGCTGTCGGTTTGTTGAATCATGAAGATATCCAGAAAGGCATTGCATCGGGTGTCGATAATACGGTGCTGTATGTCGGTGCGAAGACTGGCCGTGACGGCATTCATGGAGCGACGATGTCATCTGCTGAAGTCGCAGTCGATAAAGAGGAAGAGCTGCCGGTCATGCAGGCGGGTGACCCGTATCTTGAGAAGCTGCTCATGGAAGCTTGCCTGGAGTTGGTTAAATCGGATGCTTTGATCGGAATCCAGGACATGGGTGCGGCAGGACTCACTTCATCATCAGCGGAAATGGCTTCGAAAGCGGGCTATGGCGTTGAATTGAACTTAGACCTCGTTCCACAGCGCGAAGAAGGCATGACCGCCTATGAAATGATGCTTTCCGAGTCTCAAGAGCGGATGCTCGTCGTCGTGAAGCAAGGCCGTGAGCAGGAAATCATTGACTTGTGCAAGAAATATGGTCTGGAAGCAGTGTCGATCGGGAAAGTGACGGATGACAAAATGCTTCGACTTACACATAAAGGTGAGATTGTCGCGGAAATTAATGCAGATATTCTAGCGGAAGACGCGCCAGTCTACTATAAAAAATCGGAAGAGCCTGCTTATTTCAGTGAATTCCAGGCGATGGAAAATGAAGAGCCGGCTGTCGAAGATTTGAAGGAGACATTATCAGCGTTATTGCAACGTCCGACAATCGCGTCGAAAGAGTGGGTGTACAGCCAATTCGATTCGCAGGCACGCACGAATACAGTCGTAGCGCCAGGCTCTTCAGCAGGAGTGATCCGCGTACGCGGCACGAATAAAGGCCTTGCAATGACAGCGGATTGCAACTCCCGGTATATTTACCTCGATCCGGAAACGGGCGGGAAGATTGCAGTTGCGGAAGCGGCTCGCAACCTGATCTGTTCAGGTGCGGAACCAATTGCGGCAACGGATTGCCTGAACTTCGGAAGTCCGGACAAGCCGGAAGTGTTCTGGCAGATTGAAAAATCGGCTGATGGCATTGCAGCGGCGTGCCGAACGTTGAATGCACCGATCATCGGCGGAAACGTATCGATGTCGAATGAAGTGAACGGAGTTCCAGTCTACCCGACACCGACGATGGGCTTGGTTGGCCTCGTGCATGATCTGTCGCAAGTGACGACGACTTCATTCAAACAAGCGGGCGACGCGATTTACTTGATTGGCGAAGCGGCAACGGAATTCGGTGGAAGCGAGCTTCAACAAATGATCCATGGCAAGATTTTTGGGAAAGCGCCTGCTATCGATTTGGAAGTGGAAGCAACCCGTCAACAAGCGTTGTTGAAAGCGATCCAAAGCAGACTTGTCCAGTCCGCTACTGATTTGTCGGAAGGCGGTTTCGCAATTGCACTTTGCGAGAAGGCATTTGACGCGGAAGGCCTTGGTGCAGAAGTGACTGTTACAGGTTCTGCGGTGACGGCTTTATTCAGTGAGACGCAATCCCGCTTCCTCGTGACGGTAAAAGAAGAACTTGCGACAGCGTTTGAAGCGATCGTAACGGATGCAGTGAAAGTCGGTACAGTTACCGATCAAAATAAAATCGTAATTACTGGCGATAACGATGCGGTGTTGATTGACGGGACGGTGGAAGAATTCCGTTCCGATTGGAAAGGGGCAATTCCATGCTTGCTGAACTCAGAGGCCTGAACGAAGAATGCGGCGTGTTCGGCATTTGGGGCCATGAAGAAGCGGCGCAGCTAAGCTATTACGGCTTACACGCGCTGCAGCACCGCGGGCAGGAAGGTGCAGGTATCGTAACGAAAAATGGCAAAGGGTTTCATGTCGTAAAAGGGGAAGGCCTTGTAAATGATGTGTTCTCCGGTGACGCGCTGAAAAGCTTGACGGGACGTTCGGCAATTGGCCAAGTCCGTTACACGACGGAGGAGGGGCGGGGCGCTGAAAACGTGCAGCCGCTCGTCTTCCGTTCCATGACAGGCAGTTTGGCGATTGCGCATAACGGCAATTTAATTAACGCGAAGGATTTGAAGGAGAGTCTTGAAAAGCAAGGAAGCATCTTTCAAACAACTTCCGATACGGAAGTGCTTGCCCATTTGATTAAACGGAGCGGCAGTGGTTCTTTGACGCAGCGGGACCGAGTGAAAAAGGCGCTGTCGATGTTGAAAGGGGCGTTCGCATTCGTCGTATTGACGGAGGATGGTTTGCTCGTCGCCCAGGATCCGAACGGTTTGCGGCCATTGTCTCTAGGGAAATTAGGAGATGCATGGGTTGTCGCTTCTGAAACATGCGCGTTCGACTTGATCGGCGCGGAAACGATCCGTTCGGTTGAACCGGGCGAGTTGATCGTCATCAATGACAAAGGCTTGCATTCCGATCGATTCGCGGAAGCTGCTGACCGGGCAATCTGCTCGATGGAATACGTCTATTTTTCAAGGCCGGATTCGGATATTGACGGAATCAATATCCATATGGCGCGGAAACGGTGCGGCAAACAGCTTGCAAGGGAAGTCAAAATCGAGGCGGATGTCGTGACGGGCGTTCCGGATTCAAGTATTTCTGCGGCCATCGGATTTTCCGAGGAAAGCGGCATTCCGTACGAACTTGGGTTGATTAAGAACAGGTATGTCGGCAGGACATTCATCCAACCGACGCAGGCGATGCGCGAAAGAGGCGTGAAGATGAAGCTTTCCCCGGTGCATCAAGTCATCGAAGGGAAGCGGGTCGTCATGGTGGATGATTCGATTGTCCGCGGGACGACTTCGAGACGTATCGTCAAAATGCTGAGGGATGCAGGCGCGAAAGAAGTGCACGTTGTCATTGCGGCGCCTCCGCTCGTCAGCCCTTGCTTCTATGGCGTCGACATAAGCACGGATTCCGAATTGATTGCGACGGGGCGTTCGGTGGACGAAGTGCGGGAATTGATCGGCGCGGATTCACTGACGTTCCTTTCGGCGGAAGGGATGCTGAATGCGATCGGCAGACCGTCTGAAATGAAAGATTGCGGACAATGTCTTGCGTGCTTCACAGGTGAATATCCGACGGAAATTTACGCGGATACAGTATTGCCACACGAAAAAGAAATCGGGCGGTAAGGAGGAACTTCCATGTCAAAGGCGTATGAAAAAGCGGGAGTCAATATCGAGGCGGGTTATGAATCGGTTGAACGGATGAAGTCGCATGTCGCGCGTACGGCGCGGAAAGGCGTTGCAGGTGCATTCGGCGGTTTCGGAGGGATGTTCGATCTGTCGGAGCTTAACTATAAAGAGCCTGTGCTCATTTCCGGCACGGATGGCGTCGGAACGAAATTGAAATTGGCATTTATGGCAGATAAGCACGATACAATCGGCATCGACTGTGTGGCGATGTGCGTGAATGATATCGTCGCGCAAGGCGCGGAGCCGCTTTATTTCTTGGACTATATCGCACTCGGTAAAGCGGTCCCTGAAAAGGTCGAGGCGATCGTCAAGGGAATCGCGGACGGCTGCGTTCAGTCGGGTGCTGCGCTGATCGGCGGAGAGACGGCTGAAATGCCAGGGCTCTATGATGTGAATGAATATGACTTGGCCGGATTTGCGGTCGGTGCCTGTGAAAAGAGCAAGGTCGTTACAGGGGAGAAAGTCGCTGAAGGGGACGTGCTTGTCGGCATCGCTTCAAGCGGCATCCACTCGAATGGATTCTCGCTCGTCCGCCAGATCGTCCTGGAAGAGCAAGGATATAAGATTGACGAATATATCGCTGGGTTCGAGGAGCTTGGCAAAGTCGGAGCCGCTTTGCTTGAACCGACGAAAATCTATGCGAAGCCTGTCATGCAAATCCATGGGGAGCTAGACGTCCATTCGATGGGGCATATTACGGGCGGAGGATTTTATGAGAACCTTCCGAGGATGTTCGGGGAGGGGTTCGGCATCGAAGTCGATCTCGGCTCATGGCCTGTTCTGCCTATCTTCAAAATGCTGAAGGAGAAAGGCGAACTTCTTGATAAAGACTTGTACAGCGTCTTCAATATGGGTATCGGCTTTGTCGTTGCACTTCCCGCCGAACAAGCGAAACGCGCGATTCAAATCGCTGCGGAACACGGTGAGGATGCATACGAAATCGGTCGTGTCATTCGCGGCACGGGAGTCGTTTTCAACGGAAGCCATGATGGGAGCTTGGCAGAATGAAGGAAAAAGCAAGAATCGCGGTATTCGCTTCCGGCAGCGGCAGCAACTATGAAGCGCTTGAAAACGCATGCCGCGATGGCGAGTTGGACGCGGAAATCGTCCTCGTCATGACAGACAAACCCGCATCATTTGTTGTGGAGCGGGCAAGGCAGACAGACATCCGGGTCGTCGCATTGGAACCGAAAGCCTTCCCGTCGAAGCAGGCGTATGAGGAAGCAATGCTCGGCATTTTACATGAAGAGAATGTCGAATGGATTGTGCTTGCGGGATATATGCGGCTCATCGGACCGACGTTGTTGGCAGCCTATCCTTCACGAATCGTCAATATCCATCCGTCGTTGCTCCCTTCATTCCCAGGCAAGGACGCAATCGGGCAGGCGATCGCCCACGGTGTGAAACTGACCGGCGTCACTGTCCATCTGGTCGATGAAGGGATGGACACGGGTCCGATCCTCGCGCAGGTGGCGGTGCCTGTCGTGGAAGGCGATGCGGAATTGACTGCACAGGCGATACATGCGGTGGAGCATGTGCTTTATAAAGAAACATTGCAGAAGTTGATCTTAACTAACGGAGGGGTTCATTCGTGAAAAAACGGGCATTGCTCAGCGTTTCGGACAAAAAGGGAGTCTTAGAATTCGCTCAAGCACTAGAAGCACTCGACTATGAAATTCTGTCAACCGGCGGAACAATGAAACATCTGAAGGAAAACGGCGTCGCGGTGACGGCGGTCGACGAAGTGACGGGCTTCCCTGAAATTATGGAAGGCCGCGTCAAAACGCTCAACCCGATGATCCACGGCGGACTTCTTGCAAAACAGGACGACGCGGCACATCAAGCGCAAATGAGAGAACACGGCATCCAACCGATCCATATTGTCTGCGTGAACCTATACCCATTTAAAGAAACGATTTCGAAACCTGACGTAGCCATCAATGACGCAATTGAAAATATCGATATCGGCGGTCCGGCAATGCTTCGCGCATCCGCAAAAAACCATGCCTACGTCACTGTCATCGTCGATGCGGCGGATTACGTCCAAGTACTTGAGGAGCTGCAAACGGAAGGGCAGACGACACTTGAAACACGCCGCCGCCTTGCAGCGAAGGTCTTCCGTCATACAGCTGCGTATGATGCACTCATTTCCGGATATTTGACTGACCTTGCAGACGAACAATTCCCTGAGCAAGTGACGTTTACATACGAGTTGAAACAGCCGCTCCGCTACGGCGAAAACCCGCATCAGCAAGCGGCGTTCTACAGCCGTCCGCTCGGTTCGGACTTTTCTATTGCGAATGCGGAGCAACTGCACGGGAAAGAGCTTTCCTATAACAATATCCAAGATGCCAATGCGGCGATCCAAATCGTGAAGGAGTTCAACCAACCGGCGGCAGTGGCAGTTAAGCATATGAACCCTTGCGGCGTAGGTGTCGGAGAAACAATCGCCGAGGCGTTCAATAAAGCATACGAAGCCGACCCGGTTTCCATCTTCGGAGGCATTATCGCCTTGAACCGTGAAGTGGATGCTGCAACAGCTGAAAAGCTTTCGGGCATCTTCCTCGAAATCGTCATCGCGCCTTCGTTCACGGAAGAAGCGATTGATGTATTGACGAAGAAGAAAAACATCCGTCTACTCACAATCCCGTTTGAACAGCATAAGCAAGAAGCTTGGAATACGGTGTCGGTTGAAGGTGGACTGCTCATGCAGCAACCTGATGCATACGGCTTTGACGATGCAGAGATCCGAGTTGCAACAGACCGTGAACCGACGGAATCTGAATGGGAAGCAATGAAGTTAGGTTGGGCAGTCGTCAAGCATGTGAAGTCAAATGCGATCGTCGTATCTGATTCGCAAAGGACGCTCGGCGTCGGAGCGGGGCAGATGAACCGTGTCGGAGCTGCTGCGATTGCATTAACGCAAGCAGGTGAGCGTGCGAAGGGGGCAGCAATGGCCTCTGATGCATTCTTCCCGATGGATGATACCGTGGAAGCGGCAGCGAAAGCGGGCATTACGGCAATCATCCAGCCCGGGGGATCCGTGAAGGACGAGGATTCCATTAAGAAGGCGAATGAATATGGCATTGCAATGGTATTCACAGGCGTACGTCATTTCAAACATTGATTGAAGGAGAAGATACAGATGAAAGTACTCGTAATCGGCAGCGGAGGCCGGGAGCATGCGATTGCAAGGCAGTTCAATGAATCGCCATCCGTTTCAAACGTATATGTTGCACCCGGAAACGACGGCATGAGAAACGATGCGGAATGTATCGGAATCGATGCGACTGATTTTGATGCGCTCGCTTCATTCGCAATTGAGCAAGGGATTGACTTGACGTTTGTAGGTCCTGAGCAGCCGTTGGCGGAAGGGATCGTCGATCGATTCATTGAAAAAGGTCTGCGTATTTTCGGACCGACGAAGGCTGCTGCGCAAATCGAGGGCAGCAAGTCTTTCGCAAAGGAATTAATGAGTAAATACGGTATCCCGACGGCAGCATACGGGACGTTCACGGACGCTGAGGAAGCGAAGGCGTTCATCCGTCAGCAAGGTGCCCCGATTGTCGTGAAAGCGGATGGACTGGCAGCTGGAAAAGGTGTCATCGTAGCGATGACTGTCGAAGAGGCGATTTATGCGGTGGATGACATGATCGGCAATCAACGGTTCGGTGAATCCTCTTCCCGCGTCGTCATCGAGGAATTCCTTGACGGGGAAGAGTTCTCGTATATGTCATTCGTCCATGACGGGCAGATCTATCCGATGGTCATCGCCCAAGATCATAAGCGTGCGTATGACGGCGATAGAGGGCCGAACACCGGCGGAATGGGTGCTTATTCACCGGTTCCGCATATTCCGGAGCATGTGATTGAAGAAGCGTATAAGAAAGTCGTTGTTCCGACAGTCCAGGCCATGTTGGATGAAGGGACGCCGTTTACAGGAATCCTCTATGCCGGCCTCATTTTGACGGAAGAAGGACCGAAAGTGATCGAGTTCAATGCACGCTTCGGCGACCCGGAAACACAAGTTGTGCTGCCAAGAATGGCGTCGGACTTCGGGGAATTCATGATGGCGCTTATGAATAAAGAGCCATTTGAATTGGAGTGGCATGACGATGCAATGTTTGGCGTTGTCATCGCGTCCGACCGTTATCCAGGCAACGTTGTGAATGGGGCGCGACTGCCCGATCTTGATGTGTTGAACGGACTAGACGTTTTCCATGCCGGCACGAAAGCCGTTGATGCTCATTTTGTCGGCAATGGCGGAAGAGTTCTGCTCGCTGCGGCAAAAGCGGAAACGTTGGAAGAGGCGAAAACTCTAGTGTACGAAAGATTAAATCAAACCGAATGGAATGGATTTTTCTACCGGATGGACATCGGTTGGCGCGCATTCCAAAGTAAATGAATAAAAGGGGTTGTCCAGAAAAATTTCTGTGACAACCCCTTTTAACTGATTCTATTCAACCGCTCCGGTGCTTTTCAGCTCTATATTCACTTTGACATTAAATTTGATGTCGGGATAAATGCGCTTCCACTCTTCCATGATCCCCTTTTTCGATAATCGTGTGGCCCGATAACGGAGGCCGAAACCGAATGGATTGACATCATTTTCTTGGAGTTTTATCAGCAGGTCGGTAACTGTCTTTCCGATTTCTTTACCAGCTATCTTATTGTATTTCTCTATCTGTTTGCTATTCAAACGCTTGTTGGATTCGCCGACAACACCGACCTTCGTAATTTTCATATCAATTCGCGGATCGCCATCATTGAGTAGGATTTTATAACTCATCCTGATTTCGTCAAAGTTCAATACCATGATCAGACCATCTTCTTTGATTTTGTAACTGAAGCCGTAAGCTTTATTCATAAGGGAATTAAAATACTTTGTTTCCTCTGGTGTCAATTCCACTGGTGGTGCTCCCCGTTTAAGAACAATCGACTTGTCAATAACGAAATCATGATTTTCTTCATCTGTCCCAATGATTGGCATGATTGTATCATGACCTTCCCCTAAAACCTCCCGTCTGAACTCAAAAAGAAATGTTGTCACGACGAATGGGCTTTCCGTTCCGGTATTATCGAAATAATTATAAAGAGCAATCGATGCAGGAGCTTCAGTTGTCGGTTCAAAGGAAATGATCTCTTCAGCCGTTTTATCAGCTACAGCGACGTAAGAAATCATCTGGATATCCCCGCGCCTCGTGAAAAAGTCCATGAAAGTATCTAAATCCTTAGTTAGTAATTCCTTGTGCATAACGATGATTTTGCTATGTCCGAAATCCAAAACTTTATCGACACGGGTTTCCATCTCATGGATGGCTTCTGCAACTGATTCGGCATCATGGGAAATATAGAGATAAGGCGGGGATGTTGATTGTTTTATATCACCGACTTGCTTGGCCAACTTCAAAGTGACCCTGAAGCCGTTTCTCACTTGTTCCGAGGGGTCAATGCCGAATCCTAGGACAAACACCCTCTTATCGATATCCTTGAATGCACATCCCGCTTGAATGAGCAAGGAGAGCAAAAGGATAAAGACAATGGAACCTTTCAATATTTTTTGTTTTCCCGCCATTTGGAAGAAGCCCCTTTCTTCGCTAAAAGTAAAGAACCCACTAGCAAGATCAGCATGGCCGGTAAAACAAAGTCGTCATACATTTCGATTGTTCTATAAAGTCCTTCCACTGTCATCCGTTTCGTCAGAGTCATTGCAACAATCCAGAAAAAGACGATGAATAAAGGAAGGGTCAAATTATATGACTTCCATTTTAAACGCTTAAATTGAAAGACGCTCGAAAATAAGTGGATGGAAACATGCCAATGTATGATCATACTGACTACACCAAGAGCTAAAAAGGAGCCGATGAATATAAAGACGATCCTTTCAACGATCCCGAATTTCATACGGATGGAATCACTTGTCATGATCCACGGATACAAGGCATTCTCAAGGGAATCGAACCCCCCGAAGCCGATTGGAAGCAGATAAGTCGTTGCGAGGATATACATAAAAGCAACCGTAAGAATAGCCATTCCTTTAAGAGTCGGTTTTTTCAAAGTTGTGAAAGCCCGATTGAAGATGACTAGGTTTGCAGTTCCAATGACGATGAAAAGTGAAGACGTAAAAGCCCCATAATCCGGCAACTGATTAACTTGCATGAGAGCGATCCGGATATAATCCCAATTTAGAGAAGGGTCTAGATAGCCCTTCATTTGAACGAATACGATAAAAGGGACAACTAGAATAAAGATGACTTCACTCATATATAAGATATTTCTAGTTGCCATTAACACTCCATACGTGACAACGAGGGCGAACGTCAACACAATCGTGTAAATTGACATTTCGGGTGTCAAGAAACGGAGGATGATGAATGTATAAATCATAAGTGTAAAGAGACCTGCGACATACCAGGCTGCAGCCATAAATAGGAGAACGGGAAATGCGAACCATTTAGGCGTGTATGCCTTCAAAATCTCCGGCAGACCTTGACCGGGAAAACGGCTGAACAGGATTACTAGGAAATAGGTCAATACAATTCCAGTAGTAATCGCAAGAGCCATCCCGAGGATCGTACCCGTGTCGCCCCCGGCAATTAGAATTCTCGGCGTAATAGAAACCATGTTCGTCAGGGTATTAATTAGAATCAAATAAATTAAAAAGCGGTTCATTTATTGTCCATCCCCAATTCAGCATTCTTGCCTTTCCATGGAATCCGTAAATACGGTTCGCCTAAACTATCCTTGTTCGCTAAAAACATAATGAATCCCATGAAGCCGAGCAATAGTCCGACCAACCCGAAAAGTGACGTGTAAATAATCAAAAGGAACCGTACAACACGAACTGCAAAGCTCATTTCATTAATCGGTATGACGAATGTCGAGATTGCGACAGCTGAAATAATAATGACCATAATGGTTGACGTGAGTGCGGCTTCCGTTGCTGCCGTCCCTAATATGAGCCCGCCGACAGTCGTAGCGGTGCCACTGACCGCTTTCGGCAGCCGCATGCTCGCCTCTGTCAATAATTCCATGAAAAAAAGCATAAAAATAACTTCGATAAACGAAGGATATGGCACGCCGATCCTGCTGCCTGCAACGGTAAGGGCGAGTTCAATCCTAAGTATTTCGGGGTTATAAGATGTCATCGCTATATATAAACTAGGAAGCAGAATACATGTGAATAAACCCAAATATCTTAATAAAATTGTGAATCCCGTTATGACAGAGACGTGATAATTGTCTTCCATCGATGACATGAAATCGAAAAAAATGATAGGGGCAACGATGACATTCGGGCTTCCATCAATAGCGATGATCACCTTCCCAGCGACCAAATTGTAGACGATGCGATCGGGACGTTCCGTTACCATTGTAGTTGGGAAAAGGGTCAACTTGCTCCTGTTCAGGAAGTGTTGAAGGTCCTCCGCAGATTCGAATAAAGCGTTGGTGATCCCTTCCAGCTCCGCTTTGATTTTCTTTAATATTCTCGGATCGATTCGGTCATTGTCGTAAAGCAATACGATTGCACGGTTGGATATATCATTCTTCGGTATTTCTTCGACTTTTAAAGAAGAATTATGGTAACGTTGCCTGATTAAATTGATTGTCGTTTCAATGTCCTCACTTAAACCTTTCTGTGGCCCATGTATCGTCGGTTCCATTACAGTTTCTTGGATCTCATTATTTTTAACGATGCGGACATCCAATAAAAATGTACTATCCCCAATCGCAATCAGGACGAGCCCTGAACTAAGCTTAATAAGTAGTTTATCTTTATCCGGGATATCCGTTCGGTTCGGCAAAGATTGAATATATGATGCAAAGTCTTCTTCCGATCCCATTTCAAAAAAAGGCCTGATGACCGTTTGCTGGAGCTTATCGCCGTCAACGACCGATTTTACATAGAACAGGAAGGCTCTATGATCTTTTAATTGAAGAGGCGTTTGAACGATATCGCTCGAAGGCTTGAATATAGTTGCTAGTTCATCGAATAATGGAGGAGCCTGTTTTTCAGTCATATGACAACACTCCCTTCATAAAAAAGCATGGAAAAAAAGTTTGTCTTTAGCTTTCCCGCAATGACATAAACGATACATAGATGATCAATTCATTCGAAGGCGACTGAAATTTCATGCAAATGATGTAAAACATCTATATTTCAAATGGATGCTATGCTAGGATAAAATATATAGAATTCTCTTAAAAGGGGTTTATCGATATGTGGGACCAACATGAAATACAACGGCAACTCGGGGTAATCAACGGGAAAGTTGCCCCGGACCTCATTATTCAAAATGCGACGTATTTACATTCCATTTTCAAGAAATGGGTGACGGGCAATATTTGGATTAAAGGAGATCGGATCGTCTATGCAGGCGGCAGAATGCCAGCCATGACAGAAGGCTCGGAAATCGTCGATGCAACCGGCAAAAGAATCGTTCCCGGCTATATCGAGCCGCATGTCCATCCGTTTCAGCTGTACAATCCCGAAACATTCGCCGACTATGCTGGCAGGCTTGGAACGACGACGTTCTTATCGGACAACCTGACGTTCTTCTTGCTGCTCGGAAATGAAAGAGCGTTCAAATTGATTGACCAATTGAATGAACTGCCGTTTTCATTTTATTGGTGGGCACGGTTTGATTCCCAAACAGTTTTGCAACATGAAACGGATGTGTTCAACCAGCAGGCAATCGCTGAATGGCTGGAGCGGGACGATGTTCTCATGGGTGGGGAGCTGACGGGTTGGCCGCGCCTCATGAACGGCGATCCGGATATGACGGCGTCTGTCATTGCAGCTAAACATGCGGGGAAAAAGATTGAAGGCCACTTCCCGGGGGCTTCCGAGCGGACTCTTGCGAGGATGAAACTACTCGGAACTGACGGCGATCATGAAGCAATGACGACCGAGGAAGTGGAAGCACGCCTATTGCAAGGGTATGCAGTGACGTTGCGCCATTCATCGATCCGTCCGGATTTGCCGGATTTATTGAAAGGCGTACTCGACAAGGAGTTGGACGTCTTCGACCATCTCATGATGACGACGGACGGCTCAACGCCTTCCTTCCATATCGATGGGGTCATGGACAAATGCATCCAAGTCGCACTCGATGCAGGGGTGAAGCCGGTTGACGCGTATTTGATGGCGTCGTATAATGTTGCCCGCTACTACGGCATAGATGATAAGCATGGCATCATCGCGACAGGAAGATATGCAACGCTCAATTTCCTGGAGGATGAAACGAACCCGGTACCGACGGACGTCCTGTCAAAAGGTAAATGGCTGAAACGCGAAAACGCGCCGACTGCTCCGTTCAAGGAAGTCGATTGGTCGCTCGTCCCGTCATTCGAACTGGATTTCGATTTGGATGAAAAGGATTTTGACTTCAATGGAACAGTCGGTATTAAAATGTTGAATGACGTCATTACAAAGCAATATGAAGTGACACTTGACCTATCAGCGGACAAACTTTCCAATGAGCACGATGAAAGTTTCCTCATGCTCATTGATCGAAACGGAAAGTGGCGGGTGAATACGGTCATCAAAGGCTTCGCGGATCACGTGCAGGGCTTTGCATCCTCCTATTCCAATACGGGCGACATTATCCTCATCGGGAAGGACAAACAGGCAATGCTGCTTGCTTTCAATGAAATGAAACGGATGAAGGGCGGCATGGTTCTCGTTGAGGACGGTGATATTGCTGCGTCAATTCCGCTGCCGATCGGCGGGGGGCTATCAGCGGAGCATATGGATGTTTTAATTGATCGGGAGATTACAATGAAAAAGGCGTTATCAGAGCGGGGGTACAAACATGGCGATGCCATCTACACGTTCCTGTTCCTCCAGTCGACACACTTGCCATATGTACGGGCGACACAAATAGGGCTTTATGAAGTTATGAAAAATGAAGTAATCATTCCGGCGACGGGAAGATAGGAGGAACGGATGAAAGGGAAAAAGAGAGGGTGGCTGCTAGGACTAGCCATCATGTTGCTGTTGCTGTCAGCGTGTTCAAAAAAAGAGAAAGCCGGCGCGGAAGAGATTATACCGGAGCCGGAAGAGATGGAAGAAGTCGAAATTGAAGAGCCGATGGAAGAGCCTGAGGAAGAAGGTACTCTCCGTTATCAGGCGCCATTTACCGGCGTGTTGACCGAAGAGGAGAACTGGACGAGACCAGTGCTAGCAACGATCAACAATCATCCGCATGCAAGGCCTCAATCGGGGGTAAGCCAGGCGGATATCATTTATGAATTCATGGCGGAAGGGAATGTCACGAGATTTTTAGCTTTGTTCCAAAGCGAGTTGCCGGAAACGGTCGGCCCGATCCGAAGTGCACGTGATTATTTCATTCATCTATCAAAAGGGATGGATGCATTTTACGTAGCGCACGGCTATAGCCCCGATGCGCAGAAGCTGTTGGCGAACAGATATGTCGATAATGTGAATGGCATGCAATATGACGGGACTTTATTCAAACGATCGAATGACCGTAAAGCTCCCCATAATTCGTATATAACCGGCGAAAACATAATGGCTGCGATGGAGAAGGTCGGTGCATCCGACGAAATCGCGAAGGTTCCTCCATTTGCTTTCCACGAATCGATTGAGGATGCTAAAATAGGGGATAGCGCATCGATGATCGTCGTCCGCTTCAGCTCCAGTCAGGATTTCATCAACACGTTCTCCTACGATCCGGAGACGGAAACATACAATCGGATGGTGAATGGAATCCTCACGATGGATAAAGGGAACGGAGAACAAGTCGGCCTGTCGAACATCATCGTCATGGAAGCGGACCATCGTACGATCGACAATGTCGGAAGACAATCTGTCGATATTGAAAGCGGAGGCAAGGCAATGCTGTTCCAAGCGGGCTCCGTGAAAGAGCTGGAATGGAAAAACGTTGATGGATTCCTCGTCCCGGTGGAAAATGGTGTTCCGGCAAAATTAGTTCCCGGCAAGACGTGGATTCATATCATCCCAACATATTCCGGAATTGCAAAGTCTGTAACATTTACGCCTTAAATCTTGAAAGAAAGAGGGGGAAACATGCAAATCGATAAAATCCGAAGTGAACAAACGGATCAGCTGTTCAAAGCGATATTGGAATTGAAGGATCTGGAAGAATGCTATATGTTTTTTGACGACCTTGCAACGATGAGCGAACTGCAATCGTTGGCACAGCGTTTGGAAGTTGCGCATGCATTGCGACAGAAAAAGACGTATGACCGGATTCAAAATGAAACCGGTGCGAGCACTGCGACAATCTCAAGGGTGAGACGATGCGTAGATTACGGATCTGGCGGCTATAACACCGTGCTTGACCGCCTCTATCCTGAGCTTGCGGACAATAATGATAAGAAGTGATCGGGCGGAGAAACTATCCGTCCGGTTTTTTTGGTATACTGGGGAATAGCAGACGCGCAAGGTTAACTAGAGCGCATCCAAAAAGCAATTGAAGAAGTAGGTGGAAGCTAGAATGGACTATATGAATTGGCGCCACGCCTTTAAAGTGGATCCCGCAAAACAATTGGCGGATAAAGAGCTCGAACAGCTGGCTGAATCCGGAACGGACGGCATCATCATCGGAGGAACGGATGGCGTGACACTCGAGAATGTCCTTGACCTGCTGGCGCGCATCCGAAGATTTTCCGTGCCGGTGGCGCTTGAGGTGTCGACTGTCGAATCGGTGTCGATGGGATTCGATTACTATTTCATCCCGACGGTCCTGAATTCGACCGATACGAAATGGGTAAACGGCATTCATCATGCGGCTTTGAAGGAATACGGTCATATGATGGATTGGGATGAAGTCATCGCGGAAGGCTACGTAATCGTCAACACAGATTGCAAAGCGGCTCGTCTCACCGGTGTAAAGGAAGCTCCCGATGAAGAGGATGTCATCGCCTATGCGCGAATGGCGGAGCACCTGTTCAAGCTGCCCGTATTTTATTTGGAATATAGCGGAACGCTTGGCGATCCTGCTATCGTCAAAGCGGCGGCGCGTGCCCTTGAGCAGACGAAGTTATTTTACGGCGGCGGAATTCGGAATGCGGCAGACGCAAAAATGATGGCGGAGCTTGCAGATACGGTCATTGTGGGCAATATCATCTATGAAGATCTGAAGGCTGCCCTTTCGACAGTCGAAGCAGTGAAATCGGTATCCAATAGATAAGTTTTAAGATATAATAAAGAACAAATGTTCTTTTGAAAGGCGGTATGATGTATGAAGGAAATCGCGCAAAATCTGCTTGCAGGCATGAACCCTGAACAAGCCCGCGCAGTGAAAAAGACGGAAGGGCCGCTGCTGATCATGGCAGGCGCAGGATCCGGGAAGACTCGGGTGCTGACCCACCGGATCGCTTACTTGATTGTTGAAAAAGGGGTGTATCCTTCCAATGTATTGGCAATCACGTTTACGAACAAGGCAGCCCGTGAAATGCGCGAACGGATCAACGGCCTGCTTGGACCCGGGTCTGGTGAGCGGATGTGGGTCTCGACTTTCCACTCGATGTGCGTCCGCATTTTACGGAGGGACATCGACCGGATCGGAATTTCGAAAAGCTTCACGATCCTCGATTCATCCGACCAATTGACGGCCGTTAAAAATGTGCTGAAAGATCGCAATATCGATCCGAAGCAATACGATCCGCGTGCAATGCTCGGAGCAATCAGCTCGGCGAAAAACGAATGCATCGATGCGGAAATGTATAAAGGGCAAATCAACCCGCACAATCCTTACGAAAAGACGATTGCAGATATCTACGAAGGCTATACGAAAAAACTGCGACAAAACCAATCGCTTGATTTTGACGACCTCATCATGATGACTCTCAAATTATTCGAACGCGTCCCTGAAGTCCTCGAATTTTATCAAAATAAATTCCAATACATCCACGTAGATGAATATCAAGATACGAACAATGCGCAATACAGGCTTGTCAACATGCTAGCCGCGAAATTCCGGAACCTGTGCGTCGTAGGTGACTCCGACCAATCGATCTACAGATGGCGAGGCGCTGACATCGGCAATATCCTTTCGTTCGAAAAGGATTATAATGATGCAACCGTCATTTTACTCGAGCAGAATTACCGTTCGACGAAAACGATTTTGCAGGCGGCTAACGACGTCATCCAGAACAACCGCAGCCGCTACGACAAGAAGCTGCGGACGGAAAATGCAGAGGGTGATTCCATCACGATCTATAAGGCCTCCGATGAAAAGGACGAATCCCAGTTCATCGTCCAGCAGATCATCGAGCTGAAAGAACGAGAAAACCTGAAGCTGGATCAATTCGCAATCCTTTACCGGACGAATGCCCAATCCCGTGTCATTGAGGAATACCTGGTGAAATCGAATCTCGATTATACAATTGTTGGCGGCACGAAGTTCTATGACAGAAAAGAGATCAAAGACTTGCTCGCTTATTTGCGATTGATTGCAAATAACGACGACGACTTGGCGCTCGCGCGGATCATAAACGAACCGAAGCGAAGCATCGGGGCGACTTCTTTCGAACGGATGGCATCATTCGCTATCGAGAACGACCGATCTGTATTCGATGCGTTGCAGGAAGTCCATTTCATGGGGCTGACGGCAAGGGCTGCAAACGAAGCCTCTAAATTCAGGGATATGATCAGCGGGTTTACACAAATGCAGGAATACTTGTCCGTGACGGAACTTGTTGAACAGGTGCTTGAAAAGACGGGCTATCGTGAAATGCTCCTCCGCGAGAAAACGATTGAATCGGAAAGCCGATTGGAAAATATCGAGGAATTCCTTTCCGTCACGGAAGCTTTCGAAAAGAGGGCCGAAGAAGAGGAAGGCGACCGTTCGCTCGTCGCATTCCTGACAGACCTTGCGTTAATTGCCGATATCGATTCGTTGGATAAAGAAGAGAACCAATCGACGGAAAAAATCGTCCTAATGACAATGCACGCGGCGAAAGGGCTTGAATTCCCGGTCGTCTTCGTCATCGGCATGGAAGAGAACATCTTCCCGCATGTCAGGTCAATCGGCGACGATGAAGAAATGGAAGAGGAGCGCCGGCTTGCCTATGTGGCGATCACCCGTGCGGAACGGCGGCTCTTTTTGACTTGCGCTTCCTACCGGACATTGTTCGGCCGCTCAAGTATTAATAATCCTTCCCGTTTTTTAAACGAGATTTCAGATGATATTATCGAAGTGACATCCAATAACAATCAAGGCTTTTCATATGGCGGGTTTTCGCGTGGGGAAGCACCCGTGCGTCCAGCTGTCAAAAGGCCGGTCTATAAAACAAGCGGCGGAGAGAAGATGGGCTGGAAAGCGGGCGACAAAGCGATCCATAAAGCATGGGGGACGGGCATGGTCGTCAGCGTCAAAGGGAATCATGATGATCTGGAACTCGATATCGCGTTCCCGGAACCGGTAGGCATCAAACGGCTTCTTGCCAAATTTGCACCGATAGAAAAAGCGTAGGGAGAGGACAGAATGGATCGCAATGCAGTTGAAAGACGTGTACAGGAGCTCAATGATCTGCTGAAGGAGTACGGGCATGCCTATTATGTGCTGGACAAGCCGGCCGTGCCTGATTCCGTCTATGACAGCCTCATGCAGGAATTGCTTTCCATTGAGGCAGAAAATCCCGATCTGATCTTTCCCGATTCGCCATCGCAGCGGGTTGGCGGGGAAGTCCTTGAAGGTTTCAGCAAAGTCGTCCATGAATACCCGATGCTAAGCTTATCAAATGTGTTTAATGAAGAGGACATACGCGACTTCGACAGACGAGTGCAAGCGGAGGCGGGGAATGCCACGTATATTTGTGAATTGAAGATTGACGGACTTGCTGTTTCATTAAAATATGAAAACGGGACGTTCGTCCAAGGTTCTACGCGCGGGGACGGAACGGTCGGAGAGGAAATCACCGCAAATTTAAAGACGATCCGGACCGTTCCGCTGAAGCTATCTGAACCGGTGACAATTGAAGTCCGCGGGGAAGCATATATGCCGAAGAAATCATTCATGAGATTGAATGAAGCACGGGATGAAAACGGTGAAGAGCCATTCGCAAATCCTCGGAATGCAGCTGCGGGATCACTTCGGCAGCTCGATCCAAAAATAGCCGCCAGCCGTAACCTTGCGGTGTTCATCTATGGAGTCGGTGGAGATGGCACTGCCTACGGGCAGGACAGCCATTCCGATTCGCTCGAATATCTCGCGTCGATCGGCTTCGAAACGAATAACAAAAGCAAACGGTGCAAGACGATCGAGGAAGTGCTTGAATATATAGACTCCTGGCAGGATCGCAGGCAGGACCTTGATTATGAAATCGACGGAATCGTCATTAAAGTGGACAGCTATGAAGATCAGGAGCAGCTTGGCTTCACAGCAAAAAGTCCGCGTTGGGCGACCGCTTACAAATTCCCGGCGGAAGAAGTCCATACGAAGCTTCTCGATATCGAGTTGAGCGTCGGCAGGACAGGGGTCGTCACCCCGACCGCGATTTTGGAACCGGTCCAAGTTGCGGGAACGACAGTGGCAAGGGCTTCCCTCCATAACGAGGACCTCATCCGCGAAAAGGATATCCGTATCGGTGACGCAGTCGTCATCCGGAAAGCGGGTGATATCATTCCCGAAGTCGTCACTGTATTGATCGATCAGCGAAAAGGGAATGAAGAACCGTATCATATGCCTGAAAATTGTCCAGTCTGTGATTCCGAACTTGTCAGGATTGAAGGCGAGGTGGCGCTCCGTTGCGTCAATCCGCAATGTCCTGCACAGATGAAGGAAGCGCTCATCCACTTCGTTTCCCGTAATGCGATGAATATTGAAGGGATCGGCGAGCGGGTCGTCGATCAATTGTATACGTCAGGTCTCGTCCACGATGTTTCGGACCTTTACGGTTTGACGAAAGAGCAGCTATTGTCACTCGAGCGTATGGGAGAGAAGTCCGCGACGAATTTATTGAATGCAATCGAAGCATCTAAAACGAATTCCTTGGAGAAGCTGCTGTTCGGCCTTGGCATACGGCATGTCGGGGTAAGAGCGGCACATATTTTGTCGGAGGAATTCGGAACAATGGACGAAATCGCTAAAGCGGATGCAGATAGGCTTACATCGATTCATGAAATCGGCGATAAAGTAGCAGACGCAGTCATCACGTTCTTCACTAATGAAGATGTGTTGGAAGTGATCGGCAAGCTGGAGACATACGGCGTCAATATGGACTACAAAGGAAGAACGCGCCAAGAGCTTCCGATTGAAGGCCCATTTGCCGGAAAAACAGTAGTATTGACGGGCAAGCTTTCGATATTGACGCGCAATGAAGCAAAAGAGCGGATTGAAGCGCTTGGCGGTAAAGTGAGCGGGAGCGTCAGCAAAAAGACGGATCTTGTCATAGCCGGGGAAGAGGCCGGATCGAAGCTCGTGAAGGCAGAGGAACTCGGTATTACAGTATGGAACGAAACAGAGTTGGTCGACGCGCTCGGCGAAAAGGAGTAATTTTCAATGAAAAGGCTATTTGCACTAACCGGCATGGCAGTTGTCCTTACGTTAGGCGGCTGTATGCCGTCAATCGGACCCGACAAAGAGGAAGTCATCCAGGAAAATGATGAGGAACAGGTAGAAGAAACCGTCATGATTCCAGATGTACAGGTGAATGACACCTATTACAAGACAGTCACCCCGTTCAAGAAAAGCGCTAGCCGCGGCCTTGTCGTGAGCAATATCTATACGAAATATGATATCGGGGAAGCGGAAGAAGGGCTATTGCGTTTATCCGCCCAGCATTTCGACACGAAAAACTATTTCTTCCAAGAAGGGCAGTATATTGATGGAAAAACTGCACGCGCATGGCTTGCCAGAAGTTCAACCAATGAACAAGGCTTGAATCCCCCTGAAGCGGAAGGGGAAGATGCGGAAGAGAAGCCGATCTATTTGGCGCATATTATCGAGCAAAACTACCTGACGTTGACGGACGAAAAGAAAGTACGTCTGTCCGGTGTTTCGATTGGACTTGCGTTGAATTCCGTCTATTATTCCAAAGACGGGAAAGAGATTGAAATAACGGATTCGGTACTCGAAAAGCAAGGCATCGCCATGGCGGACAAAATCGTCAGCAGGATGCGTGCAAAAGAAGGTTTCCAGGATATTCCGATCGTCATCGGTCTGTTCAAACAGGAGAAAAGAAATGCAATCGTACCTGGCACGTATTTCGCAACCGCTTTTGCTGATAAAGGAAAATCATCAGCATCCGGATGGAAAGAAGTGAATGAACGGTACGTGTTGCTTCCCGCTCCCGCTGACATTGACAATTACCGAGATATCAATACGAAATTCAGCAATTTCAAACAGGATATCGATAACTATTTTCCGAGCTTCGTCAATGTGATCGGAAAAGGCTTTTTCAAAGACAAAAGGATGCAATCGATTTCCATCGACATTCCAATCCAGTTTTTCGGGAAAGGTGAAGTTATCGGATTCACACAGTTTTTGGCTTCGCATATCATCAAGTACTTTCCCAACATCGATGTCGAAGTGAGTGTCACCTCGGTGAACGGCCCCGAGGCGCTCATTGTTAAGGAAGCCGGTAGTGATGAACCGTTCGTCCATATTTATGGCTATTAGAATATCAGTTTACATGCGCGTCCATGCTGTTAACCATGGGCGCAGTTGCTTTTCAACATACCGGTTAGGTGGTATGATAAGTCGTACAATTGCAATTGGGGAGGAAATCAAATGACGAAATTTACGACAGAAGACGTACATTACTTCGCGAACTTTGCGAAAATCGCCTTTTCGGATCAAGAAGCGGAAGTGTTTTCTGAAATCATTTCCGAACTTGTAGAATTTGGAGATGCGTTGAAAGAAGTGGATACAGATAACATAGAGCCGATGACTCATCCGTTGCAGATGTTCAATGTGCTTCGGGAAGACGTCCCGCAAGATGTACTTGATCGCGACGAAATGTTGGCTAGCGTAAAAGAGCATGAAGACGGAATGATCAAAGTTCCGAATATCCTGTGATAACGGTTTTTAGGAGGAAGTAACATGACGTTAATGAAAAAGACGGCAGCAGAACTTCAAGCACTTTTACATAACCGGGAAGTCTCTGTCAAAGAAGTTACCGAAGATTCATTCAAGCAGATTGCAAAACTGGATGGACAAGTGAAAGCATTCCTGGCGTTGACGGAAGAAGAAGCGCTAGCGAAAGCGGAAGCCTTGGACAACTCATCGCAAGATAGCCGCGGTCCGCTATTCGGATTGCCGATCGGCATAAAAGACAATATTGTTACAAAAGGAACAGCTACAACTTGTGCAAGCAAGATGCTGGAGAATTTCGTACCTGTCTATGACGCTACAGCCGTGGAAAAAGTGAACGAAGCGGGCATGGTCAGTGTCGGTAAATTGAATATGGACGAGTTTGCCATGGGTTCTACAACTGAACGTTCAGCATTCCAGACAACGCATAATCCATGGAATTTGGACTGCGTGCCTGGCGGTTCTTCAGGCGGTTCTGCAGCTGCTGTTGCAGCGGGCGAAGTGCCATTTTCACTCGGTACGGATACTGGTGGATCTGTTCGCCAGCCAGCTGCGTTCTGTGGAGTCGTCGGAATGAAGCCGACATACGGCAGAGTATCCCGGAGCGGTCTCGTCGCGTTTGCATCTTCATTGGATCAAATCGGACCGATCACTCGGACAGTCGAGGACAATGCACTATTGTTGAATGCGATTTCAGGAATCGATCATAGAGATTCCTCATCTTCACCACAGCAAGTGCCTGATTTCAAATCCGCATTGACTGGAGATATTAAGGGCTTGCGCATCGCTGTTCCAAAGGAATATTTAGGTGAAGGCATCACAGAAGATGTAAAAGATAAGGTCCGTGCATCGTTGAAAGTGCTTGAATCGCTTGGCGCATCTATCGAAGAAGTGACGCTTCCGCATTCCAAATATGCATCGCCAACTTACTACGCGATTGCAACGGCAGAAGCTTCTTCCAACCTCGCGAGATTCGACGGAATTCGTTATGGATACCGCTCAGAGAATGCTGGAAATCTGGAAGAGGTCTATACACGCTCACGTGCAGAAGGGTTCGGAACAGAAGTGAAAAAACGAATCCTCTACGGCACATATGCACTAAGTGCAGATCATCATGAAGAGTTGTACGTTAAAGCGATGAAAGTCCGTACGCTGATCGCTCAAGACTTTGCATCCGTATTTGAAAATCACGATGTCATCGTCGGACCAACAAGTGCAACAACTGCATACGAAATCGGCGGCGTCGCGCAAAACCAATTGACATTGTACGCGAACGACATTTTGACAGTGTCTGTTAACTTGGCTGGTATTCCGGCCATTTCAATTCCGTGCGGCTTTTCGAATGGATTGCCAGTCGGTCTCCAAATCATCGGGAAACATTTCGATGAGGCGCTCATTTATAGAGTGGCGCACGCATTCGAACAAGCGACCGATTTCCATAAAAGCACTCCATCTTTAGGGGAGGGTACTAACTAATGAACTTTGAAACGATTGTTGGACTTGAAGTCCACGTTGAATTAAAAACCGATACGAAAATCTTTTCACCGGCACCATCCCATTACGGTGCAGAGCCGAATATGAACATCCATGTGTACGACTTGGCATACCCGGGAACATTGCCTACGTTGAACAAACGTGCGGTGGACTTCGGAATGAAAGCTTCACTCGCATTGAACTGTGAAGTGGCAAAGGTCATGAACTTCGACCGTAAGCACTATTTCTATCCGGATAACCCGAGCGCCTATCAAACTTCGCAGGACAAGCGTCCAGTTGGCCAAAACGGATGGATCGAAATCGAAGTCGAAGGCAAAAAGAAGAAAATCCGCATCGAACGCGTCCATCTTGAAGAGGATGCAGGAAAATTGACACACTCCGACAACGGCTATTCACTCGTCGACTTGAATAGACAAGGCACACCGTTGATTGAAATCGTAACGGAAGCTGATATCCGTTCTCCGGAAGAGGCATATGCATTCCTTGAGAAGCTGAAAGCAATCATCCAATATACAGGCGTTTCGGACGTCCGCATGGAGGAAGGCTCCTTGCGCTGCGACGCCAATATTTCACTTCGCCCGTTCGGACAAGAGGAATTCGGAACGAAAACCGAATTGAAAAACTTGAACTCATTCAACTTCGTCCGCAGAGGAATTGCAAATGAAGTCGAGCGCCAGGAAAAGATTCTTCTTTCCGGCGGGGAAATCCAGCAAGAAACACGCCGTTACGACGAAGCAACGGGTCAAACCGTGCTTATGCGTATTAAAGGCAGCGCGAACGATTACCGTTTCATCAACGACCCGGACTTGCCTGAAATCCACATCGATAAAGAGTGGGTCGATCGGGTACGTGCCGAGATTCCGGAGTTGCCGGATGCTCGTAAAGCAAGGTATGTCAATGAGCTCGACCTGCCGGAATATGACGCGCATGTGTTGACATTGACGAAAGAGATGTCCGATTTCTTTGATGCAACTGTTGAAGCGGGAGCTGAGGCGAAACTTGCTTCCAACTGGCTGATGGGTGAAGTGTCTGCATATTTGAATGCTGAACAAAAAGAGCTTCATGACACAGCGCTCACGCCGGAAGGCCTATCCAGCATGATTAAGTTGATCGAAGATGGCACCATTTCATCCAAAATCGCTAAGAAAGTGTTCAAAGAATTGATCGAAAACGGCGGAAATGCCGCTGACATCGTCAAAGAGAAAGGCCTCGTCCAAATTTCCGACGAAGGCACACTCCGCACAATCGTGACGGAAATTCTCGATGCGAATGAACAATCGATCGAAGACTTCAAAAACGGCAAGGACCGCGCAGTCGGCTTCCTCGTCGGACAAGTCATGAAAGCAACAAAGGGACAAGCTAACCCGCCATTGGTGAATAAAATCCTTCTTGAGGAAATCAACAAGCGATAAGTCCGAAATTGAATCGTCCTATACGGGTCTTGCGATAGTCTCCGTATAGGGCGTTTTTTTATTGTATAAATGAAAAGTTGCACCGGCATCCTATTTGATTCACACAACAAATAGCCTTACACTAAAGAAAAGGATTCTATTTTATTTCAGGGTTGCAGGATTGAAGCGAAAGACGGCGACTCCTGTGGGAAAGCGAGACAGATGAGACCCCGGAGGGAGCGTAGCGACTGAGGAGGCTCATCGCTCGCCCACGGAAAGCGTCCGTCTGTAGCGTAAATCCGGGTTCGTTATATTTCACAGAATTTAATAAAGAAAAAGGAAGGTGTCGGAATGAAAACTGAAAAGCAATACTTCGAAGAAGCGATTTCACTTGCAGATTACATGGATCGCATGGACAAACATAAAGAAAACAGCTTCGGTATTTATGAAAAATTCGATGTTCCTCAAGACGATGCATTTATTGAAATAGCAAAAACGGAAAAGCCCAATATACTAGTCATAACGGAAGATTGGTGCGGGGATGCAATGATGAACAATCCGATCCTGCGCCGTATTGCAGAAGCTGCTGACCTGGATGTACGGGTGGTCTATCGGGATGAAGACACAGATTTGATTGACAGGCATCTGACAAATGGCGGCCGCTCAATTCCTATCTATTTGCTGCTTGATAAAGAAGGAGAAGTACTGGCGAAGTGGGGACCACGTGCAACGTCCATCCAGGAAGATGTAATGGAGCGCCGCAAACAGCTACCGGCAAAAGACGCGCCGGACTTTGATGAAAAGCAGCGGGAATTCATTTCTGAATTGATGAAGCAATATACGACCCAGCCAGAATTATGGCTTACCGTTTACGAAGATATCCGCAAAACGTTCATGCCCGCATTACAGCAGACGAAATAATACTGCCGTGGGAACTTTTTGGCAGGACCGATAGTCCAAGTAAGCGATTGATTACTGGATTATTGACGACTGCAAGCGTTGCATTTTGTATGAATTGAGAGGGAACATGTATGAAGCGTGCTAGAATCATTTATAACCCGACAGCTGGACGTGAAATATTCCGGAGGCACCTGGCCGAAGTATTGGAAAAGCTAGAAGTGGCCGGCTATGAAACATCCGTACATGCGACTACGGCGGAAGGAGACGCAACCATTGCTGCAAAAAATGCCGTGGAGAGGGGCTTTGACGTCATTATCGCATCAGGTGGAGATGGTACGTTGAACGAAGTCGTCGCCGGAGTCTCCCCATTTGAAAAACGGCCGACGATCGGGCTTATTCCAACCGGTACGACGAACGACTTTGCGAGGGCCATTCGAATCCCGAGGGATATTGACGAAGCCATCGACATCATCGTCCGCGGAGAGACGATTCCGGTGGACGTCGGCCTCATGAACGATCGTCATTTCATCAACATCGCAGGCGGCGGGCGTATGACGGAGCTGACATATGAAGTACCAAGCAAGCTCAAGACTGTACTCGGCCAGCTTGCCTATTATTTAAAAGGGATTGAAATGCTCCCATCCATCCATTCGAGTAATGTGAAAATCGAGTATGATGATGAAGTGTTTGAAGGGGAAGTGATGCTCTTCCTCGTCGGTTTGACCAACTCTGTCGGTGGACTGGAGAAATTGGCGCCGAATTCAAGCATCAATGACGGTAAATTTACGTTATTAGTATTGAAAAAATGTAATATGGCCGAATTCATCAGGATTGTCACACTAGCATTGCGCGGTGAGCATTTGGATGATCCGCTCGTCATATCCGCAAAGCCTTCGAAAGTGACAATCACGTCGTCCGAAGAAGTGTTGCTCAACTTGGATGGGGAATACGGCGGAACCCTTCCTGCCACTTTTGAAAACCGATATCGCCATATTGAAATGTTCGCACCGCTCGACCAATTGCGTGAGCAGGATCGAATTGATAATGAACTTGAAGATGAAGAAGCTGCATTGGATTGAACATCCATGCAGCTTTTATTTTTTGCGGAAATACCAAGGACTCAATTAAACTCAATTCCTTGCACAAGGACGCTAGTAATTCTCCTCAAATGATAAACTCGAGCGCTTTATCCTGACTTGCAGCTAACTCGGGCAACTCATTCACCGGAATCCAGCGGCAATGGAAAATCATGCCGTTGTCTTTACCGGTACTGTTGACGCAAGTGTCCCATTCCGATTCTTCCTCGCCGATATAGGTGAGATGAAAGATATTCCGCTCATGTATGACATTCGGACGGTTTTCAGGAAAATAATTCTCCTTATTCACTTTGCCATTCAACTGCAACTGCTCCCGGCGAATGCCGGTTTCTTCCTCGATCTCGCGGTAGAGCGCATCTAAGAGCAATTCATCCTCTTCAATCGTTCCGCCCGGCACTTGCCAACCTGCTTCCGGATTATCCTTATGCTCGAACACAAGGAGCTTCCGTTCTGCATTGTCATCCTTCGTAATGTAAGCCAGCACTTTTCTTTTAATTTCCATTGTGTCCACCTCTCTTTAATCTCTCTATTATACACAAGATTCCAAATACTCTCAAGAGCAATACGTTAGTCGAAAACATTTCACAATTCATATGACAATCCTGTTATTTCAATCGTAAATAGGGAAAAGTAAGGAACAGTTATCTTATGATACTAAAAAGGCATTCAACGGACGGAGGGATCCCGTGTATAAGAAACAAGAGAAGTGGCTCATGTGGCTTGTCTTTGCAGTGGCGGGAATCATGTTGCTATCAATTGTCGGTAGAATTTTCGGAAGTTGAAGGAGGGAAATAAATGGGGAATGAAGAAGCCGTTTTTTATTCGCGTGTGCTAACAGAACTTACATTATCATTCCATATTATTTACGCGACAATCGGCGTCGGTGTCCCGCTCATGATTATGATTGCGCAGTGGGTGGGCATTAAGAAAAACGATGAACATTATATATTGCTTGCCAGACGGTGGGCGCGAGGTTTTATCATTACTGTGGCTGTCGGGGTTGTTACAGGAACCGCCATTGGTCTGCAATTATCGTTGCTTTGGCCGAATTTCATGGAGTTCGCGGGAAATGTCATAGCACTTCCGTTATTCATGGAAACGTTCGCTTTCTTTTTTGAAGCCATCTTCCTCGGGATTTATCTATACACATGGGATCGATTCGAGAATCAGAAAAAGCATTTGCTTTTATTAGTGCCGGTTGCAATCGGCGCTTCGTTTTCTGCCGTTTTTATCACAATGGTGAATGCATTCATGAATGCACCTCGAGGATTTGACATCGTGGACGGGGAAATCGTCAATATCAATCCGATCATTGCGATGTTCAACCCGGCAATGCCGACGAAAGTGGCGCATGTCGTCATCACGGCATATATGACTGCGGCATTTGTGTTGGCAGCGATTGCGGCATTCCGTTTATTGAGAGGCTCCGACCATGTTTATCATAAGAAAGCCCTGTATTTAACAATGAAACTAGGGTTTGTATTTTCAATCGCAACTGCATTGATCGGGGATTTCTCCGGTAAGTATTTAGCCGAGTACCAACCCGAAAAACTTGCTGCAGCAGAGTGGCATTTTGAAACGCAGGAAAATGCACCTCTCATCTTATTTGGTGTGTTGAAAGATGGGGAAGTGAAGTATGCCATTAATATTCCGTTCGGGCTTTCCATGCTCGCATTTAATAATCCTAACGCGGAAGTAATCGGTCTGGATCAATTTCCGGAGGATGAAATTCCACCGCTTTATATCCATTATTTATTTAACATCATGGTATTCATCGGCATGTGGATGACAATCCTATCTGCATTGTATTGGATCGGTATCAACCGAGGCTGGAAACGCGTTTCGACAAAATGGTTCCGCTGGCTCATTGTCCTCGGAGCACCGCTTACAATGATCGCCATCGAATCTGGTTGGTGGCTTGCGGAAGTCGGACGGCAGCCGTGGATCCTTCGGAAGATTATGCGCGTCGAGGATGCCGCAACGACAAGCGGGCAAGTCGACTTGATGCTCATGCTGTTCGCAGGGTTGTACATCGTCCTTGGCATCGGAAGCGTCGTCGTCCTGCGGCGGATGTTCAACAAAAACCCAGTCGAACGGGAATTGGAAGATCGTCATAAGGAACAAGGCGGTGATGTACAATGAACTTGGAGATTTTAGGGATTTCAGTTCTTTGGACATTCCTCTTCGGTTATATTCTCGTAGGCGCCATTGATTTCGGAGCTGGCTTTTTCAATGCATACAGCTTGCTGACCGGTAAACAGCGTATTTTGACGAAAGTCATCCAGCGGTATTTATCTCCTGTATGGGAAGTGACGAACGTTTTTCTCGTCTTCTTCTTCGTAGGGATCATCGGGTTCTTCCCGAAAACAGCCTTCTATTACGGAACTACGCTTTTGGTGCCTGTCAGCTTTGGCATCATCCTGCTAGCGATCCGTGGTTCGTATTATGCTTTCGAGACATATGGCGCAAGAGGCCATAAAGGCTATTCATTCATGTATGGTCTGGCGGGTATATTGATTCCCGCGTCGCTGTCAATCGTCCTGACCATATCAGAAGGCGGCTTCATCGAAATTGTCGATGGGAATCCGGTGCTCGATTACTGGGTGTTATTCACAAGCCCATTGACTTGGTCGATTGTCGTCTTGAGCATTGCGGCAACGCTATATATTTCGGCAGTGTTCCTGACATGGTATGCGCATAAAGCCGGCGACGTGGAAGCGACCAATTTGCTGCGGAAATATGCGCTCATCTGGTCATTGCCGACAATTATTACGGCAGGCGGCATCATTTTTGAACTTCGGAGACATAATTTCGAGCATTACAACAATATCCAAACGTTTTGGCCAATGTTCCTCATTTCATTCCTGTTGTTTGCAGGAACGGTTTGGCTGCTTTGGAAGCGTCATAATTACGGGTGGGCATTCATTTTGCTCATGGGCCAATTCATTTTTGCGTTTTTCGGTTACGGTGCATCGCATTATCCGTACTTGCTGTACCCGTATTTGACGATTTACGACAGTTTTACGAACCCAGCAATGGCAATCTCGCTCATTGTCGCGTTCATTCTCGGACTGGGGCTCTTGATCCCGTCGCTTGTGCTGCTCATGCGACTGTTCCTGTTTAATAAAGGATACGTCCGTGGGAAGAAGGATTTCCATGTGTAAAGGGGGCTTATGGGCATGACTGATTTCATTATTTTCTATGCACCTTTCATCATCTTGATTGCAGCCATCGTCGTCGCTTTTCTCATCGCGCCGCTAGATGGTTCGGTAACGGATAAAGAGGAGTAACGTAGAAAACAGACGTCTTGACGGCGTCTGTTTTTTACTTCCTGAAAACTTATCGATCATTTCCGGGAGGTTATCGATCATTTTCACAAGTTTATCGATCATTCCCAGTTTCTTATCGGTCAACTTCACAATTTTATCGGTCACTTCCCAAGAGTTATCGTCATTTCAGGACATTTGACTCACCTGTAGTTAGTGAATACCTGCCGCTTTGCATGCCTGCCGACTCCCGCTTTTGTGATAAACTAGGTACATACGAAATTTGGAGGAAATATCATGTCTTTTATTGTGAATCAAAATGATCGTCTCACTGTCCATGTGGAGGATTTGACGCATGACGGATCGGGCGTTGCAAAAGTGGAAGGCTACCCGCTTTTCATACCTGGTGCGCTGCCAGGAGAGGAAGTCGAGGTCAAAGTCGGGAAGACGTTGAAGAATTATGGATTCGCGCGGCTATTGAACGTAACAAAGCCTTCACCGGATCGCATTGAACCGCCATGCCATGTGTTCTGGGAATGCGGCGGCTGCCAGCTGCAGCATTTATCATATGAAGGTCAGCTCATCCAAAAGCAAAAACAGGTCCGCGACGTCATCGACCGCATCGCGAAGTTGCCGCACGTGCCTGTCCACCCAGTCAAAGGGATGGAAGACCCTTGGCGCTATCGCAATAAATCCCAGATTCCCTTCAGCGAACGGGACGGAAAAGTTGTATCCGGATTTTACCGGTCGCGCTCCCATCATATCGTCGACACGGACGTCTGTATCATCCAAAGCGAAGAGGCAGATGAACTGATGTCCACGCTGAAGCACGAAATGCATGCACTTGGACTTGAAGCGTACAACGAAAAGACCCATCGCGGCATGCTTCGGCATCTGATCGTCCGGAAAGGGAAGGCGACAGGCGAGATCATGGTTGTCCTCGTAACGTTGAAGAAAAAATTCCCGCAGAAAGACGCCGTTGTCGAACTCATTAAACGAGTTGTACCGGAAGTGACATCGATCATGCAAAACGTCAATGGAGAGAAGACGAACGTCATCTTCGGAAATGAAACGCTCCCTCTCTACGGCAAGTCGTTCATCATCGACAAGATTGGCGACATTGAGTTTGAAATATCGGCGCGCTCCTTCTATCAAGTGAACCCCGCGCAAACCGAAGTGCTCTATAAGCAAGCACTCGACTATGCGCAGCTGACAGGCGACGAAATGGTCATCGACGCATACTGCGGAATCGGCACCATTTCACTGTTCCTCGCCCAAAAAGCGAAGGAAGTATACGGAGTGGAGATCGTCCCGCAAGCGATCGAAGACGCCAAACGCAACGCGGAACTAAACGGAATGACGAACGCCCATTTCGAAGCGGGCGCAGCGGAAAACGTCATCCCAAGATGGTACGCAGAAGGCAAACACTTCGATGTCCTAGTCGTCGACCCGCCGCGCAAAGGATGCGACGAGAAACTCTTACAGACAATCTTGGAATACAAACCAAAGCGTGTCGTCTACGTATCATGCAACCCAGGCACACTTGCACGCGACTTGAGAATCTTAGAAGACGGCGGCTACAAGACAAAAGAAGTCCAGCCCGTCGACATGTTCCCGCAAAGCAGCCATGTCGAATCAGTCGCTTGGTTGGAGATTTAATACTATTCCCAGTTTACAGGTGAAATCCTTTCATACCCGAAGGATTTCACCTCTTTTTTTGCTAATTATGTATTTGCACTATATTCATTATTCTGAGAAGATAAGAATAAAAGGGGAATGTAATGGAGGGATATGATGACATCTGTAACGGAGAGATTAACGGAATCGGTCTTACTAGAGATATTGGAGAATGCATTTCAGTGGTTTGTTGTCGTTGATAAAGAAGCGAATATTTTATATATCAATGAAGAATACTGTAAGTTCCTAGAAACGACTCGTGAAGAAGCAATTGGAATGCCAGTAGAAGAAGTCATTGAAAACTCTCGGATGCATGAAGTTGTACAGACAGGTGAGGTGCATATCGCATCGCCGCATTTTATAAAAGGAACCTATATGTTAGCGAATCGTGTCCCATTGGAGGTTGACGGGGAAATTGTAGGGGCTTTCGGAAGCGTCATGTTTAGAGATTTGAACGATTGGCATAACTTGAGCTCCCATGTGAGAACGACGATGGAAAAAATTAAGGTAGGTCATGCAACAGAAAATGCGATCTTCCAACTTCAGGATATCCTTGGATCTTCTGATTCGATCAGATCGGTTAAAGAAACGATTAAGATGATTGCTCCAAGTGATTTACCTGTATTGATTCAAGGAGAAAGTGGAACAGGTAAGGAAATGTTTGCGCAAAGTATTCATTACCTATCGAATCGCTCTGACAAGCCTTTTGTGAAGGTGAATTGTGCGGCAATACCTGTAGATTTTCTGGAACTTGAGCTTTTTGGAAGTGTTGGATCTACCGAACAAAGCCAAAGAAAAGGGAGATTCCACCAAGCTGAAGGCGGTACTTTGTTCTTGGATGATTTAGGTGACATGCCACTACCGCTGCAAGTTGAATTATTGCGGGTACTCCAAGAAGGAACGATTGAGCCGATCGGGTCACAAAAAGCAATTAAAGTAAATGTCCGAATTATCGCTGCTGTAAATCAACCATTGAAAACCTTAATGGAATCCGGGAAATTCCGCGAGGATCTCTATTATCGGATTCATGCCATTACGTTGCAAATTCCACCGCTTCGTCAGCGAATGGATGACTTCGAGGAAATCACAAGTAACTTTTTTCAAGGAACAATTGCCAAAGTGGGAAAGCGTAATCTATCGATAGCAGCAGAGACAATGCAATATTTAAAAGAATATAGTTGGCCAGGGAATGTGAGAGAATTGTATAACGTAATTCAAGCAGCAGTCTATTTAACAAATGGAGATGTGGTACTGCCTAGTGCCCTGCCTCAAGAAGTCCGGCTCAAGTCCCTATACTATACGAGCAATACACAAACTCTGCAGCAAGCTGTTGAACAATTGGAGAAGAATATCATTTCTGAAACCCTTCAGGCGTTTCCTAGTAGGAGAGAAGCTGCAAAGGTATTAGGCTTAAGTAAAAGCACATTTTATGAAAAGTTGAAAAAATATAACTTTTGACCTAATTTCCGAAAATACGGACACTAGTACGGAAATTCGGACGTAAAGAAAAGCCAGTATCATATATTGGAAAGCATTATCAATTAACAGTCCGAATTCCCGGACTGTTTTTTCTCTTTATCTAGTAAGATGCCCAGAAATAAAGGTTTGCAAGTTTTCATAAGATTTGATTAAATGAATTGAAAGCGCTTTCTCTCTTACATAAATTGGAGGTGGTTCCAAGGGGGACGAGCTATAGAATCGGTTGATGGGAGAGTAACTTTAGGTTTATTAAAAAGGGGGAGGAATTAATTTGAAAAAATCAAGCGCAATTTTTCTAGTGGGCTTTATGGTGTTATTTACAATTTTAGCTGGATGTAGTCCGCAGGTAAAAGAAACAGGTTCCGCCAGTACTAGTGATCCAGTAGATTCTAAAGGTCAGGATACCTTTAACATTGGATTAGCTATTTCTATGTCAGGTGGAACAGCTCTATTTGGTGAAGGAGTAAAAAGAGGTGTAGACCTAGCTGTTAAGGAGTTTAACGATGCTGGCGGTTTTGAAGGACAACAAGCGAATTTAATTCTTTACGATGATGAAGCCAAACCAGAAAAGTCAATCGAGATTGTTCAAAAGTTAATCAATCAAGATAACATTGTAGCCCTAGTTGGACCTGCGAACTCGGGGAATGCCATGGCACATATTCCATTTGTTCAAGAAGCGAAAATTCCTGAAGTCGTACCAGTAGCTACAGGGACAAAAATCACACAAGAATATAAAGATGCTGATAAAAACTATATTTTCCGTGTGGCTCCTCTTGATGGGGTTCAAGTGTCTGCTATTTTAAAAGAGCTGATCGATAAACAAGGACTTACGAAGCTTGGTGTTATCCATGATACAGAAGGATACGGGCAAGGTGGCAGGGAAGATATTCTTAAACAAATGAAAGAAAACTACAATATGGAACCAACTGTCATTTCAGCCTTTGATCCAAAGGAATTAAATCTCGAACCATCTATTCGTGAAATGAATAATGCAGGGGTGGAGGCAGTAGTCTTCTACGGGCTTGCTCCACAGTCAGCAAAGTTACTTGAAGCTCGTTTCAATGAAGGATTGGATGCTCCTATTTACGCGACTTGGGCTACAGGGGACCCTACTGTTTTAAATCTTGTTGGTGATCTTGTGAAAGATGATTTGTATTTTGTACAGTCCTATACGATTGATCAAAATGAAGTAGCAAAAAAATTCCATCAAAAAGTAGTGGACACATATGGTGAAGACGTTTTCCCTATTGCTACGGCACAAGGATATGACAGTGCAAAACTTATCTTAGATGCAATAAAAAAGGTTGGCTTGGACAGTGAGAAAATTCGTGATCAAATTGAATCCTTCACGGATTTTGAAGGTGTAACAGCCATTAAATCAACACCTTTTACAAAGGAAAACCATGAAGCATTTGGTATTGATGAAGTATTCATTGCCACATATAACGACGATTTACAAATTATTTCAGCAGAATAATCGAGTTATTTAACTACATTTATCAAATGTTTTTTGTGCCGAAAGCGCAGCGCACAGGAAACAAATACGCCAAGGCGCATTTGTTCTGGTGTAAAGGGGAGTCCATACGAAGATTTCCCTTTTCACCTTTGCTGTTTTCTGTAGCAAATTACAAGGGGGACGTTTGCTTTGGATTTAACAGATGTATTAAAGGCCATTATTAATGGGTTAGTGTATGGAAGTGTTTATGCGATCATCGCCCAAGGCTACTATATTACTTTTATTACGACTAAAACGATGAACTTTGGTCAAGGTGACTTTGTCATGCTTGGTTCACTTATTGGATTATCTACCTTTACAGCAATAACTGCTGCAGGCATGGGTGTTTGGATTGCCTTTATAGCATCCTTACTATTGGTAATCGTCGTAGTGGGTATTTCCGGTTGGGCATTGGAACAAGTCGCTATCCGACCGTTACGGAGTTGGCATTCCATTGGTTGGATATTAAGTACTGTGGCCGTTGCCATGATCGTGAGAAACGTAGCTATGCTTATATGGGGAAGAGATGTTTTGATGGCCCCGTCTCCATTTGGACGCGCTATTTTAGATTTAGGCATATTGAAAATCCGTTATCATGAAATATTTGTACTAGTTGGCGCTGCAGTTATTATGTTGCTGTTATACGTTTTCTTAAAGAAATCGTTATTCGGAAAGGCGCTAGAAGCGGTTGCTTTTAATAAGGATGCTGCTTCACTAATGGGCATTAATCCACGGTTAATGGCTTCCATTGCTTTTATAATTGCAGGTACCTTAGCAGGTGTGGGTGGAGTTTTAGTCGGGCCTATGGTACATCCAGGTGCATTTATTGGTCTTTTCCTTGGATTAAAAGCATTTGCGGTTGCAATTATTGGTGGTATCGAAAATCCACGGGGCATTTTTATCGGAGGACTTTTACTAGGTGTATCAGAAAATCTCTTTGCTCTATATAGTACATCCATGAAAGAAGCTGCTGCGTTCTTTTTAATTCTTGTCATTTTAGCAGTCCTTCCTCAAGGGTTATTTGGAAAACGAGTAAAGGAGAAGTTTTAAATGACAAAAGCAAAATGGTGGATTTATCAAATTGGTATCCCGCTCGTCCTCCTATATGCGTTTCCTTGGGTTTTTAATAATGCTCATACGATCCATGTAGCCCAGTCATTTTTAATTACTTACATTGTCATCGTCGGGTTAAATCTACTTGTCGGTCTCTCCAAGCAGCTTTCCTTGGGACATGTTGGGTTCTATGCAATTGGAGCATATTTATCTGTAATCCTTACGATGAAAGTAGGATTGAATTTCTTTGTAAGTGTTATTATCGCTGCATTAGTTGCTGCTTTATTTGGAGCCGTGGTAGCTCTTTTGTCGTTACGAGCGAAAGGACCTTATTTGGCAATGGTAACAATTGCATTTGGAGAATTGGTTGGTATTATAGCCAACCGCTGGGTAGATGTTACTGGCGGTCCGGCAGGAGTCAGAACTTCGCAACCATCCTTATTCGGTTTTGAACTTGGTCCAATTGAGTATATGTGGTTTATTGGTCTGTTGGCTGTAATCATTACAGCAGGCGCAACAAATATCTTTAGAGGTCGTTTTGGTCGGACTATGACTGCTTTTGGAAATAGTGAGGTTGCTTCTGAAGTACTGGGCATTAATGTACGAGGCTGGAAAATATTAGCCTTTTCTATTTCCGCTTTTTTAGCAGGTGTAGGTGGAGGGCTCTTCGCTTTTCAAAATCAGTTTATAAGTAGTACCACTTTTGAATTGAACTTATCAATTCTATTCCTTATTGCGGTCATTATCGGAGGATCAGGAACAAAGATAGGTCCTATTATAGGTACAGCGATTATCGTTGGGTTACCGCAATTCCTACACAACTTTGTAGATTATCATTTAATGATTTTTGGTGGAATATTATTAGTCGCACTTATCCTTTTACCAGATGGTATAGTAGGTGCCTTCACCAATCTTTCGTTCATTAAAAAGCTTTCTAGTAAGAAAGTTACTACTGAGTTAGGAATCTTACATGATGATCGGGAGGCAACAATCGATTTACCTGACGGGATTAATGGAAAGCTTCTGGAGCTTGAAAATATTTCTATGCATTTTGGTGGAATAAAAGCGATCGACGATGTTGAAATCGAGGTTTGGGGTGGAATTGTTCACGGAATTATTGGCCCAAATGGTTCAGGTAAAAGTACGACTGTTAACGTCCTGAGTGGGGTTTATATGCCGACTGGCGGCAACCTTCTTTGGAAAGGGAAGAACATTACAAAATATGCTCCTCATGGAATAGCGCAAGAAGGGATTACGAGAACGTTCCAAAACTTGCAGTTGTTTGAAGACATGAGCGTTTTACAGAACGTCATGGTTGGTTTTCATCTTCATTTCAAAACAGGATTCCTGAAAAACGTATTATATCTAGGTCAAGTATCTGACGAAGAGCGCTATTATGCACAAAAAGCCTATGATCTATTACGAATTGTCGGCTTAGAAGAAAAAGCCCATGAAAAAGCATCTGACTTGCCGTATGGGGAACAGCGATTAGTTGAAATAGCTAGGGGGTTAGCTTTAAAACCTTCGTTACTTATTTTAGATGAACCGGCAGCAGGGGCCAGTCCAAAAGAAATTGAAAAAATCATGGATGTCATCCAACGTCTGAAGAATGCAGGATTGTCCATTATATTGGTTGAGCATCATATGGATATCGTTATGAATGTTTGTGATTATATTACAGTATTAGATTTTGGCAAGAAAATTTGTGAGGGAACTCCTGAAACTATTCAAAACGATCCAAGAGTAATTGAGGCCTATCTTGGTGGGGAAGAGGTGAACCAGCTTGTTGCAGGTACAAAATCTATCAGTTAGTTATGGTCGGGCATCCGCTTTACACAATGTGACAATGGAAGTGAATGAGGGTGAAATTGTTGCTGTTATTGGTCCTAATGGGGCCGGAAAAACTACGCTATTGAAAGCGATAACGGGGTTGCTGAAGGCGAAGGAGGGTACGATTCGCTATAAAGATAACATGATTACAGGTACACCTGCTCATAAAATTTTAGGGGTTGGGATATCCCATGTCCCTCAAGGCCGTCAAGTATTTGGTGATCAGTCTGTAGAGGATAATCTAATTCTAGGTGCGTTTTCGATTAAAAAAGAAAAACAAAAAATTCAAGAGCTTATAGAAAGAGAATACGAAAGATTTCCGAGACTAAAGGAGAGAAGATGGCAGCATGCGGGTACATTAAGCGGTGGAGAGCAACAAATGCTAGCAGTATCCAGAGCGCTTATGTCGGATCCTGATTTTGTTATTCTTGATGAGCCATCCATGGGGTTATCACCTATATTTGTAAAACAGATATTCGACACGTTACTAGAGTTGAAGAAATCTGGCAAGACGGTAATGGTCGTCGAGCAATTAGCAATGGCTGCTTTGGCTATATCTGACCGGGCTTATGTTTTACAAGTAGGTGAGGTGAAGTTACACGGACAATCACAAGATTTGTTAAGGGATGATGGTCTGGTAAAAACGTATTTAGGTGCAGCTTCACCTAATTAACGGATATGTAAAATACGTTGTTATGTATTTCGATTGACGGATGACAGTTTAACCTTTGGAGCGTTATAGGTACATCTCGTAAGCGCCCTGTATTTTGTGTGGGGAGGAATTCACATGGTAGAAGGAAAAGTTTTATTTATAACAGGAGCCGCACAAGGAATCGGCTTTGAAGTTGCCCAAGAGTTTTCTAAAGCAGGCGCTCAAGTTGTACTTTCTGATATTAATGGGGAAAAAGTGAAGGATGCTGCCCGAAGACTGAGTGGAGATGCGATTGGTATTAAGTGTGATGTCACGTCCGAAGCAGATCTGGAAAAGGCGATCAATGAAGCAATCGATCATTTCGGAAGAATTGATATCCTCATTAATAATGCAGGAATGCAGCATGTTGCGATGCTTGAGGATTTTCCGACGGAGCGATTTGAATTGCTTGTGAAGATTATGCTGACAGCTCCATTTATCGCAACGAAACTCGTATTGCCGCATATGAGGGAGAATGGATTTGGACGTATCTTGAATATGGCTTCCATTAATGGACTTGTCGGTTTTGCAGGAAAAGCTGCCTATAACTCAGCCAAGCATGGTGTCATCGGGTTGACGAAAGTCGCGGCTCTCGAAACGGCAGCGGATGGGATTACGGTAAACGCAATCTGTCCTGGCTATGTTGACACGCCATTAGTGCGCAATCAGTTCAAAGATTTAGCGATGACACGCAATGT
This sequence comes from Sporosarcina luteola, assembly GCF_023715535.1. GTDB lineage: Bacteria > Bacillota > Bacilli > Bacillales_A > Planococcaceae > Sporosarcina > Sporosarcina luteola_B. The sequence goes on along the minus strand of NZ_JAMBOI010000006.1, from coordinate 98,961 downwards.
TCCACTCGAATCTGTACTGGAGGAAATCATTTATCCATTAGTGCCTCAGAAGCGGCTGTTAGATGTTAAGGAAGTTGCCGATTTAGCACTGTTCCTTTCGAGCGATGCAGCGAAAGGCATGACGGGTCAAGCGGTCGTGCTAGATGGCGGATATACGGTGCAGTAATGAAGAGGGAGGTGCCTGTGCAGCACAGGCACCTCTTATTAATCATTACGTACCTGTTCCATTAAATAATCGACGAAAGCATCGTCCCGTACAAGCCAAGCTTCGTACTTTCTTTTAAGGAAACGCTCCGCTTCCTCGAAGCTAGTAAAGGTCTGTTCCAGCTTTATGTTATTTTGTTTAATTGCCCATGTTTGATCGTTTTCCGGGTAGAGGAAAAAGCTATCGTCCATTCGGTTTTTATAGAGGGAACCGAAGGAAGAATGTTTCAAGTTATATCGATTTCGTCGCGCATCTTCTCTTAAAGGTTCTAAGTGGAACGTGTCCAAAACAAACTGTTGAAAAGCCTCGTTAGTTAAAGAGCATCCAGAAGCTTTTGCATGTCCGCCTCCACCGAATTGACCGGCCACTTCGGATACATCAACATGCTCATGGATTGTTCGGAAACCGGCTCGTTTCCCGCTCATGTTTAAGATGACAATGTAATCAAGATGCGGGTATTCTTTGCCAAGTTCATTTCCAAGCTCTGAATGGTAGGATTCCGCATATACGACTCCGGCAAAAAGGTTGTCCGCTTGCGTCTGGACGAGTCCACGTCTCTTCCGGCGAATATAGCGTTCGATTTTATCTTCTTCCATATCGAGTAATTTCTTTTCGAATTCATCAAAGTGGAAGTGGTCATTAGAAAGTAGTCGCTCAATCATCTTTTCTTCAAATTCATCAATGGAGAGGAGGAAAAATAGAGCGTTGAGACGTTGTGCACTCTGATTATTATTCTTCTCCCATTCCCATGTATCATATTGCCTGACGAGCTCGACAAATTCGGCAATAGATTCAGACGGTTCTATGTGTTCATGTGTCACTAGGTATTCATAAAATAGGGAAGTCGCTGAAGTTAATTTTTTATCCGCATCCTCGACTACGACATGCCCCCACCCATACTCATTAAAGTGAAGCGCTGTCTTATGGTGATCAATCAATTGAATCTTCCCGCCATCTTGATAAAACGCCTCAAGTCTTTTCTCATTTTCTTCATGTACAGACAAATCTGTAATGAACAAGAAAGTTTCCTTATCTTCATTTTCCAGAAACCATTCTACTTCCCGATTAAGACCGGAAATGGAATTGTAGCGTACTTTGACCTGCTTTCCAAAAGCCATCTTCGCTAAAATTCCACATCCAACGCCGTCCAGATCATTATGTGACAACAATTTATACACATCCATCACTCCTCGAAAGACAGTATAGTCAAATTGCACGGGTGACAGACATCAAAAAACCCCCCGGAATTACCGGGAGGTTGGAATTGTTAGTTCAGCACCAACACCAAGCTTATCAAGAACAAATGCATAACATTCGGCAGCTTCTTTCAAATGGTTGAAGCGGCCAGACTTGCCGAAGTGTCCTGCACCCATATTCGTTTTAAACACAATGACATTGTCATCGGTTTTTACCGCTCTCAGGCGTGCAACCCACTTCGCTGGTTCCCAGTAACCGACACGCGGATCATTCAGACCGGTTGTAATATACATATGCGGATACTCTTTCGCTTCCACATTGTCATAGGGGCTATAGGACTTCATATAGAAATAATCCTCGCGATTTTGTGGATTGCCCCATTCATCCCACTCCAAGGTTGTAAGGGGAATCGTAGTATCCAACATCGTTGTCACGACGTCGACGAACGGCACGGCTGGAACGACTGCCTTGAACAAGTTGCCTGCCAAGTTCGCGACTGCGCCGACGAGCAAGCCTCCCGCACTGCCTCCGCGTGCCGCCATTCGGTTCGGAGTTGTATAACCCTGCTCAATTAGATGCTTCGCTGCAGCAATAAAATCTGTGAACGTATTTCGTTTATGCTCCATCTTTCCATCTTCGTACCAACTCCGTCCCATTTCGGAACCGCCACGCACTTGCGCTGTGACAAATATGATACCCTTGTCCAAAAGCGGGAGACGATACGGATCGAAATGCGGATCGCTGTTTGCTCCATATGAGCCATATCCAGATAGAATTAATGGTGCAGGCCCTTCATCGAGCGCATCGTCCCGATAGACGACGGTCATCGGCACGTTGACGCCATCCTCGGCGACTGCCCATAATTGCTCTTGACGATAGCTTGAACGGTCATATTCTCCGCTGACGGGAGCCACTTGCAATTTATGCTTCACTCCGGTTGACAGATTCAGTCCATATGTCGTTTTTGGCGTAAGCAGCGACTCATATTGAAGCAACACTTCAGTCGTCTCGTAGCTCTGGTCGGATAAAACCGATACAGTATAGAGAGATTCATCCCAATCAATCGGATTCAACTCGCCGTCCTGTAATACCCAAATCTGTGTCAAACCGTTCTCCCGGCCGGAGACAAGAAGCTTATCACGAAACGGATACACACCTTGAAGATAGCGATTTTCGCTATACGCAATGACATTCACCCGTGACCTGATGTCGTCGAGTGGACAGCGGAGCAGTTGAAAGTTCAGCGCATTTTCGTTTGTCAGTATGAGCAGGTCATCGCCCCAATGCTCCACATCATAGAGAATCCCATCACGCCGCGCATCCAGTAGTTGCAAAGGGGATGACGGGGCATCTGCCTCCAACATGCGGATTTCGCTTGACGTATTCGAATGTGAATAAACAAGAATAAACTTCCCGCTTTGCGATTTAGACACGTAAAGTGTAAATGTCTCGTCTTTTTCTTCATAGACAAGCTCATCACTCTCCACGTCACTGCCTACTCGATGCCTCCATAATTTGCAAGGGCGTTGATTCTCATCAACAGTAATGTAAAAAATATAGTCGCCGCAACGGCTCCATTCCATGCTGCCATACAAAAACACATCAGGAATCCGATCGGGCAGAAGCTCCCCAGTTTCCATGTCCTTTATATGGATAGTATAACGGTCGGTTCCATCACGGTTCTCCAAATAGGCCAGACGGTTCTGATCGGTACTCATACGCTGCACCGTCACGCTTAAATAGTCACTGCCCTCGGCCAATACATTCAGATCGAGCACCATTTCCTCCGATGCATCGTTTAAAAGTTCGCGGCTTGCCGCCCGCTTGCGTGCATAGATCGGGTATTGCTTGTCCTTTTCCAAACGTGAATAGTAGAAGTATTGTCCATGCTGTACAGGCACTTTCATTTCCGAATCGGGAACACGGTCAACCATACTTTGATAAATCTGGTCGGTTAGTTCCTCCATGGGGCGCATGATGTTGTCATAATACCGATTTTCTTCTTCAAGATAATTGATGACCTCCGGGTTAGTACGATCCTTCAGCCAATAATAGTCGTCTTCGCGTACATCGCCATGCAATTGATGGGGATGGGGAATCCGTTTTGCTATAGGTGGTTCCATACTAGTTCCTCCTCTCCTTATAACTAGTAGTTTCGTGACAATGTACAAAAATACCTCTTTTTAAAAGAAGCGTGATGGATTCGTAACAAACATGTGGGTCACTGCATATTTTAGGCTAAAGGGGTTTCCTTGCAGACAACCGCCCCCGTCAACTTGGGAGTCGCGGGGGTGGTTAGTGTAGAGAACTACTTATTCTCTTGGCATTATAGAATTTCCAGTTGTACGATTAACGCCAAGAGGATTTGTAACAATAGCTGCAAGGAAATCGCTACATCGGTGTCTTCCGTAGTTACTTCGATATCACGGGAGTTGACGATGATCAGTCTTTGGCGATTGGTCTGACGGATCTGTGCTCGTTCCAGTAATTCAGCTGTCACTCGTTCCGCCCTTGTACCATCAGCAATCGAGATATTGACAACAATCGCGATGGCTACTTGGAGCGCTGCTTGCAGGGACACGGCAACTTGCGTGTCAGTCGTTCTGACAGTGACATCGCAAGAGTCGCGGATGACAATTAGTTCGTTGGAAAGCTGTTCGATATCAGTATCCAACTCCGCATCTGCACCCGTATTCTCTCTATCATTCCTGCAATGAGCGATTGGGTGCCTTGAATCAGCATCTAATGCAGACCATCTGTCTCTGTCTCTGTCTTTGTCTCTATCCCGGTCTCTGTCTCTATCCCGGTCTCTGTCTCTATCCCGGTCTCTATCTCTATCCCGGTCTCTGTCTTTGTCTCTGCATCTGTCTTTGTCTCTGTCCCGGTCTCTGTCTCTGTCCCGGTCTCTGTCCCGGTCTCTGTCTCTGTCTCTGTCTTTGTCTCTGCATCTGTCTTCTTCACGTGAATAATATTCATAGTCATTGTCATAGTCCATTATTCTTCCCTCCTCTCTCTTCCTATTACATGTGCGGGAAAGTTCTTGAGCTGGACAAATCATCTAATCTTGTTCATTTTTTTTATTTTCTTTCTGCTGTTTCTTTTTCATGAATGCTTCCCGTAGCGGATGAGGCGCCTGTCCGTCGGTTTTTTCCTGTGAATCTGTTACCTTCCGAACGGCTTTCGATTCCAAAAAGCCCTCTACTTGAGTTTTTAGCTGTTCAACAGTCTGCTTCAAGCGTTCACGCTGCTCATCTGTCATACGTTGTTTTGCTTCTTCGACATTGATTTTGTTTTTGGAGAATAAATCAGCTACAAACAGTTCCATCAACTGGCTCGACAGTCCATATAATTGTTCGCGGTTATTTTTGTCTTCCACTCAAATCACCTCCTTTTGCACTTACAAATATGTATACTCGCGAAAAACCATTGGAGACAGGCATCTGTACATACAGCAGGAAAAAAAACGAAGAACATGCCCAATGAAAAGGGGATGTTCTTCGTTTTCATTGATTCGGAATGTTGGAACCTATGCCAATGAATTCCAACGAGTAGACAAGAATGCCCTGAAATCATTGTTCACTATGCACAAAGGTTTGGCCGAATTAGCGATTATCGTAAAAACCTTATGCACAGTACATAGCGGGGGGTTGTGCATTTTGGTTACTAGACATAAAGACCGGAACCATAAAGCTATGTATAATAAGTGGTGCACGATGAAAATGTTTTAGAAGTAAAACTTTTATCAGCCAAAACAAAATAAATGCAGTTGAAAATACAGCATTGAAAGGGGCAGTTGATATGACAGTAATAAATGAAGCTATCGATGCAAAAGCAATTCAGGTCGACCAACACTCGACGTTAGATGAATCACTGCATCCGAAAGCCGAGCAGGATAGAACCGTCAAGCCAAAAGACTATGTCTTCATGTGGATCGGTGATGGAGTTAACTTAGGGAATATGACGTTGGGAGCCAGCGTAATTGTTGCAGGAGCAGCAACTTTGAACATCTTTCAAACCATCCTGGCAGCTTTGATCTCAATTGGGATCATTTCAACAATCTTCGCATTAAATGACCGACTTGGGTATCGTGAAGGTATTCCATACGTAGTACAGCTTAGAATGTCCTTCGGGATAAAAGGGAAAGTTATTTCATCGTTATTACGCGGTGTACCTGCCATAGTCTGGTACGGTATTCAAAGCTGGATTGGCGGTACTGCGTTGAATGAAATAATGAAAATCGTTACAAACGGAGCATTTAATAATGTTGTCATCTGTTTCATCGGACTTCAATTGTTCCAGATTGTCCTTTCGCTCTTCGGTTTCCATGCAATTAAATGGGTGGAAACAGTTGCATCTGTAGTTTTCATGGCAGCACTCGTATATGTATTTGGGATCCTTATGACTTCACATACAACTCAGATTGCTGAAACATGGGTACAAGCTAAAGGCTCATGGGGCTTGCCGTTCTTCGGACTCATCATGGTCTTCTTGGGGAACTATGCAGGGATCTTTGTAAGTGCTGCAGACTATTCACGAGAGTTGAAAACTGGTTTGAGTGATAAGAAGCGCGGAGCATTATACTTTATTCCAATAACAATTTCATATGGTTTTGTTATTGTCATCGGTGCAATGTTGGCAGCTGCAACAGGTGTAACGAACCCTGCACAAGCACTTCCAATCATACTCAATAATGATTATGTTTCCGTGTTCGTATCAGCCTTTATCGTAGTTGCAGTTATTGCAACAAATATGGTGGCGAACATCATTCCGCCGGCCTATGTCATTACTTTGCTGACAAAATTGAAATATAAAGCATCTGTAACGATTACAGGATTGCTAGCTTTAGGTGCATTTCCTTGGTTGCTTATCCAGGAGTCATCGGCTACAGGTTTGAATATGTTCATCCTCATCTATTCAGCATTCTTAGGACCTGTTATATCCATCCTTCTAGTTGATTATTATATTTTACGGAAACAGAAAGTGGATATGACTGACCTGTATAATGACGAGGGATCATTTGCCGGATATAATCCAGCAGGATTGATTGCCATGTTCATCGGTGCAGGCGCTGCGTTCATAGAGGTTGAACTAGCATGGATCATCGGTCTAGTAGTCGCGGGGACATCGTACTATCTACTGTCGAAATACGCGTTTAAAAATTCAAGCTTCAAAAAAGGAACTATTTTCGAGAAATAATGAATCTTATAAATTGCCTCTTGAAGAACCACTCTTCAAGGGGCAATTATTTTGTTCAAACTGCACAACCGGTTATATAAAGTGTCTATTATTAAGCCCTTCCTTATCCACTGTATCTAATAAAACATCGTTCTTTTGTTTAAGTGACCTAAAGAAGTATATCAATATAGGTTGTATAATGAGGACGTCCACTACTACGGTAGATGTGAAGCTCGTTGGGGCGAAGACAACGGTACGAAACCCTTGCCGATGAACCTCAATATAGGTAGGTTTCGAATACTAGTGGTAAATTTTAAGGAGGGGTTTTTTTGACTCTTTTTGATAGAGAAAAAATGAAGAGTGCAGGATATAGTGAAGATGTTCTGCCCACAAAAGTAGAAGATCGAAAATGGGGGATAAGCAATTTCCTGACAGTCTGGATGGGTTCTGTTCATAACATTCCAAACTATATTGCCATCGGTGCTCTATTTGCTTTAGGGTTGTCGGTCGGCCAAGTGTTTGCTGCAATCATGGCTGCTTCCATTGTCATATCAGCAATGCTTGTTCTAAATGGCCATGCAGGATCGAAATATGGATTGCCGTTTGCGATGTTGCTGCGTTTATCTTACGGCCCGAAAGGCGCAATGATTCCGGGTGTGTTAAGAGGAGTCATTTCTGCAATTATGTGGTTCGGGTTTCAAACGTACGCAGGAAGCCAAGCATTATCAATTTTAATTGGTAAGCTTTGGCCGACGTATTTGACATTAGGTGGAGATTGGAACCTTCTAGGGTTATCTTTGCCAGCGTTGATATCGTTTTTACTGTTCTGGTTATTGAACATTGCTTTGATTTATGGAGGAATGGCTTTCCTAGGGAAGTTTACAAATATCCTCTCGCCGCTTGTGTACATTGTTTTTGGAGGAATGGCAATTTGGGCCATTAACTTAGCTGGAGGAATCGGTCCTATTCTGTCTTATACAGGTACAGGAGTTCCAGGAAATAAAGTAGTTATTTTCATCGCAGCTGTAACGGCAGTCGTTGCGGCATGGGCAGCGCCGATTGTTAATGCTTCAGATTTCACGAAGCTGGCAAAATCGACGAAGACGCAAGCGATAGGACAAACTGTCGGCCTTATTGTGACGTATTTGCTATTCGCGGTTGCAAGTATCGCCATCATTGTCGGATCTGAAATCGCCTTTGGAACACCAATATGGAACGTACTCGATGTTGTAGCTCGTTTTGACGGGACATTTGCAATCGCTATTTCCGTTCTTACACTTTGCTTAACAACATTATCTGTTAACGTAACTGGAAATATTGTACCGGCCGGTTACCAATTAGCATCTCTATTCCCAAAGACACTCACATTCAAATCGGGTGCCATCATTGCAGCGATTACTGGTATTCTCGTCATGCCGTGGAAGTTGATGGAAAATGCAACAAGTATTTTCACTTTCCTAAACATTATTGGCGGGATCCTAGCTCCAGTCACTGGAATCATGCTAGCCCAGTACTTCCTCATTTCAAAAACCAAAATCGACTTGAATGCTTTATATGATGCAGATAAGGGGAAGTATTATTATACAAAAGGTTTTAATGTAAATGCGATTATCACAACTATAATTGCAGGAGTCCTTTGTTTGATCGGAAACGTCGTACCTGTCCTAAAACCTCTTTACGATATGTCTTGGTTTGTAGGAATCATTGCAGCCTTTATTCTCTACACGGCGCTTGAATCGACCTATTCAAAAGGTGCAATGATGCGAAAAGCTCCAGAGTTATCTAAGGAGAATAGGTAATTCGAGAAATGGTGAAACTGATGTTTGGTGTGAAATTGTTGGGCAAAAAAATCATTGATAACTGAGAGGGGAAATTCAAATGGCTTTCGATTTAGTTATTAAAGGCGGAAAAGTAGTTTTACGTGATGGTGTTTATAACGTTGACTTAGGGATCAAAGATGAAAAGATTTCATGCATCGCCGAGAATATTTCGGATGATGCAAAGGAAGTTATTGACGCGGCCGGCCAATATGTCATGCCTGGAATGATTGACACGCATGTACACATCAGTGAACCTGGACGTGCAGAGTGGGAAGGATTCGAAACAGGATCGAAATCACTGGCTGCAGGAGGCACAACAAGCTACGTAGAAATGCCGCTGAATGCATTGCCGGCAACAACGAACAAAGCAGCGTTGGATCTTAAATTGGAAGCGGCTGTTGACCAGAACTACGTCGACTACGCATTTTACGGTGGACTCGTCCCTGGAAACGTGGATAAGCTGAAGGAAATGTCGGACGCTGGCGTTCTTGCATTTAAATGCTTCTTATCCGATATTACAAGTGATATTCCGGATGATTTCGTAAATGTGGATGACTACACTTTGTATAAAGGCATGCAAAAACTGGCTGAATTGGATCAAATCCTTTGCATCCACGCAGAAAACGGGTCTGTACCATCAGGCCTTGCTAAGGAATTTGAAAGGGAAGGCAAAAACTCCGGAGTCGAATATGCGGAATCCCGTCCGATCTTCACAGAAGTGGAAGCGGTTCAACGTGCGATTCTATTCGCTAAAGAAACTGGATGTAAATTGCACCTAGTTCATATCAGCACTTCAGAGGCAATCCAAGTGATCTTGAAAGCGCGTGAAGAAGGCGTCGATGTAACGGTTGAATCTTGCCCTCACTATTTCGCATTCACTGCCGACCAAGTCGATGAAGTCGGTCCGAAAGCAAAATGTCAGCCTCCAATTAGAAAAGCGGAAGACCAAGCAAGACTATGGGACGAGCTTCTAGCTGGCAATATCGACTGGCTGACGTCCGACCACTCGCCTTGTACGGAGGACTTGAAGCAAGGAACGATTTGGGAAGCATGGGGCGGAATTAGCGGCGCGCAAAACAACGTCGACCTTATGTTTGACTTGGCTGTGAAGCAGCGCGGACTTCCGGTTCATGAGTTCGTTAAATTGATTTCAACAAACCCGTCTGAGCGTTTCAACATTACGCATAAAGGTGAAATTGCAGTTTCCAAAGACGCAGACATCATTTTAGTCGACCCAAACCAATCGTACACAGTGAAAAGGGAAGACCTTTACTACAAAAACAAACATAGTGCATACGAAGGCAGAAAAATCGACTGCCGCGTGACTAAAACAATCGTTCGCGGACATGTCGTATTCGACCTGGAAGAAGGCATTGTCGGAGAACCTGTCGGCAAGTTGATTGCTGCTACTAACTAATTCATTCATACCTTTGCCGTTGTCCGATCCGGCAATGGCAAAGGTAAATTTTTGTTTGGAGGAATGAAAGATGACTACATACGATTTGATTATTAAAAACGGTACGATTGTTACAGCTGAATCCGTTATCCAAGGGGATATTGCTGTTAAAGACGGTAAGATCCAAGAAGTTGGCCAAGCGCTGCAAGGCACGGCTGTACGAGTGATCGATGCAGAAGGGCAACACGTTTTACCAGGCTTGATCGATACGCATGTCCACTTCAATGAGCCGGGCAGAACGGAATGGGAAGGACTTGCTACAGGTAGCCGAAGCTTAGCTGCCGGCGGAGCGACTTCTTTCTTCGATATGCCGTTGAACAGCACTCCACCGACGATCAATAAAGAAAATCTCGACTTGAAAAAGGCATGTGCCGAAGAGAAATCTGTCGTCAATCCTTATTTCTGGGGCGGTCTAGTTCCTGAGAATATTGCTGACCTGAAAGAGCTTCACGAAAACGGGGTAATTGGCTTCAAAGCATTCATGTCCCCAAGCGGAATTGTTGACTTCAATCATGTCGACGATGAAACGATCTTCAAAGGGATGAAAGAGATCGCTTCCTTTGGATCGCTTCTTGCGGTTCACGCTGAAAGCACTGTCATCTGTGATCAGCTTGCTGAAGAAAAGCAAAAACAAGGGAAAACGACTGCAAGAGATTTCGTAGAATCACGCCCGATCATTTCGGAAATTGAAGCTGTCAGAAGAATTATCTCTTATGCAGAAGCTACTGGCTGTAAATTGCATGTTGTCCATGCGAGCAGCAGAAAAGTAGTTGAGATCATTACTGAAGCTAAACAGCGTGGCGTTGATATTACGGTCGAAACGTGCCCACATTATTTAGCTCTAAATATACAAGACTTTGAAGAAAAAGGCGGATTGGCAAAATGCTGCCCTCCACTACGCGATGAGAACGAAGTCGAAGATCTATGGGCTGCTGTAGCGAATGGGGAAATTAACGTCATCGCATCTGACCATTCTCCAGCTCCAGCGTCTATGAAAACAATTACAGATAACTATTTCGAAGGTTGGGGCGGAATTTCAGGTGCTCAATCAACGCTCAACATCATGTTGACGGAAGGATATTTCAAACGCAACCTTCCATTGGAGAAAATTGTTGAATTGACTGCAACAAACCCTGCTAAACTATTCGGCCTTACGAATAAAGGTGCACTCGAAGCTGGCTATGATGCGGATATCGCGATTGTTGACTTGAACGAAAGCTTTGAACTGAAGAATGAAGACCTCTTCTACCGTCACCAGCACTCACCATACGTTGGCATGACATTCAAAGGAAAAGTCAAAACGACTATCGTCAATGGAGAAGTTGTCTTTGAGAACGATGAAATCGTCTCTGATAAAACAACTGTTGTTCAATAAAAACACAAAAACCAAAGCCCATTCAAACCGGGCTTTGGTTTTTTATTCTGCTTCTTTTAAAAGAGATCCGATCATCAGTGCTACTCGGATGCGCAATGAGTGGGCTGGGTCGCGGAAAGAGCAATTCAGCAACTCTTCGGCTTTCTCGATACGGTATTTCACTGTATTTCGATGGATGTACAAGCGGCGAGACGTTTCCGAAATCTCACATTGCGAATCCAAATAGACTTGAATCGTTTTGACCAATTCCAGATCTTCTTTAGTCTTAGGATGGGCAAGGGACTTCAGTGTGTTTTCATACAGTGCCTTTAAATCTTTTTCGGGAATTGTGTTTAATAAATCTTCAAGCTCTTTCATTTTGTAGAAATTGATGAACCCAAGCATATTCATATCATATCCGCTCATAATTGCTTCACAAGCTTCTGCATAAGCGGTTGTAATATCCTTAATGGACTGAACCGTATTGCTGACGCCGAAGGAGATCGAATAATCACCTTGTAAGTTTTCTTGACATTTCTCGACGAATTCGTTCACTTCTGATGGGTCAACTTCATCAGCGTATTGCAAGATCATGACAAAGTACTTTTCCTTCGTAAATAAAATGCCGTCCAGTTCGCTATGAACGATTTCATCTTCGAGCTGATCATAAATACTATTGTATAATTCTCCAGCCTTTTTCTCGTACAACTGTAGGTCTTCGTAATTCTGCCCTTTTTGGTCTACAGTACAAATAATGCAAATATTATTCAAATCCTCGTTCAAACCATAATAATTGGCGCGGCTCAAAATCTCTTCATCAGAATGAATCCGATTTTCAATCAAGTCGTCAAAGAAATTATTTTTGAGGAGCCTGGAGTTTTCTTCGATCGCCTGCTCCTTGATGATTGTAAACGTAATGACGTTGCCGGCCTGCTCAATCGCCATTTGCGAAGATGGGTAAGGCAAAGTCATTGAATCGACGATGACAAGCATGCTCGGATGCTGCCGTTTTGTTTGGACAGGAAAAGTGGAAACGGATTGATGCTCCCTTGAAGGAATCGTAAAGGTGCTTCCTTCCCGGGCAGATGCTAAGTCTTCTTTCACTTTTTCGATGATTTCCTTTTCGGCCAGCTTCATGGAATCCATCCGGAAATCATGACTATGCGCAATTTTTTCTCCCCTATGGTTCAGGAGGAGGGTAGGGCGGGATAGAAAATGCCCCAATTGCTCGATGAGCGCAGTTAAGCTATAGCCTTTAATCATCATATCGGAAAACTCTTTTTGGACATGCAACGCATAATAAAGCTGTTCCGATTCAGCATCGTTCAAATAATTCAAGATGTGTCGGGATACTTCACCTAATGTATGCTTCGTAGGCAAATCAATGATTGGAAACGCCAGATCATCGGCGAGCAGCTTGACTTCACGGGGCAATTCTTTGAAGAATCGATTGATTTTAATGGCAAGACCTGAACAGTTCAACTCATACATCTGTTTAATTAATTCGCAGAATTTCTCAGGGTCGTCCTTGAATGCATATCCGGTCGTGAGCAGAAGATGATTCTCCGCCAAGAAATTGATGATGTCCGGCGTGTCGGATATATTTACAAATTGCACATTTCTTGTAAGGCCGCGATGGCCCGCAAGCACAATGCTTTCTTTCATGCCTTCCAATATAAATAGATCGTTTACTGTTTTCATAAGCATAACCTCTTTTATAGAATTCCCACTAGAATTTTTGAGCAGTTTGCACATACGTACCACCCTTTATTGTACGTTAAAAGTGGACAAAAATCAAGCTTGGTTTTGTTCATAATAGACAATGAAATTTTTGGCGCATACATGTAGACTATAATAGATACAGGCAAAAATAATGGAATGCTATACGCTTCGGGGGTGAGGAATTGTTTGGCTCGATAAATGTAAACTCAAATCGTAATAGAGATGCGTTTGTTTTGAAGGCGATCGCGGCGAGTGATGAAGTTTCCCATATCTTGAAGGCAAACCCGAACGGACATGTCCATAGTGTATTTTCGACTAGTTTCAATTTAGCCTTCGGTGGGCATCTTGTCCATGTTGGCGCATTGGGGAATGGCATCGCGCCATTCGGAATTGGGTTGGAACAAACGGGTGCGCATTTGCTAACCACGTTGCTTGCTGTCGATTTGGAAGTTGTGTGGGATAAGGAATCAATGTCAGTACTTTTCCCGAAAGGTATCAGCCTCTCGTTAAATGAAGCAAAATGGACAAACCATACAGTACAGTCTTCCACTTACGATCTCACTTCTCTCGAGGACAACTTCAAGTTTTTGGCAAATCGGCTTCTTCAAGACGACTGGAATACTGGTCTGGCCGAAACGTCGGATGAGAAAAAACGGATCATCCACTATATCGTCGACCCCTCTTCTTCCATAGAAGGAATCGCCGTCCTGGATAAATTGAATGACTTGAAAAATCTTGTCTGGCATCATGAGTTGGACGAGAAAAAAGTCTTCGACTATTGGATTGGCAGGGGACTTGGACTTACACCGAGCGGAGATGACGTCATTACCGGGATTTGTGCGGTTCTTTCGGCGCTGGAAGGGACAGACCAAACGTTTCTGCGAAAGTTGAAACCCTATTTAATTGAATATGGCCAAAAACGGACGACTTATGTCGCTTTGGAATATCTTCTCTATGCAACTGATAACAAATTCCATTCCCATCTCCAACAGTTATGTTATGTTTTAGATAAACCGCGTGGAACAGAATTTCTGAAGGCTGTTGAAGAGATGAAGGAAATCGGCCATACGTCAGGTGCAGACACAGTACTAGGCATGTTGCTCGGCATGAAAGCTGCCGTTATTCATAAAAAAGAAAGGTGATTGTTATCAAGGAGTTAGTAAAATCAAGTAACTGGATTTCGGGCTTACAGTGGCTCTTTTTTATTTTCACGAATATCGTTGTCATTCCCATTACTGTCGGGGCGGCTTTTGATCTTCCGCCGGAGACAATTGTCAATATGCTTCAGCTATCCTTTATTGTCACTGGACTAGCGTGTATTATCCAAGCGTTCTTTGGGCATAAACGGGCCATCATGGAAGGGCAATCCGGTCTATGGTGGGGTGTCATTCTAACGCTTTGTACGACAGCTGCGGCTCAAGGGATGCCATTGCATATTCTGGGAGGCAGTTTGACAGTCGGTATTATCATTGTTTCGATCATGACTTTCTTGATCGGTGTAACAGGGCTCGGACCTCAGATAGCCAAGTTATTCACTCCTGCAGTGATGGGTGTATTCATGTTCCTGTTCGGTTGTCAATTGATCGGGATCTTTTTAAAGGGGATGCTCGGTATTCCTTTTGGCAACCAGGCTGTTAACCCACAGATCAATTTATCCGTTTCACTATTAGCGATTGTCATTGCGACTTTGATCATCGTCATCAGCGTGAAGGCGCCGTCAAGTATTAGGCGATATGGGTTGCTGATCGGAATTATCGTCGGATGGATTGTTTATGCGCTTATTTTCAAGCCGGAAAGCACAATTAGCGGAACGACAAAGTTCACTCTCGAATTATTCCCATTAGGGAAGCCGGCATGGGATGTCGGGATTATCATTACGACTATTTTAGCGGGCTTATTGAACACAGCGAATACATTCGGTGCGTTAAAAGGAACGGAAAGCATGTATGAGGTGGAAACGACAAAGTCGGAATACAGGGCTTCATTCACCATTACTGGTGTCTTCACACTTATTGCAGGTATTTTCGGCCTCGTTCCAAACTCACCATTCGTTTCTTCTATTGGTTTCTTAAGCCAAACAGGGATCATTAAAAGGCTTCCGTTTGTTCTTGGTGGATTCATGTTCTTAGTCATGGGACTTATTCCTCCGCTCGGCCACTTTTTCTCACAGCTTCCGTTAAGTATCGGTAGTGCTGCATTATTTGTTTCGTATTTGCTTCTGTTAAATTCTTCATTGAATTTCTTTAAGCAAGTTGAATTCAATACTGTCAACGTTTATCGTTCAGCAATTCCGTTGTTTGTAGGAGTTGTTATCATGACGCTTCCAGCAACGTACTTTGTTACGATACCAGGCGTGATCCGACCGCTGCTTAGCAGTGGGTTGCTAGTGGGAATCATATTAGCCCTTCTGCTGGAGAATCTCTTCAAATGGGATACGTATGGTGTGGAAGGTAAGACGGAACAGAAGGATAAAGTGGATTCACTTCCGGTTAAATCAAAATAATAACTATGAATAAGGAAAAGGGCGCGAGAGTATACTCTCGGCCCTTTTGGCTTACTTCAGTTGATTGTGTAAGAAAGTGATCACTTCGTCAAATGCATTTTGTACAATCGGGCTTTGCAAGTCTTCGTCAAACTGATGCTTTCCATCCGGAATGGTGATCAGTTTATGATCAACGCCGTTTTTTTGCAAGCCTTCAGCCATCAGAACGGATTGCTCATATGGGACATCCTCGTCTTTCGTTCCGTGGAGGAGCAGGGTAGGCGGGTAGTGCGAATGGATATTGAATAGTGGACAGTACTTGGAAAGCTCGTCTTTTGCTAAGACAGGTATTAGTCCGCTTAATTCTTCGATCCAAACGCCATGCTGTCTCGCATGCATATAGATTGCGTACCGCTTTTCAATCGGACCGACCGAAATGATTTCGTCCGACACGAGCATTTTGGCCAGTTCCCGAGGCACAGTTGTCATCGCTGAATAGTGGGGGCTCGGCTTCACTGCCCAATCGCCGGTAATATCGCCATACCCATAGAAAGAAACGATGGCTTTCGGCTTGTTCCGGAATGTTCCCGTTAAAAGTGCAAGATATCCGCCCGCTGAACTTCCAATGACGGCGATATTCATCGGATCATAGTCGAACTGCTTGATCCCTTCTTGTTCGATCCAGTTCAGGGCGTCTGCGATATCCTCTTGAATCGCGGGCAACTTCGACTCTGGGGCTAGCCGATAATCGATTGAAAAGATGTTGTAACCTGCTTGGTGATAAAACTCAATCTGTTCTTTCTTCATATCTTCACGGGATCCCCATAGAAGTCCGCCGCCGTGTATATAGACAATCACTGGGCGGAAGGTTTCTGCAGCGGGGTAAAAGTCCGCTTTCAACTCGAAGTCATCCTTCTGTTTATAAATGACTGTTGTTTTTGACATGACGTCACGCTCTTTCCTTCGTTAGATATGCTTTCGTTAGTATTGTATAATAAGAAGAATAATATTTCGAGATAAGGACTCTAGAATACATGGAAAGGGGTGCGGCAAATGGAGTTTAGAGTAAAGGATTTATTGGCAATCGAACCGATGAAGGATGCTGAAATTTTAAGCGGCGGTACGTTTATTCAAAACGTGGTTGAAGGCGTAACGATCATGGAAGGACCTGATATTGCGAATTGGATCAAGGGCGGCGAAGTGATTTTAACAAGCCTCTATTCGATCCGGGATTTCAGTGTTCAAGAACAAAAGGCTTTTATCGCCAAATTAGCTGAAAAGAGCGTGAGTGCTCTCGTCATCAAGAAGCACAGTGAAGATATTTCCGATCAATTGCTCGAAGCCGGTGAAAAGAACAGAATGCCGATCATCCAGCTTCCGCAAGAAGTCCCCTTTGTAGATGTCATGTATCCGATCATGGGGGAGCTTTTCAATAATCAAGTCACGAAACTACGGTACTTTAAGGAGATCCATGATCGATTTACAGCTTTATCTCTCGCTGATAAAGGCCTTGAGAAAATCATTCATACACTTGAAAAGTTGATTGGGAACCCGGTTGCACTTTTCGATCGGAATTTCAGATGTATCGTATCGACATACCCTGAACTTGAACAATTTGAAATGGTCGAGAAAGTACATTTTTACGAACAGACTTCAGGCATTAAATTTCCTCACTATCGACAAATTGTGAAATATCCTGAACTGGATAATGTGAAAGGACATCAAATTGTTGTTCCGATAGAAGCGCTGAACCATAACAAAATGTATTTATTGATTGGTGAAATTAATAAATCGCTTGGAGAATTGGATTTAATTGCTGTCGAAAACGCAGCGACTTCCTTATCCTTGGAATTAGTGAAGCAATTTGCCGTTGCGGAAGTGGAGAAGAAGTATAAAAACGATCTCATTGAGGAATTGATCAGCGGGAAAATCCAATCGATTCAAGCAGTGTATGAAAAGGCGAATGTCATCGGTTGGGACTTCACTGGTGCATTTGCTGCGGTGTTATTTAAAATTAATCGCCAGTCGGAAGGCGCTTTGAAACAAAAAGGAGACCTCGCTGACCGAGCGCATTTCCTTGTGAATGAAGCGATTCATCATTACTTGCCGAACGGTATCATTTCAAACAAAAGCAATCTCTTCATTGTTCTTTGGAAAGTTGAGAAGGTAAGTAAAAATGATACTGCATGGATGGAAGACATAAAGAAAACGGCGCTGACAATTCAAGCAGTCATTCAAAAACAAGCTAAAGACATCGATGTCCAAGTGGGAATTGGAAGTGCAGTAGGAGATATTGCCGAAATTCCGCAAAGCTATCGGGAAGCACATGATGCACTGGATTTGGGCGAAACGTTAAACGGTCTGGCATCAATTACAGCGTTTTCGGAACTTGGGATTTTTCGGCTGCTGCGTCATATCGAGGATTCATCGGCTCTGCTGCAGTTCATCCCGAAATCCCTTAAGGAGTTGCTTGATTACCAACAGGCGAATCAATCCGATTTGCTGGAAACATTACAAACTTTTTTGGAGTGCAATCAAAACGCGGCCCAAACTGCAAAACTTCTCTTTGTTCACTATAAGACCGTTGTCTATCGTTTGGAAAGGGTCAGAGAGATTACGGGGATGGACTTTGATGACCCCGAAGAAATGCTGTCTGTACGGGTTGGACTTAAAATTCACGAACTACTTCAACGTGAAAACGCAGAATAGGTACAGAGGCAGCCATTCGCGCTGTCTCTTTTTTATTTTGTTATCCACTTTAGATAAATAATAGATAAAACTTTATCAACTCACGCTAAAGACTATTTAGTTTAGAACGCTTACAATTAAAAGTGGAGCTAAAAAGTCAGTCGTTTATGAAAGACGATTCATTGCATACTATCCGTATGATTACAAACAATAATTGCGTTCTACAATAGTAATAAGCATACATAACGCGGAAAAGGGTGGTGAAATAGGTGAACGATATGAAAGACATTATACAAAAGCTTGATTTGGCGGAAGAAACAGCCGGCAGACTTGATTGGCTCGGCGATTTCGGCAAAGATTCCGAGGGCGGTGTTTCTCGTTTACTCTATACAAAAGAGTGGGTTGAAGGTCAACACGCTTTGAAAGACTGGATAGAAAACGAAGGACTTGAAGCTCGCTTTGATGAAATCGGAAATCTGTACGGTACATTAAAAGGGAAGAACACAAACGAAACGGTTTTGACAGGCTCCCATGTAGATACAGTGACAAACGGTGGACGCTATGACGGTGCATATGGCATCATCGCCGGCATCATTGCGTTGAAATACTTGAAAAAGCATTTCGGCCAACCAGTCAGAAACATTGAAGTCGTTTCAATGGCTGAAGAGGAAGGAAGCCGTTTCCCATACTCGTTCTGGGGATCCAAAAACATTGTCGGTTTAGCCAAACGAGAAGACGTTGAAACAATTACGGATTTCGATGGCGTCCCATTTGTTGAAGCAATGAAGAATGCAGGTTTCAACTTTACAGAAGAATCGAAAGGTCCGCGGAAGGATCTGACAGCATTCGTGGAAGTTCACGTAGAACAAGGCAGCGTTTTGGAAACCGAGAAAACGGCTATTGGTGTAGTGAATAACATTGTTGGACAAAGACGGTATACGGTTGAGATAACGGGTGAAGCTAATCATGCCGGAACAACGCCGATGGGGTATCGGAAAGATGCCATGTTTGCGGCTAGCCATATGATTCATGAAATTATTTCAATGGCTAGAAAAATCGGAGACCCATTGGTGACGACTGTTGGAAAGATTGAAGCTTATCCGAACATCGTAAACGTCGTTCCAGGAAAGACAATTTTCACGATCGATGTTCGTCATACTGAAAAAGAAGCGATCGTGTCATTTACAGAACAAATGACGGCTAGGATGCAAGAAATCTCCAAAGAGCATGAAGTTGAAATGGACATTGATCTTTGGATGGATGAAGATCCAGTTCCAATGGATCAAAAAGTTGTTGAGCTCATTGAAAAACAATGTAAAGAAAATGGCCTCAATTATAAAGTGATGCACAGCGGTGCGGGTCACGATTCCCAAATCTTTGCTCCTGTTGTGCCGACAGCTATGCTGTTTGTTCCGAGTCTGAAAGGAATCAGCCATAACCCGGCTGAATATACAGAGCCCGCTGATTTGGCGGAAGGTGTTAAAGCGCTGATCGGTGCTCTATATGAGTTGGGCTATAAAGAATAACTTTTTGAATCGGGTGTATGCCCGGAAATATAAACAAACAGAGGAGAATGTAACGATGGGTTATCCACAAGATATACTTTCAAGCAGGTCAATTATTAAACCAGGACAATATGCGCTAATCGCTCCAGAAGGATTAGTGAATAACGTCATTCCTGGATTTGAAAATTGCAGAATCTCCATTTTAGCTTCACCGAAACTGGGTGCGGGCTTTGTCGACTACATGGTTACAATGCATGAAGGCGGCAAGAACAGCGAAGGCTTCTGCGGTGAAGAAGACGTACAGAGCTTCGTTTATGTTATTAGCGGAAAAGTGAAAGCGAAAGCTGACGACCAAGAGTTCATTCTTGAAGAGAGCGGCTACCTATATTGCCCACCAGGCGTGAAAATGTACTTGGAAAACATGGAGTCCGGCGATTCCCGTTTATTCCTATACAAACAAAAACACATCCCATTAAAAGATGGACGCAAGCCATGGGTTGTTTCAGGTCATGCGAATGCTATCGAGTACATGAACTATGACGATATGCACAACGTTCACTTGAAGGATCTATTGCCGTTGGATCTTGAATTCGATATGAACTTCCATATCCTTTCATTCGATCCTGCAGCAAGCCATCCATTCGTAGAAACACATTATCAAGGACATGGCGCGTACTTGCTATCAGGTGAAGGCATGTACAACTTGGATAATGAATGGATTCCAGTTAAAAAAGGCGATTACATTTTCATGGCACCATATGTGCACCAAGCAGCTTATGCAGTCGGCAGAGAGCCTTTGACATATGTCTATTCCAAAGATTGTAATCGGGATGCATCACTATAATAATCCCAGTAAAGAGGTGTCAAGATGAGAGTAAGTAGAGATGACTTGAAAGGTCTAATTAAAACAAAGCTTGAAAAAGCTGGCCTTATTGAGGAACATGCTGATGTCGCGGCAGACGTGCTAACGTTTGCCGACGAGAGAGGCATTCACTCCCATGGCGCAATGCGCGTCGAATATTATGCTGAACGCATCGCCAAGGGTGGAATGAACACAAACCCGGACTTTAGATTTGAAAAAACAGGCCCGGCAACAGGTATATTCCACGGCGATGGCGGAAACGGCCATACAGCAGCGAAATTGGCTATGGACGAAGCAATTAAAATGGCCAAAGAAAGTGGAGTTGCCATCATTGGCGTTAGGGATATCTCTCATAGCGGAGCAATCTCCTACTTCACAAACCAAGCGGCTGATGCTGACCTGATCGGCTTCTCCGTTTGTCAATCAGACCCAATGGTTGTTCCGTTCGGCGGCGCTGAGCCTTACTACGGTACAAATCCGATTGCCTTCGCTGCGCCAAGCAGCAACGGAAAGATGATTACATTGGATATGGCAACAACTGTTCAGGCGTGGGGTAAAATTCTTCATGCACGTTCCAAGAACGAATCAATCCCTGACACGTGGGCGGTTGACAACAATGGGGAGCCAACTACAGATCCAATGAACGTCAATGCTTTACTACCAATCTCAGGTCCAAAAGGTTATGGCCTTGCAATGATGGTAGATGTTCTCTCAGGCATCCTTCTCGGACTTCCGTTCGGCAATAAAGTTTCGTCAATGTACGAAGATTTGGCGGAATACCGCAAGCTTGGGCAACTTCATATTGTCATCAATCCAGAATTCTTTACAGGTTTAGCATCTTTCAAAGATGACATTACCCAAACGATGGACGACCTGAATGGGATCAAACCGGCACCAGGCTTTTCAAAAGTCCTTTACCCGGGTCAAAACAATGATGTAGTCATTGAGGATTATAAGGAAAATGGAATTGAGATTGTCGATGACATTTATGAGTATCTAAAATCGGATGTCATCCATAATAATCAATATGACCATAAGAACCCATTCGCTGAATGATATCCATTCTTTAAATAGAGAGCATCGGTGTAAAACTTAATAGGGGTGAGCGGAATGAGAGTAAGTAGTGAGCAGTTGAACGAGTTGATTACAACGAAGTTGCATAAAGCAGGATTGACTGAGGATCATGCGCGCGGCGTTGCTGACGTGCTCGTTCACGCAGATGCCAGGGGAGTCCACTCCCATGGAGCTATGCGTGTAGAGTATTACGCAGAGCGAATTGCTAAAGGCGGACTGAATGCAAATCCTGATTTCGAATTTGAAAAGACGGGTCCTGTTACAGCCATTTTTGATGGTGATAACGGTGTAGGGCATGTCGCTGCTAAATTGGCAATGGACGAAGCAATTCAAATGGCAAAAGAAAACGGAGTTGCTGTTGTCGGCGTGAGAAGAATCGGTCATAGCGGCGCACTTTCCTATTTTGTTCAACAAGCTGCAAATGAGAATTTGATTGGCATTTCAGTTTGTCAATCAGATCCGATGGTCGTTCCTTTTGGCGGAGCAGAGCCTTATTACGGAACAAACCCGATCGCTTTTGCTGCACCAGGCAAAGACGGTAAGAATATTACATTTGATATGGCTACAACCGTTCAAGCTTGGGGGAAAATTCTCCATGCACGTTCAAAAAACGAATCCATTCCTGATACATGGGCAGTTGATAGTGAAGGACACCCGACTACTGATCCATTTAAAGTGAATGCATTGGTACCGATTGCGGGACCAAAAGGATACGGACTCATGATGATGGTGGACGTCTTATCCGGAATTCTGCTTGGACTTCCTTTTGGAAACAAAGTGTCCTCCATGTACCATGATCTCACCGAATATCGAAATCTTGGACAGCTTCACATTGTCATCAATCCGGAATTCTTTACAGGATTAGGCGCGTTCCAAGAAAGCATTGCGACAACGATGCAAGATCTCAATAACATTAAGCCTGCTCCTGGTTTCGATCATGTTTCCTACCCTGGACAAAGAAGTGCCGAAAGGGAGAAGCAGTACGAGGAAAATGGCATTGAAATTGTAGATCACATTTATGAATACTTAACTTCAGATGTTGTTCACAACAATGCGTTTGATAATAAAAGCCCTTTTGCTGAGTAAGACTTTTTAAAGATAAAGGGTGGTCAACTAAGTGGCCACCCCCTTTTCTGTGCGGATTTTACAAAAAAATAATTTAAGAGGTGCGTGAAAACATGCTTTATACGATCGTAAAACAGAATTCATACCAGGATTCAGTTAACCTAATGCTTCTCACGAATAAAATTTCAACAATGGAAGGCATTACTAAAGTTCAAATTATGATGGGAACACCTGCTAACAAGGATATCCTCAAAGCTGCGGATCTTTACACTGAAGAACTAGATAATGCCGCTTCAAATGATATGTGTATCGTTGTAGATACGGAACAGGAAGAGAAAATTGAAGAAGTACTCGAGGAAATCGATAACTATCTAAGCAACCAAGCAATTAGCGCTGGTAAAGAAGCTTTTGAAACGGTTAACTCTTGGGACAAAGCTGTGAATGCACTTCCTGATGCAAATATTGCTGTTATCTCTACACCAGGACAATACGCTGCTGAAGAAGCGGAAAAAGCGCTTGACAGAGATATGCACGTCATGATTTTCAGTGATAACGTAACGATTGAAGATGAGCGACGCATCAAAGAAAAGGCGCATGAAAAAGGTCTTCTCGTAATGGGTCCTGACGCTGGTACAGTCATCGTTTCCGGTGTTCCTCTTGCATTCGCAAACGTAGTTAAAACAGGGAAAATCGGAGTCATCGGAGCTTCCGGAACAGGAATCCAAGAAGTTACGACTGAAATCGATCGTCTAGGCGCTGGTGTAAGCCATGCAATTGGTACTGGCGGCCGCGACCTTGCTGACAAGATCGGTGCAATCACGATGCTTGATGGCCTGAAAGCATTGGCTCAGCATAACCAAACAGAAGTGATCACACTTATCTCTAAGCCACCTGCAAAAGAAGTCCGTGACGAAGTTGTCCAATTGTTGCACAGCATTTCAAAACCGGTTGTTGCAATCTTCCTTGGAGAAGAGCCGCATAACCATGAAGGAAATGTCTACTATGCAAACACACTAGAAGAGACAGCAGCACTTGCTGTAGATCTAGTAAAAGGCAACGAAATCAAATCAAATTACAATCACCTTGAAGACGAAGTACCTGCAGTTGACTTGAAACCTGAACAGAAAACAATAAAGGGTCTTTATTCCGGCGGTACGCTTGGATATGAAGCAGCTACGTTGATCAGCAGAGGCTTGAATCTTGGAGAAACTGACCATGACCAAGCGGGCTACCTTCTAAATGCTGACGGTTTTGAAATAATCGACCTTGGTGACGATATTTACACACAAGGAAAACCGCACCCAATGATCGACCCGGATACAAGAATCCAGTTCTTCCAAAAAGCAGCACAAGATGAATCAACAGCAGTCATCCTATTTGATGTTGTTCTTGGTTACGGTGCACATGAGGATATGGCAGGCGCTTTGCTTCCAGGTATCGAAAAGATCCAAAACGAAACAAAAGCAAATGGCAGAAACGTCTACTTCGTTGCAACTGTTTGTGGTACGGATCAAGATCCACAAGACATCGACGAGCAAAAAGCGAAACTTGAAAAAGCTGGCGTTATCATCCGTGAAAGCAATAACCAAGCAACTCTAACTGCTTTGGCGATGCTTGGCATTCAAGTTGAAGAAGGAACTAAAGAAATTGTTCCTGCTACAGTAGAGGCTGCAAATGTAGACTTTACAGTTTCAGAAGCAATCGAAAAACTAATGAACGAAAAGCCGAGCGTTGTTAACGTTGGTTTGAAGAGCTTCACTAATTCGGTTACAGCAAACGGCGGCAGAGTTGTTCAATATGACTGGCGTCCAGTTGCAGGCGGAAATCCAAGATTGCGCAAAATCTTGAGCCTCCTTAAGTAAGCCAGGGTTCAAAATTAGATAATCTTTTTTAGAAATATTGATTTTTCAGGAGGAAACCAAATGTACGGACAATTTAAAACGATTGATGAAGCAAACCGAGCGGTTATCGATAAAGTTGTATCAGGTGCACCATTTTTAACGGATGTAGTTCCAGCAAAATCTGTTATTGAAGAATTAAATGGAAAAGTATTACTTCATGCAGGACCACCTATTAAGTGGGAAAACATGACAAGCCCAATGCAAGGATCTTGTATCGGTGCTGCATTGTTTGAAGGCTGGGCAACGAACGCTGATGATGCTCGTGCTATGCTTGAAAACGGTGAAGTTGAATTCATTCCTTGTCACCATGTAAATGCAGTAGGTCCAATGGGTGGAATCACTTCTGGAAGCATGCCGGTTCTCGTTGCGGAAAACCGTGACGGCGGAAATCGCGCTTATTGCACAATGAACGAAGGAATCGGTGCAGTACTTCGTTTCGGTGCGTACTCAGAAGAAGTTATCAACCGCCTAAACTGGTTTAGAGATGTTCTTGGTCCAACTCTATCCAAAGCTCTTCATATTAAAGGTGACGGCCTAAACGTCAACGTAATGATGGCTAGAGCAATTACAATGGGTGACGAGTTCCACCAACGTAATATTGCCGGTTCACTAATTTTCTTGAAAGACATCGTTCCATTCATTCTACAAACTGATGTCGATGAAAAAGACAAACAAGATGTCATTCAATTCCTAGCTGACACAGATCAGTACTTCTTGAACATTGCAATGGCTTCAACAAAAGCGGTTATGGACTCAGCTAGACAAATCCAACATGGTACAGTTGTAACTGCAATGTGCCGTAACGGATATGAGTTCGGAATCCGTATCGCAGGCATGGGCGATCAATGGTTCACAGCACCGGTTAACACGCCGCAAGGTCTGTTCTTCACAGGATACGACCAAGACATGGCTTGTAAGGACATGGGTGACAGTGCAATCACTGAAACATTCGGTGTCGGCGGTATGGCAATGATCGCTGCTCCTGGTGTTACACGTTTCGTAGGTGCCGGCGGTATGGACGATGCTGTTAACACAAGTAACGATATGATGGATATTTGTATCGATCACAACCCGAACTTCTCAATTCCTACTTGGGACTTCAAAGGTTCTTGCCTAGGAATCGATGCACGTAAAGTAGTTGAAACAGGAATCGAGCCGGTTATCAACACGGGTATCGCTCACAAAGAAGCTGGCGTTGGCCAAATCGGTGCAGGTACTGTTCGTGCTCCATTGGCTGCCTTTGAAAAAGCAATCGATGCTTACGCAGTGAAGCTTGGCTTAATCGAAGCGGAATAATGATTTTATGTGGAGAGGAATGGTTGTAAGCTAGTTCCTCTCCTCTTTTCTGTGATAAAATGAAGGGGTTTCATTTTAACTCCTAACGGTTTGACTTGATCTGTAGTTTATTTTTTCTTAATCAAAGGAGAGTTATCGATGAGTAAAAAAGTTGTATTAGCTATCGGCGGAAACGCCATCATTAAAGAAGGCCAAAAAGGTACACTTGAAGAGCAAATCCAAAACATCAATGAAAGCTGTGAACCTGTTCTTGACTTGATCGAACAAGGAAATACAGTTGTCATCACTCACGGAAACGGCCCGCAAGTAGGTAATTCATTAATCAAAAACCAAATGGCGGAATCTGTTGTTCCAGCTTTCCCGCTTGATGTACTGGATGCTGAAACGCAAGGGAACTTAGGTTACTTGATTCAACAAGCGTTCAGAAACAAAATGGTAGAGCGTAATATCCAACGACCAGTTGCGACAATCGTTACACAATCGGTTGTTTCTCAAGACGATCCGGCTTTCGCTAACCCGACAAAACCGATCGGTCCATTCTACACACAAGAAGAGTTGGACAAAGTTCTTGAAACAGAAAAAATCGATTACATCGAGGACAGCGGACGTGGATACAGACGCGTTGTTGCTTCTCCAAAACCGGTTACAATTGTTGAGAAAGACGCTATCCAAGCTCTACTTGACAAAGAAATCATTGTCATCACAGCTGGCGGCGGCGGAATCCCTGTTGTCGAAGAAAACGGCATGCTGAAAGGTACAGACGCTGTTATCGATAAAGACTTCGCAAGTGCGCTATTAGCTGCAGAAATCAATGCTGATTACTTGTTCATCCTTACTGGCGTTGAGCAAGTAGCAATCAACTTCGGTACTCCACAACAAGAGAACCTATTCGAAATGACCGTTGAAGAAGCACTTCGCTATATGGATGAAGGCCACTTCCCGAAAGGAAGCATGGGTCCTAAAATCGAAGCAGCGATCATGTTCTTAGAAAAAGGCGGCAAAAACGTCGTTATCACTTCAATGGACAAACTTCAAGACGCACTTGAAGGCAAAACAGGAACGCGTGTAACTCTATAATAGAACCAAGAGACAGCTCTAGTAGCTGTCTTTTGTATATCATTAGAAAATATAATTGAGGATAAGGACATTAAAATAGGAGGTATTTCGATGTCTGGTAATATTGATGATTATCTTCAGGAAGGGATCTATGGCCCGAGAGTAACGAAACCAGACGAACGGCGGAAATTCCTCGGATCAATCCGTGAACGCATTGTCATTGCACTTACAAAAGAGCAGGTGAGGGAAAAGGGAGTATACAAACAAGTCGAAGAGGCCATCAAGGAAAATAGAGAGGCCCGTCTATACTTGAATGGCAATATTCACTATCGAGTGCTGTCAAAATACACCAAGATTGCTTCCAAATATGATGTATCTTACAGATATGTTACAAATCAAGAACATGAAACTGAAATAGGCCTAATCCTGGCATATGACCATGCTATCAATAAAGAGGAAATCTTTATAACCAGAGAAAATTCCTCTACGGAGCCACAAAAAAGCACTAAGAAAAGCCCTCTCTCCCTCCTCGCCAAACTATTTAAGCAGGACAATTAGAAATTGTGTCGGTGCCATTGTGTCGGTGCCTGTGCAAGGTGCATTTATGACAATTCAACTATTCGTATAAAAACTCATAAAGAAGCTGACTGATCATTGAATCTGTTGGTTTCTTTATTTTTTTTACTCAATTGTAGTGAATAGGCAGAATAGTTTGCTGCACAGGCACCCCAAATTTGGGAAGTATAATATTCTCAATGATAGACAAATTAAGAAGGAGTGGATTGTATATATGATGATTTTTGAGAAGAGGTAAAATTGATGAGAAAAAGTGCTAAAGGTATAGGCCTAGGGGCTACTTCCGCGATAGCGTGGGGAGTAGACACTGTAATAATTGGTATAATTATCGCGAGTACGCCTTTTAAAGAGTTCGTCATGCTAGCCCCAATAATTGCTGCTTTCATGCATGACTTTTTTTCTGCAATTTGGATTTCGTTGCTGATGATTGTTAAAGGGGAATTTATTAATGTCTTAAAGCTTTATAAAACGAAGAGTGGCGCTATTTTAGTGATGGGTGCATTGGCAGGCGGACCGTTGGCTATGAGTTTTTATTTTCTTGGGATTCAGTACGCCGGAGTAACGTACGCAGCAAGCATTGCATCAATATTTCCTGGCATAGGAGCAGTGCTTGCTTTCTTTTTTTTGAAGGAGAAAATGAACGGAAGAACATGGTCCGGCGTTGTATTGAGCATTATTGGCGTCATTATATTGGCATATGTGCCAACGAAGTTCGATACTGAGAGCACCTTTTTCATCGGGATATTGTTTTCATTAGGGGCAGCCATCTTTTGGGGGCTCGAAGGTGTGATCGGTGCTTGGGGAATGAGAGGAAAAGAAGTCGTGCCGCTGTATGCGATTAATATTCGGCAAATCACTTCAGCCCTTAGTTATGGAGTTATCCTTGTTCCATTGATGGGTGGCTATCCTCTAGTATTTGAAGCGGCAACATCAAGCATCGTATGGGTCATCGTCATCGCGGGACTTTTAGGAACTCTTAACTATTCCTTATACTACTCATCAATTGATTTAATTGGAGCAGCCAGGGGGCAATCACTTAACAATACGTATGTGTTTTGGGCAATCCTAACCGAAATTGTGTTTATCGGGACGGCAGTAAATTTACAATTTATCATAGGCGCGATCATCGTGATATTAGGATCCATCCTTGTATCAGGAAGCGTCAAGAGAAGTTGATTGTGTAGGTGCCTTTGCTAGATAAAAATTCGTAATGAAGCCAGCCGATAGGAGTAAATCGGTTGGTTTCTTGATTTTAAATCCCAAGTGTAATGTATACTCGGAACTGTATAGGTGCAAGGAGCGACTAAATTGGATATACATAAATACAGCAATTATTGCAATTGGAGGGGTAGCAATGAACGTCACAATTGAATGGACATATAAATCCCCCAAAGGAATGGAGACCGTCTTCCATTCCGAGGAAATGGATGCATCACAAGCAATTCTCATTGCGGAAGATTTGGAGAGGACGGGGCGCGCAAAAAGCATAAAGTTCATCGACCGTTTCGACAGCTCATGGACGGTTAAGGAAATGAAGGGCTATTTGAAAGGGATTGAAACGGAACCTCATAACATCACAGTTTATTTTGACGGGGGATTCGACCTGACAACGAGGGCTGCCGGTTTAGGCTGTGTCATCTACTATGATCAGAACGGGACGTCGTTTCGACTAAGGAGAAACGTAGCCATATCAGAGCTAATCTCTAATAACGAAGCCGAATATGCGGCACTTCATTTTGGCTTGCAAGAGTTGGAGCTGTTGAACGTTCATGATCTCTCCGTACGGTTCATCGGTGATTCCCGTGTCGTCATCAACCATTTGAGTGAGGAGTGGCCGGTCGTCGAGAACAATTTATTCAGTTGGGCTGATCGAATCGAGGCGAAAATGAAAGAGCTTGGAATTCGACCGGAATATGAGTTGGTATCGCGAAAAAAGAATGCCGAGGCTGACCGGCTAGCTACACAAGCGTTGAATGGCATTGAAGTTTCGGCAACAATCGAAAGGGCAAAGGAATAAAAAAAGTTCCCGGTATGGGAACAAAAGCAATTCTTAATGGGCTATGTTAACTGCATTTTTTGCAATTCTTGCATTGGGATTTGTCTGCACCACATTTTTTGCATTTGGCCACTCAATCACTCCTTTGCAAGCATATTTTTAAATTTTATTCAGTTACAACTAAGGTTATGCACGAATATAGCTTGGACTATGAAATTAAGAGCCAATGCCTTGAAACAGCCGATACATCAAAGTTGTTATACAATAAATAAAGGCTATTGTTCAACGAGGAGGCAGTAATAATGGAAATCGGTATAACAACATTCGTGGAAACGACGCCTGATGTAGAAACGGGTCAAGTCGTAAGCCATGCGGAACGGATCCGTGAAGTCGTGGAAGAAATCGTATTGGCGGATAAAGTCGGGTTGGATGTATTCGGGGTAGGGGAACATCATCGCGAAGATTTTGCATGCTCGTCGCCTGCCGTTCTGCTTGCTGCAGCGGCCGCAAAGACAAGCCGGATTAAACTGACGAGTGCAGTCTCTGTTTTGTCTTCAGACGACCCGGTACGGCTCTACCAACAGTTTGCAACAGTTGATGCGATATCAAATGGACGCGCTGAAATAATGGCGGGTAGGGGATCCTTCATCGAATCGTTTCCTCTCTTTGGCTACGACCTTCAGGATTATAATGAATTATTTGATGAGAAGCTGGAATTATTATTGAAACTCAATGAATCCGAAAAGGTTATTTGGAACGGCAAGCATCGTCCATCCATTCCAAATTTAGGCGTGTATCCACGACCTGAACAAGACCGTTTGCCAATTTGGATTGCGAGCGGAGGAACGCCGCAGTCCGCCGTGCGTGCCGGTGTCCTTGGACTGCCATTAGTTCTAGCGATTATTGGAGGCAGTCCTCTGCAGTTTGCACCGATTGTGAAGTTATATAAACGAGCTGCGCAGCAGGCTGGACATGACGTATCGAAGCTGAAGATTGCATCCCATTCCCATGGGTTTGTAGGAGAGACAACAGCCGAAGCAAAGGATAAATTCTTCCCGCCAACAGCTCAAGTGATGAATATATTAGGGAAAGAACGCGGGTGGGGACCTTACACACGTGATACATTTGAGGCCGCAAGCAGCTTGGAAGGGGCCATGTACGTAGGAGACGCGGAAGCAGTCGCGGAGAAAATAATTTTCCTACGTAAGAATGTCGGAGTTGAACGTTTCATGCTCCACGTTCCTGTCGGTTCCATGCCGCATGAAGACGTCATGAGGGCAATCGAGCTGCTAGGAACGGAAGTGGCTCCAATTGTCAGAGCTGAAATTGGACGATGGGAAAAAGAAAACACGCAATAACAGATTTAGATAGGAAGTAAGGAGAAGAAAAATGCAAAAACTAACGAAAGTATCCGATCGACTTTATTATTTACCGCCTGTTCAAGTAACGGACCGCCCGATACTAGGGGCGATTGTCGGGGAAGAAAAGACAGTGCTCATCGACTCCGGAAATTCCTCACAGCATGCCAAGCTGTTTTTACAACAGCTCGAGGAAATTGGAGTCAGGGCGGATCTGCTCATCCTCACCCATTGGCATTGGGACCATGTCTTTGGCATGCGTGAGATCGCAGTACCGAGTATTTCCTGTAAGGAAACCTACGCAAATATCCGAGAAATGCAGTCCCTATCCTGGGAAGACAAAGACTTGGATCAACGGGTAGAGGAGGGGACGGAAATCCCGTTTTGTGCGGACGCAATCAAAGAGGAATTCGGTTCTGAGCGGGATATCCAAGTTCAGCTTCCTACGATTGTCTTCGAAAATCGAATGACAATATATGTGGGTGGGGTGACTTGTGAAATTGAACACATCGGCGGCGACCATTCAAGCGATTCCTGCATTGTATTCATTCCGGAAGAAAAGGCACTGTTTTTAGGGGACTGCCTCTATGCGAATCTGTACGCTGAAAAGTGGAATTATACAGTGGGAAAGATACTTAAGCTTGTTCAGCAATTAGAGAAGTACGATGCGGATATTTACTTCCTCTCCCATCATCCAGCGCCTCTACCGAAAGAAGAATTCAACTCGTTTCTGCAACTGCTGAAAAATTCAGCCCTGCTCACCCAAAAGCATGATGGGAACGAAGAAGCCATCCGCCAAGAAATGGCCAGCACACTGCAACGAGAATTGAACGAAGAAGAAATCGAAACAATCGGCTACTTCGTCAACGGCTGGTGAATTGTGTGAGAATTGTGTGGGTGCCTGTGCAAGGTGCATTTATGACTATTTAATATTATGGATAAAAATACACCTTAATTAGATATAAACACTTATAGCTCAATGTTTCCATTGTCAGTTTATTCAATTGTGGTTAATAAACTGATTAGTGTGCTGCACAGGCACCGCTTTTAACTTTTACCTGTCGGTTTCCTGGAAATCGATTTTGATGATGTTATCGGTTTTTGTGGTGAATGTGATATGGATAATAACGCCGAATTCGTGCTGGTCGTCTTTTAACCATAACTTGAACTTTTCAATGGTTGTATCGTCTTTTGTTTCGCTCCCGATATGCAAGTAGTCGACAATATTTGCGTCGGGGTATTTTTGTTTAGTCTCTTTGACTGCCAGTGCTCCCCATTTGGCGTATGCGGGTGTTTGTTCGTGCTGCTGCGTAGGGATAGTTATATCTGCTACCGATGCATGAACTGACATGATTAATCCAAGCGTTACAAGTAAATATTTCATGAAGTTTCAACTCCTTTTTCGGCTAGTGCTGTTAGGATGAGTCATTTGCTTGGATTCATTCTGTTCGTGCTCAAATAACTGATTTGCAGATTGTAAGAATAGGAGATGTGGCAATGAAAAGGCTAATCATACTTACTGTCGGCAAGACACATAGCGGAAAAACTACATTTGCGAAGGCTTTGGAA
Source organism: Sporosarcina luteola (assembly GCF_023715535.1). Classification (GTDB taxonomy): domain Bacteria; phylum Bacillota; class Bacilli; order Bacillales_A; family Planococcaceae; genus Sporosarcina; species Sporosarcina luteola_B. Next base: position 66,604 of record NZ_JAMBOI010000006.1, on the reverse strand, counting down.
CAAAAGCTAACTAACTCCATTGTGGTGGATCAAGATAACCATGGGGCATTTATTAATACATACTACAAGTCCTTACAACCGAAGACAGGACCGAATACGCTGAAGCACGCAATCTCCCGGCTAATTGTTGATTATGCGAAAGAGCATAGCGACTGCCATCTCATTATTTGCAATTCAAATCGAAGCCGGAAAGGTCGCGCATATTTGCTTGAACAGTTCTTTCCTGAAAATGAATTCCATCGGGTCCTCGTCCACTTGGATCTGCCGGATGCTGTACTTCAATCGCGCATTGCGAACAGTCAACGTGATACGGATATCTTCAGAAGCGCGTCCAATTTCGAAGAAGTCCTCGTTCGGCAAAACGCCGATTCGCTTAAGGAAGACGTCGTAGATCCAGTTGAGGGAGAAGCAGATCAGTTATTCGTAATTAAAAACAGTGGTGAAGTTGAGGATGTTATCCAGCGCATTGTTAGGATGGCAAAACATAACCGCTAGTCACTGGCCAAGTATAGTTCCTTTGCGAACGGGAATCGTAAGGCCACTATATCCAAATGGAGGACTGGCAATGATAAACGATAACTGGCCTGGGAAATTGACATCATGAAGTATTTATTGCTTGTCGGCGCATTCATCTTAGCAGCGGGAACTTTCGAGATTCCAAGCAACGCTATGTTTCAAAACTCAATGATGAAAACCGTTGTGAAAAATGAAGCACTTCATCAAGAGATCAAATCTTACAGTGAGCAGCATGAAATCAAACCGATCGATGCGAAGGTGGATAGGGTCTGGAAGGCGATGCCGGGATATAATGGGTTGATTGTAGACGTCGACGCCAGTTATGACAAGATGAAGACAACAGGGAAGTTCGACGAGACAAAGCTCGTTTTTAAAGAAGTGCCTCCTGCTGTTCATTTGGATGACTTAGATCCTCAGCCGATCTTCAGGGGGAATCCTGAAAAGCCGATGGTATCCCTTCTGATCAATGTGGCGTGGGGTGATGAATATATCCCGCCCATCCTCAAAATCCTGAAAGATCAAAAAGTAAAGGCAACTTTTTTCTTTGACGGCAGTTGGACGAAGAAGAATCCCGATTTGGCATTAATGATATATAATGAAGGTCATGAAATCGGCAACCATGCGTATAGTCATCCCGATCTCCAAAAGCGCTCCAGGACTGAGACGATGGAAGAAATCTCAAAGACAAATGATGTCATCGAGCAAACAATCGGCTTCAAGCCGAAATGGTTTGGACCGCCTAGCGGAAGCTTCAATCAACAAACGATTGATGTCGCACATGAACTTAATATGAAAACGATATTATGGACGGTCGACACGGTAGATTGGAAAAAACCTGAACCCTCTGAAATGGTGCAGCGCGTCGTATCAAAAGTGGAGAACGGCTCAATGATCCTGATGCATCCAACCGACCCTGTCGCTAAAGGGCTAGGGGCAATGATAACTGATATTAAAGCAAAAGGGCTTCGACTCGGAACAGTGAGCGACCTAATGAGCGAAAAACGAATTGATTAAAAAAAGCCCGGCATCTGATGAAACATCATCAAATGCCGGGCTTTCGTTCATTAATTCATATCAGAAAATACGAATTTGGGACCGTTCCAGAAACGGCAGAAAAATGGTAAACTAGATAAGTTCTATTTTTATGAAGGAAGTGTTTGAATGATTGGACGTAATGAACCTTGTCCTTGTGGCAGTGGAAAGAAATATAAGAAATGTTGTCAGTCGAAACAGACTGTTACCGTTGAGACAGTTCAAATGGAAGAACTGGAAGGGATACTGCAGACATTTTATGATCTGTATCCAGAGCGGAAGGATCTTCCGGACTACTTGGAGCTAGCGAATGAATGGAAACGTTCATTGGATACATATTTGCCCGAAGAAGAGATGATTGAAGCCATTGTTTTGGATGAATTCTTTTTCCATCATCGACCGGAAATTTGGACTGGCTACTTGGACAAACAGAGGAAGAAGCTGTTGCGTCCTTCCGTTCTGCGGGTAATTGACACATGGCAGCAGCCACAAGCAATAATTGGAGAAGTGACTGGCGTTGAAGAAGGGTACATTACGGTGAAATCGATCTTTACTGACGAAGTCATCCGGTTGCGACGGGAAAGTGAGAAGCCGGTACCAGTCGGTGTACACTTATTCTGTTTCATGCTTCCTGACGGTACAGGGGAGGAAAGTCAGCATTTGGCAGTGTCGAGCCTAATCTTTTTCCCGACAGATCATGCAGAAGTGTTCAAGGAATTTGCAAAACAATTTGCAGCGTATGAAGAACAGGATGTCAGCAAGTTCTTAAAAGAAAATGCGATGAATTTCTGGAAGCTGCTTGGTCAAAACGGATATCAAGGCGGCGAGTTTACTGAGTTTGAAGCAGGCGTATTACTCGATGCAATGGAATTTCTCGAAAAACATGACCGCATGTCTAGAAAGTTACTAGACGTTGTCGAAGACTTTTTAGTGGAACAACAACCAAATGCCCGTAAAGAAACAGCGATTGCAGCTGGTGCAATCCGATTCGGCCAAGAACATTCATTTTTCGAGCCCCTATCTATGACATTGAAAGAAATCGCCGAATGGTTCGATGTTTCCCCTTCTTCCATGAATAAGTATTATAAGGACTTAGACGCTTATTACCGCTCGCAAGTTGAAGCATAAATATTCCATGACGACTCCACCTATTGCTATTAAAAGCGATAGGTGGATTTTTTGAATCTTTTATTAATGGTGAAAGATTGGTAGTATTGATATATTCAAAGAAAGGGGATGGGGAATATGGCAATGCCGACACATATTGTTGCTTGTGGGGCGCTTGTGGAAGACAGGGAAGGGAATCTATTAATCGTAAAAACGCATCATGGCGGGTGGGTGTTTCCGGGCGGCCAAGTCGAAGTCGGGGAGAATTTGATGGACGGCGTCATCCGGGAAGTGAAAGAGGAGAGCGGCATCGATGTGGAAGTGAGCCACTTGATTGGCGTGTATACAAATTCAGCCATTTATAAATGGTATGACGGAGTGACGGACGTCCCGACTAAAGTGATGTTCGACTTTGCTTGCAAGCCTGTCGGCGGAGAGCTTTGCACATCGGACGAGACGTCGGATTGCAAGTGGGTTCCTAAGGATGAAGTGTTGGAGTATATTACGCAGCCTGCAATCCGAGCCCGAATTGAAGAATATTATAAGTTTGACGGGAATGTGGAGTATAAAGAATATGTCACACATCCTGGATTTGACGTGAAAATGAGCAGGAAGATGTAGGCGGAAACTCCATGCTAGTGCAGTTATGCGTGAATAAATTGCTTTATGCGTGAATACTGCGATTTATGAGCTTTTAATCACGTTTATGCGTGCATTCATGGATTTCTGCGTGAATCCTTGAGTTTATGCGCGATTACGCGACTTTATGAGCAAATGGAAGAGTTTATGCGCATTGCAAGAAAGGCATTCTACACTATAGACGAAAGTACGAGTTTGTCAGATTCCATTTACAAGTAAAAATTCTTCATCTATACTAAAGGCAACATAAAAACCAACTACATACCGATTCTGCACTAGGGGTGCCCACTATTGGCTGAGATGAGAGCATGAGCTCCGATCCCTTACGACCCGATCAGGATAATACCTGCGTGGGGAAGTGTAGTGGCTTTCCGATTGTTTCATATTGGAGAAGTACTACATCTTCCGGGATGTAGTTTTTTTTATGAAATTTTTACGGGGGGTTGAAGGAAATGGAATGTGGATTAAGTCCAATCGTCGGATTCCGTTTTTCGTTATATCCGATGGCAGATGATTTTGTGAGTGTAATTAAAGGAGCGCTAGAACAGACGGACACGTCCAATGTGTGGATGCATACAGATGATGTCTCTACCGTCATTCGCGGCAAGCAGGTCCATGTCTTTAACGTAGCGAAGGCGATTGCATTGCATGCGGCGAATACGGGCAAGCATATTGCGCTATCCGGGACATTTTCTGCAGGATGCCCGGGTGATTCGGCGGGCGACGCGTATTTGGAAAAGAGCGAGAAGATCGCGAATACAGATGATACGAAGCATTATGTGTCGTCTCAATTTGCACTGTATCCGCTGAATAATCCGTCGTATATGGACATCATTTATCGTGAAGTGGATCGGGCGAAGGAGCAGGGCGTTTTTAATGAATCGATGCATTATGCGAGCGGCATCCATGGGGATATCCATGATGTGTTTGCATTTTATGAAGAGGCTTTCAGCAATGCGCGTTCGGAAGAGCATAAGCATCTCGTCATGACGGTTTCGATGAGCATCAACAGTCCGTCGCACGGAGGACTGTAATATGTTGAAGTCATGGAAGTTGAAAGAGGTCGTCCTCATGTCGCTGTTTTCTGTTGTGTTCGGGATTGTCTATTTGTTGTTTTTGCACGTCGGGAATATTTGGGCCGGGTTCATTGGCCCAGTCGCTTATGAATGGATTTTTGGCATTTGGTTCATCGTGTCGATCATTTGTATGTACATTATCCGAAAACCCGGGGCTGCGGTCATTTCGGAAACGATTGCAGCTGCCATCGAGGTGCTATTAGGAAATGCGGTCGGTCCGCGTTTGATTCTCGCAGGTATTATTCAAGGGCTAGGGGCCGAGGCGGCTTTCGCTGCAACGCGCTATCGGCGATTTGATATATGGGTGCTAATGCTGGCGGGTGTCGGCGCCTCGGTATTCAGCTTCATTTATGGTTATTTCCTAGGCGGATTCACGGTGTTCAGCACAGGATATGTGCTGCTCATGCTCGGTATCCGGATTGCCAGCGGCGCGGTCATAGCGGGCATTGGGGGCAAGGCGGTCGTCGATGGACTGCTAGCTACGGGATCACTCCGAGGCTATCCGATTACGCGCGCGAAAAAAGGTGAGGCACGTGCATGAAGTGATCCGGTTCGATAATGTAAGTTTCCGTTATCCCGACGAGGAGGAATGGATTTTTGAAGATCTTTCATTCTCCGTGGAAAGCGGGGAAAGAGTCGTCATTACGGGGCCTAGCGGAAGTGGCAAAACGACGTTGCTCTATTTGTGCAACCGTCTGTATCCTGAAAACTGCGATGGCATCGTGAAGGGCTCGGTTACGTTATTTACTAAAGAAAGTCAGTCTTATTCACCGGGAGAAGTGAATCACCGCATTGCAACCGTTTTCCAAGATCCGGATGCACAGTTCTGCATGATGACGGTTGAGGAGGAGCTTGCCTTCACGCTTGAAAACTTGAATGTGGAGCGGGAGGAAATGGATGGACGGATTCAGGACGTATTGGATTTGACAGGATTGACCAAGTTCCGTCATTCCATCATCCAACAGCTATCCGGAGGGCAAAAGCAGCGGATTGCGGTCGTCTGTGCATTGATCATGGAACCGAAAATTTTGCTGCTCGATGAACCGATCTCCCATTTGGATCCGTATACCGCAAAGCAGTTCATTAGTTGGCTGGATGAGCTTCAACAGGAACGGTCTCTGACAATCTTGGCGATTGAGCATCGGCTCGATTTATGGGGAGGTTTTTTCGATCGTGAAATTCAGTTGGAGCAAATAAATGACGTGAATCCAATGAGCAAAAGGATCAGCAGCAAACAGGAAGGTCAGTCATTGGAAGTGGCAAACGTCGGCACGGAGTCATTTCTAAACGACGTTTCATTCTCATTGAACCGGGGCGAAGTTGCAATTCTGGCCGGACCGAATGGAAGTGGCAAATCGACGTTGCTGAAAGCATTATGCAAATTGATTCCTGCGCATGGAACTGTGCGTCCAAAACATTTAGGCTATGTCCCTCAATCACCGGAATTTTTATTCGTTACGAAAACGGTACGGGATGAGATTGCTTTCGGCGGAGGAACGGATGCAGATGAATTGCTATCTCGTTTGCACTTGGCGGCGGTTGCAGATGCCCATCCGTTTGCCGTAAGCCATGGGCAGAAGAGGCGAGTGGCGATTGCTTCGATGCTGTGCGACGGCAGGGAAATCATTTTGATGGATGAACCGACATCGGGGCAAGACGCCGCTTCCATGGTGGAGCTGTTCGGGTTGATTGACGAGCGGGCAAGGGAAGGGACGACCTTTCTGATTGTCACCCATGATATGGAGTTTGCGTTTCATGTAGCGGATTCGGTTTTATTAATGAAGGGTGGATCTTTGACAGGGAAGTTTGATGCTGCTCAAGTATGGCGTGATGAAAAGCTGCTGGCGGAGCATCATCTGCTTCAGCCAAAGGGGTGGATGGAACATGAAGTCTGCTTTGCATAATATGAATCCTGCTGCAAAGTTCATTGTCGTCACGATTTGCATGTTGACGATGGCATTCTTCTTCAATCCATGGACGCCGTTGCTCATGTGGATCGGCGTGCTGCTCATCCAGCTGTTGTTCAGCCGGATTGATTGGAAGGTATGGATCCTGTTCATGATTCCCTTTGTGATAATGGCGTTCGGTTATTTTTGGACAACGCTCGTCTTTGCGGAAGACAAGTCAGGACCTGTCGTTCTATCAATTTGGTCGATTAACATCACGGAAGTCCAGATGAATCACGCATTGTCATTAAGTTTTCGTGTCTTGGCATTCTCGGGCTTGTCATTGCTATTCGCATTGACGACAAATCCCGTCTCATTCATACTAAGTCTCATGCAGCAAATGAAGCTGTCGCCGAAAATCGCCTACAGCATTTTAGTCGGGTATCAGTTCCTGCCTGTCCTGAAGGATGAATTTGTGCAAATCCAACAAGCCCATCGTCTCCGTGGAGCGATCCAAGAAAAAAATGCGATCCACCGACTGTTGCATATGCGGAAAATCCTTCTACCGATGCTAGCGGGGGCTGTCCGTAAAGCGGAAAGGGCCGCATTTGCAATGGAGGCAAGGGGATTCACAGGTGAGAAAAGGACCAGCTTTTACAAAGTCATTCGTGTCGGCAGATTGGATGGATATTTGGTTGGCCTCTTCATGCTGCTGCTCATCATAAGCTGTACCAGTGTTTTATATATCAATTAAGTTCTCGGGGTCCACTTAAAGTGTGGTTACTACGAAAAGCTTCGAAGGCAGACGCCCGTCGAAGCTTTTTCTTGTGGGTCGAAGGTCATGAAATGACGATAAAGTTGTGAAAATGACCGATAACTTCCGGGAAATGATCGATAACTCGCCCAGATTGAACGATAAAACTAGGGAAATGACCGATAACCACTAAGAATTGACCGATAACTTTCCGCGGATCATGGGAACAACTCCAAGAGTGAAAACGTCAAGCTCTGTAAGCAGAAAACGGAGTGAAAAGGAGGAGCTATGTGGTTAATTAGTACATATGTCATTAATATGCTCGGGTATATGATTGTAGCAATACCAATATACATTATTGCCCGAATCATCATCATTAAAATAAGAAAGCATCCCGTCAATAAATTACATGAACTGCTGCTTGCCGTATTCATCCTCTACTTAGTCGGCCTCGCCTCCCAAACGATTATTCCGAAGTGGAGTATGGGCGTGGACGGAAGTACGGGAAAGCTCTTTTTTGATGTTTACATCTTTGACCGTCTATCGAGCGTCAATCTCATCCCGTTCCGGACAATTATGAATTACTTTCAAGCCAATGAGTATGTGAGTGGTTGGAGCAGCGTTTCGCTCTTGAATCTTCTCGGCAATTTGTTCGTGTTTTCTCCGATTGGATTTTTCATTCCGTTGTTATGGAGAAGGATGCAATCGTTTGGTAAAATCGCCTTTATTGGGTTAGGTGTCACTTGCTTCATTGAAGGCACCCAATATTTCATCGGCCGCAGCACGGATATTGACGACATTATTTTGAATACGATCGGCGTCGTTATTGGATATTTTATCTTTCTCATTTGGAAAGTAGTTGCATCGCAAAAAAAATCAGTTGACCTAAAATGATCGATTTGTTATGATAAATACAACTTTCAGAAAGCGGGTGATGTTTTATGGCTACAATCAATAAGGCTATTGCACAATTGATCGGCACCATACATTCACCTGCCATGCTTTCTTAATAGGCATGTTTCTTCTGTTATGCGCGTGAAAGCATGGTGTCCGATCCGGAACCATGCTTTTTTATATGTATAATAGGAGGAAAAACATTGATCAATTTAAACGAATACGGTTGGAATGAATTCCATCAAGATAATATGAAAACGATAGTAGAAGAAGTGAAAGCGGACAATTGCGTTCCAGGACGTGTAACGCTTGAACATAAACGGATGTACCGGGTAATGACGGCAGAAGGGGAGTGGCTCTCCGTCTGCTCGGGCGCATTTCAACATGCGGCCCATGAACGAAGGGATTATCCGGCAGTCGGGGATTGGGTAGTCGTCGAAAGGATGCCCGGGGAAGAGCGCGGCATCATCCACGCCATCCTGCCAAGGACTTCGCTATTCTCAAGAAAATCTGCGGGATCGACAATTTCCGAACAGATTATTGCAGTGAATGTCGACATTGTTTTCCTCGTCATGTCGATGAATCACGACTTCAATGCAAGACGATTGGAACGGTACCTCGTTGCTGCCTATGATTCTGGTGCGACGCCGGTTGTCGTCCTGACGAAAATGGATGTGAGCGACGACCCCGATCATTATTTAGAGATGGCAAGGGCTATCGCACTCGGCACGGATGTTTTCCCGGTGAGCAATACGACTGGGGAAGGCATCGATCAGATTACGGATATGTTGACTAACGGCAAAACGGCAGCATTATTAGGTTCTTCCGGCGTTGGAAAATCATCGCTCGTCAATTCGATTTGCGGTGAAGGGAAGATGGCGGTGCAAGACATCCGGGAAGATGACGCAAAAGGAAGACATACGACGACCCACCGTGAGCTCATCAAAATTCCGACAGGAGGCGTGCTCATTGACACGCCGGGAATGCGAGAGTTCCAATTGTGGAATGAAAGTGAAAGCCTCGATTCCGGATTCAAGGATATTGAGGAACTCTCAGCTGCATGCAAATTCGGCGATTGCGGACATGAAAGTGAGCCGGGCTGCGCAATCCGTAATGCACTCGAAACTGGAGAGTTGTCGGCTGAACGTTATGGAAACTACGTTAAACTCCAGAAAGAAATCGCATTCCTCGACCGGAAAATGGACCGCCAAGCACAAGCGGCCGAAAGGGACAAATGGAAGAAGATAACGAAGGGAATGCGGAAGCATCCATCTAAAAAGAAATGAACTGCAGTGGCAGGGGCGAAGGTGAAAAACCTTAGCCCCTGTTTTTTTTGTTTAAAGCGCTAAAAGAATACTATTTGCTTAATGGGACATTCTACAGATGAAATCTTTACTTAAAGATTGGGGAGTCGTAGATGGAGTCAATCTGGTTGGAGTATGCCTGGACGCTGTTAATTCTAATAGGATTGGAAGCGTTATTATCGGCTGACAATGCGCTCGTACTTGCAGTCATTGCGAAACATTTACCGGAGGAAGAGAAAAAGAGAGCTATCAATTACGGAATCATTATGGCCTTCGTTTTTAGATTTGCTGCACTTTTTGCAATTTCTTTTATTGCGAATGTCTGGCAGATACAAGCAATAGGAGCCGCCTATCTTCTTTATTTAGGATTAAAGCATGTCATTAAGGCCCGTTTCGGGAAAGAAGATAAAAACATTCACAAGGACGATGAGAAGGAATCGGCTGGGAAAGGTTTTTGGCCAACGGTAGGGAAAATTGCATTAGCCGATCTCGCATTTGCCATCGATTCGATATTGGCTGCAGTTGCACTTGCCCTCGGACTTCCAGATTCCCCACTTGGCGATATTGGCGGCATGGATGGAGGGCAATTTATCGTCGTTGTTATTGGCGGTGTTGCTGGCCTTGTCCTTATCAAGTTTGCAGCAACGTGGTTTGTGAAGCTTCTGGACAAACGCCCGGCATTAGAAACGACAGCCTATGCAATTGTAGCTTGGGTTGGTGTCAAATTAGCTATCATTACCCTTGCCCATGAGGATATCGGTGTCTTAGACCGCGATTTCCCTCACAGTACTGTTTGGACCGTGATTTTTTATGGAGTATTAGTAGCGATTGCACTGATCGGTTGGTTTGCTCCTAGCAATAAATCCGGGAGCGACAGAGGGAAGGATGCTATGAGTTAAATGAGGGGGAGAACATCACTTGATGTCTCCCTTTTTGGAATATAATAATTAGGCTGCAGCCATCAACGGGAACAAATCCGTCGAGGCTGCAGCCCGTTTTACTTATTCGACTTGTTGACCCGCTTCTTCTGCTTCAACACTTTCTTCAACCGTCACCTCATCAGTTCCTTCAGCCTTGTCCACTCCATTCACTTGGCCGACATTGATGAACAATTTTCCGTCTGCAAGCTTCCTTCTTTCATTTCCGAACCCATCGACAACTTTCACTTCGATGCGTGCTCCATCTGCCGTGACGCCTAGTGGAACAGTCCAGTAGCCGACGTAATGGCCAGGAGATGTCTCGCTCATCGGCAATTCAGTCGCGTTTGTCACATCACTTCCCCCTACATTCGTAAGCGGCATGTGGATGACGTAAGTTGCTTTCAAACCTGGCTCGCTGTCGAATTCAAATTTAACGGACTTTCCGGTTACTAAATGAACGTCCTCTTTCGGTGTCAAATTCGAGATTTCAGGTGCCGTATATTTTGCGGTGACAGAAACGCTTTGAATCGTTTCGTTGCCTGCAGCATCTGTAGCGATTACAGTAATGGTATTTACACCATCATCCAGTAGGATCCGTTTGGAGTAAGTGCCATTTTCGGAAACAGTGGCTTGTTGGCCATTCACAGTCACCGATTTAAGATGGTCGTCCGTGACCGTACCTTCCACCGTGACGGTTTCACGGTTCGTTGTTTCCCCATCTTTCGGGTTCGTGATAGTTAATTCCGGTTTCATTGTATCCAATATCACTGTCACGGGGCTAGAAGTGCCTGTTGTGCGTCCCTCTAATAGAGACACAGCAGTAAATTCATTGTCTCCCTCTGCGAGAACAGTTTGGAATGAAAACTTCCCATCATCCCCGATGGCAACTGAATCCACTTCTTCGCCATTGTTATGCAAAGCGATTGTCGTTGTCGGTGTAGCGGTACCGTTAATAACAATGTTTTCATCATTCGTAACGGTGCCAGATTCAGGTGAAGTGATCATCGGTTCAAATACTTCGAAGCTGACGCGTGCTCGGATCATGTAATTACCTTCGGCTGCAGGCGCAGGTGACCAAGATCCGACGAACTGATAACTTCTTCCGGCATTCGGTCCGTCCTCATCCGTTGCAAGTCCTGGTGCATATGGATTTCCTTGCGACTGGATATACACCATATAGAAGTCGCCATTCACGACGATATTATGCTCTGTCAGATCAACGACAGTCCATTCGCCATTCCGTTTCGCCTGTGCGTCGATCGGTCCAGCGATCTTTTTACCAGGAGCTCCGTCAGCACCAGTTGCATCCCAGACTTCGACTGCAAATGCAGTTCCGCCCGGTACAGGCCATTCAGTATCCCAGAAGCGGAAAACCCCTTCTGTGACAATACCTGAGTCATTGTCTTCAGGAAGAGACATTTTGACGCCCCAACCATTTCCTGCATCGTAAAACGCCCGTGCATTTTCAGCAGTTCCATCGTCGTATCCGATTTCACCGCCAGGATACGTAAAGAATGGTTCAAGCGCGAAATCAAATGACGTTTGTCCGCCGATTGTAATAGTTGCCTCTTGACCATGATATCCGCGTGCCACCACTTTCAGCGTATAATCGCCTTCATATGCGGTGATTGTGAAATGTCCTGCAGCGTCGGTTTGGACAGGGGAGATGTTCGCATCTTCCACTAGAAGCAATGTCGCTCCTGCAATCGGCTCACCAGTTGATTGGTCTGTTACTGTTCCACTTATTGTGGCCTGGGGCATTTCTTCTAATGTGAAGTTTGCGATTGCCGTTTCATCTGCATTGATTGTTACGGTCTGAGCCTTAGATTGGTATCCGTACGCTTCCGCTTTCGCCGTGAAAGTTCCCGCACCGTGCGTCATCGTATACGATCCGTCCGCAGGATTCGTATAGACCGATCGATCCGTTTCAAGAATATTCACTTGTGCACCTAATGGCAGTAGGACAGGCGCAGCTTTATCGTCTTCAACAGGAGGTGCCGGTTCTTCTTTCGGCATTACGGGCTTGATTGTCTTAGGATCGACAGGTGTTTCAAGTGCTTCTTTCCCTTTTTCGATAATAAGATCTGGATTTTTTCCTTTTCCAGGTTTTAAAGCTTGAGGGCTATTGTTTTCAAACAAATTATTTTTAGGAGTAAGCGAGATTGTGCCAGTTTGTGATTGAGCGCTTAAAGCGACATCGTCAATATACCAGCCCTCTCTAACTACGCTTCCATCGGAGAACGCATTGAATCCGATATAGACACGTTGGCCGCTATATGCGGACAGGTCCACTTCTGCATCGATCCAAGCATTTGAAGCTCCTTGGATCATAAGCAATTGCGTCCAATTCTCCATATCCGTGGAAATGAACACATGTCCATAATCCCAAGCTCTTCCGGAAGAGGACTGCTCAAAATTATGCCATTGCTTAAACTGCAAATAGGATGCGCCTTCCGGAAGATCAACCGGCGGCATGACAAGCGTGGCATTCATGCTGCTCTCATACATTCCGGCTAAATTCGTGGCGTATACTTTCTCTCCTGAGGCCGCATTTCCAGGACCGGAAGTCGGTTTACCCCATTCCCAGCTGTTTTTATTCCCGAACGAAGTCCATCCTACTGGCGACTGTTCAAAGTTCTCGAAATAGCCGACTGTGATTCCCGGTTTGACGAGGACTGTAAATTCTTCGCTCGATACTTCATTGTTGCCAAAATCAGTAATGACCCATTTGTAAGTGAATGCATTTCCGGAAATGACGTCGCCCGAAATTGTAACACCGAATTCACCCGATAGGTAGTCTCCGGATTTTCTCTCAGCTTTCATTGAACTCCACTGTCCGTCTGCATTTACATATTGTAGTGTCACGGAAGAAATGCTTATATTATCCGTCACGTTGATGCGTAGATCCAAGTCCATCCCCGCATACGTTTCCGATGGCGCTGAGTGCTCGAATGTAGGAGGTTCATTATCATCGCCTTGCTTCGTCACCTGACCTTCAAGCTTTCCGAGCCCGCTTGCGATGGATGAAACAGCTGCATAGGCATCGACTAGGCCGTGCCCATACCCATGGTTCGGGGTAGTCGGGTATACATTATCCGTCAACGGAGTCGCTGTAGCCAACAGCACCTGTTCCATTTCCTCGACTGAAATTGTGGCGTTCACTTGCCGGAGTAAGGCAGCAACGCCTGACACAGCAGGGCCGGCCATTGATGTGCCATTCCAGCCGCCTTCATAGCCGCTTCCAGGAACAGAAGAGCGGATGTTGACACCCGGTGCGGAAATATCAGGTTTTATTTGATTGTAAGGGGAAGGTCCTCGAAGAGAGAAACTTGCCACTTTATTATTGATGTCTGTTGCGCCTGTTGCAAAGGATTCCGGATAGTTCGCAGGGGCGGCAACCGATCCAGGACCTCCGGGGTTCGTTAGTGTCGTGTTGCCTGCGGAAAATTCAGGGAAGATTTCCGCGGCGCGCCAGTTCCTGACGACATCCCGGTACCATTCATCAAGGCCAGCGCCGCCGCCCCAAGAGTTATTGACGACGTCTGGAGCCAGGTCCACCCGCGCATTCCCGTTTGCGTCAGTTGGAGCAAGAATCCATTGTGCGGCTGCCAATAAATCGCGGTCCGTTCCCCCGCTAGCAGTGAAAGCCTTCACGGCAATCCACTTGGCGCCAGGAGCGACACCAATCTGGTTATTCCCGTTCGGTTCGCTTCCGACCATGGTGCCGGTCACATGTGTACCATGTCCATGATCATCATAAGGGGTTGTCCTTCCAGCCGTAGCATCGAACCAGTTGTAGTCATGATTCACTTCGCCGGTTCCCGGGTTGTACCCCCGGTATTTCTGTTTCAATGCTGGGTGATCCCATTGCGCGCCTGTATCGATGCTTGCAACGACGGTACCCGATCCATCAATCCCCATGTCCCAAGCTTGAAGTGCGTTGACGCGCTCAACATTCCACTCGACATTCGCCAGTTGCGATTTAGGGGCTTCAGAGTTTTCAACTACTGTAGTTTGTAGTTGGCGCGTTTCATTCGGCAGAACCTTTTCAACTTCCGCGAATGTCCCAACTGCTTGTGCGATTTCCTTTGTCGCGGTTACCGCCATTCCATTGACGATATAGTAGGATGTGATGTCTTTTGCTTTGCCGGCTTTCACTTGCTGTTCAAGAAACTGCATGACGTTTTGCTGCGATTCTAGGGAAGTCAATCGTAACTCGGAGACGACAGCCGATCTAGTCAGCATTACTGATTGCTTTCCGGAAAGGTTTGCCTGGCTTGCCTGTTTCTTTGCCGTAGCCGCCACTTGCTCCGTGTCAGCTTGATCCTTGAATTTAATTAGAAAAGTGACCATGCTCTCATCTTTAAAGCTATCGAGCAATCGATTGCTGACTTTCTCTTTGGCTATCTCATTCGAATCTCGCAACGAGTGATGCAACTGTTTATTCATTCCCGTGCTTGCCGCCAGTGCAGGTGTCATTAATGAAAACACCATCAGAATCGTTGCTGCAATGCTGAAGTATCTCATTCGTCTACGCTTCCTCAATTCCATTCCTCCTTTTTAGTTTCGACCGTCCCTTCTCCGAACCATCAAAAAAACACCATTCGCCCCCTTTCTCAATCGTTAAGGTTCTTTGGTGTCGGAATCTCCGTATCTGGCTGTCTAGTAATATTATACAATTATTAAATTTAAAATAAATACTTAATCATCCGACTAATTAATAAATAATGATAAGTAACTAACTTGATTCCATTAGAATTGGGGATTTCATCATGGTTTACTATTGGTTATAAAAAGTCAAATAGTTAATATTAATGCTTTAGGTAAAGAGTTTTTGAGTGTGATGAAGAAGATGGTTAATGGGGAGGGGAAGCGGAGGGAAAAAGAAAATAATATAGAAGGCCTAAAATTGAAATGAAATGAACTATTACTTATTTATAAAACAATGAAATATGGGCATAATCTAATATTGAAATTGAGGCTACTAATTAGGAACATCGATCCGAAAAATTTTCCCAAGTAGTAGACCGAAAAAAAGAAGCCGGCAATTTGCCGGCTTCTTTCATTCAACGTCGAGGATTTTTATGAATCCTCTCTTTTCGCAAATCTTCTTTCATATCATCCAAGTTGATCGTATCCACTGTCTGCATGTCTTCATGCATATCGAACAAACTTACGCGATCCGAAGAGGGAATCCCTTCAGGATGCGCTAAATAGCGAAAGTCGATCGTTTCTCGCTTTTCACTGTCTGCGGGCAGCTTCTCATCAGCCATAGCTATTGCCTCCCTATATCTGTTTCCTTATAGGATTGGCAATGACGGTGAATCTATTCGTACCCGATCATTCACAGTGGACAACTATGCTCGATTCAGCGCCTCCGTAATGGGGCAGTCGTTTTTTCTTTATTTGATATAAGTTTGCGGACAATCGGATATACAACCGGAGCCCATTTAATAGCTGTCTTAATTACTCTTCCTAATTTCATGAAATTCGCTCCTTACTAACCGTTTTCTTTAATTTGCCCTCTTCTGCAAATAAGTAAACAAAATCCGCTATTTCCTATGACAGTTTCACTATGTTAATCAACTTCTTGTTTGTCATATTCAAAACTTTTGAAAGAAATATGTTTGATTTTGAAAGTATTTGGATAGAACTGGGGAAATTGTTAAGTAGAGAGGAGCAATATTACTTGAGTAAGATGAAAATGATTATGTTGACCGCAATTATGACACTCTCATTCAGTGTCGTGACCGAAGCGGCTATATTTAGCCAGACAGAAAACGGAGAGGAAATCACAAATCTTTCCCAAGAAGTGAGACCGAATCTTATTGATATTCCTTTTGCCGAAATCCTGAGAGATGCGTTTCCATTATTTTACCCGCCGCTAGAGTTATTGAAGGAAGAACCTATAACATACACGGTCGTAGAAGGCGATAATCTATATCGAATCGCCTTAAATTACGATTTAACATTGGAAGAATTAATGAGTGCAAATGATTTAACCGGAGAAGTAATCCACCCGGGTGATGTATTGACAATTAATATAGAAAATCCAGGAAATGAAGCCGCTGCACTAGAAACTGTCAAGGTTGCATCGGTCACTCAGGAATCCATTCCGGAAAACGCACAAAGAAAACCGGCATTCAACGAATCCATTTCGAGCCCACCGGCAAGTTCAGGAACTGAAATGATTGTAACTGCAACTGCATATACTGCCTACTGTCCCGGTTGTTCAGGAACGACAGCGTATGGAATTGATTTACGAGCCAATCCAGATAAGAAAGTCATAGCGGTAGATCCGTCGATTATTCCACTAGGAACGAAAGTTTGGGTGGAAGGCTATGGGGAGGCGATTGCCGGAGATGTTGGCAGCGCAATCAAAGGGCATAAGATTGATGTTTTCATCCCTTCTTATGATAGTGCGATGCAGTGGGGCGTTAAAAAGGTGAAGATAAAAATCATTAATTAACTAGATACGTATTGGGAATTGTTCACTATATATTCCCAGTACGTATTTTTTTTGTTACACTATTAGTTAACTAATTGATCGTCGGTTGGAGGGATGGAAATGAAAGATATGAACCAGGAGCTTTACGATTACTTGCTTGAAAACAGAGATGCCATTACAGATGCGTGGTTGTTGGAACGTGAAGAAAAGGATGGCTCGATTTATTCGAAGGATGCCGGTGATTGGTCAGAGCAGATGCTGCGGGAGCAAAACAGGCTGACGAATTTGACAATAGCAAGCAGTCTATTGGAAGACCAGGAGGCATTTGAAAATAATAAAAAAAGCTGGGCAAAGCTTGTTGCGGAAAGTCGGGTTAGCAGCAGGACGCCGATCTATGAAGTCCTTAATGCATTAAGTAAGTTAAGGATTACATTTTGGGAGTTTATCGTAAAGTTTGTCGATCGGGAAGGGGATCGTGTCCTCCGTGGTGACATTCTAAAGTGGGGCATCCTTATACATAAGGCGTTCGACGAAATCATAGTGGAGTTCACGACGAAGTATGATGAGCTGATAAATTCACGGCTATTCGCTCAACAAAGCTTGATTGAAGAGTTGAATGCGCCGATCATCAAGCTTAATTCGATGATCGGGGTACTGCCGCTCATCGGGGATGTCGATACGACTAGGGTCCAATCGATTAGTGATTATGTACCGACTCGATGTGTGGAACTTGACGTCAGTCATCTCTTTATTGATTTGTCGGGTGTTTCCATAATCGATACGATGGTGGCGAATCATATTTATCAGTTGATGCAGGTGCTTGATTTGCTAGGGATCGAGTCGACAATGACGGGTATCCGCCCGGAAATTGCTCAAACTTCCGTCCAATTGGGATTGGATTTTTCGAAAATCCGTACGTTTGGTTCGCTGCAGTTGGCGCTTAAAAAGAATTTTAAGGATTTTGAAATATAATAAACGTAAAAATGGAGTGTCCAAAACTTCGGTTTTCACCGTCAATCTGGACACTCCATTTTTTATTTGCACTTTCGAACGTTAATTCCGAATAGATCCATCAGAATTGCTTCTTTTGCATCTTCAGTGATTGTCTTGGAGCTTATCACGCCATTATCGGATACTGTCAACTCAAAGTCTCTTAACGTTGTTCTGCCTGTAGGAGTCGCTTTTGTGACGATGTCAACATGGGTGAAGGTCGATTCGGGTGAGACTTGATTGAACACACATCCTTCATGGAAGTCGGAAAGCTGCTTTTCAATTGTGGTAAATCGGTACAGTGGTCGGGAGTCCCCGTTCCGAGTTCTAATCAAATCAAAAACATCCTTACTGGATTGCTGTACCGCATAAGTTCCACTGACGTCTGTTTGCGGGCTCCCGTTCAATGGAATTGGAAGGATAGTGGAATCCCCGAATCCGACGTCGACCAGATAGGGTTCATCCAATTGGACGATAATGGCGGCATGCGTTTCAGGCTTCGCCCACTGTCCATTCGGCCGGTATACAGTGGCGGAGACGAGGGAAGCGTCGTATCCTAGCTGTCTCAAAAGCCAATGAAATAGACCGTTCAATTCATAGCAATAGCCACCACGATTCCGAAGTACGATTTTATCGTAAATCGTGTTCAAATTTAAATAGATCGGTACACTGCGGATGACATCGAGATTTTCAAATGGAATTTTGGTCATATGCAGACGTTGCAGTTCAGACAACTGCTGCAGGGAAGGTATGTTGTCATGTGATGCATTAAAACGCTCGAGGTATTTTTCGAACTCCATTCTATCGGCCTCCTAACAAGTAAGAATAGTATACCATTTTTAGAATTGGCCTTTCAGGATCAGTGAAATCTTTCTCAACCAATCATTACTACCATTGCTTTACTATGCAAGCGCATAGAATGATAAAACAGATATTTGCGAAAAAAGTGTAATACTTTCAGCTTATTACGAATATAAGGGTATTCAAGACTAATAACTTATGATAATATAATAGAAAGATAATTCGGATATTAGATAAGTAGACAGTAATAATCCGATGAGAGAATGCGGGGGATTCATGTGAGAAGACATAATATTGTTTGCATCGCGATCATTAGTGCATGCCTATTTCTCCTAGTCGGCTTTAACGACCAGACGAAAAGGGTTCATAATCCTAACTTGCTTAGTATTGCTCATAGGGGCGCCTCCGGTTTTGCTCCTGAAAATACCCGCTCCGCTTTCCATAAGGCAGTCGAACTCCGTGCTGATTACTTGGAATGTGATGTCCATCTTTCTAAGGATGGTGAGCTCATTATCATGCATGATGATAAAATCGACCGTACAACAAATGGAAGCGGATACATCAAGGATATGACATTGGATGAGTTGAAAGCATTGGATGCAGGAGGGGCATTTGGTGTTGAGTTCCAAGGCGAACCGATTTTGACGCTCAACGAATTGATGGAAGAATTCTATGACCAGGTCGGATTATTAATCGAACTGAAAAATCCGCAGTCCTATCCGGGGATAGAAGAAAAGGTCGTTTCGCTATTGACGGATTATAATGATATCAGTTCAATCATCATCCAATCATTCGATGTCGATTCCATGAAGAAAATACATACTTTATTGCCGGAGGTTGACGTGGCAATCTTGGTTCATCCTTCCGAATCGTTATTATCTGCGAAGAGATTAGATGAATTGACATCATTTGCATCGTATATCAATTTCAACGTGTCCTTCTTAAGCAAAAAGATGGTGGATAATATTCATGAAAGAGATACTAAAGTTCTCGTCTGGTCAAAAAAAGACAAAAGGTTAGTGTCGAAAGCACAAAGATTCGGCGTTGACGGCATCATCTCGGACTTTTCAAAATGGCCGACAGAAGAACCGATCTACTTGGTACAGGAATAGATGGATGAGAAAAAGCCGAAAAGCGATTTTCGGCTTTTTTTTCGTCTAGACTCCGGGCGCTAGCTGCTCGGGTCATAAGTCGGCTCAGCTACACGGCAAAAGACGCCGTTTCGCAGATCCGCCTTATGCCTGTCGCAGCTAGAGCTGTCACGAAGAACAGCTTTTGCGAGTAAAAGCGTAGCGTTACGAGCAGTTAGCGAGCGCCCTACGCTTTTGTTGTTTTTTATTCCCACCATTCAATTCCCACTTTTAGCGGAAATGATGGGAGGAATATAGTATAATAGACGGAATGGAGACGATCTGGAATATAGAGTAAATCGGTCTATACTGAAATTTGTCCATCACTACTATTGAGAGGAACTGTGAAGATTGATCATAAGCATTTTATATGAAGATAATCATTTGCTCGTTGTTGAGAAGCCAGTTAATTTGCCTGTACAGGGTGATGACAGCGGAGATGATGATCTTTTAACATTATTGAAAGCGGATTTGAAGAAGCGGCATCAGAAGCCGGGGAATGTCTATTTAGGTCTTGTGCATCGGTTGGACCGTCCGGTAGGCGGCGTCCTTGTATTCGCAAAAACGTCAAAGGCCGCGTCCCGACTTTCCGACGTACTGCGGAAAAGGGAAATGGAGAGGGCGTACTTGGCTGTTGTCAGGGGCAGCTTAGGTGATGCGGGCCAATTGGAGCATTACCTATGGAAGGACACGAAAAAAAACAAGGTCCATGCTGTTGACGCATCCCACCCGGACGCAAAGAAAGCCATTCTCCATTATGAAACAATTGACAGGAAGGATGGGATGAGTCTGCTCGCAATCCGGCTCCATACAGGCAGGTCGCATCAGATCCGGGTACAGATGGCAACATCAGGCGCGCCACTGTACGGGGATCAGAAATACGGTCAGCATGTGAACCGGCCTGGGCAGCAGATTGCTTTATGGGCACATACTCTTTCCTTCCCGCATCCGACGACGAAAGAGATACTTACCTTCACTTCCAATCCGCCAGCCGAGCATCCTTGGCATATTTGGGAACGGGTCGGCGCCGGATCATTGGTGAAATAAATGGAAGTTTGGCCCCGGTTGATTGACATCGAAAATCAGTACCCCTACACTTAGATAGAGAAAACATGTTGGAGGAAACTATGACAAACCATCCGTTTATCCCGATCATTGTAGGGACTGATATCAATGCATACAATATGGCAATATCTTTTCACGAGGCCTACGGAATCAATCCGATTCTCGTCGGGAAGGAGCCTTTATCTTTCACAAGTTTAAGTACGATTCCAGGTGCAATCGAGTTAAATCCGAACTTGGGGGAAAAGGACGAGTTCGTTCGCTTCTTAAAACAAGTTGCAGCAAAATATAAGACGCAAGGGAAAAAGATGTTGCTCATCGGAACGAATGATTTATATGTCCGCATGATTATCGAAAGCCGTGAAGCGCTCAAGCGGGATTTCGTATTCAATTATATTGACGAAGAATTGATGAATAATCTGCTTGTTAAGAAAAATTTCTACCAGCTTTGCGCAGAGCATGGGATTGATACACCAGCTACATATTTCCATTCATGTGAAACAGACGACAGTTTCGATGAAGAAGTCATGTTCCCTGTTATCATCAAACCAAGCAACGGCGTGCAATATTACAAGCATCCTTTTGAAGGCATGCAGAAAGTGTATAAAGTCGATTCTTATGAAGAAATCCAACAAGTCATCAAGACAATTAAGAACAGTGGTTATCGTGACGACTTGATCATCCAGGACTTCATCCCGGGCGACGATACATATATGTGGGATTCCGTTTTCTACATTAACAGCAAAGGCAAATCCGAGCTGATCACGTTCGGACAAGTCGTTTTGCAGGAGCATACCTTGACTGCGATCGGCAATTATACAGCGGTAATCACCCGGTATAATGAAGAGATGATGCTGAAACTGAAAGGGTTCTTGGAGGCGCTCAACTACGTCGGCTACGCGAACTTCGATTTGAAATACGATCATCGCGATAAAAAGTTCAAAGTGTTCGAAGTGAATATCCGACAAGGACGCTCAAGTTATTACATCACTTCATGCGGACATAACCTGGCGAAGAATTTTGTCGATGACCTTATTTATGGAGTCGAAAAGCCGTTGACGCTCTTGGACGAAAAGTTCCTATTCACCGTCGTTCCGAAAATCGTCCTGAGGAAATTTGTTGACAATGCCAAAGTACGTAAAGAAATCGATCAGCTGATAAGAGCAGGCAAATATGCCAATCCGTTGTTTTACAAGAGAGACAAAAGCTTCAAAAGGAAATTGTATCTTTTTATGAGGCAAATCAATTACTATCGGAAATATAAAAACAATAGATGGTCATGAAATCTCCCCGTTGCGTTTAGCGCATCGGGGTTTTTTGGTTACTTCTTCATAGTTTACAGTTCCCGTGAAAGAGGAATAGATGATAGCTAACAATTTAGGAGGAATTAACACCATGAGAAAGCCAGAGAATCCCGTGATCGAGAACAAAAGGGATAAAATAATTGAAAGCCTTGTCAAGGAAGGCGTCTTTAAAATTAATGGAAAACAATTATATCAACTATCTTTATATGAGTTAATGAAACAGTATACAATGAAGGCAGAGTAAACTGACGTTGGGGGGATTTACTTGAAAGTGAAATTGGATGAAATGCGGCATGGATGGCTGGAAGAAGCGACTATCCAGCAAATGCAGGGAAGAATGGAGTCCGGTCATACTACATCAGAAGAATTGACCGTCATGTATATGGATATAATTTCAAAGAAAGACTTAAATATAAATGCCATATTGGAACTGAATCCTCAAGCTCTCCAAATTGCCAGGTCGCTTGATGAGGAACGGCGCAGAGGCGTAGTACGTTCACTGTTGCACGGCATCCCTGTGCTGTTGAAGGACAATATGGACACTGGAGACGGCATGCATACTAGCTGCGGATCATTGGCAATGAAAGACCATTATGCTGAAGAAGACGCATTTTTAGTGAAGAAACTCCGGGAAGCGGGCGCTGTCATTTTAGGCAAGACGAATATGACAGAATGGGCGAACTTCATGTCGGATAAAATGAGGAATGGATGGAGTTCTCGCGGTGGGCAAGTGAATAATCCGTATGGCCTTTTTGATGTGGGAGGATCGAGCTCCGGCGCAGCAGCTGCTGTGGCAGCCAATATGGCAGCAGTCTCCATCGGAACGGAAACAAGTGGATCTATCATCAATCCATCAGCGCAAAACGCGCTCGTCGGCATCAAACCAACTGTTGGATCTATCAGCAGAAGCGGCGTCATTCCGCTTTCATTCACCCAGGATACACCAGGACCAATGGCGCGGACTGTGGAAGACGCGGCTATCACATTCGGTTTACTTGTAGGGTACGATGAAGCCGATCCAGTGACGAAGGAAGCTGAACGTTTCAATGGAATCGATTGGCTTTCCTTGTGCGATACCGAAGCACTTAAGGGGAAAAGAATTGGAATTGCCCGATCGATTTTCGTCCGTGAGATTTCGGCGGAGAGGAAAGAGAAGTTCGAAGAAGCTCTCCGACGACTCGAATCATTAGGAGCAGAACTAGTCGATGATATCGACCTAGGGACTATGGAAGACGATCTGGGGTACGATGTCCTCCTGTATGAATTCAAAGCTGCATTGAATGGGTATCTTGGTAAAACGTCACCGACAAATCCGATTCGTACGTTATCCGATATTATCCAATTCAATAAGGAACATCCGGAAGAGACGTTGAAGTTCGGTCAAGTGATGCTTGAAAAAGTGGACCGGACGAGTGGAACTTTGACCGAGCCGGAGTATATTGAAGCATTGTTGCGAAACCGTCATTTGGCGGGGGAACTGGCTCTTGATAGGGCTTTCGACGAGCATAATATCGATGTTCTCGTGTTCCCGCAGGATCATGGTTGCAGTTTCAGTGCAGCGGCAGGGTATCCGGCTGTTACGGTCCCATCGTCCTTCACTAAAGAAGGCGAACCTTTTTGCATTACGCTATGCGGCAAGGCGTTTTCCGAACCGGATCTGATTGGCTATGCATACGCATTTGAACAGTCTGCGCGTGCAAGGAGAAAGCCCTGACTTGAAAGAAACTCGAATTCGGTCCATTATAAGATAAGGAATAGGGAAAGCAGGGATGAGAATGTCCTTCTTGGAAAAAATGGACGATACTATTAAGAATAAGTGGAAGTTTGAAAGGGAAACACCGATCCAATCGCAAATGATCCCGGAATTATTGAATGGCCGGGATGTCGTCGCGGAATCACCGACCGGAACCGGGAAGACGCTTGCGTATGTCTTGCCTATCCTCCAACAGGTGGACGGGAAGAAGATGCAGACACAAGCGTTGATCATGGCACCTTCCCAGGAGTTGTCGATGCAGATCGTCAATGTCATCCGCGAATGGGTGGAAGGTACGGATATTACCGTTACCCAACTGATCGGCGGGGCGAACATGCAACGGCAGATCGAACGTTTGAAAAAGAAGCCGACGATCGTTGTCGGAACTCCGGGACGTCTCGTCGAGCTTGTAAAAGCGAAGCGTTTGAAAATGCATGACATCCGTTACATCGTGCTGGATGAAGGCGATCAGCTATTAGCACGGGATCACCGTGTCATCGTGAAGGATTTGATTGAAGCAGCGAATCCGGAACGTCAAGTTGCTGTCGTTTCCGCCACAATCACGGACGAAATTGAACTCGTCGCGAAAAAATTGATGAATGATCCAATCCGTTTGCATGTCTCTGTCGAAGATATGCCGTTGTCAGGCAAAGTGGTCCATTCATTTGTGAAGACGGAAGCCCGGGATAAAACAAACCTTCTTCGGGGTCTAGCACACTTGCCCTCAATAAGGGCGCTTGCTTTTATGAATAATGTAGATCAGCTTCGAATGAAGGAAATGAAGCTGCAATATAATGAAGCACCGGTTGCGGTCCTCTACTCTTCAATGACGAAATTCGAAAGGCAGGACACATTGGAAAACTTCCGGAAAGGTGAAATCCGGATTTTAATAGCAACCGATCTAGCTGCCAGAGGATTGGATATACAAGGACTGACCCATGTCATCCACGTCGATGTCCCTCATACGGTGGAACAATACCTGCATCGTTCAGGACGGACAGGACGTGCAGGAGAGGACGGGGAAGTGCTTACATTGCTTTCATATCCTGAAGAACGGACGTACAGGAAGCTTTCAAAAGGATTCAAGCCTGTCCAAAAGGTCTGGTATAAAGGGAAGTTGACCGAAGGGAATTCGAAGACGGTAGGCAGTCAGAAAGAAGTAAATAAACCGAAGAAGAAATAAGGCAAGGGCTGTCCAGAAAGTTTGTTTTTACTGACTTTCTGGACAGCCCTATTTCGTCTGTGGGAGTGATTATTAGCCCGGATAAGTGA
The DNA here is from genome assembly GCF_023715535.1 of Sporosarcina luteola. Classification (GTDB taxonomy): domain Bacteria; phylum Bacillota; class Bacilli; order Bacillales_A; family Planococcaceae; genus Sporosarcina; species Sporosarcina luteola_B. Next base: position 41,716 of record NZ_JAMBOI010000006.1, on the reverse strand, counting down.
TCATAAAACTTGGCGAGTGATCATAAATCCAGGTAAGTGATCATAAACCTCATCAAGTGAGCATATAGTTCAACCCCATGCAAAAGGGGCTGCCAGAAAGTCAATCCATCGACTTTCTGGACAGCCCCTTTTCTTATAACTGGGTAAGAATAATGGGTTCGTCTTTTGTGACAATAATTGTATGTTCAATTTGAGCGACGAGGGATTTATCCGGAGTGACGAAGGTCCATCCGTCTCCAAGTTCAATGATATGCTCGGCTTTTTCGGAGATGAACGGCTCGACCGCCAGCACCATGCCTTCTTTCATCAATGTTTTATCCCATGCGTCATAATAATTAAGAATATGCTGAGGTTCTTCGTGCAAAGATGTTCCGATTCCGTGCCCAGTCAAGTTCTTTATGACTTTCAGGCCGTTATCCTTCGCTTCCCGCTCGACTGCCTTCCCGATCTGGTTCAAACTAGAACCTGCTCTCACTTTTGTCATAGCACGGTCAAAAGCTTGTTTTGCCACGTCGCAAAGCAGTTGCTTCTTTTCATCGGATGCACCGACGACGAATGAAATGCCGGTATCGGCAAAGTATCCGCCAAATGACGCGGACACATCGATATTAACAAGGTCGCCGTCTTGAATCACACGTGAACCCGGAATGCCGTGGGCAACTTCATGATTGACACTGATGCATGTATAGCCCGGGAACTCATATTGGTCAATCGGTGCGGATACAGCTCCGCGCTCAGCAAGAAGTCGTCCTCCGAGTTCATCAATCTCTTTTGTCGTAACACCAGGAACAGTCGCCGCTTTCATCGCTTCCCGCACCTCTGCGACGATGCGACCGATCTTTTTCAAAGCTTCGATCTCTTCGTTGTTCTTTACAATCATGATTTACAGGTCCCTTCTTTGAAACGTAATTTACCATCTGATTATAACATAATTATTCGCTCGTAAATAAACGTATGCCTATCCTAGTTGGTTTTCAGTTTTTATTAAATCAGTTCCGGCTGAGGATAACTTTAAAGTGGCTGAAAGTAATGCTGGACCAGATAGGTAATGTTTACTTAGCTAACGAGGCCGTAAATCCATTAAAGGATTTATGTCCTTTTTTGTTGAATACTTAAAATAACGTATCAGGTTAGTTTACGTAGAAGATTTTTTTTGATTGCGTTGAATATGTTGATATAAGTAAGTTGTTGCACGGAAAGGGTACCTTAATTCAAATATGGGGATAGGGGGTGGTTTAATTGTACAATGACTTTTACAGTAATTTTAGTTCGATTATTGTTGCTTTATTATGTTTGTGGATAGTTTTACTTTTATTTCAAAGAATGGCTTTCCGTTTAAATAATAGTTGGAAGAAAGATATCACTGTTACATTTATCCAAAGTGTATTTATAATAATCTTACTTCCAATACTAGCCTATTTCATTAGCTCCTGATTAAAAAGTTATTGCATTAACAACCGCTGCTTTACAAGAAGACTGGTGGGCTTCTTCCGTGGCTCTTTTTTCTTGTTCAACTATAGGTTCTTTTTTATGTGTATGAAATGGATCTCAATAGTGAAATAGACAGCGAAATACAAAATGCGGTTAATGGATTAGGTTATTAATTGAAGTGCAAAATAGGGGTGAATAAAAGAGTGCATAAAATGGGATTGTACGGAGAGTATTTTAATGCAATTAGAGAAGGGAAAAAGACGGTAGAGGTCCGTTTAAACGATGAGAGGCGAAGGGGAATTAAAGTTGGTGATAGTATCGAATTTATAAAGGTGCCTGAAGGAAATGAAACATTGAAGGTACAAGTTACGGATTTAAGAAAATACGATACATTTGAACAAATGTATGAAGATATTCCGTTTCGAGATTTTGATTGTGAAGGTTGGTCAATGAGAGATATGGTAGAAGGAACCTATGAAATATATACTCCAGAACAGGAAAAACAATGGGGAACATTGGCTATTACTATAAAGTATTAACCTGAAATATTTAACGCACGGTCGCGTTCGAATAAAAATTGACCCTAAATATGTCCTTTTTCAATATTAATCAATAATGATTCTTAACAGAGCCTGCAATAAGAATTACCTTTTCATGTCTTTACTGTTGCCTTGCAGCTGAAAATTTAAGGATACTCCAATTGATTGGAGTGGAGATCGGCGACTCCAGCGGGAACAGCGCGAGCTGAAGACCCCGCAACGAAGTGAAGCGTAGTGAGGAGGCTGAAGCCGTGCCCGCGGAAAGCGTCCGATCGGAACGGAAAGCAATGGTATTTGTAGCAGGCTAGAGCATTGACAATCCATCCACATTGATTTAGCTCATATTCCTTTCATCCCTATCATTTCAATACTTTAACGCCGTGGTAGACATTCCAGATGACGACGATTAAAAACAGCAGTCCATAGATGAGCATGAACAGGAAAGGGGCCAGTCCCCAAAAGTCGAATTGCCCCGTCAACATTGTGTGCATTCTCGATTCGTAGGAAATCATCGAAAACGTAAACAGGACGAAGCCGGCAATGAGAAGCACAACTGGTATAAGGTGCGAGATTAGCGAACGTTTCGCATGCCCTTTCACATCATGGTCATCAGTGACAAAAAAGACGATTGCAGGCAGCAGAAGCGGTGAAAAGAAGATGCTGAAATAACAGAGAGCTGATAATAGTTTATTATTGGTCATGGGCTTACCTCCCTCAATTTCTAATAAGTAGTTTACAATTCATCTTGCTTATAAGTACTGTAACATATACAATGGATACGACAATTGAATTACATGACCACAAGGGGTGCCTAACGGCTGAGATTGGACATTCGTCCTGACCCTTCGAACCTGTAAGTTCATGCTTGCGTAGGGATGTGGATGGAAACTGACAATGATCGATGTCTCGGTTCTATCCGGGAGGTCGTTTTTTTGTTGCAAAAAATTTTTGAAGCTGTTTACTAACCGTAGCCATGTTCGGCATAATTCAAACGTGCAGGCTAGTAGTGATGCCTTGTCAAGGCAGACAAACCGATTTTTTCATTCCGTATCCCTTCGACTAAAAAAAGGGGGAATTACAATTGGATCGCAAAAGACTTCAATTAATGTTGGAGGTTGCCATTCTAGGAGCTTTATCGTTTGTATTGGATAACTTGACGCTATTTAAAATGCCTCAAGGCGGGTCCGTCACCTTATCAATGTTGCCGATCATCTTGATGGCATATCGATGGGGAGTTTCTGGCGGTTTATTGACCGGATTGATATCGGGTCTCCTGCAAGCTGTGATAGGGGGCTATATCATCCACCCCGTGCAAGGCGCTTTAGATTATTTTGTCGCATACACGGTTGTTGGATTGGCGGCGTCCACACTCAGATGGCTTATTAATAGCAAAGCGGCTGGACGCAAAGGCTCGATGGCTGCATCAATAATTGTCGGGACGGTGTTGGGCGGCCTTCTTCGGTACTTGGCCCACTTTATTGGCGGTATGGTGTTTTTCGCTGAATATGCCGGAGACCAGCCGGCTTGGTTGTACTCCTTGGTATACAATGGATCCTATATGATTCCATCCATCATATTGTGTGCAATCGTAGCGGTTGTTCTTTTCACATCCGCGCCTAGACTTATTCAAAGAACATAAAAATAGCAGGGGCATGTGTCATCATGCTCCTGCTATTTTTTAATGCGTACGTCTGCTTGAAAACAGGAAGATGCATGCGATGATGACGGCGGATAAAAAGATGGCTGCTGCGGATATGAACAGCTCCTCCGTACCATTCTTGACGGCAATCCCGATAAACGCCCAAACAAATACAAGATTCATCACATAATCCTTGTAGTGGTACATAAAATGTAAAGCAAACGCCGTGGAAATCGTTAAAAAGATAACGGCCCATAAAGGATCACTTAACCCGAACCCAGTCCAACCATGGATCATTAGAAAATAACTGATATTCGAGACAGTTGTAATGAAGATCCATCCAGTTAGCAGACTGAATGGCACTCTGCCTAGCATTCGATTATCCATTTTTGGGAAAGTAACATATAGAGTGAGCAGCACAATAAGCAAAACTATTTTCGTAATGACCGTTCCAGTGAAAAATCCGAAGTGCCAAAGGGAAATCCAAGCAATATGCAAAAGGCAACTTACTACGAAAAGGAAAGTGACGCGGTTTCGATGTGCGGAGCTCATCTTGTGGAAAGTCTTTTTGAAATTGAAAATCCAGAAAAAGATCATGATATAGAGCAACCAACAGATGATCAATACATAGTTTGCCGGTAAGAATAACAACGGAAGCCGACTTGTGATTTCGCCTGTTGTGTTTCCATTCAATGAGTAGAAGCTTGCGGTTATATTTAATAGTATGACTGTGCATAGTGACAGGGTCATTAGAAGTATTCTTGACATAGTACATCCTCCCTCTGAACAGTATACATAGGAATAGGGAACTGTGCGAAGGAAAGTATGAAGTTTCCGTCACAAATCCATTATTTCGAATCTCGAAGATTCATGGTATAATAAAAATATGTTTTAATTACAATTTTCCGAATGATTAGGGGGACTTTCATTGACTACGACAAAAACATATTCACAAGTTTGGGATTTAGAAGTATTTTTCAAGGGCGGCAGCGGTTCGGAGGAGCTTCGTACTCACCTAGATGAAGTGAAAAATCAGATTAGTGAACTGGAAAACCTTGCAGCTGCCACACGAACACCTACAACTGTGGAAAATGCGGATCAAATTCTTCATGTAATTGATGAAATCAAAAACACTTCGAAAAATCTAAGGGAAGCGGGAGCAGTCATCGGATGTTTCATCGCCGCGAATACGAAAGATAAAAAAGCGCTTCTTCTACAGGCTGAAGTTGCCTCGCTGGGAGCGCGATTCCAGACTGCCATTTTGAAGATCAAACAAGCTGTTGCTAAGACCGAGGATAATGTTTGGAAAGACTTGTTGGCGACAGAGCAACTTGTCCAATTCAATTTTATTCTACAAGAATGGCGCGAAGAAGTTCAAATGAAACTGTCCGAGGAGGAAGAAAGCCTTATCACTGCGTTAAGTGTCGATGGCTACCAAGGATGGGGTCAATTATACGATCAGCTTGTAGGGGACATTACAATTGAAATGACAGTTGACGGAGAAGAGAAGAAACTTTCCGTTGGCCAGGCGAATAATTTAAGTTCCCATGCAAATGTCGCAGTACGCAAGGAAGCGTTCGAAAAACTCGAAGAGGCGTGGGGCGCGAAAGAGGATTTCTTTGCCTCAACATTGAACCACCTTGCTGGATTCCGCTTGGCTGTCTATAAGAAGCGCGGCTGGGAGTCCGTTCTGAAAGAGCCTCTCATGCGGAATCGGATGAGCCAAGAGACGCTCGACGCAATGTGGGGGGCTATCAGTGCCAATAAAGCCCCATTTGTAGAATATCTGAAGCGGAAAGCCGAACTATTAGGAAATGAAAATATGAATTGGTATGATTTAGATGCACCCGTCACTTCATCCACGAAGGAAATGCCGTTCCAGGAAGGCGCTGAATTCATCTTGGAGCACTTCGGCAAATTCGGTCCGGAACTGGAGTCATTTTCGAGGAAAGCATTTGAAGATAGCTGGATCGAAGCTGAAGACCGTGCGGATAAACGTCCGGGAGGATTCTGTACGGGCATGCCGGTTTCAGAACAATCCCGCATCTTCATGACGTATAGCGGCTCCATGTCCAATGTGGCAACGTTGGCGCATGAACTGGGTCATGCGTTCCATTCGTACGCATTGCGACCAGTCCATTATATGAATCGGCAATACGCAATGGGCGTTGCAGAAACGGCTTCCACTTTCGCTGAAATGATTGTCGCGGACGCTTCCGTCAAGTCGGCGGAAACGGAAGAGGAGAAACTTGCATTGCTTGAGGATAAAGTTCAGCGCAGTGTGGCATTCTTCATGAATATCCATGCACGCTTCCTGTTCGAGACGCGTTTTTACGAGGAAAGGAAAAATGGAGTAGTTCCTGCTGCGAGATTGAATGAGTTGATGGCAGAAGCGCAAAAAGAAGCATATGGAGGAGCTCTTGATACAGTTCATCCGCACTTCTGGGCTTCGAAGCTGCACTTTTATATTACAGGGACACCATTCTATAACTTCCCGTATACATTCGGATACCTGTTCTCATTGAGCATTTATGCCGAAGCCATTGAAGAAGGGGAATCGTTTGAACAGAAATATATAGCTCTACTGCGCGACACGGCCATCATGTCTGTCGAGGATCTTGCGATGAAGCATCTCGGGGAAGATATAACAAAAGAGGAATTCTGGGCAAAAGGTGTGGCGTTATGTGTGAAAGACGTAGAAGAATTTTTAAAAATAGCTGCCGAAGAAAGGTGAAGACGCATTGATTCTGCTTGAAGGGCGAACTTGTTATTTACGTATATTGACAGAAGACGATGCTGCTATATTCACCCAGCTGCTCAAAGCGAATCGGGACTATTGGACGGTCTTTGAGCCTCGTCATGAATCGAGCTACTATACGGTTTCTGTCCAGCGGGATAAGATAAGGGAATCCATTTATCAAATGAGAGATCGGCGCGAATATAACTTTGGAATATTTGACGCCGAAACAAGCAGGTTGATCGGTCATATATCGTTATACAGTATTAAAAGGCTGCCGTTTTCAAGTGGCTTCGTTGGTTATTCAATCGACGAACGGGAAACGGGGAGAGGTCTTGCGACAGAAGCGGTGAGAATCGTTACAGAATTCGCATTCGAAACAGTTTCACTGCATCGGGTGGAGGCATTTGTCTCTCCCCGTAATGCCGGTTCCGTCAGAGTGCTGGAGAATGCCGGTTTTATCCGTGAAGGATTGCTGAGAAAACTTTTGTACATTAACGGTTGTTGGGAAGATCATTATATGTATGCCTGCTTGGCGGACGACTATTGAAAGGGTAAGGCCGCCTGGCGGAAACTAAGAGCACAATTAAAAAGCCGATTCTTCCCTTGAAGAATCGGTTTTTGTCTATTTCCCGGGTAATAAGTAATTCCACGTGTCAGTTTTCGTCGATTGCATCGTATCCGTCGACGATGATATCCAATAGACCTGTGTCGGGGTGGGCGACGAGGCCGTGCACAGCCACTTTGCGGTCCATAAGTGGGTGATTCCGCACTTGGTCCACACTTCTTTTTACGCTTTCAGTGACATCATTGAAGCCGCGCAGCCATTCTTTCATATTGATGCCTGAGTATTGTAACGTTTTAAACAGATTTTTGTCTACTCCACGATCAACCATCTTGCCGATGATCTGTTTGGTGTCGATTGAGCTCATTCCACAGTCGTGATGCCCGATAATATAAACTTCATCGGCCTGCAATTCATATAAGGCGATTATGATGCTCCTCATGATCCCGCCAAAAGGATGAGTGACGATAGCGCCGGCGCTTTTGATGATCTTCGCATCGCCGTTCCGTAGGTTCATCGCTTTTGGGAGAAGTTCTGTCAGCCTTGTGTCCATACAAGTCAAGATGACAATTTTCTTATCGGGGAATTTTGTAGTGGCGTACTCTTCATATTTCTTTTCGTTTACAAATTCTTTATTGTACGCAATGATTTCAGACAATAGTGTCATGATGAGGCCCCTCCATTTTTCAATTGGGATTTAAAGAGCTGAAACATCTCTTTTTAAGATACATTCAAACTATAGTAAGTAGTGTACAGAAAAAGAAAAGAGCTGCCAAGTGGCAACTCTTTGATTTATTTATTTTACTTCCGGTTTTGGATCAATTATTTCTGCATCGGCAGAATTGAGAGCCTTCCCGAGAAAATGCATTGTGAAAAATGCTGCTATACCAAGTACAATTGTGTAACCGATAACTGTAGTAAACATCAAGCCCATGATGAGACCCCTCCCTACAATAAATGTTAGTGTACATTCATTATACTACATTCCTGGAATAATTAAAGAGCAGATTCAATTCTATTACTAAATTGTGTCCGAAGTCAGAATGCCCAGTTTCCACTGCGGAAGATAGGTTCGATTGTTCCGTCCGCCAACTCTCCATCAATATCCATTTCCTCCGAGCCGATCATGAAGTCGACATGTGTGATGCTTTGGTTCAATCCATGTTCTTCCAACTCTTCCGTCGACATCGTTTTACCGCCTTCCAGACAGAAGGAATAGGCACTGCCGATTGCAAGATGATTCGATGCATTTTCATCGAACAATGTATTGTAGAAGAGAAGTCCGGACTCGGAAATTGGCGACGCATGCGGAACAAGTGCGACTTCTCCGAGATGCTTGGCCCCTTCATCTGTATCGATCAGATGTTGGAGGACTTCCTCACCTTGAACCGCGCTCACTTCTGTAATCCGTCCGTCCTTGAAAGTGATTGTAAAATCATCGATGATATTGCCGCCGTAGCTGAGCGGCTTCGTGTTTTTGACGTATCCGTTCACGCCTGTCTTATGTGGGACTGTAAATACTTCCTCAGTTGGCATATTGGCCATGAATGCATTACCATCGACATTCACACTACCGCCGCCAATCCAGAGATGCCCTTTTGGCAATTCAATCGTTAATTCAGTGCCAGGTGCCTTGTAATGAAGTTTGGCATATGCTTTTTCAGTCAGATAATCGGCTTTTTCTATCAGAGTACGATCAAGTTCCTTCCAAGCGCCTACTGGATCTTCCTGATCTGCCCGAACCGCTTTGAAGATGGCTTCCCAGAGTGCGGGGACTTGTTCGGATTCATCCAGCTCCGGAAAGACTTTTGCAGCCCATGCCTTTGAAGGAGCCGCGACGACTGACCAGCTGAAGCGATCGGCCATCATCATTTTCCGGTAATTGCTGAGCGCTTTTCCGCTTGCTTTTTGGACGTCTGCTATGCGGGAAGGGTCCACTCCTTTTAGCAAGTCAGGACTTTGAGACACGATGCTTACGAAAGCTGCACCGCCTTCCGCCAGTTTTTCGCGCTCCATCACTTTCCATTCCGGGAAATCCGAGAATGATTCGGCAGGCGCCTTGTTATAGCGAATTTTAATCAGTTCCTCATCGGCCCAATCGACGATGACGTGTCTTGCGCCGGCTGTATAAGCCTTGTCAACCACCATTCTGACAAGTGGGGCAGTTTCAATGGAAGCGCTGATGAAGAGCGTCTGGTCCTTTTGGATATTCGCCCCGACTTCCACAATCAGTTTTGCATAATTCTCCAACTTCTTTTCAAATGTCGACAACTAAACAACCTCCTTGGTCCGTATGTATTCATAGTACTCTAGTGTCAGAAAACAGGCAAAGGGAAAAATTCGAAAATCCATAGTAATCTATACTGCCGGAATATGTGTACTATAGGTGACAATTCAATTTGAGGCCATATTTATTATTCAAGATTACTAAAGAAAGAAGGGAATATGTCGAAATAAGAAGAAGTAGACTGATAGGACATGGAGGTACTGATATGGATTTATCAACGATTGTTGGACTTATCCTCGGAGTAGTGGCGCTTTTTGTCGGTATGGCGATGAAAGGCGTTACACCGGATAGTCTGTTAAATATAGCCGCAATCCTCATAATTATTGTAGGGACTGCGGCAGCAGTAGTCATCGCATTCCCGATGAAGGAGATCAAACGGGTTCCTAAGCTGTTCGGCATTATTTTTAAAGAACAGCAGTTGACGGCGGATTCGGATTTAATCAAGATGTTTTCGGGTTGGGCGGATGTCGCAAGGCGTGAAGGCTTATTATCTTTGGAAGCCAAGTCAGATGAAATTATTGACCCATTTCTGAAAAATGGGCTTGGATTGGCAATCGATGGACAAAATGCCGATTACATCCGTGATGTACTTACTGAAGAGGTGGAAGCCATGGAGGATCGGCATTCGGCAGGTGCACTCATTTTTTCACAAGCAGGTACTTATGCGCCGACACTTGGTGTGTTGGGAGCTGTTGTCGGATTAATAGCCGCATTGAAGAACATGAATGACATCGATGCACTCGGACATGCCATTTCCGCGGCATTCATCGCGACGTTGCTCGGGATTTTCACAGGTTATGTACTTTGGCATCCTTTCGCCAATAAATTGCAACGGAAATCGAAAGAGGAAGTGCGCCAGAAGATGATGATGATCGAGGGCATTCTGTCAGTCCTCGAGGGTGAAGCTCCACGGGTGATTGAACAGAAACTGGCGTCTTACTTGTCAATGGAAGAACGTCGGAAGCTCGCAGCTAAAAATACGAGTGACAAGGGGGCGGAACAGGTTGTCGAGGAGACGTAAGAGGAAGAACAAGGACGAAGGGCATATGGATGAATCTTGGCTTTTGCCTTATGCGGACCTTCTCACGTTGCTATTAGCATTGTTTATCGTCCTGTTCGCTTCGAGTTCATTGGATGAAGCCAAATTCAGTCAGCTATCATCCGTGTTCAACCAGATTTTTGACGGGGGAACGGGTGTAATGGATAGTAGTGCTCCGACCCCGGTTTCGATCCCGAAAGACAGTATAGGGGAGAAGAATGAAAACTCTTCCTACTTGGAGGACCAGCAATCTCTCGAGGAAATCCAAGATAAACTTGATGAGTATATTGCGGTTCAAGAGCTTGAAAACCAATTCCAAACGAAATTGACGGAAGAAGGGCTGCTGATCACGATCAGGGACAGCATCCTGTTCGAGTCAGGAAAAGCGACGATAAAGCCACAATATGCAACTTTATCAAAAGATATCGCCAATCTGCTGGTATTTGATAAGCCCCGTCAAATTGTCATTACAGGGCACACAGATGATATTCCAATCAACAGCGCGGAATTCCCTTCGAACTGGGAGCTTAGCATGATGCGGGCGATCAATTTCCTGAAGACGATTGTCAACAATGACAAATTGGATCCGCAGCTATTCAGCGTGAAGGGGTATGGTGAAAATAAACCCGTCGCTTCAAATGACACTGTCGAAGGAAGAAGCAAGAACAGACGGGTTGAAGTTCTTATCCAACCTCTAGTTTTAAAAGATGGGACATCAGTTGAATAATTAATGCATATACGGGTGAAAGATATCTTTCGCCTGTTTTTTAAATGAAAAAGCCGGTATGCCAGGTTTCCCCTGTCATACCGGCTTTTCATCATTTGCGTAATGAGCCAAGTTCGGCTGCAATGGCTTGCATTTCATTCGGAGTGATCGTGTCCCTTTTCATGACCATCTCGTACATGTAAACCAAGTCCTCATACTGGGAAGTGCTGAAGTTTTCAGCTTTCATTGCATCCACATTGACCATACGAAGTTTCTCTTTGATCTTTTCAATCATATACGTTACGTTTTCAGCTGTTGGTTGAGATAGATCCATAATGTAGTCCGCCCTTCATTAGCATCGGATTTAATCATTACATTAATCTTACTTGCTGTCAACCGATGCTGGTTTCCCCATTTTTTCAGCTTCTTTCTCTTCAATGATCTTCGCTTTGAATCGTTTTGTCTCCATGATGATGATGCCAGACAATCCAAGAAGACCGATCAAGTTAGGAATCGCCATTAAACCGTTCAATACGTCTGCAAGAAGCCAAACGATGTCAAGGGATACAAGAGATCCGACAATGATGAACGCTACAAAGGCAATACGGTAGCCCAATACTGCTCCGTTTGTAGGGAAAAGGTATTGGAAGCATTTTTCTCCATAGTAGCCCCATCCAAGTATAGTGGACGTTGCAAAGAAGACGATGCCGATTGCGACGATGATCGGACCAGCATCCCCAAGGAATGTTCCGAATGCCTGGGCAGTCAAGGCACCGGCGTCAATCGATTTGTCTTGCCATTGACCCGACATGACGATTGTGACCCCAGTAATTGAACAGATGACTAGTGTATCAAAGAAAACTTGTGTCATGGAAATGAGTGCTTGGCGTCCAGGCATATCCGTTCTTGCAGCAGCAGCCGCAATCGGTGCTGAACCGAGCCCAGCTTCATTCGAGAAGAGTCCGCGGGCAACCCCGAAACGGATAGCAGCCCCAATTGCGCCGCCTGCAGCAGCCTCTCCTGTAAATGCATACTTGAAAATCGTAGCAAATGCTTCAGGAACTAGATTAATATTCATGACCATAATAATCGCACCAGCGATGAAGTAGAAAAGTGCCATTATCGGGACGAAGAATGCAGTAACTCGTCCGATTGATTTGATTCCTCCAAGGATGACGAGGCCCCCGAAGATTAATAGGGCAATCCCAGTAACCAAATGCGGAACATTGAAAGTGCTATTCATGACATCCGCAACTGCTTTCGATTGTGTACCATTCCCAATACCGAAAGCAGCTAGCGCTCCAAAGATTGCGAATGCGACACCGAGCCATTTTTTCTTCAGACCGTGTTCCAAATAGTACATCGGTCCGCCGGCCATTTCACCTTTGGAATCCTTTACCCGGTATTTGACCGCAAGGATGGCTTCCCCGTATTTTGTAGCCATTCCGAAGAAACCTGCGAGCCACATCCAGAAGACGGCTCCCGGACCGCCCATGTATACCGCTGTCGCGACACCGACGATGTTACCTACACCGACTGTGGCGGCCATCGCAGTCATCAACGCCTGGAACTGGGAAATATCACCCTCAGCTTTTTTATCATGTTTGCGGGAAAATACTTGTTTCAGTGAATATGGCAATAAACGAACTTGGATAAATCCGAGTCTTACAGTTAAAAAGATACCCGTTCCCACAAGTAGGACAAGCAGCGGCGGTCCCCAAATAAATCCACTCGCCTTATCCAGAAAGCCTGTGATTGCTTCCATCATACTACCCCCTGTTTTGTTTGTCTTTTTGACTCTGAATTACTATTCAAACGAAAACATTCACCTCGTCTATCGACTCCCTCCCGTAATCACTACCTAATGCATTAGACTATTAAGAATATTGGTAGTGTTATGGTTAATATGCCTTAACTGCTTCCCATTAGTCAAGACTTTTTTGTGGATTCGGAGAGATTGTTTGTTTTTTCGTCCCAAGGGTATAATGATATATGCAAATTAGAATGATATTGGAGGGTATTACGTGGGAAACAGCAAATTTGGAAGATTTATCTTGTTGGGCGCCTTAGTAGGCGGAGCTGTAAGCTTGTTCGATAGAAGCACCCGTTACCAAGTGAAGAGAAAATCAAGTGCGATGATCGAGCAAGTAGGATATTATTCAAAGAATCCGGATGTACTGAAAGATAAGCTGCAACAACAGAAAGAAAAGTACTTATCAATATACGAACAATTTTCAGGTGATGCTGCATATATTAAAAATCAAGTCGAAGAGCTAAAAACGCTGACCCCGCAAGTGAAAGATCTGGTTGTCGGCACGAAAGACGCCTTTGTTGATTCCAAAGAGGAATACAAAGAGATTGTGAACGAGTCGAAAGAAGGTATGGAAGCAAAAAAGATATAAGCCCCGGAAGGAGTGAGTCGCATGTGAAGCATACAGACCGGTTACCTCCGAAAAAAGTAACATACCCATCCGAAGAGGACAAGAGCGGATTCATGGCGAATTCCAGTGTCATGAAATTCCTGGATGACGTGAAGGATGGAGATTTGGAAAAATTCGATGTTACGACGTCGAAGGGATTTTGGAAGGAGCTCCTCGTGAGAATCAAGCTGGTGGATATCACCGGATTAGGTTCTCAGTTGGCCTTCTTTTTCCTGTTGTCCCTTTTTCCTCTATTAATCTTCTTGATCACACTATTGCCATTCTTGAGCATCGATGAATCACAGGTGTACCTGTTCATAAAGGACTATGCGCCTGATAGTGTTTATACACTAATCCATAATACGCTCGAGGAGATACTGAAAAACCGGAATGGGGGACTCTTATCAATCGGGGCCTTGGCAACGATATGGTCGGCATCCAAAGGAATGAATGCTCTCACTAAGGCAATGAACCGGTCTTATCATGTTGAAGAAACAAGATCGTTCTTTGTTGCAAGAGCAATGTCCGTCGTATTCACGGTCGCTTTAATCGCCGTATTGATTGTAGCCCTATTGTTATCGGTATTCGGTCAACAGATCGGAACTCTGGCATTCTCCTATTTTGGAAATGAGGAAGGCTTCCTGAGATTTTGGGGTAGCTTGCGATGGGTCATACCTCCAATTCTGATCTTCCTTGTATTTTCTGCACTTTACTGGGTCGTTCCGAATTTGAAAATCCGATTGAAAAGTGCGATGCCTGGCGCGTTTTTTGCAACAGCGGGTTGGATATTGACTTCTCTGGCATTTTCCTTTTACGTTGGGAACTTCGCAAATTACTCAAAGACGTATGGAAGTATCGGAGGAATTATCGTCCTCATGATGTGGCTCTATTTTTCCGCAATCATCTTAATGCTTGGTGGACAATTGAACGCGGTCATGACGGAACGGAAGCAGGCAAAAATAGCGAAAGAAAAAAGCAATGCAGTCGGCTGACATGCATTGCTTTTTTCGTCATTATTCAACTCTATTCAACATCCGCAATCCATTCAAAATGACGAGAATCGTGCTTCCTTCATGGCCGATGACGCCTAACGGCAGATCTACGACTTGCATGAAATTGGAGACGATCAAAATAGCGATGACTGCGACGGAAAAGAAAACATTCTGTTTCACGATCCGGTTCAACTTTTTAGAAACCTTCACCGCGTAGGAAATGCGTGCCAGATCGTTTTGCATGAGGACAACATCTGCCGTTTCCAATGCAACGTCGGTGCCTTCACCCATCGCTATGCCTGACGTGGCTGTCGCTAATGCGGGAGCGTCATTGATGCCGTCTCCTACCATTCCGACTTCTCCGTGTTCCTTCAGAAGCCTCTTCAGTTCCTCCACTTTCGTTTCGGGCAGGCATTCCGCCACGTATCGGTCCAATCCTGCTTCATTGGCAATCGTTCTCGCAGTCTTTTCGTTGTCACCTGTCAACATGATCGACTGGATTCCTAGTTGTTTCAAATCCTTGATCGCACCGAATGCTTCAGGTCGCAGCGTATCTTTCAGTGCGATGACAGCGAGGATCCCTTCCGCATCTTTCATGGAAACGACTGTCTTGCCTTCATTTGAAAGGTTATGGACGATTCCGTCATGAAATTCATCAATCAAATTTGTCCCGACAAATTTCGGATTGCCGACGAGAATTTCACCGGAATTACTGAATGCACGTATTCCATATCCAGGAACGTCCTCGATCTGTGGGCTTTCCCTCCAGGTAATTCCTCGCTCCTCGGCATATTTTACGATCGCGACTGCGAGTGGGTGATTCGATTGTGCCTCTATGCTTGAAAGAAGGGCGAGAGCATTGTCGGAATCCGCGTTTTCACGAATGATGAAATCGGTCACGACCGGCTTCCCGGCAGTCAATGTACCGGTTTTGTCGAAGGCGATTGCTTTTAATGACCCAAGATGCTCCAAATGGATGCCTCCTTTAAACAGGACACCTCTCTTTGCACCGTTTGAAACGGCAGCCAACGTTGCAGGCATGATTGATGCAACGAGCGCGCAAGGGGAGGCGACGACCAACAGGACAATGGCGCGGTAAAATGTCGTCGTCCAATCCCAGTCGAATAGATAATGCGGTAAAAACATCATTACGATAACCGTGAAAATGACGACTTTCACGTATGTGCCTTCAAATTTTTCGATGAATTGCTGGGATGGCGACTTTTCACTTTGTGCGTTTTGGACAAGCGTGATGATTTTTTGGAACAACGTTTCCGAACTTGGCTTCGTCATTTCGACTTGAATGGCTCCGCTTATATTGACAGTGCCTGCGAATAATTCGTCATCCTTTGCTTTTGTGACAGGTACCGATTCGCCATTGATGGCGGACATATCGACGGAAGTCGTACCGTGGATGATAACGCCATCGACCGGAATCCGCTCTCCCGGTTTTACAAGGATACGTGAGCCGACAGAAAGGGAAGCGGTAGCCACACTTACTGTTGATCCGTCATCCTGGATGAGCAACGCTACTTCAGGCTGCAGTTCCATTAAAGCCGAGATTTCCTTATGGCTTTTATTTAACGTATACGTCTCTAAGGCTCCGCTAATTGCAAAGATAAAAATCAGGATGGCTCCTTCAGCCCAATAACCGATAACGGCGGAGCCGATTGCTGCGAATACCATCAGCATCTCTACATTCAATTGCTTATCTGCAATCGTTTCCTCAATACCTTCTTTCGCTTTTGCGAAGCCGCCAATCAGGAAGGCAATAATATATAAGGATATGGAAAGCGTGGGTGATCCGTCTTTTCCAATCAGCCAAGCAGCCAAAATCAAAACTCCTGAAATAATTGCTGCAACGAGCTCCAAATGAGCGGTCCAATGAGCCGGGCTTCGCATTGAGTCATTCGCTTGTGTTGTCATTTACTAACCTCCCATTGAGAATGAGTTTCATCTTCATTAATTTGCTTTAAGTTAAAAGTTTAGTATTGGCAGAGCAATATCAGTTTCTTTAAATGAATTGATAATCATTATGACATTGTAATAATTATAATTAGTAGTATAGCATGTTCAGAGGAAATGTGAAACTTATAACTCCACACAAAAAAACGGCACACCAGTATCGATGTGCCGCTTGAAAGCGAATTAGCTGAAAACCTTTTCTTTGAATTGGGATAGTTTTTCAAGCGATGATTGATCTACGTCTGCGTGCAGGCTGTTTCCGTGTGAATCCATCGTGACGACGGCTGTAAAGTCCTCAACACGCAAATGCCACATCGCTTCTGGAATGCCGAATTGGAGAAGATCAACGCCTTCGACCGCTTTAATGCAGTCTGCATAATATTGTGCAGCTCCGCCGATTGCGTTCAAATACACACCGCCATGTTCCTCCAGAGCGGCAAGTGTTTTTGGTCCCATTCCGCCTTTTCCAATTACGGCGCGGATTCCGAATTTCTTCATGATGTCGCCTTGGTATGGCTCTTCGCGAATCGATGTCGTCGGTCCCGCCGCTACGATTTCGTATCCGCCATCCTCATTTTTCAACACGACCGGACCGCAATGGTAGATGACCTGGCCATCTAGGTCTACTGGTGCGTCATTCTCCGATAGATGCTTATGGATTGCATCACGTCCCGTATACATGCGGCCGCTGATTTTAACGACGTCACCGACTTTCAGGTCACGGATCTGCTCTTCGCTAATTGGGGCAGTCAGTTCGACAACACGGGACGACTGCTTCACTTCGGTTTGTCCTTCCTCTTGTTCGAATGAAAGCTTTTCACCTTCATTATAATGCCAATTTGTAACGGAGCCTGTTGCCGGGTCGAGATCTACAGCCATCCGGCGGTAAGCCCAGCAATTGTATGCAACGGAAACATAGAAGCTAGCCGGGATGCGGTGCATGACACCGATTTTACATCCTAGTAATGTCGCCTCGCCGCCGAAGCCCATTGTGCCGATGCCGAGTTTATTTGCAGACTCCAGTATATAAGCTTCCAATTTGGCGAGCTCTGCGTTAGGATTCACATCATCCACCGCACGGAATAGCTGATCTTTCGCAAGCTCATAACCCGATGTCCGGTCGCCACCGATGCCGACGCCGATGAAGCCTGCGGAACAGCCTTGACCTTGCGCTTGATAAACGGAGTGGAGGATGCATTTGCGGATCCCGTCAAGATCTCGGCCCGCACGGCCTAAACCAACCAATTCCGTCGGCAGGCTATATTGGATATTTTTATTCTCACAGCCGCCGCCTTTAAGAATCAATTTCACTTCAATATGATCATTTTCCCATTGCTCGAATTTAATGACTGGAAGGCCGTCGCCGAGATTATCGCCACTGTTCTCACCAGTTAAAGAATCAACGGCATTCGGTCTGAGCTTGCCATCTGTCGTTGCTTGAACGAGCGCTTTTTTGATGGCTGCCGTAATCTCCAATTGATTGACTCCAATTGGGGTTTTGATTTTGAATGTCGGCAATCCTGTGTCTTGGCAAATTGGAGAGAGTTTATCATCTGCCATATTGATATTCTTCGCTATTGTATCGAGGCTCATTGCAGCCCGAGTGCCTGCGTCTTCTTGTTCTCTGGCCGCTTTTACTGCACGACGGACATCCTTCGGCAGATTTGTGGACGTTTCGCAAATAAGGTCATACATACTTTTCTCAAGCTGTTCTATGTACATTCCCATTTCCCCCTAGAGCATCATTGATCTTTTTTTAGTTTATTCATCTGGTTTTCCAGTTCATCGACCAAACCGATAAGCTGATCGATATCATCGAGGTCTGTTGTTTCGGGTTCAATCGATTCAAGCTTCTCCAAAAATTGATGGAGACGATTTTTCAACTCGTTTACATGACTGCTGCTTTGCTTGTTGTCCAAGAAGTACACCTCTTTTCGTCATTGTAATCGTATACGAATTACAGGTTTTTTTCAATGAAGCAGAAGGCTGTGGATATAAAATGATAATTCTGCTAAACAAAATCTTTACAATAGAAAATTAACATGCTATACTACAAGTAATCAATTGGAAAAGGAGGCCGTAGTGTAGAGACGAATCGAATCCTTACGAAAAGGAGGGGATCCGTGAACGTTTGACGGCCCTAGCCGATAAACGCCTACGAATTATATGCAAAATGAAAGTGAAGGTTCATTTCATACGTAAAGGCCCAGCCGTATTCTGATATCAGATATGGACTGGGCCTTATTCATTTATTACAAGAATTCATATGTCTCGACAACTTCGATTGAATCGATGATCGATTGGAGCATTGAACAGTTCTTCGCTGTCAATTGCATGATCTTCTCCATCTGTTCGTCTTTAATCGTTTCCCTTTCAATGAGGAAATGAAGATGAATCTTCTCCACACGGTTTGCGAACTCCTCATTCCGGACAACTTCTTTTACCTCAATACTGATATTTTTTGCTGGCATTCTTTTTCTTTCAAGGATTTTACGTAGAACGCCTCCGCTGCATACTGCAATGGATGAAACTAAAAGCTGGTAGGGACGGAATCCATATTCGTCATTGGCGGAAATTTGCAGTTTGCCGAAAGATGTTTCCGTTTCAAAACCGTTCTCAGTCATTTCGAATTTCATTCAAACCAATCCTCCTTATTCCACTTATGCTACTATTGTATAGTAATTTCTCATAATTAAGGAGCGTATTGCTTATGCTTACTACATTATCCGCCCAACAGCGGCGGTTTTGGATACTTGTTATCATCGTTTCAATCTCGGGATTTTCACAAGGTATGTTATTGCCGCTCATCTCGGCCATTTTCGAGCGTGATGGGATTTCAAGTGCTTTGAATGGACTCAATGCAACAGGTTTATACATAGGTACGCTTCTCGTGTCTCCATTCATGGAAGCGCCGTTACGTAAATATGGCTACAAACCCATCATCATATTGGGCGGTATTCTCGTATTTACATCATTGCTCCTATTCCCGTTATGGAAACATGTCGTTTTTTGGTTCATCTTACGATTGTTCATCGGGATTGGAGATCATGCCCTTCATTTTTCAACACAGACGTGGATCACAAGTACATCGGAGCAGCATAGATTAGGAAGGAATATCGCAATATACGGCTTGTCATTCAGCTTGGGGTTTGCCGTAGGTCCGCTTTTTGCGCCGCTCGTCAATATCCATGAAGGACTGCCATTCATCGTCTCAGGCTTATTATGCATGTCTGCATGGTTGCTTGTTTTCAAATTGAAAAATGATTTTCCGGAAGTATTGAGAGGGAATGTGGAAGCTGGAAGTTTCGTGAAACGGTCAAAAAGCACAATTGCCATTGCATGGGTCGCTTTTTTAGGCCCATTCGGATATGGGTTCCTGGAATCTTCATTAAATGCGATGTACCCGGTATATGCGTTGCGTAGTGGAATGGAGTTCACATCCGTTTCCATGATCCTTGCAATTTTTTCAGTGGGAGGCATTGTTTCACAGTTGCCGCTCGGTATGCTTTCGGACAAGTTCGGAAGAAGCACGATCCTCCCGATGACATATGGGGGCGGGGCAGTCGCGTTCTGGGCTGCAAGCATGATGGGGAATTCAGTCCCTTTCGTCATGGTGACTGTCTTCATCGCCGGCCTATTTGTCGGGTCCATCTTTTCGCTCGGCATTTCCTACATGTCCGACCTGACTCCGAAGAATTTATTGCCGACCGGTAATTTGCTTTGCGGCATCTTTTTCAGCATAGGGAGTCTGACTGGTCCGTTTGCAGGCGGGCTCTTTCTTGAATTCATCGAAAATGTCAGCTATTTGCTCATCATCTCCGTCCTGTTCGGGGTGTTGTTTATAATATCGCTTTACGGTACGAGAAGAAAAAACATTTTTATTTAAAGACAGCTGAGATAAACTGTGGCAATTCCTTTCCGGGCTAAATCTTTTGAAACTTTTTCATTCAATTAGCTGTAGTACTTTATAAAGGTCAAAATTGAATGAGGAGGGGTATCTTGAGGTATTTGAAGCTTTTAATAATCCTGGTTGCTATTTCAACGGTATTTATAACCGCTTGTAATCCTGGAGAGGAGGGGGGAGAAGAAAGGAAGGAAAAGAATATTGAGCGAGGCGGCAAACTGTTGAAGCCAAAGGAATTACCCGATACTTTTTTAAACGGGGACTATGAGAAGTTGTACAGTCAGACGAGCAAAACGTTTCAGGAGCAAGTTACCTTGAAGCAATTCCGTAAGTCAGGTAAAAAATTTAATAAAGGCGTTACAAAATATATATTACAATCTGAAAATCCTTATGGTAATGGTGCCAAGCAATATAGTTGGATAGATGAAAGCGGTTCTAAAGGAATGATGGCAATCGTTGGGGAGGATAATAATTTCCACATATTGCAGATGAAGCCACTCGATGCGTATCCGGAAACTGACAACATATATACGGAAGCAGTATTTGATTTTCCTTTTCAGGATCAGTGGTTTGTGTTGTGGGGAGGTATGAACAGTCTGGTTAACTACCATTATGAATTTGAAAACCAGCGCTATGCTTACGACTTTTTGATAAGGAATGACGACAGCACCTATGAAGGGGATCCTACCTTAAATGAAAGCTATTTTGCATTCGGCAAGGAATATTTGGCTCCGGCTGATGGAATAGTTGTGAAAGTAGAAAATGGTGTAGAAGATAATAACCCAGTTGGTAAAATGAATCGGGAGCAACCTTTCGGGAATTATGTAATCCTTGATCATGGTAATGAGGAATTCAGTTATCTCGTTCACTTTAAGTACCAATCGGTAGTAGTAGAGGAGGGGGATAAGGTCAGGAAGGGTGACCTGCTTGGACTAGTTGGTAACTCAGGGAATTCCAGTGAACCGCATATCCATTTTCATGTGGCTGATTCTCCGGATCCGACGAATTCAAAAAGCATCAATATTAGATTTGACAGGGAGGATAAATTTATCCAAGGGGATTTTGTAGAATAAGCAAAATCCATAAAAAGACCGCCTATTCCATATTCGAATTGGCGGTCTCTATTGTGAGTTATACTGCGTTTCCTATTCATCGAAAGGGATGCTTTCAGATCACCGCAAAATCGAATTCACATTTTCATATTCCATGACAAGATCGTCCAATGAACGGAATTCATATCCCGCTTTCTTTGCGTCGCGAATGAAATCCGGCAGTGCTTGCGCGTTATCGGGCGATACGGTATGCATAAGAATGACTGCTCCAGGATGAAGCTGATTCATCAGCTCATTATAGGCATAGTCGCGGCCGCGCGGTTTATTGGCATGCCAATCGATGAAAGCGACCGACCAGAACATGTGACGGTAGCCCAGCTCATTCCCTTTGCTTAATACAGCATCATTGAAAATCCCTTCAGGCGGCCTTGCATACACCGTCCGCTTTACCCCTGTCGTTTGATAAAGCAACTCATCGAATTTTTTCCATTCCTCTTCCATTCTAGCTTCGGACAGATTCGCCATATTCGGATGCCCATAAGAATGATTTCCGATGATATGCCCATCCTTCACCATTCGTTGAACGAGGGGGGCGGCGCTTTTCAAATAATGTCCCGTCAGAAAAAATGTCGCTGGGACGTCCTCATTTTTCAATGCATCCAAAATCTTTTCCGTATAGCCATTTTCATAGCCATTATCGAAGGTCAAATAGGCGATTTTTTCGTCAGGATTGCCTTTATATATAGCGCCATGCTTATCAAGCATTGATTCCAAAGCGGGTCCTGCATTCGGAGGGACGCCATTCGTCGCCTTTTTGAAACCCCAATGGAATTCTTCCGCTTTTGCTGCGAACGGATTGAATAAAATACCGACAACGATTATGAAGGCAGCCATAAGTATTCCAGGTCCATGTTCTTCAACCATAGATTGCACATCTCCTTTTTGAGTAGGATGTGCGGAAATAAAGGAACTATACGCTTCTACAACAGATTGTCCAGTGCCAAGGACAACACAGGAAAATTGAATTCAAAGCCGTCCGCCAAAAGCTTCTCAGGCGTCACATATTGACCTTCCAATACGAGAGAACTCTTATTCCCGAGAGCCAGCTTCATGATCGGAGAAGGAGCGGGGAACCAATGCGGCCGATGTAAAGTGGCTCCGATCATCTTCCCGAAATCATCCATCCGGAGAGGGAACGGAGCGGTGACATTGACAGCGCCTTCCAATTGGCTGTTATACATAATGTGCAGAACCGCTCTTGCAACATCTCGCACATGCACCCAAGAAACCCATTGCTGTCCGGTTCCTACTTTACCGCCAACGTACATTTTATATGGCAGGACCATAAGCGGCAGAGCACCTTCATCTTTCCAAAGGACGAGTCCGAATCGAGTAAATACAGTCCTTATCCCAAGATCATTTAACGAAGCCGCCTTTTTCTCCCAATCGCTCACTGTCTTACCGAGAAAGTCCGTAGCAACTTCAGCAGATTCCTCCGTATATATGGCTGTTTCGGAAGCAGGATAGATTCCGATTGCACTCGCATTGATAAAGAGAGACGGTTTTTCATCCAGCTCGCTAATGATCCGGGTCAATTCATTCGTCGCTTCCATCCTGCTATCATAAATCCGTTTCTGGTGAGCCTCCGACCAACGCCCATCGTTAATGGAAACGCCCGCAAGATTAATAAATACATCCACTGAGCCGATCTCATTCTCCGGACTAGCACCATCTTGCAGCCAGAGCACATACTTCACTTTCTCGCCATCGTCTGTCTTCTCCCTTGAAAGAACAATGATTTCATGACCATTTTTCAAAAGCAAGTCTGTAATATGCCGTCCAATAAAACCCGAACCACCAGCAATAACAACTTTCATCTATATTCCCCCTTACCGCCTGAAGCGGAAATCCTGTTAAGATGACCTCCTCCACCAGAACATGTATACTGATAGATAGCGA
Organism: Sporosarcina luteola; assembly: GCF_023715535.1. Lineage (GTDB taxonomy): Bacteria > Bacillota > Bacilli > Bacillales_A > Planococcaceae > Sporosarcina > Sporosarcina luteola_B. The sequence goes on along the minus strand of NZ_JAMBOI010000006.1, from coordinate 18,481 downwards.
GGGAGGTCGAACAGATTTGCCTGTTATTACGAAAATAACACAACAAAAACGTGATAGCGAACGTTATAATATATTCCTTGACGAAACATACGCCTTCAGCGTCCATGAATCCGTCCTAGTCAAATTCGGACTCACAAAAGGTATGCAACTTGACGAATGGTCGATGGACGAAATCACATACGAAGACCAAATCGAAAAAGCATTCAACCGCGCACTCCACTACCTATCCTTCCGGATGCGAAGCGAGTTTGAAGTGAAAAAGAAACTGAAAGACTTGGATTACGGGGAAGCGGTCATCCTCGAAGCAATCGTGAAATTAAGAAGGCTCGGATTCCTAGACGACGAAGCATTTTCCGAAGCATTAATGCGAACACAAAAAAATGCATCGAATAAAGGTCCAAAAGCGATCCAACAAGAACTGCAAAAAAAAGGGGTCGGGAAGGAGTTGCAGCAACAAGTGCTTGATAGCTACTCAGAAGAAGAACAATTTGCAGTCGCAAAGAAATTAGCTGAAAAGGCGGCTAGGACGAACAGTTCAATCGCTCCAGCACAATTGAAGCAAAGAATCCAAAATGCGCTTGCCCGAAAAGGGTACTCCTTTGAATTGATTAGAAGTGTTTTGGAAGAAATAGATTTCGGCAGGGATGAAGACGAGTGGGATTCGATCATCAGCTCTGTCGGTGAGAAGGCGTGGCGCCGTTATCAGTCGAAGTTTTCCGGATATGAATTAAGAAGACGGATAAAACAGGCGATGTACCAAAAGGGAATACCATTCGAACGAATAGACAGTTTCATCGAAAAAAAGGAGAACGAAGAAGATGGAGACTAAAAAATATAGTGAAATGAATGAACACGAGCTGCGGTCGGAAATCGGCAGTCTGATGGAAAAAGCGCGCAAGGCGGAGCAATTGGGTATGATCAATGAGTTCGCCGTCTATCAGCGCAAGGCGCTCATGGCGAAATCCTATATGATCGATCCGTCAACAATCGTTCCTGGTGAAATCTACAGGATCGAAGGCGACGAGGGCGTCTTTTTCCATGTTGACTATTTGAAAGGCCGTTTCGCTTGGGGATACCGTTTAGGCGGCGAACGTGCAGAAGAAGCGTTGCCGATCGCAATGCTGCAATCCGTTAAAACAGGTAAATAAAAGATATGCAAAAAGCTTGCCGGTAACGCGTTTAGCGGGAATGGCAAGCTTTTGCATGTTCTTTTCTACGTCCGGGCGCCAGAAGCTCGGGGTCATAAGTCAAATATACTGCGTGGCAAAGAGCGCCACTCCTTGTCGCTTCTAAGCAGGAGCCCTATGCTTTTGTTTAGGAATTCGGAATGAAATTCAATTTTTTACGGAGCTTGTCCTCCGAGAAGATCCAGCCTGTATACGAATTGATCACTTCCATATCTTCATTAATATGCGCAACAGCGACGAACGGATAATAGCTCTTGCTCCGATAACGCAAATCGATGAGACGGACTTCATACAAATGCCCGACATGTGAAACGGACCATCTGTAGATAGGTGAGAAAGATACGAATGCCTGTATATTCTTATCCTCCATCGCCGCATCGATATAAGGTGTTTTCGGCATCGGCTCGCGTTCGAATCTGTCGTATATGTTGACGGAACGCCCGTATGCCCGTCCAACGTAGTGACAATTCTTATTGGATGCGGCAACTCTCCATTGGAAAAAATGCATCGTCGGCGCGATGAAAATATCATCAGCATCCGGAATTGTATTGCGGACAGCTTGTTTCACCGCCGCTTTGACGGCGAAACGCAATAGATAATAGAAGAAAACGACTATATACATTAGCGAGAAGGTCAGAACAGGTTCAGCACCGAACATCCATGCAATGATTGCGATAATATGCAATGCGAAAATTATCGGATCAAATGTGTTGATGACCCCGATGGCGACCCATTGATTGGAGAATGGCCGTAACGCCTGTGTGCCGTAGGCGTTGAAGATATCTACAAAGACATGTAGAAAAACCGCTAAGAAAGTCCACGCCCAAAGATGAAAGAATGCCGCCTCAGGGAAAATGAACGACAGCAAAACCGATATGATGAGAGGCCAAAGCAGGACTGCGGGCACGGAATGAGTAATTCCGCGATGGTTCCGTATATAAACCGCATTATTCCTCAATTTAAGGACAGTATCGACATCGGGTATAAGGGAGCCCGATACGACGCCAATAAATACAGCCGTCATTGTGGCGGAATCCGAGGCAACGACTGGATCTGCCAATGTCAAACCGCAAATGGCGGCACCCATGACAATATGTGTTCCCGTATCCAAAAAATCACTCCTTTACATCGCCACTGAATTGGCATTGAAGCGTAACACACGCAATCATTATTCTTTTATTAGTATATACCCTATTTTTCAGTAACGAAAAGCATATGCAAAACGGAGGTAATCATGCAACTCTTTGAACGGAAACTTGAAAGTGAATTCAGGAAGGCACTCATCACATGGTATTTGGAAGAAAAAAGGGATCTGCCATGGAGAAGGACGTCGAATCCCTATCATATATGGGTATCTGAAGTGATGCTCCAACAGACACGTGTAGAAACGGTCATCCCTTATTATGAACGATTTATCGGAAAGTTTCCGACGCTGGCCGACTTGGCTGCTGCGAAGGAAGAAGATGTTTTGAAGATGTGGGAAGGACTCGGATATTATTCCCGCGCCCGGAATTTGCAATCTGGCGTGCAAGAAGTTGTAGAGGAATATGGAAGCCGGATTCCCGAAAATCGGAAAGACATTTCCAAGTTGAAAGGTGTCGGACCATATACTGCCGGCGCCGTGCTCAGCATCGCATTCGGCGTTCCAGAGCATGCTGTAGATGGGAATGTCATGAGAGTATTATCACGAATCTTATTAATCGAAGAGGATATAGCGATTCCTAAAACACGAAAGATATTCGAGGAAGTCGTCATGGCGTTAATTGACAAGGAAGATCCTTCATCGTTCAATCAAGGTCTGATGGAGCTTGGGGCGACGATATGTACACCAAGACCGAAATGCCTTCTGTGCCCGGTCCGTGATTTTTGTACAGCGTTCCACGAAGGAAAGCAGGAGGAACTTCCCGTAAAATCGAAAAAAGTGAAGATGAAGACAGTCCCTGTTCTTTCAATCGCTATCCGGAGTATCGATGGGAAATGGCTGATGAGGCAACGGCCATCGAAAGGGCTCTTAGCGAATATGTGGGAGTTTCCGATGGTGGAAAATACATCTGGAGCTATCGAAGAAATTGTGAAAGCCGAACTTGGACTAGATGTTCGCTCGATTACACCATTGACTGATTTCAGACATGTCTTCTCCCATCTTACTTGGGAAGTGAAAAGTTTTTTGGCGGTGACGGAGGGTCGGGCTCCCGAAGGTTTCGAGTTCTTTTCGGAGGAAGAAGTGGAAGCATTGCCAAAGGCGGTTCCCGTGATGAAAATTTGGGATGAAGTGAAAAATCCAATGATTACCTAAAAAAATCCCGGAATAAAAAAACGGGCTTTGAACATCATAGTGGTTACGGAGGTGAAAATCCATGACAAACAAAAATCGAAACAACTTTAACCAACAACAAACAACGCAAGCTTCGTTCACAAAACCAAACAAAGTCAAACAAGAAATCATGTCTGAAGAGTTTGGATCTGAAACAGATGTAAACGAAGTACGCCAACAAAACCAACAATCGGAAATGAACAAAACAAACGTTTCCGGCGGAGCAGGAAGTTTCGGTAAACAGTCAAAATAATGGATGGACATCACCGGCCGGCAGCTAAAGCTGCCGGTTTTTTATATATGTGTATCGAAGGGTAAACGTTTCAATTTTGATCGTCCAATTGGTATAATGTACGAATATTAGGGTTTCCGACAGTTAAAGGTGGTTTTACTGATGACAATACCGAAAGAAGGCGAAACGATACAGGTACATAGTTATAAGCATGATGGCAATATCCACCGTGTGTGGCAAGAGACAACCGTTTTGAAGGGGACGCGGAATATTGTGATCGGGGCGAATGAACGGACGCTTGTCACGGAAGCGGACGGCAGGACATGGCTGACGAGGGAGCCTTCGATCTGTTATTTCCATGCCGAACATTGGTTCAATATCATTTGCATGCTTCGCGAAGATGGGGTCTATTATTATGTGAATATGAGTTCACCCTTCGTATATGACCACCAAGCACTGAAATACATCGATTATGACCTTGATGTGAAAGTGTTCCCGGATATGAGTTATTTGATCCTGGATGAAGATGAATATGATGACCATAAAGAGAAGATGAAATATCCAGGTGTGATTGACCAAATACTGAAGCGTAATCTGGATAAACTTCTCATGTGGATCAAACAGCGCAAAGGGCCATTTGCACCGGATTTCATAGAAGTATGGACTTCCAGGTATCAGTTCTATAAACAGGTAAAGAAAAATGACCAATGAGAGCCTGTCTGCGTTCATGCAGTTAGGCTTTTTATTGTTTTAGGAGGATGAAAATGGGAGACAGTATAAAAAGATATATGAAATTTGTTAAGCCGTACAATTGGCAGATCGTCTTGACAATTTTAATCGGCATCGTGAAATTTGCAATTCCTTTATTCATTCCTTACCTTATTAAAATCGTCATCGACGATATCATCATGGCGGATACGTTGAGCGATGCAGAAAAGACGAAGCAGCTTTTCTTATGGATGGGAGGAACCGTATTACTGTTTTTCATCATCCGGCCGCCTGTTGAATACTATCGCCAATACTTCGCGCAATACGTCAGCAATAAAATCTTATACGATATCCGGGAAAACCTATATGGACATTTGCAAAGGCTCGGGCTGCGTTACTACTCGAATACGCGGGCGGGCGAGGTCATTTCACGCGTCATCAATGATGTCGAGCAGACGAAGAACTTCGTCACGATCGGCTTGATGAATGTGTGGCTCGACTTAGCGACGATCATCATTGCGACATGTATCATGCTTGCAATGGATGTACCGTTGACAATCGTAACATTGCTTGCATTCCCTTTTTATGCATACAGTGTGAAGCACTTCTTCGGTAAGCTTCGGGATTTGACGAGAAAACGGTCGCAAGCGCTTGCCGATGTGCAAAGTTATTTACACGAACGTGTGACGGGGATAAGCGTTATTAAAAGCTTTGCGCTTGAGGATAAAGAACAGGAGCGTTTTGACCGGACGAACGGCAATTTCCTCGATAAGGCAATCGATCATACGAAATGGAATGCAAAAGCGTTTGCGGTCGTGAATACGATTACGGATGTCGCTCCATTGCTTGTCATTTCCTATGCGGGCTATCAGGTGATCAACGGTTCTCTATCCGTCGGCGTAATGGTTGCCTTCATTGCGTATATAGATCGTCTGTACAATCCGTTAAGAAGATTAGTCAATGCTTCAACATCACTGACGCAATCATTCGCTTCGATGGACCGGGTTTTTGAATTGATGGAAGAACCCTATGATATTAAAGATAAGAGCGGTGCAAAAGCATTGCCGCAAATCGAAGGGGAAATCCAATTCGACCATGTCAATTTTTCGTATGGAGAAGATGAAGAGCCGGTGCTGCGTGACGTCAACTTTACGGTCAAGCCGGGTGAGACGGTCGCGCTCGTCGGCATGAGCGGCGGAGGGAAGTCGACAATCGTCAGTCTGATACCGCGGTTTTACGATGTGACAGAGGGATCGATCCGTATCGACGGCCATGATTTGCGTGATATCCAATTGAAATCATTGCGTGACCAAATAGGGCTCGTCCTTCAAGACAGCATCCTCTTCAGCGATTCGGTGAAGAGCAATATCCTGATGGGGAACCCTGACGCATCGGACGAGGAAGTGATTGCCGCAGCCAAAGCCGCAAATGCGCATGACTTCATCGAATCATTGGCGGAAGGGTACGACACGACCGTCGGTGAACGAGGCGTGAAATTATCCGGCGGTCAAAAACAGCGGATAGCGATTGCACGTGTGTTTTTGAAAAATCCGCCATTGCTCATTTTGGATGAAGCCACCTCCGCTTTAGATCTTGAAAGTGAAGCGCTCATCCAGGAGTCCCTCGAACGGCTTGCCAGTGACAGGACAACCTTGATTGTCGCACATCGGCTATCGACCATAACCCATGCCGACAAGATATTTGTCATTGATCACGGAGAGTTGAAGGAAATCGGGAGCCATGAAGAACTCATGGCGAAACAAGGGATCTACTACAATCTGTTTCAAGTTCAATCGTTATAATCGTGTAGCTGCCGGACATCCGGCAGCTTTTTTTTGTCGTGGGATCAACTTGACTCTATGAAAATTCCATATTGCCTTTTTCCTAATAGAAAGTATAATGGGTATAATTGAATGTTTCAGAAAACGCATAAAGCGAAAAGGTGATCTGATGAATGATAGGAACAAAATTCTTGATGTAAAAGACTTGCAGACTACCTTTTTCACAGACTCCGGAAAAGTCCCGGCGGTTGATCATATCGATTTTCATCTCCGGGATGGCGAGATTTTAGGAATCGTAGGGGAATCAGGATGCGGAAAAAGTGTAACCTCCCTATCCATAATGGGGCTCGTGCCTAGTCCGCCCGGGAAGATTACAGGCGGAGAAATTGTGTACAACGGACGCAATTTAATCGGCTTATCGGAAAAAGAGATGAGGCAGATCCGCGGCAATGACATTGCGATGATTTTTCAGGAGCCGATGACGTCTTTGAATCCTTTATTCACGATTGGCAACCAAATGGTCGAAGCAATCTTGATCCACGAAAAAGGCTGGTCTAAAAAGCAGGCACAGGAAAGGGCCGTTGAGATGTTGAAATTGGTCGGCTTGCCTCGTGCCGATGCCTTGCTGAAAGACTACCCGCACCAATTATCGGGCGGTATGCGGCAAAGGGTGATGATTGCAATGGCGCTTGTCTGCAATCCGAAAATATTGATTGCGGATGAACCGACGACAGCTCTCGATGTGACGATCCAAGCGCAAATATTGAAGTTGATGAAAGATCTGAATGTCCGATTAGGGACCGCCATATTATTAATTACCCATGATCTTGGAGTTGTTGCGGAAACTTGCGAGCGGGTCATCGTCATGTATGCAGGGCAAATCATTGAAGAGGCACCTACCAAGCTCATATTTGAAGATCCCCAGCATCCGTATACGAAAGGTCTGATCCAGTCAGTACCGGATATGCGCGTTAAAAAGGAACGTCTTCATTCCATTCCAGGGAATGTTCCGAAGCCCGGTTCCATAACGAGCGGCTGCAGGTTTGCGGCGCGATGCGATTTTGCATTTGACCGATGCTTTCAGGAAAACCCGGAGCTTTATGAAACAGCGGATGTCCATCAGACGAGATGTTTCCTATACGACGAAGGAAGGGTGAAGTCGGATGTCCACAACGCCTTTATTGAAAGTTAAAAACTTGAAAAAGTACTTTCCCGTGAAAAAAGGAATGTTCGGAAAAACGGTCGGTTATGTGAAGGCTGTCGACGACGTCTCGTTTTTTGTTAATGAAGGAGAAACGCTTGGTATCGTCGGTGAAAGCGGTTGCGGGAAATCGACGACGGGGCGTGTGCTCATGCGCTTGCTGGAACCTACAGACGGACAAATCGAGTTTGACAGGAAAGACCTTGCGTCATTGAGTCAGGAAGAGATGAGAAAAACACGCCGCGATATTCAGATGGTTTTTCAGGATCCTTATGCTTCATTAAATCCACGCCATACGATTGGCAAGATTTTGGAGGAACCACTTATCGTCCATGGCGTTTCGGACGCGAAGGAAAGGAAGAAGAAGGTCCGCGAGTTTCTGGAAATCGTCGGATTGAATGCCTATCATGCGAAGCGTTACCCGCATCAATTCAGCGGGGGGCAACGGCAGCGGATCGGAATTGCACGCGCCTTGATGACAAATCCGAAGCTGATCATCGCGGATGAGCCCGTTTCGGCGTTGGATGTATCTATCCAGGCGCAAGTATTGAACCTGATGCAAGATCTTCAAAAAGAGTTCAACCTCACGTATATTTTCATCGCGCATGATCTCGGCGTCGTCCGGCATATTAGCGATCGTGTCGCTGTCATGTATTTAGGGAAGATGGTGGAGGTTGCGGATAGTGAACAGCTTTACGAAAAGCCGCTGCATCCATATACACAAGCGTTATTATCTGCTGTGCCCGTTCCCGACCCGGATTATCAGAAAGAACAGATCATCATAGAAGGAGACATCCCCAATCCGGCAGACCCGCCAACCGGGTGCACATTCCATACACGTTGTCCATTCAAGATGGACATTTGCACTAAAGTTACACCGCAACTTACGGAACACACTACCGGTCATTCTGTCGCCTGCCATCTTTACGTAAGCCAGGTCGACGATGATATAAAACAATTGGAGGGGTCTCTATGAATAAAAAGAGAATGTGGTCAGCTGCGTTATTATTATTGCTAGTTCTGTCTACTGTGCTCGCTGCCTGTGGCGGCAATGGGAGCAGTGGAAGCACGAAGGATACATTAGTCTTCGGCCGCGGCGGCGACTCCACTTCGCTTGATCCGTCGAGGGTCACGGAAGGCGAAACATTCAAAGTAACAGTCAATCTCTATGAGACACTGTTGAATTTCGGTGAGCAAGATACGACAATCCAGCCGGGCCTTGCGAAAGAATGGAATACGGATGATGGTTTGACGTATACATTCAAATTGCAGGAAGGCGTCAAATTCCACGATGGCACGGATTTCAATTCCGAAGCTGTCGTGAAGAACTTTGAGCGCTGGGCAAACGGCGACGCAGATAAATTCCCGTATTACAAATCCATGTTCGGCGGATTTAAAGACGATGAAGAGCACGTGATCGAGTCGGTCACAGCTGACGGGGATCACACGGTCATCATCAAGCTGAAACGTCCACAGGCTCCGTTCTTGAAAAACATTGCAATGAGCATGTTCGCAATTGCAAGCCCGACAGCATTCGAAAAAGGCGATGACCAATTTGAAAGGAATCCTGTCGGAACAGGTCCATTCAAGTTTGTCGAGTGGAAAGCGAATGATTCGATCACAATTGAAAAATTCGATGAGTATTGGCAAAAAGGATTGCCGAAATTGGATAAAGTCATTTTCCGATCCTACCCGGACAACTCCGCACGTTTGAATGCGCTTATTGCCGGGGAAATCGATCTTGCGGACGGCATCAATCCTGCTGACGGTGAAAAAATCGAAGGAAATGCCGATTTGCAATTGATTGAACGTCCGTCGATGAACGTCGGATATCTTGGGTTGACGGTGACTCGCCCTCCTTTCGACAAGAAAGAAGTGCGTCAGGCGATGAACTATGCAATCGATAAGAAGACAATCATTGAATCATTCTTCGAAGGAAGGGCGAATAGCGCAAAAAACCCGATGCCACCTTCCATTTCAGGCTATAACGATGACATTGAAGAGTATGAATACAACCCGGAAAAAGCGAAAGAACTTTTAGCGAAAGCAGGCTATCCGGACGGCTTCGAAATGGAACTATGGGCAATGCCTGTTCCGCGTCCATACATGCCGGATGGAGCAAAAGTCGCTGAAGTCATTCAAAGCAATTTAGCGGAAATTGGCGTCAAGGCGAAAATCGTATCTTTTGAATGGCCAACGTATCTCGATAAGGCGAGCAAAGGGGAAGCGGACGCTTTCATGCTTGGTTGGACAGGAGATAACGGTGATGCCGACAACTTCCTATATGTTCTATTAGATGAAGACAATATCGGCAGCAACAACTATACGTACTTCAAAAACGATGAAATGCATAATCTTTTCATCGATGCACAAACGGAAGTGGATGAGGATAAACGAATCGAGCTATATAAGAAAGCACAGGAGATCATCCATGAAGAGGCGCCGTGGGTACCACTCGCGCACTCTACACCACTTCTCGCAGCAACTAAGGATTTAACTGGATTCGTTCCGCATCCTACAGGATCAGATCTATTATCAAACGTAGAATTCAAATAATAAATCCGCTTTGAATGTTGCGTTGACCAGTAAGGGGGAGTCGTTTGATTTCCCCTTTTTCCTATTGATGCATCGGGATAGAAAAAAATCTGTAGGAATTTGAATGATTTTGGTGAGGTGAATGAAATGCTCAGCTACGTCGGCAGAAGGTTATTACAACTAATTCCAGTTCTTCTAGGTATGGTTTTTATCGTTTTCATGATGGTCAGGGCAATCCCCGGCAACCCGGCCCAAGTCATTTTAGGGCAGCAGGCGTCGCCAGAGGCAATCGCAGCGATGAACGCGAGACTTGGGCTTGACCAACCGTGGTTTATTCAATTCTTCAAGTATTTAGGTGGGATTTTACAGGGGGATCTTGGGGAGTCGATGCGCACCCGGCTTCCAGTGGCCGAAGAAATCTGGCCGCATCTGGCCGCAACGATGGAGCTCGCTTTTTTTGCAATGATAATCGCAATTATCGTAGGAGTAAACGCAGGCATCGTCTCGGCGTGGTTCCAAAATTCATGGTTTGACTACATAGCGATGATTTTGGCGCTCGTTGGTGTTTCCATGCCGATCTTTTGGTTGGGACTTTTAGGACAATGGGCATTTGCCATCGAATTCAGCTGGCTCCCTACGGCAGGGAGGGAACAAGTAAGGGATCCCGTTCATGCGATCACCCATCTGTACATCATCGACACGATTATCCAAGGCCGGTTCGATCAATTATTTCAAGTGCTTCGCCATCTCATATTGCCAGGTATTGCATTGGCGACGATTCCGATGGCGATCATCGCGCGAATGACGCGCTCAAGCATGCTTGAAGTGATGCGTTCCGATTACATCCGGACCGCCCGGGCGAAGGGACAGAAAATGTTTTGGGTCGTTTACAAGCATGCGTTCAAGAATGCAGTCATTCCCGTATTGACGGTTATCGGTCTGCAAATGGGAATGCTGCTCGGGGGCGCCATTTTGACTGAAACGATCTTTGCGTGGCCGGGCATCGGGCGGTATATTTACGACGCCATCAACTTCCGGGATTATCCCGTCATCCAATCCGCAATTCTCATTGTCGCCTTCATCTTCGTCATGATCAACCTGATTGTCGACTTACTTTATAGTCTGATCGATTCAAGGATTAAATATGACTGAGGAAGGGGGAATGCGGAATGTCTGAATTTACACCTAAGATGGATGGAATTGTGGAAGCTGAAATTGAGAGGACGACCGGCCCGTGGCGTGAGGCTTGGCGAAACTTCAGAAAAAGCAAGGTGGCGGTTGCCGGAATGGTCATCATCCTCTTTTTCGTGCTTCTTGCCATTTTCGGTCCTTTCATTGCAAAAGAAGGGATCAATCAGCAAATGCCTGCGGATCGGCTTCAACCGCCTTCAGCGGAATATTGGCTCGGAACGGATGATTTCGGCAGGGATATCCTGTCACGCATTATCCATGGAGCGCGGATATCGCTTTCCGTCGGATTCCTATCGGTCATCGCATCGGTCGTCGTTGGTAGTTTTCTAGGTATCGTTGCCGGATATTACGGCCGGTGGACGGATACGATCATATCAAGGATTTTTGATATTATGCTTGCATTCCCTTCAATCCTGCTCGCTATCGCCATCGTTTCCGTGTTGGGGCCAGGGCTTGAAAATGCATTGATTGCCATTGCGATCATCAATGTTCCGAATTTCGGGCGTTTGATACGATCAAAAGTGCTGAGCATCAAGGAAGATGAATATATTATGGCGGCAAAGGCGATCGGAATGAAGGATGCCCGTATTTTATTCTCACATATCCTGCCGAATTCGATGGCACCCGTCATCGTGCAAGGGACACTGGCTGTTGCAACTGCCATCCTGGAAGCTGCGGCACTCGGCTTTCTAGGACTCGGAGCGCAGGCGCCGCAGCCCGAATGGGGGAAAATGCTCGCCGATTCGAAGTCGTATTTGCAGTCAGCTCCATGGACGATGATCTTCCCTGGACTTTCCATCATGCTGACGGTGTTAGGTTTCAACTTGATGGGCGACGGCTTAAGGGATGCGCTCGACCCGAAAATGAAAAACTGAAAAACCATCCTTGGCCAAAGTGCCAAGGATGGTTTCTTTAATAGATTTCATTTTCCATTTCATTGCTGACTTCGTGTCCGTGCCTACGTTGATTGGAAACGATCAGCCGGTCCAGATACTCCAACTGTTCTTCGTAATTCAATAGAGAAGATAGGACATGGAGGAGGTGGTATGCGGTGAATTCTTCCTCTTCCTTTGTGATGGCAATTTCCTTCGCGAAAATATCCATCACTTCCTGACGTTGGATGAATTCCTCATTCAACGTATCCATCATCCGGTCCGCCTTCAACTTGCCTACAAATTTCAGATGGATCTGTTCATGATACGTGAGCAATGCGTCGAGACGTTCCTGAATCATCATCCGGAAATGTTCCGGCAGGTTGATCAGTTCATTTTCGTAGTTATGAAGCCGTGCCAACACTTCATGACTGCTTTTTGATGTTGCAATCATCTGTCTGTAGATGACAAGCTTTCGCGCCTTAGAGCGGGAGTTTTTCTTGAAATAGCTCCGTTCCTCTTTGTAAAGCGAATAGAGTTGATCGACGTTTGCGAGACGTTCCTTTATTTTCACCAGCGACTTTTTTGTTGCAATATGTTCGGATGCCTGTCTGCCCGCAAGCCGTATCCACCGGATGATTTCGTCCTGCGCTTGGTGGATCGCCTGGAATAGCTTCGTTTCATACTTCGGCGGCATGAACAGCAAATTGACGACAAAAGCGGATAAGACCCCGATTACCATGGTGACGAATCGGAGCAGAGCGAAGGATAGGAATGCATCACCTTTGATCTCCATGATGGCAATCATCGTCACTAAAGCTAAGGAAATGGATTTCTCAAGCCCCAACTTCAACATGATCAAGATGATGATGACCGCCGCAAATCCGACAGTTACAATTTGATGTCCAAACACCAGTACGAAGGTGATGGCTGTAATGGCGCCGATCAGATTACCTTGGATCTGCTCAATTATAGTTAAATAAGATCGGTAAATGGATGGTTGAATCGCAAAGATGGCCGCAATTCCTGCAAAGACAGGATTCGGCAAGCTGAGCATCTCCGCCAGAAACAATGCGGCAACGATTGCTATACCCGTTTTAAAGATGCGGGCGCCAAGTTTCATATGATTATCCTTTCTACTAAAGGTATTTATGTTGTGTGCGGTTTCTTACTTGTTCATTTGGAGGGAAAGTTCTTTGAATGAACGGTCCACCGCCTCTAGTGTATGAGTGATGTCCTCCTCTTTATGAGCAATTGTCAGGAACCAAGCTTCATATTTAGAAGGGGCGAGGTTGACACCGTTTTCGAGCATCAGTTTAAAGAACTTAGCGAAAATTTCTCCATCTGTCTGTTCAGCCTGCTCATAGTTCTCTACTATAACATCAGTGAAGAATAAAGTCAGCGCTCCGCCAAGACGATTGATTGTTAGTGTGATGCCGTGCTTTTCCGCCAATTGAAGGATGCCTTCTTCAAGCATTCCTCCCAGCCTGTCCATCTCTTCGTATACGCCGGGTTGCTGCAATACTTCTAGGCAAGCGATGCCGGATAGCATGGAAGCGGGATTTCCAGCCATCGTCCCGGCTTGGTAGGCAGGGCCGAGGGGTGCCACAGTTTCCATGATCTCTTTTTTGCCGCCATATGCACCGATCGGCAAACCGCCGCCAATGATTTTACCGAAAGCAATTAAATCGGGAGTCGTTCCAAGCAGAGTTTGAGCGCTGCCATAATGGAATCGGAAGGCAGTGATCACTTCATCATAAACGATGAGTGCGCCTTTCTCTTTTGCAAGTTCGTGGACGAGTGGAAGGAATCCTTCATTCGGTTCAACGATGCCGAAATTCCCGACAATCGGTTCGACTAGCACACATGCCAGCTGGTCTCCCCATTTTTCCATTGCTTCCTTATATGCATCCGGATCATTGAATGGGATTGTGATCACTTCTTGCGCGATAGAAGCCGGGACTCCCGCTGAATCGGGTGTTCCTAACGTTGCCGGACCGGATCCTGCGGCAACAAGTACGAGATCCGAATGGCCATGGTAGCAGCCTGCGAATTTCATCACTTTCGTTCTTCCGGTGAAGGCGCGGGCTACACGGATTGTCGTCATGACAGCTTCAGTTCCTGAATTGACGAATCTGACCTTGTCCATGGAAGGGATCGCTTCTTTCAGCATCTTAGCGAATTTGACTTCATGCCTCGTAGGAGTCCCGTATAAAACCCCGGTAGTTGCCGCCTTTGTAATCGCTTCTGTAATATGTGGATGAGCATGGCCTGTGATGATTGGGCCATATGCACCTAAGTAATCGATATATTTATTCCCGTCAACATCCCAGAAATAAGCGCCTTCCGCACGCTCCATCACAGTGGGCGCTCCACCGCCGACCGCTTTATAACCGCGTGAAGGGCTGTTGACGCCTCCGACGATATGTTCACATGCTTCTTGATAGATCTGTTCTGAATTAGTTCTGTTCATTTCAATTCCTCCGTTCAAATCGGTACATACTCCATTTTATACAAACTTCGGCCGTTACGCCAAAGAAATTGAAACTATGCCGGTTGTCCGGTACGATTGTATAAAGAAAATGTTGGAGGGATCGATATGGAAAAGTTGGAAGGTATGCAGGCGCCGCAATTTTCATTGCCGAACGAAAACGGTGAAATCGTTTCGTTAAGTGATTTTGAAGGGGAGAAGTATGTAATCCTCTACTTTTATCCGAAAGACGCCACTCCCGGCTGCACAACGCAGGCATGTGACTTTAGGGATGCGCATCAAAGCTTCAGTGATCTGAATGCTGTCATTCTTGGGGTCAGTCCTGATAACGAAGCATCACATCAACGGTTCATTGAAAAGCAAGGACTGCCGTTTTCATTGTTGGTGGATGCAAACCATGAAGCAGCTGAAGCGTACGGCGTGTGGAAATTAAAGAAAATGTTCGGCAAGGAATATATGGGCATCGAGCGATCCACATTTCTGATCGACCCAACTGGGACTGTCGTGAAGGAATGGCGGAAAGTTAAAGTGAAGGGGCATATCGAAGAAGCGCTTGCGACATTGGAGCAATTGACGAAGAAGGCGTAAGGGGGAAATGGGATGAATGTTTTATTCACGTTCAAGATCAAGGACGAACAGATGGAGAGATTGAAGTCGGATTTTCCTGGAATTGAATTTAGCTTCCATAGAAAGATCGGTGAAGTTTCTCTTGGTGAATACGAAATCATCGTCACGTATGGCGAAGATATCAGTACAGAGGTGTTGGATAGGGCGACATCCCTTAAGTGGCTGATGGTCGCTTCCGCAGGGGTGGAAAAGATGCCGCTTGCAGCAATTGCAGAAAAAGGGATCGTCGTCAGCAATGTACGTGGAATCCATAAAACACCGATGGCGGAAACGGCACTCGCGCATATTCTGTCGCTCGGGCGGGCACTGCCTGCATTAGCGGAGCAGCAGAAGCGGAAAGAGTGGAATACAAAAGTACGCCAATCGGAATTGCGCGGCTCGACTGCGCTCATTTTAGGTCCTGGGGCAATTGGATCTGAAATCGGACGTTTGCTTCAAGCGTTCGGAGTCCGGACCATCGGTTGCAATCACTCAGGGGATCCAGCTCAGTTCATGGACGAGACCATCCAATTCGAAGGTATTGTAAACAAACTTCCAGAAGCTGATATTGTCGTATCCGTATTGCCTAGTACACCTAAAACGAAGGAATTGCTCGAGGAAAGCCATTTCCAAGCGATGAAGGAGTCAGCAATATTCATGAATTTTGGCAGAGGCGACCTCGTAAAGGAATCGATTCTCGTTGATGCTTTGAAAAACGGAGAAATCGGGCACGCGGTCCTAGATGTATTTGAAAAGGAACCGTTGCCAATAGAAAGCGAGCTATGGTCTTTATCGAATGTAACCATTTCTCCGCATGTTTCCAGCCATTCCGGGAAATATATTGAGAGGGCGCTTGAGTTTTTTACGGAAAATCTGGAGAAGTGGCAAAAAGGGGATAGGAACTTGATCAATTTGATCGATACTGAAAAAGGGTATTGACCAGATATCTTTTTTCCAATGGAACAGCACTTTAGTTGACAAACATGCCTATTCTCAGTAAACTAATTATAATGATTATAAAGAAGTAATCTTTATGGATTGGAGTGTTGGCGATGTCTGAAGTGTTTTTGAAAGACGCGCTTGTCACATTGAAGGAAAGTGGTGTGCGTATTACACCGCAAAGGCATGCTATATTAGAGTTTCTCATTTCTTCCGAGACACATCCTACTGCTGATGAAATATATAAAGCGTTAGAAGCCGATTTTCCAAATATGAGTGTTGCGACCGTATATAATAATCTGCGTGTTTTCCGGAATGCAGGGCTTGTAAAGGAACTCACTTATGGAGATTCATCGAGCCGGTTCGATTTTGTTACACATGATCATTATCATATCATTTGTGATCATTGTGGAAAAATCGTCGACTTCCACCATCCCGGACTAGAGGAAGTTGAGCATCTCGCTTCCCATGTAACGGGATTCGAAGTGAATTCCCACCGACTTGAAGTATATGGAACATGTCCTGAATGTGCAGCAGGCGCCAATAAAGCAAAATAAGAAAACCGGTTCCGAGGTTGAAAGACGGAACCGGTTTTTTGTTATTTTTTTTCTGAAGCTTCCTTTTTACTTTCCGGACGGTTATACGCCACATCGAATTCCTTTCCTTCTAATGAAGGATCCAACGTGAGCGGCTCTCTGCAATGTCCGCACATATCAACACGTCCAAGCATTTTAGTCGCTTTGCCGCAATTCGGACAGACGATCTGTACAGCCCTCGTCGACAAGGTCCCGATCCAAGCATAAACGACCGTGCTGCCAAGAATCGCTAGGAGTCCTAGTACCATGAATATCAACATGATGATTTCATTCTTCCTGAAGAATATCCCGAGATACATAATGACGACCCCGATGAAAATCAGGGATAATGCAAATGACCGGATCCGATTTATTTTATTTTTATAAGGTTTCATCCATAATCCTCCTTAGAATGACTGTAATGAATGAGGAACATCTATAGAAACGATTTGAATGTTCCTCAATCAATATAGCACAAATTTCATTTGCATCATATTTTACGAATTTTGAATGAAGGGTTTATCAAAAGACGCGTCGAAAGAAATATAAAGTGGAGGTGTCATAATGGAACAGGTTCTTAGACCGATTTATCAAGAACGTGCAAGCTCGCCTGAAACGTTAGGAGTCATACTTGTTGAAAAAAGAGGTGCAGGCGATCCGATAACAGACACGTTTGACGAAATCATGCTCATCATAACATCTAATGAGGAAACGCCAATATATACAAAACATTACACGGATGGAACCGGAAAAGCGGCAATGCACGTTATCAGCGAAAAACAGTTAAGGAAATGGCTTTTGCTCGGGACACGAAGGAAAGTTGTCGACTGGTTGTTCTATGGGAAGATCTTCTTTGATCGCAACGAATTTGTTGAGAGCTTGAAAAACGAGTTGAAGGAATACCCATTCTATGGTCGAAAGATAAAGATGGGACTTGAGCTGTCCAGATTAGTGAGAGTGTATATGGAAGGAAAAATGTTTTTCGAGCAGCAAAACTATATGGATGCGTATCATCATGCGATTCAATCCCTTCATCATCTTGCAAGGCTCACCGTTATTGAAAAGGGATCATCCCCCGAAGTGACTGTATGGTCGCAAGTCAAAAAGATCGACCCTGCAATCTATAAACTATATGAAGAGCTGATCATGAGCGAAGAACCGATAGAGAAAAGGCTGGAGCTTTTATTCCTGGCAAGTGAATTCTTCATTCATAACCGCACGTTGGACGGGGCGAGGCATATCATGGACGTCATGTCGACGAAAGAGACATGGACAATCCAGGAGCTTCATGAAGATGAGGAGTTACGCATGTATTCAATTAACCTGGAAGTTCTCGTTGAGTTTTTAATTGAGAAAGGTTTCATTCAAATTGTGGAAAGTGAATCGAAAAATGAATATGTCTTCCATAGAGACTACCGAGTTGGTAATGAATACTGATAGATAAAACTGCTCGCAAACGCCGTTCTTCGTAACGGCGTTCGCTTCAATCAACGGAACTTCCAAGTCAATAAAACAAGTCCATTTCACCAATTTAGTGTTTTATATAGTTTTTTTGCTTTTGGTGTTGACATATGAAAGTAGCCCATGCTAATATAGTAAACGTCGCTAAGGGAGTTAGTTACTTAGCTTCGAACAAAAACGTTTCAAACTAATTTTAAAAAGTGCTTGACTCAGAGAGTTAGCGATGGTATATTAGAGAAGTTGCTTCTGAGAGAGGCACTAACAATGAACCTTGAAAACTGAACAGCAAAACGTCAACAAATAAAGTTCTGGAGCCGACCTCGTCGGTGAAAAGAACAAACGAATCTTCGGATTCAAATTGACATCTTAATTGATGCCAGCAAGAAAC
>NZ_JAMBOI010000065.1 GCF_023715535.1 Sporosarcina luteola | reverse complement strand
ATCTTACAGACATATCTCGCAATCCAGCATAAAAGCTTGCATACAAACCAGACGGACCGCCACCAATGATTGTAACATCTTTCATTATGTGCCTCCTATGACTCTCTATATTCATTTCTTTCATTAACGTGCTCAAATTGATAATTATTATCATTTAAAGCCATTATACTATTAATATTTATATTGTTAAAATAAATCGCATAGTTAGCCATGAATTATCAATAACTATCCCATCACAATATAAAAACACACCTTTCAAAGTAAGAAACAACAATGTTCCTTTGAAAGATGTGTATATTTTTTAGTTCTAGTTATATTATTTTTTAAAAGACTCATCACGTGGTTCTTTAAGAATTGCTTGTCTTAAAAGGAAAAATAGCAACAATAAACCTGCAAGCATACCTG
>NZ_JAMBOI010000064.1 GCF_023715535.1 Sporosarcina luteola | reverse complement strand
ACTTTAAAGAAAACTCATTTCATACGCGAGGAATGGATAATGAACAAATTCGATTCATTAAAGAACTTCCTAATCAGTATACCGATTGGTTACGTGTAAAAGTACGATTTTCCGTGGTCGGTATTATTTTTCTATTCATGATGTTATCAGTTTTCTATTTACCATCATTCATTTAATTGAAATAAATAGCCAAGAGCAAAACTTGGCTATTTTATTCACTCCCAATCAGTATCATCAATTACATAAGAAACTGAGGATAAGGGAAACGTATGCAATTAGCGCATAGCGATCCCTCATATTGATCTTTGGCAAAAAGTCTATTCAGAGAAAAAATGATGATGTCGATTATATACGGGAGCTACCTGCAAACATCAAATACTGGTTTATCGCCGAATTGTTGTGTTC
>NZ_JAMBOI010000063.1 GCF_023715535.1 Sporosarcina luteola | reverse complement strand
AGAAATTCCAGAACGCCGATTTTAGCGCGTCGATGCCGTCGATAATCAGCCGCCCGTTGGCCTGGGCGAAAAAGACGCCGTTCTTAAAGCCGTGCTCACGCCACTCCAGCTCGCTGTTGCCGCGGCCGAGCCGCAGCGGGATGCGATAGCGTTCGGCGTGCTTTTGCAGAACACGCAGATCGAACTGCACTACGTTCCAGCCGATCAGCACGTCGGGGTCGTGTTCGGCAAACCAGGCGTTGAGCTTTTCCAGCAGCAGGGGACGGCTGGCGGTGAAGACCAGCTCGAAGTCGACGTCTGGCGGCGTTTCCGGTTCGGGGCCCAGCATGTAGACCACCCGCTGGCCGCAGCCTTCCAGACCGATGCAGTACAGCTCGCCGTGGCGGCTGGTTTCGATATCCAGCGA
>NZ_JAMBOI010000062.1 GCF_023715535.1 Sporosarcina luteola | reverse complement strand
CTGTGGAAGTACCTCTATCGATATGCGAAAAAACATCAGGCGCGCGGTAACGGCTTCGGTTATGGAATGGTTTATCCGAACAATCCGCAAAGCGTCACCCGTACGCTGTCTGCGCGTTATTACAAAGATGGCGCGGAAATTTTAATCGATCGCGGCTGGGATATGGCCACGGGTGAAAAAGACTTTGACGATCCGCTGAATCAGCAACATCGTCCACGTCGGTTAACGCCTCGTGAATGCGCACGCTTAATGGGTTTTGAAGCGCCGGGAGAAGCGAAATTCCGCATTCCGGTTTCGGACACTCAGGCCTATCGCCAGTTCGGTAACTCGGTGGTCGTGCCGGTCTTTGCCGCGGTGGCAAAACTGCTTGAGCCAAAAATCAAACAGGCGGTGGCGTTGCGTCAGCA
>NZ_JAMBOI010000061.1 GCF_023715535.1 Sporosarcina luteola | reverse complement strand
GAAATATACATTCGATGCGTCTGGCGACTCCGGATCGGGGTCGCGCCATCAATGGGAGGGCTTTATGCATCGCAGTTTCTTTCTTGCAGGCGCTTGCTGTTTTTCGTTGGCTACGTCGCGTCAGCCGAAACCGTGTTGAACCGTGACAGCGGCAGCGATCCATCAACACTGGATCAGCACCGTACAACGACGGTCAATGAAAGCGCTTTGCTGCGTGATCTCTATGAGGGGCTTGTTACCGAAGATGCAAAGGGCGAGCTGATACCGGGTGTGGCGCAGTCGTGGGATATTTCTCCCGACGGACTGACCTATACGTTCCATTTGCGCGCGGGTGCAAAATGGTCGAACGGCGATCCGGTTACCGCAGGTGATTTCGAATATTCGCTGCACCGTATCATCGACCCGAAGAC
>NZ_JAMBOI010000060.1 GCF_023715535.1 Sporosarcina luteola | reverse complement strand
CGGCGGGACCATCTCCGCCAGCAACCGGCCCGAGGGCGGCGCCTCATTCCGTGTTACACTGCCGGGAGAAACGCCCCCTGAACTGGAAGAGCTACCTGAGGAATTGTGATTAACGTTCTGATTATCGAAGACGAACACGCTATCCGACGCTTTCTGCGCACCGCGCTGGAAGCCGACGGCATGCGCGTATTTGAAGCGGAAACCCTGCAGCGTGGGCTGATTGAAGCCGCCACCCGTAAGCCCGACCTCGCGATCCTCGATCTCGGCCTGCCGGATGGTGACGGCATTGATTTTATTCGCGACCTGCGTCAGTGGAGCCAGATGCCGATTATCGTCCTGTCAGCGCGTAGCGAAGAGCATGACAAAATTGCCGCCCTGGATGCCGGCGCCGATGACTACTTAAGTAAACCCTTTGGC
>NZ_JAMBOI010000059.1 GCF_023715535.1 Sporosarcina luteola | reverse complement strand
GTTGTAGAGGATCCGCACGGTGGGCGTCTTGCCGCCGAGCAGCTCCTTGGCGCCCTCGATGTCCACGTCCCCGTACATGGACTCGGCCTCGTTCTTCTCCACGGCCTTGCCGTACTCGTCCTTCTGGCTGGACACGTACATCTGGGAGTTCAGCACGGAGGCGTCGTCCTTGACCGGCTTGATGAGCTGGTCCACGATCTGCTGGCGCGGAATCGTCTTCAGGAACGCCTCGCGCACCTTCTGGTCCTTGAACACGTCCGAGCCGAAGTTCAGGTCGTCGTACGCGAGCTGGTCGCCCTTCTGCACGTTCACGTTCTCGATCTGCTGGACCTGGTCCAGGGTGTCCTTGTTGACGTTGCCCGGCTGCATGATGTCCACTTCGCCGTTGCGCAGCGCCTGGATCTGGGCGGTGGGATCGGAAA
>NZ_JAMBOI010000058.1 GCF_023715535.1 Sporosarcina luteola | reverse complement strand
ACCTTGCACAGTGGCAGCGACTATGAAATTCGTCTCTTTTAATATCAACGGCCTGCGTGCCCGCCCACACCAACTGGCCGCCATCGTCGAAAAACACCAGCCGGACGTGATTGGCCTGCAGGAAACCAAAGTTCACGACGACATGTTCCCTCTCGAAGAGGTCGCCAGGCTCGGCTATAACGTCTTTTATCACGGGCAGAAAGGCCATTATGGCGTCGCGCTGCTGACCAAAGAGACGCCGATTGCCGTCCGCCGCGGTTTCCCGGACGATGGCGAAGAGGCTCAGCGCCGCATCATTATGGCGGAGATCCCGTCGCCCTTCGGCAACGTCACAGTGATTAACGGCTATTTCCCGCAGGGTGAAAGCCGCGATCATGAAACCAAATTCCCGGCCAAAGCGGCGTTCTATCAGAATCTGCAGAAC
>NZ_JAMBOI010000057.1 GCF_023715535.1 Sporosarcina luteola | reverse complement strand
ATCTGGATCTGGCCGACATTGCCGAGCGGAGCCATGTAATAGGCAACTTCCGGCTTGCGCACGGCAACGCGCACGCGATAGCCGCGCTTGGTGAGACTTGCGACGACCGCGCGCCCGACAAAGCCGGAGCCGCCGAAAACGGTGACCAGTTTCGGCCTGTTGTGGACTTCGTTCGGTTCGGTCTTCATCCTAAACTCCTGCATGAAAGCCAGTTGCGCCGCTTGCGATGAGCGGCGGCGATGCATCTATATTGCCGGTGATTTATCGCCTTTTGGCCACAAGGCAAAGGGGACTTGTTGTCACGATCATGATAGCAAGACTTTTTCCCATGTTCGTTTTTTTGTTTCAGCGTGATCTTATCCGAAAACCGCTTTGAGATTCCGCTTCTTGCTGTTAAATCGCGCGCATGAGCACACCACTTGACCA
>NZ_JAMBOI010000056.1 GCF_023715535.1 Sporosarcina luteola | reverse complement strand
GATTGAGTCCATATAATTGTGTAAATAGGAAAAGGCCTTTTCCATCCCCTGTGATAAAATGTTTTCAACCACGATAAACATTTGGAGGAATGGAAAATGGCCCAACTTAATTTTAACCTAGATATGGATATTTTAAAAGACTCTGTGATGAATTCAAACATTGACGCTGTCGTCAAATCCACAATCGTTCTGGTGTTGAATGAATATATGGAAATGGAACGGGACGAGTACCTCAAGGCTGCCTCCTATGAGCGTTCTGACAACCGCGTAGACTATCGAAACGGCTACTATGAGCGGGAACTAACCATGAGTATCGGAAAGATTACATTGAAAGTTCCACGCACTCGTCAAGGCGAATTCGCACCTTCAGTCTTTGAAAGATATGCAAGATGTGACCAGGCGCTTGTCCTCTCCATGCTCGAGATGGT
>NZ_JAMBOI010000005.1 GCF_023715535.1 Sporosarcina luteola | reverse complement strand
TCGAAAACACCTTTTCAAATAAGGGAAAGCTTAACTGTAGGAAAGCGTGTAAGCGATTGTAGTTATGCCTGATCTCCTTTTCTAGATCTTCATAGTAGCGTCCAAGTGCCCGCATCTGTTCAAAGTAATCTTCTTGTACATATGTTTCCTGTCGATCTGATTTAAAATGGGATTTGGCCAGTTCATGGGCATCACTAATATCTGTCTTATGTCGGCGCATGGCAGCCATCTGTAACTTAGCCTCCAAAGGGTTCAGGCGAATATAAGGATAGTGGTGCGCCTGCAGAAATCCCTCAAGCCCTTTTGAATAGACGCCAGTGGCCTCAAAGACAATGTCAGGTAGTTTACCGTCCTGTTCCCTAAGAGACTCAATTCGCTTCTTTAATGATTGGAATCCGGTTACTGTGTGTTCCAATTCACCTTCATATTGACAGCGTTGATTGTGATCATAGACAACCATTGTACTTTTTCCCATACTTACATCAAAAGCCATTACATGTTTCATCTTTCATCCTCCCGTTGACAACTCATAGAAGTTCTTCACAGTGCCTCATCGATTCCATTTTCTTATACACGACCTCAAGGGCCCAACATACTAAACTGATTCTAATAAGGGTATGAAGTTAGTCGGTTTCCTTATACGGATTCAAAGATCCCAGCGTCCGCACGACTTTCCTTCACTTCTACTACAAAAAAATAGTAGCACAAACCATGGCCATGGTCTGCACTACTAATGTTAGTATGTTTCCGCGGGGCGGGCGGTGAGCCAATCGAACAGGGAAGGGTTCGATTGGCCGTATTTCTGCGCCTTTCGCAGAAATTAAGGCATCCTGCTCGTAACGGCTTTTGCTGGAGTCGCCGCCTTTCGCTCCAATCAACATCAAGGATCACAGTGCTAGCTGCTTGAAATACAATGAGCCCAACATCATTGAGATTGATGTTGGGCTTCTTGCGTCTGCTGTTTAATAGGTCGGCCATAAATCAATTTTCATTCTTTCACAGTGACCACTTTCAATGACGTAAATGGTTGTCGATGAATGGTGTAAAATAGCTTAGAGTCACCAGAAACCTCTAACTCCCTGTCAATTCCATCCCCTAAGAGCATCATTTTTTGAGTAGATGGATCAATTACTTTTCCATATAACACAGATCCCTTTGATCCTTTTTTTGTCTCAAAATCAAAACCAGCAATTGTATAAGGTAATTCTCCTTCGACATCGACATCGAAATCGAAATATGGTTCATTCCTAAACCAACTATACCCTTTTTCACTTTCAATAATATTCCCTATACTAAGCGCTCCTTCATTTTCAAAAAAAATGATCATTTCTCCTTCGTACTCTTCAACAGACAAAACAGCAGATTCATCAATTCCCTCTTGTTTTAGTCCGGATTCAATAGCCTTCTCTTTGGTATTGTACCAATCGGAACTATCTTTTTGACTGCATCCGACAAATATAAACAACAATACGAGACTACCTAATAATACTATTCTCAAGGTATCACCGCCTAATTTTGATGGTGGACTAACTAAGTACATGAGTCTTAAATATCCCATCCGTTAATACATTTATTACCACTCCATTAAATGTCCCTTACATGCAAAAACGGACGCCGTCACTTAACCCGTTTTCGCGCCTTATAATTAGTATAGTGTATAGCACGTTGATTTGCGCTCCAGACGGCACGCTTTCCGCGGGGCGCGGATGAGCCTCCTCGTCGCTTCGCTTCTGCGGGGTCTCATCATTCGCGCTAAACCCCGCAGGAGTCGGCCGTCTTCCGCTCCAATCAACATAGTGTCTGTTTCTACACGGCAAACGCGCCCGATTCTGTAGAGGAGTGCACTAAACATAATCCTTTTCCAGCCATTAACGCTGAATGTCTTCTAACACCCGAGGATTGTTTTCATTGTTTGAATACGTGACGAAATAATCCACCTCTTCCTCGATAAGGTTCCAAACCATCTTCTCTTTTATCATTATCTTGAACGTTTCTTCTTTGTTCGGCATATTCGGGTTGTATCCCTTGATCCAATATTCTTTGTTGTTGTTCGACTGGCCTTTTTCAATCACAACAAACGACGAGGTGGTTGACACCCCACCACAAGAGGCAAGTAACAATGTGGATAGGATCATGAATAGCCCAAAAGCTTTTTTCATAAATTACCCTCCAGTGACTAAATAATGCTTTCAACAATCTTAGCCCGATTGCAGAACGGACGCAAATCGCTTCTTACGCAATCGCGCCCGATTGTTGAAGGTTAGATATCAATTTACTTTTTACTTTTTAATTCTTCATATTCCCCCCATGCAATATAAAGAATACCTACCAGTAAAGACAATATACCAAAATTACTCAAAGTATTTCCGACATAGGATAGCATCGCATTAAATAAATCCTCATCCCAACTTGCAACCCCCGAACCAAAAATTGCAGCACTAATATATTTCATTGATATTAAAAAAGCAGATATAGCGATAAATGCAATTCCAGCACCGCGTTTTCTCATTCCAATTAACCCCTTACCACTAATCTGGCCCTATTGTAGAAAGGACGCAATTCCTTATTCTGGAACCACGCCCATTTGTGGAAGTTACACACCTGTAAATTCGCACTTGTCTTTTGTGAAAAATGAAATTCCTAGTCTTTTTCGTAGTATTGCCATTCCACCTATAAACATCACCATAGTGATATAAAATCCAAGAAACCTGCGACCACTCCGCTCAGAAACGCCTGCAAATCATCCTTCCGCAATCTCGCTTTCTCGTAACATGTCCATCGCATACAAAAGATCCAAATCTTCATCTATATGCTTAGGTGTCCAAGGGATATAATGATCAGGTCGGATCCCTTTTCCGTGCAACGGGTCGTTCGACGTCTTCTGGATACGGCGAGACATCGGGTAGTAAAGTGCGTACATGCCATCCCATTCTTTGATGAGCAAATCGCTGTAGTCATTGACGCCCATTGTGGCGCGTCCGATTACGGTGGTTTTGGATGACTCCATGCAGATTTCCACAAAGTATTCGGCGGCACTTGCGCAATAGACATCCGTCATCACGATCACATTCTTAGGGGAATCAGTACCTTCAAACTTTAAGGCTTCCACCTCCAATTCATCCGAAAAGTCCCTTGTCACAAAACCTTGACCGCGATATTTTTCACAATCTTCTTCAATCGAGTCAAAGAATTTCAGTGTCTCTTCATCAGTGATGTCTTTTCTTAGCTGCTGGCAGAGCTGGATGAACAGATCCGAGTTCCGATCGGTATAATTGAACTCCTTCAACTCACCGTCCGTGCACGGGTGTTCATCTGGTGGGAAAATGTACGGCAATAAGTTCGAAAAAGATTTTCCGTTTCCTCCATGATTGTTTCGTACGTCGATGATCAGATTTGTACATGCCTTCAGCTTTTCTTCATGGTTCTTCACATAGTCCATAGTCCCATCAACGTTGACGAAGCTTGGTAAAGTGATCCATAACGTCTCATCATCAACTTCCTCCATCGAGGGTGCTAACTTTTTGGAGGCGGGTTCGTAATCTTTCAATTCGAACGTTAACAGTTCTCCGTTCTCATCCTCTATTTCAATGGATGATGACTTATTGAGAGGATGTGTCCAATCCTCACGTTCTGCACTTGTCTCCCGCAAGAAGCCTCGATTCGAAGTGATGATCGTTTCGATTTCCTGTTGATCAATCGAAACGATCTTGGAGCCGGCTGGAAACCTGTCCTCCTCGCAAGTCTCCACGACATAGAGCACATCCTCATATCTCCTTGTCCGGAAACCGCGAGTGCTCGCCTGTACGTCATCCGACCCTTTCAGATTGAAATACATATGCCGATCTTGAAAAGCCATGAGATATTCGTTGACGAGATCCGTAAAAACTTGCGGTGTGATTTGCTGGCCGGATATCAATCTCTCAATTTCTTCAAGATAATGGGCAGGGTCATCCCAACCTTGTTTTTCCTCATATCCTGCGTAGTCATGGTGTACGATATCGACAATTTCTTTAAATGTTTTTATATAGCGAGTCATTGACGCTCACCTATTCCTTTCTATGGCCCGATTCTAAAAAATAAGGCGCAGTCCTTTATTCCAGAAATGCGCCCGTTAACGGAAAAATATAGAATATATTATAAAACCAAATATTAATACAAGAATCATTATTCCGGTACCCTTCCAACCTAAACCACCAACAAGATCAGACAGGTTACTTCCGCGAATACTACTGGAGGGATGCCTTAATTCTTTTTGCCTTAGCCTCTCTCTTTTTTCTTCAGGAGTTTCGTTATCCCTACCCATTTCCTTCCTCCCAAAAGATTTATTTTGCGAAATGGCCCTTATTTGCAAAACGGGCGCCCTTACTTATGCCGTTTTTGCGCCCGATAGCGATATATTGTACACCCGTTGATTTCCGTTCCAGGCGGACGATTCCGCGGGCACTGCTTAAGCCTTCTCGTCGCTTGCGCTCCTGCGGGGTCTCAGCTCGCGCTGTTCCTGCAGAAGTCGCCGCCTTCCACTCCAATCAACTAAGAGTATGCTATGAAATAAAAGCGACCGATTAAGGAAAGTGACATTTATTTAGAATCCCACAGTAAAAGCAAGAATTGTAAGTGCTACAACTCCGGCGACACGGGTCATCCAGCCATTTAAATGCCACTTACCTTTATAAGGGTCTAATTCCTTCCAAGCTATATAAGCAATTGCCAAACAAGAAACAAATAACACCCAATTCGTCCAAAAGTTTTCAAAGTAATGGGACACCAAAAAACTTATCGCCCCGTAAATAACTAAGCCGAATGTTATGTTGATAAGCAAACTAACGACAAACGAGTTGTTCCGCCCTGCTGATTCTTTCACTGAATTCATCTTATTCACCTCCATAATAAACCTTTTCGTCAGTAATACGTTTTGTAATGCGAAAAGTTTCAAAATAATCGTACAACAAAATGGCCCATTTATTGAATAATAATTATTGGGAGTTTTCTCACTGAAACTTCACAACTCTTTAACTTATTTTAACAGGAGGTTCCCTAAATCTTTTGAAAACTTGTCTTTATTTGCTTCGCAACCGTTTTCACATAGCGATTAAAAACATCACATAAATTCTATTTTAATGCGGATGCGAATTTAAGTTTTGATTATCGTACATTGGTATGTCAATGAGAACAGGGACACCAATTCATACGTAAATTGCGTCCCTGATTAGGTTGTTATTTATAGATCTCCCCATTGTATGTTTTAAAGGATATTAATTTTGAAGGTGGATAATAGTTGATTGGAGCGGAGAGCGGCGACTCCAGCGAACGCCGTTGCGAAGAACAGCGTTTGCTAGCACAAGCGTAGCGTTGCGAGCAATGTTTTCCAAGACACTAATGGAGCAGGATGTGGCTGCCTTAATTTCTGCAAAAAGCGCAGAAATTAAGGCAAATCGAACCCTTCGCTGTTCGATTGGAAAGCGTCCGCTCACAGTGGATATCAACATTTCTATCCTTTTCTATTTTTAAAGAAAAAAGACTGTAGGCAAACACCGAAATTCTTGGTGTTTGTCTACAGTCTAAGCACTCCATTTTTTAATTGGAGTGCTCTTTATATTGCACAGATGGCTGAAATAACTTGGCGATGATGCCAGTAATCAGCATGATAATCAC
Organism: Sporosarcina luteola; assembly: GCF_023715535.1. Taxonomy (GTDB): domain Bacteria; phylum Bacillota; class Bacilli; order Bacillales_A; family Planococcaceae; genus Sporosarcina; species Sporosarcina luteola_B. Next base: position 179,019 of record NZ_JAMBOI010000005.1, on the reverse strand, counting down.
TACCGGTAGAAGCCAGCCTAGGCCTTCGCTATAGTACGGCAAAATAGTATCATAGAAATTCACAATATTGCTTAGCCAGTTCGGCCACTCCTGTTCAACTATTCCCAACGTCCCGTAGAGAGTCTTCACACCATCAATAACACTTATCAAAAATGCAACAGCTGTTGCACTAACGTAGACGATTCTCGAATGGTTGAACAATGGTGAAGTGAATGTAAGCAACATTAGCACCACAGCAAGTGGATATAAAAACATCAATACAGGAATTGAATACGTAATAATATTGGACAATCCGAAGTTTGACACAATGAAGCAAAATATCGTGAAGATCATTACAAACGACTTGTAGCTCACTTTAGGAATAATTGTATGAAAATATTCACCGCAAGCAGTCATTAACCCGATGCTCGTTGTTAAGCAGGCAAGTAAAATGATTACAGCCAACATAACTGAACCAAAAGTGCCGAAGTAATGCGAAGCTGCACCGCTTAATACAGGACCCCCGGTTTCAAACAGACCAAATACTTCCGTTGTTGTCGCTCCAAGGTATGCGATCCCTACATAGATGAGTGCCAAAAATCCAGCTGCCACAAAACCGGTTTTCGCTGTTGCTGAAAGGATTTGGACATTGTTCGTAACCCCCATGGAACGGATGACATTAATGACAATAATGCCGAAGACAAGCGACGCCAAAGCATCCATCGTGTTATACCCTTCCATGAACCCTTTCATGAACGCAGCATCCGCATACACATCCACCGGGGATTGAATCGCTCCTATCGGATTGATAAAAGCTACGACAAGCAACACGAGCAATAAAACAATGATAGCCGGCGACATGATTTTCCCGATCCGGTCGACGATCTTTGCCGGGTTAAGCGATAGCCATAATGTCACCCCGAAAAAGATGAGTGTGAAGATGAATAAACCGATTTGCATATACTCTTCCGGAATGTATGAGGAAAAGCCAATATCAAATGCGACCGCTCCTGTCCTCGGAGCTGCAAAGAACGGACCAATTGTTAAATATAATAATGATGTAAATAATACGGCGTATACAGGATGAATTCGGCTCGCCAAATCCTGCAAGTTCCGGCTACCTGAAAAGCCAATTGCAAGTATGCCAAGAAAAGGCAATCCTACCCCTGTTATGAGAAAGCCGATGACTGCAGGCCACAAATTCGTCCCTGCATTCTGACCCAATTGAGCGGGAAAGATCAAGTTTCCAGCGCCAAAGAAAAGGGCAAACAACATGATTCCGATTAATAGATACGATGAAAAAGACAGTTTATTCTGCATAGTTTTTGAACCCCTTCATGTTGAGAATCACTCTTTGTGTTGTATGCAATATATCGCATTTTTTTATATTAAACCCCTATACGTTAAAATGCAACAGTTAATTATTTCCTGAATATATTATTTTGTCGGTTAATCAGAGTAATTTTTACAATAAAAAAAGACAGGAGGCTCCCCCCTGCCTTCTTTTATTTCAATATAAATCGAGTGACGCTATGTCCTTCTCTGGACTTCTGTACTTCAAGTATGGCCGGGAAGGCAGTTTTCAACTCTTCCACGTGTGAGATGACACCGATCATTCTTCCCGACTTCTGTAAATCGATCAGTGTGTCAACCGCTTTTTGCAATGCTTCCTCATCCAATGTACCGAACCCTTCATCGATGAACATCGTTTCAATTGACACAGCACCTTGATAACTCTGAATGACATCCGCCATGCCGAGCGCTAAGCTGAGTGAAGCATTGAATTTCTCCCCACCTGACAATGTCTTCACATCCCTGTTTTGTCCGGTGTAGGCATCATATACATCCAGCCCTAATCCGCTTTGCTTTCCACGGATTTCCTGACGATCGCTGCGGATCAATTCATATTGCCCATTGGATAAATTACGCAGCCTTTCATTTGCAGACTGGATGATACGCTCCAAATAATCGATTTGAATGAAACGTTCGAATGATAGCTTATGATCATTCTGACCACGGATGACATCGTATAAGTCCGTAATTTTACCGACTTGCCTTTCCAGATCTTCCACGTTTTTTGCTGCCTTTTCAATATCCAACTTCATTCGGAGCAATGCCTTTTCACATTCAATGGAATTATTCCACTCCGTGAATGCTTTTTCATATGCTGACTTCAACGATTGAATTGTCTCCAGTAAAACGTCCAGATTCGTCTGCTCTTTTCCAGCAAGGCCGGCTTCCAGCTCAACAATTGCTTCCTTCACTGCATGAAGACGCTGTTTGAACTGCATGACGTATTCCTTTAGAAGGAGCCTGTCCCCCTCTGTCATCTTCGCATGCCGGTATTCTTCTTCCGTACTGAATTCCGAGTCTTGTAAAGCCTTATGGAATCTGACTGTCGCCAGATCTCTTTTTCCTATGCTTTCATCAACGGATCTTTTCAAATGGTGCTCTGAATTGACAGAAGTCGCCAGCTGTTCCTTTGCCGCTTCCAAGTTTTTTCTTGCGCGTTGCCAAGCTTCATCCATTTGTCGTTTCTGTGTTTCCATATCCTTGATTTCCGCTTGAAGACGAGTTAGATCCCGAAGCCCTTCCGGAATAGAAGATATCTCTCGTTTCAGTAATGCAGATTCCTGCGCATATAACGTTTTTTGTTCAAACAATGCCTGTTCGATCTCCGTCTTGCGGGCAATCCAATCAGTTGTTTCCTTGTCCGCTTTCTTTTGCTGCTCTTTAAGTGAAACGAGTTCAGTCCTTACAGTTTTTAATCGCTCCACTTTCTCAGCTGTTTCCTGCCCTTTTGCAACTAATGCATCCAGTCCGTCAATGATTTGAAGCTCTTTCATTTCTTGTTCTTTTTCTGTAAGTAGGGCAAATACACTTTCACATTTCGCCTCAACTGATCGAAATGCACTTTCAACGTCCGCCAAATTCGACCTTTTTAAATCAAGTGCATCGCGGGAAACAGTTTCGGCATCATGACCGGTGATTTTCGCCGGGTGATGGGCGCTTCCACAGACAGGGCAAGCCTCCCCTTCCTGTAACGTCTGTGCCAAAAATGCAGCTTGATTATTCAACCAAGCATTTTGCATAGCCTCAAATTCATTTTTCGTTTGAATGAATTTGGCGGATGCACTCTCTCTCTTTTCTGTCCAGATTGTGTAGTCTTTCTTCAGATTTTCAAAATCACGGACGGTTTTGTAATGCAATCTGATGGTGTTCAACTCTTCAAGCAGCTCGTCGTAATTGGTGATCGTTTGTTCCGATTTCTCGATTTGTACGTTCAGTTCGGCCACTTTTCTTTTTTCTGTTTCCACCCTATCAGAAGTCGCTGCGAATTCGCCTTCCAATTTGCCAATCTTCATTTTCAAATTCCGTACACTTGCTTCCTTAGCTGCCAAATCCGTTACGGCAGGGAGGTGATCACGCAGCCTGATGAGTCGTTCCGCAATTGCTCCTCTTTCTTGCTCTTTCCCCTCCTCTTCCTTATAGGCATGCTGATTCTCTTCCAGCCATTTCGTCGCATTTTGAAGTGCCGCGATTGCATTTTGGTGCTCCTTTTCCTTTGACTTTGCTTCTTCTTCCAACAGTCGGAATTGGCTTTCGATTTCATGGATGATGGATGCCCGCTCGGCGTCAGCAATCCGCTTTTCCTTCACATGCACAGAAGGGATTTCCTCCTGTAATTGTTCAAGGGCGAGTTTACGTTGACTTAGCTGCGCAAATTGCTCATTGCACTTTTTAGCTGCGTGATACGCCTCCAACATTTCAGCATGCTGTTGATAGGCAGCTGTATACTTAGCTTCATCCTCGGCACGCTTCATGCCATAATGGGAAATTTCCTTTTCGAGCCCACCCATCACTTGCGAAGCGTTCGCATACTCCTGAGATAAAACTTCAAAGATAGGTGACTCCCTCGGTGGAATGATATTCGTAATTTGTTGGATAAATCCATCCATTTTCCTTTTTTCATCCATCAACTGTTGATTTGCATTGTCTCTTTTTATCTTCAAGCGATTTACGATTTCTCTGTAATCCTCCGTTTTGAAGATTTTCCTCATGATCGTTTCTTTATTTTCAGTATCAGATGTAAGGAACTTCCGGAATTCACCTTGTGGGAGCATGACGATCTGGCTGAATTGGGCTTGTGTAAAGCCAACAAGCTCCTCGACTTTCCGATTGATCTCCGAGACGATTTGCCGATCGACAAATGGCACTTCTCCGCCGTCCACCAGTTCAAAGAACTCACTTCTTGCAGTCGTCTCGCTTTTATTTCCACTTTTTGTATAGGGGATCTGCCTCATAATCCGGAAAGCACGGCCATTTATTTCAAAAATCAATTCCACGGCTGTCTGAACAGCATCATCTGCAAAATCGCTTCTCATCGAGCGGAATTCCGTTCTGTCCTCTCCACTCGCCTGTCCATATAAAGCAAAACAGATTCCATCGAAAATCGTTGTCTTCCCAGCACCTGTCGCCCCGGATACAACGAATAGCCGATGGTCTTCAAGCTGGCGGAAATCGATCGTTTCCGTTCCTTTGTAAGGCCCGAAAGCAGTCATCGTCAATTGGATCGGCTTCATCTTTCAACGCCTCCTTTGACTTCCTGCAGAACTTCAGCAAAAATCCTCTCCGTTTCAGCATCAGGTTCCATATCATTCATCTGTGAATAAAAGAACCTGAACAGTGTCATATCATCCGGTTTTTCCGTAGCGGCCGCCGATTGGTGTTCAATTGTAGCCGCAGTCCTCACCAATTTCCTTTCGATATGCATAGCATTCGGATAGACGGACTTCACTTTTTCCATCGGGAATAAAATTGGCGTCTCGTCATGCAGCTTCACGAATACATAATCACTGCTAGGTGGATGTGCAAGAATATCTTCCATCGTCCCTTCTACTGTACGCATATCATGTAATGGAGTCAGTGCTCTCTTTTCCACTTCCACATTACCTTCGTCGTCCATGTCCACGATAAAAAAACCTTTTGCATGCCGCTCTTCCGAAATCGAATATTTCATCGGGGAACCTGCATAACGGATTTTTTCATCAGAGACATAATGAGCCTGGTGCAAATGGCCGAGTGCCGTATAATCGAATTGTGTAAACAGACGTGCAGCAACATATTCCGCTCCGCCAATTGCGAGCGGACGCTCCGAATCGCTCGTATTCTCCTCTTCCTCGCCGAAAGGAGTGACAAATGCATGTCCCACAAACACATGTCGGGCGTTCCGATCCATCGAGCTGCAAATTCGTTCTACCACTTTCTCCATCGCTGTATGATGGGCGACGACGTCACCGTCTTCGTATAAATGCTTCACTATCGATGGGTCGCAATACGGTACGAGATGGAAATGGACTTCACCGAAAGAATCCTTCAGAACGACCGGCTCCGGTTGCGCAGACATTTGTCCCACGATATGAAAGCCGTTCGATTGCATCAATCTGCTGCCGAATTGCAGACGTCCGGGGCTATCATGGTTCCCCGCCACCGCAATGACCGGAGTTTTCAGCTCCATGACAATTTCCCACAGCACTTCATCCAATAAAGAGACCGCTTCCGGCGGCGGAACCGCACGATCATACAAATCACCGGCAATGATGACCGCATCGGGCTTCTCCTCACGCACGGCATCGACGAATTGCCGAAGGACATGCCGCTGCCCCTCCGTCATATACACGCCTTGCACCAGCTTGCCAAGATGCCAATCGGCAGTATGAAAAAACTTCAATACTCTCAACCCCCTGCATAATCTATATTTTACTTGTTATTTAAAACGTATAAATCTCTGAAACGACACATAAAAGCTCGTAAAGACGCATAAATCTCTGAAACGGCTCATAAAAGCTCGTAAAAACGCATAATTCCCTGTAACTACGCATAAACGTCGTCAGAAACGCATAAATTCCAAAATCGACGCATAAAAGTCTCCAATTGCGCATTTCAAGGATTGCACGTTCATGCAATCTACCATTCATTTTACAGTAAGTCCGGCCGGAATTAAATTCAAACGAAAAACGGAACACCCTTCGAAAGGATGTCCCGTAAATCGCATGATTCACCGCATTAATCCGTCATGGATCTTTTCAATATTGTATCGTAGAAACTTAACATATGACCCGCCGTCCGTCCCCGGTTTACCGAGCTCATCCGAATAAAGTTCTGAAGCGATGTCAACGCCTGTCTCCTTCGACACGGTTTCCATCGGACGTCTATCTACATTCGTTTCAACAAATAAGGCTGGCACATCATGCTCCTTGATAAAATCGACCAAACTCTTGATTTGTCGTGGCGTACCGATTTCCTCCGTGTCGATATCCCATAGGAACGCTTCCTGCAACCCATAGCGATCCGTCATATATTGGTAGGCACGCTCACTAGTGACAAGGATGCGGTGCTCTTCAGGAATCTCGCTGATTTTCGTCTTATACAACTCATCGATACCATGCAATTCCTTCAGCAATGCGTCCGCATTCTTCTCATAGGAGTCTTTATGGTCAGGGTCGATCTCCGATAGAGCGTCGCGCGCGTTTTCGACCATTTGAATGCCTACGATCGGATCAAGAAAAGCATGAGGATTAATCTCCTCGTCTTTTCCGTCGGCGGTCGTAATATATTTCGGTTCCACACCAGCCATCAATTCATATACATCATTCTCATCTTTTCCGACGGAGGCGATCAGTTTGGAAAACCAACCAGTTTTTCCGCCTTCTAAATTCAGGCCATTGTAAAAGATTGCATCCGCATCAGCCGCTTTTTTGATATCTTCGGGCAACGGTTCGTACTCATGCGGGTCAGTGCCTATCGGAACCATGCTATGCACGGCGACCCGGTCGCCTCCCACTTCATTTACGATATCGGTTAATATGGAAAATGTAGCTACGATTTGGATTTCATCCTCCTCCGCCCCCTCTTTTTTCCCGCCGCAAGCACTGAGAAGCAGTGCCATTATGGACACAATGCTAAGTGTCAAAAGTTTACGTTTCATTCAAAAGACTCCTTCTTTCTAATAGTTGCTCCATTTCTATTTTTACGGATCCTGACATAACGCCAAAAGATGCCTTGTTTAGGTGAGAATACAAAAGCGATCAGGAACAAGACAGTTGTAACGAGAACAATGACCGCACCGGATGATAAATTATGCTCAAAACTGAAATAAAGTCCGACAATTGCTGAGAACGCGCCGAATGCCGCAGAAAGCACAATCATCACGGACAATCGGTTCGTCAATAAATAAGCTGTCGAAGCGGGAGTGATGAGCATCGCCACAACGAGAATGACACCGACCGTCTGCAGAGAGGCCACTGTCACCAATGTCAGAAGAATCATCAGGACATAATGGATCAGCCGATTCGGCAATCCGTAGGAAGCCGCAAATGTCGGATCGAACGTGCTGACGAGCAGTTCCTTATAGAACAGAATGACGACGAGCAACACGATCGTCCCGATGACCAAAGTCATCCACATATCTGAGGATCTAACGGAAAGTACATTCCCGAACAAAATGCTTGTCAGATCTATGGTTGATTTCGCTTTGGCAATCAAGATGATGCCAAGTGCGAAAAAAGAGCTGAAAACGATACCGATTGACGAATCATTTTTCACCCGGCTGTTTTGTGAAATGAAACCGATGCCTACGGAAGTCAAAAGCCCAGTGAAAACTGCCCCGTAAAGATAATTGATGCCAAGCATATAGGAGACCGCAATGCCAGGCAAAACCGCGTGTGAAATGGCATCTCCCATCAACGCCATGCCTCTCAGAATGATAAAGCAACCTATCACTCCACATATGATGCCAACCATAATTGAAGTAAACAATGCCTTCTGCAAAAATACATAATTTTGGATGTCGGAAATGAAGTCCATTATATAGTGACCCCCAATGTATCCCATAATCCATATTGTGACTGGTATGCGGTTTTCAATGATTCTGGCTGCATGACCCGTTCCACCGGACCAGATGTAATCAACTCTTTATTGAGTAGCAGAAGTTCATCGAAATAATCTTCCACTTTTGTTAAATCGTGATGAACGACAAATACCGAGTTCCCAGCATCTCTCAGCTCCTTCAGTATGCCGATGATGAGTGCCTCACTCGTGACATCAATGCCGACGAACGGTTCATCCAAGAAGAATATATTCGCTTTCTGTGCAAGTGCCCGTGCTAAAAACACACGTTGTTGCTGCCCACCCGACAACTCGCCGATCTGCCGCTTTGCAAACTGATCCATTCCGACCTTTTGCAGGCATTCCAGTGCCCACTGCTTTTCGGACCTTCCAGGACGTCGGAAGATGCCGACTTGTGGATAGGTCCCTAACTGAACAGTCTTCTGAACTGTTATCGGGAAATCCCAATCGATTGCAGCCCGTTGAGGGACATATGCGACTTTTTTTCGGACATCTTTCATCGGTTTGCCGTCTATTAACACCTCTCCATGATCTCGATGAATCAAATCCAAAACTGCTTTCATCAAAGTGGATTTGCCAGCCCCATTCGGCCCGATGATGCCGATCAGCTTACCGCCGTCAACGTTGAAATTAATATTTTTCAATACATTTTCCCCATCATAAGAAACCGATAAATCTTTCACCTCTACTTGATAGGTCATTTTAGCATCTCTCTTTCTGAATTCAATTTAGTTACTACTGTATGTCTGTATGTCGCAGGAAGTTTCCCGAAGGCAACTTTAAGCTCAAAAAAATAAATCATCCAAATGTTTCCCTAAGGAAACTTTGCTTCTCTATAATAATCGATTCATTTCACATTGTAAAGCAGTATTATTCATCCATATAAAAAAAGCCGATCGCCCATTTTTACATCGGGTGATCGGCTGCTTTCAGTTATTCGAAAAATACTTTATCTACATTATATTTTGCGCGCAATGTATTGATGATATACGTTTCATAGATTTCCCGTTCCATCGGATCTTCGATAACGATGACGGAGATTTTGTTTATTTCATCTCGGTGATTTTTCACAGGTGACACATTGTCTTCAAGATGTTTTTTTACGCGCTGACGAAGCTTTCTTGCTTTCCCCGCGAATAGTAGTTCATCACTTTTATTGTAAAAAAGGATAAGTCCCCCTTTGTCGCGCGGGATTTCATGCAGATCGATAAAGCCGTTGATCGGTTTGATCGGCGCTTCCTCTGCTTTCATTTCTTGCTGGCGCTGCTGAATGGTGACATCCGGCTTCGGAATTGTAATTGAGATCATTCATTTTCACGTCCTCTTCTTTTGTGAATCTAAATCCTACCATAATTTTGAACGAAATGCTAAATGTTATGCAGTATGTCCATAAACCGATGTATTTTTTCAAAGAAGTCATTTGTCATTCCTCTTCTCATATACTAGAGGACTTACGGAAAAGAAAGGACGTTGCCGAGTTGGATTTTCCGGTTTCCATATTGACGAAGAAACTTCCTCATTCCTCGCCCAAAATCAATGTCTATTACCCTGTTGTGACACAAATGAAAGATGCACTCATTCAACGGAAAATAAACAGCGCCATCATCCGCACCCTCAATGAAGTCCTTGTCGATCAACAGTTTTACAATCCTGTGCTCGTCGAACTGCTGGCCAATTTCGAAATAAAGAACAATCAGCGTGGGATTCTCAGCTTAAACTTAATTGTTTACTCTTTCACTGGTGGCGCTCATGGGCATACAATCATCAAGTCGCTTACGTTTGATACGAAAACCGGCAAACAATATGCACTCAAGGACCTATTCCAACCGGGAAGCGATTATGTAAAGAAGTTATCTGACATAATCCGAATAGACATTACTAAATGGGACATCCAGTTATTGGACCCCCCATTTACAATAATTCGACCTGATCAGGATTTCTATATTGCCGACACTTCACTAATCATTTATTTCCAGTTATACGAAATTACACCATATGCATGGGGGTTCCCATACTTCCCGATTCCCATTTTAGATATTGCGGATATCATTCTACCTCAAGGACCGCTCGATCAGATGATGGCATTCACATAACAAAACGCGCAGTGATCGTTAGCCGCGCGCTTTTTTTCGTTTATTCTTATATCGGAAACCAAGAAAAATAGCAAGTAAACCAAGAACGAAAAGTCCGAACACCCACCATCGAATGATGCCTTCATCTAAAGTTTCCTCTTGACTGCCATCATTGCTAACTTCCTGACCTTCTCCTAGTTCGTTCAAGTCTTCTGCCGCGTTGGAAAGTTCAGTCGTCCTATGACAAATCGTCGTGGATAAAGTGCCCGGTACATACATGTTACTTGCCGATGCATAAACAAGATATTTCTGCCCCTTTTCAAAGGAGTATCCACAATCCCCGTCATCATATCCGGTAGTAATGGACGTCTCGGATTCTTTTATTCCCTTCCAGGCTTTATCCACTTTGAGATGGACTGTTCTGCCATAAGCGCCCCCAAAGAACTTCTTATTCTCGACAATTTCCACCACTTCGCCACTGAATACTGCATCCGCCTTATCTAATGCTTCTTCCGGCGATGGCGGCATGATGCATGAGCAAGCAGAAACATCCAATGGTTTCCACCATAATAAAACCAACAACATTAGGCCGACAGGAAGTATATTCTTGCATCTCAAACGATTCCAACCCCTCTCCCTCATTAACAAGTAGACGTTAATTAGGAGAGATTCGTTTCAAATTTCAATCAACAAACCGGAACAATAAGATTTGCTTCATTATTCTTCGGTGAATTCACAGCAGATGAGACACTATAGGCATCCATCTGCTTCTCATCGAACGAACGTAACATATTCCCCAGGAAATCCACATCATCATTTAGCGGGTCAAGCCAAGCCGCCTCGTCCTCCCTCTTCAAAATGACCGGCATCCTGTCATGGATCGGTTTCATCAATTCATTCGGCGCGGTCGTAATCGCGGTGCATGTATGGATGACCTTACCGTCAGGAGATTTCCATGATTCCCACAGCCCAGCTATGGCGAACAACTCATCATTCTTAAGCCTGATGCGCATTGGAATCTTCTCTCCGTCTTTCCTTTGCCATTCATAAAATGAATCCGCCGGAAGAATGCAACGCTGTTTTTGGAAAGCTCTTCGGAAGCTTGGTTTTTCGGCTACCGTTTCAGCCCGGGCATTGATCATTTTATAACCGATCTTCTCATCTTTTGCCCATGGAGGAATGAGTCCCCAACGAAGATGTCCCAAACGGTTTTTCCGACCATCATTGATGACGGCAACCACTTGTTGAGAAGGGGCGATGTTGTAGCTCGGTATATAGTCACTTTCGGCAAAGGCCGACTCAATATCGAATCGATCGATAATATCGTAATACGGGGCGAATAAAGTGAAACGGCCACACATAGGCATCCACCTCTTTCTTTAAAGATTATTTAGTTAATGGTACCATTATCTATGGAGAGAATCATGAATAGTGATGCAAAGAGTAGGTGAATTTCATGTCAAACAAACCGTATAAAGCGTTAGTGACAGATCGAATCTTCTTCGGCGGTGTTGATGCAATTGATGAATTAGTGGCTAATGAAAAGATTGATGTCATCTATGATTTGCGAGCAAAAGTGGACGGACCATTGCCGAGCGACCTAAGCGTCCATCAGCCTCTATTGGATGATGCAGATGAACAAGATAACTCCATTCGCGAAGCCGTGAATAAAGTAATGGATGCATACCACGACGGAAAAAATGTCTATTTCCATTGCAATACAGGAAGAGGACGAGGCGGTACACTGGCGGCAGCCACTCTACTTGAGTTGGGAAAGGCGGAAAATATTGAGGAGGCAGAGCTGATGACACAAGCAATCCGCCCCGAAACAAATATTAAGCCCGCATTCAAAGCCGCATTGAATCGGATTTATACAAAGTGAAAAAGTGGAGGCCGGGGATTTTCCCCACCTCCACTTTTGATGTTACTAGAAAGAAGATTAATCCCGCTTCCTTCTTCTTGCCTTCTTTTTCACTTCCTGCTCAATCTTTTCAAATTGACGAATGTCAGTTGGCCTGACCGTAATCGGTTCTTTCCCCAACAACTTCCCTAAGGACATCATGAGTAAAATGAGAAAGAGCGTAAATGGAAGGGCAGAAACGAGAGACGCCGATTGCAAAGCCTCCAAGCCGCCTGCATAGAGCAAAACTGCTGCAATCGCAGACATGAGGAAACCCCAAATCATTTTGACTACTAGCGGAGGAAACAAGCTCCCTCTCGTCGTCATACTTGCCAAAATATATGTTGCGGAATCGGCAGATGTAATTAAAAACGTGAAAATAAGAACGACAGAAAGTAAAGACATGACTCCTGTAAATGGCAAGTGTTTTAGAGTTTCGAAGATGGCTGAAGTGACATCTGCATCTACCGCTTCAGCAATCCGCGTCCCGTTGTTCAAGTCGCTGTACAATGCCGTCCCGCCCAATGTGGCAATCCACATGCAGGCGAACACGGGCGGTATGATCATCACTCCCGCAATGAACTCACGGATCGTACGGCCTTTAGAAACACGAGCAACGAAAGCACCGACGAACGGAGACCAAGCAATTGTCCATGCCCAATAAAAGATCGTCCACTCCTTCACCCAAGTCCCGCCTTGATAAGGCTGCAGCCTCAAACTATATCGAATGAAATTATTTATGTAGTCTCCAATCGCCAATGTGAAGCTCTCCAGGATGAATACTTTCGGACCGACGAAGAAGAAAAAGACAAGCATCGCGATCGCCATCGCTAAATTAAAGTTGCCCAAATATGCAATCCCTTTACCCAAACCGGAAGAAGCAGAAATCATATAGGCAACAAAAACAACGAAAATAATGAGCAGCTGCACCCAATATGTATTTTTTGTTTGGAAGACATATTCTAATCCACCGCTCATCTGCAACACACCCATCCCGAGCGATGTCGCTATTCCCATAACGGTTGCAATAACGGCAAATGAGTCAATTCCCGTCTTCAAATACCGGTTGGAACCGACCAAGGGCTCCAATGCAGTCGAAATAAGGCCATCCTTCTTTTTCCGGAACTGCAGAAAGGCGATGACAAGCCCCACAATGCCAAAAATTCCCCATTGCGAAATCCCCCAATGGAAAAACGAATAGCCCATTGCAATTCTGGCGGCATTTTCGGATTGCGGCTCGACGCCATTCAGAGGCGAAGCAAAATAATGACTCATCGGTTCCGCCACTCCCCAAAAGACAAGTCCTACTCCAAAGCCGGCTGAAAAAAGCATCCCGATCCAAGTGAAAAACGGATATTCAGGCCTTTCATCATCCCCTCCTAAACGGATTGCACCAAACTTACTGATTGCCAATCCAATTAAAAAAGCGATGATAATGAAAACGGTCAATAAATAAAACCAACCAAACTTTGCCGTCGTGAATCCGTATAATTGTCCTGCAACCGTCTCAAACGGTTTCGGTATGACTGCACCAAGAACAACTAGTACGAAAATGACGACTGCCGATATGGAAAACACCGGGTTCTTCCAAAACTTCCTATCCAAAGCAAAATCGACTCCCATAAACATAGTTACTGAGTCTATACCCTAAACTGAAGCAAGATAACGTGCAACTTCAATATCCAGTCCAATTCGCCTTCAGCGTTGCCGTTTCCGGTTAACCAATATATATAATGCAAGCACTGCAAGCACGAGAATACTTGATAGCAAATACATATTGCGATAGCCCATCTGAACTGCGACAATCCCTAAAACATAAGATCCAACTGCTAGCCCGGAATCGAATAACGTGAAAAACGTCGCGGTCGCATATCCGCTCCTTTGATGTGTTGTCGATTGAATCGCAAGCGTCTGCATGCTCGGTACCAATGCTCCATAGCCAAGCCCGACAAATGCTCCAGCTATAAGAAATAATCCTGGGGAGCTCATGAAAGAGAGTATGAACAGACCGAAGAAGAATAGCAGGAAACCGGGGATCAGAATATATGCCGGCCCTTTCTCATCAAAAATCCTTCCTGTAAATGGACGGGTAATGAGCATGACCGCTGCAAAGACGACAAAGAAGAAACTGGCTTGCGCCAATAAGCCTTTCTCTTGAGCGTATATCGATAAATAGGAAAGGACACTCGCATACGAAAATGCGATTAAGCTTGCCAATATCGCAATCGGCATTGCTTTCTTCTCAAATAAATCGTTCCATGTAAATCCTTTCGACTTATTCACATTGTGGCCTGTTTCCAACTCTGGAATAAGGAGTGCCACGAGCGCTCCAATGGTCATTAGGACACTCAGCAAGAGGAATAATGCATCGTAGGAATATGACTGGATGATGAATAGAGCGATGAACGGCCCGATGACGACAGCCAAATTTGTGGACATGACGTAATAGCCAAGCCCAGCTCCGCGTCTGGTTTTCGGAACGATATCCGCGGCAAGTGAACCTGCTGCTGTCGTAACGATGCTGAACCAAATACCTTGGAAGAAACGCAATGCAAGCAATCCTCCGAATGGAGTAATGAAATAGTAAAGTATGGTGCAAATGAGATAGAAGAACAAGCTGATCAACAACATTTTCCGCTTCCCTACAATATCTAGCAACTTACCACTAAATGGCCGGACAATGATGGCGGATACTAAGAAGATCGTCATCAACAAACCTGCTTCTTCGTCTGTCCGGCTTAAAGCATCTTTTGCGTAAAGCGGCAATGTCGATACCAAACCGTAAAACACGATGAAAACGGACAAATTCGTTAAGAATAGACTAATGAACGGCTTTGTCCAAATCGGATCTTTATAATTCATGAAAACAGTCTCCTTTTTTATAGTTTTTCAGTACTTTCATGAGGATCTTCTCCTCATTTGATAAGCCTTGCAAACTTTGCTCCTCAATATACGCCCATTCGAATCTCTTGTAAAGGGATCAAAAAGGCCGCCAAATGAATGGCAGCCTTAAGCGTAAGCACCTTTCCAAGCAAGCGACTCCTCCCTATTTAATCGATAAGGGAAGTATTTATCACTCTGCAGAAGGCGCCATGATTTTTTGATCCTTTGGCAGAGCCAATCCGACTAAGCCGATGAATGGCAGGAAGGAGGCAATGACCATCGTAGGGAAGATGCCGATTGTATCCATCATCCTTCCGATAACAACCGCCCCAATCGCTCCCATCCCAAACGCCAAGCCGACAGTCAAACCGGCCATAGTCCCAATTTTACTCGGGACAAGCTCCTGCGCATAAATGACAGTGACAGTGAAGCTAAGCATAATGAAGAATCCGATTAACACCAACAGTAGCCCTACTGCCCAAATCGGAACATGCGGCAGGAGAACGCAGAGCGGCAATGGAACTAACAATGACAACACGATGACATTTTTCCTTCCGATCCGATCAGCCATCGGTCCGCCGAAAAATGTGCCCGCAGCACCAAGCGCCATGAATAGGAATATGTATAGCTGGCCTTGCTCAATTTTCAATCCATAGTCATTCATTAGGTAAAAGATATAAAAGCTTGTAACATTCGTGACGTAGAATGATCTAGCAAATATAATTGTCAACAATAAAGCGAGAGCAATCCCGATTTGCTTTTTTGTCAAATCGCCTATTGAAGAAAGGATCACCTTTTTCCGGTTGTTAATTTTCTCCAGCTCTAATGTCTGCTTATACCAAGCGGAAATTTTGGTCAAGATGAAAATCCCGAGAGCCGCGACTGCAATGAAAATAGCTGCTCCCTTTTGACCTAGCGGCACTAAGACAAAAGCGCTGATCAGCGGTGCCAATGCTTGTCCTGTATTTCCCCCGACTTGATAAATTGATTGGGACAGGCCTCGTTTCGACCCGGCTGCCAAGAAGGACACACGGGATCCTTCCGGATGGAATACCGCTGATCCAAGCCCCAGTATGATGACGGACAGGAGAATGAGCCAATAGCTTGGCGCGATTGCCAATCCTGCCATCCCGATTAAGGAGAAAGTCATCCCGATAGGAAGCGCATACGGCATCGGTTTTCTGTCACTGAAATAGCCTACGACCGGCTGCAGTACGGATGCAACCATATTCAAAGCGAAAAATATGTATCCGAGCTGTGTAAAACTTAATCCTCTTTCCTTTTCCAACACCGGGAACATCGCCGGTATGACCGCTTGAAGCGTATCATTCAGCAAATGGCAAGCACCGATGGCAAACATGATCGGGTAGACCGGGTTGGCTGGATTTTGTGTCTGTTTACGAGATGTCAACGAAATCCCCACGCTTTTTTATAAATTTAAACAATAACTCCAGTATACAGCAATCTAAAGAGTGAATGTTAAGAATCCGAAAAAGTCATTTTTTCATCCGCCTCCCGTATTAAATCACGGGATTTCCGGGTAGATTACATGGTACTAGCATTCGAAAGGATTGAAGTTGAAATGGCTGGCTTTGGCAATATGTCCGTAATGACTTTGTTTCCGGTAACCCTTCTGTTGCTCACTATGGAGATCGTTTTCTCCTCCTACAAATCCTTATCTCCCAAATGGACAACGAGGCTGGCATACGGCAATCTTATCATTAACGCCGCTTGGACAATCGTTATCATTGTCCTTCTTCTCAATCCATCGCTCATCTTGCCTTATCTGGCTGACGTCCTCGCTGGAGTGTTCCAGAGGTCGCCCGAAGACATCATTCCACAGGTCCGTTTAATTATCATGATTATTGGACTCGCGTCAATTGCAACAGTAATAATCGATGCATTTTCCGGCTTTAGAAAGCTCAGAGACGAAAATGGCGATGTGAATGAAGCAACGCGGGAATGATATGAGCTCTAAGCAATTAATGGAGCCTTTGTGCTAAGAACTGCGTGTTTAGTAGTGTTGATTCCGGGAAAACAAAGTACGGAAACACTTTACTAAATCGGAGGTGATTCAAATGGCGAAAATTGCAGTTGAAAACCCATTTGACGATGTGAAAGTGGCATTGGAGGAAAAAGGGCATGAGGTGCAAATGTTTGAAAGCGATGAAAATCTGAACGGCTATGACATCGGCGTTGTACGTGCGGTCAGCGATGTGAACGTCGATCAATTCGATTTTCCAGTCGTCAGCATTCACGGAATGTCCGTTCAAGATGTTGTGAACGAAGTTGAACAGCGCTTAGAACGTTAAAAAGGACCGGAATCCAATTTAGGATTCCGGTCTTCTTATTTTCATTCGCTATCCAATACCTTCTCCGTGCCGGCAACAACGACCGCCGCGGAAGCATCCCCGACGACATTCACCGATGTTCTCATCATATCGAGCACCCTGTCGATACCGGCAATCAATGCGATTCCTTCAAGCGGCATATTTACGGATGTCAGCACCATTGCAAGCATGATCATGCCCGCTCCTGGAACTCCAGCTGTCCCGATTGATGCCAGAATGGTAATGAGGACAACCGTCAGCAACTGGAGGAATGACAATTCCAGGTTGTAAAATTGTGCGATAAAAATGACGGCAACCCCCTGATAAATGGCCGTGCCATCCATATTTACCGTTGCTCCGAGCGGAAGGACAAAGCTCGATATCCTATTCGGAACGCCCAGATTTTCATTCGTATTTTTAATTGTTACAGGAAGCGTGCCCGAACTGCTGCAAGTACTGAAAGCGACTAGTGCTGCAGGGGAAATCCCTTTAAAAAACCTTTTCGGACTCATTCCGGCGAATGACTTGACCGCCATCGAATAAACGACGACCGCGTGAAGGATACAGGCAATGTAAACTGCCAGAATCACTTTGAAGAGCGGCAAAAGAACGGAAAGCCCGTATTGTCCGATAACTGGAGCTAGTAGACCTAAAATGCCGATAGGAGCAAATTTCATGACAATCCCGGTAATTTTGTACATAATTTCGGCAAAGCCTTCAAAGAACGTATAGACGGGACGCGCCTTTTCTCCGACCAATGTTATGGCTAGCCCGACGAACAATGCAAAGAAGATGATTTGTAAAATGCCGCCCGTCGCCAAAGCAGTGAACGGATTTTCCGGTATGATATTCAATATAGTCGTGATTGTACTTTGCGGTTCTTGCGTCGCTGAT
This sequence comes from Sporosarcina luteola, assembly GCF_023715535.1. Classification (GTDB taxonomy): domain Bacteria; phylum Bacillota; class Bacilli; order Bacillales_A; family Planococcaceae; genus Sporosarcina; species Sporosarcina luteola_B. The sequence goes on along the minus strand of NZ_JAMBOI010000005.1, from coordinate 161,053 downwards.
TCCGGAGCGACCAATCCATCGGATGAAATTGATAATCCTTTTCCTGGCGAAATCATGAATGCAACGGTAAGCCCAATAATAATGGCGATTGCGGTAGTCGCCAAATAATAGGCGACTGTCTTGACACCCATTCTCCCTAGCTGCTTCGGATCTGACGTACCTGCAACACCGACGACCAAGGTAGATAGAATGAGCGGAGCAATGATGAACTTAATTAAGCGTAAAAATAAATCCCCGAACGGCTTAAGAAAATTGATGGAACTTCCGAACAAACTGCCCAAAATAATGGCTAACACGAAGGCGATAAAAATTTGCGTCACGAGATTGAATTTGATCTTCATGCCTCTCCCCTTTCTTAAATTTGTACGAATCTTTGCTACTACCAACATATACAAAACAAGTGCGTAACATGAATGAAAATGGACAATAAAAAACCCCCAGACCGCTTTCGCGAAAAAGGGGGGGACGATCAGATCCATCTACCGACAATTGGATAATTATAAGTCTCACCTTGCAATGATTTTACAATCCCTAAGATTGGTACGATGATTGTCATCAGACCGAAAACGATGATCATCGGAATGCCGATTAAGAAAATGATTAAAATCGCAGATATGAAAATCAATGCGCCCATCACTAATTGGAACAACAGCGCCTGAATGGATATTCTCTTCACTTCTGGATCATCCACAACCAAATAAATTATGAACGGAACAAGGAATGGTGCGAAAAACGCGCTAGCGTGAACGAGCACTTTCAATCCCGTGTTTTCCATATCGTCTACCTCCTTGTTTTCTACTGTACTAGTATATATATACGGATAAGCAAGGAGGAAGTTTCAATTTCATTTCATTAATTCAAGGAATTTCTTTTCAATCAAATTTAAATCAATCTCTTCTATTGGATCATCTTTCAGTTTATAGCGTTCCTTCAACCTTAATATCCGCCTGACGCTTGCATCAATTCGTTCCTCGGAAATCGTCCCTGCTTTCACGGCGGCCATCAATGCATTGATTGTACCGACCTGGTTTTCATAATCACCGGCTATCAACAGCAGATCACTGCCAGCATTGAAGGACTGCACAGCTGCTTCTGGCACTGTATAGTCATTGACAATTGCTCCCATCGTCAAGTCGTCCGTAATGACGACACCTTCAAACTGCATTTCCTCGCGTAATAGATCCGTTATGATCTTTTTGGATAAAGAAGAAGGATAGTTATCATCAAGTTCAGGGAACATGATATGCGCCACCATGATCGCATCGGCCTGTTCTTCAATCGCCCGCTGAAAAGGGATAAGTTCGATTTCACGCAGTTCATCGAGCGTCTTTTCTATGACTGGCAACGATAGATGGGAATCCACATGGGTGTCCCCGTGCCCCGGAAAATGTTTGACGACCGAAATGATGCCATTGTCCGTCATGCCTTTCATCACGGCCATGCCTAAATCCGCTACTGCATGGGGATCGGATGAGAATGATCGGTCCCCGATGACAGGGTTTTTCGGGTTGCTATGGACATCCAAAACAGGTGCATAGTTCATATTGTAGCCAAAACCGTGCAACAGATCCGCGAGATATTCACCAGTTTGATAGGCAAGCTTTTCATCATCGATACGTCCGAAGTATTCCGCCGCAGGCAATTTCCTCATGCTCGAGGGCAAGCGGGACACGCGCCCCCCTTCTTCATCGACCGAAATGAACAACGGAATCTCATAACCCGAATTCGCCCTCTTGCTTTCATTCAATAACTTCAGTATCCCCGCAGGATGCGAAATATTCTTGCCTAGTAAAATGATTCCCCCAACATGATATTGACGAATTAGATGGTCCAACTCATCGCCAAATGTTTTCTCTTTCATCCCAACGATGAGCAATTGGCCGATCTTTTCTTCCAGCGTCATATCTTCTATCAATAAATCCACCTTGGCAATCGTAATTTCCGGCATCTCGGTCACTTGCGCCCTTTCGCTGAATGAGGGGGGGTTATTTCCAAATCCCTCTACTGCCGGACTGCACCCTACCAAAAGTAAAAGGATGCAAATAACTAACAATCCTATATAGCGAGAGGCAGGGTTCTTCCAATTCAACTCCAAATTTCTTTTGCTCTATCCAGGGAATCGAGTGAGATGCGGCCCTTCAACATCGGTGGGGGACAATGTCTATTATGTTCAGCAATTTTTTCATTCACTTCATCCACACGCTTTTGTAGATTGTCCTGTTCTCCGTTCGATGAAAGTGTTGAGATCACACCGATCATGCCACTAATTTCGTGCTGCAATTTCAACCAATGCGGTTTATAGCCTGCGTCTTTTGCAATCCGCTGAAAATGCTGGAACGTGTCGCCCGAAAAATACTCTTTCGGCAATGGTTTTCCGAAGCCCTTCAAATTCTCCATGCCGTTTTCACTTTCACGCTTTTTTAACATGTCGCCGATCAGGTCATTGTATGGAGGCATCGAATTATCGGACATCTTTATCCCACTCTTTCGTCGATTTTTAGTAGCTCATTTTTGCCGGATGTATAGTCAAGCTTCATCTGCTCCAACTCAAGCTTCATCTTTTCGGTTTCGATGATGAAATTCTGTTGTTTCAGCTTCTCCAGTTCGATTTCTTCCCTTACCATTTCCGCCTTGAATTTCATCGTCTTCCGTTTATAGTCCGTCAAGATGGCGGTTATCGGCACACACATAACAATCGCTACAATTCCCATTACGTATAGCATCTTTCCAACTCCCCCTCTCCTTTATCACTAAAGACAACTGAATATTTCCATATACTGGTTTAATTCCCTGTGAATGTCGCTGGCATGACCACTCCGACAACTTCCCCGGTTGCACAAAGAACGTCATCTGCAAATACTTCCACATTCACTTTCCACTTCTTTGGATGGATCTCTTCGACCATGCCGACTGCCTTCAGTAATTTTCCTTGAGGAGTCGGCTTCAAATAGTTCACATTCAACGAGGCGGTTACGAATCGGGGAACTTCCGCATCATCTCCAGGTTCATGGCCGTTCTTCCGATACAAAGCAAGTGCGCATGATCCCGTTCCATGGCAATCAACGAACGAAGCGATTAATCCACCATATACAAATCCCGGAATTGCCATATGCTTTTCCAAAGGTTCATAGTATGTAACCGTTTTCTCACCATCCCAGCCAGTTCGGAAGTGGTACCCTCCCTCATTCAGCCGCCCACATCCGAAGCACCAGGCGAAGTCATCTGCATAAAAGTCTTGGATTGCATTTTCAATCTTTTCCATTTCACTACCCCCCCGTATATTCTTTATTGTTTGAATACTATTATAACAGTAATCATCAAGTATCTCTTTCAGTAGCATTTCGCGACCTTCAAAAAGTATTTCATTTATCTCGCTTCGCCATTAATTATTCTTCCCGCTAAATCATAGCATGAGTACTATTCCATATAAGCAACCGCTGCGTATACTATACAAACGGAGACTGGAGGAATTGAACATGAAAATGCGGGCCTTCTTGCTCATTGCACTCATTATCGGTGGGATGTATACAATGATTGAAACCATCAATGATTTCAAGGAAAAAAGTTTCACTGAATTCATTGATACAGTTGATACCGAATTCGCTATGCTAACCTTCACAAAGCCGATGATGCACGGCTCTCCCGCAGAAACGTGGAGCATCGATGATGAACATAAGGTCGATGAATTGCTTCAATTCCTGGAAAACTATCATGTTAAAAAATTAAAACCGGAAGAAATTGACCCGGATGACAATATCGATGAACTAACCATCAGCTTAAGAGATTCAGAAGGAAATAACATTACAATTGTCGTTGCTGAAAATCTGATCATCCAAAACTCGCTGCTCTATTATGAAATCGTAGATGGGCCACTTGATGTCGATTGGATCGTCCGTTTCTTCGTCAGCAATAAATCCTGAAGCTGTAACATCACCTGCCAGCTGCCGAATTCACGCATAAAACCGTCGAAAGACGCATAAACGCAGCGATTCACGCATAAATTCCAGGAAAAACTCATAACTGCAATTAAATGCGCATAAATCTCCACAAAAGCTCATAAACTCCCGCAATTACGCATAAAACTCCTGACTTGCTCATTTATGCGTAGCTGCATATTGCAGAATCATCGTCCGTATTATCGGACTCAAGTTATCAGGCAGCTGCTGCAAATTAAAGAAACCTACTTCTGATGTTTCAACGCCGTCTGCTAGCAGTTCACCGCCACGAATATCATCCGTTGCATAAACTATTGTCACCGAATAATATTCGTGGCCATTGTCTAAAACGGTATGAGTTTGTGCGCCGGATACAACGGTTACAAGGTCCATCTTTCCGATTTTCATGCCCGTCTCCTCGAGAACTTCCCTCCGAGCCGCTTCTTCAGCAGATTCCCCAAGTTCCATAAATCCTCCTGGAATTCCCCAACGTCCATCTAATTTTCTTTGCAGAAGGATTTCCCCTTTTTTATTGAACACGCCTACCCCTGCGCCAGTCAGCAGTAAAGGACGGTTCCCGACAACTTCTCTCAATTCCTCTATATATCCCACGGTGTATTCCCCTTTTTATTAATAAACTTAACGGAAAACCTTCGAAGCAATAATTGTAAATGTTCCTGGAAGCCTATCAGCAATCCCTTCCGGTGAATTTGGTGGAAATGCCCAGTGAACTCCCTTATCCTCTTTCATTTTTCTTATCTTCAAATCGGAATTAATAAGGGCATTGACGACTTCGGATAGCATCCATTGCCGAATTATATTTTTCTCCATTTTTTGTCTGCTTTGTTTGGGAAGTAAAGTTGAATAGGCCACCTCAACTTCCAAATACTTATCACTAAAATAGTTACCATCCAGTATCACTTCTCCATCTATGATACGTAACGTTTTAGAAACAATTGGATGATAATCTCTTACAATAAATATAGCTCTCTCTTTCATAAGCGTGGATACCTTTTGAAATAAAGGATGTAAATCAACGAAGTAATGAAGTACCCCCATTTCAAGAATGACAATATCGAATGGTGTAATTTCTTCTTCGGTCAATTCAAGCACATCTTTGACAATATAAGTAATCGAAACACCTGCCGCTTTTGCTAATTCCATTGCATAACGTTTATTTTCGGAAGATAGGTCGACTACTGTGACATCAGCTCCAAGAAGCGCAAAACAAACTGCTTTATTTCCTTTTGAGCCAAGTAAATTTAGTACTCTTTTTCCTTTCACTTCTCCAATTTCGTCCAAATAATAACTGACCTTTCTAGACGGATCTGCCATTAATTCGTTTGCGTAGTCATTAGGTGAGCCATGTCGTGTCACCCATGCTTCATAAGCGTTTTGGTTCCAGCCTACTTTATTTCTCCCGCTCATTTGCTGTTGATTCATCAAGCCTGCACTCCTTGAAATGTATACGCTATTGACGTTTCCAGCAGCTTCTCAATACCGCCTTCATAGTAAGGCATGGCTTCATTCGCGAATGAAAGATCTTTCCACTCGGCTTCTAAAATGCCGCCTTTATCTTTGATTTCCACTTCACCTTCCACCACTTCCGCCATAAAAATAAAAAATAAAACATGGTTATTTTCCTTCTGCCTGAATGCCTCGTTTACCGTCAGCAAACTCCCTATTCTGACCGTAAGGCCGGTTTCCTCCCAAGCTTCACGCTGCGCTGCCTATTCCAACGTCTCCCCTTTTTCAACGCCACCGCCTGGCAAGGTCCAGTTATCATATTTCCTATTCTTCACCATAAGCACTTTTCCCTCTTTTAGGATGGCTGAATAAACAACGTCGACTCGTTTCACGATTGAAATCCCCCATTTCATATATACTTAGAATCATAACTTATCACCGGAGGGATGGAAATGGAATTCAGAAATATCGATGAACAAATCATACAGAAATACAGGGAGGATGAAACGCTGATGATTCGCCTGTTCGTGCAATGGTGCGCAAACAATGAATTGGATCCTCAACTGCTCTACAAAAAAGCGTATCCCGAACAAGTAGCAAACACGGCATTACAAGAAGTAATTGAAGACGATGACGGATTTGACGACCTTCATATAGACAATGAAACGATGCTCGATGTCCTTCAACTTTTCGGCAATGAAGACCTCGCTTTCGTAGTCGCCGATGAGATCGAACGGCTTGCGAGAAAGTGACGATATACCATAGAGTGCAGAAATGACTATTCATTTTTACTTTTCTATAAGTTTGCTATATACTATTCATTAGTTCGACACCCGTAATAATTATGATGGTAAAGGGAGAGATGAGAATGGTAAAAAGTTTACCGCCGCGTTCAGCAGTGAACATCGAAGAAACATGGAACTTGGAAGACCTATTTAAAACTGAAGAGGACTATAATGCAGCGATTGAACAGCTCGAAAGTGAAGTAGCATCCTTCGAAGAGCGCTTTAAGGGAAACATCAATGATGAGAAAACCATCATCGAAGCTTTAGATGGATATGCTTCCCTCATGGGCAAAATGGTGCCGATCGGAACATACACAAGCCTAGCGCATAGTGTGGATCAAACGAATGATGAAGCGCAAATGCGCGCAAGCAAATATGGCTCGATCGCATCCAAACTCGGGAGCCAGCTGTCATTCTTCACAAGTGAACTTTCAGAAGTGTCGGGTGAGTTATTGGAAAACGCGATGAACCAATCCGAGGAGTATAAAAACTATCTTGAAGAACTGATTCGTCAAAAGCCGCATAAGCTTCATCCCGAAGTGGAAAAGACATTGGCGGCATTCTCTTCTGTACTGAATGCGCCATACGGATTGTATAATACGACAAAATTAGTCGACATGAACTTCGATGATTTTGAAGTCGACGGCGAAAACTACCCCTTAAGCTATACGACTTTCGAAGGCGGATGGGAGTCCGAAACAGATACGAAAAAGAGAAGGGCCGCATATGATGCTTTCCATGCAAAGTTGAGAGAGTATCAGCATACGACTGCAAAGACATACGATATGCATTTGCAGAAGGAGAAAACGACTTCCGATCTTAGAGGCTATAAAGATGTGTTCGAATACCTCCTCTTCACCCAGGAAGTAGACCGCTCCATGTACGACCGCCAAATCGATTTGATCATGAAAAATCTTGCGCCGCATATGCGCAAATACGCAAAGCTTCTTCAGAAAGTTCACGGCCTTGACGAAATGACTTTCTCGGATTTAAAAATCTCGTTGGATCCGAACTATGAGCCGAAAATCACAATTGAAGAATCGAAGAAATATATCAATGACGCGCTCTCCATCATGGGTGACGATTACATGAATATGATCGTTCGTTCCTATAAAGAGCGCTGGACTGATTTTGCACAGAACGCAGGTAAATCGACAGGCGCTTTCTGTTCAAGTCCTTATGGCGTCCATCCTTATATTTTGATTTCCTGGACAGGCAGCATGGAAGATGTCTTCGTTTTGGCGCATGAACTAGGGCATGCGGGACATTTCTATAACGCCCACCAACACCAGAACATTTTCAATTCACGCCCATCCATGTACTTCATCGAGGCACCTTCGACGATGAATGAGATGTTGATGGCGAATCACTTGCTTTCCAATTCGGATGATCCGAAATTCAAACGCTGGGTCATTTCTTCCATCGTGTCGAGGACGTACTACCATAACTTCGTCACACACTTATTGGAGGCGGCGTACCAACGTAAAGTATACGAGCGCATCGATGCAGGCGGCAGTGTGAATGCGAATGTGTTGAATAGCTTGAAGCGCGGCGTCCTCGAAGAATTCTGGGGAGACGACGTGAAAATTAACGAAGGCGCGGAATTGACATGGATGCGCCAACCGCATTATTACATGGGCTTATATCCCTACACGTATAGCGCGGGCTTGACGATTTCCACTCAGGTTTCGAAACGTATTTTGGAGGAAGGGCAACCAGCTGTCGAGGATTGGCTGAAAGTATTGCAAGCAGGTGGCACGAAGTCCCCTGCCGAGCTTTCCAAAATGGCAGGAGTCGATATTACGACGGAACAGCCTTTACTTGATACGATTGCGTATATCGGTGAATTGATTGATCAGCTCGTTGAATTGACTGAAGAGATTGAAGCTGCACAAGTGAACTGATTTTGGATGAGCTGTCCCTTTTAAGGAGGGACAGCTTTTTTATTGAAGTTGTTATTCGTTTTTCCATCCGATATGATAAATACAAATCTAGTCGTGTTGCTAGTTGATCATTTCTGAAATGAGGGGTTCACTTGTCTTCCACACAATCCAATTGGTATGTCCGGTTCGGCTGTCTCGCGCCTATCATCGGGATAGCTGCCATGTTTTATTTCATTAAGCGCGATGCCTTCCTTCCCGGCTTTATCTTTTTCGCCTTATTCTTCGGGTTTGCAATACTCTTTTTATCCCTTTCAACACGGACGGAAGAAAAGTTGAAAGCTAGTCAGAAGGAATACTTGGACACTTTCCAACCGAAATCATCGAGTTATTTTGAATCGCATGCCTTTATTGCCGATGATTTACTTACAAAGATCGCTGTTGACGAAAGGAATCGAAGAATCCATTTTTGGGAGCCTGCTCCACTTATCGATGGCAAGCGAGTAACAAAAGCATTTCACAAAATGCCGTACATACTTTCTGACTATCCTTATTCTGCGCTATTGGCAGTGGAAGTTTATGAAAATGGCACACGCCAGCAAACCGTTGTGAACGAAGCCGACGGGACAATGGAACGCATCGAAGCGCTCGGACAATCCGTCGCACAGGTCATCAATAAAAAGATACCGATTGCAAAAAAGGCGATTCACCGTAGAGTTGCCAATGTTGAATTGAAGATGATTATCGAAGACGAGACGAAACCGGTCCGCATCATTCGTTTATACTCCAATCTTGATAAACGGCTGAGAAGGGATTCCAAGGAATATATAGACTTGCAACGACAGGTCGATCATTGGGTTTCTCTTTTGACTTTCATCATGAATAATAAACAGAATAATTGAAGCCGCCACCCGTTTCGAAACGGGTTGCGGCTTTTCATTTCCCGCAGAAAATCATGTTGAGTTTCCTCAGACGCATATAGTAGAATGAAAGAACAACATAGTCAGACGAATCTAAAAACTATGAAAACGAGGTAGTTACATGTTGATTGCAAACCGTGTACGAAACATGCCACCCCATTTCTTTTCTTCATTAGTTAAAAAAGTCGATGCGGCCAAAGCTGCAGGCTTGGACATTATCAACTTAGGAAGGGGCAACCCAGATCAGCCGACACCTGCTCATATAATCAAAGCTTTGCAACAAGCTTCGGAGCGTCCGGAAACTCACGGATACTCCCCATTCAATGGCATTCCGGAATTCCGGGAAGCTATCTCGGAGTTTTACAAACGTGAATATGATGTGGATGTGGACCCGAATACAGAAGTCGCGGTTCTAGGGGGATCCAAAATAGGACTAGTCGAAGTTCCTTTGGCAATGATGGATGAAGGCGAATTGCTATTGCTGCCCGATCCCGGGTATCCCGATTATTTATCTGGAGTCAGTCTTGCAAATATCACTTATGAAACGATGCCTCTCCTGAAGGAAAATGGGTTTATGCCCGATTTTGGAGCATTATCTGAAGACGTGAAGTTGAAAGCGAAAATCATGTATTTGAATTACCCGAACAACCCTACAAGCGCAGTTGCGACCGTCCCCTTCTTTGAAGAAGCGGTTTCATTTGCCAAGGAGAACGAGATTTTCATTTTGCATGACATGGCGTATGGCGGAATTGGTTTCGACGGTGAGAAGCCTGTCAGCTTCCTGCAAGCGAAAGGTGCAAAAGAGATCGGAATTGAAATGTACACATTATCGAAGACATACAACATGGCCGGCTGGAGAGTCGCCTTTGCGGTCGGAAACCGCCAAATGATCGAAGCGATCAATAAACTGCAACATCACTTGTTCATCAGCCTTTTCCCAGCAGTTCAACATGCAGCGATTGCTGCTTTGACAGAAGATCAGGCATGTGTGCGCGAACTGACTGCATTGTATGAAAAACGTAGAAATATACTCATTGCAGAATGTAAACGGATCGGATGGGATGTAGAAGCACCCAAAGCGTCCTTCTTCGCCTGGCTGCCCGTTCCGCCAGGCTATACGAGTGAGGCGTTTGCGGATATTCTTCTACAACAGGCGGGAGTCGTCGTTGCTCCTGGAAACGGCTTCGGCACGCACGGCGAAGGTTATGTGCGGGTCGGCCTGCTGGCAAGTGAAGAACGCATTGCTGAAGCCGTCCGCAGAATTGAGAAGTTGGGGATATTTTCTGTGAGTGAAGCATGACATGAAAGGGCCGCCTGCAGAAGAGGCGGCCTTTTTATGTGTGGGGAGGTGGTGGCTTTGAACGCGGGAGTCGACTCTTTGAGCGTACGGCGGACGGCTTTGAGCGCGGGGAACTCTACTTTGAGCGCGCGGCGGACGCTTTTGAGCGCGGGGAGCTCTGCTTTGAGCGCGAAGAGCTCTACTTTGAGCGCGAGAGACGGCTCTTTGAGCGCAGAAGCCGATTTTTGAGCGCCGGAGACGACTCTTTGGGCGCGCCATGCCCTTTCTTACTTTTCGAATCCAATATGAAGTGAATCAACGATATGTTTGTAGCCGATTTCCTTATAAATCTTATTCGATGTAGGGTTCATCATATCCGTATAGAGCACGCAGAATTCATAGTCTTTCAATAGCTCCTTCGAACCTTGCGCGACCATCGTGCGGGCATAACCTTTTTTCCGTTCCTCTTTCGGTGTAAACACGAGAGACACGGTGACACTGTTTTTTGTAGGTCTTGATTTCTTCATCATCGAGACGACTTTCCCTTCATCCTCCCATAGGAAAACTTCCCGGGCATCGAGGAATGCCGCGACCCTTTCTTGAATGAGCGCCGGTAATGTCCTATCCAGATTGGCATCTTCCTCGAACAATGCAAACCAGTTTTCGATTAGCGGAGCATCCTCGCCAGAAGCGAACCTCCAGCTTCCCGGGCTCATCTCTAGCTTCTCCTCAACTTCATCCAACCGATAAAGTCCCTGATCCATGAGCAGTCTTTGCTTCTTCCCTGTTTGACGCTCCCAAACGTCTGCGAATGCAATCGCCCATTGCTTCACGCTGATGATAGATGGAACAGGCACTGAAGCCGATCGCAATTCCCGTACGATGAAATCTATCGTCTCATCCTTCCTGCTTTCATCCACAATGACGAGATTTAACGGATGTGGCGGGGTCATCTGCAATAAAGCAAGTACCTCTCCCCTATCCGAAACAACTGCCATGAAAGGATTTTCATATTTCCCCGCTTTTATTGCTTGCAAAATACCGTAGAAAAGGCTGAATACATCCTCGTTTTTCTCGATGACCGGCTCCGCCACCTCCGCAAATTTCTCAGCATCCTCATATTGAACAAACTCCATCCAAATCCCCCCTTTCGTTTCTGAGCATTATATACTCTAGTAACTGAATTGTCACGGTATTTTTTCAATGATTAAAAAAGGACATGCAGCAAACGACTGCACATCCTCATGTTATGTAATCTAGTATTCATTTCACCAAAGCATCGGTTTTTGCACCATGAGCCAAAGCATAACGAGCATTAATCCTATATAGATCCAAGCAGTCGTCGTCAGGACGGTCAGAATTTCCCCTTTATTGCTATCGGGTAAATGATATTTTCGGAGAACCTTCGTAAATCCGCTTGACAGGAATACGCCGGAGGCTAGCAAAATTGCCAGGGTCGTTATCACCCAGGATGTATGCCATGGCCATGGACCGGTGAGCAAAAGCAATGCGCCGGAAATGACGAGCAGATGACCGGCATGCATGACTAGCCTGATAATGATTTTGATGATTGTCAAGTATGCATTTTCGGTGGGAAGATCGACGTTCCGCAGCCTTTTGATTGTCGGCAACAATAGGAATAAGGGGCCGATTGCAAGGACTGCGGAGACGACGTGGACAAATACAATTGTCCCATACATGTATTTCATGTCATCTTACTTTGAGACTGGGCTGAATTCGTGAACCCAGACGCTCATTGTCGGAAGCCATGGCATTTTTGGGTGCAAAGCAAGTATTGATTGCTTGTACTCCTCCATGTTAGCAAACCCTTCCTGCTTCGCATGTTCATCAGTCATTTCACCAAGTGTTTGCTTGTATAGCTTATCGACTTTAAACTCTTTGCCGTCCAACACCATGATTTCATCCGGATACGCATAGACGCCATTCCGTCTCGTTGCAGTTTTTTCACCTTTTAATACTCTCTCAACATCTTCTGGAACAGTGACGAGCCGTTCAACCGAGCAAGTCTTTTCTGGTAATCCATTCACAATGCATCGCTCCTCTTCTGAATCTACCTCTATCATATCGATTCCCTGTTAATACTTCCAGACGTAACGATTGTAAACTTTGCAGCATCATACTGGAATTTCACGATACAGTCACAATCATTACGATTGAACTGGAATGAATTCACTTCACTTCGAATGTAAATTCCTCATGCTCATGCAAGCCGTCTTTATTTTTCACATGAATCTTCACTGTGTACACCCCAGCTTGCTCGAATGGATGAACCGCTGTAAATTCCCCTTGTGCAGTTTCCTCTGCATCAATCCAAAGATGCTTTTCACCGAGGACGTCGCTTGAAACTTCATATCGGACATCCGCATTTTCTAGGGGCTGTCCGTCAATCTCTAAATGGGTCATCAATTCCGTTTCTTCACCCGCCGTAGCATTTTCCGGCTTCACGAAATGGAGAGCAAAACCGTCTGTATGTCCATGATCGTGTTCATGTCCTTGTTCCTCGCCTTCAGCATGTGCGCCTTGACCGATTGTCACTTGTTTCACCGGCATCGTATGCAAGTCTTTTGCGTCCACATGTACTTGGATATTGAACAAGCCGTCTTGGTCAAATGATGTTTCCGCTGTATAGGTGCCGTCCTTTTCATTGATGGAGTCGATCATGACCGAGTCGTCTTTCTTCCCTTCTTCCCACACTTCATAGACGACTTTATCGGCGTCACTCACCTTTTCATCTCCGTATGTAACAAGGGCTTCCATTTTCACTGTATCTCCGATTTCAGCCTGTTCGGTCACTGTCAATTCAACTTCCAAAGGCAGCACTTCCACTGCAGAGCCGTCATCCACGTCTTTTTCGCAAGCGGATAAAACAACTAATCCGATCATCAGGCCAAGCAGTTTGTATTTCTTATTCATGATGGTCCCCTCCACTGTTTCTTCTTTTTGAATAAACGGATTAACCTAATATGATATTATCAAGTAAATGCGAAGTAATTATGAAGTGTAGCTGTTCATAAGTATTTCACATCTGCCGAGTAAATTATAATTGATCATATCTGTGAAATGAGGATATTTTGATGAAGCCATATACGATTTTAATTATAGATGATGAACCGCAAATGAGAAATTTAGTACGCACTTTCCTTGCAAAAGACGGTTATGTCGTCGAAGAAGCGACCGACGGCATGGACGCTTTGACGAAAGTGTACAATCTGCAGCCCCATTTATGTATTGTAGATGTCATGATGCCATACATGGACGGATTCGAATTTGCCAAAGAACTAAAGCGGAAGACGAACATTCCTATAATTTTTTTATCCGCCAAAGGAGAGGAATGGGATAAGGTGGAAGGCCTTAAAATTGGAGGCGATGATTATATCGTCAAGCCATTCATGCCGGGCGAGCTGATTGCAAGAGTCGAATCCGTTTTAAGAAGATCATATCAACACCAACATAAATCGCAGGAATTAACAGTTGGTCCTCTCGTCATCGATCATCTTGCGCATAAGGTCACTTTGAACAATGAGCCGATTTCATTGACGGTGAAAGAGTTTGGAATCCTTGAGACGCTCGCTAGAAATCCTGGCCGTGTCTATACGAGAGAACAGATTTTGAGCCTCGTTTGGGGGGATCGCCACAAGAGCACCGATCGTACCATTGATACGCATATCAAGACATTGCGGTTAAAATTGGGAGAAGCGGAAAGCATGATTGAGACGGTATGGGGCATCGGCTATAAGCTTGAGGTGAAATGATGAAAAAGCTCACATTGAGCAGAAAGATTTTAGTTGTCCTATTATCGAGTCTCGCTTTCACGATCCTATTTTCATTTTTCTTTATACACTTCCTTTATTCCAAGCTGTATCTCTCGAGCATTGAGGAATCGATCGTCTATCAAGGAAAGCGGACTGCATCCCATTACCATTACGGCGAGTTGAGCGATGAAATCATTGAAAAGATCCAATGGTACAATATCGTCTCAGAATACGAGGTAATTGTTGTAGACCACTTGGAAGACCTGACTTCGTACTTTCCCTATAAGATCAATTATGAAAATCTTGTCAGCAATGAGGATCGGGAAAAGCTCAATAAAGGTGCTTACATTATGAAGAAAGGCTATGTAGAAGAGTTGGACCGGGAAGTTTTAGGAGCCATTTTCCCGATAAAGGGCGAAACGGGTCTAATCGGATTCATTTACATATATGTCCCGCTCGCAGCGATTCAAGATGTCTTTCGGGAAAGCATTCCCCTGCTGATTTCTGTAGGCACTTTATTCTTTTTCGTTCTGTTTCTTGTCCTGAATCGGGCATGGCAGTCGCTGTTCAGACCGTTACAGGATTTACAGCGGCTCTCGGCTGAAGTTTCTAAAGGGAATTACAGCAGCCGAATCGAAACCGACCGCGAGGATGAGATCGGCCAATTGGCGAATGCATTCAACTCGATGAGCCTTTCATTGGAGGAGCAGGAAAATCGGAAAAAGGAATTTACGTCCAACCTCGTCCATGAGCTGCGGACTCCATTGACGTATATCGGCGGCTATACACATGTCTTGAAGGAAAAGATCTATTCATCACCCGAAGAAGCGGAAAGCTACTTGACGACGATTGAAAAAGAGACTGTGCGGTTGAATAAGCTGATCAATGATTTGGTCGAACTGAATCACCTCCAGGAGGATCTGTATGTACTTATCGATGAACCTATTGTCATTGCGCAAATCATCTTGGACACGCTGGATTTATTCAATATCCTGATTTCCGAAAAAGGAATGGAATTGCGGATCGATATTGAGGAAGACCTTATTTTGACAGGGGATCCAAAAAGGATTCAACAAGTTTTCTACAACATCATCGACAATGCCGTAAAATATTCCGTCGATGAAGGGATAATATCAATTCAGCTGAAGTCTGTCGGGCAGTATGCAGAATTCAAAGTGACGAATGAAGGGATTAGTATTCCTGAAGACGATATCGACAGGATCGGAGAGCGATTTTTCCGAACCGACAAGGCTAGGAACAGGACGACTGGAGGGTCTGGACTTGGCCTGTCGATCGTGAAGGAGATCATCCGTCTGCATGGAGGCACCTTTTCCATCGAAAGCGATCCAGCGGCAGGAACGACGGTGACTGTCCGTCTTGTAAATAAAATGAAAGATGGGGATGTCTTTTGAAAACAACCAGATTGCTTTTCATGCTTGTCATTACCGTGTATCTGTTATCCGCTTGCGGTCAACCGAAGCAAACGGGCAGGCAAGTGACCTCTTTCTCATTCACCGATCAAAATGGAAATTCGTTCGGCACCGATCAGCTTGCGGGTAAAGTGTGGATCGCGGATTTTATTTTCACCACCTGTAAATCGGTCTGCATTCCGATGTCCCAAAAAATGTCCGAGCTGCAATCAACATTCAAGGAACAAGGCATTGAAGTTGAATTCGTTACATTCACCGTCGATCCGGAAACTGACACGCCGCAAATAATGAAGGAATATATTGGACAGTTTTCGGAAGATGAGTCGAACTGGCATTTATTGACGGGTTACTCACAGGAAGCAATCGAGAAATTGGCATTGAGCCAATTCCAGACGATTGTGCAAAAGCCGAATGAATCCGGTCAAGTCATCCATGGAACGAATTTTTTCATCATAGATCAGCAAGGGCATATCGTGAATGAATACAGTTATTTCGAAGAGTCGTTTGAAGAGCAGATGATGAGTGAAGTGGAACGCCTTGTGAGATGACAGCGGATTAATTGGCGCTCGAGCATAAAACTGATAGCATGAATGAAATAGACAATTCCCGGGAGGAATCCGCTTGAAAGAAACCGTCTCTTCTTTACATTATTTCACAATTGAGCGGTCAATCGATTGGTTTACACAGAAACACGAGCAAACGACCCGCACTCTTCTTTTATCCAAGGAATCAATTGTCACATCGGAACATACTTTTTCATTGGAGCATGTCCTCGATGTTTCGTATCGCCCATTCTCAAATGGTACAGGGCTTTTCTACCTGCATACAAACCGTGGAGTTTTCACTTTTGGCGTCAATGAAGATCCGAATGAATTCATCAAATCCTATAAGCGGTTAAAAGGAGATCCTTTCGCTCTTTGACTTATGGTACTGCTCTTCCATTTGTTTAATTTGTCTTATTTGAGGTATAGATAGTACAAATACATTTGGGAGGTAATTTTACTATGGTTTTGAAAAAAATCGTTGAAAATGCAGTACAGGCAAAGAAGGAAATTGATGAATTGACGACACAAGGATACACACATGACGATATTTATATTTTTGCCCATGATAAAAAAAGGACCGAGCATATTACGGAAGCACTTGACACAGAATCTGTCGGCATGAAGGAACAAGGATTCCTAGACAGTATGAAAAACATGTTCACTTCCCGTGGAGACGAGCTACGCAGCAAAATGGAGGCAGCCGGATTGACAGCAGAGGATGCTGCTGATGCGGAAAAAGAGCTTGACCATGGAAAACTTGTGTTGATTGCAAAAAAATAATACAAATACTTGTTTGTCCAACGTAATTTAATTCAGGCGGCTGTTCCCCCCACTTTCCATGGGGAGCAGCCGCCTTTTCATTTTTATCGCACCTACATCCTACACGGGACGCTATTTTTCCGTTATGATATGTAATGAAAGCAGGTGCAATTCTTTGGATAATAAATTATGGAAAATTGGATTTTTTACAGCTCTGACGTCATTTGTACTACTTATCTTAGGGATTCGGACCATACTAGGGACGGAATTGGTGTTCAAGAACTACTTGACGTTCGGTGTATTCAGTCTGACCGTCGGCATACTTGCGTCTTCTTTGCTCTTCTATAAAATGAAGATCGCCTTCCGGATTTTCATGGCCGCCCTCCTATTAGGATTCGCTGAGTTTTTCCGCAGCTTCCTCATGGACCAGAACGGATTTGGAGACCTAATTGGAGTCCTTTCGTTATTCATCATCACGACGTTCGGTTTCGGGCTCGGTATCATCGTGCAATTCATCGTTATCGGCATCCGAAAATTAAAAGAATAGGAATGGATGAATGGCCGCCTCATATATATGGAGTGCGGTCTTTTTTCATCTTCAAGGAAAACTATTGCAAATTCATTGAATAGTAGGTTTCCAATGGATATAGTGAAATAGGGAGAATCTTTTTCAAAAGGGGATGTTTATATTGAAAAGAAGAACTGCTGAACCTTACAAGATTAAAAGTGTGGAGACGCTTTCCATGCTAACTTATGAGGAACGCAAAGAGTCACTTGAACGAGCTGGATATAATACGTTTTTAATTGATTCGCAAGATGTATACATTGATCTGTTGACGGACAGCGGGACGACGGCAATGAGTGACGCGCAATGGGGAGCGCTGATGACTGGCGATGAAGCCTATGCCGGAAGCAAGAGCTGGAAGCGGCTGGAGCAGGCAGTCCGTGATGTGTATGGCTATCGCTTCGTATTGCCGACGCATCAGGGCCGAGGTGCGGAAAATATTTTGTCTCAGCTGAAAATCAAAAAAGGCGATTATGTACCTGGCAATATGTATTTTACAACGACACGTGCCCACCAAGAGATGAACGGGGCAACGTTTGTCGACATCATCATTGACGAAGCGCATGATCCATCCATCGATCTGCCGTTCAAAGGAAATGTCGATTTGGATAAACTACGGAATTTGATTCATAGGGTCGGTGCTGAAAAGATTCCATACATGTGCCTTGCCGTCACTGTTAATCTTGCAGGCGGCCAGCCTGTCAGTATGCAAAATATGAAAGAAGTCTATGAACTGTGCAAATCTCACAATATCGACGTCATGCTTGATGCGACGCGCTGTGTTGAAAACGCTTACTTTATCAAGGAACGTGAGGATGGATTTGCGGAACGGTCTGTTTCGGACATTTTGAAGGAAATGATGTCCTACTCTGACGGTTGCACGATGAGCGGGAAAAAGGATTGCCTTGTCAATATCGGAGGATTCCTTGCAATGAATGATGAAGATCTTTATACACGTTCACGTGAACTCGTTGTCGTCTATGAAGGGATGCCCTCCTACGGTGGAATGGCTGGCCGGGATATGGAAGCGATGGCGATCGGCATTCGCGAAGCGGTCGATGATCATTATATCGAGCACCGGATCGGCCAGGTGAGATATCTCGGACAACAACTTTTGGATGCAGGCATTCCAATTGTGCAGCCGATTGGCGGCCATGCGGTCTTTTTGGATGCGCGCGCTTTCCTCCCCCATTTGAGCCAGGAGGAATTTCCGGCGCAGGCACTTGCAGCTGCCCTTTATTTGGATTCCGGAGTCCGCAGCATGGAGCGCGGAATTATATCTGCTGGTCGGGATAACAAGACCGGCGAGCATAACCGGCCGAATCTTGAGTTGGTGCGTTTGACGATTCCGCGCAGGGTGTATACGAATAATCATATGGATGTCGTCGTCGATTCGATTTTGGCGCTATATGAAAAACGGGATGCGATTTTCGGGTTGAACATGGTCTACGAACCGCCGACGCTCCGTTTCTTCAATGCACGCTTTGCGCCGCTTTCGGAAAATGGTGAGTTGATCAGCGAGGAGAATAGGAAGATTAATGCGTAGGCTGAGCATTTGTGATGATAATTGAGCCCTTGACCGGCTAAAGGAGTCCTTGGTCCGTTTCAGACTGCAGACAAACACCATGAATTTTGGTGTTTGCCTACAGTCTTTTGTCTTTTAAAATAGAGATTGAGCTAGAAATAGTTGAAGAAGGAGCAGTTCCACGACTTTCAAGAAAACGAGCATTAGGCAAAGAAGAAAAAAGAGCAGTCTAAGCAACTCAATGACCCTTAACTAAAGCACCCCGTTTAAAAAGAAGTTTATAGTTGAATAAGAAAAAAGAGCCGTCTACGCAGCTCAACGATCTTCAAGTGAAGCAGCCATTCGTTAACAACTATGCCCTTAAAAAACCGCCTTCCGAGTTAATTATTTGTCCTGTAATCCATTGAGCTTCTTCACCAGCAAGGAACGAAACTAATCGAGCTGCATCTTCCGGCAATCCAATTCTACCTAATAAGAACTTAGGCATTAAATCTCCTTTTATTTCAGCAGTCATCCAGCCTGAATCCGTAGGACCCGGGTTTATTGCGTTTACTGTAATGCCCAATGGTGCCAACTCTGCCGACAACGAAAGTGTGAAGGCCGATATAGCCCCTTTAGTTGCAACATAGGCTAATTCATTAGTCATCGGTCCAAGTGCTTGACCTGATGTTAGATTTATAATTCTGCCTGGCATTTTTTGTTGTTGCTTATAACGACGAGCAAACTCAACACTTAGAAGGAAAGTAGCTCTCATATTTACTGCGTAATGGGCATCAAGTGTTTTAGCGTCTAATTCCATATATCCATCTCTGGTGGAATGTGCTGCATTATTAACTAATATTGTAGGTATGCCAAGTTGGTGAGTAACCATCTCAAGTATTTCAAATGGGGAATTTGGTTGTGACAAATCAATTTCAGAGTTGCCACATCGAACTCCGTTTTCTTGTATTATTTCATCTTGGAAATGCATCGCCCAATTATTCTTAGAACCCCAATGGGTAAAGAAGATATCCGCCCCTTCTTTTGCTAACTGACGACAAATAGCCGTTCCAATTCCTTGACTATGGCTTACACCAGTTACGATTGCTATAGACCCCTCTAATTTCATAATATCCCTCCTTGCATAACAAACGATACTGCCCTTTTTGCTAAAGCGCCCGTTAAGTCTTATCGAACTTCAATTACAAAAGCATAACTCGAACTCCCTTTTTTCCAACTTGCATGGACATCGTAAATGTAAAGACCTTTTTCTTTTGGTGCTATCAAAACATTATTACTTAATGAAACGCCTTCCACTTTATTATCATTAAACCATCTATTTACTCCCAATGTGTTTGCGTTAGGTTCTTTTTCAAAATCTATTTTCAACTCAGATTCAGGCGCTACAATTACAGGTTTAATTTCATGATGTTCAATTAGCATTGGCGGAGAAATCGTATCCGCACAAATAGAATTTAATAAACCATCCCAACAATATGAACCTCGTGCCACTTCTAGTTTCTTTTCATCAACAGTTATAGTCGGTTCTGGTGGATTATTATTAAATAACCCGATAACGAAGTAAATCCCAACACCCAAAACAACTAAAACTATTAAAGTGATTATCGCCTTTTTCATAAATTCCCCCTTATTAGTATTGAATCATCCTTTCGCTAACGCTACTGCCTCTTTAGTACAATAAGAAAATGCTTTACTCTTTCTTGATGTAAAGCATCCGTTAGCTTACTATCATTTTTTATGTCGCATTAATAAAAAACCTTCCCTGTGGAACTTTAATTTCAAAGATGTATTTTTCACCATTCTTTAGCCCATCCAATTTTGTACTTTTTCCAGGTGATACCTGAAACTCATCTACTACTATATCTCCATTTATATCTTTTACCCTTAGTAATACATCACCTTCACTGTTTGCGTCATTTATTCCAGAAAATGCTGTCGAATATCAAGTCATTTTCGTCGTTAAAACTTATTTTTCCCCATTCTTCCATGCTATCTTGTGAATCTACAATAGCGGTAACCATTGGAAAAAATATTTGATTTATAGAACCTACATTTTGAATAACTAAACTACAAGATATTATTATTACTAATGCCAAGGCCAGTGCAATTATAGAAGATAATATCGTTTTCTTCGATTTCATAACATAAACACCCCCATATTAATCCTCTCCTTTATTTCAACAAGGAAGGTGATAACCCCTTCTTGTTCTATATGCCCCGTTAATTGAATAAGAAAAAAGATTCGTTAATCAGCTCAACGATCTTCAAGTAAAGCATCCGATAGTTGAAAATCAATTAACGACTTAATCCATTTACAACATTTTGTAATTTACTGTCTATTTCACTATTTAGTTCTTGTTCAAACACATAAAACAGCATCACATTATTCACGTCATAAACTTTATATCCGACCGTATCCATACTTGCTGTTTTTTCACGCCAATCTTCCAAACCCTGGTCTCGTTCGTCACTTGAATCATAGATATAAACTAATATCTTTTTCCCATCTAATTCATAAGAAGAAGGACTAACCCTATTAAGTTTCATTCCAAAAATATGTTCCTTTTTCACTTTACTTTTTCTTAGTGACAATTGCTGTTCTTCAAATGAAGATAGCACTTCTTCCAATGTAATTGAATTGGGATTATTCACTTGGCAAGCGGTTAATAAGAAGACAAGTAATATAAAAGTGAAAGCTAATTTCTTCAATATATCGCCTCCTTGAATTGTTTGACGAGAAGCAAGCCTAATTAAATACCAACTAGAGCGTCTCATCTAATTTCTGAATCTTTGAGTCGGAAATTAAATAAACACTGCCCAAAATGTCGATTTTGTCTCCTTTCACACGTACTGCGCAATCTTTGTTCGACGCATAAATATTTATTTCTTCCGATAGGGGAGATAGTTCCCTCTGAACCAGTGCTAAGTTATTTTCAAGATCAAAATGAGACAGGACGGAAAAATTGTCAAGACCGATTCCGTCGTAAACAGAGCTCATTTCAACTTCATCTCCAAAGTTTTTCGAGGATAACCATTTAGCGGACATGTTGATTGCTCCAGCGCTTGCTCCCATCACAACGGCGCTGCTTTTTTTAATCGAATCCGATAATTCATATTCCATCAAAAAACCATTTAGATTAAGAATATTGCCACCCAACAAGAAAATGACGGAAGCATTTTGAATAATCGTTTGGGCATCTTCCTTCTGTACGCCGTAATTAATTAAATGATACTCATCAAACATAATGCCAGCCTGATCGAGCCACGACCGTTCAGTAGCACCATCATCTTCATAAATAGATGGATTCGAGCTAATCATAGCAAGCGATTTTCTATCAGTTATATCCATCTTTAACACTCTACTCAGATTCTCCGGAAAAAAGTTGTTAAACCAACCTAGATAATAGTGAGTCTTCATAAGTACCCCCTCGGCAAAGTGTAAATAACATTTATTACTTGCGTCACTCAATCTGTTTTTGTCACTCTCAATTTGCCCGATTGTGTTAAACACAATTTTAACAACACTCTTCACCAATCAACCGTTTCTGTTAAAGATGTAGTTCCTCAATTGTAATAAAAATTCTCGAATATAATGCTTTTATGTGTTCATCAGTCTTTTCAGAGTTGTATAAACCATAGCCCCAATTTTTCACGACCTCTTCATCCTCTTCTTGTATCGTCAGAACACCAACAGCATAGCTTTTCCCGACAGTCCAATCCCAACTGGTATCATACTCTACGTCTTCCACAGTAAAAGGAATAGGGCTGTTAGCTGAAATAAAAAAGAATGGAATGGTTGACTGTAAGTACACATCCGCATACTGGCTCTCTGAAGCTTCGACAAGGTTTTCTTCTGTAATAATGACGGCATTATAAGAATCGATTGTTTCACTCGTTAATTCGTCGAAGGAAACTTTATCAAACCTTATTTGTTCTTCTTCCACTTCTGGCGGTTCTCCAACTACTGCTATTCTCAATGGTTTGCCTTCATACAATTTGAATTCAGGTTTTGAATTGCACGCTGATAGTGTTAGTAGTAAGAATATCAATGTGAATAGTAAACATCTCATCCCTTTTGTTCTTTTCATATACATCCCCCTCTACTTAAATTTTAACATAAAATCCCATCGCAAGAAGGCAGAAATGTAGCTACAAAAAAAGAGACACTAATTCATATGCGAATTGTGTCTCTTTGAATAGGTTGTTATTTGATTTTCCCCCAACAACCGAACCCGTTACTCTTGTCGGCGTTCGTTATTATGGTTTACTTCGCTACTTTATCTTTTTTGATCTGCTTGCTTCGCAATTGTCCGCAAGCTGCGTCGATGTCTGTACCTTGCTCCCATCGGACGCCGCAGTTGATACCGCGTTTTTTCAACGTATCGTGGAATGACTTGATTGCTTCAGGCTTGCTTCGTTGGTACTGCCCGTGCTCATCGACCGGGTTGTACGGGATGAGGTTGACGTAAGACAAATGGCGTTTATTATACAGTAGTTTTGCCAATTGCTCGGCTTCAGCTACGTGATCATTTACGTCATCCAACAGAATGTATTCGAAAGTGATCCGGCGGTTTGTCGTTTCCAAATAATAATCGATCGAGTCCATCAGCTTTTCAATCGGATATGCTTTATTGATTTTCATGATTCTCGTCCGCAGATCATTGTTCGGCGCATGAAGGGATACCGCCAAATTGATTTGGATATTCTCTTCAGCGAACTCACGGATTTTCGGTGTCAGACCGCTCGTTGAAACTGTGATGTGACGCGCACCGATCGATAACCCTTTCTGGTCATTGATGACACGGAGGAAATTCATCAAATTCGTGTAGTTGTCGAACGGTTCGCCGATGCCCATGACGACGATATGGCTGACACGTTCCCCATTGCCAACCTCGTCAAGATGCTGTTGCACTTTCATGATTTGACCGACGATTTCCCCGGCATCCAAATCCCTGTTTTTCTTCAATAAACCACTGGCGCAAAAACTGCAGCCGATATTGCATCCAACTTGGGTTGTTACACATACTGAGTGGCCGTATGGGAATTTCATCAAAACGGTTTCAATTAAGTTCCCGTCCTGCATTTTGAAAAGGAATTTGATTGTCCCGTCGTCCGAAACTTGCTTCACTGACTGTTCAAGAGTCTGTATCACAAAAATTTCATCCAATAATTGGATGCATTCTTTATTTATATTTTTCATGTCTCCAAAGTCGGTGACACGCTTTTTGTAAAGCCAGTCCCATACTTGTGCAGCACGGAATTTCTTTTGTCCATTTTCGACTAGCCAATCTGTCAGCTGTTCGAGGGTCAAGCCGTAAATTGATTTTTTCATGTCAATTCCTCACTTCTCACTTTTGCATTCGGTTATTATACCATGAAAACGGCGAAAACAGAAGAAAAAAGCTGCCTCATCTATAGACAGCTTACATTACTTTGGCTCATTCGCCTTATTTTTATCCTGTTTTATTTTCATGGTGAGAACGAATACATTCATAAGTGCCAAGACTGTGAAGAAAATGGCGATGCCTGTCTGCCCTTTCGTGAAACGGTCAATTGCAAAATAGCCTAAGAAGATGATCAATGCGATATCGATGAATTTCGGTGTAGTCATTTAAATGCCTTCCCCCTTCACGCCAAACTGCTTTTGACCTCAGTATAGCAGTTCCCGGTCCCGCATTGCCATCCTCTTTTTTAAATATGGCTATCGACTGCAAGCAATTGTTCCAGTTTTCGAAGCAGGCTATCCATCTGTTCGTCCGTACCAACCGAAATGCGTAAATAGTTATCGATTTCAGGTTGATTGAAGTGACGGACGAGTATTCCTGCATTTTTCAATTCTACATAAATTTCAGCGGCTGCCTTATCTGTATGCTTGGCAAATACGAAGTTCGCTTGTGACGGCAAAACGTGAAAGCCCATCTCCTTCAAAGTATGAATAAGTCGGTTCCGTGTCGCTGTGATTTTCAACACCGTACTGTTGAAGTATTCCCGGTCCTTGAATGCAGCCGTCGCCCCCGCAATCGCCAGCCTGTCGACCGTATAGGAGTTGAATGAATCCTTGATCCGTACAAGCGCCTCAATTAAATCCGGATGGCCGATTGCATAGCCGACGCGCATGCCCGCAAGCGATCGGGATTTCGATGTCGTCTGGATGACAAGCAGATTTTCATACAATCTCACCAATTCCACAGCAGATGCGGTTGCAAAATCAATATACGCTTCATCGATAATGACAACTCTATCGGGATTATTAACTAAAATCGTTTCAATCGATGATAGCTCCATATAGAGGCTCGTCGGCGCATTCGGATTCGGCATGATGACGCCGCCTTCAGATCCGAAGAAGGATTCCGCGGGCAAAGTGAAATCTCCATTCACACGAACTATTTCATATGGAATGTTGAACAGCTTTGCGTAAACCGGATAAAAGCTATATGTGATGTTCGGAAAGCGGATCGGTTTATCCGGATGGAAGAACGCCATGAATGAAAAAGCAAGAACCTCATCCGACCCGTTTCCAACGAAAACTTCGTCCGGTGAGACGTCGTAGGTATCTGCAATGGCTAGTCGCAGTCCGTCCGCTGTAGGGGATGGATACAGCCGGAGCTTTCCATCCAACTCTTCCACTATCGCCTCTTTTACGCGTGGACTTGGTGGGTACGGGTTTTCATTCGTATTCAATTTAATGATATCCGGATCATTCAGTTGTTCGCCCGGCACGTACGGCTCGGTCCGATTCACCATTTCGCTCCAGAATTTATTCATCCAGCACCACTTCCTTCTTCGGCCTTCTCTCCCGTAGAATCGCCTTCACGTCATCAACAGACACATCGAGCAATTCCATAAGGACAAGCGTGTGATATGTCAAATCGGCAAGTTCATTCGTCACTTCATCCTTATCC
Source organism: Sporosarcina luteola (assembly GCF_023715535.1). Classification (GTDB taxonomy): domain Bacteria; phylum Bacillota; class Bacilli; order Bacillales_A; family Planococcaceae; genus Sporosarcina; species Sporosarcina luteola_B. Next base: position 135,288 of record NZ_JAMBOI010000005.1, on the reverse strand, counting down.
CGATTTTTTGCACCGATGACGACTTCCGTCGATTCTTCCCCAATCTTCTTCAATACTTTATCCACTCCTTCACGGAACAGATACGAAGTATAGGATCCTTCAATCGGGTCCGCTCGTCGCTCTTTGATTTCATCTACAATTTCATGGACGATGCCGCGCACTGAATGACTCTCTTCAAATCCGATTGAATGAAAGCAAGACGTTTCACCCATATGGCAAGCGGGACCGGCCGGCTCGACTTGGAGGAGGATCGCATCCTGATCGCAGTCGACGGATATCCGTTTGACAGCTTGCCGATTGCCGGAAGTCGCGCCTTTATTCCAAAGCTCCTGCCTGGAACGGCTGTAAAACCAAGTCTCTTTCGTCTCAAGCGTTTTTTGGAGGGATTCCCTGTTCATATAGGCGAGCATGAGCACTTCCCCTGTCCGCTCATCCTGTACGATAGCGGGAACCAAACCATTCTGATCATATATAAGTGCGTCTATATCGATATTCATCATGATTCATTCCCAACAACTTGTTTTTGTTCGTCCAAATACGTCTTCAATTCCCCAATATGAATTTCTTCGAAGTGGAATACTGAGGCAGCAAGGGCGGAGCTCGCCTTTCCCTCCGTCAATACTCTTGCAAAATGTTCGGGTTTGCCTGCTCCACCACTTGCAACAATCGGAATGCTGACCGCGGCCGCCAACGATCTGTAGAGCTCGATATCATAGCCATCCTTTACACCGTCCTCATCGATGCTGTTGACGACGAGTTCACCTGCTCCAAGTTGCTCACCCTTCACTGCCCACTCGATTGCATCCAGCCCGGTCTCTTCCATACCGCCTTTTGCAAAGACAACCCACTTTCCGGGACCGGCCTTTTTAACGTCCATTGAAAGCATAATCCGATCGGAACCGAATTTCTCCGCAGCTTCTCGGATCAATTCCGGGTTCAGCAAAGCGGCGCTATTAATGGATACTTTATCTCCGCCGACACTAAAGATCTTCCCAATGTCTTCGATTGTCCGAATGCCTCCCCCCACGATGAAAGGAATCGGTACCTCTTGCGCAATCTCTTCAATTAAATCAAGGAACATTTCCCTGTTCTTCGTAGAGGCGGATATATCATAAAAGACGAGTTCATCCGCACCATCCGCTACGTATTTTTTCGCAAGAGTAAGTGGATCTGCAACTTCTTGTACATCGAGGAACTTCTTCCCTTTCACGACTTTCCTGTTATCAACGTCCATGCAAGCTATGATTCGTTTCTTCATCGCTGTCCCTCCATTGCTGTTGCCAAAGATAGATTCCCTTCATACAATGCTTTCCCGATAATTGCACCATACAGATTCATCAATTTCAGCTTTGCGATATCCTCAATCGTCGAAACACCGCCGGAAGCGATGATGTCCATATCGGATGCTTTGCTCACCACATATAACTCATCGAAATTCGGTCCTTGCAGCATGCCGTCTTTCATAATGTCGGTATACACGACCGTTTTGACGCCTGCACCTTCAAGCCATCGCAGCAATTTGACCGCTTTGACATCCGTCGTTTCCGTCCAGCCATCCGTCGCGACGAATCCATTTCGTGCGTCGATCGACACTGCGATTTTTTCGGCATACTTGGCGACCGCTTCTTCGACGAACTGTGGGTTTTGAATAGCAGCCGTCCCGATAATGACCCTGCTTACCCCGCTTGCGATAAGTGAATCGATCGTTCCCATCGACCGAATCCCTCCACCGACTTGGACAGGGATTTTCACAGCCTCCACGATTTCCCTAATTGCTTCAGCATTCAATGAATCACCGGTTTTCGCGCCGTCCAAATCGACGACGTGTATGTACGCGGCGCCTTGCGTTTCCCACTCCTTCGCCACTTCCGATGGTGATTCATGATAGACGGTCTCCTGGGCATAGTCGCCTTGGATAAGACGGACGCATTTGCCTCCTCTAATATCGATTGCCGGAAATAAAATCATTGTCGACTCCCCCTTATAGAATCCCCTTTGTCGATGGAACCCCTTTAATTTCAGGATTTATTGAACTCGCGATGCGCAGAGCTCTTCCAAAACTTTTGAAAATGGATTCGATGATATGGTGGCTGTTTTTCCCGTATTGCAAATTGATATGCAACGTCACATTTGCTTGCCGGGTGAAAGCGAGGAAAAACTCTTCTACCAGCTCGGTGTCAAAATCCCCTACTTTGTCTTTCAATCCTTCGACGTTATAGACGAGGAAGGAGCGTCCGCTTATGTCGAGTGATACGGTTGAAAGTGCTTCATCCATCGGCGTCGACACCGTCGCATACCGTTCGATGCCTTCTTTTTTTCCAATACTGAGATTGAAGGCCTGGCCTAGCACGATGCCGATATCTTCGACCGTATGGTGTTGGTCGACGGCGAGATCACCATCACACTCAACCGTCAAATCGAATCTGGCGTGGTTCGCGAACAACGTCAACATATGGTCGAGAAATCCGACCCCCGTCCGAATTTCCGTTTTCCCTGTTCCGTCGATAGCAAATTCCAGTTCAATTGCCGTTTCTGCAGTGCTTCTACTAATTTTCCCGCTTCTCATTGCGCTCCCCTTTCCGCAGCCGGATCGACTCGGCATGGCCCGTCAACCGCTCCGCTTCCGCCAAAATGATGATGTCATCCGCCACTTCCTCAAACGCTTCCTCCGTATACTGGATGATGCTCGACTTTTTAAGAAAATCGTAAACACCTAACGGAGACGAGAAAGCAGCCGTTCCGCTAGTCGGCAATGTATGGTTCGGTCCTGCCATATAATCGCCCAATGCTTCCGGTGAGTAAGCCCCGAGGAATATGGCACCCGCGTTCCGGATGAATGGCAATTGCTCCACCGGATTTTCCACCATGACTTGCAGATGCTCCGGTGCAATTTCGTTCACTACTTCAATCGCTTCCGTTAGCGAATCAACGACGATGATACGTCCGAAATCGTTTATGGAGCGGCTCGCAATTTCCATCCGGTCCAATTTGGGAAGCCGCTCTTCCACTTCCGCTATCAGTTTTCCTGCAAACTGTTCGCTAGTCGTCACACAAATGGCAGCCGCCTGCTCGTCATGCTCCGCCTGTGACAATAGATCTGCCGCAACGTATGCAGGGTCTGAGGTTTCATCCGCCAAAACGCAGATCTCACTTGGACCCGCAATCATATCGATTCCAACGTCACCGAATACCCATTTTTTCGCCCTTGCAACATATGCATTGCCAGGCCCTGTAACTTTCATCACCTTCCGGATCGTTTCAGTGCCGTAAGCCAATGCTGCAATCGCTTGTGCGCCGCCCACTTTATAGACGACGTCCACGCCTGTTTCCTTCGCAGCCACCAATACATGCGGGTTTACTTTCCCGTCAGACTGCGGTGGAGTCGCGATGGTAATATAGCCGACTCCGGCGATTTTTGCGGGGATGGCGTTCATCAGGACTGTTGATGGGTAGGCTGCCTTCCCGCCAGGCACGTAAATGCCGACCCGTTCAATAGGGGTCACTTGTTGGCCAAGCAAAATTCCTTTCTCTTGCCGGATGAACCAGGAACGTTCCTTCTGCTCTTCATGAAAGTCGGTAATTCTCCGCTTCGCTTTCTGGAGAGAGGCGATGAAGTTTTCCGAAACGAGCGTATAGGCTTCATCGAATTCATCATCTGCGACAATGAAATTCTCCAACTTCACGCCGTCGAACCGTTCGGTATACATATGTAGAGCCGCATCCCCGTTCATACGGACATCGTTGATAATCGAAAGCACTTTCCGGTCAAACTCCAGATCTATGGACTGCTCATTCCGTCTCTTGATTTCCACCTTATAGTCTGCAGCAGTGACAATTTTCATGAATACACCTCCAGCCCCGTTTTGACATCGGCAATGAATTTCTGGATACGATCTGTCTTGATGGCAAAACTGGCTTTATTCACAATCAACCTTGCGCTTACTTCCGCAACGTCTTCAATTACGACTAGGCCATTCTCCTCCAATGTTGTGCCCGTTTCGACGATGTCGACAATACAATCTGCCAAGCCAATGAGCGGTGCCAATTCGACTGACCCATTCAGCTCGATAATATTGGTGCGGATCCCTTTTTGTTCAAAATGGAGTTTTGCTATCTTCGGATACTTGGAAGCAACCGTCAACTGGGTTAGTTCGTTGAGCTTTGTTTCCGGATATCCCGCAACGGACAATTTGCATTTTCCTATAACGAGATCCAACAGTTCATAAACGTCCTTTGGATCTTCCAACAGAACATCTTTTCCAATTACCCCGATATCCGCGGCGCCTCGTTCTACGTACGTCGGCACATCTACCGCTTTTACGAAAATCAATTTGATGGAGTTCGAATCATCCATGAAGATGAGCTTTCTGCTTTTATTGGTAAAGTCTGAGAAAAGAATCCCGGCCTCCTCCAAAAGTGCAATCGCCTGATTCGCTATCCTTCCTTTTCCCATTGCAACAGTCAAACAATTCATCAGACATCCCCCTTTTGCTTCTGATTATCGGAAGCTTTCACTAATGATTCGATTTCACAAGCAAATCCAATTGCCGGCAAGTCAGCTCCGAATTCGTGGCCCAATTGATCATACCGCCCGCCCATCAATACCGGTTTGCCAAAACGTCCGACATATCCTTGAAACAGGATGCCCGAGTAGTAGTCCATCCGGTTGATCAACCCAAAGTCGAGGACGAGATGCTCGTCAAAGTCCCTTAACCGGCTGCAAACTTCCTTAATATATGAAAGAGTTTCTTGCATGCGTGATGTAGTGGAGATTTCTTCTGCACGTTTCAGCACTTCTTCCGGTTTTCCATAAAGATGAGGAATTTGCATAATGGCATGTTTGACTGCATCGTCTGCATCAACGCTTGACAGCAGTTCACCAATCTCAACACTGTTCTTCGCCTGTATACATACTTTCAACTGATCGCTTTGTAGTTCTGTTAATGGGAGCTGCGACATCATTTCTTGGAAGAAGGCGGTATGCCCAATTTCAATTTTAATGTCATTGAACTTCAAATCCCTCATCGTCTCCAGCGCCAAAAAAATTGTTTCCGCATCCACATCTGGCGATCGTTTGCAGAAATATTCGATCCCCGCTTGTGTCCGCTCAATTTTCTCAGTCGGGTCGGCTGACCGGCGGAACACTTCCTGTATATAATAAAAGCGGTGTTCACTTGTCAGCTTGCGGTGAGCGTGAGACAATTCCTGTGTAATCGGTATCGTCACATCGGGTCTAAGGACAAGAACTTCTCCAGATGGATCGATCACTTTCACCATCTCTTTCCGGTTAACGGAACTCGTCACTTTGCAATAAAGATCATATCGTTCGAAAGCCAGTGTTGTAATCCGTTGGAATCCATATGTAGAAAATGAGTTGGATAACGTATTAATCACTTGCTCGAACGTCTCAGCTTCTTTCAATCCGGAATTCATCTGCATACCACCTTTACTTCATTGCTTTACTACGTTAAAGTTATAACGTACTATAAATCTATTTTTCTCATTTGTCAACTGATAGGAGGATTTTTTATGTTTGATTACCATATGCATAGTTCATTTTCGGGAGATTGTAATGTTGATATGGAGGAGATGGTGAAGGGGGCGATAGCAAAAGGCCTTTCAGAAATCTGTTTTACTGAACATATCGATTATGATTATCCCGAAGATTCAATTGAATTTGATTTTGATAAACGGAAATATGGTGAGCGGATTGATGAACTGCGCAAGCGGTCTAATGGGAAGATTCGCATCAAGAAGGGCGTCGAGATTGGTGTACAGCCGCATTTGTTGGTACGCTACGATGAAATGCTGAAAGCGGAGTCGTTTGATTTCATCATTTGCTCGATGCATACTGTCGAGCGGAAAGGCTTGCATTATGGGGATCTTTTCAAGGGGAATACCGTAGAGGATGCCTCATTGAAGTATTACAATGAATTGCTGCATTGCGTGAAGAACTTTACGAACTATTCCATTTTAGGACATGTTGATTTAATCAAGCGGTATGCTTCGAAAACTGTGGAAAATGATTTCCATGATGTGTTGCGTGAAATATTTGATGTGATCATCCCTGCTGGAAAAGGGATCGAGTTGAATACGTCCGGTGTCCGTTATGGGTTGCCGAACGGATTGCCGAGCGATGATGTGTTGAAGCTGTATAAGGAATGCGGCGGGGAGATCATTACGCTCGGATCTGATGCGCATAAGCCTGGAGATATCGCTTTCGATTTCAAGGAGTCGCTGGAGCTGTTGCGGTCAATCGGTTTTGATTATATTACAACGTTTGAAGGGTTGAAACCGACTTTCCATCCGATTGATGCATTTTAATCATATTGGAACGTGCATGGTGGCGCGCTTTGGGCGGAGGAATTGCTTACTTTGGGCGCGGGATCATGTTCTTTGAGCGCTAAACCACGGGCTTTGAGCGCGATACCGCGGGCTTTGAGCGCGATACCGCATTCTTTGAGCGCGATTCCACATTCTTTGAGCGCGATTCCACGGGCTTTGAGCGCGGAACCACGGTCTTTGAGCGCGATACCATGGTCTTTGAGCACGGAACCACATTCTTTGAGAACAAAACAGCCCGCTTTGGACGCGGGCTGCTTTGCAATATTACTTTCCTACAATGACTGTCTTGATTAGTGCGAGACGTTCCCTTATGTGGTGCTTCGCTTCCACTGACTTCGGTGTCTTCGCAGGCAATGCGTCTGTCTCGAGATCCATGCTATCCGCAATCATCCTTGCCCTCGCCAAATGAAAATCACTTGTGATGATTGTGACTGCTTCGACATCATCTGGCAGGAGTCTTTTTGAATAAAGGATGTTCTCATACGTCGAAGTCGACTCCGTCTCAAGCAGCAGACGTTCTTCCTGCACGCCATGCTCCGTCAAATATCTTCGCATCGCTTCCCCTTCTGCAATATCTTCATCCGGACCTTGGCCTCCTGACAAGATGAATTTAACGTCAGGATATTCTTCCGCGTAGGAGAGCGCTTCTTCCAATCGATAACGCAAAGTGAGTGACGGCGTCTCCCCATTGACCCTAGCCCCGAGGATGATGGCATATTCCAACGAACCATCCGCCAACGGCTCCATTCCATCAGTCATCCACTTGCCCAACAACAGCCAAGTTCCTAAGCCGAGCAGCACTGCCGCAATTCCAATTGTCATCCCCAACCTCTTTGTTTTCTTCACTTGATCACCTATTCAATCAATTTTAGTATATGAGTTGCCGGGGTGAAAAATGGCTGATTCCGTCACGTCAGCTGTTCCACTTCAATTCCTCGTTCCTTCAGCAACGTTGGATAAAACGGATCGTCACCGATCGAATAGACACGGTCGCACACATTCGTAATTTCATCCATGTCATGCGACGTATACAGAATCATTTTGCCTTCCTTTTTGGCAAGGTTCAGCAAATAGCTGCCGATTTCCGTTTTTGATTTCAAATCGATGCCGACTGTCGGTTCATCCAATAAAAGAAGTATTGGGTCATGTAATAGGCTGATCGCCAAATTGAGCTTGCGCTTCATTCCGCCGGACAGCGAATGGACCGGTTCCTTCCACTGTGTCAACTGCATATCGAGACAAAGGTTCCTGCACTCTTCCGGCGACCTTCTTATCCACGAAAGCTTTTCGAAAAAACGCATATTCTCCTCGACTGTATACTCTTCCCAAACCGATATATCCTGGGGCACATAACCGATAATTTGCCGTAACTGCTTGAAATCATCCTCATACCACTTACCATCTAAACGCAATTCACCAGCGGTAGGTTCCATTGCTGTTGCCAAAATTTGCAATAATGTTGATTTTCCGGCACCGTTCTCCCCGACAAGGCCGACAATTTCCCCTTCTTTCATTTGAAATGAAACATCTTTCAATACACTTTTCCGTTTGTATCGTTTTTGGACACCTTTCACTTCAAGCAATTCGTCTGCCCCCTTTCATTAACCAAGATGCCAGTACTACAAGTAACAACAAAAGCCAGGCTACTGGAATTGAAGTCGTCATCAGTGAACGCACTGGACTAATAACCTCTACCCATTCCCATCTTCTAGACAACGAATCGAGCGGCACGACAGCCCCACCTGTTACGGTCAATAAAAGCGCTGAGGCGATTCCTGTCATGTAGTACATAAACAATTGGCGGTAGACTATCGCAAGCAAAAAGGCAAATAGATTCAATGTCACCCTGAATGCCAGCATCGGTAGGATGAGAGACAAGGTGACTGTCTCCTCCAATACAGAGTGGAAAACAAATAAAGCAAGGATATCTGATAAAACCGTCAATAATGAGTACAAGCCTAACATCCGTACTGCATGACTTTTAAACGATGTAGACGTATAGAGCCATCGCACTTGCATGGAAGGACGGCTTTCCTTAATCATCCAATCGAACAGGAAAAACGCGGAGATGATTGTGAAAAAGGCCCAGACCGCCCTGCTATTCAATAGTTCGATTGGTTGTTCTTCAGACGGACCTGTTTGTTTGCCATATGAAAAACTTGTGCGAAGAAGGCTCTCTTTTTTTTGCTTTTCTTCACTTCTGCCGATAATCTCTTCATAATTCCATTGATCTTCCATGCCATATTCATGGAACAGTTGCCGAATGACCGAGGCAGCTCTCGACCTGGCAAGGTCCTGCTGGGCCAGTGACATGACCGTTTCTGAAATTGCCGGATATGCGAAAGATCGATTTGAAGAATAAGCGTCAATCAGCCCATTCCGCCGATTTTCCAGCACAGATTCCCCATAGCCTTCCCGGATGACAAATACACTGTCTAGTTGGTGCTGCTTCAACTTATGCAGGGCATCTTCCAGCCCCATACTACGCACAGAAAACATGTCGTTTTTCTTAATTTCAAGTGCCAATTGCTCTGCCAACGGAGATGAGTCTTCAACGATAAGCACAATCGGCACCTTCGCCTCTTCCTGTAAAGCACCGAATGTCTTCATAACCACAAGCGTCAATAGAATCGGGGCGAGCAGCCAGAAAACAACACTTTTCCATTCTTTTTTCAGCCGAAAAAATTGTGCGGGCATTCGAATCATCGGCTCCACCTCTCTTTCCAGCTAAGCGACATACACAAGACAAGAAATGCAATAGACGAATAGAAAGCCAAGGATGTGTAATTTGCATAATTACGGCCTTCCAGCACTAGATCCATCATCCACCCAAGGGCGATCGGTGAGAATAAATAGGGAAGGAGTCCTTGGATTGACTGTGGGAAATACAATGTCGGAATCAATGACCCACTCATGAGAACGATGATAAAAACAAAGATGCATTGCAAAAACAGCCCAATCTTTTTAGACGGAAGCCATGTATCAATTACTGCAATACCACAAAGTAGAATGAAGGCGTATAACAACGTAAATAAACCAAATCTCATCATGTCCACAGCGTAAAATTCAATTTTCAGCAAATGAATCAGTATGAAAAATGCAACTCCAGCGAGCAGTGTACTGACGAGTAACGAAACAAGCAACCTCCCCGCCACCCGCTGGCCAACGCTGACGCCAAGTAGTTTCATCCTAGTGGCCATCGACTTAGACTCTACATCAACCAGTACGATGTAAAACGATAACAGCCAAACGGAAAAGACGATGAACCAACCCGATAACATAAAATAATTCATCGGCGACGATGTTGCCGAGTTCTTCAATACTTCTTCATCCAACAGTTTATCCTTGCCTAATGTAAAGAGCGTGAAATCGACGAATTGCTCAAACATCATCTCCATCCGCTCTTCGCGAGGCATCGGAGTCTCCTTTGCATAGTCATTGATCACCAAAATATTCGCTTGTGCGGCAGCAATGTATCTCGCCAAACTATCGACTAGCTGTTTCGCAATGAAGCTGTCGATTGGTCTGGATGGGTTACCTACCATAGGAATTGTCACCGATTCTCCCTCGTACAGATCGACAGTAAAATTTTTCGGCAATGAAAAAGAAGTGCTAATTTCGTTCTTGCCAATTAATTGCTCTGCTTCCTCTCTTGACGCAGGAAAAATTTCTATGTAATTTTGTCCACTTGCCGTCTCCGTCAGCAACGAGCTGATCAGCTTCGATTCCTTCGTTTGATCCTCATCAATCAATGCAACGCGGATCGGAGAGTTCTCGGCTGGAATGAGTAAACTCGCAGCAAGCCCGACTAACAATCCGATCAAAATAACTGGAAATAGAAAAAGAAGAAGAAGGGTCGCCCGCTTCTTCTTCAGCTGTTTCAAGTTTTCATTCGTAAAAAACAATATTTTCCGTATCGATTGCATCCAGTCCACTTCCAATCATCAGAAGTTTTCAAGCTCACTTTGGAGGTCGCCCATCAGTTCAGTAACCCACTTCTCAAACTCTCGAGCCAACTCTTCTCCAAGGTCATCCATTTCGTCACTGTTCATCTTGCCGATATTCACAGCGTTTTTGGATTCATCCGGCATCTCCACTTTTTTCACGATTTTCCCTTCCTGTTTCAAGCGGAAGTAAATATCAGATGTAGAGATGGCTTCGGATGGGTCGATGATTGTGAACTCGTGATCCGCCTTCATCGAATCTTTTTCATGAGCCGCTTTTCCGCTCCAAACAAGTTTAGGAGAGAAGCCTTCGTCGGCAACAGCGATTTCCCGGTTGAATGTACGGTCTTTCCCATTCAGCTCTTCTTTCCCTTTATACGTAATGGAAACATCTTCCGCGTTGATCGTAATCGTATCGTCCGACTTCCCGTCTTTCCACGTTAAGTCACCCTTGAAATTGACGATCTTCTCTTCCTGCATTTGAGGGTCCGTGCCTGTGAATGAATAATCCCATTTCTGTCCGGTTTTCTCCAATAATTGGACACCTTCGAACTTCAATGTGGCGATTTCACCTTGGGTTTCACCGATCGACATAGCGAATTCCCGCTTTACAATGCTGTTCGACTTATGCCAGATCGTTGATTCGATCCCATTCGGAATATGCCATCCATTGACTTCTTTAATCGCTTCATCCATTGAATCCTCAAAATCACCAATCAACTCTGTCAGTTTTTGATCGGAAACATCATCAGTCATTGTAGAAAATGCAATTTGTTCTTTCAAAAGCGCCTTCAATTTTTCATCATCACGCGCTTTCTTGAAGAGATCCACTAAAAGGGACTTTACTTGTTCTTCGGAAAGATTCATGTTCACTTTTTCAGTCTTCATCTTCTTACCGAATACATCAATCTCTTCTTTTTCACTTGTGAACGCATCCTCAGGCAGCTCATGATAGAGGTATTCCATATACTCCTCTTTCACGTATTTCTGGAATTCTCCGTCCATGGAAAATTGCTCTTCAAACAGGCGGGATAGCCCAAGCTTCTCCGGCCCTTCGTAAAATGCGTCAGTTTCCCTCATCATTTTTCCGAAGTCCTCATCCATGAAAAACAACAGCTTATCCGTGAACGGCAATGCCGCCATCATCTTTTCAGGTGTAAAATACAATGTCACGAATTCCGATGAAACACTTCCGAATTTCCCTCTGAAATTCATTTCCCATTCCTTTTCCACAGGATCCTTCACTTGCGTCATGGAGAATATGGTGTTATTGAGAATCCTCTGCATTTCGACCATATCATAGCCCGCGCTCGGATCATCCCATTCTGCAGATAGATCATATGTAGTTTCAACCGGCTTTGCCTTTTGGACATTCAGCCAATCTACCTCGTTTTTATAACGCTCTTCGAAAAGGTCTCCGACTTGAGTGAACGTCTTTGTTTCGGCCAACAAGTATTTGACTTTTGGCGATTTGTTAAATAAAAAGAAAGCGGAAACGGCTCCAGCACCAATTACTAGTACGGCTGTCAACACGACAATCAATAGTACGGGCGATTTCCTCTTTGCTTTCGTTTCTTGAACATTCTCCACTGAATTTCCTCCCCATCATAAATATCTTCAAAGATTGGTAATCTCATACAAATTTTACTACATTAAAAGGATAAATGTTCCTTATTTCGTAAATTGATTAGTAATATCTAGTCAGCAAGTTTAGTAGTTATTTACTACTCATTAAAAAGCCTTCTGCATTTAACTGCAGAAGGCTTGGTAAATCAGTTCTTCACTTTTTGCTTTTTATTCACCGAGCTATGGACCTCTGTCGGCAGACCCCATAGTTGTATGAAGCCAACAGCTGCCGATTGGTCGAATTCGTCATCTGACGTATACGTCGCCAATTTTTCATCGTAAAGGGAGTTTGCTGATTTTCTGCCTTCTACGATTGCATGCCCTTTGAATAATTTCACACGGACAACCCCATTGACGTATTGCTGCGTCTCTTTGACGAAGGCTTCCAACGCGTTTCTCAGCGGTGAAAACCACAAGCCATTATAGATCAGTTCACTAAGTTTTTGCGATACGAGCGGCTTAAAGTGAGCGACATCTTTAACGAGTGTAATGTCTTCCAATTCCTTATGCGCTTTTAATAGCGTAATGGCACCAGGACATTCATACACTTCACGGGATTTGATGCCAACGAGACGGTTTTCGACATGATCGATTCTGCCGACTCCGTGCTTTCCAGCTACTTCATTTAATTTCAAAATTAGTTCACTCAATGGGTACTTTTTTCCGTCAATGCTGACCGGTACCCCTTTTTCAAATTCAATTTCAATGACATCCGCTTGATCCGGAGCGTCTTCGATTGACACTGTCAATCCGAATGCCTCTTCAGGTGGCGCAGCCCATGGGTCTTCCAAGATCCCGCATTCATTGCTACGCCCCCATAAATTCTGGTCGATGGAATAAGGGCTGTCTAGATTAATTGGAATCGGGATATTCTTCTCTTTCGCGTAAGCGATCTCCTCTTCGCGCGACCAGCTCCATTCACGGACAGGTGCGATGACCTCAAGCGTTGGGTCAAGTGCTTTGATTGCCACTTCAAAACGCACCTGGTCATTCCCTTTCCCCGTACAGCCATGAGCTACCGCAGTCGCATTTTCCTTATGCGCCACTTCAACAAGCTTTTTGGAAATCAGTGGACGTGAGAGCGCCGATACGAGAGGATATTTGTCTTCGTAATATGTGCGAGCCTGCAAAGCAAGCAATGCATACTCCTGCGCAAACTCCTCTTTCGCATCGATGACATAACTGTTTACCGCACCGACTTGCAGCGCTTTCTGTTGGATGAAGTGCAAGTCTTTCCCTTCACCGACATCCAAGCAGCAAGCAACCACATCATACCCTTTATCCGTCAACCACTGTACTGCCACCGAAGTATCAAGACCACCAGAATACGCTAAAACGACTTTTTTATTTCCCATACATTTATCCTCCTCTATACATCATTCTGTATCTTTATTCATCTTTATGTATTTTTATAATACCACATATAATTTGAATATCAATAGATTTGAATGAAAAATTAATTTCCGGGATGAAAAAAACTACCTCACATTCTGTTGTAAGGTAGTTTCTACTAATCATCTTATTCCGTGTGCCACCATCGCATCTGCAACTTTCAGGAAGCCTGCAATGTTGGCGCCCATGACAAGATTGCCCGGTTTTCCAAACCGTTCAGCAGCGTCTTTGCAACTTGTATAGATGTTTTCCATGACCGTTTTCAAGCGCATGTCTACTTCTTCTTCCGTCCAAGCAAGGCGCATGCTGTTTTGCGACATTTCCATTGCAGAAACAGCTACTCCTCCTGCATTAGCTGCTTTTGCGGGGGCAAAGAGGATGTTATTTTCGAGAAAAATATCAATTGCTTCAATATTGCACGGCATATTAGCGCCTTCACCAAGCGCTTTCAGTCCATTAGCGATGAGCATATGTGCTGCAATTTCATCGATTTCATTTTGCGTTGCACAAGGAAGTGCGATATCACAAGGAATCGACCAGATTGCTGAACAATCATCATGGTACTCTGCGTCCGGATGCTCCTTCGTGTATTCCCAAATCCGTTTGTTTTCAACTTCTTTCAACTGCTTTACAGTGTCGAGATTAATGCCGTTTTTATCATAGATATAGCCGGCCGAGTCGCTGCATGCGATGACTTTCGCTCCAAGTTGTTGGGCCTTTTCAATGGCATACGTTGATACATTTCCGGATCCCGAGACAACGACCGTGCTCTCTTTGAAGGAGAGCCCGTTTTCATTCAACATCTCTTCGACGAAATAGACGGTGCCATATCCCGTCGCTTCTTTTCTTCCAAGCGAACCGCCATGTTTCGGATCCTTTCCCGTCAGGACTCCAGCCTCGTAACCGCCTTTCAACCGGTTATACTGACCAAACATATAGCCGATTTCCCGTTTACCGACGCCGATATCTCCCGCAGGCACGTCACTATCGGGGCCGATATGCTTGCTTAACTCGGTCATGAAGCTTTGCGTGAAACGCATGATTTCCCTCTCGGACTTCCCTTTCGGATCAAAGTCCGAGCCTCCTTTTCCCGCTCCGATCGGCTGTCCTGTCAATGCATTTTTGAATATCTGTTCGAACGCTAAAAACTTCATAATGCTATTGTTCACGGAAGGATGGAAGCGGATGCCGCCTTTATATGGACCAAGGTCGCTATTGAATTGCACGCGATAACCACGGTTGACATGAACTTTCCCTTTATCGTCTTCCCAAGCGACACGAAATGAAATGATCCGCTCAGGCTCTGTGATTCGTTCAAGGATTCCATTTCGAATGTATTCAGGATGTTTGGCAAAGACAGGTCGAAGTGAATCGAATATCTCCCTCGTTGCTTGCAGAAATTCCTTTTCATCCGGATTTCTTCTCTTCACCAATTCATATACTTCATGGACGTAGTCATTTGCCCGGCTACGGTTGCCTCGGGAGTTCTCCATATTTGTCATTAGCCTCATCCTTTCTCGATAAATCGCGAAGAAAAAATTGTATGGTGTCTATCAATATCGTGAAAATTAATATTTCAAAATCGTTTCTTCGTTTTATTAAGTATTACTGAAATTATGAATATATACAACATCTTTTTCTGTTTACTGTAGTCCATCCTTGTATTATGTGTCAATTTACTAAATTTTGTCGAAATTCGTCGCACAAAAATAAAATCATTTACATATTTCCAAACATAGATTATTAGTAGGCTTATCAAGAGCCCAGTTACCTGCGATTTGGAAAACAACTACAAAGAGAAAGAGGAGATGCTTTATGAAATTCAGCAAAATTCTGCGAACTGTAATAGGAGCCAATTTAGTGATTGTAATGGCTTTCGCATTCCTACCTGCTCTGTTGATCAATCCGGATGTAGACATTTTCCAAAGCGTAATAAATTATATTTCAAAAGAATAATAGTTGTTCCATCAAACAAACCATATGTGCAGTATGCACATATGGTTTGTTTTTTTTCATATTATCGCTTTCGCACTGTGAAGTTATCAGTGAGTAGCAGCCAGTTTTGAGGGAATGCTAATCCTAGCTTCCAATACATAATTCCACGTAAGTTAAATTCCTTAATCAAATTGAATTTAGCTTGGATGCTGCGTGCATCTTCGAACCAGACGTCATGACGGACTCCATTATTATCCCAATAAAGGAAGAACGGCGCCTGGGCAGTAGCATCATACTGGATATTCGCATTTTGAGTAATCGCTAAATTGATTGCCTGCTGTGGACTAAGTGCTTTTGCCGCGATTCCTGTTTCGGGCGGGTATGGGAATGTCCAGTCATAGCCGTATAAATTCTGCCCAAGGAAAATCTTTTCCGTTGGGATTTGGCTGACTGCAAATTCCACAACTCGACGAACTTGATTAATTGGGCTCACGGGCTGTGGGTCACTATATGAATATCCCCATTCGTACGTCATCAAAGTGACAAAATCGCATATTTCCCCGTGTGCTTTGAAGTCAATGCCGCCATAGACCCCTGTCAGAGCGGGACTCGATTTAGGAGGCAGTGCACTGGATAACGTCAATCCGGCCGGATGGAAGCGTGCACGCGCATTCCTCAGAAAAGTATTATACAATTCCCTATCCGCTGGCCTAATAAATTCAAAATCAAAATGAATGTCACTAAAGCCAAACCTTTTCGCGGTTTGAACAATATTTTCAAATAATCGGTTCTGTACCGTTTGATTCGTAAAGAAGACATTTGCCAGATCCCCACTGAAGGCAAAATTCTCCAAGTTGCTGATGACCATCGCATTCAACGTCCCTGCTCTTGCCGCAATTTCTGGGATATCATCAATTGGCGGGGCTTTCAATGAGCCGTCACGCTGTGCTTCATAGCTGAACATCCCTAAATACGTCAAATCCTCTACTCTGTTTCTCACTTCTTGAACGATTACATCCAGAATCGCTTCCCTCGGCTCTACATAAAGAAAGGTATCAATGACCGGTTTTCTTCTTTGAGGAAGAGACAATCGTTGGCCAATCTGCAAAATGCTGTTTGGTGAAATGCCATTGGCTCTGGCTAGCTCTTCCACTGTCGTTCCATATAACCTGGAAATCACATACAGTGATTGTCCGGGCAGCACCCAATGATAACTACCGGTGATCGGAATGACGAGAGCTTGCCCAACAACGATACGGGAAGGATTAGTCAACTCATTCGCACTAGCGATTTGCTCATAGGGGATTCCATAAGTTTGCCCGATTCCATATAAACTTTGCCCTTGTTGCACGACATGTATCAGCAATTTTATCCACTTCCTTTCGTTGACAAAATGTCCTTTATCCCATGCTATTTTTAAAGACAAGGGATTATGCGCATTTTAAAATTTTTACACGCATACACCGTCTCTTTGAAGCCATACTACTGACGATTGAAAATCATCTACAAAAGGAGGAAACCTATTTTGACGCAAAATCAATTTGGTGAAACACATCAAAACATGCACACAGGAACCGTCCCGCCACAGATGAACCATGGAGGACATGAGGTTTTCGATGTTCATGAGATGCTTTCAGGCGCTGTCGCCACATTAAACCAGGCAATGATTTTACGCCCCCATGTTAAAGACCCCGAGTTGCTCGATATTTTGGATAGGCAATACCGTTTCACTTTGGATGAATACAATATAACAGTGGAATGTTTCAAGACGGGCATGGATCCTTCCCATCCGACAAGCAGCTACAAAATGAAGCAGGGAAATGATTTTGTTTACGGCATGAAGCCGTCACAGCCGAAGAAGCCGATGCAAAATGCAAACGAGATTAATGATGAAATGATTTCGGGCTTCCTTCTTAATTCCGCAAAAACAAATGCGACGGCAAAAACAATGGCTGCTCTAGAATCGACAAACCCGGTCGTCAGACGTGTACTGGCGGATTCAGTGCCGAACTGCATTGAGATGGCGTATGAGCTTTCGATTTATCAAAACAAACACCATTATTACCAAGTGCCTCAGTTGGCTCAACAGGATATGCAATCGATTTTAAATGCGTTTGCAACAGTAGGTCAGCCAGGAATGCCGAATAATACGGTCCAATAAGGAAAAGCTGCCTTGACGCAATGTCAAGGCAGCTTTTTTAAATAAACAAAGTGAAACAATACAGCTCTTACAACGATTTATTGATAAAAGATGAAGGGATTTGCGACTCGAATTTCATTTCTTCATTTGTTACCGGGTGTACGATTGTTAATGCTGTCGCATGCAAGCCCAACCTTTTAATTGGGTTGACGGTGGAGCCGTACTTTTTGTCTCCTACAACTGGATGTCCAATTTCCTCCATGTGCACACGGATTTGGTTTTTGCGACCTGTTTCCAATTTGACTTCCAGCAATGAATATTGACGGTTCGATTTTATTTTCCGGTAGTGGGTGATTGCCAGTTGGCCTCCGTTGTCTGTCGGGTTCGAGTAGACTTTGAACGTCCTCGTTTCCTTTAACCAGGATTTGATCGTGTCTGACTCTTTTCGGACATTCCCTTCAACTAATGCCGTATAGATCCTTTCTTTCACCATTTCATCCCAATTATCCTGCAGTGTAATCTTCACTTGTTCGCTTTTCGCGAATAAGAGGACACCTGACGTATCGCGGTCCAGTCGGTGGACGATAAAGACCCGCTGCCCTGGATCCTGTCTTTTAACATAAGCCGATACTTCACTGAATGCTGTTCTTTCGTTTTTATCTTTTGCAGCCATCGATAAGAGACTGGCTTCCTTATCGACAACGATGATCGCGTCATCCTCATAAATAATTTCCAACCCTGTCAGTTTGCTTTCATTCAAAGCTGCCTTATTCGCAAGGATTTCCACTTTATGTCCAGGCAGCAGTTGATGGTTATGTTTCGTCACTGCCCTGCCGTTAACGGAGACCTGCCCTCTCGTCAACATTGACTTGACGGAATTCCGGCTGTTCTTTTTCATGTTTTCCAATAAAAACGGCAATAGTTCCGCTTCTTCATTTACTGAAAACTGAAAGGAATCTTCCCTTTTCTTCTTTTGATTCTTATGCATGTCCAGTCTCCTCACTCTCTTCTTCAATTATCCACAAATTGCCCTTTGATTTCAAACGCTGTATCATCAAAGGTAAATGTGTTTGTATTATTAGGGGGATGTATATGATGAAAGTAGCAATATTCGATTTTGATGGGACGCTATATTCGAAGGAAACTTTTCAATTATTAATGGAGCATTTGAAGCAGCATCCAACACACCGCTCGAAGTATAAATCTTTCTTTCGTAAAATTCTCCCACTATATATTGGGTACAAAATGAAACTCGTTCCCGAAGCAAAGATGAGAGAAGGATCTATGCAAATTTACGCAAATACATTAGACTCGTTATCGAAATCCGAGCTCAACAATTACTTTGAGGAAGTAAAAGAGAACATGCGGCAGCATTTCAACGCGGAAGTTGTGACGAGGGTTCAACAGCATCATAACGATGATATGCATGTCATGCTTGTATCCGGCGCTTATACTCCACTACTACATTCTGTAACGGAAGGCATTAAGTTTGATACAATTATTGGTACTGACATACCGTTTACTGCAAATGGCGTATTTGACAAAGACTCCGCCATTTATCCTATCCAAGGGAAACGCAAAACCGAGAAGATTATGGAGTCGTTGAAAGGCAACGAAATTGACTGGAAGCAAAGCTTTGCATATGGGGACAGCTATTCCGACCTTCCTGTACTTGAGCTCGTTGGAAATCCGGTTGCTGTTAGACCTGAAGAGCGATTGAAGCGGGTAGCTATTGAGAGGGATTGGGTGATTATGTAACCGATCTTTAAAATAGGACTTCTAGTTTCTTAACGGGAACGGTTAATGGGGAGAAATAGTTTCTGTGCGTTATTATTTTCCGTGTTTTATTGTTGTAATTTGAATATGTATTCCTAAACAATAGTGACCATATCTTGGATACTATTAACACCCGTTGATTTGCGTTACAGCCGGACGCTTTCCTGGGGGCGTGCGGAGCCTCCTCGTTCCGCTTCGCTCCTCTCCGGGGTCTCTCCTCTCACGCTGATCCCCAAGGAGTCGCCGGCTTCCACTCCAATCAACTAAGAGTAATCTCCGAACCTGTTTTCATTCCTTACAGGAATGAAAACAAGCGGGGAAGCAACTTTCTCTAAGTTGTTCCCCGCTTTCTACTATTCACGATAACGCCTTCAATCCAACAACGCCGATAACTATCAAAAGTAGGCTGGCGATACGTCCTATGCTTCTTGATTCACCGAAAAATAGCATATTGATCAATACTGCACCTGCAGTTCCTATGCCAATCCACACTGCGTATGCAGTGCTTACTTGCAAATAATTGAACGACATATAGAGAAATGCGAATGCTGCTCCAAATCCTCCGCCGAACAAAATGGTATTGGTGAATGTCTTCTGTTCACTATATTTATTCAACCCGACAACTCCGACAAGCTCGCTTATTGCCGCTGCGACTACAAATAACCAGCCCATCACTTAACCAATCCTTTCTTTTCATCCACGCCGTCAGCAATCTTCAGTCCGATGACGCCTACAACTAAAATGGCAATGAAAAACAGTTTGCCTGCTCCGAGGGTTTCCCCGAATATAAACACATCCATCAATGCGGTCCCAACTGTTCCGATTGCTGCAAAGATGGCATATACGGTACCCGTCGGAAGGTTTTCACAGGCTTTCGCCAAGAAATGAAAATCGACGAAGATGAAAAACACGATTGGAATCCAATGCCACCATTCGGAGGCAACATTGAAACCGAAAATCCAGACCAACTCGAAAAAGCTTGTTAGCGCTACATAAATCCATGATTTGTTCATAATATTTTCTCCTAACTGGGTGGGTGACTGACTGTCATTCATTTGTGAAATGACAAGTTGTCAAAGGAATATTGCCAATAATAAAAGGCATTAATATGCAAGGGCATGTTTCAAGAAATTCTTCACTTCATTCTTTTGAATGACCGCTTCATCTTCCTTGTCTGTATCGTATAAATAAATTTGTTCCGCAGCAGATTCGATGAGACCGATAACAAGCTTCGCCGTCCGATCGGGTTTTACTGAATCCCGGATTACACCTTCATCAATTGCTTGTTGAAGGCCTTCACTCACCCACTTATAAAATGGCGCATATACGGTCTCCCAATTTTTCAAGTGCTCTGTCGATGCTAAACCTGAATAGATAAGTGCTTGAATTTCGTGATACTCTTCATTCACTTCGAAAATCGCATCAACAAGCTGCTCCATCCGTTTTGGGAACGGTGCGTTATCCGATACTGTATCCGTCACAATCTCTAACGTTTTTGCGACCATCACTTCGGCAATTGCCGGCATGAGTGACAATTTAGATGGGAAATATAAATAGAAAGTTCCTTGAGCAATCCCTGCCACTTTCACGATATCGGATATCTTCGTCTTTTCGATGCCTTGCTTGCGAAAAACTTCTATGGCCGCTTTTATGATTCTTTCCTTCTTATCCAATTACCGTCCGCCTCTCCACTGAATGACTGTCATTCATTATACCATGAAAAATATGCGAATCGGGGTTTTTGGTCGTTTCCGTTAATTGAATATGAGGGGCAAAACAAGCTTCCCCTCATATTGAAACACCCCTTACACTATCTATTTCTTTTCAGTTCGCTGATCAATATGCAAAGTACCATCAGTCAGTATTTCCGCATAATAGACTTGCTCCACTTTACTGAACCCATTTTTCTTCAGCTGTTCATAAACCCATTCTTCAGTCAGCTTCAATTCAGTCAAGTTTTCTTTAATTAATTTCCCATCCGAAATAATTTCTGTTGGTATATATTTTGGCTCATTGCCAGGTGCTTTCACGTCTTTGCGTGTTGCAGTCTCTTGGGCCGCCTTTTTCATGACACTTAATTGGCCGTTCGTTTCGAGAATCGCATAGTTAACGTCTGCAACAGCGAATATGCTTTGCTCACGGAGCATCATATTGAGATCGTTCAATGTGAGACGGGCCTTTTTCATCCCTTGTTCACTAATTTTCCCTCTGTGTATGACGATGGTCGGTTGATCATCGAATAAAATTCTCGCTTTTTTCGATTTAATGGTTAATAAATTCACAAACACGGTTAATACAGCCCACCAAATCATTGCGACGGCACCATCGAAAAAAGGGGTTTCCGTTTGGGCAGAGATCTCAGCTGCAATGGAACCGATTGTAATCCCCGTAACGTAATGGAAAAAAGTTAGCTGTGAGATCTGTTTCTTTCCCATCAATCTTGCGAGTATCATTAGAATGATAAAAGCAAAAGTTGTTCTAAGCATCATTTCCCCAAGAGCAATTTTAGAAATTGCTTCAAAAAGCGAATTCATTTTAGTACACACCTCCATTAAAGCTAGTGTGTGATAGAACTTTTACAATATACGGTGAAAAAAAGCAAGCAGGGATTTAATCCCCGCTTTGCTTTTTCGCTTTGGATTTATTCCCACTCGTAAGGTGTTTCTTGGTAGACATAATAATTCAGCCAGTTTGAGAATAGAAGATGAGTATGTGAGCGCCACGTGTTCAACGGCTCCTTTGCCGGGTTGTCGTCCGGGAAATAGTTTGCTGGGACGTCAATATCGATCCCTTTTTTCAAGTCCCGTTCGTATTCTTCGCCGAGCGTGCATGCATCATACTCCAAGTGCCCTGTGATCATAATATGTTTGCCGTCTTTTGAAAGGATGATGAAGGCACCTGCATCTTCAGAGACCGCCAATAATTGAAGTCGAGGATCTTGTTTAATCTCATCTATTGAGACCGACGTATAACGGGAATGAGGTGCATTGAACAGATCATTGAAACCGCGTGCCAATTCGACAGTTGGATCGGTCAATTGATGACTGAAAACGCCAGATAATTTTTTCGGCAACTCATATTTATCGATGCCGTAATGATGGTAAAGCGCAGCTTGCGCCCCCCAGCAAATATGTAAAACGGAAGTTACATTTGTTTTGGACCATTCCATGATTTCTTTCAGTTCATCCCAATAAACAACATCTTCGAACTTCAAATGCTCGATTGGCGCTCCTGTTATGATGAGTCCATCGAAACGGCGGCTCTTGACATGTTCGAATGTGGTGTAAAAAGAATCCAAATGATTTTTGCTAACATTTTTCGATTCGTATGTTGCGGTATTTAAAAATGAAACGTTCACTTGCAAAGGCGTATTCCCGAGAAGCCGAAGCAATTGGAGCTCTGTCCGTTCTTTTTCGGGCATCAAATTCAAGATTAAGATAGTTAACGGACGAATATCCTGGGTCGTCGCCCGCCCTTCATCCATGACGAAAATCTTTTCTTCTTTCAACAATTCACGTGCCGGTAAATGCTCAGGTATATTGATTGGCATTACGTTTCCCCCTTTATAATTAAAAATCCCCCCGTTCCAAAAGATAGGAACGAGGAGATGCATTTGTTTTTCGTTCTTATCTCTCAAGATTCACATCTTGTTGGAGGTAGCACCTTCCTGTAATTACAGAGGTTGCTGAAGCTTCAACGGGCCAAATCCCTCAGCTTCTCTTGATAAGAATTATTCAATTAAGATTATTATATCATCTTTATTGGAATTGTATACCGGTTTCTTTTAACGATGAACCTTCGCTTTTGAAAAACCGAGTCCTAGAATTTCAGATGCATTCAGGAAAATAACAAAGGACGATGGCTCAGCCGTTTGAAGCAATTTCTTCAAATAAACGGCTTCGGACTGTTCCACAACGCAAAGAATCATTGTCTTCTCGTCGTTTGAATAGCCTCCCGTTGATTTCACTTTCGTCAATCCCCGATCAATTTCATTCTGGATGACTGACTGGATCTTCTCTTCGTGTTCAGTAATGATAAGGACAAGCTTTGTCGGCGACGTTTGGAGCTGGACGAAATCAATCACTTTGCTCGTTACATAAATCGACATGAGTGCGTATAAGGCAAGCTCAAAATTGAATACGAAAGCAGAAGTGACAACGACAACCCCATCAACAATCAATTGGGAAAATCCACTTGATATGCCTGTGTATTTTTTTAGGAGTTGGGCAATCAAAGCCGTTCCGCCTGTCGAGCCATTCCCCCTGTAAACGATTCCTAACCCGATGCCTAGCATGATGCCGCCATAGATGGAACTAAGAAACGGATTGTCGACGGATAACTGAAGGCCCCCCGTCAAATAGATGACAAATGGGACAAAAAAAGTACCGACTATCGTCTTTGCACTGAACTCTTTCCCTGCGAGCAAAAGCCCCAGTATGATGAGCGGGATATTTATCATCCATTGCACATATGCAGGATTATATCCGAATAATTCATACAGGATTGTACTGACCCCCGAAATGCCGCCCGCCGCGATACGCGCCGGCAAGAAAAATATATTGAATGCAAGTCCGACCAAGGTCGCTCCAGCAATGATCTGAATATAGTCAAATACGACGGGTCTCTTGTGGATGATTGACATGTTGGTTCCCCTTTC
This sequence comes from Sporosarcina luteola, assembly GCF_023715535.1. Lineage (GTDB taxonomy): Bacteria > Bacillota > Bacilli > Bacillales_A > Planococcaceae > Sporosarcina > Sporosarcina luteola_B. The sequence goes on along the minus strand of NZ_JAMBOI010000005.1, from coordinate 111,473 downwards.
TAAAATGACTTTCCTATTCTATCAAAATAAATCACATACTTAAACGTTTTAAAGCAGTTAGAAGAGGAATAGAGAGAATAGGAGAGAAAAAGAGATTATACTCATTTTTTTGTATTTTTCTAATTTACTGGTATAATAGTAGGACAAGTAACAATAATACTAAGTTTCAAGGAGGATCATGATGCGTAGCTTAGGTATTGTCAGGAAAGTTGACCATCTCGGCAGGATTGTAATCCCAAAAGAATTGAGAAATACATTGAAACTTGATAAAGGTGCACCAATGGAAATTTTCGTGGATGACGATATGATCATTTTCCGTAAGTATGTTGTGGACTCGGCTTGTATCGTTACCGGGGATATCACCCCAGAAAACAAAAGACTGTCCAACGGCATGTATATAAGTCCTGAAGGAGCAGAAATCCTGAAAAAGGAAATTGAAGAACGAAAGACTTGGGAATGACAATATTCCCGAGCAAGTGGGCAACGGGACTAAATCCGTGCCCTTTTGCTGTGAGCGAAAGGTAATGCCAAACGGAATCGGAGGAAGCTAAATGGAGATATTCGCACATAGGGGAGCTTCAGGAAACTATCCAGAAAACACAATCGCTGCCTTCATGGAGGCCGCTCGCCTCCCCATCTTTGGCGTTGAATTCGATGTACATATGACAGCAGATGGAGAACTTGTCGTCATCCATGATGAATCGATCGACCGCACAGCGGATGGAAAAGGATATGTGAAGGACATGTCCTTGGCGGAATTGAAAAAGCACGATTTCGGCAACTGGTTTTCACCCGAATTCAAAGGAGAAACAATACCTACACTCGCTGAAGTCCTCGATGTTTTCAATCCGACTGATCACAAATTGAACATTGAATTGAAATCGGATATCTTCCCATACGAAGGAATGGTCGAAAAAGTTCTTGATTTGATTGCGGAGAGACAAATGGAATCGCGCATCATCATTTCATCATTCGATCATAGTGCCGTCCGTACCGTAAAGCGGTTTAATCCTCAAATTGAAACCGCTGCCTTATTCATGGAAGTGCTTGTCCACCCAGTGGATTATCTCAACAAAATACCAGCTGATGCACTCCATATCCTATTCCCGGCAGCACTTCGTCCGACCATCGCTGAAGTGATTAACAGCGGCATGCCGGTCAGAACATTCACAGTCAATGACGAGACATACGCACATACCTTGAAACAAGCCGGAGTACAAGCCATCTTCACAGACTACCCGGGAAAAATGTATTCCTTTTTAACTTCCAATTAAAAAGAACAAGAAGATGAATGCCGGCTTGATATGAAAGGCTCCGCATAGAGTAGAGATCCGTTTCCATAATAAAAAAGAGATATCGCCAATCCATACTAGGATGGCGATATCTCTTTTCATTATGCGCTCAAACTGTTAATAAACTCCTCAATCTCTTCCTTCGTCTTCCGGTCCTTACTTACAAAACGCCCGACCTCTTCCCCACTATGGAACGCAATAAAGCTCGGAATCCCAAAGACATCCAATTGCTGGCAAATCTCAATAAAATCATCACGGTCCACGTAAATGAATTGATACTCCGGATAATCCGCTTCCAGAGCCGGTAGGAACGGCTCAATCACCCTGCAATCCGGGCACCAATCCGCTGAAAACATGAACATTGTCCGCTCTTCATTTTTCAACTGCTCAAACTGCTCAACCGATTGTAGTTTTTCCATTCGTCCTCTCCCCTTCCATAACATCTCTTCTAAAGTATATCACTCAAAAATGAAACCATCCTTTGACGCAACTTCTCTAACGAAAACAAAAGTAATGAAATCGATCGATCGGGGAATTCTAATCATTCAACAAAGGAGGTTTCCCAGTGCGTATCCAATATGTAATTGCTTCGATAGGTGCAATGTTCTGTCTCTGTCTGTCCATCAACATTGTCTCCGCTTCCGATCACAAAAGTGAAAAGGAAATTATGGAGGAACGGATGAGTTTTTATTTACAATTCTCAAACGAGCTGGTTCCTTGGTATCACCTTGCTGCAATTGATCAATATGAACGCAACATCCAGCAAGTGCGTAATGATATTCCAAAAGCCGACGGACCTATTTCCATTCAATACCCCGTTGAACATTGGTTCGGTATATTGAACCCGGATCCCTCGGATAATTCACCGGACACACTCGCACTTTTCGGCGGCCACGGTTCTGACGGCAACGGGGATGGGGTAGCTGACCAATCCGACCCAGCGGATGTACTCATGACGATGTATTCCCATTTAGCGATGTACGGACCAGATGAAAATGCATTTAAAGCTGCATTATGGCACTACTATAAACGGGAAATGACGGTAAATCAGATTCTTACAATCGCCAAACTGTATAAGCATTTCGAAACGGCCGAGCTGGATAGGCATGTATTTCCTATCCCGAAAGGACATCATTATACGTATCGCGGTACATGGGGCACGAGCCGCGGATGGGGAGGTCGCCGCATCCATGAAGGGACAGACCTTTTTGCGGGCTACGGCGTTCCTGTCGTCGCCACTTCCTATGGTGTCATCGAAGTGATGGGATGGAACCAATACGGGGGATGGCGCATCGGTATTCGGGATAACCATAACACCTATCATTACTTTGCCCATTTGGCTTATTTTGATAAGGGCATCAAAGAAGGCGATATTGTAGAACCCGGGACGCTTCTCGGCTTTGTTGGCAGCACCGGATATGGGAAAGAAGGAACATCTGGGAAGTTTCCTCCTCATCTCCATTACGGATTGTATAAATACAATGGCAGGACTGAATGGGCTTTCGATCCGTATCCAGCCCTTCGGAATTGGGAACGGCAAAAATAGGGAGAGGCCGTCTCGCTCTCGAGACGACCTCTCTTTTTAGATAGTAACGCCTAGCGTTTTGAAGAGAAATGAATAGACATCGGTCTGTTCTTCAATGATCTTGACTGTCGGCTTTCCGAGACCATGTCCTGCATTCTTTTCGACACGAAGCAAGATCGGATTTTCACCTGAATAAGCTGCTTGCAATGTCGCAGCAAATTTCATGGCGTGCGCAGGTACGACACGATCGTCCGTATCCGCCGTCGTAATCAAGGTAGGTGGATACTCAACGCCTTCCTTGACATTATGAAGAGGAGAATACTTGATCATCGTAGCGAAGTCTTCGGCATTCAACTCAGCATTTCCGTAATCAGTCACCCAATAGCGTCCCACCGTGAATTTGTGGTAGCGGAGCATATCGATTACAGGCACTTGACAAATTGCCGCCCCGAACAAATCGGGACGCTGAGTGATGCTTGCTCCAACAAGCAAGCCCCCATTGCTGCCTCCCATGATTGCAAGCTTCTCCTTCTTCGTATAACCTTTTGAAATAAGCCACTCTGCAGCCGAAATGAAATCATCGAATACATTTTGTTTACGTTCCAATGTACCTGACTTGTACCATTCTTCTCCGAATTCGCCGCCGCCTCTTAAATTGGCAACCGCATATACGCCGCCTTCCTCAATACACATGCGCAATGCTGGTGAGAAGGATGGTGTCAAACTGACATTGAAACCGCCATATCCATAAAGAACGACTGGGTTTTCACCATTTAGGACCAGTCCTTTTTTATGAGTCAAGAACATCGGGATCATCGTTCCGTCCTTCGATGGGTAAAAGACTTGAGTCGTCTCGAATCCTTCCGACTTGAATTTATTTTCCTCCTGGAATATTGACGTCAGTTCCCCGTCCTCGAAGCTATAGCTTGCAATTGCATTCGGAGATAAGTAGGATGTGTAACCGATGAACATCCACGGTTCCTCTTTCTTGCCTGCCAAACCAGTCAACGAAATAAATCCTGGCAATTTTACGTCAACCCCACGCTTGCCTTCCAGGTCAAAAACTTTCAGTTCATAATGCGCGTTATGCAAATAGCCAACTACGATTCTTCCATTGATGATCTTTCCGAAAGACAATACATCGGTAGTCTCCGGAATTACATCAATCCAATTTTCCTTCGACGGATTGTCCAAATCCACTGAAATAATTTTTTCGTATGGTGCATCGACATTTGTAAGGAAATAGAATGTGCGTCCTTCATTGCCGATGAACGAGTATTCTCCATCGCCTTTATCGAACAGATAGACAAATTCCTCATCTTTTTCCAGGTCTTTATAATAAATCCTGCTTTTATTTTCCGTTCCTTTCCATACATTCAGGATCAGATACCGATAGTCATCAGACAACATCGGATTGAAGGAGAACTCCTTGTTGTCAGGATCTTCATAGATGAGTACATCATCGTCCTGCCCAGTGCCTGCTTCATGCCAATACACCTTGTTGTAATAACTTTGTTCTTCGGCCGAAACAGTAGCTGGATCAGGAAAACGGTTGTAGAAGAATCCTGTACCTTCTTCATTCCAAGCAATGCTTGAGAATTTGCAAAATCGAATCAGGTCGGATTCATCCTTCCCTGTCTCCAAGTTTTTTATTTTTATTTCCTGCCAGTCACTTCCGTTGAGTGAAATTCCATATGCCAATCTCTTGCCATCCTTCGAGAATGAGAGATTCGTTATGGCAGCAGTGCCCTCGTCATTCATAGTATTCGGATCCAATACGACTTCCAAGTCTTTGGAGTTAAGATCTTTTGTACGGTAAAAGACGGATTGATTTTGCAGGCCATCGTTTTTGTGCAAATAAAAATAGTCTCCTTCTTTTTGGGGAACAGTATACTTTACATAGTTCCACGTTTCTGTCAGTTTGTTTTTCACTTTTTCACGATCCGGGAATGTCGCAAGGAAATCTTGAGTCCGTTTATTTTGTTCATCTACCCATTGTTGTACTTCAGGGTCTTCAGGATTTTCCAACCATCTGTATGGATCGCGAATATCGGTCCCATGAAAATTTTCAACTACATCCTCTTTTCTAGTAAACAATACCATTACATTTCCCCCTTTTCACTCTTACAATTGATATTTTACCACATTGTTCAGAAAAGTGAGCATATGAAAAGCAGCTGAGTGTAATCAGCTGCTCAATCTAATCTCATTTACTATTCGGGAATGCGGCACCATGCATAGGAGGAGGGATGATCCAACCTTTTTCCTTATTCAGACGGAGTAATCTCATACCAAACAAAAGTCGATCTGCATGAAACTTACTGAACATCATTGCAATGTCTTCTCTTAAGCATTGGCCGATCACCTGACTGCATGAGACAAGACCTTGACCGACGTTTATGGAAACGGCTCCACTGATTTCGGGATCCATGTACCGTGCACCGACCGGAATGTCTTCCGCTTTTGCAACTGCTCGATCAGGCAATGTCGGAGGAGGCGTCACACCGTTTTCTTTAAGTACTTTCTCGACTTCCTTATTCTCGTCCTTCATCATTTCAACCGCGTCTTTAAGAAGCTCAATCAGGTCCTCATCGCCAGCATGATTGATGAAACCTTGATATCCGCTAATTAACCCTTTGTTCGCGCCTGCATATGCCCAACAACCGAGGACTTCACCATAGTGCATTGGCTCTTCTTTCGGATTTCCATTTAAAATGCCCAATTTTTCTCCCTCTTTTCTTAAACTTTTCCATTGATATTATGGTGTTGCAATTATGATGTGATGCCTGTGGTATTTTATACATTCGTTCCTCATTAAAAATTTGTAATTGACATTTTCACAATGTTTGGTAAGATACATTGCAATACAATATTCAAGAATCCCGAATTTCTTAGTGCGCATTAAATAACGAACGTTTTAAAAACAATGTTATGATTAGTTCGGTTTTTATGCGTATTTCTTGAAGATTATACTGAGCTTCGTTTTTTATATTGAAAATAAACGAACATTAGGTTGACATTCAAAAATTACATGCTATGATTGTCATTAATTAAATAATTCGATGAACGATTTGGACGGAGACAGGCTTTGCGGAACGGAATCCATAGAGAGCTGATGGTTGGTGGGAATCAGCGTTTCTGACGTAGAGCAGCACTCTTGAATCGGTGGACTGAAACTTCATTTTCAACTTGTTAAGTAGGCTCACCCGGAACATGCCCGTTATGCATGCAATGAAGGCTGTCGTCATGACAGCGAAAAAGGGTGGCACCGCGTAGCTGATAGCTTTTCGCCCCTTGCATGAATTTGCAAGGGACGGAAGGCTTTTTTATATTCCAAGGAGGAGATTGATATGTTGCAAGATCAACAATATTTACGAATTCCAGGACCGACGCCCATTCCACCGAGTGTACAACGGGCGATGGCTCAGCCGATGATCGGCCACCGGGGAAATGAGACGTCCGATTTGCTCCGCTCCATCAAACCCCGACTGAAAAAAGTGTTCGGGACCGACCAGGATGTAATGATCATTACGGGAAGTGGAACATCAGGTTTGGAAGCGGCTGTCGTCAATGCAGTAAAACCGCTTGGCGAGGTCCTTGTCATTGTGACCGGCGCATTCGGTGCTCGTTTTGTACAGATTTGTGAAGCGTATGGCATTCGGGTGCACATGTATGAAGTCGAGTGGGGCCAAGCATTTAACCCTCATGAAATCCAGGAATATCTTCGGAAATTCCCGGAGGTCAGTGCCGTTTTCGCAACATATTGTGAAACATCGACAGGTGTCATGAATCCGATTCACGAACTTGCTTCTGCGGTGAAGGAAGTATCCGATGCCCTTATTATCGTCGATGGTGTGTCCTGTGTCGGCGGCGTGGAGACTAAAATGGATGAGTGGGGCATAGATATCATGGTGACCGGCTCGCAAAAAGCGTTTATGCTGCCTGCCGGACTAATGTTCATCGCGGTAAGCGAGCGGGCTTGGGAAGTCGTTTATTCCAATCCGAACCGGGGTTTCTATTTGGATTTGTCGAAGTATCGGAAGGACCTGGAAAAGGATACGACACCCTTCACCCCTGCCCTTTCCCTTTTATTCGGACTCGATCAAGCGCTTGAATTGATGGATACGGAAGGGCTCGAGAACGTGTATGGACGTCACACGCTCATGAAAGAAATGGTGCGTGAGGCTTTCAGGGCACTCGAAATCCCTTTACTGACGAATGACGAAGATGCGTCGGATACAGTAACTGCTGTCCAGCCCGAAGATTTTGACGCAGAGGAGTTCCGGAAAGTGATCAAGAAGGAATTCGGACTATCTGTTGCCGGCGGGCAGGAGAGATTGAAGGGGAAGATTTTCCGCATAGGACATATGGGTTACTGCTCCCCTGCCGATATATTGCAGACTCTCGGCATGATGGAAATTGGGTTAATTAAAGCTGGAAAAAATATAGAGCTCGGCCAAGGTGTAGCGGCAGCGCAGCGAATCTATTTGGAAAAAGGGGAGAATGACCGATGACGTATCATATATTGATCGCTGATCCGCTAAGTGAGGAAGGGATCCATCCGCTGAGGCAAGCGGATGGGCTGGAAATCACGATTGCTACCGACTTGTCAAAAGAGGAGCTGCTGGAAAGAATTAAAGGGTTCGATGCTCTTCTCGTACGGAGTCAGACACAAGTGACTCGAGAAGTGATGGAAGCCGCTAGTAATCTGAAAATCATCGGACGTGCGGGTGTCGGCGTCGACAATATCGATTTGGACGCCGCCACGGAGCATGGCATCATTGTTGTCAATGCGCCTGACGGCAACACGAATTCTGCCGCTGAGCATACAATCGCGATGCTGACAGCGTTGGCCCGGAAAATTCCTCAAGCCTTCAATTCATTGAAAAATGGTAAATGGGACCGGAAATCGTTCATCGGTGTAGAGTTGAAAAATAAGACACTCGGCGTCATCGGACTTGGAAGAATCGGTGCAGAAGTTGCAGCCCGTGCGAAGGGTCAACGGATGAACGTTATCGCATATGATCCTTTCTTGACAGAGGAAAAGGCGCAAAAAATGGGGATTGGCTTCGGGACAGTGAACGACGTTTTGATAGCTGCTGATTTCATTACAATCCACACTCCTTTATTGAAGGAGACCCGCCATTTATTAAATGAAGAAGCTTTCGGGAAGATGAAAGACGGCGTACAGATCATTAACTGCGCCAGAGGGGGAATCATCGATGAAGATGCATTGTACGGGGCAATCGTGTCGGGGAAAGTCGCCGGGGCTGCCCTTGACGTTTTTGAAACAGAGCCGTTTGTCGATCATCCACTGCTCTCGCTGCCTGAAGTGATTGCAACTCCCCATCTAGGGGCCAGCACGGTGGAAGCGCAAGAAAGTGTCGCCGTCGATGTCAGTATGGATGTCGTGAACTTCTTCAAAGGAGATGCTGTCCGAAATACAGTCAACCTGCCGTCCGTCTCGAAGGAAGTGTTGGCCAAGATTGCGCCTTTCTACGACTTGGCTGAAAAGCTGGGGATTTTCCTATCGCGAATGACTGATGAGACGATTGAGGAAGTGAATATCAAGTACGCAGGAGAGCTTGCCAACTACGATGTGCGCGCATTGACCCGTAATACGGTTAAAGGCATTTTGAAGCGCAACCTTGGCAACCATGTCAATGATGTTAATGCGAAATTTTTAGCCGAGCGTTTTGATATTAAAGTGAATGAGCATAAAACGACAGCCAGTAAAGGCTTCCTCCACTTGATCACTGTAGAAATCGTCACTTCCAAGTTTACACATCGTGTGGCAGGCACTTTGCTGAATGGTCTTGGAGCGCGCATCGTGAAAGTCGATGATTACGTGGTCGATGTTGTGCCGGATGGCCATCTTCTATTCATTAAACATAAAGACCAGCCGGGAGCGATCGGGCGCGTTGGAACGTTATTGGCACAGAAAAACATCAATATCGCGACGATGCAAGTCGGCCGTTCCACAGTCGGCGGTGATGCCATCATGATGCTCACAATCGATAATGGCGTTGAACAGGCTGAAATTGGGGATTTGACTGAGCTAGGAGATATTTATGAAGTGAAAGCGATCGATCTTTGACGTAATAGCGATGCAGATAGAATAGAATGGACCTTGACCGCAGAAGAGTGGGCTTGGAGGCAGATAATTGAGCCCTTACGCGAATAATGGAGCCCTTGCTAAGAAGAGTGAGTCCCGGAATCCGGGCTCACTCTTTGTTTACCTTGTCCAATATCGGAAACAGCTGCTCGAGATGGCTGATTTCAAAAGTCGGATGGATATCCGGGTTCCCTGCTTTCCCTTCACGGTTAATCCACACGGACCGCATCCCTACGCGTGATGAGCCCAAAATATCAGTCATTAAATTGTCACCAACCATCAATGCCTCAGCCACGGAGCTGCCTGTTTCCTCCAATACATGCTCAAAAATGGAAGGGTCCGGTTTCCCTTTGCCAAAGGCTCCCGATATGACAATTGAGTCAAAATAAGGTTCCAACTCCGGAGTGATTTCCAATTTCGTATTTTGAAGCGACGGAGAGCCGTTCGTCAATAATACTAGCGTATACTTGCCTTTCAACTGCTCCAGAACCGAAAAAGTTTCGTCGTAAACGAATGGGGATTTTTTTCGCTCCTCAATGAACCGGGCTGCTAGTTCCGCTCCTATTTCCACATTCGTAATACCAAGTTTCGCAAGCCCTCTCGTCCACGCACTGCGCTGGTATTCAGGAATGATTTCCTTCATTCGTTTGAATTCCTCGCCAAGATCGTCGAATGTCCCCCATAGCCCTTCAAAAGGATTGATCCCGATCATTTGTGTGAATTCATATGTATCATAGGCTGCGTAAATTTCTCTCGCCTCTTCACGGACCGCCGCCTCCAGTTTAGAGGCATGTATATTAAGGCTTTCCTCTGCATATTGACATGTCTTAGCGAACGCCGTGGCAATACTTTTTTCATCCCATAATAGCGTATCGTCCAAGTCAAAAATGATTGTACGAATCATGTGTCATCTCCCCCTTCACTTCATTATACATAAAAAAACCGCTCCAAAAAGGAATTGGAGCGGCCAGTTCATTCGGAATAGATATTTCGGTCCCAAAAGCGCTGTTGGGTGACGGCTTGAATGAAGGCCTCTGGAAAATCGGCTCTGGATGCAGATGCAACCACAATGCCCGGTCCAGTTTTCGCATCGGATTTCCTGAAAATATCTTCCCCTGTTGAAGCAATACCGATCGGCTTAAAATGACGATACGCTTCATTGATGTATTCCATAATATCGCTTTCAAATTTCGCTTGGTTCTTCGCTTTTCCGCCTACAACATATAGCGAATCGTAAAGGACGGGCGATGTTGTTAGAAAGGTTTCATTCAAAACAACCTTCATACCGTCAGCCCCCGTGAGGCTGCCTAAATGCTCACCGACAATGTCGACTGCGACTCCATTGTTCAATAATGTTCTAACGACCGCTTTCACTTCTCTGCCATTAAATTCACTGCCGATCAACACCCCTACTTTGAGTGTATTCGGATACCGCGGCGTCTTCTCTTGGCTAAGTGCAGGGGAAGCTGCTGAAACATTCACTTGCTGGCCTTCCGGACGGTTGACGCCGACTGCATCTGCAATGACCGTTGCCAATTCCTTATCCACATTGACAAACATGTCGACGACTTGCTGCCTGACGTCGGCTGATTTCACTTTCCCGACTTCAAAGATGAATGCATCCCTTATATGCTCTTTTTCAGGAGGTGTCATGCTGTTCCAGAAAAGTCTTGCCTGCGAAAAATGGTCTTTGAATGAATCGCTTCTTGCCTGGATGACTCGCCCCTCCACCTTCTCGGCGTAATGGACATAGCCGCCCTCTTTCCACGTAGAAGTAGACGGCGTGTTATTGGCAAGCGAGTTTTTATGATAGGCTACCTTTCCGACATCGATCCGTTGGCGGCTGAACCCATCCCGTTGATTATTATGGAATGGACAGACCGGGCGATTAATCGGGATTTCAGTGAAATTCGGGCCGCCTAACCGCAGCAGTTGCGTATCCAAATAGGAGAAAAGTCTTCCCTGTAAAAGCGGGTCGTTTGTAAAGTCTATCCCCGGGACGACATTCCCTAAATGGAATGCGACTTGTTCCGTTTCCGCGAAGACATTCTCGACATTCTGATTTAATGTGATTTTGCCGAACATCTGGACGGGGACAATTTCCTCTGGCCAAATCTTCGTTGCATCCAAAATATCGAAGTCGAACATGAACTCGTCTTCTTCATTGATCATTTGCACGCCAATTTCATATTCGACGACATTTCCATGCTCAATATTCTCCCACAAATCGCGTCGATGGAAGTCAGGATCTTTCCCAGCGATTTTCTGTGCTTCATCCCAGACGAGTGAATGGACGCCAAGGACAGGTTTTATGTGAAATTTAATGAATTTGGCTATTCCTTCTTCACTCACAAAACGGAACGTATGGACGCCGAACCCTTGCATCATCCTAAAACTTCTTGGGATGGCTCGATCAGACATAAGCCACATGATCATATGTGCCGTCTCTTGGTTATTTGCGACAAAATCCCAGAACGTATCATGGGCGGATGATGCTTGTGGAATTTCATTATGTGGTTCAGGCTTGATGGCGTGCACGACATCGGGGAACTTGATAGCGTCTTGTATGAAAAAGACAGGAATATTGTTTCCGACAAGATCAAAGTTCCCTTCTTCCGTATAGAACTTAATGGCAAACCCTCGTACATCCCTCACCGTGTCAGCAGAACCTTTGCTTCCAACAACAGTTGAAAACCGGATGAACACTGGCGTTTTCGAACCCGGATTCTGAAGGAATTTCGCTTTCGTAAATGCTTTCATCGATTTATGCAATTCAAACTCCCCGTGAGCAGCAAAACCCCTTGCATGGACGACACGCTCCGGAATCCGTTCATGGTCAAAATGGGTCATCTTTTCCCGAAAGTGGAAATCCTCCAATAATGTCGGTCCACGCACCCCTGCTTTTAAAGAATTTTCATCATCCGACACTTTCAAGCCTTGGTTTGTTGTCAGTTTCTTTCCATAGTTATTTACCCGGTACTGTTCCAGTTGTGCATCTTTTGCATTTTTACTTCTCTCCACATAATCCCCTTCCGTCTATTTTTAAACCACCATTCCTATTTATATGCAGGTTAAAAGCTATTGGGCACCTACCCATGTTTCATCAAATTGGAATTCGGCTACAATAGGAGACGAGATAGTTATTAGGAGGAGTGTAGGATGCATCATCATTATTTCATTGGAATAAAAGCCCCAGCTTCAATTGAGGAAATCGTACAGCTATACAGGGATAAATACGGTTTGTCGAAGAACTATAAAGTCATTCCACACTTAGATGATTTGCATCTTACATTGCTATTCATCGGGGCACTTCCTGAACAGAAAGTGGAAACTCTGCAGGGAAGTCTCGCTGCATTGGCCGACAAACATAGCAATTTCCCTCTGACCGTCGATGGCCTATCCTTTTTCGGATCTCCGAAAGGTCCTCGTGTCGTTTATATGTCAGTCCAACCATCACAAGAGCTAGATGCGTTGCAGCAAGCGGTTGCGACAATAGGTACAGATCAATTGGGCATCGAACCTGATAATCGTTTCACTCCTCATATTACGATTGCCAAAAAGCGCAAGGTCAATGGAGATTCTCCGATTCAAAAAGAAACATGCACACCTCGGCCATTTCATGTCAAAGGGTTTTCACTCTTCAGGATTCATCCATCAAGGACTCCGAAATATGAGGCTGTCCAAACCTTTTCGTTTAAATGACCCTCAAAATAAGCAAGGGTCATATTATGACTTATTGATCCGGAACCAGCCTTTATGCGTAAACCAAGCGACCATAGCAACACCTATAATCAGCATCACCACTAAGACGATTGGATAGCCGTAGCGCAAGTGAAGCTCTGGCATATGATCAAAATTCATGCCATACACACCGGCAATGAATGTCAGCGGAATAAAGACTGAAGAAATGATCGTCAGCGTCATCATGACACTGTTCATTTGGTTGGAGTTGATGGACAGTTGGCTATCACGTATATCTGAAGTCAACTGTCGATTGGAATCGAGCATGTCACTTATTCGAATGAGATGATCGTAAATATCCGAGAAATATGTATGCTCATGTGGAGCGAAATCCAATCTTTTCGATTCGAGCATTCTGTACAGCAACTCCCTCATCGGATAGATTGTCCTTCGGAGACGTAATAAATCGCCGCGTACTTCAAATACGTATTCCATGGATAATTGGACAGTTGTCGGTGATAATTTCTCTTCGATTTCGTCCAAATGATCCTCGATATTATAAAGTATCGGAAAGTATTGATCGACTAGTTTATCCATAATTTCATACATGACATGAACATTGCCGCGTTTCCACTTCCTTGGATTTTGCATAATTGCTTCGCGCGCCTTATCGATTTCCTGCAATTGGTTGTAATGAAATGAGACGACAAAGTTTTCGCCCATGAACAAATCCACTTCTTCCGCAATCAAGTCTTCGTGACAAATGGAGTGCAGAGCAAAAAATGTATAACCCTCATAATGGTCCAGCTTCGGACGTTGAATTCGGCCATAACAATCTTCCAATGCCAATGGATGGAACGCAAAGAGTGATTGAAGCAATGATGCCTCTTCCGCGTCCGGCTGATCGAAGTCAACCCAGTACCATTGTAGAGAAAGCTCGTTGATTTTATGTACAGGGAAGTCGTAAATGAATTCATCTTCCGTTGTTAGTCCCATTGTCCAAATCATCTTTCCACCTTCTTTTCATTCGTAATGAACTTCCCGATCCACATTCGATGACTGTCCTTACCGTATCTTAACCATTTTACCTTTACCTCCTACATTAACTTCTAACATTACTTCTTCCTATGCAAGTTTTTCCACGTTTACTTACTGTAAATGAGCGCAGTATATGTGAACAACATAAAAGGAGTGTTACTTGCTATGGACATGAAAGACAAAGTTCAAAAAGAGCTCGCAAAGATTGACGGAGAAGATAAAGGTCAAATCCTAGAGAATTTTAATCATTTCAAGCAATACCTCGCCGAAAAAGTACAGCTTGGTGAAAATTTAGGGTTAAGTGATGAGAAGCTTGCAAAAACGACAGAGATCGTTGCAGGTTATCTCGCCAATCATGAAGAACCTCGTAACCGTGAAGAAAAAGTGTTAATGGAGCTTTGGAAATCAGGTTCTGAAGAAGAGCAGCGCGTGTTTTCACAAATGCTTTTGAAAATGGTGAAACAAGCTTAATTTAAAATAGAAATGCTGCCACTCAAATGAGTGGTAGCCTTTTACCTTGTGTAAGCACAGAAGTGAATCCTTCATCATTAGATGTTTTCTACCTTATGGGATGTGAAGTTATGATGGATTTTTTCCAGGCACAAGAAACACTGACCGCAGTCCAATGGGGGCTGCGTGCGGTGGTCGCTTTTTTCTTTTTATTATTCGCTTCAAAGTTAATGGGCGAACGTTCCATTTCCCAATTACGGTTGATTGACTTTACCATCGCCTTGATTATCGGAAATATTTTAGCCCACCCCCTTTCTGATGAAAATTTAGGGATGAAAGGGTCACTAATTACGACAACTGTATTGATAATCCTTTATATTTCTTCTTTGTATGCAACGTTAAAATGGGGGAAGTTACGCAAATTGGTTGAACCATCCCCATACCCTCTCATCAAACATGGGGAAATCGTGTATCCAAATCTAAAAAAAGCTAGAATTACAATCGATCATTTATTATCAGAACTCCGCAAGGATAAGATTGAAGATATACAGAAAGTGTCATTGGCATTATGGGAACCAGACGGGACGATTTCTATCTTCCTATCCCCTCAACATCAAGTGTTGACACCTCAAGATATGCAGCTTGTTTCAAATCCATTTTTCTTTCCAATCATTGTGGTAAAAGAAGGCAAAGTAGATCAGGCGTCTTTGAAGTCTGTTGGAAAGGATATGGAATGGCTGCTGAATAAATTTAAACTTTATAATGTGGCCGCACCTGATATTTTATTGGCGACAGTGGACGGAAGCGATAATTTGAAAATCTTCCTATATGAGGGATGAGTACGTTTCACTATTTCATCCATAGTAACAGGGTTAAAGTCTATATAAACGGAGGGATTTGCTTGGAAAGTCAACGTGCACATCAGATTGTGTCGTCACCGGATGAAATTATGGTTAGTTATAATGGCGTTTCAGTCTGGATTGATAAAATCCATGAGGACGATCGGACCGCAACGGTTCATTTGCGCCAAGCTATGGAGGAAAGGTCTGAAGTTGCAATTTCCGAATTGAAAGAGCATTGATAATTGCGGCTGTCCGGTGGGTTTCCGGGCAGCTTCAGTTGTTTTATCCAAAAAATAAAAACCTCTACGGTTGTAGAAGTTTTACGTTGTAGTTGTAGTCAACCGATATTCTCTGCAATGATTTGTAAGATCAATGCGACTGTCACGACTCGTAAAATCGGCTTCACAAATTTCGGTTTCAGTTTTTCCGCAATACGTACCCCTGTCTGCGCCCCTGTAATAGATCCCAACATTAACAGTAGAGTAAGTGGCCAAATGATTTTCCCAGCAGCAATGTAAGTGATCGCCGCACCGAGGCAGCTCGAGAATGTCGCGAGACGAACATAGCCGACTGCGCGTATATACGCCACTTTCAAATGCCCGAATAAATATAGCATCAATGTCCCTTGCCCCGGACCGAATAATCCATCATAAATCCCGATTCCATATAACCCCGGCACACTCACTTTGCTGAGTTTCAACTTCTCCTGTCCATCGAAATCCCCTTTTCCGATGAACGATGTAATGAATGCAAACGATAAGAGAATAATCGCCAAAATATATAAGTTGTCTTCTGACAGCTTTGTCGCAATGAACCCGCCACTGATGCCCCCAATAAGACTTACCGGAATGATCCAAAACGATTCGCGTAAAGAAATCTGTTTGTGCTTCACTAAGAAAAGGAAGCTTGAGAACGAGCTGACCGTGTTTGACACTTTATTCGCACCGATGGCGGAATGAATCGGTATGCCGAGCAGCAGCATCGCGGGAAGACTGATCAATCCGCCTCCACCCGCCAACGTACCGATCGTTGTTGCAATGGCCCCAATGAAAAAGAGTGAAATATATTCCATCATGAACACCCCCTGTGTATAATTCTATTATACTCTTCTAATTGTCATTAGAAAAATCGATAGTTATTATACAAAGAGATAATATTTACTTATCAGAATCAAAATCCGATTTCATATTCTTCTCCCTCTTCGTTGATGACTCTCACTCCGCCGTTTTTACGTTCAAGGCCGATTAAAATATAGGGATTGGTTTCGTCGCTATCCGCTTCGACTTCTCTGACTGTGACGATTGTTTCATCATCCAAAACTTCAACATCTACCGCTTCCAGTTCGAGTTCGTTTGTGCCGGTTGAAACGACAACCATCTTTTTCCCCTCGGCAATATCAATGACCTTGAAGCCTTTACGCTCCGTCTTGTCATCTTGCAAGTAATTGACGTATTGCCTCACTGCGGGTTCTTCATTCAATCTCTTCTTATCTAGCACCCAATATTCTTTACCGCAGCCACTTAGTAGCATCATAATTACAAATAAACCAACCAAAAGCTTTTTCAAGTCCCTCTCACCACTCTTCCTTATTATTAAGCAGGCTTTTCTCCAATACGATCCGATGTATTCCCTCATCGTCAGTAAATGTTTCCGTTATATCAAATCCATGTTTAATATTCAATATCAACATATCTCTCCACCTATTTCTCGTCTTCGTTTCGATTATTTTATAATCCTTATCCTTCACAAGTCGATGTTGGTGCTCCATAAGCATGGAGGCAATCCCTTTTCCTCTAAATTCCTCGTGAACTCCCCCATACCAGCTATAGTAGCGGTCCTTTGAAAGACTATATCCAATCTTATAACCAACTACTTGATCCGCTATCATTGCAACTACAAATAGAATATTCGGCTGTAGTGGAGCCTTTTTTACAAGTTCATCAGCATTGATAAAAATCTTATTATGTAATTGTACAATCCCATCTAACGTTTTTTCATCAGGTATACCCCAGAAATAGTGTACGTGCGGCATACAAACATCTCCCTTTCCAATATTATACTATATATTTAATTTATTCATACTATAAAATCTATGAATCAATTTTTCCTACTTGACATACAGTAGACAAAAGATTCAGACTAGGGATAAAGGAGGGAAAGGGATGGAACAATTTCTAGAGACGATTGTCGGTTGGTTATGGGGGTTGCCGCTCATCTTCACGGTATTATTTGTAGGACTCTACTTCACAATTGGAAGTAAGCTTTTCCAGATCAGTTATTTGCCGCATATTTTCAAGGCTACGTTCGGAAGATTATTTTCTAAGAGGGATAAGGACGAGGATGCAAAAGGAATCTTAACTCCTTTTCAAGCAGTAAGTACGGCGATAGGCGGGAGCGTCGGTGTCGGAAATATTGGTGGGGTCGCTACTGCAATTGCAGTAGGCGGGCCAGGTGCCGTCTTTTGGATGTGGGTCACCGCATTATTAGGAATGATGACGAAGACAGTTGAAGTATCATTGGCCGTTCATTATCGTGGGACGGATGAAAAAGGGAATCCTTACGGCGGACCGACGTATTACATGGAAAAAGGATTGGGTGTAGAGAAGAAATTCAAGTATTGGAAAATACCAGCTGTCCTTTTCGGATTCGGTATCTTTACTACGTTTTTTATTACCCTTCAAAACTATACCGTTTCCGAAGCTGTAAGCTCTACATTTAATATCGGCATGATTCCTTCTTCATTGATTTACGTCACGCTCATTTACGTAATTATTTACGGGGGCATTAAGCGGATTGGTGAGATTGCGTCCAAGCTTATCCCTTTCATGAGTATCTTTTATGTATTGGCTTCCCTATTTATCATCTTAAAGAACTTTGATCAGATCCTCCCCGTCTTTGGACTAATATTCGAAAGTGCCTTTACGGGAATGGCTGCTGTGGGTGGATTTACAGGGGCAGTCATTGCGCAAGTGATCCGGATGGGAGTTGCGCGTGCCGTTTACAGTAATGAAGCCGGCTGGGGTACGTCCCCGATGATCCACTCCACAGCGAAAACGAATCATCCGATCAAACAAGGAATGTGGGGAGCGATGGAAGTATTCATCGATACGATCATCATCTGTTCGATGACCGCATTTACGATCATCATTACGGGAGTGTGGTCATCCGGACTTGACGGGGCGGCGCTCACTTTATCGGCGTTTGAAGCAGGTATCGGACAAACTGGCAGGTATATCATCGCCTTATCCGTCTTCCTGTTCGGATTGACGACGACTACCGGATGGTATACGTATTACGAAATCATCTTGCGCCATCTGTTCGGTGGCGAAAAGAAAATCAAAGTGAAGAACAAGACAATTGCCTTCTATAAATGGCTCTATCCAATTCCAGGGTTGCTCATGGTTGTCTATGCGGTTTCCTATGATATGCCTGGCAAAGCTGTCTGGTATTTTGCGGACATCACAACGGCAATCCCGACCTTCATCAACTTGATTGTCATCATGTTCTTGAGTAAGAAGTTCTTCGAATTGCTGCGCGATTATAAGGCAAGGCATTTGAATATCGGGACAATCGATCCGAATTTTAATGTGTTTTATGAAGATAAAGAGAAGAAGTGAAATTAGCGTACTGGAATGAGAAGGCTTTGTGCGTGAACGAGAACTTTTCTTCGGAGAACGAGAACTCTTTGCGCGGGAGTGAGAACTATTAATAAAAGACGGTTGAAGATTAGCGTTTTGCTATTCTTCAACCGTCTTTTTATTCACTTCAGTTTTATTTCTGCAAGTGTTCCAATTTATCCGGATTGGACACCATAAAAATTCGCCAAATTTTATCGTCTTGGAATTCCATCGAGACGACGTAAGCAACAGAGTCATTAATTGATACGACAACGCCTGGATAACCATTTACAACTTCGAATTCCATTCTTGAGTTTTCAGGCAGCTTTTTCATAATGCTTATAAACAATAAGACAATACGCTCTGATGTATAGATTGGATTTAGCGCGGCTTTTACTTTGCCGCCTCCGTCAGAAATTAATACAGAATCTGTCTTCAATAACTCTAGCATTTTAGGGATATTCCCTTTTTGAAGTGCTACCGTAAATTGTTCTACATTGCTTCTCATTGAATAAAAATCCAGTGCAGAAGCTTCCGGTCGATTATTCATGCTTTTTTTGGCTCTGTGAAAAATCTGCCTGCAATTGGCAGATGACTTATCAATAATAGTCGCAATTTCTTCATAACTATACTGAAAAACTTCTCGTAATAGGTAGACTGCTCGTTCATCTTCAGTTAACTGTTGCAAAAGCAGGAGATAAGCGGTCGAGATAGATTCCTTCATCAAATAAGTTAGTGCAGGGTCATTTCCTGTATCTACCAATGGTTCGGGCAACCACTCTCCAACATAAATCTCACGCTTACTTGCAGCAGATCGCAATTTGTCTATGGAGCTATTCATCACAATCTTACTTAAATACGCTTTCTCGTTTTCAATGACTTTTTCACTTTTAACACGGTTATACGTTATAAACGCCTCTTGAACCAGATCTTCTGCATCTGCAATACTTCCCGTCATTCGATAGGCGATTGAAAATAACAAAGGTTTATACATCTGATACAAATGTTCAGTCTCCAAAACGATTATCCTTCCTTTGCTAAAACCGTTTCTTTTACATGTAAAATTTCTAGCGCAGCACGCTTCCCACTCGCAACAGCAGCGTCAGCTAATACTTCTTCATGGCCCGCCCAATCTCCTGCTATATAGATTCCTTTCATTTCCGGTATGCTTGGACCTGGATTCTCTATTCGTTTGGTATGTGGAAAATCATGCGATACCGTTAGTTTCGGTAAAAATTGTTGCACCACGACTTCTTTTTGCCATCCAGGATGAAGCAAATCCATTACTGATTCTAATTGTTTCTTATCTGTGTTTACGTTTATTTCTTCCATTGGATCATGATATTTTGCTATGCTTACTACCAATGTCCCGTCTTCACTTAACTTTGCAGCTCTTGATTGGTTCGTAAAAAACAAAGCTTGGTCGAGTCCTATCGCAAATTGATGTTTTGGGTTAGGTAACTTTCTAATCCCCAGATCTAAACAGCATGCCGTAACAGGAATTGCTTGTTCCTTCCACAAACGTAAAGAAGTATATTCTGCACCATTCAACATATTCATTGCCTCTTTCGGCGGGGCTGCAATGATACAATTAGGCACATGAATGACCGTACCATCTGAGCATTGTATGATTTGATATTGCTCATGATGTTCAATATTTATAACATTTTTATTCGAAACAATTTTAGCTCCCAGTGCTTCTGCCTGCTTCTTAAAGCTTTGAACAATTGTATCCCAACCTCCATCAACATATAAGACGCCCGCATGTAATGAACGCTTCACCTGCTTTAAAACTGGCTTTGCAAGCTGTAAAGTCGGGGCATTCGTATAGGAAGTCAATCGACAAATTGAGTAAAATAGACGCCTCACCATTGGATCAGATATTTCTGAATCCACCCACTCCTTTAGGCTAACTTCCGGAATGGAATAAATAGTTAATCTCATAATCTTACCCATTAATTTACCGAGTATGAATTTGGCTTTCCACGAAAGAAGTGGTGATGACATGATTGATGGAAAATCTCTTGGAATGACATGAACTTCATCATTTAAAATGCCGTGAATATGAACACCTTTCGTAGCATTCCCACCTGGAAGAGATAGTCCAAGTTCAGTTAAAATATTTGCAGCATCCCCTGACATATACAATCCATGCGGTCCAAAGTTCATAAGAACCCCATTTTTTTCATTTGTCATCGCCCTTCCACCTAGGCGTTTCGATTTTTCCAAAACAACGACCTTTTTTCCTTCCCTCGCCAGAAAATTAGCTGCTGTCAACCCAGCCAATCCACCACCAACGACCGCAACATCATAGGTAAACATAAAAAAAACCCTCCCACATTTGTTTTGCAATCAAAACGAATGAGGAAAGGATTTTGTGACAGCTAATATGATCGCGCCCTTAAGTTAAACTTAATGGAAATCCCTAATTGGTTTTTTCCATAAGAATTCCGTCATCAAACGAAATGTTTTGATTATGGGTTACACCAAACTTTTTATATGTTATCTTCACCATACTAATATCATCGTCCGTATTAATCCCCTGAAATTTCACTTTTAGTACAACACGAAAGTCTCCATCCACTTCGAAATCCTCAAATGGAATTAAATTGTTAATTAGCCCTTCATTCTTAACCGTACTTTCATCCATTGTCCCAATAAAGTTACCATCTGGTGAGATTTCTATATATGGCTGTATCTGAAAACCATCACTGTCTTGCGTTATGGATGTTCCATCCTTCTTTATAAATTCTATCTGTTTAAGTGTTGGTCGGCCTATCCCTTCCCATGAAAAGTTATAGCCTAAATACATCGCTTCTCCATTATTAAAATGATCTTCTAAAGCAGTTGTATGACTCCATTTTGTGAATTTGCCACTGTTAACAATATGAATGGATATCCAAATTACAGATATGAAAATGATTAGACCAAATGATAAAAATATAATTTTCTTTTTCAAATAACTCCCCCTAAACTTTATTCCAGAATGAAATGTTTTTCCTATACTAACTAATGGTCAAATAACAATCGCCTTAGTTATTCCTCCAATTTTCCATTCCTTTTTCAAATTCTCATCCGAAATCATTCAGGTTATCGCCATTCCATAAAACAAATGATGTATTCCAATCAGCACTTGACGAACAACCTGCAATAACCACAAGGAAAATACCAATAAAAATACTAATAATAGAATGTTTGCCCATCATAAGTTCACCCTTACTCTCCTATCTATTCCACAAAACGATGGAAACCCCTTCCTTTTCATGCAATAAAAAAACGAAGCGATCCTTAAATGGAGCGCTCCGTTTACGAACTATTTATTTACTGTTCAGAGTAATGGA
Source organism: Sporosarcina luteola (assembly GCF_023715535.1). Lineage (GTDB taxonomy): Bacteria > Bacillota > Bacilli > Bacillales_A > Planococcaceae > Sporosarcina > Sporosarcina luteola_B. The sequence goes on along the minus strand of NZ_JAMBOI010000005.1, from coordinate 89,572 downwards.
AAGTGTCGATGAGATCTCCTGCTGCTGAATGCTCAGTGCTGATCATTTGGGAAGTTTCTGCAGAATAAATTAGTAAGGATTCTCTCAGGGAGAATCCTTTTACACGTTTATGCGCAAGTTTTATCGATTATGAGCTTTTATTATGAATTATGCGTACCTGTACGGTTTTATGCGTTTATGCGATCATTTATGGGCTTTTCATCCGATTTATGCGTGTTTCCAGCGGTTTATGCGTTTTTCGGTGATATCAAAGGCATCAATGTGCCGGAAAGCAAGTGCAGTTCATGCATCGGCCTTGTCATTGCGACATATAACAGCTTTCGATCGATCGGATGATCTCTGAAAGGTTCTTCGAAAGCCGCGATGATGACCGCGTCGAATTCAAGTCCTTTAGATAAGTGGCTTGGCACGATTAGCAGGCAATCTCCGTTGATGTCGGAATTCTCGCCTAGCAATTGGACAGGCATGCCTGACTTTTCGAGTTGCTTGAAGATTTTCTCGGACTCTCTCCGCGTTTTACAAATCAAAGCAATTGAGCGGTGTCCCCTGCTGAGGATTGCTTCATAGATTTCATTCACCTTGTAGGCATTGAGTGCGGAAAGATCATAAAACTCCGGGTCCCTGCCATGGCGGACGACCGGTTCAACAAGTGGTAGATTTTCATCCATCTGCGCAAGAACTTTATTCGCAAGTTGCATGATTTCGATTGTCGTCCGGTAGCTTTTTTGCAAGGTGGTATACGTGGCACGCGGGAACATTTCCTGGACGGGTTCCCATGACGTCAACGCCCGATAGCTGTGAATTCCTTGAGCTAGGTCCCCGACCATCGTAAACATATCCGTTTCCAGTCCGTCTTGCAGTGCGGCAAGTTGGAATTCGCTGTAATCCTGCACTTCATCGATGAAGACGACACGCATTTTCCATTCATCCGCCACGCCTTTCAGCTTGGCATGAAGGAAGTACAGGGCTGCCAAGTCTTCTGTCTCCCATGCATCACTAGTGTGCGCGTCAAAAAAAGCATCCCTTTCCGAATCGGACCAGTGGCATGCCAGTTCAGTATGTAATTGCGGATTCGTCAGCCAATCCCTGTATAAGCTTTTTATGTTGAACTTCTTAAATCTCTTCATATAAGAAGAAACCGTCTTTTTCCCTTCCTTTTCAATAGAAGGAAGACGTTCGTCACGTTCATCCATAACCCTTGTAATACGTGCTTTCCGCTTCTCATCATCACGGATGCCGTACAGCGCTTTATCGAGCGCTTCTTCATACTTGTCGGATAAGAGTTTATAGAGTTGTTTTCGTTTCCCGTTCACTTCAGTCTGCATAATGAGCTTGATACGTTCGATCCTTTTCTCGAGAGGCATATAGTTGAAGTCTTGCAGGAACAGCTTCTTCAGGCGGGAAGCCCGGATGATCCGGTATTTTTCAATATAGACATCTTCAAAGAGGGCAGCAGTTTCCTGTTCCAGCTTGTCCATATATCTTTGCATGATTTCACGGTAACGGAGCGTCCCTTTCATCCGTGCAATGAAAAGCTGTTCTTCATTCACGAAATCAGCTGCTGTCAACAGCTCTAGCTTTTTATTCGGATCAGCCAGTTTCAGCTTAAGGCCTGTAGCGTCCAGAACGTATTCGGCGAAAGTTGTTTGGCAAATACGTCCGACACCCAGTTCAGGGAGTACGTCACCGATATATTCCATGAACAGCCGGCTTGGCGCCAAAATCATTAGTTTCTCCGATGGAAAATCGGTGCCCATCGTGTAAAGGAAGTAGGAGATCCGGTGAAGGGCGATTGTCGTCTTTCCACTGCCTGCAGCGCCTTGGACGATGATTGGCTGTTTCAGGTTCGCGCGGATAATTTCGTTTTGCTCCGCTTGGATTGTCGAAACTATTTCGGTCAATCGGACATCCGCTTTTCCCGACAATGCTTCCTGGAGCAATTCATCATTCGTCGTTAAATCGATATCAAGGACATCCAGCAATTCTCCTTCTTCGATTTTGTACTGCCGCTTCGAATAAAGATGTCCGCTTATTTCTTCGTCCCGCACTTTATACGTCAAATCTCCCAGTCTGCCATCATAGTAAACATTAGCGACGGGCGAACGCCAATCGACGATGATCGGTTCTTGTGTTTCCTGATGAAAGACGGATGTTTTGCCGATATAGAGGAATTCATCCTTCTCCCCTTCCGCCCTAAAATGGATACGAGCGAAATAAGGTTTCTGCTGAATCGCTTCAAGCCCTTCCTTTTGGGAGCGGGCCATTTCAAAAAACCGGGTATTCGTTAGGATATTAATGTAGCTCAAACTCGAATCCAAATAGTCCAAGTCGGCCATCGCATGGCGAATTTCAGCTTGAGAGGATTGCACGCCGCGCATCGATTCCTCCAGGAGCTTTTGCATGTAGTGCTTCGTGTAGTCAAGGCGCTGTAATTCAAACTCAAAATCGGGATGTTTCTGCATAGACAGTCCTCCGTTTTGCGTATTTTGCGTCCTGCTTTTCGGGCGAGATGTTGGGGTTTCATTGAAACAGAAATTGATTGTACCATTGCGGGATGTTTTAGGCAATATCGTTTATTCAGAATTCTTATAATGAGGTTAAAAAATCCCCACGCCTTTTGTTTGGCGTGGAGACTTTCATCAGACTGTAAAACGTCCCATATCGTTTTGTAGTTTTTCTGCTACTTCGGAAAGTGTTTGCGCGCTTGAAGCGATTTCTTGGTTGGAAGCCAATTGTTCTTCCGTCGATGCACTTGTCGATTGCGCTTCGGCTGCTGCTTGCATTGCAAGCTCTTGCACTTTTTTAGAGCTTTCCGTCACTTGCTCGCTCATCGTACGGATCTGTTCAATAGCGGCGGAAACTGTTCCGACTTTGCTGCTAACATCATTTGATGCCAATTCTATTTCATTGAATACTTCATTGGTCTTTTCAGTGATGCCCAATCCTTCTTTCACACGATCGGTGCCGGCTTCCGTGCTGTCAACAGCCAAAGTGACGTTTTGAATAATGGAATCGATCATTCGGCCGATTTCTGCCGCGGAAATCTTCGATTGTTCAGCAAGGTTCCGCACTTCATTCGCCACTACAGCAAAGCCTTTGCCCTGTTCTCCCGCGCGTGCAGCTTCAATCGCTGCATTCAATGCCAACAGATTCGTCTGCTCGGCAATACCCGTTATAAGCTCTGTCACATTTCGGATCTTTTCCGAACGGACCGCCAGATCAGTGATGATCTCCGAGGATTGCTGGATGGATGTTGATATGTTGGACATTTGATCGGTAACATCTTTCATGAGACTTGCACCTTCTCTTACAAGTCGGGAAACCTCAACAGAAGAGGCGAGCATCGCGGCATTGTCATTTGTAATTTGAGTGATGCCATTTGCCATTTCACCCATAGCACTCGCAGAATCATTGACAAGGTTCACTTGCATTTCGCTTGCTAGTAAATTCTTCTCTGCAATTTCAGCTACCATTTCAGAAGCAGCGAGACTTTCTTGTGAACTTGCCGTCATCTGTTCGGCTTGAGCCGCCAAATGGTATGATGAATCTCTAGTGTTCATAATGATAGTTCGTAGATCAGCCTTCATTTCGTTGAAAGCGGTCGCCATTTCCCCGATTTCATCCCGATTTTTAATCAGCAAAGGTTCTTCTGCAAAATTCCCTTGTGCCAGCAGCTTCAATGCCTCTGTCATTTTACCGACAGGTCGAGTAATGATGATGCTGATGAGATAAGAGATGATTATGCTCAGAATGGTTATGAGGCCAAGAACTCCTATAATGAAAATGCCGGTCGATTTCACCTTTTGTGCAATCTTATCTTCAGCCTCGAGCATCTTCTCGCGTTGGTAGTTGATCAATCTTTCCGCATTTATCATAAAAAGACTTTGATAAGGCTCCGCTCTTTCGGCCAAAACGAGCGCTTCCACATCTTTTCCTTGATTGAAAGCTGCAAGTGCTTCTTCAGAATAGACTCTGTATTGCTCTGATGCTTCTTTTAACTCCTCAAGCAAGGCTCTGCTCTTATCGGACTCAAAAGAGGAATCCATTTGCTTCAATTTTTCATCAACTGATTCTAGCAATTCGATGCGATTCTTCAAATACTTCGTTTCTTTATATAATAAATAGCCGCGCAGATCATTAGATAGCTCAGTTTGATTGGTTGATAGCTGTTCTAACAGGATTACTTTTTCCATCCGATCGTTAATAAATGACGTATACTCTTTACTAATGTCTGGAATCGTTAAATAATTCAAGGCTCCTGCAATAATCATTAAGAGTAATAAGGATAGGAAGCCTGTCCACAACTTTTTTCTTACTGAATATCTCATATTTATCCCCCTATATTCGTAACCCATCATCATTATAAACTACTATCCACACTCCGCAAAGGTGTAGGTTGATAGAATCCAAAAAACCGTATGAAACGGCTTTCCGCTTCGTACGGTTCACGTCTATTTATTCATTCTGTCGGAATTTCACTTTCCACGTTCCATCGACCTCTTCTAGGCCGACGCCTATCCATCCGTCTTTCAATAAGGATTGCTGCTTCAGAATATCTGACATCTCTGTCATGACAATGAGCGACCCTGGCTTTTTATTCTCACGCAGATCTTTCATTAACGTGTAGCGCAAAAGATTCCCATATTTCTTTTCCAATGAAATGATATGCATGCCTAACGAGAATTTGTCCTTTAGGCTTGCGATATTGAACGGAGCAACTGTTGCAAATACATAACGATGACGTTCCTTGTCCACATTCTCCATGAGTAGTTCGCCGAGAATCTGTTGTAAGCTGTTGCCCCTATACTCGGGGTCCACATTTGTCACTTCAGAATATAGAACAGAAGGTAATTCGGAATCAGGTAATCCTGCATCCTTCCCCAAATGGTGCTCGTCAATTTCCGGTTCAAGCATCGCCCTGAACGCGATGAGACGCTCATTGTGGAATACTCCGATCATTGATCCGTTGCCGTTTAGGATGACCAGGAATTCGTCTTCTGATAACGGTTGTAAAAAAGAAGTGACTTCCAAGGATGCAATTACTTTTTCCTGCAATACCATAATAGCTTCGAGGTCTTTGTGGACCAGGCTTCGAATTGTCACTTCTTGACCAGTTCTCAGTGTCAAATCTTTTTTCATTCGACCACCTTCTCCGAGAAGACAGTCAATTTAGTTATGACGGCTTCGTCCACATCTATACCAAGTCCCGCTTTTTCCGTCAGACGGATGAACGGAACGTCATAGTTCAGGTTTCCGATATCTTCGCTGAATTTCAATGGACCCGTCAATTCGACGCTTGTCATGATTTTTTTTGAGAAGGCAATGTGGAATCCTGCCGCGGAACCTACAGACGATTCGACCATCGAGCCGACTTGGCATTCGATTCCTGCCATTTCCGCCATATGGGCAAGCTTCATCGCCGGATAGATGCCGCCACATTTCATCAGCTTGATGTTAACTTTATCCGCAGCTCGCTTCGCGATGATTTCCCTCATTTCACGAATGCCGCGCAGCCCCTCGTCAATCATGACAGGCACGGATGTCTTCGATTTAATTTCTACCATTGCATCGATGTCATCCGCCTTCACAGGTTGCTCCAGCCAATCGAGTGAGCAATCTTCGAGCTTTCTCAACGCTTGCAATGTCGTCGAGCTGTTCACCCATCCTTGATTCACATCGATGCGGATGGCTATTGACTCCCCTACCCGTTCACGGACTGCCTGGATTCGTTTCACGTCTTCTGATACGTTCGTGCCGACTTTCATTTTCAATGAACGATAGCCTTCAGTAACGCGCTGTTCCGCTTCGTCCGCCATATGTGCAGGTGTGCCGATGCTGAGTACGTGAGTGATTGGAAATTCATCGTGGTATCTCCCGCCCAACAGATCATAGACCGGAACGCCCAATGCTTTTCCGACGGCATCATAGCAAGCGATGTCCATTGCGGCTTTCGCTGATGGCACTCCGTAAATTTCTGCGTCCATGGCCTCGTGGACCTTTTCCATTTGAGCTGGATTCATGCCGATCAACTTCGGCGCCAGTGTATTTTTCAGCACAGCATATGTACTTTCCCAACTTTCACCGGTGACGTGCTCGTCCGCCACCGCCTCCCCGTATCCGAAATGCCCCGTGTCCGTTGTCACTTTGACAATGATTGACGGCATATAATCGTATCTCGCGTAGCTGATGATGAATGGTTCATGTAATGGTAAATGGATCGCATATATTTCAATTTCTTTGATTTTCAAGTTATGTCGTCCTTTCGCAGTGGCACTTGTCTTTCATTATTGTAACATTGTCGGGATTACGGGGGAAGAATGGACCTTGGAGCGAGATGAATGGGTCCTTGTAAAAAAACAGAAAAACGGCGGGAATCCATCCCCCGCCGTTCCGCTTACTACATTATTCAGTCCTCTTGGCTGATCTGCCATTCGATGCCGAATCGGTCTTTCAATGAGCCGTAGCTTTTACTCCAGAACGTCTCCTGTAGATCCATCTTTACTGTTCCGCCTTGCTTCAACTTATCGAAAACACTCTTGATAAGGTCCATGTCCTTGTTTACGAAAGCGAGACTGACATTATTACCTTCGACAAAAGGAGAACCCGGAAATGTATCGGAGAACATGACTCTGTTACCGTCGATATTCAACCGAGCATGCATGACCAAATCCTTCGCTTCTTCAGGCAACTGATAATCAGGGCTTTGAGGAGCTTCGCCGAATGTCATGATTTGAGTGATTTCCGTATTGAAAACCTCTGCGTAAAATTCCACCGCTTGTCTGCAATTACCATTGAAATTAAGATATACCTCTACTGCCATTGCCACGACCCCTTTTCCACTATTCCTTCAATTCAGTTTACCATGTACAAGCTTTCTTGCAAACTGATAATGATTTAGAAAGGGAACAAAACAGGAATTGCAATCATCATGACAATGAGCATTATGAATTGCAATGGCACGCCGATTTTCACAAAATCCTTGAATTGGTAACCGCCAGCTGTCATGACGAGTGCATTACCGCACAACAGCACTTCTTTTGATCGAAAGATACGGCCTTCCATCCTCCCACCGGATTTTTACTGGTACATTATACGTTTCCGTCAGCAATTCATTGGTCATTACATCCTCTTTCTTCCCGGAAGCCACGATTCTTCCTTCTTTTAAAAGGAGTACATGTGTTAAGTCTTCCATCAATTCCTCGACATGGTGTGACACATAGACAAGATGGCAATCGTTTTTCGTCACTACTTCTAACGTATGTAAAAATTGCTCCCTTGATAAGATATCAAGACCGGAACAAGGTTCATCCATAATGAGCATTTTGGGTTTATTCATGAGCGCCCTGGCAATTAGAATCCGCCGTTTCTCACCTTCAGAAAGCAAGTTAATGGGTTTTCCTTTCAAGTGAAATAATCGAAAATCATGCAACAGCTCGTCCGCTCGTTCCCAATCAGCAGGAGATGGATGCTCATAAAGGCCGAAACTCGCAAATTTTCCACTAATAATGACTCGTTCGACAGTTTCATGCTGAAACATTTGAGCGAATCTCTCCAATGAACTGCTCACATAGCCAATCTCTTTTCGCAGTTCCGGTAAATTCGTTTCACCAAATCGGTTCCCAAGTACATGCACTTCTCCGTCAGTAGGAAATTGATGCGCGGATATGATATTGAGAAGTGATGTCTTTCCGGATCCATTCAACCCTAAAATTGCCCAGTGCTCATCCTTTTCAATCGTCCACTCGATATTTGTTAGTATCTCCTTATTGCCTCTTTTGAAGAAAACACGCTTCAAGTCAATTACGGTTTGCATCGTCAACCACTCCCTTTGGTCCTATTACTGAAAAACGGCGGATCATGTTAAATATTTATTCTTTCACCGGCTTAAAATTTACCAGCGAAATTCCGGTAACCCTAAGTTTTTGCCCCTCTGTCAACTTCACACGGCTTCTTGAGCCCGTGTCGTTGCCTCCAATCACTTCATAGAGGACAGGATCTTTTCCCTTTTCGTGAATTTCTAAATATCCCATTCCGTACTCACTGCCGAATATATAGTCACCAGATTCAATATCCAATCCGACGTCCCAAATGCCTGCGTTCAAATCGGTAGTCAGCTGTGTCTGTACCGGTATGAAACTGACGTGGTCATACCCGCCGTCCGCAAAAACAGTGTACGTACTTTCAATATCGACCGTTAGACTGCCGACTCCTCCTGAATGTCCTACAATTTCGCGGATGACAAGATCATCGTCGTCATCATAAATGAAAATGTTTCCGGCAGGGTAACCTGAAATCGCATATCTCCCTGGCTGAAGCGTGACTTTGATTCCGTCTTGCGTAAAGACTTCTCTGTCAACCTGTTCAGCGGTTTTATTGCTCCGATCCACTGTCTTGAAAATTGCGGGGTTCACCTTCCCAATCAGGTCATCCTTTTCAGGACCGACAATTTCGAAATTCTTCTCATAAGGGCCGAGCTTATCAGACTCCGATTTTTGTAAAGGATGACAGCCTGACAGTAGCAGCAGGCATGATGTGATTAAAATAGATGACCCCATTTTGCCGCCGGTCCATTCAAACCATTTCTGCAAAGTGTTTTTCATAATACTCCACCGTTCCTTATTTTCTCCAGTTAAGCCCCATACACCTCTAGCGTATCAGTTTGGTTTTAAAGCGACTTCCCCTCTTCGGATGTATAGCAGCTTATTCCGTCCGTATAGAACAGCTGCAGCTAATAGATTAAGTCCAACTAACCAACTATACGAATGTTTGAAGTCCAACTTATCATTACCGAATTCCATAGCCGCGGTTCCATTCAATACGGAGCTGATATCAAGAAATTTCAATGGATAGAGCCAATTAAATTTCAAGCCTGCAACACTTATGAGGTCAGGCAGCAGTAAAATGACAATCATCGACAAAATTGTCGCGTATAAATTCTTCGTCACGACATTAATGAGAACAAATACAAGTAAAAGGAACAACGCAATCAACGCAAATGCGATGAACATGTAAGTTACGTACCTGAATGTCGACACAGCGACAAAATCCATTTCTCGATAAATAAGAACGGGCGTCATGAAATTTCCCCACTCTGTTTTTTGAGCAACATAATAGCCTCCGATGAGTACGCCAAGTACAAGGAACAGCTGTACTTGTACCAAATGGATAGCTACCTTGCCGCTTACCTTTTGCATAAATGATATCGGGAAACCGCCTACAACGGATCGATGTTGCTGGTCATTTAGCAACATACTGCTTCCGATGATTAAAACAAATAGACAAAATAGCAGCCCGCTGATCATGTTCAACGCAATCGGCAAGTAATTGCTTGCTACGAAGGGATTTGGAACAAGTGGCAATTTATGAATTTTGTAATAGCGTAATATCGCTAGTTCTTTTTGAATGACATCTTTTGGTATGACATAGTTAGGATGGATTCCTTTATTCCCCAACTCGTGTAATTCAAGACGTAATTCGTTCAACTTGAGGCCGTCTTCAATATACTTGTCATAATCGTCTTTTTTCCACAAATAAAACCTTTGCATATTGATCATTGAAGATTGTTGGGTCAAATTATAATAAATTGCTTCCCCCTCAACCGTTTCCCTCAGTTCTTCAGGAAACGCATTGAACACTGTATGAAAATGCTGCGCTTCCTCGTTTTTTAGCTTTTGCATGTCTTTGATGTCTATTTGGCTGTATTGGGAATAGTACAAAGGGAAAAACAGGATAAGGCCAATTCCAAGCAACCAATTTTTTCGATTATGGAGCAATAGTTTTGATTCAAATAATAAATACTTCCAAAACATAATTATGTCCTTCCTCGTTACTTATTTTTATGCAAAATAGAAACGTCGTTTGTTAATGATCTTTGAAAGAATGAAAAGCACGAGTTCAATCACGGCAATCGTGATGAGCAACACGAAAATACCTTTCATATAGGTAATCGTCTCTGTGTTCAATAGAAAGTTCTTATCTCCGGTTACAATTTTCCCGTAATCGAAATACGTTTGAGGAAAGAAGCTAATGTCTTTTCCGAATATCTCCCTTGTCGTCCTAGAAACGAAAAGGCGGTCCGAGAAGAGAAGTAAACTGCTGACTAGCAGAACGAGCCATTCATTTTTAAACAGAAGACCCAAAATGGCGTTCAAACGTATAAAGAGGAAGATTACTAGTGGAACGACTATCAATGTTCTCCCTAAAAAGACAGCAATTGAAATGACATCATAATCCTCAATTGTAAAGGTCTGTTGTGCAATCATGATCGGCACATGTAAATTAAGATAGCCAAAACCGAATTGCATGCTCATGACGACAACCCCTACAACAAGAATTCCGCTACTAATGAGCAACGAATAGAAGAAAGCCGAAAGTGATTTTAAGTTCAATTGGCGATACCAGGATAATGGGATTCCTTGCAGAACTGACCGATTTTTGCGATCCCTCGATAACATATCACTACTGAAAAAGATTGCACAAAACAAGAGGAATAGGATGCCATTTGTTTGCAGGAATTTTTGCAGTGCTTGCAACCCGGTCTTTTCATACATCAAACCATATGTAATTGGATAATCATTCGTTAAATAATCCTCAAATCGCATCATCGTTTGCTTATATAAATGGGAGCGATCCTTTCCTGGATAAGGGGATAGCGCGAAAAGTTTTTCATCTGATGTATATTCATATTCATTCCCTAGTAGTGAAAAGTTTCGTAAATAAAGAAATCGATGATAGTTCTTGTCCTCATACGCCGTCAGCAAAGCTTGATTCAGTTTATAATAATATGCGTTCATGGAATAGACAGGCATACCTGTAAAGTGGACAATGCCGGTATTGCCCTTCTCTTCCCTAAATTTCTGCTCAACTTTGAGATCCGTTAAATAATTCCTAACCTCTTCAGGAGTAAACGATTCTTTTGTTTCTTCGTTCGGCAGCAGAATTAGACAATAACTCAGCAGCAATACACCGATGAATACTATGAATGGAATGTTGCGCCGGCTTCTTGCTGTAATCAGAAATTCGTGCTTCAAATAATTTCGATTCATCAAAGCTTCCCCTTTTGGTCGTAAAGTATTGATTTTTCATTTATTCACCATAACATTAGGCATTCTTCGAATAGTACTTATCATAGTATTCCACCGTCCCCAATGGACCGACCGTCAATTCTTTTTCGTTATAGTCAAGCATTCGTTCTATCCACTTTGTCTGTTCGGAATCGCTCATTCCATTTAGAGGAATGCATAGTAAATGTTTCGCTATATACATATAGCCTTGTGGAAGCATCACTTTTCCTTTCAGCGCCTCGTATTGTTCTGGTGCTATCTCTATTTTAAGAAAAACATCATTTTCACCGGTAAATCGATGTTCATGTACAAACTTTCCATCTTTCAAAAAAAGGACTCGATCCGCATATAGATCCAGGTTGGAGAGCAAGTGAGAAGCAACAAAAATGAGCTTATCCTTCTTCATTTCCATTAAACATTCGGAAAGCAAAGCGACATTATCCACATCAAGTCCATTCATCACTTCGTCCATTAGCATGACGGGTGTATCTGCGGCCACCATCATTGCAAAGCACAGACGCTGCCGCATCCCTAATGAATATGTACGGACCTTCCTTTTCACATAATTGCCCATATGGAGACGCTCGATGACTTCGGTTACATGCTTTGCCGTTCCCTTCCACATATTTGCATATAGTTTCAAGTGATCCACTCCGGATAATTCCTCGAAGAGATCTTTTTGCTCAGGGAACGTACACAACTGCTTATGGATCAACAGCTCTTCTCTTTCATTTCGGTATGCATATTTACCGTCAAATAAAACATGACCCGAGTCGGGTTTTACAAAGTTCGCCATGACGTTGAACATTGTCGATTTCCCAGTACCGTTTGGAGCCGCCACACCGATGATTTCTCCTATATTCGCTGTTAAATCCAGATTATCGAGAACAGCTTTGTCATTATATGTAATTGAAACATTTGATAATTTCAGCATCTATTCTTCCGCCTTTCAGATTCTTTTAAAAGCAGGATAATACTTTTACCATTTTTTGTTGTTCTCTTCTACTATAGACATATTATTTTAATATTTCAATAGTATTCATCCTTCAAATAAATCAATTTCCCCAAAATCAAAAAGGCTGTCGCATTTGTCTAGTTGACAACTGCGACAGCCTTTTAATTATGAAGCGACTGCTGTTTTACTTTTCGGTTTGTTATCTTTCGTCTTCCATTGGATGGCCACTTGGATGGCGAATAGGACTAGCCCGATGATATCCGTAATCGTTTCAGGATAAATCAATAATAAGCCTGTTACGACAGCAAGGATGCGTTCAATCCAATTGCATTTCCGGTACCAATAGCCGATCATCCCCGCTCCGATCGCAATCATGCCGACGATGGCGGAGAAGGTGACCCATAAGATTTCAAATAGACTGGAATCGATCATGAGCATGGCCGGATTGAAGACGAACATATACGGGATGATGAATGCCGCGATGGCAAGCTTTGCCGAGACGACACCTGTTTTGATCGGATCCCCGCCGGATATGCCTGATGCGGCAAATGCCGCAAGGGCAACAGGCGGCGTAATATCCGCGATGATTCCGAAATAGAATACGAACAAGTGAGCAGAGATCGCGACAACAACCGGAACAGTAGTACCTGCCCCCATTTCACCGCCCATAAGCAATAGAATGATAGCCGGAGCAGCAATTGTCGAAGTGATGACATAGTTCGCCGTTGTCGGTGAACCCATTCCTAATACTAGCGCTGCGAACATCGTGAAGATAAGCGTTAATAGGATGTTCCCGCCTGCAGCGGAAACGAGACCGTTTGCAAGGCTAAGCCCCAATCCAGTTTTCACGACGACGCCGACGATGATACCTGCACAAGCTGTCGCAGCAGCAACTGCCAATGCAGTACGAGCCCCGTCAACAAGCGCCATGATTATGTCTTTGAATCCTAGTCTCGTAGATTTATCAAAAAAGCTGACAACTAACGTCAGGACAATCCCCAATAATGCAGCCTTCATTGTCGGAATCCCCAACAGTAGGAATAGGATGATCCCTAAAATCGGCAAGAGAAGGTAGATCTTTTTAAGAGTAGCCTTTCGATCTGGCATCTGGTCAGGCGACATGCCTTCCAGACCGACACGCTTCGCCTCGAAATGGGTCATGATCCAAATTCCTGTGAAATAAAGCAAAGCCGGAATTGCAGCCGCTTTGGCAATTTCCCAGTACGTGATGCCACCAATGAATTCAACCATCAGGAAAGCCGCAGCTCCCATGATCGGTGGCATGATTTGCCCGCCTGTAGAGGCAGCAGCTTCAACGCCGCCGGCAAATTCCTTACGGTAGCCGAGCTTTTTCATCATCGGAATCGTGTAGGATCCTGACCCGACAACGTTTGCTACGGAGCTACCGGAAATCGTCCCTTGCAACGCACTTGAGAAAATCGCAACCTTAGCGGGTCCACCTGTCAAGCGGCCTGCGAGGACGACAGCCAAGTCATTAAAGTAGTTCCCGACACCGGTCTTCACGAGGAATGCACCGAATAACAGGAAGACGAAAATGAACGTTGCAGATACACTGATCGGCGTTCCTAAAATTCCGTCAGTCGTGTAAAACATAAGCTGTACAATGCTTTTCAAGTCTTGACCGCGATGGGCAAGGAAGCCCGGGAAATATCTGCCGTAAAAAGCATAGATCAAGAAAACAGTCGAAATGATCGTAATCGGCAAGCCGACAGCACGTCTCGCTGCCTCCAATGTCAACAGAATCGCGATGACTCCGATGATAAGATCTATGTCTGATACCCTTCCAACACGGAAGACTAGATCACCATAGAATAGCGGCCAGTATAAACCGACAGCAATGGCAAGCAATGATAGAATGACATCATAGAAAGGCACTTTATCCCTCTTGACGCCAGGTTTTTTAATTGCCGGGAATAACAGGAATATTAACGAGAGAGCGAATCCTAAGTGAATGGAACGCTGAATATACGCAGTGAACGGCGTGCCGATCGATGTGTAAAGTTGGAATAAAGAGAATGAAAGCAATCCTGCAAAGACGAGGATTTTGAAAATCCCTTTCACATTCCGTGTATTCGATTCGGGATCGTACTTCTGAAGGATTTCTAGTTGCTGTTCTTCTGTAAGCATTTCATTGTTATCAAGTTGGGACTCTTGCTGAGCTTCTTCCCGATTCTTATTTTTAGCCATTCAAATTTACTCCTTTCAACAATTGGTAGAATGATTGGCGCTGCACACGAAATGTGTACGATTTTCCTCTAGTCAAATAGCTTTTCAAGTTCACTTCATGCCCTTTATACCGGAAAGCTAAATCTGCATTGACATCCCCGACAAAGAGGACAAATGATTGAATAATATTGTCATCATAAGTAAGCGTATACATTCCATCCTTGACTGACAATGACTCTCCTTCTTCGGCATACCCTGGCAAGCCGATCCCGACATCCTCGTATTGCATAGACAATGATTGGATAGCGTGCTGATCAGTGACCCGGTAGGACTCAATGACATCAGTCAGAAAAATGGAGTGTACATATCGAATTTGAAACTCCCGGTCATCCCCCATCTTGAGATAATAGGTTTGCGGATGATCAGTACGATATTCAGTGAAGGTGAACACCTTATGTATCGGCAGGAATAGAGAGACGAAGGCGACCAATAATGCACATAGCAGAATGGGGAGAATCACTTTCTTCCTATTCATCCTTTTCTCCCTTTCCGGTAGCAATGAAGAATGGGACGGCTGAAGCATAAAGCTTCACCGCCCCGTTCTACTATTGATTTGTATTCAATTATTTCTTTTCGTCAAAGTATTTTTGAGCGCCTGGGTGAACAGGGATCCCGATACCGTCAAGACCTGTTTCCGCTTTGATCAATGCACCTTTTGGATGCGTAAGCTTTGATGCATTGTCGTAGATCGCTTTTGTGATTTCGTAAGCAAGATCTTCAGGCACGTCGTTTTGGATGATCAACATTGCCCCGACAGATACAGTCGGCGTATCTTCTTTAATTCCATAAGTTCCAGCAGGAATGACTTCTTTTGCATAGTATTGGTATTTAGAGATCAATTCGTCAGCTTTTTCGTCAGTGACAGGTACGATGTACACTTGAGCGGAAGCGTTCAATGCTTCAACCGCACCAGTCGGCGTACCAGCAGTGATGAATGCAGCATCGATTTGCCCAGCTTGCAAACTCTCTTGGGATTCTCCGAAATCCAAGTCTTGCGGCTGGATATCTTTCATTGACAATCCGTGGATTTCAAGAAGCTGCTCTGCGTTCGCATACGTACCGGAACCAGGTGCTCCAACTGAAACCTTTTTACCTTTTAGGTCTTCGAATGATTTAATGCCGTTTTTTTCCAACGTTACCAATTGAACAGTTTCAGGATAAAGAGCACCGATTGCTGAAACGTTGTCGATGACTTCTCCATCAAACATCATTTCACCTTTTGATGCATAGTAAGCGATATCCGTTTGTACGAAAGCGATTTCAGCGCCGCCGTCTTTCAATGCTGTCATATTCGCTGCAGATGCCTGCGAAACTTCAGCTGTCGTTTTAACGCCAGTTTCCTGAGAGATGATATCTGCAAGTGCTCCGCCAAGTGCGTAATATGTACCTTGCGTACCACCTGTCAAAACGCTTAGGTAATCATAATCTTCTTTTGTTTTGCCAGAATCGGACCCCTTGCTGGAATCACCCGAGTTACACGCCGAAAGGACAAGCAGTGCAATCATCGAAATGAATGCAAGTATACGGAATCTCTTTTTATTCATAGTTTCATTCTCCCCTTTTGTCTAATAGTTTTGCAACTTAACACCTATTCTACCACGACTGGTCATTCGCTTGTCAATCCTTCTTAAAAATTTTCAGTAACTTGCAAGCGATTTCATTACAAAAAAAGAAAGTGGAATACGTTCATATTCCACTAAAAAAATCATTTATCATATTTCGGGTGTCCATCCAAATAAGTCATGCCTGCTTCATCCAAATCCCTTTTCCGATGAGCAAGACGTGAAGCGGCACATGACGCGACGCTGGCGACAAGATCATCGAGAAAAGTATGGACTCCATTTCCTTTTTTCGTATCCAGCTCATTAATGATGCCAATTTTATTTTTATCAAGATGACCGAATGTCGTAACGGCTATGGACCCGTAAGTGAATACAGCCCCTAACGCGATTGTTTCATCTACACCAAACAGTCCTTCGTCAGATGTGACAATTTGTTGGAGCGGCGCTGATAGCTTCCCTTGTTCAGCAAGCTCATCCAATTCGATTCCAACGAGGATCGCATGCTGAAGTTCCCTCTTCCGCAACACTCTTTCGACTGAATCTACACATTCGGCTAGGTCCAGCCCTTCATTATAAGGGACTTGCATTTCGTAAACGATTTTAGCGATGTCCTCCAATGTGACGCCTCTTCGGACTAATGCCTCTTTTGTAGCTTTTGTTACGACATCGGAATGGACAATATTTTTCCCAGTGAACATTTATCACTACCTCCTCATTCTATCCCTCTCCCGTCACGTATAATATGATGGCGGCCTTTAGGATGTTTATTTAATCGTGCTGCTGTTCCTTTACACATGTAAGGTCTATTCAAGCATTATACCTGTACATTCGCTTATGTTACAATCTTCTTACATCATACAACTGGGAGGACTTGCGGATGGAATACGGAAAAATTGAAGAAATTACATTTTACAGCAAGGCGCTAGATGAGGATATGCAACTTCTTATCCACCTGCCACATCAGTATTCACCACTATACAAATATTCAGTTCTGATCGCTTCCGATGGGAAGGATTATTTTCAATACGGAAGGATCGGCCGGGTAGTGGACGAATTAGTTTACGAGGGCGACATCAATAATATGATAGTCATCGGCATACCGTATAAGAGTGTTGAGGAACGCAGAAGAATGTATCATCCGGAAGGCGACCGGCATGAGGATTATATCCGTTTCCTAGCGCATGAGCTAGTTCCTTACATCGATGAGAATTACCCTACTTACCAAGTCGGCGCCGGCAGGGGGTTAATCGGAGATTCGTTGGCGGCGACGATTTCGCTATTGACCGCTTTGAAATATCCAAACTGCTTTGGCAAGGTGATTCTTCATTCTCCTTATGTCGATGAGTATGTGATGGAGAAGGTTGAAGCCTTGAAAGATCCTTCCTCTTTTTCAATTTACCATGTCATCGGCAAAGAGGAAACTGAAGTAAAAACGACTCAGGATGGCACACAGGATTTCCTCACACCGAATAGAGAATTGAATAAGTTGATCAACAGAAGAGGGTTTTCATACTTCTATGAAGAATTTGACGGGAACCATACATGGAAGTATTGGCAACAGGACGTTCGAAGGGCTATTAAGGAATCCTTTCAATATGATTAATGCCAAACAGTACAAAGAGTGGATGATTCTGCTATAATTATTTTAAGTTGTATATAAACTTTTTATGAGGAGGTCTTTTATTATGAAATATGGCGTTGTAGCTTTCCCTTCAAAGAAACTCCAAGATTTGGCAAATGGGTACAGGAAACGTTATGATCCACATTATGCGCTTATCACGCCTCAC
This sequence comes from Sporosarcina luteola, assembly GCF_023715535.1. Lineage (GTDB taxonomy): Bacteria > Bacillota > Bacilli > Bacillales_A > Planococcaceae > Sporosarcina > Sporosarcina luteola_B. The sequence goes on along the minus strand of NZ_JAMBOI010000005.1, from coordinate 71,958 downwards.
ATGACCGTCAAAGGTGTATTTGAAGCAGACGATAAGGAAATCGAGCAAGTTGCGGAAGCCATCCATAAGGTTGTCCGCAAACATAAACCTTTCGAGTTGAAAGTGGAAAAGGTGAGCACGTTTGCACCTATCACTAATACGATTTTCTTCAAGGTGACACCGAATGACGAAATTCTATCACTCCATAAAGATTTGAATGAAGATTTTTTCGGTGAAAAACCTGAATATTCATTCGTCCCGCATATTACAATCGCCCAAAAACTAGGTTCAGGTGAGCATGACGATATTATCGGTCAAATTAAGATGTTCGGCGTCGATCATACCGAAATCATCGATCGCATCCACCTTCTCTATCAACTTGAGGACGGATCGTGGACAGTTTATGAAACCTTCCGCCTCGGCGAGGAAATCTGAAGATTGATTGAAGTGAAGATTGCCAGTTCCGAGCAAGAACGGGCAGATGCGTATGATGTGCGAAAAAAAGTCTTTGTGGAAGAACAAGGGGTACCATTGAGTCTTGAAATCGATGAGTTCGATAATACCGCCTCCCATTTCATCGTCTATGATGAACGGCAGCCGATCGGAGCAGGGCGCATCCGTGAAATCGGTCCCGGAATCGGTAAAGTCGAGCGGGTATGTGTGCTAAAAGAAATGCGCGGTAAGCATCTCGGGAATTTGATTATGCATAAACTTGAGAATTATGCCAAGTCCGCCGAAATGACGAAAATCATTTTGAACGCGCAATCCTATGCCGTGCCTTTCTATGAAAAACTCGGGTATACGGTCACGTCACCCGAGTTCATGGATGCGGATATTCCGCACCGGGCAATGGAAAAGGAAATCACTACTTAACAGGTAAGGAAGTCAATTGAAAAAGAGCAGATCCGCAAACCGGTTGCCGGTTGCAGGTCTGCTCTTTTTTCGGATCGCCAATTCATTGCTTCATCCAATTACGCATATTCGTTCACTGCGAGTCCTTTACCTACGAGATGCGCAATTTCAGGCGATAGGTTGGCAGGATTCGGATAGATGAACCCCTTCAAGTATGGAGGGCGGGATTTGGTGATTACCGGCTCCCCTTCCTCCATGATCCGCTCCTGCTCCTGCCGGAGTGAATCATCGAATTTATCCATCAAGTCCGGATCCATGTTCACTTTTTCCACCCGATCGACATACGCAAAATTGTTGCGCGCTGCATTCATCCGATTTGCGTATATTTCGGCTTGCAACGGTTGGACTGGTAGGATATAGCCCATTTTCCCACACCCCTATACATTATATTCTCACTTACCCTTTTACCTTCTTCATAGCTTATGAAACATGTTTATCAACAATTCCCGGAGAAATGATTAATTTCTACCATTTTCCCCGAGGTTTCATAGGTTAAACGTATTTCTTTCGCTAGGACAAATGGATAAGGAGATACATGTAGGTTGGAGTCACCCCATCATACGCTGGATATCACTCAAGTTAACGGAATTTCCATTTTTGACGATTGATTTCACTAGTTCATCTTCCATATGCGGCGGGACTTCCTTATTTGCAAGACGCCCGACCTTTCTTACAATTTTCCGCACTTGCCGTTCATCACTGAAATCGGCATATTGGATTGCATTTGCCAATGCAAATACTTCTTCCATTGGAACGCCGGTCTTTGATTCTATCTTTTTGAAAAACGAATCATTCATCCTCTAACCTCCCCCTCAGCAAAAGCTGCTGCCAACAATGATAAGCAAGATGAAGAGAACAACAATCAGAACGAATGTGGAACCGCCATATGATCCTCTTCCATATCCGCCGCCATATCCTCCTACGTTGCCGCAACCAGAATAGCATCCACCGAACATAAAAATCCCTCCTTCCCTTCCGTCTATCCTATGCAGATAGCGGAGAGAAGAAGGGGGCGTTTGCACAGTTTTTTTCAAACGGATCCTTTTGGTTTGAAAATAAACGAAGCGATGAAGCCAAATAGGATAGCGGCACTGATTCCCGAACTCGTCACTTCAAACATTCCCGTCAAAACACCGATAAGGCCATGCTTTTCAGCCTCGGCCAACGCTCCGTGGGTAAGTGCGTTGCCGAATGATGTGATGGGAATTGTGGCGCCGGTGCCCGCAAAGTCGATCAACGGTTCATATAGCCCCAATCCGTCCAGCACAGAACCCGTTACGACGAGAATGCAAAGCGTATGTGCGGGAGTCAGCTTCGCCACATCAAACAACAATTGGCCAATGACACAAATGAGCCCGCCGACAATAAAGGAAGTAATGTAAATCGAAAACAATCAGACCACTCATTTCATCGTTAATTCGACTGCGTGCGCAATGCACGGAATCGTCTCGCCTTGTTGGAACGACAATGGGGAAAGCAGCGCACCTGTCGCGATCAACAGAACTTTTTTATATTCCTTGTCCTTCATTTTCTGATATACTTCCGAAAAATAAACGGCGGCTGAGCATCCCGCTCCGCTTGCGCCTGCTTTGAAATCCGGATTGTTGCCGTAAAACTCCATACCTGCGTCGCTGAAATTTTCAAACTCCGTAATGCCTTGATTTTTCACGAGCTCTTTAAAAAGTGAAAAACCGACCGTGGCCAAATCCCCGGTCATGATCAAATCATAATCGCTTGCAGAAGCCCCATGGCCCTCCAAATGCCGTTTCAGCGTATCTGCGGCAGCCGGCGCCATTGCGGCTCCCATGTTCAATGGATCAGACATTCCCATATCAATCGCCCTTCCAACCGTCCCGCGTTCTATGGAAGGAAGACCTTTTTGGTATGGCGCAACGGCCGCCGCTCCTGCAGCCGTAACAGTCCATTGGGTTGCGGCGCCTTTTTGTGCGCCATATTCAATTGGATAACGGAACTGCCTTTCGACTGCATTATGCTGGCTCGATGAACCGGCAATGGCCAATTTCGACATTCCCGCCTCTGTCAAAAGGGCTGCTGTGAGCAAAGAAGAGACCGATGTTGCGCATGCTGAAAACATACCGAGATACGGTATCCCGACAGTCGTTGCAAAGAAACTCGATGGGGTCATCTGATTGACAAGATCCCCTGCTACTAAAAAATCAGCATCCGACGGTACCTTATCAATCTTGCTTAACGCGATCATACACGCATCTTCCATCAGTTTTGAATGGCCCTGTTCATTCGTCTTAAGGCCGCACCGTTCATCATCATACGTCTTGTCGAATCCCGCCTGAAAAGCGCTTTTCTTTTCGAGCGGTCCGGCTGTCACACCCGTCGCTACTATGGAAGGAGTCGAAGGAAATGTCAACAGGCCTTTCATTACCATGAAACGACCCCCATCTTCACCAATATGGTCTTAATCAGTGCGACTAAGAAGGCTGAAAAAACGCCAAACACGATAACCGACCCAGCCAGCTTGAAAATATTAGAGCCGACTCCTAATACGAATCCCTCTGTCTTATGTTCGATCGCCGCTGATACGACAGCATTGCCGAAGCCTGTTATTGGGACTGCCCCACCCGCTCCGCCAGCCTGTCCGATTTTCTTATATACTCCAAACCCGGTTAACAGCATGGAAATGAAAATCATCGTTGCCACCGTCGGGTTGCTCGCTGTCCGTTCTGTAAAATCGAAGAAGGTCATATAGAAAAGTGCAATGAACTGGGCGATAAGGCAAATGGTTCCGCCAACGAGAAATGCTTTAATGACATTTTTAAGCAGCGGCGCTTTCGGCGAGATTTCTTGCTCCAGCTTTGCATATTTCTCTTTATCCATTATGTCTCCTCCTCCGCTAGTGATATCAAATGATGGATTTTCTTCTTCAATCCCTTTTCGTCATCTTTTAAAATAAGTTTATTCGTTTCCGTTAAAATCTTGCTATCCGCAGATACGAAGACCGTAAGATCGGGATATTCTTCTTTTAATTTCTTTTCGATCTCCCGGGCAATTCCCCTTTTGTTGAACCTGGAAAAGGTCTTCACGCGTATTCCAATGAGCAAGTGATCGTCATGGAAAAGGGCGGCAACCCCTTTAATGCGATTATCCTTCTTCAACAACTCTTCCGCTTTGCTTGCGTCTTCATCTGTATGATTCTCGAATTTGAAGTCATTCGGAATACATCCGGTCAGTAGAAGAAGTACACAAAGCATCATGATTACTTGACGAATCGTCACCATCCCCTTTTTTTAACAGTATGGTGATCGCACTAGTTTTTTATTCAATCGTGATGTTTGCCCTAGACCTGAGCACTCAAGTGCATAAGGTATAGGGAGTTGAGAAAAGGAGGTGGAATGAATGGGATGTGGAAGAAATGAAGAAGTCAGTGATGTACGGCGCCAAGATAATTGCATTTGTGAGGTTGTTCGTGCCATTAAGCGCGTGCAGGATATTCGCGATGATCTTGATTGTGACGATTGCAGAACTGATTGTTTCCTGACTCCGCTCGGTAGCCTTGTAAGCCCTGCTAGACAACGAGCCAATACGCGCGTCTTTATGCTATTGGACGAAAAAGGTAATCCATTCAAAGCAATGTTCAAGAGAAGAAGAAGGTTCGAAGATGGTGAGAACGCAACCTCCGAACAAGGTCGAAGAGACTGTACGACATGTTTCTCGATTTTCTTCAGAGTTCAAAACGTATTCGACAATTGCTGCGCAACAATCCAAGTCCTCGAACCGCGTGATGCCAGAGGTAGAAAAGTCGACTTGTTCAAAGGCGGCAAGCTGGATCTCGACGCAATTTGCGAAGTCGAAAACTTCGAAGCGACAGGCACTTGCGTAACTGTTGATCTAAAATGCTTCTGTGCTATCCAATGCGTAAAAGACGTTTTCATCGATTGTGACGAAGATTGATTGAATAACCTGTGATGCTGACTCTGCCTGGTCGAACTCCGACCTGGCAGTTTTTCGTTTTTATGCAAATAATGGAGCCCTTGATGGAAAAACTGAGCCCATGTATCATCTCCAGCCATATAAAAACAAGGCGGACCGATATTCCGGTCCGCCTTGTTTTCATGATCTCGTGTCAAATGGCTGCCCGCGCCATAAGACTTCTTCTATCTTTGCTATTTCTACTTCGGTGATCATGTCATCGGATTCGATCCACACAATACTATCCTCTACTTTGTGAATTGCGCCTTTGACGATAGTCCCATCTACTCTGAATTGTAGAGGTGTATATGCCTGCTTCTGGAACGGTTCGCTCAAATAGCGTAACTTGTTCATAACGGCGGGGTTGGCAACTTGGCTTGCCGTTTGAACGGATGGCATGATGTCGATCGTCTCCCTCGCCGATAGATCGTTCGGGTTGAAGACGGAGGTGCTTTCTTCCTCTAAAACGGTCATCTTCACAAAGACGGGAGGCCCCTGCACAAATATCAACGGTTCATTGTAGGAAATGTTGATTCCCCCTTTTGTCCGTAGTATATGCGCCTATCGGGAATGAAGTTCTCTTCCCCGACTTTACAGGCTGCTGATGAACATTGTCGCCAATCCAAGATAAATGATAATGCTGATGACGTCGTTCAGCGTCGTGATGAACGGGCCTGATGCTACGGCCGGGTCGATCTTCATCCGGTGCATGAACAACGGAATGAACGATCCCGAAATTGTCGCGACAAAGATGGAAACGAAAATCGCCGCACCGACGAGTAATGCGATGATGAATTCATGCTTCCAAATGAATATGAGGCCGACGACAAAAATCGCGCAAACGAGCCCGGTTATAAGGCCGGTGCCTGCTTCCCGCAATAACAACTTGAACTTGCTTTCATCCTCGACATCACGAGTCGCGATACCGCGAACTGCTACAGCAAGCGCTTGCGTTCCGCTATTACCGGCGGTTCCGGCAATCAATGGGATAAATGCTGCCAGTAGAGCGACTTGCGAAATCGTATCCGTGAATAAGTCGATTAGATTTGCCGTCAGCATGCCTAGCACTAACAGGATGATCAGCCATGGGATTCTTTTCTTTGCTGCTTCAAACGAAGTTTTGTCAAAAGAGTCCATGTTGGATACGGCAGCAAGTTTGGAATAGTCATCGGATGCTTCTTCATCTAAAACGTCGATAACGTCATCGACTGTAATGATTCCCAGCATATGCTGCTGGAAATCGACGACTGGGACCGCTAACAAGTTATAGTCCTGGGTCATCCTTGCAACGTCTTCCTGGTCATCCGAGACGAGGACGCTGACGACACGTTCATTCATAATTGATTGGATTAACGTATCTTCATCCGTAATGATCAGGTCACGAAGTGAAACGACTCCAGTCAGACGGTTATCTTCATCTACTACGAAAACATAATAGATTGTTTCGGCAGATGGAGCTTCATTTCGCAAGATTGTCATTGCGGAGCGCACCGTCGAATTTTGCGGAACCGAAACGTATTCCGTCGTCATGATCGAACCGGCGGTATACTCTTCGTAATGCAAGAGGGATTTGATCTGTGCAGCCGCTTCTTTGTTCATTAACGTCAAATAGCTGGCAATCTGTGCCTTATCAAGTTCTTTCAGGACATCTACCGCATTGTCGACGAACATTTGGGAAATCATTTCGGCGGCATATGTCGTGTCCATCTCCTGAAGGAACTGCTTGTATTCATCTTCATCGATCTCACTTGTCTCGAATATTTCCGCCAACTCTTTCGGTGAGAGGAAGAAATACATCGTCTTTCGATGACCCGGCTCCACCTTCTCATAGAAAACAGCTCGGTCATATGGGTGAAGCATTAAATATTCATCACGGAATGTTTTAATATCTTGCTGTTCCAATGAATTTATCAGTTTTTCTTCGTCGATAATACTTTCATCACGAAGTTCTTCATTTACAGTCATGGCTGCACCTTCCTTTCCACTCCGACATGCATGAATACATTGCAATAGGTATGATAATGAGTAAAACAATCACTAAAAGGAGAATTGATATGAAACTGGATATAATTGGTGACATACACGGATGCTTTGACGAATTGCTTTCGCTCATCGATAAGCTCGGGTATACCCTTACATCAGGATTGCCGCTCCATGAAGATGGAAGACAGCTCGCTTTTGTGGGCGACGCGATGGACCGGGGCCCGTCATCGTTGAAAACGCTGGAGTTCATGTTCAAACTGCAAGACAATCATAAACTCATCTATTCCCCCGGCAACCATTGCAATAAACTTTACCGCCTCGCAAAAGGCAGCAACGTCCAAAAGAAAAACGGACTTGAAACGACAGTGGCGGAATTGAATGCCCTGCAGCCAAAGGGAAAAATGCGTTTCTTGGATCGGTACAGGCAATTCTATGAAGCTTTGCCGCTATATGAAAATCTGGACAACGGAAAACTAATTATCGCACACGCCGGAATCCGTGAACAGATGATCGGAGAACCTTTTTCAAATAAAATACAGTCGTTCGTCCTCTACGGCGATACGACCGGTGAAACGCTACCCGACGGCAGACCTGTCAGAAGGGATTGGGCAAAAAAATATTCCGGGGACGCCTGGATTGTCTACGGACATACGCCGGTCAAGGAAGCAAGATTCGTAAACCGGACCGTCAATATCGATACAGGATGCGTGTTCGGCGGCAAGCTGACCGCTGTCCGCTATCCGGAAATGGAGATCGTCTCCGTCCCTTCCAAGCAACCGTTCATTCCAGAGAAATTCACTTATTTTGATTGATCCGAACCGGTCTTCAATTGTTTCAAGTCCGCAGGCAATTCGCTCATGAACGTCATTGGCTCATTTGTCAACGGATGTCGGAAGCCTATGCAAGCGCAATGCAATGCCTGTCTTCCAAGCAACCCACGGCTCCCCCCATATAAGTCATCGCCTGTAAGCGGGTGGCCGAGCCATTGCAAATGGACACGTATTTGATGGGTCCGCCCTGTATGCAGCTTCAAAGATACGGACGTGAGCTGAACGCCATCCAGTTCAAAGCGGCCGAGCACCTGGACATCGGTCCTCGCATATTGGCCATCTTGCCGGACCGTCCTTTCAATGATGCTGCCATCTTTCCGTCCGAGCGGCTGTTCAATGATGAAGGCATCCTTCTTTACATACCCTTCCACGAACGCAATATAACTGCGCTCAAAACCGATCTTCTGCATCTGTTCACTGAGCAGATGATGGATATGCCGGTTCTTCGCCAAGCAAACGAGGCCCGACGTATCGGTATCCAACCTTGTCACGACATGAACGGTCGACGGGACATGCTCGGCTTCGAACTTTCCAGCAACGAAATTGGCGACCGTCCCGTTCGGCTGATCGCGTGACGGGATTGTCCCTTGGCCAGCTGGTTTATCGATGATTAGAATCGCTTCATCTTCATAAACAATTACCAGACTGCCAGTTTCGGGAACAAGACCGACGCTCGGTTCTTCCGGAGGGAATTCAACCGTTACGGAATCCCCTTCCTTCAACATATGCCTCACCGTCTGCTCCGATCCGTTTACGAGCAGCCGTCCGCCATCATATTTGACTGCCGTTAATGTCCGTTTCGAGATTCCTCTTCCGTGCAGGAACTCCCGAAGCAAAATCCGATCTTGCTCGACAATGAACTCAAGGGTGAACTTCTTTTCATTCATGGTCGCTTCACTCATCACTTGCGATGAAGGAATCGTGGACCCTCGTCCAGAATGGGAACGGACGGAATCTTCCGAAACGCACCTTTTCATCCGCCACTTTATACTCGATCGACTTCACGTCTTTATGCAACAGCTGCAAATGATCGATCGTCACCATGAAATCCGGTCCCTTGACCGGCGTCAGCACGCAGCTATGATGTGCAGGCAGGATAAGCGGTGATCCGACCGTCCGGAACACACGGTTGTTGATCGAAGCCATTTCGGTCAGTTGGATGGCGTGCAAGGATGGGTGGATAATCGCGCCGCCGAGAGCTTTATTATAGGCGGTCGAGCCCGATGGCGTTGACATGCATAGTCCATCCCCGCGGAATCTTTCAAAATGCACACCGTTTAATTCCACGTCCATGACGAGCGTCACTTCAGGGGATTTAACCGTTGATTCATTGAGCGCAAGATACTTTGCTGCCTTTTCGGAATGACGGTAATTGATGACCACTTCAAGAAGGGGGTATTCGATGACGTTATATTCCTTCCGCGCAATTGACAGAACAAGTTTTTCCATCTCTTCGGGCTTCCAATCGGCGTAGAATCCGAGATGCCCGGTATGGATGCCGATGAAAGCTGTATTTTTCAGGCGATGGATATATTTATGGAAGGCGTGCAGCAGCGTGCCGTCTCCACCTATCGATAAAACGATATCAGGTTCGTCTTCATCAAAGACAAGTCCGAAATCGGTCAAATAATCCCGAGCCTCATCTTTCAATCGATTCGACAATGGATCATTTCTCGTCTGTATCGCGAATTTCATAATAGCCCCCCCTTTTCCGTTTCTTGTCGCTGTAGTCCCTATCGGCGGTTTCTTTGAATGCGCTGAAGTATTGCTGGGCGTCATGGATTTCATCGCGGATGAGCGACATCTCTTCATCCAACCTGAAAGCGGCTTCCGCAGCCCTTTCCAGTCGATGCCTGATGACGTTCGGCAGTTCGCCTTGATATTTGTAGTTCAAGGAATGCTCGATTGAGGCCCAGAAGTTCATTGCCAACGTACGGATCTGAATTTCTGCTAAAATCGACTTCTCCCCATGGATCGTCTGGACTGGATACTCGATGATCATATGGTAGGACCGGTATCCGCTCGGCTTCTTATGTGAAATATAGTCCCTTTCCTCAACGACTTGCATGTCAGTCCGCTGCCGCAATGTATGGACAACTTTTCCGATGTCATCGACGAACTGGCACATGATGCGGAGGCCCGCAATGTCCGGTAGTTCTTCCGCCAACTCCGCTGAAGGTTTGAATGGGATTCCCTTTTCAAGGGTTTTATCATAGATGCTCGCGAGCGGTTTCACTCGTCCCGTCACGAATTCTACGGGCATATGGACACCCTCGAGTTCGTATTGCGCACGAAGCCCCTTCAATTTCACCTTCAATTCGGAAACAGCCTGTTTATATGGTTCAAGAAATTGCTTCCACTCCTTCATGAGTAGCCCTCCAAACTATTGATTGATGTTTTGGAGGAAGGCCTCGAATTCCTGCTCCACTGCAGTCGTGAATGCCTCTCCATAATTGTCGTTTCCTTCGATATTATAGACGAGCATCGTCAGCTCCTCTATAAAGCCGGGCAACGGAATCTTTTCGTCGTTCCACAAAAGGTGCGGGTCGTTACCGGTTTTTAATGCCCTTTCCATGTACGGCCACGTATCTTTCGGGAAATGTATGTATGTATACCCTTCAACTTCATCCATTAGATAGACAAATGCATGTTCTTCTGAATCGGTTATCATTTTCTTTGCAGGAGTTCCAGTCGGACGGTCAGCTTCCGCGTCCAATACAAACAGGATTTCGTTGTTGTTCTCTTGCCCTTTTAGCACTCGGTTCTTGATTCGCATAGGTCTTCTTCCTTTCAATGATCTTACGTTCAGTCTACCATATGCAAGCTGTTGGTGCAGTCTGTAGCATGCGTTTTTATCCCGAACTTGCTATACTTGATACAGTAGCAACTTTAGATAGTCCTAAAGAAGGGGAGTAGCAAAATGGATGCACGCGCAATTCGTACAGTAATGGATATCCAGGCGATGCAGACACTAGGTTCGGTGCAAACTTTCGCGAACGGGCAGGAGTCAACTTCCTCCTTATTCAGCATGATGATAAATGATGTATTGACTGGCATGACGAGCGGCGCTCCACGACCGGAGACCCTTCCATTTCAATCTTTCGGCATGTTAGGTGGAATTCAGTCGATGAACAACCTCCAGTATTCAGGTCCGAACAATGTGTATTTGCCCTCAGGCCTCCATTCAGCTGTTTTTGCTTCCCGGCCGACGGGCAGTGAAAGTTCAGTCTTGAATAATGACTATGGTGATTTCATTCAGCGAGCCGCGGACACATACCGCTTGCCCGTGAACCTGATTTCGTCCGTCATCAAACAGGAATCGAACTTCAACAGCACAGCAGTCAGCGGCGCGGGTGCGATGGGCTTGATGCAACTGATGCCAGGCACTGCCAAACTGCTCGGTGTAAAGGATGGGTTCGATCCGGAGCAAAATATAATGGGTGGAGCCAAGTACTTACGACAAATGCTTGATCAGTTTGGCAATGTCGAGATGGCATTAGCCGCATATAATGCAGGTCCCGGAAACGTCAGAAAATATGGCGGGATACCGCCTTTCAAGGAAACTGAACAATATGTTTCCAAAGTGCTAAACTTCTATAATCGCATTGAAATCTGACAACATTTCACTATGCTAGAAGGCATTATGTTTGTGAAAGAATTGTTTCGTTGTTAAAATGTCCATACAGTCAGAACAAAGGAGATTGGCATACATGACACGAAAACCTTTGATCCCTTACGAGGAAATCGGTGCTGAAAAATTATCGGAACTCATCGATCGTTTTTATGAAAAAGTGGCTGTCCACCCGGACTTATATCCGATTTTCCCTGAAGATCTGACGGAAACAGCACGCAAGCAGAAACAATTTCAAACACAATATTTAGGCGGACCGAATTTATTCACGGAAGAGCACGGCCATCCGATGATGAAAGCGCGTCATATGCCTTTTGCGATAACTCCTGCACGTGCAACAGCATGGCTCGCTTGTATGGCGGAAGCTATGGACGATGTAGGCTTGGAAGGACCTTTGCGGGAAGTGTATTATCATAGGCTCGCCATGACCGCGAACCATATGGTGAATCGAAGCGAGGGGGATGAGCAGTGAACAGGGAAACTCTGCTGGAAAGCAGCGCCACTTCTTCAGCCTCCTTGTCAAAGCCCATTGAAATATACGTCTTCGTTGATCCGTTATGCATGAACAGCTGGGCACTCCAGCCATTGCTAAGGAGATTACAAGTTGAATACGAACGTTTTTTCACACTGAAGATCGTTCTACGCACTTCTTTGACGAAGACAAACTCATGTTGCTTCATCAATATGGACGATGCGAAGGCGTGTACTAAAAACCATCCTGCATTTCCGAGCATCGCCTTGAAAGCGGCGGAGTTCCAAGGTAAGCGCGCAGCTTTCCGTTTTCTATCCAAGCTGTTCGAGTACACATATTTGAAGAAGAGGAACGTCCTCTCCTTTTCAGTGCTTGTTGAAATAGCGGAAAACCTCGGATTGGATGTCGATGAATTCATCCTCGATTTCTCATCGCATCATGTGCTGCGTTCCTTGCAGGTCGATTTGCATTTGGCGAATGAAATGGAAGTTGAAGACGCACCTTCCTTCGTTTTCTTCAATGAAAATATTGAAGATGAAGGGTTGAAGGTGAACGGTTTACATTCCTACGATATATACGAACAGATTTTGGAAGAGATGGTCGGTTATGAGATTACACCAGATGCCCCGCCGACATTGGATGAATTGTTCCAGCGTTTCGATTCACTTTCCACAAATGAAATCGCTGAAATTTACAACATCCCGGAAAAAGCCGCCGAGCGCGAATTGAAAAAGCAGCTTCTTCTCCAAAAGATTGAAAGGCTGCCACTTACAAACATGACATTATGGCGTAAGCGCCGTTGAATTTAAAAGCAGATTGCATGGTCTTCGAATCCCATGCAATCTGCTTTTTTCTATATAGATCTATGTAAAGAGGTTCGCTTTGGACGCCGAGCGGCTTGCTTTGGACGCCAGGCGCCTCGCTTTGGACGCCGAGTCGCTTGCTTTGGACGCGGAGAGGCTCGCTTTGGACGCCAAGCGCCTAGCTTTGGACGCCGAGTCGCTCGCTTTGGACGCGGAGAGGCTCGCTTTGGACGCGGAGCAACATTTTTATTTAACAAAAGAAAAGAGCATCCACTCTTGGGGGAGAGGGATGCTCTTTTACAAAGGGAATGGGAGAAATGTTCACGTTCAAACAAAAGGGGTGTATGTTTGGTATGTGATTTATTTCACATCTATAACTTATCATAAAATAATAGTAACATCAACATTTCACAATAAGTTTCACATGTCTGTCACAAATTAATTACGAATTAAACCCTATACCTAAAGACTTCCACCCTCTTAATATACCGATTCCGCATTCAAACTTTCGAATGTAAGCGCTTTACACATTACTATACTAATATAACCCCTAAACATCCGAACAGAAAAAACCTGACATAAGCGCTATAAACGCTTAGTCAGGTCATTTTTCACTTATCCAAGCAATTCTTCCAGCTCAGCCAACCTTTCGGCAAACACCTTGCACGCCTCTTCGATCGGTTGCGAGCTCGTCATATCGACACCCGCCTTTTTCAAAACTTCGATCGGATAATCGGATGATCCGGCTTTCAGGAAATGATTGATGTAACGGTCGACAGCTGGCTGCCCTTCCGACAAGATCTGATGGCTGAGCGCAACCGCGGCACTGAAGCCTGTTGCATATTGATACACATAATAATTGTAGTAGAAGTGAGGGATGCGCGCCCACTCAAGAGCGATTTCCTTATCCTCTTCCACAGCATCTCCAAAATACTTCTTATTCAATGCGGCATATTCCTCTGACAATTTGTCAGCTGTCAAAGCGACGCCTTGTTGATCGAGCTGATGGATAAGATGCTCGAACTCAGCAAACATCGTTTGGCGGAATACCGTTCCACGGAAGCCTTCAAGCCAATGGTTCAGTAAGTAAATGCGTTTCTGCTTATCGTCGATCGTTTTCAATAAATGATCGTTTAGAATCGCTTCATTCACCGTAGATGCAACTTCAGCGACAAAAATGGAATAACCGCTGTAGTTGACAGGCTGATTCTTCCTTGAATAGTAGCTATGCACACTGTGACCGAACTCATGGGCCAATGTGAACATATTGTTGACGTTGTCCTGCCAATTCATAAGGATATATGGGTTTGTGCCATAGGATCCTGATGAGTAAGCGCCTGAACGCTTCCCTTTATTTTCACGGACATCCACCCAACGGTTTTCAAGTCCTTCCTTGACGATTGAAGTGTATTCTTCGCCAAGCGGATGAAAGCTTTCGAGCATCGTTTGTGTAGCTTCCTCATAAGGAATCTTCATTTCCACGTCTTTTACCAGCGGTGCAAACATGTCCCACATATGGAGTTCATTCAGACCAAGGACCTTTTTGCGCAACGCGACATAGCGATGATGCAATCCTAGATTTTTATTGATTGTATTGACGAGATTATCATACACTTGCTCTGGAATGTGGTTGTTTGATAAAGCCGCTTCCCGCGCAGATGAGTACTTGCGGATGCGTGCATTGACGTTATTACGTTTTACATTTCCGCTCAATGTGGAGGCGAATGTGTTTTTGAATTCGCCGTATTTGCCGTACATCGCTTTAAATGCGTCTTCACGTACACGAGCATCTTTGCTCTCGAGGAAACGGATATACCGTCCGTGTGACAATTCAGCCTCTTCCCCATCTTCGTCTTTCACCATCGGAAAAGTCAAATCAGCATTGTTCAACATGCTGAATGTTTCCGACGAGCTGCCCGTCACTTCGCCCATCTGTGCCAGGATCGCTTCCTGTTCGGCGGGAAGGGTATGCGCGCGATAAGCGTTCATTTCTTCGAACTCATGCTTATACAATTTTAAGTTATCGTTGTTTTCTACGAGACTGTTCAATTCCTCTTCAGGGATGGACAGCAACTCAGGCGTGAGGTATGAAAGCGCTGTTGAAATTTTGACGTACAATGTTTTCGCACGGCTTTCCATCGCTTGATAGAAACTGTTCGTCGTATCCTGATCGGCTTTCAAATGTGCATACGTATACAGTTTCCCCATTCTTTGATAGATCGTATCCCGATAGGAAAGCGCTTCGAACAATGCATCGGCACCCTGGTCCAACGTGCCTTTGAATGATTCAGCCTTCCTAGAAAGCTCTTCAATTTCCTTGAACTCCTGCTCCCACGCTTCATCGGTCGGGAAAATATCCTCGAGACGCCACGTTTCTTCAACTTTCACTTGATCGCGCGTCAATACTTTGTTTTTCGTTTCAATCGTCATTCAAAATCCTCCCCGTCATCTTTCTTCGTAAAACGAATCATTTTCATTCTCTCAATTTCGCCCCTACTTTGCAAGGAATCTTTCTGAAATGACTTGCAAAACAACATTTTCAACCAAGTCTGTCTTCTGCGTAATTGAGTCGATACCGTAACGGCTCAAGAAATTGATGTAATACTCGCATGCCATCACTCTCCCTTTATAATCCCCGCTAAAACTCCGGACAAAACGTTCAATTGAATATGGCGCTACATCCCAATATGGTATCTCATTTCGTTTTAGGAAGTGCACAAGCCGGAACTGCCATTCAACGTCCGGTTCACGAAATGCGGAATTTCCCTGAACGGGCACACCAATCCATGGCGGCAGTTGGGTCGGAAGCATTTTCATTTCATAGCAGCTTCTTAAGAATGAGTCTTTAATGCCCTTTCTATTCAATACGATCCGGTTCTGCAGTTCTTTCTGACGAAGTGTTTCATAAAGATTGGCGTATTGTCTTACTTCAGTCTCGGTGGGTGACTTCGGGCGCGCGAAAGGGAAAAATTGAAATTGGAGAGGAAGAATGCGATGCATTCCGATGTACCGTTGTCCGGCTACATGCAGCAGACTGCTGAAATAGTGAAATGTTTGATTGTGGGGATTAAATGTGAGAAGAAGGTGGTCATTAGGAGATCTACGGACGATGAACCACTCTTGAAACTTGGAGAACTGAAACATGCCAACACCTTCCGGAAGGGTTGTGAATTTTGCCGGGGTATGCAAAATCCAGATAGGGTCCATGCCTGCTTTGCGATATCCTTCCGTCCGTTCTTCCAGAAGAGAGATGGGTATGGTGCTGCATTGAAACTCGATTGGATAGCTCTTACCACCAGTTTTAACAAGAAGGTCAGGACGCTGTGAAATCCTGTCAAGCATTGGTTCCAATTCGACTTCCTGTTTGCCAGTTAATAGAAACTGGTACAATAGCCGCTTGCCGTTCAAGTGCCGCTGGGACTCCCCTTCGGAAAACGATCTGCTGCAAGCTGTGTCTTTCCGATGCGCAAAATGCGGAATGACGATGTCGCCGACTTTCAACTGGACAGGCCCTTTGCACTGCGGGCAATAAAACGTACGGGTCTGCCGCCACCTTCGCAGCTCATGCCGTTCCAGTTCCGGGGATAAAATAATCATTTTCCCTTCATCTGAACAAGCTGTTAAAATAGCGCTCACTCCTTTCTATTGTATTGTAAGGAATGGGGCTTCTTATTTCAAATATTATGAATTTCGCGGTTTTTGAGTACTTTGCACGGTTTATGCGTGATTATAGGGTTTTATGCGTGAATAAATTAATTTATGAGGTTTTCTGACGAGTTATGCGTTTTTAGAGGGTTTTATGCGTGAGTTTTCGATTTTATGCGTGATTGATTGATAATAAAAAAACTGTTCCCCAATATCATTCAGGGAACAGTGTGTATGTTAATATTAGCCGAAGTATTTTTTCACAGTATCCAATACGTCAGATTCCATAATGACTTTGCCGTACTCTTCTAGGCGGTGGATCGTCACTTGGGATAAGGAGCCGTATTCTGAAATGAGGCTGCAGAAATCGGATTTATCGTCATCATCCATTTTCGATTCATCATAAATTACGTATAGATAGAATTTATTTTCAAACGAATAGAGAGATGATTCAACTGCGTATGGGGGAATGATATTTGACAGCGGAATGAGGTTTTCGAACTCTTCAAAGACGAACATATCGGACGTCCATACAACAGGATCATCGTTCAATTCATTCATAAGCTGTTCGGAATCGGCAAATATGCTGGGATCCGGTTCGAACGTCTTTCGGGCATCATCCATGCTTAGCTGGGCATCCGATTCGTCGCTGTCCGTTATCTGCGCCCGCGTCACGGTTACTTCAATTCCGTTATTCATCGCATGGACTTGTATCCATAATGGACCTTCCACTTCGAATTCGGTCTCATCGTTGATTTCGTCCATCATCTCCCAGAAGAGCTCCTCGCTTTTGTCGCGATTGTACCAAACTTCTTCCCGTGTAAAGCCTCGTTCCTCAATGTCGATATACGATAAGTAGAACTTTACGGTATTATCATTGATTCGCTCTATTTCCATCCCTTTTCTCTCCCTTCCTTACGAACAGGCTTATGCCTATTTCGTTATTTTTGCAATAAACCTGCAATGCTTATACTTATCATATGACCACCCCGAAGGTTTTGAAAGGGTTATCCTCAGGTGGACCGATAATAATCAATTACGTCTCGTCATAATTCAGTTGAATTTTGCTGAATTATGTTACTAGCATTGTAGAGAATATCAGCATGATAAGCAAGGGGAAATTAAAAAGCTGATAGGATTGGCAGGATGCCTGTCAACTCCCTATCAGCTATATTATGTCTACTATTAGTTTACCATACGCCGCGCTTCA
The DNA here is from genome assembly GCF_023715535.1 of Sporosarcina luteola. Classification (GTDB taxonomy): domain Bacteria; phylum Bacillota; class Bacilli; order Bacillales_A; family Planococcaceae; genus Sporosarcina; species Sporosarcina luteola_B. The sequence goes on along the minus strand of NZ_JAMBOI010000005.1, from coordinate 54,548 downwards.
AGAAGCTGATAGGCCCTTACTTTCCGAGGTAGGAAGCGTCTAATTTCATCTTCATTATACCCTACCTGAAGCCTTTTTTCATCTAGGATGATTGGTCTTCTTAATAGGCCCGGATGTTCTTGAATCAATTCATATAAGCGTTGCAGTGGAAGGCTTTCCACGTCTACATTCAATTTTTGGAAAATCTTGGAGCGCGTCGAGATGATTTCATCTGTTCCATCTTCTGTCATCCGCAAAATTTGTTTGATTTCGTCGATATTCAACGGTTCAGAGAAAATATTACGTTCAGAGTACGGAATTTCGTGCTCTTCCAACCATGCCTTTGCTTTTCTACATGATGTGCAACTTGGTGAGGTAAATAATGTAACTCCCATTCGCTGACACTTCCTTTCAGTCGGCTAACTATCTTATATTTAGAAAAATTAAATTAGAATTATTTTAAAGTAATAAGCTTAACTCCTATTATACACATATTCATTCTCAATGAATACACTTTTTCACAAAAAAGTGGAACAGATGGTTTAGTTGTCACAATTCCGCAATATTATAGGGTTTACAGCTCCTTCGACTATGTACTTTAACACTTCTTTACTGTTATACCCGGTGGAAGAAAAGTTTAAACATCAATGACTGAAATTATTCTTTTCTCATTTAGAATTCTTCGAATGAAAAATATCACTCCACAACTAGTAGTACGGCATAGAAGCCTGAAAAGTTTCAATATACATCAAAAAAACTCCGGAAACCTTTTACCTCAGGCTCCCGGAAGAAGATTAGGGCGTGTAGTCTACGCCCTCTGTATATTTATTCCTCGCATTCCATAAAAGGAACTCATCAATGCCATTTTCTTTCAATGCTTTGATTTGCGCTTCGACCTCTTCTTTCCCATAGCGAAGATAATTCCCACTCCCAAGCCACGGTGCACTGAAATCCTGCAGCCAAGGACGGGAAACTGGCGGATTATCAAGCGCACCCAGCTTGGCATTCTCCACCTTCGCATATTCCGCTACAAGGCGGTAAGGTTCAAGATCAGGCTTCGCAATACCAAAATAAGATGTCCAATGGCTCGGATAAATCATCGAGGAAATGACATCTACATTCTCGGAAATCTTGGAGAAGTTCTGCCCAATGCCAGGCGCTTCGGGCAATGTAGCCGCGTAGCCGAAAATATCAACCGAAACGTCCACGTCATAAGGTTTCAACTGCTCTCGTGCATATGCCACGAAATCCGTCACCGCTTCGACTCTGCGCTGAACCGGATCTAGGTCTGACTCTTTATAGTCATCCATCGAGTATTTCAACGTTTCATGCCGTTTTTCGAATCCTTCCGGAAATCGGACATAATCGAACTGGATTTCCTTGAATCCCATCTTCGCCGCCTCAATCGCGATGTCGACGTTATGATCCCATACTTCCTTCATAAACGGATTGACGAAGAACTCGCCCCTGCCGTTCTTCCACACTTTATCGCCATCCATGAATGACAATTCGGGGCGTTGCTCCGCGAGAACGCTATCTTTGAACACGACAATTCTTGCGATTGGATAGACCTTCCGCTCCTCAAGCGTCTCTAACATCTTCCTCGGATCTTTTATGTATGGTTGCCCAATGCCCATTTTGAATAACGGCGAACCCTCTTGCGGCTTATATGTTAAATAACCGAAGTCGTCTTTAATGTCGATGACCATCGCATTCAAGTCCGTCGAATCAATCAACTTCAGTAATCTCTCGAACGCGGATCCCCCCGCCGAATGCCCCGTCACGTAAACACCCCGCACTGCGTCAGGATAGTCAAATACGAGTCCCGAATCATACGTATATAATTTCGAGCTGGCAACGATCCCCTCGTCTATCTCTTCAAAACCATATGTACGTTCAGCAAATTCAATAGCGGACTTTGTCTCACCCGCTTGGACCGCCAGTGGCATAGCCAATGCACTCGCAAGCATTAACGAGCAACCCCATTTCATTTTTTTCATCTGACACATCCTCTCTCTTTCACTCATTCTATCAAAGCAAAAAATATATGAATAGGCAAAGTCATCTATTCCCTTGATTTCCTATCGAAAAACCTGTTTCTTTGTCGAATCATCCATAGAAAGCTAGCGATCGCATATAGTAAAGAACCGATTAGATTTTTTATTTGCTTTATTCTTCAAGCCGTATTATACTTTTGACAACTATTACGAAAAGCGAAGACGGAAAGAGTATTCTTGTCGCGGCATTGAAGAGAGCCTGTGGTTGGTGCGAACAGGCATGACGGACGAGAGGAATTGGGTTCCCGAGCTTGATTGGCGAAAAAGATGTTCATTCATCATCCAGTAGCCTTTCACGTGTCCCCGCGTTAAGGGGTTTGAGTGGCCAGCTTGCAGGCTGATTCGGGTGGTACCACGGTTGATTCACATCAGTCGTCCCTTTTTTAGGGATGGCTGATGTTTTTTTATTTTCAGAGGAGGAATTTTGATGAAAACAATTTTTTCGGGCGTTCAGCCCACAGGGACAGTGACATTAGGGAACTACATCGGGGCATTTAAGCAATTTACGGAGCTGCAGCACGAATACGACTGCCGATTCTGCATCGTCGACCAGCACGCAATCACCGTACAGCAAGATCCGGCTGAATTGGCGAAGACGATCCGTTCGCTCGCTGCCATCTATATCGCCAGCGGCATCGATCCGGAGAAGTCGCTCCTGTTCATCCAATCGGAAGTGCCAGCGCATGCCCAAGCCGGATGGATGATGCAATGCATCTCCTATATCGGAGAGCTTGAGCGGATGACCCAGTTCAAAGACAAATCCGACGGGAAAGAAGGCGTATCTGCCGGACTTCTCACATACCCGCCTTTGATGGCTGCGGATATTCTCATTTACAATACCGACATCGTGCCAGTCGGAGATGACCAAAAACAGCATGTCGAATTGACAAGGGACTTGGCAGAGCGCTTCAATAGACGCTACGGCGAAGTGCTCACCATCCCGGAAGTGCGCATACCGAATAATGGCGCGCGCATCAAATCATTGCAAGACCCATTAAAGAAAATGAGCAAGTCCGATCCGAATAAAAAAGGGACGATTTCGCTATTGGATACGCCGAAGGAAATTGAAAAGAAAATCAAAAGTGCAGTGACTGATTCGGATGGCATCGTGAAATTCGACGTAGAGAACAAGCCGGGTGTTTCGAACCTCTTGACAATTGAATCGGCATTAAGCGGCATCTCGATTGCCGATCTTGAATCGAAATACGAAGGGCTTGGCTATGGCGCATTCAAAACGGGTGTCGCTGAGGCTGTGATCGGACACCTTACGCCGATTCAAGAACGCTATGAAGAGCTTCTCAACTCTTCTGAGCTTGATGTCCATCTTGATCGCGGAGCCGAGAAAGCGAATGCAATTGCGTCCGCAACGCTTAAAAAAATGGAGTCTGCGATGGGGCTCGGAAGAAGACGGTAATGGCAAGGAGTATGACTGCCATGACGAAAAGCGTGAAGTCGGCCGTTTGGATAATGAACAGCAGGATCTGCTTCCAGCTATAGCCGAGCGATAGATAATTAAAATAGAAGATCATATGTGTAGTCGTAATGACTATGAGTCCGTAACTGATGAGGAAGAAGAAGATACGTGTCATCTATACATCGCCCTTTTGCTTTTCTTCCATTGTATGAATGAAAGCTCCCCATTTAGAAGAATCCTAAATGGGGAGCTTTTTATCTATACGATCATATTTTCTTGAATACGAGTGAAGCGTTGTGTCCCCCGAAGCCGAGGGAGTTGCTCATCGCATACTGGATGTCCGCTTTCCTAGCTTTATTGACGACATAGTCGAGATCGCATTCAGGGTCTTCATTCACGTAATTCATTGTAGGTGGAAGAATCCCTTCCTGCAATGCCTTCACCGTGAAGATTGCTTCCAATCCTCCGGCAGCGCCGAGCAGATGTCCCGTCATCGATTTCGTCGAACTCATTGCTAGCTTATATGCATGTTCTCCGAAGACCGTTTTCGCTGCAAGCGTTTCGAACAGGTCGTTATACGGCGTGCTCGTTCCGTGTGCATTGATGTAATCGATTTTGTCCGGGCTAATTTCCGCTTCATCGATTGCTTGACGCATTGCGCGTGCTCCGCCTTCACCTTCAGGAGCTGGAGCGGTGATATGGTGGGCGTCTCCTGTTGAACCGTACCCGACGATTTCCGCATAGATTTTGGCGCCGCGTTTCACTGCATGCTCGTATTCCTCTAGAATGAGGATACCCGCGCCTTCACCGATGACAAAGCCATCCCTTTCCTTATCAAATGGACGTGAAGCTGTTGCCGGATCCGGATTCAGTGACAATGCTGTATTTGCACAGAAGCCTGCTACTGCCATCGTCGTGATCGGAGCTTCTGCACCACCCGTGATCATGACGTCTGCATCTCCGCGTTTAATGACTTCGAATGCGTCACCGATTGAATTCGTACCCGATGCACAAGCAGTCACTGTACATGAGTTGATGCCTTTCGCGCCCAGATGGATTGACACTTGGCCTGAAGCCATGTCAGGAATCATCATTGGAACGAAGAACGGGCTGACCCGGCGGTATCCTTTTTCTTGGAACGTCTTGAACTGCTGCTCATGTGTTTCCATGCCACCGATGCCTGAACCGATCCAAACACCTGTACGCAATCCCGTCTCTTCATCCAATTCAAGATTCGCATCTTTCATTGCCATGATGGATGCTGCGAGCGCATAGTGCGTGAAGCGGTCCATCTTCCGCGCATCTTTCCGCGGGATGTATTCTTCGATGTCGAAATCTTTCACTTCCGCAGCAACTTTTACCGGGAATTGTTCACTGTCCAGTCTTGTGAGCGGGCCGATTCCGGACTTTCCGTTCAATACCGCTTCCCAAGATTCTTCTGCGGAATTTCCTACTGGAGAAACTGCTCCAACTCCTGTAATGACTACACGACGTCTTTCCATTATTGAAAACTCCCCTTCATTTTTACAAATTTAATTACTAATACTGCTTCGTTCAAGAGTGTATCTCTAATTTACTTTATTATATAGTAATCTGAAGTTATTTTCCCCATTTAATGCAGAGCGCACCCCATGTTAGACCTCCGCCGAATCCGACTAGAACAATGATATCATCATCTTTCACGCGGCCTTCCTGCAGGTCGTCGTATAATGAAATCGGAATGGATGCCGCCGAAGTGTTTCCATATTTATGGACAGACTTGGACATTTTCTCAATCGGCAAACCGAGCCGTTCGCGCGATGCCTCCATAATACGGATATTCGCTTGGTGTGGAATCAAATAATCGACATCATTCGTCGTCAAACCCGCCTTTTCCGTAACACTTACGGCTGATTCGCCCATTTGACGAACTGCAAACTTGAACACTTCACGTCCGTTCATATGGAGGTACTTATCTTGGTATAGGTGTTTGCCTCCGGTACCATCGGCTCCTAATTCAAAGGATAGGATTCCCCGGCCTTCGCTCACTTTACCGACTACCGCCGCACCGGCACCGTCCCCGAAAAGGACTGCCGTGTTGCGGTCTTCCCAATCCGTGATTTTTGACAACTTCTCTACCCCGACGACGAGTACATGTTCATACGTTCCTGCCTCAACGAAATGCTTAGCCGTTACAACCCCGTACATGAATCCTGCACATGCCGCTGACACATCCATCGCGGCTGCATTTTTCGCGCCTAATCGCTCTTGGATCATAGTCGCAACGGATGGGAAAGGACGATCCGGCGTCACCGTAGCAACGATGATCATTCCGATGTCTTCCGGGTGGAGGCCCGAATTTTCAATAGCACTTACCGCCGCTTCATACGCCATATCGGACGTATTGGTATTATCATCGGCGATGCGCCTTTCTTCAATGCCGGTGCGCGTACGGATCCATTCGTCCGTCGTATCGATGCGCTGTTCAAGATCATGGTTTGTGACAACTTGCGAAGGAACAAATTTCCCTATGCCGATCAATCCTGCATTCATCTTACATACCCCGTTCCTTATCATCTATTATTAGTACCTGGTGTTAATTATAGAAGATTACAGACTGTTTTTCAATATGTCGACACGATTTCGCCAAAGAATATATCGATAAGGCATAATTTTGTTTATAGATGGGACGTGCTATGGTATGATTACGAGGAAATAGTTACGATGAGGTGAATTCGATGAAATACATCATGGCATTTGTTTGGTCTTTTCTACTTGTAACGATGGTTAACTATGTAGCAGGTTCAATCGCCGGTATGGCTTTCGACTTCAGAGCGGGACTTGTCGCTTCGATCGTCTTGGCAGTCATCATCCTTTGCATCACTGCAATCACTCCTGACGGGGAAGTCGCAGATTATTGACCATCCGTAAAGCCGTTCACTTCAGTGTGGATGGTTTTTTTATTTGCATGGCTTTGAGCGCGGAAGATACTTCTTTGAGCGCGGGAGCTACGTCTTTGAGCGCAGAAGCTGCATCTTTGAGCGCGAGAGACGTTTCTTTGAGCGCGGAAGCTGCTTCTTTGAGCGCGAGAGACGTTTATTGAGCGCGAGAACCCGCTCTCTGGCGCGATTCAAAAAAAAGCCTTGGACACCGAATCCGAATCGGCATCCAAGGCTTATATTAATTCTTATCAATCTGCAACTTTCCATCTTCCATACGCAGCACCAACTTCTCATCATCTCTCAATTCGCCTTTGATGATTTCCTTCGCGACAGCTGTTTCGACGTGGCGTTGGATGAAACGTTTCAACGGTCTCGCGCCAAACTCTGCGTCCGTACCTCCCCGGACAATCCAGTCAACAACGTCGTCACTGTATTCCAACTCGACTTCCTGTTCATCCAGCCTCTTCACTAGGTTCTCAAGCAACTTCTTGGCAATCAAACGGAACGAGTCGCCTGACAATGAATGGAAGATGATAATGTCGTCCATCCGGTTCAGCAGCTCCGGTTTGAAATGGCCGCGCAGTTCCGCCATGACCAAATCCTCGGCGGCATGCTCATCAGAATCGAACTGGCCTTGCAGCAAGTATGCGGATCCGATATTGGACGTCATGATGACGACCGTGTTCGTGAAGTTGACGAGTCGTCCCTGGCTATCCGTTATGCGGCCGTCGTCCAAAATTTGAAGCAATATATTTGCGACATCAGGATGCGCCTTCTCGATTTCATCCAGAAGAACGACTGAGTACGGATTGCGGCGCACCGCTTCCGTCAGCTGTCCACCCTCTTCGTAGCCGATATAGCCTGGAGGCGCCCCGACGAGCCGGGACACGCTATGCTTCTCCATATATTCGGACATGTCGATCCTGATGAAATGGTCCTCCGAATCAAATAACGTTGCAGCGAGCGTTTTCGCAAGCTCCGTCTTCCCTACCCCGGTCGGACCGAGGAACAGGAATGATCCGATCGGCTTGTCAGGATCCTTAATACCCGCACGTGCGCGCCACACCGCTTCCGTAACGAGCTGGACGGCATCATCCTGACCGATTACCCTTTCTTCCAGCGTCTCACGAAGACGGAGCAATTTCTCCCGCTCCCCTTCGACGAGCTTCGTAACAGGGATGCCCGTCCAGCGAGCGACGATTATCGCGATTTCATCCTCCGTCACTTCCTCCCGAAGCAATCGGCTATCGGAGTTAGTGACAAGTAACGCTTCCAATTCATGAAGCTGTTTCTCAAGCTCAGGAATCTTGCCATATTGGAGTTCAGCCGCTTTATTCAAATCAAAACGGTTCTGTGCGTCCTCCAACTCACGGCGGTACCGGTCAAGCTTTTCCCGCTTTTCCTGGATGCCGCGCAGCGCTTCTTTCTCTTTGTTCCACTGTTCCCGCATGCCAGCGGAAGAATCTTTCAGCTCCTGCAACTCGGCACGGAGCGCTTCAAGACGCGTCTGGCTGATCGCGTCCGTCTCTTTCCTCAATGCCTGCTCCTCGATTTCAAGCTGCATGATCCGGCGTGTGACCGAGTCGAGTTCTTGAGGCATTGAGTCGATTTCCGTACGGATCATTGCACTCGCTTCATCCATTAGATCGATTGCCTTGTCCGGCATGAACCGTTCAGTCAAATAGCGGTCCGATAATGTGGCGGCAGCAACCAATGCGCGGTCATGGATGCGAACTCCATGATGTAGCTCAAAACGTTCTTTCAAGCCGCGCAGGATGGAAATCGTATCTTCCACGGAAGGTTCACGGACGAGCACTTGCTGGAAGCGGCGTTCCAATGCAGGGTCCTTCTCGATATACATTCTATATTCGTCAAGCGTTGTCGCCCCGATGCAATACAGCTCTCCACGCGCAAGCATAGGCTTCAACATATTGCCCGCATCCATCGCGCCTTCCGTCTTCCCCGCGCCCACAATCGTATGGATTTCGTCGATGAAAAGGATGATCTCCCCATCACTTTCCTTCACTTGTTTCAATACGCCTTTCAACCGTTCTTCGAATTCCCCGCGGTATTTCGCGCCGGCGATGAGCGAGCTCATATCGAGTTCGTAAATCTGCTTATCCTTCAAACCTTCCGGCACGTCGCCTTTGACGATCCGTTGGGCAAGCCCTTCAACAATCGCCGTCTTCCCGACTCCAGGTTCCCCGATAAGTACAGGATTGTTTTTCGTTTTTCTCGATAAAATTCGAATGACATTCCGGATTTCTTCATCCCGCCCAATTACCGGGTCCATTTTGCCGTTCTTCACATCTTCAACGAGATTTCGGCCAAATTGTTCAAGTGGTGTACGTTGGTCTTCTTGTACGCCATCCATTCTCATATGCATTCACCTCATAAGTTTGACTTTGACTATCTTTGATTAATTAAATTATATGCTTTTTATTCCAACAAGTAAAGCATTCCGCATGCTTAATTTTCCCTGTACCGATGGGAATAAACACAACAAAAAAAGGCTGCCTGACATAAGTCAAACAACCTTTTTCTTGTTCAAGCAACGTATTATTATCGTACGCCGAGCGCCATTTTCGCATAGCGTGACATCTTATCCCTTGACCATGGCGGGTTCCAAATAATATTGACGTCCGCGTCCTTCACTTCAGGCAATTCCATCAGTTCCTGTTTAATGTTGGAAACGATTTGCGGCCCCATCGGACAACCCATTGAAGTCAATGTCATTGTCACTTTGGCAGTGCCTTCTTCATCAAGCTCCGCATCATAAACAAGCCCCAAATTGACGATATCAATTCCGAGCTCGGGATCGATCACGTTTTCCAGAGCACCCATCAAGCTGCCCTTCATATCATCATTCATTGAAATTCCCCTTTCCGAATCTGTTCTCCCTCCATCATAGCAAGGATACCCTATTCATTCAAATAAGATGCGAACCAATCAGCGGCACGCAGCATGCCAGTTCTTGAAACGGCGTGTCCAGCCGTCGGGTCCGTCATGAACTCGAATTGCTCGGAAGCAACCGCATAATCCTTCTTCGCTGCGTTATAGAAATTGAATGTCGGTTCAAACGGGACAGTCGCATCATTTTTACCGTGCCAGAAGAAGACGGGACGATTATTGAGCTTTTTCCTTTGTTTCGTCAAATCAAAAATGGCGAGTGTATCAAGCAAAGATTTCCGTTCTTCATCTGTGATCGGCAATTTGAAGCCGCGCCGTTCAAACTGGGACATCTGCGCTTTCGCAAGTTCGACATATCCTGGTGCACCCATCATGACTGCCGCGACATCGATCCACGGATAAGCGGTCAAGCAGCCGAGCGTCGTAATGCCGCCCATCGAAGTCCCACCCATGCCGATTTTGGAGACGCCTCTATCTTGCAACTCCTTATGAAGGACATCCATTTCCTCAATCGACGTCAGGACGATCTCCCAAAAACGCAGACTCAACTGGACTTCATCCAACCCTTCATCCCGCGAGCCATGCAGATGGGCATCGGGCAACAGGACGCGAAATCCATTCTTTGCAATATTATATGCGTAATGCAAATTATGCTCTTTGGCACTTGTGAAGCCGTGCAAGAAGATAACTGTTGGTATATTGCTATTTTCGTGTCGTTCATCCACAATATGTAATAATGGTATATTGCTCCACTTTTCTTCTTTTACTATCATGCAAACACCTTCTGTACTTTTTCTAAATCGTACCAAAGTTTTACTAGAAAAACAAAAAGGACGGTTTCCCTCCGGAATGTTTTGACTTGCTCCGATAGATAACGCTAAACTGGACAATATAAGGTGAAGCGATTGAGGAAATGGGTATACATCATAGAAACTTTCCAAAAAGGGGGCAAAACTATGAAACCGCATTTGATTGTCCTCGACTTGGACGGGACATTGCTAACGGATGAAAAAGTGATTTCAGAAGAAACCGCACATACATTGAAACGGGCGGAAGAACAAGGACATCAGGTGATGATCGCGACTGGCCGGCCGTATCGTGCTAGTTCGATGTACTACCGCCAGCTTGGGTTGAAGACTCCAATCGTCAATTTCAATGGCGCATTCGTGCATAACCCAACTGACCGTTCTTGGAAAAATGTCCATGAAACGATTCCTCTCCCTATCGTCAATGATGTCGTAGATGCACTGCATGATTTCCGTTTCCACAATATAATAGCTGAAGTGATGGACGATGTGTACTTGCAATATCACGATGAAAAGCCATTGGATATTCTCACCTTCGGAGACCCAGTCATAAAGCAAGGGGACATCCGACAGGCATTGCAAGTCGAGCCTACAAGTTTGCTTATTCAGGCGGATCCAAAAAATGTCGAGCCTATCCGGAGACATTTGGCCGAGGTCTATGCCGAGGCGATCGACCATAGACGATGGGGCGCGCCATGGGCTGTCATTGAAATCGTGCGCCATGGGTTGAATAAGGCGGTCGGTATTTCACATGTCGCCAAACATCTTGGAATCCCGCAGGAACGAATCATTGCTTTCGGGGATGAAGACAATGACCTTGAAATGATTGATTACGCGGGCGTCGGCGTAGCGATGGGCAACGGGATCGACAGACTGAAATCCATTGCGGACGAAGTGACGTTGACGAATAATGAAGATGGCATTGCAGAAGTGTTGAAGGAACGCTTGTTATTATCAAAAAAAATATAAAAAAGAATATAAGGGGGATCCACAATGAGAATTTTTGCTGATAGTGGTTCAGATTTACCGAAATCATTTTTCGATGACAACGATGTGACGCTCATTCCATTACGTGTCTTGATCGACGACAAGGAAGGCGATGATGTCCTTGAAATTGATTCGAAGGAAGTGTTTGACGCCATCCGCAATGGGAAACATCCGAAAACATCGCAAGCTTCCCCGGAAAAGTTCCTTTCCACTTGGAAAGAGCTTGCAGAGTCCGGAGAAGACGGATTGTATATCGCTTTCTCGTCCGAGCTATCAGGAACGTATAACACTGGCGTGATGATGAAAGACCAAGTAAAAGAAGGTAATCCGAACATGAACCTCGTCCTCATCGATTCACGCTGCGCTTCACTTGGATGCGGACTTCTTGTAAAGGAAGCTGTCCGCTTGAGGGATGCGGGAGACGATGTCCGGACAATCGAACGCAAAATCCGTGACATGGCTGCCCATATGGAGCACCTTTTTACAGTCGAGGACCTTGATTATTTGGCGAAAGGCGGACGTGTATCGAAGGCGAGCGCATTCATCGGCGGCCTCTTGAACATCAAACCTTTGCTTCATGTTGAAGGCGGAAGGCTTGTACCGATCGAAAAACATCGAGGCCGTAAAAAAGTTCTGCGCCGCATGCTCGAGCTGATCGAAGAACGCGGTGCGGAATTATCGAAGCAGACGATCGCCATCAGCCACGGGGATGACGAAAGTACAGCTTTAGAAATGAAAGCGCTCATTGAAGAGAAGTTCCAGCCGAAAGATGTGGAAATCCATATGATCGGCTCGGCTATCGGATCCCATGCCGGACCTGGTACAATTGCAATCTTCTTCTTGAATAAATAATATCAATACTGTCAAATAAAAAAACGCCTCTTCTGACATGGCTACCACCACGTCCGAAAAGGCCTTTTTTTTAATTATGCTGTTTTATTATCCGTCCGTCTCTTTTCCCGCCCTTTTTTTATGACGAGGAATAGGAAGCCGAGGAACATGACGTAGACGAGAATTGATGCGATCAAGTAAGGCGTATTGAAGCCTTTATCGTCATCCGCGATATACACTTCTGCCAGCTCCCTGTCCAAAACGACGTGGAACATGCCATCATCAGTTTCCCTGATGAGATCTCCATCCAAAACGCCTCGCAATTTCTTGTTCTCGCCAATCTTTTCGACAGGGATCGCTAAATTGGACGTCTTGGATGTATTGTTAATGGCAATCAACCAAGTTTCATCCTCGGAAGAACGCTTATAGATGATGAATCCATCTTCGTTGTGCAGCATTTCGAAGTCTCCGCTACGCAGTGTTTCCGACTCATTGCGGAGCAGGTTCAAATTGCCGATCAGATCTTTGAATTCCATATCCGTCTTGAAATTGAAAAGCGGATGGCTTTCAGGAGCTTCTTTTCCGTTCACCGCGATTTCCGTACCATATGTCATGAGGGGGACGCCTGGAAGTGTAAACAGTGCAGTCGCCGCAACTTTCCACCGGGTAGGAGGGAACATCCGGGCTTCCACGATATCGTACGTGAAGCGTGGGCCTGTCAAGTCATCGTATTGGAGCAATTCGTTCTTCCCGGCTTCTTTGAAAAGATTCATCGGGGAGGAATCTGGATCGAACCTCACGAAGGACTCACGGAGCGCCTGCATATTTGCATCACTCGGTTTCAAGTCAAACGCGGCTCCGCTTTCTTCATTTGTTAAAACGTAAGCACCATCTTTGGCATTGTGGATCGCGTCGATCATTTCATTCAAGAAAGCTTCATCGAACCCTTCAAGCTTCGTCAGACGGATACCGTCCAACTCATAAGCGGTGATGAAATCGATCGCGGCTTCGATCAAAGCATCCTTTACTTTCGCATCGCCAGGATTCCAATTTACCGTGCCATCTGCGGCATGGATGGACTTATAGGTCTGATCTTTCGCCCATTCATGCTCTGCGCTTACTTTCCCGAGAGGAAAATCAGCAATTACTCTCATTTTCTTCTTATGGATTTCTTTCACTAATGCACCGAGCTCTTCCTCTGTGCCGAAATGCGGCTCCAATTCCGTATAGGACAGCGCTCTGTTTCCATCATACGTTTCCGTCTTGAAGACGGGACCTAACGAAATCATCGTAAAGCCCATGTCAATAATATGCTGCAAGCGTGCTTGGATACCGATGAAATCGCCGCCATTGAAGGCATCTCCTTTATGCGTATCGACATCGATGTCGTTCCTTCCCACACCGTTATTGAAGCGGTCCACCAACAGATCATATATGCTTTCATCCATTATACTGTGTTCCGACTTGGCAGCAGCACCAGCTGGCGTTAGTGCGGAAATGAACAATAAAAAAATGGCAGTTACGCCAATCAAACGTTTCCTATTCACGATAAAGCCTCCTCAAACGAGCTATCTCTTGCCATTTTAACAAAACGGCGCTCTCCCCGCCACGGAATGGAATGAAAAATCCTTGTGGAGCTAAATAAATGAGTCGGATTTGTGAAATAAACAAAAGCGAAGGGCGCCTGTCGCCCTGAGTCAAGACGGTAAAACAATGAAAAAACCGCCGGCATGTTCGCCGACGGTCTGCTGGTTCATTTTATGCTTTTGGTGTATCGAGAAAATCAATTCCCATCGGCAATCTGAATCCTAGATACATTGTTGCAAATAAGAGGACGAAGAACAAAATCCACAACGTCGTCACTTTCTTCCCCTTTTGGGAACGTACGAGGACCATTTCCATCATACCGATCGTCAAGAAGCCGAGCAGGAATTTAATGCCGTATTCCATTCCTCTGCCGTAATCCATGCCTTTAATGAAGAGTGCGATTCCCGAAATCAGGATGAGCACGTAGAAAAGACGTGAAATCATGTGGGTAATCTTTTTCCCTTTCGTTCCGTTCGCCATGGCTGCCGCAACGAGGAAAAGGATAATGCCGACGACCCATGTGAAAATATGAAAATGGGGCGTGCTAGATAAAAAGTCCAAACTGTTCACCTCATCGATAATAAATTCCTATTTATCCTATCATAGAAAAGCTTTCCAGAGTAGGAAATGAACTCATACAAATCGATTGACGAGCGTCCCGATGCCTTCAACAGAAATCTTCACCGTATCCCCGGCTTTCAGGTATTCCGGAGGGTTCATCCCTTTTCCGACCCCTACAGGCGTGCCTGTCAAAATGACGTCACCCGGCTCAAGTGTGACAAATTTCGAGATTTCGGCAATCACATCGTCGATTTTGAAGATCATATCGCCTGTATTTCCGTTTTGACGGACTTCATCATTCACTTTTGTGACGATCGAAAGATTATGCGCATCCGGAATTTCATCCTTCGTAACAATATAAGGACCTAACGGGCAAGCGCCGTCCAAGCTTTTGCCGAGGAAGAACTGCTTATGTCCGTACTGAATGTCCCTTGCCGTAAGATCGTTCGCAATCGTATAGCCGAATACGTGATCATACGCGAGCTGTTTCGGGATATTGCGCCCTTTCTTGCTGATGACGATCGCCAATTCGCCTTCATAATCGAGGCTATCTGTAAGATCCGCGTGCGCCGAGAGCTCCTGCTCATCTGCAGCGATTGCTGTTGGCGATTTTGTGAAAATCAATAACTTCTCAGGCGGCGCATCCGACCCCATTTCAGCGGAATGGTCAGCGTAGTTCTTACCGACACCGAGAACGTTTTTCGGTGTGCGCGGTATCGGTGACAGCCACTCGATTTCAGTGAATGCGTACTTGAATTGTTCCGGATTTTCACTATTCCGAGCTTGTTCGGCAAGTTTCCTCACCTTTTCAACAAACTCCAAACCTCCTGCAATGCCTTCGATGATTGTTGAAGGGAAATCCGTTTCGCCAAATGCTTCGGCAATCGATTTCACATCCCAGACCGCTTCCTCTTTCTTCACTTTCGGACCGAATAATGTCTTTCCTTCAAACCGGAACGATAACAGTTTCATTTACAAGCCCATCCTTCCCTATAATGTGGATAACCTTTTCATTCAATTAAACATTCTCTAGGTACATAACTATATTTCTACAAAGCTTGCCCTTTCTCCTCTATTTTCGTCATGTTTTTCCCATACGTCCCTTTTCGCCAAAGGCATTCGAAAGGGCCCATCCGGAATTTCAACAACCAGAGCTCGGCGAAGATGACTTGGATGGCAAAAATGCCGACAGCAATCATTGTTCCTGTCTCTAAATCCACTTTTCCATACAGTCCGAAGCCGTAACCGTAGAATAGGAGAGTTGCAATGATTGATTGCATCAAGTATGTCGTCAATGACATGCGCCCCGCTTTTGAAATCGGCCGGAAGATCTTTCGGAAAACAGGCAATTGACAGAGCAGGATAATGACAGATGCATAGCCAATCGCCAAAATTGGTCCGCCAATCAGCTGCTGGATCAGTGTATTATGGTAGGCAAATCCGTCCATATACGGCCATGACTTAATGAAAATACCGACCGCAAGAGCGATGAGGCCGACTATAGCAATTTTGCCTTTCAATTCCGCCGCCTGTTCAAACAGCTTCCACTTTGAGAACGCGGCTCCTAGCATGATTAATGGCAACACCATGAAGACGCCTAGGAAGGAACCCGACAATCCGATGAGGAGCCATTCCGTCATTCGGAAAACGAGCGCTTCGCCGTAAGACCCGTGCGCATACGCCGTAATCGCCAATTCGATCCGTTGGATGTCTACGAACCCTTCCATTAACTGGTTAGGATTAAGCTTCTCCAGCAAATAGATGCCGCCGATAACAAGTAAGGTCGGAAGCATATAGACGATGAGCGCAATCCATAGCAGCCATTTCTTCGGTACGCGAACGACCGCGAGCATGATGAAGCCCATGAGCGCATAGGTGAATAAAACATCACCCGACCAGATGAACAGCGCATGGATCAGGCCGAATCCCATAAGGATCGCAAGCCGCCTCGCCATCATCGGCACGTAAGACGTACCATTCGCAATCGCTTTTTCGTATTGCATATTCAATCCATACCCGAATAGCATTGCGAAAATTGGATAAAAACTTGTTTCCACAAAAATATTGATCAGTTTGTAAGATGCCACATCACTCGGCGTACTGAAGTACGAATGGGCATCGATATAAAAATAAGGTGAATGGAAAGTGAGCATATTTACGATGAATATGCCGAGGAGCGCAAAGCCCCTCAACGTATCCAACGCTTCAATGCGATTTCCAATCGTTGGTGTTACATTCAAACCGATTCCTCCTGAACATGCATAATCCTCGCCCCGTCAAACAAATAGAGGACCATTTCTTTTATTTTGATTCCCGCGATCGATTCGACCGCTTTTTTATAAAGACTCAATTGGATGCCGTACCGCTTTTGCATTTCAGCTTGAATCTCTTCTTCGGACCGGAATCTTCCACGGATCCTGTCTGTCTTATAATCGAGCAGCACCCATCCATCTTTTTCTTCAAACAGGCAGTCGGCAATCCCTTGTAAAATCTGGTGATCTCCGTCATTTGCGTTAAATGCATACGTGAACGGCACTTCCTTGAGCATTCTTGGAGATCCGGACATCCTCTTGTAAAGCGGCGTCTCGAAGAATCGGACGACCGCCCTTTCATCGACTGCATTCGCTTCTTCCATCGTCAATAATTGGCGCGCCGTCAACTCCGTGACGAACCGATCCACGTCTTGGACTGTATGGGTCTTCGACAGATCGATATGCTGCATGATCGTATGCATCGCAGTACCAATTTCCGCCCGCGATAACGCCCTTGACTGCATGAATGCAGGGCGGTCATGTAAATAAGGAGTGCTCACTTCATCATCCTTCGTCGAGAAGAAGTCGTCGAAGTCCGGTTCCATTTCGAGCAGCGCCACCCTTTTCAGGTCGCTCACCGTCTGCTTGGAGCGCTTTTCAACGGAAGCCATGAACGGATAGACATAGTCGAATCTCCGTTTCACCTCATCGGACCAATCCGCGTCGATGACAGTTTCGGTCGTTGTCGGCACAGGTCTATCGACAGATTCTTCCTCCTGTTCTTCCGTCATCAGGAATGAAGAGACTGGATACGCTGCGATTTCCCATTTAGAAGGATCGTCAACCGGACGGCCTCCATACATGAAACCGAATTTCTCGAAATCCGGATGGCGTGCGATGGCCGGCCCGATCCAATCCAAATAACCGTTTGCGCGCGATCGTGTATATTCTGGCAGCATTTCGCCCGCCTCGATCAGCTGCGCGTCTTGCCAGCTGCCGATCGCCTTTTCAATATCCTTGACGGTGGCAATCAATTCAAGATGCTCTTTCGCCCTCGTCATCGCTACATACAGCACGCGCATTTCCTCCGCCCGCATTTCAAGCTCCTTCTTCTCTTTCATCGCTAGGAATGGGAGGGATGTGTATGTAATGCGCAATTCAGGGTCAATCGCCTTCACCGCCAGACCGAAATGCTGGTCGAATAAGTAAGGTTCATTGAAGTCCATCTTATTGAACTGCCTGCCCGCCCCCGCGACGAACACGTACGGGAATTCGAGCCCTTTCGATGAGTGGATTGTCATAATCCGGACGACATCCTCCGTCTCGCTGACGAAACGGGCAGCGCCAAGATCATCTCCTCGTTTCTGCATCCGGTCGATAAACCGGAGGAAGCGGAAAAGCCCGCGGAATGACGTCTTTTCATAATCGATGGCACGGTCATGCAGTGCGCGTAAATTCGCCTGCCGCTGCTTCCCGTTCGGCATTGCGCCGACCATTTCATAATAGTGCGTATCGGCATACACTTGCCAAATGAGCTCAGATAATGAACCGCGTCTAGCAAGATTGCGCCAATCCTCGAACATGAGGAAGAACCGTTGCATTTTCACTTGCGTTTCTGCAGCAATCCCCGCCCCGCCCGTTGCCATGAACAATTTCAGCGCCTCGTAGAATGGTTTGTTTTTCGCCGTTAGCCGGACTTGCGCCAACTCGTTTTCCGTCATGCCGACAAACGGTGAACGAAGGACAGAGGCGAGCGGAATATCCTGATACGGATTGTCGATGACTCGCAGCGTGTTTAGCATGATCATCACTTCGATCGCCTCGAAATAACCGCGCGACAATTCTGCGTAGATTGGGATGCCCGCAAGCTTGAACTCTTCCGCTATTTCTCCCGACCATGTCATCGAGCGCATTAGAATGACGATATCCCGGTATTCGAGCGGTCGCCGTTTATCCGTGAACGCATCCGTCACTTCAGCGCCCGAAGCCATCAGCTCTTTGATTCTCCGGATCATATATCTTGCTTCCGCCTGCGAGCTTTTCAAACTTTGCCCTGTCAGCTCTGTCGCTTCGTCTTCCATGTCCTCTTCGTCAGCTTCATACAGTAACGTCAATGCAGCCGGGGACTCCTTATCCGGATAACGGGCACCATATTTCAATGCGGCGGCTTCATCGTACTCGACTTCGCCGACCCGTTCCCCCATCACTTGAGAAAAGATGAAATTTGTCGCGTCCAACACTTCCTTCCGGCTCCGGAAGTTAGCATTCAAGTCGATTTTTAGCCCATTTTCGCCATCATCCGACATAAAACGATTATATTTCCCAAGAAATAACCCTGGTTCCGCCAGTCTGAAACGATAAATCGACTGCTTCACGTCGCCGACCATGAACAGATTCCCGTCCGACTCGCTGCCGCGCTTCACTAATTGGATGATTGCTTCCTGCAGCAGATTGACGTCCTGGTATTCATCGACAAGGACTTCCGCAAATCTGTTTAAATAATCAACTGCGATGTCGGACGGTACAAGTTCCCCGTCCTTCTCCATGGCAAGAATCTGCAATGCAAAATGTTCCAAATCCGAAAAGTCGACAAGACCGCGATCCATCTTTACGTCGCCATATCTCTTCCCGAATTCGATGACGAGCCCGACAAGCGTGTGCATCATCGGTGCCATTAGACGGATTTCGTCCAATAGGCGCTTCGGTGTCCTTGTAAAATACGATTCTTTCAATGAATTTACGATTTTCTTTACGGAATCGCGGAGCGCTTTCGCCCGTTTTGCCAATTCCTCATCGCAAGTGTTCTTTCGGATCGTGCCTGCCTTCACCCATGTGAGAGAGCCGAAGAACGCATACGTATCTTCCCAAGTCCCCTCTTCAATCCTGCGCTTCGCTTCCCTTATCCATTGCAGATCAGCGTCGGCTGTCGCAGCTAACGGTTCGGGACCTTCCGGCATCAATGCGATCCGCTTCATATCCTCTGTCAGATGGATTGCTTCCTCGAGCGTGTGGCGGATCGCCGTCTTCAACGGACCGATGAAATCAAGCTCGTCAATTGTCACTTCATCATCGAGTTCATATTGCATCGGGATCATCCGGAGCCATCTTTCCGGAGAAGGATGCACCCGCGAATAGTCGTACAGCCTGTCAATCAGCGTCTCGATCGACTGGTCGTTCCTGTCCGATGTGAAGCTGTCCGCAAGCCGGTACATCGCTTCCGGATTCTCTGCATTATAAGCATCCTCCAGCACTTCACCGATTGTATCGTCCCGCAGCAATGCCGCTTCCGTGCTATCTGCGATGCGGAACCCCGGATCTATGTCGATCAAATATGCATATTGGCGAACAACGTTCAGACAGAAGGAGTGCAATGTGGAAATCTGCGCTTTATTCAACAGACTCAGCTGCCTGCGCAAATGAATGGAGTCCGGATTAGCGGCAATTGCCTCTTCCAACGCTTCCGCCATCCGGTGGCGCATTTCCGCAGCCGCAGCGTTTGTGAACGTGACGACGAGCAGTTCATCCACATCGATCGGACTATGTTCACTTAACACTTTTTCGATCATCCGTGTAATGAGCACCTTCGTCTTCCCGGAGCCTGCCGCAGCTGACACGAGCACATCTTTCCCCGTTGCCCAGATCGCCTTCCACTGGGCATCCGTGAACGTAACGTCCGCCGGTTTAACTGGAATGTCCATCTTCATTCACATCCTTCCGCATCTTTTCAAGGGATTCTTCCGGGTTCAGGCTGTCATAATGCCTGTATTTCTGCTCGGGATCTGTCGGGTCAAACTGACACACCGAACGGTACGAGCAATATTGGCAAGGCATCTTATCCTTCAAACGGTACGGATACACGCGCGCATCCCCCGCAAGCATCCCGTCCCCTGCCTGCCGGTGTCTCTGCCTCACAAACTTGCGGACGATTTGCAGATCATCCGTCGACAACACTTTCGAAGCTTTCGTAAACGTCCCGTCCGTCTTCAATGCAGCCGGAATGACAGTCGACGTCTTGCCGAGCTGTGCATCCATCCCCATGACGACTTCGGGGTCATCCAGCAAATAGCCCCTCATTTTATACGATTTCAAAATCTCTTCTTCAATTAAATCCTCTGTCATCTCAAGCTCCGTACGGATCATCGGGTTATGGACATGCAAATAGAGCACACCCGCCGGATCCGCCTTGAAGCCGATCCACTCCTCCGCATGTTCGACGGCGACATCGAGGTACGTCAGCATCTGCAAGGAGATGCCGTAATAGACGTCGGTCAGATCGAGCTGTTTCGAGGACGATTTGTAGTCGACGATGCGCACATAATTCTTTCCGTCGATTTCGGTCGCATCAACCCGGTCAATCCTGCCGCGTAAATTCATTTGATTGCCCCGGCGCAGCGGAATTTCAAGAGGCGGCAATTGCTCCCCCGGTCCGAACGCCGCTTCGATTGCAATCGGGCGGAACATGCTCTTTGTCGACTGTTTGCCAAGTGCAAAAATCGTTCGCATCACGATATGCGTCAATTTTCGGCGGATGTAATGATAGCGGCTCGTTGACAATAGAATGCGGTTAAAGAACATCGGCGTAATATGCTCCATCGCGTCCCTCGCCAATTGCCAGCATTGCTCCTTAGATAACTCCGTCCATGACCTGCCTGTCCGGTTCATTTCATCGGATACCCATTTCAGCGCGGCGTGGAATAAATCCCCGATCGACGGCGCTTCAAGTGTGAATTCCATCCGTTCCTGCAAGCCGAGTCCATACGAAGCGAAATGTTGGAACGGACAGCTGTAATACGATTCGATCCGTGAAACGCTTGATACGAACGTCTTGCCATACAAGCCTTCCGTAATAGCTGGCGTAAGCCGCTCCGTTTCATTGCGGTCATGCATCGGCTTCGTAATGTATTGAAGGACCGAAGACCATAAAGGATCATCCTCGTAATAAGCGAGAACCGCCCGCCATTCGGCTGCAAGCTCGCCGGTCTGCTCCGCTTCCTTCACTTTCATCGATACGTACGGAAGCGCAGTTCGAGGGTGGAGTATATAATCGGCCTGCTCTTCTTCATTCAGCAATTCGGACGGATCCGTCACTGCCAACTGCAGCCCGATCCCCGGCAGAACCTGCTGTATGCGCGAGATATAAAGCGATGGCAGCAATGATTTCCCTTCTTCGTCCGCGATCGGATAGGAAATGAAAAACTTGTCCCTCGACGATGTGAATGCCCGGTAGGCCATATAGGATTCATCCATAAGCTTCATTTTAGAGGATGGAGCAAGCTCGATGCCGCTCATCGCAAACCATTCCCTGTCCGAGTCCGACAAGAGCCCTTCCGAGTCAATCCGTTGAGGTAAAACACCGTCATTGACGCCGATGACAAATCCCACTTCAATTTCCATGAGACTCGCAAGCTCGATCGTCGTCACTGTCACTTGATCGAGCGATGGCGGAATGCGCGTGAACTCGAGCGTATCGAACCCTTCATCCAAGATCCGCGCAGCTTCCTTAAGATCCATCTCCTTATCCCCGAACATGAGGACAAACTGGTCAAGGACATTGATCCATGAATTCCAAGCCTGTTCATGCTCCGTCGCGTTCAGCAGGCGGCCCGCACGCTCTTCATCAGCGCGCAAATCAATGATCTTATCGAATACTTGCAGCGATTCCATGAATAAAAACAGCGCTTCCGCGACATCGCGGCCACTTTTCGAACGTTTCAGCCTGCCTTCCAATTGCGCAAGCGGCTCTCGGATCAGGTCCCGGATCAGATGCAACTCCCGCTCGAGCGCAAGTTCCTCATCGGTCTGCACAGTCGTATGCAATTCCAGCCCGCGATACCGCTTCACTTTCCATCTTGCTTCATCGAACCATCGATTGCCATAGAGCCCATTGGCAAGCACGTAGTTTTCGAGACGGTCCGCCCGCTCACGCCAAAGCAGCTTATCTTCCCGATGCGGAAAGAACAGATCTGTCTTAACCGCGCGGAATATCGATTCATATGTCCAGCCCGATGTAACAGCTTCCAGGACAGACCTTGAAAACTCGATGAGGGGATGATGGAGCATCGGCTTTTTCCGGCTGATGAACACCGGGATATCGTATTGTGAAAATATCGTTTCAATGAGCTCATCGTATTTGTCAGGCTGCCGGTATAAAATCGAGATTTCCTTATATCGTCCGCCCTTCATGACGAGTTCGCGGATATTCCTTGCCACCGCATGGATTTCCGCCCGTCGATCCGTCGCTTCGATCAATGAAACCGCCCCAACGGAAGGTCTTTCCTTCGGCGGATATTTTTCGAACTCGTTCTCGAAGTGGCGAAGCTCGTCATTATTGAATCGGAGGGGCTGTTCCAAATGGATCCCCTCTTCGATTTCGACTGATTCATTGCGAGCAATCTCCCGGAGCTTCATTGATGTACGGACAGGATTGAAAAACAGTTCATGATCTGCATGTCCCGACAAATCGGATTCCATCGGCAAGACGACCGTCACCCGATTCCCATGCTTCATCAGTTCCGTAATGATTTCATATTCCCTTGCCGTGAAACTCTCAAATCCATCTATATAAATCTCTGCGCCTTTTATAAGTTCCGAGTGCTTTATCTGGGACGTCAACAACGCCAAATGTCCCTCGCTATCGACATAGGACGTACCGAGACGTTCCTCGATCTTTGATACAAGTAATGACAGATCGCTCACCTTGTCCTGCAAAGTGCGCGGGGCGTCGGCAACGGCCAGCTGCTGGCGGAATTCGGCCAACGTTTCCCGGTCAAGGCAATAGCGGCTGAACTCCTTCATAAGATCGCCGATTCTTTCCGTGAAGCCTCTCTTATTCGCAGCCTGCTTGAACAGCTTCAGCTCTTCCCGGTTCTCTTCCAATACGCTCCGGACGAGCATCCTGTAGCCGAACCCGTCGACTTCCTTCCGCGTAATGCCGCCCGTCTCCTGCAGCACACGCCACGCAAGCCGCTTGAAAGTTGATACTTGAGCTCGGATCAAGCCATTCAGGCCGAAGTTCACCGATAAGCTCAGCTCCATGGAATACGACATCTGATCAGGCACGATCAGAATGACTGCCGGTCCCAGTGGCTCCCGTTCAAGCTCAGCGGCAATCTCCCGCTCAATGACCGTCGTCTTCCCTGTCCCGGCTCTCCCGGTCACAAACCGCAATGTCACGGCACTCTCCCCCTTTCAAATGAAAATTCCTATCTTCCTTCCTTTCATTGTACCGAAAGATAAGGAGGACAGGAACTATTAACATAGTAGTACCATTGATTTGTAAAATGCATCCAGCGCGACAAGCGAAACGCGAGAATATAATACCTCCCGCGGTTAATGATTCATCTATAAACATTCAAAAAACGCATAAATCGGTTTATTCACGCATAAGTCACTAGTAAAGCTCATAAATCTCTTCATTCACGCATAAAACGCTAGAATCGCGCATAAATCC
The DNA here is from genome assembly GCF_023715535.1 of Sporosarcina luteola. Classification (GTDB taxonomy): domain Bacteria; phylum Bacillota; class Bacilli; order Bacillales_A; family Planococcaceae; genus Sporosarcina; species Sporosarcina luteola_B. The sequence continues at coordinate 30,793 of NZ_JAMBOI010000005.1, read as the reverse complement.
AATATATCACGCATAAACGAAGAAATTCACGCATAACCGCTCGCTTAATCTTCATCTTCCTCTTTGAAAATCGTACTGGATTCCTCTTCCACTTTCCGATCAAGCCGCTTCTCAAGCCACTTGCCAACTGCCCAAAGAAGAACGATGATCCCAACGACGATCCCCGTCCGCAATGGTTGCGTCAACAACGCTTTCAAATCATACCCGATGAAACTGATCGTGAAAATCATCACAAATTTACCCGCCATCAAAATAAACAAATAGCTCTTCTTCTTCATATTCGACAAGCCCGCTACGAGATTCACCAAAGCGGAAGGCGTAAACGGAAAACAGATGAGTAAAAACAACGGCGCGAACCCGTTCCGCTCCACCCAGCCGATCAACTGCTGCACACGCTTATGCCTCGTCAAAAAACGCAAAAAGCGGCTGCGCCCATACTTTCTTATAATTAAAAACACCACATACGAACCCGCAACAGTGCCCGCCCACGACAGAATGAATCCAAACCAGAGCCCATATGCACCTGCATTCGCAAACACGAACACAAACAGCGGTAAAAAAGGCAGAAACGACTCTATGAAAGGCAGCAGCAGACCGATAAACGGCCCTAACGCCTTATAATGCCCTGACAACTCAATGATTTTATCTACATCCATCCATTCATCCATATGCAACACCCTCGCCTATCAACAATCGACCTATTCGATACTTGCTTTCCATATATACTCTCGAATATTCCCTTTTCCCTTATAGAATAACACCAAAACGTCAAAATATAGTATAATTTCAATCATACATACAAGAAAGACGTGACAGCTTAATGAAAAACCAATTCATCGCCGGCCTGAAAGCGGGACTCAGCATCGCGATTGGCTACTTCCCGATCGCACTGACTTTCGGGCTGCTCGCCAAAACAACTGGTCTCTCACTCATGGAGGCGACCGCCATGAGTATATTCGTCTATGCCGGAGCAGCCCAATACATCTCGCTCAATCTGATCTCATTCGGAGTCGACCCGGTCACGATTGTCATCAACACATTCATCGTCAACATCCGGCACTTTCTAATGACGGCATCACTGAATGAAAAGATGCACCGAGCACCGAAATGGGTGAAAGCCATCTACTCATTCGGCATCACGGACGAATCATTCTCCGTCCTGGCAACAGGAAAAGAAGATAAAATTCCGACTGCCTACGCATTCGGAGTTACAATCATCGCTTACGGCAGCTGGGTCATCTTCACAGCAGCAGGCCACGTCGTCGGCGCCAATCTGCCCGAGTTCTTGCAAGTCGCCATGTCCATTGCATTGTACGCAATGTTCATCGGCCTGCTCGTGCCCGCCATGAAAGCGAATCGGAAAGTCGTCATGCTTGCAGCACTTGCAGCCGCCATCCACTGCATCATCTATATCGGCGAACTGCTTTCAACCGGCTGGGCGATCCTCATCTCGACACTTGGATCGGCGATACTCATTGAAATTATCTATGCACGGCGCGGCAAAAACGTTACCGCTCTGCAGAAAGAAATGGAGGAATCATAATGGGACCGACCTATTGGTGGATGCTCTTCGGAATGGCGCTCGTCACGTACATCCCGCGAATGGTGCCACTTACATTCCTCGACGGAAAGGAACTGCCTCCGATCGTCAGCGGCGTCCTCAGCAATATCCCATACGCCGTACTCGGGGCACTCATCTTCCCGGCAATCATCTTCGTCCAGGAAGGCAACATCCTATTCGGCATCATCGGTGCTGCAACCGCCTTTCTGATCGCTTTTCTCGGTGGCGGCGTCATGCCAGTCGTCCTCGGCACGATCGGCGTACTCGCTATTTATAGCTTTTTTATGTAAGTATGTCTTGGCGAGTGATCATAAATCTCCGCAAGTGATCATAAATAGCGCACAAACGGTAATAAAAGGCCGCCCCATAACCGGAGCGGCCTTTCCTCACTCATTCATCCACTTCATTGTCTAACCTTCTCGCCTTCTTCACCATCCGCGTCGCGTACCAGAAACCGACCGTCAGCGAAAGCGCATCCGCCGCGTACAGAATCCAGTTATGCGTATACCCTGCGTACACCGACGCAGCGATGAGCGCAATCGTCAATGCGAGCCCGACGAAATGATGGAACGTGACACGCGTGAAAAACACGACGAGCAATCCCGGCAGGAACAAGGCAAGCATCAATTTCGTTTCCAATGTGGCGATATCCATTTTTCACCAAACCTTTATGCTTAATTCAATTAACGGACAACGAGCAGCCCTAACCGGTGATGATCATGACGGTAGAGCACTTGTTGCATTAGCCGCACTTCACCGTCCCGGCCGATCACTTGCAGTCGGCAATGGGCCGCGTTCACTTGAATTGCATCATACAATTCCTTTTCATTCGAAACTTGGATGCCATTGACCTTCCGGATGCACTCCCCCGGAACCAGCCCGAGTTTTTCACCCGGTGAATCCGGCAAGATGCCTGCGATGATGACGCCAGCCGATTGAGGCGCCGCCGCAAATCCTCCTTTGCGCTCCCGTACAGCGACGAGGATTGAGAGCATCGCCCGCCCGACAACGCCGATCAACAGTGCTGCCCAACCGAGGATCGGCATCCACCATGCAAATGCGCCGACCACAATGACAACAACACCTATGGCGGTGAGTGCTTGTCCAATCTTCGGGAAGAGAACATCCGGAAAACTCGCTCGTGCGACTTGTGAAAAACCGATTACAACCGGTACAGGAAGGAAACTGAACGCGGTCGCACCTATTGTAAATTGAGGCCAATATGGCGCGATTCCCGACAGGAAATCCCCCGGCACGAGAAACAAAATCGGCAACAGCCAGAGCCGCTTGGATTTATATGCAGCTGCACGCAATCCACGGTTCGTCTTCGTCAAGAAAGGAGAGGCATAAGCAGTAGTATGACGACGGACGAGGAACCCTTCGACGATGAGGAAAAGTCCCGCAATGACCGGGACCGTCAACGCCATGCCCCCGAACAGATCGACATCGGTCGGCGTCCACCCGCGATATGCAAAGTCGGGACCCCATTGCTGGAATGCATATAAGCCGAAAAAGGCGATTGCCGCAAAATAGATCGGCGATGCTGTTAGATAATAAAATGAGATCATCGATAAAATGGCGACTGCCGAAAATAGCGCAATCCAGACGATATCGACGGTCAAGCCGATTCCTGATATGAGGATTGATACAATCAGCGCCGGCAGCCACGATTCAGCAAGCAGCTTTTTCATTTCCGTCAAGCCGGGGTGAAGCCGCACAAGGAAACTGCGCCGCTCCCGCTTTACCCGGAAGTACCCTAACCCGACCGCCGCCACTATGGCAATCAACCAAACTGGATTCAGGAAAAATAGTGCAATCGCTTGTAACAGATCCATTAGTACTTGTTCACTCATCAACCATCACCATCCCATCCCCGAAAACATGATTATTCCCTATTGTATCAAAAGAAACGTCTCACGTGTGAGACGGCCGATAAATTTTCTTTGAATTGAGTCTTCTCTTCCAGGCAATTACTACTATTCTCAATAAAAACACTCCCTGCGAGTGCAGGGAGTTTGGAGTGTAGTTCAGTCATTCAAAATATGATGCACATAACCGATTGCCACTTGCAGCTGTTTGTCGTTCGCTTTGTCTTTACGATAGCCCTCGACCCGTTCGCGGATGGCGGCGAAGAACTTACGGTCCATGATGCTCTCCGGGGACACTTTTGAATCGACCCGGAATTCGTGGACGGCAACCGCCGTCGATTCGTCGAAATAGCCGTCATCGCGTTCGAGCTTGTATCCGAGGCCGGCCAGGAGCCGTTGTCCATAAGCGATATCTTCATGGTAATCGCCTGCCGCGTAGACATCCGTCGAGAAACGGATATGCTCGGTGAATAACTTGCTCTGTTCGGATTCCAGGTCGGCAGGCACTCCTTTTCCATGAATCCATGTCTCTTTCGGCGTCAGCCATTTATGCGTGGATAACTTCATTTCGCCGCCGTTCGACAGCTCCATCGTATCTTGGACGGTCCCTTTTCCGAAACTGACCTGTCCGATGATGAATCCCCTCCGCAAATCTTTCAATGCACCGCTCAACACTTCGCTCGCCGATGCGCTACCTTTATCCTGTAGCAGGACGACAGGCATCTTTTTTAATTTTTCATCGAACTTGAATTTCTCGGAAGGCTCCACAACGAGCGGCGTCAATTCGCCTTTCACGTTTTGCATATAGGCAAAGACCGTATCTTCCTGCAATAAACTTCCGGCAACTTCACCGACGGCACGCAAATAACCGCCCGGATTGCCGCGCACATCGATCACAAGCGCCTCGGCGCCGCCTTTGATCATTTCATCGGTCGCCTTTTTCCATTCGGCCGCCGTTTCATCACCGAACATCGTCAACGCTATGTAACCGAATTTTGTGCCCCTTTCTTCCATCAATTCAGCTGATACCGTTTTCACCGGTATGACGTCTCGCATCACTTTCAGTTCTAGATGCTTATTCAAGTCTGGCCTGTATATCGTCATTTCCAATGCAGTGCCTTCCTTGCCCCGGATTTTCCTGACAACATCTTGCAACGTCAAGCCTCCGAGCGCTTCCCCGTTGATGCGGACGATTTCGTCATAAGGCTGCAGACCCGCTTTCTCAGCAGGGGACCCTTTGATTGGTGCAACAATGATATACCTGCCGCCTGACCTCGTAATTTCCGCACCGATGCCTACCTTTTCACCGGCCAATGACTCCCGATGCGACTCCGCTTCCTCCTCGGAAAGGTAGGTGGAATATGGATCTCCGATGACATCCGCCATACCGCGCAGCGCCCCTTCGATGAGCCTGTCCCCTTCGACCGGATACACCGCTTTCTCCTGAATGATGCTATACGCTTCGTCAATGACCGGGAACGCCCCTTTCAAAGCCGAATCCGCCCTATTCCCTTTATCCGCTGAGCAGCCGTCCAACACTAGAAATACGCCTGCCGCCATTACCGCCAGTATCGCAAAAACTAAAAACCGGCTTCTGCGCATCGATAACATCCCTCCTCCGTCCACTATATGAACGAAATCGGTCTGTTACGACAACAGAAATCCGGCTTTTATAATCAATCAAGATCGTCTATTAGTGTTTTCAAGGTCGATTCATCCATCGGCCCTTTTACAATTTGGGAAATGGTTCCGTCCGTGTTCAGCATATACGTCGTAGGAATTTGGAACACTTGATACTCTTCCCCGACAATTCCTGTTTCATCCAAAGGAATCTTGAACGTCAACGCGTATGAATCAATAAATTCTTGGACGACTTTCACGCCACGGTTCTCGCTGCTCGTTAAATTGACAGCGACGATTTCCACATTATCTTCTTCTGCGGAATTCCGGTAGTAATTTTGCATATGCGGCATTTCCGCTTTGCATGGCGGGCACCATGTCGCCCAGAAATTCAGGACAACCTTTTTTCCTTTCAGGTCGGACAATTTGAGCTTTTTGCCATCCAAAGTTGCCAATTCGAAGTCCGGCGGGAGGTTGCCGAAGTCCAATCCGACTGTGCCTCCCGCAGCATCGCCTTCCACACCATCTTTCGATTCAATCAAGACGCTCGATTTATCTATCGGATCCGCCTTCTTCACATTCTGGTTGACCATGATCACGACCATCGAACCAATGAGCAATGCAGCGATTATGTACCCGATCACTTTTTTATTCATTCTACCTTACCCCCGTCCGTTTGTTCAAATGTTGATTTATTAACGAATAGCGCCACGAAAAACAAGCCGATCAATATCGTCACAAGCAGTGGCGGATTCATCAACCCTTTCGGCTGGATCGCTGCAACAAAGACATGTGCCGCCATGAACAGCAACGATAGCTGAACGATATGGCTTACGCTTTGTTCGACGTTCTTCCAAATGAAAACGATAAGCCCTACGAAGACGACAGCCGTTCCGACACGCACGAACAGACTTCCTTCATTCAACAGTGCCATCATCACTTGGAATACGGCTTGGACGGACACGGCACCTATGAATAAGGCAACGAGCATATCCTTGTCAATCCGTTTCTTCCGCCAATCAAACCATGTCCGGAACATAACGAAAGACAATCCGAGGATGAACCCGATAATCCCTCCGTTGAAATAAAGAAGCGCGAACGGCGCATTGATGACAATCTTGAAGTCGGTAAGAATGACCGACAATTTCCATATGATGATGACATAAAAAATTGCGTCCCCGAACCGATTTGAAGTCTGTTTTCCAAACTTCAGCCGGATAGCAATATATGATAGAACGAATGCAATGATGAGAGCGATCCACGTGGACGGCGCTGTGATATTGCCAATTGAAAACCATTTGGTGACAGTCATCCGAGCTTAAACCCCTTTGCTCTTTATATTGGCTATGCTAAAGGAAAAATACATACGGTGCGAGCATATTGCTTTCAGTATCGCGGATAGATGGGAAGTCTTTGTGAAGTTTCGCCATATATAAAAAAGAAACCGCACTTCCAACCGATTGAGATTGGGTGCAGTTCCTGATTCTTACTTAAAATGATACATATCGCAATGGATTCACAGCGCTTGGACCGGAAGCAGTCCAGTTCCCGACGTGCATTTCGAAATGCAAGTGTGGACCCGTTGATGCTCCTGTATTGCCGATGGCTCCGATATATGAGCCTTTGTCAACGACTTGTCCGGTGCTGACACTGATCTTCGATAGATGTGCATAGACCGTCGTGAAAATACCGTCGTTTGTTGAATGTGTAATCATAATGACATTCCCGAAGCCGCCCATTGTTCCCGCATAGGAAACGACTCCATCCCCAGCCGCCACGACCGGCGTTCCGATTGGTGCTGCAATGTCAGCTCCACGGTGCTGGCGCTTCGTGCCATAGATCGGGTGTATCCGCCAACCGAACGAAGAGGAGTAAGTTCCATTCGCAGGTCTCGTCCAGAAGCCATTTGAGACTTGCGGCAATGTGCCTGGTTTCTTTGCTTTCGCCGCCGCCTCTCTCGCTTTCCGTTTTCGTTCCGCTTCTTTACGGGCGATTTCGGCAATTCGCTTCTGCTCGGAGATTATTTTCTTCTCCAACTGTGCATCCACTTCAATTGCTTCGTGGAATTCTTTCTCTAATTGTTTCTTTTCCCTTGAAAGCCTTTCCTGCTCCGCTTCCAATTGATCAATCACTTTACTCTTCTCTTTTTTCCTTGCTTTCAGGTTCTCTTTCAGCTTTTCAAGTTGGGCCTTGTTTTCGCTCAACTCTTTCAATTTCTTTTCAACAAGAGCTTTTTCAGCTTCAAGTTGCTCGATATCTTCCTGTTGTCTCCGCATGATGTCACGGTCTGCGTCCATCAGCGTCGTGACTGTTGAAAAGCGATCAATGAAATCAGCAAAGCTGTTTGCCCCAAGCAGGACATCTACATAGCTTACATCGCTGCCCTTCACTTGCATCGCTCGCACCCGTTCCCGAAGGACGACATCACGTTCAGCGATCTTATTTTCAAGATCCTTGATAGATTCCTTCAATGCATCAATTTCATCATTCGTTTTGTTTATCTTATCAATGATGCGGTTCATGTTTGCGTTTGTTTCTTCGATTTCCTTATTCAATGCACTAATTTGCTTCAAGAAGTTATCGATTTCATTCTCAGTCGCCTTAATTGCATTTTCTTTGTTGTTCATACTTGATTTCAGATTTTGCTTTTTCTGTTGGTTCTGCTTTTGTTCCTTCTTCAAATCATTCAATGTGCTTGCCAAAGCCCCTGATTGACCCATTACCGAGGTCATCAGGAATACGATGACAAAAAAAGACACTATCCATTTACGTTTGTTCAACTTCTCATTTCCCCCTTTAAGCTACTGCTGCAGGTTGATTCGTTCACAATCAGGCTGTTGACGGGGACTACAGCGTTCCCCTCTTTCGTGACAGCCTATTAGACTCGAAGAAATTTGCGAACAGACATAAAACTGCCCCATACTCCGATAAACACGCCCATGAATAGAAGCAGGCCATTCACCTGAAGAATGAAAGGTGTCGCATTCAATAGTTGGAATAATTCGTTTTGCAATCTTGGCTGCCATTGTGAATAAAGTTCGTAATACGAAAAGGAAATAACAGCCATCGGAATAATCGATCCAAGTACGCCTAGCCAAACCCCTTCGAGGACAAACGGAATCCGGACGAAGCCGTTCGTTGCACCTACTAGTTTCATAATCTCGATTTCTCGTCCTCTCGCAACAATTGTGAGACGGATCGTATTTGAAATTAAGAACATCGCAGTGAATAAGAGTGCAAGAATAAGTACCATTCCAATGTTCCTGCTCATATTGAGTACATTGAATAATTTCTCGATTTTCCCTTCACCGTAGACGACTTGGTATGTATAGTCGTATGAATCAATCTTTTGAGCGACTTCAGCCGTCTTGTGCGGGTCGGTCGCTTTCACATAGAGTGCGTCCCCTAATGGGTTGCTCTGCTTGTACAAGTTCAATTCATCCCCGAAAGAACTAATCATCTTCTCAAGTTCTTCGTCCTTTGTCGCATGGACGACTTCGCTCACGCCAGGTGTATTTCGAACTTGCTCTTCCAACGTTTTCACAGCCTCGACATCTGCTGCCGGTTCCGTGATGACTTTTATTTCCACATCATTCTCTAGATTATCCGCTAATTGGTTCAAGTTCATCATAATGACGATGAACACCCCGACGAGCAGAAGTGTGACGGTAACCGCACTGACAGAAGCGAACGTCATCCAGCTGTTTCGGCCGAGGCTTTTCAAGCTTTCTCTGACATGACGCCCCATCGTCCTAGCTTTCATAACCGTATACTCCTTCAAATTCATCTCTCGTGATCATTCCGCCATCGATGACGATGACCCGATGTCTGATTGTATTTACGATCTCTTTATTATGCGTGGCCATGACAATCGTCGTGCCTCGCGCGTTTATTTGTTCAAAAATCTTCATGATTTCCCAAGATGTATCCGGATCCAAGTTCCCTGTCGGCTCGTCTGCTATGACGACCTTCGGGACATTGACGATCGATCTTGCAATGGAAACCCGTTGCTGCTCGCCGCCCGACAACTCGTTCGGGAACATCCTCGCCTTTTGCGTTAGTCCGACAAGCGCCAATACATCATTCACTTTTTTGCGGATCTGCTTCGGTGATTCCTCAATCACTTCAAGCGCAAAAGCGACATTCTCGTAAACATTCAATTTAGGAAGTAGTTTAAAGTCTTGGAAAACGACGCCGATCTGCCTTCTCAAATAAGGGACTCTCTTACTCCGGAGCGTCGCAAGATTAATGCCGTTAATGATAATGTCGCCTTTTGTCGGGGATTCCTCGCGATACATCATTTTAATGAACGTCGATTTCCCCGCTCCGCTCGGCCCGACGACATAAACAAACTCGCCTCGACCGATTTCGACGTTGATGCCATTAGCAGCAACGACACCGTTCGGGTATTTCTTATAAACATCTTTCATCACAATCATGTAAAAACCACCTGAATCATATTGTATTCCACATTTTTTGCCGACAGATTTATTATAACATGTATAGGCTTGCTAAGTATTACAGATATGTTTCATTTGTCCCGACACAATTCAATAGTTATTTTGGGGTGCCAGCGAATCGTCATACTATGCGCCATGTTCCCTTTTTCACTATGAAACTACTCGTATTTCATTTGATAAAAACATTGAAATTGGTGGGTGAATTGCGCTACTTTGTAATATCCGCGCAATAGTCAGTGCTGTTTTTTCCATTTTATTGAATAAAAAACGCAATGGCCGGGTTAAGAGCCATTGCGTTTTTCTGCATCAATTATTTCTTTTCTGCAAGCCATTTAGTAACTGCATCCAATTCTTCACCTTTGATTAAACCACCAGGCATGCCGTTCTGACCGTTTTGAATAATGTCGTGAATTTCCTCTTCGGAAAGCTCTGATCCGACGTTCGTCAATGCCGGAGCGTTTCCGCGTCCTTCAAGATTGCCTCCATGACAAGTCGCACAGTTGGCTTGGAAAACTTTGTCCTCATCTACCGCGGCTGTCTCGCCGTTTCCGTTGCCGTTGTCGTTTGCATTATTTCCACCGCCACAAGCGCCAAGTACAAGCGCCGCGCCAAACATCATTGCTACAAGCTTGTTCTTCATGTAGTTTCCTCCTGTCATTAGTTCTCTGCTACATCCCTTAGTATACCAAAGGATGGGGATTATACTCCGCAAGGGAAGGTGCCCATTTTTATCAAATTGATGACAAATTGGAAAGTTTTTCACCAAGTGGACCCATCCCGTTTGCCTTTATCTTTTATTATAGACGTATATCGGAAATTCAAACATTTTTGCTGCACATGCTGGCGCGCTTCCGGTGAGTCATTAGTCCCGAAATGACAATATAAGTTGGGAAATGATCGATATCTTTCGGGAAATGATCGATAAGTCTGCGCAAATGATCGATATCTGCTAGGAAATGATCGTTATACTTCGGAAAATGATCGATAACCCGGACAAGACGTTTGTATCCCGCTGAATAAAAAAAAGCGCACCGGAGTGCGCTTTTTCTAAATTCATTATGAAATTCTAGAACGTAAGTAGGCGTTGATGAACATATCGATTTCCCCGTCCATGACGGCGCCGACGTTTCCTGATTCCTCGTTCGTACGGTGGTCTTTCACCATTGAATAAGGGTGGAACACGTATGAGCGGATCTGGCTTCCCCAGCCAATTTCCTTTTGCTCGCCTCGGATTTCAAGGAGTCTTGCTTCCTCTTCCTCGAGTTTGATTTGGAGGATTTTCGCTTTCAATAAGTTGAGAGCGCGTTCACGGTTTTTGATTTGCGAACGTTCTGTTTGGCAGGTGACGATTGCGCCTGTCGGAATATGCGTCATCCGGACTGCTGAATCAGTCGTGTTAACGTGCTGTCCGCCTGCTCCACTTGAACGGTATGTGTCGACTTTGACGTCTTCCATTTTCAAATCGATGTCGACGTCTCCGTCAAATTCAGGCATGACTTCGATTGAGGAAAACGATGTATGACGTCTGCCGGATGAATCAAACGGTGAGATCCGGACGAGGCGGTGGACGCCTTTCTCTGCTTTCAAATAGCCGTATGCATTGTGACCTTTAATCGATAGTGTCACCGATTTGACGCCAGCCTCATCGCCCGCCTGGTAATCAAGCGTCTCAACTTTGAAGCCTTGGTGTTCAGCCCAGCGAGTGTACATGCGAAGCAGCATGGAAGCCCAGTCCTGGGATTCCGTTCCGCCTGCGCCTGAGTGGATTTCAAGGATTGCATTGCTTTTATCGTATTCATCACTTAACAACATTTGCAAATCAAAATCATCCATTTTTTTCTTAAACTCTTTTAATTCGGCAAAGAGCTCTGCCTGCAATTCTTCATCGGCTTCTTCACGAAGCAATTCCAATGTCATTTCGAGGTTTTCCTGCGTGTCGTTGAGTTCGTTGAATTCACCGACGGTATCCTTCAATGCATTCGATTCGGAAATGACTTTTTGCGCGTTTTCCTGGTTATCCCAGAAATTCGGCTCCAGCATCACTTCGTCAAGTTCCTGCATACGTGCCTCTTTGTTTTCTAAGTCAAAGAGACCCCCTGAAGTCCGCTAATTTCTTAGCTGTTTTGTCGAGCTCGTTGCGTACATCGGATAATTCCATCATAGTTGTTCCTCCTGAAAGTAAATAAAATAGAAACTTCCATCCGTAGTCGCGGAATCCCGCGCTGCGGATGGGAAGTCAAGTTGTTGCTTTACCTGCCAGGCAGTTCTTACTTACCGTGGCAGTTTTTATATTTTTTGCCGCTTCCGCATGGACACGGATCGTTACGGCCGATATTGACCGAGCGGCGCACCGGCTTCTTCGTCACTTTCTCGCCGTCTTCTTTCGGGTTGACGGCCTGCCCTTTCGCTACTTCCTCACGCTCGAGGTTGTTGCGGATTTCAGCTTTCATGACATATTTCGCGGCATCATTTTCGATTGCCGTCACCATTTCCTCGAACATTGCAAAGCCTTCCGATTGATACGCACGGAGCGGATCCGTCTGGCCATATGCACGTAAGTGGATTCCGTGGCGCAATTGGTCCATCGCGTCGATATGATCCGTCCATTTCGAATCGATCGCCCGCAGAAGGACGACCTTTTCAAACTCGCGCATCCGGTCTTCGGACATTTCGGCTTCCTTCTCATTATATCGTTCAATGACCGCGTCGTGAATCATTGATTTTAATTCCTCTTCGGTTTTTCCTTCCATATCCGCAACTGTCAAGCGGCCTTCAGGAAGAAGGTTCGCGCCGAGGAAATCCTCTAAGCCTTTCAATTTCCACTCGGAATCTTTGTCTTCAGGTGCATGCATCGCAATTACACGGTCGATGACATTCTCAAGCATCCCTTCGAGTACCTCGCGGATATTTTCGGATGCAAGCACTTCATTACGTTCCTTATAGATGATTTCACGCTGCTGACGGAGTACATCATCATATTGCAGCAAACGTTTCCGGGAATCAAAGTTATTCCCCTCGACCCGTTTCTGCGCAGATTCAACGGAACGCGACACCATTTTCGATTGGATCGGCGTCGTATCATCCATGCCAAGCTTCGTCATCATGCCTTTCATCTGCTCGGAACCGAACCGGCGCATCAGTTCGTCCTCAAGGGACAGATAGAATTGCGTCACACCCGGATCCCCTTGACGGCCTGAACGTCCTCGCAGCTGGTTGTCGATACGGCGGGATTCATGCCGCTCCGTACCGATGACCGCAAGTCCGCCGACATCTTGTACGCCTTCTCCAAGCTTAATGTCCGTACCACGGCCCGCCATATTCGTCGCTATCGTCACCGCGCCTTTTTGCCCGGCTTCCAAGATGATTTCAGCTTCACGGCCATGGTTTTTCGCATTCAATACATTATGCGGAATGCCATATTTCTTCAAGTAATTCGAGATGATTTCAGACGTTTCGATTGCCACCGTACCGACGAGCACTGGCTGCCCTTTTTGATGCCGTTCTTTGATGTCCTCGGCAACCGCTTTATATTTTCCATCCAATGACGCATAAATCAAATCCGGACGGTCATCCCGTGCAATCGGACGGTTCGTCGGGATGGCGATGACATTCATATTGTAAATATTACGGAACTCTTCCTCTTCCGTTTTCGCAGTACCTGTCATTCCGGACAGCTTGTCATACATCCGGAAGAAGTTCTGGAACGTGATTGTAGCTAGCGTCATCGTTTCGTTCTGGACTTCCAAGCCTTCCTTCGCCTCGATCGCCTGATGCAAGCCATCGCTGTAGCGGCGTCCGCTCATCAAGCGTCCTGTGAATGAATCGACGATGACAACTTCGCCTTCCTGGACGACATAGTCGACATCGATATGCATGCTCGCATGCGCCTTCAACGATTGGTTGATGGCATGGTTCAACGTGACGTGCTTCAAATCGAACAAGTTCTCGATGCTGAACGCCTTCTCCGCCTTTTCAATACCCGCTTCCGTTAAAACGACACCTTTTGTCGACTCGTCATAGGAATAATCCTCTTCCTTTTTCAACGTAATGACGAAACGGTTCGCCAAACGGTAAAGCTCCGCAGATTTCGCCGCTTGCCCTGAAATGATCAATGGCGTACGCGCTTCATCAATCAAAATCGAGTCGACTTCGTCAATGACCGCATAATGAAGAGGACGCTGCACTTTATGCTCGTCGTACAACACCATATTGTCGCGCAAATAGTCAAACCCGAGCTCATTGTTCGTCGTATACGTGATGTCCGCGGCATACGCCTCACGCTTCTCCTCTTTCGACAGGCTGTTCAAGTTCAAACCGACCGTCATTCCGAGAAACTCGAATAGCTCGCCCATCTCCGTCGCGTCACGGCTTGCAAGATATTCGTTCACCGTCACGACATGGACGCCCTTGCCATCAAGCGCATTCAAATAAACCGAGAGCGTTGACGTCAACGTCTTCCCTTCACCGGTCTTCATCTCCGCGATATTCCCTTCGTTCAAGGCAGCCGCACCCATGATTTGCACACGGAACGGATACATGCCAAGCACACGGCGTGATGCTTCACGGACAACCGCGAACGCTTCCGGCTGAATGTCTTCAATCGACTCGCCGTTCGCAACCCGCTCTTGGAATTCTTCCGTTTTCGCTTTCAGCTGCTCATCGGAAAGCTGTTCCATTTCAGTTGCATGTTCTTCTACTCTATCTGCAATCTTCTCTAGACGTTTCAAATCTCTTTTATTCGGATCAAACATTTTATTCAATACGCCAAGCATTTAGGTCACATCCTCATTAAGTTCACCCTTCATTTTAACACTCTGAAAAGCGCCGTGCAAATAGTCCGGGCAATTTAGAACGGATTTTTCAAAAAAACATTTATCATCAATAAAACCCCCGGATTTCTCCGGGGGCGATGCATATTCATTTAGTTGGTTTCGATTAATCCGTATCTTCCGTCTTTACGCTTATACACGATGTGTGTACCGTCGGAATCGGCGTCTGTGAAGATGAAGAAGCTGTGGCCGAGCATGTTCATTTGAAGGATGGCTTCCTCTTGGTCCATCGGCTTCAAATCGAATTGCTTTGTGCGGACGACTTCAAAATCAGATTCATCGTTTGTCTGCTCTTCATTATTGCTTCTTTCCTTCTCAACGGATTGGAGGAAGGCTGCGACGCCTTCGCGTTCGCGGAATTTGCGGTTCACTCTTGTTTTATATTTCCTGATTTGACGCTCGAGCTTGTCGACGATCAGATCGATTGCCGCGTACATATCATCATGGCGTTCTTCCGCCCGAAGAGTCAAATTCTTCATCGGAATTGTAATTTCCACTTTAGTCTGTTTGTCGTTATACACTTTCAGGTTTACATGGGCTGTTGCATTCGCGCCCTCTGTGAAGTATCTTTCGAGTTTCAGTACTTTCTTCTCGACGTACTCACGAATTGCCGGAGTTACCTCAAGGTTTTCCCCTCGGATGTTAAAGTCTAGCATATGAACTCCTCCTTTAATTAACCGTTACTGTGTACTTCTACATCTATATTCTAATCTCCTTCTTTTATTCGAAGGAAAATTAAAATCTTGTCGAATTGTGACGGATTCATCACGTTGGAGTTTATCGGCTTTTCTGCCAGTTTAACTGGTTACTCATCTATTCCCTATTTTCAGTATACCAAATCTGGGAACAATTATCGAACTTCAACCAATTCTTTCGTCCGCCTCATTGTTCCGTCCAATGTTCTGACGATACGTTCGTTATCTGCGACAGTTGCGTGTACGGTTGCATTCACCTCTTCAACGGAAGCGCTTGATTGCGCCAGCAGATCCGCAAATGCGACCGTCATTTCACCTATGCCGGAGGTCTCATCCGCAATGACTTTCATTTTAGCATCAAACATTTCAAATCTTCGATGGAGTCCATCCAACGTCTGGTGCATCAATTCGATTTTCTTTTCCGCCTGAACGGTCATCGCTCCTTGCGACTTCAGTTTTCCGGTGCTTGCTGCCAAATTTCCCTGCGACTGGCCGTTCATCGTATTGACATCATTCAAGTTGCCATTGATTTTCGTCAACGTCTCGGCGGTCATATTGGCTAGCTTCCGGATTTCTTCCGCAACGACTGCAAACCCTTTTCCGTGATCGCCAGCGCGCGCCGCCTCGATCGATGCATTCAATGCCAACAGATTCGTCTGTCCGGTGATCGTCTCAATCGATTTGGCAAGTGCGTTTGTTTGTTCAATATTTTGCGTGAGCGTGCCGAATGAACCATTCAATTCATTCAATAGCAGCTCGACCTCTTCCATGCCGGTACGCACATTGCGCATCATGTGTACAATTTCAGTGGACTCTCTGCGCAATTCCGATACTTCCGCAACCATCGAATGAGTCTCATCTTGCATTTTCAACACATCGGTCTGTGTCCGCTCAGCATTTTGGGCTATTCTGCCGATCTGCTCGGCTTCCTGCTCCACTCCCACGGCAAGGGTGTTCATAATGCCGAGCAATTCCTGCTGGGAAGCGAGATGCTGCTCAGCAGTCGCGCCAATCGACATGAGATCATCCGCCACTTGCTCAACGTTTTTATTCAAGCTGCGATGCTTCCGTTCCTCTTCCAGTGCCAACTCCGACTGCTCTGCCGTGAATTGATTCACACGCGCCTCAAGCTTCTTCGTTTGACTGATTTGGATCAGCAGCCCGACAGCCATGAGGAGGAGCGGCAGGACCATGCTTCCTTTGCTTGACGCAATCTGTTCCTGATGAGGGTATTTCGTCAAAAACACGATCAGCACGAGCATGGACATGACGAAACCGAAAGACATGATCCGCATCGAAACGTGTACGCTTGCGATTCCCGCAATGAAGAACGCAATGCCTGCAGTCGCAATGGACGGATCCCCGACAACACCGTTAAAAATTGCTGCGGCCCCTGAAATTCCGACGATGACCCAAGGGAACAATTTTTCAAAGAACTTGAATTTCCTTGATAAAAGATAAAAGATAATTGACGTCGTCATAGGGATCGTCATGCTGATCGTCTTCAACGCATCCTGACCGGTCACAAAGTAATAAATTGCACCAATCAGGCTTGAAGCTCCGAGTGTAATGAATAATATGAAGTTCTTCTTCGCAAATTGCTCCTGCTTTAATTTATCCACATTTTCTGCTCCCATACCCATTCCCCCTTTCTCGTTCTAGTAATCTCTTGCCTATGTTTTCAATGTATCACGAATAGTAAAAAAGCTCCATATAAAACAATAGTCCAGAAGAACTCCGGGCACTTTATTTCAATTGCTTCAAACGAATCGCTTCTTCTGCAACCAATTTAAAAAAACACCAACCAGGGCTACCTGATTGGCCAATTATTGCTTTGTATCGTAGAATGTTCCGTCCCGCGCCACCTTGCCGTATGGATTGACATAGCTTTTGACATGTACTTTTTTTGACTGAGCTGCGGTAATATCGGAGCGGATCAATTTTGTATAGGACCCAAGAGCGGCAGCAACTTCCTTCTCGAGTGCAACGAGGTCTTTGCCCAGTTGTTCTTCTTCCGGTGTGAAAGGTGCGACGATTTCCGTCTGCAGCGCATCTCTTTCATCGAGCAACTGATTGATTTCATCGATGACAGCATCTCGCTGCTCTTCCCCGATGCGGCTCGTAGCGGATAAGAGCTGATGTGCCGCTTCCTTCCACCGGATCATCGCTGGCCGAATCATATTCCGTCCGTATTCGCGTACTGCTGCGTGCGATTAATCTGAATGACTTGCTTCCATGTATCGCGAAACTCCGTTATAATCTCAGCTGCTTCGTTATAGAACGCAATATCGTTTTTTATATTTCCTTCAATCAGTCGATTATTGACAAAGTCATAAAGCACCATCATATTTTCAGATACCGGAACAGACATGTCCAACGTGATCATCAGTTCCGACACAATCGCCTGTGCTTTTTGCGTCGCCGTGTTCTTCTCCTCGATATAGCCCTGTTCCATTGCCTTCTTCGCCTGATGAATGAACTTCAAGCATCCATTATAGAGCATGAGTGTCAATTCACCTGGTGTTGATGTGTTCACAGAATTGTTCTGGTATGTTGCATATGGATTATTTATAGCCATTAGTTGCAGATCTCCTTTTAAGGGATTACCAAAATTGGCAGATTCCCCTTTTACTCGCTATTCTTACTGGCCGCCAAACATATTCATCATATTTGCCGATTGAGCATTCGCCCGTTGGATTGCCTTTTCCATAGCCGTGAACTGTCTCCAGTAGCGATCTTCGGTCATTTTTAGGCGATCTTCGAAACGTTCGATTTGCTTTTCCATGCTTTTTAGGCTGCGACCCAGGACGAATGTATCGTTCACCACATCACCCGAGCCCGCCTTCTGCTCGATGCTTTTACGCGTATCACCAACCACTTTACGATACTGTACTGCAATTCCACCGTCTATTGGATTTTTGTCGTCGGTCGGCTTCCTGTTGAACAATTGGTATACTTTATTCGGATCCTCAGTGATTGCCTCACGCAACTTTGTCTCATCAATAATCAGCTTGCCGTTGTCCTTAAAGTTAATGGAAGTTGAGATTCCAAGATTATGTAAGCTCATCTTATCATTTGGGTCCGGACCAACTTGAACAGAACTAGACATGACGGAACGTAAACTCGTAAGCATGTTTGAAATAGAAGGATCGTTCCGTAGAGTCCCGCTCTTCGCCTTTTCTTCCCACAGCTCGATTTCTTTCTCCTTCATGTCTTTCTTCTGCTCGTCTGAAAGTGGCTGGAAATCACGGTATTTCGGCTCACGTATCTTTTTATTCAAGTCTTCGATAAGCTTGTTATAATCATCCACGAACTTGACGACCGACTCGACCACTTTGTCTGTGTCTGGTGCCGAGCTGAAAGTGACCGGCGCAGTTGTCGGTTGTTTCAGGTTGATTTCGAAACCATTTATGGTGAATGTGTTCGATGATCTTGTTGTTTCTAAACCATTGAAAGTAAACACTGCGTCTGTTCCTGCCTTACTTTCTGTATTGGATAGTTTAAGCTTACTAAGCATATCGGCATCTCCTGAAATGCTAATTGTGCCTAGCCCTGTATTTTTAGCAGACATTGCAATTTTACCTGTACCGGAATCAAAAAATGCGCTTACACCTGCCTTTTCATTGATCTCTTTAAGGACAGAATCAATTGTCGAGTCGCCGGTGATTTCAATGTCAACTGCTTTCTGATTAGGTGCTGTAATTTTTATTGTTCCAGTGCCTAAATTAAGTTCACTAAACTTAGCCTTCGAAAATTCCTCAGCTGTTACTTCTTTTTCGCCAATTATTAGCTTTTTATCTGGGTTAAAAAATGATTCACCATGCAAAGTCGCCTGTGTTGCCAAACTTTTAACTGCAATCGTTCCCGAGAACTCACTTGTTGCGTTTAACGCACGAATGCCGACAGCATCCTCGTTCGATATATTCATTTTCTTCACATTGAACGTGCTTTGCTTCATGATCGTGTCGAACAAATTATTATATCGGGCATAAAGATCTCTATTAACACTCCGATAATCATCCAACTGCCATTCCGTGTATTGTTTTTTCTGTGTAACCTTTTCTAAAGGGATGCGGTGGGCTTTCATCATGTCTTTGATGATTTGTTCCGTGTCCATTCCCGTTGCTAGTCCGCTAATTCGCATGTGTTAGGTACCTCCTCAAATTTTCCGGTCGATGAGCAATCCGACAAACTCCTTCATGGCTGCGTACACATCCATCAGTTTTTTCGAAGGAATCTCTCGGATCACCTCGTCTGTTTTCGAGTCGACGATTGTCACGTAGTATTCCTTTAATTCGTTGTGCAGTTTGAATTGTAATTGGGTGTTCATGCTCTCCAGGAACTTATTCATACTATCGGTCATCTGCTGTGCTTTTTCTACGGGCAGTTGACGTTCTTCCCTTGCCTGTTCTTGGTTTTGTATTGAAACGGCCTGCACTTCCGCCACCACGACTCCCCTGTCCGGTGCTACGCTTTCCACTTTCGCGCTTAATTGCTGCATGCCGTTCGCTCCTCCAATGCGTCCAACCATTATTCCCAGCCTCCCCCGTAATCGAAAATCCCATTGTTGCTTATATCGGCTGATGCCTATGATAGTTGAGCGGATTCGGTAAAAATAAACGTGTAATTGGAAATGAAAAATGGCGGCGACCCGTAGGCCGCTCGCCATTACTCGTGCGTATTTGTTAAGACTTCCTGAATTACATGATTCGTCAAGTTCGGCACGATCTCCAATGAATATGTCATTTCCATCCGCTCAAGTTGTTTATGGCCGTCAATTCCGTATGGACCTATGTTGATGACTGGAATATTCAGCTCGTGCACATCTTCATATGCGACATGTAGTTTTTTGCCCCATGAAGGCGTATTTTCCACCATATATCCAATATCATCCATATCATCACTCATCGCAATGAAACTCATATCTGATATATGCGGGAAGAAGTTTTTTGCAATTATCGGGTGGTCGTAATCCGGCTGTACCGCATTAATTGCATTATCCAATGCATCTAATAGTCTTTGTTCATCTTCCGTATCCCCTGCCAGTGCAACGCGCGGTGAGTATAATGATGAATAAAAGATGATGATAGCTGGACTTTTATCCGGCATGAACTTCCAAGACTCCTCGACGACACGAGCAGCAAACATCCGAGTATCAAGCGTATCATCTTGCATTAATTCCTCTTTGAACTCTTTCATATGATTATCATATTTATCGCCGTGTGCATTTAGTAACATCTCTTGCATTTCACTATACGTAAATACTCGTGGCTTCCAAGGAATTGTACGAGTTGGCTGGCCACTCATCCTGCAATAGGTTAGATAGCGTTCTTCAAACGAAGTGAGTGCATTCGTAAAAGCGATTGTTGCTTGTTCTTTTAGTAAATCTAGAACCTTCTCCGGTGACCAGGAGTGGACGAAGAAATTATAGTACACATATGCAGAAAGCGCTGTTTGGACAGTATAAGAAGGTTTTAAATCAGTTTGTTTCAATGAAACCGGCGGCATTGTTGTTTCTTCTAAGGCCGTATCACTCAGATCGGGATTGTAGTTGATTTGCTTCGTTAATTCAGCAGCGATGAAATTCGGGTCCAGGCCATCAAAAGCTGATCCGACATGGGTCTCTTCGCCTGTAATGAAAAAGGATGGCAATAACTTGCCGACCGTGCCTTTATATACATAACGATTTTCATCACCTTCAAATGCCGGGGCGACAAAATCGCTATTAATGGCTGCTACATATTCAAATGCGTGCTCCTTTTTCCAGTTTTTCAATGTTTGTAAAGCAGATAAGATACCGTGGGAGCTGTCCTCTTCATCACACTCCGCAATGAAGACGAGGTTGCCATCGAGCAGTTCAGGATGTTCGGCATAATAGGTCAGCAAATACATATTGCTGGCAAGACCGCTTTTCATGTCAAGAACTCCTCGACCGAAAAGCCAATCGCCTGACTCCAACTGCTTTTTAGCTTGTTCCGGTATGTTCTCATTTTGTAAGAAGTCCATCCACTCATCAGGGGAAAAGGCTAAATCACGCTGTTTGCCGAAGTCATCAACTCCGACCGTATCGAGATGCCCCATTAAAACGACTGTGCGATCGCTTTCTCCCTTTGTTCCTTTCACGAATGCAAGGATGTTATATCGTTCTCTATCGTCTTTGGTCGTTTGCTCAATAACGAGTTGGGAACGGTTTGCCGTAAAATAAGGATGGGTGGCCAAAAAATCATAAATGAATTTTGCAATGTCCTTTTCTCCATCCGTGTTAACAATGCTTTTAATACCAACAAGCTTTTTTGTAATCGACAAGATTTCATTGCGGCAATGAAGCTTCTTCCTATCCATCTTCATACGACATTCCCCCGGTCTGTGTCACTATGTTTTTATCTACTATATAAATTTCACGTATTTGTTATATTCCATGTTATCAAATAAAATAGGTATCTCCAAGCCACAAAAATGGCTTACGAGACACCTATTACTTCATTAGCATCTTGCACAGGCTTCCGCTATCAATCTTTCCAACATGGGTTTTTGGAAGCTCCGGCAAGATAATGAATTTTTTCGGAACTTTATAGGATGCGAGAGTTGCCTTGCAATGCACTATCAATGACTTTTCATCAAAATGTTCTTCCTCTTCAATCGCAACAAAAGCGACGACCGTTTCCCCCCACACTTCGTCAGCCATGCCAACGACCGCCGCTTCGCGGATGCCGTCGTACGTGATGAGGCATTGTTCCACTTCTTGTGGATAAACATTTTCACCGCCCGTAATAATCATATCTTTTTTTCTTCCGACGATAAATGCGTCCCCGTCATCGTCAATTTTAGCGAGATCCCCTGTCCGAAGCCAACCGTCTTTCACGACTTCCTCTGTTTCACTCAATTTATTCCAATAGCCCGAAAACAAATGCGGACCTCTCAGCAATAATTCCCCGATTTCACCATCCACACATCGATTCCCTTTTTCGTCCAGCACTTGTATTTCATTAAACAACATGCTTTTCCCAACCGATCCGATTTTACGCACTGCATCTTCAGGGCGGATGAAAAAGTTATTCGGTCCCGCCTCCGTCAACCCGTATCCTTCCTTGAAGCGCAAACCTTTCCGATGGAATGATTGATAGATCGTCTTTGGACAAGGCGCGCCGCCCGATAGGAATACATTCATCGACGGGAAGGAAGATTGATGGAAATAGGGTGTCTGGATCATCATCTGATACATCGTTGGAACAAATAAAGAAATTGTCGCTTCATATTGATCCGTTGCCAACAATGCTTCTTCCGGGTTGAATTGATGTCCAATGACGACCGTGCCGCCCGACATGAGCAACGGGATGCATAATGCGTTCAATCCGCCTGTATGGAAAAGAGGCATATAATTGATCGTCGTGTCGCGATCCGACAATCCCCAGCTCGTGATCGTGTTGAGTGCATTCCAGTTGACCGCATCATAGGAAAGCATGACTCCTTTCGGCAACCCGGTCGTGCCCCCCGTGTAGATGATCATCCACGTGTCCGAACGATTACCGTGATCCGTTGGCTGCCAGTTTGCAGGCGGGAGCACCGTCTCGATAATCGAAAGTGAAATCGATCCCTTCACAGTCAATCCACCCATACAATCTTCAAAATCATCATGGAAGAGGAGCAAGACAGGCGTGCAATCATCCAGCAGCGAATTCAATTCCATTTGACTCAGCCGCCAATTGAGCGGGACGTAGATCAATCCTTGCAGCTCGCAGGCGAAGAGCACGGCGAAGAGCTCCGGACTGTTCGGTGAATAGACGGCGATACGATCGCCTTTTTCATAGCCTTGCTCTCGGAAGAATGATGCCCAGCGCAAGATCCGGTCTTTTAAATCGTTGTATGTCCAGCACGTTTCCGTATGGACGTCGATCAATGCGGGCCGTTCCGCGGAGAGTGCGGCCCTTTTCAATATCCAGCCATGCTCATGGAACACGCGGAACCCCTCCTTCCCTTACATCATTATGCCGCCGTCAACATGTAAAACATGTCCGTGAACATAGTCCGATTCAGAGCTTGCCAAGAAAAGATACGCATTCGCAATGTCTTCAGGCTTCCCAAGCCGTTGCAATGAAACGACGGATGCCATTTGCTTGATGATGTTCTCAGGCATCTTTTCGACCATCGCTGTCGCCGTGAATCCAGGCGCCACTGCATTGACATTGATTCCCTTGCGGCCAAGTTCCTTCGCCCATGTCTTCGTCATCCCGACGACCGCAGCTTTTGTCGCCGCGTAATTCGTCTGTCCGAAATTCCCATACACGCCGCTGACGGATGATGTATTAATGATTTTCCCTTTGCTTGCCGAAATCATATGTGGCGCAACTGCTTGCGTACAGTTGAAGACGCCCGTCAAGTTGACGTCAAGCACCCGTTGGAAATCCGCAGGGTCCATTTTTAGGAGGGTCGCGTCTCTCGTAATCCCAGCATTATTGATCAGCACATCGATTTTTCCGTGTTGTTCAATCGTTTGTTCCACAAGAAGATCGACACTTTCGCGGTCGACGACATCCACTTGCACGAATGTGACGTCATGCCCTTTTTCTTTCAAGAGCGATTCTTGTTCTTTCCCGGACTTTTCATCAAAATCAGCCATGATGACGGAAGCCCCTTCTTCCGCAAAACGCTCGCACGCAGCGAGTCCGATTCCGTTCGCACCACCCGTGATGATGGCCACTTTTCCTGATAATCTCATGCTGTCCACTCCTTATTCTAGAAACGATTCAATTGTATTCTTTAGTTTCTCCAGATTATCGACCAGCGGTGAATGCCCCATATCTTCAAGTGAAATGAATGTTGCATTATCGCCGAGGTCTTCCATGATTTCCTCCTGCATCTTTGCCGACACGACATAGTCGCGGTCGCCGTGAAGCACGAGAACTGGAATGTCGATATCTTTCGCCTGGTCGGTCCCTTCATTGACGCCGTTAGTATTGGTACTAATATTGAACGTGTTCAGCGAATGATACACATCCGCCAAATTCCGCTGGGTGAGCATATCGTCCACATATTCATCGTATTTCGATGGTTCCGGCTGGTTATGCGTGTAGATTAATGCATTCCATACAGCCTTCAGCCCATCTCGGTTTTTATTGTCATAAAGTCCTTGCATCGCGAGCGTCTTGCCGGCGTCCTGCTCGACATCTTCAATCGTCTGGAGCCGATGTTCGGGATCAGGACCGCCATCCTCATTCGTCCCGAAAAACGGATAGCCGCGAGTAGATGCCGATGCGAGCAGCACTAGCTTTTCACATTTTCCCGGATGATCCGCCACAAATTGCATGCAGACAGCCCCACCCGTCGACCAGCCGACTAAGTGAAATTTTTCAAGTTCTAATGTCTCAATAAAGCCCGCCAAGTCCTCCGAAAAGTCACGGATGCCCGTCACTCTTTCGTTGTACGTCGATTCCCCGAACCCTCGGAGATCCGGTGCGTAAATCTTATACTTCGTATTCATGCTATCCATCAGGACGTCCCAATGCTTCGACGATGTCATATTGCCGTGGACAAGGACGACAACCTGCTCGCCGCCTTCCCTTTCCCGATAGGCGATTTTTTCATTGTTCGCCAGTTCCACTTTCTTCAGTCCCACTTTTTGAAGTGACATGTTACTTCTCCCCTCACTTTTTCCCCATTTCACCGTGATTGCCCCCCATGCATACCCGATGCCTGCGCTGACGAGAACGGCGATATGTCCATCGTTCAACTTATTCTCTTCTATAGCAAGCTCCAAAGACAAAATCTGGTCCATCTGTCCGATATGCCCGTATTCGTGTAAGTAGATTGATTGGCCATCATTCAGACCGAGCTCCCGCAGGACGAAATCATGCGCCGATTTCTTCATATGCAGGATCGCTAGATAATCGATGTCTTTCTCCGTAAACCCGCTTTTCTGCAATGAACTGCGGATGACCTTCAGGAAGTTTTCCATCGATTTCTGTTCGAGCCGCGCTTTCATGCCAATCGGATCGAGCACGTCAAGGCGATATAGCCCTTCTTCAAGATCACTTGCCGTCAACGGCTTTTTCGTCCCGCCGACCGGAACGACGACATCCTCGGAAAAGGATCCGTCTGTAATGAGCTCCGCCTCGAGTACGATGTTTTCCGTGTGGTCGCGCCGCAGAATCATCGCAGCCCCGCCTGCAGCCAAGTTGAACATGAAGCGGGTCCTTTCATTGCCATAATCGATAAAATCACCGTTCCGATAACCGCCAGCGAGAAGGACTGTCCGGATGTCCGGGTCCGCCAACATAAGACTTTTCGCCACTTTCATTGCCATGATTGTTGTACCGCAACGGAGCGCTACATCAAAGGCCCAAGCGTGATAAGCGCCAAGCTCCTCCTGCATCTTGATGGCGGCGGTCCATAACGGATATTCCTTATGCTCTTCACCGATATAGATGATGACGTCGATTTCCTTCGGGTCGACTTGCCCTTTCCGGAGCGCCTGGCGAGCCGCCCAGACGCCCATCGCGACGGTGTGATCATGCTCCCCGGGAATCGGTTTTTCCGTAATCCCCATCTTCGTTTTCACAACGTCCGCGGGCAATCCGGACCGTTCAGCGATTTCTGCAGCAGACATTTTTGTCGATGGGATATATGTGCCTGTACTGACAATCCCGACAACCGTCATGAGACCTCCCCCTTCCCGACAGGCCGTGTTTTCGTTTTCCGCTTCCAAAGCTTTTCACGAACCGTTCCAACGATGCCGCGCGGGAAGAAGATCACCGCCAGGATATAGACGATGCCGAAGAATATGATCCATCGTTCGAAAATCGGATAATCTTTCGCCAATCCGGATAAATAATGCTGCGTCAATTCGATGACACCTGCACCGACAATCGGGCCAATCAACGTTCCGACGCCGCCGATGATCGTCATGAGCAATGCGTCAAGCGTGATATCCATCGTCAGTACGCTCGTGTTGACGAACCGTAACGATACCGCGTACAGAGAACCCGCCAAGCTAGCGATGACTCCCGCAACGACGGACGCAATCACTTTATAATGCAATGTATTAAAGCCAAGTGACCTTGTGCGCTGTTCATTCTCTCTCACCGCTACCAAGACGCGGCCGAATGGGGAGTTGACGAATCGCCGCAGCAACAAGTAGACGAGCACAAGACAGATGAGCGTTACGAAGTAAAACATCATCCGGTCCTTGAAAAACTCGGGCGCCTTGAACGTAAAACCGTCATTCCCTTGCGTCACCGTACGCCATTTTTCCGCTAGCACTAGAAACAATCCGGAAACGGCCAATGTGAGCATCGCGAAGAAATGACTTTTCAACCTTAACGTCAGCAGTCCGATGAAAAAACTGACCAAAGCCGCAATCAGCATCCCGCAAACAATCGACAAAATGAAGACGCCGATCGAAGGCTCCATCCGTTTCAGCATAACGGCTGTCGTATACGCCCCCATCCCGAAGAACATCGCATGCCCGAACGACACAATGCCCGTATAGCCGAGCAAAATATCATAGCTCATTGCCAAAATCGAAAAGATGAAAATCTGTGTCAAAAGAATCGTCCATGTTCTGGAATCCGATACGAACGGGAAAACGGCGAGCACGAGAACAATCACTCCGAGAAACAGGGTGTTCCATTGAAATTTAGTTTTCATGCCGTCACCCCTTTGCCGTGAAAAGCCCTTGCGGACGGAAAATTAATACGATGGCCATGAGCATCATATTGACCGCAAGTGATAGAGCTGGAACGTAATACGCCATATAGCTTCCCGCAAGGCCGACCAGAATGGCGGCAAACAAAGAACCCGGAAAGCTGCCCATCCCGCCGATGACAACGACGATGAATGCCAAAATTGCAAATTCAAAGCCCATTTCCGCGTAAATGACTCCGGAATAAGGAGCCATCAATACCCCGCTTAACGCCGCAAGCGCAGAACCCGCCATGAAGACGTACAAGAAAACGCGCTTTATATTAATGCCAAGCGCCTGCACCATGTCTTTATCCATGACGCCAGCCCTGACGATCAAGCCGATTTTCGTCTTCTGCAGCATGTACTGGAAGACGCCGAAAACGAGGAAGCCGACGATAATGATGAACAGCCGGTATTTGATAATGAGGACATCCCCGAATTCCCAGCTTCCCGCCAAGTATGACGGCACTTTCGCCGCCATTTGATTCGGACCCCAGACGACTTTCAACAGCTCCGTCAGCACAAGCATGAAGCCGAGCGTAATGAGGATCTGTTGGACGTGATTGCCGTACACCGGAGTAATAATGAGCTTTTCGGTAATGAAACCGAGAATAATTCCGGTAATGATGGCGCCGATGATGCCGATGACAAAGCTTCCCGACAATGTATAAAACCAGACACCCGAGTAAGCGCCCCACGCAAACAGCCCGCCATGCGCGAAATTCAGCACGCTCATCAAACCAAAAATGAGCGTCAAACCGGAAGCGAGAAGGAAGATGAGCATGCCCGTCGCCAAACCGTTCACCGTCAAATTGATGAGTAATTCCATCGTGCAGCCCCCTTCATCCGATTCCTAAGTATTTTCGTTTCACTTCTTCATTATGGATCAGATCCGCCATCTCGCCGGCATGGACCGTTTCCCCGTCATCAATGAGTGTATATCGATCGCCTATCCTGCTCGCCATCATGAAATTCTGTTCAACGAGCACAATTGTCGTGCTCTTTTTCATTTCCGTGATTGCCTCCATCACCTTCTCGATGATGATCGGCGCGAGGCCTTTTGACGGTTCATCGATGAGTAGCAGCTTGCTGTCATTGACGAACGCCCGCGCCATCGCAAGCATCTGTTTCTGCCCACCTGACAGATGACCCCCGTCCTTCTTCCAAAACGTCTTCAAATCCGGGAAAAGCTGTAGCACATAATCCTGCCGCTTATATGCCGCTTCGTCTTCCTTACGCATGGCGACTTTCATATTCTCCTCGACGGTCAAGTCTGCAAAGATGCCCTGGTCTTCCGGCACATAGCCGATGCCGCCGTTCGCAATCGTATATGTTGCCTTTTTCGTGATGTCCTGTCCATTGAAAACGACCGCGCCTTTCGAAGCGGGCGTCAATCCCATTATCGTCTTCAACGTCGTCGTCTTCCCCGCCCCGTTGCGCCCGAGCAGCACGCTCACTTCCCCTTCTCGCGCTTCGAAGAAAACCCCTTGAAGGATATGGTACTGGCCGATATGCGTATGGATGTCCTCAACTTTCAGCAAGGTTTTCATCATAAAGTCCTCCCAAATACGCATTTTGGACGGTCTCATTGTCCATGATTTCCTGCGGGCTCCCATCCGCCAACAGCTTTCCGTTGAACAGAACCATAATTGAATCCGACAGATCTAAAATCATATCCATCTTGTGTTCAATCAACAAAATCGTCTTCTCTCCGGTCTGTTTGATCTTCCGGATGACGTCCAATATCGCTGGCACTTCCTCAAGGGACATGCCGGCGGTCGGTTCATCGAGAAGCAGAACTTCCGTATCTAGCGCAAGAAGCATCGCGATTTCGAGCTTCCGCTTCTCCCCGTGTGATAATTGGCTCGCAATTGCGTGCTCCTTGCCGTCAAGCAACACGAGGGCAATCAACTTCTCCGCCTCTTCAATAAGCTGCTTATAATGAAGGAAGTGGCGGACCATTTGATAGCGGATCTTCTCTTTTGATTGGACAGCAAGCCGGACATTTTCCAGCACGGTCAAATTCGGAAACACGTTCGTAATTTGGAATGAACGTCCGAGTCCCTTCCGCGTCCGGGCTACAGCCGATAAGGAAGCCATCGATTCCCCCTTGAAGAAGACGTCCCCTTCCGTAGGTCTCAACTCGCCGCTCAATAAATTGAAAAATGTCGTTTTGCCTGCCCCGTTCGGCCCGATGATTGACTTCAAGTGCCGTGGCGGCATTTCAAAATTCACATGCGATACGGCCGTATGTCCCCCGAATCGAATTGTCAGGTTTTCTGTTCGTATGATCGGTTCCAATCGTTCTCCCCCTTCCCCGTCCTTCTCAATCGGATGAAACAAGCAATTTGATCCGATTGAGAAGGACAGCGATGCCACTGTCCTTCTGTATTTTATTCCCGCAGGTTATTAGTTTTTGATCGGCGGCTCGGTTTCATCAGCCGAAAGCTCTCTTATGAGAACCGGAACCGGATACGGGACGCCATCCTGCTTTTCAAGCTTGATGGAGTAAAGCGTTTGCAATGCTTGGTGATCCTCTGCCCTGAATGTCATCGTCCCTTTCGGCGTTTCGAAAGACATTCCTTCCATTACTTTAATCAGTTCGTTGCCATCCGCATCGCCATTCGACTTCGTCAACGCTTCGACAATTGCGATCGCTGCGGACATGCCGCCCGGTGTGAATAAATCCGGAACTTCGCCGTTATAGCGCGCCTTATGTTCCTTAACGAGCCAATCATTCACTTCATTGTTAGGAAGCGTGTGATAGTAAACGGAGAATCCTTCCATGCCGACAAGCGGCTCCATGATGGAAAGCGCCGGAATGTCCGGTGCACCTGTCGAGATCTTGATGCCTTTCTCTTGCATCTTCAAATCGGCGATCTGGTTCCAAGGCGAGTTTGCCCCAGCCCAGACGACAAACATATAATCCGGCTTCGCTTCAATGATCTTCTGCAAATTGGATGTGAAATCCGTTGCTGCAGGATCCGCGAATTCTTCGATGATGACTTCCGCTCCAAGATCTTCAGCCGCTTTCTTGAACGCCGCTACGCCATCCCATCCGAATGAATAATCCGGTGCGAATGTCGCGATTTTCACGCCAGGACCTGCGATTGCAGCAGCTCCCGCGACGGCATCCTGTGACGAGTTACGCGCCGTCCGGAAAATGTATGGATTAAATTCCGATCCAGTGATACTATCCGCAACAGCCGGCTCGACGATCATGATCTTCTCGTACTCTTCAGCTAGAGGCAGGACCGCGAGTGTGTCGCCGGAGCTGGAAGAACCTACTAGGAAATCGACTTCATCTTCTTCTAGAAGCTTTGTCGCTTTTTGGACAGCGACTTCAGGCTTCGTTTCCGTATCTTCATAAACAACTTCGATTTTCTTTCCTGCGACTTCCATCGTACCGCCCGTCGCATATTCAAGACCTAGCTCGAAGCCTTGCTTTGTCTGTTTGCCGTATGACTCAAGCGCACCTGTCAAAGAGGCGAGGACACCGATTTTGATCGTGCCTTGCTCCTCAGTTTTGTTATCCCCTGACACTGGCGTCGTCTTCGCTGGTGTTTCTTTTTCCGTTGACGCTTCCCCTTCTTCCGATTTGCTGCAAGCTGCGCTGATGGCAAGCACCATTGCAAACAATAAGACCAACCACAATTTCTTCTTCATACTGCAACTCCTCTCTTCAATCGTTTTGTAATCGCTTTCTTTCTGTCTATTACTCTATTGGATGGGAGTTGCAAATGAGTTACAGAGATGATTGTATGCCTCTTTGGACGCGGGAGGGACTACTTTGAGCGGAGATTTGATTTCTTGAGCGCTGAAGGCGGATTCTTGAGCGCGGATTCGAGTTCTTGAGCGCGGAACCGAATTCTTGAGCGCGGATTCAAGTTCTTGAGCGCGAAACCGGATTCTTGAGCGCGGATTCGTGTTCTTGAGCGCAGGCAAGTCCATATGAAGATTGAGTCCATATAATTGTGTAAATAGGAAAAGGCCTTTTCCATCCCCTGTGATAAAATGTTTTCAACCACGATAAACATTTGGAGGAATGGAAAATGGCCCAACTTAATTTTAACCTAGATAT
>NZ_JAMBOI010000055.1 GCF_023715535.1 Sporosarcina luteola | reverse complement strand
ATGCCATCTGCATCCTCGCCGGGATCATCGTGGCGTATGTGCTCGGAACGAAGCGTTATGAGGCCCGCGGTGGAAGCTCTGAGGAATTCGATCGAATCGCGACCTGGGGGATCATCTTCGGGATAGTCGGTGCAAGGGCATATCACGTCATCACCGATCATCAGCTGTACTTCGGTCCCGGACGGCAGTGGTACCGCGCGTTGTACATCTGGGAAGGGGGCCTCGGCATCTGGGGCAGCATTGCCGGCGGCGCCCTGGCCGTGTGGGTCGTCACCCGGGTGCACAAACTGAATTTCGGCATCATCGCCGACAGCCTCGCCCCAGGCATCCTTTATGCCCAGGCCATCGGACGGTTGGGGAACTGGTTCAACCAAGAACTTTTCGGCCGCCCTACCGAAGTTCCATGGGCGCTGCGCATTGACTCCTCACAC
>NZ_JAMBOI010000054.1 GCF_023715535.1 Sporosarcina luteola | reverse complement strand
CGATGGCGGGAGGCCTTCTGGCGCTGCTCTCGTCCGTGGTGGCCGCCTCGACCGTCTATCTGGTGCTGGTGGCCCTTTCCGGCCTGTCCGCCGTGGTGGTGTGGATCGCCATCGCCTACTGCCAGATCGTGTTCCGCCGCCGTTGGCTGGCGGCCGGCCATGGCGTGGACGAGCTCAAATACCGTACACCCGGCTACCCGTATGTGTCCTGGGCGGCGTTCATCCTGTGCACCGCATCGTTCGTGCTGGTGGTTTTCGATGCCGAGCAGCGGTTCGCGCTCGTGGCCGAGCTCGTGTTCATCGCGGTCTGTTACGGCATTTACTTCCTGCAACAATGGTGGCGGAAACGCGGAAAAGCGTCTGACAGCGAAGACGATCTATCCATGCCGTGGGCCAATCAACACTGATTGAACGATTGCATTTTGTTCCGGGTTCCAG
>NZ_JAMBOI010000053.1 GCF_023715535.1 Sporosarcina luteola | reverse complement strand
CGCCTCGATACGGTCTTCGATCTTGGACCACAATTCAGGGGGCACCTCGCGCGCTGCAATCGTCTCGGCGAGAGGTGACAGCCTGCGCTCCCAGCCTTCGATGGCGGCGGCTAAGGTGGGCTCCAGGCGCGCACGCAACGCGACGCTCGCCCGCTCGGCAGCGGGGAGCGTGCCGAGCGCATACTCGGCCGCCAGCGCGTCGATGTCCTCCGCTTCGCTCATGAACCGAGGCACTTTCTAAGTTGCGCCAGGCTGCGATGCAGCCAGACCTTGATCGTCCCCACCGGGTGGCCGAACCGCTGTGCGATCTCGTCCCGGCTGAGGCCGGTGTAGTAGGCGAGCAGCACGATCTCGCGCTTCTGAGGCTCCAAGCCCTCCAGGCAATCCTGTAGCTGCCTCAGATCGGCGTTCTGCTGTGCGGCCTCGAGCGGGTTCAGCC
>NZ_JAMBOI010000052.1 GCF_023715535.1 Sporosarcina luteola | reverse complement strand
CGCTGGCCAGCTGGCGCGAGAAGCAGCAGCGTCTCAACGCCTATCAGACGCTGATCAGCCGCGCGGCAGACAACGCATTACGAGTAGAAAACCGTCTCGATCAGAAACGGATGGATGAATACGCCCAACGGGCCGCATTGAGGAAAGGCGAATGATTACGCTGCCAAATATTGTCACCGCCGCCAGCGCGAAAGGCGAGCTGAAAAGTTCAGATTCCGCTGAGGTTTTGCACAGCGTCAAATCGCTGCCGCAGGACTTTCTGACCGAGCTGGGCAACCGCCTGCTGACGCTGGCGAAACAGCAGGGAAACGCGGCGCAATCTGCTGAAAGCGCAGAGGAAAAAGAGGACGCACCTGCGCCGAAGGGCCAGCTTGACGCGCTACTGACCGCCTTTGACAAAACAGAGGGTTTGAATGCGCTGCTGACGCCGGAAAATATTAAAGC
>NZ_JAMBOI010000051.1 GCF_023715535.1 Sporosarcina luteola | reverse complement strand
GGTAATAGCTGCCGCGCAGTTAGCCCCCGCCGCCCGACAGCAAGATAACAACTCTGTTGTTCGCGCGTAAAAAAGCAGCCTTCGGGGCTGCTTTTTTAGGTTTCGTTGCTGAATTAAATGATTAAAACCAGCCAAATCTTACGGACAGCAGGCTGATAAGCGCGAACGCGGCGCAGACATTAATCATAACGACGGTTTTACTGGAGACATCCATAGCGCCACCCTAATGAGGAAGTCCTAAAGGTATAGTACGGCGCCAGCGGTTGCGCTATCAGATTAAGACGAATCAGGCTTTATTCTGAATATTCAGCCCGTTTCTGATTTTGTTATACAGGTATCTCTGAATCACGACGTCATGGCAGATAATCATCCCACCATGGAACGCCCTCAGGGAAGGAAAAAGTAAGAATGACGTTATATCAAAAAATGTTGGTGTTTTACGCCATTATGGGCGTGATA
>NZ_JAMBOI010000050.1 GCF_023715535.1 Sporosarcina luteola | reverse complement strand
ATAATAACCCGACTGCGGACGGGCGACGATGCGCCCCTGGCTTTCCAGCAGCTGATAGGCATGGCTGACGGTCATAAAGCTCATGCCGCTGCTGATCACCTGCTCGCGCAGCGACGGCAGCCGATCGCCAGGCAACCAGACGCCAAGGGCGATCTGCTCGGTCAGTTGCTGCGCCAACTGTTGATACTTTTTCATTGCGGCCGTCCCCGTACGATAACGTCCCATTATCATATATCAGTTATAAAAAAATCATAGTTTCCTGTAACTGTTATATCTGCAGCGGCGGCCGCGTCGCCGTGATAGCACGGGATGGGTTTAAAATATCACCACCCAGAATAGCGAGATTAAAACAAACCAGAAGATAATCATTACGCCAAGCGTAATGCACAGACTCTGTAATCCTTTTTCAGACATTGGCATTCCCTTTTATTTATTCCCGAGCTCATACAGTACAAATTAGC
>NZ_JAMBOI010000049.1 GCF_023715535.1 Sporosarcina luteola | reverse complement strand
CGTTGGGCGCTGCTGAGCCCAAGTGAACCTCCTCACCCACGGTGATCGCGCGGCGCCAACGATCAGACATATAACGCCTGCGACGCGAAGTATCTTGTCAACCTCACATTACTTCCCATCCTCGCATGCCGCAGCAGTCTGTATAGCAGCAGCGGGTTAGCAACGTGACTACCGGTAACCAAATGTCTATGGTCAGGCCGACCATCTGGCCAGATGATCAGCCAACCGGCGCATCCTGCGGCTTACTCTCTGCACGTGCTAGCCTCCTCGCATCACTTTTGCCTGACCGTTGTGGAGGGCCCCTCAAAGGAGATACATTGTGCCCATGAAGAAGATCATCACCGGCATCGTGGCTGTCTTAGCAATCAGCTCCTTCTCGGTCGCCGTCCCCGCTCAGGCCACCACTGACTCCGCCCCCACTCAGAACGCTGTGAATACGCAACCCAAGGCCCATGTTAAGGGA
>NZ_JAMBOI010000004.1 GCF_023715535.1 Sporosarcina luteola | reverse complement strand
AATAACTAAATAAACCAATGCCTTCCAACTCTATTGAGGAAGGTTATTTGATATACCCTTTTTTAAGTATAACAAGAAGTATTTCATGTTTCATTGAAAATTGTTGACAAACTATTAGCTGGTTTAGCTTATGTACATTTCTTCACAATATAATCGAACTGTATATTAAATCTATTATCCGTATTAGACACTCCTTTTTCTCTCCCCCTCTCTAAAACGTTTATCTATCCTCTTTCTCTTTGATTCATAAATACCTGCGATTACTTCCACTACCGTAGTTATTAGCTCTGCAATCCACATACCACAACACCTCCAAACTGCCACGTTAGTTCAATAAGAAATTATTCCTCAAGCAGCTTAACAATCTTAAGCACACCGTTCGTTTAATAAGAATATGGTCCATGACATTAAGCAACAAGTTTTAATTAAGATTTACGATCGGCTGTAAGTATTATAAACACACCCATAATCGCTATACCGAAGATAAAAACCATTAAAGCAATACCGAAAAAATCAGGTTTAAAGAGCAAGGCTAAAAGAACGATAGGGGATAAAATCATTGTAAAAACTGAAGCAGATTTAATATAGCGAACAACATTTGGAGAGAGTTCAGGTTCCTCCTGATACTTACACCTTTTTCCTAATAAAAGAATATCTTCTGGACTGCTATATGCCCAAATTAAGAATGCATAAAGTGGAATCATAAAAATTACTGTTAAGAAGATCTCAGCTGCCATATCGTAACCCCCTAGCGAAATATTGTTTTCCGAATAGTCCTATCTAACATACGAATGACAAATCAAACGGTTTCACAATCGGGGACGCTCTTCAACTTAACTGCTCCGTTAGTTCAATTAGAAAAGGCTTTACTCCATCTTGAAGTAAAGCCCCCCTTAGTTTAAGTACACTTTTTCACATAAAGATCTTTCTCCTCTAAAAACTATCGACAATTACTGACTTAGGTTTCACTTCATTCCTTCTGTACTTTATTGCAATGGAATATTCAGTTCGATATTTTTTCCAATAGGATTGAAGTAATAGTTGAGATATATCTTTGCTTTACCATCATAATCTTGAAATTGCGTCGTCTCAATTACGTACTGCTCACCTCGTGAAAACGTGCTACCTGTATATTCTAACGGCGTACCATCTTCTTTTACAGCATCATGTAGCCATAAAAGTTTACCTTGATTATCCCCCTTCTTTACAGCAACTGATACATCATGCGACGTTACGGAAATGTCCCAATCGAAATAATCGGGTTTCGTGAGTACTTTTTTTGTGCCAAAATCAACTTCTATAAAATCCTCGCCCTTTGGAACAGCATTAACAGCACCAATATTAATCGTGAGCGAATCCGAATTATGAAAATAATTACTTTGCACATAGAGCGTAATTTTGCCGTCGCGAATATCTCCCTGTGTTGCACCGCGATGTTGGATACTAACTCTTCGCTCTCCACTATCCGTCATGACTGTAATATCATCAAAAGCTAATATTTGCATTGTATTCGCTTCTTCTATTTCAATATCTATGGCCGTTTTTAATGGAGAACGGCGAATTTGTGTTATTGTAAATTTCTGACCATCGATATCTACAGTACGATTCGCAGCAATAACTTTTTCCTGAGCTATTTCGTTTTGTAGTGTAAACGGTATCGTTATTTCAATATTCCCCTTATCTACATCCTCAAAATGAAAAACGGCCATAAAATCCTTCGAAGTATAAACGATTGGCTCTGAAAAGCTATATTCTACTAAAGAAGAAATGTATTCTTGATTATCTGCAATCCTGGTAAAACTTGGGCCTGGTATTTCATCGTCTCCGTGGAACAATTGAACGTCATTCAACTCTAATTTTGACATATCAAATAAAGCATCGGCGTCATAAAAGAGTACAAAGCCCGAATGATCTGCAATCACGCCTTGCAATGTTAATGATAGGCCATTTTTAGACTCCGTTACATTGATCTCTTCATAGTATTCATTGTCCACAATATCTTTTATCCCAGCATCGATTCTAACCGCTGTTACAAGTGCATGAAAGCCAGGTATTTTTGCAACATAACTAGCAATAGTAGGAGAAACATGAACTGAAAATAGAATAGTTAAGCAAAACAAAGCAACTATTGCAACTGGAACAATGCGCTTCTTTGTTCTTTTTTCTCGCTGAACTTTACGAAATGTATCCATTCGAATTTGTTGAAGTTTCTCCTTTGGAACGTCAATCGGTAGTTTACTCATAGCCAGTCCTCCTTTTCTCCAGCGGAATTTCTAAGCTTCTTTAATATGTGGTGAAGCTTAGACTTTACAGTACCCTCAGGTATTTGATTTAGCTCAGCAATTTCTTTGTTTTTTAGTTGCTGAAAATATTTCATATAGACGAGTTGCTGCTCCGACAAAGATAAATGTTCCAGTAGTCGCTCCAAATCAGAATAGATGACCCATCCAGATAAGTGATGTTCCTCAATAGGAACGGTTGGTTGTCGTTTTCTTAAATGGTCTTTACAACAATTGATTAAAACTCGGACGAGCCATGTTCTGGCATATTCTTGCTGTTTAATGGTATGCATTTTTTTTAGTGCCTTGTAAATAAGCTCCTGCATTACGTCTAACGTGTCGTGTTCATTTTTCATATATGTAAAAGCCATGCGATATAAAATCTCTTCATCCATTTCAATAAGTGAAAGTATCGCTTGATGATCCCCACGAATAGCACGCTGCACGATTTCAATTTCCATCCTTCTCGCCCCCCTTCCTTCATTAGACGCAGCGTTTATTCATTTCGTTCAAAATTATTTAGAAAGCTGTTATATTTTTGTGTTTTTTGGTTAATTGAGTCTACTCCATTTACTTATTTAGCGATAAAGTGTGCTATTATTTCAAACAAAAAAGCTTCAGTGGAAAGAACTGCCGAATTTTCACTAAAGCATTTAATTATTTGATTACGTTGTTTTTGGTTCATTTCTCTTCATTATTATAGATGATTATTTCGGAAATCGAATATTCAACTAACCTCCGTTAGATAAGAATGGGACCTCAAGCAGCTCAACAATCTTAAGATTAATTTGAGCACGCTTCTACAAGTAAAATGATTACCACAATAATTAAAATGCCTAAACATCTACTGCTGCTGGGTGCTCCTGTGTGGGCCTGAGCCCACGCATTGTTCAAAGCACCACCAGGGTTTTTTCGCTGTTCTTTAGATTTTAACTCTTCTCTTTCTTCCTCGGACATTCTACCCTCCCGTTTTTCACGTTGTTAGTAACAGTTCTCTCAATGCTCACATAGTTATCTGTTCTACTACTTTTCCATCAGACGTAAGCCCAGAAACAGTAGAACCAAGTAAATCTTCGCCATCCGTTACTAGGTACCAAAACCTTTCACCGCTGTTATATTCGATGATTTCAGCGTGATATTCTTTATTATTTTTTGTTACAATGACGACATCTGTTATTTCAGAATCTAATATTTCTCCACTCAACAAATCTGTATACTTAGGGAAATCAAATTCCAAATTAGAAAAGTGCCAACCTAATTTAGAATCATTAGGGGATTGACCACTACTACTACTTACTAATTTCCAACCAAATATATTTTTCTTTAACCTCGCATTTCCAAAGTACTCTATATTAGCAAATTGAGTCTTATAAAATACGATTGCCTTATTATTATCTAACACCTTAATATGAGCAATTGTTGTTAAAGGCTGGTTCATCGAAGAGAATGCTTTCTCGATTTCTTTAACATCGTCTTTTAATGCAATGGTAATAAAATAAGAAGCAACTAATATAAAGAAGATACTGAAAATATTTTTTGAATTTCTACGCAAAACACCACGACCTTTTAACATTCTTTAGCTATTAACTACTTAACTTAAATTTAGTGGAGAAATAATACATAAAGGAAATGATAACTGCGACAATACAAGGATAACCGATGAGCACAATTGGATTCGTATGTTCAACTAAGCTAAACTCTCCCCATTCAAGTAATAAACGCCATCCCATTCCCAGTGCACTAAGCAGTAAACTGCTTACAAATATTAGTAATAGTCGATCACTAAATAAACCTACAAATATATTCGCAACTATAAAGTACAGGAATAGTGCAATAAGTAAGGAGAACAACTTAAATCCTTTTAATGCAGGAATGACAAAAGTAAATGTGATACCTGCATTAAAAACGATTGCTATAATACTTATGATCAAAAAGTTCGTTCGTTTCTTTTGTACCTGCTCATAAAAATCTTCCCCTAACATTAGTTCCCCCCTCCTCGCTCCCTAGCAATCAAAAGGTAACTCTTTTTAGTTGAATAGATGATTAATTGAATCCTCTATTGATGATATTGAGCTTGCATATGAGAGGATAATCAATAGAGCTAAAACAACATATAATGAGGCTGTTATAATAGCAGCTTTCTTTAACTTTAATCTTTTGAAATTGACTATTCCTATTAAACACGTTGCTGTAAATAATAAACCTAAATACCAAAGATTTTTAATGTGTGCTATTTGACTTTCTAATGAAGCTATTTTCAACTCATTCAGCAGCTCACTGTTAGTTAATACGACACGTTTAATGTCTGCGCCTTTTCCAATTAACACCTCGCCACTCTGTTTTTCAATAGAGTATCCGCCTGGGTATATAGATAAAAAGTGAGTGAGTAAAAAAATTGATAGTAAGGCTAACAGTGTAATGATTACTATCCAACGCTCTTTTTTGTTACCATTTCCAGTTTTCATTACTGTTTCAATTATAACCATCCTCCCAGAAGAAAATATACATTTTTCACCATTATATTACAATTGTTCGGATTTTTCAAACATTTATAAAGTCAAAAAACGATCGACTCTAATTAGAACCGATCGTAAAAGATTTATACACTACATATCGCCTTCTTTGAATCCGCAATGTTTGTTTAGTTGTTCAGTTGATAAATTTCTTGCGCGTTTCACGTTTATAACATTTATCTCACTTGGCGTATCGATTAGTGTTATTCGAAATAAGTCGTACGGGGGCGAATGTGCCTGTTCAAAGGTTACGACTTCTATTGTTATTTCGTGCTTGCGATCTCCATCAACCCTTTTTATATCAATAATTCGCTCACACATAAATAACTTATCAGTAATCTCTAAAATGGTTGGATCAAACCTAACCAGCAAAGTTTCCTCCAACAGTTTCTCTCTTGTAAGTTCATCTTGCGAATAGACTTTAGTTGTTATTAAAAACAATAATGTAATACTTACTAATAAAATAGAAGGTCTTCTCATGGAATCACCACCCGCTGTTTTCTTACCGAGTAGCTTTCCCATTGCTCACTAAACTATCCGGCTACGTTAGACCGATCCCGTTACATCGACTCTATGTTATTTATTGAATTCCTTTTCCAATTCCTTTTCAATTTCCTCGTCACTAACGACAGGAACTTCTTCCTTAACCCCAATCCCGTATTTTGTTTTTATGAACTGACCGACTACTGACCTATCAATGGCTTCTTTAACAGCTACATAAATTATTACGTACAAAAGTAAAATACTGAAAATAAATAACAAAACGGCCCCCCAAAACTCCCAAAACATCATGTTCCTTCCCCCATTCTTTTAAGGATTGTGCAAATCACTTCATATAATTCTCAACCAACTCATAGCATCTTTCTTCCGTCAGATTTGCGAGTACAGCTACGTATTCTAAGTGTTCCTGCGTACCGCCCTTATATTGTAGTGATGCTTCCAATGCACTTTCATCTCTGTACGTTAACCAATTCCGTTGTTCTTCTCGTAATTGATCCATCTCTTTAGGCGACAGTTGCTCTTTTAGCATTCCATAAATTTCATTCAAAATGTTATCCCAAGTTTCCCATCGATCGTTTTCCACTGCTTTTAAAGCATATGTAGATGAATCGGTCGGTTCTACTTGTTCCAGCTCTTTTTTAGTGGCATTTAATTTCTGAAGGTATTCAATTCTTTGGCTTTCAGTAAATTCATCGTCACTCGTACTGGCTGAAGTTTCTTCAATCGCCGACTCGCTTTCCGGTTCAATGACTATGCTATGGTTTGTGTTTCCACAAGCAGCCATTGCACCAACTGCTACCGTAAACAGTACTAATAAAATCCTTCGATTATACATCAGCTTCAACTCCCTATAGAAAATTATACCAATCCATTACCTAATATTCTCTTTAAATGATGCGGACAGTTCTAGAAGTATCTTGTATAATGAGTGCAGTAATGAATAGGTTGAATTATCATAGATTTAGACTCTGCAGAGTAGCAGATTCGAAGGAGCAGACGATGTCATCTAAAATTCAATTCTTACTATCAATGATCATCTTCGGTACAATTGGTGTATTTGTAAGATACATTGATTTATCATCGAGTGAAATAGCGTTAGTACGCGGGCTCATCGGCAGTCTATTTTTAGCGACAGTCATGTTCATCATGAAGAAGAAGATTTCATGGGTACTCGTTAAAGTAAATGCTGTAATCATCGTACTTTCGAGTATTGCTCTAGGTGGAAATTGGATTTTCTTCTTTGAAGCTATCAAGCGTACAACCCTTTCCAACGCAACATTGAGCTACTATTTCGCACCGGTGATTGTCCTCATGCTCTCACCACTTATACTGAAGGAAAAACTATCTGCTAAGAAAATCATCTGCATCGGTGTCGCCATGCTAGGGATGCTCTTCATTGTGGGGAACGGCCGTGTAAGTACATCCGGATTGGATGATTTAATCGGGATTGGTTTCGGATTACTGGCAGCTGTCTTCTACGCTTCCTTAATGCTCCTGAACAAATTCATCAAGAACATGGATGGGTTAGCGACGACCGTACTTCAACTCGGAACCGCGACGATCCTTCTAGTGCCGTATGTGTTCTTCACGGAAGGCTTCGGAATTATGGAGGTGTCAAGTGCGTCCATTCCATTCATTTTGATCTTAGGGATTGGACATACCGGGATTGGATTCTTGTTATTCTTCTCAGGTATGCAAAAGTTAAAAGGACAAAGCATCGCTGCACTCAGCTATGCAGATCCAATCACGTCATTACTAATTTCGATTTTGATTTTGCAAGAACAAACGACATTTGTTCAACTACTTGGTGGTGCATTGCTCTTAGGCTCAACGTTTGTCAGTGAGAATAATTCAATGAAGCTTCCGGTAAGATTAAGAAAAACGCGTAACAAAACAGTGTGAAGCCTTCGCTCCACACTGTTTATCCTTTAACGTTCATTAAATTTATTTTGCACCTGAATAAGAACATAATTTCCAGTCCACATCTGAGTAGTTACAATTAATCTTTCAACCTCTTTTTCAAAGAACAAACCTGCACCATCTTTCTCTGAAAATTCCCAGCCGTTCGCACCGATCATTCGTATAACATTTTCATCGACTTCACTTTGACTCTTTGTAATATACCAAGTGTAATCATCGTCCGTTGCGATTTCTACTATTGTTTCATCGGAATTTCTAAGCTTCTCAATGGCTTCTTTTGCGGATAGATTATCTATCGGTAGAGAAGGATAGTATGATTTATTTACAAATATAAAGACTGCAACAACAACTACTAATACGCCCAAGAGAATTCCAACCCGTTTCACATAATGGCCCCCTGTTTAAAAACAAATTTCTCATTATCCCTCTAGGACAATCAAACGCAAGTTAGGAAACACTCTCAATAAACATGAACGTTAATCACAAGGAGAAGAGCCGTCTAAGCAACTGCGATCTTCAAGTATTATTATTAAAATACTTCTATCCAAACCTTAAAGTTACTATTACTCAAATCAATTGTTATAATTTCATCGTTCGAAAATGAATTTTTATCTACGAAACCCGCTTTGAATTTTTCAGTAACTGAACTTTGGTTAAGTCTATCATCTGAAGGCATACCGATATTTTGGGCATCTGTTACTAACCATCTACCATCTACTTGTTCAATGTTTGCCACATAAATTTCCTCACTATTATTTATTATCCCTTTATAGACGCTAATAACTCTATCATCGCCAATTTCAATTGTTTCATATATATCCACTACCTCTGCATAGCCTTCGTCTATATGAATCTGTTCCAAGGCCTCTTTTGGAGTGTTTGATGAGCTACTATTATTTTGCTGACAGCCTACTGTTAAAATCAGTAGAAACATAAGAATGAAAAAAAATCGATACATACTACCCACCTCCCCTTTACATGGATACGTACGATTCATCTTAAAAGTTTCATTTTTCGCACAAATTTAATCGTACCGCTTCTTCAACTTACATGCATTATTTGAACAAGAGAAAAGAGCCGTTTAAACAGCTCCGATCTTCAAGTAAAGCACCCGTTAGTAAAAAATAAAAGTTATTTTTCTCCATATTTTTCATCCCTAATCGCTTTTCTATACTTACCTTCTTCTTCAATAGCAATTGCTTCTTCTGTGCTTATTCCTTGCATAGTGTAATATTTTGTACCTTTTTTATACACATTCGAGAAGTTCCCAGAGTACGTTCCCTCCATAACCGAATACTTTGTTACTTCACCGATTTCTTCATCTACATCATCTACATATTCATCACTTAATCGATAAATATAACCATCCCAAACGACAAATTTAAAAGCCCATTCTGCTGATGAATTGTTAATATTAGCTGATGAATCGTTGGAGCAACCCGATAAAAAAGCAATAGCTATTAAAGAAAAGTAAAAGTATTTTAATCTCACAAAAATTCCCCCTTTCCATAATAAGTAGTTAATTTCTAATTAAATTTTCACTTATGGTTATTAAACTAAACTGCTTCGTTAGTTAAAGAAGACAAAGAGCTTTTTAAGCAGCTCAACGATTTTCAAGCTAAAGCCCCTTTCAGCTCAGGTAGAAAACTCCTCTTAGTTAAATGTAGTTAACTTTTCTAAAACAGAATTCAGAAAGTCTTTTTCAAACCTATAAAAATGTTTACCTTCAGTACTACTTACTATTATTGCATCTGCTATCATTCCATCACTTATAGATAATGCTTCTATAGAATTAATTTCTATAAGATCTAACAAATTTTCAAGTGATGTATTGGCTTCTATTTGATTAAACAGTTCTTTTAATTTTGTTTGTGGAATTTCATTTTCTGTTATGTTCATAACGTCATCCATTAGATTTAATAAGTCTACTTCATCTAAGCTGATTCCCTCCGTTGCAGCCATCATTAATGCCACAACTTCTTCTCCAGTAAAACGATTCGTTCCTTTTTCGAAGTCAAATGCAACTTGTGTTATCCCTCTTATTCGAATATCTTCTTGCAAGTCATAATCTAGACCATTCGCGGAATCAACTAACGCTGAAATGGTTTCTAAATCGATTACAGCATAATAATCAATTGGAAATTCTAGTAGTTTTGAAACGGTTGTTCTTACATTTTCAGCACCACCAAAACGATAAGCGAATAATAAGTTATCGTACAAAGTAGTTCCGTCATCTTTTTCCGCTACTGGTGCATACGTACCATGAGGGAGCGAGACAACTTTCATTATCTTTTTATCTTTATTATAAGTAAGTAATAGATTAAGATATATTCGATTTTCCATCTCTTTGGACTTCACCGTGATTAAAGTAGTTAAATATTCAGCCTCCTCAACTACCGACCCACCACTTGTATCACTGCTATTAGATGCTTTATTGAAATCGCTACTGATGT
The DNA here is from genome assembly GCF_023715535.1 of Sporosarcina luteola. Classification (GTDB taxonomy): domain Bacteria; phylum Bacillota; class Bacilli; order Bacillales_A; family Planococcaceae; genus Sporosarcina; species Sporosarcina luteola_B. Next base: position 397,084 of record NZ_JAMBOI010000004.1, on the reverse strand, counting down.
GTGCTTTATTAATGTTTCCAAAAAAATTCGATGGAATAAACAAAAACAGACATAAGCCTATCACGAATAAAGACGCTGTAACTGGGGCAATTCTTTTCGAATGAAAAACTAGAGACTTCTTATTTGCATTGTTCTTCTCAAGCTTATGGATTTGCTCAAACACTTCATTACGATCTTCTTTCGTGAATTTTAATTCTTGATCGGAAGTATTATAAAACTTATCTCTTACTCGTTTATCTTTCATTAAGTTCTGCCTCCTTTATCATCGGCTGTAATCTTTTTTTTGCTCTTCTTAGTCGAGTTTTCACTGTATTAACCGGAATATCCAACACCTTTCCAATTTCCTCTATCTTCAATGACTCATAGTAGTATAGGTAAACCACTTCCCGATACACTATAGGTATAGCGAAAATGGTTTGTCTCATTTCTTCGCTTTTATGTTTGTCCAGAACAGTTTTCTCCACTGATGGTGATATGGACCTTGCCGTTTCATTTATAAAACTTTTCACTTGAACCATTTTATAATTCCAGCTTTTCAAGTAATCTTTACACTCATTAATGGTTATACGATAGAGCCACGTTTTAATGTGTGCGTCATTTCGAAACGAATCAAGATTCTTATAGCATTTAATAAATGCATTTTGAACTAAATCCTTAGCAATCTCTGTCTCTTTCACATAGGAAAATGCCAATCGCACTAACTCATTTCCATATTCAATCATTACTTTTTCTAATAGGTAATCTATTTCTGCTTTGTCCAATCTACGATCCCCCCTTTCCAACAACTTCGAATTCTGCTATTAGACGATTATCGATTCATAATAGGTTCAAATTTTTAGAATCATTTACTTTTATTGTTGGTAATCTCCTTACTTCGCTAAACTGCTGCATGATGAGCGTCAGAGTATTAAATAATACTGCATATACAAAATTGGAAATAATATGTACTTCTCCTACAAGCTATTGTAAACTTGTGAAGAGTTAATTAAAAGGGAGTTGGGGAATTGAAACAAGGCATTCACATTAAGATTGAAGACCGTTCAGGGTTAAGTGAACGGGAGAAAAACATTCTACACACGGGTATTTTGAACACAATCGTCCTCGCGGGTTTCGTGGAAGTCGTCAGCAAAGGGGAAGGCGAAGGAGGGACGGCCTTTAACCCGATCGAGGATTGTTTTATCGGATTCACGATGATTTATCAAAATCCGATTCCCGATGAAATGGCGGAGGCATTAGTTGAATCCATTACAAGAAGACTGACCAACTTCTTTGCTATGAGTGAAATTGAAATGGATGTAAAAGTAGAGTTGGCTTACTGATGGAGTGGAAGCGAACCGTCCATCTAACGGGCTATATAATTAGCAATAAAAAAACGCTCAACTGAGCGTTTTTTTGTTGTAACTTTACCAACCCGATTCACGAAAGTAATCGTTCAGAAGGTACCAATTAACTCCTATCATTCAATTAATAAATACGCTTTTGTTAACGTCAAGTAGAATTGATCATATTTCATCAAATAAGTTTGACCACCTAAATGATTCATTCAAACAGGGATTGCCTGTTCTTCATGCGATGACTTGGGTCATCTCCATATGAAATGATTTCACTTCTGTGAAGAAGTCGATCTAAAATAGCTGTCGTGTGCGCTGGATCTCCAAGGAGTTTTCCCCATTCGCCAGGGCCTTTGTTAGACGTTAGGATAAAGGCAGTCTTGTCGTACAGTTCATAAATGAACTGGAAGAACAGATTTGATTCTTGAGGTTCCATAGCGATGTACATCAGATCGTCGATAATCACAAGCTCTGACGCCTGCAGGCGCTTATGACGTGTCTTGGACTTCGAGATATATTCCCTTGTTTTCAGAAGGTAGATCAGCTCGGCCATTGAGACGAAAGAAACCTGTATCCCGGCATTGATTGCCTCCATTCCAAGGCCGATGGCCAGATGGGTTTTTCCGACGCCTGGGGGACCCATGAGAATCAAAGTGAATCGTTCACCAATCCAATCTAGCGTTCTGAGTTGCTTAAATTGCCGTTCTCCAATCGCTGTCTGCTCCTCAAGCCGGTACTCATCAAGCGATTTATGGTAGGGGAAATTCGCCCACTTCATATGCTTTTCAATCAATTTTCTCTCTCTGTTTCCAATTTCTCTTCCCAACAGTTCAAATAGTAACTCATGATATGTCCAATTCTTTTTTTCCGCCTCCCGAAGGAGGGCGGGAAGCTCCCGCGCCGTCTCTGCCAATCGCAGCTGCTTGCACTGCTGTTGAAGTGTTTCTACCGGTTGGTTCATTGCGAATCACCTTCCAGTAATCCGACGTAGTACGATACATCCCTCTCTGATGCTTGTAAATGGCTATATTTCGTTTGTGTGTTTTCAGCTGCTTTGATTTCTTTTGATTCCGACTCCTTATGTAAAGAAAATAAGATATCTCGGTAATCATTGGCGCTGATTAAGTTATACATCTTTGCTAGCCTAAGGGCCTCATCCGCAAATTCAGGATGCTGGTGTATCGCATGTTTCATCACCACAAGCTGATCAATCAAATGACGAGGATATTTCGCCCTCAATTCCTTAAGGTACCATTTAATTAATTCGTGATTTTGGAATAGTTGCTGTACCTCTTGGGAAAGGCGCGCTGTCTTTGTTCCCGACTTTCGTTTATGGGAGGGGTCCGTAATGAGATGCCCCTTGCCTCCAGATAATGGGTGATCTGCTATGGTATTGCCATCCGGCTCTAAACGTATGCGTAGTCTGGATTCGTTGATATCTAGAAAGACACGATTCGCTGTTCTGGGATGATATGTACCTGCAGGTACACTGTACCGATTTCCTTCAAACCTGATGGTGTTGTCTTTCTGTACATTCCTTGATATAATTTTCATATCACTAGATGGTGAAAGAATGTATGAAGTAGAGAGACTTTTCAAGTGTTGTTTTTCAAGGGCAAACACTTTGAAAGGTCTCTTTTTTATTGTTTGGTGAACTTTCCGATTTCCAGTACGCTTCAACCATTCCACAGTCTGCTGATTCAGTTTCTCCAAATCTACGAATGTACGATTCTTGCTGAAGTTGTATTTGACAAACTTTATGACGCTTTCAATCTTTCCCTTTGACTCGGGATCTGCTTTTCGGCATAGATGAACACGGAATCCCCGATAATCACGGTATGATTTAAACTGTTCAGTCAAGAGGAGGTCGCCTGCATTTTCTGAAACAGTAAGCAGCTTGTCCTGGTCATAAACGATTTCTTCAGGCATCCCATCATAAAATCGGAACGCGTTCTCGTGCATGCGGATAACATCCACCGTACGAAAAGGACGATCTAGCCATTCTATATACTTGTAGCGGGAATGAGCGAGGACAAACCCAATACAATAGACTTTCCTTCTTTCTCCATACTCCGTTAGGAGTACTGTCTCTCCAAAGTCCACTTGGCATTGCACACCCGGCGGAACTCTTCCACAGCTGTATACACTCGATAATTAGCGGTTTTTGGAATATGATAAATCTCTCTCAATTCATTTACGTAATTTCTTACTGTACCTTCAGATACATTAGTGACACCGAGTTTCTCTTCCAACCAATCCAAAATTTGTGCGCTTGATGTGTCTGGGTATTCTTTCAACCAATGCAGGATTCGATCCTTGTGTGGATCCAGTTTTTTCTCACGGGTCTCCAACGAATGAAGCCAGGCTTCAAATTCTTCAGGGCTCATCCCAAGATACTTCCTAACTGTGTTTCTGGAAATCCCTAATCTTCTACCAATTTGTGAGTTATTCAAACCTATACTCTTCAACTCAAAGATCTCTTTGTATTTCATCTTTCTATCCACTCCTAATTTACTCTCCTTTCGAAATACTCTATCCAGTATATCGAAAGGGAATTAGTTGATAAAAGTGGTCAATCTTAATTGTTGAAAACTGCCCATTCTAATTTAGCATTCACAGCTTTATATATCTTGTCATTAACTTTAATTGCTATTGCCTTTTCGGTTTTTATATCCTTTATTTTATAAATTTCACTCGGATTTATGTATGGGTTTTGGTCTTCAGAGTAAGACACAAGCTCGTGTATTCGAGTAATCTTACCTATTTGTTCTTCAATCTCGTCAGTAGATAAAACTTCATCGGTCATTAGATAATTTAAGTTGTCTAGGTGAATTACGGCTGGTGTAAGATTAGTAAATTCAGCATTGCTTAATTCGTTCTTATTACAACCTGAAAGCAGAATAGAAATAAGAATTAAACCTATTGGTATTGCTTTCTTCAATGTATTCTCCCTTTCTACAAAACATCTTCTTCTAGAACTAACATGCACCGTTAGTTGACAAGAAGTTGAGCTGTCTCAGTAGCTAATGATCCTCAAGTAAAGCACCAGTTAGTAAAAAATAAAAGTTATTTTTCTCCATACTTTTCATCCCTAATCGCTTTTCTATACTTACCTTCTTCTTCAATAGCAATTGCTTCTTCTGTGCTTATTCCTTGCATAGCGTAATATTTTGTACCTTTTTTATACACATTCGAGAAGTTCCCAGAGTACGTTCCCTCCATAACCGAATACTTTGTTACTTCACCGATTTCTTCATCTACATCTTCAACATATTCATCACTTAGTCGGTAAATATAACCATCCCAAACAACAAATTCTGAAACCCAACTTGCTGATGAACTTTTAATAATAGCTGATGGATCGTTGGAGCAACTCGATAAAAAAGCAATAACTATTAAAGAAAAGAAAAAGTATTTTATTTTCATAAGAAATTCTCCTTTTCATGATAAGTCGCTAATTTACAATTAAAGTTTCATTAGTTTCATCCTTTATCGTTTTGAACTAAACTGCTCCGTTAGTTCAATAAGAGTAAAGAGCAGTAAGCAGCTCAATGCTCAATGCTCAATGAACTTCGACTAAAGCGCACGTTAGTTGAAGAGAATTATTAAGCAACATTTATTTTTTCTCCCAGTTATGCATATGCAAATTAGAAAGTTTCACTTCTATAATGGAATCTTTTTCAATATCTAGATCTACCTCTTTATCATGCGGTAACAAATAAAATCCAAATGAATCTCCATCCTTATAATTTAAACCAGATGAACCTGAAGAATAGATTTTAAAAGTATTTTTTTGATATGTTGCTGTTGCGTCAATCTGATTATCATATGTAAAACCATTTTCAACTCTTGCATGTTCATTACCTGATACTAATGTTGCACCCCTTAAATTATATGTTCCACTCGACCTAAAGCTAACTTCATAATCTGAATTATCATTGACCCATACTTTGTTTACGTAAATTTGATTCTTCCCATCATCATAAAGCACTTTCCCCTCATTACTTTCAAGATCACTCAAATCAAGCTTAAGAGAATACTCTCCGTCAACAGGATATGAATGAAGTTGATAACCTTTAACATCATCGGCAATACCACCAATCCCTTTTATCCAGAGATTAAGCCATCCACTAATCCAAAGTAAAAGTACAATTGTTCCTACAATAATTAGTAACACTTTAGAAAGATTTCTTATTATCATAAAATCCCCCTAAATAAATTTGTAATGAACCGCAAACCCCCAATATTTCTTTAACTAAACTCCCTCTATAAACATTGAAGTATCAACGGTTTACATCACTTCGTGATGTGAGGAAAATTATTTTTGTGCTAGCTTATAACATATATTTGAATTTATTGTTTTTATTACCAAGATGAGTGTACGCTTCGCTAAAACTAATGGAAAACATTAGCTTTTCTAATCCATTATTCGATGCACAATGGATCTCTGCGATGCTTATGATGACGTACCCTCCCATGTCTCTTGGCGTCTGGGCGCTGACATTCCTTCGTTCGGTCTATTCATAAGGCAGAGGCCTGCTAAGCTGCTGCCGGGACTCTTGGTCTTATTGTTAGTACTGTGCTGGCTTCTCCGTGTCATCCTTCTTGTCATAGATAGATTGATTTGAAATGTCTTACGCTGCTGTTGCGAGACAGTGGAGATCGTTCATCATATGCCGCTCATCGAAATGAACTTTCTTCTTACAAATTCCATGTAACACTTTCAGTAATTTACCGCATAGCACGACCATCGATTGTTTTCCCCGTAGGGGATTTTGTTGGCGAGTCGTGTAGTATTCATGTAGCCGTTTAAACGCTTCATTGTGCCTGATTAGTGGAACGATGACTTTAAATAGAACATTCCTTAACCTCTTCCGACCTCGTTTCGAGATCTGTTTTCGCCCCTGATGTAAGCCGGATGAATTTTCACGCAATGTTAATTCCGCTAGTTTGATGAGTTGGCGTGGATTCTCATAATGTGAAAAACTACCGACTTCAGAGAGTAGATCAACGATTGTAGCATCCCCTAAGCCGCGTACAGTGGAAAGGTATATATACTCTCCTGTAGACTTAGCCAACTCGGCTAATTGGCTATTTACCTCTTCTATTTCTCCCTCTAACAATCGGTACTGACGGATGAGCGTAGCGATTTCGAATCGTGCCATCTGCGATCCTTCCGTCAACCCGATAGATTGGTTGGCTACATCGACAAGAAGTCTTGCCTTTGGTAATTGCGGCGCTCTCATCCCCTCTACCTGCCGGTAGAGAAAGACTAACTCTTCAGCCGTCTTCCCTATGATGTCTTGTGGCAACGGTGTTTTCTCGAGTGTAGCGAACGCCATCTTCCCAAAGGTTGGATAGAACTGTGTAAACTCCGGAAAGTACCGATCAAGCCAGCGAATGATCCGGTTCTTGAGGCTCGACAAATCCTCTGTCAGCTTTGAACGAAGTGTAGAGCCAATCCTCAACTCCGCCTCAATATCCTTTAGGATGCGGGGATAGCTGAAACGCCCGTCCTTCATGAGCCGAGCAATGACCACTGCATCTTTCTTATCGTTCTTTGTCTGTAAGTTATCATCAAGTTCCTTTGACCGCTTGACGTGTAATGGGTTGACCATTACAAGCGGGATTCCATAGGAATCCAAGAAATAAGCAAGGTTCATCCAATAGTGGCCGGTAGGTTCAATCCCGACGATAACATCAGTTTTCTCATGTACTTTCATAGCACGAAGAACATTCTGATATAATGCTTCAAATCCTTGTCTGGATTGATGTACGGCAAAAGCTTTCTCAAGCACACGTCCTCGTTCATCTACGAAACATGCGTAATGAGTACTCTTGGCGATATCCATGCCGACAATTAATGTGTTTTCAGTTACTTGATTAGCTTTTCATTCCACTTAGAATTCATAGTGTAGTCCTCCTGTTTGATGATGGGTCAATTTCGCGTTGACACTCAGCATCATACAAGAGGGCTCTTTTTCTTTCAAGATGGCGCAAATCCTTCAAACAGGAATGCTGCTCCGTTAGTTAACTAAATTCGACAAAAAAAGCGTTAATCCTTTTGGACCTACACTCCGTTGGTTTAACTTCTTTAAATCTACTCTTGTATTGGTTAAATCATGATCTTAGTTGAAGGTTTCTTTATGCCATCGCTCTAATATCTCCACGATACTTTCTCGTATTTGCAAGGACTCATTTTTGTACAGCAGCCTGAAATAATAGCCTCGCAAAAACTTTATTACATTGGATCTTTTCCAAAAGAAGTTTAAACTATATCCTTCTTTTTCTACTAGTTTAGTTAGGTCATCAGAGATCGTTGATAACCAATCTTCAATTTCACTATCACTTACGCCTTTCTCCTGAAGGGCTACTACTGCATAAACAAGCCTTTCCTCTTCATCATCAACATAGGGTAATTCTCTCGTGCTATCTTTGAATAAACTTAGTTTGATTGTCTCGAGACATTCAGAAGAAAACGTCATAGTAAAATTCGGATGATTTATCGCTTCTGTTAACAGATCTGCCCCATGCGCTATACTGTGGGCCCATCCTTTTCCAGCTACATGGCCTCGAATATCTTCTTCAAGTTTTAAATATGCAATACTTCCTTCAGTCAATTGTTTCAACGTATCATCTGACAGGAATCGCTCTTCCTTATCTTTCATTAAGAGTAATACAAGAACTAAAGATGAAAAAGAACGACTAAATACCGAGTCATCTTCCTTTTGACCAATACCCTGGAATAAGTTTCTAAGAGAAACAACAAGGATGTAATTCATTTGCTTTATCGTTAAATAATTTTCCATAATTAGTTTTCCAAATGAATTATAAATTAGCGAATCCCTAAGTTCCGGGTCGGTTGAACCTATATTCTCCAGCATTCTTTCAATTAGATGATCCAAATTAGCATGTTGTAATGTTTCATCTAAATTCTTGAGTTCTGATTTTAATGACATATTGTCACTAGCTTTTATACTAATCTTATTCAATTCTCTTGCCCCTTTACTTTATGTAATAAGAAATGTTCCCCTAAGTAGAACAAAGGGAAGCTATTCTTCCAAACAAGACCATTCCATTCTTGATTGATTAATGGATCCTACAAACACCGATTGTGAATTAGGATTTTCAAAAAAGTGTTTAAGCATATGATTAACGGTCATAGGCATTTCCAAGTGTAAAACTTTCGAAAGGTCTATCCAATGCAGAGTACCTTCATCTGAATTTATTACATCCATCTTTTTTGTATTTCCGATATAAATATAGTGTTGGCGTATTTCATCTTTGCTTCTACGCATTAAGATATAACGAAGTTTAAGTTGCTCGATATCCTTCCTTTCAATTCCCGTCTCTTCGAAAACCTCCCTTACACAAGATTCTTCAGGACTGTTATGTTCATTGGCTTCGACATGTCCACCAATACCCGTCCATAAATTAGCTGCTAATTCTCTTTCCCCGGACCGTTTCAACATCAAAATTTTATTGCCACACAAAAGATAAGCCCCCGACATTATCCGCATTCTTATCATAAGCACCAGACCTTCTGTTTCGGTTGAATTCCCTTAGTTTATTGATTTTCCCTCATCCATTCTTTCAGTTCCTTAAAACGCTCATCTATATGTTCTTGAATTAGCTTATAGACGATATACGACGCTATCCAGACCAATATGATAGGTCCTAAAATTGCAATCCACGGTATTTGCATCTCTAAGAATCCCCCTTTATTCTTAATTAAAAGCGTTAAATCTTAGACGGAAATCTCACCAAGAATCCAACCTTTAATAAACTCTTCTAACGATGATGCAATTACACGTTGGCTATCATCTTCATGGTTCCATACATAAATATCATCATTGGGAATACTTCCGTTTTTAATTAAATATCCAAACAAATCACCATTACCAGCATTAGAGAAAAATAATAAAGTGTCTACTGGCCTCATAGACCTACTAAACAAATTTTCTTTGACCATCTGTTCTGTTGACCAAATAAAAGAAATTCCGCAGTTACCAAATACACCATTTGTCTCTTTGTACAAATCAGCCAATTTTTTAGGTAGGTCAATATTTAATTTCTCTTTAATTAATGCACTATCTGCTTCAGTTGCGGGTGCTTTAAACTGGCACTCTTTTGAAACACTTACTAAATAATCTTTCCACATAATTCCTACTTACCACCTTTTAAATCCTCACTTGTTAAATTCAGCTTTCAGAAGATATACAACCTCGTACTCTTCTAGCTTGTTCATATGATCATCAACATTTTTATAAAAGCCGGGATTAAGACTACTCATATGACCATCACTTGAATAGCAGATGCTAGCTAATACAAGTACTCCTTCAACTGAATTGCTCTCTCCTTGGATGTTTCCCCAAACACTTGACATAGCATCTAAATCATCTGTATTTGTCCTTGTACTAGAACCAATGCTACTGTTACTGCTAATTCCAATATTAAATGTAGATTGCTTTGGACTGCCAACTGCTTTTGAGGATGTAAAAATAATAGAACCCTTTTCCTCTACCTGCGATGTTATAGAACTCATCCTATCATTAACCAATTTACCTAACTCGTACTTTTCAATCCATACCGTTACTTCTTCATACTCACTCTCAACGTTGAAATCAAAAACAAATGAATAATCCGAAGTGGTCGAGAGAATCGCATTCTCTCTCTCCGTTAATTCAACAGCAGAAATAGTATTTGAATTCGCATCGTTAGTAGCACAGGCGCTTAACACAACTACCAGAAGAGCTACGATTATAATTAACCTTTTCATTTTATCCCCCTCCCTTTTAGCTTGCATCGAGGCAAATACGTCTACAAGGAACGCTGTCCATTACTGTTGCGGATCTATTCTACTTCTGCCTGATGAATGGCCACCTTCCAAATGCCGTCTTCCTGTTTTAGAGGATATGTCTTAATATATAACGTGCTCCCGAAACTGATTTCGAATTGAACAATGATCACTTCGTCCGTACTAGCTTCATTTATTTGGATTGCATCAAATCTAAACCTCAAATAATCTTCTATTAAATTAGGTGGAAGTTGACCGCCACTATAAGTAAGGGCATTAAGTTTATCGATATTGTTTTAGTAAACTAAATTCATATAAATTAAAAGCATTTCTTCTGGAGTGAAATTGCTCAAACTATTAATATTTTCATTAAGTGGAAAGTCATCATAGCTTACCAATTTATCATTTGGCAGTTCTTCAAGGTATGTAAAATCATAATGCCCATCGACCATCGGATTGACTCGATTATTTTCTACTGCTTTTTCAAGAGCTGATTGAGCTGGAGTACAACCCGTTACTACCAAAGTAAACCCTAGTAAAAACAAAAGTAGTCGATTCATATTGTTCCTCCAACCTCGCTTAAATTTTCTTAACATTCAATTCCATATTACCATAATCCTCCAAGACTTTTCCGAATTTATGAGGTGTCTTCAATGCGTATAACATTTTATGTTCAACTCATGTTTCGACAAAGATTTGACGGCCCTTAAAAGCAGGTAGCGCGCATCACTGCAGGTTCGCATGTTACCATAGTAGACAATTAAGACCGATGGAGGTAGACCCATGTCACGAAAGCATCGTTTTGCTAATGTAGATCAAGTGGATACGACAAAGACATTCGCGGACTTTCGCCGTTGGCAGAAAGAACGGAAAGCAAATAAAAAAGATCTAATCCTTCTAATTGAGCAGGCTTCAGACAAGGATATCGCTAGACTGAACAGCAATCGAACGGACATATCCATCACTTGGATCGGGCACGCTACATTTTTGATCCAGATGAATGGTTTGAATTTGATCACGGATCCTGTGTGGGCAAAGCGCATGGGTTTTTCGAAACGACTGACAGCGCCCGGGATTGCCTTTATGGATCTGCCTGCAATCGACATCGTCTTCATTTCCCACGGGCATTACGATCACTTGGATTTCCCGACAATAAAAAGGCTAAAAGGAAATCCAACGTACTACGTCCCCATCGGGTTGGGACACGCCTTCAAGAAGCGGGGATATGAAAAAGTGATCGAGGGCAATTGGTATGATACATTCGAACAGGCTGACATGACGTTTTCGTTTGTACCCGCACAGCATTGGGTGAAACGGACACTCAACGACACGAACACATCCCATTGGGGTGGCTGGATCATTGAGAGTAACGAGCACTCCATCTATTTCGTGGGAGACACGGGATATTTCCGCGGATTTGAAGAGATTGCAGAGAAGTTTAATGTGCAGACAGTGCTCATGCCGATCGGCGCCTATGAGCCGGAGTGGTTCATGAGAGTAAGCCATATCAACCCGGAAGACGCAGTAAAGGCTTTTTTGGAGTTGAATGGAAAGACATTCATCCCGATGCACTACGGTACCTACCATTTAGCGGACGATACCGGCCCGGAAGCCATTTCAAGATTGGATGCGGAGTGGGAGAGGCTGCAATTGGCTCCTTCTCAGCTGAAGAAGCTGCTTATTGGGGAAACGTGGTGGTTATAGCGTTTTTCCATGTGTCTTTAGGTGGGTATAAAGTCACGAAACGACCATATATCTTGGGAAATGATCGATATACATTCAGCTTGGCAAACCGTCTCGATATATATTTAGAATCCATTGATGAACTACTTGAATGACTAAAAAGGAGTATTTTACTTATGAATATTTTAATTTTAGGAGCAACTGGACGAGTTGGAATTCAGCTCGTTCATCATGCCCTTCAGGACAAACATCATGTGACTGCATTGGTTCGTTCTCCAGAGAAGATTCAAATAGAAAATGAACTGCTAACGATTGTACGGGGTAATGTTCTACATAAAGAGGATATCGAACGTGCAATGCGAGGGATTGATGTAGTGATCAGTGCGCTTAGTACAGACGGGGCAACAACTCTTTCAGACAGTATGCCGTACATTATTGAATCAATTGAAAACGAAGGGATTCAACGGATTATTACAATAGGAACGGCAGGCATCCTTCAGAGCAGAACTTCTCCCGATTTACTACGGTATCAATCAAGTGAATCAAAGCGCAAATTAACCCGTGCAGCAGAAGATCATCATAAAGCCTATGAGTTGCTTGCACAATCATCACTCCTATGGACGATTGTCTGTCCAACGTATTTGCCGGATGGAGATCGATTAGGTGATTATCGTGTGGAACGTGATTTTTTGCCGGTTGATGGAGCTAAAATACATGTACCGGATACAGCAGAATTTACATATGAGCAAATTACTAGCAACGAATTTATAAAATCACGTGTTGGGATTGCCTATTAAAAGTATCAGGCACCCATTTATTTGTTTACCGTGTTGGATGACGAAACAAACTTTGTATAATACAGAGTGAGATTGGTTTCTTACGGTTCGGATGATGGGGATAAAAAGTTCAATTAACAACGGAATTACTAGGTTAATCAGCATCTATCTCAACAGTGATATTGCTATTTAAAAAACAAATAAAACGCTCAAATTGAGCGTTTTTTTGATGTATCATTTCTGTCCCTATTGAACTAAAGCACCCCGTTAGTGAAGAAGAACGATGCACATTAGGTTCCAGATGCTCAATAAAAAAAAGCCAGGAAACGGCTATTTTTATTAGTGTATTTCTGTTCTTTTGAATACAACTAACATTTTTACTCTTTCCGATTGCCTTTGTTTAACAGCTTACGGATAAAGTTATCCAATGTAATACCAAATAAAAACCAAAACAATATAGTTAAAACATACTTTATTTCTATTGAAATATTAGCAGGGTGTGTAAAGTTTTCAACAAACCAATGCGTTCCCATTATCTGAAACGGTGGACTTACTAAAAATAATAATATGGATTTATCATCATATCCCAATAAATTGATAAGGCATATACCGATAGCAATTATTGTGAGCCAAAAACTAAATTTATATTTCTTCATAAATCAGCCTCCATTCATCTATTTTTTTCTTGCTCTAAATTTCCTACTGGAACATCACGTTGTTCATTTTTTCCATTCTCCTTTTCGTTCTATTTTTTCATCCCTTGTTCAACTAAACTGCACCGTTAGTTAAATAAGAAAAAAGCTTTACCCCTTCTTGAAGTAAAGCACCCGTACAACATTTCACAAACTCATTATTGTGAAATCTTCTTATTAAGGCTGTTTGATTTATTACGCTTATTCAACAGGGTCGCCACCAAAGACTACAGTGGTAAATTCCATAGTTGCCATATCTATTGCAATTTGTTCAAAATCTTCTGTTGTCACCCATTCTTCTGATTTAAATTCCTCCAAAGGACTAAGTTTCAAGTCTTTGTCATACTCAGAATTTACTTCCTTTATAATTTCTTCATACTGCTTATAATATTCCTTTTTTTGTTGTTGCGTTAATTCTAAAGGAACTACTAACACAACTTCTCCCTTAACTCTATCAGGCGAATTTTCAACGTCTACTACTTGCCCATTAGTTTTATCTTCCGTTGTCTTTTCTTTTACCTGTGCTTGACCTTCCGATTGCCCATTCACGCTACATCCAGCTAAAGCGATAACCCCAATTAAAATCCCTACACAGATGTACTTATTCAACATTCACACCCCATCCCGAAAAAAATATTTCACTATTCTCACATCAGTTTATATTACTAAGAATCCTATCGCAATTGTTTAACTAACCAGCCTCGTTAGTTCAAGAAAAAAAGTGCAACACTCAGACTTCTCCTTTTCGACAGAAATTTACATATATTAACTTATTCAACACAATCACAAAAAAACCTTCTCCTTTAACTAAACTGCTCCGTTGCAGAGCACTCGTTCGTTAAAAGAAACAACCAAGTCCTGCATATCCAATTTCACGTCAAATACACCTGTTCATTTTGTCATAACAAAAAACCTCCCAATATAATTATTAGAAGGTTTTCGGTCTGTTCAACGTAAGATAAAAAGTAAGGATAAAACATAAGAGTTCGTATCCTGTTCTATTTCCTTATACGCTGAAAACACTGATATAAAGGGCTTTCTAACCCAAATTGTAACGTCCCAGGCAGACTTCTATTATCGCGTGTAAACATTGATTTAACAGCATTCACGCGTTCCGATGTGTAAAATTCGTGTAAAATGATTTTATGTTCTACTATTCACATGATTTATTGACGTAGTTTAAGTTCTAGAACGCTTACCTTTTTATTCTAGATTTTTTTCATTCGTCATGAGTTTCAATCCACTTATTTAACCAATCTACTTCCTCTTGAGATATTTCTTGTTCTATTTCCTTTTGGCTTGCTTTCAGATGGGATTCTTCCCATTTTACAAACGCTTCCCATTCCTGAATTACTTGCATCGCTTCTTCCTTTTGCAACTGCTGTTTTGTCTTGAAAGGAATTATGTCTGCCAATGTAAACACCCCATCACAGCTTTTATATTCCTTCTATTTTACAATAGTACACCTAGAGTAGCAAAAACCTTCTTCAACTAAAGCACCCGTTAGCCATCCATGCAGCAAAAAACGCTGCACCACAGAGGACGAAAATTGTTTCAGAACGGGTATAGAATATTATGGCTGGCGAAGAAGGTCGATCAACTATGGTGCCATTGAGCCCATCCGTTAGTCTGACTCCAACGACCACGGTGCATCACAGACTGTCGCACTCTATACGAGTAGCACTCATGGGAGATTAATCCTACTCTGGTTATTGCACCAGCCTGCCTTTGTTCTAGGAAGTATGGGGTTGGTTCCTGATCTATCTTCCAACTCAATAAACACACTCTGAAGGCTCAGCCTTTTTTTAAAAAAGCTTTTTCTGAGTCTCTTTTGTTATGTGATTTTATAGATTTTGAGCGTTTTTTAATTTTCATGGGAGGAAAAGTGTTCTCCCTATATGGATACTTTGTTATAATGTTGTTTTACATTTAACCATAGTAAAACACCTCGAAAGTGAAACCATCTTTCGGGGTGTTTAAATTTAAGATCACTTAGATTTTTTAATTCTCATTTCCCAATTAAGATCCTCTTTTAAGTGAAGAACATAATCCATTATGAACTCTAAACTGACTTCATCCGTATCATAAGCTCTTTTTAATGCATTAAAATTCTCAGAAGCCAAATGGTTGAATAATTCTTGCTCCGATATACCTTGCAATTCAGCAATTTCCAGCATACTTCTTTCTTTCCGTAGAGCGAAATATTGTTTTTCAGTTGTATTCAGGAGATTAGCTAAAGCTTCAAAATCAGTTTTATAACTAAAAACTTCTTTAATTTTAAGTTCCGGTAACGTTATATTCATTTCAGTGGCCTTGGGCGGGGATTGTGTTTCTGCAATTGTATTTTCAGCAAGGAATATTATCATCCCAACAAGTATGCTAGGAATAAATAATATTAAAAAGCCTTTTTTCAAAATATATCCTCCTCTGTGTAATTAAACTAATTATACTTTGTCCCATGAACCACTTTGCTATACAGCTATTTAACGTTTGGTTCCACTCTTCTGTAGTTCATCCCAATTGTGTACTTTACATCACCATCGCTTACTATTTTAAAGCATACGAAAAGCACTCACCTTAATAGATAAGTGCTTACATTTCAACTGCCCAGTCTCTTTTGTTTAACAAGAAATAATGCCGTCAAGCAGCGCAGCGACCTTCAAGTAAATAACCCGTTAATTGAATTAGGAATCAATAGAATTCGCTATCTGAATGAGTATTTCAGCTGTTACTTTATCTGATATATCCGCATCAACACTAAACATATATTGCCAATTATCTAATTCGAAGACCAACATATTAAAACCAAATTTCAGGTCGTCAATATATGTTGCAGTCGTTCCATTTTTCAATTTATAGACTTTTGATTTATCCTTTCCAATTGTAATTTTATGCTGTATAGGCCGAACATCGATTTTGAAATGATGCTCAGGTATTTGGTCACTTATGAATTTGACTTCCAACGAATCGTTTATCTCGCCATCCAGATTACTAAACCTACCAACGTAATGAGTAAAGCTAATTGGGGGTACTCTTGTCGGTAATTTAAGTTCCTGGTTCATATGATCTTCAAAATCGTTTACTGCATCAGCTACCGATTTGTACCCTATTTCAGGAAATAGTTCCTCAAAAGATTGAGGTGTATCACTCGGTTTTGCATTTACTGTTCCTATATACAACCAGCAAATGAATGTACAAAATAAAAGAAATAGTAGAGGTTTACTTTTAGCCAATTACATCACCCTAAATAATATTTAGGTTTAGTTTAACCTGTTTGTTTACAATCATTCCTAATTCAACTAACCCGTTAGTTGAATTAGAAAAAAGAGGTCTAAGTAGCTCGTCAATCTTCAAGTAAAGCACCCGTTAGCTTAAAAAGAACTTTCAATCGTTTTAACCAATTCATTCACAAGTTCTCCAGACACATTTCTTCCTTGTCCATGAAAGAAGCCGAAATTTCACTTACTTCAAGAAATTATTTATTTTTTATTTTTTAATATTAAATACAATGTATAGATTAATAAGGTTACTATGCCAATTTCGTATATTATTCTCATAATATCAATCTCATGAATTGGATAATAACCATCAATTGTAAAGTCTGTTTGTAATTGCCATAAAGGAACATATTTTTTGCTATGAAATTCAAAGTTTGGTCCCCACTTTAATGACACAGGTACAAACAATACACCAATGCAAAAAATCAGTACAAAATAGCTAGAAAGTAATTTTTTTTTCACAAGTTTAACCCCTTCCTACCCCCAGACTTGAAGTTAAGCATCCCTTCCGCACAAATGATTTACATATATTAACTTATTCAATACAATCGTAAAAAAACCTTCTTGTTCAACTAAACTGCCGCGTTAGTTCAATAAGAATAAAGGCTTTACTCCTTCTTGAAGTAAAGCACCCGTTTATGCAATAACATATTTATTCAGTTCCAAAGAAATAGGCTAGTATAGGAAGTGAAATTATGACAAATATACTTTGGAAGAATGTAACAGTAATATCTTTCTTCCAACTATTATTTAAACGGTAAGCAATTCTTTGAAAAAAAACAAAACTATCCACAAACAAAACCAAGAAACAACAACTGAATTGAAATTACCGTAAAATTTCCTACCCCAAGACTTGAGTAAGGTACCCCTTTCGCACTGCATTTTACATATATTAACTTATTCAACACAATCGCAAAAAAACCTTCTTATTCAACTAAACTGCTGCGTTAGTTTTTGAGCCTTCTAAGCAGCTCAACGTATTTCAAATAAAGCACCTGTTAAATAGGACCTACTGATAGCCATGCAATGCTCCACATGATAATAGTAAACGATATTATAAGCCAAACTGTATTGGCCGTAGTTTTCTCTTCGTGTTTTACCTTTTTCAATATCGAAACCAAATTCAAACAAAATATAATGCACCAAATAGGCATAAAAAGCCATCCCATGTAGAAAAAGAAAAAAGGCTTTACCCCTCCTTGAAGTAAAGCACCCGTTACTACAATAAGATTATTTTGAGCACGCTTCTACCAGCAGAATGATTACCACAATAATTAAAATGCCTAAACACCCACTGCTGCTGGGTGCTCCTGTGTGGGCTTGAGCCCACGCATTTGTTCAAAGCACCACCAGGGTTTTTTAGCTGTTCTTTAGCTTTTAACCTTTCTCTTTCTTCCTCTGACATTCTACCCCCCCTTTTTTTCGTTAATAACATTCTTTACTTGTTCAACTAACCTGCTGCTTTAGTTGAAGGCAACAAGAAAGAGACGTCTAAGCAGCTCCGATCTTTAGTAAAGCACCCGTTAGTGTAAGTACGATTATTCACATTCTGTCTAAAAAGGAAGATGAAAAGTACTAATCGTTCCACTCATATTCTCTTTCTATTTGAATATCAGTTCCGAAAATAGGAGAAGACCCACTAATAGAAAGTTTATTTGTTCTAATTATAAATTCCCACCTATAATCCCATCTTGGATAAACCAACAGTAACGTAATGTCATCCTCTTTATACTCGCTTTTTAATGTTTGTTGAAGTTGTATTTTTGAATAGGTTAATACACCAAGATATAATGCCACTATTAATAATGATGATAAAATCACTAATTTTCCTTTACTATAAAAAATAGCAATTATTAATGCTATTAATAGAATATATAAAAACAAATCATCTCGAATTATGTGAAAAGCATACTCTTTTGTAATTAGCGGATAGAGTAATGCAACTCCATTCCCTATGAAATCAATAAATATATGGCTTAAAACAGAGAATGATAACACAAACCACAATTTAACAACTGATATCTCCAATAATAGTTTTCTTGTTATTAACATTATGACCAGTCCTAAAAACGGAACTAACAATAATGAATGTCCATATAAATCACCAAAAAACTTAGTTATGTCTGGAGTAATCCCAGCGATACCACCTATAAGCAAAACCAAACTTACCTTTTCAATTGAATTATAATACTTATTAAGAAGTGCATATGTAACACAAGCTCCAATGGAAAAATGAAGTGTTTCGTGAATGATATATCCCACTAGATTATCTCCTTTCGGTTAATAAAGCATCATTTAATATTTCAACACTTCCTAAACAACCTGCTCTGCTCCGTTAGTTCATAAGAAAAAGGCTTTACTCCTTCTTGAAGTAAAGCACCCGTTAGTAAAAATGTGCATTATAGTCGTTGTTTTTCTTCTTTTGTACTCTTAGATTTGATTAGCGAATAAATATCTTTGACATGAAGTACAAGCAACCCTATCATAAGCAACCAAACAAAATGGACTTTGTAACCAAAATCGTCCAGCATATATTCACGATATTTAAACGTAAAGTAGCAAATAAATATAAATAATAGAAGATCCCAGACTGCGGTCACTATTTCTTTTAGTTCTTTTTTGTCATTCAGTAATCCAATTAAGATTAGCCTCACGATTAGAAAGGCAAAAATTGCACTTGGATAATTTGACATATCTACATGAAAACCACGAAAAGCATCCATTGATAACCTCCTTTATTTTGATGCCCGACTTTTTTGAAACTTAAATAACCCTACTATCTGTTATTAAACTAAACTGCCGCGTTAGTTGATTAAGCAAAATAAGCCGTTTAAACAAGCTCAGAGCTTCAAGTAAAGCACCCAACTAGTTTTCGTGCATTTCTTCACAATCTAACAGATATACGAAATGTATGTATTATTAGACACATATTTTAGTCAATCAGAAGGCGTCTGGTACAATATTCCAAATGAGATAAATGGCAATTATTATATGGAATAAAACCCCAACGCTTAGCATCAGATGGATGTTGAAACTTTTAAAAATCTGCCTATATAAGTAATATAGAATAAAGGTATAGCCGACAGGCATTCCTACACTGAACAGTAATTTACCAGTATCCGAAATATCTCCTGGTGGTGCGTCGGCTGCATGGAATAGGATGCCACTTATCATAAAAGATAAAAAAAATTCAACAAAATAGGTGATAGCGGCTACTATTAGAAAATAAACACCGTAAGCAAGCGTTTGTTTCATGAAACTCCCCCTAAGAACACTCAATCCTCGACTTTCATTACCATAAACTTCCGATACTTCCTTGAACTAACCGCGTTAGTTTAAGTTAAAAATTTCACAACTTTAAATTTATTTTACCATATGTCTCCAATTCTAAAAAGATAAGTAATATGATATCTCCAATTTTTATTTGGTAGTGTGCTAATTACTGTGTTAATTCCATTGAAGTATTGATGTAGTAACAAAAAAGGAGACACTAATTCAAATGTGAATTGTGTCTCCGAATAGATTGTTATTTAATGTTTTCTCCCCAACTACGGAACTTTTACCAATAACGATCAGCTTTCATTATGTCAAGATTATTTCTTATATAGTAAAGGCTTTGAAGCTACCTTCGTCATTCAAATCTGTAATTACTATAACCTCATCAGAAAATTGCTGAACGGTCCCTGCATCGGTCCCCAACACAAGAGATAGTACATTAAAATCCATGTTCTCCTTCTTCCGAATAAACGATTTGATAAACGAATCTTTTAGGCTGTCCTCTCCGTCTGTTATAAAAATGAGATCAGATTTCTTGAATTTGCTGGTCTCGATAATCGAAACTGCTTTAGCTAGCGGTAGGTTGAAATCTGTTCCTCCACTTAAAAATGTTTGTGCTAATTCAATCAAGTCTCCGGTTTTTATTTTACCTTTCTCATATACTTTTACAACAGTGCGAGTCGAAAACAAGACCAAGCAAAAATCCCTCTTCTGCTTTTTAGCAATGGATAATAACGCAAGCGCAAATCCTTTAGATTGAGAATCAAGTTTACGCATGCTTCCCGACTGGTCAAGACAGAGAACAATTGGGCCTTTGCCAAGCGTG
Organism: Sporosarcina luteola; assembly: GCF_023715535.1. Lineage (GTDB taxonomy): Bacteria > Bacillota > Bacilli > Bacillales_A > Planococcaceae > Sporosarcina > Sporosarcina luteola_B. Next base: position 376,425 of record NZ_JAMBOI010000004.1, on the reverse strand, counting down.
TCTTTTCCGCTTTGTTCAAACATCATAGTTTGTTTCTCAGAAAACCGCCGCAAGAAATCAATTTTGGTTGCAGTATGCCTATACAACCCCAGTTCAATTGGCAATAACCTTTCAATAACATCTCCTGTTATCACACCTTTACTCTCGATTCCTTCGTTGAATTTCGATTTCTGCTTTTTGGTCGCTATTCTTTTAAACCGACCAGCCCAATCCGCGATTTCCATCAAACGTTTATCAGTGGCCACTTTTTCAGCCAAGGATATTTGGTCGCGAAGGGGAACTCTCTTTAATTCGGCTTCTCCGCTCCCGGAACCAATACCTCCCATCAATGATTTCAAGTCTGCTTTCGCTTGTCTTGTTTCTTGAGCAGCTTGAGACATTTGCTCCGAAAAGCTATGGCTATTATTTTGAAGTGTTTGTTGTATCTGACTGTCTAATCCAGCCATTGCTTGCGTTAGATCGGCTTGCAGTTGCTCATTTCCATTTCCGACCCCTTCCTGCTGTTCCTGTTTTTCAAGTTGCCTTTGCATCGCTTGGATTTCCTGCAACTGTTTTCGAAGTTCGCTATCCTGCATCTTTTGGTCAGCTAACCATTGATTCGTCTTCTCTCCAAATTTCATGGTGCCGATGGCTGACGATAAATCATCCAATCGCGTGAAGTTTCGATAGTTTTCGAATGACTCATCGGCCATGATTCTCTCCATCAATGATTTATTGACCCTTAGATCGGCAGCAACCTCCTCTTCGGCGATTTCCGGTTTCATCTTATATAAGGAGGCCCATATGTCAGCCAATAGAGGTTCGAATGTTGGCAACTCCCCTTCATCCCTTACCTTCTGTATTCCTTGGGACATACTATAAATCTCATTGAAACGTCTTTTATCAAAAGCGTCAGTATTTAATACCGAGCGGTTTTCTATACTTGTTGTCATTCCCGTCACATTGAACACTTCCCTTCAGATATTTAAAAGATGCCGAAGGAATACCCTCGACATCTAATTTACTTCCTCCAGATTTTTAATACGGCAACTTATCTCTTCTATTAATAAGAACCTTAAAAGTCAATCGGTTCCAAGATGCTGTCCAATATCTCCTGCTGCATGGATTTTAATTGACTCAGTACTGGATCAATGTCATTTTTTCGACTCTCATTATGTTTGGAGAGTTTATTCAAATCAGCTACTAAGGCTTTCAATTTCTGAGTGGCTTCCATTCCAGCATCAATTGTATTATCTTTCAACATGGAATTGAACACTTCCTGCGCTTCATTTTGAATGGATTCAATAGCTCTTGTTACGACATCTTGAGCGTGACTTCGGACAATCAGGGATACTGTATCTTTCTGATCGACGGTTTCCCAAAGAGCATTTTCAAGAATGACAATATCATCAACCTTTACAAATTGCCGCTGATTGATCAATGCCTTCGCTTGTAAGACACTCAACGACTGCTTGAAGCGCCTATCTGACGGACGAATCCCTTCATCCCTTAATTCCATGCGGATTTTGGAAAGGGTCTCGTACACTTCATCAGGAATAGCTACCATATCCGTGAAGAACTGTAGTTGCACCAATTCTTCCATCGTCATGGATGGCATTGGTTGATGTTTTCCCTCCCCCTTCATCATGGAAATAAAATTCGTTTCATTAGCAATATAGTCAATTTCAAATCGCAATAGGAATCTGTCGAATAGAGCTTCAAGGCCCTCTCCCTCTTCCGGATACTCATTCGAGGCACCGATGACAGACATCAACGGAACCTTGACAGGCGATCCATTATTATAGAAGAGTCTTTCATTAATGAGAGTCAAAAGACTGTTCAGGATAGCACTGTTCGCTTTGAAGATTTCATCCAAGAAAACCAGGTTCGCCTCAGGCATTTTACCGGCTGTGTTTCGCTTGTATACACCCTGTTCAAGGTCCTTTAGTGATAACGGACCGAATACCTCTTCGGGTGTACTGAACCTTGTCAGAAGCCACTGAAAATATTCTGTACCTTGCACAATCTTTGCGAGCTCTACTGATAATGCAGATTTCGCGGTACCAGCTGGGCCAATCATCAACATATGCTGCCGAGACAATATGGCGATTAAAATTGCTTCCACTTCATTTTCTCTTTCGAAAAATTTTGCATTCAACGCATTTTTGATTTCCTCTAGCTTTGAAAAGTTGTTCATTATTAATCTATCCCTTCGTATTTAAAATAAAAAAGGAAGCTGAATTGAAAGTCCAATTCTTGCCTCCTCGTTTTTAACCTCAACATTTAGCATCTTTTTTCGGTTAAGAAAACTTGTAACTCCTGTTCTCTTATTCGTAGCTCCCGTTCTTTAAGTTCGTTCGCACGCTCCATTTCATTCGCTATTTTCTTCAATTGTTTAATTATATCGACTACATCCCTTTCATAAAATTTCCTACCCATCATCGTTTGATAGAATTCAGGCATTTTAATCCCCCCTTTTCAAGATAAATCTGTAACCATCCGAGTAATTTCGGAACGGATCCTCATGATTTTCTGTTCAAGCTGCACTGCCTCTTCTTGAACGATTCCTTTATAATTTTTATAGTTCGAGATGACAGAGTTCGCATTTTCAATGATCTCTTTCACTTGCCCTTTTCTCAGACTTCCGCTTGTTTTACAGTCGTTTAAAATGGATTCCAGATGCTCTTTCAATTTCGCATTGACCATATTACGATTGTCGAATGTATTGACGACTGGAATCTTAAACCCTTCGCTATTTTCGAGGGAAGATGTGAATTTAACCAACTTCTCCAATCCCTCGGTGTGCGAATCTGGAACAAAGTAAATACCTCCATGTGGGCGCACAGGTGTAGGCGCAAGAGACTGCAGAATTTTATTGACCATAACCCTCAATTGCTGGGCTGAATAATTATCCCTATAGATATTGAATTTCTGCTCCGCTTCCAAGCATAGCTCTTTAGCCGTCTCAGTCTCGGATATGAATGTAATTGACTGATTCTTCTTGTCCAACGTAATCACACCAGCCTTGCTGTTGTAATCAAGCCTCTTTCCCGCTTGATTCACAGATTCAACAACAATATTCCGTTGTACATAATCCTTGTCCGAAAAGACTTCCCGGATCAGATAATTTTCAAATACTCCCGTTTGAGAAGTAGCTTTTCTTGTTTCAATCTCTTTTGTGGCACGTCGGAAAGCATCGGCTGACCGAATGGCATTTGGCATCCATTCTTCCTCCATACCTGACTGAATTAGGCGTTCTTTTAAGTCAGCCGTTTTAATCAATTGCTTCCCTACACTGAACCACGCAAGATGGCCGAGTACTCCCTCTTGGTTTTCATTTTGAACTGCTGTCATGTTCTCAAGATTTATTGACATGTTAATCAACTTCCTTCCTATTTTTTTTAGAGATAGAAAAACGCATCCACTTAGCTTTCAGCTAAATAAGATGCGTTTTGAAATAACCCTTGTTTGTTTTTCATATTCCAGCCTGCAGACAGACTCTCCTCTATCATCCAACTAGTTAGTAAAACAAAAAAGCCGATTGCATCCCTAAGGACTCAATCGACTTTTAATATATATCACGCAAATCGCGTAAATAATGTATGCAAATCCGCGTTACGGCACATTTTTGACGAAACTGTCTGCCTAACTTCCTTCTTATTAGAAGAAGATATTAAGGCTAGCAAATTTGTGCCGAGTCTCTTTCCGCAAATGCAAAAAGTGTAACGGCTTTCAACAATTAAACAGTGACTTAAATACATTTGGAATATGCTACTAGATTATCAAAATCAACTATGCTTCGCAAACATGTCGATTAATGATCGCGTATTACTAACTGATTTAGAAGATCGTTTCGGGGCTAACATTTAAAGAGATTGAAGATGTTGACCATTGGTGGTTGGTTCCAATATAAGAACCGACCTGCCACTGAGATTGTTATGGAAGAGCTTTTATACGTAAAAAAGGTGTTATTAATATCCGGAGAAAAGTCCTGCTTCTCTTGCGGCTGCATTATGGTTCCTCGCAAACTCAGATGGACTCATTCCAACATCCTCCCAATGCATATACACCCCATTGGTTCCGTGAAGAAAAATCCTATCAAATAGTGCTACACATTCAAAAAAGCATATTTTGGTTATTACAAAATTACTTGGATGCTCATTTTGAAAAGAAAGCCGACCACGGTTGCTACGTTTGAACCGTCTGTGTTTTTTGCATCTGGTACGAACAACATTTCCCTGAAAAATGCGGGAATCTCGATTGGCCGTATTAAATCAGATATACTATAACTAAAATTACTTAAAGGAACTATTATGGATCAATTTTTTTTAGACATTGTACAAAATGAAAGACCGTTAGCATGGCTTTATCAATTTTTTGTGATGGTACTCGTTTCAATGATTCCCTTTGCGCCAATTCCTGTACTAGCTGCATTCATTGCAAGTAATCATGCGTTTTTTCCTGGTCTTGCAATTAACATGCTCGGGACAACGCTAGGTTCCTTCTTTTTATTTCTCCTAAGTAAAGGCTTACTGCGCCATGTCGCACTAAAATATTTAACAAAGAGGCGGCAGTTTTTAACGAGATACCTTGCTTTAATTGAAAAAAACGGATTTTTAGCTGTACTGATTGGTCGCATCATTCCAGTTTTACCTTCTGCGGGTATTAATTTGATTGCAGGCATATCTAATGTAAATCTCGGTGCTTTTATCGCTGCAACATTTTTAGGCAAGCTACCAATCATACTAGCCTTTTCACTTGCAGGTCATCAAATAGCGGCAGGCAATTGGGATACTATATTTATCGTTGCTCTCTATGTACTCGCACTATTTTTAATAGGGAAAAAATTAAAGCGAAAGTGGAGTCAATAAACCTAGACAACATAAGATAATGGACTATTCCCTCTTTAAACAAAAAGTCCGATGGCACACCAAATCGCGACTTGCCCTCTACATCCATGTTTGGCGTACATGAAAAGAGCTAAACCACGCGGATTTAGCTCTTTTCAGTCTATATGGATACCAAAATAAAATTAAAATAACAATGATGCGGATTCGTTTTACTCAAGCTTTCATTTCGCAGATAGTTCACTTTCGGTAACCCATTTATGATTAGTTACTTCTTCACCACCGGTAGTCGGAGTAAAATCGATCATGTATACAGTGGTTTTTTCAGCTGAATCAATTTCAGCTAATGCCCCTTTCATCCCTTCCATATGGTCTGCCTCTAAGGTGACCTCAGCTCCTGGTTCAAGAGTTTTACCATCAGCATCCTCAATCTCTTCTTGGATAACCCATTTATGATTTTCCACTCTTTCTCCACCAGTTACCGGCGTATATGAAACAGCGTAAGCAGTAGTATCATAAGCACCTACAATTGTTGCTACGGCACCTTTCATTCCTTTCATATGTCCAGTTTCAATAATTGCTTCACTTCCTACTTCAAAGGTTGGATTTTCCGCTACTTTTAAGTTTGCCGGAACTTCACCTGAGCTGGAATGGTGGTGCATCTCCATTTCCATATCTTCCTGTTTCGGTTCATTATTGACGTCTGTGTTTTTCTCATTGGTCGCGTTATTCCCACATCCACTTAAACCAATGACTACCGTGAGACCTAAAAGAAGTAAATGCTTCTTCATTTGAATACACCTCTAATTTAACATATTTATGAAAGAAGCTATTCCAAGAAACTGTTTTAGTTTCTCGGGATAGCTCCTCCAATGAAGTTTTTTCAGTATGCTTAAGCCACCGCTTGACGGCATGCTTCGGCACATTTTCTGCAAGATTCGGCACAGCGTTTGCAATGATCCTCGTCATGTTTAGCACACTCTTCCGCGCAACGGTCGCAGACATCTGCACAAAGTTCTAAAATCTGATTAGTAAATGGGCTGTTGCGAGTTATAGCCTGTGCAGCGAACGCACAAACATCGGCACATTCACGGTCCAATCGTATGCAATCAGCCATCATCTTAACATCTTCTTCTTTCAAGCATGCATCAAAACAAGTATTACATTCCTCTAGGCATTCTAGAATCACCTTAAGTGTTTCTGCGTATTTCGTATTCACGGTCTCACCTCCTGAGATTTTCATTCGGTGTATTTTTTCCCTTAAGGAATTATTTTAAACAGAAAGTGAGCATCTCCTTAAAAAGTCCTTATTTCCACGATATGTTAATCAACCAAATTGCTTTTCCCGTGCCAATAATATTCACTTAACACATCCGCAAGTGCTTCAACAGTTCGCTGTAATTCCTCTACCGTATTATCGACACCGCCAATTTCTACAATAATAGAATTCGGAGAAAGATCTTGGTTATATACCCCATTACCTTGGCTTTTGTCCTTTTTCAATATTCCTTTTGACAAACTGGGATACTGCTTTGAAAGAACATTATGCACTTCCTCAGCAAAAGAAAGATTCTTTGTGTAATCTTCATGTCCAGTTCCCACAACGAACAATAGCCGGGCATAGTTTTCCCCATTTATTTTTATGGTGGTAGAATCTTTCCGCAATGAATCACGATGTAAGTCTAAGAAAATATCTAAATCTTTATTTTCGCCCCGCGCTGTCCTAACTATTTCTCCTGAAAGCTGATAAGAACTATTATAGTCTAATCCTCGCAAACTTAGTTCTTGGACAATATCAGTTGAATCCACTTTCGTTCCTACTCCTCTTCTTTCCAATGCTTTGCCAAGCATTTCACCAACCAATGTCATATTCGCTTTTGAGTGATAAGCTCCTTCCGGTTTATTTCTGTCTTTTAAATACGGTAAGAAGGATTCCCTGTTATGTGTGTGATAAATAAAAATAACATCTCTGCCGAAAGTCGAGTGTATTGAATCTTTAGGAATCATTTTGGGAGATTTCATATTCGCAAAGATAGCATCAAGATTCTTAAATGTAAGCTCACCATCTTTCAAAAGATCCTTCATGAGCGGTTTGAATTCATCTCTATCTGGTTGTTGCTCTTTACTCTTCATAATTTTTTCATCTGGTGTGCTATTAATAGACATGTTGAATTCTGTAACTGGATTCGGAATACCTGAATGATTGTCTAACGTTTCCATCTCAAAGTTTGAAAAAGAAGAGTCACTTCCAGACGCGGGATTTTCTTTGTTTTCATCTTTCCGAATATATAAAGCAAGCATAGAAACGATTAGTAACCAAATAAAAAATAATACAATTGCAAAATATAAAAGAACAGCGAGCAAGGACTTTTTCTTTTTCTTTTTCTTCTTATTGTTATTCTTTAAATATGGTTTGATTTTTGGAAGCATTATTTGGCCTACCTTTAGATAGAATGAAATTTTTTCCTTAGATGAATTCCAAAACAGCCAGTGTAAACCACTACACACTGGCTGTTACTGCTTTCTAACGCAATTAAATAGATTGATCTTTATTCGACTTTTACTTGTCCCATCATACCATTGTCTTCATGTTCGAGAATATGACAATGGAACATATAAACACCCTTATGATTAAATTGTATTGCTATCTTAACCGTCTCATCTGGATGAATCGAAATACTGTCTTTCCATCCCCGCTCATTTTCCGGTGGTGCTTCTCCATTTCTGGAAATTATTTTGAATTGCGTCCCGTGGATGTGGAATGGATGAATCATACCGCCCATATCGTCTGGCTTGTTGTAAATCTCCCAGACTTCCATAACCCCTTGCTGTTGTGTGAAGTCAATTCTCTCCGGATCGTACTTCTTTCCATTTATCGTTACCATATCCATCATACCAAAGAGTTCTATCTTCTTTGTTACTGGCAGGTCCATTTCTTCCTCTGTTAATGATATGTCATTCATTACTCCTGGAATCTTACTAATCGCTCTACTTTGATCTAAGACCTCAAATGGTAAAAGAATAGATCCATCCTCATTCGTTAACGCTAAATCTTTTTCTGTATCAATTTGTGAAAAATCAACAATAATTTCAGCCCTCTCAGAAGGTGTCAGTGTCACTTCTTTTAAAGTGACCGGTTCATTCAAAAAGCCGCCATCTGTAGCGATTTGGACAAAAGAATCACCCGTATTCAATTTAAAAGTGAAGTTCCGCGCATTAGACCCATTTAGTAAACGGAGACGTACTTTCTCTTTGTTGACAGTCAACTTGGGATTCAACGTCCCATTGACCAATAGTGTATCGCCGATTGTTCCATCTTCATTCTTTGCAGCACTGTAATTCAATTGTTTCTTATCATCAAATTTCCGATCTTGAAAAATTAAAGGAATATCATTCTCACCATAAACACTTGGCAACCCAAGGCTTTTCGAATTATCATCTTCAATATAAATCAAACCGGCAAGTCCATTATATACCTGTTCAGATGTTTTTCCTTCGGGATGTGGATGAAACCATAATGTTGACGCTTCTTGTGTCACTTCAAATTCAATTACTTTCTCTTCTCCCGGTTCAAGTGCATCATGCGGTCCTCCATCAACGTCCGCGGGTACTTCCAGGCCGTGCCAGTGGAAAGTCGTCGCTTCATCCAACTCATTTATCGTTCTTATTTTAACTTTGTCGCCTTTTTCGAAACGGAGCATTGGTCCTAAAAACGACCCGTTGTATCCATACGTTTCAGTTTCAGTCCCATTGAATATTTCGGTCTTTCCTTTTTGTGCCCGAACCGTGTATACGACATCTTCACCGTCGTCCTGTTCAAGCATAGTAGGGATTTTCAATTCATTTTCCCCTGTTGAGTCGTTTAACATAACTACCTCGTCATGACTCATATGCCCTTCCATCATTTCACCCATAGTGGAATGATCCATTTCCTCCATTTCATGATTCATTGTTGAATGATCCATTTCCTTCTCAGGCTTAACGTTATTACTACAACCGCTGATAACCAATATACTAATTGCCGCTGCGGCAAGTGTTATCTTGATTCCCATCACTTTTTTCCCCTCTCTATGATTATTTCTATTTTCAGCATAACAAGAACATATGAAAAAAATATGCATGCGACAGGTGTGTCTAAAATTCGTCATAATTAATGCATAGAATTTGCATAGTCTGTGGAATACGAAATAAGAAAACCCATGCCAACTCTTATAGAAGTTGGCATGGGTTCTCTTATTTAGTCTATCGTCGTGACCTTACGCTGTTGTTCTTGCTTGCGCAGCCCATACCGCGTCATACCTCGCGGCTTATAGACCGATAATATTGTGATGATGAGCAATACTAGCAGGCCGCCCCCGGCATGGAGCAATTCACCCCACATCCCTCCAAGATCAGCACTTCCCGTCCCTATCGCAACTTCAGCAAAGAAGCTCACTGTCTGCATATTCAGCAACAAGACGGCAGTCGCTAGTATAGTTAGCAGAAGTTTGAAAAGGACCCAGTAATGCCTTACTAACCCCCACTTGGTTCCCATTGACATAACAAGCCCAGTAAGTAGAGAGAAAAGAGCCAACGGGACAATAGCGAACCAACCAGTCAACTCCATCGCTATCCATACAGCTTGAACTGTCTTAGTATCTTGACTGGAGAGAGCCGCAACAACAAGTATCAGGAAACCAACTACCGCGCCGAGCCAGCCCACCGAAGAAGCGATATGCACAGTGAGTGCTAACTTGCGGAGAGCGGGTTTCATGACCATGGCTGTTCCACACTTTGCTCAACGCCGGTTGAAGACGGTAGGTGGCGACCAGGGCCGTGTTTACCACCACTGACGATCATAATAAGGACGACTAGTAACACTAGAACGATTGCGATTATCCCAGACACTTTTACCCAGCGAGGTGTATTTGAAGTCGTTTTACGGTCAGCCATATGTGTATCCTCCTCTGTTGCACCTCTTTGATAATAATTCTTTCATCTAGATTTCCTCCTTAGTATTCAAACCCAATGCCAATTTAGTATAACAATGTATTATGAACGGATGATGAACAGAGAATTACCTATTTCCTGTTAGTAGATTCGTTCAAAGTCAATGGTAGTGAAAAAGTAAAGGTTGTTCCTGTCCCTACTTCACTTTCCACTTTAATATCGGTTTGATGAAGATCTAATATGTGCTTAACAATGGATAAGCCTAGCCCTGTGCCCGCCTTATTTGTACGAGCTGCATCAGCTTTATAAAATCTTTCCCAAATAGCTTGAATTTCTTCTTGACTGATTCCCGGTCCATAATCACGAATCGACACCACCGCTCGTTTTCCCTTGTTCAGAAACACTTTTATTGAACTATTGTAGGTGGAAAATTGTACTGCATTTTGAATTAAATTAACTATCACTTGATCTATCCGGTCAGCATCGGCAAAAACGTAGATATCTTGTTCTTCTCTAGATATTAACTCTACATTCAAATTTTTATTTACAAACTCAACTTCCATGCGACCCATGACTTGGCGTACCAGCTCTGACAAATTAAAAAGTGCTGGACGAATTTCTAATTGTCCCGATTCGATTTGAGACATATCCAGAATATCATTTACAAGCTTTATCATTCGTTCAGTTTGTTCTTTAATGACGCTAAAATAATGTCGTTTTTTATCATTGGGGATTTTATCATCCAGAAATGCCGTGGCATACCCATGAATCGAAGTGAGTGGTGAGCGTAAGTCATGGGAAACATTGGCAACAAAATCCTTTCTCATCTTGTCCAAGCTGGCCAACTCATGTGTCATATGGTTGAATGTTTGTCCCAGTTCCCCCAGTTCATCATGTGTTCTGATCTTAACGCTTTGATTAAAATCTCCTCTAGCGATTTGAAGAGCAACACGATTCATTTCCCGAAGTGGAGAGGTAATTCTTTTAGTGATGTAATAGGTAAATAAACCTGTAATCGTTATAGAAATAATAGAAGATGTTATTAACATGTATTTCAATTGGTTTATACCCTCAAGATTTAGGTGCATTTCAGTAAGGTTGTTCTGAAATAGCAAATATGAAGTAGTAGCATAAATGAAATGTGACACAATTAATATGACGATATATGTGATAAACAGCTTGAAAAAAATACTTTTAATTCGAATCAATAGTTGTTCACCTCAAATTTATATCCGACTCCTCTTATAGTTTTCACTCTCCAATAAGACTTGGGATTTCCCAATTTGTCTCGAATCCTTTTGATATGCACATCTACCGTTCTCGGATCCCCTTCAAAATCCAAGCTCCATATTTGGTCCAACAGTTGCTGACGAGTAAATACTTGATTGGGATGGGTGGCGAGAAAGTAAAGCAACTCCATTTCTTTAGGTGCCAAACCGATTTCCTTTTCATCATAAATTACCTTGTATTGATGAAGATTAATCTCTAACATAGGAAGCTCGATAATCTGATTAGTATCTAATGTAGGATTGGCTCGCCGAAGAACCGCTTTTATCCGTGCCATTAATTCATTCGGATCAAAAGGTTTCACCAAGTAATCATCTGTTCCAAGTTCGAAACCTTTTAACTTATCGTAGCTTTCACCTTTCCCGGTCAGCATGATAATAGGCGTTTTATCATATCTCCTTATTTCCTTGCAAACTTCCCAACCGTCCATTTCAGGCAGCATAATATCCAGGATGACCAGATCAGGTGGACTTTCATGAAACATATCTAACCCGGTTGCCCCATCGTTTGCAACGCTAACTTCATAACCACTATTTTCTGCGTATAAATTGATCAAATCACAAATGTATGAATCATCCTCGATGACGAGAACTTCAATTGGCTTGTTCATCATCCGACCTCTCATTCTTTTACACTTTATAGTAGCATCCTTTTATGAACAGAATGTTAACACAATCGATATTAAGACAAGAAAACAGAATGTGTTAGACGACAATCAAGCAACCTAATACACCAAGATGAGTTCTTTTTTAGATATAAAAGGGCCTATACCAACTCCAGTTAAGAGTTGGTATAGGCCTCTCATTGTTAATTCCTTATTTTCACTTTCTGTAGACGCAATGCATTCAACACCACGGAAACCGAACTGAAGGCCATCGCTGCACCCGCTACCCAAGGAGCTAATAAGCCAATTGCTGCAATCGGAATTCCGATTGTGTTGTAAATGAAAGCAAAAAACAAGTTCTCTTTTATATTCCGCATTGTTTTTCGACTCATAATAATTGCATCAGCAACACTATTTAAGTCTCCTCGCATTAGCGTAATGTCTGCTACTTCTATGGCGATATCTGTTCCGTTCCCGACTGCCATTCCGACATTTGCCATGGCAAGTGCTGGAGCGTCATTGATTCCGTCCCCTACCATCGCCACCTTTTTGCCTTGTTCCTGAAGTTTTTTGATCTCTTCACTTTTCTGTTCTGGAAGTACTTCCGCAATTACGTTAGACAGACCTACTTGACGGGCAATGGCCTCTGCAGTACGTTGATTGTCACCCGTTAGCATAATGACTTCTAGACCTAGCTCCTGCATTCTTGCAATTGCTTCTTTTGAAGTATCTTTTACGGTATCGGCTACTGCGACAACACCGGCAAGTTTAGCATCTACAGCTATAAGCATAGCTGTTTTCCCTTCACTTTCCAGCTCCTCCATCGAGGCTTCTGAATTCAAAGTTGCAATGTTACGCTCTCTCATCAATTTTCTTGTGCCAACTAACACTTCTCTACCATTTACTTCGGCTCGAATACCAAATCCCGGTAAAGCTTCAAAGTCAGTCGTTTCAAGAAGTGTTAAACCTTTCTCCTTTACACCTTTAACAATTGCTTGTGCCAATGGATGCTCCGATTGATTTTCAGCAGTTCCAATCAATTGAAGAACTTCCACTTCATCAAATCCATCGGCGACCAGAATATCTGTCAGTGCAGGTTCGCCTTTTGTAACGGTTCCTGTTTTATCTAATACGACAGTGTCAATTGATTGTGTGTTCTCCAGATGTTCTCCGCCTTTAAAGAGAAGGCCCATTTCAGCAGCCCTACCAGAACCCGCCATGATAGAAGTCGGTGTTGCCAATCCAAGTGCACATGGGCAAGCAATGACCAAAATCGAAATGGTCGGGATAAGCGCTGAGCGAAAATCACCCGGTGTCACCGCAAAATACCAAATAAAGAAAGTGACAATCGCAATGACAACAACGATAGGCACGAAAACTCCAGAAATTCGGTCAGCCAATCGCTGAATATCCGCCTTAGACCCTTGTGCCTCTTCAACCACTTTTACAATTTGCGCTAATGCGGTATCTTTTCCCACTTTTGTTGCTTTGATTTGCAACGAACCATTCTTATTGATCGTTGCCCCAATTACAACGTCACCCGCAACTTTATCAATCGGTATACTTTCGCCCGTTATCATCGATTCATCGATTGCAGATCGTCCTTCAATGATTTCCCCATCTACCGGAATCTTTTCACCCGGCTTGACTAGGATAATATCTCCTGTCACGACTTCTTCAATCGGGATTTCTTTTTCAACGCTATTTCTCAGAACACGGGCTGTTATAGCCTGCAAACCAAGTAGCTTTTGAATCGCCTGACTCGTTTTCCCTTTTGCACGCACTTCAAATAGTTTACCAAGTACGATTAAAGTGATAATGACAGCAGAAGCTTCAAAATAGAGTTCCGGATGTCCGACACTACCTGTATTCATCCATTCGATTGACAAATAGAGACTGTAGAAATACGCTGCGCTCGTACCCAGTGCAACCAAGACGTCCATGTTAGCACTTTTATTTCGTAAAGCATTGAAAGCACCTTTATAAAATTGGGCACCAACAAAAAATTGAACCGGCGTTGCAAGCGCAAGCTGTACCCACGGATTCATTAGAACATTAGGCAAATAAATAAATGACAGAAATTCAAAATGAGCTACCATCGTCCATAATAAAGGAGCCGTCAGGATCAGTGAAATAATGAACTTTCTCTGCTGCTTCTTGATTTCTTGTTCTTTATGATCCATCTTCTTTTGCCCGTCTTGCTTCGGAATCAATTCATATCCTAATTTTTTTACAGCTGTTATCATGTCTGATGTTTGCACATGTTTGTCATCATATTCGACAGCAATTGTTTCTAACGCAAAATTGACGTTTGCATTTGTTACTCCATCCATCTTACTAATTCTTTTTTCAATCCTCGTAGCACAAGCTGCGCAGGTCATGCCCGAAATATCAAAAGAGGCTTTTTCTTGAACGACATTGTAGCCAAGCTTTTCTACCCTTTCCTTAAACTCATTGACATTCGTTTTCTCTGGGTCATAGACGATTGTTGAACGTTCCAATGCAAAGTTCACATTTGCTCGTTCAACACCCTCTATTTTCGAAAGTCCCTTTTCAATTCGATTAGCGCATGCTGCACAAGTCATTCCATGAATTTGCAATGTTTTTTCTTGAGTTGCCATTATTTATCACTCCAATACATAGTGGGGGTATATTGACATTAAAAAGAAAGACCATACCAGATGGTACGATCTTACCCGCCGCCTTCTACCCCCGTGTGGTATAACCGGAAGATTGTTTGTGTATTCAATTTACGAAAGTATGATACCCGAGATTAGGCGATGTCATACCCTTGCTCTTCAATTGTTTCCTTAATTTGATCCAATGTTGTTTGCCCGCTGTCAAACTCTACAGAAACTTCACCATTGCCAAGATCCACCTTTACGGAAGAAACACCTGTAAGATTCCCAACGCTTTCTTCGATAGAATTGACGCAATGATTACATGACATCCCTTGAACTTTCAATGTTTCATTCATTTTGACGACCTCCTAATCAATTATTACTTTAAATTTACTATACCCCCGCATGGTATGTCAACTGTTAAAAAAAATTCAGAGCTCTTTATTTCGTCATTGTTTTCATGATATCCATCAATTCCTTGATGGCATTTTCACCGTCTTGCCCTTTAATCGCATTTGCTACGCAGTGATGAGTGTGATCTTCCAGTAAAGCGAGAGAAACCTTATTCATCGCTGATTGAATGGCACTGATTTGGTGTAAAATATCCACACAGTAACGGTCGGTTTCAACCATTTGATGAACCCCCCTCACTTGCCCTTCAATGCGTTTTAAACGGTTTAGAAGCTGCTGCTTATTTGGTTGAACAGTAGATTTGTTTGTTTCCTGCATTCTTCTCCCCTCCCCGACTAGTTATCATACCCCTTACCCCTATTATACCTCTTTACTTCGTTCAGTTCCAATGCAAATTAACGACGGTTTCACTTGATTTGCTCAAGTAAAGCTTCGTTTCCAACCCGTTTTACAAACTTGTGAAATTGTTCTCGTTTTTTTCCCTCTCTGCCATATAAGTCAATTAATTGTTCAACAACTGAATACAATTCTTCCGGAGAAAGCTTATCCTTGAATAAATAACCGACTGAAGCATCGTTTCCTTTTGATTTTCCACCGATATACAGACTATAAGTATCCCTTGTCTTCATGACACCAATATCATTCATGAGCGGCTCTCCACAACCAACTGGGCAACCCGTATAAGCAGGTCTTAACGTGACAGGAACAGGAGTTCCTGCTATTCTATTGTTCAGTTCAATCGCAACAGGCATTCCTTCTTCTTCAGAGCCTTTGCAAAAGTTACATGTTCGTAAACTTTTAACATAATTCCCGACTGGATAACAATGAAGTCCAGCTTCTTTAAACTCTGCAATGATTTCTTCTTTTTTCTCTTCAAGTATTTCAACGTATAATTGTTGAAAGGTAGTTAACTCCAGTTCCTCTTCGTCTCCTAAATGTTTGGCCAATACCATTAGCTGTTTTGCAGTAAGCTTAGCCCCATAATTGATACCGCCATTTACAGCGATTTTTATTTTATTATCCTTCATGATTTGCTCCTTTGAATTTTATATTTGCATTTATTCAAATGTTAGTTGCAATATCATTATTACTGATAGTCCTAATATAAAGCAAACCAAATTCATTAAAATACGCCCATCCTTATTCAGAGATGGACGCAATTACAGCTATGATTTGATACCTTAAGTTTCCGTAAATTGCTTTGTGTGCTGCAACTGAGAAGTGACTATTGGTATATCTATAAAAATGGATTGAACTTGCACTTCCCCATACAAGTGTATCCTTTTTACCAAATGCAATAAGTACTTTCTTTTTTTAAAAAACCTCCTAAACTTCATTAATACTAAGAACTTTACTCTTGTAGAACGGTAGAAATCGCCTTTGCTAAAACAGAAATTGATCGATTTATTTCTTCTTCTGTATTATCTATACCTCCAAGCTCAATAAGAACCATGTTTTGAGCCAAATCCTGATTATAGACACCGTCTACATGCTCTCCTCTTTTACCAAAAATCCCACGCGAAATACCCGGCACCAATTTATCTAATTGAGCAGACAACTGCTCGGCGTATTCTTTGTTTTTATGGAAATTCGGATTATTTTCTCCTACAACGAAATATATTTTTCCATAGGTCTGATTATTATATGTAAGTGTCGTTGTCTTCCTTTTAGCGGAATCCCTATGAAGGTCAATGATTAAATCATACTCATTTTCCTTGATTTGTTTTTCAACAAAGGGACGCACCACATGATAAGCCTCGCGGAAAGCACTATTCTGCTTTTCCATTTCTTCCATTGTATCAATAGCAAGAAATTCCGATTGAATGCCGTTTAGATCAAAATGATTTTTTATTGTATCTTCGAACGCCATAATATTTGAAGCGGGATGATAGACGGCTGTAAGATTTTCTTTGTTTTGCACTATAGGTTGGAAGGCTTCATGTGAATGTGTGAAAAACACTAGGGTTTTTGAGGGTTTTTGTTGTAAATGAGGAACGTCGGATTCTGACAGATTTTCCGCATACACTATTAGACTTTTTTTTATCGGCTCTGCTTTAGTTATTTGTAATGGTGTTGAAGAATAATTTGCGACAATTATTGGAGATAAAAATAGTGCTAATATGAAAACTGAATATATTTTAGTTTCTTTTCTCATTATATTCCCCTCCGAATATAATTCTATGTATCTAATCAACAGAATAGAATTGTAGAACTGTATTTGGAAAAGGTAATACTATTGAACATATTGAGTAGAAATTCGATTGCCATAAGGTGTGAAAGTTGACCGTAGTGTAGAGCATAGCTTGCCTCACTTTATCTGCAAAATCATCTATAATCTCTACAATAAAAAAAGGCACCCATCTATACTTAACGGGTTCGGTACACGGGGAGAAAACGTTAAAAAACATAGCATATGGGGAAGCAACTCACACTTGAATTGGTGTACCTATTTTTGGTATATCAATGTTCGTGGTGAATATCAATAGAGAATAGCATTACAATTGGTAAACGAATTAACAACAGCACATAAATTTATGTGTACCTACTAATTGCGGTGCAAATATGCTTGTTAATCGGAGGTGGAATACTTTCTTTGTAAACAATTTAGAAATAATTGATAAAATCGAAGAGGACAAGGGACTATGTGCTAAAATAGATGATAAGAGGACGGCTTATTTAACAAACGGAGCCATTTATTGATGATTAGAATGGGTAAGAGTGAGGTGTTATGATTGATAAAAAGAAATGCACGATCGCTTTCAGTAATGGGTATTGTGTTTGTATCAGTTTATATTATCTTATTTTTATCAACTGGCTTAAACAAGATAGCGGTGTATAATCCGTGGTTCGGATTTTTATTATGTGTTTTCCTTTCTGTGGGGGGCTTTATACTATCACTTTTATCAATTATCGGAAAAAGAACCCGTATAACTCCTTATTTTACATTGTTACTCTCTTTTCTATTAATGCTTTTTACGATTTTTGTATTCCTTCTACCCGAAGCTGGGATACCACCCGCTATACCATTATTTTATGATTGAATAAGGGTTTCTTCAGTTATTGGGCGCGATTGTTTAGGAAGGCATATTTAAATTACACCAATAAAATACGACAAGTAAAAACGCACAGAACATTGACTGTGCGTTTTTGTGTTTTCACCCCATCAACCGAACCCGTTAATCTATACTACAAGATGGGCGCCATTACTATGATTTGGTACCTTTATCTTCCGGAAATTGCGCTGTATACTGCGGCTGAGAATTCTGCGCGAGTCGCTTCTTTTGCGATGTTAAAGGTTTTAGATTGAAACACTGTTGTTTGATCAAATGTCTTCAGTGCATGAATTGCCTCGGATGCCCAGTGACTTGATGGTACATCATTATAATTGGACGCGACTTGAACATTACCATCTATTTTTTCTTGAAGATCAAACGCTCTATCTACGATTGCGGCAAGATGTGCACGTGTAAGTTTGTCGTTAATACCAAATTCACCCGTTGCATAACCTTGAAGGATTCCTGCTTTATTTAAAGCCGCGATGTCGGCTGCATACTGGTGCTCAGGCGCAACATCCGAAAATGTCACTTCGGTCGAACCCTTTAATTTAAGCTCGCGGTTTATCATTGCAGCCGCTTGACCACGTGTGATTGACTTTTCAGGTTTAAATGTAGAATCCTCGTAACCTTTTATTACGCCATTTTCGTTTAGTGCTATAATTGCCTCATAAGCAGGATGTTCTATAGATAGATCACTAAATACTTCACTCATCTTTTCATCTGATTTTACTTGAACTGGGTCAAAAGCTACTTTAGTAATATTTGCCACACGTTTGGCACCGGCATACTTCGGAGCCCAATAAGGATCTGTTTTTAAATTTGCCTTAAGAACACCACGGCTCTTGGCTGAGATAAATTCGTTATCCCCTAAATAGATTCCAGTGTGTGAAATCCCTTTTTTGTACGTATTTTTAAAAAACACAAGATCCCCAGGCATCAGATCTTCCTTACTGATGGAAGTTCCTACTTTAAACTGGTCTGCCGATGTTCTTGGTAATTTGATGTTAAATTCGTTAAAGACGTACCGTATATATCCCGAACAGTCAAAGCCCTTGGGAGTTGTACCTCCAAATTTATACGGCGTGCCATGAAACTTTTCGGCATAGGATGCTATGTCATTAGTATTTGCGCTGACTTTATTTAGTGTCGTAAATTGTATTGTGCTCATAAGAAACACAGCCATGACTAATTGATAAACACGTATTTTCATTTTCCACCCCAATTGTATTATTATCTATCTATTTTTTCTTTTCTATTTCTAGGTAAACTTTAGCACAAAGAGTATGAAATCCGCTTTACAATATCATGTCATTCATATTACTAATTTTAGGATTTTTTAAGGAGATAAAAAAATTAGAAATAAAGGAACGCATCAAAAAACGCTTAGATAAATTCATCTAAGCGTTTTCGTTATTTAGATTATCATATTTTTTGAAGGCTTTTAATTCAGATTCTCAACAAGTTCATTTATCATCTTTTCATCCATAGGTCCAAGTATCTTTTGACTAATAACTCCATCCGTGCCAATTACGTACGTGGTCGGAATGGTTATGATATTATACAAATCCAATACATTCCCATCATTATCCAGTAGGATAGGAAAAGTTAGTCCGTACTCCTTGACAAACTTCTCAATACTTTTCTTCCCTCCTCTCTCTTCGGAGGTCATATTAACTGCAATGATTTCCACATTTGCAGCATCCTTCTTATTCTTATAATAATTTTGCATATGGGGCATTTCTACCTTGCATGGACCACACCATGACGCCCAGAAATTAAGAATAACTATTTTCCCTTTATAATCAGTTAGCTTCACTTTTTCACCCGAAAGCGTAGGAAGTTCAAAATTCGGTGATGCTTTTCCTTTTTCAAGTCCTGATTCATCATCTATTACCGATGTTACATACGCGGCTTGAACTGTATCGATCGGCTCAGTTATTTCTGTATTTGACTTGACCATTTTAACAATAAATCCACTGATAATTAGTACTGCTATAAGAATACCTACGGTCCATTTAATCACATTCATCCCTTCTGATAAGTGCTAGCTTACAATGAATTGACCAATCATACCAAATTCTTTATGCCCTGGAATAGTACAATAAAATTCATAAACTCCTGATTCAGTAGGTGTAAATGTAAGAGTTTCAGTACTTTTTGGTGAGGCATGGAGATGTATTACATTGCTTCCTGTTTCATGATTATGATGTGATTCATTATTATTTGGAAGGGACGGAACTTTAATTTCAATATCATGCTCTATATTATCTAGGTTTTTGAGTGTCAAGGTGACCTCCCTGTCTTTCTCAACATTAATTTTATTATTTGAGTACTTCATATTAATAGCATCTATAGCAATAATTTGTCTTTCTTTATTAATTTTTTCAGTTGAATTAGATGTTGCTGAATGATGACTATTATATGATGACGATTCCCCTAGCATTCTATTTTTCTCCGCTATGGAATTGCCACCAATTAAGTAAACAGCAATAAATGTTGAGATCACCAAAGGTTTTAATAACCACTTTTTAGTGTGTACCTTTGCATTTCGAGGAGTTTTCACAATAGCTATAATAAAAATAGTGCAGACTGATAAAAACAAGAAAATCTGGATCAAGCTTATCGACTGGTCTGCACGAATCATCTCTCCAACCATTGCCCCCATCATACCGCCCATTAATCCGGCCATAAATCCCTCTAATACAGAAAGAATTCCAAAACACAGTCCACATAACGAGCCAGCTAAAACCCCAATCGCAATTGAGATGATAGTTGAAAGGAAGAGGTCCCCTTGATAAGTTACACCTAGTAAAACACCCGCAGTCAAGCCCACGTTCATGCCGTAGAACATTGAAATGATCATACCTTGCATAGTACCTAATACTTTTTTCAATCTTGCAGCCAAGATAACAACGATGAAAGTCAATAAACCTAGTGAACCTAGTACAAATAACTGATAATCCCCCATTAATCCCCCACCTTTGGCAATATTCATCAAACCATAATCACATTTCAAAAGCTATATACCTTACAAGGGTATGTCGAATCTGTCCTCTAAATGATGAATTCATTTGAAGAATTCAATAATAATATGTTAAATGGCAAATAGTGCATAATCTTTGCATATGTAATGGGTATAATTAACACATACCTAAAAACCGCTGAGAGAGGAGGTAATGGTGTGTCGAACCATTCACATCATCACCACAAATCGGAAAAACATACTGCATCAGAGCACAATCATGATCAGCATGCCCATCACTCCAACGAAGAACATCACGGGCATCATGATCAACATTCCCATGAAAAACATAATCACGGACATCATGATCACCATGCACATATGGTCAAAGATTTCAAAAGGCGTTTTTATATTTCGCTAATTGTAACTATCCCAATCTTAATTTTGTCACCAATGATTCAAATGTTTTTGAACGTTGACTGGCGTTTTACCGGGGATATGTATATTCTTTTCGCATTATCAACCTTTGTATTCTTTTATGGGGGTTGGCCATTTCTTGTTGGAGCTAAGGATGAAATAAAAAGTAGAAATCCCGGAATGATGACGTTAATTACTTTGGCGATTACTGTGGCCTATGTGTATAGCACAGCAGCAGTTTTCGGCTTTGCAGACAATGATTTCTTCTGGGAATTGGCTACTTTAGTGGACATTATGCTTCTTGGTCATTGGATTGAAATGCGTTCAGTCATGGGTGCTTCAAAGGCTTTGGAAGAGCTGGCAAAGCTGATGCCTTCGGAGGCACATCTAATCGATGCTGACGGAAATATTAAAGAAGTTGACGTAACGGAGTTAAAAAAAGGGGATCATGTACTCGTCAAGCCTGGTGAAAAAGTGCCGGTTGATGGAATGATACTTGAAGGAAAATCAACAATTGATGAATCGATGCTTACTGGTGAATCAGTGCCTGTGGAAAAAGAAGCCGGTCTAGAGGCAATAGGAGGATCTATAAATGGTGAAGGATCCTTAGTCATCTCTGTCATGAAAACCGGTAGTGAAACGTACCTTTCACAAGTAATTACCTTAGTAAGAGAAGCACAAGCATCCAAATCACGTGCACAAGACCTTGCCAACCGTGCTGCAAAGTGGTTGTTTTACGGTGCACTGGCAGCAGGCCTAATCACGTTCATTATTTGGATTTCCCTTGGTTATCCCGTTTCATTCGCCATGGAGAGAATGGTGACAGTGCTAATCATTGCTTGTCCACATGCTTTAGGATTGGCAGCTCCATTGGTTGTGGCAGTTTCAACATCGATCGCAGCTAAAAATGGACTTCTCATCCGAAATCGGGCTGCTTTTGAAGGCGCCCGAAATATTGAAGCAGTCGTCTTCGATAAAACCGGTACACTAACGAAAGGTGAGTTCGGTGTAACAAACATTTACACGTCTGGAGACTTCAAAGAAGAAGATGTCATTTCTTATGCAGCAGCGGTCGAAGCGCAATCGCAACATCCTCTTGCAAAAGGTGTAACTAGAAAAGCAGAAGAAATGGGCATCTCTCTTCAACGAGTGGAGAATTTTCAGTCATTGACTGGTAAAGGTTTAGAAGGAACTGTTAATGGAAGGCATGTTTTAGTCGTCAGTCCAGGATATGTGAAAGAGCAAAACCTTCAATTTGATGTAGTGCAATTTGATGAATGGTCTGCAGAAGGGAAAACCGTTGTGTTCACGCTAATCGATGGAGTTTTTGCAGGAATGATCGCTCTTGCGGATATCGTACGTGAAACAGCAATAGACGCCATTAATCAGTTAAAAGAAATGGATATCAAATCTATCATGCTGACCGGCGATAATGTGAAGGTGGCGCATTATATAGGTGAACAACTCAAAATGGAAGAAATTTTTGCTGAAGTCCTTCCACACGAGAAGTCCGAAAAGATTGAGCATATCCAACAAGTTGAACGACTCCGAACAGCAATGACTGGAGATGGGGTCAACGATGCACCTGCTCTCGCAAAAGCAGATTTAGGTATTGCTGTAGGGGCAGGTACTGATGTAGCCATCGAAACCGCCGATGTCGTTCTTGTTAAAAGCAATCCGCTTGATGTAGTAAATATTATCAGGCTTTCAAGGGCTACCTATCGAAAGATGACACAAAACTTGTGGTGGGCTGCAGGATATAATATCGCTGCAATCCCATTAGCCGCCGGTGTTTTATATCCTATTGGCATTGTTCTAAGCCCAGCCGTGGGAGCCATATTAATGTCTTTAAGTACGATCATTGTAGCAATCAATGCAAGACTTCTGAAACTTTAAGGACTACTGAGATTATGCAAAGAGTAGTTAAGGGCGGTGGAGTCATGGAGAATAACGACTTGATTCAAAAAGAGCTGAAAGAATTAGAGTGTATGGAGGAATGCGATTCCGATATCCTTGTGGCCCAATTAACAAAAAATCAACAACTAATTACATCAAGCCATGAGCTATATTATAAGGAAGAACAGGATCAATCATGGATCGAGCATTATTACTGCCAAATTTCTTTTAGTGAAACTACACCTAACCGTTTATTCCAGGACCTATGTAAGCTTGTAACCGAAACTCACAAATATCAGCACCCTTATCACATTAGTAAAGATCAATATCTTTACACTTGGGTTGACCTTCAACCAGACGGTCAACTAAAAAACATCTATTCCGGTGTGCAAAAAAATCCTAAAGTAGTCATTGAAGAAGATTTCAATACGGTTCAAAAACGGTTTCAAAAGTACCGAAAACTTGTCTTTCAGCAAAGGTACTCTAGCAAAGAAATCGGCAGGCATGTCAGAAGAGTTTCGAATGAACATAAATTCAATGCTGAACACGTTGTTCCCCAATCTTGGTTTAAGGCGAGGGAACCTATGAAAGGAGATTTACACCATCTCTTTGCATGTGAGCCGGAGTGTAATAGTACACGGTCTAACTTTCCCTATTATGAATTCGATTCATCAGCAGCGTCGGTTAGAAAACGTAGTTACTGCGGCTTATTTGATATCAACCAATTTGAACCAGAGTACGGTAAAGGACAAGTTGCCCGTGCAACCCTTTATTTCTTATTGCGATACCCAACAGAAATCTTACAGCACTATAAAAAAACCATTAGTCTCCCTTTATTGGTCCGGTGGCATGAACAATTCCCGGTAAACATCTACGAAAAGCATAGAAATAAAGCTATTTTTGAGATTCAGGGAAACCGAAATCCGTTTATCGATTTTCCCAATCTGACAAATGAAATAGATTTCCAATAAAAAAATTCCGGCGTGTAGTAGTATCATACACACCGGAATTTTAGTTTAATCGCCACTGTAACAAAAGAGACAATAGCACCGAGATTCCTCTATGGCCGTATAAAAAATGCCTCAGGTTATATTATCAGCAGTTTATTTTTCAGAATCATGCGTATGAATGCAGTCCTGCAATAATCAAGTTAACTGCAATTAAGTTAAACATGATAATGATAAAACCAATGACTGCAAGCCAGGCTGATTTCTCACCTTCCCATCCGCGGGAGAGCCGAAGATGTAAGTAGGCTGCATAGAATAACCACGTAATGAGCGCCCATACTTCTTTCGGATCCCACCCCCAAAATCTGGACCATGCTTCATGTGCCCAAATCATTGCAAAAACGAGTGCCCCAAGGGTAAATACCGGGAATCCGATCAGGACTGACCTGTAACCAATTTCATCCATAACTTCGGAATTCGCCTTTTTCGCGAACGGCTGAAACAATGCTGCAATCGGGCGACGCAAAATAAGTCTTAGCAATAAATAAAGGACTATGCCTGTTGCAACTGACCAAACGAATGTCGTAAGCGTCTTCGCATTAACGATTGGAGGCATTTCAGCCAGCGGCGTCATCTTGTCGGGAGTAAGTGATTCATACTCATTCATCCCAAATAATGGCGGATAATTATATACTATTTGTGCTGTTTGTTCATTTTTATTAATATAGGTGAACTTCGCTTCATACCCCATGATCGCAAATGTGGAGGAGGACAATATAAATCCGACAACAAGGATAAGAGTGAACATCACTGATTCCAACCAAAAACGTTGCTTTGATCTCTTCGTTAGATCAATGTTTTTCAATAGAAATACGAGACCTGCAACCGCACTAATTGCGAGAATCGCCTCACCCATCGCCGCTGTAATTACGTGTATCGTCAGCCAGTGGGTTTGCAACGCTGGAATTAATGGCGTGAGCTCCCTCGGGAACATACTTGCATACCCGATCATCACAACAGCTAGTGGTAATGCAAACAACCCAAGGGATGGTGTTCTGTAAAGGAAAAATAGTAAGATGAACGCGCCAACAACCATCATTGCAAATGCGGTAATAAATTCAAACATGTTACTAACCGGTGCATGAGCAGAAGCAATCCATCGTGTAATAAAATATCCTAGATGAGTGATAAATCCAATTATCGTAATACTGATCGCAATTTTTCTCCATCGATTATTTTTATATGACTCTTGTGTTTTTGCACCTTTTACTGCTCCGCCGAAGAATAGCGTTGCAACAAGATATGCAACAAATGAGAAGTACAATAAATTTCCACTCAATGATGCTAATTGCATTATGACTTGTCCCCTTTCTTACCATCATCATCAAACTTAGTCTCTTGCCTATCTTCATATTGAGGCAAGTCAGCGTAAAGTTTCACTTTATCAAGCTCTTTTTTTAAGCTGAACCAGTTTTTATTCGTATGACCTGCAAGGACAAGTTCATTTCCATCACCTTTTTGTATCCATATTCTCCGATGGTTCCAGTAGGAGCCTTGTGCAACTCCAATCATGAAAATAATACCCCCTAGGAGCAATAGATAGAGCGTTTTATCCTTCCGAACCACTAGGCCTGTAATGTCTCGTGTTTCTGCGCTGACAAACTTCACTTCATAATCATTCACATTTGTTTCAAGCGTCTGTCTGATAGCAACAAAACTTTTTTCACCTTCCGGTTTGGCTGTCGTCACCATATTAAATATGAATGCTGGATTGTTTGGAATCGGTGACTTAGTAACGGGTTCTCCGTCTTCAACACCATCAAAATCTGGATAGAATTCTAATAGCTCGACAATCGCGCCTTCGTTTAATTCATACAAACGCTCGGGATTGAGAAGGTCAACAGTAAATTCGCCAAATGACTTGTCCGTCGTCTTTTCCATCAACTGGAATGTCATCGATTTTAATTCGTTGAGACGGTAATCCATTTGGTATACGTTGAATCCGTCAAAGTTTAGAGGGTTATTCACGGTAATTGAGTAGTCTTTCACAAATTCCATCTGTTCTGATTGACCTGGAAGACCGCCCTCCGGATCTTTAAATAAGGTGACATCTGATTGGAAATTTTTCACGATGGTCCCAACTCGATCTATAGCTTGACCGAAAGCTGCATCTTCTTCCTTCGAATAAGTCTCTATAATGAAATCATTGTTCTTTAAGTAATAGCCGGGAGCACCCGGGATGGCACGTGTCTCCCCTTCTCTAAGCCAAACCGTTTCATCGACATAAAAACCGGGAAGAGTTCGTAAAAGAACCGCAAACAGGAAGATGATCAACCCCGTATGATTGACGTAAGGACCCCATCTGGAAAAACGCCCTTTCTCCGCAAGTAGCGCTCCTTCTTCTATCTTAACGTTGTATCGAAGCTCTTTAAGCTTCTCCTCCGCTTTATCAAATGAGCTATTTGAATCAGCAACTACCCCTTCGGCATAAATCCTTTGCTTCTTTAAAAAAGATGTATGTCGTTTCGTACGTTGCTTTTTCAATGATTTGTAGAGCGGAATAACCCTATCCACACTAGCGATGATGATGGAAGTACCAAGCATCCCAATTAGTATTATGAACCACCAGCTATTGTACATATCATAAAATCCAAGCTTATAATACAAGGTTCCAGCAAAACCATAATGCTTTTCGTAATATGCAAAGATGTCAGCCTCGGTCGTTGCCGGAACAAAAAGCTTCTGTGGGAAAATTGTGCCTATCGCCGACGTAACAAGTACGGCAATAATGATATTTATTCCTACCTTAACACTAGAAAAGAAGTTCCATATTTTATCAACAATCGATCGTTTATATGTCTGTGATCTTCTTGCCGATCCTTCATATCGCATATCGATAAGTTTACTTTCCCTCGCCTCATCCGTCTGAGGACGTCCGCATTGCTCACAAAGAACCGTGCCAAAAGGGTTTTCATGACCACATTGGCATTTTATTTTACTCATTTATCAATTTCTCCTTAAAGATTTTAATTTGCTGTTAAAACCCCATGAAATCCCCGAAAAATGGACTAAGCCAAGCAATAATGAACGTCAATCCATCAAAGAAAAGCAGGATTCCAAGTGCAATCATGATATAACCACCGACTTTGGTAATTGTTCGGCTATATTTTTGAATCCATTTAACACGGGTGATGAAAATGGAGAGTAGGAAAAATGGAATCGCGAATCCAAGAACATAGGCAAGCATATACCAGATGCCAGATCCCGGATTTTGAGAAGCCAGCATAAAGACTGCCCCTGTGATTGGACCCGTACAAGGCGTCCATCCCGCTGCAAACGCAAGTCCGATAAGAAATGTACCAAAATAACCAGCAGGTCGGTTCTTAAATTGCAGTTTTTTCTCCTTCATAAGGAATTCAGGTTTAAAAAGGCCAATGATCATCAATCCAAATACAATGATGAAAATGGAACCAATTTGTCGAAGGAGATCTTGGTATTGAATAAAGAAAGTCCCTACGAATGAAGAGCTAAATCCGAGAAATATGAAAATGATTGAAAACCCTAATAGAAACAACAGTGTGTGCACTATTCCGCTTTTCCGGATCTTCCTTTTATCGGATTTCAATTCATCCAGTGACATGCCCGTAATATAAGAAAGGAACGCCGGGTAGAGAGGTAATGTGCAGGGTGATATGAAGTTAAGTAGCCCTGCACCGAATGCTAGAAATAAATTTAAATCAGTGAACATATATGACACTCCTTAATAACAAACAGCAATTTACTAGAGTCAAAAGTTAGATTCCCCAATACGTCAGCGTATCAAATAATCCGATCAACACAAGCAGCACTCCCGCTAATCGTTGAATGGCACGACCGATTTTCACGCTCTTCCTCATGATGCGGCGGTCTGTTTCAAAAAGCCATATCATCAGGAATAGAAGAATGAGAGGGAACGATGTTGCGATTCCAAAAACCGCGGGGAGTACAAAACCATACGAAGTTGACGAAACGGTTGGCATAAGCCAAACGAAAAACAGAACGAACATTGTCGGGCAGAATGCAAGTGAAAAACTTGCACCTAGAAGGAAAGAACCAACCTTCCCTTCTCGCATTCGTACCGGTATATGTATAGTCATGCGTTGAAAGATTCTCAGTTTCAATACTCCCAATAGTACAAGGCCAGTGACAACAATGAGAGGACCGATCGCCTTTCGGAAAAGTGGAAAGTACTCCGTCATCTTCGATTCGAATGTTTGACCGAACATCCATGCCAAAAGACCAAATGCACTGAATACGACAACCTTTCCCGCAATAAAAGAAAATATTTCTAGCCAATCCGTTTTGAATTGAATGGTCCGATTACCGTAAAGAGTGATGGCGCTCATATTCCCTGTCAATTGACATGGGGCAACAGCGCCAACCACTCCTAACAGTAATGCAAACATGAGTGGGAAATCTGCATACGCATTAATAAGGCCAGTGACAGGCTCCGTGATTATTTGACTGATTTTCGACAAAAATCCATACATTGAAAATCACCAACCCTACTTTAATTTAGTAACTCTCCATTTTTAGCAAGGGTATCCCAATTTACTCCTCCGTCTGTTGTCCTATAAATATCATTAGTAAAAGTGGCAATTACAATCTCCTCTTGATCATCTGGATTAACCGCTATATATACGATTGGAGCAATTTCGTTTGGAAGCGAAATTTCCACTTCCTCTTTTCCATCTGATACAAACGAGCTGAGCTTCACAATGTCATTCTCGTAGCTGGCATACAATCCTCCTGTTTCAGTCAACATCACAAATGTAACCATTCCCGCCTCATTTAGAGGGGCAAAGCTTTCACCAAAGTCCTGTGAGAAAAACAATCCATCTTTACTCCCGATTGTAATTATTTCTTCGCGGGAAGGATGTGCTGCTAAATTCGAGATATACTCGGAATCGAAACCATTCATTGAAGCTTGCTTCCATGAACTTCCCTCATCGAGTGAATAATGAAGACCCGCTGGCATATCTTTTGTCGGCATTTCATTCAATGCATAGATGGCATTTGACTCATATCCGACTGCCATATAGTGAAAATCGATTTCACCGTAAAATGCCAATTTTTCAAAGCTCGCACCACGATCTGTACTTTTCACAAGTCCAAGTGGATTTTCAAGTTCTGAATTTGGTTCCGGATGTCCGCTTGAAAAGAAACCTTCACGTACTGCTTGGAAACCCATATAATCGTGCTTTTCGCTATTCGCTTCTTTCCAACCATCTTCACCATAAGCGTAGAGCCCTTCATGTGTTGAAATGACCACTTCCGGACCTCCATTTATATAACCTAGACCATGTAGATGATCAATTTTACTGTTTTCCAATTCCTCATACCCGAAGGTATCATCCTTAGTCGCATTACATGCAGACAAAAGCGTGATCATCCCCGCAATGCCAATATATTTCGCTATTTTTTTCATCATTTCGATCTCCTTTAATTCCATTTGTATCCGATTCCCCACACTGTTAATAAGAAGTCATTGATAGGGAATCCCGCAGCTTTTAATTTCTCCCTTAAATTACGGATATGCGAGTCCACTGTCCGGATATCTGTGAATGTGTTATAGTCCCAAGCGGTACGTAAAAGCTGTTCCCGGGTAAAAGTCCTTTTCGGATGAGTGATTAACGCCTCAATTATATAAAATTCCTTCAAGGTCAGCTGCACTTCCAAGTTATTATAATGCAATGAATAAGAATCCCGATTTAACATGAAATCCCCATACACCGTATTGCTGTTTTCTACGTTTTCGCTTGAAGTGCGGCGTAGTAATGCATTCACTCTTGCCACAAGTTCCCGCTCGTCAAAAGGCTTTGTAATATAATCATCCGCCCCGTATTCAAGTCCTTTTACAATATCCGCTTTGTCTGTCCTCGCTGTAAGCATAATCACCGGAATGGTCGATAGTTCCCGTATGTTCTTGCACACTTCCCAACCATCCAAATCAGGCATCATCACATCCAATAGAACAATATCGACCTTTTCATCCCTTACCATTTCCAATCCCTTTTTCCCGGTATCCGCTTTTATACAGTTGAACCCATGGGGCTCCAAAAACAATTCAAGTAAATCGAGCATTCTCTGCTCGTCGTCTATAAGTAAGATCGTCTGCATCTTATCAACTCCTTACCGGCTTAAATCTTTAATGTAAATCTACTCCCTTTTCCAAACTCACTTTTCACCTCTATCGATCCCCCATGAGCTTCTACCAATTCTTTTACAATGGCAAGTCCAAGGCCAGATCCACCAAACGTTCTAGAGCGGGATTTTTCAACTCTAAAAAGCTTTTCAAAAATCAAATCGATTTGTTCTTCCGGTATTCCAATTCCTTCATCTGCAATTGAAATGACAGTTTGATTTTGTTCTTTGGAAATTTCAAATCTCACAGTTGTGTTTTCATTTGAATATTTTAATGCATTATCTAATAGATTCAGTACAACCTGTTCAAGTCGCACAGGATCTGCATGAATCGAAAAATCAGCCTTGCATATCAAATTCAGATTTACTTTCTTTAGGGCAAATGAAGGTTCGACTAGTCGGTAGATATCTTTTGCAAACTTTTTGGATGAAAAATTCTCCTTAGATACAACGAATGCCCTTTCATCCATTTTCGCCAAATCCATTAAGTTTTTCACAAGATCCTTCATGCGATTGGATTCTTCAGCAATAATCAATAGATAGCTATTTCTTTCCTCTTCGGTCAAATCATGTCGCATAGCAACTTTCAAATAGCCAATCAAATAGGTTAACGGAGTACTTAGTTCGTGTGAAATGGATGCAAGAAATTCATTTCGTTCCTTTTTCATTTTCTCCAAATCGTTGGCCAGTTTCCGAATCGCAATCGATAATTCACCAAGCTCGTCATTGCCTCCTACAGGAAGGCTTACATCGAATTTCCCTTCGCTTAATTTCTCGGTTGCTTCTTTCATACGAATCAAAGGCCGAGTAAGAAATTTGGATAAAATCGTGTATATGACAAACAGGATGACGATAATTGCTCCCCCTGCCAAACCGAAATGGAAATTCAATTTCTGCACTAACCGTTCGATTGGTTCGCTACTTTGAAACATGAAAACATATCCCGAGTTATTCTCATTAATCTTATATGGATGAGCGCTAATGATATAAGGTGAGTCTTTCCAATCCTGTTTAATGATTCGATCATTCTGGTTCGCGGAGTCTTGTAAAAATGATAATGAAGGCAGGAGATTTTCCAATTTTGTATCCGAACTTCGGATTATTTCACCGCTCTTTCCGGTTATGACAACTCCTCTATCCCCTTCTATTTCCATCAATACGATATGCGTGATCGTCTCATCCGAATAATAGTCGATTAAGACATTTCGGTGGTTCGAACCACTTGCCAACAGGCGTGAATATTCTTCATCCACTCTTGTATGAACGATATTTTGGTGCAAATACATCATTAGCACCGATTCAAGGACAAGGAAAGAAATAATGAAATAAGCGGCAAGTTTTTTGGATATCTTATTCATCCTTGTTAATTCTCCTCTCCTCATGAAATTAGTATAGAAAACAATTGTGAAAAAGATATGCAGAAGAAGGTAGAATTAATGAGTTTGTGCGAATTCATGACTTCTTTGTGTCTGCACACTTTCTTCAAAGTTCTTTAGTATAGTAGTCATCGTATAGAAATTCCAGCAAACAATCCCTATTTTGTAGACATTGAAAGGAGCATTCATCATTGAGTAACAAAAAAAGGAATCGTTTTATTTTCAGGGTAATTACATTGACACTTCTGGCCGCAGCCATTGTCTTTACTATCTACTCAAATTTCGCAAAAGAGAAATTTGATGTGTTAAAGGTAGGGGATTATGCCCCGGACTTTGCGCTTGTTGATTTAGATGGAATTGAACATAAGCTATCTGAGTATAGAGGCCAAGGGGTCTTTTTAAACTTTTGGGGAACTTGGTGTGCTCCATGTAAAAAGGAAATGCCTGCTATGGGTCGACAATATGAAGTGTATAAAGACCAAGGAGTACAAATATTAGCAGTCAATATCGCTGAATCGGATTTTAAAGTTCGTACATTTGCTGAACAATATGGGATGACCTTCCCTACTTTAATCGATAAGACGAAAAGCGTTATGCAAGCATATAATGTTAAACCGTTACCTACTACTTTGCTTATCAATCCGGAAGGTAAGATTGTTAGAATTATTACAGGGGAAATGTCAGAAAGTGATATTAAAGGATATATGGAAGAGATCAAGCCAGGTTGACTAAACCATATTCTAAAGACAAGTCCTAATTTGTACATAAAACGTCTGATAGCGTTAGGATATCTGTAAAACTTTCTAAGGGCGATATCGTTTGTATAAGTAAATCAGAAACTGATTTTGTGATTGAAGCTTTGGAAAATAACCCTGAGATAATGAAAGATAAAAGTTAATAGTTTGCTCGAAAAACTGAAAAATAAGAAGTAGTAAATGAAGTGGAGAAGGCATAAGCCCTCTCCACTTATATTTTTTCAAAACTGCACACTGTAGTTGCATCGGCTGCATTCGTCGAACACTTCTCAGGAATACGACGACTCATCAATGTTCCTTCTTTGACGCAGTGCTTTTCAGCAAGCAATTTAAAGGTTATCTCGGTTGTTTCCCAATCGCTCTAAATCTCATCACAATTTGGCACTTCACATCACCGCCGCCACCTTTGACTTTAGGCATAGAAAAAGCACCCATCCCAATAGACAAGTGCTTAGCAATTATTATATCGCTCCATTTCTCCTTAAGTTTTTCATGATCTCCGGGTTATCGTTTTCCACACTATAAAAGAACACTTCATCCATGTGACTCTCGATATCCCATTCTTTTATACTCCATTCGTTTGTAGTAACAAGTATTATTTTTCCTGAGTCAGTTTCATCCAATTCATTCAATAGCTTTGCATATCTACCACGATCATCCAGTACTGTTTGAATTGGATAATACAAAGTGAAAGTTCCTTCATTACCTCTAGGATTGGATTTTGTATGATTTGCGTAACCACTAAAATTAATTGTCATTCTTCCTATTTTATAATTCGTGGTTGACTTTACCTTATACGGTAATAGTTTTTTATTGAAAGCTACATTGATGAAATCAGAGATATCCCCCATAGAACTTGTTCGTATTATGCCTTTATCAAATACTTTGTTCAAACAAGAAAGGACAACTCTTAACTTTGCATCATTATCATACCCTTTTACCAATAACGTTCTTCGGTTTTCATCACGCAAAAACTTAAGTATGACTTCTATAGCGAATTGCTCATCTTTCATGACATCATCCCCCTTTGTGACACTATTCGCCAAGAAAGGTGTAAATTCCTCTTTATGTATCACGCCCGAAGAACGTATATAACACAAGACGACATCATTGCGTGTTTCCGCACGCGGTGACGCGCTCAATCGGGGCTATTATACTCTATGGGCCGTACGAACGCATCCCCTCTTTATTTCTCCACCCTCGTATATGCAAACTTCGTATATGCGTAAATCACGGAATATTTTTCCATCCTGTCTTTAATTTTGTATTTATCTAATCGAATGAATTGCTGAACCATGGTCGAAGTGTTCGGGACGCACCCCATAGACTACATCCATGCCGGGCGTACTAACGAAGCAATCCGGTACATGCATATAGTTGGCTACAGAATTTAGCGAAAAATTATTAGTTTATAATAAGCATCCTCATTGTTGAGCCGTTGGATGATTTCGTGGCAACCTCGTACCGATATTTCCCCTCAGATGCCTTCTTTACTTCTTAACAGAAAAAATTCGATATTTATTGAATTGTTATTTCTATTAATATAGAATAACTTAAAATAGGAACTCTAGGAGGAACCCCTTTGAAAATAATTAATTCAGCACCCCCTGTAGAAACCATAACTCTGAAAGTGGAACAGTCGCCAGTCTGGGAATTGATTTTAGGGATTGCAGGCTATACACATGAGCAGCTGCGGCACACGTTTGAGATGGATGAAGAATGGAAGGCCGACGAAAACGTGATGCCCTCTTCACTAGTCAAGCTTTTAAAAATCATTGAAGAAACTAATCTTTGGTATGGTATGATTCTGCTGCAAAATCAATTTGCTGCCGTTTCCGTTCAAGAATATTCGAATTTGCTTACCACGGCTTCAACGGATTCTTTTTATGAATGGCTCCTTCCTTACCATGATCGACAGTCTGAGCCACTAAGAATAGAAGCAGCCTGCAAGCCAGAACAAACACCAGTATGGGAAGAATACGCTAGTCTCTTTGATGGACATGACTATTTAGGCGGATATATTCGACAGCTTCACCATTTATCCCAATCTGAGTTATGTGACTTGATCACTAGTGTAATAATAGAGTGGGAAAGTTGGATGCGGAAAAAAGTGGAATGGGAGAAATGGCTACAGGCACTTGCTTTTGAAGAGAAACAGTATCGTCAATTGGATATGAATAATCCGGTAGCTGAAATCGAACGTGTGTCGGGTGGTGTCGAATACCTACCTGAGCCATCCATTTGGTCGGTCAAACTTATCCCGCAGGTTTCCTATCGTCCTTGGGTGCTTACAATTCGTACTTCTGATACCAAGCTCTTCTTTTATCCTGTCAAAGAAGAGTATCTGCTAGAACCTGGAGTTCCTTCAAATGAACTGATTCGTGGCCATAAGGCATTAGGGGACGAACTACGACTAAAACTGCTGTTTCAACTTCAGAAAAGTCCTTTGTCCTTGCAAGAGTTGAGTGGACAATTCAACATATCAAAAACAACGCTACACCATCAACTGGCATTATTGAAAGCCGCCAAATTCATTCGCGTGGAGAAAGGGGTCTATTCCATCAACTCTGGAAAGCTTGAAGATTTCACCAGACAATTGACACGATACCTCGGAACCGGATTATGAAGAAGTATTCCAAGTCCTTCAGATCCTTATGGATAGGTGAGATTGTTTCCGAATTCGGTGGTGTTGCTGGAGCTATTATCAATGGGTTGCTGTTATATGAATTGACAGGTTCACGGGAGTGGATGGGCATCCTTTGGCTCGTCTATTTTATTCCTTCATTGGTGCTACAAGGTATCAGTTCGCCCTTACTTAATCATGTCATAAAAGAAAAAGTGCTCAAAAATATCCAACTGATCCGAGCCGGTGCCTACCTACTACCATTAGCTGGTTTAGGGATTGGAACGGAGAAAGGTTCCATCATTGGCTTGGTTATTCTGCAATGCATCTTAGGGCTTCTTCAGCCAATTTTCGCCAGCCTTTCGTTTGCCTTACTTCCAGAAGTCTGTACGGAGGATGAATTGGCCGATGCCAACGGATTGTTGGACGGAACCCTTCGGCTAATGAGTTTTCTTGCTCCAGGTGTCACTTCGCTCTTGTTGTTGCAACTACCGATGCATTGGATCTATGGCATTTCGGCAATCCTGTTCTTCATCAGTTTCCTGGCACTGTCCCGAATTCCGCAAATCAGCACACAAATGGTGGCAACTTGGACAAAAAAGTTCTGGTGGTCCGAAATGAAAGAGGGATACAGGAATTTCTTTAGTTATCCTCAACTCCTGCAGTTAACAATCCTATCTTCTACCGTCCAATTTGCGGTAGGGGCAACGCTGGTCTTGAGTATTCCCTTCATTCAGGGAGAATTAAGAGGAGAGACGTGGGAGTATGGCATATTTAAGGGGGCCTTTCCTATCGGTTATGTGATGGGAATGCTTCTTCTGACCAAGCTACCGAAAAGCCCCCGAACGATGTACTTTGGTTTGATTGGGGGTGGCTTTTCCTTTGTGCTGCTGTACTTTGTCCACTCAGTCCCTTTTGCGTGGTTATGTGAACTGATGGGTGGTATCCTGTTCCCTCTTTTCAACGCCCAAAGTGCAGCCATTTTCCAGCGTGAAGCTCCAAGGGATCGACTGGCACAGTTAAGTGCAGTCCGTTTGTTGTTCATGCGTGTCTCCATGCCATTAGGAATTCTGTTCGCCTCCTTGCCTTTCTTAACATTAAATATTCGTCATGTTTATTTCGGAATCGGTTCCATCATTATCTTACCTGGGGTGTATTACTTAATCGATTCCCTCCAACCAAGAAAGCGTTGGTCTCGGATAAACGATAAATATTAGAGCATATGGATCATCATCCTGTTCATAAGAAAGTAAGTGTTGTAACTAAAAAAAAATATAAAAATCCCGAACAGTAGCTCAATCACAGATCAAGTTACTGTTCGGGATTTTCACTTTACAAATAAGCCGGATTACCAAGAGCAATGAGAGATACTCCATAACAAGCTTTACTATCAATCTTTTCTTATTATTTTCCTCCATTAGGTGAGTAATTAGGTGAAGTTCACTTGTGGATTGGCAGTCGAAGTAAAGGATAATCCCTTACATTATGGGTGCATATGTTTGGTTACATAAATGCACCCAAATAAGGATGATGAACTTAAATGGAACAAGATTGCCATATTAAGAGCTTTGATAAGATATTTTATAGTTAATTTGAGTCTTGTCTTTTCCAAGGTTCTTCGGTGCTTTCTAACCAATGAGCCCATGCGCTAAAGCTCCCGTCAAACTGAAAGTAGATTTGCTGTATTTCCGGAAATTTTTCAAAGGTTGCTGAATGAAGTGCTTTCGATAATGATTGTGCTTCAGCACTTGCTGGACTTCCAGCCAAGAAGTCTTTAAAATCGATAACTACTGTTCCATTCTCATCGATTGCGACACCATTCAATGATTCTTCATTCCCGTATTGAATATCGCCATTTATAAAAAGCTTCCTGATTTCCTCCTCTAATTCTGGAAAAGGCCTCCCAAACGATTCAGTATCAAACCCAATATTAACTTCTTCCATCTGTTTCTCAATAAAGCTTTCATATTCTTTCCCTAACGTCACTTTATATAATGCAACATGCTCGCTTTCAGGAATAAGAAGATAGATTTCATTTTGATCTGTTGCAATATAATTCTCTACCTCTTGAGGTTTTTCAATAAAGTTTTCATCTGGTATGCGTACTCCCCCAAGCTTATCACCCTTCTTATTAAGCACAAATAAATGAGTTTCTGAAAGGGGAGTCATTACAGGTGGAGCAACCGTCTGCATATAAATAATTTGTTCGTCCAATACGTCTTTTAAAGCCACGTTGGCAAGTGTGAAATCCGAGAATAAGGGTAGTTCAGTTTGTTCACTTTCATCACTGAGTACTAGTATACTTTCCTTTCGATTCACTTGTTTAAATTGAAATGGCAGCACCTCGTCCTCTATGAAACTGACTGTTTTTAGGTCTACAAATTTTTCTTGGTTTTGACTTACGATAATCTCATTGTTTTCTAATTCAACTAATGAGTCTGGGAAAAATAATTCTAATTGCGATAAATCATAGGTCTTTGTTAACTCTCCATTGGATTGGTATTGATGCACAACTTTTTCCACAGAGTTTAATACATATATTTCTTCATCCTTTGTTACCAATATATCATTCAAATCACCAATAATATTTTGATCGTTTTGAACGGAAAATGAACTGGTAGCTTCACCACTCTTAATCACGACCTGCGACTTCATTTCATCTAAGATATATATGTTTCCATTCTTCATATCAAAGCTACTTACCGGGTTCATGCCATGGGCATATGAACCGATTTCCCCTTCCCCATTCCCGTACTTGATGGTGTCCACTAATTCAATGCGAGAGGATTCTTCTATAGCATATGCGTGTGTCTCTTTTTCTTCGGATTGGGAAGTTAAAATGAGAAAAGGAAGTATAACAATGATAGCTGTAGCTGCTAACAGTGGAACTAACTTCACTCTAGTTTTTCTCCTTTTACCATCCATCCTGAGTTTATTGTTTAATTCGTTAACAAACTCTTGACTCGGTTCTAAATCCGGCCGATCTTTAATTGGTCGAAGTAGCTGTTTAGCCTCTTGAGTTAGATTTTCGGTCTTTTTCACCTTACTTCACTCCTTCCAATATATGTAGTTCCTTTTTCAATACCTTTACAGCACGATAAAAGTCTACTCGCACCTTTAACTCTGTACAATTCAATATTTCAGCCGACTCTTTAATTGTCATTTCCTGAAGCCCCCGTAAAATAAGCAAACTCCGATAATGAGGTTTTATAGTAAGTAATGCACTTTGAATCTCCTGCCATCGTTCCTTGATAAGTAGATGTTCATCCAAGGAATCCTCGTTTTTTTCGTTTGTGATTTTTTCTAGTAGTGCTGGTAATGTAGATTTCAGCTTCTTTTTTCGCAAATGATCGATTGCCGTGTGACGCGCTATAGAAAGTAACCAATACTTCGCACGAGTGCGATCCCTCAGCATGTGGCTATTTCGAATTGCTTTCAAAAAGGTTTCTTGTGTAATATCTTCTGCATCCTGTTTGTTACTGGAAAAGTATAAAGAGAAATGGTAAATATCTAAATGAAATTCTCTATATAAATCCTCTATATCAAACCCATTCATCCCTTTCATCACCCCTTACTAAACAAGTCGTGTTTCATTCCAATTTGTTTCAAATATTCAAATATTATTTTTATAAGCACTTTAAAACGTTGGGGGGTAACTATTTTGCTACTAAAACCATTCTTAACCAACCTAGCCATTAGTTCAACAAGAAAAAAGAGTTGCTAATGGCAACCCATACGACCCGATTATGTTTTTAGAAGGTTACCTTTGTTGTTTCACTTTCTCGTTGTACCTTTTCCCAATTCGGCAATTCACATAACAATCCTCCCCCCTGAATTTTAAGCATTGAAAAAGCACCTCAGTGGGTGCTTAAAACTGTTAATCTATCCTTTCAACCCTTACTTTTCTACCTATACCCTCTAATTCAAGATAATACCTCATACCATCTTTATATATTTTTACTGTCGGTCTATATTTGTATTTATATTTATAATAATATTCTACTTGTTTCCACTTTTGACCATTAGTCCATTCGAAGATGGTCTCGCCGTCAAAACCTTCGGATTCACCTTCTAGTCTCGCTTCTTTATAAAGTTCCATATTCTCACCCCCTTCATGACACTATTCGCCAAGAAGGGTGAAAATCCTTTAAATAGAAAAAGCACCTCCGGAGAGATGCTTACCAACCAATACAACAAAAATTATTAATAAGAATTCCGGTTGCTGTATAACTTGTAATACTTTAAAAACAGCTTTTCAAGTTCGTCTGAATCCAGCGCGTTCCCTTGCCTATATTCATTTTGAACATGCAGATTCACTAGCTCCATTACAACATCTAAACTGTTTCTTTGTGTACTATTTGATACATTTTATACACCTCCTCATTGACAATATTCGCAAAGAAAGGTGAAAATCCTCTAATTTTGTATCACCCCCGAAGAATTTACATTACACAACATATCATCACGTGTTTTCACACAAGTTCGACATGGCTTCTTCAGACGCCCGAGAACACCAATCTCCAGGAAAGTATTCATTGATCCACCCTTCAGTGTACAAGAGTTTGAAAAAAGCTAAAAATAAATACAGGCTTAAAAACAAGTAAAGTTCGTAATTGTACACATAAACGAACACTGTGTTTGATATGAAATGCATTATTAAAATCAGTCCGTATATATATAAAAACACTTTTCGAACGTTCACTCGGTTATTTGCGCCTTTCTGAACGGTATTGTTAACTTTAGAAAAAACTCAAAATGCAGAAGCTCCTAATCGCGCATTATATGACTATCCACACTCAGTATTTTTAGTCATAAAAAAAGCATCTTTTCAGATGCTATTATGAAATAAGTTGAATTTAAAATAGTTTTGTTCTAACTCTAATTTAAACTTTTCTAAAATATCTAAAGACGAAGCAAAGCTTCTTAATAAAGAATCCTCCTCCTTTTCAGTCATCGCCTCTACTAGCTCGGGACTAAAAAATACATTTTCTGTATATTCTATAATTAAGA
Source organism: Sporosarcina luteola (assembly GCF_023715535.1). Lineage (GTDB taxonomy): Bacteria > Bacillota > Bacilli > Bacillales_A > Planococcaceae > Sporosarcina > Sporosarcina luteola_B. Next base: position 336,522 of record NZ_JAMBOI010000004.1, on the reverse strand, counting down.
AATTCAAATGACTCACAAGCTCTTCATTAGTCAATGACTCTAATTGATCAAAATAATCTTTATAAACACTTTCATCTTCTACTAGATACGAGATAATAATGTTAGTTCCACTTTCAATTGGATATACATTTACATATATCGAAGGCATTTTATCGACACTCTTATCGAAATATATATCATTTATTTGCTTTCCCTTATAATCATATTGCACAGTAAACGCAGAACTTGTAGCAAACCCAATTTCAAAGTCTAATTTTCTATATACAGTTCTCAAACCGTTGAAATTCCTTTCCAAATAATCTTTCTTAAAAGAATTATAGTCCTTGGAATAGTCTTCAAAATCCAGTAAAGCAGTTCTATAAAAGTTTACTGACATCGGGTCTAGTGTAGCGCTTGGAAAACTTTTGAAGTTATCACGTAATTGATTGAGCACACGAATTTTTCGGTGGTATTCAAGAGTAAGAGACCTGAATGCGAATAAGTAATTTTCTATTGGTTCTTGTGAGTAGTCTTTAAGTTCAATAGGTTTAAAAATTTCAGTGTCATGATAATCACAAAAACCAAAAAATTTACTGGCTTTATTCCTACTAATTTTTTTCAAAATGGGATATGGACCGCTTTTTGTCAGCTTACTTCCTATATGGTAGAGATGACCGTCTTTACTTATTCGGTTTAAAACCCTATTATTTTGAATTGAATGGGCGCCTTTTATTAATGGTTTACATTTCTCTTTATCAAAACCGAAACAAACCTCAAAATCAGCTTCTCCCCACCTTTGCTGTGCCATGTGGTTAAGACGGTCATCTGAGTGACTTAATTCTTCGCGATTTTTATGCATTTCTTCTCTCGCTTTTTGATAACAACAAAACTTATACTTCTTATCTGAACCACATGGACATGGTTCATACGGGTCTATTTGTAATTCCAATTTGCTCACCTCTCATTGACAAAGTTCGTCATTAAAGGTAAAAATCCTTTTTTATTACTTCAAAAATAACTCTAATATTGATTTAAGTTTATTCCTATTATTATAGGCGATTTTTAGAGGTATTTGTCCACTGTGGAATCCGATACTTCGAGATAGTGCTTGTCCAGCGTCTCCAACGAACGGTGTCCGGTCTGTTTTGCAATTGTCCCAAGATCAGCTCCTGCCGAGTGCATGGAGAGTACCTGCGTCTTGCGGAAATTGTACGGCGCATATCCTGTCCATTTCTTCATTCGTTTCCGATAAGCAGTTTCAGAGATAAGACTGCTCGCATAGATCCCCTTCTGGTTCACACTCCCGACAAAATAATCGCTTATCTTTAAATCATATTCCTTGATGTAATCTTTTACAGCTTGCACCGTCTCAAGATTCAACCGTTTATTATGCCATATGCCTTGTTTCTTCAAGGGAACGCTTACCATCGGAGCATCAAAGTCAAAGTGTTCGACTTTCAATCGAACCATTTCACTCGGACGGTTCGCTGTCGTTAGATTGACTAGACAAATTGCTTTGGCTCTTGTGTCTAGCTGTCTGATTCTCGCCAAAAGAAAATCTTTATTGAGTGGAGACTTGCCCTTCACATGCAAGAGGTCCATTTTATCATCCCCACTGTATAGCTTTCGGAGCAAACTGATCTTCTTACGGTCTTCTTCCTCGAACGTGATTCCAAAGGTCACAGTCAAATACTTCCGGATGGCGACAACCCGTTTTTCCCATGTCGTTTTTTTTACCCTTTCAGATTCGATGGCATGATGCAAATAGTGGAGGAAAGTCTGAATATTTTCCTCTCTGTCTGTTTCCGAACAGAAGTTACAAAAGGAGCGAATATCGCTTGCGTAGGAGGCAGGGATGCGTTTTTCAATTTCTTCGAGTTTTTGTTCCAATTCAAAATCCAGTTTCTTGTTTTCAAAATCCTTTGCATAAACGATGTTCCTTTTTAATTCCAATTTATAACCCCCTTCACATATTTCAACTTACCAAGTTGCATGTCTTCATTGTAGCAAACCGGTTACGATAACGAAGTAATCTCGTAACCTCTTTTTGATTCTCTCTGATTATAAATTATTACCTTATGTAAAAGATGCTTCATTTTTTTTAACCTTTGACCCCTAGATTTTGACACCTTCAAAAATAAGACGATGGATCGGTTACTTACCCATTACTTTTGCCGTTCTTACGGCACCATTTTCATAACAACTATTAAATAAAATACTTATGCTCCTTAAGTACTTTCTTGCAAGTCAAACCACTTATGAGTATTGTATTATATAATAGATCAAAAGTTTCGAAAGTATCAAAAAGTAAAGGAATGATGATTATGGTGTTTAGGGTAAAGCAAAAAGAAAAATCTTTGTTTGAGTCTCCACAAGAGATGTACCGAGATTATAAAAGAAAGAAAATCAATGGTACATTGGATTATCAATCTAAAATGATTGATCTATATATGAGTAGTGCTTATCAAAAAAAAGACGTTGCATTTGAATTGCCTACCGGTAGTGGTAAAACATTAATAGGTTTATTAATCGGCGAATTTAGAAGAAGAAAAAACAATGAAAAAATAGTTTATTTATGTCCTACAAAGCAATTAGTTAATCAAGTCGTAGACAAAGCAAACAATTTATATGGCATAAAAGCAATTGGTTTTACAGGAAGTAAAAAATCATACAGTCAACAATCGATCTCAAGCTATATGAGGGCTGAAACAATTGCTGTAACAAATTATAGCAGCTTATTTAATACCAACTCTTTTTTTGACGATGCAGATATTATTATCTTTGATGATGCACATAGTTCTGAAAGCTATATTGCAAATAATTGGAGCTTGAAAATTTCAAGATCGGAACACCTAGGATTATTTTCTTCATTGGTAGAAAGCCTAAAAGATACTTTAGAAGTTTCTCAATACAATCGTCTGACTAATGATTCAGCTAATGAACATGACTGGATTGATAAGTTGCCGAATCTAAAGTTCTTTAATAAAATTAAGGATTTATCACCCTTAATTGAATCCTATGTTTCAAGTAATAATCTTAGGTTTCCTTGGCAAAACATAAGGGATCATCTACACGCATGTAATATGTTTTTAAGTAAAAATGAAATTCTGATTCGCCCCTTCATACCCCCTACCCTTACTCATAAACCCTTTGCTAACGCTAAACAAAGATTATATATGTCAGCCACACTTGGGGAAAGTGGCGAGCTAGAAAGAATTACTGGTGTCCACAATATACATCGATTGCCAATAGTAGACGAATGGGGGGTACACAGTATTGGTAGACGTTTTTTCATCTTTCCTAATGCCTCGTTCAAAGAAGAACAATCCTTAGAAATACTTTTGGAAATAAAAAAACTACAACAAAGAGCACTTTTTTTAGTACATGATGATAGAACTGCAAAATATGTAAAGGAAAAAATAGAGGAAATGACCACAACGGAAGTGTTTTTAAGTAAGGACTTAGAGAATTCATATGATGATTTCATCAAATCGGACGACGGGATAGCTATAATGGCCAATCGTTACGATGGCATTGATTTTGATGGTGACAAATGTCATTTATTATTTTTAAGTAGCTTGCCTAGCTCCACTCACTTACAAGAGCAGTTCATTACTACAAGAATGTCTTCTTCAGTATTGTTTAATGAAAGAATAAAGACTAGGATTGTACAAGCCATTGGGAGGTGTACTAGATCTGAAGTCGATTACGCAGCAGTAGTTATTTTTGGAACAGATTTAGAGAACGCATTAATTTCGCCTAAAAAGCTAGATGAATTTCCAGCTGAGCTTAAAGCCGAACTCGAATTCGGTTATAACCAATCAGAAAGCAGAAATGAAATATCTGAACTAACTGAGCTGTTAAATTTCTTTTATCAGAGAGGTGAAGAGTGGGATACTGCTGAGGAGGCAATAATAAGTTCCAGGGACCAATTTATTGACGAGGAAAAAAGAAAAAACGAGAATAAAATGTTTTTTAACTTAAAAAATTCAGCAGTATTTGAAGTTCTTTTTCAATATGATTTATGGAAAGAGGATTATCAAAGTGCTTTAAACCAAATCGAAAAAGTTTTAATGCATTTAAATGGCCCAGAATTAAAAGGATATAAAGGGTATTGGAACTATGTCGCAGGTTTTGTCACTTATCGTCTTTTTGAGGCCGGTATCGAAAGTCATTATCAGATTTCCAAGGAGTATTATAACAAAGCATCAAAAAGCACTAACACAATAAATTGGTTTAATAAATTGGTTGATCAAAAAGAAATAACTGGAAAACATTCTTTAGAAGAGGGATTTAGCGATATTTTCGAACGGCTAGAAGAAAGGTTTTCAAAAGAGGGAGTTAGAAATCCTCATAAGTTCGAAAAAGAAGCTGCTGATATAGTAACACTATTAAATAGTGATAATGGTTTGAAATTCGAACAAGGCCATGAAAGGTTAGGGGCATTCTTGGGTTATTCCTCAGGTAATTCTGATTCAGACACCGCCCCCGATCCTTGGTGGATTGTTAACGATAATTTTTGTATTGTAACAGAGGATAAAATCTATGAGGATAATACTAAGTCAATTCCAAGTAGACATATCAAACAAGCAAAAGGACACGAAGATTGGATTCGTGATAATGTAGAAACTTTGAATAAAAACTCAAATATCGTCACCCTTTTTATATCAAATTCAACTACTATAGAAAACTCTTCTAAGCCTTTCACAAAAAATATATTCTATATTGAAAGAAGTCAATTTGTTTCTTGGGCGGTGAAAGCAATTGAGTCTATTCGTCAAGTCAGAAGAAGCTTTAATAATAAAGGTGACTTACTCTGGCGTTTAGAAGCGGAAAAGATTTTGAATGATTATCAGACTACCCCTAAACATTTTGTTGAATTAATTTATAAAACCAAGTTAGAAGATTTACCCCCTCAAATATAGATTTGTTGATATTCTCCATTTTCCCTGTCTATCATTTGAATTTAAAAAGACGTTCCTTTTAGTGGCCGGAACGTCTTTTTTCATTTCGTTTTTAAAAATAACCTTTCTCTTTTAAACTAATAAAACGGTGATCCCCAATAATCACATGATCCATTAGTTCCACCCCCATCACACTACCAGCCTCAGCCAATCTCTTTGTAACCTGAATGTCTTCAGGGGAAGGGTTTGGCCTCCCACTGGGATGGTTGTGAAAGCAAATTATTGAGGCAGCACTATGTTTCACCGCTTCCTTGTAAACCTCCCTAGGGTGTACTATCGACGAATTTAGTGAACCGATAAAGATGGTCTTCTTATGAAGCACTTCATTCTTCACATTCAAAAAAATTACCACGAAATGTTCCTGTGTCAAATTCGTCATCTCAGCCATCATGTAGGCTGCTGCATCCTCTGGTGAACGGATAACATATCGCGTGTCTGCTTTTCCTGCCGAACGCATCTTGCGGGCAATCAACATGCCAGAATGAACTCTGAGAGCTTCATTGTGCGTCATGCCTTCCTGTTTTAATTCGGTTACTGTCATATCCACCAACTCTCGAATGCCTCGCGCAGCCAGTCGCCCAGTGAATTCCGGTTTAGCAGATGGACCAATTAAAACAGCCAATATATCCTGCAATTCGATAACACTTTCAGAACCAACTGCAGTATATGTGGATACAGCTTCACGAGCAGAGGTAATATATTTATTAATAGACATTTTGTAGTCCTTTCTCACACAAAGCAAGTGCCGAGCGGCACAAGCTTTCGTGTGCCACTCTTTCCTTGCCCGGTGGAAGGCTTTTTATGGTATAATCACTCTACAAGGTTTTTATGAATTACTTTTTTCGAGACGAGAATCTTCTTGTCTCCTTTTTTTCGCCCATTTTTGCAATCACTGCATCATCCCAGCCCATCTTTTTAAGATTAGAAGCCGTTATGTTCAGCATTTTCCACGGATTCACACCTTCAAGCACCATATTCTGAGCTAACTCCTTCATACCCTTCTCATCGAACTGCCATGATGCCGATATAGTGTAATCCCAAATCACATCACCAGTATCTACCGGACCATTATTGTCTACGAACGCTTTCAACTGACCTTTCATAGCTTTTAGCGCCGATTCGACACGTTCAATCTCCCTACCTAGCTTAACTGCCTCTTCCATGTTTTCAATGACCTCTTGCTTTGCAAGTACCATTTAAATAACCTCCTTTAGATTCCGATATTTCCGCTGCCAATCACTTTAACATCGCCTTTTTCAATGGACAGAAAAATGTCTTCAATGTCGGTTAGCGATTTCAGCCTTTCAATTTCTCCTCTGCTATCAAGTAGGTAAATTCCACCGAATTTAAATACGAGAAATTTTTTCTCCTTCTTTTCATCCACATAGCAGACGAATGATTTTTCTGCACCTCCCTGTTTAGCGTTAGAAACAAGACGTTCTAATTGTTTTCCAACCATTTAAACCTCTCCTTTTCCAATGATTTTGTTAAAACAAAAAAAGCCGATCGTTTCCCGAAGGAATCAATCGACTTTTAATATATATCACGCAATTAAGCGTAAATATCCATATGATTATGCATTAAGCTATTTTGTGATGTACTTGTTACATCCGCCTATCTTTTCTCTTCAACAGAGAATACAAAGGCAAAATAATTTTTGTCGCACTCCTCTTTAAAATATCTAAAAGGTATAACGACGTTCATCTAAACGATGACTTAAAAACTAAATGGTTATACACATTTTAGCAAAGCATTTTTGAGGTCGCAAATCTTCTGAAAAGAGGAAGGCATTCCCCCCCTCCCTTATCATTTCTTGTTCTTTAGTTTTTCCAAAAGATTACTTACCTTTCCCTTCATATCAGATGTCTCTTCTTTTAAAACCTCGAATCGATATCCGGTTTCATTCGTTTCAATCTCAACAATATCCCCTTCATTAAGATTTACCTTGACTTCCTCTAACGGAATTATCAATTGTTCGCTTTCATCATCACGCTTTAAAAATACATAAAAACCGTCATCGATGCGATCAAGCGTATATTTTTTTGTCATCGCGGTTCACACGCCCATCCGTCGCCATCACGGTCATGCTTTTTCTCGTATGCCGGATGTCCAACCTGCACTCCTTTTGGATGATCCTTACGCATTTCAGTGCAGTTTTTATAGGGCCCTCCAGAAGAAGGTGCTGGGGCTGGTTTTGCTTCAGGTTTTGGTTCAGGCGTTGGTGTTGGGGCTGGCGCTGGGTTGGCTTCCGTTTTACCGCAACTATTGGACACTGAATTCTTTACTCCATCTGTTGTAACGGTGATATCGCAATCAACTGCTGTCTTATAAGTCTTGGCGCCGACTTTCTTTAGTCGGGCTTCGATAGTAGCGTGTGGATGACCATAACTGTTATTTTTCCCATACGACAGAATGCCCACGCTTGGCTTTATATTATTGATAAACGCAGCAGAACTACTTGTTTTTGAACCGTGGTGCCCCACTTTTAAAACGTCGACAGAGATATCATCAAAATAATTCATAAGAAAGTTTTCGATTTCTGTGTCTGCATCTGCCATTAAAAAGAAATCAACTTTTTTATAACCCGTTTTAATAACAATCGATGCATCATTCATATCTTTTGCCGATGAATCTACATATAAAACTTGTAGATAAAAATCGGAAGTGAAGTCCCCAATTAAGATTTCCGCTATTTCAGGCTCGATGTAATTGATATTTTTATCATCAACCAACGTCAACAGCTCGAAATACGTTTGGGTAGTATGCTCCGCTCCACTGTTAACAAAATTAGTTACTGGAAATGCATTTAATACCGCGATTAATCCACCGATATGATCAGCATCCGGATGTGTCGCTACCACGTAATCTAATTTCTTAACACCTTTCGCTTTTAAAAAATCAACCACGGTCTTACTTGCTGATTTAGGTCCACCGTCAACTAGCATGTTTTTGCCATCTGGCGATTGGATTAATATTGCATCCCCCTGGCCTACGTCTATAAAATGCACTTTTAATTCTTTTGTTGCTGCGTCAGTGGATATTGGTAATAGACTGACTGCCAGTATAAGGACCATTAATATTGAAAGTAACTTTTTCAAATCCTTACCTCCCCATTCTATTTACCTATTATCATAGTCCGGGTAGATTGCTATGTCTATATGATTTTCAGATTATTCAATAAGAAAGATTGCAATAAAAGCACGTAATGGTAAAATTAATTCATTAGGACTAATTTTAGGGAGGAGAAATAATGGATACATTGTTGGCAATATCTGATTTGGCAACTAGGTGGGGGCTACCGATACAATGGGTTGAAGAGCGGTCAAAGAAAGATGAAAATTTTCCGCCAGTACGAATGAGAGTAGATAATGGTAATATTTCGTTATTCCTACTGAAGGAAATAATGGTGTATGAAGAGGAGAAAAAGCTTGAAACAGAAACGATTAAAATTGAGTTCTCCAAAGACATACGATTATCGGAAGGTATTAGACTAGCTCTGGAAGATGGTCGACAACTTACTTACAATGACACTACTTACATAGAGGGAATTGAAAAGACTTATAACCGAATTAAGGATATTAAGTACAACGGAACGGTTTTTTTGGATGAATTAATATTTGGGGCTGTTATGACTGGTAAAGAGAAAGGGACACATATAAGGTATATCACTTTCGGGAAGACCCATACGTTTTTCCGTTTCAAAACCCGTATCAAGAAGAAAAATAATCAAATTGTATACACATTCCGGTTTGTAGATTAAGGGAGAATATTAAATTCTTCCTTAATCAATCTATAGCTTGAACGGATATAATTTCTTCAATTTGTATACGTATCTCTCCAAAATGTTCTACCAACAGGATGGCTTTTTTATGTAGATCAATTGTTTCGATAGTGCCCTGGTTTTCAATAATGCGGTTGTCTCGCCATGTTTTTATTAACGTTTCGCATTTTCGTTTATATGCTATTTCAATTTCTTCCTGGATGGCTGCCAAATCCCACTCCGTCAATTCGGGACGTTCGGTAAGTCCATCCTCTGCATGCCAGTCTCTCAGATCAGCTAGATGTTCTGGCAGCATCATTGCTGTCCATTTGATTCGGCCACGGTCTTTAATATCTCCATCTACCTTCATTAAACGACCATCCTTTCTTTATGAGAAACGGGAACAAGTGCTAAAACATTCTCGATCGTGAAAGTCCGTTTGGATTTTCGTAGGTAACAGTATACCCTAAATGACACTTAGCCCACCTGCAGGACCTTGATTCGTCGCTTACTGATTGTTCCATCAGCCGCCATGTACATCAAATCCAATACTTCGCCATATCTTACCGATTCCTCTAATGTTTTACGCACACCTGTTCCCCTTTTAACTAATTATAGAGAATGACAGTTCCTAGGTCAAATTATTTATTCAAAAGTTGTACTAGTCGTTACTTATTACGACAAAATTTGGTACAATGTTACCTATATATCGAAACTACAGAAAATATATAGAGGTGACATCTTTGATAAATATATATTGTGACGAAAGTTGTCATTTAGAGAACGATAATAGCGACATAATGGTACTTGGAAGTATTCAGGTCAATGAGACACTAAAAAGTTCATATTTTAATGAGATTCGTAAAATAAAAGCTAAACATAATATGAGTACTTGGAACGAAGTGAAATGGACAAAGGTATCAAATTCTAAAATAGAGTTTTATTTTGAACTTGTTGATTGGTTTTTTGCAAATGAAATTTATTTTCGAGGTCTTATTGCACAAAACAAAAAAGAACTTGACCACTCTAGGTATTCAGAAGGCGACTATGATTTATGGTATTATAAAATGTATTTCAGACTAATAGACCCGCTATTAGAATGGGGAAATGAATATAAAATATTCATTGACATAAAAGACACGCGGGGAGGAAATCGAGTTAAAAAGCTTTACGAGGTACTTTGCAATAATATGTATGATTTTAATGGTTCGGTATTAAAAGATGTTCAACAAATTCAATCACATCAATCCGAAATATTGCAGGTCTGTGATTTGATCATTGGTGCATTGTCCTACTATCATCGTGGCTTATATAACGAAAACAAGCCTACTGCTAAAAACAAACTTATAAACTACTTAAAAACAAAATACGAAATAAACTTGGACTATTCTTCTTATAGAAGCGAAAAGAAATTTAATTTATTTGTATGGACACCAGAGGGGGTCAGATAAGATGGTTCTTTCAGCACCACTATCAATGCAAGAGAATTCCCTTGAGAAAAACTTATCTTATACCTATGGTATCTTTAATTCTATTTTTATACATCAAGCCTATCGGCCAGAATTTGAGGGCAAAACTATCTATTTTGAAGTATCAAAGACGGTAAATGGGATAACCTATCCTTACCCCGAAAAATTAATGCACATTGTCTCTTTGGAAGAAAAAAGAGAACACACAATTTTACCATGTAATAACGACGTGGCTAGCATTAGTTGTTCCAACCAATGTGAATTTGCTAAAGCGCATATTTTATTTGTACCATTACAGAGAAATGAGTGTTTGTATCGAATGGCTAGAATACATTGGATTCCTGAAATTATTGATCTTGCCAATAAAAAGGATCCACGTGTAGATGTCTGGGTGGAAAAAAAGAAGAACAAGCATAATAAATTTGTGGAGAAAACTTATATCCGTTTTCGAGAGGGAATAATTGATTATTTGATTATCTTGGCACATAGGAAGAGAAGGGGAGTTCTAACAAACTATATTTTCGATTCCGCCTTTCCAGTTTTCCTTAATAGATCTAAAAAACAATATAGCCAAAAGTATGAAAGTTATATTCGCACACTTCAAACAAATTAAAAAGCCGCAGCCATCATATGGCCACAGCATTCTCCTTCTACTACTCGGTAGATGAGCTACTCTTAATTTAACACATTATATGCATTTGTAAACAATAAATTGCATTTTGATGAAAAAAACTTCATAAAAGATTAAAATAGCACCCCGTCTGATAATTTACAGGGTGCTATTTATTTCTCTACATTATTCAAAAAAACTCCATATGTATCTCCACTTCATTCTCTTTGCTACATTTCTTGCATTGAACCAAGCCCTTGACCGATTTACCAAACTGAATCCGCTTGAACTCTAGTGCTGACTCTAAGCATTCCATACATCTTCGACCTTTCACCCTGTCTCCATTACCCCTACATCCGACTGACTGAATTGAACATTACATAGCAAATAATGGACATTTCTCATTTCTGTATTCCACAAAACATCCACTCCTATCGACCTGGTTAGACAAGAATGTAAGTAAGACCTTCTTTATGGACAAATAAAAAAGCGCACTCATCCACAACGGACAAGGCGCTTTCACAGTCATCGTATTCGGGATTAGTATATCCTCACTTCGCTAAATCATCAAAAACTGCTTTAAGAATGGACCCCAGTTGTAAGCACCGATATCTCTTACTATATAAATTGTAATACTTACCTAATCCAAATTATATCGATTCACATTAGACTGTTGTAATCGTTTATGTTTCCATTTAATTTCTCCTAAACTTACGAAAACACTCAATAGCAAATGGGCAATGACGACAATTACTAGATGGAGTAGCAAGAAATAAATTACCTGCTTCTTCAGGTATCAAATCTAGAATTTCACATTTAGAAGTGATTGCGTTTGCCACTCCCAAAGCCCATTGTCGAGACTTTTCCATATCAGCTTGTTTGAAAACATGTTTACTTTCTTTTCTAAACCTTAGGAAGTACAAGTTCCCTTCAACCGTTGATCGATTCTTCATTTGACCGATAGCCCAAGCATAGAGACCAATTTGGTTATTATCCAGTATATCGTATCTTCTCCTGTTTGTTTTCCAGTCAACTATTTTACTGCCATCTGCTGTGACCACATCAATATACCCCTGAATCATAGGGGCTGACTCCTCCTCCGATAAAGGAAGTTTAAAATGTACCTCTGTTGCACCTATGTTTTTTTTAATTGGAGCGTGGCTTACTAAATCGGACATCTCCTCCAAAGTAATTTCTGGGTGAAAATCAGCTTCGATTATTCCATTTAATACTGCTTCTGAATGACTAACCCCATTTATTTTATCCTCAATGGCTTTATGAACCCCCTTCCCCAACGCTAGGGGGTAAGTAATCGGTTCCTCATATCCCTGAATGTATTTCTTATAAAACCGATACGGACAAGATTCATACAGGCTCAAACGTGAAAAAGAGAATATCATGCTGCTATCTCCTTTCTTTATTTGAAAAAGGAAAAGAGGACTGGCTGACCAATCCCCTTTACACCATTATCTATCAGAACGGCAGATCCTCGTCCTTTACTTCAAACGAACCTCCGACTGCTCCATATTGATTGGAATGCTGACCATGAGAGTTTGTGTTACCAGCATAGGGATTCGGTTGCTGTTGGAAGCCCCCCTGCCCTTGTGGCTGCTGGTAGTTCTGTTGTCCCTGCTGATTTCCCTGTCCCTGGGGTTTCGGATCAAGGAATTGTACAAAGTCAGCGACAACCTCTGTAACATACACTCGATCTCCTTTGTCGTTTTCATAATGGCGAGTATTGATACGACCGTTCACCGCAGCTTGACTTCCCTTCTTAAGAAAGTTTGCTGCATTTTCAGCGGCCTTCCTCCAGACCTGGACCATGATGAAATCCGCTTCGTTTTCTCCATTGGCATTTTTAAACGGACGGTTCACTGCAAGCGTGAAGTTGCACACGGCTACACCACTCTGTGTATATTTGATTTCAGGATCTTTTGTCAGACGACCTACCAAACTCACGTTATTCATATTGTTCTCCTTTTCTCATGGCTGCGTATCAGCCATGACCCTATTTCTCCTCCGTAAAGGGTGACGGATATTTTAATTGGCTAGCGACACTTTATCGTTTGTCACCGAATTTCTTTTAGAATGCAGTTTTTTCATTTTCAACATGTAATAGAGAAATGACACGTTCAGCACGACTTTCTCCATTGCAAAGTCATAGGTGGACAATGAGACTCTCCATGCTGACCTACCTATTTCAGCACCTTCTATCGCCCAATCCACCCGTTCAGCATCTTCTTTCACATATTCAGCCAATACTCGGTTGAATAGCAGATGAATCTGGGTTTCTCTACACGACTTCATGATAAATTGAAGCAATTCATCCTGCCGTTCCTCCTGATTTTCGATATGTGCGACAACAATGAACATGGCGAAGTGCTTTACCAGCTGTTCGTATTCATATCTCTTCCAGTCGCGCAAAACCGCTTCCCTCTTCTTTTTGAATTCAGCCCGATTCTTCCGTTTATATTCAGCCCAGCCAATTGTTCGAAGCTGTCGCACATTCAACCGTTCAGCCGGATGGAGTGATTTCTTCCTTGTTCCAAAATACTTCTTCCGTATATCGTCATAAGGAAGACCGGATAGCTTCATTTCAAAGTCCAAGACACCACCTGAAGCACCGCAGAACCAACATTTATAGAGTTGGTCCTGTGTGTTCAATGACAAATAGAATTTATGTCCCTTGCTCGGTTTGGAATCCTCTTCGCAAAATATGCATTTGCATAGCGTTTCCTTTTTTCCATACGTACGTGGATTGAAGGTAACGCCATACCCCTCTGCAATTTTCAAGATTTCAGGTAGCATTATTAAGCCACCCCCTTATCTGCATCCCCCAACTTCTCGAAAAACGTAAATCCGTTTTCTGTACGGGTCTTCATGGTGAACTTCTCGCCGACAGAAAGATGTTTCGTTTGCTGAACAGCCTCTTCGCCTTGCGCGAAAACCATTGTTTGAGCATTACTACCGACGTTCTTCACATACATCTTTGCGAAGGAAATGCCGGCTGGTGTCGTACCTAGCTCATACTTTTCCATGATGAATGCGTCAAGTTGTTCTGAAGCTGTTTCTTTTTCCTGAATAACAGGTTCTTGAGCAATATCTTTTTGATTTGATTGCATTACAGATTCAGACTGTGCAGGTTTCTCGTTCTTCTGGGTAGAAGTGAACTCTACAAGGAAATTGAAACCACTCTCTTTTTTGATGACCATGGATAACTCTTCGCCCATCGGTACTTGGCTGAGTGATTCGATCATTTCCTGTTTCCCTTTGACGAGAACCAGACTCACTTCTTTGCTCTCTTTATCCATGACATTCAATTTTGCAAATTGAACATTTTGCGGACTTACCCCTTTTTCGAAACTTTGGAGGATGAATATCCCCTCAACATTTTGGTCATTCGATTGCTGAGCTGTTGCTTCGGCAGCCTGCTGATCCGCTTGACTCTCGTTCTGCTTTTTAGGGGCTGAAGAAGAATTCATAGGTACATCCATGTTTCCGCCATTTCCGTTATCATCCTCTTCAAGTGACATTTCTTCACGGGTGTACAAGCCACCTAATGGGAATTGTCGACGAAGCACAAAGACCTCGGCAATCTTCTGGATCATCGCGGAAGGCATCTTGTCCCACACATTTTTATTGCCGTACCGATTATTCAACTCCCCTGAGTTCGCTTGAAAGTATTCCTGGAAGTCGACAAACACAGCCACCGGTCTGAATCGCTTATGATGCATGACTGCATAAGCACCAAGTATCTGACCACGCTTCTGACCGAACTCGTGGCGCACGCTGCCTTCAGATGGAATGAACTCAAACTTATCCCCTTCCCGGACGACATTGGCAACGGGCGGTCCGACATACCCATCTTGGGTGGTTGCAACACGTAGCAGGCCATCCCTCGTAGTAATGAAGCTAGTCACAGGACCGTTTTTAGTTTCATAGCGCTGGAACACAATATCGCCTAGCAATGGATTCAATCCAAAGGTCTCACACACTTCAATGAAGTGGTTCGCCTCTTCTTGCGTCCCATTCGTTGGCTGAACAAACCTGCTCCAAATCAATGATTTCTGCTTATTTGTAAACGACAACACTTTTTCCATTCCAACCATCTCCTTTTATAGTTTTAGAAATAAAAAAAGCCGATATCACCCGTAAGGGATCAATCGACTTTTAAGAAACCAACGTAACAAAACGAAAGCAATTTGTTTTTATGTTTTTTACGCAACACCCCTTCTGATTTTTTAAAACAAAAAACCGATCTCTTCCAAAATGGAATCAATCGGCTTTTTAATATATAGCACGCAATTAATGCGCGAATATCTATTGGCATATAGCTATTTTTTGACGCAAGACGTCTGCCCGAGTTTTCAATAGATATAAAAACTCTAAGACAAAAAAGTTTATGTCGCATCTCCTTAAACAAAGTAAGGTTTAACGACTTTCACCGAGAAAGTGGTGACGTGAAGATCAATGATATATGTGTACATTATATCCAGTTGAAAAAACGATAGCAAATCCTACGAGCGCTACACTATATAGGATACTATATGAAACGGGTATCCAAATCTATGTATATTCCCCGAGCTGTCCCCTATAATACATCGGTTTTATCCACTGAAGAAAAAAAGAACCCTAGCGGGTTCCTATGTATCGTCTATTAGTACTAATTACCATTGATAAGTTCTAAGAGCTCGAGTGGGTAGTCTCCTTCTTTAATCCAAGAGAGCTCCTCCGCTGACAAGCGAAACCATTCACCGTTCATTCGCTTCTTTTCAAAATGTCGATGCAGCCAGCCCTCCACTTGACGGTCGAAATTTGTGGGAATCAGGTGCACCACCTTCAACCTGTAAGGATTCTTCGCGCCTAAACCATTAGGAATTCGTTTCATCGGGTCTTTCGCTTTCCCAATCTTGATGAATCCGTTCCCCTCTTCTTGAATTACATAGACATAGCCTGGCTCTCGTTCGTTGTACAACTCATAGAAAATAAGTTTTACCTGCCTCTTCGCTATTTTCTCCTTGCTAGTAATCCCGAACTTTTCAAAATCGAGGACCCGATTGAGGGAATCAATCATCTTCTGAACCCATTTCTTTTGGGTTTCACTGTTGTAAGATAACAGCTCCTGCCATCTTTTTTCAATTCGCTTATGATGCCATTTGAAAATGCTCAATACAATCAAGATAAGTATAACGGATACGCCAACGAAAAAGGATGGATTTTGCGTGAAGAGTTGCCAAAGGATTGAGACTGCAAAGAATAGAGCGAATGCAATGAAAAGCATTTGTTCCGAAGTAGAATTTTTCCGTCGTCTTCGAGTCATCTTCTCACCTCTTAGCCAGTGTCTCCATTTCCGAAGTGTTTAAACTATGGGGATAGGCTAAGACCATTACAATTATTTGATTAACGGTCAATAGTTGAACAAGAAAAAAGAACCGTCCAAGCAGCTCAGATCTTCAAGTAAAGCACCCGTTAGTTGAATAAGGTAATACAACTTCCCTAAATTCTCATATCTCCAATCTTTTTACAAAGAGCTTGAGCTCTTTTAGACAACAGTATCTTCTGATGCAAATATTTAGCTAATTTAGACCGAAGAAACTCATCCAAACAATAGAACAAAAAAGAAGAAAGAAGAGAGATGATGAAAAAAAAAGTTATCAAACAGACTCCCGATGTCAGTAAGCAACAAATTCCTATCCCGTTCTGAAAATAAAATGGGAATCAAAACAAAGAAAGTGGCTAGGAATAAGTGTATGAATAACGCAATACTTGCTCGAAAGAATCCGTTTAGTTTTTTTGTAACAAAATCAGAAAGGATAGACGATGGTACTCCGTAAAACAAAAGTATTGGCATTAGGTACATGCCTAAAAAGAAGGCAAAAGCGGTCTCTCCTGCGAGGGAAGAACTCAACATAACCAATATACAAACCATTATCGCGGAAACAAACTTTCTAATAATCATGTGACTCACCCCAATCAAAATAATCTCCTCTTAAATATACTTATTGGTTATTTCACCAATAGTCTTCAGAACTCCTTCTTAAACTAAACTGCCTCGTTAGTTGAACAAGAAAAAAACGTTAAGCAGCTCCGATCTTCACGTAAAGCTACCCGTTCACAATAAGATATTTATTCATATCCACCTTTTGGGTCTGGAAGTTTCTTATATTCTTCTTCACTTTCAACAATCGACCATACAAAGTCTTTTAATTCTATAAGTTGTTTTGCGTCTTGAGTAGGTTCACAATATTCCTCTGAAAAACTATGGGTAAATGTTTCACCATTAATAGTAACTTTTATCTCGTCTTGACCAAAAGGTTCTTTCATACAATTAGTTTCTGGAATTAAGTCTTTTGCATCAGCTATATCTATTTCTTTCATTTTTTGATAAATCAAAGCCAATTCCTCTTTTGAAAATGATAAATTAGTTGTTACTGTTCCATCAGCAATTAAATCCTTAGTTACCTTATTTTCATAGGTATTAATTACATTCTTCTTTCCAACACCAAACATAATTATAAAATCAAAGTCATTTGGCATTTCTGAAGACGTATTACTAATGTTAGTTACATTTGAATTACATCCTGTTATTAATAACACAAGCATAAACGCTAATAAATAACGTTTTTTCACAATGCTCCCCCTAAAAGTTCTAATGGAACTAAACTGCCACCTTAGTACAATAAGCAATTTATTTTTTATAAACTAAGATATCTAGGTATTGTTCAATATCTGGCCCGTTTTCGAAATAAATAATGAACTATTCTTTATCGTTAATTTTAACACACAACCATAACGAGTATCCTGTTTATTCCAAAAACAGAGTAATAATTTGTGCCACGTTAATCAAGAGTATTAAAATCACCATAATTCTCCACCCTACATTCTTTCGTTAACAAACTGACCATTATCATCTACAAAATAAAAAAGATCTTGAAGTTCTTCAATATCTTTCAGTAAATCCACGTCAACAGTAACCCTCATTTTAAGGGTATCGACAATTGGCTTTAGTGGCTGTAGATGTCTAATTGATTCAGTAATAACGATAAGTCGCTCGTCGAAATGTTTCCCACTCCACTTTAAATACATGAGTAATTCGTTAACCTCACCTCGTACTACATACACATATATTCGTTTACCTTGAAACTGTATGACACCACTGAATGGTTCCTTTGTTGGCTGAACTTTTGATTCCGGAAAATGTTTATACAATTGAAAGAACAGAAGACGCTTCAAAACATCTTCTGTTTTGTATTCGACCCAATAATTACTTTCATAACAATCATCCAGCCCCGCAACGACTGCCCCGTTAATTCCTAATGTGTAAATCGGTATGACCTGCTTGTTTCGATGGATCTCATGACGAACGATTTTCTTCTCGGCTACCATTCGTTTGAGGCGCTTCTTATCCAAAGAAAACATCCGGGTAAGTTGGGTTCCACCGATTAATCCAACAGCTGCTAGTGCTTCTAATGCCTTGCGTTCCTTCGGTGATTCTCCATTCACAAAAGGCGATCGTTTAATATTGGATGGTATTCGTGTCCAATGTAATGACCAATTGTGTGATAAAGAATATGGACTGATTTCCATGTGAATTTCCTCCTCTTATTTATATTGAATTAGGGGCACGTCGATTTGACGTACCCCGTTGCTATTTATAGCACCCGCGTAATACGAGCACGGATCTGTTCTTTCTGTGCATCAGTTTCCAATACACGGACAAGTACACGATCACCCTTTTTAACGTTTTGGAACTTTAAGTGACGGGCCAGTGAATCAACACCCGCCTCCAGATTAATGAACACACCGTATTCGCGGACACCAGAGACTGTACCGACATATTCGTTGCCCGAAGTATATCGACCAATGGAACGGAGCCATGGATTATCCTGTAATGCCTTTGCACTGACAGTCACGGTCTTCTCTTCTTTGTTAATTTCCAACACTTTCACTTTCATGTGGTCACCTTGCTTGACCTCTTCTGTTAAATCGTCAATCCACCCGTACCTGATCTCTTCGAGGGGAATCTTCACTTCAATTCCTCCGATATCCGCACGGACAAGTGAGGGGCTGACACTGCGTACCACGGCAATGATTTCGTTCCCTACTTCTATTTTCCTTAATGTGATTGCTGCCATGTGGTCTAATGCTGCAGTTCTGGAGCCTGTGAAAACCTCAGCTTCCCTATCGTAATTAAGGACCTTGAACGCGACGGACTGACCTGTCATGGCACGAAGGTGACGAAGATTGGATGCTCCTGTAAATTCCATAGGAATGTATCCACGAATATTTCCTACACTCACCACGGCACACGGCTTATCAAGTAGTTTCTCAATACCGACGATAGGGGCTTGAATGATGGAATTGTTCTGGTGTGCTCCATAGACCTCTTTCCAATCCTTATCAAAATTATTTACCGCTTCCACTTTTGACGGGTCAAAACCCTCAATTAGAACTTGCATGTTGTTTTCAGCCATTTAAATTCTCTCCATTTCATAGGTATAATTTGTTTAGATATTAAACACGTTTTATTTAATCCCAGAATCCGTCATTGGACCTCACGACATTGCTCGCTTCTTTCTCATTTATTTTCGGTGGAATTACAGTCTTGACTGCAGATGATTGAACAGTGCTCTTGTTCGATACTTCTTTTGTTAATTCAACGTTCTCTATTCCGGTATCCTGTTTTATCTCCTCAGATACAGGAGTACGGGAAAGTTTATTATCAGGAGTTACCTTTAAAGAATGTTGCGTATCAAGTTTCGGCTGGATAATTCGTTCCACTTCCGACTCAGCCACCACTTGTTTCGCAAGTTTAGATTCAGACGCTTGTCCTTTGTTATTTTTCTTGTGCCACTGGAAAAGGTTATGCAAACTATTCAGGTTCACCTTCTTAAACGACTTCGGATCTTCCCACTCCCTCAACTCCTTCCAATTACGAGGCACAAATTGACCTTTAGCTAGTGCTGGTTTCTGAGGGGTCCCGTCCTGCAGAAGCTTATGGACAAAGTTGAATCTTGGGATACCGTCCATCAAGTCCGTAGGGTCGAACCTATATTCCTCATCTTCCGTATCACGATAGGAATCTGGAAACAGGCGTGGCAGCAATACACGGTTCTTGTATGTGCTCTGCCTCATAATGACCTTGTCCTTGCCGAACTCCTCCGCGAATTCCTTTGCATCTTGTGCAGAGATGCCTCCAAAACAGATTTTGTTTCTACATGATGTAAGAATCGCTTGTTTCATTGCCTTCGGACCAAGATTTCCCGACTCGATTTCCAGTTGGCCAAGGGATTGAGTCGCAAAAATACCCGCTACCCGATATTCGGCAGCGAGTGATAAGAAAATCTCAACATCCGGATTAATGTACCGGCTGTATTCATCCACGATTAAAAAATGGGGGATGCGCGTATCCTCCGTTCCCGGTCTCCTGAACGTACCGTTTTGCAGGTGCATAATCATGAATTGACCGAAAGCATCGCCGGCTTTACGAAGCTTGCCGAGTGCAGTATTGACCGCAAGCACACCGCCTGTTTCCAAATGTTCATCAATGTTCACATCACTCCTTCCTGTCATGATGGTTCGCAAGGCTTCGTTACTGACGATGTTTTCAAGTTGCGCACGTAATCCTATGACGAACTGGTGGTACTTCTCCCGCATGCTGCCAAGCAATTCTGATTCGAAGAAATGCACGAGATCGGTCATTCCGTCCCTGTGCTTCAGTTCCGCCACTTTTTGCTGTAGGACGTGCTGGTCACGCAAGGTATTCATCACATCGATAATATCCATATCGTCCCCATGCAGTTCTTTCAGCAGTTTGGTGACGTTCCGTGCAGACAATTCCTGAACAGTTGCAAAGAATGCATCCTGCTTGCCGAATAACCCCTTCAATACAACGACTGTCGCCTCGGCAACAGTATCCATTTCTCCTTCCATCGGATTGAAACTGGCAGAATCAGTTTTGTTCGGGTCCACATGGATACAAGGGATATCCATTTCTAAACACATTTCATTTACCATTTCCGCCACATCACCTTTTGGTTCAACAACAGATATCCCCAAAGGGATGCCTCTCTTCTTTTGAAGTAGCAATTGATAAATCATCGGTTTCAATATTGTCGCTGTCTTGCCACAACGGGTTGGACCAACTGCAAGCATATGTGTGAAGCAATCACTTCCTTGCCACACGATGGGCATTCCCATTTGACTCACCTCCTCTCAATGTCATTTCTTTTTCCAATCCCACTTGCCGAAGTATTCATAAATCGAATCCATTTTGAAAGGCATGCGTTTTGACTCTTTAAAACTGAAAAGGGTGTGGAGTGTTCTTGAAATCCTGTGTCTTAGTAATTCTAGATCCTCTTTACTCTGTTGTTTAATCTTCAAATGATTTGATTGGTCACTCTCCTCCCACAACAATTCAGGTAGTCTGTGAACGTTGTAAGAAATACGTTGAATCCAAAACCCTATCTTCTTGCTGTAGTTTTTCGTTTTCAACGTTTTTAACAGCAGGTTGGACGTTTCAAGGACTAAAAAACCCAGCTCGTTTAATTCAGCTGGGCTTTGTTTTGCTACATGAGCTTCGACTTCAGGGTAGATGTGCAGCTTTTTACTACAGACTTTAGTTTTGAAAAGCACTTTGTGATTTCCTCCTTCGGTAAAAAACAATAAAAATAACACGTTTCATTCAATGGCTGAATGGAACGTGTTATTTTTGTTTTATTTGGTCTTCAGAATAGCAACAACGTTGTTTGAAACCTATACTTCAAGCTTTAGTTTAATACTGATTTGCTTTCTATCCATTTTGAAATGCCCAAAGTGTACTTTTATTTCTATATGGATTAAAGCACAATGGGGAAGTTTTGTTTAAAATATCCCTCACTATAAAGTGAGGGATTTGATTTTAGCAATATTCTATTCAACTGATGATAGTTCATCTTCAGTCACCCATTTATGATATTCGACTTCTTCCCCAGTTTTTGTATCTGTATAGCTTACCATATAGACAGTTGTATCTTCTGCCGAATCAATGGTAGCTGTAGCTCCTTCCATGCCCTCCATATGATCTGCTTCAAGGACAACTTCATCCCCTTGCTCATATGGCTGTTCCTCGGCATTTTCAATTTCTTCATGAATAACCCACTTGTGATTTTCAACTTTTTCTCCACCAGTAGTAGGCGTATAGGTTACAGCATATACAGTTGTATCATAAGCACCATCAATAGTTGCAACAGCTCCATCCATGCCTCCCATATGGTTCGCATGCATTACTGCTTCGCTTCCAACTGGATATGTTGGATTTTCAGCATCTGCTAAATCCTCTGGAACTTCACCTGAACTTGAATGGTTCATACCAGAATGATCCATTCCTTCCATTTCTTCAGAGGTATCTGATTTCTCTTCAGACTGTGTTACTTCATTTTCTGCGTTTTCGGTTGTGTCATTTTCTGATCCAGCGTTACTATCAGACGTATTTTCTCCATTGCCACCGCCACAAGCTGCCAATATAACCGTCAGCAATAAAGCTACAATTCCTATCAGTAATTTCTTTTTAAACATGTTATGCAACCTCCATTTAGTAAATTTTATGTCAACTGCCTGCATTTATTATACCCTCTACTCTAGATTGTGAATCTAATACAAGAAAATGTTTGAAATTTGTCAAAATCCAACGGATTTATTCTTTATTATTTAACACACATTAGCTGGAGAGAAGTTTGAAGTACAAGAAAACCCAGCTCTTTTAATTCAGCTGGGCTTTGTTTTGCTACACGGGCTTCGACTTCCGGGTAAATGTGCAACTTATTTCTACAGACTTTAGTTTTGAAAAGCACTTTGTGATTTCCTCCTTCTATAAATAGGCAATAAAAAATAACACATTTCATTTAATGGTTAAATGAAATGTGTTTTGTATAGGTTTGCAACATGTATTTTTTTATCATCTAAAGGGTTGTTTTAAAACCTTAGCCTTGTTTAACTATTCAACAAGAAGTATTCTTTATTTCAAGTTGCCCTTTTAGCTGAAGTAATTTGTTCTTAATAAAAGGATCGGTTTCTGAAGGTAATTGGTCTAAGTTAAAAAATTGAGCTTCAATTGCTTGATTCTCATCAGGAGTTAGTTCTCCTTCAAAGTCTGCGCATAAATAACCAATTGCAACAGTCTGATACTGATCGCCGCTTTCCTCGACACGATTAATTAATTCTTTGCCAGAATAGACACCAAATAACTGCAATGTATTTAACGTGATACCAACATCTACTTGTACAGTTCGTTTAATACACTCCTCAATGGACTCATTTAACTGCAAAATTCCACCAGGAATACCCCATGTTCCACCTATGTATCGATACAATAAAATATCTCCAGATTGATTGATTATCGCTACACTTGGTCGTACGATGATTAATGGGGAATTCCCAATCATCTCTCTCATCTTTTCACAATAATCCATAAAATCCTCCTAAGACATTTGATTCATATAACACCACATAAATGAAGGTTTAACCTGCACAACAAGATAGTTTTGATACATCTTTATCAAACGTAAGGGCAGCTAATTTTAATCCTTCTGCCATAGTTAAATATGGGGCCATGGTTTCTCGGAGGTCCTCCACGGTTAAACCGAATTTGACAGCCAGTGTCGCTGCATAAATTACTTCTCCTGCATTTTCTGCTACCACATGAGCCCCTATTATCTTCATTGTTTTTGCGTCTGCCACTAATTTAAAAACACCTGTTGTTTCTCGATTAACCAAAGCTCTCGGAACAGCATCTAAAGGCAAGACGGATGTTTTCACTTCATAGCCTTTCTCTTTTGCTTGTTGCTCCGTTAAACCAACGGTTGCAATCGCTGGAGCTGTAAACGTAACCCCTGGAACCACTTCTAAATTCAGCTTTTTATTCAGTCCTCCGATGGCATTTCCTGCTGCAATTCCACCTTGATAAGCTGCCACATATACAAATTGAGGACCAAGTGTCACATCTCCTGCTGCATAGATGCTTGAATTCGTTGTTTGTGAATACTCATCGATCATAATTTCACCACGCGAGCCTACTTCAACACCAGCTACCTCTAAATTCAAAGTCGTCGTATTTGGTTTTCTTCCCGTCGCAACAAGTAACTGGTCTGATTCAACGACTTTTGTCCTGCCATTTACCGTTACATAAACCTTTTTTATCTCGCCATCTTGTTCAACACGATCAAAAGTTGCCCCTGTTACTAAATTAATCCCTTGTTCTGTTAATGCTTGCGTGATTGCTTCTGAAACTTCAGGATCGTATTCCTTTAACAGTCGTGGACTTCTTTGCATCAACGTTACTTCTGAACCCAAATGATGGAATAGTTGTCCCAATTCCATACCGATATAACCTGAACCAATGACTGTAAGACGTTTTGGAACCTGTTTTAATTCAAGTAATGATGTACTTGTTAAATAATCTACCTCTTCTATTCCAGGAATCTTTGGTACAGCTGGTGAAGCACCTGTCGCTATTAAAAATCGTTTGGCTGATAACTGTATGCCATTCACTTCGACAGTTTTTTCATCCACAAATTTCGCTTCACCTTTTATTAATTTAAAGCCATAGTCATCAATTAAATCAACATATTTCGAATTTCGAAGATCCGTCACCAAATCGTTTTTCTGCTTAATTAATGGAGTCAAATCGACATTGCCTGCTGACGTGTGCAATCCCACAAACGGATTGTTTTTTGCTATATGATTAATTTCTCCAGCTCTTAACAGCGTCTTTGAAGGAACACATCCGATATTCACGCATGTTCCACCCACTGTGCCACGTTCTATGATTGCCACGTTCGCTCCGTATTTCGCGGCTTCAATGGCAGATGAAAAGGATGCTCCACCAGAACCAATGATAATGTAGTCATAATCATAATCACCTTTATCTCCAAGTTGCACCGTTTCTTGCTGTTGTACTTCTTCTGTCTCTCCAGGCTGGTATTCGGTATCAGAAATTGCCTTTTTCGCTATTTCCACCTCCACATCATTCGGAAGTTCAAATACAGCTTCCTCGCGACGAAAATCCACTTCAATCTCTTTTGCACCTATGTTTTCAAGAGCAACAGCAACATGCTCTTCACAGCCCGTGCAAGTCATTCCAATGATTTTAACCCGATATTTTTTCACTATTTATTCCTCCTTATATTTATAAAATCAAGGGTGATATTCAATCAAAGATTATCGTTTCGATAATTGGACATTGATGTAATGCTTTTTGATCTGGACATCGACTTTTTAAGTCCCTTAACATTGACTCAATACGCTTTAAATCTGCAATTTGTTCCTGAATTTCTATTTCCTTTTTTGATACAAATTCAAATATATTTTTGCAACGAACTTCATCATTATCAACAACTCCAAGCAATTTATAGATTTCATTCAATGAAAAGCCAAGGTCTTGTGTTCTTTTGATAAATTTTACACGCTTAACATCATCATCTGAATATATCCTATAACCTTCATTCGTTCGTGAAGGCTCTTTTAATAATGCTCTTTGTTCGTAATATCTAATCGTCTCTTTATTTACATCGCATTTTTCTGCAAATACACTAATTCTGTAACTCATATAACTCACCCCTATAAACATTATAAACCGCGTACTAAGGTACGCGGTCAAGTATAATAATAAATTTATCTTCTTCAACTAACCTCCTTAAGTAGAACAAGAAAAAAGAACCGTTAAAGCGGCTCGATGATCTTCAAGTAAAACACCCGTTAGTAAAATTATTTATTGTACAAATTCAATAGTTTTAGCTGTTCTTTCGGAAGTAGTTTTTCCCATAATTTGTTCAACGAGATAAAGTGCCATGTTAATTCCTGAAGAAACTCCACCAGAAGTTATGAGGTTACTATCGTGTACAACTTTGCTGTTTGATGCTACTCGAATATCAGGGTATTTTTCTTGTAATACCTTCATTGCTAAATGATGAGTCGTTGCCTTCTTTCCATCTAACAAACCAGTTTCGCCCAAAATATATGCTCCAGTACAGACCGAGCATATATATTCAATGCTATTATGTTTAATAATCCAATCTATTACCTTTTGGTTTTTAACCACAGATTGTACCGCCCTTAATGGTCCGCCTGGAATTATTAGAATATCTAATTCTGGACTATTATCAATGCTAAAATCAGGTTGTACTTTTATCCCTGAATGAGTTTTTATTTCGTTTCCTGTATCTGTAATAGTTATTACTTCAAACGGTCTTGTAGGTAACAAATGCTTTTTGTAAAGGGTAAATGCTTGCTCGGCTTTATTATTAGCGGTTAATGATAACACTTCAGCTGGACCAGCAAAATCTAATAAATCTACAAAATCATATAGTAAAATTCCCACTTTTCTCTTTCTCATTTGTATATCTCCCCTATCAAAACACTTTTCTTGTGCATAACCTTAAATACCTAATCAATCACCTACTTCTTTCGCTAAACTGTCCAGTTAGTTCTATAAGTAGAATTATAGCCCTTGTTTCAAAATATTCCAACACCCCTTCCGAATACTTATACTGCAATTTAATATATTTTGATCAATTATCTTCATTATCCGTGGATGCACCAAGCACTATTCTAACTTCCCCTCGCTGTATCCTCTCCCTTTCCTCCTTACGTTTTTCAAAGTAGCTTTTGTTCGGTTGTTCCTCGATTCGTTGATTGCCACGTTTTTTCTTGTACGATATTTCAGCTCGTATGATGACAACGTTCAAGTAAACAGCAACTATCACGAGCAACACCAAAGTCATTTTCATCATCGTTAACCGGGAAAGGAACTGTTCCATATCCCACGCTGCATGAACAAGGCTTGAAAGAAACATGGATGCTAACAGGGACATTGTGAACGACATTAACCTATCCAGTTTTTTATATTTCTGTTGTTGAAGTCGCCTAACAATGAAATAGATGGCCGTGACTGTCAGCCCTGAAATGAGAATCAACTTTGCTGTCGGGATGTAGACAGCATTGTACATAGCTGTAACGCCCAATGCTGCCGTTAGAAAACTAATCATCGCAATGAATACTTGCAATACGATCAACCCTTTCTGCTTCGGGCATTCGTCACTTCAAGATTCAACACGAAAACGAGTTCATCTGTCAGCAGTTCACGCATGGTTCGGTACATTCGCTTTTGCTCCTTTTTGCCAAGATGTACGGCTATTTCATTATTGAGGAACGTTTCGTGTACAGTGAGCTTTGTCATTTCTAGCAGTTCGGGAATGACTTGATTATTGGTTTCCATGTAACTTCCCCTTTCATAAGTTAGTGTAATTACAGAACGCATTTCAAAGGACACTTTATATAGAAGGAACGGGTTGGATTGCCTTGAGATAATCGATTAGCTTCCTTGAATCGATTTCAAGGTAATCGACATGGTGGATTTCGCCTAGTAATTGTTCGTGCATGGGCCTCGTCATGGAAGTAGTAATCAAGAGAACTTTACGACCGTCCAATTCGTACATTTCTTTGCGGTATTGACGGACATTGTAGATTTTGACCAAATCGGTGTCGAGAAGATTCACAAGATACTTTTCCTCACCTTCGTGTCGGACGATCCGCTCCAATCCATCGTATATTTTCCTCCGAGTATCTTTGAAATCCGTTTTAAAGGACAAGTCGTGCACTTTAAAGTCTTCCAGAAACCTCATGACGTTTTGTTCATCGTCAAAATGGCGCAAATAGTATTTGGCGAACGTGTACGGGAAAACTTTCAGGCTTTGGCATTGGACGATTACAGACGTATTGGTTGAAAGGTGTTCAACGATTGTCTTATAGCTTGCTGCGCTTTTGGCGAACAGAATATAGTTTGGATTGCTGACGTCCATCAGTTCATTGGATACCTTCATGAGATTCTTCATTCCTACGCCATGGAGGAACATATAGAAGAGGTAGTCTGTTCCTCTTGGACTCTTCAACATCCCTTGTACATTCGCGCCGCGGTTCAGTTCGAATTTCGCCTTCACGCTCCTGCTGTCTTCCATTTTCCATCCATACGCTTCCAAATCGATCATGACGTCATTGGTGGACAGAAGGAACGGTAAGTGACGGACGTTTATGCGTAATTGGTCTGCTCGCCGTTCAACAGGCACCCCCTGCTCTCGCAAGCAGGAAATGCCCGTTTCACTGATACGGTGATACGAGCCTTGTCTGTTCTGATTCACCAGATAGCCGCTGATTGGATGCGTGCTGATCAATCTGGAATTCCGCAAGATGCGCAGTTTCTTGTACGTGTACCACCGTGACAGTTCGTAACGTCGCATGATCTGCTCCGTACTCAATGCACGGTATTCGTAGAGGCCAGTCAGTATCGCAATATCCAAAGGTTGGAGTATCTTCACCACCTGTTTTTTGTTGGTTCGCGCCATTGAATCCTCTCCTTTCGTTAATTCGTAGGGGCTGTTTATTTTCGGTCACTTCTACACGGGGTTACGAATTGCCTCAACTAAACCACTTGAATTTGTCCAATTCGACTGATTTCCTGTAAATCCACATACTCCATAAATTCAGATTGGAAGCAACGGGTACAATATAATGCTTAAATCGGGTACAACATTGCATTTTGATAGGAATCCCTATATTGCACCCGAAAATGTTGCTATTTCATTGGGTCCAATATAACTGAACCACTCAAACGGTCAGCCCCAAAAATGAGGTGCTACAAAATCCGATAATTCCTCCATAATATCCTCTGGTTTCCGCTCATTTTCATCGTCTTTTTCCTTGATATCAGATTCGTATTTCTTCAATATCCCTTCCTTAATTGATGGGTCAGGAATATGGGCCAAGTGAAAATTTCTCTTTTTAAGTAGCTCAATGAATTCTGCAAAATTGTCTTGTGATACCACATACACATGTACATGATTGCCCCGTGGATCTAAAAATCCAATATCAACATTCCATACTCGCCACCAGCTGTCATCCCCAATTAAACCCGTGTGCCGGATTGCATCCTGAATTAGCTTTCTGTTGCGATTATCTAAATCGCGGATGAGTTTATTTTCATAGTGCTGAGCAATGATGATGACAGATTTATCGAATTGGAAATCAATCTTCGAAAAGTCATAAGCATCGATCGTTGCTCTGAAATAATAGTGCCTAATCATTGCAAGGTAATCTCGGTCATCCTCTTTATATAAAGGAAGGGCTCCTTCATAGGAGAATTGAAAAACGGGGTACCCATCGATTAGCAGCGGCTTTACTTTTGCCATCGGATAAACCGTTGTCCGTCTTATTGCATTCCTGTTACCACCTATCGCATTGATCCGGGACATTAAGTAGACCTTCATTCTCTCTATATTCTTCAACTGCTCAAGCAGCAACGTCTTTTCTTCCTCCATCCATTTCACTCCTTTCTACATCGGGGACGTTATTTCATATCATGAACCCTTGCTATGACTACATTTTGGATATCTAACGTCGGACGTTATCGAAGTTTATGAAACACAAATAACCCAACGTCGGACGTTAGGAAGAAGAAACCTTATAGCACCAAGCATCAAGCGGTCTTTTTACGTCAGACGTTCAATTTGTTCAACGTCGGACGTTAACAGATAGAAATGCTTTGAAATCAACGATTAAAGACTATATTAACGTCGGACAAATGGTTATTCATCATCGACAGGCTTGTATTCCGACAAATAAGGCAGCGGATCTTCCTTCACACCAGCGCGAATGATTTCAAAGTGGAGGTGATTGCCAGTTGATGTTCCTGTTGAACCGCAAGTACCGATCACATCACCTTGGGAAACAGTTTTATTTATCTCAACTGCAACTGTATCCAAATGTGCATACAGCGTGGTAATTTCCCCGTGATTGATTATTACATGAAGGCCATAGCCGTTTGACCATCCATTTCCGGATGCAAAAATGACATTTCCACTCTGTGCTGCAAGTATCGGATCGCCATTCTTACAGGCAAGGTCTACACCTGTATGGAATCGTTCATCACCGTAAACAGGGTGTATCCGATAACCGAAAGGGCTGTTTATCTTTAACCCCGTCAATAACGGAATCATCCAGTCACCAACAACATGAACCTTGCAGTTCATTGTCAGACCACCAAATTGAGCAACGAATTTTGTAACTGCTGGCACCCAGTGGTTGTTAAGACCAGTGGGGTCATTATCAGCCCCAATGGGCGCATAGGAGCTTCCTAAATCGGCAATCGTAATCAATCCATCCTGGATAATTCGATTGTGCAATGTCTTCCCCATGGCTTCTATGCCCTCTTCAATCGTTGAGAAGGAATATAAAAAACGACTGCCGGTTGCAGGGTCCATCAAACCACCCGGATTGTTCTTCAGCATGACAGCAGCAGATGTTCCTGAACCGGTCTCATGAAAAGCGATAGCAGCCATCAATACCGGGTCTATACCGTATTTTTCAGCAACCTCAATAAAAACCGTTCCTTTGTCGGTAAATTTTCCAGCATTGTTGAACTGGGAGAAGAATATTTCCTCACTGATTTCTCCGTCCGGTCGACATACCGCACCTCCTGCAAAGTTCCATCTTTCATCATCTTCTTCAGTAAAAACTATAAACACGCCTAAGAAGAGGAAAAGGGCGAGAATGGATAACAGAAGAAGCAAACCTGGGCTGGCTAAGATAGGAACCAGCCATAGCAACTTTTTCATGTCACTCGATTCCCCCTATCTCTTTTGGTCATAGTTCAAATAGAAATCTGTGATCTGGAATTTTCCGTTGCTGTCCTTTTCAAACATCATGCTGTAAATATCGGTGTCCTTTCTTACATTGCCATCGCTATCCAACACTTCGCTTACAACGACACCATCCCATGAAATTGCAATCAAAGTAGGCGCGACAGGTTCTTTTATTTCTACGGATAGAACTTTTCGGGAAATGATACCTTCAACATCCTTCATCCCTTCAATTTTTTCAGCCTTGGCATCTCTCAGGTAATCAATATGGCTTTGTATCAAAACCCCCTCAACAGAATTTAAATGTTCGGTTGGTTTCTTCCTATTAAACGTGTGGAATTTGGTTAAAAAGTCTTCGGCCAGCATCTTCGTTTCATCTAAATACTTTTCAGGAAACATATCGATTTGTGTTGGTTTTTTAGTGACTTCATCGGGTACTGTCAAATAGTTTTTTGTGAAATTGTCTTCTGTGTTTTCATTCACTTCTTCAGATTTCATTTCTTTATTACTGACGATTTGATTTTCCGATTCACCTTCCTTCGAGGTGTATTGCCACATCCCACAATTTTCTTTTGACGCTAAATCTTCAACTGCATTCTTTTCATCTTTCTTCTCCTTCGACTTATCAACTACTCCTACAATAAACCCCAATAATAAAAGCGTGACAGAGAGACCTATCACGCTAATCATGAGTATTCGTTTTGTTCGTTCATTCACGTGCTTCCAACTCCTTCAGTGACATTTCTCGCTCGTAAAAGTCGGGATTATTTTGGGAAATCACCAAGTGATTTAAGGTTATTACTCTTCAGTAGGGCTTTACGTTCTTTCTCCAATTCAACAGCCTTTCTCTCGTTTTGGATATTTGCGGCAAACGTATCGGCAAACCCATTTTTCCATTCTCCTTGCCCTGCTTTTTCTACAACTAAATCAAAATGTCTCTTCATCTCCGTTTGACTGAGGTTATCTATTCCATGTGATTTTAAACTATCCAACGTCCTGTCAATCATTTCTGACGGGAGCCCTCTGTTTGAAAGTTCATTGGTTATCATTGTTCTGTTCATATGCAGTTCATATTCCACTTCACCGTATACATCCTGTTTCTCTTTTTGCAATTGGATCGAACTTCTTTCATCTGAAATACCTTTCGCAAATGTTTCTGCAAAGCCTCCAGAAAGATCACTAAATCCTTTTAACTTATGGTACTGCGAATGCAATTCGTCAGAACTCACATCATGCAGACCATGCTTTTCTAGAGACTGCATAGTTAAGTCTACCATTTTCGAAGACATTCCTGTATCGGACAGAACAGATTTTGTTTGTTCCAGTCTTTGTTCTCGATTGGGGAACAGTACATTTTTCTCCAGCTCGACCGCTTTGCTATTTCTGTTATCCGAGATACCCTTTGCGAATGTTTCCGCAAAATTTCCTTCCATATCTCCTCGACTACTGATCTTCTTAAATTGCTCAGCAAGTTCATCATCTGAAAGCTGATTAATGCCTGCCTTTTCGAATGCCTCCATCGTTTCTTTCTTCATCTCAGGAGTAAAGTCTTTATCATTCAGGAAGTTTTCAAGCTTACTTCTATCAAAACCGGTTAGCTTATTAGCTTTTTCTGACTTTGACATCTTGCTTAGATGGGCCAGATGCTGAGCCTTCATAGCTGAACCTGCAACATCACTAACGCTACCTTCACCAGTCACGACTCTACCAACCGAACCGCCAATTGCTGCTCCTGTCATAGCACCGGCAGGACCGCCAGTAACAGCCCCTGCGACAGCTCCACCCACAGTTGCGACATTCTGCATGCCCTTTTTAAATGGAGCGTTAAACGTTCCCGAACTCTCACGGAGTTCTCGAATAGTATTAGAACCTGATGAGAAGATGTCCTTGATTCTCTTCCTTAGTATGAAGATTGTAGCAAACAACAACAGATTGAAAGTTGCTGCTCCTACATAGCTATAAAACGGATTGGAACCTCCGCTGAGTGATTTGAAATCCGCGGCATAAATGATGTCTGAAATCACAAAAACAATCAACGCAACGAATGAAACAAATATCTTCAAGGCCAAAGGTATACCTAGCTCAATGAAATAACGTTTCATTACATTGAACTGACCCGGAATGGCTGCTATCAGTAAAGCAAATGGTGCAAGAGCAGCAATCACCATGAACCAAAACTGAAATAGTATTAAACAAAGTGATAATAAGTAGATAGGAAGCGACACAAGACCGTTAATTACCATGTAAAAATAAGAGAATGCTAAACGGCTGTTCACAGCTGAATATTTCATCATGTGATTACTATGTCCATTTTTAGATGCTTCATCTTCAATGACTTTAGTTAATCTTTCTTCACCAACAGGCTCTTTTAGGATGTTTTTTACGCGTTGTACACCCCTATCTCTATCTCCTCTACCTAATGATTCGACATCATGTGTTCCATATTGCATATATAAATATGGTCTATCAACAAACATACCCCAAATACTGTCTTTCATTTTCGTTCTTGGGTCTTCTACATTCGATTCTTGTCCCCCTGAATGACTGGGAAGACTAACAACAAAACCACTTAGTTCTGTTGTAATCTTATTTGCTCCTGTTAATAGAGCGGTGTAGTTAGCAAACATAAAAATTGCGATGGTAAGCGCAATTATTGTTTGAAAGACAGATGTAAATGATTCAAAAAACGCACGTTTTACAATGAAAATGTACAAGGCATATATGCCTGTCAACACAGCAATCAGTTTTACCAGATTCCCAAAGAGTCCGAATCCGATATTGAAGGCCCCACCTGAAATACCTGTGATATTTGACATTAGGGATTCTAGCTCTACAATGATTTTTTCAGTAAAATCTGCTGTATATGCTAGGTCATACATAACCAACATTGTGTAAGTCAAAAATATATTAATGTCAAAAACAATGTTATTGACTAGATTGACCATTTCACTTAATTTATTTCCCACATTTTCTTTAACATCAGCCCAGCCGAATAGTTTATCATAAGTATCAGCCCAAAACTTTTCCCCTTCCTCTGAGGACTCCACATCTTTATCCGAAACGGCATCTAAATGATAATAAGATTTTTGGTCATCTTTAAATTCACCATACTGATCCGTAATAATATCCATGATATTTGTTTTGGAGGTAGGATCTTCTCCATCGTCTGTTGCTCCAGTATTAGCTATACCTAAAGTGAAAAACAGAATAACCATCATAGTGCTACATAATATAACTTTAGATTTAGATAGCATATGGTTTAGGCAATAAAAAATAACCCTATGCATATAGCAAGGGTTACCGTAGCCTGTTACCTCCTTTCATATTTAAATCTTTATTCCTTTGGTAATTCATGAAGTACCGTTCCAGTTTCCGCATTACTATCATTGATAATTTCTGGCCGTTCTCCATAAAAGGATTCAACTTTCCATTCACTTTCATCATTCGGTTTAATTATAATCCAACCGTTAGTTAGAACATTTTTGTCGTCTGGCGTACGATACCTATAATAAACTTCTTTCTTTTCTTCACTGTAGAAATTATCATATCTTCTCAATTCATAATTTCCTTCTAACTCCTCAAAACGATTAGGATACTCATGACTGTCCAACAGGTACGATTTCTTTTCCTTTAATTCTTCAACCCCATCAGAGGACAAATACCCCAGTATCTCAGGGTAATTCTGTTCAGTCTTTACAACCATAAAATCATGAGCTATCTCATCCGTTACTTCAAATACATCCGCATACTTCTCCGCATTATCAACAGACTTCGCTTTTGTACCTTCTTCGTTTTCAGCGGAGCACGCTGCCATAAGAAAAGTCATGGCTAAGAGCAGCAGCAAACTCCACATACTTTTTTTATACAATTCATCACTCCCTTTCAATGGTTTTTATGTTATCATACAACTCTCACTTTTTCACGTTCCCTTTCCGCTTCGGATGAAGTTGAGGAATCGAAAGCATCCAACAATTCAACAAAGACAGGATTGATTTTCACTACGGCTGACCGTCCATAAATGTCTTGGAATAATGCTTCACCACGATCCAATGACTTCAATATTTCGATGTTCGCATCTGTTTTGGGTAGATTAAGATAGTCCAGCATCTCTTCTGCTTCACTTGTCTTACGTAAACCGAAGCTGAATTTCATCCCCATATTTGCAACATCGTTCCCATGGTCGGAAGCATTCTGAGATCCCTTCATAAGCGTAGTATTATAGAAACGGCCCATACGAACAATGAAATCCATCAGTTCAGAGCCTATAGCACTTCGCTCAATCGCGCTCGCTTCATCCTGAAGGATAAATTTATGGGTCCCCCTGTCCCCTTTGAACATGTATTGCTTTGTCCAAGCCGTGATGGATATCATGATGGCTTCGGAGATCTTATGGATTGTCCGTGCATTCTTCTTTTCGCTGGATGAAGGAAGACTCAAATTCTGAATCATCAAGACCTGGATCGGTTTATCGTGACCTAACACTTTAAAATTTTGACCCACCTCACCAAATAGCAACATGGACAACTGATTGCGTTTCAAAGTTTCTAATGTACCCCTTAACCTTTCCAATGACTCATAACGGCTATTTGACATGCTTTCCGGGCGATTCTCATACAAGTCATGGAGATAACTCAAGACGCGACCTATACACGGGTCAGGCATATTAGCTACTTCCTCCACTGCTTCACTCAAGATATTGTAGGCATCATCATTTAGATCGATGTTCGACAGATATGATAGGATGTCCATGGTAATGTCTTTGGCCTCCTCGATGCTCGTACTCGTCCTAAATGGATCGAGCGAACCTGCATCATCAGGGTCAGAGCCGAGTGTCCAAACCTCAATGAATTCTTTCGGAATGAATGGCAGCCCCTTATCCCATCCAGTCCTGTCTCCCTTCGGATCAATTATCAACCCTTTCGAACCTGTCAATGTGGCTAGATAAATGAACAGATTCATGAAGAAAGATTTACCTCTTCCGGTCATCCCTGCAACGAGTACCGATATGGAATCCACAACGTTTCCTAATCCATCGAACGCCTTGGCAGCTAAATCGGGCTGGATAAAGACCGGCTTGGAGAACTGTGAGGTATGACCGATATAAAACCCGCGATTATCCCCGATATTCGTCGTGGCACCGAACATCATGCCAGCAAGTACCCCTGGGGCAACTTCCATCTTATAATCATCATGGTATTTTCTCGAACCGGGAATTGACTCCAACAAAAAGTGAAGCTGTTCACCGTACGGAGCCACGATTTTCAAGCCGAACTTAGATAATTCATTTCTTAATAAACCGACGCGAGTCTTCAATTGCTCTTCGGTTTCAGCAGATACTTTGAATACGAAAGAACAAGCGAAACCTGGGAAACCAGTTTGTTTGAAATAGTTTTCCATTTGTACGGTTCCACTTTGAGAAACATCCACGCTCATATCAACGACTTGTCCACCTTTTTCAGCCTCTTTTCGTTGGTCCCTGAATTCTAATTTTGCATTCGTCAATTTCTTTTTGATGATTTCATTCGGTTGGTTTTCTGCACGTATGGAAATTGTCAAAGGGAATGGCATGCGTAATTGAATGCGATACAGCCATTCACTGCCGGGATGATGTTGTACGTCATCCATATATTCTATAGTCAAGTATTGGCAATACAGGTTTTCAATTTCATTGTCGTCTGTGATTCGGCTTAACTGCAAAGTCTTCGGTCCGACTTCCCTGATATTCGTATTCTGCAAGTCGAAGAAATCTCTTTTATTATTTCGGATTGCTTTATGTTTGTTCCCTTGCTTGTCAATCCCCTCAACAGCAGTCCCGATTTCAAAGGAAGTGCGGGGCTGAACATCCGTGTTATTGTTTCGTGTACTATAAGTCTTTTCGATAATGAAGACCAGTTCTTCCGTTGTGACTTTCTGGATACGTGAGCCAAATGAATTGGCAACTGTAGATTCAATAGAAACCGCTTGGCTTTGGTATGCATTGATCTGAGTTTGAAGAATATCATCCGGATACAAACCTACAGCCTGATAAAGAGGGGAACTGAAACCTTCGAAAAACATCTTTATGGAGGTCAATGCATTGATACCTGCATT
Source organism: Sporosarcina luteola (assembly GCF_023715535.1). Taxonomy (GTDB): domain Bacteria; phylum Bacillota; class Bacilli; order Bacillales_A; family Planococcaceae; genus Sporosarcina; species Sporosarcina luteola_B. The sequence continues at coordinate 299,983 of NZ_JAMBOI010000004.1, read as the reverse complement.
ACCGGAAACGTATCTGTTTTTCTCAGGATCTAATTGAATACCGATATAATGATGGTATTCACTTGATTCATTCAATTCCCGTTCATTTTCAAGGGCTTTTTTGACTTGCTCAATAAATTGAATCCCATTCTCTTTCAGGGGATATTCTTTCAATTTCATTTCCTCGATTGTCGAGTTCAAAATTCCTTTTATATTTGTTGGGTTAGGCACGACTAGAAAATGAAGGTCAAGCCCTACATTCGTCAGGAACGACATTTGTTGTTGGAAGGGCAGAATCTTCTCGTCATCTTCCAAAAAGTCATAGTTGAAACCGTCTATTTTATAGTAAGCCCAAACGGTACCAACATGAGAAAAGACTAAGTTATTCTCTATGTGTTTTACGGGAAACTCGATTTTCATGTTAACCACTTCCTTTGATTTTTAATAAAAAGAAAGAAGCTGCATTTATAGAACAGCTTCTTCCCGTTTTACATCATTGGTGTATTTCCCTCATGCAATCTTATCGCCCTCTATTTCACCATTTGCACCAGTGGTTGGTTTCTCATGTAAATTTAACTCAGGGTCTTCGTTTAAAATACGGGCCAGATATTTCATAGCTTTTGCATGCTCCTCATCGACTTCTCTTCGCAGGTCTAACAATTCTTCAGACCGTTTTGATTCGGCATAGGTATAGTAGTTATGGAATTGATAATCCCTTTCTCTCTCCACTTCTCGTCCTCTGTAAAATGTATTGTTCTTCAGCTTCCTTATTTGATAGGAAATGAATGAGCGGAAAAAGTGGATTGGTGACCTCCCTTCCGTCCCGACGTCAGCAAGTAACCAAGCTAGTGCGATTGGAATAAGAATCAAAATTCCCACCGGTACCCAATTGATTAAGCGACCAATTCCAGGCGTGAAGTAAATGGCTGCTTCTATTAGCCCAATCGAAATGAAATACATGACTGCCTTCAACCGCAGCGGTCTTCCCAATTCCAAACCAAAGATTTGATAAAGCTGCCGTTCAAAACGAATGAAATTGTTCAGCACATACAGCGGAATCCTTTTAATGAGCTTTCACCTCCATGCTGTACACTATCTATAAAAGCAAGAAGGATAATCCCCTTGCCGATAAATAATTGTTGCGAGTTTTATTTTCCTAAACTCAATTTCTCCGCAATAAACTCGGAAATACCAATCAAGACATCAGGATTCACGATGAAAATTCCAATGAAGGCAAGACCGATAACAACACCGATCATCGCGATCCACGCTCTTTTAAAAGCTGTTACAATCAGGGCAATAAACAGAACGATGAACAATGCCCACTTGATCTCCTCTGAAATCCATGTAAACAATCCTTCCAAACTCATTCAATTCACCTCCCTCCACAATAAAAAACACAGACGATTGTCTGCGTCATCCTCACCTATTCTTCTAGTTATTCATCTTCCGGATCGTCTTCCTTATGAAGCTCTCGACCTTCAGTCGCTTCGATTTCCTCTTCATGCTTCTTATTTTTCAACTCATCGATGTATGACTTGTTGTTGATGTGTAAAATGGTGTATCGCCCTTCCTTTTCGGCCAACACTAAGAGATAAGAGGAAGTGAATTCAATTCCCGTATCTGGTTCCGCAAGGATCACTTCTGTCCTGACCACTTTTTCTTCCGCTTTTTTCCCTTCGAATATTTCCGTGTTCTTTAATCTCACAAAATTCATTGTCTGGTTAAGTCCATTTTGGTGTTTCGGATCTTCCACGATATAAGTTAGCTTGTCCTTGGAGTCTGTTGAAAAAGCTCCAAAGAACGTGTCTAGGAATGCCTTGATGTTTTGAGTGCTGCCATCTGTAACTGACTTTAGACCGTCCGTTTCAAGAGCAATCGTGCTATCAATCTTCTCCTGCTCCACGAAGGTGAAACTTGGCAAGTCATAAACGATAAAACGATTTTCTATCTCGTCATAGAAAACAGGGACGGAAATATACTTATCAGCCTTCACCCTTTCGGGAGCATTTTTCGCTTTATCTTCCGTCTGGTCATTGACTGCTGTCCGTTGAAACAACACTTTCACTTGAAATGTAATCAGCGCTTTGGATTCTCCAAGATTATCTATATCCTTCAGCACAATGCTTTCACGGGTAAGAGTTGAGTTCCATTTGCTACCGCCTGTTACCGCCTCCTCGCTTAATGTGTCTGGTAGATAACGACCTAGCCTACCGATTCGATCACTCCTTTTCTCGTTATCTACGTTCCAATTGAAATAGGTTACAAGGAAACTTTTTGCGAACTCAATTCCTTCTGCTGAAGTTGCTTTATTCAATTCTTCTTCTCCTTCAGTGACTGCATTTGAGAGCCCATTAGAAGAAAATATATTGACGAATACAATCAGCAGCATAAATGAAAAAAGCAACCAGAAAGTGAATGCCCCAAGCTTCTTAGCCCGGTATCCTTTCGGTCTGCTTTTCTTTTCTCGTATTCTAATTTCTTTCTTTCGTTTTTCATTTTCATTCGCTCTTTTGAAAATCTCAATTGCCGTTTTCAAAAGACTGTCCTTTGAAGTCCCCGACTTATTTAATCTCTTCCTCAATATCGATTACCTCCCTCCATTTTACTCGTTCTCCATTCGTTAAAACTTCTTCGAGCTTCCAACGACGATGAAAATCGCGACAATCAATACAAGTGTAGTCACCGTCCCGTATTTAACTAATGAGGACTCATAAAGATTGATAACGTGCATTTTCAGCTCTTCCCATAAAGGGATCAACGTCGGAAATTGCTCCAACAATAGGCTTCCAATCACAACGATTAGGAAGACCATAAGGATAGTCCCGATAATCAGCTTAAACATTCATTCACCCCCTTTCACAGAATCGCGCATCACCATCCCTTGCGATATTTTTGGTGGTTAATACCGCTTGCAAAAAGGGATGCAGCTGCAACCGTTCCTATGAAGGTTCGAATGAGCAAACTCATTTTCGTAAACACTCTTCCTGATTTTGAAGAAACGGGCTGAGCATGTGAAGGATGCTCCTTTGTAAACAGTTTGATAGCATCCTGATCGGTTTTTACTCTCCCCTCCCTCTTATAAGCAATCAATTGCTCCAAAACCTCTTTGGTATGATATTTCGGCATCAATGAAGATTGATTTTTCAAAGCAAGCTCAACCGTTTTGATGTTTACCTTGACGACTTTTTTATTTTGCTCATAAAATGCAACCTCTTTTGGGTTCACCTTCTTCTTCCTAAGGAAGTACTTGACGGCTGAATTGTAAATCCATAAGAACAAGAGTATTACACTCGTATAGACAGAAGTGTAAAACAGAAACACAGGTGCATAGATGAAAATAAAAGGGTCAATTCCATTACGGACATAATTCACGAAGATCATAAAAACAGGCAACCAGATGAACGATCGTTTCAAGATCTTCCGCATGGTTGCCCTGCTTATCATTTTTTTACGACCCTTGTTTTTTTGAACGGATTCAAGTTCCTTTAATTCCTGTTCCAACATTTCTTTCAGTATGACCGCCTTATAGGTTTGTTCCAAACTCATCTGCATCTTCCTCGCTCCTTTCACAATGAAATCCTCAGGATGCAGCCATGTAGCGAGCTTTCAATCCATCCAATTTTATATAAGGCATATCTACGCAGTAATAGTCACCTCCACGATGCTCAATCCGAGAAGAAATGTAATAGCCCCCATCTTTTATAACCGGGTCTTCGCGCCAAACGTCAATCAAGGAACCACTCGTAAATTCTCTGCCACATAGTTCATAGCGACCCCGGTCATTCTTCAGCAAGTGCCCTTCTATCAAAACCTTCTTATTCAAAAACGACGATAGAAGAATAAGCCTCCTCAAGTCCCTCCATCGCTTTGTACAATATGTGATATTTTTGGACAGCATCAGCATTCAAATTGAACACATTTATATTTTTCATAAGGTCCCGCGTATCTGTTAAAAGACGTTTTATTTGATATTCAGCTTCTACATAAGATTCGATAGTTGTTTCCAGTAGCTTCATTGGTATAGTCTCCTTTCATTTTCAACAAGTCCCGAGATAAAAGTTCTGAATTCCATCGCCGAACGGATTCCCAGAGCTTCTCGAATTCTCTTCTTTGGAATTCCCTCGTCAAGCAACATTAATATTTCCTGGGTGGTTATGTCCTGTTTTTTCTCAAGGATAGCTTCAAGATACGTATCTGTATTCCAAAGCTCGTCACCTACTTTCCGCATTTCTATATAATTGGGACAGCCACCACAGAGAGCTTCGACCATCTCCTTGTCATTCGATCGATCCCCCATCATCACCATTTCTTTAAACAGACAGGAATCACAAACCCTCAACGTTTTACAAACTTTCAAGAACTTTTTCTTCTTACGCATACGTAGCTCTTCCTTAGTCTTCAATGTTTTCGCACCTCCATTAATGGTTAGAATTCAATGCCAAAAGACGACAGCATCGCACTTGCGCTATCATCTATCGCTTGTTCCGTTATTGTCGAATCTTCATTCGTATCATCCGCCTGGACATTCCCGAATGACTGACTGCCCTCGATTTTCGTCAATAGCTCCAAATGTTGCTTCATCAAGTCTTCTCGTAATAGCTGCACTTCTTTTAACAATCGCCTGTTTTCCTCATTCGATTTTTGTTTTTCCGATAGTGTCCGGACCGCGAAACGTAGCATCTGCCTGATGGTCTCGCTTCGCTTGTTGTCAGGTACGCGTGCCAATAAGTTATAGATTTCTTCATCCTCTTCTTGAAGACGGAAGCTATACCGCTTTTCCCAATTTGCATTCATATCACATCACTGACTTATGCCGGCGATCCAGCTGCTCGAATACAGACTTACCTAATCTCAAATAGCCGATTGTGTTTGCAAATTGGCTTTCCGTTATCTTCAACAACCGGTTATCAAAATGGGGCTGGATAAAAGGCTCGAACAGTTCGCCACCCCCACCGGCCAAGAAAATCGCATCGAATAGATCCGATTCTTCAGCCCATACGTTTTTCAAGCGATCTACAATGTTAGAGACTATGGACTTCTTACTGGATTGAATGATTTGGCTGAAATCAATACTCTTTCCTTTATACTTCAATTGTTCATCCTTTAAAATCCGATTGATATAAAGCTCACTCAAATCCGCGCCACCCGTTTGCGTCTTGAAGGATTGTCGAATATCCCTATACAAATTATTTACACCGTCATCCACAGTACCGGATAATTTAGCCTTTGGAACAAAAGATCCGTTCTCCTGAATTTCAACTACAACAAAATCAGTTGTTCTAAAACCGATATCAATTAAACCGATCAGGGACCCTTGGTTCATGAATTGAGGATAAGTAGACTTCCCTTCATGATTGATCAGGGCTGAAAAGATGGCTGAAGCACCTTGCGGAAATACTAGTGCGCGTTCTACGTTCACTTGTTTCGCCCCTTCAACTAACGGGCCCGACTTCCACTCAATAATAGACTGGATGCCAGTGATGGAGGATTGAAAGTTCTTGGCTTGCGCCTGATAGAAATCAAGCGGAAGACCTGTTGAAAGATTAACTGAGCCTCCTCTGCCACCCGTGACAAGCTGTATGGCCGTATTCAAAAGGATATGTGTGTAAATATGATTGAACCGTTCACGTTCAAAGATACGGGATAACGAACGTGATTCATTGGCAAGTTCTCCCACGAAATAATCTTCATTCTCGATGGTTACATACATGTTTGCCATGTCATTCGGTGTATCCCCGAGGATATTCGTAATTCCCCTGTCGTACCCTTTCCCGACTAGCGAAGGGAAAATGACACGCTTCCCTGATGATGACATCGCCTTAACAAATCCATAGCCCAAATCGACTGCTACGTTCTCCAAACCTATGACCTCCTAAAATTTCATATTCAACTTTGCTGCAATGACACAGCATGCATAAATAATGAGTGATAGCCTTGTGATTCTATCAATTAATGTAAAGCTCAAAGACGGTATTGAAATGCCCACAGATTTACTGGAGGGATAGAACAGCTTCACTTTTCCAGTCAGCATGTCTCCTATAATGTGAGCAAGGATTCCACCAATACATGCATATGTCACCCACCACTCGGCAAATGGATGAACCAGTATGCCTACAATGAACACAAACAGAAGCGAATGGGTAAAGGTACGATGACCAAACAATGAATGGATTGGATAGGATACAAAGAAAAACAGCTTCCCGAACTTAGATTTCGGTTCATCAAGATCTGGAATGACTCCTGCAACAGCTCCAACCGCAGCCCCTTTCCAATCACCCCCTGTCACCGTATATCCTGCTACAATTCCTGAAATAGCGTGAGTGGACCACTCCACCTGACAACACCTCACTTTTTAATTCATCAGCCTCCATGTCCTTTCAATCTCCAATCTCGCCTATCCTTTTATCAAACAAAGGAAAACATGGGCTGGAAAATTGGAGGGAGAGCGAACAATAAATCGCTACACCATCATTTTTCCAGCCCATGTTTTAGATTGTTTTTTGTGTCTTCTGATTAGGCAGCCTAATGCTGAAATATTCCATTACTCAATAAGAAAAAGCTGCCATGTAAAGGTAGCGCCGATTCTTCAACTAAGCACCCGTTAGTTAAACAAGGAATTATTTGTTAACCACCTTATTGATTCAATAATAATATCTGGTCTATCAAGATGTATTGAATGACTTGCCTCTTGTGCTAATATTAATTTACTATTTCGAGAAAGTTTAACTTGGTTCATAATTAGTTCTTGCCACTTATCTTCTAGTAACCTTAACTCCGACTCTGGTAAACCATCCTCAGTTCCTACCCTAATATTATGTTCTCTATCTCGACCAATTACGATTAAAGGTGTATTAGGGAATTCCCCCAAGTTTTTTATAGTTTCTGCGTCTTGCTTCCAGTTACTAATTTCAGATTGCATTGCTTTGTATAACGAAGGATTAATCTGGAAATTAATCAAACGTTTTTGTACATCAATTGGGAGTTGTTTTTGTTTATTTGTAAGAATAGGATTTATTATTTCTCTTAATTTATCCTGATTCATCAGAGAGTAAAAACCGCATTTTTCTACCCATATTTCATCGGTTGAACCTTCATTCAAAACTGGTGTATCCAACTCGTCTAAGACCTTAAATTCAACAGAAGTTGAATCTACCAACACTAATCCTGCAACCTTTTTAGGATGCTCTTTTACAAAATGCTGGGCGCATAAACCACCATATGAATGACCAACTAATAATACAGGCTCAAATATTCCAAGTAGAAGCATCAACTCATTTATTTCGTTTACGACCGCTTGTGTACTACGGACTTCATTTCGAATTTCACTCTCACCAAGTCCAGGCCTATGAAACATTACGACTCTGTTAGATTTACTTAATGACTCTACCACATAGTACCACTCATCAAATGAGCAACCCATCCCTGTAAGGATAATTATCGGCGAACCATTTTTCCCCTTTTGGAGGATCTCAATTCTCTTATTATTAATTGTTAAAAATTCACTAATTTTACTCACCCACTTGCTTATATAATAGATGCTCTTATTGAACTAAACTGCTTCGTTAGTTTAATAAGAAAAAGGACGCTTATTAAACAATCGCGCCCAAACCACTTTATTCTTTTTTACCATCATTTTTCTTTTGCATTCCTGAAATTGCACTTACAATGCCAATTATTGCACCGGAGAAGATTATGGACATCGCTGCAACATTCATTTTTCTCCTATCCTTCACTTATTTTCTTAACTTGTTCAGCTAAATGGCCCCGTTAGATCGACAAGGTATTCATGCGCATAACGATTCGAATGCGTCCTTACACCAAAATAAATCATCCTTCTGTAGGTGTAAATTCTATAGTATTTGCCGTTCTAATCGATGCTTCTTCATTTAATAATTTCCCCACAACAAATAGCGCCATATTAATACCTGCTGAAATTCCAGCGGACGTTACAACATTCCCTTGATCAACGTATTTTACTCCTCTAATAACTTCTACTTTTGTATAATTCCTTTCCAGATAATCTAAAGCCGCTATATTTGTTGTTGCCTGTTTACCATCCAACAGTCCAGCTTCTGCCAAAAATATGGAACCAGTGCACACAGAGGTAATCAATTTATCCTTTCCTTGATTTGCAATCCAATTAATTATTTTTTGATTTTTGCTTACTGCTTTTATTGCTTTATATGGACCTCCGGGGACTACAACCAAATCAAAGGGGGGAGCATTATTAAAACTGAAATCAGGTTGAACAATTAAACCGTTATGCACTTTTATTGAACTACCGTCTTCTGAAACTGTACTGACATTAAAAGGTTTTTCTTGAATTTCTAATTTGTTCATAAATAATTTGTTTACATCACTATCTTTGTAAGTTGTTAAGTTGAAAACTTCATAAGGACCTGCAAAGTCAAGTGCATCCACATCATCAAATAACAGTATTCCTACATTAATTTGATTCATAAAAAAACCCCCTTTTACACATATCATATACATGCACGGGGTATATGTAAAGATAGTCCTATAAAGAATTAAAATATTCTGTATCTAACTAAATCTTATGAGCTGTACCAACCTATTATTTTAATAACACTTAGCTTCATAGCATGGTCCGGGTTCGTCAGAAAAAGCCAACAGTTCGTTGAATGAACTTGTATTTATCAAGGTTGTTAAAAACCTAATCCCCTCCATTTTCCTTTTCTTCTAATTCAACTAACCTGCTGCGTTAGTTGAATTAGAAAGATGAGCCGTTAAGCAGCTCAACGATCTTTATTTAATGCACTCATTAGTTTAAGTGTAAATTTACAAACCAAGAAAATATCTTACAAATTATCACTTATCCGTCTGATCAACAGAATGCACATTCAAAGTCTCCCTTGCTTGTGTTTCAAAATCGCTTCCCAACGCCTGAACAGTAATATGGTCGTGGAATATCCTATCGCCAAATTCCCATTCAATCGACCAGCCATCGTTTCCATCTATGTCGTAGCCAATAAGTGTTCTTTCAGCCCAAGTCCCTGTTCCAGTTTCGGATATCCAAAAGAGTATTGTTTCAACATTTTCTGCTTCCACGGAGATAGTCATTCTATTGACACCTTTTGGTACCATGTGCCAGCCATCTTTCACTTCTAAATCTGTATCGACCTTTAGAATTTGTGCCTGATATTCTTTACCGTCAGATTGAACAGTTGATACATCTACACTTTCTACTGGTTCTTTTTCGTCAACATTATTACATGCAGATAGAATTAGTATAATCAATAAAAAAAACACGACCATTGAATTCTTTCTCATATATACCCCTCTGTTATTTTTTGCTAAATTACATATCCTTCTTCCACTAAACTGCTCCGTTAGTTCAATAATAATTTTCCATAGTTACAATGCTATTGTTATTTCTTTATTGCGGAGTTTCTTTCGACACTATAAAAGGTTGAGTTCTTAATACTTCTTTTCCATTTTCTAAGACAATAACTCGCACTTCATTTTCATTTATAACTCTTAATGGATTCTTCATTGAAACATACAGTTCTCCTTGCTCGTTAGGTTGAAATAAGGTTTCCCCAACCATAGTTCCAAATCGTAACTCGACATTTTCTTCAGGCCCAAAAACGACTCCATGATTATTTTCACCAAGTGAAATTTCATAGTTTGCATTTGGTTTTAATCCTTTTGCTAATACAATTACATCAATGAGTCCATCAGCAACCATACCGTCATCGAGTATTGTTTCCTCAAACGCAATAGTTACTCTACCTTCTCCTTCTTCAAGAGGTATATCTTCTGCTGTATAAACTCCGACTTCTGTTATACTTGTTTCATTTGAACAACCCGTTAGTAACAATCCAAAAACTAAAAAAATGATAAGGATAGAACGCATTGATATCCCCCCTGTATGAATAAATATTCACTTCTTTGAAACAGTTTTTGGTTAGACGAATGCAAATGCTATTTAACTAACCTGAACCGTTAGTTGAATAAGAAAAAAGAGCCGTCTAAGCAGCTCAACGATCTGCAAGTAAAGCAGCCGTTACTTCAATAACACACTTTCTCTTTACTATCGACCTACAATAAACTTACCAATAATAGTCTCTCCATCAACATCATACAAAGGAATTTCTCTTGGTTTAGCTACTTTTGAAAGTCTTACTGCTTCGGCAGGAGTTTTAGGCTGTGGACCTTCCAAATCTACTCTTTTTACATAACCTATTGTACCGTTCTCACCTTTTGCTGACATTAAATCAGGTTCACCGAGAGTAATCGTCGCGTTTCCCATATTTGGTCCATAAGTTTCTCCATTATTATTTATTGGATAGCGGCCATTTTCTAAAATACTTTCCCTGGTCGGTATAAAGACATCCATCACTATTTCACTGCTATTATTATCTTCAGCCTTTGGTGATGTTTCTTCTTGTGAACAACCAACTAACAAAAGTAACGAAATAACTGCTAAGACAAATAAATCCTTCCTCATTTTCTCCCCCCTCGTAAAATTAGAAAACCTTCTTCTTTCACTAAACTGCTGCGTTAGTTCAATAAGAAAAAAGGCTTTACCCCTTCTTGAAGTAAAGCACCCGTTACTACAATAAGATTATTTTGAGCACGCTTCTACCAGCAGAATGATTACCACAATAATTAAAATGCCTAAACACCCACTGCTGCTGGGTGCTCCTGTGTGGGCTTGAGCCCACGCATCGTTCAAAGTACCACCAGGGTTTTTTCGTTGTTCTTTAGCTTTTAACCTTTCTCTTTCTTCCTCGGACATTATACCCCCCATTTTTTTACGCTTTTTAAAAACATGAAATCTCTCTTTACTTCTTCATCTAACCTGCACCGTTACCTTGAGTGAAAATCTTCACAACATTTAAATTTATTTTACCATAAGTCTCCAAATACAACACCGCAAATTTTTAAACGGTCGCTTCTATTTGTATTCATTTAATGTGCTAATTCATGGGTTCTACCCAACAACCGAACCCGTTATGGTGAACGTCATATTTCCTTTTTCCAACTCCCTTTACTTCGATGATATAAATCAGCATTTGATAAGTTTTTTTCTTAAGATATAGCCCTATATATAAGAGTGAGAAAGGGCGCCATTAGCAAAAAGGCCAAGAAGCCCTTTATGACAACGTTTGTTGCAGGTTTAGGGTGTGACAGAAAAGTCACAGGGGTGTGATTTAATTGTCACACCCACTTTCGAGAAATTCCCCTTTAATTCGAAAAGTCAAGGGGAGTGATAAATATGTCACACCCCAAATAGGTCATTTACCTGCTTTTTGTTTTTTTTTGAACTCCAAAAAGGTTTTCCTTTTATACAGTTTCCCGTGTTCCTCGTTCTGGTGAATCCATAATTTCCATGGCAGCAATACTTTCTTCCTTTCCAACCGATCAAAGGTGATGATCAGTTTGGATAAAGTGGCATCCACCTTGTTTCGATCACCAGCATAGATAATTTCAGGGTTCATAAACAGAGGTCTTCGTGAAACATTGCGGTTAAACTCTTTGATCTCTTGAGCATCCACAAATTCATAAATCACCCCTTTTTCAATCAACTTGCTTAATACACGGCTACAGCTCTCTCTGCTTCTGTTCAAATAGATTGCTAAATCCGAAACAGTCATAAATTGTCCGGTCTCTTGATCCGTGACTGCATTCGAATGAAACTCAACTAATGGAGACAGTGAAAATAAAAAACCTAGCTCTGCATTCGTCAGGTGTTCATTCCTGACTAGCACATCTAGGTTATCTTTGATTCCCTGTACAAATGTTGCCTTGTTCTTCTGTTCCAGTTTGTAGAGGCCATACCCCTGCTCATTCGCTTTACGTTCCTCATTGGCTACACTCACTAAATCAACGACTGACTTACTATCACGCAATCTAGCTTTCTTTTCCGCTGACTCTAGATGCTCCTTCAAATTCATACATTCACCGCCTATCTATGCTAGATTCATTTACGAATCTATTATTGTAACTGATATATGTTCTTATCCGTTGTGCCAACCTGCTATTCCTATTAGCCAATTTGTTATTGTTGATAGCCATATTCATTGCCTTCTGTGTACCGATTAGGACAATCTTCTCCTTTGCTCTCGTCATTCCTGTATACATCAGATTGCGAGCAAGCATGACATAGTGGCTGGTCGTAGCAGGGATGATGACAATCGGTGATTCACCCCCTTGCGACTTGTGGATGGTGATCGCATAGCCAAGCTCCAATTCTTTTGTATCTGCCTTTTCGTATGTCACGGTCAATCCAGAAAAATCACAAGTCATCAATTCCACGGTTTCGTTATCTTGATTTACATCTTTTGAAATTTGTACGATAACCCCGATATCTCCATTGAAAACACCTTTTGTTTTATTGTTCTTAATCTGTATCACTTTATCGCCAAGCCTGAAAAGCCTCTTGCCGATTCTCCACTCATTTTTCGTTTGATCAGGAGGATTTAAGGCTTCCCGTAGCTGCTCATTCAATGTGATCGTACCGACGGGACCTTTTTTCATCGGGCTTAATATCAAGATATCGGACAAGGGATAACCCAACTCCTGAAAACGAAGTGCGCTTCTGACAATCATTTTAGTTATTCGCTTCGGGTCTTCTTGATGGATAAAATAAAAATCACCTTTATCATCATTGATAAGAAGTGATTTCCCTTTATTGACTCTATGGGCGTTGCTGATAATCTGACTTTCTTCGGCTTGTCTAAATACTTCTGTCAGGCTGACTGTAGGGAGACCAGCCCTAATCATATCGCTGAGAACATTTCCTGGGCTGACGGAAGGCAGTTGGTCAATGTCACCAACAAAGAGTATCTTCGTATCGCGCTCAAGGGCATCTAACAACAAACTGGCCAACTGAACATCAACCATCGACATCTCATCAACGATCAAGAAATCGCAAGGCAGCTTGTCTTCCCAATTGTAAAGAGGAATCTCTCCTTGCTGGAATCCTATTAATCGATGAATTGTAGAAGCTTCATATCCTGCCACTTCTGACAGTTGACGACTCGCTTTACCGGTGGGGGCTGCCAAGCAGACTATTCTTTCGGGAAACATATCTTTATACATATCCAACATGGCACGAATAACGGTTGTTTTCCCAGTTCCGGGTCCACCGGTGAGTATCAGAATCTGTTCCTCGAACAATCTCCTGACTGCTTTTCGTTGCTTTTCAGCCAAGATGATTCCATGTTTCCTCTGATACATCATTATCTGATTTTCGAGCGAAGGCAATGCTTCGCCACCCCGAGAACCCTTCATTTCTGAAAGTTTCCGGGCTAATCTGTCTTCATATGTGAATAAAAATTTGGGATAAACGCAACCTTCTTCAATTACAATCTGTTTTTCTTCTAAACGATAGATACTTTGAGTCAATTCATCCACAGATACTTTATCAGCATCTGGTGCATTATGGTTTAAGGCACGTTCCGCTTCTGTCAAAAGCTCATCTTCCGAAACGAAACAATGCCCGGAACTAAAACACGTTTCCTTCAAGATGTAATTCACACAAGCATCAATTCGAAATCCAGACAAAGGGGAAATCCCCATCTTACGAGCAATTTCATCGGCCTTTAGAAAACCTATCAGATTCAACTCTGTTAGCTTATATGGATTTTCTGTAACGATGGCAATCGTATTGGATTCATATTCCTTATATAAGCGCATAGCCATATTTACAGTTATCCCATAGACAAGCAACTCCGAAAGAATTCTTTGGACTTCAAATGTGGACCTGACACTTTCAACAATCTGATTGGCTCGTTTCTTTCCTATTCCTTTGATTCCTTGTAAACTTTGTTCGCCTTGTTGAGAAATGATGGGTAATGTCTCTTCTCCTAACTGTTCAGTAATGAGTGCCGCTTGTTTGGCTCCGCACCCCTTAACAAGTGGAGAGGAAAGGAATGCGATAATCTGATCTTTCGTTTGCGGGATTGGCCTTTCCCAAAAGGCGACCGTAAGTTGTTTACCGAATTTCGGATGCATCTCCCAAGTACCTTGCACTTGGATTTCCTCACCTTTATACACCCCATAGATATTTCCCTTAACAATGATTTCCTCTTCGCCTGTCTTCAATATAGCGATTAAGAATTCTTCATTTCGATACAGCACTTTCGAGACTTTCCCAATATAGACGTTCATTCTATGTTCACCTCGCTACTATGCCGGTAAATCCACCCCTTTAACCGATGGAGGAAATCATCTGCATTTGTGGCTGGAATAAGGTTCTGTATTTCAATTTCATTGTAAAGGCCCAGAAACAAGGTGCTCGGCATGATGACTGATTGATGTTTTCGACGGACCAACGCTTTACAACGCTCTACCAGGCTCTTAATTGGACTAGATGAATCGACTGTCGCTTTCATCTCATTAACAGATTCAATCAGCATAGTTTCAAGTGAATCAATACTCTTAAGCAACTCACCTTCTTCTACAGTTCCCACAGCCTTGTTCGCTTCATGAAGCATTTCTTTTTTCATAACATGGATTTCCTCATTTGATAATAGTTCATCTAGCTGTATTTCCACTTCCGGAGTAACATCAACTTGAGTAAAGAAAGCATCCACTTCTTCTTGCGGAATATTATACTTGCTTGGAATCCCAGCTACATTCGGAATCGATTTCACTAGATGCCAAATATTATCTGGGAAATAATGAAAGTTAACATTCAATTCAACTAAAATGTACCCACTTAAAACGCTACTGATTTTCCTTGTACATTTACGAGCTTCCCGCAACTCAGTTGATAGTTCCCGGATGTTTTCCTTATAACTGTTGAGTAATCTAAGCGAGTTGGCATCTTCATATACTTTGAGACTGTCACAAGCTGCGCGGAGATTACTTAAACCGGCTTGAATCCGTTTCACATATAAGTGATCCGAAATGTCTTCAGTCTTTAAAGCGGATAGATCACACACGTCATGTTCGTTTCGAATGATTTCAGTGAATGTTTCCATTGCATATATTGCTTTTACCATCGAATCTCCTGTCCTCAGCAAAGCCGCTTTCAACATTTCTTTCACTTCAATCTCTTTGCCAGAACGCACTTGGACTACAAAGTATGCCATCTCTCTTCATCCTTTCAAAAGTTATTTATCAGTACAGGATCGTAAATGTTATCGAAAAACGAGATGAAAATTTCTATCTAGGAAAATCGCCATCTTGGATGCTTGAAATGACCAAGTCTGTCCTTTTCCTTTTGGATAATACACAAATCCACCATTCTGACTGTCGAGTTCTTTTCTAAACAGTGGTCTGAAAAGGATATTCTCTTTAAGCCATTCACTTTTCTTGCCTGTCCTTTTTTCAAGATCCTTCATGCTCCAGTAGACACCCATCAACTCGCGACTTCTCAGTTCCTCAAGTTCCACCTTTCGGATTAAAACCGTGTCGTTCGGAATGGGAATTGTAAGATTAACTGATAACTGTTGTTCCACATGCCTTCCCTCCTTGGATATTAGAATCTGTTTAATTAATTTAGAGTTACTCATTTCGAGTAACTTATAATTAAAAAAAATTACCCTTCACTATTTGTGTAGTATCGAGTTCGAAAAATATAAAAACAACTAAAACACACCAATTTTCTACACGTTTTGAGTAACTTTATAGATTACTATACTTACTCGTAACGAGTAAGTCAAATAAAATGTTACCCGTTATGAATTATTAGAGACTTCTTTAAGTGCTGGGAAGTTACTCAAACCACACATGGTATGATAGAATAGAGAAAATGATCATGAGAAGGTGCATGTATTGTGGCTGAAAACCTTCACGAGAAATTAATTGCTCTGAGGAAAGAAAGAAATTGGACAAAAACGGATGTGGCGAGAAAGTTAGGTATTAAAACATTATCTACCTATGCTAATTGGGAATACGGAACGAGACGTCCGGATCCACATATGATAAAAGAAATTGCTACACTTTATAATGTTTCTATTGATTATCTTTACGGACATTCAGATAATTCCTACCCTACTGGAGAAGACGAGGATTTTGAGAATGCGATTAAAGACCCAGATCTCAAAAGATGGTATTTAGAATTACCCAAATCTGATGAGGAAGACTTAATGAAATTGCGGAAAATGTGGGAAATTATTAAAAACGAGGACAAATGAAACGCATTTTAAAAATATGATTAACCTACCCTATCTTTTATTTTTAGATAGGGTATCATTATAAATCAAAAGCGAACATACATTCGTTTTGTTGGCAAGGAGATGTGTAAATTTGAGGATTGCAAATTTTAGTCTCTTAGAAGATATGGTTTCATCCATTTATCATTCATTAGCTGTAACTGATCTAGCTTCATTTAATTGCGATGAATTGATTGCTATGATTTCCGAGAAGTTTGATATAAGTACTTATTACTTTGACGAGGCAAGCGAGGCAAACAATTTAGGGGGAAAGTATCGGATTTTTTTAAATGAAAATCAAAGCCCTCAAAAGATTTGGCAGGATTTTGGTCATGAACTAGGGCACATTCTTATACATGAAGGGCATCAGCAATCGATGGTTGAATCTTTTCGAATCTACCAAGAATGGCAGGCTGAGAAATTTGCTTACCATTTCTGCATACCGACATTCATGTTGAATGAATTGGCAATGCCTAAGCATAAATGCGAAGCAATCGGTCTGATCTCTAGGCTATTCAATGTTGAGCCTCATTTTGCTGATACAAGATTAGATAAGTGGTTGAGAAGTAGAGAGGCCATTCTTTTAAACACATAACAAGAGGAAGGAGAGTTTACTATGGCGTCATTTCAAAAGCGTGGGAAAACCTGGCAGTTCACTGTTAGCAGAATGGATAACGGGGTCTCAAAGCCCATCAGAAAAGGTGGTTTCAAAACTAAAAAAGAAGCACAAATCGTGGCAAATCAAGTGGAATCCGATTTGCAACGGGGAATCATTCCACAAATCACATTGGTCCCTTTCAGCGAGTATTTTCGTGAGTGGTTGGAATTATACAAGAAGGAAGTTGACCATATCACACTCAAACGCTATTTAAACACCCATCAGACAATTCTCTTGTATTTCAAGGATCAACCTTTACAGCATATAAATAAACGCTCTTATCAAGCCTTCCTGAACGAATATGGTCTTACTCATGCAAGGGATACTACCGCAAAGTTGAATATGCATATAAGAGCCTGTGTAAAGGATGCGATTGATGAAGATTTAATAAGGATAGATTTTACTCGTAAAGCAGTCATTACTGGCAATGATGAAACATCCAGGCCAGCCGATAAGCATTTGAGCTATAAAGAGAGCCAACTCCTGATGTCCGAAGTTTACAAGCGCCTTCATAGAGGTATTGGATATTATTTGATACTTCTTGGACTGACTTCAGGAATGCGATTCGGAGAAATGGTCGGTTTAACTCGAAGTGACTTTGATTTCAAGAGAAACGTAATTAAAGTAACAGAGGCATGGGATTACAAAACCGACAGGGGTTTCAAAGAATTAAAAACCGCCTCATCTGAAAGGGAAATTCAGATGGACAAACAAACGATGCTAACATTCAAAAACTTATTTGAAACAAAACCATCTAACAATGAACATGATCTTGTGTTTTATAGCCCCTTATCCAGACGAAAAGTTTTTACCAACGAAGCAGCAAATAAATTACTCAAAAATGTACTGCATGACTTGGGCATAAATAATATTACACTACATGGATTGCGACATACACATGCGAGCATTCTCCTATATCGCAAAGTTTCCATTTACTATGTTTCTGAGCGATTAGGTCACAAAACGATTGATACCACACTCAGCCATTATGCCCATGTTGTTAAGGAGCTGCGTACAGAAGATGCTAATCGGACAGTACAGTTATATGAGGACATGGCAAATACGTTGAATGTGTAAAATTTGTGTAAAATGATTTCATTTCCTATCGTTTCTGAACGTATTCTCAAAAAACAAATAATGACCATAAACGCTGTGATACCAACGTTTATGGTCATTCCTATTACTTCTTATCGTGTTCACTTTTCACCTGAAAACGTCCCAGGCAGGAATCGAACCTGCGACCCTCAGCTTAGGAGGCTGATGCTCTATCCCCTGAGCTACTGAGACAAATAATAATACCTTTCTATTATAAAGAGTAAAACAGCTGAGGGCAATACATTTGTCTTTCAAATTCTATTTCATCGTATGACAAAGTTTTTTATACACATATTAGGGTATAAAAGAAATTGATTATTTAACTGAGGAGGTTTGAACATATGGATAGAAGTTCTTCTACCGAGAGATTTCAACCGATGACATCGGTGATGAGTGGACAAGGAGTAGAAGTGACTCCTGATTTATACTGTTATACGATTCAAATTGTAAACGTTGTCTTTTACGGATTTGCTGGTGAAGGTAATGATTGGGTTCTGATTGATGCCGGAATGCCGAAATCGGCTGAAAAGATAAAGGAAGAGGCGGAGAAGAGATTCGGTAAAAATAATCCGCCTAAAGCAATCATCCTGACTCATGCACATTTCGATCATATCGGAGGTTTGATTGATCTATTGGAAATTTGGGATGTACCTGTGTATGCGCATGAGTTGGAGCTACCTTATATTACTGGCCAAAAGAATTACCCCGAACCTGACACGACTGTAGAAGGGGGAATGGTTGCAAAGCTATCATTCATGTTTCCTCATGAAGGTATAGACATCGGCTCAAAAGCACATGAGTTATCAATTGACCATACAGTTCCTTTCATGCCTGATTGGAAGTGGATCCATACACCAGGACATTCTGAAGGTCATATATCCTTATTCCGCAATGAAGATCATGCCATGATTGTCGGAGATGCTTTCGTTACAGTTAAACAGGATGAGCTCTATAAAGTGTTTACTCAAGAAAAGGAAATTGGAGGCCCGCCCCGCTATTTGACTCCCGATTGGGAAACAGCAGAACAGTCTGTCGAAATTTTAACTGCGTTACGACCGGAAATTGCCATTACGGGGCACGGTGTCCCTGTCCGAGGACAATGGTTGCATGAGAATTTAGATCGTTTAGCGTCAGACTTTCAATCGATTGCAGTACCGGATCATGGGAAGTACGTCGACGATTCGAAATAACCTTTGATGTCATTGACCCTACTCCACCATTCTTAGTCCCTTGTCATATTTACAGACATAACAGGCAAACTAAGTAAAAGATGAGTGAGGAGGTCACTGTATTGGACAGAGTCGAACGACGAATTACTAAACGAAACGAAATCGAAATGCATAAAAAGAAGTATGCAGATCGATTCCATGAATTCGCCACTTTGGGCGATTATAAAGAAGCAATGGTAGAAGCTTATAGGAAGTCGAAACGAGAGCAAATAGAAGATGACGAATCAACGACGAACCAATAGAAAAGACGTCTCTCTGTCGCAAATGACAAAGAGACGTCTTTTTTCATTTTCAAAATAATGCTGGAGCCGTCAATCCAATAATAACGAGCAAGATGACAACAAGGATGATAATTGGCAGGAAGACGGCCAAGGCAGCTTTCCATGCTGAAAATCGATGAACTTCAGCGATTGCCGCTATTAGGACAATCAACGACCAAATTCCTACAGTGAAGTTGACGATTAATGAAATCATTGACCAACCTAACTGTCCAATTGAGAAATCATAATCACTTGAGAAATTGCCCTGCCCTAAAATAAGCAGGTCAGGTATCCAAATAAGTCCCCCAACGATAATAATGATGCTGGAAACTGTAAATGCCCTCCGTGTTTCCTCGAATGTTCCCAATCCACCCAGCATCAGTGAAAAAGCATGGTAGATACCTGATGCGATATAAAGGCCAATCACGCCTATGACCGGTCCAGCAAGCAATGCCACTAATAGAACGGCTGCAATATTCCAATTCTTAAATAAATCATTGCCAGTTGCTTGATCGAGAAAGTGTATAATTCCCGTAAGTGCAGCAATCATAAGAACAAAACTTCCGGTTTTATACTCCATAACATATTGAACTGTCTTTCTTGGGTGAAGCCATACGGAAGTCCACGGGTTCAGTTGTAAACCTGAAGCTTCATTTTCAGTATTCTGCATAGTTATCCCCACTCTCTATTACTCTTTTTCTAATCGCTACACATACATACGTATGGGGATTGATTTCGTTTCAAAGAATAATAGAGAAATGGAATTCACTCATTTAACCCTTTTCCCATCCCTTTCAGGAAATTCAGACCGTATTTCACTGCTTGATTTATATGGGGATCGTTAAGTGCTGTCATAACCTGCAAAATGGATACTTTATCACCATTCCCTTTATACAGCTCGGCTTCCTCAATCCCCTTTGCGATGCTATCCTTCAAGTTCGCGGTGACTTCCGGGTTAATCGTTGTCAAAAGCCCCGTCGCATTCATTACATTATTAATGAGATTCGTTATCGGCTCCCGTGAAGCTTGCGTCACAGCAATACCCGCAATCTCATCTTTCGCTTTCACCATTGCAGTTAAGGCATCCAATACACCTGCGTTGTCCAATTCGGCGGTTATTTGAATGATTTTGTTCAATGATTGTTGCTGTTCCGAAATGAGGGATTGCAGTTCTAACAATTTCTGTTGCTTCTGCTCCTCAGGAGTAAGTTCTATTCTTTTAATTGAAGTAATCGGCGCTGCCATTAGGATCACCCTTTCTCCACTTGATCTGTCAGATGCTCGTAACCAGGTTTCGCCCATTTCCGTTCAACTTCAACCCCATCTTGAGGATGCCGTTTTTTATTTCGGTGGTTGCTTGCCGGCAACGGATTTTCGCCTTCCGTGCGTAAAACTTCCATCCGGACTTTTGCTTGTTTAAAAGCAGGTGTATTGGTCCTTTGATCGACCGCCGTTCCCGTCAGGAAGTTTATCGCCGATTCTTTTTCAACCGAGTTCATCGGAAGGAATAATTCATTCCCCTTCACCCTTTCGGTCACTAGAGCAGGAAGACGTAGTGCTCCGTGCGGTGACACGAGCCTTACTAACGAGCCGCTGAGAACTCCCCTCTCTTTTGCAAGTTCTGGAGATACTTCCACGAAGATTTCAGGCACTTTCGATTGAATTCCAGCAGATTTATTAGTCAAGTTCCCTTCATGGAAATGCTCAAGCATCCTGCCGTTATTAATATGCAAGTCGAATTCGTCATCGTATTTGACCGGTTCCACCCAATCGGACAAGGCAAACCTTGCTTTTCCATCAGGGAAATTAAATCCATCGACATATAGTAACGGAGTACTTTCACCGTCAAGACTTCCCCACAAAAAGCTGTCCCAGTTTTCCATATTGATGTAATCCGCCTTGCTGAACAACGGTGAAAGACTGGCCATTTCAGCGAAGATTTCACTTGGATGTGTAAACTGCCAATCAGCGCCGAGCCTTGTTGCAATTTCCTGGACAATCCACCAATCCGCCTTCGCATCACCTAATTCCGGCAATGCTTTATACAGTCGCTGAACCCTTCTTTCCGTGTTCGTAAATGTCCCATCCTTCTCCAAGGAAGGCACCGCCGGAAGAATCACATCTGCATATCTTGCAGTCCTTGAGAAGAATATATCTTGGACTACAAGGAAATCGAGTTTGGATAAGACGTCATGTACATGATTTGCATTGGAATCGACGAGCGCCATATCTTCACCGACGATATACATCGCCTTCATGATGCCTTCATCGACCGCATGCAACATTTGGATATTATCCAGGCCTGGTTTATTGCCAATTTCAACCCCGTATGCGCGCTCGAATTTTTCACGTGCAGCATTATCCGTTACGTGCTGATAGCCTGGCAGCCATCCTGGAAGAGTACCCATATCGCAAGCACCTTGTACGTTGTTATGACCGCGAAGCGGATAAGCACCTGCGCCTGGCCTGCGATAATTCCCAGTAGCAAGAAGTAAATTGGAAATTGCAGCGGAAGTGTCCGACCCGCCAGTATTTTGAGTAACTCCCATCCCCCATAAAATACATGTACCATCCGCATCGCGGATCATTTCAGCCGTCCGGATCAGCATTTCTTTCGGCACACCAGTTACATGTTCGGCAAAATCAAGCGTATATGTTTTCAATACATCTTTGAACTCATCAAAATGGTGTACGTTTTCACGTATGAATTCTGAATCATGCCAGCCCTTGTCAATCATATATTTCGTTACCGCCATCAGCCAAACTTGGTCAGTTCCCTGCTTCGGACTGATGAAGATATCGGATCGCTCCGCCATTTCATGCTTGCGCAAATCTGCGACGATCAATTTTTGACCATGCAGTTTATGAGCCCGCTTGACACGCGTGGCTAGAACCGGATGTCCTTCAGCAGGGTTCGCTCCAACGATGATCACAAGACCCGCCTTTGCTATGTCTTTGATCGTTCCCGCGTCGCCACCCATTCCAACTGTCCTGAATAACCCATCGGTCGCCGGCGATTGACAGTAACGTGAACAGTTGTCAACGTTATTTGTCTTGAACACTTGCCTCGCAAGCTTTTGAATCAAATAGTTCTCTTCATTGGTGATTTTTGAAGAGGATATGACACCAACACTATCTTCGCCATATTCCTTATGGATGGATCCCAAACGTTTCGCCACCAGATCCAAAGCTTCCTTCCATGTAGCTTCGACGAATGAATCCCCTTTCCGGATGAGTGGAGTGGTCAATCGTTCTTCGCTGTTGACGAAATCCCAGCCGAACTTTCCTTTGACACAAGTCGATATTGCATTGACGGGCGCTTCCGAAACAGGCTGGATCTTCAGGATTTTTCTATCCTTAGTCCATACTTCAAATGAACAGCCTACTCCGCAGAAAGTGCAAACTGTTTTTGTTTTCTTCGTTCTTGTATCACGCATCGCCGCCTCTGCATCCGAAATGGCCATGATGCCGCTATATCCTGGCTCGACGTCTTTCACGAGATCAATCATCGGTGTTAGAATCTCTTCTTTCATCCCAGTCATGAAACCGGCTTCCCCAAGCATTGACTTCTCCATCAATGCATTACACGGGCAAACAGTGACGCAATGGCCGCAGCCGACACAAGAAGAATCATTGATCTTCGCGCCGCCATCCCAGAGGACAATCGGCCGATCTCTTTCCCAGTCCATACTGAGTGTTTCATTCACTTGCAGGTTTTGGCATGCTTCTACACATTGGCCGCAAGCTATGCATTGGTTCGGATCATAGCGATAAAATGGATGTGTGAAATCTACACTGTCTTTTGTGCATTTAGGCTCGTATGGATACTTCTGCTCCTCAATCCCCATCATGTCAACCGTGTTATGGATTTTACAATTGCCATTGTTGTTATCACAGACGGTGCAATATAATAAGTGGTTTTCAAGGATCCGATCCATCGCTTCCGTTTGCGCTTCCTTTGCGCGTACAGAGTTCAATTGGACATCCATCCCATGTTGGGCTTTTGTTGAACAAGCACGAACAAGACGTCCATTTACTTCAACGATGCATGTATCGCACGTTTCAATCGGGTCCACTTCAGGCAAATAGCAGATTTGAGGATGCTCGATCTGTTGTTCATTGACCACTTGTAATATCGTCATGCCTTCCCTGAACGGCGAAGCCTTCCCATTAATCTTGATTGACATAAATATGCCTCCTTTGAAATAAAAAACCACCATAGACAAATACACCTGCCATTAGGTGTGCTTGTCTATGGTGGAATAGTCCAGTAGCAGAGCTTGCTAAATAACCAATCCGAATGTAAAGTAATTGAATAATAATACCGGTGCAGTTTCATACCCCGATATCATTCTTACTAGTATTATAGATTATAAGCAATTATTATACAATACTTTTAAAGTTAATTATAAGATAATTCGTATTTTTTGAAAAGGAGCTTATATCAATGTCAAAAAAAGTCCATGAATTCAATGATATTATCAGAAAGCTGCGAAAAGACCTCTTCGGCAAGGGTCCAGAAAGGATTACCACAATATTTGTCGACAATATGGCAATCTCGACACTGTACGGTAATTTGACACCTACTGAAAAATTCATCGCAGGTACAAATGATGGCAAAGAGATGGTCCATATGGCCAGGACAAGAATGATACAAGAAGTATATGATGTCTCACCTCCAGAAGGACTTGAAGAGGTAGTTGGCGCTAAATTCGTCCATCTATTTTCAGACATCAAATTGGAGGATGACATTGCTGTTTCTGTATTCTTGTTCGATAGGATCATTGATCAATGAAAGGAGAATCAGTATGAATCGGATTCAAAAACGGTCCATTTTGCGATTTGCCAACGGCGCATTCGAACAAATGACGGATGAAGTCGCAACCGAATACCCTATTACAGTTAAATTGAACGGTAAAGAACTATTGACTATCGTTTGTACGCCTGAATATATCGAGGATATGGTCATCGGATTTCTAGCATCCGAACGCATTATCATAGATTACACAGACATCCAGGAAATCCGATTGGAGGAAGATTTAGGCATAGTACATATACAGACCAGCAGAACTTTTCCTTTTTTCGAACAACTGCAGAACAAAAGATATATTACATCATGCTGCGGCATGAGCCGGCAAGGATTTGTATTCGCCAATGACGCACTCACAGCTAAACGAATGTTGCAAAGGAATGTCGTTTTAACACCTCAGGATTGTTTTGCGTTGATGGAAAAGATGAATAATAAAGCAGATCTGTTTCAACAAACAGGCGGAGTGCATATTGCTGCTCTTTGCGATTCGCAAGATTTCATGCTGACTAGAATGGATATAGGAAGGCATAATGCGCTTGATAAAATTTATGGGTATTGTTTTAAAAACAAAATTACTGTTAAAGACAAGGTGATTGTCTTTAGCGGTAGGATATCTTCAGAGATATTATTAAAAGTCGCAAAAATTGGCTGTGAAGTCGTTCTTTCTAAATCCGCTCCGACAGAACTAGCAGTAAATCTTGCTGAAGAATTAGGAATAACCGCAGTCGGATTCATTAGAGGCCAATCATTCAATGTATATACGCACCCAGAAAGAATCAAAATATAACTTTCCAATATTTTTAGACTAAATTTAATATTTAGTGACAAACCCCAAAGATGATGATATCATGACGGAAATATGACAAAATATGTATCTCTCTTTTCGAATTTTCAAACAAAATGAAAAGGCTTTCATTTTATATTTGAAATTACTATAAAAAACGAGAGGAAGATTCCTATGTCGTATTACTATATTATCAAAGGGAGATGTGAAAAGTGAAAGTAGGTCCGAAGAAAACAAAGAACAGATGGTTGATTGCAGCATCCGCCGTTGGGATTCACATTTCGATCGGCTCCGTCTATGCATGGAGCAACTTTACAAACCCGCTGATCGATCAATTTGGATGGTCGACAAGTCAAGTGCAATTGACGTTTAGTATTGCAATTTTATTTCTTGGCCTGTCTGCTGCATTTCTTGGCCACTTCGTTGAAAAACACGGTCCCCGTAAAGCAGGGATTCTTGCGGCAACATTCTTCGGAGTAGGTGTTATGGGTGCCGGATTTGCCGTAAGCATATCCTCGCTTACATTGTTGTACTTCTTTTATGGGGTACTTGGCGGAATCGGACTGGGTGTAGGATATATTGCCCCCGTATCAACACTTGTGAAATGGTTCCCGGATCGGCGTGGTCTTGCAACAGGAATGGCGATAATGGGGTTCGGCTTTGCAGCTGCAATCAGCAGTCCCATAATGGAAGCGCTCATCACTTCTGTTGGCCTTCAAAACACTTTTTACATCCTGGGAGCATCTTATTTATTAATCATGGTCGCCTCTTCACTTTATCTTGAGAAACCTGAGGAAGGTTGGGCTCCAGCGGGTTATATAAAAAAGTTGGAATCCGGAAAAGTCGAAGCGAAAGTGGACTTAGCACAATTGACAGCAAACGAAGCTATCAAAACAAAACGATTTTATTACTTATGGATGATGCTCTTCCTGAATGTCACTTGCGGAATTGCCATCTTATCTGCTGCCAAGCCTCTTGCCATAGAAAGTATTGGTATGACTACAATACAAGCTGCAGCACTCGTTGGAGTCCTCGGGCTCTTTAATGGATTCGGACGGTTAGGATGGGCATCCATTTCCGATTATATCGGTCGAAGACATACGTACACAGTATTTTTTGTTATTCAGGTAGTCTTATTTGCCCTTCTGCCTTTTACAACAAACGCGATACTGTTCCAAGTGATGCTCGCTGTGATTTATACTTGCTACGGCGGAGGTTTCTCATGCATACCTGCATATATCGGTGATATTTTCGGAACAAAACAACTTGGTGCCATTCATGGATATATATTAACGGCCTGGGCGGCAGCAGGAATTGCCGGACCTATGTTTGCCGCATGGATGAAAGATACGACGGGAAGTTATGAAAGCAGTTTGCTCTTCTTCGCTGGACTGTTTGCAGTTGCGTTGGTAATTTCCATCTTAATTCAAGTGGATATCAAAAAAGTGAGAGCTGCACAGAATGCACCGAAAAAGGCAATTTCCGTGCAAACCGCTAAGAGCATCTAACACTATAAATAAGAAAACCGCCATTCACATCGTACTATCTGATGTGAATGGCGGTTTCTCTTTATTAGTTAGCTAGAACATTCATTTCTTTAAACTCTTTTTCTGAGCAAAGTACGAAATGACCTGGCGTTACTTCACGGAACTCCACTTTTTCATCGGTTCCGTAATTATGTTGTTTAGGATCGTACGGTTGTCTAACCCGTGACCGTTCATAGATCGGGTCAGGAAGCGGGATTGCGGAAAGCAATGATTTTGTGTAAGGGTGTAAAGGATTTTTGTATAATACATCCGCAGGAGCCATTTCAACAAGCTTCCCGAAATACATGACGCCAATCCGATCAGAAATATATTTCACCATTGATAGGTCATGCGCGATGAATAAATACGTCAAACCCTTTTCTTTCTGCAAGTCTTTCAGCAAGTTGACGACTTGAGCTTGAATGGAAACGTCAAGTGCAGAAATCGGTTCATCGGCAATGATGAACTCCGGATTGACGGCTAGCGCACGCGCAATACCGATCCGTTGACGCTGACCTCCCGAAAATTCATGAGGATAGCGATCGGCATGCTCTTTATTCAAGCCTACTGTTTCCAACAACTCTACAACCTTCTGCTTTCGTTCTTTCGGATTTTTTGCCAATCCGTGAACATCCAGTCCTTCAGCGATAATATCCAGGACTTTCATTCTTGGGTTCAATGATGCATATGGATCTTGGAAAATCATTTGCATCTTCCGGTTCAATGCCTTCACTTCGGATTTGGATTTTTTCGCATGTACACTAACCCCGTCGTAAAGGACTTCTCCATCAGTCGCATCGTAAAGACGAATGATTGTCCTGCCAGTTGTCGATTTACCGCAGCCCGATTCCCCGACCAGGCCGAATGTCTCTCCGCGATAAATATCAAAGCTGATATTGTCGATTGCCCGTACTTCGGATGGCTTACCGGCATTAAAATATTGTTTCAAGTTTTTCACTTCAAGCAATTTCTCTGCCATCATGCATCACCTCCAGTCGCTTGCTCATAGTATCTGCTTCCCCGGAACGTCTTCATCCGTTCGATAATCGTCTTAGGTGGGTCAACATGTGGTGCATTCGGATGCAGCAGCCAAGTCGCGGCATAATGCGTGTCGCTCACTTTGAACATCGGTGGTGCTTGCTCCATATCGATTTGCAAAGCATATTCACTTCTGAGTGCGAATGCATCTCCTACAGGCGGATTCAACAGGTCAGGCGGAGTACCTGGAATCGCATAAAGCTTTTCCTCAGCCAAATCCATGGATGGCATCGAGCTGAGCAGCCCCCATGTATATGGATGCTGCGGGTTATAGAAGATTTCATCGACAGTACCGACTTCCACGATCCGCCCGCCATACATGACAGCAACCCGATCTGCTACGTTGGCAACAACACCAAGATCATGTGTGATGAAAATGATTGATGTATCGACTTTATTCTGAATATCCTTCATCAGTTCAAGGATTTGTGCCTGTATCGTGACATCTAGTGCGGTCGTAGGTTCATCCGCAATCAATATTTTCGGATTACAAGCGAGTGCAATCGCAATGACGATCCGCTGTCTTTGTCCGCCGGAAAATTGGTGGGGATACATTTTAAAACGGGCTTCTGGATTCGGTATACCTACCATGCGCAATAAATCCATGCCGACTTCTTTAGCTTTTGCCTTGCTTATTTTCTGGTGCTTCAAAATTGGCTCCATCACTTGCTTGCCGATCGTCATCGTCGGATTCAAGGATGTCATTGGATCCTGAAAAATCATGGATATCTCTTTCCCTCTGATCTTCTGCATTTGCCTATCGGAAAGTTTTGTTAAATCATTACCATTAAAAAGAATCTCCCCGCTTTTAAATTCAGAGCTCGATTCCGGCAATAAGCGCATTATCGATTTTGTCGTCACCGATTTCCCGGATCCAGACTCACCGACAATGGCCAATGTCTCTCCTTTGTTCAAATCAAAGCTGACTCCTCGGATTGCTTTCACTTCACCGGCAAACGTGTGGAAGGAAAGCTCCAAGTCTTTTACTTGCAATATTTTCCCCATCTTGGCTTTCCTCCAATCAATCTTTCATTTTCGGGTCAAGCGCATCGCGCAGTCCGTCACCGATCAAGTTAAAAGCAATCATCAAGACACTGATGATCACAGCTGGGAACAATAGGAAATACGGCTGATGTTCCATCACTTTGTAGCCATCGTTGATCAATGTACCTAATGACGCGTTAGGAGGCTGCAGCCCAAGCCCGATAAAGCTTAAGAACGCTTCAAAGAATATAGCAGTAGGGATCGTGAACATTGTATTAATAATGATGATCCCCATAATATTCGGCAATAAATGTTTCCCGATAATTCGCTTGTCGCTCGCTCCTAATGTACGCGATGCGAGTACGAATTCTTGCCCTCTATACTTCAAGGTTTGCGCACGTACGATACGGGACATGCCAATCCATCCCGTAATGGATATTGCAATAATAATGGCGGTTAAACCTGGCTCCATTATTAATAGCATCAAGATTACGATAATCAGTGTCGGGATACCAATCAATATTTCAACAATCCGCTGCATGACATCGTCGACACGGCCACCGAAATACCCTGATATTCCTCCATAAAGTACCCCGATGACCACATCGATTGCCGCAGCAACGAATGCAATCAATAAAGAAATTTGGGTTCCTTCCCATACGCGGGTGAATAAATCTCTACCGAGTCCATCAGTTCCAAACCAGTAATACTCATCCACTTTTTTAATTTCATACAAATTGACTTTCTCGCCGCCTAATTGACCCATACCGTCAAATATCCCCAAATTCTCTACGCCAGGAATCTTTGGCGGTAAGTTAGCGTGTCGTAATATTTGTGTCTCACCATCATGACCATTTAGATGTGGTCCTATCAAAGCCATAATGATAAGTAAGATAAGGACAACCATGCTGACGATTGCCGCTTTATTTTTCCGCAGTCTAAGCCATGCATCCTGCCAAAAACTTAAACTTGGTTTAGTAATTCTTTCGGCCCTACTGCTGTCAATTGTAATTCGCTCGAATTTTTCCGGCGGCAATTGTTGAAGTTCTTCTTTTCGCATTACCCTTTACCTCCAGACAACCGGATTCGCGGATCAATGATTCCGTATAGAAGGTCTACAATGAAGATGATGAAAATCAACAATGCAGAGAAGAATAGTGTCGTACCCATGATTGTTGCAAAGTCATTCGTCATGATAGAAGATACGAACTGCTCTCCGATTCCCGGAATCGCAAAGATCTGTTCCACAACTAAGGAACCGGTTACAATACCGGCTGCTACCGGCCCTAAGACTGTAACGAGAGGAATGAGCGCGTTTCGGAATGCATGTTTGAATGCGATTTCAAAACCGTTCGCACCTTTCGCTTTTGCTAACGTAATATAATCGGAGCTCAACACTTCAATCATTTCAGTACGGATGAAACGTGCGGACAGTGCAAGCGGCCCCATTGCTAATGCGATGGAAGGAAGTATGCTTGACTTCCAGCCGTCATTCCATAGACCGACCGGCAATAAATGCCATTGAGAAGCCACCCAATACTGCAGCAATGAAGCGAATACGAAAGACGGTATCGATACTCCTAATATCGCAAAAAATGTGCTGCCGTAATCCCATATCGTATTCTGCTTCAAGGCGGCGAGCATTCCTAACAGAATTCCTATGAGTGTTCCGAACACCATTGCCTGTGCTCCCAATATGAAGGAAGGTTTCACTCTCGTAGCCAATAGGTCGTTAACACTTTTCCCTTTAAATACGAAAGATGTTCCCAAATCCCCTTTGGCCAAGTTTTTCATATAAATAGCGTATTGCACCGGCTTCGGTTTATCGATTCCGTATTTCTTTTCCACAATTGCCCGTTGAGTTTCGTTCAGCTTGTTGTAAGAAGCAATCGGTGAACCTGGTAGCGTTTGCATTAAGAAAAACGTTGCAGTTGCGATCAGGAACATCGTAAGGAACATGTAAACGAGTCGTTTTCCAATATACTTAACCACGTTGCACCTCCAAAGTACGTGAGTTTGATTTATGTCAAATTGAATAATCAATTTCTTTTCAAAATGAAAACACTTACAAACTTTCACTTTATTTCCTGTTAGTAAAAAGAGAGTATATGGATTTTCCGCCATATACTCTCATTTCTAATTAAACTGCCAATGCTTACTTACTCTTTACCAGAGATATAAGCCCATTTGTAGCTGTGATCAGCTCCGAAAGGATGAATTCCAAGTCCTTTGAAGTACGGCTTCTGAAGTTGGATCAAACCACGTTGGTAGATTGGTGCGATTGCAGCTTCGTCTTCGAGAAGGATTTTTTCAGCCTTCGCAAATGCTTCGTAACGTGCTGCAGGATCTAATGCAAGCTCATCTTTAGTAGCTTCAATCAACTCATCGTACTCTTTGTTCGAGAAGGACATTAAGTTGTTAGTACCGCCTGTGACGAACAAATCCATGAATGAAATCGGGTCTTGGAAGTCAGGACCCCATCCTGAAACTTGGATATCATAGTCTTGATTACCATCAAGCTCCAAACGTACTGCGAAAGGAACTTCTTTCAACTTGATTGTCAAACCTTCTAGGTTGCCTTCCAGTTGTGCTTTGAAATACTCGTTCATCTTCTTGGATAGTTCAGTGTCTCCGCCTAGGATTTCAAATTCCAATTCAGTTACACCTAGCTCATCCAAGCCTTTTGCCCAGTATTCTTTAGCTTCTTCCGCATTGTATACAAGGTGATCTCCGCTGATGTCACGGAAGTCTGTTCCGCTTTCATCATATGCGAAGTCTCTTGGTACTAGGAAGTTTGCAGCAGTTGATCCGTTTGCAAGAACAACGTCAGCCAAATCTTCTTTTTCAAAAGATTTTGCTAGTGCTTTACGGATATTCACGTTTGCAAGAGGTGTTTTTTCACCATTGCGCTCTTGGTTAAATTTGAAGTAGAACACAGCAGTGTCCGACTCGTGAACTGCTTCTTCATGAGTTCCGTATTGTAGAGCCAAGTCTCCTGAAACTCCTGCACGGTCTTTCTTGCCATCGTTGTAAAGTTTAACTGCAGTTGCAGAATCTTTAACTACGTCTACGTTGATAGTTTCAAGTTTTACGTTCTCTGCATCCCAGTAATGTTCGTTCTTTTTGTAAACCCAGCTATCTCCTGTGCCATCCCATTCAGTAAGAATGAAAGGACCGTTGTAAAGCAGGTTATCTGAGTTCGTTGCGTATGCATCGCCTTTAGATGTAACGAATTCCTCTTTTTGAGGATAGAATGTTCCGAATGACATTAGTGATAGGAAGTAAGGTACTGGGCGTTCCAATGTTACGACCAATGTTTTATCGTCTTCGGCAACTACGCCAAGTTCCGACTTCTCCATTTTCTCTTCACTGATTGCTGTTGCATTTTTGATAACTCCAGACATCATGAACGGACCATAAGGTGATCCGGTTGCAGGATCGATTGCACGTTGCCATGCAAATACGAAATCATGCGCAGTTACAGGTGTTCCGTCAGACCAGTTTGCATCACGAAGTTTGAATGTGTAAGTAAGACCATCCTCACTTACTTCTGCTTCCTCTGCTGCCATTGCCGGTTCTGCAATGTTTTCAAGGTTTAGACGGTACAACCCTTCATTTACGTTGTTCAATACATTGAATCCTACTGCGTCTTCCACGATTGCGGAGTCAACAGATGGAATTGCTGCAGATTCAATCAAGCTCACGACTTGTTCTGCATCCGGCTCGCCGGCTTCTTCTGTTGGTTGTTCTGTTGCTTTGTCGTCTTTTTTATCAGGCGCAGCAGTTTTGTCTTCATCCTTGTCCTTGTTTCCACAAGCAGCAAGAACTAAGCTGAACACTAGTGATAAAGCGACTAGCAAAAGCCATTTGTTAGTTTTCAAATCTTTGACCTCCCCTTTTGTAATTGTCTGAAGAATTATCACTTTTTATTATACATTCAAAACATCTTAAGTCAAAGTCTTTTTTTATGTTTTTTTCTGAAACAACATAATTATAAAAGAGTATTAAATCAAATTATTCTACTTATACGCCCTTTGAACCTTGTCATGAATGACTTTTCCTTAAATTGCATTCTTTAGTCAAATGATATAATATACATAAATAATAAATAATATAAACTATAAAAAAGAGGTTAGAATATGAAGAAAATTGTTTTGAACATTATTGTAAACCAATTATTAATATTGGTACTTGTGTTAATATTTTATAAAAAATTAACAATTCTTGATTATATTAATGTTTCATTCTATTTTGGATCCTTGTTACTATTCATCGGAATCTTAGTTTCAGTGTTACAATCCGGATTTTTCGATTTCTTTTCTACAAGTATGAAAAAGGTACTTTCCCCTAAACATATTCAAAGTGAATTGGTTGCCATGCGCCCTCCTTCTGAAGTTATATCGACGAAACCGTCTTTCTTCTTCCGTTCCGGATTGCCAATCATTCTATGTATGCTTGTTGCATTATTCTTCTATTCACTCTGATTCGTCTAAGGTGTTTATTCGATTGGAAAGAGTGGTACCGAATAGGTAAATGCAAAAGCATTGGAATGGAGCTGATAGTAGAATGGAGATCCTTCTCTATAGTAGTGCAATCATAGCGGCTGTATCCTTACTACTGATTGCAATCTTCTTCATCGTCGCTCTACGGAATGTAAAAAAGACGATGAGTGAAGTATCCGAAACAATTGCAAGGATGGAAAATAAGATTAGTGGCATCACAACGAAATCCGAACAACTGATGGCAAGAACCAACAGAATTGCTGCTGATGTGGAAAGCAAGGTTCAAAACATGGAAAGCGTTGCACAATCAGCCCAGCACATCGAAAAATCTTCCGAAAATCTTAAACGTTCGTTCCAGTCAATTTCACAGCAAATCGCTTCACCAAATCCAAAACATCTTGAATTGATGGAGAAGTTGACAGCATTGACGGAAGGGGCTTCCAGGGTTTACTTCAAATTCAAATCCGAAAAACAAAAGCAAGATTCTAACGACCAGCAAAAGATGAAGCAGCTCCCTTCACCACAAAAAGTGGAAGGGACATAATGAAGAGTACATACGGAGGTGATGAATATGGACTGGCTCGGTATTGGGGTTTTACTCATAGGCATTGCATTCTTGACACTCACATGTTTTCTAATCAAACCTTTACGTAAAATGTCCGATGCATTGGACGGGTTGAAACAGACGACAGATCGTCTGCCTCGAATGGTAGATGACCTTTCTAAACAAACAGCCGAAGTGATGCAATTGGGTAATGCGACAATCGCTACTGTCAATGAACAAGTGAAAGAGGTCAGCCCACTCTTCCTTATTATCGGGGACACCGGTAAGGCGACACGAAAACTGACCCTTGGTGCCATTGAAAAAACAAATGCATTGAAGGAGAAGACGGAAAAAGCTTCCGATTTTACTACTCGTGAAAAGTATGAAGGTATCTATGGATTACTTTCGTTCATCTTCTTTCTATCTCATTGGAAAACCAAAAGCAAGAAACGCTCTTTAAAATAGAATAAAGATTAAAAAGCGATGGAGGATATTTGATCCTCCATCGCTTCAGACTGTAGACAAACATCAAAAATTTCGGTGTTTGCCTACGGTCTTTTTTCTTTTAATAGAGATAAAGCTAACAATGTTGATTTCCGCTGCGAGCGGACGCTTTCCGCGGGCACGGCTTCAGCCGCTTCCCTCGCTGCGCTCAGTCCAGGGTCTTCAGCTCGCGCTGTTCCCGCTGGAGTCGCCGCTCTCCGCTCCAATCAACAGTGTTTCCTATTAACTGAATGAGGTGATGGATAATGATGACGAAGAATCAAATTAATGAACGCGAACAGTTGGAAATGCAGACCATAGAGCAGTTGGTTCCTCTAGACCATCTGGTGCGTAAACTGGATGCGGCCATTGATTTTTCCTTCGTCTATCCTTTAGTTGAAGACCTTTACTCATTCCCAACGAAAAAGTTTGAAAAGGAAGAGTACAAGGAGATTAAGGAGTCGACAACAGATCCAGAAAATGGTTATTACGTTAAAGATGAACGGACAAAGCAGTTCGCTTATTCTTTCCACGCTGCCACGGACGAAAAGGGATTTGTACTTGCGAACGTCGTCACCGCAGATGCAGCTTACAAAACGCCAGCTATTGCTAATTACCTTTTAGAGAATCAGATCCTTCCTGCACTTCCGTACAAACGACCAATGACAAAGGAAGGCTTCTTCAGAAAACATGAGTATGTCTATGACGAGCATTTCGAATGCTATCTCCGTCCGGAAGGACAGGTACTAACTATCGAACAACCACGAAGGAAGGATACCGTCAGTATGCCAACTCCTTCTGTTCGTGCCGCGTGTTCAGTGATCAGCCAATGCACAGAGAGTAGGAATCACCAAAGGATGATTCAACGTCATATCTGGCAAGATTACTTGGATGTAGCTGAGGACTTGCGTCACAATCATGAAATCAAAGAAATATACGGGAAGCGTAAAGAGACGATTGAACGTGTCTTTGCCGATGCCAAATGATACCCCTGTCTTAAATGGATTTCCAGTTGATTGGAGTGCAGGGCGACGACTCCTGGGGGATTAGCGAACGCCGTTACGCAGAACGGCGTTTGCGAGTAAAAGCGTAGCGTTACGAGCAGGAATGGTAGAACAGATGCCTTAATTTCCGCAAAAAGCGCAGAAATACGGCAAAGCGAACCCTTCGTTGTTCGCTTGGCTGAGGGCAAGCCCCCCGGAAAGCGTCCGCCCGGAACGGAAATCAACGTTTTTCAGTCTACTGACAGTTATAATGTACATGTTTAAGCAAAAGGGTTGGAAATCTATGATTTTCAACCCTTTTGTCTACAGTCTGAAGCGATGGAGGATAGTTGATCCTCCATCGCTTTTACTTGTCACTGCTTACATACTTCCCTTCCCGTGCAGCCTCTTTCGCTTCCTCTTTCATCCTGTCGATATCAAATACGTGTTGTTCACCGGATACATATAATGAGGATGGACGTTTCAAAGATCCTTTTTTACGCTCCTTGCCATTCCGAATGGCATAATACACAAGTGCCGATGTTCCGTATAATCCACCGAGCCTTTTATTGCGCGTATCTTCATCAACCGATTGTGTCTTCTTTTTGATAGATCCTGCAAAGTCATTCGCGGATGATGCAAGTTTTCTCGTCGATTCCCCTACATCTCCTACGATCTGGAAGAGTGGTGTCAACGTTCCTAGCTTTTCATTCACATCCGCTAACGTATCATTGGAATTTTGTATCATCTTTCCTGTTTCATGTAAGACATCATCAAGCTGATTTGGCAAATGATCGACGGTGCGGCCAACACCTTCTAAAATGGAAGCCGTATTTTTAAGCACCCTGGCAAGGTACATGGATAGTATAAGAAATGCTATTCCTATTAATAAAACACCAATCCCGGTTAAACTCAATATGCTCTCTCCTTCCTAGTTTCAGATAAACTCCGTCCGCGCTTCCATGATTCCAGTAATTTTTTTGCAAATTCTGCGCTTTGGATAGTCCGGATAAACGGTTTTACACCACTCATGTCTGCTTTTTCAACATACGTTTTGGTCAATTCATTCAATTCCTCACCTACTATGTTGGCCGCACCACCAAATTTCTCCACAGATAGAAATACACTGTTAAGTGCATTCAATTTTCCGTCCATATCCGAAATCGTTCTATTCGTTTCGTCTAATGTCCCCTCGAGTGCTTGAAGTGTTCCGTCCAATTTGGACTCCATTTCTCCTGTGGCAGTCCGGATTGCCTTGACGCCTGATGATGCGCGAAGAAGCAATTTCGACAGAGCGATCGCAAAAATGGCAAAGGAAATTGCTATTAAAAAAACGCCGATTTGAACTAACATCATGTCATCCCTCCCTGTCCGTCTATACCACTTTTAGTTCGTTGGTAAGCATCTTCTATTATAATAGATAAAACCCTATGCCGATAATCAGATAAGCGGCTAGCAATGTCAGGCCTTCAAACCAGTTGGACTCGCCGTCGTTCGAGAGGTTGATGACAAGAAATGTAGCAG
The DNA here is from genome assembly GCF_023715535.1 of Sporosarcina luteola. GTDB lineage: Bacteria > Bacillota > Bacilli > Bacillales_A > Planococcaceae > Sporosarcina > Sporosarcina luteola_B. The sequence goes on along the minus strand of NZ_JAMBOI010000004.1, from coordinate 263,451 downwards.
TGACCATGGCGACGAGTTCAGGTATAGTAAAAACGAGTGGCATTGATTCGGGCATCATCAGAGATATTAAGACAAGTATCGGAGCAACAAACATTGCAACTTGTAAAGTTGAGCCGACCGCAATTTCCACTGCTACGTCCATCCTGTTCTTCATTGCCATTGTAATGGCGGAAAAATGCTCTGCCGCATTCCCGACAATCGCCACGATAATAACACCGATAAACAACTCAGACCAACCGAACTTCTCCCCAAGCGTCTCGAATGTATGTACGAGCTGTTCAGAAACATAAGCCACGGCAATTGTTGATAACAGCAATATGACAATGGATTTCTTTCTAGACCATTCAGGAGTCTCCTCTTCTTGCCTCTCTGTATCTGCCGATGAAAAAACGCCTCTGTGAGTGACAAGCTTGAAAAACAGGCCCGCAAGATATAAAGTGATCAATATGATGGAAATGCCAATACTTAACGAAATTGTATTCGTCTGATCCATTGTTTGTGTGAATATCTCAGGAATGACAAACGCTACAATGACCGCGAAGATCAGTAATCCCGAATTGTACCTAGCGTCGTGGATACCGAATTTTTGCGTTTTGAATTTAATGCCTCCTGCAAAAAACGACACGCCCAGTACGAGTAAAAGATTCCCTAGAACCGATCCGGTTAAAGAAGCTAATACGATCCCGATTAATCCTGCTTTCAACGTAAAAATGGAAATGATCAATTCGACAGCATTGCCGAATGTTGCGTTTAATAATCCGCCGACTCTCGGACCGCTAACAATCGCAAGGCTTTCTGTAGCTCTCCCAATAAATCCTGCAAGCGCGATGATGCTAACACAACTAATGATGAATATCGGAATATCCGGCCAGTCCATAATCGAACCAATAATGATTAGCGGTACACCGATGAACACAAGCAGAGTAAATATTCGATTCACCGGAATCACTCTCCTTCAATGGAATTCCTCCATATCTTTCCCTGTAACCGACTGAAACAAACAGATAACATTCCGACGGAAAAATGACTGGAATATATTTTCATTGATATTTTTCAAATTAACGTGTAATATAAATACATAAGCTGCATTGTTCGTATTCACATTAAGTTTTAACCTTTAAGCTGTAAAAGGGAGTTTTATATCGGGACTGGAATGGTATGCCTGATTCATTATCAATCAGGACGGACAGGATCGTCCTTGCGAACACCCACTTTGAGGAGTGGTGGTTTAAAACTTTCATGATTAACGATACGGCAAAGGCGGCTTTTATTATATCTAACGACAACCATCATCCATATTGGGTGATGGTTTTTACTTAGACAAAAAAAAGGAAACGGATATTTTTATGTTGAAGGGACATCATACATCATGTAAGTGAATTCATTTCACTTAACAAAAAATCTGAAGGAGATGTCTTACACATGCCAGAAAATCGCCAAAACCGAGACAATAACCAGAACAACCGCAACGACAGAAACAACAACAACAACAACAACAACAGAAACACAGAATTTGCCGATGATTTCTTAAACAACAACAACAACCGTAACGACAGAAACAACAACAACAACAACAACGACAGAAACAACCGCAACAACCGTAACGACAACCGCTAAAAACAATAAAAGCCCCGTATCGCATTCGCGATACGGGACTTTTTATCATTAGCGCATTTTCAACAATGCTTCTTCTCCAGTCATTCCAGTGTGAATACCTAGTGCTTCTGCTTCTAATGTAACCGACTCAAGCGGCGCCTTCAGTAATTGTTCAATTGTCTTTACCCCGACAGCCCTGCCGGCGATTATTTTTCGGTCTGCCAACACATTGTTCAGCAGGCCTACATCCAATGCGCCGCACATGATATATCCTTTTTCATTCGACACGGTCAATAAGGTTGTCTTCGGCAAACGGACAGTTACTGCTGTAAACGGATACCCTCCGATAAGTATTGGTGTCAATGTTACCAAGCTGGTCTCCCCTTTCACCTCTATACATATGGAGTTCCTTACTAGTTTGTGCCATTATATGCCCGTCATGATTCACTGCTATACTAGTAGTAATGTACAAACATGTGAGTAGGGGAAGTGACGCCAAATGACAGTTGAAAAGAATGATGAACATACGGAAAATGACGAACAATACGCTGAAGATTTGAGCGAAGAAGAAATGCATCTACTTGTTTTGCAGGCACAACAGGAAGCCTTAATGCAACAGCAGGATGATGCGATTCCAAAGAAAGAAATCCCGAAGTCGTTCATCTGGCTGCTATCAATTATGCTCTTTCTTAGCACATTCGCAGGACTTTTTCAGATCTTTTCGATTCCGGCAATTGATTTTCTAATGACGTCTGCTTCATTATCCAAAAGTGAGGATATCGCAGAGTTTAAAAAATCCGTAGTCGTTGTCGTAACTGAAGATGGTAAAGGAACTGGCTTCTCCGTTTCAAGCGATGGAACCATCCTCACCAACTATCATGTCGTGGAAGAAAACCGATCGGTATCGGTTGTTTTCCCTGATGACGGAAGATATGAAGCTACCGTAAAAGAAACCTTTCCATCTATTGATGTGGCGATACTTGAAGTACACGGCAGCAATCTTCCCTTCCTCGAAATAGATCATTTCAGCAAAATGGCCAAAGATGACCCACTTACCTTTATCGGAAATCCACTAAGCTTCAAAGGGATTGCAAATGAAGGTTCCATTTTGGCACCGATAAAGCTTACCGGTTGGTCAGATGAAGTAATGATGATCAAAGCACCTGTCTATCGAGGAAATAGCGGGAGCCCTGTATTAAATGAAGACGGAAAAGTCATCGGTATCATTTTTGCTACAATGGATCATAAGGAACATGGCAAGGTCGGTTTGTTTATTCCTGTATCATTGCTACATGAAAATCTCTCAGACGAAGAAGAAACCCGGGAATGAATCAACCATTTCCGGGTATTCTCAGCTTTCGAGAATTTCATGCAAAACTCTTCCATCCGTTTCTCCTAAATCCAGTCCTAAAATTCTAGCAAACGTAGGTCCTTCATCGACCAAGCTCATAGTTGGAATTTCAACATCAGGAGTTATCCCGCTCCCTTTAGCGATAAATACAGTCTCATAATCCGGCTTAAGTGGTGAATACCCGTGTACCGCCTTTGAATATCTACCAACTGCGAGATCTTCCTCTGTAATTTCACTAAACGCTTCCCCATCGAGCTCTTCTGTGAAATAAAAACCTGCACGTGCTTCAAGCATGAAATCAGCTTCGTTATCTGCTCCTGACTCACCTGTTTCCTTTCCCGATAAAACGAACTCTATACCGTTATCCGGATTCCTCATCATGGAGTGCAAAAGTGCTTGTATTTTCTCTTTGGCATGTCTATCCTCAGGATGTTTCAAATAAATGTACGCAGATCCATCATTACTTTTACAGAACGCTCTCCAACTTTTCACTTGTCTTTTTTCATTCACTTGAATAAGCCCGCTATCTTTCAACAAAACATTTAACTTGATTACCTTCGATACATCACTGGAACTATGATCACCAAGAGCGATAATGGTCGATTTTTCAGCGATTCCACTCTCTTCTAATGCCTGTAATATATTACCCAATCTGTCATCATGTCGGCGTATAGCCTCATCTGCCTCCTTTGAGGAATAACCATGGGTATGCCTTTGTGAATCGAGATCTACTAAATGGATTAGTAATAGATCCGGTTTTTTCGACTTAATGGTATGTACTGCAGCAGCCGTCACAAAATCATCGAGCCACGGTTGCTGAATTCCCTTACGCAAATGTCCGAAAAGTTGATTCATGTGGATCGTATAAAGCAAACTGCCGTTGACAAGTGACACTGCAACTTGGGAATGCCAAGGACGGTTAGCGAAGATTTCCGGTATATGAAAGTCAATGTTAGCCCTAGCAGTGACCGGCCACAGCAAAGCCGCCGTTTTCATACCCGCCTTCTTTGCCTCATCAAATAATGTCGTCCCTTTTATATTTCTTCTTTGCCAATACCAATCCGGCGATATTTTACCCGGTTGCAGCAATGTATTCGTCGTAATTCGATGTTGAATCGGGTAATTTCCGGTAATTATCGATGTATGGCATGAGTAAGTAACAGATGGATATATCGTTTTGACTTGTTTGCATATGGCTGCTCCTGACAAAAGCTTCCGGAAGTTCGGCAATGTTTCCAGTAAAGGCATATCAAAAGAGGATAAACAGTCGAAAGAGATGACGATTAGATGATCAGTTAGACGCTTCAATAAAACCCCTCCTCTTTATGTCATTTTATCACTTACAATGCTCAAATACAGGTAAGCATTATTCGTGGATTTGGTGGAAGGCTACGGATACGGAGGTGATAGGATGACTCAGAAAATATTATGTGAAGTGAATAACTGCACATATTGGGGAGAAGGAAATAATTGTCACGCCGAAGTCATATACGTCGTCAGTGAAATCGGTGATCAGGCAGACGATAGTGAAGATACTAATTGCAAAACGTTTAAACCAGAGGAGTAAGTAAATGGGAAGAATGCATGATCAAACATGATCTGCATTCTTCCTAAAACCGAAACAACCGATTATTTGCCATCAATATACTTTTTACTTATAATTGTACAGTGATGAATTTTACATATTGATGGAGGTTTATGGATTGAAAAAATTACTATCTGCGTTACTTGCTTTGACAATAGTCATGTCACCAATCGGTAGCTTTATACTGAATGATCATGCTACTACTGTTGAAGCGAAAAGATATAAATCAGGCAAGAAAAGCTTTAACCCTAGTCAGAACAACATATCAAAACCGAAAGTGGATAAGAAGCAGGAAGACAATACATCCTTTGCCAAATCTCCTAAAAGCCAATCTTCAAAAGGCGGGTTCTTCTCCGGAGGTCTTATGCGCGGGTTATTTGTCGGTGGGATTGCAGGTCTTCTATTTGGAAGTCTTTTCGCCAATATGGGCATATTAGGTTCAGTATTAGGTTTTCTGATCAATATGTTGGCAATCATCTTCATTTTTAGCTTAATTCGGAGAGTTTTCTCTCTCCTTAAAGCAAAAAGAGAGAAAGCTAATCCATGGCAGAATTAATGATGTCCGAACAGGATATTGTGAACGCAATATGCATTGATCATTCACAAAAACATAAAATCCCCCCGGAAGAAATCGAAGTTGAGCTTGTCTACGACGATGATGAAGGCTTTTTCGCAGAACTGGAATATAACGGTCAAAAACAAGTCCTCGGTTCATTCGACATCATCCAGGCAATCCGTTATTGGATTGAAGAAGTTTTAAACGGAGATCCTTATGCAGCGGGTGTCAATCTGTTATTGGACAGAGATGAAGGTATTATTGCAACAATTCAATGATAAGATCTGTATTTCGGCCAGGAGGATGATTATCCCCCTGGCTTTTTCTCCCGTATCAATCATTTACATTAACGAACTGTTTTTCTATCACTTCATATTTCACTTCTGAATCATTTTTTATTAAAAGTTCTTCGTGCATATATTCCCCTGTCCGTTTATCGACAGTCCGTCTCCATATTTCATTCTGTCTAAAATTCTTACCGTCTTTCTTGTAAAATTGATGTGCCCTTTCTTCAATATGATAACTTTTCCCGATTTCTTTGTTGGCATAAACTGCGCCTTTTAAATGACGTTCATCCACCCATACACGAATCTGAAAAGTATATTCAGTTGTGTTTTTGAAGCGCAAGTCTACATAATTGTAAAATACGCTCGCCCCACTGCCAAAAGGAAGGACCCTCCCTTCGTCAGGAAAAGGATCAAAGCTATGATGATGCCTTTCCACTACGGTTATCGGCGTGTGCAACACCATCCAATAGAGAAGGTTTGCTAACTGACAAATGCCGCCACCCACACCTGTCTTCACTTCTCCCCTCGAAAGCTGCATCCCTTCAATATACCCTTTTTTCCTTGTAGCCCTACCGACCAATCCCCAGAATGAAAAAACTTCGCCTGGTCGAATGATGACTCCGTCAATCCTTTTTGCCGCGATAGTTAGATTCACGATTTTATTTTCCTGTAAGATCGGATCGCTATCTCCCAGCCTTCTACGCAATAACGATTGATGTTTTTTACATGTATAGTGGAAATCTCCTTCAGCTTTCCTCTTTTTTGCAAATCGTTTTCTGTTCTTAACGTTTTTCATGAAACGAAAAAATCTCTTTTGCTCAATTCTTACGTAATAAATAATAGGATGAATCTCAGAGAATCTCACTTTTTTCTCCCCTTGTACTTTTCGTGGCCACTTCTCTACTTTATTCATCATACATTTGTTTTTATCCTGCTCAAACGAAAAATATATTTAGAGGACACCGATTTTATTCTGAATGCAATCCGGCGTTAGCATTCAGAATAATGTTCATATCCGGTAAGAAGGTATCCAGTCTTTTTTATATAACCAAGCAACCGTACTTAAGAGAGCAGCGGGAATTCTCTTGGGGAAAAGCCGCTTGCAATATACCTGTCTGTACGCCCTTTTCAGGTTTCCCCATTGTCTGCAGTTTTTCTTTTGTCTAAAACGCGCAACATCAATAATCTTTATTTTATTTTCAGTAGTGATGAAAATATTTCGCAAGTGAATATCGGAAGGATTAAGACCTCTGGCAGTTGCCAATGAAAGTGCTCGGTCGATTTCTACTATATGTGTAGACTTAACGACTGTCCCTTGAACTAAACAGTCAAAAAGTGTATCGCCCTCAATGTAATCTATTACGATAAAATTCGTACCTGATGCATAGACGGAAGGATAATAAACAATATCTTGAAGTTGTCCATAAATTTCTGCCTCCTCCTTTGCTATATGGGAAAAAGCGGGGAAATACACTTTCATCGCTTTCATCGTCGACTTTATCCTAAATACAAATGCACTCCTTCCTGTGCCTACGTGCTCTAATGAATCATCATAGTTCAATAAGCAGTTTTCATTATTTATTTGTACTGTTCTAGCTAGTCCTTCGTATGTATCCAAAATTCGACCTCCAGTTAAATTAAAAGAAGTATAACTAATTATCGGTTATACCATCAAAGAATAGACCTCACCTAATAACCGGTAAAATCTTGCAAATAAATATTGTGAAAATAAGGATTCAAGCAGCCAAGCAAGGGTAAAGAAGTCGACAAGAAGAAATTGGAACGACTATTTTGCTTGAAATGAAAACTTTTTATGTCATGGGACGTCTATATGTAGTGGAAATATCCCCTTGCCCATCAAGCTATTAGGTGATATGATACGCGTGCTAAACAATCTCTTTATAGATTTTTATAATTAGGCGGTGAACCATTTGAAGAGAATAGATATGCGAAAGAAGAAAAAAAAGAAAAAGCTCGGTATTATAATCAGTATTGTTGTCGTCTTGCTAGGACTAGGCCTCTACTACTGGTTCGATCAATATAATAAAGGATTGTCACTATCTGAAGATGGGACGTTGAAAGAGCAGAATGAGGACTTCGGCATTTTTGATGGACCGGAACCGCAATTCGGCGAAATCAATATTATGTTGCTCGGCTCGGATGCACGGAAAGATGAAGAAGGCCGATCCGATACACTAATGATAGCGAATTACAATCAAAAAACCGAGAAGGTAAAACTTATTTCGATCATGCGTGATACGTATGTCGAGATTCCTGGCTATGGCATGCAGAAAATGAACTCTGCATACACCCTCGGCGGACCGGAGCTCGTCCGACAGACAATTAAAGAAAACTTCGGCATGGATGTTCATTACTACGCGATGGTCGACTTTAATGGGTTCCCTAAAATTGCGGATATTATAGCACCGGATGGTATTGAAGTAGACATTCCATATACCATGTCACACGGAATTTATATGACGCTGCACCCGGGAGTTCAAAGGCTGCACGGGGACCAGCTATTGGGCTATGTCCGCTTCCGGCATGATAGTCAAAATGACTTCGGACGAGTAGCACGACAACAGGAAGTGCTCTCAAAATTGAAGGAAGAAGCTGTAGGTGTACACAGCTTGATGAATTTACCGAAGTTATTAGGGGCAGCGGATGCCTATATTGATACGAATCTTGATAAGATGACAATGCTTTCAATAGGTAAAGGCATATTAGACAATAAATCCGAAAAAATCGATACACTTCGGATTCCGGTGGACAATTCCTACCGGGACCTTGACGTCAGGGCTGGTCGAGTCTTGGATATTGATTTCGAGAAAAACATTGAGGAATTAACTAAATTCCTGGAAGGCTCGACCGAAATAGTCGATACAAAAGAAAGTGGCTTAAAATAAAAACAAGGTATCCCATTTTTCAGGGATACCTTGTTTTATGTTGTTCTTCTTTTCGGCAGCTCGTCTTCTCTCCTGAAAAACCCGAAAATCCCAACTGTTTGAACGATATTTGTAAAAGCCTGCGGGTCAACTTCATTAATGATCTTCTCAAGATCATATAATTCATACCTTGTGATGACCAAATAGAGCATGCTTTTATCTTCATTGGAATAAGCGCCTTTTGCCGGAACAATTGTAATCCCGCGAACCATCTTCTGATGGATTGCCCGCTGAAGCTCTTCGGCATTATGGGTGATAATCATTGCCGTCACTTTCTCATGACGGGTATGGATCATATCGATGACAGAAGTTGTTACATACAGCGCAACCATCGTATATAATGCATTCTCCGGCTCATACAATATGCCTGCAAGGACAATGATAATTCCATTTAATAATAAAAAATATGTTCCGATTGGTTTGTCCTGCAGACGTGACAACACCATAGCAACAATATCCATTCCACCTGTAGACGCCCCTAGCTTCAGCGAGATGCCTACGCCTACGCCCGCAATCACTCCCCCGAAAACTGCATTCAGGATAATGTCATTTGAAAGTGAAAGAATCGGCAGAATTTCGAGGAATATTGTAGTAAAAACAACCGAGACGATGCTATAAATCGTAAATCCTCTGCCAACCTTGAACCATCCCAAAATAATTACAGGTATGTTGAATAGAAATAGTAGAATACCGGTGCTGATTGAAATATCGATTTGATCAACCAGGATGCTTGAAACAAGCTGAGCAGCCCCTGCGAATCCACTTGCATAGACGTTTGCATTGATCAGGAAAAAATTCAAAGAAACCGCCATTAGCAAAGAGCCGAATATGACGACTAGGATTCGTTTAAATTCAATAAAAAACATAAGTACCTCCTCATCACAGATCAGAATAGCTATTTGATTATACTTCATTTACGAAAAAAATTCCTTGAATGACCATTAAAAAAACACCAGCGAGACTGGTGTCTATGATCTGATCAACTGTTTTTTGTATTCGCTATAGAAAAAAGATGTTATTCCAAATAAAAAGACGAGGGAAGAAAGTCCGACCAATGCCCCTTCCAAGTCAAATCCCTTAAAAAAGGATATTGCTGAAATGCTTGTGATGGAACCTGCAAACAACGCCATTATGATAATACGAAGCATGAACTTCATCCTCTCTACCTTCTCCACGTTTGAGAATCTTTCTCAAATACATTTTACTTGAAATGAGAAGATTTATCAATTAAAAATGAAACACAATAATAAGTATGCTTTAGTTGTATTTGATATGAATTTTCCGATCCGCTATAAAAGAGTCTTGTATTTCGTGTAGCGAAGTATATAATTCAGATTAACAGGTTGCTAAATGAATAGAAACGTGGAGAGATTATGCGCACATACAATGAGAAAATCAGCATTTACCATGGAATGGCTTCGACCATCGCATTAAATTTTTCAAACAACTTTTTTCCGATTTTCGCAATAACCATGCTTAGCGCGACAAATTACCAAGTTGGCTTGATCAGTTCGTTGCCCCCACTAATGGCACTGATCATGACGATTCCTGCTGCAATTCTATTGAATCGGGCACAACAACAGAAAAAGTTAGTCGCTATGTCCGTCCTGATGGCACGACTTATGTTTCTGCTAATCATCGGTATTGTATACTTGCCTTCCCCTTCGATGCATTCTTGGGTTTTTTTAGCCATTATTGCATTCATGAGTTTGCCAAATACAGTTGCCAATATAGGTTGGCAAACTTTCATTAGCGGGCTTGTCGAGGAATCAATGCGTGGAGCATTTTTCAGTGATCGGAATAGATTGTTGACGATTGTCGGATTGATTTCCACGCTTCTAATTGGGATTCTAATGAAAGATGCATCCTCGAGTGTGACAGCCTACCAACTGTTATTTGGGATAGCTTTTTGTTTCGGGATACTCGAAGTCTTCTTATTGCTAAAACATGAGGAAGAACCAACAAAGATAGATGGTTTGACAGCGAAAAAGAAAACGATGGATTGGTCTATTTTCAAGTATAAGAAATACGTAGCATTCCTGATTGCGGCACTCTTCTTTAATTTTGCCTGGCAAATGGCTTGGGGGATTTTCAATATATATCATGTACGATATGTCGGAGTGACAATCTTCTGGGTAAGTATGTTCGCTGTCGGCAACATGTTGGCTCAGTTCCTCTCCTTTCCTCTATGGAAGAACTGGGCGGAAAAAAGGTCGAACACATTAGTTTTTGTATGGGCTGCGATTGGGATGGCGACGACTCCGTTTCTGACGGTACTTTCGACAAATTTGTACTATATTGCACTGGTCCAGACTTCATCGGGATTTTTCCTGGCTGGCATTGTCTTATTATTATTCAATTTGTTATTGGAACAGTCCCCTGATCATGTCAGGACATATTGTATAACGACCTATAATGTTCTGTTGTCGATAGTCGCCTTCGCAGCTCCACAAATCGGCATTTGGTTGCTGGAACAACTAGGTGTTGAAGTGGCTATGTATATTAATTCTGCGTTGCGTCTTTTGAGCGCTGTGTTGTTTTACGTTGTATATGTTAAATTCACAAGGAAACCAAAAGCTTTATATTAAAGACAAAGAGCCCTTTTTCTGGGCTCGCTAAGATTTAACTTTGAGGAGGTTCCGGTGATTGGCAACCATAAGAGTAAGCAAGGCAAAGGAAGCCGTGTTTTTCTAAAATCGGCTTGCTCATAGGACTTGCGTCGACAGTAAGATATCGATATCCCTTTTCCGTTGCTTTATTCGCTCGAACTGATAATAAGGATGAATAATATCCTTTTCCCCGATAATTAGGTAATGTTGAGCCGCCCCATAGGCTTGCGAATGAAGAATTCTTTTCAAAATACATCCATGCAGCACTGACCAGTTGATTTTCATCGTATATTCCATACAGAAAGAGAGATTCAGGGTCATTTTGCTTGTCTCTCCATAACCGGTCCCCTAGTTCTTCATGCGATTCTTCCCAAATGGTATCTATTAGAGATATGATCTCCCGGATTCCCTTCTCATCTTCAATTTCCTTTATATACGTCTGCTCATCCCAATGTGAATGTGGTTGCAAGTCTTTAATTTCCAAAACCATGAGAGATTCCCGAGGTTCAATACTGAAGTTTTCTTCCTCGAGAATTCCCTTTAAATGCTCAGGCTTATCATAACTATACACTTTCCATTCGAATCCTACGCCAAGGCGATTAAAGTGGTTAATCTCTTCCTGAATTACATTCCTTGCATTATCTTCATTGAGATTGGAATGGATAATGAATCCTCTATCTCCATGCATCGAGACATGTCGGACGAGATATTCGTTTTCTTCACGTTGGTAACCGGGGGATTGTAAGTCCCTACGAAGCTCTTTGTCAAAAAGCAACAGCAAATCTTGTTTGTCCAAATGAATCACACCAATCTTATCTAGTAGTACTACTCCCCATACTTTACCATTCGAACCTTCATGATGGAAAGCGCTCAAGCATGGTATATAATTAATACGGTAGAAAGGGGTTTTGTATATGGCAGAACATTATTTTCATCTCAAGGCGAACTGGCCGGGTTTACGCAATGATGTCGGTACAATCGAAACGATGAACTTGAAGAAGGAAGTATCCATACCAACCGAAATGGATGGGCCTGGCATCGGAACGAATCCGGATGAAATGTTGCTTGGTGCAGCCGCAACATGCTATATCATCACGCTAGCCGCGATGATGGAGAGAAGCGGAGTGGAAAAGGAAAGTCTGAAGATGGAATCAATCGGAGTAGTGGACTTCTCAAATGGAGTCGTTACATATAAAAAGATCATACATAAGCCGGAAATTATTTTAGCTGAAGGTATGGCTGACAAGCGGAATATTGTAGAGCGATTGGTTGAAAAAGCGGAAACTTCCTGTATGATCAGCAGGGCTTTGCAAGGAAATGTTGTAGTGACAGTGGAACCAAGCATTAAATAGCAGTAATAGAAAAAGTCTCTTGGTCTTAACTGCCAAGAGACATTAATAGCTAAAAACCGATGGATTACCCCATCGGTTTTTAGGTTATGTTTATGCATTCTGCCACTTCTGAATGAAAAAAGAAGCCGTGCTTTGCAACTTAGGATATCGTTTGGACTTTTTCAAAGCAAAATACAATGTTTTCATGAATTGCAGAATGTTCGTCCGCGCGTGGTAAAAAGATTTGGAGTATCCTTTTTCTGGTGTTTTTCTATCCAATTTATCAAAAATTTGCTCCATCCACTCAATTAAGATTTCTTCAGGATAATCACTTTTTGCCAATGACATAAAGATGGCAGCTAAACGCTCATCCTCATCATCGGTGTAGACGCTGCCTTTCCAAAAGCAAGAAGTCACGCCTTCTAGAATAATGGGAATCAGTCTTTTTTCCAATAAAGGATGACTTGCAATCATCGCGGCTAAATCCGCGCCATGGGCGATGCTATGCGCCCATCCTTTGCCTTCAACAAATCCGCGAGTATCTCGCTCTTGTAATAGATAGGTTGCACACTTCTCCAACGCTTTACTTCTTAGCTCAGAATCCATGAAAGGATGTTCTTGATCCAACCAAAATAATCCGGTAAGCCAAAGCGTTGAAAATGAGCGGATAAACACATCATCAGAGCCCTTTTCACCAATTGATGCGAATAAATATTGGTCTGTGATTAACATTTTAAGAGCACCGGTTAATTGATTCGTGTCCAAATGTTGCCCGTTAAGCAATTTCACGAGCAATCTATAGATTAGTTCATCGCGCAGCTCGCCATCCGGGGATCCAAGATTTGTGAGCATTGCCTCAAAAAGTTCCTCGCCATGTATCTTCATATAGTTTTGACACTGCATATCATCCATTTCCAACACTATTTTCATCTGCTGTTTCATGAGAGACCTCTTTTCCGTGGCTTCATTCATCAAATTCGGATTCCAGCCTCTTCTTGAATTCTTCAGCGGCACTATACCCTTGCTGTTGTAAGTACCAGTTATTCGCTGCGGCTTCAATCAAGCCCGCCACATCTCTTCCAGGCTGCAACTGGATTTGGATATGCGGAATCGGAACGTCCATATATGTCTTGAATTTCGTATCTAATTCAAGTTCATTATTCAATGCATTATCCTTCCATTCGGTCAATTCTATATCGAGCGCAATTCGGCTCTCTTCCTGAAAGGCTGCACGTCCATAAAGCCTGACGACATTGAGAAGGCCAATGCTTCGCAACGCCAGGAATTCCTTGTTCTTTTCGTCATGTGTTCCCAGAAGCGTTTGCGGACTCAGTTTTTTCAGCACGACGATATCGTCTGCAATCAATCGATGTCCCCTGCCAATCAATGTATGTGCCGTTTCACTCTTCCCTACCCCAGACTTGCCACGGAGAAGTATTCCGATCCCCGCTACATTGACGCACACCCCATGGACCGCAATTTCAGGAGCCATTTCTTTCGTGACGTAAGCATCCAGTTTCGCACTCATTTCGCTCGTCGAGTCAGGCGTCCGCAAGACAGGTATATGTTCCTCAGTGCAATATTGCCGTAATCCTAGTGGCTCCGCCTGATTTGAGGTAATGATGATGCACGGCGGATCGTATTGGACAATATTAGCGATTCGATGCTTGCATTCACTATCTGTGAGCGTATGTAAATAATTGATTTCATTCTTTCCAAGAATTTGGACATGCTCTGTTGCAATAAAATCGAATTTATCCATGAATTCCAAGCCCGGTCTTCTGACTTTGGTCTTTTTCAGGATTTTATCTAGCATATGGTGTCCAACAAGAACTTCCAATGAGAATCGCTTTACGATATGTTTGACCGTCACAGTTTTCATATCCAAGCTCACCTCCAGTTTCAAATCGGTATGGTTATTTGTTTCATTTCGTTTAGTATAACATGTTGGAATGCTAATGCATTCCCGAAACCGCATTTCAATTCATCCATTATCATTTTTCACTTTCGGGAAAGACTACCTGTGAATGGAGATGATGTGGATGGGACGCAAAAATCGTATTTTAGTTCCCGAGGCACGCAAACAATTGGATCAACTAAAAGTGGATGTTATGAGATCAAAAGGGTATTCGGTCGATGCCGAACATCCTGATTCAGTTAAATATGAAATTGCCAAAGAATTAGGTATCCCCTTTTCGGATGGAAACAATGGCAAATTAACATCCGAGCAAGCCGGGAAAATTGGTGGACCGATTGGCGGAAATATGGTAAAAGAAATGATCCGGCTTGCACAGGAACAGATGGCAAATAAAAATAGGTAAAGTGAATAAAAAAATTTTCGTAAAAGATGTTTAACTTATGAAGTTTGCGGGTATTTGTAGAGTACAAGGCAGAACGAAAGTGGAGGAGATTGATTGATTGTCGATTCCACGGAGATTTGCACAGCCTTGGCGGAAAATTTGCTTTACTGGCAAGTGGAACACTCGTCCGGGGAATTTTGTTATAGCTCCGGCCACTCACTTTAGTACGGTAAGAGGTAGGTTTTTTGTGGAAGTGCAACTTGAGGCTGATACCCATTATGGTCGGTCACGAAAAGGACCACACTTTTTAAAGTAAGGGATCAGTAAGATCAGACTGCACTGACGGGCGTTTAGGTTTGTCAGGAAGAACGGTTTGAAGCAAGGGAACAAACAATCAAATTTTCCGGTGCGGAAAGAAGAGCATGGTCCGAAGTTTGGATCATGCTCTTTTTATTCGTTTATTTTGCAGGATTACGCATTCCTAGCTTATTTATTTCTTCATGAAATACTTGCGACCCACTTTTTCAACCATTTCTGGTGCAATTCCGTACAGTTTGCTCGTAATACCCATAATTCCGGGCAAATTAATTTCGCGGACGGGTTTTGCGATGGTTTGGACGACCGCATCTGCAACAGTGCCGACTTTCAAAAGATGCTTGCCGAGCGATGAACGATAGTTTCCTGTTCTGTCTGCACCATCTATGAATGGCGTGTCGATCGGACCCGGATGTATGACAGAAACATTGATGCCGAATGGCGCGACTTCCATGCGCAGCGCGTTTGTATATCCGATCAAGGCATGCTTGGATGCTGCATATACAGAAGCCTTTGGCGTCGCTACTTTTCCGGCTTGCGAACCAATGTAAATGAGATGCCCTTCCTGTTGTTCCATCATCTGAGGAAGGACGCGCTTCGTCAGTTCAACAGGAGCAATGAAATTAGTATCCATCATTGAGCGGATCGCTTCGTCAGAGAGTAGATGCGCTGCTTCAAAATGTCCTACTCCAGCTGAAAAAATGACGATGTCCAATGGGCCGGTCTGTCCCAATAGGCTTTGCATCTCTTCTTTATTTGTAATATCAGCAGGAATTGCAATTGCCCCTTCGTTCTGCAACTCCCAAAGTTTGTCCGGAGCCCTTCCAGTTGCAAAAACGGTGTATCGGTCGGTATTTGACAATAGCCGCATTGCAGTTGCATACCCGACACCGCTCGTTGCCCCAGTTATTAAAACTGTCTTACGTTTGTTCATAATACAAAATACCGCCTTCTCCTATCGTTTCTCGTACAAATCCTTTTGATAATAAATAATCCGTTTGCCCGATAGTTTCAGATAATGTCAGACCCAGTTCCCTTTCATAGACAGTGGGGAATAATTGCTGTGTCAGTTCAAAGATCGTCTTGCTTCCTTCATTCAGCATGGCGTGCACCTTCATTGCCCGTTCGTGCTGTTTCAGTAGACGCGATTCGATCAGCGGACGGATATTCCGCACTTCATTTCCATGACCGCCATAAACGACGTCAATCGGCAATTCTAAAAGACGTTTCAACGAGGCATTGTATTGTAATAGTGATTTCGGCCGTTCCGCTTCCCGGTTTGCAGGAGGTTCAATCAAAGGATTGGACGATACTTTTGCAAGAACAAGATCGCCCCCAATCATCTCACCCGTCTTTTCATTAAAAAGTACAATATGACTTTGAGCATGTCCAAGCGTTTCCATGACAATCCAGCCAGGATGGCCTGTCCACTCGTTGCCTTCCCCAATTATCCTGTCCAACGTCCTGTCCCCCATCAAACGGATTGGCCGCTTCATCTTTTCCACCCAATTGAAATAGCTTTCCGGAACGCCCTCTTCTATCAGGCGTTGCAAATAAAAACGGTCGTGGTATTCCATGAATGATTGATCCCTTTTAAGCCAGAGGTCGTTGTACGGATGACCGATCAACTCCGCCTTGTCGAAAGCATCCATCCAACCTGCATGATCGGGGTGGTGATGCGTCAAAATAACCTGCTCTATATCATTAAATGTATAACCGATTTCGTTTAGGCCCCGTTTTAACGCTTCATAGGCTTCTGGAGTTTTAGGTCCCGCGTCTACAAGCGATAAAGCATCTCCTTTTACGACAAATGCATTTACATCCCCGACAGCAAAAGGCGTCGGAATTTCGATTTTATGTATCATATAGGTAAACTCCTTCAAGATCCATCAGATTTAGTAGTAATGAATGGTAATTCAGTCCATTGTACCTCTTTTCCAAAGTCTCGTCACTCTAGATAAACCCATTTTCTTGAAACCTTTACTCACTGAATCCGTAGTATACTATAAAGACAACAACTTTTTTAGAGGGGGACGGATATGGGAATCTTCAATTTTTTCAAAAGCCAATTCATCGAAGTAATAGAATGGACGGACCAAAATACTAATACAATGGTGTACCGCTTCCCGGTACAAAACAATGAAATCAAAATGGGCGCGAGTCTAATCGTCCGCGAATCGCAAGTCGCTGTATTCGTAAATGAGGGAGAAATCGCCGATGTGTTCACTCCTGGACATCATGTCTTATATACGCAAAACTTGCCTGTATTGACGAAGCTTAAATCTTGGAAAACCGGTTTCAATTCTCCCTTCAAGGCTGAAGTCTATTTTGTGAATACAAAGCAGTTCATAAATCAAAAATGGGGAACTTCCAATCCGATCATGATGCGTGACGCTGATTTTGGAATGATTCGCCTGCGCGGCTACGGCATTTATTCATATAGAGTATCCGACGCTGTGCGCTTTTTAAAGGAGCTTTTTGGTACAAACAGTTCATATGATACGAGCAGCATTGAAAATCATTTGAAGAAGATGATTCTATCCGGATTGACGGACCTGTTTGCCGAATCGCAAATTCCGGCGCTTGACCTAGCCATGTATTACGACGAACTGAGCATCCAGGGACGGGAGAAGATGAAAGAGCGCTTCGCCGAATTCGGCTTCGACATCACTTCCCTATATATTGAAAACTTGTCCCTGCCAAAAGAAGTCGAGGAGGCAATGGACAAGCGGACAACGATGGGCGTCCTAGGGAACATGAATACGTATACGCAATACCAGGCCGCAGAAGCTATCCGTGAAGCAGCCCGAAATGAAGGCGGCGGCATGGCTGCAACAGGTGCCGGAATCGGTGCTGGCGCTGCAATCGGTAATGCAATGGCCGGAGCCTTCACTGCGAATCAGCAGACAGCATCTTCGGCAGAACCGGAAAAAAAGGCTTGCCCGCACTGTCAGGCGCAAATTAAGACGACCGCAAAATTCTGCCCGGAATGCGGAAATTCGGTTCAAGAAAAGAAAGTTCCTTGCGTCAATTGCCATACGGAAATTAAAGAAGGAGCGAAATTCTGCGGAGAATGCGGCGCAAAACAAGTGACAGAGAAGAAATGTACGGGATGCGGAGCAATTAATGGTCCCGCTGCAAAGTTTTGTGGAGATTGCGGAGAGGGCCTTGATGGCTAATCGTAACGGGGTGATGGGATGACGAATGTGGAGAATGAATTCGTTGAAGATGGGAAGATTGAAGAAACTGAAGTGAATCAATGTAATTCCTGTGGAGGAAATACCGTATATGACCCTGTTTCCCGCGGTTTGAAATGCCCTTTTTGCGGGACTGAAGTTGAAATTGAAGCCACTCGTGAAAACACGACAGAACATGACTATTTGGATGCATTAGATCTGGCAGACCATAGTTGGAGCAATGAAAAACGGGTGTTCCAATGTGATAATTGCGGAGCGGAAACTCTTTTGGACAATGATAAAGTTGCCGATTTCTGCACCTTTTGCGGTTCTTCTCATATTGCAGTCACGGATCATGATGCAGGTATCAAACCCGCATTGGTGCTTCCCTTTCAAATCTCGAAGGATGAGGCTGTTGAGAAATTCAAAAAATGGATCTCCAAACGATATTTCGCTCCTTCCAGGTTGAAAAAGGATTATGAGCTGAAAAAGATCAATGGAGCCTATATCCCTTATTGGACGTTTGACTCTCATACCAACACCGCTTATACGGTTAGGATCGGCACATATTATTATGTAATGGAGACACGTACGGTCCATCGCGACGGTAAGATGGAGCAAGTTACAGAACAGGTCAGGAAAATCAGATGGCGGACCGAATATGGGACCTATACTAATTTCTTCGATGATGTATTAGTGAAGGCGTCACGCAATGTCGCCTCCGGTTTGATTGATAAAGTGGAGCCTTTTCAACTTGAAGGCTTACTGGACTATAGAACAGAATATTTATCGGGCTTCCTCGCAGAGCGTTATTCGATTCCGTTAAAAGAAGGCTGGTTTTCAGCACGTAGTATTATCGATCATAGGATACGGAATGGCATATTACGTCAGGAAACTGGCGACGAAGTGCGAATTGTGCAGGTGGATACGTCATATGACGACATAACATTCAAACATATTTTACTGCCGCTTTGGATATCCTCCTTCACTTTCAACAATAATGTATACCGGTTCCTTGTGAATGGCCAGACGGGAAAAGTAAGCGGGAAAGCCCCGATCAGTGTGTGGAAAGTTATGTTCATCGTTCTACTTATAGCCCTCCTCGCAGGCACCGTTTATCTATTTCAAGATCTATTGTAATCGTTGACTTTTGTTTGATAACATGCAATAATCACTGTAATTCACAATACGAGAGCGTTGAAGAAGACAAGTAGTGGCAGTGAAGGAAACAGGAAAGCCGGCCAACGACTGAGAGCCGCTATCCCTCTCCTGCCCCGAACCTGCTTCTGAGCTGCCATGGAAACATGGCCGTCCCTTTCACGTTACGAAAGCTAGTAAGTTGTGTTGGATTGACTCCGGCAAATTTAGGTGGTACCGCGGAAACATGCGTTTTCGTCCTGATTATATCGGGACGGAAGCGCTTTTTTTATTCACATGAAAGGACGGATGAGGATGGGAAAGCTAGTGTTCGTAGGAGCCGGCTCCATGGCGGAGGCAATCATTGCTGGTATACTTGCTAATGAAGTCATGCTGCCTGCTGATATATATGTAATGAATAAATCGGATGATGAGAGGCTTGCCCACATGCAGAAAACGTATGGGGTTTCTATCGTTTGTCAGGATCGAATTGCATTGCAGAATGCAGAACTTATCGTATTGGCGACAAAGCCGAAAGACATCAAACTAGCGATGGATGATATTGCCGATTACATCAATGATGATGCGGCTGTTTTATCCGTAATCGCCGGCGTGTCGATCAATACAATTGAGAATGGTCTAGGCTTTCGCCCTATCGCCCGTTCCATGCCAAATACTTCGGCCACCATTGGAAAATCCGCAAGCGGTGTTTCAATGAATGCTTTAGTGAATGTAACTATGCGAAACCGTATTTTAGAACTGCTGTCATCCATTGGTGTTGTGAAAGAAGTCGATGAGGATAAGTTACATATAGTGACGGCTTTATCCGGCAGCGGCCCGGCATATGTTTATTATATGGTGGAGGCATTGGAAGAAGCCGCAATTGCAATTGGGCTTTCCAATGAAGTGGCACGCGAGCTGATCATCCAGACGTTCGAAGGGGCTGCCGCGATGTTACGGCAAACCGGCGAAGAGCCTGAACAGTTACGGAAGAATGTGACAAGCCCGGGCGGAACAACGGAAGCCGGATTAAAGGCTCTTGAGGCTCGTTTATTCAAAGAGACGATTCATGACTGCCTACTAAGTGCGGAAAGGCGTTCGCGGGAACTGGGCGCACTGTCTCAGTGATAAGAAAGAGGAGGTAATCGAATTGGCAAAATTATTTACACCTTATACAATTCGCGGGGTTGAATTTAAAAATCGGATTGTCATGGCACCGATGTGCATGTATTCATGCCATAACTTTGATGGCAAAGTCGAGGATTGGCATAAGATCCATTATGCCACCCGTGCTGTCGGGCAAGTTGGACTCATAATCGTGGAAGCGACAGCTGTATTGCCGGAAGGCAGGATTTCAGATCGCGACCTTGGCATTTGGAGCGATGACCATGTGGAAGGACTTTCCGAAATTGTCCGCCTCATGAAACAACATGGAGCAAAGACTGGCATCCAAATCGCCCATGCAGGCAGAAAGGCTACAGTGGAAGGCGATATTTATGCGCCAAGCGCCATTCGCTTCAATGAACAATATAAAACGCCCGTCGAGATGTCGCTTGCGGAAATCCGTGAAACGATTGACGCTTTTAAGGATGCAGCAATCCGGGCAAAGAAAGCAGGATTTGACGTCATCGAACTGCACGCCGCCCATGGCTATTTAATCAATGAATTCCTTTCGCCGCTGGCAAATGAAAGAACGGACGAATATGGCGGACCTTCCGAAAAACGTTATCGCTTTTTACGCGAGATAATTGATTCTGTTCGTTCGGTCTGGGACGGACCTTTATTCGTACGGATATCTGCAGAAGATTACGCGGATGGCGGAATGTCGACTTCCCAATATATCGAAATGGTAAATTGGATGAAAACACAAGATGTCGATTTGATCGATGTGAGTTCTGGTGCTGTCGTTCCTGCGAAGATCGACGCATACCCTGGCTACCAAGTGCCGTTTTCCGAACAGATCAGAAAAGAAACCGGTATTGCGACAGGTGCCGTCGGTTTGATTACCACGGGGCTGCAAGCTGAGGAGATTTTAAAGAATGAACGCGCAAATGTCGTTCTGCTAGCTCGTGAATTGCTCCGCAATCCGTATTGGCCATATTCCGCCGCGAAGGAATTGGGTGTGGCAATCGAGCCGCCTAAACAGTATGACCGTGGATGGAACTTTTGAAATCTAGAAAAGCTGCCGCTTGTCAACAAGGACTGCGGCAGCTTTACTTTTTAATCAACTGTTCATTTACCCACTCGAAATGGCTGAAGTCTTCTGCAATATGGATGTTCGGGAAAATTGTGCTGCCTTGCTCTTGGAGATTGGCAATATCGGCTGGCATGAAGCGTGCGCTAATATGATTTGCGATTAACGCCTTCACATTTGCCTCTTCAGCTGTCCGTGCAGCATCGCCTATCGTTGAATGTCCATAGTCTTTTGCAAGGTCTCCGGTCTCGTTGTCGAAAGTGGCTTCATGGACGAGAATGTCAGCTTCATTCGCCAATTCAACAGCAGATGAACAGTACTGTGTATCCCCGAGAACAGCTACTGTAAACCCACTTTGCGGTTCACCCGTCACGTCGTCGCTATAAACGATACGCCCATCGTCCAGCTCGACGTCTTCCCCATCTTTCAATCTTTTCAACATAGGTCCTTTTGGAACTCCCGATTCGAATGCCTTCTCTACAAGCAGCTTGCCAGGCAACGGCTTCTGCTCGATTCTAAAACCGTAACATTGGATAACATGCTGGAGTTCTTGTGTACGTACTATGAATTGATCATCTTCAAAGATTACGCCTTCTTCAATCTCTTCGATTTTCAAAGGGTACGTCAAATGTGTTTTCGTTACACGAAGAGAGGTCAAGATCCATTCTCTAATTCCTACAGGTCCGTAAATGACCAATTCTTCTTCGCCGCCTAAAAACGAACGGGATCCAAGGAAACCGGGTAACCCAAAAATATGATCGCCATGCAGATGTGTAATAAAAATCTTATTTATTTTCCGTGGTTTTATGGAAGTTCTAAGCAATTGATGCTGAGTAGCCTCTCCGCAATCAAACATCCAATAGCCGGCTTGCTCTGCAGATAGGTTAAGAATCAGAGACGATGTATTCCGTTGCTTTGATGGCATGCCGGCTCCGGTTCCTAAGAAAAACAATTCCAATTTAATCGCCTACCTTTCTCTTAGCCCCCGTTTAACGGAATTCGGACCGAATTTCTTCTCGAGTTCCGAGACGAGATCATCCAGTTTCGCTTCTTTGGCATACAGTTCGAAATTATCGAATGATAATTGCTCATTCAATTCGTTCATCGGAATGACATTTGAAACCGTAATACCTAGAAGCCGAATCGGATCTCTTTCCCAATGCCGTTGAAACAGTTCAGCGGCTTCCTTGTACAAATCTTCCGCTTTATAAAGCGGATTAAGTACTGTACGGCTTCTCGTGAAGTTTCGCCAGTCTGATGTCCTCATTTGGATCATGACGACCGTGCCCGCTAGTTGCAGCCTGTCTAGTCGCTGTGCGACTTTAACAGATAACCGCTTGAATATTTCAAGGCATACAGACAGTTCCGTTTCGTCGACCGGCAATGTCGTTGAGCTGCCGACACTTTTTCTTTCCTCCGCCGCATCCGGATCGACTGGCCGGTAATCAATCCCGTTTGCCCGGTTTCGCAGTCTGTTGCCGTTTTTGCCCAATTTGCTTTTGATTATTGTTTCGTCTGCTTTCGCCAAATCACCGATAGTCATTATGCCGAGCTCATTCAAGCGTTTTTCAGTGCTTTGGCCGACCCCATGCATTTCTATGACAGGCAACGGCCAGATGACATCGGGCACTTGCCTTTTCCGTAAAATCGTTATCCCCATCGGTTTTTTCATATCTGAAGCAGTCTTCGCCAAAAACTTATTCGGAGCGATTCCGATGGAGCAAGGCAGATCCAATTCATGAAAGATTCGCCGTTGCATATGTTCTGCAATCTGCACGGCATTTGTCAACCCACCTATATCTGTTATGTCGATATACGCTTCATCGATCGAAACAGGCTCGACTAGATCTGTATATGATCTCAAAATCGTAAAAACAGCGTTGGAGGCAACCCGGTATTTTTCAAAGTCGGGCGGCACGATGACAAGATCCGGACAAATCCGTCTAGCCTCGCCGACAGACATCGTCGTGTAAATGCCAAGCGCCCTCGCCTCGTATGAGCACGTGACCAGAATGCCGCGTCGCTCTTTAGGATTTCCAGCAACCGCCATCGGTATCCCTTTCAATTTCGGATCATACGCCTGTTCGACGGAAGCGAAAAAGCTGTTCATATCAAGATGAAGAATGACTTTCGCCTGTGTATTCGGGACAGATGTCATTTGCCTCACCTCCATCGCTTCATTCAAAAAACCGGATGGATGAAGCCATCCGGTACTACATCATTTCTCTATTATTGTTTGCATATATTGCCCGATTTGATCCATCCCCGTCAATGTACGTGAGAGAATTTCAGCATCGACAACGGTGATCAACCGATCTTCCAGATTTGCGACTGTCTTGAAATATGGCGTTTTTGAATAGGCCATCAAACCTGATGAAGTCAACTTACTTTCAGGGATATCCAATATCTCTTTTGCGTCAAGAACGAGCAATCCAATAAACAGCTTTTCGGTTTGCACGACTACAATCCTTGCATTCGGATCATTTTTTGCCGAATTTCCGTAAAGAATCTGTTGGAAATCCAAAATCGGAACCAATTCACCTCTGATTTTCATCAATCCGAGCATATAATCGGGCAGATGCGGGATCGGATTTGTCCGTTCCAGTTTTTCAATCGAGACGACTGTATCGACGGGCAAAGCGTATTCCTCTTGACCGCATTGAATGATAACCGCTTTCATATCGCTCATCACTCATATCCCCTTAGTCGAAGCAACGCGTACAATTTCAATCAATAATTCAGTGAGTTTATTCAATTCTTCCACTGGCATCCGCTCGTTCTTTGTATGGATTTCCTCATAGCCGACCGATAATGTCACAGTCGGCACGCCTGCTCCATTGAATACATTGCCGTCGCTTCCGCCACCGCTTGTCATGAGTTCAGGTTCTCTTCCTACATTACGGATCGCTTCCATTGCCGTTTGCACAACTTCCGCATCTTCATCGAAGCTGAAACCAGGGTACATAAGCTTAACTTCCGTTACAGCATTACCGCCCATAGCAGCTGCCGTCTTTTCAAATGTTTCCACCATATGGGCAGTCTGTTTTTCCAGCTTATCTTCATTGATGGAGCGGGCTTCCGCTAAAATCCTGACTTCGTCACAAACGATATTCGTCGCCTGTCCGCCTTCGAAACGCCCGATATTTGCAGTCGTCTCCGAATCCACACGGCCAAGCGTCATCGCTGCAATCGACTTGGCAGCGATATTGATTGCTGAAACGCCTTTCTCAGGAGCCACTCCGGCGTGGGCCGTCTTGCCATGTATCGTCGTCCATAGTTTGGCCTGATAAGGGGCTGCAGTTACAATGCCGCCTACTTTCCCATCACTGTCTACAGCATAACCATATTTGGCTTTAAACAGCGATGGATCCATCGCCTTCGCTCCCACTAGTCCGCTTTCTTCGCCTGCCGTTATGATGAATTGGATATCCCCGTGCGGTATATTTTCTTCTTTCAACACTCTTGCCATTTCAAATAAAGCGGCAATTCCAGCTTTATCATCCGCACCTAAAATCGTCGTTCCATCCGAATAAATGTATCCGTCCTCACGCAATTCAGGCTTGATCCCCTTGCCTGGAACGACCGTATCCATATGGCAAGTAAAGTAGATCGGATCAGCACTTTCGACGGTGCCCTTCAATGTTGCGATCAAGTTTCCCGCGCCATGTCCAGTGACTTCTTTTGTGTCGTCTTCAATAACTGTAAAACCGAGACTCTCCATTTTCTCCTTCAGTACATTTACAATTCCTTCTTCATGCTTCGTTTCGGAATCAATTTGTACTAGCTCAAAAAACTCATCCAATAGCCGTTGTGCATTCACTATGCATCTCTCTCCTTCGTCTTCGTTCCTTTACAATGGTATGTTGCCGTGCTTTTTCTTCGGTCTCGTCTCTTGCTTATTCCTCATCATTTCAAGCGCCTGCAAAAGTTTGATGCGTGTCTCCCTTGGATCTATCACATCATCTACCATCCCGTGGGAAGCAGCGACGTACGGGTTGGCAAACTTCGCCCTATACTCTTCGATTTTGTCAGCCCTCGTCGAATCCGGGTCATCGCTATTTGCAATTTCACGTGCAAATATGATGTTTGCTGCCCCTTCCGCACCCATGACGGCTATTTCCGCATTCGGCCATGCATAGACAACATCCGCGCCGATCGCCTTCGAGTTCAATGCGACATAGGCACCCCCGAACGCTTTCCGCAAGATGACAGTAATTTTCGGAACTGTCGCTTCCGAATAGGCATAAAGGATTTTCGCGCCATGGCGGATGATCCCACCATGCTCCTGCTTTACTCCCGGGAAGAAACCGGTGACGTCTTCAAACGTAATTAGCGGGATATTAAATGAATCACATGTGCGTATGAATCGGGCAATCTTATCGGACGAATTGATATCAAGCCCTCCTGCCATCACTTTCGGCTGGTTGCATATCAACCCTACCGACTCGCCTCTCATCCTGGCGAAACCGACAACCGCATTCTTTGCAAATTCCGCCTGCACTTCGAGAAACGAATTTTCATCAACGACTTGTTCGATGACTTTGCGTACATCGTAAGGGCGAATCGTTTCGTAAGGGACGACATCCGCCAGATCGTTTCGATAATTTTCTTCCGACTCGGTTTCGAGCATAGGAGTCTTTTCATTATTGTTTTGCGGAAGATAGGATAGGAGATGACGCACTTGTTCCAAAACCGTCTTCTCATCTTTGCCGCGGAAATGGGCGTTCCCGCTAATGGAATTATGTACTTTCGATCCACCCAAATCTTCGGATGAAATCTTCTCACCTGTCACCGTTTCAATGACTTTCGGGCCAGTTATGAACATTTGGCTCGTTTCGTCCGTCATGAATACGAAATCGGTGATGGCAGGAGAATAGACCGCCCCACCCGCACATGGCCCTAAAATGACGGAAATTTGAGGGATGACCCCGGAATAAATCGCATTGCGATAAAAGATTTCACCGTAGCCATCGAGTGAAACGACACCTTCCTGAATTCGTGCGCCTCCTGAATCGTTCAAACCGATGAATGGTGCGCCATTCTTCGCGGCCAAGTCCATGACGTTCGCAATTTTCATGGCGTGCATTTCTCCAAGAGCGCCGCCAAAAACTGTGAAGTCTTGTGAGAAAAGGTAAACCGGACGTCCGTCAATCTTCCCGTATCCTGTCACGACGCCGTCTCCTGGCCCAATCTGCTTGTCCATGCCAAAATCACGAGTCCTATGTATGACAAAAGGATTCAACTCGACAAATGAACCTTCGTCCAGCAATAGATTGATCCGTTCCCTGGCTGTCAATTTCCCCTTTTCATGCTGCCTGGCGATCCGCTCATCTCCTCCGCCTAGTTCGATCTCCCGTTTCCTGTCGTATAATTCATTGATTTTATCATAAATGTCCATTCGGCTTATCCCCTTTGTCGCATAGTTCATACAGCACCCCAAAAGATGATTTCGGATGCAGGAAGGCAACTTCAGCACCACCTGCGCCGGGCTTGGGCTCCTCTTGCAGCAATTGCACGCCTTTTTCCTTCAACTCTTCCATTCTTATCCGTATGTCAGAAACACCGAACGCAATATGATGGATGCCTTCCCCGCGTTTCTCAAGGAATTTCGCAATCGCTCCATCTTCTCCGATTGGCTCAAGGAGCTCAATCTTACAATTTCCAGCATCGATAAATGCAACTTTCACTTTTTGACTTTCAACTTCTTCAATTCCAAGCAATTTCAATCCTAATGTTTCTATGTAATATGGCAGCGCATTATTCAAATCGTTAATGGCAATTCCGATATGATCCACTTTTTTCATTTGAACGCCTCCTTCAATCCATTGTAACGTTTTCTATTTAAATCCGCTACATCTTGAGAATTTTAGGGAATCTGTTAAAATGGAAGTATCTATAATGCGAGGAGATTTGTCCGATGAGCAATAAAAAAGTACAAAAAGTCGTTGTCTATTTAATGATTGCCGCTATGGTCGCTTCAAGTGTCCTGATTGGTTTGAGCGTTCTTTTATAAGTGTAAAAAAAAACAGTCCCGAGGGACTGTTTTTTATATTTCCTCACAATGCTCTTCAAATTGGCTTTGCAGGTTTGTAACGACGGACATCGGATCATGTCCTTCAATTTCATAGCGTCCGACTTCTGCAACAACCTTCCCGTCTTTCAATAAAGCAAAAGATGGGGATGAAGGAAGATGGTCTTCACCGAAAATCATGCGTGCATATGCAGTCGCTTCCTTATCTTGACCCGCAAAAACAGTAACTAGGTGATCCGGCCGTTTATCGTAATGAACAGCATGTGCTGCAGCAGGTCGCGCAATTCCGCCTGCACATCCACAAACGGAGTTCACCATGACGAGCGTCGTTCCTGGTCGTTTGAATGCCGCTTCCACTTCCTCGGGAGTTGTCAGTTGCTCATACCCGCTTGCTTCCATTTCAGACCGTGCTTGCTTCGTAATATCTTCCATATAAAAGTTGAAATCCATAGTCATTCGGATCGGCCCCTTTCAAAATATATTTTCATCATAGCAGTTGGCTGGTACACTTGCAAAAAACCGGACTTAAAAACATAGTCGGATGTCTTGCCGAACATGCTTGCATTGAAGTCACTTCATGGGAAGTATCTTATCAACCGCACTTGCAACTGTCATTTCACCTGTAAGCAGCTGTTTTTCGAGTTCGGTAACCAACTCTTTTTTCCCTTGCTGCGAAAAGAAACTATCGATCAATCGATCCCTTATCATTGAATGGAACCAATCTTTCGTCTGGGACTGCCTTCTTTCTCTCCAGACTCCGCTTGCCTTCATTTCGACCTGGAACGTTTTAATTGTTTCCCACACTGTTTTAAAGCCGGTGCGTTCCAGCGATGACACAGGCAATGCAGTCGTCGTCCATCCTAGGGTTGCCGGCTGGAGGAAATGGAGAAGTTGGCGGTACTCCCTTACCGTCTTACTAGCGAGTTTTACGTTATCTCCATCAGCTTTGTGGACGATCATACAATCAGCTAATTCCATGATCCCTTTTTTCATGCCTTGAAGCTCATCACCTGCACCTGTCAAAACGAGCAACATGAAGAAATCGACCATTCCCCTAACAACGGTTTCACTTTGGCCGACGCCGACCGTTTCAATGAGAATGATGTCATATCCTGCAGCTTCGCAAAGCAGCATCGTTTCACGCGTCTTTTTATGCACGCCTCCGAGAGTTCCGGAAGACGGCGAAGGACGGATGAAGGCGTTCGGATGTTTTGCGAGTGCCTCCATTCTAGTCTTATCGCCTAAAATGCTCCCGCCTGTCACTGTCGAACTCGGATCGATGGCAAGCACAGCGACCTTATGTCCGGCTTCAGCCAATTGAAGTCCAAACGTTTCTATAAATGTACTCTTTCCCGCACCGGGCACTCCAGTGACACCGATCCGAATGCTGTTTCCTGTATTCGGCAGCAATCTCTTTAATAATTCCTGCCCTGCCTTCTGATCCGGTTCCGCCTGGCTTTCCAGAAGGGTGATCGCCTTTGATAAGTGCAGTCTTGAGCCTTTGCTGATTTCTTCATACAATCCATTGATGTCAATATTCTTTTCTTTTCTCACAAATCGTTTGCGCTTATGCGCCACCATGCCATCATGCCGCGACTCAATGCCGTTCATTACATGCATTGCACTGTCATTCTGGAAATGTTCCTTCTTGCTCAATCCATCACTTCCTCGTAACCGAGCGCACGATAGATGTCCTCAATCACTTTTTGCGCCGCAACAGGTATGACCGTTCCCGGACCGAAAATGGCCGTTGCACCGTTTTCCCGCAGGAAATCATAGTCTTGTGCGGGAATGACTCCCCCGACAACGATCAGGATGTCTTCCCTTCCGATTTTCGCTAGCTCATTGCGCAGCTCTGGAACTAGCGTCTTATGCCCAGCAGCAAGCGAACTGACCCCAATCACATGGACGTCATTTTCCGCCGCCTGCAATGCAGTCTCTTCCGGAGTTTGGAATAAAGGACCGATATCGACGTCAAACCCTAAGTCGGCAAATGACGAAGCTATCACTTTCGCCCCGCGGTCATGGCCGTCCTGTCCCATTTTCGCAATGAGGATGCGTGGACGCCGGCCTTCATTTTCCAAAAACTCGTCAGCCATCGCCTTCACTTCGTGGATTTCATCTACATTTGAGAAATTCGAGCTATAGACGCCGCTTACAGATCGGATAACCGCTTTGTGTCTACCGGACACTTTCTCGATTGCATCGGATATTTCTCCGATTGTCGCTCTTGCACGAGCCGCAGTCACCGATAGTGCCAGTAGATTTCCGTTTCCATCGCGCGCTGCCTCCGTCAGTGCTTCCAAGGAGGCGGTGACGTTGGCTTCATCGCGCAATTCTTTCATCTGATGAATGCGAGCGATTTGTTTTTGTCGTACGACGGAGTTGTCGATCTCCAATATATCGATAGCCTCTTCCTTTTCAAGCCGGTATTTATTCACACCGACAATCGTTTCCGTGCGGGAGTCGATTTTCGCTTGACGTTTGGCAGCTGCTTCCTCGATTTTCATCTTTGGCAAACCGGTCTCAATCGCCTTTGCCATTCCGCCCAAGTCTTCGATTTCCTCGATGAGCTCCCATGCTTTTTCCATCAAGTCAGCGGTCAGCCTTTCTACATAATAGGAACCGCCCCAAGGATCGATTGTCTTCGTCATATTCGTTTCCTCTTGAAGGAACAATTGAGTGTTTCGTGCTATCCGTGCAGAGAAATCTGTTGGCAGTGCTATCGCTTCGTCGAGTGCATTCGTATGCAAGGACTGTGTATGTCCCATTGCCGCAGCATTCGCTTCCACTAATGTGCGAGTGACATTATTAAAAGGATCCTGCTCAGTCAAACTCCACCCTGACGTCTGGGAATGTGTCCTCAATGCAAGGGATTTAGGATTGGACGGATTGAAAGATTGCATCATCTGCGCCCAGATTTTCCGTGCCGCCCGCATTTTCGCGATTTCCATGAAGTAGTTCATACCGATCGCCCAAAAGAAAGATAGACGCGGTGCGAATGAATCGATGTCTATTCCCGCTTTCAAACCGGTACGAACGTACTCAAGCCCATCCGCCAATGTATAGGCAAGCTCGATATCCGCCGTTGCCCCCGCCTCTTGCATATGGTATCCCGATATCGAAATCGAGTTGAATTTCGGCATGTTTTTGGAAGTGTATTCAAAAATATCAGCGATAATACGCATCGACATTTCTGGAGGGAAGATGTAAGTGTTCCTCACCATATATTCTTTCAATATATCGTTTTGAATTGTACCTGCAAGCTTTTCCGGAGATACGCCCTGCTCCTCCGCCGCAACGATGTAAAAAGCCATGATCGGCAAAACGGCACCATTCATTGTCATGGAGACGGACATCTGGTCAAGCGGAATCCCGTCAAAAAGGATTTTCATATCTTCTACAGAATCGATTGCCACTCCCGCTTTTCCGACATCCCCTGTCACCCGGGGATGATCTGAATCATATCCACGGTGAGTTGCCAAGTCGAAAGCTACCGATAAGCCTTTTTGTCCCATCGCCAAGTTCCTTCTATAAAATGCATTACTCTCTTCGGCCGTGGAGAAACCGGCATATTGGCGCACAGTCCATGGTCGTGCGACATACATGGTCGGGTATGGCCCTCTCGTATTCGGGGCGATGCCCGGCATGTCATCCAAATGAGAAATGCCTTCCACATCTTTAGTTGTGTAGCTTGACTTGATCGAAATACCTTCGTTCGTAAGAAAAGGCGTATCGTCTGCACTAGGATCTACAGCTGTTTTCAGTTTGCTAATATCAACTTTATCGAAGTCAGGTTTTTTCATTTCCGGGTCCCTCCTTGCCACGAAGTCAGTATGTCCTGCAATTTCTCTAGCTTGTTCTGGCCGTTGAAAATCAAGCCGTTGAGTCCGAGTTGCTTCCATTTGTTCAATGTTTTTTCGTCGATTTTCCCCGCCGCATCCAGCATGATTTCCGTTGGCAGCTTTTCAAGGAGACTTTCCATTCCGGCTGATACAATTTCATCATTACCGCAGACAATTACATATTCGGGTTTTTCGCTATCCAACCATTGGATTGCCTGTTCAATACTTTTGAATGCAGGACTCCAACTGCTCTCTATTCCGCCGGAAGCCAAGAAACTAGTTACGAAGTCCGCTCGAGGCTTAAAGTCTTTCAGTTCGCCGAAGGTCAGTAGTATTGTTTTTGGTTGATTGTCACTAAATGATTGACGGAGTTTTTCAAACGGCTCTGCCAAACGGGCTACCGGATATAAGCCACTCCAATCATCAAAATTTGTCTTCGTAAGCTCAGCGTACACATTCGTGCCGATAAGTGCTCGTTTACCTACGGCAGTCTCTCTTTGAAGTTTTAATAAGTTTTCCTGTAATTGGCCGCCTTCAAGGAATTTATCTATACCGCCTTTACTTTCGATTTCCAGAAACAGTTTCCATGACTTTTCTACGAGCTCTTCTGTCAGTTGTTCAATAAAATAAGAACCGCCAGCGGGATCAGAAACTTTTGCTACATGTGTTTCTTCTTTTAGAACGAGTTGCATATTTCGGCTATGTCGGATGGAGCTGGCATTGGGCCCGGTCAATATATTATGCGGATGCGCTTGAATCATATCAGCCCCGCCCAAAACAGCGGCGAATGTTTCATTGCCCCCCCGAAGAAGATTGACATACGGATCGAGCTTTGAAAAAGAACGCAGAGATGTTACTGCAAATATCGGTATGAATGGTGGTTCATCAACATCATAAGCTTGTGCGAACGCTTTCCATAGCACTCGAAAAGCACGAAGTTTGGCAATTTCCATGAAAAAATGAGTGTCAATCGCAAAACGGACGAAGAAGTTGTCTGCAAAAGAATGAAAGCTTTCCGAGCCTGCTGCGATTCGAGAAGCTTCAGCCAATGCGATTGCCAACTCAGTGACCGCATCGGCGCCTTGATGGTGAGCGTTCCATAGGTCTGCCCCTGCAGTCCGGATATTTGTATAACCGACAGGCATGATCCAATCGTCCACTTGAATAATTCCGGTTACTTTCTCGCGCACTTCATGATGGACAAAATCAAATGCCCTTAAAATCGTGTCATCATTACAGACATTGAAAAGAAATACTGGATATTGAGCTATAAATGAAGACAATTGTACTAGCTGATCATCATTCCAGTTAAGCTGATGAGTCCCATCATATACGATAGCTTCATTCCCTTTTTCGATTGATTCGTTCAATTGTTCCAGGAATTCATCACCGCTGTAAGCAATCGTTTGCTGTGCAATGATCCAACCGGCATTTCGTTTCATGGATCGGACGATTGATGAGTTATCGATGGCAGGTCTTTCAACATAGAGAGGTTCAAGCTCAATGCCCTCCAATGTTGATGTCTTCAATTTTTCATACGGTTTCCCTTTCAGGGAGTCGACAGCAAGTTCTTTCCACTGTTTCAAATCCGCTTTTTCAAAGTTCGTTTTTTTCATATTGTCAATTGTCATCTAGGTTGCTCCTCTCATATTGAGCATAGTAGTGGGCTTTCAGGCCATCCCTAAATTATGTAAAGTGCATCTGAATATTCTTCAACTACTTATAGTTTACCTGACTAGCCAGTTGTTTGAAAGCGCAAAAGAGTTACTGGAGTAGTAGAAGAAATGAAAAATGAAATTTTCTACGGCAAATGTTGGGGTAATATAATTTGCACGCCCCCCCTTTAGATTTCATTATGAATAATGTTGATTTGCACTACAGGCGGACGCTTTCCGCGGGCATGGCTTGAGCCAATCGAACAGCGAAGGGTTCGATTTGCCGTATTTCTGCGTTCTATGCAGAAATTAAGGCAGCCTCATCCTTCTCATCCTGCTCGCAACGCTTCGCTTGTGCTCGCAAAAGCCGTTCTTCGTGACGGCTTTCGCAGGAGTCGCCGCCTTTCGCTCCAATCAACGAATCTCTTTTAAACCAATAGATAGGTGAATAGATTCCCCTGTCTGCTTTGCTATGTATGGATACAGAAAAGAATAATATATAGTTGCCGAGATGAAAGGATTCCAACTCGAAATGGTCAATGAGCGATTTAAACAACGTGTAAAGAAAGGCATATATCACGTTCAGCACGTCAATAACTTTCATAATCGCTTAGTGACTTGGATGGAACGGTTTCAGGGTGTTGCGACAAAGTATCTGGATAATTACCTCTATTGGTTTCGCTAGCTTGATAAGGGAAAAAACTTGGCATTTGAAAAACAGGTTGAGCAAATGCTTATTTCAGCGTGTCAAAATCGAACAATACAACAGTTAAATTGTTGGGAAGTGCATAATTACAAAGAAAAGTCTGTTTCATGTTGTAACGTATGAGATAGATGGGTCGTCAAATTAAATAAGGAGGTGGTGGTTTGAAGAAAACCGTTCTGTTTATTCTATCCTTTTGTCTCTTATTAGGTTTATTCGCTTGTTCTGACCAGATTAAACAAGCAAAGAATAGCGATGACCAAAACAATGTTAGTAACAAAGAGCGAGTCAATAAGGATAAAAACGAAAACGATGTTAGAAAAATTATTTGGGAACAATTATCGGCAAAACAAAAAGAATGGATTGATGGTACTTGGAAGGATGGAAAGGTCTCAAAAGTTACTTTGAATGAATATATGATAACTGAAATCGATGATAAATCATATGAAGGGAAAGAAGTCTATTTAATCGATTTCCCTACTAAAAACAAAGGCACTCCAAACAATGTGATTATCTATGCCGATGTAAATACTTTTAAGTATATTGGAAATGGTCTTCTTGATTAATTGTTTAAATTGGTAAATAAAAGGGGCGCTGAAGCCCTCTTTAATTTACATATTAAAACAACAATCTATACGAAAACAACCTATTTAAAAAACAAACTTTAAGAAAACAACCTAATTCTTTTAGTGATTTTTGGTTATAGCGAAATTATATATGCATAGCATCTACGATGATCGGATTTAGGGGTTTATTCGGAAGATAATCGGGAAGAACACTCTTCCATTAAATAAGTTGACTATATAATAAAAAAACGATTCATTCCCCGATGAAAGGAAATGAATCGCTTGGCTTGGATTTTATATTTTTATTTAATACCTATATATATTAGAGTGAATTCCGTTGATTGAATTGGAGAGCGGCGACTCCTGTGGGATTAGCGGGACAGGTGAGACCCCGCAGTGGAGCAAAGCGACCGAGGAGGCTTACCGCCCGCCCCACGGAAAGCGTCCGCTCGGAACGGAAATCAACAGCTTAAACATAATCCTATTTAATAGGTTTCTTTCAGTGGTCTCCTTTACTGGAGGGACAGCTTTCTACTGCTTCTTAATAGACAGATGTATTCTCTGATGTGATGTTTTCAAGGATTTCCTTTACTCGTGCAAGGAAACGACCAGCCACTAACCCATCAAGCACACGGTGATCGAGTGATAGACAGAGGTTTACCATATCGCGCACGGCAATCATATTGCCGTTCATAACGACAGGGCGTTTGACAATCGATTCAACTTGCAGGATTGCTGCTTGCGGGTAGTTGATAATCCCCATTGATTGGATCGAACCGAATGAACCAGTGTTATTAACGGTGAATGTCCCGCCTTGCATTTCATCGGACTTCAATTTGCCCGAACGCACTTTTGAGGCGAGATCATTGATGTCACGGCCGATGCCTTTGATTGTTTTTTCATCTGCATGCTTAATGACCGGGACGTATAGTGCATCCTCGGTAGCAACGGCGATAGATATGTTTATATCTTTTTTCTGGATGATCTTGTCTCCTGCCCACATCGAATTCATCATTGGGAATTCCTTCAAGGCTTGGGAAACTGCTTTCACGAAGAAAGCAAAGTATGTCAGGTTGAAGCCTTCTTTCTGCTTGAACTCATTTTTCAGGGAGTCACGATACTCGACAAGGTTCGTTACGTCCACTTCGATCATTGTCCATGCATGTGGTGCTTCGTGCTTGGATCGGAGCATATTTGTCGCGATCGCACGTCGCACTCCAGTAATCGGAATTTCGATATCGCCTGCAGCGGTCGGAATCGAGACAGGCTCAACCGGCTTGCTCGCATGCGCGCTTTGTACTGGACCTGCAGCCTGCTGTTCAACGTTTTTCGGAGTCTGTTCGATTGGTGCAGTTTCTGCGGTTGGAATTTCACCGCTATCGATAATTCGTTGAATATCTTTACGAGTGATGCGTCCTTCTTTCCCAGAACCCTGGACAAGTGAAAGATCGATATTGTTCTCTTGTGCCAACCTCAAGACTGCAGGAGAAAAGCGAGATGCCCCTGCTTCACGTTTGATAGGCGCGGCTGGTTTCTGGGAGCCGGCAGCAGGCATTTCATTCGCGGGCTCTTCTTTCGCAGGGACCGCTTCCACCGTAGTTTCTGCGCCCCCTTCTGTCTCGATTGTACAAACGACGACGCCGACTTCTACAGTTTCGCCTTCTTGAACGATAATTTCCTTAATTGTTCCAGCGAAGGAGGAAGGGATTTCGGCAGTCACTTTGTCCGTGTTCACTTCAGCCAACGGATCGTATTTATTGACAGTATCTCCCGGCTTCACTAACCACTTCTCAATTGTTCCTTCTGTAACACTTTCTCCAAGCTTCGGCATTTCAATATTTTCTATTGTCATATCCTTTTGCCTCCTTTCCGATTAAAATTCTGCTAATTCTCGTGCAGCCTTTTCAACTTTATCCGGGTTGACCATGAAGAATTTCTCCATAGTCGGTGCATAAGGCATTGCTGGAATGTCAGGACCTGCAAGACGCCTGATTGGGGCATCGAGATCAAACAGGCAGTTTTCTGCAATGATTGCTGACACTTCACTCATTATGCTGCCTTCTAGATTGTCTTCAGTGACGAGCAGCACTTTTCCGGTTTTGGAAGCCGCTTCAATGATGGCTTCTTTATCCAACGGGTAAACTGTCCGCAAATCAAGAATATGAGCAGAAATTCCATCTTCAGCCAGTCTTTCCGCTGCTTGCAATGCGAAATGCACACAAAGGCCGTAGGTGATGATTGTAATATCGTCCCCTTCGCGCTTCACATCCGCTTTTCCGATTGGCAGTACGTACTCTTCTTCAGGAACTTCCCCTTTGATTAAACGGTATGCCCGTTTATGCTCGAAGAACAGGACCGGATCATCGTCTCTAATAGCCGCCTTTAACAATCCTTTTGCGTCATAAGGAGTCGAAGGGATGACGATTTTCAAGCCAGGTGTACTGGCGAACATCGATTCGACTGATTGGGAATGGTATAATGCTCCGTGGATTCCGCCACCGAAAGGCGCACGGATGACAATCGGACAAGACCAGTCGTTATTGGAACGGTAACGAATTTTCGCCGCTTCGGAAACGATTTGGTTTACAGCCGGCATAATGAAATCCGCGAACTGCATTTCAGCTATCGGACGCATTCCATACATAGCGGCTCCGATTCCTACACCCGCAATAGCGGATTCTGCAAGAGGCGTATCAAGCGCGCGGTATTCACCGAATTGATCGTAAAGGCCGTTTGTCGCTTTAAAAACGCCGCCCTTTCTTCCAACGTCTTCTCCAAGAACGAATACATTTTCGTCTCTTTCCATTTCTTCTTTCATGGCAAGTGTAATTGCATCAATATACGAAATGACGGCCATTATTCGTTCCCCCCTTCCTCTTTATAAACATGGCGAAGCGCATATTCCGGTTCTGCATATGGTGCTTTTTCTGCATAGTCGGTCGCTTCATTGACAATCGCCATGATACGTTCTTCCATTTCTTTTTCATAAGCTTCATCGAGGATGCCAGCATCCCTTAAGTATGCTGCAAATTTAGGGATCGGATCATGCTTCCGTTCGTTTTCAAGCTCTTCTGAATCCCGATACAAACGATGATCATCATCTGAAGAGTGCGCTGTGAGACGATAGCAGATTGTTTCAACGAGGCTCGGCCCTTCACCATTACGGGCACGGTCAGCCGCTTCCTTCACTACCCTGTATACTTCAAGTGGATCTGTACCATCGACAGTCACGCCAGGCATGCCATATCCAATGGCACGATCAGAGACGTTCTCACAAGCCAACTGTTTTTCAACTGGAA
Organism: Sporosarcina luteola; assembly: GCF_023715535.1. Lineage (GTDB taxonomy): Bacteria > Bacillota > Bacilli > Bacillales_A > Planococcaceae > Sporosarcina > Sporosarcina luteola_B. The sequence goes on along the minus strand of NZ_JAMBOI010000004.1, from coordinate 225,970 downwards.
CGGAAATTGCATATTTATTGTTTTCGACCATAATCACTGTCGGAAGTTTATGGACACCTGCAAAGTTCATCCCTTCATGGAAGTCGCCTTGGTTGGACGACCCTTCCCCTAATGTGACGAATGTGATGAAATCCTCTTGTTTCATTTTCGCAGCAAGCGCGACGCCCACTGCATGCGGAAGCTGTGTCGTAACCGGTGATGAGCCCGTCAAAATACGATTCTTCCGTTGCCCGAAGTGACCCGGCATCTGACGTCCGCCCGAGTTCGGGTCTTCCGCTTTTGCGAAAGCCGAAAGCATAAGTTCCTTCGGTGTCATTCCAAAATGAAGGACAACTGCCATATCACGGTAATAAGGTGCAATCCAATCCTTGTCTTTGTCGAGTGCATACGCAGCCCCTGCTTGAGCGGCCTCCTGCCCTTGACATGAAATGACAAACGGAATTTTACCTGCACGATTCAATAGCCACATACGTTCATCCAACCGTCTTGCCATGACCATCGTTTCATATATTTCCAATGCATCTTCATTCGTCAATCCCAATTCTTCATGACGCGTTTTTGCCATTTTAGAAACCCCCTTCTTTTCCAAGCATAAAATCGGTGTTCAAATTCAAACGGACAGCCGATGGCGATATTTTCATTACATATGAATTGCAATTCCATCCACAGCAAGGGAAGCTTCCCCGATCACTTCAGATAAAGAAGGATGCGGATGGATGGTCGAAGCCACTTCCCACGGAGTCGCATCGAGCACCATTGCTAAACCTGCTTCGGAAATCAAATCTGTTACATGCTCGCCTATCATATGGACACCTAAAATATCATTTGATTTTTTGTCGGCGATAATCTTTACAAATCCATCAGAATTTCCATTGACGAGCGCCTTGCCGATTGCAGCAAACGGGAACTTTCCAACTTTGACATCAAAGCCTTGTTCTTTCGCCTGCGCTTCAGTAAGACCAACACTTGCCGCCTCTGGACTTGAATAGATGCACCGGGAAATGTTCTTATAATTGATCAGTTCCGTTGTATTACCGGCGATATGTTCAACAGCTGCGATGCCTTCATGGGAAGCTACATGAGCCAGCTGCAGTCCGCCGATAACATCGCCGATTGCATAGATATGGCTTTCCTTCGTCTGGAATGTCGGCTTTGTCTTTATAAAACCATTTTCAATTTGAATTTCCGTATTTTCAATGCCAATCCCTTCAACGTTCGCTTGGCGTCCTACTGAAACAAGCATCTTCTCGGCAGTGAACTCTTTCATTTCACCTGCTATTTCAGCGGATATCGTAACAGATTCCTCTGTTTTCGAAAGACTGTCCGCAGCAACTTTCGCACCGGTCACGAACGAGATCCCTTTTTTCGACAGAAGTTTCTTCATTTCCTTTGAAATGTCATCGTCTTCTGTAGGAATGATCCGGTCCGCATATTCAATTACAGTGACATCTACGCCAAAATCATTCAACATCGAAGCCCATTCGATTCCGATGACTCCTCCACCGACAATAAGGATCGATTTCGGTAGTTCCGTCATCTGGAGGGCCCCATCTGAAGAGAGGATCTGTTGTTCATCGATTTCCAACCCTGGCAAAGTGCGGGGTCTCGAGCCGGTTGCAATAATGAGGTTTTTCAGGATGAGCATTTCATTTTCTTCCCCGTTGTTCATTTCAACGGAAATCGTTCCTGGCATCGGGGAAAAAATCGAAGGTCCCAACATGCGGCCGTGCCCTTCATATACATCAATCTTTCCTTTTTTCATTAACCCGATGACACCTTTATGCAATTGTTGGACGATTTCATCCTTCCTTGCCTGGACGCGCGCAAAATTCAATGATGCACCATTCGTTTCGACACCGAAGTGGGCAGCTTCATTTTTCGTCATTTGATACACGGAAGCACTTTTTAATAAGGCTTTGCTTGGGATGCATCCTTTATGCAGGCAAGTGCCTCCAAGTGCATCCTTCTCAACTAGTGCCGTTTTCAGGCCTAATTGTGCGGAGCGTATTGCGGCTACGTAACCGCCTGTACCTCCGCCTAAAATTACCACATCATATTCGTTTGCCATCTATATTCATGGCCTCCTCTTGCTATCCATCAAGCAGGATAGATTTTTGCTTGCTCATCACCATTCAGGACTCGTAGAGCACCCTCAGCAAGGGCTTGCAACTCGTCTTCACCTGGATAGGTTACTACTTCGGATATCCAGCCGACCCGGCTTTTGATCATTTCAACATACTCCTTGCCGTACGCGAGGCCACCGGTCAATAGGATGGCATCGACTTTGCCTTCGAGCACTGTTGCCGCGCTGCCGATTTCTTTTGCGACTTGATAAGCCATTGCTTCATAGACCAATGCCGCATTTGAGTCGCCAGCTTCTATTCTTTTTTCGACAGTCACAGCATCGTTCGTACCTAAATATCCGACAAGACCGCCCTGTCCGACTAATTTTGCCATGATCTCTTTTCTGAAATAAGTTCCCGAATAGCACAAATCTACCAGTTCGCCGATAGGTACTGTACCAGACCGTTCAGGACTGAATGGCCCATCACCGTGCAAGCCGTTGTTGACGTCTATAACTTTACCGTAACAGTGTGCCCCGACTGTTATGCCGCCTCCCATGTGAGTGACGATCAATCGGAGCTCGTCATAATTCTTGCCGATCTGCTTCGCATATCTTCTGGCAACCGCTTTCTGGTTGAGTGCATGAAAAATGGATTTTCTGCTGATCGGTGCGAATCCCGAAATGCGGGCAATCGGCTGCATCTCGTCGACAACTACCGGGTCGACGATGAATGCAGGGATATTTGCTTCAGAAGCAATCTCATTGGCAAGGATGCCGCCAAGATTTGAAGCGTGTTGACCGGAAAAGCCTTTTCTCAAATCGTTGAGCATTTCTTCATTGACGTAATATGTACCGCCTGAAATCGGTCGGAGTAATCCCCCTCTTCCACATACAGCATCAATTTCCGTCATGCGGATGCCGCCAACTTCCATAGAAGAGTGGATGGCCTCTTTTCGAAAATTATATTGATCGATGACCGAATCGAAGTGTGAAAGCTTTTCCGCCTGATGCCTCAATGTGTCTTCAAAAATGATTTGATCGTTTTCGTACACACCGATTTTCGTTGATGTGGATCCGGGGTTGATGACGAGAATCCGGTAACTCTTTTTTCGCACGGTCATCCTCCTCTCGGGGTGCACCTGTTAGGGAATGATTTGTCTTATTTTTTTCGTGTAAGAACACTTTTTTCATTTTGCAGGAACTGTCCACGTGATTTGGCAACACGGGCAATACGTTCCTCAGCAAGTCGATCCGCTGCAACGTACGATGGAATGTTATCGCGCTTGGAAATCGCGAAAATCTTTTCAATCGTATCGTAAATGCCAGCGACGCGTTTCAATGCACGTTCCCGGTTATAGCCTGCAAGCTCATCAGCCACGTTGATGACGCCTCCGGAATTGATGACGTAGTCAGGTGCGTAGACGATTCCCATTTCATGGATTGTATCGCCGTGCTCCGGATTCTTCAATTGGTTATTCGCTGAACCAGCAATGACTTTCACTTTTAACTGTGGAATCGTTTCGTCGTTGATAATGGCCCCCAATGCACATGGAGCGAAAATATCCGCTTCTTGCGAATAAATTTCGTCGGTCTCGACGGCAGTTGCGCCAAAAGCATCAACAGCACGTTGAACAGCTTCCTTATTAATATCAGTGACAATCAGCTTTGCGCCTTCTTCATGCAAGTATTCGCATAATGTGTAGGCGACGTTTCCAACACCTTGGACAGCTACTGTCTTGCCTTCAAGGGAATCACTTCCGAATGCTTCTTTCGCTGCGGCCTTCATCCCCTTATAGACACCGAACGCCGTGACAGGTGAAGGGTTGCCTGAAGAACCGAACTCAGCGGAAACGCCAGTAACATAATCCGTCTCCAAATGGATCAAATCCATATCCTCTTCTGTTGTACCTACGTCTTCTGCTGTAATATATCTTCCGTTCAATCCTTCGATGAAGCGGCCGAATGCGCGGAACATCTCCGGGTTTTTATCCGTTTTCGGGTTTCCGATGATGACCGTCTTTCCGCCACCTAAATCGAGTCCCGCAGCTGCATTTTTATACGTCATTCCTTTTGCTAGACGAAGAGCGTCCTCGATTGCTTCTTCTTCACTCGCGTATGTCCACATGCGAGTACCGCCTAGAGCAGGTCCGAGAGTTGTATCGTGAATTGCGATAATCGCTTTCAATCCTGAAGTTTTGTCTTGGCAAATAACCAATTGTTCGTAATCGTGATCTTCCATATAGTTAAAAATTTCCATGATGCATTTCCTCCTCCGGAATATCCGTTTTTAGTTTTTAGATGCCTGAATGGCTAATGCCAACGAGTAAAGCTTGCTCTCTGCGCTATCAGATCTGGATGTTAATACGATCGGAGCTCTGGCACCTTGTATGATGCCGCCGACTTTCGCTTTGGCGAAATACATAAGTGATTTGTATAAGATATTTCCCGCCTCGATCGAAGGCACTACGAGAATGTCCGCCAGACCCGCAGTTTCGCTCGTTATTCCCTTATGCTTGGCAGATTCAATAGAAACTGCATTATCCAAAGCAAGGGGCCCATCGATGATACAATCCTTAATTTGACCTCTTTGATTCATGACGACGAGCGACGCCGCATCAGTTGTGGGAGTCATTGCCGGATTGATTGTTTCGATTGCTGCAAGAGGGGCGACAATCGGCAATTTCACGCCACATGCTCTGGCGGCGGCAACCGCGTTCCGGATGATTTGCGCTTTCTCTTCCAAGGTGGGTGCAATGTTCATTCCGGCATCCGTGACGAAAAGCAACCTATTATAGCCATCCACTTCAAACGCCGCTACATGGGAGAGGACTTTCCCGGTCCGCAACCCATATTCTCCGTTCAATACAGCTTTCAGAATGAGTGCAGTCGGTAAATTGCCTTTCATCAGCACCTGGGCATCCCCGCCGGATACGGCACGTACGGATTTTTCCGCCGCTTCTTCGTCGCTGTCCGTATGGATGAGTGTGATATAGGGATGTCCATCAAGTTCCGGATAACGATCTTTAATGGCCAAACGCAATCTATCTTCATCATCAAATAGAAGAAAAGATGCAATTCCTTTCATGACTGACATTTCCACTGCTTCTAACACTGCCGGATCGGCGGCGCATGCAACGGATACGACCCGAGTACCAGAAGAAGCTGTTTTTTCGACCAAAGCATCCAGTGTCGACATATGAGCAGCCTCCTTCAGATGAGTTTGTATTTCTCCAATTTATAATATAAGGAGCGCAATGAAATGCCAAGACGGTTTGCTGTCAACGATTTGTTCCCGTCATGTTCGGCCAAAGCCTTTTCAAGCACAGTTCGTTCGTAGTCATCCATCACTGTGGCCAGTGTACTGATTTCGGGAAGGGCAACGTCTCCCGCTTTAACCTCATTCGTGGAAAGAGACCTTCTAATATCTTCTTCCCTGATGACGGCATATCCATGCTTCATAAAAATCATTGCCCGGCTTAAGACGTTTTCAAGTTCACGCACATTGCCAGGCCATTCATATTTTTGCAGCCTTTGCATAGCTTCCTCTGAAATGCTTTCTACATTCATGCCAAACTCTTGATTCAGTTTCTTCAAAAGTTGAAGTGCGACTTCCGGAATATCCGATTTCCTCGTTCGTAATGACGGTATTTGAATCGACAACCGATTGAGCATGTAATAAAAATCCATATTAAACGCACCTTCATGAATTGCCTTTTCAAGGTTTTTTGTAGAAGCCACAATGATCCGCGCAGTCTCTGTGGATGCATTGCTTCTTCGATTGGACATTGACAGTTGCAGATAATCTAGGAGTCTTGATTGGACGGCTAATGGTAGATTCGTCACTTCGTCCAAGAATAGAGTCCCTTTTCCTGCTTCCTCCAACAACCCCGCCCTGAATGCAGCGCCTGTGTCATGAGCTGCGTTATTTCCGAAGATTTCTTTCTCAATTACAAAAGGATCAATTGCCGCGCAGTTTAAACGGATGAACTTGCTTGACTTCCGCTCACTGCCGCTATGAATAGCGTTTGCGAACAGCTCTTTCCCCGAGCCTGCTTCCCCTCGTAATAAGACGGGAATATCCGATTTCGAGGCAACCTTTGCCTGATCGATAGCAAGATTGATCTCAGAGGAGCTGCCATGGATATCGTCGAATGTGCAAGTCGACTCCAATTTCCGGATTGTTTGTCTTGCCCAATCAAGTTCTTTCATTAGGCTGCGCATTTCGGTGATGTCGTGGATGACACCAATGCTTCCCTTTACTTCCTGATCGACAATAATAGGGGCCACGTTTACAATAACATCCCGATTATCTTCCCCAATCCGCATATTTACGCCTCTGACTGGTTTTTTTGTTTGCAATACCTTCATATGGATGCTTTCGCCTTCATTGATGTCGACAGATGCCGGTTTCCCGATCACTTCGTCTTCAGATAAGCCTGTGATCCGAGTGTACGCCGGATTGACAAGGATGCCATTCCCTTTCTCGTCAACAACCGAAATTGCGTCGTCACTAGATTGAATGATTGCTTCGAGCATCGTTTTTATTGATTTCAAATCTGTTATTTCCTCTGCGAGCTTGACAACTTCAGACACATCTTTGAAAATTGCAAATGCGCCAAATGTCTCTTCCTCAGTGGAAATGAGTGGATAACGGGAACTTACAATTTTCAATCCATTGCGCAGAATCAACTCTTCATTCACTTCAGAGCGGCCGGATGTAAGCACCCTAACCAATTTACTTTCCGGAATAATGTCACCGATCGATTTGCCGAGTGCATCGAAATCAGAAACTTCCAACATTTTGCAAGCGCTTTCATTAATAAAATCAATTACACCGTCGTGATTAATACCGATCATGCCTTCATCAATTGAATTAAAGATGAGACGCTGCCTATCCATCTCCGTTTGTAGTTTACGGATGTATTGATCGTTTTCATTCAATAGGCCTACGAGCAGATTCGCGATAGATCCGGGAATTACTAACGTATGCATTGGAATGCTCTTCATCAATTCATCAAAAACTGCTTTTTCTCCCGTTACATCAAAAACAATATGGACTTCTTCAGTCATGAAAAGCTTCCAATCGGAGCCATACGGGATTCCTAGTTTATTTGCGATTACAAGCCCCGGTGCCTGTTCATCAATATCGACAATTGCTGATACATTCATGAAATTCGAGTTCAAGAGCAGGTTCAGTATTTTCGTGCCCCCGGAGCCCGCTCCAACAATGAGTACATTTTGCAAGGATATTCATTCTCCTTTTAGCACCATGCAATCTTTTGCAAATCTATATTCATAATACACGATTGCTCTGTTCTTGACAATAAATGTTGAGCAGGTAAAATTATATTTGGTAAGGAGATTGATATTATGGCTCGTATGGCGGCATTCATCGTACTTCTGATTCCTATTCTTATCACAGCAGGCGGTATTAAGCTCATGCGTGATTCACTTTTCGGAATCCAATTTGCTCCATTTCCTTTCATCTGGCTTCAATTCACGGTGGGCTTCCTCATGTTCGGTGCAGGTCTTGCCTTCTTTGCGGGTTTCCTGCTACGACGTGATAGACGAAAAGGAAGGGTTCAAGATCGTTTCAAATAAATCAATGAATCTACAAAGGACATCGACGAATTCGCCGATGTCCTTTATTCGTCTTGACTCCGGACGCCATAGACTCGGGGCCATAAGTCTATTTGAACCTTTCTGGGAAATCTGTTATCCAGCCATCGATATATGGAGGTGGTTGGAAAGTAATTGCCTCTTTACCGGTAACTCCATAGACCCTCATCTTTTTTCCGCTGGCGACCATTGCGCCTATATACGGTTCTTTCAACAAGCGTTTATGGAAGTTGAAGCCATCTACGAAATCATAATTTTCAAGGCAGTTCCAATCAGTCGTTGTTCTCTTTACAAGCAATGCCGTTTCAATAGATGGCTCCAGCGCTTTTGCTTTTCGGAGTATTTCCGGATCGAATGAAGACAAATGGACACTATCTGACAGCATGGCTATATCGATGATGTTACGCAACAGCTCCGGCCTCTCGGAAACTGTCTCTTTCAACTCGATATTCAAGGCCAGCCGTTTCAGTTCGCAGAATGAAACGACTTCCTGCAATGTTGGTATGCGATGGCCTTTAAAAATCCTGAAGAATTTATTTCCGATGTTTATATGTTGCAATTCACTAAAATGGAGATCTGAAACGAGCTTCCGGATTCCGGAAATTCTGTAAAGATCCATATCGTGAACAATGACTGGCACTCCATCGGCCGTTAATTGAACATCCAATTCAATCCCGTCAGCATGCAGCCTTGCAGCTTCCTTGAATGCCTGCATTGTATTTTCAAAACAGACACCTGAAGCACCCCTGTGCGCGAAGACCATCGGGTTAGACATTAAGTATTTTGTCGACAACTTCGAAGACACCTTTCGTTGTATTATTCAGCAAACTGGTCTTTGATCCTATTTGAATAATGACGCCAGGATATGCTTCTTTTGAAACTTCAATTTGAGGAGGCTTTGCAGTTTTAATTTTGTAAAGTCCGACCTGGATTTCCCGGTCGAGTTCAAACATCTTATCCCTTCCGGCTTGGAGCGTCTTATGCAACTTATCATATGCATCAGCCTGCTCTCCATGCAATTGATTTGATAGTCCGTTATCAAACAAAGATAATTGCGTTTCAAGATGCAACGTATTTTTTTGTATTTCCTTCAATTCTAGAACCATTTGTTGTATTTCCAGGTAGATTAAATCTTTATCGATTCCTTTTGCATATAAATGGGTCGTCCTCTCATGGACATTGCCGGCGAATGCACATTCAATCCTGAAAAGTGCTTCAATACGGCCGCCGATGATTCTCCCTCTTTCTTTATCGACCATTACCGTATCGCCTACTACTTCGGAGCCTAATATATAGGACCCTACATAGATATTTTTTGCAAATAGCCTGCAATTGTTTGCGTGCTTTATGTATATATCACCACTTGCTTCTATAAGGGAATTGTCTCCACCAAATACTCCGCCCTTAATATAAATATCCCCTTCGGATGAACATATTTCCTTGGCATTTGTTATACCTTCGTTGCCCTCGATTGAAATATCTCCAGTTGCATTTACAGAATAGCCTGACATGACTGTTCCGTAAACTGTAATCGCCCCGTCAAATGTAATGGAACCCGTTTCAGGACCTACATCCCCGTTAATGATCAAGTGTTTTCCAACGCTCACAATGTCATCGACGAATTCAAGCGCACCTCCGAATAATGCACGAAGTACAAATTTCTTCTGCTCTTCCACTTCCACTACAGATTTCCGGTCATAACGAAGATTAACATCGCTTCCCCGCATTGCAGCGACAATGTTTCCGAAAATATCCTTTCCTGGTTTCCCGTCCGTGGGTGGAATTTTATCGCCTAACCAATCGCCTTCTTCTACATGTGTGACAAAATTCATTTCATAGTAATCTGCCAAACCGTCTTCGCGGATTACAGGCTTTTTCTCCGGTTTTTCTATATATGTAATTTTGGCGTCCTCGCCTTTCTCGGGTTCCCGTCCAACTGCAGCTTCAATAGCGATCCCCGGATACAAATCATCTACCGCCAAGTCAATTACCCCAAAGACGACGCCGCAGTCTTGCAGTGATTTTCCAATGAGGGGAAGCAGTCGGTGTTTCTCCGATTGAAATTCCGATATTGTCATATTGATAACAACTTCTGCTTTCATATGATCCGGCTGAACAATCACTTCAATTAAAGGTAAATAGTAGCCGACCTTATGTCCATTCCCAATTTCCGTCAGAGCTTTTCTTAAGGCTGGAAAGGATGCAATTTTAATCCTTGGATTTTGGTTGGTCATCATGTCAAACGATTTTAAAGGATAACCGGTCTTTTTCAAGTCGATTACTACATCTTCCTCTTTCACGTATAAATCAAAAAAGTCATTTTGAACTAGCAATTCGACACCCCGTTTTCTCATCTATCCTTGTTTCATTATAAAGTTTAAACAATATTTCTACAATAGACAGATAAAAAACACCGCAAATTTACGGTGTTTGATAAAGTAGCTATTTTATGATGCCAGTTAGCTTGCTATATGCTCCAGACGGATTTTATCTGCAATCATCGCGATGAACTCACTGTTTGTAGGCTTGCTCTTCAAGTGATGGACTGTATAGCCGAATGTTTTTGAAATGACATCGTAATTCCCCCGGTTCCAAGCAACTTCAATCGCATGCCTAATTGCCCTTTCCACACGTGAAGGGGTTGTTTTGTACTTCTCTGCAATGTCGGGATAAAGGATTTTGGTTACGGATCCAAGCAGGTCGACATCAGTGTAGACCATTTGAATCGCTTCTCTTAAAAATGCATACCCTTTAATGTGAGCAGGGACTCCGATTTCTTTTATGATCGATGTAATCGTAGTATCAAGAGCACGTTGGTTCATCGTTGTATCAGCTTCCACCTGCTTTTGAACGATAGGTCTTGAAGGTTTTGCCGTTCCTGAGATTTGGAAAATCTGTGAAACCAATCTGTCAAATTCGAATGGTTTCAACATAAAATAGGAAGCGCCTAAGCTGCCTGCCTGCGCCATGACGTCCTCTTGCCCGAATGCAGTCAACATAATAATATGCATATCGGATAATGCAGCATCCTTCTTTATCGTATCCAATACCGCAATCCCATCCAAATGCGGCATTATGATATCCAAAAGCAGCAGATCAGGCTTGTTTTCCTGCAGCATGGAAAGACATACTTTACCGTTATGTGCTGTCCAAATGATTTCCAATTCCGGATGCTGCTCAAAATATGCTTGCATCGTGTTCACCAATTCTTTATTATCGTCCGCAATTGCAATCCTTACTTTCCCCATCCCATTTTCCCCCTACTCGTTTTTCATCCCTGCCATTATTCTCCATGATTCTATTATTCGCATGAAATCGAATTGCTGTAAAGGAAAATTTCGACAAACAATCGAACAATCCTTCTGTTTTCCGAAAAATGAAACTTAAGGATTATGGTTTCGTCATTATTCGACTAAATTCATTTAAAAAGACCGACCCAAATTTCGGATCGGTTTTTCCTCATTTTCTTTTCTCACCGTCACGCATTGTGACTAAAAATAAACCTGCACCTTTTTGCGGTTCATCGACAAACATATGAGTGACAGCGCCGACAAACTTGCCGTTCTGAATGACGGGACTACCACTCATGCCTTGTAAGATCCCACCTGTGGCTTCCAGCAATTTTGCATCGGTTAAAATGAAATGGAACTGCTCTTCCTCAATGTCAGTAATTTGGATGGAGAACTTTTCGACTTCGGTCCCTTTTACTGTAGTAAAAATTTCCGCCGCCCCTGCTTGTAATTCCGCGGGCTGCATAACTTCTAGAGGTTCAGCCAACACTTTCTTATAAGCATCGTTCCACGCCCCGAAAATTCCATAAATCCCATTAGATCTAATTGTTCCCAAATATTCTTCGTCTTCTACGATGGAGGAGATTTTATATCCTGGAGAGCCTGGCGTACTTTTCTTTATCTGTTCAATTTCGGAAAGGTATATTGCGCCATGTTTAAAAGGTGGTGGTGATTTCAAGGAGCTGTCAACGATTTGATGGCCGAGGGCTCCATATGTGCCTGTTTGCGGATCAACATATGTCAGTGTCCCGGTACCTTCCGTCCGGTCTTTAAGGAAAGGCAGGAGGCGTTTTACAGCATCCTTTTCCGCCAACACCTCAACTGATGCACCTTTTCGACTGATATTCATGTGAATTTTTTCTTTTTTCACTTTCATCATGATGTGTTCAAAGTCGCCGAGACTAACGATGTCCGTTCCGTTAAGTCGGATTATGGAATCGCCAGCCTTTAGCCATTGCTCGTTATTGACCAGTACATCATTTGTGACGAAAATGCCCGATAAATCCATTTGAATACCAATTGAATGGCCCATCGGAATGACTTTGTCATCGGATGAAGCGGAAACATCATGTTGGATCGGCAGGAAATTCAAAAGCGTGGCAAACGAAACGGATAACATCAGTCGTTTACTCCATCCCATGGTTCACCTCCTCAGCTGAAAGATACTATTGGTATGTCCGTTCAGATGGAACTTATGAAAGGTTAAATCATGTAAAAAAACGCATACTTGTTGTATGCGTTTAAATACGGAAAGTTGTTTTCCTTTCGTCAGCAATTGACAGTAATTCATCAGCATGCTGCAACGTCAGTGTAGTTATTTCTGCACCTGACAGCATCCTTGATAATTCCTTCGTTCTCTCCAAATCAGTAATTTCAGCAACCGCTGTCGTCGTGCGGTTCGCCTTCACTTCTTTCCTAATGAGCAAGTGGTGGTCAGCCATGGCAGCGACTTGCGGGAGATGAGATATGCAAAGCACTTGTGAATGGGTGGCGACCATCGCAATTTTATCTGCAATTGCTTGAGCGACCCGTCCACTTACCCCTGTATCGACTTCATCGAAGATAATTGAAGTTATTCCTTGATGCTTGGAAAAAATTGTTTTCAATGCCAACATGATCCTCGATAATTCGCCACCGGATGCAATTTTAACTAAAGGTTTCAACGGTTCTCCCAGATTTGTTGAAATGAGGAAAATAACTTCATCAAAGCCATTACTGTCAAAACTGCCGGATGCTTTTCGTGTAATCGATACATTGAAGGTGGATTTTTCCATATGTAGCTCTTTCAGTTGCATCATAATTGCATCTTGCAGACGGAGAGCTGCTTCTTGTCGGATAATAGATAGTTCATTCGCTTCCACTTCTAGATCTTTTTCAAGTTGGATGAGTTTTTCCTGTTCTTGACCAAGACGTTCATCCCGATTGAGCAATTGATCTAGATCATCTGCAATCTTTTCCCGATAAATGAGAATATCCTCAATCGTGGCACCATACTTGCGCTTTAGTGTTACGAGCATTGCCAGCCGATCTTCGACAATAGGCAATCGTGTTGGATCGTACTCCATTCTGTCAATAATGCTCTTTAATTCATGTGCAGTATCTTGCAAAGAGTAAAAACTTGATGAAACGATCTCGGAGTGGGATTCCAGTTCTTTGTTGACAGAAGCGGCATCTTCCAAATCACTCATTGCAGATCCCACCCAATCCAATGCATGATTGTCACCGCTGATTGACTCATATGCGGTATTTAGACGTTCAAAGATCCTATTGAAGTGTTGGAGTTTCATTTTTTCCTCTTCAAGCTCTTCCTCTTCACCGATGATCAGCTCTGCACTGTCGATTTCTTTCAATTGAAAAGAATAGAGATCAATCCGCTGTGCCACTTGCTGTTCATTTTCACTAGCGGTTTCTAGCCTACGCTTCAATTTTGTATATTGATTATATATTTCTATATAATTGCGATGTGCTTCAGCCAGACCCACTCCAGCAAATTGATCGAGCAGATTAATATGCCGCTTTTCATGCATCAATTCTTGATTATCGTGCTGGCCGTGAATATCGATCAATTGCGAACCGATTTCTCTCAAGCTGGCAATCGTCACTAGTTTGCCATTGATCCGGCAAGTCGTTTTACCGCTGGCGTTCAGATCACGTCTGAGAATGATTATGCCATCCTCGCAATCAATGCCGAATTCAGCTAGTTTTCCAAAGACAGGGTGATTCGCATCATCGATTGTGAACATCCCTTCCAGTTCAGCCTTTTTCGCTCCGTGACGAATGAATTCCTGCGAGCCCCTTGCACCGGCAAGGAGCTGAACGGCATCAATGATTATGGACTTACCGGCGCCTGTTTCGCCGGTCAGAACGGTCAAGCCTTCTTCAAAAGTCACTTCGAGATGCTCTATTATCGCAAAATTATGAATGGAAATCTCACCTAACATTCAAATACGCACCTCCTTCAGAGAATCGAACATTCAGCTTAAATGAGCGCTAACAGCCTTTCTTTCACTTCAACTGTTAGGGACTCATCCCTGCAAATGATCATGCACGTATCATCTCCGCAAATGGTTCCAAGCATTTCATCCCATCCTAAGTTATCAATAAGGGAACCAACTGCATGCGCATTTCCAGGCAACGTCTTCAGAATAATGAAATGGCTTGCACTATCAATACCTATAAATGCATCAGTAAGCATTCGACGCAGCTTTTCTTCGGTATTGAATCTATGGACAGGCGGCAGGCTATATTTATAACGGCCATCGGGCAATGGGACTTTGATGAGATGCAATTCTTTAATGTCACGGGAAACCGTCGCTTGTGTCACGTCCACTCCGGCGTTTTTCAATTTATCAACAAGTTGATCCTGTGTTTCAACTTCCTCATTTGTAATAATATCCCGGATACGCAGATGGCGTTGTCCTTTATTCAATACAATACCTCCCATGCTCAACTTCACACCTTTCTATTTGAAATCAGGTCAATGCTACATAAGCTTCAGTGATCAACGCACTAAAAGCTGATTCATCATAAGGATTGACCGGGTCTTCCTCCGATTGCAGGTGGAAAAGGAACTCGATATTTCCTTCCCCGCCAGTAACCGGGGAAAAGGAAATACCGCGTAAAGAAAATCCGTTCATGGTGGAGGAAGCCGCAATCTTTTGTAAGACTTCTAAATGGACGGCCTTCTCCTTCACAATCCCTTTTTTTCCTACTTTGTCTTTCCCCGCCTCGAACTGAGGTTTTACGAGCGCCACAATGTCTCCACCATCGGCAATTATCCGCTTCAGTGGAGGCAGTATCAATGTAAGTGATATGAACGAGACATCAATTGTGGCGACTTGAGGCGTCCCTTTCGTGAAGTGTTCGGGAATCGAATGTCTGAAGTTGGTCTTCTCCATGACGGTAACCCGCTCATCACTCCGGATTTTCCAAGCAAGCTGGTTTGTCCCTACATCAAGCGCATAGCAATGTTTTGCCCCATTTTGCAAAGCGCAATCCGTAAAACCGCCCGTAGAAGAACCGATGTCCAAAACAATCTTATTTTGTACGGATATATCGAAAACTTCGAGAGCCTTTTCAAGCTTTAAGCCGCCTCGGCTCACATATTTCAATGCGGATCCTTTTACCGACAACGGGGCGTCTATCTTGATTTTCTCACCGGGCTTTTCTAATCTCGTTTCTGCGGAAAACACGATTCCTGCCATTATGGAACGCTTCGCTTGCTCCCTCGTTTCAACTAACCCTCTTTGAACAAGGAGTACATCGACTCGCTCTTTTGGTTGACCGTTCGTCATACGATTTCCCTTTCTGCATGGGTCGTTCCTTTGACAGCCAGTTCCGTCGTCCTTACAACATTCTCTACCGTCAAATCGATTTCTTCAAACAACTTATCGACACTGCCGTGTTCAATAAATTCATCCGGAATGCCAATACGGCTAATGGAAACAGATGCAGAGACATCATGTGCGTACTCCATGACAGCACTTCCGAACCCGCCTGCCAATGCCGCTTCTTCCACAGTGACAATCGGTTTACCAGTACTGAATAGTTGATCGAGCATTGCAATATCCATCGGTTTGATGAATCTTGCGTTGACGACTTTTACATGAATGCCTTTTTTCGCAAGTAACTCCGCTGCTTCCAATGCCATTGGAATGGTTGTCCCAAATGTCAAAATCGATACGTCCGCACCTTCGCGCAGTATTTCCCATGTACCAATAGGAATCGTTTTCAATTTCTTGTCCATTACGACTCCCAGACCGTTCCCTCTTGGATATCTCATCGCAATAGGACCGTCATCATACTCCAAAGCCGTCTTTACCATATGTTGCCCTTCATTTTCATCTTTCGGCATCATAATTACGAGATTCGGCATATGTCGTAAAAATGAAATATCATACACACCATGGTGAGTTTCTCCATCCGCACCAACGAGTCCTGCACGATCTATGCCGATAAAGACGTTCAACTTCTGTCTAGTAATATCATGAAGCATTTGATCATATGCCCGTTGCAGGAACGTCGAGTATATGGCCAAAAACGGTTTCATCCCTTGGGTTGCCAGACCTGCTGCCATCGTTGCGGCATGCTGTTCAGCAATTCCCACATCAAAAAACCGGTCCGGAAATTCAGCCGCGAAGGACTCCAGTTTGGATCCTACGGGCATAGCCGGAGTAATGGTTGCTATCCGTTTATCTTCCCTGGCAATTGTTCTGACGGTTTCAGCCACTAGCCCGCTCCATGACGGTGCAGTCGTATTTGATTTCACGAAATCGCCTGTTTCTATCTTATAGGGGCCGGTTCCATGCCAAGTTCCAATTTTATCATTTTCGGCAGGTGTGTATCCTTTTCCTTTTTTCGTAATAACGTGAAGCAGGACAGGACCTTCAACCTTCTTGGCATACTGAAGATTACGTTCTAGATCATTGAAGTCGTGTCCATCGATAGGTCCCAGATACGTAAATCCAAGCTCTTCGAAAAACACACCGGAAACAAGCAGATACTTCAAACTATCCTTCACTCGTTCAGCAGCAGCAGCCACTTTTCCGCCGACTGCAGGGATCTTTTTCAAAATATATTCTAATTCATCTTTCACGCTATTGTATTTCCCGGCAGTCCTTAACTTGCCAAGGATATCATGAAGCGCTCCGACGTTAGGCGCGATTGACATTTCGTTGTCATTTAAGATGACAATCATATTTGTCTTCAAGTGGCCGATATGGTTCAATGCCTCCAAAGCCATGCCGCCCGTCAATGCACCATCGCCGATGATTGGAATAACATGGTTCGAGCCGCCTTGCATATCTCTGGCAGCAGCCATTCCCATGGCAGCGGAAAGGGATGTGGAGCTATGCCCTGTTTCCCATACATCGTGTTCGCTTTCAGACATTTTCGGGAAGCCGCTCAGACCTTTATATTGGCGGAGCGTGCCAAATTGATTAGCTCGACCCGTCAGGATTTTATGCACATATGCTTGATGCCCGACATCCCAGATGAATTTATCTTTTGGGCTGTTGAATAGCTTATGCAAGACAATCGTCAATTCAACAACACCTAAGTTCGGACCGATATGACCGCCTGTCACAGACAGGTTTTCAATTAGAAATTTCCGGATTTCTTCTGCCAATTCCGTCATTTTTTCTTTATCAAGTTGCTTCAGAAACGACGGATTTGTAATTTTAGCGAGATCCACTACTATCACACACCTTCATAAATTATTGCCACGTAAGTCCAAGTAATGTTTTCATTATAACAAGAAGGCTCTACAATAGGAACTATTGGACCATAATCCGGACAACGGGTTTTTCATACCAAAGGAATATCAGACATCTCTTTGGACGATATAATCAGCAAAAAGTTTTAACATCGAGTTTTCCTTCTTTAAAAAATCCAAGCTTGCGGTTGCATCCAGGTGATACTTTTCCAATTGTTGCTGTGCCCCTTCAAGTCCCAAAAGGGAAGGATACGTGGACTTATCACTGGCAGCATCGCTATTTGCGGTCTTTCCTAGCTGTTCGGTCGTTGATGTGACGTCTAAAATGTCGTCCTTGATCTGGAAAGCTAATCCGATGTTCTTCGCATATTTGCGAAGCTGATCCAACTCAGCATCTTCTGCATCGGAAAGGATTGCACCTGCTTCTATACAGAATGACAATAATGCGCCCGTCTTATGCAGATGCACTTCTTCAAGCTCCTTCAGCGATAAGGCAGCCGTCTCACCTTCCATATCCAGCACTTGACCGCCGACCATGCCATTCGCGCCTGAAGCATCCGCTAAAAGAGCGACCAATCTGATCACCTGATCCGGCTTCGCATGTTCCAGGGAAGCTAATATACCGAATGCCCTCGTCTGCAATGCATCACCGGCGAGAACCGCTGTCGCTTCGCCGAATACTCTATGATTCGTCGGTTTACCCCTTCTGAAATCATCATCGTCCATGCTTGGCAGATCATCGTGGATGAGAGAGTATGTATGGATGAGTTCAGCTGCACATGCCACTTTAAGTGCATCAGCGGAGTCCTTCCCGAAATCAGCGAGGACTGCCAAGACTAGAAGAGGACGAATCCTTTTACCTCCCGCATTCACTGAATAGAGCATGGATTCCTTCAAAGATGATGGCGCTTTTTCTGTGTCGATCAACCGATTCATTTCCGCATCAATCAATGGTGCTTTTTCTGAAATGAAACTCTGAAGCCGTTTATCCATTCGAATCCCGACCTTTGGATGGATCGAACGGAGCCGACTGCCCATTATTATCTATGATTGAGATTAACTGCTTTTCCGCATCCTGCAATTTTCCATGACAATATGCGGATAGCTCCATACCTTGCTTGTATAATGTGATGGCGTCCTCTAACGGAACGTCTCCCGCTTCCAATTTTTGAACAATGCCTTCCAACTTTGACATTGCTTCTTCAAATCGTAGTGTTTCCTCGCTCATTTAGTTTTCCTCCTCATCCTTCATCGTGATCGATTTGATTTCAGATTCCACAGTCCCGTCTTGCATACGGACATGCAACGTCTCCCCAATCTCCAGTCCGATAACGGAATTTGCGACGGTTCCTTCTTTATAGATGATTGAAAATCCGCGTTCCATCACTTCCAATGGATTTAGCGCTTTCAGCATTCTGATCGCCGAACTGAATTGTTCGGCCTTGTTCCGTAGATCATTTTGCATTGCCCTCTTCATCCTTTCGGTCAATAACGAAAGGTTTCGATCTTCGTCCTTGATTCGCTGCAATGGAGAATAAAATGAGAGCATCCTATCCAATCGGTCATGGTCCGCTTTCCTATTCGCAGTCAGTTCATTTCTGCTCCTGAGAAGCCTGTCATCCAGTCCGCTCAACTTTTCCGTGAATGGCCTGTAAAGCCTTTCCGGGAACTGCAACGGATATGATTGCTGAGTGGTGGTCAATCGTTTGCGTTCATGCTTGATATGATTCGAAAGCGAGATGTAAAGGGAACGCTTCCGCTCCAATATCCTCTCAAACAATTCTTCTTTTGAAGGAACCGCTAATTCAGCGGCCGCAGTTGGAGTCGGCGCCCTCATATCGGCTACAAAATCTGCGATTGTCGTATCCGTTTCATGGCCGACAGCGCTTATAATAGGAATCCTGCAAGAAAAGATTGCTCTTGCTACCGCCTCTTCATTAAAAGCCCAAAGATCTTCTATGGAACCGCCGCCTCGTCCAAGGATTAACACATCGATCGAACCATGCGATTCCGCAAGCTCCAACGCCTGCACGATAGAAGGGACAGCTTGAGGACCTTGCACGATTGCCGGAAACAGGCAAATTTCAGCTAAAGGATAACGCCGTTGCAACGTGGAACAGATATCCCGAATCGCAGCACCTGACTGGGCGGTGATGACACCGATCTTGTTAGGCAAAACGGGCAGCGGTTGTTTCCAACGCACATCGAATAATCCTTCTTTCGCAAGCGCTTTTTTCAGTTGTTCATAAGCCAGATATAATGCCCCAACGCCGTCCGGCTGCATCGATTGGACATACAGCTGATATTGACTGCTAGATTCGTACACATTCACGTCCCCTGTAATCAGGACATTCATCCCTTCTTCAGGTTTGAACTTCAAAGCTCCTGCAGCCGAACGGAACATGGCGGACTGTATTCTGCTTTTATCATCTTTCAACGTAAAGTAAATATGCCCGCTTGGATGGATTTTCACATTGGAAAGTTCGCCTTTTACAAAAACATTTCTTAAATAAGGATCGGCTTCGAATTTACGTTTTATGTATTTTGTCAATGAATGCACGGATAGATACACATTTTCACTCAATAACTTTACCCCCGGAAATTCAGACGTATAGAAACGCTGTCTTTCCTATGAAAAACAGCGCAGCTCTTCGTTTATGATTATTTAAGGCGGGTAGCCGAATTTCGTTTACCCTACTATTATTGCGACTTGCCTTTTTGGCATGCCGATTCGGCACTTTGCAATGTGTTTTTCAGAAGCATCGTAATGGTCATCGGACCGACACCGCCCGGAACAGGAGTGATGGCAGAAGCGACAGCCTTCGCTTTCTCAAAATCGACGTCCCCGCATAATTTGCCGTTTTCATCACGATTCATACCGACATCAATGACAACTGCACCCTCTTTAATATGTTCGTCCGTTACGAATTTCGCCCGGCCGATGGCAACGATCAAAATATCAGCCTGTTTTGTAAATGTCGGAAGGTCCTTTGTTCTTGAATGGCAGTATGTCACTGTAGCGTCTTTTTGAAGTAGCAGTTGTCCCATCGGTTTACCGACAATATTGCTCCTTCCGATGATAACAGCATGCTTTCCTGCGATTTCAACGCCGGAACGATCCAACATTTCCATTATTCCGTGTGGGGTGCATGGAATGAATGTCTCTTGCCCGATCATCATCTTCCCGACATTTTGTGGATGGAATCCATCTACATCCTTGCTGGGGTCGATCGCTTGGATCACAAGATCTTCATTAATATGGTCCGGCAAAGGCAATTGGACCAAAATGCCATGGATGGAATCGTCGTTATTCAATTTATCGACATGTGCCAATAATTCCTGTTCAGTTACCGTTTTTGGCAATCTGATCAACTCCGATTTCATGCCGGCCTCGACACTGGACTTCTCTTTATTCTTCACATATGTCTGCGAAGCGGGATCTTCTCCTACGAGGATGACTGCAAGACCAGGTTTGCATCCGGATTCTACCAGAGTTCCGACCCCGTGCTTTATTTCCCCTCTGAGTTCTTTGCCGATCGCCACTCCATCTATCAATTTTGCGGTCATCCGATTTCCCTCCACCTTACAGTATTATTTCTCTTCGAACTTCGATAGGACGCCGTTGACAAAGCGACCTGATTTTTCATCTCCGAACTGTTTACATAGCTCGACGGCTTCGTTCAAGATGACTTTATGGGGCACATCTTCATGATGCAGCAGTTCATAGACCGCCAATCTCAAAATCGTCCTTTCGATTTTCGGCAATCGGTCTAGCGACCAGTTTTCGAGCTTGCTTGACAATGCCTTGTCCACTTCGTCGCGATATTCAGTCGTGCCTTTGACGAGTGATTCATAGAAAGGGTCGATTGGCCGTTCCATAATATAAGTAATCGCTTCCCCGATCGACATATCCGTATTGTCCAATTGAAAAAGCGTTTGAATCGCCTTTTCACGTGCTTCTCTTCGTTTCATTGTTTGTCTCCTCCACTACTGTGTCTCTTGGGCTTTATCATAGCATATTCACTTGACGAAGATATAGCAGGACAAGTTGAAAAGCACCATCCAATGGACGATGCTTTTCAGATCACTCTGATTCAGAAGTTGTATCGAAATCGATGCCGGTTATATGGACATTCACTTCTTCCGTCTCAAGCGAAGTCATATTGTAAACCGCATGCCGGATCTGCCTTTGAATCTCAGTTGCTACAGTGGGGATCGAGTGGCCATACTGGACGACGCAATATACATCAATAACGAGTCTATCACCAGTCCAATCCGTCTTGACCCCTTTTCCATGGAACACCTTGCCGAACTTCTCCGCAACCCCTGTCGCGAAGTTGCCTTTCGTCGTTGCGACGCCGTCGACTTCGTTCGTTGCAATGCCGATGATAACTTCAAGCACCTCAGGAGCCAATTGAACACGGCCTAAAACCTCGTCTCCCTTTGAACTCTTTCCTGCGAATGAAGGATTTACCTTATCAGCCATTCCACTTCTCCTCCCTCTCCTATGCATTCATGCTCGCCTAATCGCCTAAACTTCCTCGCCGCATTAGCCGTAATACCCACTTACTTCATGACTGTATATTTCTCAAGGAACTTCGTGTCAAAATCACCGGATTTGAAAACTTCATGGTCCATCAAATTCAAATGGAAAGGAATTGTCGTATCGACACCCTCGATGATGAATTCGTCAAGTGCTCGTTTCATCCTTGCAACCGCTTCTTCGCGCGTATCAGCATGAACGATCAGCTTCGCCACCATGGAATCGTAAAACGGTGGAATCGTGTAACCCGTATACATCGCTGAATCGACCCTGACTCCAAAACCGCCGGGCGGCATGTACATTGTCACTTTTCCGGGTGAAGGCATGAAGTTTTTCGCCGGATTTTCTGCATTGATCCGGCACTCGATCGACCAACCGTTAATCTTGATATCCTTTTGACGATAAGCAAGCTTTTCACCCGCTGCGATCTTCAATTGCTGTTGAATCAGATCGATTCCGGTGATCATCTCGGTCACTGGATGTTCAACCTGAATGCGGGTATTCATTTCCATGAAGTAAAATTCCTGGTTGATATGATCGAAAATGAATTCGACAGTTCCGGCTCCTCTATAGTTGACTGCCTCTGCAGCCTTAACTGCCGCTTCCCCCATCTTTTCCCGAATTTTGGGAGTAAGGGCTGGCGAAGGAGCTTCCTCAACGAGCTTTTGCATCCTTCGTTGAATGGAACAATCACGTTCCCCGAAATGGATCGTATTTCCATGCTTATCTGCAAGGACTTGCACTTCGACGTGCCTGAATTCTTCGATATACTTTTCAAGGTATACGCCCGGGTTTCCAAATGCTGCTGCAGCTTCTTTCTGCGTAATCTTAATACCTTTGGCCAATTCCTCTTCATCTCTGGCAACCCTGATCCCTTTACCGCCACCGCCGGCAGTCGCTTTTATGATGACTGGGAAGCCAATCTCCCGTGCCACTTTAAGGGCTTCGATTTCATCTGCGACAATTCCGTCAGATCCTGGAACAATCGGAACGCCTGCTTGTTTCATCGTTTCCCTTGCTACGTCTTTTGTTCCCATTCTGGAAATCGCATCGGCAGTCGGGCCAATGAATTCAATATTCACTTCTTCACAAAGCTCCGCAAAACTTGCATTTTCAGCGAGGAATCCATATCCCGGATGAATTCCATCACAGCCTGTCAATTTTGCGATACTGATGATATTTGAAAAGTTCAAATAGCTGTCCTTTGAAAGTTTCGGTCCGATGCAATATGCTTCATCGGCAAGTTCAACATGAAGAGCTTCCCGATCCGCTTCCGAATAGACCGCCACTGTTTTAATATCCATTTCTTTGCATGCCCGGATGATCCTTACTGCTATTTCGCCCCGGTTTGCTATTAATACTTTTTTCATTGTAGTTTGCCCCCTCACTTCTGTTTGACTAGGAAGAGAGGCTGTCCATATTCGACCAACTGACCGTCTTCCACAAGGATCTCCACGATTTCTCCGGAAACTTCCGCTTCGATTTCATTGAAGAGCTTCATTGCCTCAACAATACAAACGATGGAATCCGTTTTTACAGAGTCGCCTGTTTGCACGTAAGGATCCGCATCAGGAGATGAAGATTTGTAGAATGTTCCAACCATCGGAGACGTTATCTTATGCAAAGATGGATCGTTTTCTGCTGCGGATGTTTCTGTGGAAGGCTCCTTGCTCTCTTGTTTTGCAGGTGCTTGCTCGGACTGTTCCTTCTTCGTCTCTTGGACGGATGGTTGAACTTGCTGAACAGGCTCCTCTTTCCGTTGTTCTACTTGAACGGGTTGATGTTTAGTGCCGTTTGCTTTTTCAAGTTTAATTTTTGTACCTTCTGATTCGAATGTAAATTTTTCAATTGAAGATTGATCAATTAATTTAATGATTTCACGGATTTCTTGAATTTTCAACATGACAATTCTCCTGACTCATTTTTATTTACGTACCTCCTCCCTATTTTAGACGTTTTTCAAGCATATTGAAATAGATATACTGGATTTACTGTGAAATACGGTAAAATAAATAGAAAAAGACCCATTTAGGGCCTCATTTAATCATTTTTCCATAAAATCGACTTGGACTGTACGTGCATCTTCCCAGCTCGTCAGTACATATTGCGTAATTTCTGCCGCCATTTTTGTGGAATGTCCGCCATCTTCCGCGATTACAGCCACACTCACCTTGCCATTATCTTTACGGACGAACGCTTCCGGATAGCCCAGCGCCTTTAATTGTGTTTCCATCAATGCTTCAGCAGATGTGCGCTTGGTCAATTCGGCCATTTCATCATACGCTGCGCTTTTCTCTTCAGCTGTTGTGTCCGAAGAAATCACTTTGGATTGCAATTGATCTTTCAAGGAACTTCTCTCATTTTGTACTTGCATTCTCATTTCTTCAAATAACATCGAGTCTGCATAAACGGTTTTCGTTTCTCCTTCAGCATCGCCCGGTTTTGAGACGGTTACTGCATCTTTATCACCGAAGATCGCCATTCCGTCCAGAGACATCGGTGTTTCCTTCTTCAAATAGTAGATCGAGATGACCGCTACTAGACTTAGTAAAGTCAAGAACCATACTGTACGTTTATTTGCTTTCAACGTGTATCCCCCTTTTCATTTCTTCGACGACTATCCGATGTTCAGGCAACTGAAGAACCGTCGACAAGATTCGTGTCAATTCGTTTTTCGTTCTAGGATTGTCCGCCCCTTCTGCAACGACTAATACTCCCTGGAGCGGATTCCTCTTTACTGATGAGGATCCGGAGCCCGAAAAATATCCGGATAATGGGCTTGGTTCTTCTTGTTGATCGTAATGGAAGTGGATGAACACTTCTCCAACCCCTTCGATCTTCATCAAGGCTTGTTCAAGCTGAGCTTCCTTCCGGCTCTCCTCCCCTTTCCCTTTCTCCCCTCCCATCGAACCAATCGTTGAATTGATGAAAATGATGAAGACTGCTAGCAGCGTCCCGATGAAGAGCATATGAACTTTTCGTTTTGGCTTTTGCATATGATCACCATCTCATCCCTTCGAGCCGGATATGGTTCGTGTTATCTATGTTGCATATTATGCTTGTTCAGAAGAGGCTATGACCAAAAATTCTCGTAATGGAATGAATGATCCAAATTCCCATTGCCATTTTTACGAGTGGCAGGAATTCTTCCTCCTTCTCGGCCGGAAGCAATAATAATAAAGCGGAGGACACTATTGTAATAAATAAAACACCTGTCAAAAACTGCAGCATCCCACCCCTCATTTCACCACGGTAATCAATTTCACCAGAATGACAGTAAACAGGGCGGTGTAGATGAACGCGAATGCGACGAGGAAAGAGACAGCGCAAAGAACAAATAACGTCTTCCCGATATCATCGAGTATGCCTGTTATGTCTTCATTCGCAAACGGCTCAATTAGGGCAGCTGTCCACCGGTATAAGAAACCGGTCAGCAACGTCTTCAGCGTCGGCAAAAGAGCTACCGACCAGATCGTGACGATGAGCCAGGCACCGATAAAAACGCTTGCCCCCGAGGAATATCGTCCGATCGCCCCTAAACTGTCCGTCATGAATGAGCCGACGAGTGGTATGTTTTGACTGATCAGCTTTTTAATCGGTTCACTTGTCACACCTGTCAGTGCCCAAGAAATTGTGCCGCCCGCAGTGATGAATATGGAGTAAGCAGCGACTAGGGCTGAAACTAGGCCAATCAGGGAACCCCTGAGTAAATCTGCCATTCTTGTAAATGGAAGTGCCGGATGAAACCTTGAAACTATGTCAAACAGCAATGCTGCAGACAACATAGGAATGAGGATCTTATCCGATAGGATGACTGCACCATTCGCGAATAACAGCATGGCGGGCTGAAAGTTCAGCATGCTGAAGGAGCCGCCGGAAGCCAGAATGCTAGCAGTCAATAACGGATAAATGGATATGAACATCGTTGCAACTGTCTGTGTGATGGATCGTATCATTTGCAGATGCTCGTACGCCGGGTATAGGACGACAGTTAGTACGATGAAAAACAGAAAAGTTCTCGTCCATCTGCTGAATGAAGGAAAAAGAAAATCGAGAACTAAGGCCATGAATGTTGAAATGATGACGATAATGAAACTGGAGAGGACTGTCCCGATAACGGATTCTAGCATAGGCATCATGGATTCTTCATCCGATCATTTAATGATAAATTTGGAGAGCGTGTTAAGCAGCATGGATAACTGCGGAAGCCAGAGTGATAGTATTGCAATTTTAATGGCCAAATTCGCAATCTCTGCAATTGACTCATACCCAGCTTCGGCCACATGCTTCACAATCATCTCCGAGAAATAAAACAAAAAGACGCTTCCTATTAAAAGCTTCGCATAGGGACCTGGCAACGGTTCGAATAGGTTCATAAAGGTTTTTCCGAAAGGTATGATGATCGTCATACCGACATACGACAGAAAGAAGAAGAAAAGTGCTGCGTAAATTATTGGCTGCAAGCTCTTGGAAGCGAAAGACACGATTAGCAGAAGGAGGTAGATGACGACCAGTTGGAAAAGCGTAACCATTAGAATGCCAAGGAGAGCCATTGAAAGAACTCGGCGATTTCCGAAAAGAAAATCCTAAGGAAACGGAGCATTTCGGCGGCAATATAAATGTAGGCTACAAAGAAAAGGAAAAAAGAAAACTCCTTCTTACCGGTCTGTTCAAAGAAGACATGTAAAAAGCCGATGACCAATCCAATTCCGGCAATACGCAATAAATCATTCAATTCCAATTCGGGTTCCCCCTTCATGAACAACTTATGAAAGGGCAGGAAGAAATATGATGGAGTTGAGGAGGAAAAATGGATTTCCACCGCAAAAGAAAAAAACACTCCGCCTCCCAAGTAAGGAGTCGGAGTGTTACTATGCATTATGCTCTAGATACGTATTCGCCTTCTTCTGTGTTGATGATCAATTTATCACCAACGTTTACGAAGAATGGAACTTGGACGATTAGACCGGTTTCCAAAGTAGCCGGCTTCGATCCGCCGCTTGCCGTATCGCCTTTGATGCCTGGTTCAGTTTCTGCCACCTCAAGTGTGACTGTTACCGGTAGCTCAACGCCGAGGATTTCATCTTTGAACATGATGATATGAACTTCCATGTTTTCTCTCAAGTAGTTCAATTCTTCTTTGATTTGCGCTGATGGCAATTCGATCTGCTCGTACGATTCATTGTCCATGAAGACATGGTCATCGCCATTAGCATACAAATATTGCATACGACGGTTGTCAATTTGCGCCTTTTCAACTTTCTCGCCTGCACGGAATGTCTTTTCATTCACATTTCCTGTGCGCAGATTACGCAGTTTTGAACGGACGAATGCCGCACCTTTTCCCGGCTTTACGTGTTGGAAATCGATAATGCGCCAAATGTCCCCTTCAAATTCGATTGTCAGACCTGTTTTAAATTCGTTTACAGAAATCATGCTTTTTCCTCCATTTTGTTCGTTATAGGATGATCAATTCTTTAGGTGAATGTGTCAAACGGACATTGCCGTCTTCAGTGATAATAATATCATCCTCAATACGGACACCGCCGATTCCAGGCAGATAAATGCCCGGTTCGACCGTGACAGTCATGTTCGGCACAAGTACAGTTTCCGAACGGAAGGATAATGCTGGACCTTCATGTACTTCCAAACCGATGCCATGGCCCGTTGAGTGTCCGAAGGCATCTCCATATCCCTTAGATTTGATGTAGTCACGAGCAATTGCATCCGCTTCTATTCCAGTCATACCCGCTTTGATCTCTTCCAAAGCCAATTCTTGTGCTGCAAGGGTCACTTCATAGATTTCCTTCATTTTCTCTGAAGGTTCCCCTACTGCGACAGTACGAGTGATGTCTGAAATATAGCCGTTATAGAGCGCCCCGAAATCCAATGTAACCAGCTCGCCGGATTGAATCACTTTGTCTGAAGCGACGCCGTGCGGCAATGCACCGCGCTCCCCTGAAGCTACAATTGTATCGAATGAAGATGAAGCTGCGCCTTGTCTTCTCATGTACATTTCGAGTTCGTTTGACACTTCCAGCTCCGTAACTCCCGGTTTGATGAACGTGCAAATATGAGCAAATGCATCATCCGCAATTTTCGCGGCTTGTTGAAGAATCTTGATTTCATCAGCGTTTTTTACCATACGAAGATTTTCTATAATTCCGGAAACTGCTTTCAGTTCGGCATCCACTTTGTCATTATATAATTCGTACGTGCCAAAAGAAACATTATCTTTTTCGAAGCCTAATGTTTTGAGTTTCATTTCCTTTGCTTGGTTGGAAACTTCCTCGATAATCGTTTTTTCATGCTTGACGATGCGGAAGCCTTGCATTTGTTCGGCTGCCTGTTCTGTATACCTGAAATCGGTGATGAACACTGCATCATCAGCTGAAACGATAGCAACACCTGCACTGCCAGTAAATCCGGTTATATAACGTCTGTTATATGGATTCGTCACCAATAGTGCATCTAAACCGTTTTCTTTCAACGCTTCCCTCAATTTTGCCAGTTTCATAGCTTTACCCCTTTTCTACGGAGAAGGAAAGCCTGGAGTGCAAGTTCATAACCGCTAGTGCCGAAGCCGGACAGCTGTCCTATGCACACAGGTGCGAGCATTGATGTTTGTCTGAATGGTTCCCGACTATGTATATTCGAAATATGAACTTCGATAACTGGTATATCGACAGAAGCGATTGCATCCCTTATTGCAACGCTCGTATGTGTATAGGCTCCGGGATTGAAAATAATTCCGTCACAACCGGCATCTTCGGCCTCATGGATTTTATCAATCAATGCACCTTCCGCATTCGATTGATAAAAAGAAATCTCCACAAGTTTCTCTTGAGCGATGGATTTCAGGTTGTTTTCGACATCCTCCAACGTTTCAGCACCATAGATACCGGGTTCCCTTTTGCCAAGCCGATTCAAATTCGGTCCATTCAGAACAAGCAGTCTCACAGCTACACCATTCCCCTCACTATTTTCTTCACCATTTTATCATATCGTTCCAATGGCGCAACCTATTTATGGTTGTTGTTCGAAAGTTTTCTTCATATAGACAGCGGTTCCCGTAATGAACCTGCTGACGATTGCGATTAGGGAGATGAAAGGAATTGACAGTTTCTTGACACCCTCCGTGAACGTCAGTGGAGAATAGATGATCCATTCAATCGCAACAGCCGCAACAATACTGACGGCAATGGCCGTTATTGCCGGAGGTATATTTGCCGTAGCTCTCGACAGTCCATAGAATAGGCCGAAAGCTAGTAATAAGACGATGAAAAGCAATGCCCACTTCCAGCCTTCATTCGATGATCCAAATAATAACCATTTGCCACCCCATCCGACAGGTGACCATTTTATGAAATTGAAAAAATGCAGGAATTTCAATGCTCCTATTGTGAATAATGCCGCGATGATTGTCGTCCATATCATTGTTTTATTGAACATATCGACTCCTCCTTATGACGAGTGTCGGGAAAAAGCCATTTTTTTAAACCTTAATGGTGGAGTCAATCCCCTTTTTTTTGTACAATAGTTAGATAAGTTATCTGATATAATGTTTCTAGAGTAGAACATATTTCGAAACATGTTTTTCATTTGATAAGAGAAGGTGTTGGGTACCCATGACTAAAAAACAACAACCGCCGGCATACGGTGGGCAGGCACTCATCGAAGGTGTTATGTTCGGCAGCAGAAACCATACAGTGACAGCGATCCGGCGGAAGGATGATTCACTCGATTATTTCTATGTTCCAAAAGAGCAGAAGCCATTCGCCGCGAAATTGAAAAAGATCCCTTTTGTGCGCGGAATTGTCGCTTTGATAGAATCCGCAGGTATCGGATCTAGACATTTGACGTTCGCGAATGAGCGTTATGATGTCATGCCAGGCGAGGAAGTGGAAGAGAACGGAGAAGAGGCTTCCAAGCTTACGATGGTTATCGGCGTCGCAGCGGTAGGCGTGCTCTCATTTTTATTCGGCAAGTTCGCGTTTACACTTGTTCCGGTCTTTTTAGCGCAAATGCTCGAATTCATGGCTCCAGGGAAAACGGCACAAATCTTGCTGGAGAGCTTTTTCAAACTAACACTTTTGTTGTTGTACATTTCCCTCATTTCCATGACACCGTTAATTAAACGAGTTTTCAAGTATCATGGTGCTGAGCACAAAGTGATCAATGCTTATGAAAACGGTCTTCCGCTTACCGTTGAAAATGTCCAAGCGCAGTCTCGGCTCCATTATCGATGTGGCAGCAGCTTCTTGTTGTTTACAGTGATTGTAGGGATGTTCATTTATTTCTTCGTTCCCGCTGATCCGTTATGGTTTAGGGTTGTCAATCGAATTCTGTTGATTCCTGTTGTGATTGGCATTTCATTTGAAGTATTGCAGTTTACGAACCGCCTTCGTAATATTCCTGTATTGAAGTATTTAGGATATCCGGGATTGTGGCTGCAGTTGTTGACGACGAAGGAGCCTGAGGATAAACAGGTGGAAGTGGCGATTGCCTCTTTTAATAAACTGCTTGAAATTGAAGAGCAAGGAATTGAAAATGTTGATATTTTGAAGTCGACTGACACAAAAATGCAAGATTCGACAGTTCCCGTGAATTAATAAAAAGGAAGTGTCCCGAAAGTTGGGGCACTCCCTTTTTTTATAGTCCCGGTAAAAGATCTTCACCGTTACAGGGGCAGTTGATTTCCTACTAATACTCTGGATTCAATTGTTCTTTCGGTTTATAGTAGCATTGTTTTAAGGATTGATAGATTTTTCTCCGGAAATGGAGCGCTCTATTCAATTCCACGGCGTGTACACCAGCCAATCGCTGACACTTCAATTTTGTGTAAGGTATTTTCAAAAAGATATTTTCCCAATTTAGCAACTTACAATTATAAACTGTTGAAATTTGGGAATCTTCATCTTCATTAATTGATAATACATTCAAAATTTGAATTGCTGAAGGCTTTAAAGTTCTTTAAATTTATATTGCACTTGAACAAGAACGTATTTTCCAGTCCACATTTGAGTAGTCGCAACTAATCTTTCTCCATCTTTTTCAAAGAACAGACCAGCACCGTCTTTTTC
This sequence comes from Sporosarcina luteola, assembly GCF_023715535.1. Lineage (GTDB taxonomy): Bacteria > Bacillota > Bacilli > Bacillales_A > Planococcaceae > Sporosarcina > Sporosarcina luteola_B. The sequence continues at coordinate 195,156 of NZ_JAMBOI010000004.1, read as the reverse complement.
TTTAAATTCCCATCCTTTTGAACGAATCATCTGTTTAATATTATTATCCGCTATCGATATACCTTTATTTTCAGTTCTTGTGATATACCAAACGGAATTAGTGTCGGTTGCGAGCTCTACTATCTTCTCATCGGAGTTTTTTAGTTTTTCAATTGCTTCTTTTGCTGATAGATGATCTATCGGTAAAGAAGGATAGTGTGATTTATTCACAAAAATAAACACCGCCACAGCCACTACTACTATGCCCAATACAATTCCAACCTGTTTCATACATTACCCCCTCCGTAGTAAATTAATTTATTTGGTCCTTCTTAAAAATTCTGGTATTGAACAAGAATGAAGTAACTATTTTATTTATTATACCAAGTCTTCCAAACAATCACTCTAAAAAATTAAGGAAATAGAAAAAACAGGTAAGGAAAAACTTTTTTTCCTTACCTGTTTTATGTTGCTAACTAATTGGACAGTTCGTTTTTATATTATAAACCACATTTCAACTGTGCATTACAGTTCGTGCATGTGTTGCAGCCGCCCATTTCTTCGACGGTTCCTTGTCTACATACAGGGCATGTATCGCCGACTTCAGAGCCGATTGTGACGTTGGTTGAACGCAAGTCCTGAATCGTATTCACGAGTACGACTTTTCGTTGTTCAACGACTTCCTCCACATAATCAGAGTCCATTTCGTTTTCTTCGGCTTTCAGCGTAAGCACTTGCGAGTCACGGCTGCCGTCGACATACACGGTGCCGCCTTTCGCTCCGCCTTTATAGAGGCGCTCGTAGACGCTTTCCACCTGTTCGACAGTATAGCCGCGTGGAGCGTTTACTGTTTTAGAAATCGAGCTGTCAATCCAGCGTTGGATGATGCACTGAACGTCTGCATGCGCTTCCGGTGCCAGGCTCATTGACGAAATAAACCATTCAGGAAGGTTGTCCGGATCAGCTTCCGGGTTACGTTGTAAATATTCCTCTACGATGCCCGCTTTTACCTCGATGAATTTACCGAGACGTCCGCTGCGGTAATACGTGAAGGAGAAATATGGTTCAAGGCCTGTAGAAACTCCAACCATGGTTCCAGTGGATCCAGTTGGCGCAACTGTCAATAAATGAGAGTTTCTGATACCGTGTTCGAGAATTGATTCACGGATATCTTCCGGCATTTTCTTCATGAAACCTGTGTTGATGAATGCTTCACGAAGCATTTTTGTCTCCTCGTCAGTTTTGCCGATAAGGAATGGGAAGCTTCCCTTTTCTTTCGCAAGCTCGATCGATTCGCGGTAAGCCGTTGTCGCAATCGTTTCGAACACTTTGTCGACAAGCTCGTTGCCTTCTTCTGAGCCATATTCTTTTTCACAATAGATGAGAAGGTCGGCAAGTCCCATGACTCCTAGTCCTACACGACGTTCGCCGAGGGCTTGTACTTTATTTTCCTCTAGGAAATATGGTGTCGCATCGATGACGTTATCCTGCATACGGACACCGACACGGACTGTTTCTATCAATTTATCGTAGTTCACAGTTTTAGTTTCTTTATCAGCGAATTCAGCAAGGTTTACAGCAGCAAGGTTACAAACCGAATATGGTGCTAGTGGTTGTTCCAATTTTGTTATCCTGAAGGTTTTTTATCCTCCAGTTCTGTTCCTTCATTTTGGTATGCTTTCCAATTATCGATGTATGATTTAAATTTTCGATCAAGATAAATTGAGCAATCATTATACAACCATTTTATAAACCAGCTATCTTTTCTGGAAAGTTGTATAAGGAAGTAATTGCCTTTATTGGCATGCCAAGGAGTAAAGTCGAAATTATGTTTTAAAAAGGACATAAATGAATCAAAAAAGGATGGACTACCAATAACTAAGGCGCATTGTCTAAACCCAATATGACCATCACCATCAAAAAACCCTCTGATAAAATGGCGGTAAAGTTCGACATTTTCCAATACCGGAAACAGTAATGTAGAACTTTTACTATTGGTCACAGTGTACTTCTCTAAATCCAGAATCATTTTTTTGCTGCATAGACTAACTGTTTTATACTTTCCATTTGCCCGGTCCGTTATTTTGGCACTGCTGCACATTGCTGCATTTATTTTATAAAGTATATCAATGTCGGATGCTTGGAGCTTTATATCAAGTGACCTACCATGACTTCCAATGCAACCATCTGCCATAACAAAACCCAAAATATAGGCTTTTTCTTCGTTGTCTATTTCCACAAAAAAATCTTCATTAAAGAAATTTGTTCTTTCTCTTCTGGCATTGCGCTTTAGTTTTAAGCCGTGCTTTTTCTCCCAGTTATACACAGTCCTTTTAGTAACATTTAAATACTCACTGACATCTGTTAAAGTTTTACCTTTTTTTACTTGATCGGAAAACCACACTTTATTTGAAAGCATATGATTTCTCCTTTCGAAATTACAAGATATTTAATCTGCAAATCAAATGGAAAAATCAAACAGCTCAGCATAAATTTTCACTGCGAAATGCAGTGTTGCGGTCTCGTGCCTGGATTATAGTCTGTTTTATTAATCAAACAGGATCACCAGGTATGCGTTGCCCCTGACTGAAGCTTTACCTTCAGCCTTCGGTTCGGATTGGCATCTCAGCTTCCCCGCTTCATCCCGCAATTTTTAACGTGAGGCGAAGTCCACCACACGGGTTTGTCGCTACGACTTGCTGGCCGTATGCTTTTGCATTCGTTTCGTTATTCGCATTGTCGATAAAGAAAATGCCTGGTTCTGCGGAGTACGTGGCACAAATGTTAATGAGATCCCATAGTGCACGCGCTTTGATTGTCCTGTATACACGGACTTCATATCCTAGGCGCTCCCATTCACGGACGTCTCCGACCTTATGCCACTCCTCATTATAAGCCGCCATCTCTTCAGCAGAGTATTTTTCAACTGCTGGGAAACGGAGTTCATAATCAGCATCTTGTTCTACGGCTTTCATGAAATCATCTGTCAATGTGACTGAGATGTTAGCGCCTGTCAGGAATTCCGGATTGTGTACGGAATAAGTTCCTCCATCGCGTAATTTCGTTTCAGCGTCTTTCAATATTGCTTCGTTGAAACCGCCCATTCCAGGGATTGTACGATAGTTGAGGATTCCTTGGTACATCGCTTCCTCTTGCGCCGTAAGCGGTTTGAATTTCAGTTTTTCATTTGCGAGCTTCTTAATCATTTCGTCTTCTGTATGTTCTAGAAGATAACGGAGAATCCTCGGATTCTGCATTTTCGAAATGATGAATTCGCAAATGTCAGGATGCCACCTAAATACCGTCCTTTTCAGGATATTTCTCTGCAAGAAGCAGACGGAGTAGACTATATCATCACCCTCAGCATTATCTGTTAGGGGTCGGGCGCTTCGGAAAGAACTGTATCTTCCCTACTCTACTTGCATTCACTTTCAATGCTTTCGATAGTCGTTGAACCTTCACCTTAAACGGTGCTTGGCTGCGGATTGTCCAATGCCATTAATTTTTCAGCATTCACGCTCATCGTTTCCGATCACGTTGTAGCTTAATGGCCTCTAAGGAGTTCTTCGCAATTCACCCGATTTTCTAGTCGTCCATTGTCTGGACGACGCGGACTAGCATTGTCTTTAATCCGCCAACATAATCATCTGAGCTCCGCGTCTGGAGCCGCCTTGTTCGACAAGATGTGTCAATTTTGCAATGTCATCGAGCCACGATACTGACCCGGATGATTTACCGTTGACTCCTCGTGCTAATGTATTGCGTGGTCGTAGTGTGGAACCGTTCGTTCCGACCCCGCCGCCACGGCTCATGATTTCCATCACCTGTTTACGGTGATCTGAGATGCCTTCACGGGAATCCGCCACGAACGGCATGACGTAACAGTTGAAGAATGTCACTTCAGTGTCAGATCCAGCCCCGTATAATACACGCCCCGCGGGAATGAAGTTCAATTTGGAGAGTTGTCCATAGAACTGATCGAACGACTCCTTGCGCCGCTCTTCCGTCTTTTCGACAGATGCGAGCCCTGTCGCATTCCGTTTTGCAATCTGCTCGTAGAATACTTCAAGCGGCTTTTCGATGACTTCAATTGGTCTTGTTATTATGCCTGTTTCCTGATTTTCGGGATTGTCGATTGCAGTGCGGTATTCCTTTTCAATCCAAATATCCGCTTTTCCATTCTTCTCATCAAGCGCTGTGATGAACCCAAGTCCCCTTGCTGGAAACTTCGGATCTTCCTTTACAGTCAATACGACGAAATCGCCGACCTTCAGCGTTTTCTTTTCGGTATCCTTGAAAGAATAACGATCGATCATGACAAGACGGGATACACCGCTGTGTTCGATTTTCATGTCTTCTGTAATTGGATGCACTTGCGGGAATCCTGCAATATCCGCATTCAACCGTGCCTTGTCCAGAATTGGTTCCTGATGCTTTGAAACAATTACCATTAACGCATCCTCCCTCTGGTTTATTTTTATCAACACAACATGTTGTGTTATTTCTCTTCCCTAATCTACTACATATTGAAACCTGTCGCAATGATAAGATTTAGAACCGAAAAATCTGAAGTTGATATTATGCGTTTCACCGCAAAAAATAATCCAAAAGTTCCAGTCTTATTTTTTAAAGTTCCAGTCTTTGTTCGCATATTTCCTTTTTTCAACTTCTTCGATATAAAGGAGTTGCTCTTCCGTAAGTTCCATCGGTTGAAGAACGATATCCAATGCTGTTTCAAAGCCTTTCCCAAAAGCTCTGACACATTCTTCCACAGAGATATCGCGATCAGTCAATCGATCGATGGCAACCGCTTTTTCCGGCAGGCTTTCGAGCATTCGCTTACGACTTTCTTCGGATGGGAACTTGAATAACGACACAAGTTTATTCTCATCCAAACCTAATAGTATCGCTCCATGCTGTAAAATTACACCCTTCTGCCGGGTTTGGGCGCTTCCTGCTACCTTTTTTCCTTCGACGACGAGTTCATACCAGCTTGGAGCATCGAAACAAACAGCGCTTTTCGGCTTTTTCAGGTTATCGCTTTGCTCCTTAGAGGCCGGCAATGAAAACTCGGCATGCAATCCTAGGTTCCGAAAGCCCTCTAATAGACCGCCGGAAATGACGCGATACGCCTCTGTAACACTTTCAGGCATACCAGGGTAGTCTTCTGTTACGATAACGCTATATGTAAGTTCATGCTCGTGCAGGACGCCTCTTCCGCCGGTTGGCCGACGTACGAATCCGAGTCCGTGTTTCTCGACCGCATCCATGTTGATTTCCTTTACAACACTTTGGAAATAGCCGATTGACAACGTTGCCGGCTCCCATTCATAAAACCGCAGCACAGGACCGATCTCTCCCCTGCTATGCCATTCCAACAACGCTTCATCCAGCGCCATATTGTATGATGGAGAACATTTTCCTGAATTGATAAAATGCCAGACCGTCTTCCCCAAATCATTACCCCCCTTACCCACAATGCTTATCATTTTATCATTCCCATTGAACAAGTGCTACTCATTCTTTATAATGGAACTATAGAAAGAAAGGGGAAAATCGGTTGTGGATTATATTATTCTAGGGGCGGTAGTTCTCGCCATCATTTTGTATTTTGTCATTACAATGTTCCGTGTCAAAAAAGCAGTTACAAACCTAACACAGGAGCAATTCATCGAAGGATACCGAAAGGCTCAATTGATCGATGTACGTGAACCGAAAGAATATGAAGCGGGTCATATTTTAGGCGCCCGTAATATTCCTTATTCACAGTTCCGCCAGCGCTTTAAAGAAATCCGTCCGGACAAGCCTGTCTATCTTTATGATCAAAACGGCGGCAAAAGTTCACGGGCAGCCATGTATTTGAAGAAGCGCGACTATACCCAACTCTACCAGCTGCAAGGCGGATTCCGCACTTGGACAGGCAAAGTGAAAAGTAAATAAAATAGAGGAGAGACCCTATATTCGGGCCTCTCCTTTCTTTATGCCTATTATGCCTTCACGAGCTCTTCTTCTTTTGTATACCTCAATACCGGTTGACGAGCCGCTTTCGTCTCATCTAGACGATTGATAACCGTCGTATGAGGCGCTTCCTGAACGATTTCAGGATTCTCTTCTGCTTCTTTCGCAATTTGGATCATAGTATCAATGAAGGAATCAAGCGTCTCCTTCGACTCCGTTTCTGTAGGCTCAATCATGATCGCCTCTTCAACATTCAACGGGAAGTAGATTGTCGGCGGATGGAAGCCGAAGTCGAGCAACCGTTTCGCCATATCCAATGTTCGTACGCCCAACTTCTTCTGACGGCGTCCTGATAATACGAACTCATGTTTACAGTGCTGCGTGTAAGGCAGGTCGAAATAAGGCTCGAGTCTGCGCATCATGTAGTTTGCATTCAACACCGCGTTCTCCGTGACAGCTTTCAAGCCATCCGGACCCATTGAGCGGATATATGTGTACGCACGCAAATAGATGCCGAAGTTGCCATAGAAAGGTTTAACGCGCCCGATTGATTGGGGAACGTCATATTGGAATGTATATCGGTCATTTTCTTTGATGAGAATCGGCTTTGGCAGGAACGGAGCCAATTCCTTCGTTACTCCGACAGGGCCTGAACCTGGGCCGCCGCCGCCGTGAGGACCTGTAAATGTCTTATGCAAATTCAAGTGGACCGCATCGAAGCCCATGTCTCCAGGACGCGCCTTAGCCATGACAGCGTTCAAGTTTGCGCCATCATAGTACAATTTACCACCTACGCCATGTACAATTTCAGCCATTTGAAGAATATCTTCTTCAAAAAGACCTAATGTATTCGGATTTGTCAGCATGAGGGCCGCCGTATCCGAGCCGACCTTCGATTTCAAATCATCGATATCGACAAGACCGAATTCATTTGACTTGACTGTTACTGTATCAAAGCCGGCTACTGTAGCGGAAGCAGGGTTTGTACCATGCGCGGAGTCCGGTACAAGTACCTTCGTACGGTGAGATTCCCCGTTCGCTTCATGGAATGCACGAATCATCATGAGCGCAGTCCATTCCCCATGTGCACCTGCAGCTGGTTGAAGTGTCACTTCATCCATTCCAGTAATTTCTTCAAGGTGTTCCTGTAGGTCAAACATCATTTCCATTGCACCTTGGACAGTTGATTCATCCTGCAGCGGATGGATGTTCGCAAAACCAGGGAATCTTGCAACTGCCTCATTGATTTTCGGATTATACTTCATCGTACAAGATCCAAGTGGATAGAATCCGGTGTCGACTCCGTGGTTACGATTGGATAATGCTGTATAATGACGCATAATATCAAGCTCTGAAACTTCTGGAAGTTCAGGTGATTCCTTTCTGAGAAGACCTTCCGGAAAATGGCTTGAAAGATCAATTTCAGGAACATCAAGCTCAGGCAAGCTATAACCGATCCGGCCTGCTTTTGTAATTTCAAAAATGAGCGGTTGGTTGTCTTTATGCATGAAGGGCCTCCATTTCCTGCACAAGTGCATCGATTTCTTCTTTCGTACGTTGTTCCGTAACGGCAATCAAAACATGGTTGGAAAGCTCTGGATACGTCAATCCAAGATCATATCCGCCGATGATTCCTTTTTCAAGAAGCTTCGCATTCACTTCTTTGACCGGTTTCTTAAGTACCACGACAATTTCATTGAAATGGTGTCCGCCATATTTCACTTCGAATCCAGCCTTCTCAAAAGCACTTTTCGCATATGCGGTTTTCGCTATGTTTTGGTATGCAATTTCCTTTGTACCCGCTTTTCCTAAGGCTGTCATCGCAACCGAAGCTGCAAGGGCATTCAGTGCTTGGTTCGAACAAATATTGGATGTCGCCTTGTCGCGTCGGATATGTTGTTCCCGTGCTTGAAGCGTCAATACGTATCCGCGTCTGCCTTCGCTGTCAGTAGTTTCCCCTACCAATCTTCCTGGCATTTTCCTCATCAACTTTTTCGTAGTTGCAAAGTATCCGCAATGCGGGCCGCCGAACTGTTCGGAAATGCCGAACGGCTGTGCATCACCTACTGTAATATCCGCGCCTAATTTTCCTGGAGGCGTCAATACACCGAGTGCTAGCGGATTCGCCGATACGACTAACAGTCCGCCTTTTTCATGAGTGATGTCTCCAATTTTTTGGATGTCTTCCACTTGGCCGAAGAAGTTCGGATACTGGACAAGAACTGCTGCAGTTTTATCATCGAGCAACTCCTCGAGCAATGCCAAATCCGTCACACCATCTTTATGAGGAATTGTTACAACATCGATAAATTGACCTGCCGCGTAAGATGTCACTACGTCCCGCGCTTCAGGATGAACCGTTTCGGAAACGAGGATTTTCTTGCGGCGTGTATGTCCTGCCGCCATCGTCCCAGCTTCAGCAAGAGATGTGCCGCCGTCATACATCGATGAGTTGGCAATGTCCATGCCCGTCAATTCACAGATCATCGTTTGGAATTCAAAAATGGCTTGCAATTCTCCTTGAGAGATTTCTGGTTGATAAGGTGTATAGGCTGTATAGAATTCGGAGCGCGAAATGACATGGTCAACGATGATCGGTTTGTAATGATCATACACACCTGCTCCTAAGAAAGATGCATAGGTGCGAGCATCCGCGTTTTTCGCTGCAAGTTGTGCAAGCTCCTTCGTCAATGCGGACTCCGCTTTCGCTGGTTTAATATTCAATTCACCTTTAAAACGGACTTTCTCCGGAATATCTTCAAATAGCTCATCAACTGTCGCAATCCCGATTGCTGATAGCATTTCTTCGCGATCCGTCTCCGTCATAGGAATATAACGATGCTTCATATCAACATGTCCCCTTTTCATCCATTTATCGTTTGTAGAAAGGTGTGGCAATTAAAACCGCTTTCAGATGTTTGCCACGGATTTCAACTTCCACTTCAGTTCCTTCAGCTGTATGCTCCGTTGCAAGAAGTGCGAATCCGATATTCTTTTTCAGTGTAGGCGATTGGGTTCCCGTAGTGACTTCCCCGATTTCCTCGTCGCCAATGAAAACTTTATAGCCTGTCCGCGGAATTCCTTTATCGATCATTTCAAGACCGACAAGCTTCCTTGGAACACCATTCTCCTTTTGTGCAGCAAGCACTTCTTTACCTATGAAATCGGCTTCCTTATTCAACTTCACGACAAAGCCAAGGCCAGTTTCCAGCGGAGTGATATCCTTCGATAATTCCTGGCCGTACAGTGGCAGTCCCGCTTCGAATCGAAGCGTATCGCGGGCGCCTAAACCGGCAGGAACCACGCCTTCCTCTTCTCCAGCTTCCAAAATGGCCGGCCATAGAGCGACCATCGATTCCGGAGATCCATAAATTTCGAAACCGTCTTCGCCGGTATAGCCTGTCCGGGAAATGAGCACATTGTGTCCTGCGATATCGACATTTTCTTTGAAACGGAAGAACTTGATTTCATCCAATGGCTCGGAAGTCAATTTCTGCAATACTTCCTGGGCTTTCGGGCCTTGTAATGCCAGCAGGCCGAATTCGTTCGAACGGTCTTCGATGACCACATCGCCCGACGCATGCTGCTTCATCCATTCAACGTCTTTTTCGATGTTGGAAGCGTTCACAACTAGAAGATAGTCATTCTCTTTCCTTCTGTAGATGAGCAGGTCATCTACTGTGCCGCCATTTTCATAGCACATTGCAGTGTATTGCGCTTGACCGTCCTTCAATTTGGAGACATCATTTGTGACCAACCCTTGCAGGAAGGGAAGTGAATCCAGGCCAGAAACAAAAACTTCGCCCATATGCGATACGTCAAATAGGCCAGCTTTCGTTCGGACAGCTTCATGTTCGGCCTTAATGCTTGAAAACTGAACTGGCAGTTCCCAACCACCGAAATCAATCGTTTTTCCACCGTACTGTTGATAACTATCAAATAGTGCAGTGCGTTTCAAAGTTCCTGTCAAAGTCATATCCCCCTTGAAATGAATGATGAAAAAAAGACAGAAGTCCCCTTGTAATAAGAGAACCTCTGTCCGTGTACCTGAAAGTTTGACCTTGCGGCTTTCCTCTTTGGTGGCCGAAAATGCCGGCGCTCTCCAGAGACGCGTCATGAATGAGTCTTTTTGCCTGAGAGATTCATAACTTCCGTTACTTGCTCCTTCGGCGACGCCTAATGCGTGCTCTCCCCATCCAATCATCCGCCATATTCAATTAAAAATAAAATGAGTAAAATTCGGACAAGTAACTGCCCTTTCGCCTCATATCTTAACATTTTATTTTTAATAGCGCAATCCTTTTTCATGTGTTATTAAATTACCGAACGTTATCCACTCGGAACAACTAATCGTACGTATTATAATCGCCAGATATTTCAGTACTCTCTCATTCAATTGTTAATCTAACAATCTGAGACGCAATATACTGAGTAATCTCATTCAATGACCTATTTGTCGTTTCGACTTTAAAATGTGCGCTTTGCAGATAAAGCGGCTTCCTCTTGTGAAAGAGCATCTCCAATTCATGTCTGGAAGATCGCTGAACGATCGGTCTGTTGCTATCAGTCGAAATCCTTCGCCAAATATCACGGAACGTTGAATTCAAGAAAAAGACAAGGCCTGTCCTTCTCATGATAGTCCTGTTCACCTCTCTCATTGCAACACCGCCACCGGTCGCAATGATGCAATAGCTGTCATGGAAATTGCGCAAGAATTCGGTTTCCATTTCCCTGAACCCCTCCTCGCCGTATGTTTCGAAGATCTGAGGGATTGTCATTCCTGTCTGATTGGCAATTTCCGTATCCATATCGTAGAAAGGCAAATTCAGCAATGTCCCCAGCCGCTTGCCGATAGCGCTTTTTCCGCTTCCCATAAATCCGACCAAGTATACTCTCTTCATATCTCTACCCGCCTTGCCTCATCAACTTTGATGTTTCTTTCTCGTAATGGAGTTCTATTGAATCGTAAGTTCTGTATAGATTACTATGCCACGAAACAATAGTAAATAGAAAGAGGCTGACGAGAAATAATAAAATTAGCGAAGCGGCCAATATGACTCCTTGCTCATTCCTGACGAAACCCAATAGCAAATCTCCTTTCCCGCTTACGTCCGTCAAGCATCGTCACTTCCATATTGAGTTCATATCCTTCATGACTAAAAGCCACACTTGAGATGCTCGTGAAGAGAGGGATATACCCTGTTTTATTAATTAATTTTCGAATAACATTACCACTTTGGCCAACTTCGATCTTCCCTCTTTCATTTGTGAATGAAATGGACCTCTCGCCCAAATGAACATTGAAATCGTCGACATCGAGCAACAATGCTTGCAAATCGATTGCAAACAGCTCCCACTCAGTCGCATAATAGTCTTGTAATTGACGTTCAATAGGCAGTTTCCAATAAAAGAACAGAACGAAAAAATGAAGGAATATGCCCAGGATCAACAATTGAAACAACGCTTCCACTAGAGAGTATCCCGATTCATCTCGGAGTTTCAGAATGCTATGCATTTCACGAATTCCCGTTCTATGTAACGATAGGTTACACAGATTCCTTCACCTTCCACAGACCAGTTGTACAAAGTCTTCTCTATCCGGTTTGTCCCTGACATTATTCCGTATGAACGATAAAGAATTGTGCCATGATAGGCAGATTCCGCTGCATGCATACCTAGTCTCTTCACTTCTAAACGCACAGACATATGTGAATACAATGGCAACAGCGTTCCAAAAATAACTGTCAAAATGACAAGGGATAAAATTGATTCCGGCCAAGAATACCCTTTTTCATTGATCATAGACGAGCACCCTCCCGTGCTGTAGTTGCAGAGTTAATCGCTTGTCACCGGTCGTTGTTCGCAAAATGACCGTTCCCGGATTGATGATATGGCCTTTCGGATGAAATTCGATTGCACTGAGGCGATTGCCCCCAACCCAGCGCATGCCTTCCGGAAAATCCATGGTGGAATATGCCACTGAACTAGGGGCATACAAACTATAGGACTTGCCTGAATTCCTAAACCTGATAGCTGTGTATGTTTCGTTCGCCATCGCAAATGCCTGGGCATGGTGAATCGTCGCTATGAATGTATACAGTGCTTCTTCCTCGCTTTGTTTCGTTATCCATCGATCGCCGATAGGCAGTATAACAGCAGTCAGAATTGCGACGATACTTAAGACCAAAAGCATCTCGAGGAATGTGAAGCCGTTTTCGTCAGTTTTCATCATTGCTCTTCGGACGATTTAGAGACGGCGCTGTAACTATACCGTCATCAATCAAAACTTGAGATCCATCCGGACACTTCGCACCATTTGGCAAATAACCATCTCTCTCCAAGTCTTCGGCGCTCGGAAGAACGTGCTTCTCCATCTTATATGCCTCAACCTGTCCCTCCACCATTTTCACATACGCCTTGCATCCCTTTTCATCGATCGACTTTGAATGCTTTGTCACGTTCGGTATGGCGATGAGAAGCAGAACGGAAATGATGAGCAATACGATCATCATCTCTATTAAAGTGAACCCCTCTTCTTCATTGACTAGTTTCAATCCTTTCCTCCTCCTTAAAAGTTGTTAAACGTACTGTAAACCGGCAGGAGCAATGCAAGATATGCAGCCAAAATGCAGACGGCCAATATTGCGAACAATATGGGTTGAAGCAACGCTAGCCATCTTGCCATCTCCTCTTCGATCATGTCATGAAGATTTTCACTGAACAGTAGTAGTTCCTTCCCTAAGTGTCCCGTATCGGATCCATGCTTCGCGTAGGCGCATAATTCCTTTCGAAGACCAACTGTCAGCAGGATTGCCGTATCAAAATTCTCTCCGTAGATGACATGCTCTTTAATCGTCTTTGCGATTTCACCTAAGATGGGATCCACTTCTTGCTCAACCAACACTTCAAGTGAATCTTGCATAGATAGTCCCGAATGAAGAAGGCTACCTACTTCACCAGCAAATTCTCTAGTTTTCCATTTCGAAAATAGCGGACCGATAAACGGAACGGGTAGAAGGAAGCGGATCTTACCGGACGGCGATAACCTCCGATAGATAAGATTTCCTATGCAAGCGGTTACGAGAATAAACACTCCGAGTCCGAGCATTACATCGGGAATTTTCGATACAAGGAGTGGTAGCAGAGAAACAAAACCGGTTCCAGCTTCATTCCTTGCTACAGACATCGCTTGCAGATTCGGAAGGAAATAGCTCCTGAAAACTAACAGGAAGATGGCTAGAAAGAAAAAGAGAATGACCGGATAGAGCAATAAATTCCGCAGCTTCTTCTTTCTTTCTTCAGATTGCTTCAATCTTTCTGCAATCCCTTTCAAGGCATCCGCCAATCTCCCGTCAACTTCCGAGATGATCACAGGTAAAAGGATGTTTGAAGAAAACCCAAGTCTCCTAAGAACATCCGTTACGCCAAGTCCATTCTTTAAATCCCTTTCTGTTTGAGTTAGAAGTTCATTGTACTGTTTAGAATGGTGAGGCATAAGCAGAACCAAGCCATCATGGAATGTGTAGCCCTCTTGTATGAGGAGTGAAAGCCTCCCTAAAAATGCAGGCCGGTTCTCAATACGATGCACTGGTCGTTTAAAAATTCGCATTCTGTTCCTAACCACGGGATATCATTTTCTCCATGCTGTATTTTCGCAATATTGAATCTATCGTCATTTCCTTTGGCACCGTCACTTGCTCGCCTGAAATGATCCCTTCAGCGATGGATTCCAATAGCTCGCCTTGGATAATTTCAAATACCGCACCGATGTCGCCATCTTTTTTCCTAATAAGACGCTGCGCGGATATGCATACGACCGTTTGTCTTAATTCCTCAGGTGTTATTCCAAAATCCATCATTCTATAGAAGCAGCCTTCCGGATCTTTCGAGTGGACAGTCGACAATACTAGATGGCCAGTCAGCGCAGCCGCGACCGCAGTTTTAGCAGTTTCCGAATCTCTAATCTCACCGATCATGATGACGTCAGGGGAATGTCTCAATATCGCTTTCAATCCCGCGGCATAGGTCATCCCTGATCTTTCATTCACCTGTACTTGAAGTAGATGAGAGTGGTTGTTTTCGACAGGATCTTCGAGGGAGATCACATGTCTTTCAAGCTGATTTACACAATGAGCAGTAAGGGAATAGATCGTCGTCGTCTTCCCGCTTCCGGTCGGGCCTGTCAACAAGACGAGACCTTGCCTCTCTTCTGCGGCGCGCCGAAGTTTCTTTTCCCAGACGGACTCGATGCATAGCTTATCGAGAGGGACAATTTGATCATGCCTTTGAATACGGATAACAACACTTTCTTTCATTTGGATAGAGGGAATTGTCGATACACGAAACGAAAAGTTCTCGTTATGCATTTTCTTGTGAAATGAACCACTTTGGGGTTTTCGTTTATCACTGATATCTAAGGAGGAGAGAAATTTGTAAAAGGAGATCATACGGGCGGCCAACTGTGGGGGGAATGTGCCGGACCGTTCAAGTTTTGAATTCTTTTTGAAACAAATATCATACCGATCTTGCAGAGGAACGAGGTGGATGTCTGTCGCCTCATTAGCAATCGCCCGTTCTAAAAGTTCGAAACATTTTTTCTCAATGAGATTATCACGGTTTTCCATTGAACACCCCTCTTTCAATAGGCGAAAGACCGCTTTTCACCTTACAACGAGTATACGGTGAACGAATCGAAAAAGGAATACTTATAAGTGAATTCGATTTTTAAGGGCCGTTTCCGGCTAGAATTCCATTTTTACATGGATTTTTCGGCTCAAAAATGAATTTTGAAGTAATAAGGTCAATATGCGTTCCATGCATTTGTCACAATGTCGACTTGATAGGAGTTTACTTTTCGAACTGTTATCCATTATAATGAATAAGAGATCTTTGTATTGTTTTACGTTAAGGAGGGACGCACTTATGGATAACATGTTCAAGCTATGCGGTTTTTGGACTGGCATTTTCGCTGTAATGTTTTTCGTCGGCGATATGATGACAGCTTCCGTCATTTTCATCGCTAGCACTATTTTCTTCCTGTTGCTTGGATATTTGAATCTGACAGAGCGTATGTATATGTACATGTTTGGAGCTTACCTTATGATTTTTATGGTAGGATTCAGCTATTATGCGACATTCATTCACGTACCAGGTGCAGGACATTAATCGTCCTAAAAAAAAACAGCCAATCTGGCTGTTTTTTCTTTTAGGAAAATCCGTTCAAAAAGGGGTTCATATCCTTTTCTTCTTCAGGCGTTGTCGATGGGCCGTGCCCGGGATACACGGCAGTCTCATCATCCAATGTCAACAACTTGTCATGGATGGATTGAAGCAAGGTTCTTGTATCGCCTCCCCGAAGATCCGTCCGTCCGATACTTCCCCTGAAAAGTGTATCACCGACCACTGCAAAATGTGCCTCCTTAAAAATGAATGAAACGCTGCCCGGTGAATGACCGGGAGTGTGACGGACCTCCAAATGGAATGGGCCGATATGCAAATCACCTTCGTGAAGGAATTGATCCGCATCCTTATTTTTCACGAGAGGCAAACCGGGGTATCTAGAAGAACCGTTTAAATCCGGATTTCCAAGCCACTCATTTTCCGCTTCGTGAATATGGACCGGTATGCCAAAATGGTTCCTCACCCGATCCACTGCACCGATATGATCAAAGTGCGCATGTGTTAAAAGGATTGCAAGCGGTTTGCCATTCGAGTTTTCAATCTCGGCAATGATTCGATCCCCTTCTTCTCCCGGATCGATCACTAAACACTCCCCTTCACGATTATAGACAACATAACAATTCGTTTGAATCGGGCCTAATGGATATGTACGTATTTCAAGCATCCTTCACATCTCCTTTACCTGATAATAATGGACTTATAACTGGATTTCAAACAATCGTCACTTATATGCCTCGACAAAATTTGTGGGAAACAGTACAATAGAGGAGGAATATTGCTTAATCGGCATTCATTTTTTCTCTGTTGAAAGGAGTGTCTTCCGCATGAACATCTTAATGGTAATTTTCGGACTCGTTGCGATCTTCGCTGTAATTGGAACTGTACAAGCTTTCAAAGAGCGCAATGTGTTGAGCATTTTGTTTAATGTTGCAGCTGCCGTGATTTTTGGCGGTTTTACAATTGCAACAATCGTCTTCCAAGGATATCCACCTGCACTAGTACATTAATGAACATTTGTCATGAAAAACATCCCCTGCATGTAATTGCAGAGGATGTTTTTCTTTATTTCTTAAGTAGCGTACTGATGACATCAGTTATCAAAATCAATCCACTTATATTTTTCCTTCGCTTTCATGTCGATCAACTCATCTGACATATATCCGCTTACACAATAACGCCCTGACGGCGAGCATTTTAACGGTCCTGCATCCAACCCTTTTGTAAGCAACTCCAGATTACCGTCTTCAAAGAGGTACAAATTAAACCCCGCCGCCATTTCATCCAGTTGCCCGCTTTTTTCAGCGCCTTTCACAATCAGCCGATTTGCATCGAGCCATTCAATCGATGGAGTGACCCACTCCGAATAATTGCTGACAGCAGGCAATGTCCATCTAGCGACAATAGGGCCTTCTAGATTTCTGACTGTATACTCGAAAGCCTCTGGATCGATCACCTGAACGACAACCATGGAATCTTCAAACACATCATTATAAACCGCGTTATCTATTTCAAAGGTCTCAATTTCCTCTGTATCCAATCTGAACAAACGGATCTCTCCTCCGTCAAGCGGATGCCCGTTGAACAACATGCCCATAATTTTGTTATCACCAGCCCATTTGGGAAAGGGATCATCAAAATTCACAATGGAAAGGCTATCATCCAATCCATCAAACGCAAACAAGTCAAAGGACCAGTCTTCTTGAAAGGCTGAAAACAGTATTTTGTCCGGATTTTCTCGGCTCCATTCAATGGAAAGCTCTGTCGAACTGATCTCAGCCTGATGTTGTATCGTTCCATCCATTCCGATCACCTTAACAACTGCTGCATTTGCTTGTTCACTTGTATGTACTAACAGATAATCACGGGAAGGATGGACGAGGACATCGATTATGAATGAATCATCCTTGTATACCAATCCCGATTCGCCCGTTTCGATATCAAAATAGTTCACTTTGTACTCGCCCTCGTCTTTTTCAACATACAGGATCTGCGTGTCTGTCAGCCAATCTGCAATGAAATGAAAGCGTGAAGGGTCTGCTTTGAAAACATGGGGATTCGACGGTTCAGCAGGCTTTTCTACAAGATCGGATGGTTCTTCGCTGTCAGGTTGCAAAGAAGAGTGTTCCTTCTGTTCCGAACAGGCCGACATGATGAAGACGCTCACCACAAGCAGATACCATATTCTTTTCATCCGTCAATCCCCCTCCCCGCAATCATTCAAAAAAATATCTGCACGGTAAACGAACCCGTGCAGAACATAGTTGCTTCGCCCGTAACGGCTTATTCTTGTTCTTCAATCCTGTCTTTGTCTGTAAATCTGAGCAAGTCTCCATTAATGATCAAGTCAGAGTAGCCAAGTTCGGTATTGGCGCGTTCAATATAAGGCTCACACGCCGCCCCTTCGGTTTCTTCGCCGGTTTTGATTTCATAGCAAACTTCGTGAGCGTAAATATTATCCTCTGTCACGAAGCGGCCATCCCTGAAAATGACAAATGGTTCGTGATCCGGTGAGAATATGTCCGCACCTAACTGCATGTCTTCTTTCGTATCGATGCCAAGTAAATGCAGGACTGTCGGTCTTACATCCAGTTGACCGGAAAGCTCATGGACCGTTTCACCTTTTCCATTGCCAGGAATATGGATGAACATCGGCACTTTTTGCAATTCGACATTATCAAATGGAGTGATTTCCTTATCCAAATACATGCCCATTGCTTTATTATGATTTTCCGAAATACCATAATGATCTCCATACATAACAATTATGGAATTATCATACAAACCGCTTTTCTTCAATTCTTCAAAGAAGATTTTAATGGACTCATCCATATAGCGAGCTGTCTGGAAATATTTATTCAACGTTTTTGAATTGGAATCATACGCAGGAATCATCATATCTTCTTCATCCAAATCAAATGGATGGTGGTTCGTCAACGTGATCATTCTAGTTGAAAATGGTTGAGGCATCGTCTTCATCAATTCAACGGATTGTTCAAAGAACGGTATATCTTTCATACCCCAGTTGACAGCCTGCCCTTCGCCGATTTCATAGCTTTCGACATCGTAGAATTTCTCAATGCCCAAGGCTTGATACATGATATCACGGTTCCAGAAGCTCCGATTGTTCGCGTGCATGACACTCGTGAAGTATCCATTTTCACCCAATTTTTCCGACATTGAGTTGAATGTATTTCCGCTATTCGTGAAAAAGACAGCACCGCCATTTCGGCCGTATAATGAGTTTTCCACGATGAATTCTGAATCGGAGGTTTTCCCCAACCCTGTCTGATGATAAAAATTATCGAAATAGAATGTATCTGGATCATTTGTTAGTTCATTGAGGAATGGTGTAATTTCATGACCATTCATCTCGTTATTGATGACGAAGCTTTGAAGTGATTCCAGAGAAACAAAGATCACATTCCGCCCTTCCGCAACTCCGAACATTTTCGGATCGGGTTCTGCATAATTGGCGTTGATATAGTTCGCCACTTCAGCCAGCTCACTGCCATCGGCAAGCGCTCGTTGTGCATGCGTTTTCGATTGGATGAATAGGTCATAAATGTGATAATTGAATGTCCCGATATTTTTAACGAGCAATTCCCGGTCGAAGCTTCGGGTCAACAGCTGCGGCCTTTGAGCTTCGGACAACCCCAAGTTGACCATCAGCACTGTTGCAGCTACAACAAAATAGAGCTTGCGTCCAATGCTTCGTTCTCTTTGGGAGCTTTCCAAAACAGGGATGAATTTGATAGCCAATGCGATTATGATTACATCCGCAAAGAAGAAGATATCCCATGGATGCACGTTGGCACCGACGGAAGACGATAAATCCCCAAAGTTGCTTGTTTGGAATAATACAGGCAATGTGATGAAATCATTAAAGAATCGATAAAACACGGCGTTGCTGAACATGATGATTGATGTTAGCAAACTGATTGAAAATATATAGATATTACGCCGTTTCTCATTCTTCATGAATAAGGCCAAGCCATAAATGAACAATAGAAAACTAAGCGGGTTAATGAACAGGATGAATTCCTGCATCACATTATCGATTTTCATAGAAAAGCTAGTGATATAGCCGATATACGTCGTTAACCACGTTGCAATTATTGCAATGACGAGTATGGAATGTTTGGGCCAAGTTGCTTTTTTCATACTTGATCTTCCTTTCATAAGTAAAACATCTATTTGTAAATTCATCCTATCGCTTGGACATGTACTACATATAATAGACGGATGAAGCGTAAAAAAGTTTCATTTTTAATTATAAAGCTGGAGGGAATCGATTTGGGAAAAATTAATCAGCCCTTCTACCTAATTCCTTTTTCAATAGTAAGAGCGCAGGCAAATAATCCTCTTTCATAATCAACCCATTATCATATAGCTCTTTCACTTCGGACATCATCATTTCGATATCCGTTTTTTGATTCCCTGTATATATAAAAATGCCAAACCGTTTAAGAAGTTGCAGGACATCTAGGAAATGATTCATTTGGCATCACGTATTTTCTGAGATCGTATCACTTTGTTTTCAGTAATAATCATATTGACTGGAATATCATGTTCTTCAATGGGCACTTCTTGGGAAGTTTGCTGATTAAACGCCAAAGAAACCCGATCGCCTCCGTAATCAGCTAAATACCGATCATAATACCCACCGCCGAATCCGATTCTGAAGCCTTCATCGGAAAATACAACTCCGGGAATAATTTGGAGGTCGATTTGCCCTTTATCGATGGAAACCGTTCTTCCGACTATCGGTTCCTTCAAATCCATATAGACTGTTTCTAGATCATCAAAGGATGTAATGAGTCTGAAGTCCATCTCCCGTGTATCAGGATTGCATTTCGGAACGGCAACTTGCTTCCCCGAATCCCATGCGGATTCAATCAAAGGAAGTGTATCCACTTCCGGAAAGCGAGAGATGGTGACCCCGATTGTACGGGCAGAAGCATATTCTTCGCACGAATAAAGACGTTTCAAAATCGCTGCAGATTTACTTGCATGTTCAGAATGATTCATATCTTTCATGATTGTTATCATTAGTTTACGTTTGGATAATTTACTCATAGAAGTATTCCCCCCATTCTGAAATAAAAAACCAAAACCCGTGAAGAGTTTTGGCATGAGCGATTATTTCGTTTCACGGTGCAAAGTTTGTTTCTTTTCACGTGAGCAATATTTTTTCATTTCAAGACGTTCCGGATTGTTACGCTTGTTTTTCTTTGTAATATAATTACGCTCTCCACATTCTGTGCAAGCAAGTGTAATATTTACGCGCATTGTTGTCCCTCCCACTCATTAGCAATATAAATTAATATGAGCATGATTTATACGACTTTTCAATTGTATCATATCACACGGTGATGTAAAGAAGAAAGTTTCAAATTACATTCGGAAGATGCATATGTTACTATGGGAACAAAGTAATTTATTCCCGGAGGTTGTTCGATCGTGGATATTGAATTAATTTTACTATGCATCGGCCTTATATGTATCATTTTATCATTTTTCATCGGAAAATCCACTCGTAAAAGCGAAGAGGATATCGAAAACGTTTCAATTAGCCTTCATCAGGAGACGAACCAACTGAAAAAGCGACTGAGAGCCGTTGAAGAGGAATTAATGATTGGTGTCGCACCACCTGTAACAAACGGACAGAAACAGCAACGGAAACAAAAACCGGTTCACGAAATCATCATCAACCAAATCTTATCCTTGAAAGCCCAAGGTTATTCAATTCCTGAAATAGCCAAACGCTCCTCCCTGTCTGACGAGGAAGTTATTGACGTATTGAAATCCCGGGGTGTCGCCTTATGATGAGGGACATTTTACGGGGAGTCGGAATAGGCTGCATCCTTGCAGGAGGCATCCTTTATTACACAGGTACCGACAATGATTCCGAAGCATCGGGCGCTGATCAGTACCAATCCCAGTTGGCCGAGTTGCAGATCGAATTGGATAAAGTGAAAAAAGAGTTGGCTGTCGCCCAAACGCTCACTTCTTCAAAAACTGATAAAAACGCAGGGGAAAATAGCAATGCCACTGAAGGAAATGCGGAAACTAAACCTGTCAGCGGATCACCATCAAAGCCAATAACAAAAATTATTCTGACCATCGAAGCCGGTTCTACATCGGCTACTGTTGCTGACAAGCTTGAGCGCGCGGGGATTATCGGCAGCGCGAAAGAGTTGGAACAATACTTAATTGACAACGGCTTAGCAGGCCGCATTCAAATCGGTGTGCACGAAGTCGATACGACAATGGACCTCGGCACAATTGCCGGCATTATTACGAATACGACAAAGAGATAAGAAAAAGCTGCCCTTCGCCGAAGCGATTGTGGCAGCTTTCTTATTTCCTGTCCGTATCTTTTTCTTTTTCTTTCTCTCGTTCAAATCTGCGATCTATTTTTTGATCGGTCGTTTCAAGTACATTCGCCTTTGCCCGCTCTTCCTTCAATTCGAAATAGGTGTCTAGCGACGTTCTGACAATCTCTTTCATCGCTATGCCTTGAGTAATGTAATTGCCTCGATCTGTCGAAGCGTATGGAATGACGACTGCATATGCTACTTCGGGATTATCAGCCGGGGCAAAGCCGACATGCGTCAAGTTGACCGAAGCCATCCCATACTTACTCCTATCATCGCCATAGTAAGATGTTTGGGCAGTACCAGTTTTCCCTGCAGCCGTATAGGAAGCACCGTTGAATATGTTGCGCCCGGTCCCATTCGGTCCGTAATACACGTAGTGCATCCCTTTTTTAACTTGTTCAATTTCTTTCGCCGTATTATTGATGCGATTGAGGACTTTCACTTCTGTTTCCTCTAGCAATTCTCCAAGCGTTTCGCCATCTTGGGAAGGTTCTCTTATTTCCTTTAAGACTTTTGGCGCCACCCTGTATCCACCGTTCGCTACAGTCGATACATACTGAACAAGCTGGAGCGGTGTGTACGTATCGAATTGTCCGATAGCAAAGTCCAGCAGCTTACCTGAACGTGTATCGGTACCGGTAACACCTGTATATTCCCCCGGCAAGTCGATTTCCGTTTTAACCCCTAAGCCGAAGGAGGCATAGGCGTTACGCAGTCTATCGAAACCGCCGATGTCAATTGGAAGAGCCTTAAATGGTCTGTATACCCCGTTTCCTATTGAAATGGCGATTTTGAACATATAAACGTTAGAGGACCTGCCGAGCGCTGTTATATCATCGACAGACACCCGTCCGTTCTGATTGAACAGGGATCTCTTAGGTAAACCCGCAATGTTCATAGGTTCATCGATTTTCACTTCTCCAACAGAAAGGACACCTTCGCTATAGCCTGCCAACACTGTGGCTACCTTTATAGTGGAACCGACCTCATAAGCGGATGTAAAAGTGCCATATGCGTAATCCCGCACTTCCCATCTTCCCGAATCCTCATCTTTCACTACCCGCTTACCGACCAAGGAAAGCAATTCCCCGTTATTCGGATCCATCATGACAAGAAATGCCCTGTCCAACAATCCGGATCGCGGGTCTTTCTTCATTTCAAGAAGTTTCTCCGAAAGAAGTTCCTCCAATGATTCCTGCAATTCACTATCCATCGATAATACGAGATCCCTGCCCGGTTCCCCTTCTCTGACTGTTTTCGTCTCTATGACGCGGCCGGTTCGATCCTTTATATTTTTTACAATGGTTTTTTGCCCTCTTAACAGTTCTTCATATTGTTGTTCGAAGTAACTTCTCCCGATACGATCATTCCGCGAATAACCCCGAGCCAAATAGTAATCGAGATGGCTTCGCGGAATCCCTTCGATCGAACTGGTCATCGTCCCAAGAATTGTGCTATCTGAGAACTTAATACGATTCCAATCGGTCGTCGTATCGACCCCTTCAAATTCGTTTAACCGTTCCGATACGGCTGCAAATTCCTCTTCGGTGACATTCCCGCTTTTGATGATCTGAGGAGAGTAGGCATAGCCGGACATCATTTCCCGATAGATGGCTAATACTTCCAGCTCTTGTTCCGTAAAGGAATCCAATTCTTCATCCGTAATCCGTTCACGTGTCAAGCGTGTCACTTCACGCTGAATATCCGGTTTGGAGACAGTTCCGTCTTTGCCGATTTCTGCCAGCTCTTCTTTGCTCACTTTCGCTTCCGCTTCTTCGGGATTCAATAAAATCCAGAAATCACGCTTATCTCCGACTGTAACCCTTTTTGTATCCTGCTCAATCAACTTAGAAAGCTCTTTTGCGATGTCATACATTTCTTTTGCCGTTGTAGATGATGTCTTCGTATATGTAATTGCATTCATCGGTTTATTATCAACAAGTACCTTCCCTGTACGGTCATAGATCCTTCCTCGAGGAACGCTAGTATTGACTGCGATCTCTTCCTTCATCTCCAATAACCTTGTATAATTCTCGCCTTTAACGATCTGCAAGTATCCTAGTCTGAAAATGAGCAAGGAAAAAAGGATGAAGATCGAGAAGAATAAAAGATTCATCCTGAAGGCTATATGTTTCCGTTGACGGATTTTGGCTTGGTCCACTTTGCGCATCGGCTTTTTCATATGTATTCCCCTTACGTAATTAGTCCAGATTGAATTATAGCATTCTAAACATAAAAAGCATATATCCTGACGAACAGGATATATGCCGGGTTGCATTACTCTGGATTATTTACCGAAGTTTTTAGCGACTTCATCCCAGTTTACTACGTTCCAGAAAGCGGAAACGTAATCAGGGCGTCTGTTTTGGTAGTTCAAATAGTAAGCATGCTCCCAAACATCAAGTCCTAGAATCGGTGTTTTCCCTTCCATCAATGGAGAGTCTTGGTTAGGAGTCGATGTGATTTCAAGTTCACCATTATTGGATACAAGCCATGCCCAACCTGAACCGAAGCGAGTTGCAGCCGCTTTAGCAAATTCCTCTTTGAATGCGTCAAAGCTGCCGAATTTCTTATCAATCGCTTCTGCAAGCGCTCCAGTTGGATTTCCTCCGCCGTTTGGTGAAAGGATATTCCAGAAGAACGTATGATTCGCATGACCGCCTCCATTATTACGGACAGCCGTACGGATGTTTTCAGGAACAGCATTCAAATCGGAGATAAGTTCTTCGACTGATTTGGAAGCTAGTTCGTCATGCCCTTCCAATGCGTTGTTCACGTTCGTCACATACGTATTGTGATGTTTTGTGTGGTGGATATTCATCGTTTCTTTGTCGATGTGAGGCTCCAACGCATCGTATGCGTATGGTAATTCTGGTAATTTGTAAGCCATTAGTCCATTCCTCCTCAATTGATTCATAATTTATCCTACACTATAAACATTATCAAAATTAGGTAACCCATTCAATTGAAATGAACTATCTCGTGACGTAGAGTATGAAAATCCCGATCATAAGCAACATCACAGCACCCTTCGCAGCGACGGAAGTGAAAAACCCTACGATAGAACCAATACCGGTCTTAACGGACTGCTTTACGCCAGTCCGCGTCACAAGCAGCTCTGACAGGAATGCACCGAGGAATGGTCCGATAAGGATTCCAGCTACCGGAATGACGAACGGCCCAATTAGCAGGCCGATCGTGCTTCCCCACATACCCGCCTTCGAACCGCCGAATTTCTTGACACCAACAATATTCGCAAGAGTATCTGCGCCGAACAGCAATATGACGAATAACGCTTGAATCACCCAAAACAACCAGCTCAACTCTTCAAAGGAAGCGAATAACCCGTACAGCAGGAATCCACCTACGATGAAAACTACGGAAGGGATGATTGGATAAATCAATCCGATAAAAGCGACGATGAACATGATTATGGCCGCTATCCAGCCTGCTATCTCCATTCCCTTCCCTCCATTACACCCGTTTGCCTAAAATGGCTTCAGCGATATTTACTGCATGATCTCCGATACGTTCAAGATTGGATACGATATCGACAAAGACCATTCCCGACTGAGCAGAGCAATGCCCCTCATTCAGGCGTACAATATGATTTTTACGGAATTTACGTTCCATCTTGTCGATCAAAGCTTCTTGCTCGGCAACTTCCCTCGCTAATTCAATATCATTTATGTCAAGTGAGCGTACTGCCTTATCGACAGTGGCTATTGTCAGCGTGAACATTTCTGTCAAATCACCCATCGCTTCCTCAGTTAATTTCACACGGTTCACTTCTCGGTAATCAATCAATTCGATGATGTTTTCGAAATGATCCCCGATCCGTTCGATATCCCGAACGGTATCCATAAGCATGACGTGCCTTGCGGATTCAATTGGTGAAATGTTGACCGCTGAAATATCGACGAGATAATCGGTGATTTTACGATCAAGATTATTGATGGCATCCTCAATCTGATAAGCTGTTTCCGCGTGTCTTTTGTTGCTTGTTTTCAAATACTCATAAGTTTCTTCCATTCCTTGGACTGCGAAATCACCCATCCTGATGATTTCTTCCTTCGCTTGTCCAATTGCGACGGATGGAGATTGGTTGATGAAATTAGGATCCAAGTGCTTTGGTCGATATTCGATCGTAACGTCCTTGCCAGGAATGATCTTCGTCACGAATAGCGCCCAAGCACCGATCAGCGGAAATTGTATAACGGTATTCAACACGTTGAAAGTACCGTGTGCGAATGCAATCTGCATTTTACTTTCCAAAGCCAGAAGTCCCGAAATCCATTCTACGTACATTGTAAACGGATATAATAGAATCATGAAGACGACTGTACCGACAACATTGAAAAGGACATGTGCCGCCGCAGCTCTTCGCGCCGCAACGGATGCACCGATCGACGCCAGAACTGCCGTAATTGTCGTTCCGATATTATCTCCGAACAGGATCGGCAAAGCGGCTTGAAGCGAAACAAGGTTTTCTGCATATAGTCCTTGCAAGATCCCAACTGTTGCGCTGGAGCTTTGGACGATAAGTGTAAAAACAGTTCCCGCCACAACTCCAAGCACTGGATGGTCAGCCATCGACACTGTAAAGTCAGAGAAGGCGGAAAGCGTTCTTAGCGGCTTCATGCCTGCACTCATCAATTCCAAACCGAGGAAAAGGCCCCCGAAGCCAAAAACGACCTCACCCACATTCTTAACCGAGTTCTTTTTGAAGAAGAAGATCAGAATTGCACCGAGTGCCATAATCGGCAAAGCATAGGCACCGACATCAAGACCGATGATGAATGCTGTAATCGTCGTACCGATATTTGCACCCATAATGACACCGATCGCCTGTCGAAGTGTCATAAATCCTGCACTGACCAAACCAACCGTAATAACAGTCGTCCCCGAGCTAGACTGGATGAGGACCGTCACGATGATTCCGACAAGCACACCCATAAAAGGATTTGTCGTAAATCTATCCAAAATGCTCCGCAACCTATCCCCTGCGGCTTTCTGAAGACCGTCCCCCATATACTTTATGGCGAATAGGAAGATCCCAAGACCTCCTATAAATTGAAAAATAACTTCCTGCCAATTCACTTCCATTACATCGTCTACCTCCATCATGCATTATATATAAGCATTCCTATTATGTTGACTTGGTTAAGGCATTGTAAATAGGAGAGGACAAATCTTTACATTCCCTTAACAATACGTGTAGAAAAAGTCATCATTCTGTCGAATTTGGTATCCATACTTCTAAGCACAAGACATGATAGACTAACAGTAAGTAAAGGAGGTCCCGTTTTTGAAGTTCCATCAATTGTTTCTGGCAGCGTTCCATGAACCAAAAAAACTCGCAGCGTTTCGGCTGCTTCCAATCGGGCGGGTGATCCGCTATGCTTTCCTATTCATCCTATTGATGACCTTGATCTCATTCACACGCTTCTCACTTGGGGATGCCGACTTGTTCGAGGCCACCCCTGAATTGACCGAGTATGGCAAAGCGGTAGGCGTACTCATTTACCCGATGGCCTTTGTTTCCCAATTTGTCATTGCAACATTTTACG
This sequence comes from Sporosarcina luteola, assembly GCF_023715535.1. Classification (GTDB taxonomy): domain Bacteria; phylum Bacillota; class Bacilli; order Bacillales_A; family Planococcaceae; genus Sporosarcina; species Sporosarcina luteola_B. The sequence goes on along the minus strand of NZ_JAMBOI010000004.1, from coordinate 168,089 downwards.
TATTCGTCAGAATCAGCGTTTTTGCTGCAATCGGCATATGGATCGGAAAAGCAATGGGAAGGCGCGTCGAGTACCGCTTTATGTGGCGAACGACTGCCATTGCTATCACCGCCCCTTTATTGGTAACGATTTTGCTGGATTTCTTTCAATTTCATGAAACCTTCAGCATCTTGTTCTCGTCCTTAATTCATATCAGTTTCTTGAGCATTGCTCTCAAGTACTATCCAAAAGCAGTAAAATGAATACTTTCCAAATCCCCGCATATTGTATGGGGAGGGGGAGTATTAATGCGCACTTTATTCGTAGCTGTAATTCTTTTTCTAACTTTTCATATCATCCGGATCGACTTGGGGGATGGGACAATCCCGCTAGCATCGTTTTTCGGGAATGAACAACCTTGTGCAGAGACAACGACTGTGAAAACCATTCATGTCACAACTATCCAAGGCGATACGATTGAATCCCTTTTTTCCATGTACCCGGACCCTGAAACGACTTTCGTTGATAGATTATCAATTTTTTATTCCCTTAATCCCCATCTTCGAAACCAAGAGCTTATCGGGGGTCTTTCCGTGCAGCTTCCACTTTCGAAAACGGGTCAAGATAACTGCAATTGAAGATGTTTCAAGCGGTGTCCCTTGTCTTTTCATCCTATTGATTGCTAAAATAGAAATTAGTTATGAGTTTTTTTAAGGAGAGAATATATCCATGAGTGAAATAATACACAGATCAAAAACTCGTCCTGTGCGAGTCGGCAATTTGACGATTGGCGGCAGCGACGAACTATTCATCCAAAGTATGACAACAACAAAAACACATGATGTCGACGCAACCGTGGAAGAGATCTTGCGTCTAGAGGAAGCGGGCTGTCAAGTTGTCCGTGTGGCGTGTCCTGACGAAAGAGCAGCTTATTCCATCGGCGAAATAAAAAAACGGATTAATATCCCTCTCGTAGTCGATATCCATTTCGACTATAAGCTCGCATTGATTGCAATTGAGCAAGGTGCGGATAAAATCCGGATCAACCCGGGCAATATCGGCCGTCAGGAAAAAGTGGAAGCAGTCGTGAAAGCGGCGAAAGCAAAAGGCATCCCAATTAGAATCGGTGTAAACGCCGGTTCACTTGAAAAACATATACTGAAAAAGTACGGCTACCCGACTGCAGACGGCATGGTAGAAAGTGCTTTGCATCATATTAAAATTCTAGAAGATCTTGATTTCCACGATATTATCGTTTCATTGAAAGCTTCAGATGTTAACTTGGCAGTCGAAGCGTATATGAAAGCGGCAGCAGCATTCGATTACCCGCTACACCTAGGAATTACAGAGTCCGGAACTTTGTTCGCAGGATCCATAAAGAGCGCTGCAGGACTTGGTACATTGCTTTCAGCCGGTATCGGGAATACGCTCCGTGTTTCATTGAGTGCTGATCCTGTACAGGAAATAAAGGTGGCACGTGAACTATTGAAAGTGTTCGCGCTATCTTCTAACGCCGCAACACTTATCTCTTGTCCTACTTGCGGCCGCATCGAGATCGACTTGATTTCAATTGCGAATGAAGTAGAGGAATACATCTCCACTATTAAAGCGCCGTTGAAAGTCGCTGTATTAGGCTGTGCAGTGAACGGTCCAGGGGAAGCGCGTGAAGCGGATATCGGGATTGCAGGTGCACGCGGGGAAGGATTGCTCTTTATGAAAGGGAAAACTGTCCGGAAAGTGCCTGAGGAAACGATGGTAGAAGAGTTGAAAATGGAAATCGATAAACTTGCTGAAGAGTATTTCGAAAAGAAACGTCAAGAGGAATTGCTTCTTCAAAGCGGAGCCACTGAATGAGGAAAATCCGTTTCGGCATTGATATCGACGGGACCGTCACATGTCCTACTTCCCTTCTACCACATATCAATGCACAATTTGGATGCAACCTGATTTTAGATGATATTAAAGAGTACGATTTGACGAAAGCCTTCCCGGTTGACGTGAAGGAGTTTTATGAGTGGTACCGTCAAGCGGAAGCGACGATATACGAAACTTCTCCTGCGCAGGAATATGCAAAAAAGATCCTATCCGAATGGCGGGAGCATTACGAGCTTTATTATATTTCTGCGCGAGGAATCAACGTTGCGGAGTGTACGCTCGGTTGGTTCGAACGGGAAGAAATTCCTTATGATCATATCGAGCTGATCGGCAGCCATCATAAGGTCGAGACGGCGAAAAAGTTCAATGTCGATGCCTTCTTCGAGGATAAGCATGATAATGCAGTCGACATACATGAGGAATTGAACATCCCAGTCCTCCTTTTCGACACTCCATATAACCGGAAACCGATTCCGGAAGGCGTTATTCGAGTGACAAATTGGCAAGAAGCCGACCAGTGGATCAAAAAGCTATTTCCAATTGAAGAAAAAGTGAATTAAAAAAGGAGTAGGGGTAAAATCCCCTACTCCTTTTTTCTTATATATTGATTGGAAAACCAATTTCAGCATTTCAAATTTATTATTCCACACAAACCGGACATTTTCCGTAGATCTCGAATTTATGGCCTTCGACTTCAAAGCCTTGGAGATTGACTGAGACAGACTCCATTGGGCAGTGTGCGATGTTCTGCGTCTTTCCGCATGCCGTGCAAATGAAATGATGATGGTGGACACCATGATCGCACTGCATCCTGAAATGCCTCTCTCCATTCAGCTCAGTCTCTTCCAAAATACCAAGCTCTGAAAAAGTCGACAAATTACGGTAAATTGTATCAAAACTGATGCCAGGATTATCCGAAGCCATGAAATTCCGTACTTCCATCGCAGTCAAATACCGATCATTATCGGAAAAGAACTCCAAAATCGTCTCGCGATTCTTAGTTCTCTTGAATTGGCGCTCCTGCAAAATGCGCCATGCCTCATCAAGTGTCATGCAAATTCCTCCTTCGCTTTCTTGGAAGGCTGTTTCCCTTTCATTTTGGTCCAACCAAGAACGAGCAGTAAAATGATGATGGATGTGATAACAATTGTCCCCCCCGGAGCAATATCGAGATGAAAAGCACTAAACAGCCCGATAAGGACCGACAGCTCACCAATGACGATGGAGTAAACAAGCGCTCCTTTAAAGCTTTTGGCAAGCTGCATCGCAGCAGCAACAGGTATCGTCATCAATGAAGAGACGAGCAAGATGCCGACAATCCTCATCGAAGCGCCGATGACAAGTGCAACGATGATCATAAAAACGATTTGAATGAACTTTCCATTGATGCCGGAAACTTTCGCATATTCCTTATCAAATGATAAGGCAAACATTTCTTTGTAGAAAAACCTGATAAATGCAACGACGACAACCGCGATAATTACGACAACCCATAAATCCTGCCGGCTCACGGCTGAAACTGATCCGAATAAATAGCCAACAAGATCAGAACCGAACCCTTTCGCCAAGGAAATGAAAATCGCTCCGAAGCCGATACCTGTCGAGAGGATGATCGGAATCGCCAGCTCCTCAAAATGCTTATACGCACCCCTTAGCTTTTCAATCAATAATGATCCACCTACGGCACTTGCCATCCCTAAATACACCGGATTCAATGCAGAAAACATAAGCACTGACTGACTCAAAAAGAGGCTTCCCGCAATTCCGGCCAACGCCACGTGGCTTAATGCATCTGCGATGAGTGCAAGCCTTCTCACAACGATGAACAGACCAAGCAACGGTGCTATGACCCCGATGATTAGTCCGGATAAAAATGCATTTTGAAGAAATTCATAAGTAAATAAAGCACTAATCATGGTCATATCCCCTTCTGTTCTTGATGGACGCGCCGCACAGGGTGACCGTACCATAATGAAATGTCTGTATCATTCATCTTCTTGTAATCCGATTGCATCCCATGGAAGTGGATTGATCGATTTAAACAAGCTACATGTGTTGCCAATTCGGTAACTAGGTCGATTTCATGTGTGACAAGCAGGATTGCAATGCCATGTTCACCGTTCAATTCATTAAGCATAGAATAGAACGAAGCTACGTTTTTCTGATCGATTCCTACGGTAGGTTCATCCATGATCAAAAGATCCGGTTCGCCAACCAACGCGCGTGCAATGAATACACGCTGCTGCTGTCCGCCGGATAATTCGCCGATGTTTTTAGAAGCGAAATCCTCCATTTTAACGATTCGCAATGAATCCAATGCTTTTTGTTCATCGTGTTTGGAAAAACCTTTAAATAATCCGACCTTACGAGTGAGACCACTTTTCACGACTTCTAGTACTGTGGCCGGAAATCCGGAATTGAATGAGTTCGATTTTTGCGAGACATATCCGATACGTTCCCGCTGCTTGAAGGAATCCACGTTCTGGCCGAATAGCTTCACAGTCCCTTTATCTGCTTTCAATAATCCTAATATGATATTGATCAGCGTAGATTTTCCGGACCCGTTCGGACCAATGAGTGCCCAGAACTCCCCTTCTTTCACGTCCAATGAAATATTTTCAAGAACGGTAGAATGCTCATATCGAAAATTGACATCATTACATTCAATTATCGTCTTAGTCATATAGTAAAATCCCTTTCTGTTGAAAAAGTGTAAACAGTAACGATTACGATTACTAGTAGAAGTATATAGGAACATTCGGTCGGACACAACTAATTAAGAAGGAATGGTGTAAATTGGATTATATGCAAATGTTGAATGAGATAAAGAGGAAAAGTGATGAAGAAGCGAAGTCGCTAGCGGATGCATATGGCATCAATTTATCAATCAAAGAAATTAGAGCGTTACGCCCTTTGCTTGATGAAATTTCATTTCACTGGCTTTTTACCGGCATTCCGGAAAGCTTCATCGCAAAAGTGAAGTATGCTGTCGGGGATAAAAAAGGAGACGAATTATTCCGTCAGTACTTAGATAGGATTTAAAAATCAAAAAACATCCCGCCAACGGAATATTCCTTTGGCGGGGTTTTCGTCATACTAGCAATAGCTCCCTTTGATTAGCAAGGAATGTTTTTGATTTCAACATTTCAATTTCATATTGATACGGCGCCTTTTTGTTTTTGGCATCGTTCCCTACGAATGGTGTTTCAAGGATTTTGGGGATTGATATGAAAGCTGGGTGATGCACGATATAGCTGAGCGCGTCAAAACCGATGTGGCCATGACCGATATTCTCATGACGGTCTTTCATCGCTCCGCGTTCGTTCTTGCTGTCATTGACATGGATGACTGAAATCCTATTGATTCCAATAGTCTTGTCGAATTCACTCAATACGCCATCGAAATCATTGACGATATCGTAGCCCGCATCGTGGACGTGACAAGTATCGAAACAGACTGAAAGCCGCTCATTGTTCTTGACGCCGTCTATTATCTGTGCAATTTCATCAAAGTTCCTGCCGCATTCACTACCCTTTCCTGCCATCGTTTCAAGAGCAATGCGGACAGTAGAATCTTCGGACAGGACCTCGTTCAGTCCCTCAATGATCTTAGCTATGCCTTTATCCGCACCAGCACCTACATGCGCCCCCGGATGCAAAACAATCTGATCCGCGCCGAGAGCCGCCGTCCTTTGGATTTCCGATTGCAAAAAATCGACGCCTAACCTAAACGTCTCAGGTTTTGTCGTATTCCCTATATTGATAATATACGGGGCATGCACGACGATATTGGATAAGCCATTCTCTTTCATGTGAAGCAGTCCGGCTTCAATATTCAGTTCTTCGATTGGCTTTCTGCGTGTGTTTTGCGGAGCACCCGTATAAATCATGAAAGTGGTTGCACCGTACCCTAACGCCTCTTCACTAGAACCTAGCAGCATCTTCTTGCCGCTCATCGAAACATGTGACCCTAAGAGCAATGGTTGATCATTTGTCATTTTTTCGTTTCAATCTCCTTTCCCTCTTCTTGAATTTCTCTATATCTTTTGCCATTTTCTTTTTATAACCTGGCTTAACCTTCGATGGTTTCCGAACAAACGATGCAGCTTTACGATCAAGTTCATCCGTTTCCTTGACACGTTTCTTCCGGGCATTGCGCTCCTTGACTTCAATCCATTCTCCATTTTTCACGTCTTCATGGATGAATGGAATTCCCATTTTTTCAATTTGCACAATCTTATCGTCCTCGGAAGGCTCGTACATCGTGATGGCGATCCCTGTAAGACCTGCACGGGCGGTCCTGCCCACGCGGTGGATGAAGAACTCCAAATCATCCGGCAGTTCATAGTTGACGACGTGGCTAACTCCCGGGATGTCAATTCCGCGCGCAGCTAGATCCGTTGCAACGATATACTGATACTCGAGATCCCTGATCTGCTTCATCACCCGGGTTCTTTCACGAGGCGTCAAATCACCATGGATCCTGCCCGCTTTTATGCCGTGTGTGGCTAGGTAACCCGCAACCTCATCGGCATTTTGCCTCGTATTCGTGAAGACGATTGCCAAGTATGGATTGATTGCCTCCAAAACATGCAATAGTTTTTTCTTGCGGTCCATGCTCCGGACAGGAACTAGCGAATATTTCATCCCTTCCGTCAATGGCTTTTTACTTCCCAATTGGACATGAACGGGATTATCCATATATTTTGCCAAGAAAGGTTTAAGTTTTTCTGGAATTGTAGCTGAAAATACGTACATTTCCAAGTTCGTTGGCATTTTGGATGCGAATTTGTCAATATCCTCAATGAATCCCATGTCAAAAGCCAGATCGGCTTCATCGATAACCAACATCGATGCCGTATGGATTGCCAAAGCACCTTCTTCCGCAAGGTCACGAATTCTTCCGGGCGTTCCGACAATAATGTGCGGGTTCGATTTCAGCTTGTCAATGGAGCGTTGCTTATCCGTGCCACCAATCAAAAGCGAGCTTCGAATCGTTGTATTTTCGGTCATTTTATTCAGTTCATCATATAGCTGCAAAGCAAGCTCCCTCGTTGGTGCGGTAATAACCGCTTGCAGCTCTTCCTTCCCTTCATCCAGACGCTCAACAATCGGAATAAGGAAGCTGTGTGACTTCCCTGTTCCTGTATGGGCTTGTCCGATTGCATTGGTTCCTTTAAGGATTAAGGGAATCATTTCTTTCTGTATCGGTGTCGGTTGATCAAACCCCAACTGGGCAATTGCTTCCCTAAGGAAAGGTTTGAATTGATAATCAGTGAATTTAGACATTCGTATGCCTCCTAACGTATTCTTATTGTAGCATGATTCCGTTCCGCAGTATGTGATTTTCGCATAGTATAGATTGTGAAAGTTCACAATGACCAAATGAAAGGGGTTATCCATGAGGTACGAATCCTTCTATCCGTTCGCGCGTGCACAAAACTCGCCGTTCGCTATGAGGCAGCCATTTCGCGGTCCACAGCAGCAGCCAACCTTTACCCAAACGCCGAGACAACCTTTTCAGGGGTCTCCGATGGGAAATCCGTTCGGCCAATCAATGCCAGGTCCATTCCAGAACACATCCAAAATGGAAATGTACATGCAAACAGCCAACCGATTTTTAAATACCGCCCAACAATATGCGCCACTCGTTCAGCAGATTGCACCGATGTTCCAGAACCTGCCCGCGATGTGGAGATTATATAAAGGCTTTCAGTCTCTCCCTTCCGCTGGAGGCGCTGCAGGCACTGCTGCTGGTGCAGCGTCGGCGGCCGCGCAAAGTGCTCAAGCCGGAGTCTCCAATCCTCGGATTTTTCAGCCGCCCAAATTATAATTTTGAAACACGCGCCCGACTCCGCTATAATGGTTACAGATCCCTTTAGAGGAGTGTGGAGTGAATGAAAGTTAAGAAGATTTCCCCGCGCGGCTATTGTTACGGGGTTGTCGATGCAATGGTCATAGCACGAAATGCAGCACTCGACAAAACTTTGCCGAGACCTATATATATATTAGGCATGATTGTCCATAATAAACATGTCACAGATGCATTTGAGGAAGATGGCATCATCACTTTGGACGGGGAGAACCGATTGGAGATCCTTGAGAAGGTGGAATCCGGGACTGTCATTTTCACTGCCCACGGTGTATCACCGGAAGTAAGGGAATTGGCCAGACGTAAAGGCCTTGTCTCCATCGATGCCACTTGCCCGGATGTCACTGTCACTCACGACCTGATTGAAGAGAAGACAGCCGAAGGTTATGATATCATTTATATCGGGAAAAAGTATCATCCCGAGCCTGAAGGTGCGATCGGCGTAGCGCCGCATGCAGTTCATCTGATTGAGACGCTTGATGACGTCAATGGTCTAGACCTTGATAATGAAAAGCTTCTTGTCACAAATCAGACAACGATGAGCCAGTGGGATGTTGCACATATTATGGATGCATTGAAAGAGAAATTCCCTCATATAGAAGTGCACCAGGAAATCTGCCTTGCTACCCAAGTAAGACAAGAGGCGGTAGCAGAACAGGCAGGAGAAACAGATCTGCTGATTGTTGTTGGAGATCCGAAAAGCAACAACTCCAACCGCTTAACACAAGTGTCGGTTGAAATTGCCAATACGCCATCCTACAGAATCTCGGATGTTTCAGAGATTAATATTGATTGGCTGAAAGGCGTAGAAACGGTCGCAGTGACTGCAGGCGCGTCCACCCCGACGTTGATCGTCCGTGAAGTGATCGGTTTCTTAGAAAGCTTCGATCCGGAAGATCCGTCGACACATATGCCGGAACGCAAATTCAAATTGGATCGTATTTTGCCAAAAATCAAGAATCCAGAGCCTGTTAAACGAATTGAACCATATTCAGTTACAGAATAACAGAAATGAAAGGGCTGTTCCGCCGTCTTTGCCGACGCGGAACAGCCTTTACTTATTACACGAATCTAAATGGTTCAGTGTCTATTTCCGATTCGATAAAGGACACGTCATAGCCTTTTGCTTGGCAGGCCTGTTCCATATACCGGGCCACTCCTTCAACCATCACCTTTTCCACATGATGACCGGGATCCACAATGGCAAGGTCCATCATTTCCGCATCTTGAGCACTATGAAAATCCATGTCGCCTGTAACGAATACATCTGCCCCTTTACGCTTCGCTGCTCTTATATATTTACTGCCACTCCCACCGAGGACAGCAATTTTACGGACGGGCTTTGACAAGTCACCGACGATCCTCGCGGCAGGCACGTCCAGAGCTTGTTTGACGAAGTTCGCAAACTCGTTAAGTTCCATGGCTGCTGGTAATTTACCAACTCTGCCCAGACCGAACTCCTGCGTCCTTTGATCAAGAACAAAAAAATCATAAGCAGGCTCTTCATATGGATGAGCCGCCAGCATTGCTTTTAAGACTTTCGACCGAAGCGGACCAGGCAGCACGACTTCGATGCGTTCTTCAGCAACCTCTTCCGTTTTCCCGACTTCACCGATAAATGGGGCGGCGCCAGCAGCTGGCGTGAACCGCCCGACTCCGGTAGAAGTGAAACTGCATCCGGCGTAATCCCCGATTGCACCTGCCCCCGAACGCGCCAACTCTTCCCGTAATTCATCCGCATGCTCGACCGGGCAAAAGACCGCCAATTTGTAAAGCGGATCTGAAATTGTCGGCTCCATCACTTCGATGTCTTCCAACCCTAGACGGGATGCAAGCAGATCATTTACGCCCCCGGGAGCGACATCTAGATTGGTGTGTGCAGCATAGACGGATATGTCATTTTTAATGCATTTTTCAATAAGTCTTCCTTGTGGCGTATCTGTCCAAATATGTTTCATTGGGCTAAAAATAGGAGGATGATGCGCAATAATTAAATTCGCCCCTTTTTCAATCGCTTCGTCCACGACCGCTTCATTGACATCCAATGTAATAACGACCCTATCGACAGGACGATTCAATTGCCCTATATGCAAACCAACCGGATCCCAATCTTCTGCAAAACGTTTTGGCGACCACTGTTCAAATAGGTTTATGATTTCATGTCCATTAACTTTTTTCAATTTGTCAAAACTCCTCCTACCAACTCAATTTTCTCACGCAGTTGTTCCCTCTTTTCATTGATTTCAACCGTATCGCCCGCGGTTTCCAAGGAGGCTAGGACTCGCTTCCATTCATTCGACTCCCGCATCCATTTTTCAATGAAGATCTCCGATTTTTCTTCGAGCAAATATGGGCCGACCGTCATTTCAAGCTCGCTGTAGTCTGCTTGTCCCTTTTCAAGCACGATGATTTCATAGATTTTATGATCTTCCTTTAAAATCTGCTCGTCGACAATTTTCCATCCGTTTTGCACAGCCCACTCACGGATTGACATTGCATGGATATTCGGTTGTGTGACGATCCGTTTGACACTGTGCAGCTTATCCGCCCCATCTCTTAAAATGGAGGCAATCAACGGTCCGCCCATTCCGGCAATTGTAACTGTATCTACCCCATCGCTAGCATGAATGGCATCCAATCCGTTCGCCATTCTGACGGTGATCGATTCCGTAAGACCCTTCTTTTGTACATTTTTTATTGCTGACTCATAAGGTCCTTTTACGACCTCTCCTGCAATCGCTTTCGAGATTTTTCCTACCTTTACTAAATAGCAAGGCAAATACGCATGATCGCTTCCAATATCAGCGAGAGTGGTGCCTTGTTCTACAAAAGAGGCGACAGCTGCTAGCCGTATTGATAATTTTTCTGAATTCAAGAGATCCCCGCCTTTCCAATACCCTTATTGTAAGGGATTCTCAACTTCTTTTCCAGAATTGAAAAAGCCATCGGTGCGTGTAGATAACGCTACCGATGGCTTCCGGTTCTTATTTTAATGATAGGATATACTCTGACAATTGGTCGATTTGCTCGTCGGAAATTTGTCCGCCGAATGCTGGCATTTGACCTTCACCATTCTTAATGATGGCATGAATTTCTTCTTTGGATTCTTTTAATCCATGAAGATTCGGTCCGATTCCGCCAGCTAAATCACCACCGTGACAGCCGATACATTTCCCTTGAGCAAAGCCTTCAGGATCAAAATCCTCGGATGCAGCTGCATCATCAGTCGTTTCTTCAGTTTTGCCTTCCTCATTCGATGCAGCGATTTCTTTCTTCTGCTCGATGCCATATAAGGACATGAAGAAAATAAGTCCTAATCCTAGCGCGAAAATCAGGATATAAGGCACTACAGGATTGTTTTTCATCGAATTACCCTCCTTCACCAGGAATTATTCTGTAAAAGTATACAGTGCACATCTCATATTGTACTGTATACTGATGAAAACTGAAAGAGTTATCACTGTACAATTAACGGTTTGTGACAATTTGGACAAACTTTTCTTATAAGCATCCAATTTGTCTTGCAATGACCATCCGTTGCACTTCAGAAGTCCCTTCGCCGATTTCGAGCAATTTAGCGTCTCTTAAATAACGTTCGACTTCATATTCCTTCATGTAACCATAGCCTCCATGAATTTGAATTGCCTGATCTGCGACTTCCATCGCAATTTCGGAAGCATACAACTTGCACATGGCGGCCTCTTTTGTGAACGGACGTCCTTGGTCTTTCAACCATGCCGCCTTGTAGACCATATTTCTAGCTAATTCGATTTTCATTGCCATATCGGCCAATTTGAACTGGGTAATCTGAAATTCCGATAAAGTCTTGCCGAACTGCTTTCGCTCTTTCGAGTACTTCAAAGCCCTATCGAAGGCAGCTTGCGCAATCCCTACCGCCATCGCACCGATTCCAATCCTTCCACCATCCAAAGTGACAAGAAACTGTTTAAAGCCGCTGCCACGCTTGCCAAGAAGGTTTTCTTTCGGAACTCTAACATTGTCGAGTACTAATTCTGTGGTGTTTGAAGCATGCAAGCCCATTTTTTCATAGTTGTCGATAATCGTAAACCCTTCAGCATCGGTCGGTACGATGATGGCGCTGATTTCCTTTTTGCCATTTTCATTTCCTGTAATTGCTGTAAGCGCCAAATGTTTAGCATAGCTTGCATTAGTAATATATACTTTCGATCCATTAATTACAAAATGATCGCCGTCTTCTTTCGCTGTCGTCTGCGTCCCCCCGGCGTCAGACCCTGCATTCGGTTCAGTAAGACCGAAAGCGCCGAATGACTCCCCAGTACATATCGGCGTCAAATAGTTCCTTTTCTGCTCCTCGGTTCCGAAGAGATGTAGGGGTGCGCCACCTAAAGAAATATGTGCCGAGTATGTAATACCTGTGGAAGCACAGCCTCGGCTCAGTTCCTCAGTAACGATTGCAAAACTTGTCGCATCTGCGCCTGCTCCTCCATACTCTTCCGGGAATGGCAACCCCATCATCCCCATTTCGGAAAGCTGCTTGAATATCTCGATTGGAAATTCTTTTGTCCTGTCCCGTTCAATTGCTCCCGGTGCAACGACCTCATCGCTAAATTCCCTCATCATCTTTTTGATCATCTGCTGCTCATCCGACAAATCAAAATTCATTTTCCTCATCCCCCTTGTTGTGAACGCTTACATTTCGATTATACCGAAAAGGTCGGCATTTTCAAAATCATTCTATCACAAGGAAGCTAGAATACAGTCTTTACTATAAAAGCTACAATTAAAATCAGCCCTGCAGCCCCTGAAATTGTAAAGTAAAGCAATTTTAATAGCCTGCCAGCTAACAGCCATAGTAGGCAGTTCATAATCAAAAATCCAACTAATAACATCATCTGCCCCGCAAAGAAAAGTTCCCATAATTTCAGGGAAGTGCCAAGTACAGCGAAAGCAATAACAATATATAGGAACTGGAGTAAGATAACACGAGTCTTGTCCTTCTTTTCTTCTTTTGACAGCAGAGCATCCGTTGCACTGATTTCCAGTTCGTGGTCACCTTGTGTGTAAAGGGTTAGTAGGAAATCGCAGTAATGTTCCGGCAGCAATTTATTCTGTTTCCAATAATTAATTTCAGCAATAATGATCTTTTTACGCTGAACATTCATCCTGTTTCGCCCCTAGTCATCATTCTCTATAAACGTAAAAGGCATCGGCATATAGTATGCCGATGCAGAGGATCATTCTAAAAAGTCCTTAAGTCTTTTGCTTCGGGATGGGTGTCTTAGCTTCCGTAATGCTTTCGCCTCGATTTGACGAATCCGTTCGCGCGTCACACCAAAGACTTTACCCACTTCTTCCAACGTTCTCGTTCTGCCGTCATCCAAACCGAAACGTAGACGCAATACGTTTTCTTCACGATCAGTCAGCGTATCAAGAACGTCTTCCAATTGTTCTTTCAATAATTCATAGGCGGCGTGGTCAGATGGAGATTGCGCTTCCGAGTCTTCGATGAAATCCCCTAAATGGGAGTCGTCTTCTTCCCCGATCGGCGTTTCGAGCGAAACTGGCTCTTGTGCAATCTTAAGGATTTCACGGACCTTTTCTGCGGTCAAGTCCATTTCCTCGCCAATTTCCTCGGGTGACGGTTCGCGGCCTAGGTCTTGAAGCAATTGACGCTGAACGCGGATCAATTTATTAATCGTCTCAACCATATGCACTGGGATACGAATCGTACGGGCCTGGTCAGCTATCGCTCGCGTTATCGCCTGGCGGATCCACCATGTCGCATACGTACTGAATTTAAATCCTTTTGTATGGTCGAATTTCTCAACAGCTTTGATTAGACCCATATTTCCTTCCTGAATCAAATCCAGGAAGAGCATTCCTCGTCCGACATATCTTTTCGCGATGCTGACGACTAGGCGGAGGTTGGCTTCCGCAAGCTTCTTCTTGGCATTTTCGCCTTTTTCCACGAGTTCCAAAAGCGCGGGATCCGGCTTTTTCATTTCAGCGAGCTTCTCTTCAGCTTCAACGCCTTCTTTGATGCCAATCGCTAGCTTCACTTCTTCATCTCCGGTCAACAAGTCGACACGGCCGATTTCTTTCAAATACATACGCACTGGGTCATTAATTTTAACGCCCGGTGGAACACTCAAATCATTCAAGTCAAATTGTTCTTCGTCCTTGGCAGTTGCTTCCTCTTCATCCTTGCGCTCCATCTCAATGCCTGCGGCTTCAATCTGGTCGAGGAACTCTTCGAACTGCTCAGGCTCCATCTCAAAGACGGCTAGTTTCTCCGTCACCTCTTCAAGTGTCAATTCTCCCGCTTTTTTTCCCGCTTCCAATAAACCTGCTTTCACTTCATCTAATGTCATTTCGTGCTCCATTTCTCCAGATTGCTCTTTAGTCATAATACCCGTTCCTCCTTAATTCACCGGAATACGGCTTACATTGCCGATAATGATTTCCGGAGCTGTATAATTTCCCTGGCCAGCTCCAGTGCCCGGGTATAATCGTTCATTTTTTCCGCCTCTTTTGATTCGTGCATCATCTCTTCTATGCGCCTGTTGATCCGCTGCCTTTTGAGATGATGGATGCAATCTTCTATTTCTTGTTCTGCGAAGTCGGGATCTCTTTCAAGCATCGCTGCGTCCATGACAACCTTGCGCAGCTCCCGATCCTCCAGCGATTCCGCAAATCTGTGAAAATCGGGCATGCCGTGCTTTTCATAAAAGCCTGCAAGCCTTATGAAAATCGCAGCATATTCCTCCCGGAAGAATAATTCCTGGTGGTCATCCCGAATTCTGTCGAATAGATTTCCATCATTCAACAGATGACATAACAGAAGTCTCTCAGCCCGTTCAATGCTCGACATCTTCCGGTTGGACACTGCCATCGGTATAGCCTGTCCTTCCGGCTGCATCGCTTTTTGCTGCTTTGCTTGCTTCCCGACCTTTTTCATCAGTTGTTCATTGAGGGCGCTCGGGGAAACTCCTGTTTCCGCAGTCAATTGCCTGATCATCAAATCCCGTTCAACCGGCGAAATCTTTTGGGCAAGCTCTTCCATTACTTCATGGATATATTGCAATACATCATTTTCATGAGACAGATTTTTGGATCTTTTATAATAAGCCATTATAAATGACATATACGAGTGTGGATTCCCGATCACTTTTTCAGCGAACGATTCACCGCCGAATGTCGAAATATATTCATCAGGGTCCATTTTCCCCGGTAATAAAGCAATTTTTGCATCCAATCCTTTTTGATTGGAAAGGACTGCAAACCGCTTCGCTGCATCCCAGCCTGCATTGTCACCATCACAGCAAATAACCAGCTGACTGGCGATACGCTTCATTTTGGTCAGGTGGGTGTCAGACAAGGATGTACCCATAACTGCAACACTATTCATAATTCCCGCACGTTCAGCGGCAATCGTATCCATAAAACCTTCGAACAGTATTACTTTACCCGTTTTACGCACATTAAGACGTGCGTTGTGAAAATTATAGAGCAAACGGCTTTTCTCGAAAATTGGCGTTTCCGGGCTGTTCAAGTATTTAGCTTCCTCTTTTGAATCGGATAATGTCCTCCCGGAGAAAGCAACCACATTTCCATTATCGTCATGCAATGGAAACATAATACGTCCGCGGAACCTATCGAAATACCCAGTTCCATCATTTTTCATTATGCAAAGTCCGGCAAGCTCCATCTCCTTCATAGCAAACTTTTTACGCTCCAACAATTGAGTGAGCACTTCCCGATCGTCAAGCGACCACCCTATACCATACTTTTCGATATGTTCACGGGAAAACCCTCTTTGCTCCAAATATTGTAATGCTTTTTCACCCTCCACCGTATTCAGTAACAAATGACTATAGAAGTTGGCTGCAAGCGTATGGGCTTCGATCATCTGTTGGTGTTCATTTGACCTTCCGCTTCTGGACGCCTCGCTGAATGAAACCTCCAACTCGATCCCCACTCGCCCGGCCAGCTTGGAGATAGCTTCTGTAAACGGACTGTTTTCAATATCCATGATGAACGTTATGGCGTTTCCTCCAGCACCGCAACCGAAGCAATGAAAAATTTGCTTTTCCTCGGAAACGGAAAAGGACGGGGTATTCTCCCCATGGAAGGGACACAAGCCGAACCAGTTTCTGCCTCGTTTCGTCAATTGGACATATTCGCCCACAAGATCGACGATATCCGTCTTGGATCGAATCTCTTCGATTGTCTCCTCTGGAATTTTAGTCATCCTATCACCATTCTCTTCTCACATACTTGAATTCGAGACAGTATCCATAAATCCTTCTTATTCGACAAAATAATTTCATGATCCACTCATTTATTCTAAAATATAATCATAATGTAGCGACAATATACTATTGTACACAATCCGCAAAAGAAGAACCAACCATTTTTTACTGGGTGGTCCTTCTTTTATATCTATTATGAATTGCGATTGGCCACTTCGCTTAAAATCAGATTGGCCGTTTCTTCAACAGCCCTGTTCGAAACATCGATCACGGTGCAGCCGATTTTCGAAACAACTTTTTCAAAATGCTCCAATTCTTGTTTGATGCGTTCGATTCTCGCATAATTCGCATCATCTTTCAAGCCTAGCGCTAGTAATCTTTCTTTCCTGATGGAATTGAGTACGCCTGGTGAAATGACCAAACCGAAGCATTTTTTCGGGTCTATCTTATACAATTCTTCAGGAGGGTCGACTTCAGGGACAAGTGGGACATTTGCCACTTTGTAGCGACGATGAGCGAGATATTGAGATAAAGGCGTTTTTGATGTTCGCGATACACCTACTAAAACAATGTCCGCCTTCAAGACGCCACGGGGATCCCGGCCGTCATCATATTTTACGGCAAATTCGATCGCTTCGATTTTTTTGAAATAATCATCATCCAATTGACGGACGAGCCCGGGTTCCTCAAAAGGCTTTTCATCAAGGGAGGTGCCGATTTCTTTGACAATCGGGCCAAGCAAGTCAATGCACTGCAGACCATTGATTTGGCATTCCTCTTTCAGTTTCTTCCGCATGCAGCTTTTTACAAGTGTATAGATGATAATAGCATTTTGCCGTTTTGCCAAATAGGCAATTTCTCGTAGTTGGGATTCATCTTCGACATGTGAAAAACGTTTAGTCGAAACTGTTTCAAGATCATGTCTGAATTGGCTCGCCGCTGCCTTGGCAACTAAATCCGCTGTCTCACCGACAGAATCCGAAACGATGAACAATGTCAACTTTCTCATTGTATCACTCCTCTTTCATTTTGCTCAGAAGGCAACGCTCATAATTCATGATCTTCAGCTAGTGAAAGGAATGCACGAGTAATATTCGTCTTGGTGATTCTTCCCACTACATCCAGTCCTTCCTCTTTCATTGCTACGACAGGAAGCGAGTCGATTTGTTGTTCAATCATTTTCTTGGCTGCTTGAATGAGTGAATCCTGTTTCTTGCAATATGTAATATTCGGCATCCTCGTCATAATGACATGTACCGGTATTTTATCCAGCTCGCTGTTACCGAGACTCGTACGGAGCAGGTCTTTTCGTGATAGGACTCCAGTCAGACAGGAGGATTTATCCACGACAAACAATGTACCTACATCATCAAGGAACATTTGGCAGATTGCATCATAGACGGTCACGTTTTCATTCACAACTACAGGTATGGATTGAAAATCACCGACCCTCATGCTATTCATGTCGTCAGCAATGGATTGGGCTGGTTTTTTTCCAGAATAGAAGTAGCCGACACGCGGTCTTGCATCCAAATAGCCTGCCATAGTCAGGATTGCCAAGTCGGGTCTTATGGTGGCTCTTGCCAAACTCAACCTTTCCGCTATCTGTTCACCAGTAATCGGACCATCCATTTTGACAATTTCAAGGATTTCATTCTGGCGCTTATTCAATTCCATATGAATCACCGCCCTAATCGTTCGATAATATATCCTTGCTTAGTATAGCATTTTCCACCCATAATTCCTAACCCGATGGCTTGGTTTCTGTAATAGTACCTTTGATTTCCGTTCCGTTTGGACGCTTTCCGCGGGCACGGCTTCAGCCAATCGAACGGCGAAGGGTTCGATTTGCCGTATTTCTGCGTTCTTTGCAGAAATTAAGGCAGCCTCCTCCCTTAGGGCCGGATAAACATTGCTCGCAACGATACGCTTGTGCTCGCAAACGCCGTTCTTCGTAACGGCGTTCGCTGGAGTCGCCAATCTGCACTTCAATCAATGAGAATATTTTATAATTGACTGTTTTATAGAATATGTTTATATCTCATTAGTTATAGAAAAGGTCCTTCCAGATATTGTTATGCGAACGCACTCGTTAGCTTAAGTACATTTCTTCAATATTTTAGTTGAGTTCACAAAGACTTATCACTTGGGCTTAATTCCCTTATTTATTCACTTCCCATTTGAATTTTCCGTTATTTCGCTGCAGTTGTTGTTTCACCAATTCTAATTCATAGAAACTTAAGTTTGTTTTTTCTACAATCTCTTCGTTTGATTTGCCTTCTTTTAAAAGTGCTCTTGCTTTCTCGTATCTTGATACCTCAAACTCAAAATAACCACGATAGAGTTCGAGCTGCTCTCTTACGTCCTTTAATTCCACATAGCTTGTTGGTATCATGAGAACAAGTTCTTCATCCGTTTTTCCTAATTGAATCAGGCTTCTTGTGATCCGATACCTTTCATTTACAGTTCCTGTACCATAACCCATTCTATACCCATCATCCCAAGCGGTATCATAGCATTCCTTACAATGAAGGCATTTGTCTTGGTCTTTCTTAACAAAACCTGTAAGAATGATTAAAGAAATTAATGCTAAAAGAAAAACTGCTTGTTTCATAAAGCCACACCTTTTTATCTTAGTATGACCTGTTCGTACACTAATATGAGTAAAATACGCATTATTCGTTTTTCTTCTTTTTCAACTAACCTGCACCGTTAATTCAATAAAAACATTGATTCGTCTTTGTAGCCTGTTCTTCAAGTAAAGCACCCCGTTCAACAAGACAGTTTGCTTATCCTTCAACGATTGCAAGATATCTTTTAATATCTCCTTCAGATTCCGCAATTAAAATATCTCCTCTTTCTTTAGTGAAAAAAATCTTTGCACCAACAGGAAGTTTATTCGACATCTCGTCTTCATAATCCGTATTTATATCATTTCTTGTTTTTATTTCCCCTACCTGCTTGCCTTTTGTTAGAGTCAGTTCTTCAACCCAATCAATTCCAGCCTTATAAATCACACCTTTAAACTGAAATATGTCGGCTTCAGGGTCTAATGTTAAAATCTCTTTTGCATCAGGATTTCCAGTGCTATAAACTTCCTCTAATTCACCTGTACCTGATGAATTAGAACATCCATAAGCAGTTAATATTACGAAAAAAACCAAACCAAAAAATAATCTTGGTACTTTCACGTTATCCCTCCTCGTACTATTAGACTGACTAAGGTGAAATAAGTTACTTATTTGTTCTATACACTTTTCAACTAAACTGCCTCTTTAGTTGAACAACAACAGACCTAATACTTAAACGTTTTAAAAGAATGACAAGTTCCATTTATTGGTAATAAACAAATTTCTACTATTATTTTCTTATGGTCAATGCATTTTTTATTTACAAGGCGATTTCTGTTGATTGGAGTGCAGAGCGAAAGCCGTTACGAAGAACGGCTTTTGCGAGCATAAGCGAAGCGTTGCAAGCATAGAATTGTAGGATGCCTTAATTTCTGCAGAAGTGCGCAGAAATACGGCAAATCGAACCCTTCGCTGTTCGATTGGCTCACCGCACGCCCCACGGAAAGCGTCCGCTCGGAACGAAAATCAACAAGGCTTTGATGTCATTATAAAAAAGAGAAACCAACCAATCTAAACAGTGGACAGCGATATGGATTGCAGAGATTGAGGAAGCGTGCTACACTAATACAGAATTCAATAGGCGGAGATGGGTCAATAAGTAGTGCCACCTTAAGCGAACGGGGATAGTGGAAGCCCGTATTGGCATGAAACGGCAACCTGGAGCTATTTACTTTAAGAGGGTTGCTTTGGCGGCCAATCGAGGTGGAACCGCGGGTCATTATGCACTCGTCCTCGGACTTCATGTCCGGGGATGGGTGCTTATTTTAATTGGAGGGATTTTACATGTATTCAATGGAACAGATTGTCAATTTATCAAAACAAAGGGGCTTTGTATTTCCAGGTTCGGAAATATACGGCGGCTTGGCGAACACTTGGGATTACGGTCCTCTCGGAATCGCGCTGAAAAACAATATCAAACGTGCTTGGTGGCAAAAATTCGTACAGGAGTCCCCTTATAACGAAGGACTCGATGCTGCGATCCTCATGAACCCGAAAGTATGGGAAGCTTCCGGCCATATCGGGAATTTCAACGACCCGATGATCGATTGTAAAAAATGTAAAACACGTCATCGTGCAGATAAGTTAATCGAAGATGCATTGGATGAAAAGGGCATTGAATTGGTCGTAGATGGCCTGCCATTCGAAAAAATGGAAGAACTTATTCAGGAACATGCAATTGTCTGCCCGACTTGCGGTGCGATGGACTACACGGGAATTCGACAGTTCAACTTGATGTTCAAAACTTCACAAGGCGTCACCGATTCATCTGCAAATGAAATCTTCCTGCGTCCAGAAACGGCACAAGGGATTTTCGTCAACTTCAAAAATGTTCAACGGTCCATGCGTAAAAAGATGCCTTTCGGAATCGCGCAGATTGGAAAGAGCTTCCGTAATGAAATCACACCAGGAAACTTCACGTTCCGTACTCGTGAATTCGAACAGATGGAATTGGAATTCTTCTGTAAGCCTGGCGAAGATATGAAATGGTATGAGTATTGGAGAGACTTCTCCGAAAAATGGCTAGTGGACCTTGGTTTGACGGTTGAAAACATGCGCTTACGCGAGCACAATGCCGACGAGCTTTCACACTACTCTAAAGGAACAGTGGATATCGAATACAAATTCCCATTCGGATGGGGCGAGCTTTGGGGCATTGCGAACCGGACAGACTTCGATTTGTCCCGACATATGGAACATTCAGGTGAAGACTTCCATTATCAAGACCCAGTGACGAACGAAAAGTATATCCCTTATTGCATTGAGCCTTCACTCGGTGCGGATCGTGTTACTTTGGCATTCCTATGCGATGCTTTTGATGAAGAAGTGCTTGAGGGAGACGACAAACGGACTGTCATGCGTTTCCATCCTGCCCTTGCACCTATTAAAGCGGCTGTCCTTCCTTTATCCAAAAAGCTGTCGGAAGGTGCTGAAGAGGTGTATGCTGAACTGCGCAAGCATTTTGCGACACAATATGACGATTCCCAATCGATCGGAAGACGTTACCGTAGACAGGATGAAATTGGAACTCCATTCTGTATTACTTACGATTTCGACTCGGAGGAAGATCGCCAAGTGACAGTAAGACACCGCGATTCCATGGAACAAGTACGTATGCCAATTGCAGATGTTAAGGATTATATCGAAAAACATCTCGATTTTTAACTCAATTCAGCTGAATTAAGGTAAAGCCTTCGGCGGATGTCACGGATTTTCAATTAATTTACAAAAAAACCGGTAGAAAAAGGTCATTCGCCTTTCTCTTCCGGTTTTTCTATTTGCGGCAATAATTCTGGGGTACGCTCCAACTGATCCAGGAAGGACCGGGACTTCAAGCGAACCCCCACTTGTTCGTCGTAAACCGTTCGAACAATTTTTTTCATGAATTGTTTTGTCGGCTTTTTCAGATCCAATGAACCGACTTGCTGGATCGGAACTGTGAAAAATGTACGTATCAGCCTTAGCTGCGTCGGCGTAATTCTGACAAGATAAGGGTCAATTTGGAAGCATCGATGACAAAGGAATCCGATCTCCTGAAATGAGAAAGCGAATTCCCCTTCGGTCGCTCCGCAATTCGCGCATTGATGCAACACAGGATGGACTCCCGCAACAGGCAGCATCTTCCACTCCACAAATAAAGCAATCGCTTCGGGGTCATATTGCTCGTTAATAGCATGCAAGGCTTCATGTAATAACCCAAATACATTAGGCCCTTGACCTCGATCTTCCGTCAATCGGTCGATGAGTTCCACTATGTAACTGGCATAGGCCGTTGCTTCAAGGTTTTCCCGGATATGCCTCATCGAATCGATCGGTTCGCCCTGTTCCAGCGTTCCCATTCCGCGCCCCGTCCTTAGAAGATAATATCCGTGTGTAAACGTCTGGGTAACGGCGGCTAAACGACTCGCAGGTTTTTTTGCTCCCCGTGCCATCGCAGTCATTTTACCCGCCTCGCGTGTATAGAGAGTGACAATTTTGTTCGCTTCGCCGTATGGAATGCTCTTGAGGATGATCCCTTCCCATTTATTCAGCAAGGACATCACTCCTCATCAATATTCGTCTTCGCGGAATCCGAATTCCCTGAGTTGTCCCGGTTTATTGCGCCAATCCTTTTGCACTTTAACCCAAAGCTCTAGGTAAACTTTGGATCCTAAAAGCATTTCGATATCATGCCTAGCCTTCGTTCCGATTTCTTTCAACAAGGCCCCTTTTTTACCAATGACAATTCCTTTTTGGGAATCCCGATCGACGATGATCGTTGCTGCTACATCAACAAGGCCGCGGCTTTCATCCCTTTCGATCTTTTCAATGACGACGGCGACGGAATGCGGAATTTCTTCACGGGTCAAATGCAGTACCTTTTCCCGTATAAATTCAGAAATGATGAAGCGTTCAGGGTGGTCCGTCACTTGGTCGTCCGGATAGTATTTCGGTCCTTCCGGCAAATACTTGGTCAATGTTTCCATTAACCTTTCGACATTATTGCCATTCAATGCAGATAAGGGAACGACTTCCGCAAAGTCATATTCCTTTGTATAAGAAGTGATTGTCGTCAATAGATCATCTGGATGGACGAGATCGATTTTATTGATCACTAGGAAAACCGGAGTTTCCGTGTTTTGCAATAGATCGATGATGAACCTGTCCCCCCCGCCGATTGGTTCATCGGCATTCACCATGAACATGATAACATCGACTTCCTTCAACGTATTTCGTGCCGACTTCACCATGAAATCCCCTAGCTTATGCTTGGGCTTATGAATTCCCGGCGTATCGATGAAAACCATCTGGGAGTTATCCGTGGTGACAACTCCTTGCACTTTGTTCCTCGTCGTTTGCGGTTTATCACTCATAATCGCGATCTTCTGACCTACAACGCGATTCAAAAATGTTGATTTTCCCACATTGGGCCGGCCGATGATTGATATGAAGCCAGATTTGAAATTATTGTTGTCCTTCTGCATAGTTAAGATCCTCCTTGGAAAACGCACCCGGTAACAATTCCCCTACAGTCGTCTCCAGCACATTACCGTTCAAATTCGTTAGATAGACAGGCATGTCGCTATCGCAGAATTCAGCGATCACTTGTCTGCATGCGCCGCATGGTGAAATCGGACCTTCTGTATTGCCGGTAACCGCCAATGCCTTGAAGTCGGTGACCCCTTCCGAAACTGCTTTAAAAAAAGCGGTCCTTTCCGCACAATTCGTCATGCTATAGGCTGAATTTTCGATATTACAGCCATGGTACACTTTCCCATCACCGGTCAACAGCGCTGCTCCGACAGGAAATTTCGAGTATGGCACATATGCCTTTTCACGTGCATTTTTTGCTTCTTCCATCAATTTCAATTTATCCATAATTACACCTCTACGTAAATTTTATGAGAACCATTTCGGAATGAAAATAATCAGACCAATAATAGCGGAGAAAAACGCGAAAATCAAAACGGCTCCTGACGCAAGATCCTTAGCCTGTCCGGCAAGCGGATGAATCTCTTCCGTAACCAGGTCGATAGTCCGTTCAATCGCCGTATTGATCAATTCCAACGCGGTGACCCAACCGAACATAATGAAGATGATGCACCATTCTATCGCAGATAGACCTGTTACTAAACCCGCTGTAGTTACGACGATAATTGCAAGTACATGGAACCTGAAATTCCGTTCAGTCAAAAAGCCATGCCGGATCCCCTTGAATGCATAATAAAAAGACTTCAAGAAAAGATGCATTCCTTCCTTACCTTTCAAGGCCGAAAGAAGCGAGGATCTCCTTTTGCCTTCCGAACATCTTCTTTTCATCTTCCTCTGTCATATGGTCATATCCAAGAAGGTGGAGGAATCCATGCAATGCCAGAAATCCGATTTCCCGCTTTTCATCATGACCATATTCAGCGGATTGCCGGGCCGCTGTCTCGATGGAAATGAGAATGTCCCCAAGGACGACCGGCATGCCTTCTTCCTGTACAATTGCGACTTCCCCTTCCGCCATCTCCTCTAGTGCAAATGAAATTACATCGGTTGCTTTGTCTTTGCCTCTATATTCGGCATTTATTTTCCTGATTTCTTCATCCGTCATAAAAGTGACGGACACTTCAGGATGATCAGAAAGCCCCTCCATCTCTGCAGCATGGTTCAATAATTTTTCTACAAGTTGGGGAATGTCATCGGTAACTTTTCCCGTTTCATCATTAAAGTAAATATCCAGCATTGTTTCGCCTTCCTTCTGATCAGTCCGGATACTCAATCCGGCTATGAAAAATGCCGTTCAACGTTTCGCAGATGACATTTTCAATCGTTTTCAGTTCCTTCATCGACAAATCGCATTCATCGAATTGCCCATCATTCAATTTGGAAGTAATAATTGACCTTACCAATTTGGCGATTCTCTCCGGAGTAGGCTCCTTTAATGAACGCACTGCAGCTTCAACACTATCCGCAATTGAAATGATAGCTATTTCTTTCGTCTGTGGTTTTGGACCGGGATATCGGAAATCATCCTCCACCACATCCTGTCCCATTTCCTTTGCCTTTACAAAGAAAAACTTTAAAAAACTTGTTCCATGATGTTGTCTTGCAATATTGACGATTTCAATAGGCATTTTATGCTTGGCTAGCAGGTCAGCCCCATCATTGGCATGAGCAATAATGATATCACGGCTTTTTTCCGGCTGCAATTCATCATGCGGGTTCACAGTGCCATGTTGATTCTCGATGAAAAATCCCGGCCGGATCGTCTTCCCGATATCATGATAATAACTGCCTACTCTCGCCAGCAATCCATCCGCCCCTACCGATTCACAAGCAGCATCAGCCAAATTCGCAACCATAACACTATGGTGGTATGTACCTGGTGTTTCAGTGAGCACTTTTTTCAATAGCGGATGATTCGGATTAGATAACTCAATAAGTCTCATATCCGAAAGCAACCCGAAAGCGGATTCGAAAAAGGGCATCAACCCGATTGTCAAGGCTCCTGAAATGATTCCCGAGGCTAAAGCGGCAATCAAGTAAAAGACCAACTCGGACAGCTCATACGAAGACTGTGTCATCAACAAATAGAAACCTATGAACAGAATATTAGAAGCCGCCACAAAGAGGCTTGTCCGTAAGATATTCGACCTTCTTCCATTATCCCCCAAGACATATATACTGATGATTGCGCTGAATAGAATATACAGAGCGACTTCCATCTGCATAATTGCAGCGAAACCTTCCTGCAGCATGATACCCGCCGTCGATGCTGTGATGATCGTCAACATGAAAGCAAGCCTTTCATTCGTCAGCAGTTTCGCTAGAAGGGGTGCAAGTGCTGTCGGAAATAAAAAAGCGACCTGCACATCGAACTCTTTATCAATCAGACTGATAAGTTTCATCATGATTACGAGAATGAAAAAGATAGAATAGATGATCAACAATGACTTCTTTTTCTTGTTGTTGTCTTCCTGCCATGTAATAAAATGCATAAAAACAATAGATGATATAAAAACCACATACAGGATGAGACCCGCCATAGGCTTGGTGGAGGACTGATTCTTCAATAGGCCGGTCAATTCCAACTGTCTATAAATTTCGGAGTCGATGAATTGTCCTTCCCGCACGATGACTTGTCCTTGCAGAATCCTCGTAGGCTCAACCGCATTTTTTTCTTCTTCGATTCTTTTGTCCGTCAATCCTTTGTTGATAGTTTCCGTTTCGACGACTAATGATCTGCCAAGCGTAATTAGCGTCTGCAGTTCCGCAGGAGGAATCGCTTCTGATAATCGAAGCTTCCTTTCCACTTCATATCGCACTGTGGACAGATCACCTGTCCGTACAGGTTTAGACAGCTCTTCAGTTATGATACTTGCAATAGCACTCTGGATTTTCTGCAAGACTGGTATATCTCTTGACAACAGGCTCCCAATTGCATTATCCGTCAGACGCAAGCCCGGCTCCTCTTCCTCCAATTTCAAAAACTTTTCCCTGATTTCCTTGATTTGCTCCGAACGTGTCTTTACTATTTTATCCGGATCTTCGACGTCGGGGGTATTTTGCTGTTTCTCCTCAATGATGAAATCAAATAAGTTAATAGCAATGGCCGCCCTATTCTTCGCAACATCCTCACTGAACTGATAAAACGGTGTCACTTCGGATTCGATTCTCCGTTTTTCCTGCTCCGTCTTTACAGTGTCTTCGACTGTTTTCAATGATCGAATCGTTTTCGGAGATATTTTGAATTCATGGAGCTCATACGTTTCCTGCTTTACATTGCCATGCATCAGCGAAAATAATGCGATAGCTGCCAATCCAATGACGAACAATGCTAAGTATTTGAATTTCAGTGATTTGAAAAGATTTATGATGAGTGTGAACATAAACAATCCCCCCTTTCCCTCTTTATCTGATCATCCTTATTTTAAATGATGAAAGAGCAGTCACTTTAGGATGACTGCTCATTTTCATATGCTTCGATGATTTTCGCAACAATAGGATGTCTGACGACGTCACCTTGCTCCAAGTATTGAAAATGGATTTCAGAGACATTTTTTAAAATCGCTTCAGAGGCGTTCAACCCTGATTCCACACCCCGCGGCAGATCGATTTGAGTCTTGTCGCCTGTAATCACCATTTTGGAACCGAATCCGAGACGTGTCAAAAACATTTTCATTTGAGCCTTCGTTGTATTCTGAGCTTCATCAAGGATGACAAATGCATCATCGAGCGTACGGCCCCTCATATACGCCAGAGGGGCGATCTCGATCACTCCGCGCTCCATTAGCCGTTCTGTATGCTCTGCGCCTAGAACGTCGTGCAGGGCGTCATAGAGCGGACGCAAATAAGGGTCAACCTTCTCTTTCAGGTCGCCTGGCAGGAAGCCAAGACTTTCACCAGCCTCGACTGCAGGCCGCGTTAAAATGATTCTTTTCACCGATCCAGACTTCATTGCCTGAACAGCAAGAACGACTGCGAGGTATGTCTTCCCAGTTCCTGCTGGTCCAATGCAGAAAACAAGGTCATTCTTTCGGATGGCATGGATATATTCACGCTGACCAATCGTTTTCGCACGAATTGCCTTCCCTTTTGCAGTCCTTGCTATCTCCTCGTCGTATAACTCGGCGAAGTATTCAATCGTTCCGTTTTTCACCATTTCAATTGCAGTGGAAATATCACGTAAATTGATATTGATGCCTTTACGGATCACTTTCAATAATTGCTCAAGGAGAAACTTCCCTGCAATGATATCCTGTTCTTCCCCGGCTAGTGAAATTGTATCTCCGCGGGTGAGGATGGAGATATTCATGGACTCTTCAATCAATTTCATATTTTGGTCGGAAATGCCTAGAAGCATTACGGCCTCGTTCGGCTCTTCGATATGAAGTTGTATCAGTTGTTCGCTCAATAGTTTCAGTCTCCTTGGGATAAAGGTCTTTTTATCGCTATATTCTCATTGATTAAAAATAATATTGTCCCCTCAACTGTATCATTTCCAAACGTCAAGTGTAAAATGTTTTCATCTTTTATTAGAAGATCGGATTGGGTTTCCGTTAAGATTTTGTATTTCAGCAACGGAATGATGACATCGTGCTCCATGCCTTCTGTCAATTCGAATTGTTCAAGACGGTCTTCCCGGTACCTTTCCGTCTGTATGAACGATTGCAACTTCGGCATTTTTCCATCCATCCACACAAATGGGGATCTCCAATGTATAATCACATTCTCCTCTCCAAGCAGATGGTAATCAACTGTTTTAGGAATTTTAAATGAATATTCCAACCAAAAATCAGCATACACCGAACCTTCCGCCCCTACAACTGTCCTCGTGTTTCCTTGCTCCAATACGCCTGTCGCCAATAAATCCCCTTTTTTAACAGTTTGATGTACACGCGCGACCCTTTCTCCCCTGCTCAATTTAAAATTTGTAATGACACCCCCGGTGCGTGCGACTAGATCGGAAGGCGGGCCGGATTTTTCAATACTGTCATTCAATTTGGGGGAGAGCATCGGGATGATTGTCAATGTGCTTCCCGACCTTTTAAATCGCACCCAGGAGAGTGACGGATCCTCTACCATGAGCGATCTTCGTATTTCGCCTTCATCCGGAATCAAGTGAAGTGGCCGGAATAAGGTGATTGAAGTCTCCTCCAATTTATTGCCGATCCGTTCAGATATTTCAGGCACGTCGGTTTCAATTTCGATTTTCCACAGAAATAAGGATGCAATAAGTGGAATGATGCACGCAATAAGGAAACGGAAGGACGTAAATACCCTTTTCTCTACAGTACCTTCATCTGCAGTTTTGATAGTCACTTTCATTTTGAAACGGCGCCTATGTTTTCTTATGACTTGAATCCCTCTTTTATCGGTGCGAAACCGGATTCCTTTTCCGGATTCCATAATTCCGGACATTTTCACACCGGAGCCTACAAGGAAAGACAGGAACCTGGCCGGATCCGTTTTGCCAGTGAGGACGACACTAAACCGTTTATGAATCATAGAAATCCTGTCCATTTTTCACTTCTTTGATATTCACAGCTGTTATCGTCTCAAAAGAGAATACCGCCAACTCTTCCGACAATGTTTCGACGATGAGATCCTCCCCCGTCGCCTCGATGACATGGTCCCCACTTCGGATCACTGCATAATCAGGTCCAAGTTTCACTAAGGAATAAGGGCCTGTGATCCTGATTGAAACAAATTCTTCAATCGTAACAGATGAGTTCATTTTAAATAATTTTTTCAAGATAAAAACCCCCTATCCAAGCCTATGATTTGGATAGGGGGTCAATGATTATTGTTTTGATTTGGGAGGCCCCAAAATTTCAGAGAAGATGATGCCCTTGATCAAGTCTTGTTCGCTTGTCGGAATCATCTCGTGATGTTCGACGGGCTCTTTTGAAACCAAGCTGCCTTGATGGACCGATAAACGCCCGCGATGCGGCTCCCGTTTCGATTCCCTGTCATGCCTTTTATCCGTGTGAACCTGAATATCCCTCGTCCTGTCTCCTCTTTCAGTTACCTTCGGAAGAGGAGGTATTGAAACGGTTTGGGCAGGTTTTCGGTCAGGCGACTGTCTGCTCGGTGGCTCGTCAATCTCGGTTTGAAATTCTCGTTGGATGTCCTTGTACATCTCCTGGGTCATCTCTTTCAACTTGCGCATAGGGTCAGGAGTACCCGTCTGCGTGGTAGGAGGTTTCGTTTGTGTCTTTGGTGCCTCACCAGATTTTTTCCCTTTGAAGAGCATACTGATGAGTCCCATGACGGCTAATATTATTAACGATTCCATCTGTGCATCCCCTTTCCGGGAATTATCCGCTCAAACGTCAATCTTTTGTTGTATCCGTTTTCTGCTGATCCACACCAATTTTACTGATGGAATCACGCATTCCCGTGTCAGCTTGGATATTTTTGTAGTTCATATAATCCATGATGCCAATATTGCCAGTCCGGAGTGCTTCGGCCATCGCAAGAGGAACTTCCGCCTCCGCGCTGACAACTTTCGCACGCATCTCTTGGACTTTCGCTTTCATTTCCTGTTCATTCGCTACAGCCATCGCACGGCGTTCTTCCGCTTTCGCCTGTGCAATGTTCTTATCGGCCATCGCTTGTTCAGTTTGAAGCTCTGCACCGATGTTTTTACCGATGTCAACGTCCGCAATATCGATGGACAAGATTTCGAAAGCCGTACCGGAGTCAAGACCTTTCGCCAAAACCGTTTGAGAAATCAAATCCGGATTTTCCAATACTTTAGCGTGGTCGATGGATGAACCGATCGTCGAAACGATACCTTCCCCGACACGAGCAACTACAGTTTCTTCACCTGCACCACCGACAAGGCGATCGATGTTTGCACGAACAGTGATTCGTGCCTTCGCCTTCACTTCGATACCGTTCATCGCTACACCCGCGATGAATGGCGTTTCAATGACTTTCGGGTTTACAGACATTTGAACCGCTTCAAGAACGTCACGGCCCGCCAGGTCAATCGCCGCTGCGCGTTCGAATGACAATTCGATATTCGCACGATGTGCGGCAATCAATGCATTTACAACGCGGTCAACGTTACCGCCAGCCAAATAGTGGCTCTCAAGCTGGTTGATTGTAACGCTCAATCCCGCTTTATGCGCCTTTATCAACGGATTGACGACCCTGCTCGGGATTACCCGGCGGAGACGCATACCGATCAAAGTGAAAATACTTACACGTACACCTGCCGCCAACGCGGAAATCCAGAGTGTTACAGGAACAAGTGTGAAAAATACTGACAAAATAATGATGGCTCCGATGACGAGTATAACTGTGAAAATCATACTTCCAGTGCCTAAACCTAAAAGTGCTTCCATTATTCATTTTCCCCCTTTTCTTCGAATTCCCGAACGACTATCCGGGATCCTTCAACCTTCACAATGATAACATGTTTCCCTCTGTCGATGTAGCTTCCTTGGGAAACGACATCAATCCGCTCACCTTCCATATCAATTGTCCCGGAAGGGCGTAGAGGCGTAATTGTAATCGCCTTCTTTCCAAGCAATTCGACCCGGTTGATATTTGACACATAACCGCTCTCCGTGTCTGTCGAATCCATCAAGACGACTTTGTTCAGCAAATGCAATTTTCTTCCGAAAAACTTCATAATGATCACCATCCCGCTGACGGCCACTGCAATAGCGATCATGACGGAATACGCCATGAACATCGGATTGCCCCCCGCCAAAATGATACTTACAACGATAGCGACCGCCCCGAGGAGGCCGGCTATCCCACCCGCCAAGAAAAATTCAAGTATGATGAGCACAATTCCGATAATGAACAATATCAACGTTTCATAACCGGCAAGCCCCGCAATGAGATGTCCGAAAAAGAACAGTAGCAATGATGAGAGCGCCATTGTGCCTGCAACTCCGAAACCTGGCGAATATAGCTCCACCACAAGTCCCAGACCCGCTATTGACAACAGAATTGGCACGACAATCGGATGTGTCACAAACCGTGCGATGCCTTCGGTAAACGTCACATTAGTCTTCACGATTTCAGCATTTTCCAAACCATTCAACTTCAGAACTTCCTGGAAAGAAGCAACGGTCCCATCGCTGTAACCGACTTCTTCTGCTTCGTCTGAGGTAAGCGTCAGTAATTCACCCTTTCCAGCCCGATATTTGGATAAAGGGATGGAAGGTTCGGCCATTGCCTCAGCATACAACGTTTCCCGATTATGTGATTTCGCCGCACTTTTCATTTCCGCCACCCACATGCTGTGAGCTTTGTCATCAGCTGCATTGCCTGATGTTTTGATTACTTGCGAGGCGCCCATCACACCGCTTGGAGACATATAGATTTTTTTCGCATATAGCGCAATGAGCGCACCTGCTGAAATTGCCCTGTAATTGACATAGGCGATGATATCCATATCAGTTTCCTGCATGAGTTGCCCGATTTGTCCCGCGGCTTCCGTATGTCCGCCTAGCGTATCGATTTCCAAGAGGATAGCTTTAGCGCCCGCCTCTTCCGCTTCAGTGAAGGATCTCTTCAAATACGCATATAGACCTTTCTCCACAGCTGCGTCAATTTTTACGTGATAGACTTTTTCAGCAGCCGCATCTGACTGAGCAAAAGGAATCGAAACCGCTGATAAGAATAAAATGAACAGGAGAAACTTCCCAATCATTTTACGCATTCGTTCATTCACCTCTCTCTTTATAACCATTATACCTTCTTTACGTATTGTCTTGTTAAAAGGTTTCATTTTAAAAAGTACAAAAACCGGGAGATCCAAAAGGATTTCCCGGTTTCATTCATAAACATACTTATTGTTGTTAGATAATATGGACAGATATTAGAATTTACGCTTACGAGCAGCCTCAGACTTCTTTTTACGTTTAACACTTGGCTTCTCATAGAACTCACGCTTTCTTACCTCTTGTATTGTACCACTTTTTGATACAGTACGTTTGAAGCGGCGAAGAGCATCTTCAAGCGATTCATTTTTGCGAACGACAGTTTTCGTCATATCTCTTGTCCCTCCCTCCGAGCACACTTCGAAACAAGGCGTTACTCCTTGTACTAAGAAATTATATCTTATTATCCTCGAGCGGTCAATAAAAAACTTTCAAAATATCTATGCGAAATAGGAAATTTTATTCACCCCCCGGCAAGAACCCTATTAATATGCAGAATTGCCTTGCAATCCTTGCATGATTTGCACGCCTGAACTTGCACCGATTCTTGTTGCGCCCGAATCAATCATCTTTTTCATATCCTCGAAGCTGCGAACTCCTCCTGACGCCTTAACGCCCATTTCAGGTCCGACAACGCCACGCATCAATTTCACATCATCTTCTGTAGCACCGCCAGTTGAGAAACCGGTTGATGTTTTGACGAAATCAGCATCTGCAGCCCGGGACAGTTCGCAAGCTTTTCTTTTCTCCTGATCAGTCAGTAATGAAGTTTCAATGATCACTTTGACAATCGCTTTGCCTTTCGCCGAATCGACAACAGCAGCAATGTCATTTTTCACAAGTTCATCATCGCCGCTTCGCAACGCTCCGATATTGATGACCATATCGATTTCACCAGCTCCGTTTTCAATCGCGTCTTTCGTTTCAAACGCTTTGACTGCGCTAGTGGATGCACCTAAAGGGAAGCCGATGACTGTGCATACTTTTACAGACGACCCGTTCAACACCTCTGCGGCCGTTTTTACCCATGTCGGATTGACGCATACCGATGCGAAAGAATAGGTTTTCGCTTCTTCACAAAGTCGGATGATCTCCTCTTTTGTCGCATCCGCTTTTAGTAGTGTATGGTCGATGTATGCTGCATATTGTTGATTCAAAATAATTCCTCCTCCAGTTGTACGTACCTCATTCATCATAGCAAATAAAGATTTTCTCCGCATCAAAAAACAGTTCATCCAACATCGGATAAACCGTTTTTTGATTGCTTTACGCTAGGGCTTCTTCTGCTTCTACTACTCGGACGAATTGACCTTCATTATAAGGATAGCCCGCCTTTGTAATTTTCACTTTGACGATTTTTCCGACCATCGACTCATCAGCCGGGAAAACGATTTTTAAATAATTGTCCGTATATCCCTCATACAGACCACTATCAGGATCGTGCTTGTATTTCTCTTCTGGTATCACTTCAAGCACTTCGTCTTCAAATTCTGTTGCATATTGCTTCGCCAATTGATCATTCAACTCAATTAGGCGGTGGACCCGTTCGTTTTTCACTTCTTCATCAATTTGATCTTCCATTCTGGCTGCAGGTGTCCCCGTACGTTTGGAATATGGGAAAACATGCAATTCAGAAAAACGGTGATCTCTGATGAAGTTATACGTTTCCATGAATTCGTCCTCCGTCTCGCCAGGGAATCCAACGATGACATCGGATGTAATAGCAAGATGCGGCAATGCTTCCCGTAGACGATCAAGACGTTCCGCGAAGAACTCCATCGTATATTTCCTTCTCATACGTTTCAATACTGTATTGGAACCTGATTGGATCGGAATGTGCAAATGCCTTACGATCTTCGTTGACTCCCGAAGGACTCCTATGACTTCATCAGTTAACTGGCTTGCCTCAATGGAACTGATCCGGAGTCTCTTCAATCCCTTTACCTGCGTTTCGAGATCGCGCAGCAGACGGGCAAGATTATAATCTTTCAAATCCTCGCCGTATCCGCCTGTGTGGATCCCCGTCAGGACGATTTCAAGATAGCCTGCATCGACCAATTGTTGTGCTTGGCGGATGACTTCTTCAGGGTCACGTGAGCGCATTAGACCACGTGCCCACGGAATGATACAGAATGTACAGAAGTTATTGCAGCCTTCCTGTATTTTCAATGAAGCTCTTGTGCGGTCCGTAAAAGCAGGTACATCAAGTTCTTCATAGACCCGGTTCTTCATAATGTTGCGTACAGCATTGATCGGCTGACGTTCCACCTTGAATTCATCTATCAGTCCGAGCAATTTCGTACGGTCCTGTGTACCGACGACAATATCGACTCCTGGAATAGCCATGATTTCAGCCGGTGATGTCTGTGCATAACACCCCGTGACACAGATGACCGCATCCGGATTACGTCTGATAGCTCTCCGGATGACTTGGCGACTTTTCTTATCGCCGGTATTCGTGACCGTACATGTATTGATAACGTAGACGTCTGCATTTTTCTCAAAATCGGAGCGGTCATATCCGGCGTCCTTGAAAAGTTGCCAGATTGCTTCCGTTTCATAATGATTCACTTTGCAGCCTAATGTATGAAAAGCGACAGAAGACACTAGCTGCTCACCTCTTTCATTCAAATTCGTATGACATAGCGGACAAAAAATAGAGCGGTGCGGTTTCCGTCCTTAAAATACGCGGCCCTAAGGAAACTGAAAGAAAATCCGCAGCGCGCATCTCTTCCGCTTCCTCTCTAGATAATCCGCCTTCAGGACCGAAAACGACCAGTACCGTTTGTTTATGATACACGTTTTTCAGCCTGTCTGCAAACCTGTTCGGGTCTGTGCCTTTTGCATCCTCTTCATCTGCAAAAAAGCGGATATCATAGTTTCGTGACTCTTGTAGCAATTGCTTGAAAGACATCGGGGCTGATACATCCGGGATTACTGACCGGTGGCATTGCTCCGCCGCCTCTTTCGCAATCTTTTTAAGCCTGTCTACTTTTTTGTCGCCTTTTTTCGCATCCCATTTGACAATGGAACGTCTCGCTTCGAATGGAACGATTGATGACATACCTAGCTCCGTGCCTTTTTGGACGATAAGGTCGAGCTTATCACCTTTAGGCAAGCCGCACGCAATTGTCACTCTGACTGGCATTTCATTCGAAGGAAGCGGGCCATCCTTCTTTTTTACAATTACACCTTCAGTGACGATGGCTGCAATTTCAGAGATGTACGCTTCACCATCATCTACAGCGATGACGAGGTCACTAGCCTCCATCCTCATCACCTTTGTGATATGCTTGCCGTCATCACCTGAAATGAAGGCATTTCCGTCTTCATCAAATGGGGTTTCAAGGAAATAACGCTGCAATCGTTACACGCTCCTCTTTCGAGCAATAATTGCCACCCATTCTTCCATTAAAACGGATTCAATGATTTCGAAGCCCTTGCTTTGGAGATCATCCTTCACAAGATCACGTTTTTGAGCGATAATTCCCGATACGATGAATAACCCATCTTCAGGCAGGATGGTGTAAGCATCGCCGGAAAACGTCATGATGACTTCCGCCAGGATGTTCGCAACAATGATGGATGCAGGCTCGTTAACGGAATCTAGCAAGTTTCCATGTGTCACTTCAACGACATCGTCCACCTTATTCAAACTGATATTCTCTTTTGCCGCCCGCACTGCGACTTCATCCAAGTCGAGCGCATGCACATGCGACGCTCCTATAAGTGCCGCCCCGATCGACAATACTCCCGATCCTGTCCCGACGTCAACGACTGTGTCGCCCTTCTTCACATATTTCTCCAATGCTTGCAGACACATGACTGTTGTAGGGTGGGTCCCTGTTCCAAAAGCCATGCCCGGATCTAGTTCGATGATCAATTCATCGGAATCCACAGGCTCATATGATTCCCACGTAGGAACGATCGTGAATCTTCCTGAGATCTTTACGGGATGGTAATATTTCTTCCAAGCCGTCGCCCAATCCTCTTCATCCACTTCGTTCGTCTGCACTTGATTGAGTCCCACATCCAAGCCGTACTCCGTAAGGCCATTGACGGATTCACTGATTTCCTTTACTGTTTCAATCAAAAAGCTGTTAACTGGCAAATAGGCTTTTACGATGACTCCCTCCGCAGGGAAGTCTTCTTTCTTAAGCTCATAGATTTCACCGAAACGATCTTCATGAATCCGGTCGGGCTCTTCGGAATCTTCGATGATGACTCCGCTTGCCCCCGCTTCATGCAAAATATTGGCTACGGCCTCGGTCGCCTCATGTGACGTATGGATGGAGATTTCAGACCACTTCAACTACGTTCATCCCTTTCAGTCGCCTTTTATTGTTCTTTTGATTTTATCAAAAAGTGAGCTTGAATACTCATCCGGCGAATTCCCTTCGATTGAGGCGAATTCACGGAGAAGCTCTTTCTGTTTTTCTGTCATTTTTTTAGGAGTAATTGCCTTGATGATGACGTGTTGATCACCCACTCCATGTCCGTGGACATTTTTGACGCCTTTTCCGCGCAATCGGAAATTCGTTCCCGATTGTGTCCCCGCAGGAATTTTCAATTTCACATTCCCTGTAACAGTGGGCACTTCAATTTCGTCACCTAGCGCTAACTGCGGGAAAGTGATAGGCACTTCCAAATAAATATCGTCGCCTTCACGGACAAAGCGGTCATGATCTCTTACTCTGAAGACGATGTACAAGTCTCCTGAAGGACCGCCATTGATGCCTGCTTCCCCCTGGCCTGATACACGTAATTGTTGACCATCATCCACTCCTGCAGGAATTGTGACTTTTATTTTCTTCCTTTTTGTCACACGGCCCGCGCCATGGCAAGTTTCGCATTTCTCAGGGATGATCTTTCCGGTTCCTTGACAATGCGGACATGTCCGGCGATTCACCATTTGTCCAAGCGGTGTATTTTGAGTGATTGAAATTTGTCCCGAGCCGCCGCAATGCGAACATGTATTTACTGGCGTGCCTTTTTTGGCACCGCTTCCGCTGCACGTATCACATGTCTCTTCCCTTGGCAATTCGATTTCTGTCTCTTTTCCAAAAACAGCTTCCATGAAATCGATTGTCATGGAGTACTGAAGATCATCGCCTTTCCTCGGGGCATTCGGGTCGCGTCTCCTCGCACCGCCGCCAAAGAATGTGCTGAAAATATCCTCGAAACCGAAACCGTCAGCAGACCCTCCGCCAAATCCGCCAAATCCTTGGTTCGGATCGGCATGGCCGAATTGGTCGTAATTCGCACGCTTCTTCTCATCGCTCAACGTTTCGAACGCTTCCGTCACTTCTTTAAATTTTTCTTCCGCTCCCGCTTCCTTGTTTAAATCGGGATGATATTGTTTTGATAATTTCCGGTAGGCTTTTCTGATTTCCTCTTTGCTTGCCGTTTTTGGCACACCGAGTACTTCATAATAATCACGCTTGCTCATTATTCCACTCTCCCATGAATCATTGACATCTCATTGTAACACGCACAGAAAAAAAGTGACAAAAGTGCAGTTGGCCATATATTATCGATCACTTAACAAAAGAAAAAGTCAAAGCCGGAATATCGGACTTTGACTTTTCCGTCAATCGATCGTTCAATTAGTTTTTCTTGTCATCTTCGACTTCTTCAAAGTCGGCATCGACTACGCCATCATCCTGCGGTTGGCCGCCAGCTTCGGCTGAGCCGCCTTGCGCTTGAGATTCAGCAGCCGCTTGCTCATATAATTTCATCGTCATTTGCTGAACAATTTCTTCCAACGCTTCTTTCTTTGTACGCATTTCATCCAAATTGCCAGCTTCAATCGCCGTTTTCAATTCTTCTTTTGCTTCCTCGACTTTTTTCACTTCATCTTCGGATACTTTGCCTTCAAGATCCTTCAATGTCTTTTCAGCCATGAATACGAGCTGGTCCGCGTCATTTTTCAAATCCGCTTCCTCTTTGCGGCGTTTATCCTCTTCCGCATTCGCTTCGGCATCTTTCACCATTTTATCGATTTCATCGTCGGATAGGCCAGAGCTTGATTGGATTGTGATATTCTGCTCTTTTTGAGTTCCGAGATCTTTCGCTTTTACTGTTACAATACCGTTTTTATCAATATCGAATGTAACTTCGATTTGCGGGATGCCTCGTGGCGCAGGTGGAATATCCGTTAATTGGAAACGGCCAAGTGTTTTGTTGTCACTAGCCATTGGACGCTCCCCTTGCAATACGTGAATATCAACAGCTGGTTGGTTGTCCGCAGCCGTCGAGAACACTTGCGACTTGCTCGTAGGGATTGTCGTATTTCTTTCAATCAATTTTGTAAAGACGCTTCCCATCGTCTCAATTCCTAGGGAAAGCGGAGTAACGTCAAGCAAGACGACATCTTTCACGTCACCGCTCAGAATAGAACCTTGAACAGCAGCACCCATCGCTACGACTTCGTCAGGGTTAACTCCCTTGAATGGCTCTTTGCCCGTTTCTTTCTTGATAGCTTCCTGAACAGCAGGGATACGAGTGGATCCACCAACTAGGATGACACGGTCGATTTCGGATGGAGATAAGTCTGCATCTTTCATGGCCTGGCGCGTCGGTACCATGGAGCGCTCCACTAAATCAGCTGTCAATTCGTCGAATTTAGCGCGAGTCAATGAAATTTCAAGGTGAAGCGGACCAGCTTCTCCCGCAGTGATGAATGGTAATGAAATTTGAGTAGATGTTACGCCTGAAAGGTCTTTCTTCGCTTTTTCTGCAGCATCTTTCAGACGTTGCATTGCCATTTTGTCTTTAGAAAGGTCGATTGTATTCTCTTTACGGAATTCCTGTACTAAGTAATCGATGACGACATCGTCGAAGTCATCTCCGCCTAGTTTATTGTCGCCTGCTGTCGCACGCACTTGGAACACGCCGTCTCCTAGTTCAAGGATTGAAACGTCGAATGTACCGCCGCCAAGGTCGTATACTAGAATTGTCTCATCCTCGTCTGTCTTATCTAAACCGTATGCCAATGCTGCAGCTGTAGGCTCGTTGATAATCCGTTCAACTTCAAGACCAGCAATCGTTCCCGCGTCCTTCGTTGCTTGACGTTGTGCGTCATTGAAGTATGCAGGTACAGTAATTACCGCTTTCGTCACTTTTTCACCTAAGTATTCTTCCGCATAGCCTTTCATGTATTGAAGGATCATCGCAGAAACTTCTTGTGGAGTGTATTCCTTTTCTTCAACTTTCACTTTATAATCGGATCCCATATGTCTTTTTACGGACATGATCGTGTTTGGATTTGTAATGGATTGGCGCTTCGCCACTTCTCCAACTTGACGCTCTCCGTTTTTGAATGCAACTACGGATGGAGATGTACGGTTGCCTTCCGGGTTCGGAATGACTTTCGCCTCTCCACCTTCATATACTGCTACAACTGAGTTCGTTGTACCCAAGTCGATACCGATAATTTTGCTCATTTGAATTCCTCCTAATTTAATGCATCTACACGTAAACTATCTACTCATTCGTTTACTTTGACCATAGTAGGTCGAAGTACACGATCTTTCAACATATACCCTTTTTGTAGCTCCTCAAGCACGACGCCTGATGACTTTTCGGGATCATTCCCTGTCATGACGGCCTGATGGAAATTCGGGTCGAACTCCTTGTCCAACGCCTCAATTTCGACCAACCCTTCCCCTTTTAACGCTTCAAACAGGTTGCGGTAAATCATATCCATCCCAGTCATGATAGATTGCGCTTCCTCATTTTTGACTTCGACTGCAAGTGCGCGTTCGAAATTGTCCAATACAGGTAAAATTGTCGTCAACAAGCTTTGTGCTTTGTATTTGACAAGCGCTTCCTGATCAATCGCATTTCTTCTTTTTGCATTTTCAAAGTCTGCCAGGACGCGGAGGAGCTTGTTTTCCTCATCCTGTAATTTGGACTCCAGCTCGTTGATTCTCTCATCCTTTTCGTCTAGCTCTACAGGAGTTTCTTCAGAAGCTATATCCTCTTCAACAGTTCCCTTTTGCTCCGTTTCCGCTTGCTGGCTCGCTAAATTGTCTAATTCTTCGTTTGCAGTTTCCTGGACAACTTCTTTATCCACTGCTACCTTTTTATCCGTCACTCTTCGTTCCTCCTATCCAATCCGATGGCCGTTTTCAGTAATGCTTGCGATAAATTCTCACTTAGGATGTCAAGCATCGTAATGACCCTGCCATAATCCATTCGTTTCGGTCCGATAATCGCTATGGAACCGGTCATATTTCCGCCGGCAGAGTAATTTGCAGTAATCACACTGCAATCTTCCATCGCGTTATGTTTGTTTTCTGAACCGATCCGGACATGGATGCCTTTTGAGTCATCTTGGAAAAAGTCAAACGCGGGTGCTCCGTTTTCCATCAACTCGAAAAACATCTTCATTTTTTGCAGGTCGTTGAATTCCGGCTGTTTCATCATATTCATTTTTCCGCCGAAGTACAGACGTTCTTCAGGCTTGATCGTCATGGCCCTTTGAAATGAGGCTAACAGTTCCCCAGCATGATGGACATGCTGTTCGAAGACCGTCTTCGTCTCGTGGGCAAGCTTGTTTTGCAGGAAGCTCAATGGCGTTCCGACAAGCCTTTCATTTAAAATATTGACCATCTTTTCAATATCCGAAGCAAGCATGCCTTGCGGTACATCGAAGACCCTGTTCTCCACATGTCCATTATCGGTCACAATGATTGCGACCGCTTTCGTGTCATCCAGCGGCACGATTGAAAACCGCTTCACTGAATGCATTGACATGTCCGGACCTAAAAGTATCGATGTATAATTTGTCAATTCGGATATGATTTTCGCGGAATTCCGTATCAGTTCCTCCGTCTCCATTACCCGATCTTGAAAAACGGAACGTAATTGCATACTGTCCGACAATGTCAGCTTTTCGGGTGTCAATAAATGATCGACATAAAAACGGTACCCTTTTTCGGAAGGTACTCTGCCTGACGAAGTATGGGTTTTTTCGAGATAACCCAATTCCTCCAGATCGGCCATGTCATTCCGAATGGTCGCGGGACTGTATGGAGCTTCCGGTTTTTTAGATAACTGCCTTGATCCGACAGGTTGGGCGGATTCGATGAAATCGTTAACCGTCAGTTGCAGAATTAGCAATTGTCTGTTTGTCAACATACTCATCACTCCTGTTAGCACTCTTTAACGGCGAGTGCTAATACTACTCATAATTTAACAAAACCTTTTGCCAGTGTCAATGAATTACCCCTCGTTCATTTGAGAAATTGCTGGAAGACTTCGTTCCCTCTGAAAATGCCTTTCCGTGTCAATTTAATACTACCCTCTGATTCGGAAACCAGTCCTTTTCCGGACAATTCCGCAAGGACAATGCCATACTCTTCGGTCAATGATTTTCCGAATTTCGATTTGAAGGACTGCAGGGATACCCCTTCCGATTTGCGCAAGCCTAAAAACATTTCCTCTTCCATCGCTTCGGTAATTGTCACTTCATTTGATTCCATTACGGGTCGAGCTCCTGTATCCATGGATTCCATATACTTTCTGAGAGGACCGAAATTTGCATACCTTCGTCCCTTCAAATATCCATGTGCACCTGCGCCGATGCCAGCGTACTCGTCATTATCCCAATAAATGAGATTATGGATCGATTCATTCCCAGGCAACGCAAAATTACTTATTTCATATTGCCGTCTACCCGCTTTAGTCATCCGGTCCATGAGCATGGAAAACATCTCTGCCTCGATATCCTCGCCTGGCAACGGCAGCTTGCCTTTATTCATTAAATTATAAAAAACAGTTTTAGGCTCGACGATGAGCGAATAACCTGAATAATGAGGCAAGTCCAATGCTAACGCTTTATCGAGAGTTTCTTCCCATTGTTGAACGGTTTGCTCCGGCAACCCATAGATAAGATCGATGCTTATGTTTTCAAAACCAATTTCACGTGCATCCTGGATAACTCTTGCCGGAGTGTCCGCGCTATGCGTCCTCCCGATCCTTTTCAAAAGTTGCTCGTCGAATGACTGGACGCCTATGCTCAGCCGACCTACTCCGCCGCTTTTCAGGACAGAGAGCTTCCCTCGGGTCAATTCATCTGGATTTGCTTCCGTCGAAAATTCACGCAACGCACTGACATCAACATGCTGATGGATGATCTCAAGTAATCGGTCCAATTGTCCTTCCGATAATGAAGTCGGTGTACCTCCGCCAAGGAATACCGTTTCAAGCCCTTCGAATGAATGTCCTTCATTCGCCATAATGGTCAGTTCGTTTCCGATCGATTCGATATACTCATCAACTGGTTGATTTTTAAAGAACACTTTATTGAAATCGCAGTAATGGCAAATCTGGTGGCAGAAAGGAATATGAATATACATGCCTCGCATTTGTTGTGTCCCCTTTCTAGTCAGCAATATCAGTCGAGCAAAAAGGAGCCCAGAGCGGACTCCTTTTGCATGATATCACTCTTCATCAAGCTCCGGGCGCCAGTGACTTGCAGACGCCATTCGCTTTAGTCCTCATCCATTTTCAAAACGGCCATGAATGCTTCTTGCGGGACTTCGACGGATCCGACTTGCTTCATCCGCTTCTTCCCTTCTTTTTGCTTCTCAAGTAACTTCCTTTTACGGGAGATGTCTCCGCCGTAACATTTAGCAAGAACGTTTTTACCGATCGACTTGATTGTCGAACGTGCAACGATCTTTTGACCGATTGCGGCCTGTACAGGCACTTCAAACTGTTGACGAGGGATAAGTTTTCTCAGCTTCTCAACAATCGCCTTCCCTCGCTCATAGCTGAAGTCACGGTGGACGATGAAGCTAAGGGCATCGACCTGCTCACCGTTCAACAGGATGTCCATTTTGACAAGTTTCGATGTTTTATAGCCGATCAATTCGTAATCGAAGGACGCATATCCTTTCGTCCCTGATTTCAGTTGGTCGAAAAAGTCATAGACGATTTCTGCAAGAGGCAATTCGTATATAATATTGACACGAGATGCATCCAAGTAATCCATCGTAATGAAATTGCCGCGTTTTTGCTGGCATAACTCCATGACGGAACCGACGTATTCGTTCGGCACCATGATTGATGCTTTCACATAAGGCTCTTCGACATGGTCGATTTTTTGTGCATCCGGCATCATGGAAGGGTTGTCGACTTTCAATTCTTTTCCGTCAGTCGTAACAACATTATAAATAACACTCGGTGCAGTTGTGATCAAGTCGATTTTGAATTCACGTTCAATACGTTCCTGGATGATCTCCATATGGAGCAGTCCGAGGAATCCGCATCGATACCCGAAGCCAAGTGCCTGTGACGTCTCCGCTTCATATTCCAAAGCTGAGTCGTTCAGCTCGAGTTTCTCGAGCGCTTCACGCAAGTCAACATATTTGGATGAATCAATTGGGTATAGTCCACAGAATACCATTGGATTCAATCTACGGTAACCAGGCAGCGGTTCGCTAGCCGGGTTCTTCGCATTTGTAATCGTGTCTCCAACCCGTGTATCACCAACATTTTTAATCGCCGCCGAAAGGAATCCGACATCTCCAACTGATAGTTCATCACGCATGGAAATATTCGGTGTGAACACGCCCGTCTCTATAACTTCAAATTCTTTACCTGTTGC
The DNA here is from genome assembly GCF_023715535.1 of Sporosarcina luteola. Classification (GTDB taxonomy): domain Bacteria; phylum Bacillota; class Bacilli; order Bacillales_A; family Planococcaceae; genus Sporosarcina; species Sporosarcina luteola_B. The sequence continues at coordinate 124,732 of NZ_JAMBOI010000004.1, read as the reverse complement.
CATCATACGGATTTTATCGCCCGGTTTGACAGTGCCTTCGACAATTCGAATATTGACGATGACACCTTTATATTGATCATAGTGCGAGTCGAAGATCAATGCTTTCAATGGCGCTTGTGGATCTCCAGTCGGCGCAGGCACTTTCTCGACAATCTGTTCAAGGATCTCTTCGATGCCGATGCCGGCTTTAGCCGAAGCATGTACTGCTTCGGATGCATCCAACCCGATAACATCTTCAATTTCCTTTTTCACTTTATCCGGATCTGCAGCAGGCAAATCGATTTTATTAATAATAGGCAGGATTTCCAGATCATTGTCCAGTGCCAAATAAACGTTTGCCAACGTTTGCGCTTCGATCCCTTGTGCCGCGTCGACGACAAGCAGCGCCCCTTCACATGCCGCGAGGCTCCTTGACACTTCGTACGTAAAGTCTACGTGCCCCGGAGTATCAATGAGGTGGAATGTGTACACTTCACCATTTTTCGCGGTGTATGATAATTGCACTGCGTTCAATTTGATTGTTATTCCACGTTCGCGCTCCAAATCCATAGAATCCAGTGTCTGTGATTTCATTTCACGCGAGCTTACCGTTTCCGTCTTTTCCAATAGACGATCGGCTAACGTCGATTTCCCGTGATCGATGTGGGCAATAATCGAGAAGTTTCTTATGTTTTTTTGACGTGCCAATCTTTCATCATGATTCATCTGTCAGTTCACTCCTATATAAGCTATTTGCATTATAGCAAATAACTGATAAACATGTTACATTTTCTTATTCCCGCAAGCTAAATACCGAAAGCCTTCATATGACTTATCAATTCTAACAGATGACTGCGTTTTGATAAAGATTGATGATGAATCCAATGTAAAAAGCTTCATGGTAGTTATCCATGAAGCAGGACTCCTATTCATTTTTCTTCTACTTCATCTTCATTAAACATATCTACTATCGCCTCTGAGACGACTCCCAATGTCCTATTCAGCTCGTCTTCCGAGTTCCCTACTCCTCCAAGCTCCATGAGAACGAGCTTGGGGTGGAGGTCTTGGTTATACTTCCCATCAACACCAGCCCCGCCTTTTGGAATGACATCCCTCGTAATACCCGGAATCCGTTTTTCCATCTCCGCTTTAAATTTGTTTGTAATTTCTTCGTTTTTTTTATAAGAAGGGTTATCTAACCCAAGGACGAAGGCAACTTTTGCATAACGTTCCCCTTCATGAATTATCGTTGACTTGTCGGGTCCGATATCATCCCGATGAATGTCAATTATTAAATCATATTCATTTTCAGAAAGCTGCTTTTTCACATACGGCCTTATATTAGAGTAAGCGTATTTGTGAGGCACTACTTTCTTTAGTATTTCAGCTTCCATACCATTGATTTCAAGTAGACTTTTAAGTTTCTCGCTCATAATAACGATGTTTTCGGTCTGATGGTCAACCGCAATTTTTCCATCAGCCGCTTTTGTCATCGGTTTGTACGCCTCATGGGAGTGCGTATTATAAATTAATACTTTCCCGGCCTTCACTTCGACTTCCTCGATCACTTCGGATGCAGGTTCCGGTTCTGGTTCCACTTCCACCTTCTCTTCCTCAACGATGTTGGAAGCGTAAACGATTATTGCATTTTCCTTGATGATTTTCGAATTTGAGATTTTTGATTCTTCCGGTATAAATTGGATGAGTACCGGGAAAAGGAAAAGAACGAATACGATTACAAGCCATATTTGCATATTTTTCTTCAAGCGACATCCCCCCGTCTTCAACTATATGCACGGGGGGATGGGTCAATGACTCGTTTTAATCTCCTCAATCCACTCACTGATCGAATCGGTTAATGTCTCCGCATAAAGGGCGGCCCAAGAGTCAATCTCTTTCGGTGAAATGAATGTATTCAAATCGTGATTCGATAAAACTTCTTCAAATAATTGCACCCGTTCTTCATGGGGCCATGAAGTCCAATCCCCGAAAATCGGAATTAGTTTCGACCGATCTGCATCCTTATTAGGAGTATGCAACCAATTCCCAACAGATAGCCTCGAGGATGGATGACTTTCCTCCTCGATTTTGGATGCGATATAAGTGAATAACGTATTGATGGCATCCGCAATCAATACAGGTCCATCCACGACAGTCGGGATGCCGATTGCGATGACCGGGATTCCCAACGTTTCTCTGGATAACTCCTTGCGGCTATTCCCCACTCCCGAACCGGGATGAATGCCTGTGTCTGTCATCTGTATTGTTTTGCATAATCTCGAACTGTCCCTGGCTGCCAAAGCATCGATGACAATCAGCAGATCAGGTTTGATTTCGTTGACCAACGCATTGACAAAATCAGCTGTTTCAAGCCCCGTTTGAATTGTCACGCCTGGTGCATATACGAATACCTCGCTGCCATCGTCCGAATAATATAGCGGTACAATTTCTTTCAAACGATCCATTGTCAGCGGTCCGACTGCGTCAGGCGTCACTTCCCGGTTCCCTAGGCCAACGAATAGAATTTTTCCGTTTTTCAAATCCGTTATGCCTTCAGTCATTTCAGTCAGTTTTGACTTGAGCATTTCCGCCATTTCCTGAAGTCCTTCACGATCGGTATGCATTAGCGTGGGATTCGTCAGGGTCAAATAGGTGCCCTTTTTCTTGCCTATCCTCTTTTCTCCTTCATCATTGATTGTAACTGATGTCAAAATCACTCTGCCTTTTCGCTGCTCGTCAAATTGTATGCCTTCCGAATCCTTTAATTTCTGCTTCTCTTTTTCTGTCCGATGGCGAACCATTTCTTCGTTTTCCACTAGGAGGTCCGTTCGGTAAAAATCGTATTTATCCATTGTCTTCACCTCAATATGCAGTTTGCACGTTGTGTCAAGGAAATATTCTTTGCATATTTTTATTGCGTTAAAGCTAGGTTTTTGCTAAAATGTTAATGTTGTAAAGAGATATCCGAATGCTATTATGGAAACACTCTTGCCTTACCTGAAATTGGAGGTGAATGGAATGCCAAACATCAAAGGTGCAATCAAGCGCGTTAAACAAAGTGCAGCAGCAAATGAGCAAAACTCTGCTTACAAAGCTGCAATGCGTACTGCTGTACGTAAAGCTGACACTGCGCTCATCAATAAAGAAGAGAACTCTTCTGAACTTTTGAAAGACGCAGTCAAAAAATTGGATACAGCTGCTCGTAAAGGTCTTATCCACAAAAATACAGCTGCTCGTCAAAAAGCACGTCTTACAAGAAAAGCTCAATAAGTAAAAAAGGCTGTCCACTTGTGTCGCTCGATCGACAAAGTGGACAGCCTTTTCTATTTAAACTTTTAACGGTTCCATGAAGAAGATTTCTAATACTCTTTCCCTTTTGCCGCTTGTTGATTTCAATTGATGGTCAATTTTCGCCAGTTTTTGCAAAATGAGCAGTAGCCTTTCCATTTTGGGAATGCTTCGATTCTCCATTATTAGCTTGACCCTGTATGGGTGGACGTTCAACGTTTTTGCGATTTGTTGTTGTTGGTATCCTTTTTTCACCAATGATGACACATGGATCATCAAGCGGATCTGACCGGCTATGAGGGATGTGAGCATGATGGGCTCTTCGCCATTTCGTAACAGGTCATGGTAAATTGAAATTGTACCCTTCACATTTCCAGTCATATAGGCGTCAGTTAGACGGAAGACATCCATTTCGGGCAGGCGCGGGACGAGCATTTCGATGATTTCCCGGGTCACGTCACCAGTTCCATTCATATACATACCGATTTTGGCAATTTCATTGGATAGGGTCAAAAGGCTATCCCCAGCCATCTCCACGAGCACTTGCGCAGTTTCGGGGCTGATTTTGATGCCGTTCGTTCCTGCTTCATTTTGTATCCATGTTGTCAAATCACGGCCCGTGAGTGGCATCGCTTCCACTACGACAGCTTTTTGCTGCATGACCTTCACAATTTTTTTCCGTCCATCCAGTTTTTCATAAGGCGCCACAAACAGGACTACAGCAGTCGGTGATGGACTTGCCAGCCATGATTCGAGCAGTGTGATGTTATGTACTACTTTCTCTTTCGTTTTATCGGACGCCTTCAGGAATGAGGCATTATTGGCAACGATCAATTTCCTGTCTTCCAAAAAAGGAAGTGTATCCGCCTCTTCAAGAACGACCTCAACTGGCGTTTCGTCCAAATCGAAACGGACGACCGAAGTTTCATCGATGTCCGGCATTGCCTTCACAATTCGTTTAATTGTCGTATCAATCAAATGCTGTTCGACGCCTGTCAATAAATAAACGGGTTCTATTTTTCCTTCATTAATCTTTTTCCATATCGCGTTGACCACTTGTTTCCCTCCAGTCACTCACATTGTCCTATTATACATTATCGATTCAGGACTATGAACAATTTGTGTCGATTGTCATAAACCCGGCATATTAAATCGTTTGATATAGATTTTTTTTTCGTTATCATCTATACTATAAAGGAATTAGGAGGTGTAGCAATGAATGAGTTTGAACATGACGTACAGTCTAAACGCAATGATTTAATCGACTCTGGTATCGGTTTCATTGTAGCTTTCGTTGCCTTTTCTGCAATTTTCGTTATTGCTACAATCGTAGACTTCGTCGCGCACTAATAGCACTCCTGAAAGACGGCTTATTCATTCCCCGAGCGGAATGGACAAGACCGTCTTTTCATTTCTCCCGCGATAAAATGTGATAGCTGCCGCCTCTATTCACGGAAATTGTTATCGAACCATGATCTGCCGTTGCCTTCGTCGGAACATCGTATTTTTCAAAGGTCTCCACCACTTCCGCGTGCGGATGGCCATATCGATTATTCCGCCCGTATGAGAAAATCGCCAGCTTTGGTTGCAAGAACCGTATGAATTCATCAGAGCTTGAAGTTCGGCTGCCGTGGTGTCCGGCTTTGAGGATCAATTCCCCCCAATCAAAGTCCTTGTATGTGTTAAGGAACTTCCTTTCCCCCTCTACTTCCAAATCCCCCGTGAACAGGAACGAAGGACCTTCAGTTGCCATGAAGAGTACGAGGGAGCTGTCATTCCCTTTGTATACCCCTGTAGCTGGCGCCATATAAAAGAATTCAGCGGACTTGTCCGACCACGCCACCCCTTCAGCCACCGCAAATACCGGTATCCTCTTCTCTCTAGCTATCCACAACACATCTTCCATCGTTTTTTCCTTCTCGCTTCCTGGGGATAAATGAATCTCATCCACCCGGATCTCTTCCAGCACTTCGTCAGCGCCTTCCATATGATCGCTATCCGCATGAGTTAAAATCATTTTATCGACTTTAGTAATGCCCTTCCCTTTCAAAAATGGGACGACAATGCTTTTGCCCACTTCGAAAACATTTTCTGGCGAACGCCAATTAGGTGCTCCGAAATTCACAGTCCCTCCTGTGTCAATCATAAATACACCGCGCCGATGCGGAAGTTCAATGACGATGGAATCCCCTTGTCCGACATCAAGGTACGTCACCTTTAATTCTGATTCTGCATAGGGAACCACATGGATGAGAAGCGCAGGAATTAAGACGAACGGGATAGCCCGAGATACCTTCCCTCCCCTTTCAAGCGAAAGTAAGAATGAGAGGGTACCACCTACAGCCAGTGCCGATGTAATCGCCCCTGGACGACCTGGAACCCATAGCTGGTAAGGCATTGAAGCCAAGTATTCCGTCAAGGCATCTATCCAGCCTCTTAGCGGGACATATAGTGAAAAAACGCCCCCTACAATCATAGGGGAAACATAGGTCAGCATTAACAATACGATATTCATCGGTAAAATGATAAAAGAATAGAGGGGCACATAGAAAAGATTCACAATGAAAGACGATAATGACAACTCATAAAAATGATATAAAAGGACCGGATATAACGCCAATTGGGTTATGGACGTCACCAGGAAAGATACTTTGAGTGCCGATCCACTACGCGAAAGGATTCTTGTCGAGTAAATCAACGAGAATGCCGCCAAATAAGAAAGTTGGAATCCAGGCTGGAACACTACGAACGGCTGCAAAATGATAAAACCAGACGCACTCATGGCGAGTGCGTCATCTATTCTCATCCTTAAACGTCCCGTTGCGGTGAGCAATATTAAAATCGTCACGGATACCGCTCGCCAAACTGATGGCGCACCACCCGCCATTACTGCATATAAAGGCAAAAGGATGATCAGTAAATTGTCGATCGTCTCAATCCGGATCGACAACCTGATAAGCAGGCTTCTAAATAGAAACGTCAATAACCCCACATGTAAGCCTGAGATCGCAAACAGATGGGTTATGCCGAGAGTCCTGTACCTTGAAGCCACTTCTTCATCCATGCCACTCCGGTCCCCGATGAGCAGTGCTTGCGCTTCGGTTACGAGTGATTCCGGGAAGGTTTCCTGGATATGATATTTCAACTTCCATCTATGCCGGGATAAGATAGTCTGCAATCCAAAGGTAAATTCATAGCCTATCAACCTATCGGACTCGAACACGCCGAACGCGCCATTCATCCTTACATAATGCTCCATATTAAAGGAGTATTCATGTGCAGGGATGGGAAGCTCCTGAAAGGCACCTTTTAAAGTAAATCGGTATGAAGGGATGTGCAAGTTTTGAAATTGCAATTTCTGGGCTTCGCTCTCAAACTTCAGCAAGGCATAGACGATATCGCCCGAGTCGGTCCTGGCAAAGCCTTTCATTTTACCGCCATCGATCTTGACTTGATCTGTCCATGTCAGGTTTAGGGTGGCAGGCTGCCCGCCTTCTTTAAGTTCAGGTACATGCAATGAAATGAAAAAATAGGAGAGTAATGATGCCGCGACTGCGAGTAACGGAGTGACGGCTTCTTTTCTAAGGAGAAAGATGGGGACAAGCAATAGATTGAGGAATAAAACGTGAACCGGACCGTATGCAGCAAAAGCGGATACGGCAACCGGCATGCAAATATAAATAATACGGACTTTGCCGATCATTTCCCGAATAGGTCATCCACCCTTCTTTTGAACGGGAGAAGCTCATCAGTCGGCGCGCCTAATGTTTCCATTTCCACAAGCAAGTCATTAATTAGCTTCAGTTTCCCTTCCTTCGTGAAATCCACTTTCCTTTCATCGAAAGGGACGTGTCTGATTTCGACTCCGGCTTGCATGAAAAGTTCTATGGCATATTCATCATTCTTATAATCCGATGCATAATTGACGGTCTTTATTCCGGATTGGATAATCGCCTTTGAACATTGCAAACAAGGGAAATGAGTTACATACAAAGTGGATCCTTCTACAGGGCTCCCGTATTTCGCGCATTGAAGCAATGCATTCATCTCCGCGTGAATTGTACGGACGCAATGGTTCCCAACGACATAGCATCCGTGATCGATGCAATGGTCCCCACCCGAAATGGAGCCGTTATAACCTCCTGCAATGATCCTATTGTCCCTGACAATCGTCGCTCCGACTGTCAGTCTCGTGCATGTGCTCCTGACCGCAAGCAAATGGCATTGCGCCATGAAAAACTGATCCCATGTAATCCGCTCCATATGTATGCCTCCAAACAGTTTCAATTATTTTGCCGTAATGAAAGACTCAAGCTTTTCAAACGTCTTTTGCCCGATTCCGGACACTTCCATTATGGCCTCGGGAGAAATGAACGGTCCATGCTCTTCCCGATATTGAAGGATGGCAGCAGCCTTTGACGGTCCGATACCCGGAATCGTCATAAGCTCCTGCACATCAGCAGTATTGATATTCACTTTCCCGTCATCCTTCACACCTCCGCCTTGTTGGGGCGGAAATGATCCTGATGGAGTGGAGAAATCGACTTCTTCGCCTTCCCTCGGGACGTAAATGAAAAATTCATCTGGCAGCTTCATCGCGTGGTTCAACATACGCGAGTCTGCGTCGGCTAAATAGCCTCCCGCCGCGTGAATGGCGTCGATCAGACGATCTCCTTCCATAAGTGAATAGACGCCCGGATATTTCACGGCGCCTTGTATGTCGACCATGATTGTCACCACGGCCGCCTCAATACGTTCAATCAGTTGTTCTTCTTGAAGTTGCTCTTGTATAACGTCAATTATTGGGGATTGTCCGCCTTCGACTGTCAGTTGACTGCCGGCCTGTCCTCGGGGAAAGAACAGAAATGCGGAGAGTACAGCGATTGCTGCGATTGGGGTGATGATCTTACGCCATTTTCCGGATACGATCGATAGAAACAGCTTTCCCACCCTTTCTACGAGGCATCCATATGGAGTCATCTTCCACTATATATGATTACCTCGGAAAATGGAAGTTTCATTTGCGCACTTGATAAAATATTCTTTCACTTTCCTCGTGCGGCGGCTCATCTTCCCAATCTGCAAAAATGCGTTCAATTGTAAAACCGGCTTCCCGCAATAAATCCACATATTCAAATACATGGAATGTCCGTTGTTGATGCCGTTCATCGAATCGGCGATAAAGTCCGCTTTCCTCTTTTACGAAGAAGCTGAGCTCCGATAGCACGGAATGCTCCTCATCTCCTTCTTCCGTATGCCATATATACGCGATACGGTCATTATCGAAAGTGAAAGGGCCATCCATGAAAATGACATCCGTCTTGAAGATGGAATGCACATCGAAAATGAGCACTCCACCTTTCTTCAAGACCGAATGGATTCCATTAAAGGTAGCAAGGACGCTTTCCCGGTCCGGTAAATAGTTTAGCGAATCGATTGCGATGACCGCGACATCAAACTGCTCAGAGCCCTCTATTTCCTGCATGGGCTTCTCTTGAAACTCGATATTCAAGGAAAGATCATTTGAGCGTTTTTCCGCAATCGAGAGCATATTCTTTGATAGATCGATTCCAGTGACGAACGCTCCGGATTTCGCTAACTTTACGGAAAGCAACCCTGTCCCGCAGCCGACATCGATGATCTTCTTTCCTTTAATCCCGTCTGCAGCAATGGATATCAGATCCACGTAGGCTTCATAAGGGATATCGGTCATCAATTCATCATAGACGAGAGCGAAATCCGTATAGGCTTCCTTATTGCTCATTATCCATTTTCAGCAGTGGAGCGTCTCCCCATAACTTCTCCAAGTTATAATAGCCGCGCTCATCTCTATGGAATACATGGACAACGACATCGCCCAAATCGACGAGAACCCATCTTCCATTGTCGAGGCCTTCAACCCTTTTGACATCAAATTCGTTTTCAGCAGCTTTGTCGGCAACTTCTCTGGCAATCGCTTGCACCTGTCGCTCGGAGTTCGCATGACAGATAATGAACTGGTCCGCAATAAGGGATACTCCCTCCATATTCATCACGACAATATCTTGCCCCTTTTTATCATCTACCGCATTATAAGCTGTTTCAAGTAATGTTGGCATTTTCTCACGTTTCCTTTCGTAGTTGGGTCGTTCAAATTATTTGCACGTGTTCATTATAGCACTCAATGGAGTCGGGAAACACAGCCGCATTCCTATCGATAAGATACCGTACTGAATGAACGATGCAAGCCCTCATCGCCTCGTCCATATTCAGCTTGGCAGCATTACGCAGCTCAGTGATGCCTGGAAAGTCCCTACCCGGCTCAATAAGATCGGCGATGTAGATGAGCTTCTCCAAGTCGGACATGCCTGCTCTGCCCGTTGTATGATAGCGGATAGCGTTCAGGATATCCTGATCCTGGACGCCGAAATCCTGCTCAGCGATGATACGTCCAGCAGCTGCATGCCAAAGTTCATGATGGAACGAAAACAACTTTACATCTTCCCCGTTCTCTTCGATCAATCTTCGCATTTCGGAAGGCTCCATGAACTTCGCGATATCGTGGAACAATGCAGCCTGTTCCGCTATACATGCCGGAACACCGAAACGCCCGGCCAATTCCTTAGCCGTTTCCGTCACTCTCAGTACATGTTCAAAGCGTTTTCTTGGTAATCTTTTTTCAAGCTCTATTATCAGCGCTGCGGATTCCATAAAGTTCCTCCTGTCTGATATATGTCCCGATTTTTTCCGGTACAAGGAATTGGATGGTGCCGCCCGTTTGCAGCCGGTTTCGGATCAGCGTCGAAGACAGGTCGATTTCAGGAATCTGGACCATCGTAATCGGATAGTGCGTTTTACCTTCAGTACCCGGCCTGCCCACCCCGACAAACTTTACAATTTTCATCAGTTCATCGATTTTATACCAGTTAGGCAGCATATCGATCATATCGCCGCCGATGATAAAGTGGAAATCCGTGTCCGGCTCCTGTTCCTTCATTGCTTTTATTGTCTCGAATGTATAGGAGATCCCGCCTCGGTCAACTTCAAACGAAGATGCACTCAGTCCTGGTATCCCCGAAACGGCAAGCTCCACCATTCTCAACCGATGCTCCGGCGTTGCATCCGACGGATCCGCTTTATGGGGCGGGATTGAAGTGGGCATGAGCCGGACTTCATCAAGTTGCAATGCGTACTTCACTTCGTTCGCCATAATCAGATGCCCTATATGGGGCGGGTTGAAAGTACCGCCTAACAATCCGACTTTTTTCATGTTTTCCTCCTTACGGCAGAACGATTCGCTTTTTCTCCTTTGATTCTTTGTAAAGCACGAGGATTTTCCCGATCACTTGAGCGACTTCGATTCCTGCTTCTTGTAGTTTTTCGGCAATCGTATTCTTATCTTCTTCACAATTTTGAAGAATACTCACTTTAATCAACTCACGTGCTTCGAGTGCCTCTTCGATTTGTTTGATGATAGGTTCTGTCAAGCCGCCTTTTCCGATTTGGAAAATCGGTTGAAGATGGTGCGCTTCGCTTCGTAAAAAACTTTTCTGTTTACCTGTTAACATTTATTTTCCTCCAAGTTGAGTTGTAATTGATTGAATCATTTTCTTCGTATCGGGATAGATGCCTGTCCAAAGTTCAAAGGCCAATGCCCCTTGGTGGACAAACATGCCAATCCCGTTCATCGTCTTGCCGCCAACCTCACGAGCACAGCGGAGAAATTCGGTTTCCATCGGATTGTAGATGATGTCAGCGACCGTCGCACCTTCAGATATACCGGATGGATCGAGCGGAAACCCACTTTGGGCAAAATTCATTCCGACAGATGTCGTTTGAACGATCAAACCGAATGTTCCGATTGCCATTTGCGCCTCTTCCAATGGAAGTGCTGAACTTCCCGGTAGGCTTTCTGATAGTTGCCTTGCTTTCTCGACTGTACGGTTGGTTATGGTAATCGGACCGTAATCCGCCGATTCAAGCGCGAAAGAAATGCCAGCAGCAGCCCCGCCTGCTCCGATGATCAGCAACTCACCAACACTCTCCGGATTAGCTCCAATTTCCTGCAAGGAGCGCACAAAACCGCGCCCATCAGTATTCGTTCCGATGAGGGTACCATCTTCGAGGACCTTCACCGTGTTGACAGCGTTCATCCGTCTAGCTTCTTCGTCAATTTGATCGAGAAAAGGGATGATTGCGCTTTTATGAGGAACGGTGACATTCCAACCGCTGCAGCCTAATCGTTTTAAACCAGCGACTGCATCCGCCAAATGATCCGGTTTTACGTGGATCGGTATATAGGATGCGTCTATTCCGTTTTCCCGAAACCATGCCTCGTGCATTAGGGGAGACATCGATTGCGCTACCGGGTCACCGATTACCGCATACCATTTTTTCATGAAGCAGCCCTCCTTAAATAAGCGATGGACGCAGTACTACATCAACTCCACGCGGTGCATGTACTGCAACGACGACACCAGGATGCTGTATAGTGATCCAACCCAATCCCGAAATGACAAGATCCATTTTCGGTTTCTTGATCGAGAATTCATGCCTTACTAGTGGTGGCATCTTTTCAATGGAATCACCGCTCGGTGGGGAAAGCATTTCGCCGAGATGGGTGGCATATAACGAATCGGCATTCTCAAGCTTTGTCCGATGAATCGGTAATTCATTGGAAACATGAATTGTAAATGATGAGCGATCGCCTGATAGAAAATCGAACCTTGCAAGACCGCCGATGAATAAAGTCTGCTCCGCGTTCAATTGGAATACTTTTGGCTTCAGTTCCTTTTTCGGCGTGATCGCTTTCAAATCCTTCGTATCCAAGTGATGGGCGATCTGATGGTTGTTTATGATGCCCGGTGTATCGTAAATGGCCTTTCCATCGTCAAGTGGAATTTCAACAAGGTCTAATGTCGTTCCCGGGAAATGGGAAGTGGTGATCACTTCGCCCATGCCGGTCGCATTTTTTATGATCCGGTTTATGAATGTTGATTTTCCCACATTCGTGCATCCGACAACATAGACGTCTTTCCCTTTCCGATATTTATCAATGGCATTCAGTGCCTCTTCCATGCCATGCCCTTTGTACGCAGAAATGAGCAATACATCAATCGGCTTCAATCCAAGCTTCGCTGACTCTGTCTTCATCCAATTGATCATACGGTTCCGGTTGATCGATTTAGGAAGAATATCGGACTTATTGCCGATCAGAAGAATGTCTTTTTTGCCGACAAAACGTTGCAAGCCGTTGATCCAGCTGCCGTTAAAATCAAATATATCAACGACTTTGATGATTAACCCGTCTTTTTCGCCGATGCCATTCAATATCGCAAGGAAATCGTCACCAGATAAGGAGACGGGCTGTAATTCATTGTAATTCCGCAAGCGGAAGCAGCGGCGGCAAATGACTTCCTCTTTCTCCAAAGAAGCTGCAGGTGCATATCCTTCCTTTTTCGGATCCTCTGATTGAATTTCAATTCCACAACCTATGCATGTAAGTCGCTCCAAACTTATTCCTCCCATTTAATCAATCCTTGTCTTTTCAGTTTCGCCATAATCCTTCTTTCGATCATCCTATTGAATTTTGTCACAAATCCGTCCGAGCTTGCTACGGGCACGACTAAAATTGTATGGAGCCCGAAACGGTTGCCGCCCAAAACATCTGTCATAAGCTGATCGCCGACCATGACGGCTTCTTCCTTTTTCAAACCCATCATTGCAAGGGCTTTTTTAAAATTCTTCGCTAATGGCTTTCGGGCATCGCAAATGAATGGCGTGCCAATCGGACCGCAGAAAGACTCCACCCGGCTTTGATTATTATTCGAAAGAATTGTCACTTGGAGGCCGGCTTCCTGCATCCTTCGTACCCATTCCATGATTTCAGGCGTAGCTTCAGGTCGATCCCATTCCACAAGCGTATTATCCAAATCCGTGATAATCCCTTTAATCCCTTTTTCAATTAAGGCTTCGGGTGAAATTTGAAAGATGTCTTTTACATATTCATCCGGCAAGAAAATTTTATACAAGTTATCCACTCCGTTATTTCACTAATAGTATTCCGATTATACCATACTGGCATCCAATGGTACGGAATGGACCAAGCCGGAAATCTGTTCGATTTCCTCGTACGTTTTACTGAATGTAAACAAGCATTCATCGCATATGCTGTCATATAACGACACAGGAGGTGGACCGATGAGCGGGTTTGTCATGGCCCTTGTCCAACTGTGGGTCGAAGTTCCTGCTATGGTCGGCTATATCAGGGGGCAGGCGTTCCGTCGACCGCTTTCAAAAGCGGAAGAGGCAGATTGCTTGCAACGGCTGGCAGAAGGTGATGAAAGTGCGAGAGATGAACTCATTGAAAGGAATATGCGCCTTGTCGCTCATGTCGTAAAAAAATTCCATCCAAAACACGAACAACTAGACGATTATATTTCCATCGGTACAATCGGGCTCATGAAAGCCGTGAACAGTTTCACTCTTGATCGTAAGACGAAACTTGCGACGTATGCAGCCCGCTGTATCGAAAATGAAATACTGATGTACTTACGAACGCAAAAGAAAGTGCAGAAGGATGTATCGCTTTTCGATCCGATCGGAACTGACAAGGACGGACAGTCCCTTCAGATAGCAGATCTGTTGCAGACCGATGAGGAAGCACCAATCGATACTGTACAGCAGAAAGAGCAAAAGGAAAGGCTATACCGCCATCTCGGAAAGCTGGATGGAAGAGAATTAGAGATCATTCAAAGAAGGTATGGTCTGCTCGACGATCAACCAATGACTCAGAAGGAAATTGCGCAGCAGCTCAACATATCAAGAAGCTATGTCTCACGTATCGAAAAAAGAGCGATTGTTAAACTGTACCAGCTATTCAAGCATGAGTATAATGAATGAAAAGTGCACAACTACTGCAAATGAAAAGGCGTTTCCTAACATGGGGCCACGGCCCTAAGAAAGGAAACGCCTCTTTTCATTTCATTATCTGTACTGCTTGTCTTATCAGTCTGCACTTACCTCACGCGCGATAACAACCGCAATGACTGTCGTCACGAAAAACACACCTGCCATTAGATAAAACATATCTTATTACCTCCTTCACAGCAAAATGCAACCTGCTATCATCTTACCATAATCACCTTAAAATTTCGAGATGGCGCGCATGACAATTTCCGAAGAATGTTTCGCTGCAAGAGGCAAGAATTCATCAAAACTAATCGATGATTTTTTGCCTGCGATATCGGATAATGCACGGATGACGACAAATGGCGTTCCGAACTGATGACACACTTGCGCAACTGCGGCGGCTTCCATTTCAGCTGCAATCATTGTTGGGAATTGTCCTTTTACAACTTCTACCCGTGCCGCATCACTCATGAACACATCACCGGAAGCGATCAATCCGACCGCATACTCATGCTCGCCTACCTCCACGACCGCTTCCTTGGCAATCCGAATAAGCTTTTCATCCGCCGGGAAAGATGGAGGCATTCCTGGAACTTGTCCGACTTCATAACCAAAGGCAGTTGCATCGACATCATGATGTCTCACTTCATCGGAAATAACGATCGTACCAACTTCAAGGGATTCTTTAAGACCACCAGCTGAACCGGTATTTAATACTGCATCAGGTCGATATTCCTGAATAAGCACTGTCGTCGCAACCGCCGCATTCACCTTTCCAATGCCGCTTTTGACAAGAATGACTTCATGTTGACCGATATTACCTTCAATGAACTCACAACCAGCAATCTCACGACTTGTTGGCGACTCAATCTTCCCTCTTAAAATTTCAACTTCTTGTTCCATTGCACCAATGATCGCAATTTTCATTACTAATCCTCCTGTTGACTATCCTTTGCTGTTCAATAATCAAAATCCAATGTTCTTAAAACGTCCATGCTAACCGGCTTCCAGCCTTCCCCATCAATCCACTCGATATAAACGCGGAATATTTTAGATCCATCCTTCGTCGTAACGATTCCGATTGATTTTTGTGGTCCGCCGCCATTTTTAACCCTCTTATAGAATAATTCATCTTCAGAGAAGCCAGTCGCGTAGGCAATAGCTTTTTTCTTTTCGATATAATCTATAGAATTTGCTTCATATTGTGAAATATGCTCACCTGATTGGTCTGTGCCGATCGGCTTCCATGCCGGATTGGTGATAGTTTCCTTAATGATTTCATCAGTACCCGGAACGATTGTCACCATACCTGTTCCCTCTTCATCCTTAGCACCGTCCTCGCTGTCGGCAGTTCCTTCCGCTTCTTTGCTAGGTGCTGAAGACTCTTCCGAATCGTCACCTTCCGTATCACTATGTCCATCCGCTCCCTCTTCATCTTCTGAATCGGAGATAGAATCATTTTCTTCCTTTTGTGTCTCATCGTTGGATGAACCAGCTTCATCGAGCACCTTTTCTTCAGAGGCGATCTCTTTTCCTTCATCATCTTTATTCCCAGTTATGATGGAAGCACCTACAATGAGAATCAGTAAGATGACAAGCCCGATCATACTATTTAATAGCCGATTGCTGCGATTGCGCATTTTCTTGCGATTGACACGCGAGAATCTGGGTTCATTCCCTTTCATATAACCTTCCCCCTATTAGCGTTAATGTTGAATGGCCGCCCTCATTTGAAGGCGGCCATTCCAGGTCACTTGATTTCAACAATAACGACCGACATTTCTCCTCCAGGAGTCGTGATTTTCACTTCATCGCCTTTACCTTTGCCGATCAAACCTTTTGCAATAGGTGAATCATTGGAAATCAATCCCTCAATAGGATTTGCTTCTGCAGAGCCGACAATTGTATATGTCTCCTCGTCTCCGTCAGGAAGTTCCTTGAATGTAACCGTTTTCCCAAGTTGAACTTCATCAGTGTTCATTTCATCCTCTGTAATGATGACGGAGTTGCGGATCATCGATTCCAGTGAAGAGATTTTCCCTTCGACAAATGCCTGGTCTTCCTTTGCAGAATCGTACTCCGAGTTCTCCGATAGGTCGCCGTAGCTTCGTGCAATTTTGATGCGCTCCACAACTTCTTTACGTTTTACAGTTTTTAGAAACTCCAGCTCTTCTTCTAATTTCTTCTTACCCGACGCAGTCATCGGGAACTTTTTCTCTGATACCATTATTCAACACTCCTCATATTCCTGTTCATAAAAACACTATGCCGCTCCTGCGAGAGGTATGCGACATAGGCTCATTTATATTGAATTCTGACTACATCATATTACAAGTTCGTACCAAATTCAAGAATTGTTTTTATTTTCGTGACCATCAGATCGACTGCAACTTCATTATGACCGCCTTCGGGAATGATAATATCCGCATACCGTTTCGTCGGTTCAATGAATTGATTATGCATCGGACGGACGACGGAGAGGTATTGTTCAATAACCGACTCGATTGTGCGTCCCCGCTCATTAATGTCCCGCATTAGACGTCTAATGATTCGCAGATCCGCGTCCGTATCGACAAAGAGTTTAATATCCATCAAATCACGGAGCCTTTCATCCTCCAAAACAAGAATTCCTTCAAGGATGATTACATCTTTCGGCTCAATCGCTATTTTCCGTTCTGATCTTGTATGGAGCGCATAATCATAAACCGGCTTTTCGATTGTCTCCCGATTAAGCAGCTTTCCGATATGGTCTATGAGCAGATCCGTATCAAATGCTAACGGATGATCGTAGTTCGTCAACAATCGATCTTCAAATTTAAGATGGGATTGATCCTTGTAATAAAAATCCTGTTCTATGACAACAACTGAATGTTCCTTAAACACGTCATAAATTCGATTAGTGACACTTGTCTTTCCTGATCCCGAACCACCGGCTATACCGATGACAAGAGGTTTTCTTTTATCCATTTCTTTTCCTCCCACAAATACAGGGCTATTGCTCAGTCCCTCTTTTTCACAGCAACCAGGATGCCGTCACCAACCGGCAACAATGAGGTTTCATAATCCGGATGCTTCATGACCCATGAAGTGAATTCCTTCAGATTACGGATCATTGTCCGATTCCGCTTCGGCACCTCTTCATCCGGAACCATCACGGCGCCATGCATGAACATATTATCACAGTAAATTATGCCGCCCTTCGCTACAAACTCGGAGTATTTTTCGAAGAACCGTTTATATTGTCCCTTTGCAGCATCGATGAAAAGGGCATCATACCATACTGGAGGTAGCATATCATCTGACAGGAGAAGGGCATCTCCCTCAATGATCGTAATCCTCTCTCCGAAGCCGCTTCGCTCAATATAGTCCACGGCGGATGCATACCGCTCTTTGTCCCGCTCAATCGTGACGACTGAAGCTTCCTTCAAAGAAGAAACCATCCGGATAGCAGAATAGCCTATTGCGCTTCCAATTTCAAGTATTCGCTTCGGACGTTGAATTCGAAGCAGGCCGATGAACGTTTCCATTCCGCTACTATCCATGATCGGAATCCGGTGTTCTGCGGCGAATTCCTCCATTTCGCGGAGTAACGGATTGTCTTCTTCCCGCAAACCGGAAATGTAGGATTCAAAGTCTTTCATACATGCACTTCCAATCTTTTGGATCATTCAATCAATATATTTTGCCCGATTTGCCAAATGCTCATCATAGGTCTTCGCAAAATGGTTATTCCCTTCCTTGTCGGCAAGGAAATAAAAGTAGTCTGTGAAGGAAGGATCTACGACCGCTTCAATCGAAGATCTGCCGGCATTTGCAATCGGACCTGGCGGAAGGCCTGTATGGACATACGTATTGTACGGATTCTCGATTTTAAGATCTTCAAATAGGACCCGATCCTTATGTTTGCCTAATGCATATAGCACCGTAGGATCCGTCTGCAATGGCATTCCTTCATCCATCCGATTGTAAAAGACGCTTGCAATCGTTTCGCGATCTGTATTTGAAGTCGCTTCCCTTTCAAGCAGACTGGCAAATGTGAGCAGCCAATGGACCGATTTCTCTTTGCTTTCCAAAAATGCAAAATACGGTGTGATATTGTCCGACGTTGCATTCAGCATTGTCGTCACAACCGTTTCGACTGACGGCTTTTCTTCATAAAATGGATACGTCGCAGGGAATAAATACCCTTCCAACGGATAGCGGACATCCTCTTTCAATATTTCTTCTGTTAGGATGTTCGGATATCGTCCCATCAGATTGGCAATTGTTTGTTCGTCATTGACATAATCCAAAAACTCTTTTTCAGGTATGCCTATCCGCTTTTGCACGGTTGCTGCAATTTGGTCCAATGTCAGTCCTTCTGGAATCGTCATTGTAAATACGGGGGTCCTATACACTTTTCCCGTCTTCAAGCTCTCGATCAATTCATCTAATGTCATTGATTTTGTCAACCCGTAGGAACCAGCCTGAAATTGTGATTCATTATTGAATTTCGCGTAGTATTTAAAGATCTTCGCGTCTTTAATGAGCCCCTTTTTTTCCAACATTTCCGAAATTGACGATAAGCCCGAACCGATCGGGATTTCCACTTCAATTACTTCTTCCGAGTTCGGATCGACCGGTTGAAGGGCCTCACTTATGTATTTATAGACCGCCCGGCCTCCGATCAGGCCGCCAATTATCAGAACGAGCGCCACAACAAAAACGATTCGCCTGACAATCTTTACTTCTTTTTTCTGTTCAATCATCTTTTGGAACATTTGATCCTTTTTTGAACCATTATCCATCCACCATCACCTCTATTCGAACAAAATACTATCTAAAAAAAGTTCCATTGCAGTGAAAAGACGGAATGGCCTGCACCATTCCGTCGTCCGTGCACAATATGGATTATTCTTCGTCCTCTTCTTCTTCAAGGAATGTGTTCAACATTTCCTCGATCATGTCCCATTCTTCTTCAGTCTCAATCGGCAATAGCTCGCCGTCTTCGTTGTCTTCCGATGGGATGAACGCCGATGCATGAATCTCCACTTCTTCATCATCGCCCACTTCATCTTCGCCTAAAATATGATAAAGGACGTATGACTTCCCGAAATCCTCTGATTCGAATGTGAAAATCACCTCACATACATGCTCCACACCGTGCTCGTCTACGACTGTCATTGTTTCTTGTCCATGTTCCATTACAATCACCTCATCTGTTTTTTGAATCAAGATACCCTTGGAGTATCATGACTGCCGCCATCTTATCGATGACAGTCTTTCTTTTTTTCCTGCTGACATCGGCATCGATCAACATGCGTTCCGCTGCCATCGTCGTCAATCGCTCATCCCAAAGGATGACAGGAAAACCATACGCCTCTTCCAACATTTCAGCGAACCTTTCGGATGCTTCCCCTCTCGGACCTACTGAGTTGTTCATGTTTTTCGGAAATCCGACTACGAAAGAGGTGACCGTATATTCTGCTACAAGCTCTTGAATTCTGGACATGCCAAATTGGCCGGCGCTTTCATCGATTTTAATCGTTTCGATGCCTTGGGCTGTCCACCCAAGAGCATCGCTGATTGCAATCCCGACCGTTTTGGAACCGACGTCCAATCCCATTACCCTCAATTCGTCTGACCCCCGTTTTCACGGATGTAAAACTTAACCAATTCCTCGAGAATCTCGTCCCTCTCCAATTTCCTTATGAGGTTACGCGCCTCATAATGGCGAGGGATGTAAGCCGGGTCGCCCGATAAGAGGTAACCGACAATTTGGTTGATGGGATTGTAGCCCTTGTCTTCCAGTGCTTTGTGCACATGGAGCATGACCTGCTTCACTTCCTGCTCCATCGATTCTTCAGGAAAGTTGAATTTCATCGTCTTGTCGTATGAATTCATAGTCGACACCCCGCTTTCCAATCGTCCGTTAGCAAATCGGATACCTTTCCCACTAACTCTATACCCGACTTCCATTTCCACTTAAACGGATTTGACATAATCATACACGGAATGAAGTGCTTCATCAAGTTTAGAAGCATCCTTCGCACCTGCCATCGCCATGTCCGGACGGCCTCCGCCTTTACCACCACAAAGAGATGCTACATGATTGACGATTTTCCCTGCATGGAAGTTCCCGTTTTTCAAATCTTCCGTCACTCCTGCTGCCAGTAGAACTTTCCCATCAGCTGCAGCCCCGAGGATAATTACACCTTTGCTTACTTTCTGCTTCAATTCATCAATCATTTGACGCAGAGCATTATTGTCTTTTACATCGACCCTTGCCGAAAGCACTGTCACATCGTCAATCTGTTGCGCAGTTGCTAGAATGTCTGTAAGTTGACTGTTCCCAAGCTTCGCCGAAAGCGATTCATTATCCCGTTGAAGCTCTTTCATTTCCGACAGGAATGAGCCGACTTTTGTAACAACATCTTTCGGATTAGATTTCAATAATGCAGCAGCTTCCGTAAGAAGCGCCTCTTCCTTTTTAAAGGAATGATATGCCTCTTGACCCGTGACCGCTTCAATCCTTCTAGTCCCTGCTCCGATGCCGCCTTCCGATTCGACCTTAAAGAGTCCGATTGTTGACGTTGCTGGCACATGGCATCCACCGCATAATTCAATGGAGTAATCCCCGACTGAAACGACGCGGACGATGTCTCCATATTTCTCACCGAATAGCGCCATAGCACCCATCTCTTTTGCTTCTTTAATCGGTTTCTGTTCGATCTGGACAGGAATATCGGCCCAAATCTTCGCGTTAACGATTTCTTCGATTTGTTCCAGTTCTTCCTTCGTCACCTGTCCGAAGTGGGAGAAGTCAAAACGGAGACGGTCTGGACCGACATAAGAGCCAGCCTGGTTGACATGCTCACCAAGAACAGTTTTCAACGCCTGATGAAGCAGATGTGTAGCTGTATGGTTTTTAATGGTTAATTTACGAGATTCCGCATCTACCTCAGCCAATACTTCCGCGTTGTCAGCAATTTCTCCTGAACGAACAACCGCAGTATGCAAGTGTTGACCGTTCGGAGCCTTTTTGACATCTTTCACATCAACGATGAATGTATCGCTCGAGACAGTTCCTTTATCGGCGATCTGCCCGCCGCTTTCCGCGTAGAAAGGTGTGCGATCAAGAATGAACTGGATTTCATCGCCTTCAGAAGCGTGTGCAATCAATTCGCCATTATGCAATAGGGCAACGATCCGTGTCTCGCAGGACAGTTGATCATATCCGATGAATTCGCTTTTTGCATGAATGTTGCCAAGCACTTCCGATTGAACATGCATTGAATCTACGTCATTTCGCGCAGCTCTGGCGCGTTTCCGTTGGTTATCCATTTCTTCATCGAATCCAGCACGATCGACGGTAACCCCCGCCTCCTCCGCAAATTCCTCTGTCAGCTCAAATGGAAAACCGTACGTATCATATAGCTTGAATGCATCTGCGCCAGATACGACCGGATTTCCAGCCGCCTTCGCTTTATCAATGACACCAGTCAAAATCGCTATTCCTTCATTCAACGTTTCATGGAAACGATTTTCTTCATTTTTAATGACCTTCATGATGAAAGCTTCTTTATCTTTGACCTGCGGGTAGAAGTCTTGCATCACTTCCCCGACGACAGGGACGAGTTCATACATGAATGGCTTATTGATGCCTAATTGTTTTGCGAAGCGCACAGCGCGACGTAATAGTCTTCTGAGGACATATCCTCTTCCTTCATTGGACGGTAATGCGCCGTCGCCGATTGCGAACGCAACCGTCCGGACATGGTCCGCGATCACTTTGAATGCCGTGTCCTTCACATCATCTTTTCCGTACGCTTCGCCGGACACTTTTTCCACGGAATGGATGATCGGCATGAACAAATCGGTATCAAAGTTCGTAGGCACTTCCTGGATGACAGAGGCCATCCGCTCAAGCCCCATCCCTGTATCGATGTTTTTCTTTGGAAGCGGCGTATACGTATGGTCCGGATTATGGTTGAACTCGGAGAATACTAAATTCCAAATCTCCAGGTACCGGTCGTTTTCGCCGCCTGGATATAATTCCGGATCCGAAAAATCATCGCCGAATGACGGACCGCGGTCGTAGAATATTTCTGAGTTCGGGCCGCTCGGACCTTCTCCGATATCCCAGAAGTTCCCTTCCAATCGGATGATTCGCTCTTCTGGAATTCCGATTTTGTCTCTCCAAATTGAGTATGCTTCGTCATCTTCCGGGTGTACAGTAACGGACAGCAACTCAGGGTTGAAGCCGATCCATTTTTCATTCGTCAGGAAATCCCATGCACGGATGATCGCTTCTTCTTTGAAGTAATCGCCGATTGAGAAGTTCCCGAGCATTTCGAAGAATGTATGGTGGCGTGCAGTTCTTCCTACGTTTTCGATGTCATTCGTACGAATGGACTTTTGTGCATTTACGATTCGTGGATTTGTTGGGACGATGCGCCCGTCAAAGTATTTTTTCAGTGTCGCGACGCCGCTGTTGATCCATAGAAGTGATGGATCGTCGATTGGCACTAGGGGCGCTGATGGTTCTTCGCTATGGCCGTGCTCTTTGAAGTAATCAAGAAACATTTTTCTAATTTCAGATGCTGTTAATTTTTTCATTGTTATTCCTCCTTATGGTCAAGTTGCCATCATACCTGGATTTTCGCTTCAGCCGGACGCTTTCCGCGGGCACAGCTTCAATCTCCTCGTCACTGCGTTCCTGCGGGGCTTTCAGCTCGTGCTATTCCCGCAGGAGTCGCCGGCTTCCGCTTCAATCCAAAATAAAGAACTCGCCAATCCAATAAATAAATAAATAAGGTGAAAATAAAAAAATCCCCGCCCCTGTACAAGGGACGAAGATTTTTCGTGGTACCACCCTAATTTACCGGCGGAAAGCCGGTATCTCAAGAAGCCTTAACGCGGCTAACGGCAAGTGTTAGTTGCTCTCAGGAGTAGCTTTCCGTCAAACGGCCATGGGAATCCTTGCAGCCTTGGGATTCCTTTCTGAGCATGGCGGTAAGCGTACTTTCTCCGTCATCGGTTTTTCTATGATACTTTGGATTATAAGGAATTGCCGCTCCCGTGTCAATCCATCGCCTCCGAAAAGTCATAAGGGGTGACACCTTGCATCCCGATCATCGGGTCGATTCCAAGGATCGTCTCCATCGTCAGCCGATACTCTTTCTGGCTTTGAGGCATCTCGTCAGAGGTTTCAATAGGTTCGTCTTGTTGTTCCCGGCTTAGTGGGACTTGCGCTTTTTCTTCCTGTATTTCGACGGTGGATTCCTTGCGCAAG
Organism: Sporosarcina luteola; assembly: GCF_023715535.1. Lineage (GTDB taxonomy): Bacteria > Bacillota > Bacilli > Bacillales_A > Planococcaceae > Sporosarcina > Sporosarcina luteola_B. The sequence continues at coordinate 101,301 of NZ_JAMBOI010000004.1, read as the reverse complement.
CGGTCTTTCAATGTCGTCTGCCGTTCAAGTTCATCTGTCCGGTTAATGCCAATTTTAAATTCTTCCGGCTCGCCGCAAAGAATCAGGAAGTTCTTGGCTCTCGTAATTCCCGTATACAAAAGATTTCTCCGGAGCATTTTCCTGTAACCTCGTACAATCGGCATGACGACAATCGGAAATTCACTTCCTTGCGACTTATGGATGGAGCAGCAGTAGGCGAGCGTAATTTGATTTAAGTCATTTCGCTCATATTCAACTTCGATGCCGTCATAGGAAACGATCAGCATTTCCTTTTTATCGACAGTTTCTTTTGCCTTGATAATGGAGATGACTTCGCCCATATCTCCGTTGAATACATTGCTTTCTGGCTGATTGACAAGTTGCAGCACTTTGTCGCCGATTCGATAGACGACATCCCCAAAGGCGACTTCTTTTCTGTCGGGTCCCGGCGGATTGACCATCTGTTGTATCATCTTATTCAATCCATCAATGCCGGCAGGCCCTTTATACATAGGCGCCAATACTTGGATGTTTTTAATGTGATGGCCTTTCGAAACGGCGTTTTTCACGACCTGTTCCACGACCTCTAGTATTTGGTCCCCACTTGCCTTGATAAAAGACCGATCCGTTGTTTTTCGAGTGACGTCATCAGTCCATTTTGCATTTTTAATCATATGAGCCATCTCGATGATTGTCGACCCTGCACTTTGTCGATAAATTTCGGTCAACTCTACGACTGGGATCTTTCCCGAATCAAGCATGTCCTTTAACACTTGACCTGGACCGACAGGCGGAAGTTGGTCTTGGTCTCCGACGAATAGGACTTGGATTTCGTCATGTAGCGCTTTCAGGAGCTGATGGGCGAGCCATGTGTCAACCATGGACATTTCATCGATGATGATGAGCCGCCCTTCCACTTCCCTGCCGACCGCGTCATCTTTTTCCTGTCCATTGAAGCCTAGAAGCCTGTGGATAGTCATTGCAGGCAGCCCTGTCGATTCAGACATCCTCTTCGCGGCCCGCCCTGTTGGAGCCGCTAAAACGATTGGAAAGGTCTCTTCTTTTTCAACATAGTATTTAGGGTCGAGTGAAAGGCCATGGAGCTCGGCATACACTTCTACTAACCCGCGTATGACGGTCGTTTTCCCCGTTCCGGGTCCCCCGGTCAAAATCATGGCAGGTGAATGGAGCGCCTTCTCGATTGCCGACACTTGGGTTTCTGCATAATTGACGCCGAGCCTTTCCTCCGCTTCACCGATCGCCTTGCGGATTTCAGAAACCGGGAACTTGTCGGAAAGGTCATTTTCCATGATCCGTTCCATTTTGGAGGCAATGCCGATTTCCGAAAAATAGAGTGAAGGGATATATAGCTTTCTGCCTTCGCCGCACAGCTTACTTTCCTCAACCAATTCCATGATGCATCTGGAAATTTGGTCGAATGGCACTTCTTCCGTTTGGCTTGATTCCAATAGCCGCTTCACTTCGGGCAAAACCGACTCCGCCTCTAAATAGACATGACCAGCAGACTGGACTCCTTGGTTCATCGTATGGAGGATTGCGGCTTTCACCCGGGAAGGATGTTTGCCTGTAAGCCCCAAATGTCTTCCCAATTCATCCGCGCGTTGGAATCCCACTCCCTCTACGTCCTCGATCAGCCTGTACGGATTCTCTTTCAACAGTTCGATGACTTCTTCACGATAGGTCTGATAGATCCGCATCGAAAGCTGGGGACCGAATCCCCACTCATTCAATTGCACCATGCTTCGTTCCAACCCGAGATTTTCCTGAAGTACTGTGACAAGGGTCTCTTTCCTATCTTCCGAAAGCTTTGGAACGCGATCAAGCACTGAGGGGTTCTCCAAAATCTGTTTGATAGCGTCTTTGCCCAACGTTTTTACGATGGTGTCGGCAGTTTTCCTTCCGATTCCCGGAAATAGATCACCGGATAAGTAATGTACGATTCCCGTTTCGGTTTCAGGCAATTCTTTCGTAAACGTATGGACATCGAACTGCTTTCCGTATGTCGCATGATTGACGAGCCTGCCCGTAAGTCTGTAGTCATCCTCATTCGCCAATGGAGGGAAATTCCCTTTAATGACAATTTCCTTATCCTCATAGCCGCTATTCGTTTTAGTTATTTTCATTTTCACAATGGAAAAAAGATTATCAGGATTGTGGAAAATAGTGACGACAGGCCGTCCAACGATGAAAACCGCTTCATTATTCCCTTTTCCCTCAGCCATACAGATCACCGCCTTGCGTATCCGCCCATTTTGGAAATTAAGCTAATTTAATCATATCGTAAATATATCTTGCCTGCGTATGTTCAGGTTCGATCGTGAACGCCTTCTCCAGATGGAAAAGCGCATCATCCTTCCGATCCGTCGAGACTGCATACAGCACACCTAAATTATAGTGGGCATCTGCATTCTCGTCGTCCTTTTCCAAGACGAGCGACAATTCTTTCCGAGCCTCTTCAAAGAGCTCCATCTCAGCTAACAGGATCCCGAATGCGAGACGGATTTCAAGATCATCCGGCGCCAACTCCGCAGCCCTTTGGAAATACGGCAATGCGAGCTTTGATTTGTCTGATTGCTTTAAGCTCTTTCCAAGCATGAAAAAGGCATCTGCTTCATTCAGGCCTGCACGGATCGCCTTTTCATAAACAATCGCCGCCTCTTCGAACCGTTCGTTGGAATAATAGAGATTGCCGAGGCCATAAAGTGCTGAACCCGCATTTTCATCAAGGCTGATTGCTTTCTGGAAGAAGCGTTCAGCCCTTTCGGTGTCACCGGCAGAGGCGAAGACGTTCCCGAGATTGATATAGCCGACCGGGTTGTCCGGCTCCTCCTCCGCAGCCTTCATGAAGGCTTCGATAGCTTTTTCGTATGCCCCTTCTTGAAGGGCTTTAATACCAATTTCATTGTATTCCATAGCGTTTCCTTTCATCCTACGTAATCTAATTGCACTCCATTTTTCACGACTTTATCGATTGTCCCGCCGCCGAGGCATTCTTCACCGTCATAAAAGACGACTGCCTGACCCGGAGTGATTGCCCGGACAGGTTCAGCGAATGTGACTACTGCACCTTTGTCACCTGTCAACTTAACCGTCACTTTCGTATCCGGTTGACGATAGCGGAATTTCGCTGTGCATTCAAAAGTGTCCGGTAATGTGCGGGCAGTTGCGAAGCTGATATTGATAGCAGTCAAGCTGTCGGAATATAGGGCGTCATGATGGAACCCTTGTCCGACAAGCAATGTGTTCTCGATCAGGTCTTTGCCGATAACAAACCACGGATCGCCGGCACCGCCGATCCCCAACCCATGGCGTTGGCCGATCGTGTAATACATCAAGCCATCATGTTTCCCGACAGTTTTGCCGTCCATCGTTTTCATATCTCCTGGCTGCGCGGGCAAATATTGTCCGAGGAATTCCTTGAAGTTCCTTTCCCCGATGAAGCAAATGCCGGTCGAGTCCTTTTTCTTCGCGGTAGCCAGCCCTGCACGCTCGGCAATTTGACGCACTTCCGACTTATCAAGACCGCCGATCGGGAACATGACCTTTTGCAGCTGCTCCTGTGACAGCTGATTGAGGAAATAGGTCTGGTCTTTGTTTTCATCTTTTCCTCTGAGCATGGCGACGCCTTCATCCGTTTCGACGACTTGCGCGTAATGCCCTGTCGCAAGGAAATCCGCTCCGAGGCTCATAGCGTGGTCAAGGAATGCATTGAATTTAATTTCCTTATTGCACATAACATCCGGATTCGGTGTTCTTCCTGCTTTATATTCCTCAAGGAAGTAGGTGAATACTTTATCCCAATATTGCTGTTCAAAATTGACAGCGTAATAGGGAATTCCAATTTCATTGCATACGCTTATGACGTCCTCGTAATCTTCAGTTGCTGTGCAAACACCGAATTCATCGGTGTCATCCCAGTTTTTCATGAAGATTCCAATGACATCGTATCCTTGTTCTTTCAAGAGAAGAGCAGCGACGGATGAGTCGACTCCTCCCGACATTCCAATGACTACCCGGGTTTCGGATATTGGTTTATTTGCAGTTCTCATACGTATTCATCCTTTATCATTTCATTTCACGAGTCGCTTGATGATTTGCGCTGTTTTCATTGCAGCTTCACGTACCATCTGTTCATCGAGTCCAAGACCGAAACTGAAGCGTACTGAGTTGCGCAATTTCGGGGATTCGCTTCCCCACATTGCAGATAAAACATGCGATGGTTCAAGGGATCCCGCGGTACACGCAGAACCGCTCGATACGGCGATGCCCGCCATATCCATGTTGACGAGCAATGATTCAATTTCGGTTCCGGGGAAGCTGATGTTCACTACATGCGGCAACCGACCGACTACATCCGCATTCACTTCGAAGTCGATCCCTTCTTGACGGAACACTTCCTTCAAGATCGTTTTATATCGATCATACTTGCGATGATTTTCTTCCATTTCATTTCTAGCTATTTTTATAGCTTCTGCAAAGCCTGCGATTGCAGGGACATTTTCAGTTCCTGCCCGCCTCTTCCGCTCCTGTTCCCCACCGAACTGAAGCGGCGTTGTTTGCAAGCCTTTCCGTTGGTAAAGGAAACCGACACCTTTTGGCCCATTCAATTTATGGGCTGATGCGCTGAGCAGATCGACTTGCAGTTCATTCACATCTAAATCCATAATTCCGAATGCTTGGACCGCATCCGTATGGAAAACAGCTTGATGGTCCTTTAAGAGTTCGCCGATCTCCTTGATTGGCTGGATCGTTCCGACCTCATTGTTGCCATACATGATCGTGACGAGAACAGTTTGATCGGTAAGTGCTTCAGCCACTTGTTCGGCACTTATCTTTCCATTTTCATCGACTGGTAAATAAGTGACATCAAAGCCGTTTTTCTCCAATTCCTTGCAGGAGTTCAAAACGGCATGGTGTTCAATAGCAGTCGTAATAATATGATTTCCTTTTTCCTTCATTGCAGAAGCAGCCCCGAAAACTGCAATATTATCGGCTTCTGTTCCTCCTGATGTAAAAATTATTTCATTCGGTTCGGCACTGATCGCCTCCGCTATTGCTTTACGCGCATCATCAAGCAATTTCCGGGAAGTCCGACCAAAGCTATGGATGCTTGAAGGATTGCCGAAAACCGAATCCATCGCTTTTATATAAACCGCACTCACTTCCGGATGGATTGGTGTCGTGGCGGCATGGTCCAAATAGATCGTTTGCATAATATGACCCCTTTAAAAAATGGCTTCAAATGTAAAACATATATCCATCAAGATCAGTGGATTCATCCGATTCCACCAAATCCTTGATTGTCGTTGTATCCAAAACTTCACGAATGGCGTCGCCGATACGGTTCCATAACGACTGCTGAGGAATCTTGTCGCCATCTATCCCCTCTACGACCTGGATAGGTCCTTCGAGCAATCTGATCACGTCTCCGGCAGTAATTTCGCCCGGCGGCTTTGCAAGTTTATAGCCTCCGTATGCTCCGCGGACGCTTTTTACGATACCGCTATTACGCAACGCGGGGATAAGCTGCTCCAAATACGCTTCCGACAAGTTTTGCTCTTCCGCGATTTTACGTAATGGCAAAGGCCCCTCCCCATATTTCTTTCCAAGTTCTACAACTACAGTCAGCCCATAGCGGCCTTTCGTAGAAATCCTCATATTTAACCAACGTCCTTTTCTCGTCCATTTCACACCGTATTATTTCATCAATACACTTCAAAATATTATAGCATAACTGCACTCCCGCTTCCTTCAAATGACTTCTAGCTTTGCGTTGTGTATAATAGTGGAACGGATGTACGGGGAGTGATTTGATTGCAAAATGAACCACTAGCATTTCGAATGAGGCCGAAAAATATAGATGAAGTTGCCGGACAGCGACATATTATCGGCAAGGATACTGTGCTCTATCGGATGATCAATAGAGGACATGTTCCTTCCATGCTGCTATACGGAGAGCCGGGGATTGGAAAGACTTCGATGGCCTATGCGATCGCCGGTACAAGCGATTTGCCGTTCATCGCATTGAATGCGACAGTTTCAGGGAAGAAGGATGTTGAGGAAGTCGTTGCGGAAGCCCGGATCACGGGAAAGGTCATCTTATTCCTTGATGAAATTCATCGTTTCAATAAATTACAGCAGGATACACTGTTGCCTCATGTTGAAAAAGGCTCAATTGTGCTGATCGGTGCAACGACGGAGAACCCTTTCCACGATGTGAATCCCGCAATTCGTTCTAGATGCGGGGAAATTCTTCAATTGAACCGACTCGAGCCCAATGACTTGGTTGAACTGATTGAACGCGCCTTGCATGACGAAGAACGCGGCCTTGGGAAATTGGCTATCGAGATGAGCGACGACCAAATCCGGAAAATTGCTGACGGTGTTAATGGAGATGCACGGAAAGCGCTCACGTTACTGGAATCCATCATTTCAGCAAGTGATGAGGAAGAGGGCAAGGTTGTTGTGCAAGATTGGTTGATCGACAATTTGATCGGAAGGATCGGACTTGTCGGTGATAAGAAAGGGTCGCATCATTATAATCTACTTTCCGCTTTGCAGAAGTCGGTGCGTGGCAGCGATGTGAATGCTGCTATCTTCTATTTGGCGAATCTTCTTGAGACAGGCGACCTGATTGCGGTATCACGCCGACTGCTTGTCATGGCATATGAGGACATCGGACTGGCTGCACCCGAAATTGGTCCCCATGTACTCGCCGCCACGGAGGCAGCTGTCCGTCTCGGCATGCCGGAAGCACGCATTCCGCTAGCAAACGCCGTCATTGAGATGTGCCTGGCTTCCAAATCAAATTCGGCCTACAAGGCAGTTGATGCCGCAGTGAAAGCGATCAACGAAGGAAAAACGGGTGATATCCCTCTACACTTGCGGGACACTCATTATGCGGGTGCGGCTGAGCTCGGACATGAAGGATACCGCTATCCCCACGACACACCGGTTGGCACATTCGGCGGATGGGTGAATCAGCAATATTTACCCGATAAAATTAAGCAAGCAGAATACTATAAGCCAGTCATCGCCGGTGAAGAGAAGAGACTTGCGGGCATTTATGAACGGTTGAAAGAATTCAAGAGGAAAAAATAGATCAGGTGGCAAGGTCACTACCGGAAAGCACCTCCCCGAGGAATACGGGGAGGTGCTTCTTAATTAAAGGATATACTGATCAATTTTCAGTACGAGCTCAGCAATTTCAGGTTTGCTCACTTGATCGTTCGCACCGACGCTGATCCCTTTGTGCTTTAATTCATCAGTGATCAATGATGAGAAGATAATCACCGGAAGCAACGCCAGTTCTTTATTCGCTCGGATCCTCTTCGTAAAATGGTGTCCGTCCATTTGAGGCATTTCGATATCGGTGATGACAAGCTGGACTTCATCGGACACTTTTTTACCGGCAGCTGTCAAACTTTCTAAAAATCCTAGTGCGTCTTTTCCGTTTTCAAAAAACTCGATATTCCCGTAACCTGCTTCCGTTAACGTATCACTCAATAGTTTACGGAGCAACGGCGAATCCTCCGCTACAAGGATTCTCTTATTGGACCTCTCCCTCGCCCCGAGTTTTCTTACCTGCTCGACTTGAATTCCGCTATCCGGGTTAATATCAACGACGATTTTTTCAAAATCAAGGAGCAGAAGCATATCATTTTCCCGTTTGATGACCCCGATGACTTGAGAGGCATCGCCTGAATATAAATCTGAAGGCTTTTCAATCTGATTCCATGAAACTCGATGAATTTGTGCAACTTCGTGGACATGGAAGACGACTTCCTGCTTGTTGAAGGCAGCGACGATATATTTTCCTTCTCTCTTGCCAATTGTTTCAGGCAGCCCCATCACTCTTTCCATATTGATCACGGGAAGAACGGCTCCGCGGAGTTGGATGATTCCTTCGATGGACGGGTGTGCATGCGGGATGGTGGTGATTGGTGTAGGCATGATGATTTCTTTCACTTTAATGACATTGATGCCGTAGCGGTTTGGTCCCATTTCGAATTCGATGATTTCGAGTTCGTTCGTTCCGCTCTCGAGTAAGATTCCATCCTGTTTTCGCAAAGGATTCAGCCCTTCCGATTTAGCTATTATAATGCAATCGTTTCATTTTTTCCTATATGACGATTGTACCAGTTGGAGAATGATGGAACAAAAGCCGTTACGAAGAACGGCTTTTGCGAGCAGTAGCGAAGCGTTGCGAGCAATAGTTGTCACTTCTTGTCCTTAACTCGTTCGATGTGGATGTCTTTAACAATATCGTTTAGCACCCAGCTTGCGCAGACCAGACCTGCGACGGAAGGGACGTAGGCATTTGAAGCGGGCGGCATTTTCGCTTTGCGAATTTGCGCCTCGGGTTTACCGACCGTCTCTACGACGTCTTCTCTGACGACAATTGGACTTTCATCTGAAAACACGACAGGGACGCCTTTTTTAATGCCTTCTTTTCTCAAACGCAATCTGATCACTTTTGCAATCGGATCAGTATGCGTTTTGGAAATATCGGCTATTTGAAAACGGGTTGGGTCAAGCTTGTTCGCAGCACCCATGCTGGAGATGATTTTGATGCCTCTCGCTACACACTCTTTAATCAGGTGGATTTTGTAGCTAATCGTGTCCGATGCGTCGATTACGTAATCAGGTGAATAACTGAAAAACTCTTCGTACGTATCTTCCGTATAGAACATATGAAGTCCAATCACTTCGCAATCCTTGTTCACGTCTGCGATGCGTTCTTTCATAACTTCCACTTTGGACTTGCCGATCGTCGACAATGTGGCGACTAGCTGACGGTTGACGTTTGTAATATCGACAGTGTCTTTGTCGACCAGGATGATACGGCCGACACCGCTGCGCGCGCAGGCCTCGGCTGCAAACGAGCCGACGCCTCCGACGCCTAGTATGGCGACAGTCGTGTTGCGCATCAAATCGATGCCTTCTCTGCCGATGGCCAGTTCATTCCGGGAAAATTGATGTAACAATAGAATTCAACCCTTCCATATATAGGTGGACGTCTTCTGCTGAATGAAGATGAATAAATACAAAACCCCTCAGCAAGAACGCCAGAGGGGAATATAGTCTACCAAATGTTTTTTAAATAATAGGAACGAATCCCGAATGTGCCGTCTTTGTAGTATCGTTTTGAACCCGCACTCAGCAGGTGGGTGCTCCATCCGCCTTTTCTGAAGTCCCTTACTAGGGCATTCCATCCAAAACAGAATGACAGCTCCCTACGATAATTCTGTTCGGTCAAAACTGATTTGCAAAAAACGTACACTTCAGGATTCGTATTACTTGTATCCTACCACACAGAAGATTCGTTTTCAACGAATTCACTTCAGCAAATTATTACGTTTTTATTTCAATAGCTTGTCCGTTTTACTCATTTCGACTGGATGGATATCCCTAATTCGGAAAGTTGTGAGTTATCTACGGCGCTTGGTGCTTCTGTCAGTAGATCGCTTGCGCTTGCAGTCTTCGGAAATGCAATTGTATCCCGGAGATTTGTCGAACCTGATAATAACATGACGATCCGGTCCAATCCGAATGCGATCCCACCATGCGGAGGCGTGCCATATTCAAAAGCATCAAGCAAGAAGCCGAATTGCTCGCGTGCTTCCTCTGCAGAGAAGCCAAGTGCCTTGAACATCTTCTCCTGGACATCGCGCTGATAGATCCTCAATGATCCCCCGCCAAGCTCAAAGCCATTCAATACGAGGTCATATGCTTGGGCCTTCACGCTGCTAGGATCCGCTTCAAGTCCATCGACATCCGCAGGCATCGTGAATGGATGGTGAGCTGCATAGTATCGCCCTTCCTCTTCGTCGTATTCGAATAACGGCCACTCTGTCACCCATAGGAAATTAAATTGCGTTTCGTCAATAAGGTTCAAATCTTTGCCGAGTTTCATTCTTAGTGCTCCCAAAGCATCCGCAACGACCGATTTCTTGTCCGCAACGAACAGTAGGAGATCGCCCGCTTCCGCACCTAGGGAATTCGCCAAAGCCTCTCCCGCTTCCCCTTCAAAGAATTTTGCAATTGGACCTTTCAAACCATCTGCGTCAACTTTCAGCCAGGCAAGCCCTTTTGCACCATAAACGGATGCAAATTCGCCCAATGCATCAATATCTTTACGCGAGTAATTATCTGCAGCACCTTTAACATTGATCGCTTTTACTTGCCCGCCAGATTCTACAGCGCCGGCAAATACTTTAAAGGAAGAATCCTTTACGACCTCAGATACATCCTGAAGTTCCATAGCGAAGCGGGTATCCGGTTTGTCTGAACCGAAACGTCCCATCGCTTCTTCATAAGGCATACGCTTGAATGGGATTTCGATATCAATCCCCTTAACATCCTTCATCACTTTCTTCATGAGACGCTCATTCAATTCCATGATGTCTTCAATGGACATGAAACTCATTTCCATATCAATTTGCGTGAATTCAGGTTGGCGATCAGCGCGAAGGTCTTCATCACGGAAACAGCGCGCGATTTGGTAATATCTGTCGAAGCCTGATACCATAAGCATTTGTTTGAAAAGTTGAGGAGACTGCGGCAACGCGTAAAATTCTCCTGTATGCACGCGGCTAGGTACTAGGTAGTCCCTTGCCCCTTCAGGCGTGGATTTCGTCAAAATCGGAGTTTCCACTTCAAGGAACCCTTCCCCGTCCAGGAAGTTGCGGACTGTCTTCGTAATATCAGAACGCATTTTGAATATGCGTGCCAGTGCCGGACGACGAAGGTCCAAATAACGGTATTTCAGTCTAATCTCTTCGTTTACATCGGTTTCATCTTCAATCATGAATGGCGGAGTTTTTGCCTCATTAATGATTTGAATCTTTTCCACATGCACTTCGATCGAGCCCGTTTTCACTTTCGGGTTTTTTTGCTGCTCTTGACGCTCAATGACTTTTCCAGTCACTTCAATGACATATTCATTGCGTACCGTTTCGGCAATTTCAAGCGCAGCAGTCGAGAAATCCGGATTGAAAACGACTTGGACAACCCCTTCGCGATCCCGCAAATCAATGAAAATCAGACCGCCTAAATCCCTTCTTTTCTGTACCCAGCCTTGTAATGTAACCGTCTGGCCAATGACTTCCTCTGTCAATTGTCCGCAATAATGTGTCCGTTGCATATTGTTCATCAACCTTCCTTATTTCAACTGTTCTTTTATTTTTTCAATAATAATTGCATCTTCGATTTTTTCCTGGGAGCCGTCAGCCATATTTTTCAGCTGTACGACGTTCCCTTCCACCTCATCTTCACCAATGACGATGACCGCTTTTGCGTTGAACCGGTCCGCCGATTTCATCTGGGCCTTCATTTTGCGGTCCATATAGTCCATATCTGCCCGCATGCCTGCATTTCTTAGTTCATTCAATAATTTGAAGCCTTTCCGGTGAGCAGATTCCTCAAGGGTGACGATATAGACATCAAGTTCAGGTTCCTGAGTAAACGACTTTCCTTCCGCTTCAAGAGCCAACAGAAGGCGCTCTATGCTCATTCCGAAACCGATGCCAGGCGCTGAAGGACCGCCGATTTCCTCTGCAAGGCCATTGTATCGGCCTCCGCCGCATAGCGTCGTGATCGCTCCGAAGCCCGATGCCGTGCTCATGATTTCAAAAGCGGTGTGATTGTAATAATCGAGGCCGCGGACTAAGTTCGGATCGAGTTCATACTCAATACCGACATCATCCAAATATCCTTTCACCTGTTCAAAGTAAGTTGCCGATTGGTCAGTCAAATAGTCGGCCAATGATGGCGCAGTCTCCATCAAAGGATGTTCGCGGTCCACTTTGCAGTCGAGGATGCGGAGCGGGTTTTTCTCGAGACGCGATTGGCAATCACCGCAAAATTCGCCGATATGCGGTGTGAAGTGTGCAACGAGTGCTTCTCTGTGCGCATTTCTCGATTCACTGTCGCCTAAAGAATTGAGGACGAGCTTCACATCCGTCAATCCGGCACGTTTGTAGACGTCCATTGCCAAAGTAATGACTTCGGCATCAATCGCCGGATCAGCGCTGCCGATCGCTTCGACACCGAACTGAACGAATTGACGGTATCGGCCAGCTTGCTGACGTTCATAGCGGAACATCGGACCTTGGTAGTACAGTTTCACCGGTTGATCGGGATATCCGAACATCTTGTTCTCGACGAATGAACGGACGACCGGAGCTGTTCCTTCAGGACGGAGAGTCATTGATCGGTTTCCGCGATCAGTGAATGTGTACATTTCTTTTGTCACGATATCGGTAGTATCTCCAACCGTCCGTTGAAATAATTCGGTCTGCTCGAAGATTGGTGTGCGGATTTCCTTGTAACGGTAACTGTCGCAAAGATCACGGATGATCGATTCGACCTTCTGCCATTTCCACGACTCGGAAGGCAGGATGTCCTGTGTCCCTCTTGGCACTTTAAAATTCATTTGACTTCCCCTTCTTTCAATCTGTTTTTAGCTGCGAAAAATAAAAAAAGCCCCCATCCCTTGTCTTCACAAGGGACGAGAGCTTATATCAGCTTCCGCGGTTCCACCCAAATTGGCACAAAATGCATGCCCACTCGTACCCGGATAACGGCCGGTTCCGTCCGCACCTACTGAAGATACTTGTTCAGCACGGAGCCTCGATGGTGTTTTTCACTATATCCGTCTGTAAGGTGGATTTCAGCCACGTCCACCTCTCTCTAGTCAGCCTGCAATACAGTTACTTTCCATGTCTACAGCAAATTGTTTGTTTAGATTAAGACTAATCTTAGCCATTCATTCACGAAGTGTCAACCTTTTTCATTTCGATGTGGTTTTTTCTTCACAAAACTTCTACAATGGAAAAAAGGGAGAGTGATAGTTTGTCGAAATTGATCAAATGGCTTCTAGCTATCATCCTTTTCGCTTCAATTGTTTGCGAGATGCCGATAATTTCCGCGAAAGGCGAAACAATCATCATCAATACGAAATCCCTGAATGTCCGTTCAGGTCCAGGGCTTACCTATCCGGTCGCCGGCTCAATGAAACAAGGTGAGCGCGCTGAAGTTCTAGCAACATCCGGGGACTGGTATGAGGTCAGATTCGGTTCAGGGACGGGTTGGATCGCATCCTGGCTTGTCGTAAGTGAAGAGGCGAAGGAACTTGCGCCAATGAACGCCGTATCGAAAGTGAATGCCTTGAACATCCGGACCGAACCTTCATTAAACGCAGCTGTCATCGGACAACTGAATGCAGGGGAAGCGGCGGTGATAACTGGCAGACAAGGCGAATGGGCTTCCATCGTCAAAAACGGCATGGACGGTTGGGTACATACTGATTACATTACTGAAATTCAGCAAAGTGAAAACGGTCAAGCCGGAACAGCAGTTAAGCCAGAAGTTAAGAATCCCGAGCAGTTCACGGTTTCGGTCGATGCGCTGAATGTTAGGAAAGCACCGGGCTTAACGTCAAAAAAAGTAGGATTGATCCGAAAAGGCGAATCCTTCGCGATTGAAGAAATTGAAGGCAATTGGATCCGCTTAGCATTAGGAAAGAAATCGTCCGGTTGGGTCTATTCTTTCCATGGAACACTTGATGCGAAAAGTACCGCGGGGAAAACGGAGGTGGCAGCCGACAAGAAAGTGACAGTGCTTACGAACGGTACGAATCTCCGATCTTCCGCAACGACCTCTTCATCGATTGTAACAAGAGCTAACGCCGGCGAGAAACTGACGGTAATCGGTGAAGAAGGCGAGTGGTATAACGTCTCACTTTCTTCCGGGGAGACGGCTTTCATTGCCAAATGGGTCGTTTCAACAGGTGACGTTGCGAAGGTGGAACTCACACCCGAAAAGAAGAAATCTGCCAGAGTGCCAGGCACGTTAAACGGACTTACAATTGTTGTCGATGCAGGACATGGCGGTAATGACCGTGGAACGACTGGAATGCAAGGCACCGACGAGAAACTGCTGACATTGATGACTGCCGAGTTGTTGTCCGCCAAACTGAAGGCAGCAGGCGCGAACGTCGTCATGACGCGCGAATCCGACACGTATATTTCACTGCGAAAACGCGTATCCGTCAGCCATCAGCATGGAGCCGACGCTTTCATCAGCCTCCATTACGATGCAAATCCTGATACATCGATTACCGGATTCACGACTTATTACACACATTCCAATCAGAAATCGCTGGCATCCTCTATCAATGATGGACTAGCGTCGACGATTACACTTAGGAATCGCGGCGCACAGCCTGCCAATTTCCTCGTATTGCGGGAAAATCGTCAGAATGCCGTCCTCATCGAATTAGGGTTCTTATCAAATCCTTCCGAGGAGCGGGTTCTGACGACTGAGATGTTCCGGGAACAGGCATCGCACGGGATTTATCAAGGCCTGCTCGAGCACTTCGATGGAAAGTAAAAACGGACACCATGGAATTTCGTGATTTCATGGTGTTTTTTGCATGGAATATAGCCCTTGCGGAATTAATGGAGCCTTTGATGGAATAAATGAGCACTTGCAAAAAATCGCAGCCCGTTGTTATGTGGACTGCGATTTCATTTATTTCGATTCGATTATAATCGTAACCGGGCCGTCATTGACGAGACGTACGTCCATCATGGCGCCGAACACACCAGTTTCAACCTTCAAGCCTTGCTCACGGAGCGCTTCGTTGAAGTGATTCCAAATGGTTTCAGCCTTTTCCGGTCTTGCCGCTTCAATGAAACTTGGTCGGCGCCCTTTTCTCACGTCTCCATAGAGCGTAAATTGGGAGACGGATAGGATCTCCCCTTCCACTTCATCGATGGACCGGTTCATCTTCCCTTCTTCATCTTCCCAAAGCCGCAGGCCTGCAACCTTCTTTGCAATATAGTCTGCGTCCTGTTCCGTATCATCATGTGTAATCCCAACAAGGAGAACATACCCTTTCCGGATGGAGCCGGTCACTTCGCCATCAACCGTCACGGAAGCATTGCCGGACCTTTGTAATACGACCTTCATGCAAACACTCTCCTGCTTAATGGATCACCCGCTGCACGGAATAAATGTCGCGTATTTGTTTAATGCGGTCGACAATCCTATGCAGATGGGATATATCCGTAATTTTTATCGTCATACTGATTTTCGCAAGTTTGTCCCGGTCCGCTTTCCCGCTCACTGCCACAATCGGCGTTTTCGAATCCGCTACCATCATCATCACTTCATTCAGAAGGCCTTGTCTGTCAAATGCGGAAATTTCGATATCCACTTGGAATTCCTTGCGTTCGTTGTTCATATCCACCGCCCATTCAACTTCAATGAGCCGGTCATTGTCTTCGTCGGTGAGGATGTTCGGACAGTCTGCGCGGTGTACGGATACGCCACGGCCTTTTGTTATGAATCCCACAATCTCGTCACCTGGTATCGGATTGCAGCATTTCGACAGTCGGATGAGCAGATTCTCGAGGCCTCTGACGATAACCCCCGACTCTGTTGTCCGGATAGGCTGAGGCGTTTTCATGTCGGATACAATCTTATCGATTGCTTCCTGCTGATCGCGTTCACGGCGGATTTTTTCCGCGAGCCTGTTGACGACTTGCTGTGCGGTGATGCCATTCGATCCGACCGCAGCATACATGTCCTCTTCCGACGTAAAGCTGAATTTGTCTATAGCCCGCTGAATGTTTTCAGATGTCAGGACGGCTTTCAGATCGAATTCCTGGAGCCTCACTTCCCGCTCGACGAGTTCAGACCCCTTCGTAATATTCTCTTCCCTCAATTGCTTTTTGAAATATTGACGTATTTTATTCCGCGCCTGCGATGTGTTAGCGATTTTCAACCAATCGCGGCTCGGTCCAAATGATTGCTTTGATGTGAGGATTTCGACAATATCGCCTGTGAACAGTTCTGTATCCAGCGGAACCATTTTGCCGTTCACTTTTGCACCGATCGTCCGATTCCCTACTTCTGAATGAACCCGGTATGCAAAATCGATGGGCACAGAGCCTGTCGGGATTTCAATGACATCCCCATCCGGCGTGAAAACGTACACCATATCCGAAAACAGATCGAACTTTAATGATTCCATGAATTCCTCTGCATTGGAGGACTCATTTTGAAATTCAAGTATTTCGCGGAACCATTTCAGTTTGGAATCAATATTATCGGGTTTTTCCGAAACGGTTTTCCCCTCTTTATACGCCCAGTGTGCCGCAACCCCGTATTCTGCAATCCTATGCATTTCTTCCGTACGGATCTGAACTTCAAGCGGATCGCCAGCTGGCCCGACTACTGTTGTATGGATAGATTGATAAAGGTTCTGTTTCGGCATCGCGATATAATCTTTAAACCTTCCCGGCATCGGTTTCCATAACGTATGGATGATTCCAAGCACCGCATAACAATCCTTGATGCTTTTCACGATGATTCGAATGGCAAGAAGGTCATAAATTTCATTGAATTCCTTGTCTTGCAGAATCATTTTGCGGTAAATGGAATAGAGATGCTTTGGACGTCCATTAATTTCTGCTTCGATGCTCATTTCAGCTATTTCAGTCCGTATCGTATCCATGACATTCAATAAATACTTTTCACGTTCATCCCGTTTTTTCTTCATCATATTGACGATGCGATAATATTGCTGAGGATTCAAATAACGAAGCGCAGTGTCTTCCAGTTCCCACTTGATGGTGGAAATTCCGAGCCGATGTGCTAGCGGTGCGAAAATATCAAGAGTTTCTGCTGCCACTCTCCGTTGCTTTTCCTCCGGGACATGTTTCAATGTCCGCATATTATGGAGACGGTCAGCGAGCTTGATAAGAATGACTCTGATATCCCTCGCCATCGCAATGAACATTTTGCGGTGGTTCTCTGCCTGTTTTTCCTCATTTGACTTGAATTTCAGCTTTTCCAACTTCGTCACGCCATCGACAAGCATTGCCACCTCTTCACCAAAATCGCGTATGATATCCTCGCGGCTCACGTCGGTATCTTCCACGACATCATGGAGGAAGCCCGCGGCGACTGTGGAAGGATCCATCTGCAATTCTGCTAAAATGCCTGCAACTTGGATAGGGTGAAGTATATACGGCTCGCCCGAACTTCTGAATTGCCCTTCATGAGAAGCCTTCGCCGCCTCATACGCCTTTTTGACGAACGCGACATGCTCTCCATTCATATAGGAGGCAACGATTTCAAATATATCTTCTGCCGTCATGTCACGATTTTTCGCCATCATTCTACTCCTTTCGACTAATTCCGCAAAAAAATTAAAGATAATTCTATTGTATGTATAAACAGATAAGAATGTAAAGCCCTATGGATAAAAAAAGATCCTCCGCTCATCGCGGAGGGCCTTTCATCAATAGGTCATGAGCGCTTGAATATCATAACCTTTCAGTTTTTCACGGCCGCTCAAATAAGACAGCTCGATCAGGAACGCGCATCCTGCGACTACTCCTCCGAGTTTCTCGACAAGTTCAACTGTTGCGCCGACCGTTCCGCCGGTTGCAAGCAAATCGTCAACAATCAATACGCGTTGACCAGGCTTGATGGCATCTTTATGGATTGTCAATGAATCCTTGCCGTATTCAAGGTCGTACTCGACTGCTATCGTCTCGCGCGGTAATTTCCCAGGTTTCCGGACCGGCGCGAAACCTACTTCCAATGCGTACGCAACAGGACAGCCGATGATGAACCCCCTTGCTTCGGGGCCGACGATAATATCCGTACCCACTTGCTTAGCAAATTCGACAATTTTATCAGTCGCATATTTATAAGCTTCCCCGTTATCCATAATTGTCGTAATATCTTTAAAGCTAATGCCTTCTTTCGGATAGTCCGGGACAATTGTCACGAAACTTTTCAAATCCATAATTGTTCCTCCCTATTGACGGTTTCTTTGCAAATTTCATCGAACCACTTTTTCAAATCCATATATGGAGCGTAGACAAGCATCTGTTCCAATTCAATCTGATGCTCTCTCTGTTTATAAGATGGAGCTTCGGAAAGACTTTTCTTCTCTGCATCTTCGATTACAATGGCCAGACCATTCTCTATCTTAACAAATCCAAGCTCGGAAAACACCTTTGTCATAAAATAAATTGTATCGACCTTCCAACCTTTATGCTTCGATAAATCCTGTGCTTGCTTCCGCAAGTCAAACGAACCACGCTTTTTCAAAAAGCTATAATACCAACCGAAGTGCTCGCGACTTGGAATCCCTTCGAAATACAATGATTCGTTGACAAAGAAATGGGCATAGACCCTTTTCGGGTTCGTCCTTTCGATCAACTCTTTCATTTGCTCTGTATCTGAAGGCAAATCCAATACGATCACATGATCGTTTTCCGACAGTTCCGTTTGTCCGAATTGATGGATCTGTACATTTTTCAAGATTGGCTGGAAAAAGGCAATTGATGCTTCTTGGAATGCGATGAATAAATTGTTTTTATCCGGGATGACAGATATCCAACGATTCGGTTCCCGGATGCCGCGCAAATCGAACAACTGCCGATCTTTCGACTGAATATCGTCGAGCAGCATCTGCGGCTTTTTACGTCCGTTCCATTCATTCACCTGTAAATCCCCGGTGACAGACAACTTGACGCCCGGGCTCATTTCGTCGGCGATCTCCCCGTTCCCGAAACCGATAACATCGAGTGAATCCACCCCATCGGTCAATTCAAGCTTCAAATGGTTTTTCGCTGCACCTATCTTTCTAACGGATGACGCCGAAAGGTTCTCAATTAAAAAAACGGGCTTTTCAAACGACATGCCAAAAGGGCGGAGCAATTCCATCGCTTCCAACACATCAACATCGATTTCCCCGATTTCAAGCGGAACATCAATCTGCAATTGCGGTGTAAGCATATCATCCGTCAAGCTCATTTTTCCTTGATCATTCAATCGGTTGCGGAATTCGGCCACATCCTCAACTGACAACGACATGCCCGCCGCCATTTCATGGCCGCCGAAATGAGGCAAGAGATCTGCAGTTTTCGAGAGCTCTTTGAATAGATCAAAACCTGCAATACTCCGCCCGGAACCTTTTGCTGTTCCCGTCTCGAGGTCTACGGACAGGACAATTGTCGGTCTGTAATACTTTTCGGTCAAACGCGAAGCAACGATACCGACGACACCTGGATTCCAGCCTTCCCCAGCAATGACGATAACATAAGGAAGCATATCACCATACATATCGACCAAGGCCTGCTCCGCCTCGTCCGCGATTTTCGTAACGAGCGCCTGTCTCTCTTTATTCAATGTATCCAATTGTTGGGCTATGCTCATTGCTTCCATCTTATCTTCCGTCTTCAACAGATGAACAGCAGGGTCTGCACTTCCTAGCCGCCCTGGCGCATTCAATCGTGGCCCAATCATGAAACCGAGCGACTCCTCAGTAAGTGCACGCTGTTCAGTCCCGCTCACTTTGACAAGCGCCTGAATTGCTGGCCGCTCAGACATCCGCATCCGCCTAATTCCTTCCTTGACAAGGAACCTGTTCTCACCCTTCAAAGGAACAAGGTCGGCGACAGTGCCGATTGCTGCGATTTCATACAGTTCTTCAGGTATTTCACCAAGCAATGCACAAGCCAGTTTAAACGCGACGCCGACGCCCGCAAGTTCACCGAAAGGATAATTGCCTTCAGGATGCCGCGGATGGATGATGGCGTCTGCAATCGGAAGCTCCTCACCTATTTCATGGTGATCCGTCACGATGATATCCATTCCGATGGATTTGGCATGCGCAACTGCCTCCAAGCCGGAAATGCCGTTGTCGACAGTGATAATAAGCGAAGTCCCCGCTTTATGCAGTTCATCAAATAGATCGATATTTGGTCCGTATCCATGTTCAAAACGGTTCGGGATAGCGAAGTCGACGTTCGCACCAAGCTGTTCAAGGGCGGTCGTCAATACAGTGACGCTCGTCACGCCATCCGCATCATAATCACCATAGATGGTAATCTTTTCACCTGCTTCTATCGCATGATGAATCCGGTTAACCGCTTTCTCCATATCGAACAACAAAAACGGATCATGCAGACAACTTTCTTCCATATGTAAAAAGGTCCTAGCTTCCTTCACATTCGAGAAACCCCTGGAGACCAGGATTTTGGCATGGATTGAAGGAATACTAAGCTCTTTCATGAATGTATTTACGATTGTTTCATCGGGACGATTGACCGTCCATGTTTTCATCGATTCTATCAAAATGGCTCACATCCTCTATGCCCATTATATCGGAAGAGGGCAAACTCTTAAAGGGGTAAGCGAATCGTCTCCAAATTAATGCATAAAAAAACACCCTTGCAAGGGTGCTTACATTTCTCCTTCGATTGTATCTATATTTTGAGGGTCTACAAGGTGTTGCAATGCCGCAATTTCATTTTGCTGTGATGCGATTAAAATCTCTTTTGCGGTCATTTCCTTTTTTAGTTCATTGATTTGCCTATTGGCATGGATTGATCTGAACATAGCCATGAAGCCGCTGATGGCTGCACCAAGCAATGCTGTAAATAGAATGACGAGGATGAGTGGCAAATGCGCTTTTCCGAACAAGTAGTTCACTTGGACGGATTCAATATTAAGAATCGCAAAAACAGCAATGATGATGGCGAAAAGAATACTGAGTATCAACGACCATTGCATCTTCATATCTTCCCACCTTCCTTTTAGCAAACAAAAACAGGATATACGCTTAGGTATACCCTGTTCCTTGGTGGTTTAAAACGTCTTTGGAGCTGCAGTCATCAGACTACTGGCTCGTCAGAACCCCATTGTTTTTTCTCTTTATCGACTTTCAATGTACCAGTTTTTTCAAGTTCCTTCTTCTTCAGGTCAAACCAGATTTGAGCTGAGATGAAGATGGACGAATACGTTCCTGCGAGCAAACCGATCAGCAAGGCGATCGAGAATGGACGGATCGCTTCCGCTCCGAGTGCAATCAGCGCGACTACGACAAAGACGACTGTCAAGACGGTGTTCACTGAACGACCCAATGTTTGACGGAGTGATCTATTGACGATGTCCGCCAATTCATCCGCATTTTCGATTTTACCTCGCTTATGCAGGTTCTCCCTGATGCGGTCGAATGTTACGATCGTATCATTGATTGAATATCCGACGATCGTCAAGACGGCGGCGATGAATGTGATATCCACTTCCAGCCTCGATATGCTGAATACCGCAACCATGAAGAATGCATCATGGATTAACCCGATAATGGAGGAAACACCCATCCGCCATTCGAAACGGAATGCAACATAGATGATGATTCCAAGTGCAGCAACTAGTAAAGCTTTCAATGCATTTTCCGCAAGTTCTTTACCAACTGTATTGGAAACTGTGGAAATATTCGGGTCTGCACCGTAATGAGCCTTTAAATCTCTTTTGAACTTATTTACAGTTTCTTGCTTGAATTCTTCTTTATAACGTACAACGCCGATATTGTTCGTATCTCCAGAAATGACGATGTCCGTTGCCGGGTGACCAATTTTCTCAAGAGTACTTGAGATTTCCTCAGCCGTTACAGGAGTTTCCGATAAGATTTCAACACGTGTACCACCAGCAAAGTCGATTCCAAGGTTTAATTTGAAGACCCCTAGAACAATTATGCCAGCAATAATCAATGCCATCGAAACGACATAGAATTTCTTACGGGCACGAACAAAGTCAAACCGATCGAATTTCGTTGTTAGATCAAGTGTATCCACATCTTCTTCAGGTGCATGGACCCGTTTTTTCGAAATCCCGAATAGTCCTGTCTTGCCATCAAGCATCCCGCTATTGACGAGAAGACCTAACAATAGACGTGAGCCCCAAACAGCTGTCAAGAAGCTGACGAGGATACTGATGATTAGCATTGTTGCAAAGCCTTTGACGGAGCTTGTCCCGAATATGAACAGGACGACAGCTGCTAGCAAAGTTGTAATATTGGCATCCAAGATAGCGGTGAATGCAGATTTCGCACCTACCGAGAATGCCGTCTTCACTGATTTACCTACACGCAGTTCTTCTCTAATCCTCTCGTATGTCAGGATATTCGCATCGACTGCCATACCGACCCCGAGCATCAGAGCTGCAATTCCCGGAAGTGTAAGAACTCCGTTAATGCCCGTGAAGACAGTAAGGATCAGGTAAATATAGACGGATAGTGTAATAACAGCCACAAATCCAGGTACACGATAATAAACCAACATGAATAGGAAGATTAACGATATACCAACGATTCCAGCAAGAATTGTTTTATCCAATGCCTGTGCACCGAATTGAGCGCCAACAGAAGTAGAGTATATTTCTTCAAGATGGACTGGGAGTGCGCCTGCATTCAAAATTCCTGCTAAATCTTTCGTTTCATCGACTGTGAAGCTTCCAGAAATTTCAACATTGGACGAGTTGATAATTTGACTTACATAAGGCGCGGAAATGAATTTAGGTTTTTCCTTCATTCTTTCCTCTTTGTATGAATCGACGCCTTCTTCAAAGTCCATCCAGATGACCATTACGTTTTCAGGAGCCTTTGCTTTAATTTCAGCTGTCACTTTTCCGAATTTATCCGGGTCTTTCATTTCGAGTGTAACGACAGGGTTGCCATTTTGACCGAAGTTGGCTTTCGCCTTTCCTTCTTTCAAATCATCTCCATCCAACATCAGATTGTCATCTGCATCCCTGAATGTAAGATTTGCTTGTGTAGACAAGAGCTCACGCGCAGTTTCCTGATCTTCCACACCTGCCAATTGAACGCGAATCCTGTTATTGGATTCGACTTGGATGACCGGCTCATTTACGCCAAGCACGTCGACACGGTTACGTAAAGCACCTGCTGTATCGGCCACGACGTCTTCCGTAATTTTCTGGCCTTCTTTTCCTTTAAGCGGCTTGACCTCGTAAAGGACTTCGAAGCCCCCTTGCAGATCTAGACCGAGACGTACATCTTTTATAATCGGACTTACTGTAACGCCTATCAAAGATCCCAACATGACAAGCAGTAATAGAAACGCTACAATCCGGCTTCTTTTTTTCATTAATTAGTTCCCCCTCTGTACGTGGAGCGCTGAGAAAATTGCTATGTACAGTTTTTAAGAAAATACAACACTCCAATTATGAAACAGAGATTACCATCTGTCAAATACTTGGACATCTTTTAAACTTTGGACATTACTTGTCTTTAGGCGAAAGAAGCAGTTGCAATTCATTGCTGTTCAAATCCGAAAACCAATTTGAACCCCTTTGTTCCTCGATTTGGGTATAGGTCATGAATTCTGCAGGCGTCAATGTCAGCACACCATTTATAATCTCATGGATACGCATCGTAGACACATTTTTTTTCCGCCATTTTTTACGTATGCAGTATTTCCATATTTCTTCATTTGTCACAGTTGGATAGCCATAAAGGCGGAATTCATCCCTTTTGCTCTGAATAGCAGGCAAAGCATGTTTAAATATCTGTTCGAACTGTATTGTCACCTTCTCCATCCCTTTCCCGTTCAGTCGTAAATAGACAATCCTATGCATAGATTTAGTGTATACGAAATGACCGGAATTGAGAAGGAGTTGTTTTTATTGTCCACTTTCATCCGTGGAACTGCCATACTGATGGTTGCCGTTTTCATGTCCAAGCTATTGGGATTCGTCTATCGAATCCAATTCATGCGGGTGGCCGGCGAAGAAGCGGTCGGGATTTACATGACTGCCTATCCCGCTTTCATTTTCTTTCTGTCACTCGTCCAACTTGGGATACCCATTGCGGTTGCAAAAGTGATTGCGGAGTTGAAAGTGAAAGGGGAAACTGCAAAACTATCTGCAGTAATGAGGACGGCGACGTTCATTACGATTTTCACGGGAGCGATTTTCATCCCGCTGTCCATTTTATTTGTCCCGTATTTATCTGAAACTTTATTGGGCAATGCGGCTTCTTCCACAACCTTGTATGTAGCTATCGCCATCATTCCGATTGCCTCTGTCTGCGGTTTGATCAGAGGATATTTTCAAGGGATTGTAAGAATAGAAGAAACGGCATGGTCCCAGATCATCGAACAGTTATTTCGGATCGTCTTGATAACATGGCTGCTGCCAATTGCGCTCGTGCCTGATAACAACCCGATGAACGCTGCATATGCAATGGGCATCACATTACTTGCGGAAGCGTTGTCGGCTGCCTATCTTTGGTTCAAATATCATCAACATAAACGACAAGATAGAAAGCCGCTTGCAAAAAAAGAGCGATATCCGATGGAGCCGCTCCTTTCCATTGCGCTGCCTTCTTCGGGAAGCAGACTATTCGGCACATTCACATGGTTCCTTGAACCGATCATTTTTCTGCGCGCCCTCTCAATGGCCGGGGTCGGAGCAGTTGCCGCAACATCGCTCTACGGCATCATTTCGGGCGTTCTCATTCCTTTGCTGCTCTTCCCCTCATTCATCCCTTATGCGCTGTCTGTCGTTCTTGTGCCAGCTGTGAGTGGGGCTGCCGCTTCAAGCAACAAGAAAAAACTCCAGGAACGGATTCACTTGGCATTGCGTCTTTCCGCTTTGACAGGTGCCTTTGCTGCGGCTGTATTTTACATTCACGGACAGGCGCTTGCCGAGAAGCTTTTCCATATTACCGAAGGCGCTTCCTATATGTCGTTGCTGGCACCAATTTTTTTCTTTTATTATATCCAAAGCCCATTGTATTCCATTTTGCAGGCGACCGGTGATGCGAAGGCCGGAATGATGAATTCGGTATATGGAGGCATTGCGAAATTGGGTGTCATGTTCATATTGGCCTCCCAACCAGGACTGCAGGAAACAGGGGCCGTACTTGCCATCGGATTCGGAGTACTTGTCACTTCATTCCTCCATATAGCGACTTTGCGAAAAAATAAAGCCGCAGCTGCCGGTTTCACAATGTTTGCTCTGCCTTATGCATCCTTCATCCTGACAGCGGTCATTCGGCCTATCTTCATCCCGATCGGTCAATTTGGTTTATTGACGGAATGCATCATTACAACGGTATTCCTTCTTGTCATCTTATTGCTTTTCGGGCAAGTGAAGAAAAGTGATCTCCACATGATTAAAAGATTGACGAAAATTTACTGATAGTCTTTCTTTAACTGGAAGTATAGTTTCCCTTTTTCCAAGGAACAATAAAAAACTTGTCCCACGTCAACCACACCTTGCTCTTTCAACTCTTGAACGAGCCAATCTTCAGATTTACCTACCATTTTGACGTGGCGGCTTTGGATGACTCCATCTGAAATGAGGGCAAGAACCGGCTGGGTGTTTTCGTGTGTGAAAACTGATAAATTTCCTGAAGGCTCCAGATAGGCATAGGAGACATCTTTTATGGATCCGATTTGCTGCTCGCGAAGCTGCTGGAACAAATCATCCAAATTGTATCTTTGCTTTCTCATTTCCTCTTCTTGGATTACTCCATCTTCTATGATCAACGTAGGGTCTCCATCGACGACATCCCGGAATTTTTTACTCTTTAAAGATAGGAATGAAGTGAGCAACTGGATGCCTAGCAGAAGAAGCACCGGGAAGATTGAGTGGCTCAACTTCTTATCGGGTGATTCCAATGCAACCGCTACGACTTCCGCCATGATGACAAATACAACAATATCGATGACACTCAATTCGCCAACTTCCCGCTTTCCCATCATCCGGAGAATGATGAGAATGAACACATATAAGAAAATCGTCCTGAAACCGATGATTATGAAATCATTCATAACGTATCCCTCCTTATGGGGAAAGCATGCCTTTTCCCAATCAGGAATATACGCAAACGAAAAAGAGGTGGTTCACAGTTTCTTCACTGTGGAACCGCCTCTTTGAACTTAAACGTGATTAAGATGCATCGACAACGCGACCGACAGCTTGTCTATCGAATTGCAAAGTTGTGCCGTCTGCGACTTTCAAAAATACGGATGTGTCATCAACAGCATCGATCACGCCGTGAAGACCGCCGATTGTAATGACTTTATCGCCACGCTTCAAACTCTCTTGCATTGACTTTGTCTGTTTTTGCCTTTTTTGTGCAGGTCGAATCAATAAGAACCACATGATTGCGAACATTGCAATAATTGGAAGCAACGTACCTAACATATCACCATTCATTTTATTCCCCCCTCTACTCGGTTTATTATACAAGATTCAAAAGTTTTTTGCATTTGGTTTATTAAATCCGTATTGTTCAAAAAATTCTTCCCGGAAATCGCCGAGCCGGTCGTTGCGGATCGCTTCCCTGATCTGCTCCATCAAACGCAGCAGGAAGTAAAGATTGTGATAGGATGTCAACCGGATGCCGAACGTTTCATTTGCACGGACCAAATGGCGGATATATGCCCTGCTATAGTTTTTGCACGTATAGCAATCGCAATTCGGATCCAACGGGCCGAAATCCCGCTCGTATTTTGCATTTTTCACGACGAGACGGCCTTCGCTCGTCATCAACGTACCGTTCCTTGCAATTCGGGTCGGCAACACACAGTCAAACATATCCACCCCGCGGATTGCCCCGTCAATCAAGGAATCGGGCGAGCCGACGCCCATCAAGTAGCGCGGTTTGTTTTCCGGCAATAAAGGAGTCGTAAATTCAAGAGCACGGTTCATGACATCTTTCGGCTCACCGACAGATAATCCACCGATTGCATATCCAGGGAAGTCGAGCGAAATCAGGTCTTTAGCACTCTGTTTGCGAAGCTCTTCGAACTCTCCTCCTTGTACGATTCCGAAAAGCCCTTGATCCTCTGGACGCGCATGCGCTTTTAGACAGCGCTCCGCCCATCTGGACGTTCTCTCCACACTCGCTTTCATATATTCAAATGTGGCAGGATACGGAGGACATTCATCGAAAGCCATCATAATGTCCGAACCGAGGTCATTTTGGATTTCCATCGCTTTTTCAGGGCTGAGGAAAAGCTTGCTTCCGTTTAAATGATGACGGAAATGGACGCCTTCCTCTTCGATCTTCCGGAATTCACTTAGTGAAAACACTTGGAAACCGCCTGAGTCGGTCAAAATCGGCCGATCCCAGTTCATGAATTTATGGAGACCGCCCGCTTCTTTAATTATGTCATGTCCCGGGCGGAGCCAAAGGTGATATGTGTTGCCAAGGATGATTCCTGCGCCCATTTCCTTTAATTCCTCAGGAGACATTGTCTTTACCGTCGCCTGTGTCCCGACAGGCATGAATGCCGGTGTTTCGAATGAACCATGCGGCGTATGGACGATGCCGAGCCGCGCTCCAGTCTGCTTGCATGTTTTAATATGTTCGTAAGTGATTGCTGCCATTTAATACGATCCTTTCCATTCTGGGAATATATATCCCTTTACTTTGCATTTGGCTTGATGAACATCGCATCCCCGAAACTGAAGAAGCGATATTTCTCCTGTACTGCTTCCTTATAGGCGGCCAGTACATGCTCGCGTGAAGCCATCGCTGAAATTAGCATGATCAATGTCGACTTCGGCAAGTGGAAGTTTGTCAACATACCGTCGAGAATGCTGAAACGATACCCGGGATAGATGAAGATCGATGTCCAACCGCTCGCCGGAACGATTTTCCCGTCATTTAGCGAAGCGATCGTCTCAAGCGTCCGCGCAGAAGTCGTCCCGACCGCAATGACGTTGCCGCCTCTCGCTTTTGCTTCATTGATTGCCGTTGCAGCCTGTTCGGTCACTTGATAATACTCTGAATGCATCGTGTGCTCTTCGATTACATCCACGCTGACTGGGCGGAATGTTCCTAAGCCGACATGCAGCGTGATAAATTCGACACCGACACCTTTATCTTTGATTTCCTGAAGGATTTCTTCAGTGAAATGAAGACCAGCAGTAGGTGCTGCGGCCGAACCTCTCTCTCTTGCAAAGACAGTCTGATAACGCGATTGGTCGTCAAGCGTCTCTGTAATGTATGGAGGAAGGGGCATCTGCCCAAGGGATTCGAGTATTTCATAGAAAATGCCTTCATATCGGAACTTGAAGATCCTGCCGCCTTGCTCCAGGATCTCCGTGCACTCCGCTTCCAGACTGCCATCCCCGAAAGTTACGACAGTTCCGACCTTCACCCGCTTTGCGGGCTTTACGAGCGTCTCCCATTCGTCCGGTCCTGTCTCCTTCAGCAGAAGCACTTCTATCGATGCGCCCGTATCTTCTTTTGTACCAATCAAGCGGGCAGGCAGGACGCGTGTATCGTTCAGTACGAGGACATCACCCCGTTGCAGCTCGTCCACAATTTGACGGAACTGACGATGTTTTACGTCGCCCGTCACTTTATCCAAAACCATCAATCTGCTCGCAGTCCGGTCTGCGAGTGGTGTTTGAGCAATGAGACTTTCCGGCAATTCAAAATCAAAATCATTTACATCCATAATGCGGGTGAACTCCTTTTATATATTAAGTATTGAATAACCTATGAAAGCGTGTCAGGCACAGCATAACCGAAGTGGTCATAAGCAAGACGCGTCGCGATCCTGCCGCGCGGAGTTCTTTGGATTAAACCGATTTGCAGCAAGTAAGGTTCGTAGACGTCCTCGATTGTTATGGACTCTTCACCGATGCTTGCGGCGATCGTATCAATTCCGACCGGCCCGCCACGGAACCGTTCAATCATGCTGATAAGCAGTTTATGGTCGATATGATCGAGACCGTGTGAATCGACTTGCAGCATTTCGAGCGCTTCTTTTGCGATATCCATTGTGATGCTGCCGTCTCCTCGCACTTGGGCGTAATCCCGCACCCGGCGCAGGAGGCGATTCGCAATCCTCGGCGTTCCTCTCGAGCGCCTTGCGATTTCAACCGCCGCATTTGCATCTATGCTGACATCAAATAGGCTGGCGCTTCTGATGACGATTTCTTTCAACGGGCCTTCGCCGTAATATTCAAGGCGGAGCGGCACGCCAAAACGGTCACGGAGCGGAGCGGATAAAGAACCCGCCCTCGTTGTCGCTCCGATCAACGTAAAAGGCGGAAGGTCGAGACGTATCGATTTTGCGGAAGGACCTTTTCCGACAACGATATCTAGACAAAAGTCTTCCATCGCAGGATAGAGCACTTCCTCGATCGATCGATTCAACCGATGGATTTCATCTATGAACAGGACGTCGCCCGGTTCCAAAGATGAAACGACGGCAGCCAGATCTCCTGGCCTTTCAATTGCCGGGCCGCTCGTCATCTTTACATTGACGCCCATTTCATTTGCAATAACGGTCGCCAGCGTCGTTTTCCCTAGACCAGGCGGACCGTATAATAGGACATGGTCAAGGCTTTCACTCCTGCCTTTTGCGGCTTGGATAAAAATGCCGAGATTATCCTTCACGGTCTCCTGTCCAATGTATTGCTGCAACGTCTGGGGCCGCAAAGATTGTTCAAAACTGTCATCGTAATTGGATTGTTCACTTGAAATGACCCGTTCCATGACTGCCGCTCCTCCTTCCTTTGTGTATTATTATTTATGTTTTAGAAGCAAACGCAATGCGAGCTTCATATAGCCTTCCGTATCCAAGTCTTCCTTCTGCATGTCCGTTTTCACTTTCGCCAATTCACGTTGCGAATAACCAAGTGCCTGCAAGGCGAGGATCGCTTCTTCCAATGCGCCGTTTTCAGCCATGGAGAGTAATGTTACATCCGTATCAGGCATTTCGATTTCTGTGAATAAATCTCCCAGCTTTCCTTTTAAATCTAGGATCATTTGACGAGCCGTCTTCTTTCCGACTCCCGGGAACTGTACGAGAAAAGCTTCGTCTTCCCTTTCGATTGCGCCAATAACTTGTGAAGGGATACCGCTAGCCAATATAGCGAGCGCGCCTTTCGGACCAATTCCGGAAACAGTGATGAGCTTCTTGAACAGTTCGCGCTGTTCAAGTGACTTGAATCCGAGGAGCCATTGCACATCTTCACGGACGTGCAAGTATGTGAACACTTGCTGGATCTCATCCGTCTGATGAAAGGCATATGGATTCGGTGTCATGATCTGCCAACCGATGCCGCCTTGTTCAAGCGTTATGTATTCGGGTGTCACCCGTGTAATTATTCCTTTAATATAATCGTACAAGACATTCTCCCCCTAAAGTATCGAAACTATTATAGCATACGAACGGGTTTTCTACCTATCGATGTGGATGTCAAGGAAAAGCGCAGTGTGGCGGTTAGCTGCGACAGGCGATGGAGGGCTTGGACAAAAGGCGCTTTTTGCCTTTTGCTTCAAGATCGAAGCGACCCGAGCTGCTGCCACACGGAGCTGGACAAATAAAAAAAGCCGCGGACGAGGCGGCTCATACACTTGCGTTATGATATATGTTTTGTACGTCATCATCGTCTTCCAATGCCTCAATCATTTTTTCGAATTGGTCGGCGTTTTCCCCCTGCAATTCTGTATAGATCGTCGGAATCATGTCAACTTCTGCTGAAATAAATTCAAATCTCTCAGCTTCAAGGGATTCCTTCACTTCCATGAAGATCGAGGGTTCTGTAATGATCTCGAAGCCGTCTTCCGTCGACTCGATATCCTCAGCTCCTGCTTCCAGCGCAGCTAGCATGATGGCTTCTTCGTCGGTTTCCTCTGTACGCTCAACGAACAGGCGACCCTTACGATTGAAAAGATAGCCGACTGAGCCACTTTCCCCTAAACTGCCACCGTTTTTATTGAAAGCTACACGGATATTCGGCGCTGTCCTGTTTCGATTCTCTGTCAGACATTGTACAAGAACCGCTACTCCTCCAGGTCCATATCCTTCATAGACGACTTCTTCATAGTTTTCATCCGCACCTGTGCCGGTCGCTTTATCGATTGCTCTCTTTATGACATCATTTGGGACATTGTTGCCTTTCGATTTCTCGATTGCTAGACGGAGTGCGGGATTCGTTTCCGGATCTCCACCACCTGATTTTGCAGCTACATATAATTCCCTTGACATCTTTTGAAAGATTTTACCTCGTTTTGCGTCTTGCGCTCCTTTACGGTTCTGGATATTTTTCCACTTTGAATGGCCTGCCATTATGCATCCTCCTACTTCATGTTCCGTTCTATATCATACCATAGCTTCGGCCATGAAGAGAGTGCATATTCCGTAAAGGGGATGAGCTTCTTCGCAAGACTTTCCTGCTTCGGTTCCGGCATGCTCAACAGGTGCAGCCATTCCCTTAGTAATTCATTCGGATAAAGCAGCATGGACATCGAAGCATCATCCACGTCGCTTAAAGATGACTGCTCCGCCAGAAGAAACTCCAGATTGTAACACACATTGGGCAAAACACGGTGCATCCAAAGTGCCAATTCTGTTCCAGGGGGTCCTGCACATGCTAAATCGAAATCGATGAAGCGGATCAGCCCGTTGCCATCACGGAGGATATTGTGATGGACGACATCTCCATGCAGGAGCGTGTGACCTGAAAGTTGACGATAATTCTTCTTTAATACAGGAAGAGCTTCCTCCCCATACATGATGATTTCTTCAATCGCCTGTATCCGTATGAATTTCCCGAATGCATCGCGATGATCGATGAATCGATCCAATCTCTCCCGCCATTTATCCAGGAGCTGATATCTATGCAGATAAGGGGAGGCGTCCCAATCGATCTGCTCCTTCGTTCTGTGCAACGCTTGCAGTGCTGTTAATGAATCTGTCCGATCAATTCTTCTCCTGAAGTTTACAGGTTTTGTCCCCTCAATCCAAGGTTGCATGATGAATAACGGATCTTCAGTGGGAATTACTGGCATAATGTGCGGAAATCGGATTGCTTGCAGCTGCCTGTGTACATATTCCACTTTCACAGCTGTCGATCGGGACGTATACCTTTTCAGAGAATAGGCAGCTTCCCCTTCTACCATCTTCCAGACATTCTTTTTTACTTTCCGGATTTCCTTTTCCAGCGCCATACGCCGTTCAGCAACCGCACCCGTAATTGTCCATAGGGTTAAATGGTTGCATTTGCATCGGATTCATCTGCATCTGGTTCATCTGCATCTGGTTCATTGGCATCGGATTCATCTGCATCGGATACATTTGTGCCGGCTGCATTTGCATTGGGCTCACTTGCATCGGCATCATGTAATTCGGTTGCATCTCGCTTGGAGACATACCATAGAATCCTTGCGAATGGCAGCCGCAACCACAATGATGCATTGGCTGATGCATTGGCGGACATGGATAAACGTATGAGAACTGCTGCTGCGGCGGTTGCATCATCCCATATGGATTTTGATATTCTGGTGATACCATTTGAGGTACATATCCTTGCTCAGGCGGACAATAAACCTGTTGTTCCGGAGATTGTTCCTGCATCATCGGCGACTCCATCAATTCCCAACCTGTAATCGGATATGGCGGAGAAGCTCCTGCACCTCTTCCAGGATAAATCGGCGATTCATCGAACTCATCAAGCTCTTCGGTCATGTCAATTGACGGCGGCTTCACACCGAGCCGTGCGGGCGGCATCGGCAAATCCTGCGACGGCATGACCTGTTGCGGCATAACGGGGGCCGCAGGTATTTGTTGTGTAAAGCTCGGGAATGCCATCGGAGCACAATCCGCGTCATAAATAGGCATCCATCCGCAAGGCACCGGCATCATCGGTTGAAAAAATTGCGGCATCTGCATTTGCGGCATCGGAACAGGAGCCGACATCGGCGGTAAGGACGGTACAGACGGCAAAGGTTGAATCGGTTGTTCAGCCGGCGGTGTCATCGCAGCAGGCGGCTTCTGAACAGGTGCACTTGGAATCGGTTGCATCGGCACGGTTGGCGGCTTCGGCATCTCAAATTCATTATTCTCTTTCGGCAATGGGATCGGGCTCGGTTTCTCCTGTGCTTGCGGCTGTTTCGCTTTCTCCGGCATCTTTTCTTTCCCCTTCTGACTCGGCATATGGTCCGCCTTCTTCTTCGGCAGGAAAATTTTCATGCCCGGAACGATATAATCCGGATTAGCCAGATGGGCATTCACCCTTTTCAATTCATCAAAAGAGATACCGTACTGGCGTGCAATCTTCCACAACGTATCCCCTTTTACAACAATATGGACATCCACTAACAAAATCCCCCTTCCATCAATCCATCGTATGAACGAACGCCCGTCTATGTGACGCAAATTTGTCAAAGGCGCCCTCTCTCTTAGTATGTATATTGTAGAAGCGGCTTGTTTATTCATTCAAAAAACCGATGTCCACACTGCTGTTAACATGAAAAAGCCTTCACACTGTGATTAGCGTGAAGGTCTTTGTTCATAACTGAAATACGTGCCGAAAGATCGTACAGTGACGTTGAGTGCGGCAAGCTCTTCAAGAGCTCCTCTCATCATCGGATGCTCTTCACTTTCCATTACATCGATGATGAAAAAATAATTACCCAACCCGGTTTTCATCGGCCTGGATTCAATTTTGCTTAAATTAAGCTTCCGCCATGCAAAAACGGATAGTACTTGATGGAGCACACCTGAACGGTCGTCCTCAGGCAACTTGACCATGAAAGTCGTTTTCGGCAATTCCGAATGGCCTTTCATTTCCAACTGCCCTTTCCGTAATGACAAGATAACAAACCTTGTATGGTTGAAATGAAAATCATGGATATTTTCTTCTGCGATATGTAAGCCGTATTTTTCAGCAGCTAAACTATTTCCAATTGCTGCAATGCATAGATCCGAATTTTCGGAGATATGCTTTGCAGCCGCTGCAGTCGATGTCGTCTGGATCAACGGCGTACGGCGGTAATGGTATTGCAGATATTTATGGCATTGTGCAAGTGCATGTGGATGGGAGCGGACGGATTCAAGCTGTTCCAATGAATCCTTCCATTTTTCATTCACCATCAGATGCTGTTCAATCGGTATTGAGATTTCCGCGTTGATGAACAGTTCACTTCCGTGGAATAAATAATCGATTGTCATCGGTACGGAGCCTTCCAATGCATTTTCAAGCGGCACAATTGCATACGCAACATGCCCTTCTGTAACGGCTTCAATACAATCAGGTATTGTCGGTTGTGGAACTAGACCATCCGTACCAAAAAGGTGAGTTGCCGCAACATGAGTAAATGATGCTTCAGGCCCCAAATAGGCGACCGTTGGCTTGTAATCGTGTTCGCTCATCCCATTTCCTCCATCTCTCGTTCGCATCTGAGCAAGCGCTCTCCACTTTTATAGTGCCCCCGAGCTGATCAAATGGACGGAATCGATAAAATTCGGGGCTTTCAATTTTTGCATGAATTCCTCCATTTTGATCGGCATCTCGGTAACATCGAGTGATAACGTAATATTTGCGCGGCCTTGTACCGGAATCGTCTGGTGGATTGTCAGTACATTGCATTTCGCTTCCGAAACAATCCGAAGAATCGTTGCAAGCGAGCCCTTCCGATCCTCCAATTGAATGAAAATCGTCAAAACACGTTCCCGGGCGATCGACTCGAACGGGAAGACGGTGTCCTTATATTTGTAGTATGCACTGCGGGACAATCCGACCCGCTTTGTCGCTTCCTGGATTGTCCTTTCCTCTCCGCTTGCCAGAAGCCTTTTCGCCTCCAGCATCTTTAACATTGACTCCGTCAGCACATCTTCCCTTACAAGATAAAACTGCCCTTCCCCCAATGGCTTCATTGAATGCCTCCTTGCAACAAATCATTAACCGACCGCTACTGTCACCTATTCAAGGAATTCGAATTCAAAGTCGAGGATCCTTACCGTATCCCCGTCCTTCGCCCCGCGTTCACGGAGTGCATCATCGATACCCATTCCACGCATCTGACGCGCAAATTTACGGACAGACTGATCGAAATTGAAGTCTGTCATCTTAAATAGGCGTTCAAGCGTATAACCCGACAGGACAAATGCTCCGTCATCATCGCGGGTAATCTTGAAGTCCTCGGCTTCGGCTTCATGCTTGTACAATACTGAACGATTTTCATCATCTTCCTCGATTTCATGCATCGGGAACTCTGGCGTCGTTTCAAGCAAATCAGCAACGGCAAACAACAGCTGATCCAAGCCTTCACGTGTGATTGCGGAAATCGGGAACACAAGCGCTTCTTCATCATTGAGTTTTTCTTTGAACAGCTTCAGATTCTCTTCAGATTCCGGCATGTCCATTTTATTGGCCACGATGATTTGCGGACGCTCCATCAAACGGAGGTTGTATTTCTCAAGCTCTTCATTGATTGTAATGAAATCCTCGTAAGGATCCCGTCCTTCCAACCCAGACATATCGACGACGTGGATGATGACCCTTGTCCGTTCGATATGGCGCAGGAATTGATGTCCGAGTCCCACTCCTTCATGTGCTCCTTCGATAAGTCCCGGCAAATCGGCGAGAACGAATGTATTGCCGGACTCCAGCTCGACCATGCCAAGATTCGGAACAAGCGTCGTGAAATGGTAATCGGCGATTTTCGGCTTTGCGGCGGATACGACAGATAATAATGTCGACTTTCCGACACTCGGGAAACCGACAAGACCTGCGTCAGCAAGTACTTTCAACTCAAGTGTGATTTCACGCTCGACACCCGGCTCCCCTTTTTCAGAAAGCTCAGGCGCTGGGCTTTGAGGGGTTGCAAAACGTGAGTTCCCGCGCCCTCCACGTCCGCCTTTAGCAATGACCGCTGTCTGTCCGTGCTCAACGAGGTCAGCGATGATTGTTTCCGTCTCGGCATCCTTGACAATTGTACCCGGAGGAACTTTGACAACCATATCCTGGCCGCCTTTTCCGTGCTGGTTTTTACTGCCGCCGTGCTCTCCGCGCGGTGCTTTGAAATGGCGTTGGTAACGGAAATCCATTAGTGTCCGCAAGCCTTCGTCAACGATAAAGACGACATCGCCGCCTTTTCCGCCATCCCCTCCGGCTGGGCCTCCGTATGCAATATACTTCTCGCGGCGGAATGCAACCATTCCATCACCGCCGTTGCCGCCTTTTACATATACTTTAACGTGATCGACAAACATGTTTTTTCCTCCTATCGTCCACTTACTGTGAACGTCCATTCCTTGTTCTTCAGAACTCCACTCACTTCAAACCCGCCATCCGTCTGTGGCAATTCGATCGTTTCGGAGAGGGCTCCTTCGACTCTCAATTGGATCATCCATTGCTTTTCAGTAGCATGTACCTCTATACGAATGAAATATTCATCCATCGGATCGACCGCTGCCTCAACAATGACGATCAACTGTTCCAAATAATCGGCGACCGCCTCGTCATTTGCATTTCGATTACCAGCGATGATGTCGCTGTGCAACTTCTTCGAGAACGCAGTATGTCTCCATTCGAATGTGCTAAGCCACATTTCCGTCTTCGGCAGGCGTAGCCTTTCCAGCATGGAGAGATGACGCATCCGTTCCGTCGCTTCCAAGAGCGTCCTTCGCGCATCGGGCATTTTCCCGAGATCCATATATAATAACATTAATTGCAGTTCATTTAAAAAATCATGGCGTGCAAACTTTAATGCTTTCCCAACCGTCAGGTCTTCCGATCCCATTTTCTCACCGCCAACCGTTTCATATACTACAGTATAGCATCCCTTTCACAAAATTCGCCAAAAATAAAAAGGACTGCACGGTAAAATGCAGTCCTTTCAATGTTAGTAATAACATTAAGCTTCTTGAGCTACAGGGTACACGCTCACTTTTTTCTTGTCGCGGCCAAAGCGTTCGAAACGAACTACGCCGTCAACTTTCGCGAAAAGTGTATCGTCCCCGCCGCGGCCGACGTTTTCACCTGGGTGAATTTTTGTTCCGCGTTGGCGATAAAGGATAGAGCCGCCTGAAACGAATTGTCCATCAGCGCGCTTTGCGCCAAGACGTTTCGAATGAGAGTCACGACCGTTCTTTGTAGAACCTACCCCTTTTTTCGATGCGAAAAACTGGAGATCCAAACGTAACATTAGTGCCACCTCCTATCGGTTGAAAATAATTTTTATATGTTGCCCATAATCTTGTTCAATCGTCTGTAATGAAACAATCATCGCCTTCACGATCAATTGGATTTCATCATCTTTCTCCGTTTCCGGAAAAATCACTTTCAAATAACCTCCGTCAGATCCTTGTTGGATGTCAGGGGTTACGCCAGTGAGTGCAATGACGGCATTGACGGCTCCGAATGAAACCGCGGATGCGCCCGCACAGACGAGGTCTTTTCCATGTTCTGCGAAATCGGCATGGCCTTTCATCTCAAAAGAGCTGATGCGGCCGGATTGTTCATCAATAATGATTTTGATCATGCCGCTTACGCGTTGATGCCTTCGATGACAACTTTTGTGTATGGCTGACGATGACCTTGCTTTTTGTGGTAGTTCTTTTTCGGCTTGTATTTGAAAACAGTGATTTTCTTAGCGCGGCCTTGTTTAACGATTTTAGCCGTTACAGAAGCACCTTCCACGAATGGAGCGCCGACTTTCACGTCTTCTCCACCAACGAATAGAACTTTGTCGAATGTTACAGTCTCTTCAGCTTCGCCGACTAATTTCTCGATGAAGATTTCTTGACCTTTTTCAACTTTGATTTGTTTTCCACCAGTTTCAATGATTGCGTACATACTTGCACCTCCTCTATAGACTCAGACTCGCCTTCATAGGTGACCCTTTCGGATGCTTGTACCTTGTCAGTGCGGTTGTAGCACGGGTGCGCTACAAACAATAACATTAAAATATTACCACGCGCAGGTCATGGCGTCAACTGTTTTCTTTTTAATTGCTCATAGGCTTGTTCATATTTCCGGAACTTGAAAGCAGAAATGTTTTGAATCAATAAAAATAGTGCTAACGAAAGAAAAAGGACGGTTTCCGGAAGTCCTAGAAGAAGGAGTAGGCTGACAGCCAGTAAAACTGCGATGGAATAGACGAGAAATGCAGATCTCACTTTATATTTATTCTCTTCCTTTTCAAGCATGGCACTGATGGCCTGTCCACCATCGAGCGGCAATATAGGCAATAGATTCAGGGCCAGGATCACTAATTGGATGCGCATGAATTGTTCATTTCCGGGTAAGTCAAAAAGCATCGATAGCAGGAGAAGAATTGCTGTCGCAGCAGGTCCACCGATAGCAACGGCCACTCTTTGGCTTTTTCCGTAAGCATATCGGTCGGGTATTCGCAGTTCTCCTCCATAAGGCATGATTGTGCATGACCTGACTTTCATGCCCGACATTTTTGCAGCGAAAATATGGCCCGCCTCATGGAAGAGTAGGGAGATGAAGACGAGAGCGTAAAACGCCAATCCACCCGTGAACATCAGCACGAGGAAAAATGGTGCCAAAATTGGATGAAGGCGAAGCTTCATTTCGTATCTTCCGAGAAATAAGTAGCCAAAACCGCCGCTTCCAATACGACCCCTTCCCGTTTCACTTTTAAGTAGATTGCCTCTTCATTCATAAGGGCAAGCGTGTCCCCCTTTTTCACAGTCGAATAGGGTAGCTTTGAAATCGTCCCAACAAATCCGTACGTCACTTCGTCCCCGTCATCGTACAAAACGGTGATCGTCTTTCCTGATTGCCGGGTAAAGCCGGTGAAAACGATAAGCCCGTCCCCTTGGGCTATGATCGGCATCGGATGTGCATACGAAGCGATGACGCCATCCTTATAGGGCTGCATCGATTCATATGCAGCAAAAGGCATCTCCTCTATAGAATCGGCAGAAACTGTGATCGTATCCTCGTCGGGATCACCGATTATTGAGGCAACCCACTTTTTCATGACAATGAAATCTTTGCCTGTCGTTATATATTGGGTAACAGGCTTGCTGATGACTCCGGCCTCTTCCAATTTGGCAAAGCAGAATACGCCAATTGTTAGTATGATTGCAATGAACCATTTTGTTTTCCATTTCACCCCGCCACACCACCTTTTTCCTCAGTATATGACGGGTGTACTCTGAATATTATGGGCAAATGTCCAAGTGGCTCTTTATTATCTGTACAGTACGATTGGCACATATAAAAAAGAACCCTTATAGAAAAGGGTTCACATACTGTAGACAAACACCATGAATTTTGGTGTTTGCCTACAGTCTTTTTCGTATAAGTTAGTAGAGATGAAGCTAACAGTGTTGATTTCCGCTGCGAGCGGACGCTTTCCGCGGGCACGGCTTCAGCCGCTTCCCTCGCTGCGCTCAGTCCAGGGTCTTCAGCTCGCGCTGTTCCCGCTGGAGTCGCCGCTCTCCGCTCCAATCAACGGTGTTTCTTATTAACTGGTGAGGTGATGGATATGAAGGTGAAGAAATAAAATAAAATTAATGAACGCGAACAGTTGAAAAAGCAGATTATAGAGCAGTTGGTTCCTCAAGCCAATCCGGTGCGTGAATTTCTCCTTTTTCTATCCATGAGTTGAAGAATATTACTCAACCATCGGGACACCTAGCATAGATCCTGTGCGATGATCAAGATATCATTCATTCAATATACCTCCTGCATCCGCTCCACGCGTCAGACAATCAAGGAAATTGAAACAAACGGCATATCGCTGGTTCATAGGCTTCGGCCCTCATACAGAGGTACCTACTTCTCAACGTTCGGAAAGAACTATGTCCGTCGATTTACATATACTGATCTGCGATCAGATCTTCTATATAGTGCGACGGACAACCCTCAGGGGACTAAAAAAGCCATGCATAAAATGCTGACTTTTGCTGCCATCAATCTTAAGAAGCTGGCCAGATGGACATGGAGGACGCCGGCTGAAAGCGTTGCTTGAATGATGCCGATGCCTAAGGAACATCCAGTTGATTGGAGTGCAGGGCGGCGACTCCTGGGGAATCAGCGCAGCGTGAAGACCCCGCAGGAAAAGCCGTAACGAAGAACGGCTTTTGCGACCAAAACCGATAGCGTTGGGAGCACATCCGAGGAGGCTGAGGGCAAGCCCCCCGGAAAGCGTCCGCCCGGAACGGAAATCAACGTCGGCAGTCTAACATTTTTGCATCAATGTACAAAAGGGATGGAAATCAATTCGATTTCCATCCCTTTTGTCTACAGTCTGAAAAACCCCTTAGTAAGGGTTCCTAGTTATTTTGCGAATAGTGTTTTCAGTTTCCCGAAGAAACCGGGTTTGCCTTCGTCCAGTGACATGAGCGGCACTGATTCACCTAAAATACGGCGGGCGATGTTCCGGTACCCGATTGCCGCCGGGTTCGATGGATCCATGACGACCGGCTCACCTTTATTTGAAGAAGAGATGACTTTCTCATCATCAAGGACGATGCCTAGCAGATCGATGGATAAATGGGTCGTGATTTCATTGACATCCAAAGCGTCACCGCTATTGACGAGACGGCTTTTGATCCGGTTGATGATCAATTTAGGAGGCTCGATGTCC
Organism: Sporosarcina luteola; assembly: GCF_023715535.1. Taxonomy (GTDB): domain Bacteria; phylum Bacillota; class Bacilli; order Bacillales_A; family Planococcaceae; genus Sporosarcina; species Sporosarcina luteola_B. The sequence continues at coordinate 61,061 of NZ_JAMBOI010000004.1, read as the reverse complement.
TCCTGCTCCAACAGTCCGATAATACGGTCCGCGTCCCGCACCGCTGAAATTTCCGGCGTCGTGACGACGATGGCACGATCCGCACCTGCAACGGCATTCTTATACCCTTGCTCGATGCCTGCAGGGCAATCGATCAGAATATAATCATAATCCCGTTTCAGTTCAGTGATCAATTCCTTCATCTGTTCCGGTTCGACTGCATTTTTGTCTGTAGTCTGTGCAGCCGGCAGCAAGTAAAGCCCATCTTCAAAACGCTTGTCTTTGACCAGCGCCTGGTGGATTTTGCATCGTCCCGCTATCACATCGACGAGATCGTAAATGATACGGTTTTCAAGACCGAGGATGACGTCCAGATTACGAAGGCCGATATCCGTATCAACAAGACATACCTTTTTACCTTGTAGAGCCAATGCTGTCCCAAGATTTGCAGATGTCGTCGTTTTACCGACTCCACCTTTTCCTGACGTTATTACGATTGCTTCCCCCACACTAGCTCCCTCCTTTGAATGTTGACAGATTTGGCCGCAGAATCCGTAGCTCCTGTAAACGGTCGATGGCAATGAAACCGTTTGGATGTATGTATGCGCATTCCATCTCCGGTTGCTCCGACAAAATTGTCAGTTCATCAGTCATCGTTTCCAACTTATCCGCTATCATCAAATGCGTCGCTTCAAGCCATGAAGCCGCAATGACTGCCTCTTCATTGCCAGTTGCACCTGCATGTGCGATTCCTTTCAATCTACCTAATATATAAATGCTTCCGGCAGCAACTACACGACCGTTCGGATTGACATCGCCGATGACGACGAGATCGCCGTCAGCCTTTACGACTTGTCCGGAGCGGACGATGCCGATATAGGTCTCCGATTGTTTCTCAAGAACTTTCCGATTGCATTCTTCGATTGTAATGACTTCGCTCTGAATCTTTGAAACCCGTAAATGCGGCGATTCGTGCACGACATTCATGATTTCCTTCAGCTCCTCTTCATTACAAAAGCGGTTCCCTGTATGGACTTTCACTTCAGCAAGTCCTTCCAGACTGTTTTCGCTGACTTTATTGCGGAGTTCTGCAATCATGTCCGAATAAGCGCATTTGTCGTCAAGTCGGAGGACAAGCCCGTCTTTTGTCCCTTTTATTGTTACATAGTGCTGTTTCGTCATTTGCGTCCCTCACAGTTTCCTTGATTATATTCCGGCTTTTTGCAGTCCCACTTCATCGATCAGCCGTTTGAATAGATAGCCGAACATCCCCACAAAGATGGAATTGGCGCCCATTGTCGGCATAAGCCGTAGCACGATGAACTCTTCAAAGCCAATTGAGGTCAATGCAATCAGGCTCGCGAAAAAGAATGACAGCAATTCAAGCAGCGCAACCATTGCCAATGATAACAGCATGACAGTGATGATATGACGATGGATTTGCCTAATGATCAAAGCGGCGAAGTAACAGATCACCGGATATAAAAAAGTATATACTCCAATAATATCAATGTGATACATATCATACAAGAGTCCGAGTACGATTCCGTAAAGGATTGCACGTTTGCGACCATAGTAGGCTGTGATGAAAATCAGATATACGATAACAAAACGGGGAACGAGCGTGTAGGATACATCTGCGATCGATATTGGCGAGAAAAGACTGAATACCGGTTCGAGGAAAAATAATATGACAGCAATAAGAGGGATTATGAACCTGATCACGATCCATCCTCCCCCTCTTCTTCCTCGCCGGCGACTTTGCCATCCGTTCCGCTTGTAACCCGGGAAGACCTTTTTACAACCATTACATGGTCCAACATGGAGAATTCCGCAGCCGGACGGATATACGCCAATTTCGTCAATCCGAAATCATCCGTCGATACTTCAGTCACTTCCCCGATCAGCAAACCTTTCGGAAAAATGCCGCCCAATCCGGATGATTCGACCTTCTGTCCTTCTTTGACTTCAAAATTCGAATCGATCCGCTTCATTATCAATTCGCCACGCGTCGAATCATATCCTTCAATCAAACCAAAAATCGACTCTTCACCCGGAATGACCGCAGCCACCCGGAAGTCGCGGTTTTCAGTCGAAAGCAATTCGACTGTCGATTTGAAAGGAGTTACGAGCACCACTTTACCAATCAGTCCTGAAGCGGTGATGACAGCCATGTTCAGCTGTACGCCTTCCACTTCGCCTCGATCGATGATGATTTTCTCTTCCCATTGATCGGGATTCCGGGAAATGACAGTAGCCTGAATCGGCTCGTAATCACGTAGGCTATCTTTCTTGTCTACGATTTCACGCAGATTTTTATTATCCGCTTTCACATCCGCCAACTCCGCTTGTGTTGCGGCATATTCTTTTAATCGCGCTTTCAAATGCTTGTTTTCTTCGTATGTATTCAAGATACCATCGATTTTATCCAATGTGCCTGTAATATAATGTGCCGGTTTCGAGAAGATCGATTGCCCGAAACCGACAACATCTTTTACTATTTGCTCAGGAAGGGTGGCGTTCTGCCTGTCTTTTAAGGAGAATGAAATCAATGCCACTAGGACGATGACGCCTACAAGCAATAAAATCAACCGTTTATTCGAAAAAAATCGCGGCATTGCCCAAATCCTCCCTCATTACCTAACTTGCATCTTTTTGATCACTTCGAAATTATCGAGCGCTTTACCCGTACCGATCGCTACACAATCAAGTGGATCTTCAGCGATGAAGACAGGCATATTCGTTTCATCCGAGATGACCTTGTCCAAGTTTTCAAGCAACGCTCCACCGCCAGTTAAGACGATTCCACGTTCCATGACATCCGCAGAAAGCTCAGGCGGAGTAGCTTCCAATGTTTTTCTAACGCCTTCAATAATTTGTGTGATGGATTCGCGAAGCGCCTCAACGATTTCATCAGATGAAATTTCCAAGGTTTTCGGTAGACCGGTCAAGAGATCTCGGCCTCTGATATCCATCTTTTCAGGTTTAGTAGAAACTCTTGCTGAACCAATTTCAATTTTAATAGCTTCCGCTGTACGTTCACCGATTGTCATATTATACGTTTTACGGATATAACCGATGATTGCACCGTCCATCGAGTCTCCGCCGACACGGATCGATTCGCTCGTTACGATGCCGCCAAGGGAAATGACTGCAACTTCAGTTGTACCGCCACCTATATCGACGACCATGCTGCCCGTAGGTTCCCAAACTGGTAAATTAGCACCGATAGCAGCAGCAAATGGCTCTTCTATCGTAAATGCATCTTTAGCACCAGCTTGTCTTGCCGCGTCAATAACCGCTCGCTGTTCAACAGAAGTGATGCCGAAAGGAACGCAAACCATGACGTTCGGCTTCTTCCAAGCGCTTCCTGCAGCTTTTGTCGCCTCTTTTAAATAATGCTCGATCATCGCTGTTGTAATTTCAAAATCCGCAATGACGCCGTCTTTCATCGGCCGAGTCGCTACGATGGAACCAGGCGTACGCCCAATCATATTTTTAGCCGATGATCCGACTGCCACGATTTCATTCGTCACTGTATTTTTCGCTACGACGGACGGCTCTCTAAGAACAATCCCTTTTCCTTTAATGAAAACTAATGTATTTGCTGTGCCGAGGTCAATCCCGACATCTCTTGATCCAAATCCAAACAAATCTGTTCTTCCTTTCTATTCGACCGCATAATTATGGTCTTCTTGAAATCATACACCACATTATAACGGATTGGAGAACAAATTCACAGTGTCAATAGCAATAGACTGGATTTTGATGCTATCGCCTTCCTTCTCCACGCAGCTTCAAGAAGCCCCTGGAACCCCTTCATGCTGTAGGGTCAGGCGCCTCTTTCCACTACTTATTTTACATAAATGCATTTCCAATTTAGGAGTTAATTGCTAACTCATATACCCTTTTTCCTTAAGACTAATGAAACGATGATCTCCGATTATGAGATGGTCGAGCAACTCGATTCCGATAATCGAACCCGCTTCGACAAGTCTATTCGTCACCTCAATGTCCTCCGGCGAAGGCGACGGATTGCCGGAAGGATGGTTATGCGCACAAATTATGGAGGCTGCAGAGCGTTTCACCGCTTCGCGGAAGATTTCCCTGGGATGAACGATGGATGAATTCAAGCTGCCGATGAAGATTGTCTGTTTGTGCAGCACTTCATTTTTCACGTTCAGGAACAGGACGACAAAATGTTCCTGAACGAGGGAAGACATATCCGTCATCAAGTAAGCCGCCGCGTCTTCCGGTGATTTGATGACATAGCGGCCTTCCGAATGCTTGCGGGCGATTCTCTTGCCGATTTCCACGGCGGCAAGTATTTGGACGGCTTTCGCTTGTCCTACACCTTTGACAGACATCATTTCTTCTACGTTCGCATCCCTCAGGTCCTGGATTTTATCAAATGATTTCAAAATCCTGTTGGCAAGCATCAGAACCGACTCTTCCTTCGTCCCAGTCCGCAGCAGGATGGCAATAAGCTCCTGATTCGACAGGCTGCCTGCACCTTGACGGATAAGCCTTTCACGGGGTCTATCCGCGATATGTACATCCCGGATCATCATCTGATTTTTCACATCAGCTGTCAACGTACCATTCAGCCTCCTTCAACACGACGATGTCTTCTTCACGCAATATCCCCACCAGCTTCGATAAAGGCAAACCGACGACATTGAGATAATCCCCATCAATTTTTTCGACGAGGAGCGCTCCCGCGGTTTGGATGCCATATCCTCCTGCCTTATCCATAGGATCGCCGGAGTTCACATACGACTTGAGAAGCTGATCGTCCAGTTCCTTGAACGTCACTCTCGTCTCGACTGAAAACGCTTTCGATATTCCGTTTCCGAGAATGCTGACACCCGTGAAAACTGAATGGGTATTTCCGGAAAACTTCCTCAGGAAGCTTTCGGCTTGTTCTTTCGATGACGGTTTGGGATAAATCTCCCCTTCAAAGACGACAATCGTGTCAGCCGCGATGACAATAGCATCCGATCGCTGTTCCGACACCGCAGACGCCTTTTTGACAGCGAGCTTCTGGACATAATCCGCGAAGTCCCCTTCCACTAATTCTACGACTTCTTCGACATCGCTTGGCATGGTATCGAACTGGATGCCAAGGTTTCTGAGCAGCTCCTGCCTTCTCGGTGAGCCTGAAGCCAGGATAATCCGCCCTTTTGTAATGAATTCCATATAAGCAACCTCCTTCTTCTTTATCATACTAGAGAAGGAGTATAATGGGAATTTTCACAAATCGACAAAAACGAGAGTTTGTCCCGTTTTCCCGCATTAAAAATTGATTTTCACACAGCCGTTTTTATGAGAATACTGGGAAAGCAGGTGGAGTCGTACAATACGCAAATCAGATGTGAAGACTGTCAATGCTAGTAAATTCTTACGGAAATCAGCAATTTTCTCATCATCCGCTTCACCTTCCGCAACAGTTGTTAAAACTTTAATTTTGGAGAATTCGGTTTCAGACAGAGCGCTTCTTAATTTACCAGCGCCGACAGAGGAACAAGACGATATATCAGCGAAAAACGGCTTTTTAAACGTCATCTCATATTCGCTCACGTCAATTTCCTCTTCCTGCATGCCAACAGCGCTCCACACATAGAACTGCCCCCCGATTTCTAGTACGGCTGCCTTTGCGAGACTTACATCCTGCGCCACAAATTCCTGCGCCGACTGTACGCTAGAAAACACACCATGCTGTTTAGCGAACAGTTGGAGAGGGGCTTCTTCCGGCGAAATTGCAGGACCGGAAGTAGGAGTCGTTTCACCGGATGCAGGCGGATCAGTCACCAGTACTTCCTTTTCTCCCGCCTTTTCTTTCCCTTGTCCATTCGTACCGACAATTATGAAACCTACGATTGCCACGGCTGCAATGCCAATGATGACGCCGTGCAGCATCGCCATCGCGACTGTCACTTTCGAATATTTCTTCTTGAAGTTCATGCCAGACCACCCCGTTTTTAGTAACCGTATCAAATTTGACATGAAAAAGAACAAGACGTATGTCGTCTTGTTCCAAGAAATTTATCGACTTAAATGAATAAATGCTGATACCATTCGACAAGGTCTGCTCCGAAGAAATACGAAATGACGGCTGCCGCCGCAATGGAAGGTCCGAATGCGACAGGCGTCTTCCTGCCTTTTCCGGTTTTCTTCAATACATAAAGACCGACGACAGAACCAATCAACGAAGCGAGGAACAACGTCAATAGTGTATTCACCGTCCCAAGCACTAGCCCGATGACGAAGAACAACTTGATATCTCCTCCGCCCATTCCACCTTTCGACACGACGGCAATAAGATACAGCACGGTAAAACCGACTGCGGCCCCAAGCAAGCTATCCCACCACGGCGTTGTAGGGATTGGCCACCGAAGGAACAAAAGCGCGATGGCGAACGGCAAAAGCACTTTGTCGGGGATTAGCATATACGCGTAATCGGATACAGTGATGATGACCAGCAATGAGACGAAAAGCAACGCGATGATCAATTCATATGTAAAACCGATATGGTAATACGAAAATGCAAATAAAACACCAGTTAAGAATTCCATAAAAGGATACATTGGGCTGATCTTCTGTCCGCATCCCCTGCATTTTCCGCGAAGAGCGACATAGGAGAATACAGGAATCAAATCAAGCAGACGCAACTTCCGATGGCATTTCGTGCAATGGGATGGCGGAGCAATGATCGATTCCTTTTTCGGCACACGGAGACCTACGACGTTGAAGAAGGAACCGAAAATGATGCCGTACACGAAAAATAAAAATATCCAAACAATGTTCATTCACTATCACCTAGTCCAGGCATTTTGTTGATCGGCGTCGGGTCCTGTTTACCAGCCGGTAACGGAGCATCCACTTTCGGCGCTTCATCTTCAAGATTCCCTAAATCCGGCCGGAATAACGCATGGAACGTGACAATTAATTCTATCGGACCATCCTCTTGTTCGATCGTCCTCACTTCATCAGGAGCTGTGAACTCTATACGGTCCATAATGAAGATGCGCTCCATCGATTCGATTTCTTCGATGAACCGGTCGATTTGCATATACGCATCCGCTGCCAAGTGCACTTCTGTAATGACAGCCTGCAGCACATTTTGAACTTGTTCAGGCGCATTTTCAATGATCGGTTCTTCCAGGGAAAAATTCACTTCATGGACGAAGGCATCCGACTTCACTTCCGCCTTCTGAACTTGCAGGAGGATCAGATCTTCTAGCGGCTTAACTGGAAGCTTCTGCTGCAATGGACGCGAGTTGGATGTCCCTGTATTACTTTGCTGCGCCTCTTGACGTTGCAACGCAAACAGGATATCCCGTTCATTCGCCAACGTCTGTGCAGCGCGTTCATTTGACTCTTTGGAGGGTGCATAAATTTGGAAATACGAATACGCAGCAAGGATAAGCAGAAATAAAATCGACAACACTAGGAGCCCCATCTCCTTTTGGCGTTTTGTCAAATTACTCATCGGAGTCATCCTCCTGTCCATCAGTTTCTATCGTTTCTTCGATTTCGACAACAACACCGCGTTCATCCACGTATTCAATATGATAAGTCGCTGCAAAACGGGGTAGCGTCTCCAAATGACTTTCTTCATCAAGACTTTCAGCCACCAACGACTCCATTGTCGCTGACGACACGACTGTCGATGATTTGATCCTCGTTAAATAATAGGCAGCATCTGACTTATCATCAAATTGGACAACGACTGTCGACTCATGAGGAGCTGTAAATTCGAACGAAACAAAAAAGCCCCGCTCCGGCAATAAAGCGATCATTTCACGCAATAAAGGCAATGTATCGTACCGATACGCTTCCGCCCATTCAACGGTAGAGGCAAGTATCTCCCGATCACCTGCATGTGACGAAGGCTGCATATTCTCCCGGATCGTCTCCTGGGTAGCATGCAAGGAAGCAATCTGTGTTTCCACCCGGGCAGTCTCTTTCGATAGGGAGAGGGATAAGACAAAAAGAGTCGCCCAAAAAAGAATAGCCGCACCTAAAACAACAAGTGCAGCAATGAGGAGCGTCGACCGCTCCCTCTCCTTTTCAGGCAATAGATTAATATCAACGAGCATGAACTACACCTCTTTCAATGCCAACCCGATCGTCCGATTGAAGGTTGCGGGCAATTGTTGTCCATCTTGAAGTTCCAAAGGTCTTTTCAGCAAACGCTCCGCTTCGATAGAAAACCGCTCGCGTATAGCAGACAATAATTTTTCCATATCACCGTATTCGCCATTGACGAGCAGATGTGTAATAGAAGCACTTCCGTTATGTAAATTATATCGATAAAAGTTCATCAGCTTCTCGAGTTCCATCACAATTGTAGTAGGTGTGATCGAATGGGGATCCACATGAGCATCCGCAACAATCGAAAGATCCGCGGATTGCGACAGATCGACAGGCCGCATGAAGAGCGGGTAATGTTTATGGAAAATTGATACCGTGAGTACACCGTCATGCAAATCAGCGATGAGAACATGCTCATGTCCGCCAAATTGGTACACCTTGTAAGCAAGGCGATACAGTGCAAGTGGTCCAATGTCTGCAACGACGGGATTCAGTCTCACCGCTTTGAGCACATCTTCGTACTTGTCCAAAATGCTTTCCTTCGATGCGATTAAGATAGCTTCCTTCGTTCCTTCATTCAAACTGCAAGGAACTACGTCAAAAACCGGATCATCAAATGGCAAATAAATTGTCGAACCTATTTCAATGAAGAAATGCCCTTTCAATTCATCCGACTGAACATCTTCCGGATAAGGAACCTTCCGAATCATCACATATGTATCAGGAGCAAGGAACTGGACATCGCGCTTCGCAATGCCCCACTCCTTCAAATGCCCTTCCAAAATGACCACCAGTGCTTCCGCATCGACAATCTTCCCCTCGACGACCGTATTCGGCGGAAGCGCAACTTCCTCCGCAACATCGATGACAAGCGGATCTTGCGACTTCAAACGGACAAAACGGACGGCATCATCTTCAATTGTGAGTGTTGCCGGCTGTTTGCGGCGTGAGAAGAAAGACATTTTGCTAGCTCCTAAGTTAATCTCAAAATAAACTTTAATTATCAAAAGATTAACAATGTATTTTGGGGAAAATCACAATTAGAAATTTTAAGTTTTCTATAACTAAAAATATACAACAGAGTGAAAAATGAAAGGGTAGATAATTAATCTACAAATGTAACTGAAGGAGAATTTCCTTCTTTGGCATCTGCCTCGTTAATATTAGAAATTGTCGCCGCAGTAAAGTTCACTTTTTTACCTTTTTCAGTCTTGGTAGTAGCGTCCAATTCATTTCCTCCCTTTTTATATGTGACTGTACCATCATTATCTGCATCGAAGCTTCCTGCATTGTCTAAGTAATCCCCATCGACTAATTCTTCAATAGTAACTGGGTCGGCCCCAGGATTTTCTATAAAGTATAGATTGGCCGCCGAGAGAACATTTTGGCCATCTGAAAACTGAGCTTTTATCCTTGAACTTTCGATAATTCCGCCAATCGCGGGCACAGCTATGGCTGCAATAATCCCCAAAATTACAATTACCGCCAAAAGCTCGACGAGTGTTAACCCTTTTTCATTTCTTAAACGTTTTTGTAATAACTTTTTCATCATTATTCCTCCCTATTCTCCCTAATTTCCAATTTCAAGTTAAGAATACCAAACTACTAGTTGAAATGAAACTATCAAACTGGATTTTTAAGTAAATATTTATTTTTCGACAAAATTCGTTACATATTATCTATTTCCGTGAACAAACTGAACATCGGCAATAGAATCGACAGTACTATAGTTCCGACTAAACCCGCCAAAAGGACTATCATTAATGGCTCAATCAATGCTTTTAGTCGATCCGTCGAGGCATCGACTTCTTTTTCATAGAAGTCAGCCACTTTTCCAAGCATCGCATCAAGCGACCCGGTCTGCTCCCCGATTGAGATCATATGGGGAATGAGGGGTGGAAACGCCCAATGGTCGGCCATCGGCTCTGTCAATGATCCGCCTCGTTCCAATGATTGTCTTGATTCGCCAACGACCCGAGAAATAACTTCGTTTTCTACAATCTTTTCCGTCATCGACAATGCCTGCAAAATCGGAACTGAACTCGCAAATAAGGAACTGAGCGTCCTCGTCAATGTGGCTAGCGCTGATTTCTTCATTAGATCGCCGAAGATGGGAAGTCGTAACAGAAAAGAGTCCAGCAAGTATTTACCTTCCTTATTGTTACGCATCATGACTATGCCAACTACTAATGCAGACACAGCTAGAATGAAAAGATACCAATATGCCACCATGAAATTACTGGCCTTCAAAACGAATTGTGTCAACAATGGAAGTTCGCCACCAACACTTGCGAACAGATCCACGAACATCGGGACGACGAAGGACAACAGGAAAATGACGACGCCAATTGCAACGATACCAACTACAATTGGGTAAGACATTGCAGATATAACCTTCTGTTTAGTCATATGCGCTTTTTCGTAATGCTCCGCAAGCCTGTCCAGCGAATCATCGACTGTACCTGACATTTCTCCGGCTTTTATCATGTTAATGACTAATGGCTCGAACGCTTTCGGGTGCTTCATTAACGTATCGGATAGCGAACCGCCTCCCCGCAGATCATCCCCTACCGATACTAAAATCTTTTGGAATGGCTTCGATTCGACCTGCAAAGAAAGTATTCGAATCGACTCCACAATCGTGACTCCTGCCCGAAGCAATGTCGAAAATTGGCGAAGGAACATGATGAATTGGGTCCGCTTTATCGGTTTTCCAAGATGGATCTCTTTCGTGAGAACCGTTTCGGCCTGCTCGGTCAAATTGGTTACCCGGATTCCTTGGTTCTTCAATTTCAACGCAGCTTCCCGTTTATTCGCAGCAACAATGACGCCGGATCTTTTTGAATTTGCATCACGGCCATCATATTTGAACCTAGCCATCAATCATCACCTTCGATATACGGCACTGCCGATTCATATGAAATGAGCCCTCGGTCAAGAAGCTGCCTGACCGAAGTGTCCATCATATGCATTCCCATTGATCGATTCGTCTGAATGACATTAGGTATTTGATGGACCTTTTCCGAGCGTATCAAGTTTGAAATCGCGGAATTGTTGATCATCAATTCGGTTGCTACTCTCCTCCCTTTCCGGTCAACAGTAGGAAACAGACGTTGCGACAAAACAGCTGTCAATACGCCAGCCAACTGAACACGGATTTGGGATTGCTGTCCGTGCGGAAAGACGTCTATGATTCTGTCGATCGTCGAAGCAGCGCTCCAAGTATGAAGCGTCGCCAGAACAAGATGCCCCGTTTCAGCCGCAGTGATGGCAGTTGAAATCGTCTCAAGATCCCGCATCTCCCCTACTAGAATTACATCGGGGTCCTGCCGTAAAGATGCACGCAATCCATCTGCAAAAGTGCTTGTGTCGAAGCCGACTTCCCGTTGGTCGATGATGGAAGCTTGATGGGAGTGAACATATTCAATGGGATCTTCTAGAGTGATAATGTGTTTGCGAGACGTCTCATTCAAATAACGGATCATCGCTGCAAGCGTTGTCGATTTCCCCGAACCTGTAGGACCTGTAACCAAAATAAGACCTTGGGGAGTTTCAGCCAACGACTTTAAGATCCCGGGCACTTGCAGTTCATCAATAGATGGAATGATCGTCGGGATTGTCCGAAAGGCAAGCGAAATTGAACTGCGCTGCTGAAACGCATTGACACGGAAACGTGCGATTCCCTTCAATTCATATGAATAATCAATCTGGCCCTTCTCCAGAAATGCCCCGAATAACTTTTCCGGAATAGTCGATTTGGCCGCTTCCTCAGTAAATTCATCATCCATGGACACTTCCCCATAACGTTTCAATTCTCCATGTATCCGGAAAACAGGAGGCACGCCGACTGTCAAATGGATGTCAGACGCTTCTAATTCAAATGCTTTTTCTAATATTGAATTTATTGGTTCATTCATAGCTATACCCCTATTCGATAAGTGAAACACGTAAAACTTCTTCCGTAGTAGTGATGCCCTGCTTCACTTTCTCCAATCCATCATCAATCAAAAACACAGTGTCGTTCCGCATCGCGATTTCTCTCAGCATTGCAGGCGTGCCATGGTTATTGATCACTTCGCGCATTTCGTCGTTGATAACGAGCACTTCGTGAATTGCTACCCTACCCCGGTATCCGGTCATATTGCAAGCTGCGCAGCCTGGCCCACGGACAATCGTTTCAATTTCCATACCGCGTTTTGCAAAAATCTCCTTCTCCCGGTTTGATGCAACCATTTCCCGTCCGCAATCCCGGCAAACCCGACGAATGAGCCGTTGTGCAATGATTGCATTCACGGACGCAGTTACAAGAAACGGCTCGACGCCCATATCGATCAATCGCGTAATCGACGCGATGGAATCATTCGTATGAATCGTGCTAAGAACAAGATGACCTGTCAATGAAGCACGAATTGCAATTTCCACCGTTTCACGGTCACGGATTTCACCTACCATGACAATATCGGGATCTTGCCTAAGGATTGAGCGCAATCCGTTCGCAAATGTTAGACCGACCGCGGAATTCACTTGAATCTGATTGATGCCTTCCAGTTGATATTCAACCGGATCTTCAACGGTTATAATATTTACTTCTTCTTTGTTCAATTTATTCAACGCAGCATAAAGAGTGGATGATTTACCCGACCCGGTCGGCCCGGAAATGAGAACGATTCCGTTCGGACGCTCGATCTCCTTCATGAATCGCTCCATATTGACTTGGCTGAAGCCCAATTTCATTAAATCGTTCAGCGAGCTGCTCAAATCCAAAATCCGCATGACGACTTTTTCGCCGAATACGGTAGGCAATGTAGAAACCCGCAGATCGATCGGACGGAAATCGATTGTCGCTTTGATCCGCCCATCTTGCGGCACTCGATGCTCCGTAATATCAAGGCTCGACATGATTTTAATTCGTGCTGTGAGCATGGCTTGCATATGTTTCGGCAAATACCGTTCCGTCTTCAGCATCCCATCGACCCGGAACCGGATGACGACTTGATGCTCCTGGGGGTCTATATGGATGTCGCTCGCCTTCTGCGTAATGGCAGACGACAATAACTGATTTACAAGACGGACGATCGGGGAATCAAGATCGGTCAGTTCATCTTGCTGCTCCCTTGTTTCTTCTGGTTGTTCAATGAAAAAGTCTTCCAGCAATTCATCTTCGTAATACTTCGATATTGTTCGTAAAATATCATCCTTAGAAGCGATAGCTGTTTCAATATGGAATCCTGTTGACAACCGCAAGTCGTCGACGGCTAAATAATCCATGGGGTCAGACATTGCTACAAACAGCCTGTCTCCGTCAGCTTTCAATGGTACGAGCAAATTTCTTTTCGCAAATTCTTTCGGAACAACGTTGAACAGCTTGGGGTCAAATGGGTATCTGAATAGATTGACGTGAGGAATCCCTAACTGAAATTCGAGCACTTCAATTAATTGTTGTTCGGTTATATAACCTCTTTGGAGAAGTGCGTCCCCGAGTTTTTGATCTCTAGGTTTTTCCTCCAATGCAGTTTGGAGCTGGGCGTCTGTAACGAGTCCAGATTCAACAAGCAAATCGCCCAGTCGTTTTCGTGTTGTCGCCATTTACATCCCTCTTTCACTTGTCTGCCTCGGTCATTTTCCTGATATCGGAAGGCCACTTTTATCGTAAATGACTTCCTCTTCAGTCGACTCATTGGTGTTGGTTTTATCAACAGCATTGGTGTTTTTCGATTCCACTTTTCCCGGATTATATGTTTTAGTATCTAGATTTGTTTGTGTCTCGTTATTAAGTGGGGGGGCTACTACCTCGTCAGTAGTACTATCTGCCTCTATTGGGTCTTCTGTTGCAGATCCTTTATCTTTAGACAGTGGATGAATTTCAACCCGATGGATTGGTGCATAAAAGTCCTCGGAAATATTCTCCGTATCAATAACTTTTCCGTCAACAGACAGCGTGCGTGTTACAATCGCTTCGATGCCTTCTTTGCCTTCGTGTGAAACAACGACCTGTCCATCATCGATAAACGTGCTGTATTGACGCACAGTCTTCGGTTTATATGTTTCTAATTTAGAAACTCTAGGTTCATAAGTGTAATAGAACGGCCTGCCTTCAATCGAAACGTGTATCGTGCCAGATGACCAGGCTGCCCGGATGGTGAAATCCGTCTTGTTCGAGTTCGTAAACTTTAGGTCGAGACCTAATGTCTGGTTCATTGCCGCTTCGAAACCGGGTTGAATAGTTGAAGACACAACTGTACCGACATTCCGCTCATCGACTTGGAAATTTGTTTGGAGAACTGCGCTATATAAAATGGATGAAAGCAATGTCATTTCCTCATCAATAAGCGGTCCGATTTCAGGACTTGTCAATACCTCCGACATGGAAAAAGATTCAAATGGTCCTATAACTGATTGGTCCAATGCATGAATCGCTTTTGATAAAGCAGGCGAGATACTGTCAATGCTATATTCGGATGATGTGAGAATTTCATTCTGTACCTCACCGGCTCCAAGATAATCAGTTATATGGACATTTATAGGCATGATCCCTGTTTGTAATTCCTCTTCAATGCCTGTAGCGACCGAATTGATTGCGTTTTCCGAGAGCTGAATCTTGGGAAGTTCCTGGCTCAGAACGGTTTGCAATCCTTCACGGGAAACAGTTGCGATAATTGGATTGTCCTCACCAGAATTCGTGTTAGCAAGGGTCATATCGATATCGAATTTGATTGTTTCAGGTGGAAGTGGGAATTGGAAGTCTTGATAGATTAAGTTTACTTCTAATTTGGTCTGAAGTTCTGATAGGTTCGATGCTAATTTTGATTTTGCTTGTTTTGCATTCTTGTTGGATATGTTGAAAGGGCCAATGAATGTGTACTCAGCGTAATGTTTGTTGAAGCGGAAATCCGATGCCAAAGCGACACCTGATATTATAAACAAAAGGAATAAGGACGCTATAATAATAGTAACTATCTTTCTATTCACTTTGAACACCTTCTTTCATGTACTTATCTCATCCATCTAATTTCATTATAGACCCCAAATTATTCATAGTTTACATCTTCTATGATTGGACTTGTCCATCCAACCGAGTTACTATTTCCTAATTTACATTGTTCCCAAACCTCATTCTCACTGTTTACTTGAATCATCTCTCCGTGTATTTCCTTTTTCCCACTAACTATAAAGTGTTCCATGTGAATTAGTTTACTCCCTTGTCCAACAGTTAAATTTCCTTCTACTTTAGATGAGTCACTAACGCAAACAAGTGAGTTGTGAAGATCCAAGTGCCCCTTAAAATGGGCAGCTCCTCTAATTATCATTGTAGATTTAGTCATATTCTGCACGTTACTATTAATGTCCAATGCTCCGTTAACTTTAATCGAAGAGTTATTAATATTATTCATGTTTTGCTTCACCTTAAAACTGCCATCTATAATTAGGTCTGACTCATTCAGATTATTGAATACATGAACTTCTAAAGCACCTTTGCTATATAATTTAGAGTATCTCACGTCAAAATTTCCATTAGGACCAACAAATCCATCCGAAAAATAAACAGTTGAGTTATACACACTATCATACCCGCCATTTTTAGCACCTTTACATGTCACCTTTGATAACTTCTTATTAATTTCACAATCAGTAGCCCCTACATTATCCGGATAAAGTTTATGCATATTAGGAGTGGATCCCATCCCACCCCCACTTGAATTCGATGATCCGCTTAGGTCGGGTATATTAAATAACTGCTCAAATGAAATCACTTTCCCAGTTCCATTTTTTCTACCGACTGAAATCCCTTCCACAATAACGGTATACGTTTCGGGGAACCCTGTGACAGAAGTAGCTTCTACTTCAAAACTATATTGTTCGATATTCTTTCCTTTTGAACTCCCCAAAATTTCTTTATTAAAAATCCTCTCTAATTCTTTTGTTGTATTTTTTCTGGTTATATTATAGTCAATAACTTTAGCTTTATTATTGAGGTTGTTAAGCTGCTTTTTTATATCTTCCTGGATGAATCTTTCCAGGTCCGGCACAATTGAAAAGTAAAAATTTGAAAGGTAATTCTTATAATAATCGACCCCTGCCTCCGCTGCTACCACTTTCAAGTGGCTAACATCAGTTAGCTGTTCTTGCTTGGCATTACTAACTGAACCTCGTAAAAAGACAGCGGTGATTGTAATTATGAATACGATTAAGAACAAGACTAAAAGTAGAGCGTATCCTTGTTCATTACGATATTTCATAGGTAATTCCCCCATTCACTTACTGTACTTTATATCGTGTTATTCTCGTATTAAGCTCAACATTTAGCTTTTCATTCTCAAGGTCTTTTATGAATAAATTAAAATCAACATTTGCGTTTTCTCTTTTTGCATCGACTTTGCCTTCCCAATAGGATGTTCCTCGGAAATTGAATCGTTCGCTTATTACCTTACCATTTATGGGTCCCTCACAATTTTTCATCGCTATTTTCGTGTCTTCTATTTCAATTTCATAATGATCACACTGCCTATGAATCCTTTGCATTTCAGCAATTATATAATTGGCCTCTTCCTGTATCCTTAACTTTTTAGTTTCCGTAATATTATATTTCATACTCGTAAGTACCGTTGTCCAAATCGATATCATGACAAGTGAAGTCAGCAGAAGAACAGCAAGCACCTCTACTAACGTCATTCCCAATTGACGGGCCGGCACTTTAGCTATTTTCTCAGTTGACGACCTCAATATAGCCGAACGTCTTACTGATAACTTTGCCGTCCTTCTGAATTGAAATATGAATTTCATGTAGGCTCTTCTCACCTTTTGCATCTCCCGCTTCTAAAGTGGCGTCTTTTTTAATACGATATTCAATTCGTCCATCGGTCCGAACCCATTCCTTTTTATTTATAAGAGAATATCCTTTTTCTGATGTGAAAGCAGATTTGAATTCATTTGATGTATATGATTTTTGAAAACTATCTAATAACACTCTAGCCTCATTCATAGATTTCAACTTCATCTCAGTCTTCTCATTAAAATTAGTCATCTGCGGAAAAATCGACATAAACCCAACAAAGACGATGCCCAATATGACGAGGGCAGCCAGGATTTCGACAAGGGTCATCCCTTTTTCATTAACCTCATGGCCTCTCATTGGAAACATCGCCTACCTTTTTATGGTTCTATTACTTACAGCATACAAAATCTGTCTGAACTAATCAACTAGTCAATAAAAATAGTAAAAAATCATAGAAAAAGACCGACATCCGCCGGTCTTCAACTTACCACATTCTCTTTTTCTTCTTCATAAACCCCTACCCGGTTGCGGCCTGCCTGTTTGCCGCCGATATATAGCGCCCTATCTGCATTGCGCAGCAATTCTTTTCCGTCTTTTGCGTCCATCGGCATTGTTGCGACTCCAACGCTCACTGTCATGTTGACGATTGTCGGTTCACGGTCCTCGGATAAATCCGGTATGATCCTGAAATTGGATTCTTCCACTTCTTTTCGAATTGTCTCAGCAAGATCCACAGCTTCATCTTTTTCATAATTCGGCAGGATCATTACGAACTCTTCGCCGCCGTACCTGGCCAATGTCATTTCAGATGTTTGGTAGCTTCTTAAGAGTGCCGCGAATGTACAAAGCAGATCATTTCCGCTTTGGTGGCCGTACGTATCGTTGACAGACTTGAAGTGGTCGATATCGAGAATGATTGCGGACATGGTGGAGATTTCGCCAGTGTGGTAACGGATAACTTCTTCATCCAGCTTTGATTCTAAATAACGGAAATTGTAAAGCCCTGTCAATCCGCATCGTACACTTTTTTCCACGGTCCGCTCATAATATCTTGCTTTTTCGACTGCGGTTGCAAAATAGCCGGTCAAGAGATCCACAATCTTCACTTGCATTTCTTCAAATGCATACCGTTGATTGGAAGTCAGGATCAGGAAGGCTTCCGTCTTTTGGTTCCTCTTAATTGGAGCCGTCATAACACTTTCAACGGCGGGGTCGAATGTATATCCTACGAGCGAGCTGATACTCTTTTTATTCAAAAACAACTTTGTCGATTCCACGTCCAAGCCATCCCCTTCGGACTTCTTTTGTGGAAATGAAAATCTGTTCGCCTCACCGTTACAAAATTCGCCTTCTTTATGTGCGAGCATAACGAGGTTTTCACCCATCCTTAAATCAACGATATAGGCGCTGTCGTAAGTGATAACATCTTTGATTTTATCAATGAATGTGAGGAACACATCCTCGACTCGTAATCTTTCCGCCAGCTGATGGCCGATTACCGTGGATGAGGATAAGACTTCATTCAACTTGTTCGACTTCATATAGTTGCTTGACACGAGCAGGACAATTATAAATGGAACGCCAATCAGCAAAAATGCTTTACTGCCAAATTGCTGCATAAGAAGACAAAACGTAATAGCAAACGGTAGGAGGAGTATTGTGGAAACATAATCCCACCATGCTATTTTTATTATTCGTGAAGTTTCGGCTTTCAGCCATCTTAAATAGATATAGATGATTGTACAATTAATCAATGAATATGCGGATGCATAAAGGAAACCTGAGAGCAAGAATGAACCTAATGACATCTCTTGAAGTGATCCTCCGATAGCGTAAAATATGGAGCCACTTAGTACGGAAACTACAGCAAAATTGATTGAGTTAAATCCTAACCGAAAACCTTTTGGCGTCGGAGACTTCAAAGTGTAAAGCAAAACAAAAATCGCTATTTGCATGAATATCATTTCAGCCACAATACCGTATTGAAAAAAGATTGAGAAAATGACCCATCTTTCCAATGTAATACTTACATTGTCCAATGCTATTGAAGTCATCAATGTTGCAATTAAAATGCTTAAATAGATGACCATATCTACATAATCGTATGATGCCGCCGGAAAGAAGTTGAGGGCAATGTAAAAAATTATAGGAACGATAAGAAGCCACAGAATATAGATCGTTCTTTTTTGATGAGCTGTCACTATCAATTCCTATTCCCTCCTCTGTCATCTTACATATTCAGCAACCCGGTCTCTTCCCGCTTGCTTCGCCCCGATGTATAAAGCTCGATCTGCATTGCGCAATAAATTCATCGCTTCATCGGTGTCGTTTGGTGCATTCGCTACTCCGACACTGGATGTGATGGACACTTTCACCGGATACTTGTCATCACCTAAATCGGGGATGATTGTAAAGACATGCTGCCTGATGAGCAATCGGAGACGTTCTGCAAATGCGACTGCCTCTGCTTTTGAGAAGTCCGGCAATAAATAGACAAACTCCTCGCCCCCATACCGTCCGATCGTTCCATAATCCGGCAGTGCTTTCTCTAGAATTCTTGCCAGACCGTATAAGATATCGTTTCCGCTCTGGTGGCCGAAAGTATCATTCACTTTTTTAAAATGATCGATATCAAGCATAATGACAGATAAATCATCGATATCCCCCATGCTCATACGATTCATTTCAAAGTGCAATCTTTCTTCCAAATACCGGTAATTATATAGTTTCGTCAATGCACATCTTTCACTACGTTGCAATGCCTCTTGTACGTAGCTTGCTTTTTCGAGAGCTACAATATAATACGACCCGAGCAAATCCAAAATCTTCAACTGATGATCCCCGAATGCGGCTTTCCGATTGGAACCTAAGAGGAGGATTCCTTTCGTTTCATTGTTATGGGCCAATGGGATGCAAAGAACGCTTTCCATGTCATCAGGAGCCGAAACCGTTGCTTGTTGTTCCCAGTCTTTACGCTTCGAGTAGATGACCGGCTCCTTCGTCTCCAATATCTTCCCTGCAATGCCTTCACCGATCGGGATTGTCTGGAAAGATCTTTTGACAAACCGATTTCTTTCATACCATTTTTCCAGCTCTAGCCATTGATCATGATTCGTGAAGAGAAAGACATAATCGGCTCTGAATAACTCACTCGTCTTCTTGATAAATTCTGTGGAAACTGACTCTTCATCCGTCATGACGGAAAGGTCACTTCCAATTTGCCCTGCTATTTTTATATACTCATTAATACTTTCGGAGCGGCTATGCAGACGAATAATAGCAATTGTCATGAAATAAGGAAACCCTAATAGTAAAAAAGAAGCGATGCCGACCATATTAAGTGTCAAATAGAAGGTAAGAGCCAATGGCAATATAATTATGAATGTCGCGTACTCGAAGATAATGTCTTTTATCGTGTAAGTTTTTTTCGTTCCTTTTGCTTCAAAATACATATTCAACAAACCGAAATTCGTAGTCGTATGGACCAACCTATATACTGCGACACCCATCAGAAGCGGCCAGAAGTCCATTGAGCCGGGTTGCACACCGACTACATAGAAGGCGGCGGCAGCTACAAGGGATAAAATGAACATCATTATGGAGTTTAGGAAAAATCGGTGTGATTGCTTTTGATACCTCTTGGACACAAAGAGTGTGGCAATAATAGAGAGTTGCATAACAATCATTTCAATTGCAATTCCATACATGAGGAAGGCCGGCAACGTCGCCCACATGACTAACGTGATCGGTTTTCCATCCCGCTTAATCGGAAAAAGAGCTGTCAGCACTCCAAATAGAATAAAAAGGGCCAAATAGACAACATTGATGCTTTCAGGCATTTGAGTTATAAGAAAATAACTGATTCCGGGGGGAACGATGAGCAACCAAATGATAAATAGACTGAGTGTAGACCACTTTTTTTCAGACACCCTTCATGCCCCCCTTTTAAAGATCCATATTTACTTTATATGAAATAATAGGGAGTTGTCCAAATTGAAAGCGATCTAGCCTCGATGAATTCACTAGTCCAAAAGACTGCTAATCAAATAGAGGGACCCTGAGACTATTATCTTCCTATCATTTCTCCTACTTAGTATTATAGTATCATCTATTTGTTTTGTCACCCTTTTTCTATTATACTGACAACTGGACATTAATTCCTCTCCTGAGGCAGCTTGCGGATGGGGAAAAGTGACGAAAGTGAAGGAAGCGGCGACAGGAATCAATTCATCAAGCGTGTTTTTAATGTCTTTCGTTTTCAACATACCAATGATAAAGTCTACTTTTTCACCGGGGAATTCAGACTTGATCGTCTCGGTGAGTGCTTTGGCAGCAGCCGGGTTATGTGCCCCGTCGATAAAGACACCATCATTGATTTCCTGGAATCGGTAAGGCAATGATGCAGCTGCAACACCTTTCGCAACAAATTCCTCATTCAGAGAGATTTTCGCGTGCAGCAATGCCTCGATTGCGATTGCCGCATTTATCGCCTGATGAGGGCCTTTCATCCTACGTTCCTTAATTGACACCTGAAATGACTCTCCAATGAACTCGCCATGTAATAGGTCGAAGGCTTCCCCATATATAAGCAATTCGCTTTTTGTCTCTTGTACTTTCATTCGGATCACTTCCATTGCCTCATTTGTCAGGGGTCCTACAACTACGGGCGTATCCTCTTTAATGATCCCCGCCTTATGGCCAGCAACTTCCTCAATCGTCTCCCCAAGAAACCCGACGTGATCCAATGCGATCGAAGGGATGACAGAGACGAGCGGCATAACGACATTCGTACTGTCCAAACTGCCTCCCATTCCGCATTCAAGCAAGACATAATCCGGAGACAGCCGTTCAAATGTAATGAAGGCCGCAACTGTCAACAATTCAAAATCGGTTAACATGCCGCTAAGCCCCGCTTCTTTCATCGTCATGAAAGTCTTGTCCATTTCTTCCGGGCTGATTGGCATGCCATTCATACGGATTTGGTCATGCACATCGACCAATGCCGGAGATGAAAAGACGCCTGTCGAAAATCCATGCTCTTTCAAGATGGATTCCATATAAGCGATGGTGGAGCCTTTGCCGTTCGTGCCCGCCACATGGATGACCCGCAACCCCTTTTCCGGATTTCCGACTTTCCGAAGGGCAGCACGGATGCAATCGAGTCCCGGCTTTATTTCATCATCACTATTTATGTCAAATCGTTCTTTATATACATCTAATTTTGGAATCAAAACATTCGCTCCTTATGGTAAAATCAGCATAGGAGTAGTATATCACGGCCGGAGGGAACGAAATGCAAAAATGTTGGGTCATCTATAATGGAAGTTTGACGAGTGATAAATTCCGTGATCAGGCGGAGCTTTTGAAAGACGCCGCTATTCGTGCAGGTATCGAGGGAATACTCAAGAAAAATTATGAAGTGCATATGGCATTGAACGAAAAGCTGGAGGAGCGCCCTGACTTTGTTGTCTTCCTGGACAAGGATATCTTGCTGGCGACATTCTTGAAGAACGCAGGCATCCCTGTCTTCAATGACCCCGAAGTTATTGAGACTTGTGATAATAAAGCAAAGCAATACATACAACTTGCAATGCGCAATATCGCGATGCCGGAAACGATCATCGCACCGAAAGTGTATCCGAATTTCACGATTGAAGGCTCGGGCTATTATGAAAAGGTGCTTGAAAAACTTGGTTTGCCGATGATTATTAAAGAAGGGCATGGCTCATTCGGGATGAAAGTATATTTGATTGAAACGGAAGAAGATTTCTATGCGAAGGTGGATGAATTGCGCGGCGTCGATTATGTATTCCAACAGTTTATCGCGACGAGCAGAGGACGTGATATCCGAGTGAATATTGTTGGCGGTGAAGTTGTAGCGGCGATGCATCGTTTTTCAGAGACGGATTTCCGGGCGAATATTACAAACGGCGGTGTGGCGAGTGTCATTGAGTTGAGTAAGGAGCAAGAGGAATTGGCTATTCGGGCAGCCGAAGCGGTCGGTGCAGAATTTGCAGGGGTGGATCTTTTATTCGGTGAAAATGAAGCGCCGCTCGTCTGTGAAGTGAATGCAGCGGCTCATATCCGCAATATTTATAACGTGACGGGCATTAACGTTGCGGATAGGATGATCAGCTATATTCTAGATAAATTGAGATGAAGGGGCATCTTTATTATTCTTCAACTGAGGCGGAGCGTAATCGAGGATTTATTGATGATTTGATGAAGCATGCAGCCGCAATGGATAGTTCGTTGACGCTGCTTGTTGACGAGGAAGAGCCTTTGGAAGATGCGGATTTCATTATATTCCGCGATCGCAACCCAATGCTTGCGGAAAGGTGGGAATCAGCGGGATTCCGGGTAATCAACCGGTCGGAAGTGAACAGGATTGCCAATGATAAATTGAAGACATTCGAGCTTGCGACTCTGTTAGGCGTTTCAGTTGTACCAGCGACAAAGGTCAAGTCAATACTAGACCTTCCTCCCCTGCCAGTTGTTCTGAAAACAACTGATGGCCACGGCGGAAGTGAAGTATTCCTTTGCCAAACGATGGATGTAGCACAAGAGGTTATCTCAAAGTTCGCAGACAGACGATTGATTGCCCAGCCGTATATCGAGTCCAGCGCAACGGACGTCCGAGTTTTCATACTTGGAGAGGAAGTGTTGGGTGCAGTTAAACGGACTGGAAGTGATTCCTTCAAATCGAATTATACTCTCGGCGGCTCTGTGGAGAAGTATTCACTATCGCCTTTACAGGAAAATGAAGTCCGTAAACTTGCAAAAGCTTTAAAGAGCGATTATATCGGCATCGATTTTCTTTTATTGCCTGATGGCGGTTGGCTGTTGAATGAAATCGAAGATCCGGTAGGCGCCCGTTCGCTGTATGTGACGCATGATTTTTCGGTTGCGGAGAAATTGCTGGAGTATGTAAAGAAGAAGTTAGAGGGTTAATGAGGGTTTATGAGCGTTTTCGCACGTTTATGAGCGCCTAGGCGAGTTTATGAGCGCTTAACGCGATTTATGAGCGCTTGCGCGAGTTTATGAGCGTTTGCATGAGTTTATGAGCGTCTGCGTGAATTTATGAGCATTTGCACGAGTTTATGAGCGCGTTCTAACTTTATTTAACAAAAAAGAGTTGGTCAACTCCATTTCTGGAGGACCAACTCTTTTCATATTGCATTAGATCTCTTTCAATTCTTCAATCCTGCGTTCAACTGCGGATTTCTTCTCCAAGTAGTCCTTCTCTTTCGCGCGTTCTTCCTCGACTACTGCTTCAGGCGCCTTTGAGATGAATCGCTCGTTGGAAAGTTTTCCTTGGACGCGTTTCACTTCACCTTCCCATTTCGCCAATTCTTTCTTCAACCGCTCTATTTCTTCATCGATATTGAGCAATCCTTCAAGCGGAAGGAATAGTTCTGCACCGGTGATAACCGCTGACATCGATTTGCCCGGCGCTGAAATGCCAACTCCGATTTCGAGTGTTTCCGGATTACAGAAACGTTCGATATAGCTGCGGTTCGCTTCCAGAATGGAAACAGTCGCTTCGTCTTTCGCCGCAATATAAAGTGGCACTTTTTTGCTCATCGGCGTATTCACTTCAGCACGAATATTGCGGACTGCGTGAATGAGGTCGACGAGAAGCTTCATATCAGACGCTTTTTCCTTATCCGTCAATGCAGGGTCAGCTACTGGCCAAGCCGCGACCGTGATCGACTCCCCTTCATGCGGAAGGTTCTGCCAGATTTCCTCCGTAATGAACGGCATCAACGGATGCAAGAGGCGCATCGTGTTGTCAAGAACGTAAGCGAGAACCGAACGAGTCGTCTTCTTCGCCGCTTCGTCTTCACCGTACAACGGCAATTTCGCCATTTCAATATACCAGTCACAGAAGTCATCCCAGATGAAATTGTAAAGCGCACGGCCGACTTCACCGAATTCATATCTCTCTGCAAGCTTCGTCACTTGTTCGATCGTTTCATTCAACCGTGTAAGGATCCAAGCATCCGCAACGGATTTTTCTCCTGAGAGATCGATCTCATCATACGTCATGCCATCCATATTCATTAAAGCGAATCGGGATGCATTCCAGATTTTATTCGCAAAGTTCCAGATCGCTTCAACTTTTTCCGTTGAATAACGAAGATCCTGACCTGGCGAGGATCCAGTAGATAAGAAATAGCGCAATGCATCTGCACCGTATTTGTCGATCACTTCCATAGGGTCGATTCCGTTGCCTAGGGATTTCGACATTTTGCGGCCATCCTCCGCTCGGACAAGACCGTGGATGAGCACATCTTTAAATGGACGTTGATCCGTGAATTCGAGCCCTTGGAAAATCATCCGGGAAACCCAGAAGAAAATGATGTCGTAGCCAGTTACGAGCGCATCCGTCGGATAGTAGCGCTTGAACTCTTCATTATCAAGATCCGGCCAGCCCATTGTTGAGAACGGCCATAATGCGGACGAAAACCATGTGTCAAGGACATCTTCCTCTTGATTCCAGTTCTCGATATCTTGTGGAGCTTCATGGCCAACGTAGATTTCGCCAGTCTCTTTATGATACCAAGCAGGAATGCGATGCCCCCACCAAAGTTGACGGGAAATGCACCAGTCATGGATATTTTCCATCCAGTTCAAATATGTCTTTTCAAAGCGCTCCGGAACGAAATTGACTTTCCCTTCGGATTGCTGGAGCTTGATCGCCTCTTCTGCAAGCGGCGCCATTTTAACGAACCATTGCGTTGACAAATACGGCTCAACGACTGCTCCGCTGCGCTCTGAATGGCCTACGGAGTGCAAGTGGTCTTCAATTTTGAATAGAACACCAAGTTCCTGTAAGTCTTTGACGATCGCTTTTCGGCATTCGAAGCGGTCCATCCCTTCGTACTTGCCTGCCAGTTGGTTCATGCTGCCGTCTTCATTCATGACAAGCACGCGAGGCAAGTCGTGGCGATTCCCGATTTCAAAGTCATTCGGATCATGTGCCGGAGTGATCTTCACCGCACCGCTACCGAATTCCATATCGACATAATCATCTGCGATGATTGGGATTTCACGTCCGACAATCGGCAACTTTACCGTTTTGCCGATCAGATGCTTGTAGCGTTCGTCTTCCGGGTGAACGGCTACAGCAGTATCGCCAAGCATTGTTTCAGGACGCGTCGTAGCAATTTCAATGCTGCCCGTTCCGTCTGCCAGTGGATAGCGCATATGATAGAATGCACCCTGAACATCCTTATGGATTACTTCGATGTCCGAAAGTGCCGTTTTCGTTGCCGGATCCCAGTTGATAATATACTCGCCACGGTAAATATAGTCTTTTTCGTAAAGCTTGACGAATACTTCGCGGACTGCTTTTGACAATCCTTCATCCAACGTGAAACGTTCCCTGGAATAATCGAGAGCAAGACCTAGTTTCGCCCATTGCGCCCGGATATGGCCAGCGTATTCATCTTTCCATTTCCACGTTTCCTGAAGGAATTTTTCACGGCCAAGATCATAGCGGGATTTCCCTTCTTCCCGAAGCTTTTCTTCAACCCTCGCCTGTGTTGCAATACCTGCATGGTCCATTCCTGGCAGCCACAAAGCATCGTAGCCTTGCATACGCTTCATCCGGATAAGAATATCTTGCAGCGTCGTATCCCAAGCATGCCCTAAATGGAGCTTGCCTGTTACGTTCGGCGGCGGAATGACGATCGTATACGGCTCTTTCCCGCTTTCAGGCTGCGCTTCGAAGTACTTCCCTTTCAGCCACCATTCATAACGGCCTGCTTCAATCGACTGCGGCTCATATTTCGTCGGCATTGATAAATTTTCTGTTGACATTTGAACTCCTCCTCTTTAGTTGCAAAAACAGCTAAGTGAATAAAAGTGAATACAAAAAAACTCCATTCGTCAAAAAGGACGAAGGAGTTATCCGTGGTACCACCTTTATTCGCGCAAACCAAAAAGCGTTTGCGCCTCAATAATAAATAACGGTTTCAAACCGGCTTCCGCTACTCGAAATTCACGGAAACTGCTCCCGGGTGACTTTCGGCAATTCATTCATAGGCCCTCCCACCGTTGGAACCCTCTCTTGGATAAATGAAAATCGCGTACTCTCCCGATCACTGCATCATTATATAGTTATAACCATTGTATGCGATTGGAAGAGACTTCGTCAAGTAAATTAGGAAAGGAAGGTAGTATGAGAAAAGGATATAATCCTTATTTATTGCCCCCATGGTTACGGAAGACAAGGTTTTATTGCAAAGGGATCATCATTCCGATTGCCATTTTTCAGTTGATCAGGCTATTGATCGTCCCTACAACCGGTGATTTCCTCCTATTATGTGCTCTCGGAGGTTTAGCTTTCCTCCTTTACAAAGATATCATTTGAGCGGAATCGCGTCGTCGTCCACTCATCCGGCAACGTTGCAATGTATGACAGTATATCTTCTTTTGCATTCCATATACTGCTGTCATGCATTGCAGCTGCTTGCGGTTCTTGGACAGGCGCTGCAGCTGTACGATTTTGTGCAACAAAAGTCTGTCTGGATTCGGTCATTTGTGCTGCTTGTGCCTGCTCCTGCTTGCCCGCAACGACCTTTTCTCTTGGAGCATCCTGAACTGCAGCCGTTTCCGACTTCTCTTCAGCGATTTCCGTTTCTTTTTTTGCAGTTTCTTTGCTTGCAGTTTCTTTACTGGCAGTTTCTTTGCTTGCAACTTCCTCGGCAGTTTCCTGTGCATACGTGCAGTTTACATTCCAAGCGACCGTAAAGGAACCTTGTCCGTCGAATGTGGATTTGACATCAGTCGCTTCGATATGCAACGGGCGATCTACTTCCGGCGGCAGATCGATATTAAGAGGCACAGCGTATTCGAAGTAACCCGTTTTCCCTTCCAACTCTACATCGTCGACGAAGATTGCATCTGTAGGGATTGACTCACTACGCTGTCCTTCTGTGAATTCGACCTTGGCGGCGATGTGATAGACACCGGAAAGCCGGACTGCATCTTCGGATCGCTTCTCCGTGAACCCAGCTTTCACTTTAACGAGGCGTGCATCCTTCGGGACACCGACATTCTCCGGGAAATAAAAAACCTCTTCCATATTCCATTGTAACTTTTTCATTCCGTTTCCCTCCCCTTGTTTCATTCACTTGCCATTATATGCAGCGAACAGGAAAGGTAGAAGAAAGTGAAGCTTATATTATGGAATGGCTCCATTATTTGCAAATAAAAAAGCCACCCGTTGTCGAGAAATCCGACAACGGACAGCTAAAATAATTATCGCGCCAATTGGGCGAATACTTTGTGGAATGCTTGGACGGTCTGTTCGATATGCTCTTCTGTATGGGAAGAGGACAGGAACATGCCTTCGAACTGGGATGGCGGCAGGAAGATGCCTTCTTCCGCCATCAAGCGGAAGTATTCCGCGAACAGTTTCAAGTCAGACGTCTTTGCTTGGTCGTAATTGGTCACTTTTTCATTCGTGAAGAAGAAACCGATCATGGATCCTGCACGGTTCACAGTATGCGGGATATTGTATTTCGTCGCCGCTTCACGGAAGCCTGCCTCCAGCTGATCGCCAAGTATCTTGAAATGGTCGTATGAAGCAGGCGTCAATTTCTTCAACGTCTCGATGCCCGCTGTCATCGCCATCGGATTTCCGGACAACGTCCCCGCTTGGTAGACAGTTCCTGCAGGTGCGACATTTTCCATGATTTCACGTTTACCGCCATATGCTCCGACAGGAAGACCGCCGCCGATCACTTTGCCTAGGCAAGTAAGATCCGGAGTGATTCCGAAATAGCCTTGCGCGCAAGTGTAATCAACACGGAAGCCCGTCATCACTTCATCGAAAATGAGCAAAGTGCCGTTCTTCTCAGTGATTTCGCGCAAACCTTCAAGGAAGCCCGGCTCCGGAGGAACAACACCCATGTTTCCTGCAACCGGTTCAACGATGACACCTGCCAAGTCGTCCCCGAATTGTTCGAATGCAGCACGGACGCCATCCATGTCGTTGTAAGCTACTGTAATCGTGTTCTTCGCAATTCCTTCAGGAACTCCTGGACTATCCGGCAGACCTAGCGTAGCGACGCCAGATCCCGCTTTAATAAGCAACGAATCGCCGTGGCCGTGGTAGCATCCTTCAAACTTCAAAATCTTGTTGCGTCCTGTATACCCGCGAGCTAAACGCAATGCGCTCATCGTCGCTTCCGTTCCCGAAGAAACCATCCGAACAACCTCGATGGACGGCACTCGATCGATGACGATTTTTGCGAGTTCATTTTCCAGTAAAGTTGGCGCCCCGAAACTTGTACCTGTTTCAGCCACTTTCTTAATGCCCTCTACAACATCAGGATCGGCATGTCCTAAAATCAGCGGTCCCCATGAAAGTACATAGTCGATATATTCATTGCCATCGATGTCCTTGATGATCGGTCCTTTTCCGCTTTCCATGAAAATCGGATCCATATTGACCGATTTGAATGCACGGACAGGAGAGTTAACGCCGCCAGGCATCAATTTTACCGCTTCCGCAAATGCTTGCTTTGATTTTTCATAGCTTTTACCCATTCATTTTCCCTCCAGCCAACGCGCAGCGTCTTTTGCATGGTATGTCATGATGAGATCCGCACCTGCGCGTTTCATACTTGTCAACGTTTCCAACACAATTTCTTTTTCATTGATCCAGCCATTTTGTGCCGCTGCCTTCACCATCGAATATTCACCGCTCACATTGTAAGCGACGACAGGAAGGAGGACATTGTTCTTCACGTCACGCATGATATCCAAGTACGACAAAGCCGGCTTGACAATCAGGAAATCCGCGCCTTCCATGACATCAGACTCCGCCTCGCGAAGTGCTTCCATCCGATTGGCAGGATCCATTTGATACGTTTTCCGATCTCCGAACTGAGGAGCCGATTCAGCAGCATCGCGGAACGGTCCGTAATATGCGGAAGAATATTTGACCGCGTAGGACATGATCGGAACATTTTCAAAGCCCTCTTCATCAAGCGCTTGTCTTATGGCAACTACGAAGCCGTCCATCATGTTTGATGGCGCGATGATGTCAGCGCCCGCTTTCGCTTGGCTGACCGCAGTTTTCGCCAACAGTTCAAGTGAAGGGTCGTTCAATATATCGGATCCATGAACGACGCCGCAATGACCATGGTCGGTATATTCGCATAAGCAAGTGTCTGCGATGACAACGAGGTCCGGGTACTTCTCTTTGATTAAACGGGTAGCACGCTGGACAATCCCTTCGTCGTTAAAAGCTCCTGTGCCAGTCGCATCTTTCTCTGCAGGAATCCCAAAGAGGATGACGGAAGGGATGCCTAATGAAACGACTTCTTCCACTTCCTCCAACAATCGATCAAGTGACAATTGATAAATGCCTGGCATCGAGCTGATTTCATTTTTCACATTTTCCCCTTCAATGATGAAGAGTGGATAAATGAAATCCTCTTTCTGCAAGATTGTTTCCCTTACCATCGAGCGTATTGTCGCCGAGTTGCGCAGACGGCGGTTACGTCGGAATTGTAGTTGAGTCATTGGATTTCTTCCTTTCGTCTCGCCAATGCATTGACGAGTTCCTTAAGAGTATAAATTTCAGGCTTCACGTCCACCACGGCGCCTGCCTCGATCAACGCCTTTTCGGTGACATGTCCGATTGCTCCAATTGTATAGCCATCCCAACCGACAATCGGTACTGCGCCTTCTTCAAATACACGGACTGCAGATGGACTGGCGAATAAAACAGTCGTACTCCCTCCAGTTTTCAGCAGCTCAATAATTGAGGATACTGAATCAGGCTGGGGACCCGTTTCATAAATCGTCCATTCCTCCACTTGAAAAGGCAGTTCCTCACGGATGAGGCTGCCGGCTAGATTCCCTCTAAGGAACAAGACCCGAAGCTTCCGGTCTTCCGTTGGTTTGAATTGTTTTACAAACACGTCGGCGCTGAAGATGGACGGGATGAATTCAACAGTGAAGCCGATCTTCTCCAATGCTGCGGCGGTCTGTGTACCGACAGCAGCTATTTTGGAGGGAATCTGTTGAGTTGTCATATTGAGACGTTCCATTTTCAAATGGAATGATCTTACAGCAGTTTGGCTCGTGAATATCAACCAATCAAATTCTTTACAACGCTTCAATTCATTCTCATCGGCGGGATCCACGATTTCATTCACCTGGATGAGCGGCATCGAGTAAGGGATGCCACCGTACTGTTTGACGAGATCAAAAACTTCAAGCGATTTCGGGGTGCCCGTGAAAATGACAGTTTCCCCTTTCAACGGAGCCAATTCAGGCATCCATTTCCGCCTTCACTTTCTCGATTACTTCTGATGCTCCTTCTGCACGTAAAGTGGATGCTACAGATTTGCCGACCGCAACCGGATCAGAACCGCGCACCGTCTTCTTGAACACTTGCTTCGCGTCCGGGGAAGCAACGAATCCTGTAAATTCGATCTCTTCGCCGTCATATTCGGCAATTCCTGCAATTGGTACTTGGCAGGAGCCATCCATTTCTGCAAGGAATGTACGCTCCGCTTCGACTTCCAGCCACGTCTTCTCATCGGACATTTTTTTCAGTTCAGCGAGCAGTTCTGCATCATCAGTTCTACATTCGATTGCAAGCGCTCCTTGGCCGATAGCCGGGATGCAGTCTTCGATTGACATATACTCAGTTACTACATCATCGCTCCAACCCATACGCTTCAAACCTGCGGCAGCCAAAAGGATCGCATCGTATTCCCCGTCTTGCATCTTCTGCAATCGTGTATCGATATTGCCGCGAATCCATTTGATTTCAATATCTGGACGGAGCATGATCAACTGGGAGCTGCGACGTAAACTCGAAGTACCAACGACAGCACCGACCGGAAGATCCATGAACTTCACATGCCCTTTGGAGATGAAAGCGTCACGGGCATCAACGCGTGGCGGCATACAACCGATCGTAAGCCCTTCAGGTAAAACAGCAGGCATATCCTTCATGCTATGGACAGCGAAGTCAATCTCTTTATCAAAAAGTGCTTGTTGGATCTCTTTGACGAATAGTCCTTTGCCTCCTACCTTCGAAAGCATCACATCGAGGATTTTGTCACCTTTCGTAACAATTTCCTTCACTTCAAATTCAAAAGGCGCGCCCGCTGCCTTCATTTGGTCGATAAACCAATTCGTCTGTGTTAATGCGAGCTTGCTCCTTCTTGAGCCTACAATGATTTTTCTCAATACGATCTTCCTCCCATTTTACTGCCTAAACGTCAAATCCAAAAATGGAATTGCGATAATCTGCTTCCAAGAAAAAAGTTGATGATAACAAAAAGAAAAGCGAAGACGTTCGCCCACGCAAAATCGTTTGCTGTCAGTCTTCCTCTTCTTTGTAAAAACAATACTAAACTATAAAGGATAATAACGAGGAAAGACCCGATGATCTTCATATCGGAAATCGCCCATTCATCAAGTGCAACAACTGCCCATTGAATTCCTAGCACGAGGCTGATGAACAGTACTGGTATGCCAGTATAAATCGAAGCTTTCATCCCAGATAACGTTTGTTGGAGAGACGGAAGGCGTCCGAATTGCTTTGTCCACTTCTTCTTCTTCAACACTTTATAGACAAGCAAATAAAGGATGGCGAAAACGAAGGACATTGCAAATGCTGCATACGATAGTATCGCAAAGGTGATATGTATGAAGAGCAATTCCGAAATGAGAGATTCACCAACCGGAGATTTTTCGATCTGCACCGGCGTGAATGTATGAATTGTCATGAAGATGAATCCAATTACATTTAAAAAGAAGACAGCGAACCCGACCTTTGTAAACACTTGGAGGATCATCGATAACGAAATGAGCAGCCAAGCATAGAAATAGATCCCTTCGTAAAGGGAAAGGACCGGGAATCGCTGTGTGTCAATCACCCGTGCGATAAGTAAGCCGCTCTGCATCAAATAGACGACCGACAAAATCGAAAAAGCGCTGCGATGGGCGATTTTATTGTTATTCAAATAATCGATGAAATAAAATACGAGGCTCACCGCATACAGGACGACGATT
The DNA here is from genome assembly GCF_023715535.1 of Sporosarcina luteola. GTDB lineage: Bacteria > Bacillota > Bacilli > Bacillales_A > Planococcaceae > Sporosarcina > Sporosarcina luteola_B. The sequence continues at coordinate 28,159 of NZ_JAMBOI010000004.1, read as the reverse complement.
ACTTCGTGGAATCTCGCCATAGTCATTTCGGCCATGATGCAACCTCTGCCTTTCGCATGGATCTATAGCCCCGGATTACGTCTCGGCTAATTTGTGTGTAGCAGTACCAAGGGATTTGGCTTGTGTATGGACGATTTCTTCTTCCTCGTCTTCTTCCACCAATCCGAATATTTGCTTGAATAGGGCTAGCTTTTCAGCAGCCTGTCCATCCAACGCCAACTCTTTCGCTTGCAGGATCGGTTCCTTCAGCATTTGGTTGACAATTGACTTTGTATGCTTATTCAATAATTTCTTTTCACGTGCGGTGAGGTTCGGCATTTTATTTTCAATGCTGGCCATCGTCTCAGCCTGGATATGGAGCGCCTTTTCGCGTAGCGCGGAAATGACCGGCACAACACCAAGCGTTGCAATCCATTCCTTGAATTCAACAATCTCCTCTTCAATCATCAAACCGATTTCTTCAGCGGCACGTTTACGTTCCGCCAAATTCGCTTCGACGATTCCTTGCAGATCATCAATGTCGTAGAGGAAGACATTCGGCAAATCACCGATTCGCGGATCCAAATCCCGGGGCACGGCAATATCCACCATGAAAATCGGCTTTCCTTTCCGGAGCTTCTCGACGTATTTCATCAATTCGAAATCAATGACAAAATCAGTTGCACCAGTGGAGCTGATTAATACATCTGCTTCCAATAGCGTGCATTGCAATTCCTGCATCGGTTTAGCGACGCCCCCGAATTGCTCCGCCATCTCTTCCGCCTTGGAGAGCGTACGATTGACGACAGTCACTTTGCCGGCACCGCTGCCATGCAAGTTCTTAATGGCCAATTCGCCCATCTTCCCTGCTCCAAGTATGGCTATATGCTTTTCATTCAATGAACCAAAGATTTTCTTTCCGAGCTCCACTGCTGCGTAGGATACGGAAACGGCATTGTCGGCGATGGCAGTTTCTGAATGTGCCTTCTTCGCGAGTGTAATCGCCTTTTTGAATAGCTCATTAAAGACTGTTCCAGTCGTCCCGATGTTTTGCCCTTCCAGGAAACTGTTACGGACTTGTCCTAAAATTTGAGTTTCGCCCAGCACCATTGAATCGATACCCGCTGATACACGCATCAGATGTTCGATCGCTGCATCGTTTTCATAGATAAGCAAATGAGGAGATAATTCCTCAAGTTCCATGTCGAACCAATCAGCTAAAAATCGTTTTACGTAATAGCGGCCCGTATGGAGCTGATCAGCAACAGCGTATATTTCAGTACGATTGCAAGTAGAAATGATAACATTTTCCAAAATGCTTTTCTCTTTTTGCAAAGCTTGCATGGCCTTTGGCAATTCAGCCTCTACAAAAGATAATTTTTCCCTGATTTCTACTGGAGCTGTTCGGTGGTTGACACCGACCACGATTGTATACATAAGGTGTTCACACCTCTCCCGTTCTTTTTCACATATACGATTATAACATATTGCGCTGCATCTAACGGATGATTTTGTGACTAACTCTTGAACCAGCAAAGGTCCGTTCCCTGTTTTTGTATTAATTCTAATGTGTTTCTTATCCACTTAATCGAAAATCCGGATGAATACTTCATCCGGATAATGATTACATTCTATTCTCAATCTCACGCCATGCTTCATCGATCCCCATGCCTTTTTCAGAGGAAAACAGGACTAATGGATCTCCAGCGCGCATATTCAATTCGTTTCTCACGACTTTTTTATGCTTCTCCCATTTGCCTTTAGGGATTTTATCCGCTTTCGTTGCAATAACGATTGTGGGAATGTCGTAATGGCCAAGAAAGTCATACATGACACAATCATCTACGCTTGGGGGATGTCTAAGATCGACAATGAGGACAACAGCCCTCAATTGTTCACGCCCTGTTAAATATCTCTCGATCATTTTCCCCCATGCTTCCCGTTCCGATTTGGACACTTTCGCGTAGCCATAACCGGGGACATCGACGAAGAACAATTTCTCTTCGATTTTATAGAAATTCAACGTTTGGGTCTTGCCCGGTTTCGAGGACGTTCGGGCTAAACTTTTACGTCCAATCATTTTATTGATGAACGAAGATTTCCCAACATTCGAACGGCCGGCCAATGCAAATTCCGGATAACCATCATCCGGGTATTGCTCGGGTCTTACCGCACTCATGATCATTTCAACTTGATTTATTTTCATTCGGAAGCCTCCTCCAATGCGTACGCCAATACCTCTTCAGCATCTGAGACAAGCTTGAATGTCAGCTCACTCCGTACACTTTCTGGTATATCTTCAATATCTCGTTCATTTGCAATCGGCAAGATGATTGTCGTCAAGCCCGCACGATGTGCACTTAAAGATTTTTCCTTGACGCCACCGATCGGCAGCACTCTGCCTCGGAGTGTAATTTCACCTGTCATGCCGACTTCACGCCGGATCGGCCGCTTCGTCAATGCAGATACGAGAGCGGTCGCAATCGTCACACCCGCGGAAGGTCCGTCTTTCGGAACTGCCCCTTCAGGAACATGAATGTGAATGTCGCACGATTCATGGAAATTCGGGTTGATATGAAAATCCACTGCCTTGGATCTGACATAGGACAATGCCGTTTGTGCTGATTCTTTCATAACATCACCCAACTTGCCCGTCAGTATCAGTTTACCTTTGCCCGGTGACAATGAAACCTCAATTTGGAGTGTATCTCCTCCAACCGTTGTATATGCCAATCCGGTTGCGACGCCGACCTGGTTTTTCTTCTCTGCTTGCCCATAGCTGAACTTCCGCTTGCCCAAAAGGGTTTCAAGCGTCTTCGCGCTGACAGTGACACTTTTCCTTTCACCGGTTACGATTTGCTTTGCAGCCCTTCTGCAAATCCTGGCGATTTCCCTTTCCAACCCACGGACACCGGCTTCCCGTGTATAATAGCGGACGATATTCTGAATCGCTTCGTCATTGAAACGGACTTGTGACTTTGTCAAACCATGCTCCTTCAGCTGCTTCGGAATGAGATGGTTCTTGGCAATGGTCTGCTTCTCCAATTCCGTGTAACCCGGAATCGAAATGATCTCCATGCGATCCCTCAACGGACCGGGGATGGAGCTTAAATCATTGGAAGTTGCTACGAATAGGACATCCGATAAATCATATGGCTCTTCTATATAGTGGTCGCTGAAGGTCGCGTTCTGCTCAGGATCAAGAACCTCCAGCATGGCAGATGACGGGTCCCCTCTAAAGTCGTTGGACATCTTATCGACTTCGTCAAGCAGGAAGACAGGATTGATCTTCCCCGCCTTTTTCATGCCTTGAATAATCCGTCCTGGCATAGCACCGACATATGTACGGCGGTGCCCTCTAATTTCGGATTCATCTCGAACTCCTCCGAGGGAAATCCGGACAAATTTGCGCCCTAATGATTCTGCGATGGAACGTGCCAAAGAAGTCTTCCCGACTCCTGGAGGTCCATCAAGGCAAAGGATCGGTCCGCGCAATGAGTTTGTCATTTGACGGACGGCAAGGTATTCCAATATACGTTCCTTCACCGATTCGAGTCCCTCATGGTCGCGGTTCAATATTTCCTCTGATCTATTGATATCCAATTGATCCTTCGAGGCTTTCGACCATGGCAATGCGACAAGCCAATCGATATAATTCCGGATCACGCCACTTTCAGCGGAAGCGGAATGAGCCTTCTCATAACGATCCAGTTCACGGAATGCAGCCAGTCTAACGTTTTCAGGCATTCCCGCCTCTTCGATCTTTTTCGTCAACTCAACAACTTCGATGCTTTTCCCGTCTTTATCACCAAGCTCTTTCTGGATCGCCTTCATCTGTTCGCGTAGATAAAATTCTTTCTGTGTCCGTTCCATCGCTTCTTTTACACGGGTATTGATCTTCCGCTCCAATTCGAGGATTGCCTGCTCGTCGTGAAGTTTATTGATAAGGAATTCCAATCTTTTCTTAACATCCGTAATTTCAAGTATTTCCTGTTTGGCAGACAGCTTCAATGGCAGATGGGAAGCGATCATGTCTGCAAACCTTCCCGGCTCTTCGATGGATGCAATGGAATCGAATGTTTCCTGGGAAATTTTAGCGGAATAATTCGTGTAGTTTTGGAAGTAAGGAAGTAAAATGCGCATAAGTGCAATGCTTTCCGCATCTAATTCCGCGTCATCCGGAAGTCTCTTCACATCCACGACAGGGTAAAGGTCCGCCTCTTCATAATTGGACCATTCTGCCCGTTCGATTCCTTCGATATTGAGTCGATATGTTCCATTGTTCAATTCCGTCAATGACTTCACATGAGCTAAAAGACCGACCCGATATAAATCATCGGCATCCGGATTTTCAACACTTGTCTCTCTTTGTGAAGCAAGCATGATGAGATTGTCATTTGCAATGGCATGTTCGACCGCAAATACGGAGCGCTCTCTCCCGACGTCAATATGTAGAACCATCGTCGGGTACACTAACATCCCCCGCAAAGGCAATAAAGGCACATTCAGCTTTTTTCGATTCGGCATGCGGAAGTCACCTCCATAAGTTATGTATGTCCATTAGTCATTTTTCTATAAGGTGGAAAAAGCCGACAACCGATGAGCGAATGATTCGCATCGTCGGAGTCAGCTTTACCCCTCCATTTATCAGGCCGTATTCTTCTCTTGATCGAGCTCCATCTGGGTACCATCTTCTCGATAAAGGATTGGACTTGATTTTTTCAGGACGGAATCTTTCGTAATGATGCATTCGGTGACTTCATCAAGTGACGGAAGTTCATACATGATATCCAACATGATGTTTTCGATAATCGACCGCAATCCACGGGCACCTGTCTTCCGATCAATCGCTTCCTTTGCGATTTCAATCAGTGCATCATCCTCAAAACGCAATGCAACGCCATCCAATTCGACCATCTTCTGGTATTGCTTTACAATGGCATTTTTGGGTTTTGTCAGTATTTGATACAGAGTAGCTTCATCCAACTGCTCCAGAGTTGCGATAACTGGCAAACGACCGATGAATTCTGGAATTAATCCAAAACGCTGTAAATCCTCAGGGATCAATTTAGAAAGTAATGTTGCTTCGTCACGTGATTCCTCTTCGGTATTCGATCCGAAACCAATCACCTTCTGCCCTGTACGGCGTTTAATGATTTCTTCCATCCCATCGAAGGCACCGCCGACGATGAATAGGATATTTGTCGTATCAATTTGTAGGAACTCCTGGTGCGGATGCTTGCGGCCGCCTTGTGGTGGGACGCTTGCAACAGTGCCTTCCAAAATCTTCAAGAGGGCTTGTTGCACACCTTCACCGGATACATCACGTGTAATTGATGCATTTTCCGACTTACGGGCAACTTTATCGATTTCATCAATGTAGATGATCCCTTTTTCTGCACGTTCGATGTCAAAATCAGCAGCTTGGATCAATTTCAGTAATATATTTTCAACGTCCTCACCGACATAGCCGGCTTCCGTCAAAGAAGTTGCATCCGCAATCGCGAAAGGAACATCAAGGATACGTGCCAATGTTTGTGCCAGCAACGTTTTACCGCTGCCTGTAGGTCCGATGAGAACGATATTCGATTTAGCGATTTCTACATCGTCGACCTTACTATTCGTATTGATCCGTTTGTAGTGGTTGTAAACTGCAACGGCCAATGACTTTTTCGCGCGGTCCTGACCAATAATATATTCATCCAAAATACCTTGGATTTCGCGTGGTTTCGGAACATCCTTCAGCTCGAAGTGCTCATCAAGTCCAACTTCCTCCTCGACGATTTCCGCACAAAGTTCAACACACTCATCACAAATATAAACACCTTGACCGGCAACAAGCTTTCTCACCTGGTCTTGGGTTTTACCACAAAAAGAACAACTTAAATTATCTTTTTCGTCATTAAATTTGAACATCAAGCTCACCCCTATTCAAGTGACAATCTTACAAGATTCCCCCGGTTTTATCAACTATTTAGAACTTATCCTCTATAGTTGCCCACAAATCCTTACCTATGAAAAACAAGGCACGGAAACCCGCGCCTTGTATTTTTCATCGACAATTATTCAGAGACTTTTGCATTTTCAACTAGCAATTCAACAGTCTTGTTGAAACGCAAGTCGTTTTCAAGAACTTTCGTCCCGCCCAATGTCTGTTTGATTTGATCGGCGTCCATACCGAATTGCGCAGACATCTTCTCTAGTTCTGCGTTGATTTCTTCTTCAGTCACTTCAAGGCCCTCAGCAGCTCCGATTGCTTCAAGTGTCAAGGAAACGCGAACGCGGCTGAGTGCGTCGTCTCTCATTTGCGCACGTAATGCAGCTTCATCCTGCCCTGAGAATTGGAAATACAATTCAAGGTTCATCCCTTGCATTTGGAGGCGTTGACCGAATTCATCCATCATGCGATCCACTTCGGAATCGACCATAACTTCAGGAATATCAATTTCAGCGTTGCGTGCTGCAGCTTCTACAAGATCGTCACGCATTGCTGTTTCAGATGCAGTTTTCTTCTCTTGAGCTGTTTGCTCTTTCATTTTAGTACGAAGCTCTTCAAGGCTTTCGACACTTTCATCGATTTCCTTTGCAAGCTCATCGTCAAGCTCAGGAACTTCCTTAGACTTGATTTCATGCACTTTCACTTTGAATACAGCCGGTTTGCCAGCTAATTCAGCAGCGTGGTACTCTTCAGGGAATGAAACCTCGACATCTTTTTCTTCGCCTTGTTTCATACCGATAACTTGCTCTTCGAATCCTGGGATGAATGAACCAGAACCGATTTCGAGATCGTACCCTTCAGCTTTGCCGCCTTCGAAAGCTTCGCCATCAACGAATCCTTCGAAATCGAGGTTGACTGTGTCGCCGTTTTCAACAGCGCCGTCTTCCTTCACGACCATTTCAGCCAATGCTGTTTGACGATCCTTCAATTGTGCTTCGATCTCTTCATCCGTCACTTCAGTTTCCTGACGCGTCACTTCAAGACCTTTGTAGTCGCCAAGTTTAACTTCAGGCTTTAATGTAACATGTGCTTTGAATACAAGCGTTTTGCCTTTTTCCATCTCATCGATTTCGATTTCCGGTTGTGCGATCGGCTCTACATCCGCTTCATCAAGCGCATTTGAATACGCTTCAGGCAGGATAATGTCAAGCGCATCGTTATAAAGCGATTCTACGCCGTACATTCTTTCAAACATTTTACGGGGCATTTTCCCTTTACGGAATCCAGGCGCTTGAACTTTCTTCACTACTTTCTTGAAAGCCTCGTCAAGTGCTGCATCCACTGTCTCAGCAGGAACTTCAACTGTGAGTGTTCCTTTATTGCCTTCTTCTTTTTCCCATTTAACAGACATTTAAATACCCTCCGAATCATTATGACAAGTATATTTTCTCACGTTTATACGCTATTTACAACCCTTACAGTATATCATAGTCTTTCGATCTTTCAACAGATTTACTGCACATCACTTATCCGTCTGTTGGTCAACAGTTCTGATCCAAGAATTCAGCTCCGTTGTATCGACCGGCTCTCCCGTGAACATGCTTTCTATGTATTGCTTATAAGCATCCGCAACCTCGGAAGTTGTATATCCGTCCCAGCAGAATGGGTAGGCCATGATCCCGTAACGAAGACTGGCGTCGATAGCCATCTGCATGCGTGAGGGATCCTTCTCAAAAAACTCGCCGATTTGATTGACCACTTCGACGGAACGCTCATCCTGACTTGGCAGCTCAAGTTCTGCAGGTATGACTCGTTTCGTCCTGCCAAACTTCCTGATCGTCACTTCCCCGTCAAAACCTGATTCACGCAGAAGGACAAGTGCGTATGTGATAACGATTGGGTGCAAGTTTTCCTCTTCGACAATTTGCGACAATAGATCTATTGTCGTCTTGTCCAATTCCCTGTTTTCAAATAAAGCAAGGATCCCCTGTTGTGTTTCTGTTGTCCCATCCATGAATTCTTCCATGGTGAACGCTTCCAATTGTCGAGGTTCCAATTCCTCACGTATGTATTTTGAGGATAGTCTTCTATTCAACTCCCGTAAGTAATTGAACTTTTTCTGCATGTTTGGCGGAACGATATCTTCATCAAGCAGGGTTTCGATCGTCATCTCGACCTCTTCATAATCTTGCAGTTGGATGCTGATCGCCAAATATAATTCCATGGCGTCCAGATATTCCGTCGTTCCGCTATGTAATAACTTCGTTGCCACTTCTTTCGCCAAAGTAAAATCTTTCGTTTCATATAAAGAAACCGCGTACGGCGCCAATATGCGGGTATTGTCGGGATCGAAATGATACGCTTGCCCAAATGCCTCTACAGCTTCTGCATAGTCTGTATCTTCGATTGCATCGAGCCCTTTTTCGATCAGGCGTTCCAAGGCGCCAGGAAACACGACGATATTATCCTTTTTAATGAGCCTTCCATATCTATGTCTCACTGGATTCACCTTCTTTCATCCATCCACTATACCATATAGCATTTTCCAACCGGAAATGAATTATTCACTCCTTGTTATATATGTTCATGTCTGAAATTTTTTCAATATGTTTTTCCTCAAACCAGCTTCAATCTATCGATTTAATTGTTACCATGAAATGGAACTTGGTTAGTAAGCACCAAGGGATAATTCTCACGTCCATTCCTTTTAATTAGCAAACGTTTAGTATCAAGTAACTGTATTGGGGAATTTCATCCGTTTTGGTAATTATTGTCTTGTTTTGACGGATTTTTTCAGTATAGTATTTCTTGGTAACAGCGTAGAAAAAAATTAAGGAAGGTGGGAATTCCCAAAGATGAAAAAAATATTTTTGTATCCGTTTGTAGTTGTATCGTTAGGCTTGTTATTGGGAGCATGCTCCGAACAGGCAACAGAGACAACAGAAACAGCTACATCAGAAAAAGAGGAAGCAACTGTCACTGACACAACAGAAAATGAGACAACCGAGTCAGACGATTCAAAGAACATGCAATGGTCCTACGATGAAGAAACAGGCCCGGATAATTGGGGGGATTTGGATCCTGGATACTCAGCCTGTGCAAAAGGAAATGAGCAATCACCAATCAATATCGAATCCTCGCAAGTTAAAACAAGTGAAGTACTAGATAGCTTGAACATTCAATACAAGCCGTCACAGTTTTCATTTATTAATAATGGACATTCCTTGCAGGCTAATCCTGAAGCACCAAACAATAGCATTGTCATCGAAGGAACAGAATACAAACTTGCTCAATTCCACTTCCATACACCAAGCGAGCATCAAATCAATGGTGAAACCATGGATATGGAACTTCATCTAGTACACCAAGATGCGGACGGTGGACTTGCAGTACTCGGTTTAATGATTAAAGAAGGAAAAGAAAACGAAACACTTGCAGCTATTTGGGATATACTTCCTACGAACGAAACAGAGAATGAAATTGACTTAAATGAAACGATTGATTTAAATGCCTTACTTCCTTCAGATCAAACAACTTATTCTTACAACGGCTCATTAACGACACCACCTTGCACAGAGAAGGTGAAATGGATTGTTTTTGAAGATCCAATTGAAATGTCAAAAGAACAAATTCAAGCTTATCAGGAGACTTTCCCTGAAAACCAACGTCCTGTTCAACCAGTAAATGAGCGCGAAATAATTGAAGTAGATGAAGTAGATTGAAAAAGATTTCAATCGTTTGAAACAGTAAGCGCCAATACAAGGATGGCCTTTCATCACTCCTCTGGATTGATGAAAGGCCATTATTTTCAACTTACTATCAACTTGAGTAGGTTATATATGTGTTGCGCCCATTTTCCTTCGCCCTGTACAAGGCGTTGTCCGCATTCGTCATCAACTCGTCCATCGTAGCTCCGTCCTGCGGAAACATGGCGATGCCTATACTTGAAGTGGTTGTAAAGGAATTCCCCCTTATTTGCCATGCCTCTTGTAAGCTTTCCAGGACTCGTTCTCCGATTGCCATCGCTTCGTTCTCTTCGGTATCTGGAAGGAGCACGAGGAATTCATCCCCACCTAGACGTGCAAACACATCACTCTCCCGAAGTGAGCGTCTCACTCTCTTAGAAAGTCGTTTCAATAACTCATCACCGACAGAATGGCCATAATGATCATTCACCCACTTGAATTTATCAAGATCCATGTATAGTAATGCACAATTTTCTTTATTTCGCTTTGCTTCCTTTAAAGTTTGACCCATGATCTCCTGAAAAAGTCTGCGATTCGGCAATCCTGTAAGCTCATCATGAAAAGCCATTTGCGTCAATTTATCGCGCATCATCTTTTTTTCTTCGATGACACGGGAGACGACCAATATAAAACCTTCACCGTTCTTTTCATCTACAAAATACGTACCTTTTGCTTCCAGCCATATCCATTCTTTCGTTTTATGTCTATACCTAAATTCCATTTCGGCGGATCCCTTTGATTGGTATAAAGAAAAAAACTGCTCTTGGATTGCCGGCAAGTCTTCAGGGTGCACTATATCAATAGCACTCTTCCCTTCGAAATACTCCAAAGGAAACCCTAGGACAGGCGTAAGTGAGGGGGATGCATAGACAATCACCCCGTCTTTATCTATGATTGTCACCAGATCAGTCATATTTTCGGCAATTAAACGGTATTTTTCTTCGCTGCGGATCAAGGCCTCTTCAAATTTTTTCCTTTCTGAAATATCACGAGAAATACCGGAAAAAGCAATAATTTCACCATGTTCATCATGAAGCGGAGATAGCGTTATACTGAACGGGATAATTGTTCCGTCCTTTTTCAAACATTCCACTTCGAGCCCAAGGATGCTCTCATTATTTAATACACGGGCACGGTCTCTTTTTACTTGCTCTCTTTGTTTAGCTGGTATTGTCGGCATTGGTCTTCCTACGATTTCTTCTGCCTTCCATCCATACATTTCTTCGAAGGCTCTATTCACCTGTACAACATTTCCGTCCAAGTCGATAATATCCATTGCCTCGGCAGATGACTCATAAAAAAACATTAACTTTTCCGCTGTTTTTCGAAGTTCATCCTTTGCTTTGACTAGTTCGGTCACATCTTTCACGAAAATCATTAATTTGTTTGGTTGCTGACCTGCTTCACATATAGGAAGGTTTTTGACATGCAAATGAAGCAAATTCCCCTCTTTATCATAGGCACTTACACTATATGAACAAAAGTCCCCATTCAATGTTTTAGCGAAAGATTTAACTGTGTCTCCAATACTTCTCGGGGCAATTATCTCATGAAAATCAATGTCCACCCATTCGGATGCTGTATAGCCGAATAAATCCGTTGCCGCCATATTCACATCAAGTATTTCTCCCTTATCACCTAGCAGGAAGATAGGATCGGGATTAAAAGTTAGAACCGTATTAATCACATCAACCGTGATTCCATCAAACAGTTTATCCATTTATATTCCCCCTTCCTTCGTGATCACTATATACAACCGTTATGTAAAAGAGTCTTGCTCAATGAATAAAAATAGAATATGCCCATTCGTGTAATTATACTATAACTAGTTTTAAATTCCTACAAAACTCACATTAATAGATAGTTTGAACCAAAATGAAATTGGGTATGATAATCGAAGAGAGGTGAATAATATGAGAGAATTATTTTTACTGGAAGTGGAAATCCAAAAGTTGCAACGTGATGTAAACAGATGTCCTGATAGCTTAAAGCATACAATACGTTCCGATATACAGTTACTTATGGATGTAATTGATTACTGTAATAATAGAAATTAACTATATTGCTTGACTAAAATAAGGAAGGCGTTAAACTTTGATCTTTCTAAGTTTAACGCCTTCCTTATTTATTTTTTATGCATTCGCCCCAGTAAGATGCGCATCGAACGAATCGATAATCGTTAGGAAATGGTCCGCTTCGCGATAAACATGGTCCGCTAATAATGGATGGATAATGCTCTTTATTTTACATTCCTCAATTAAATCTCTTGCTGTCTTTTTGAAATCGCGAAGGGAAACGACAGACACTCGATTTTGATCAAGGAATTGATCCAACAATGGAACGGTTTGGGAATACGGTCTCATTCCGTCTAAATCTCTAGCTTGGAACAGCAATTCATCAAAATCATTGCTGAAATTCCTTGCAATGTCCACGAGCTTTCTTTCCGAAGGATCGAGTAGATGACCGATGAATTTTGCATGATCGGCCATAATTCGTAAAAAGAACACATTCTCTTTGATGATTGAATCTGCAAGTGGCACTAATTTCCCTTCATTCAACTCAATGAGTCGCTTCCTGAAATAATTGGCTTCCCGACTAACATGGTCTACCAATAACGGAAAGTTGTTCCCACCGGGCAATTGGCAAGATAGGATCAACCCTAACACCTTCCGTTTAAAAGCGTAAATATTCGCCGCTGCCATCTGGACTTCCGAATTAAACCTTCTGATAGTCATGGGGTCTGTTTGATTCGTAAAAGCATGCGACTGTTGTTCAATCCTTTCAAATAGCTGAAAAAAATGATTCGCTTCTGCGATGAGCTGAGTATCTTCGCATCGAAACCCTAGCCTTAGAAATAAGGAATGTTCTTTCATGATCCGTGACCAGAATTGAATTTCCTCCAATGACCGCACCACAAACTCCGTTGGCGATATGTTGGGACCACCGCTTTGATACTCTTCGTTCCAATACATACGAATCTCCCCCTTGTATGCATACATACTGAATCAATGTATTCCGAGTAAAGTTGTCCCTATTCCAAAATTCTTTAAGAGTCGTAACTTTTCACATGCACACAAAGGATTTTCTGAAATCATTCATTCTCCTCAATCGGCTGTGGCTTTACTTAAGTTTCATTCCGCCTATACTTTCTACAACCATAATAAAACAGGCAGCTCCCCCTCCCCATTATGGGGCGGCGGAACTGCCTGTCCAATTAGATCGAATCACTAACAGGGTTAACCTGCGTATGCTTGCCTATGTCTTCAGTCCGGAAGCGGCCTTCCCATTTAGACATAACAACCGTAGCCATTGCGTTTCCAAGTACGTTGACGACTGTTCGACCCATATCGAGCAGTCGGTCGACTCCCGCGATGAAAGCAAGTCCTTCCAATGGGATCCCCACTGTGCCGAGCGTCGCAAGCAATACGACGAATGAAACGCCCGGTACACCTGCGATACCGTTAGAAGTTATCATCAGAACTAACACTAATGTAACCTGCTCCATGATGCTCAGGTCGATGCCATACATTTGCGCAATGAAGATTGCCGCAAGTGCTTGGTAAAGTGTTGACCCGTCCAAGTTGAATGAATAGCCCGTCGGCACAACGAATGACACGATGTCCCGCGGTGAGCCAAATTTCTCCATCTTCTCCATGAGCTTCGGCAGCACAGTTTCAGAACTTGATGTAGAATAAGCCAAAATAAGTTCATCTTTCAACAGTTTAATAATGCTGAAGATGCTTGAGCCGACTAACTTCGCAATTCCGCCAAGTACCACGATAACGAAGAAAATCATCGTTGCATAAACGAGAATCATTAATTTTCCAAGCGGCACGAGCGATTCCAGTCCGAATTTCGAAACCGTCACACCGATCAAACCGAATACGCCAATCGGTGCGAATTTCATAATCAGGTTCGTCACCCAGAACATCGCGTCTGCAGTGCCTTGGAAGAAGGCCAGCACGGGTTTGCCGCGCTCCCCAATCGAAGCGACACCTAATCCGAACAATACAGAGAAGAAGATAACCGCAAGCATATCGGCTGATGCCATCGCTTGGATAATATTGCTCGGCACGATACCGACGAGAACGTCCATAAATCCTTCGTTTTGTACACTTTCAGTCGTTTGGACATAGGAGTCGATATCGCCTTTTGCCAAAGTCGACATATCAATGCCTTCACCCGGTTTAAAAATATTCGCGGCAGATAAGCCGACGAGGATAGCGATTAATGAAACCACTTGGAAGTAAAGCATTGTCTTTCCGCCAAGTTTTCCTAATTGCTTCAAATCGCCAGTCCCTGCAACACCTACGATCAAAGTTGAAACGATAATCGGCACAACAATCATCTTAATCATGTTAATAAAGATAGTACCTAACGGCTGTAAATACGTCTCTATTGCCGGATTGCCATAAAAGACCGCACCAACGATGATTCCTGCTATTAATCCGACCAGTATTTGATACGCTAATGGAAATTTAAATTTCTTTTTCATAAATATGCCTCCCTTATCTACCAATGAAAGCGTTTTCTCACTTTTTTCAAGTGTAAGGGCGACTTATCGAATCCGACAAAATCCGACAAAATATTTTATTATTTATTTGAAGGAAAAATATTCATTTCCGTTTATACCTTTCGCTCGTTTCAATATAGAGCACTTGAAGGAACTTCTTACTATTAATTTTCAATCGAGAAGGAGCTGGGAGGTCATCTTCTATTTGTCTCATGCGTAGGCGAATGTCCTGGAAGTCAAAATAGCGCGGAGCATAATATTCGAATTGAGGCGATGTATAATCGACTACTCCCATCGAGGCTAGGTTGTTGACTGCCGCTGCGATAGTTCTGCGGATCCGCTGCTCCATCGCCTTGCTTTCTTTCGTAACATCAACATTTTCCAGATTCCTGGCGGCCGCCTCGTATAACTCCTTTAATGGAGGTAACTGCGAAGGCCGCTCTTGTTGCTGCATGAGCAAATCCATAATGGCTACGATATCATCGCTGCCCGCCTCTCCGACAATCCCCATATCATTTAAAATAGAACGAACAACCTCACTCACACTATGTCTGATCGGTTGTTCGCCAGCCGATCCGATATCCGCTAGCGATTCCCGAATCGTTTGCAGTGATTGATGAAGCCGATAATTTTCCTTAGTCTTCGTTAAAATGCTTCGGACCTCCACACGATTAATTGGCTTATGGATAAAGAACTCCACACCTTTTTCATACGCTTCGCCAACCATTTCCTTATTGACGATTTGTGAGATCATGATGAACTGGCCGCTGAATCCCTGCTTTTTCAATTGTTCCATTGTTTCAATGCCATCTAGTTCAGGCATGAGAAAATCGATTAGAACAACGTCCGGCTGTGTGGATATGATGGGCACAAGTGATTTCACCCCATTTTCCGCCTCGCCCGCCACATAGCCAAGCTCCTCTTCTATGATAATTTGTTCAAGCATTTTCCGACATGCCAAATCATCATCTACGATAAAATAACGCACGATAGATCACCTCATTACTAATGTATGGGAAGGAATCCGTATTTGAAAAGCCGTTCCTATTTCTAGTGATTCAATATGGATCTCCCCTTGCAGCGTCTGAACAATCTGTTGGACATGGGATAGACCAATGCCAGTTGCCGCCACGCCCTGCTCATTGAACTTCGTTGTATAGCCCGGTTCAAAAAGTATGGGGATGTCTTCTTTACGAATCCCTTTGCCTGTATCCCGGATCGTGATGCACAGATCATCCGCTTCTTCGAATACGTGAATGCCGACAGCGCCCTTATGTGCAATCGATTCAACTGCATTGGCCGTCACATTATTTAATAAAGCCAACAGCGGAATATGCTGATCCGTTTCATAATCGACTGTCATCGTTAATCGGAAATCGACAGTCCTCTTCAATAACTCGCTATATTTCCGGTTCGATGTAATAACAAGTTCAAACAGATTGGACAAAAGAAAGAAATCAGCGCTCTTTTCTTTTGTAATGTTAGACAATCCTGCTACGATACGCTGATTGTCTTTTTTCACTTCATGGATTTCTTGCGCAATGGCAAGCGCCTGCACACTCAGGTCATGTAGATTTTTCTGCTTCAACTTCCGATATAAGTCATGGCTGGCGGCCGTTACTTGTTCGATATGATTCATCGACTTCTGTAAATATAACGACTCTGCATACAAATTCGAACCGATTCCGAGCATTTCCCGCACACGCTTTTTCTGCTCAGATATCATAATAGAACTATAGAGGCCAACAACGAAAAAGCTGCGCAATATCGCCACACCAGCAATCAACGCCAAGTCTTTCAACAATAGACCATCCCGGTCCAGCATGATTATACGCATGATGCTTTCCGAACCGTTCCCGACAAACTCAAATAATGAAGCCCAAGCCCCTAACATGAGCGGAGAGTCGCGATACTTGTCAAAAGGGATAATATGAAAACCCATCGCAAAGACAACATAATACAACAAAATAGGTAAATGATGCTGGAAACTCTCCGAAAACGAAACAGACGTCATCGTCATTTCAACACCTGTTCGAAAAACAACGACAGTCAAACCAGTCACCACCCCTGTCAACGGGAGAGATCCGGTTGGACGTATGAGGAGGAGAAGGAAAAAAGCAATGCTCCCTAAACCAAAACGAAAAGACTCTCCATTGAAAGGAATAAGTTTAAACTCCCCCGCAATTGCCGTCAATAAAGCCGTCAACAATAAGGCTGCAGTATCGATTTTATGTTCTTTTTGGGTTAATTGCTTATTTATCATATACTATCTCCTATTATAAGAAATAATCTTCTTTGGAAATTATATCATGACAGGTATTCAATCATTTATAAATGTATTATTTAATAAAGAAAAAGCGATGCAAACGTTACTATTTCAACGTTTGCATCGCTTTTAAACTTATAAGGGAATACCCTGTGTTATGAATCAAATGCATTTAACGCATTCACACTGTGAGCCAACGCTGAACCTGCTTTTAATGTAGTTGCTACCATAATTGATTCTGCTATTTCTTCCTTAGAAGCGTTCGCATCCTTTGCACCCTTCGTATGGATGTCAATACAGTACGGACATCCTGTAGTGTGGGCTACAGCTACGGCAATCAATTCCTTCTCTTTTACACTTAGGATGCTTTCTTTCATTGATTTCGTATCAAAATCAACAAACGACTTAAATACATCCCCATTCAGTGTTGAGAGTTCCTTTAATCTAGTAAAATAGGATGCTTTGTATAATTCATCGTCGCCAGTTTGATCGTATGCATTTAATGCATTCACACCATGAGCAAGAGCCGATCCTGCTTTTAATGCAGTCGCGACTAGAATCGCTTCCGACATTTCTTCCTTCGTAACATCTTCTGCTTTCGCTGCTTTCACATGAACTTCAATACAATACGGACATCCCGTTGTATGGGCTACGGCAATGGCGATTAGTTCTTTTAATCTCTTTGTTAATTTACCCTCAGATAGGGCAAGTTTGTCAAACTGCGCAAAAGCCTTGAATGCTTCCGGAACTAGATCACTTAATTCCCCAAGACGATTAAAATATGATTTTCTGTACAATTCCTCGTTACTCATGACTATATTTCCTCCTCATTTATCTTTTTCTAGTTTTTTATTTGTAGAGCTCTACTATTAAATTGATTAGACGTTTACTTCTTGAAGTTCCCTTGCTTTCAATTCACGTCGAAGGATTTTTCCACTTATCGGTGTCTTCGGCAATTCATCAAGAAATTCAATTTCTCTCGGCGCAGCATGAGCGGCAAGCCCGCTTCGAACAAAAAGACGTAATTCTTGTAGCAGCTCATCACTTGCTTCAAAGCCTTCCCGTAAGACGACAAACGCTTTCACAATTTCTCCTCTAACCGCGTCCGGTTTCCCAATGACACCCACCTCTGCAACAGCTGGATGTTCAATCAATTTACTCTCCACTTCAAACGGACCGATTCTCTCTCCAGAGGAATTGATCATATCGTCACTTCGGCCTTGGAAAAAGATATAGCCATTGTCATCGATTGTCGCCAAATCACCAGATATATACCATCCTTCAAACGGAAAGTATGTCGAATACTTAGCTGGGTCTTTCCACACTTCCCGCATTAATGCAGGCCAATTTGCCTTCAAAGCTAGGTGTCCAACTTTTCCAGGCGCAAGCTTTTCACCTTCATCTCCTAGAATTGCCGCTTCAATTCCCGGAAACGGCCTACCCATCGACCCTGGAATTATTTTATCAGAGGGTAGATTAACAATAAGCTGGGCTCCTGTTTCTGTCATCCACCATGTATCATGTATTCTGTTTGACAACGTTTTAATCCCCCAACGAATCACTTCGGGATTTAACGGCTCACCGACGCTTAATACATGCCGGATCTTCGATAAATCATAGGTTGATGTCTTTTCATCTCCTTCCGCCATCAGCATTCTGAAAGCTGTCGGCGCACTATACCAAACAGTGACACCGGATTTTTCCAACACAGAATACCATTCATCGGCATTGAATCTTCCGCCGTGGATTACAATAGTTGTTCGGTTTAGCAAGGGAGCGAAAACACCATACACCGTCCCCGTCACCCAGCCAGGATGTGCCGTGCACCAATAGACATCCTCTTCTTTCAAATCCAACACCCATCGGCCTGTAATGTATTGTTGGAGCATTGCTCGATGAGCATGGATAATTCCTTTCGGCCGACCTGTCGACCCACTCGTGTAATGAATATTAAGCGCATGATCCAAATCCACCCACTCGATGAGATTTCCTTCAACCTCGACAACTCGCGCCTCTTCAAACAACGAAATTTCATCATTCTGGCATTGTTCGGGCTCTGCCGTTACCCACACCGTTTTCAGTGATGGCAATTCTGCACGCGGCACGCGTTTGATCAACTCCGGCGAAGCGATTAAATAAGCGCCCTCACAATCGGCAATCCGCTCCTTCACTGCATCTTCCATAAACGCTTCAAATAGCGGTCCAACAACAGCGCCAAGTTTAATGGCAGCGAGCATCGCGATATGACAATCTGGATGTTTAGGTAAAAAGATAAAGACGAAATCTCCTTTTTTCACCCCTTTCTTTTTCAAGACAGCAGCCCATAGGTCGGTTTTCTCTTTCAATTCGCGATACGTTACTGTGTACTCTTCATTTTCTCCAAAATAATGCAGGGCGACTTTCTCTCCGTATCCTTCCACTACATGGCGATCCACACATTCATACGCCATATTCACTTTTCCGGTAGCAGACCAACTAAAATTTGATTCGATACTTTCCCATCTGAAGTCTTTTCTTGAAGGAAGCTCAGCTGTAATATTGTAATTTCCTTCCTGTGGATAAATCACTTCCTCATTCGCCATATTAGATAACCTCCTTCTCGATATGTAAAAGCTCTAGGATTTCTGCTTTTTTCCCCGCTAAAAACGAATCACCTCTATCTCTCGGTTTCGGTACATCAATCGATAATTCCGCTTGCAATGTCCCGGGCTGGCCACCGAGAATAAAAATCCGGTCGCATAAGTAAAGAGCTTCATCTATGTCATGTGTAACGACTACCATCGTTGTTAGACGGTTCTGTTGGATTTTCAACAATAAATCTTGCAATTGCATTTTCGTGAAGGCATCCAATGCACTAAAAGGTTCATCAAGAAGCAAAACATCGGGCTCTCCAATAAGTGCGCGGGCAATTGCGGTTCGCTGTGCCATCCCTCCGGACAAGTCTTTCGGATAATGAGCGTCGAAGTCAGACAAACCGACAAGATTCAAATACTCCTGGATGGTTGCTTGTTTCTCCTTCTCATCTTTCGCTCCGAATAAAATATTCTCTTTTACAGTAAGCCAAGGCATCAATCTTGGCTCTTGAAAGATCATCCCGATTGGCTGGTCCCCTGCACCTCTAATTTCAATTGCCCCATCATAATTCTGATCAAGTCCCGATAAAACGCGCAGCAATGTACTCTTTCCACAACCACTCGTTCCCAGGATTCCAACAGTTTCCCCTTCCTCAATGGAAAATGATATGTTATTAAATCCTGCAAGCCCGTTATTGAATGTCCTAGTCGCCTCTTTCACTTTCAACATTGAAACCCCTCCTTCATAATTGGTTTTGAAGATTGTCTTGCCACTTCAATGCACGTGCTTCCAGTGCTTTCAACAGAGAATCAGTCGCTTTCCCTAGCAGTGCAAATAAAATAATGCTGGCAATAATGAGCTCCGGCGAGTACGTATTCTGACCAACGACAAGTAAATACCCAAGCCCTTGACTGGCACCCATTAGCTCAGCAGCTACGATGAACATCCAACCTAGTCCGACACCACTGCGTAAGCCGACAAGAAATGATGGAAGTGAAGCGGGCAAGATGATACGACGAACAATTTGCAACGGAGTGAAATGATAAATCTTGCCGACTTCTATTAATTTACGATCGACGCCTTGAATGCCTGAAACGATATTCAAATAGATTGGAAAGAACACACCGACAGCGATTAACATCACCTTGGAGGACTCACCAATGCCCATCCACAGGATGAACAATGGAACCCAGGCTAGAGAGGGAATCGATCGAAACGCTTGGATTAATGGGTCCATCAACTGTTCAAACCATTTAAAATAACCAACGATGGATCCCAGTACAACTGCGGCAATTGTTCCTGCCAGAAAACCGATCATGACACGAAAGAATGTAATTCCGACATGTCCCCAAAGTGTACCTTCTTGGGCTAACTCGATAATCTTCTGCAAGATGGTCGTCGGAGCGGGAAAGACATAGGCATCGAGCCAATTGAAACGGACAGCCGCTTCCCAAACGACCAGAAGAAGGAAAGGAATAACCAAGCCGAGCGCAAGACCCCTCACCTTTCTCTCTATGTTAATTTTGACCGACTTTTTTCCTTTCGTTACAAACAATTCTTTCTCGTCAATATTGACCGTCATGTCTATTCCCCCTTAGTCATTCGATCACTGCTTTTGAATAGCGATCAACAATCATTTCATTTACTATTTTGCTAATATCAACATTGCCTTTAATGACATTTTCTGATTGCAATACTTCCCCGGCTGCTGTTAGTGCTTTGATTTGCATCAAGCCTGGAATCGGATCAGAAAAATCATTGCGCTCTAAACTCTTTTGCGCTACTTCCAATTGCATTTCGGCTTCTTTCGCAAGGATGTCGGCTGCCTCCTCGGGATTTTCTATGACCCACTTACGCGCTTTTTCGTATACCTCAATCACTGTCTCCACGGCTTCGGGATGTTGTTCGGCAAAATCAGATCGGACATTCAATGTTCCGTACGTGTTTTTTTCATGATCGCGCAAGAACAAGTTTGCGCCAGAGTCAATTTCAACTTTCGCCATATGTGGATCTAGCCCTGCCCATGCCTCTACTTGACCTGTTAGAAGAGCATTTGCTCCATCAGAGTGCTGCAAATTCACAATTTCCAAATCCTTCGATGACAACCCAACTTCCTGCAACGAACGAAGAAGGAATATATATGGATCCGTTCCTAGCGTCGCAGCTACTTTTTTGCCCTTCAATTGTTCGACTGATGTGTTGTCTGAATCACCAGTTGTAACAAGCGCAGTCCATTCAGGCTTTGAGTAAATATAGACCGATTCAATTGGTGAACCGTTGGATTTAGCAATTAATGCAGCAGCGCCAGCCGTCGAGCCGAAATCAACGCTCTTCGAATTTAAAAATTCAAGCGCTTTATTGCTTCCATGGCTGAGTATCCATTCCACTTCAATCCCTTGTTCCTTGAACGCTTCTTCAGCCCAACCAAATTCTTTCAGCGCAAGGCTAGTTGGTGAGTAGTATGCATAATCCAGTACTACTTTCTTCAACTCTCCCTTTTCCTTCCCTTCACCTGTTGAACAAGCAGTCATCATTAACAATGCCCCGATTACCAGTAACACTCCTGCAATCCATTTCCTCATGTCCATTTCCTCCTAAATTCGTTTTTTATATTGAAATTCATAATAACTTAATTGATATTTTTCATATTGGTATAGTCGGATTTAGATTTACGAAAACCTAGTTTCCTTTTGATGAATATGAAAAACCCTCTTCATAAGAAGAGGGCTGCAAAAATTCCTCCTCTTATCTTCCAGGCTTAAAAACACCTGTAGGATGTAGCACCTTTTCAGATGAATTCATCTGTTGGTTGCCGGGCTTCTTCGGGCCTATTCCCTCCGCCACTCTTAATAAGAGATGTATGTAGTTGTTAGAATCATTTTTATAACTTCAACTGATTGAAAATTAGTATAAACATATATAAATAAATTGTCAACCATACAATTCATATTATATTAATAATTTAATTTGATATTCGGTTTTGATTTGTTCACGCCCTGTCTCTTTTAGGCGCCTCCTTTAAATTTCAAATGAGCATAACTTCCCTCATCTTCAAAATCTTTCACCATGACAACTTTATCGGAAAACTGTTCCGCAGTGTTTGTACTGCTACCTAAAATTATGGATAGGACATTAAAGGCTTTCTCTTTTTTCTTCTGATTGAACTCTTCAAGGAATGAACCTTTTATTCTGTCTTCACCATCCGTCACAAACACTACATCAGCTTTTTTAAAACGGCTATCGTTAATAACATTGAGCGATTTACCAAGAGGCAAGGAAAAATCTGTCCCGCCGCTCAAAAAAGTTTGTGCCAGACTCACCATATCTGAAACCTTTATTTTCCCCTTTTCATATGTAAATACTTGCAAGCGCGTTGAAAATAAAATCAAACAAAAATCCCTTCTCTGCTTTCTGGCAATTGATATGAGGGCTAACGTAAACCCTTTGGCTTGAGAATCAAGGTGCTGCATACTACCCGACTGATCCAAGCAAAGTATGATTGGACCTTTCCCAAGGACCTCTTTTCCCTCCTGTTCATATAGCATCGTCTGACCTTCTGCAAACCGACGAAGAAAGTCGTTCCTCGTTATTGGATGCATGTAAAATCCCAGCTCCATCGGCAACAACCGTTCAATATTGCCACCTATTGTGACTCCACTTCTTTCCATCGCCTCGTTATAATCGGCCTTTTGTTTTTTACGGGCTGCCTGTTTGAATCGACCAGCCCAGTCTGCTATTTCTTTCATTTTTTTATCAGAAGCTATCTTCTCTGCTAGCGATAGTTGGTCTCGAAGAGGAACTTTTTTCAGTTCTGCATCCCCGCTGCCCGCTCGAGTGCCGCTGAACAATGATTTCAAACCCTCCTTCACCTGCTTTGTTTCGTGCAACGCTTGAACCAATGCTTGTGAAAAGCTATTACTATTACTTTCGAGCATCTGTTTCAATTTCTCATCAAATCTATCCATTAACTCTGTAAGTTTCTCTTCGATTACACGACTGCCATATCCCGTCTCCTCTTGCCACTCCTGCCTTTGGAGTTGCCTTTGCACCGCAAGAATTTCCTGCATCTGCTCTTCCAATTCTTCGTCTTGCTTTTTTTGGTCAATCAGCCATTGGTTCATCTTCTCTCCGAATTTCACCGTGCCGATCGCTGACGACAAATCATCTAATCGGGTGGTGGTTCGATAGGCAGCAAAGTTTTCGTCCGCCATGATTCTTTCCATGAGTGATTTATTAACCTTAAAAACACTGTCTAGGCCCTCTTCAATAATCTCAGGTTTCATCTTATACAACGAAGCCCAAATGTCTGCCAGCAATGAATCGAACATCGGCAGTACACCTTCAGCTCTTACCTTTTGAAGACCTGAAGACATATCGAAAATCTCTCTGAAACGTCTTTTATCGAACGCGTCCGTGTTCAGGACCGACCGAATTTCAGTGCGTCTATTACGACTCTTCAAGTAGAACACTCCTATTCACATTTTAAAGAAGGTGCTAGCGGATTCCTTCTGTTCCTTTCGAGCTTCAAAATACCAAGGTTCTAAAATGTTATTCAAGATTTCATGTTCCATCGAAGTCAATTTAGTAAGTAATGCATCGATATCATCTTTCCGACTATGATAATCACTTTTGAGTTTTTTCAAATCTTCCACTAAGGCCTTCATCTTGTGAGTCGCTTCCATTCCATACTCGGTTGTAGAATCCTGAAGGACGGTGTAAAACACTTCGTATGCCTCTTCTTGTATGGATTGAAGGGCCTGCGTAACGACATCTTGTGAATGATTGCGGATAATGGAAGACACTACATCTTTTTGGTCCACCGTTTCCCAAAGTACATTTTCAAGGATGACGATGTCGGATACATTCACAACTTGTCTCTGGCTTATCACCGCCTTCGCTTGAAGTACGGAAAGTGACTGTTTAAATCGCCTGTCAGAAGGGCGTATCCCTTCGTTACGCAGTTCATTACGTATTTCCGAGAGTGTTTCATACACTTCATCCGGTATTGAAACACTATCCGTCAACAACTGAAGTTGAATCAATTCATCCATCGTCATGGATGGCATAACCTGATTCCCACCAGTTCCCTTCATCATCGAAATAAAATTCGTTTGATCAGCAATATAATCCAACTCAAATCGTAGTAAGAACCTGTCAAATAGAGCTTCCAGCCCTTCCCCTTCTTCAGGATATTCATTAGAAGCCCCAATAACTGAAAGTAACGGTGCCTTTTCCGGCGTTCCGCTATTATAAAATATCCTTTCGTTTATAAGTGTCAGCAAGCTGTTCAAGATTGCAGAATTGGCTTTAAATATCTCATCCAAGAAAACAAGATGTGCTTCCGGCATTTTAGAAACTGTATTCCGCTTGTAGATGCCTATTTCAAGATCTTTCAACGACAACGGACCAAAAACTTCTTCAGGTGTGCTGAACCTAGTTAATAACCATTGGAAGTATTCTGTTCCGTGTACGATTTTCGCCAGCTCGACAGATAATGCAGATTTTGCGGTTCCCGCAGGTCCAATCATGAGCATATGCTGTCTCGAAAGCAGCGCGACAAGAATCCCTTCAACCTCGTTCTCCCGTTCAAAATATTTCGCAGTAAGTGCCAGTCTGATTTCTTGTAACTTTTTCAGATTCTCCATAGTCATTTTCTATATCTCCTTACTTTTTGTAATGTGAAAGATAATCTCTTTACGTTACAGTCTGAAGGATACTCAATCATTTTAATCTGCCGATCACTAAGTTTTCATCCAAGCGATCGCTACAACGATAAAAAGCGCCGCAAACGTTGAAGTCACAACGGTTGCAGCGCTTTTTATCGAAAATTATTAAATACGTCCCAGGAGGACTTCTATTATCCCGTACAAACATTGATTTAACAGCATTCTTGCTTGCCGATGAGTAAAATTTGTGTAAAATGATTTTACGTTGTTTTAGTTTCGAAGCATTAATTGTAAACTCAACTTACAATTTTGTGAGTGAAATTTTGATTGTGTAACTCGGACATCTTCCGGTTTTGCGCATTCATGAAGATTGTATGCTTGTCCCAAACGGATCGAATTTCCCACTTCTGCTTTTCAGACTCTACATAATGATAGCTTTGTGTTTCGGTTTTCTCGATCTCTTTTATCATGTCGCCGCGATCTTCAAAAAACATGATTTGCTGTGCACGAATGATTGCCGGATACTGGATTTGTATCTGGACCTATATTAAATCAGCTGGATCACGCTCGATCAAGCTGTCCATAATTTCTAATGTTTCGGCAGGAACGAACTTCGAAAAAAATCCATGTGTGACTACTGCCCTGTTCCGTTTCGTAAATTGGTTCTTCGGGTTCGGGTTGCCACTCCGGTTGCTTGCTTCTTTTTCTTGCCATTAGATGATGATTTATTCTTACTGGCTATGGAATGGTCCTTGACACTGGTTGCAACCCTTCTGCTTTTTGCAGTTGCGATATTTGCATCCCTCAACCATCCTTCACGACTAGGACGACTTTTCAATGTCCCTTCTTTGACACCGTGCTTTTCAGCTAGCGTCTTTGAAGGTTATCTCTGTTGCTTCCCATTCTCTCTGGATCTCTTCCCAATTCGGCATTCCACATCACCATCAGCCTCCTTTGATTTTCAGGCATAGAAAAAGACGCTAATATAGCGTCAACTAAATTACTATTGTTCTACATTCAGAATAACTTCTTTGTATATTTCATTATTAATTCTTAAGGAAGTATTCTTAAGGATTAAATCCATTTCTGAAGTCTTAACTTGTCTTCCCTTTTTTGTTTCAGTCCGTATTCTTTCCCACTCGGCTTTCAAAATTATTTGTTGTAAATCGTTTATTCTTTTTTTCGTAAGATCAATCTGGCTTTTATCATACTTTTTTCTCCCGAGTAACAAATCAGTTTGTTTATTGATCTCAAATATTAATTCTTTAACAAATTGCTCTTTTGGGTTCAGCAACAAAGTTATATGATTTTGAGAGGATAAGACCGCTTGATATTCGTCCCATACGCTAACTCCTTCGTTTTGTCCTAAGGATGTAGTAAACCTTATCAAATCGTAACTTAGACACGCAGCATTGTATTTTACAAATGCATGCCTTAGCTCGTTGAGCCAATCTGTTCGTTGAGCACTAATAGATGCCATAATTCTTTGTTTTTTATTAGTTGAAACAGTCATTAGATAGCCAACCAACGCAATAGTCGGTGCAAATGTTCCAACAAGTACTGTTACCCACCCTGACAATTCCATCCCCCCTATGACACTATTCGCCAAGCAAGGTGAAATTCTTTTTTAAATGAATCGGTACTTCACATCACCACTTGCCCCTTTAATTTTCAGGAATAGAAAAAGCGATTCTAAAAAAGCGCTATGAACGTAAAATAATTTTTGTTTTATAGACCTTACCAAGAGAACTTTTAAAAAACATGTAAGTTTTCAACTTCTTGATACCTTCACTTTTGAGGTAATTGTAAATTGGTTCATAAGCTAACTTGTGCTCATAAAATTCTCCGGGGTTCAATAATATTTTTACATTCTGACTACCATCTGGAAATGCCATTCTCTTATTATTAAATTTACTCATTTGTATTGTGCATTCCGATAAGTGAATTGGAATTTTACCGATATTAACAATCTCCAAGTTTATGAATAATGGATATCTAGAAATACCTCCGTTATGGCTGACCCCATAACTCATTGTCGATTTAACCTTAGCGCGTGGCTTATCGTCTCTTCTCGCCAAATACAAAGCAACGATAACCGCGCCAATTGTTCCGATTGAAGTTAACCAGTCGGTAATATTCCCCAAATCATAGATTATCATAAGCATCCCCCTTCTCGAAAATATTCGCCGTGAAAGGTGAAAATCCTTCATATTTTCAAAACTACACTTCATATCAAGAAGCTCTACTGAGATAATGGTAGCCGTCTACCTAAACCCTTTCTCGGTTTTTCAACACAAAAAACCTCCTAACGAAAGTAGCTAGTATGCGTCTGTAATTCGCAATTTGACTGCTCATAGACCGCTCTAAAACTTCGCTAGAAGGCTTGATATCATGAGGTTTAGACCGCATTTAGCAACGTCCCAGGCAGACGTGTATATCTGCCAAAATACGTTGATGTTACAGCATTTTTAAATATCTTGTGTTGTATTTGTGTTGCGTTTAAATAAATCCTTCAGAATTTCTCTTCGTATCTTGAACTACTCATCGTTCTTCTGCAACCAGTCATTTAGCCAGTCAATCTCTTCCTTCGATAAATCGACCTTGTCTTCATCTTTATTTATTACATTATGCCAGTTAGCATCTTCCCACTCTAATTAATTTTCCCATTCACGGATAGTCTTTTTCGCCTTCAAAGTTTCAATCTGCTGCTTTGTCTTGAAAGGTATTATCTCAGCCAATGTACACACCCCATCACAGCTTTTATATTCCTTCTATTTTATAATAGTACACCTAGAGTAGCAAAAATCTTCTTCAACTAAAGCACCCGTTAGTCAAATAAACACATTTTAGCGTCTAAAATCTATTTTGTAATGTTATTTTTGTTCATAAATAGATTCTACATAATCAATACCTTTAGATGTAATACTTACAGCTGAACTATCACCTGAAATTTCTATATGAATTAGACCAGATGTCAAAAGATAATGATAAGCTAAGTGTTTTTCGCTATTTCTTTCCCCGTATAACTCATTCGTTTTGACAATCAAACAATTATTTTGTGTAGGAGAAAAAAAATGAAGATTATACAGTTCTTCCAAAATTTCTAACCTTAATTTCTTTCGTTCTTTCATTGATTTAATATCTACCATAGTATTGTCTTCCCTTTCGCTTTAAAGTTTGACTACATATCTTCCAGTTGCACATATACGAAATCCAACTGTTCAACAAGGAAGGTTATAACCCCTTCTTGTACTAAACTGCACCGTTAGTTGAACAAGAAAATAACCGTTAAGTAGCTTAACGATCTTCAAATAAAGCTACCCGTTAGCCATCCATGCAGCAAAAAACGTTGCACCACAGAGGATGAAAATTGTTTCAGAACGGGTATAGTTTTGTATGGCTGGCGAAGAAGGTCGATCAACTATGGTGCCATTGAGCCCATCCGTTAGTCTGACTCCAACGACCACGGTGCATCAC
>NZ_JAMBOI010000048.1 GCF_023715535.1 Sporosarcina luteola | reverse complement strand
GTTCCCCCCAGCCCCAGGCGGTATTAAAACGGAAAAACGAGGTCCAGCTGTCGGAGGTGGAGAACATTTTCCCTGGGGCAATGCTGATGTGCGACGCCAGCGCCCGGGCGCTAAGTGCGCTAGCGTCGGCCCCTTCCGGTAGTTCGATCCACAGAAAGTAGCCGCTGTCGCTGTGGTGGACGATGACCTCCGGCGGCAGATGGCGCAGCAGCGCCTGCCAGGCCTGCTGTTTACGCTCCGCCAGCTGACGACGTAGACGGCGCAGGTGGGCGTCATAGCGCTTGGTGGACAGGTAATCCACCAGGGCTAACTGCATCGGCGAACTGGTGGAAAGCGTACTCATCAGCTGGAGCTGCTGGATCCGCCGCGCCTGTTTGCCGGCCGCCACCCAGCCGATACGAAAGCCGGGTACCAGACATTTTGAGAACGAGCTGCAGTGCAGCGTCATCTCCTGGCGATCCCAGAAC
>NZ_JAMBOI010000047.1 GCF_023715535.1 Sporosarcina luteola | reverse complement strand
ATCTGGTACCGATGAAGCAGGTCATTGAGCCGCAGTTTGAAGCGCGTAGTGATTTTGACGTCTTTGCCGATCTGGCTGAGATGCTCAAGCCGGGAGGTAAGGCTGTCTACACCGAAGGCAAAGACGAAATGGCGTGGCTGAAGCAGTTCTACGATGCCGCGCAAAAAGCAGCCCGCGCCCAACGTGTTGCAATGCCTCAGTTCAACGCGTTCTGGCAGCAGAATAAACTGATCGAAATGCGTGAGAATGAAAAGAATAACAAATATGTGCGCTACGCGGATTTCCGCAGCGATCCGGTGATGAACGCACTCGGAACGCCGAGCGGCAAGATAGAAATCTATTCGAAAACGATTGAAGGCTATCAGTATAAAGACTGTCCGCCGCATGCGTCCTGGATTGAACCGGATGAATGGAAAGGAACGGCGGATAAAGATCAGCTGCAGCTACTGACGGCGCACCCGGCACATCG
>NZ_JAMBOI010000046.1 GCF_023715535.1 Sporosarcina luteola | reverse complement strand
GCCTTATCAGCATCAACATTTGCTGTAATACCGAATGGCACTTCCTCTAAGTCATAAACATGATTATTTTTCACAGCTTTAAAATGTTTCCAAATATCATTTTGTTTAAATTCTTTTTGAAACATTTTCTTAACTTCTTCAGGCATTCCGTGTGGTAATCGTAAAATAATATCTGGATTGATATTCAACAAATTTTCAGTATTAGACGAAATATATTGACGATCTTTCACTTTAATAACATTTTCTCCACCTGCTATTTTAACTAAATCACCAATATATGATTTATCAGTTGCTACTAAATAGCTACCCGGTACACCCATTAATATTAATACTTTGGGATGTTTCTTTTGTTTAGCTGCTTTATTTTCAATTTTTTGCTTTACAGAATTTAAATGGTCATTTAATTCTTTTGCTTGTGCTTTACGATTAAATTGATCACCTAATTGTGTAATCGACTTTTGCATCCCTTTTAAAC
>NZ_JAMBOI010000045.1 GCF_023715535.1 Sporosarcina luteola | reverse complement strand
GAGTACCCCGCGCACGTGGTCGCTGACCGATACTGTGGCGTAACCACCAGATTCGGACAGGTGAACCGAAGCTCCCCGGCCCGACACCCGAGCGACAATATCCACAACCTGAGTCGAAGAATCTCCCCGTGCCAGGGCTCTCGCGCCGGCCCTGGCGCCTTCTTCGAGTCGAAGCTGCAGCATTCCGGCCGAGACGCTCAGGAGAAGCATCGCGAGAAGGGCGGTCACCGCGGGAAGAACGACTGCCAGTTCCGCGGTCACAGAACCCCGGATGCCGCTGGATCTGGGAGAAAACCGGGAATCGTTCGCACTTGTCTCGCGGGGGAACTGGCACAGAATGCTCATCACGGCGATATCACCACCGCTACTCAGAAACTTAGAGCAGTTCGGATGATGTTGAGCAGGTAACCTCGGACTTCATCGCTTTTCAGGATGACGACCAACAAGCCGGCAAATCCCACGGCGGCCAGGGTAGCGA
>NZ_JAMBOI010000044.1 GCF_023715535.1 Sporosarcina luteola | reverse complement strand
CGTAAAAGTCTTTATCCTGCATCAGCTTTATATTGCGGACGTGGGCAAAATGAATTCGCTTACGCCGGGTAAATTCGGCCAGGATGGCGTACACGTCATTATCAGGATCTTCGGCAATCGAGCCGGTGCAGAGCGTAATGCCGTTGGCGGGTGAATCGACGGCCCGGCAGATCCAGTCCAGATCGTCGCGGTTTTTGACCACCCGCGGCAGGCCAAAAATGGAGTACGGCGGGTCGTCCGGGTGGATCGCCATTTTCACCCCAACCTCTTCGCAAACCGGGATCACCGCCTGCAGAAAATAAACCAGGTTCTCCCGCAGCTTCTGATCATCCACCGCGCTATATTTGGCAAACAGGGTCTGCACCTCCGCCAGCCGTTCCGGCTCCCAGCCCGGCAAGGCGAAGCCGTTTGAATTCTCAAGCACCTCCTTCACCACGTCTTCCAGCCGCTTATCGATATCTTTCTTCTCAAACGCCATCGTC
>NZ_JAMBOI010000043.1 GCF_023715535.1 Sporosarcina luteola | reverse complement strand
ACCGGCAACGTCGGCGTCTGCCTCGTGACGTCGGGCCCCGGTGTCACCAACGCGGTGACCGGCATCGCAACGGCCTACATGGATTCGATCCCGATGGTCGTGATCAGCGGCCAGGTGCCGACGGCCGCGATCGGTCAGGATGCGTTCCAGGAATGCGACACCGTCGGCATCACGCGTCCGTGCGTGAAGCACAACTTCCTCGTGAAGGACGTGCGCGACCTCGCGGAAACCGTCAAGAAGGCGTTCTATATCGCCCGCACCGGCCGTCCGGGCCCGGTGCTGATCGACATCCCGAAGGACATCTCGAAGACGCCGTGCCAGTACGAGCCGATCAAGAGCGTGTCGCTGCGTTCGTACAACCCCGTCACGAAGGGCCATTCGGGTCAGATCCGCAAGGCCGTGTCGCTGCTGCTGACGGCGAAGCGTCCGTACATCTACACGGGGGGCGGCATCATCCTCGCCGACGCGTCGCGTGAACTGAACC
>NZ_JAMBOI010000042.1 GCF_023715535.1 Sporosarcina luteola | reverse complement strand
GGGTGAAGAACGCGCCGGTGTAGGCGAGAAACATCGACAGGCCGGTAATACGGGCGAACCAGACCCCGGTCAGGGCTGACGCCGCAGGGGTCAGGTGCAGGGCCTGGCCCAGCGTCGCCCCGAGGCTGGTCATCAGCACATAGGTGATGTTGCCGAGGTTGGTCGAACGCGCGCCAAGCACCTGCTGCCAGTTGGCGCTCACGCCCCACAGCACAATCGCCAGCGAGTAACCGATCGAGATAACGATCGCCGCGATGATAATACCTTTGGCAAAGTTCTTTTCCGGCTTATCGGTCTTATCCACTAAGCCGCCAACCGCCTCAATTCCGCCATAGGCAAAGATGGCAAATACCACAAACGACAGCATCGCCATGCCCGACTGATACCCGGGATTAGGCGAAAGGGTGAAGTTTAACGGCTGGGCGAAATGACCGCCGTTAAGCAGAAGGATCGCCCCGCTCACCAGCAGCAGCACCAGGTTAAGCC
>NZ_JAMBOI010000041.1 GCF_023715535.1 Sporosarcina luteola | reverse complement strand
GGATATGCGCGTTTCCTGTGCCGCAGCCGGCCAACAACGTCCCGCCTGGGACGTTCTTGCAGGCCGCGATGATGTTGACCACTTCACTGCGCGTGCCCGATGGCACCGGTCCGTTTCCGCATTGTTCCGGCGCGAGGCGCAGCCCGACGATCAGGTCGACACTCGTCAGACCAAAGAAATCCGCTCTGGAGCCGCCCGCGAAAGTGCAGGTGCGGCCATCAATGACGGCGCTGGTCGATGGAAACGGGATGCCGAAGAAAGCACCGCGCGAGTCCAGTGAAATATCGCCTTGGTGGAAATCCCAGCGCCCTGTCGATGTGGAGACCTTAGCCCCAGCGATGAACATGTCTGCATCGACGCCAAGTTCACCCGGCTCGTAATGTAAGGTGCCGTCCAGGCGCACAATGCGATCCGGTCCTTGCCCGGGTGCGAAACTGATGGACGCGCCGAATCCGAACGAGGAGGGCGTCATCAGATCGATGGTACC
>NZ_JAMBOI010000040.1 GCF_023715535.1 Sporosarcina luteola | reverse complement strand
ATACTTTACGAGTTGAAACGCCTGATACATACATTTCCAACATTGAAGCCATGAGGGCTTTTTCGTTTCGTTGATAACGTTCAAACACTGTGGGTGAAAAATGGCCATCACGTGTTCTGGGTACTTTTAATTCTAGCGTGCCTACACGTGTCGTAAAGCTGCGCTCATAATAGCCATTTCGTTGACTTTGTCGGTTTTCTGTTCGTTCATATTCTTTTGCTTGAATATATTCTGTTCGTTGATTTTCCATTAGTTGATTAAATACCGTTGTTAAAATATTTTTAGAAACGTCATCCTTTACAGAATATTCAATAATGCTTTGAATCTCTTCGCTTTTCAGTGTAAAATGTACTTGGGTCATGTAAAAGTCCTCCTGGGTATGTTTTTGTCGTTAAAAACATTGTACCGTAAAAGGACTGTTATATGGCCTTTTTACTTTTACACAATTATACGGACTTTATCAATTCTTTGCTATATTTTGGAGCCCATTGATATTTTATGTAGTCTCTTTC
>NZ_JAMBOI010000003.1 GCF_023715535.1 Sporosarcina luteola | reverse complement strand
CGCAACTTTCGTGGAAGAGCAGTTGGCTTTTTAACTGCTCTTTTACGAAAGTACACCAAGCGCAGCGCGGTAGGCTTTTCGAAAAAAACGCTCATTTTCTCGTGTCCACTTTCTTGACCGAAGACCATTTGCGCTCAAAGAAGTAGCTTCGGCGCTCAAAGAAACGGAATTCGCGCTCAAAGAAGTAGCTTCCGCGCTCAAAGAAACGGCATTCGCGCTCAAAGAAGTAGCTCCGGCGCTCAAAGAAACGGCATTCGCGCTCAAAGAAATGGTTTCCGCGCTCAAAGAGACGGCACCAGCGCCCAAGCTAACCGATAAACCAATTAAAGTTAAACAATGACTTGATTCTAATTAACCCGAATGGGGTAAAGTGAGTGTAACTGTCTACAGAGAGGGAGAGGAGAATGGACGAATTTAATCAAAGACCCGGCAATGAAGAAGAAAAGCCGGTCATTCAAGAAACAGAAAGGCATGAAGAACCGCCAAGATATAGCGAAAGACCAGTCAAATCGAAACGTCGTGGCGGCTTTCTACCAGCCCTCTTTGGAGCAATTCTCGGGGGACTCATCGTCTGGTTCCTCATGAATTCCACTTTCGACAATGAGAAAGTGACTCCACAAGTTGGCAGCGAGACGACTGGTGAAAACAACCTGACGAGCGAGAGAGTCTCCATCGATATTAATACGGATGTTACTGATGTAGTATCGGAAGTCGCAGATACGGTTGTCGGCATCACCAATCTTCAAACAGTGCGTGATTTTTGGTCGGCGACGGAAACGACGAGGGAAGGCAGCGGATCGGGAGTCATTTATAAGAAAGAAGGCGACAAGGCGTATATCGTCACAAATCATCACGTCGTCGAAAACGCTGAGGAGTTGGAAATCACGTTCGATGACGGAACGAAAGCTGACGGAAGACTTGTCGGCAGTGATATGTGGACTGATTTGGCCGTCGTGGAAATCGATGCAGCCCATGTTAAAACAGTCATCGAATTTGGAGACTCTGACGCTTTGAAACGCGGAGAAACGGTCATTGCAATCGGTAATCCGCTCGGCCTTGGCTTTGCAGGTTCCGTAACAATGGGGATTGTCTCTGGGAAGGACCGATCGATACCGATGGACTTCGATCAGAATGGGACGGTCGATTGGCAGGCGGATGTCCTTCAAACGGACGCTGCCATCAACCCTGGCAACTCGGGCGGCGCGCTCATCAATATGGCGGGCCAGCTCGTCGGTATCAACTCGATGAAAATAACGGAAGCAACCGTTGAGGGAATCGGACTTGCCATTCCTATCAATATTGCGGTACCGATCATCAATGATCTTGAGAAGACCGGTACGGTTCAGCGGCCGACAATGGGCGTGAGTCTCTTTAACTTGGAGGATGTACCTTCTTCGGAGCGAAAAGGAATGCTCAAGCTGCCAGAGGATATAGCAGGAGGAGTCATCGTCACTCAAGTTTTCCGCAATACGCCGGCTGAAGCGGCCGGCGTGCAGCGATATGACGTCATTGTGGAAATGGACGGTAAGAAAATTACAGACATGGTCGGCTTGCGCAAGCATCTATACAATGACAAAAAAGTTGGCGACATGATGAAAATGAAAGTATACCGTGATGGAAAGCCGATCGATATTGAAATGGAACTGAAGGACGGCAATACATTCTGAGGAAATTAACATAAAAGCGAGCGGAAAACCGAACAGAGTGTTACACTTTTTACAAGGATGTAATAAATACTTATCCACAACAGGCGGCATAGCAGAACATCAGCTATACTGCCTGTTTTCCTGTTGAAGTTATAGACATGTGGATAAGAAAACAAAATTGTGAATAACTTTGTGTAAAAAATAAAGGATGAAAGAAGTGTGGACCATGAAAATATATAGCTGTGAAACCCATATCAATCATGCGCTCGATGTGTTTGTTGCGAAGGAGGAGACATTTCCGATCATGGAAAAAATCGCCGACGTGAAAAAGTTATCAACAAAATGCGAGTACTGCGACACACCCGCATCGTATATTGTGGCGAACGAATAATCGGGCACAATATGTAGTTTTTCCTGTGGATATGTGTATAAGTTCTGTGTATAACATTTCAGCAAAGGTGGACAACCCTGTGAATATTACAATTGTGTCAGTTGGCAAACTAAAAGAAAAATATTTGAAAATGGGCATCGATGAATATGCCAAAAGGCTCGGAGCTTATGCAAAAATCGATTTAGTGGAAGTGCCGGATGAAAAAGCGCCCGAATCATTAAGTGAAGCCGATATGGAAATCGTTAAGAAAAAAGAAGCGGATCGGATTCTCGCGAAAATCAATCCAGATGCATACGTTGTTGCGTTGGCGATTGAGGGCAAAATGAAAACGAGCGAAGAATTGGCGGCGGGAATGGAATCGTTGATGACATATGGCCGAAGTAAAGTTGTCTTTGTCATCGGTGGATCTCTCGGATTACATAATGACGTGTTGAAACGTGCAGATGAGCTGCTTTCTTTTTCAAAGATGACTTTTCCACATCAGTTGATGAAATTGGTTTTGTTGGAGCAGGTTTATCGGGGATTTAGGATTATGCGGGGTGAACCGTATCATAAGTAAAGGCGGTTTTAAAAACGGAAAAAAGCTAGTCAAGACTTTTAAATAAGTATAAGTCTTGCCTAGCGGACCTATTTTGTATGGAATGTTTAAATCAATAAAGCAAGTTTTCTTAAATGATTCCTAAATGTATTCCATAGAAAAATTACTGAATGTCCCCCAGTTCTCTTGCCTAGCAAACTGAGGATAAGTGGATATAAAATTAACGATGATAGTAGCGTTATCGAGGGTAGGGTATTTGTTGAATAGGAATCTATCGCCATATCGAATAGCTGTTAGTGCAAGTGGTAACTCACGTCTAAATATTTCATTGCGTTTTGCGGATGCATTTTGATTGTATTCTCCCTGGTCTATATATAAATATACATAGAAATAGATGCATTCCTCATTACTAATCCATTCGCCTAAGACCTCATCTCTCATCTTAGTATTAACTCTATCCCAAGCATATTCATTTCCAATCGTTAAAAATAGATCTGCAGTATCATCTGAGTGAGTAAGTGTGTAACGTCTTGGAATGATAGGGTCCATTATAGTAATATCATGCCTATATTGAACGAATAGTTTTTCTGGGTTGAACTTGACCAAGCGATCAACTCCATTCGTTTTTATATCAATATGCGGATACTTATTAAACAGTTAAAAGGATATACCATGGGGAACGTATCATAAGTAAAAAGGCGGATATAATAGAAAAATTGAAAAGGGGCCTCTAAAGGCCCCTTTTCAATTTTCATTTTCCTCTTTATAAAAGCGTTCCCCAGATTCAGGGTTGAAGTAAACTATCAATTTTTTATTTGTGATCGGATCAATTGAAATCTCATTTGTCCGTATGAATCCTTTTGGTACTTGCCTGCCATGTTTTGTTTTGAAACGGCGATCCCAAATGAGCCATGATCCAATGATTAAAACAATGAGAATAAGGAATTGGATACTGTAAAATCCTATAATCCATTTCATTAGTTATCTCTTTTCTACAATAACTGCTGTTCCATAGGCTACGATTTCACTCATATTTTGACCGATTTCACCTGAGTCAAAGCGCATCATAATAATAGCGTTTGCACCCATTGCTGTAGCATTTTTCACCATACGATCCATTGCTTGTTTTCTGGCATCTTCAAGCATTTCCGTATATTGATTTATTTCTCCGCCTACTAGCCCCTTAAAAGCAGCAGCAATATCTTTACCAATTCCTCTTGCTCTTACGGTTAAACCAAATACTGGACCTAACACTTCTGTAATTTGGTGATTAGCAATGTTTTCAGTTGTTACGATCATCATATGGATTCACTCCTTAACAATAATATTAATTATATGTCCAAATGGGTGCGTTTACCAGTTCATTTTAGAGAGATCACGGTGAACCGTACCACAAGTAAGTAAATAATAAAGGGACAGATTCCTCGGCTTACTTAGCCGAAAATCTGTCCCTTTTAAAAATATTGTTCTTAATAATTAAGTAGTTCTTGATTTCGAAATTTAAATAAAATAGATTTGCCCTGATTTCAAATTCTTCCCTTGTCTTCGGTAATTCTGTTTCCCGTATTGACTCCTCGTATTCCTCTACTAGCTTCAGTGCAATCGTGGTATCTCCCGAATCAACATGTTGACTGATATTCAGAAAGATACCGGCAAGCATGCCTCTTTGTTTGATGTCTAACTCTGATGAAGAAACAATGCTTATGATGCCAACCATCTGTTTTAGAATTTCCAGTTGATCCTCTCGCATTTCGAGATAATAATAATCCTTATTTTCTTTCCGCAACAGATGATTTTCTACATCTTGTATTGCGATGTTTTTAGCCTGGTTCAGGATATTTTCCACTTCGATTACCTCTTTGCCATCCCACTTGTGCTCACTATCATTTAAAAGCAAAGAAAACTGATAGAGAATGGCGCTGAATTTAGTTTCGATTTCCGTTCTATACTTTTTAATTTCATTCGTAAAGCTTGGCATAATGCTGTTGATGAGTAAGGCGATTCCTATACCAATGAAAATAACGTAAAGTTCATTCAATAAGTTTTCCAAGTTGGCTTCCTTCACTGTGTAAATATGTAAAATGACAACCATACTTGTGACGAAACCTTCCTGAATACGTAATTTTATAAGGGCTGGAACAAACAACAAGATAAATAAAGTTAATACTATTGGATGATACCCTAATAATTCAAAGCAGATGGAACCAAGAAGTAAAGATAATAGAGACGCGAAGAACTTCTTCCGGATGGAATGTAATGTTCTTTTTTTTGTCTTCTCAATACACATAATAACGATAATCGCCGCAAATGTTGCAAACTCCAAGTCGAATAGACTTGCAATCCAAATTGCTAGTCCTGCGCCTATTGCAGTCTTAATTGTCCGATATCCCATTCCAACCATAAGCATCACCTACTGTTTCTATACTTTCATTATACCCAAGCTAATGGCATTTAGTTATTCTGTGCTTGGACTTTAAAATAAGATTGACTTCATAGAATAAATATATTATTCTTCAATATGGTTTATTATACCATTTATAGTAATGATTATTTGATATAATTTAAGAAATGGCTTACAATTACAAATGTAAACGCTTCACTTTTTATATCTAATTGAATAGCAATTTCTTAAAAAATTAGGAGGGTTATTATGTTATTAGAAGAAAAAGTTGCATTGATTACAGGAGCTGCGTCGGGTCTAGGAAGAGCACAAGCAATTGAATATGCAAAAGAAGGCGCAAAGATCGTTATTACTGATGTGAATGAATCAGGATTAGCTGAAACAGAGAAATTAATTAAAGATATTAATGGAACTGCACTAAGTGTTATTGCGGACGTTTCTAACAAAGAAGATGTACATAAATTGGTCAACAAGGCTATCGAAGAGTTTGAAACAGTAGATATTTGTGTTAATAATGCAGCTATCTTGGCTGATTTTAAAGCTTCTCTCGATATTACGGAAGAAGAATGGGATAGAATCATGGCTGTTAACGTAAAAGGAGTCTATTTACTGACGAATGAACTTTTACCTTATATGCTTGAGAAAAAGAAAGGAACCTTCATTAATATTGCTTCAATTGGAGGAACAATTGCAGGTGTCGGAGACGCGGCGTATATCACTTCAAAGCACGCGGTTGTCGGATACACGAAACAGCTGACATTCAGTTACGCTAAAGATGGCATTCGCGCTGTTTCACTTTGCCCAGGCTTAGTCGATACGCCAATGGTACGATACGCAATTGAGCAAGAACATCCAGCAGCAGCAAGACAAGTAGCTTCTATTCCTTCTGGGCGTGTCGGAAGCCCTGAAGAAGTTGCCGCTTTCTCTGCCTTTTTGGCAAGCGACAAAGCTCAGCATATCAACGGTGTCGAAATGAAAATTGATGGTGGTCAATCCATTGGGTAAGTAAGGAATAAATTTTTTTAACGGGTTGACACTAGTCAACCCGTTAAAATTGATTAAGAAACTGTAAGACCTATGGATAAATACAATCTAGGAGGCAATTTCACATGGGTAATCTACTAATACGAAATGCACATATTAAAGATGGAGAAGCTCATAAAGACATTAAAATGAGTGGCGGCAAGATTGTAGAAATAGCGGCTAACATCCACAATGACAATAACTATAAAGAGATTGATGCAAAAGGCAATGCGGTACTACCGACACTCATTGAAAGTCATATCCATCCTGATAAAGCTTTTCTGGAAGAACGTAAACCGAATTTATCAGGTACTTTAGAGGAAGCATTGAAGAATACAGCTGAATTAAAGAAATTATATACATACGATGACGTGAAAAAACGTGCTGAAAAAGTGTTAAGGTGGTCGGTGATGAACGGAACCACAGTAATGAGAGCACACCCTGATGTGGATCCCTTTGAGAAGACGCTTGGGGTGGAAGTGCTTCTGGATTTAAAAGAAAAATATAAAGAAGTTCTAGATATGCAGATTGTTGCATTCCCTCAAGAAGGCATTATTCAATCACCTGGCGTACTGGAGATGATGGAAGAATCCATCAAAATGGGAGCCGATGTAGTTGGGGGTTGTCCTTATAGTGAAAAGACGATGGAAGACACAAAAAAACAACTGAAAATCGTTTTTGACTTGGCGGAAAAATACAATTTACCGATTGATATGCATGCCGATTTTGGTACAGATGCGAATGATCCTCAAAATACATGTATCGAATTAATTTGCGATATGACAATCGAACGAGGATACCAAGGCAGAGTTGCAATTGGACATGTGACAACATTAGGGTCGCTTGATCCAGAAGTAGCAGCACCTATCTTTGATAAAATTGCTAAAGCAGAAGTTTCAATCGTACCGCTGCCCGTTACAGATATGTTTATGACTGGACGTGCCGAGAGAAAAAATATTCCTCGCGGTATGGCACCTGTATTGGCAATGATGGAGCGTGGAGTAAATCTAGCTTATTCATCCAATAATATTCGAAATGCTTTTACGCCATTTGGCAATGCTGATTTAATCGCCGTTGGGTACTTACTGCAAGTTTCACAACAAATGGGCTCCGCGGATCAACGTCGTTCAGTTTTAGATATGGTAACTTATAACGCAGCTAAAGCAATCGGGATTACGGATACTTACGGTTTGGAAGTTGGTAAAAATGCTGATCTAGTTATCTATGACTGTGATGATCTGAGTAATCTAGTGAATGATCAGCCACTAATTCGTTATGTCATTAAAAATGGTAAGATCATTGTCCAAAATGAATTAACACGAAATCTGGCACCTGTATTAATGGAAGATTAATAACATATTTCAACTATTATTTTTAATCCGGAAAGGTGAAGAATATTGACTGTAACTAATATGCTAAATAATTCCCGACTAACTGTCTCTGACACTCCACCTTATGATGCGCTGCAAGCATTTGTTCGAGAAAACCACATCGCAATTAATGGAACGGGTGAAGGGAATCTAGAAGACCTTGTGTTTGCAGTAAAAGATGTATTTAAGATTTTAGGAAGCACTTATAGTAATGGGCATCCGGAATGGCTGCGGACGCATGCTCCAGATGATTTCACTTCTAGCATGGTAACTAAATTATTAACTGCAGGAGCCGATTTAGTAGGGAAAACGGTTTGTGACGAGTTATGTTACAGTATTAGCGGTGAAAACTGGAATTACGGTTCGCCCATTAATCCTCACGACCCTAGACGTTTTGCAGGAGGGTCTTCGAGCGGAACGGGAGTTGCTACAGCAGGTGGTTTAGTTGATTTCGCCATTGGAAGCGACTGCTTAGGATCCGTTCGGGTTCCTGCAAGTTATACCGGCATATTAGGAATGCGTCCTACGTATGGACGAGTTGCAAATGATGGAGAGGCGCCATATTGCGAGAGCATGGATGTTCTAGGATACGTAGCCGGCAATACAGATATTTTCAGACGAGTTTCTGAAGAAATATTAGGACAAGATACTAAACAAGTACCATTTAATAAGTTGCTTATCGCAGATGATTGTTTTGATTCGATAAACAAAGATGTCGCAGAAGCACTACAGCCTGCTGTTACCCATTTAAAACAACATTATGAACAAGTTGAACATGTTAGACTAAGTCATAATGGTTTAGAAGAATGGACAGAGATTTTTAGAATTATTCAAGGGTATGAAGTGTGGGAAAGCTACGGTGGTTGGATTAGAAAACATCGTCCGCATCTGTCGCCTGGTCCAAAAGAACGCTTGGCGTGGGCATCTACCATTACCTTGAGCGAGTATAAAGAGGCATTAACTAAAAGAAAACCTATTATTGAAAGAATGAATGAAGTTTTGACAGACGGTGCACTGCTTTGCTTACCTACGGCTGCTTCTGTAGCGCCTTTACGAAATAGCTCTACGGAGGAAATAAATGCAGTCCGTGCCCAATCTAGCAACCTGTTATGTATTTCACCTTTATCCGGTACTCCACAGATTACTTTGCCACTAGTTAAACAACATGATGTGCCACTTGGTATTTCGTTAATTGGCGCCCCTGGTTGTGATTTACAGCTAGCGCAGACTGCCGCGGATTTAGTTGATAGTTATACTAATTGAATTGAAAACCTGAAAGATGAGCCGGATATAGTATCCGGCTTAACCTTTCGATTTTTAAGATATGAACTAGGTAATTATCATTCCTCTGGGAGGTATAGGTCAATATGAGTCAATTAGGTATTGGAGCAACACAACAAAAAGGCATGAGGGCGGTTGCTCAAGAGGAAATAAAGGTAACGCAAGACGATGTTACTTTATTCAAGTCTAGAGGGTACGAGAATGAGGACTTGTTACCGAAAACAAAAGAAAAACGAAATATGGGTCCCTTAAATTATTTTACATTATGGATGGGGAACTTACATAATATCCCGAATTACGCTGCTGTGGGTGGTTTAATAGTTTTAGGAATTGCGCCTCTGAATATAATGATAGCATTGATACTAGGTGCCATTATAACTGGTCTATTCATGGCTTTTAATGGACAAGCAGGTTCAAAATACGGTATTCCCTTCGCGCTCCATTTGCGGGCGACATATGGAGCGGCTGGAGCTAAACTTCCGGGCATTTTACGTGGTATTGTAGTGGCGATAGGTTGGTTCGGTTTACAAACCTTCGTCGGATCTCAAGCCCTGCTTATTATAATCGGAAAATTATGGCCAAGCTTCTTGAAAATTGGCGGTGACGTTACTTTCCTCGGAATCGGTATGCCGGGACTAGTATGTTTTATAATCTTTTGGCTTGTGAATGTAGCGCTCGGCATAAGTGGGAGCGGATTTTTAAATAAATTCAATACAATATTAACAGTCTTCATTTATGTTCTGTTTATCTCCATGGGAATTTGGGGAGTTATCGTTGGCGGTGGTTTCAGTAATATTTTAAACTACGCCATTGAAGGACCGACTCAATCCATCAACCCTCTTTTTGCTTACATATTGATCATTAGTGCCGTATTGGCATTCTGGGCTGCACCAGCAACAAGCGTTTCTGATTTTACGCAAAATGCAAAGTCAAACAGGGACCAAATGATTGGACAGTCATTGAGCTTAATTATTGGTTACATCATTTTTGCCTTTACTAGTATCTCCATTCTCATCGGTAGTTCTATTTATTATGGAATGGAACAATGGGATGTACTAAATGTTATTAATAAATGGGATAGTTTGCCGGCTATATTCT
This sequence comes from Sporosarcina luteola, assembly GCF_023715535.1. Taxonomy (GTDB): domain Bacteria; phylum Bacillota; class Bacilli; order Bacillales_A; family Planococcaceae; genus Sporosarcina; species Sporosarcina luteola_B. The sequence continues at coordinate 433,815 of NZ_JAMBOI010000003.1, read as the reverse complement.
TTGCAATGCTTGTTTTATTGCTGATTACTGTCAACTCAAATGTAACGGCAAATGTCACTCCAGCTGCATATCAATTAACTGCGCTCTTCCCTAAATGGGTTACTTATCGAAGGGGAGTATTCATTGCGAGTATCATCGGTTTCTTGATTATGCCGTGGAAATTAATGGAGAACCCTGACAGCATTTATACCTTCTTGAGCGGAGTTGGCGCCATTTTAGGTCCTGTAACTGGTGTTATGATCTATCAGTTTTTCTTCGTAACTAAAAAAGAGATTGATCTTGACCAACTCTATTACGATTCGAATGATCCGACAGCGGTCAGTAAGTATAAGGGTGTCAACAAGAATGCATACATTGCAACGATTTTAGGAGTAGCCGTATCCCTAAGTGGTAATTTCATCCCCTTGCTTTCAAGTATTTCTGATATCTCTTGGATAATTGGATTTGCGACGGCATTCATATCATATGGATTACTTGTTAGGTTTTCACCAACAATTAATAACGTATAAACTGTTAAAACGGCGACTTGGAGTCATGCATGATACAATAATTAGGTTGTAAATACTTCGATTTATTTAACACGAAAGGTTGAGTTTGTATGAAGATTGGTATCATCGGCGCGGGAGCCATAGGCGGACTGTATGGTGCAGTCTTGTCCGAAACAGGACATGACGTTTACTTGATCGATATATTTAAAGAACATATAGACGCAATCAATACTAAAGGACTTACAATCTTCCATGGCGACGAGAAAAAGGTATATACGAATCTCAAGGCGTTCACTGATGGGAGAGAAATTGGCGAAGAACTTGATATAGTCATTGTTTTAGTCAAAACATATATTACTGAAATTGCTATGGAGCAAAATAAAAATCTCTTTGGCGATAATACAATCGTGTTAACTTTGCAGAACGGCATCGGTAATATTGAAAAAATCGCTAAATTTATTGATGAAAGAAAAATTATTGCAGGGAATACGAGTACAGCTGGCTATATTGAGGAGCCTGGTGTCATTCTCCACACAGGCAGTGGAGGAACTGTGATCGGTGAGGTTGATGGTCAAGTCACTGATCGTATCAAAGAGATTCAACGCATGTTTGACCATGAAAAACTCGGGGAATCAAAGATTTCTGAAAATGTAATGTCATTAATTTGGGAGAAGTTAATCGGCAATTGCGGCATTAATCCGTTAGGTGCACTGACCGGCCTGAGAAACGGCGAGTTGGTGGAAAACGAGGAGACTTCTAACTTGCAGGATAAAATTGCGGAAGAATGTCTGATGGTTGCCAAGAGAGCGGGCATTCCTTTACGTTTTACTGACTCCTCTATTATTAAAGACTTGGCTAGGAAAACCGCGCCAAATCAGACTTCGATGCTGGTAGATGTATTAAATAAAAGAAGAACTGAAATTATGGCTATTAATGGCGGAGTTGTTGAAAAAGCCAAAGAACTTGGCTTGGAAGTTCCGATTAATGAAATGCTCGTCAATTTAGTGTTGGCGAAAGAGAAAAGTTATTTAACCAAATAACAGTTGATACTGTTCATTTTGGTCTTGGAATAGTAATGCAAACGAGGAGGATTCAATTATGATAAGTAATTCAGATTTGAAGCACCTGCGACGTTGTATTGAATTAGCAAAAACTGCGCTAGAGAAAGGGGACGAGCCATTTGGTTCAGTCCTTGTCTCGGCTAGCGGGGACGTACTTGCGGAAGACCATAACCACGTAGCAGGTGGAGACCATACACAACACCCAGAATTTGCTTTGGCACGATGGGCGGCTGCGAACATGACGCCTGTTGAGAGAAGCAAGGCAACGGTATATACCTCTGGTGAGCATTGTCCTATGTGCGCAGCGGCTCACGGCTGGGTAGGGTTAGGCCGGATTGTTTACGCAAGTTCCTCCGCTCAGCTCGTACAGTGGTTGAGTGAAATGGGGGTTGCCCCATCACGCGTCCGTAATCTTCCTATTGAAGATGTTATTCGTGATACGACAATTGACGGACCTGTCCCTGAACTAGCTGAACAAGTTCGCGAACTCCATCGTCAGTTCCATGCAAGCAGATGATAGACAAAGCAATTAACACATGACTCAGACTGTAGACAAACACTATGAATTTGGGTGTTAGCCTACAGTCTCTTTTCTTTTGAAATAGAGATAAAGCTACAATGTTGATTTGCGCTACGAGCGGACGCTTTCCGCGGGCACGGCTTCAGCCGCTTCCCTCGCTGCGCTCAGTCCAGGGTCTTCAGCTCGCGCTGTTCCCGCAGGAGTCGCCGCTCTCCGCTCCAATCAACGGTGTTTTCTATTAACTGAATGTGGTGATGGATATTATGACGAGGAATCAAATTAAAGAACGCGAACAGTTGGAAATGCTGACCATAAAGAAGTTGGTTCCTCATGACCATCTGGTGCGCAAACTGGGTGCCGCCCTTGATCAGCCACCAATAGATGATTCAACGTTATATCTGGCAAGATTACTTGGGTGTAGTTGAGGACTTGCGTCACAATCATGAAATCAAAGAAATATACGGGAAGCGTAAAGAGACGATTGAACGTGAACGTGTCTTTGCCGATGCCAAAGATAAGCATGGCATGCGATGGACGACTTAAAAAAATGTACATACAGGCGATGCTGACTTTTGCTGCCTTAAATCTTAAGAAGCTGGCCAGTTGGACGTGGAGAGCGCCGGATATGGAGGCTGAAATGATACCTCTGTCTTAAAGGATTTTCAAGTTGATTGGAGTGCAGGGCGGCGACTCCTGGGGGATTAGCGCAGCGTGAAGACCCCGCAGGAGCGAAGCGACGAGGAGGCTGAGGGCAAGCCCCCCGGAAAGCGTCCGCCCGGAACGGAAATCAACGTTATTTCAGTCTACTGACAGTTAGAATGTACATGTTTAAGCAAAAGGGTTGGAAATCTATGATTTCCAACCCTTTTGTCTACAGTCTGAGTCCAATCTCCAAAGAGGAGATTGGACTTTTCTTATTCTCAAATATGAAATATCCATACAACAATCGGTCCAAGAACGGATCCGATGATTGCACTTAATGCCATTGTGATAGAGCTCATCGAAAAGGTGAGTTCACCGTATTCAGCGGCTTTGGCAGTCCCGATTGCATGCGATGCACTTCCAAGGGCAATGCCTCGGCCGATCGGGGTATGCACGCGCGTCCATTTGAAAATAGAAGGTGCAACTATTGCGCCAAAGATACCTGCAATCATAACACAGACAACCGCCAGCGATGCACTTCCGCCCAATCCTCTGGCGACTTCAATTGCAACAGGAGTCGTAAGGGATTTTGGGATAAGGGAAAGGGCTAATGAGTGGTCGATCCGGAAAAGTTTAGCAAGGAGAGCAACACTGACCATCCCCGAACTTGCGCCAACCAAAACCCCTCCTATTATGGGCAATAGATTATCAAGTAAAAAACGACGTTGGTTATACAAAGGATAAGCAAGTGCGACAACGGATGGACCTAATAGGGAACTTATCCATTGCCCTCCAACCATATATCTGTCATATGAAATATGAAACAATGACAAGATAATGATAATAATAGTAGTCGCAGTTAAAACAGGTATGAGAACTGAGTAAGAATACCGCTTATAGACTTTAGCCATCGCTAGATATGCAATGATGGTTACTAAAATCATACAGAAGGCGAATGTGGCTTGCTGCATTCTTGATCACCCTTTCTGTTTTGTGCCTTTTTCTCAAAAAATTGTCCTGCCGTACCTGTAATTGCAATGGAAATGACTGTGCTTACTAGAACAGCAAGGATGAACAGTGCACCTTGAAAAGAGAGTAACGAGGAATAGTTCATGACACCGACTGTTGTTGGAATGAAAAACAACATTAATAAACTGAGTAGAAATCCCGCTCCACTTTCTATCCATTTCACCGGAATAATTTTAAAACATAAACAAGTGAATAGTAATAAGAGTCCTATAATACTGCCCGGAATGACTAAGTGGAAAAAGTTCTGAATAACGTTTCCAATATACGAAAATATATATAAAATACAAATTTGTAAAACAACGATGAGAGTTTTCATAATGTGTTGCTTAATTTGAAACAACGTCCTTTCTATCTAGAAAAAATTTTCTTTTCCTGATGACCAACCCTTCATCAGCCTTTCGCAGTTGGAAGTATATCATTGCTCTCCTCCCTTTACAACACTGGAATAGGTCATTCACAGAATAAATCTGCTCCATTTCTAATCATATATTAATCTATCTCTCAAAATATATTAGCTTTTGAAAGGTACATTACAGTTATCAATGATTTCAAGGAGGAATTTTACATGAAAATTGTAATTGTACCATCGGGATTTAAGGAATGTTTAGACGCTGAAGAGGTTGCGATCGCGATGGCTAAAGGGGTAAGACGGTTTGATGAGGAAATTGAAGTTGTAGTTGTCCCGATGATTGACGGAGGGGAAGGGTTTGCAAAAACAATTGTGAGCTTAAAGGCCGGTGAATTAATTTATAAAGAAGTGACGGGCCCTGTTGGAAAGAAAATTGTAAGTCATTTTGGGATTTTTACTGAGAACGATAAACGGACGGCTGTAATTGAAATGGCGGCTGTTGCTGGGTTGAAGCATGTTCCCCGAGATCAAAGAAACCCGTTGAAAACGACTACATACGGGGTAGGTGAACTGATACTCGCAGCCCTAGATCTTGGAGTCGATAATATCCTGATTGGGTGTGGGGATTCCGGTACATCTGATGGCGGCTCGGGGATGGCACAAGCTCTTGGCGTTAAGTTTTTCGATCATCATCGTAAGCAGCTGTTCATCCAAGGTGGTGAAGATTTGCTAAAGGTTGCCCATATAGATTCAACACATGTAGACAAACGACTCGCGGAAGTTTCCATCGATGTTGCTTGCAATTGGACGAACGTACTGTGCGGGGAGAAAGGGGTCGCTCGAGTCTTTGGCCCACAAAAAGGAGCGACTCCCCACCAAGTGGAAAGGTTGTCGGCTGCACTGGAGCACTATGCCGCTTTAATTCAAAAGAATAGTTCACTCGATGTCAGAACATTGCCAGGCAGCGGTGCATCCGGCGGGCTTGGAGCAGGATTAATTGCCTTTACAGGCGCAACCCTTCACCCGAGGTTCGATCTTATTAAAAATTATATTGATATAGAGCAAAAAATTGCAGGGGCGGATATTGTACTCACGGCGGAAGGCAGTATCGATTTTCAAACACCGAACGGAAAAATTCCAGCTGAAGTGGCTAGGATTGCGAAAAAGAATCAAATTCCGGTTATAGCGATCACAGGTACGATCGGTAAAGGTGCAGATCTAAACTACCAGGCAGGTATCGATGCATATTCAAGCATCATTCAAAAACCGACAACATTGGAAAAGGCGATCAGCAAAGCACCCCAATGGATTGAAGACAGTATTGTAGCAGTTCTTCGCCAAGTGAGCGTAGGACTACGGATTGCTAGAAGAAAAATGGCATAGATGAGGTGGTGGACCGATGATTACGAGAATGAATAAAAGAAGGACAAAAGAAAGCTTCGCAGTTGCTCTAGTCGACAGAATTTCAACGGCAACATTAGGGATTATTAGTGTCCATGTCTTCTACTTGATGATCATTGCTTCAGCCGCCCAACTTGGCTATGCTGCCAAGGTTTCTTTATTTGCATTCTTGTCTGCCATGACTTTATGGGTTGCGACCAAAATTCCTGCGGGTTTTGTAGCAGTCTCGCTACTCATATTTATTGTATTATTCAAGGCAGGTAAACCAGAGCTCCTCTACAATTCCCTTTCGGAGGAGATTGTATGGCTGATGGTCGGCTCATTTATTATAGGTGAAGCGGTCAAACAATCAGGGCTTGCAACGCGTTTCGTTGAGTCGATCGTAAAATATTCCAGCAATAAGAATAGAGTGCTAGGAGGTGTTTCGTCGGCATTGTTCGCCTCCGCCTTTTTTATCCCATCCACTTCTGGAAGGGCCGCTCTTTCCATGCCGATGTTGGAACAGTTGCGCAACAAGTTTTCCGCTAAGGAACAAAGCGTTTTGGCAATCATGGCGCCAGTCGTTATTTTAATGAGTACTTCCGCAACATTAATAGGAGCCGGCTCCCATCTGATTGGAATAGGGTTACTGGAAACGACGGTCGGACGGTCCATTTCCTTTGTCCAATGGCTTATTTGGGGTGTACCGTTTGCCCTCGTTATCACTATTATTTCAGTCGTGGTTATAAAGTTCATGTTATGGCCAAAAGAAGCATCGAACGAATTTGAATCGACGGAGAGCAGAAATGATATTTTGCCGAATAGAACATTTGGGAAAAACGAAAAAAAGACATTGGTCATCATATTTATTTTGATGGCCGGCTGGCTGTCAGAGAGCATCCATGGTTATGATATTGCTTTTATTACGATGCTTGGCGCGGTGCTTATCATGCTTCCAAACTATGGAGTGATTACTTGGAAACAAGGAATCAAGGCGGTATCATGGAATCTTATTCTATTTGTAGCTGCGGCAACTGCACTTGGCCAAGTCTTAGTAGACACTGGCGTTGTCTCTTGGATAGAGAATGGGATGTTCAGCGCTATTCACCTGTTTAGCGAGGCGCCTGAGTGGGTGGTTGTAAGTATTATTTTACTTGTAACGATCACGAGCCATTTATATATTACATCTCATACGACTAGGGCGATTGTCTTCATCCCAAGTTTTATATTGTTCAGTCAAAGTATTGGAATGGACCCAGCTGCGGTAGTTTTTCTAAGTTTAATAGGGATGAATTACTGCATAACGGTACCTGTCAGCTCGAAGGCATTACTGCTTTTCTATGAAGAAGGTGAAGTTTCCTACGATGCAAAGCAGCTAGCCAAAATCAGCTCCGTATTAATGCCGATTTACTTACTAGTCATGCTGTTATTTTATTTTACGTACTGGCAGTGGACAGGACTGCATTTATAAATGAGGTGATAAAATGTCTGACCATATATTAATTATCGAAGATGATAATAAAATTGCTCGAATCATTCAGCTAGAACTGGAGTATGAAGGTTATGAAGTAAGCATCGCCCACACAGGCAGGGAGGGTATGGCCTTAATTGAAAACGAAAAGGTAGATTTGGTGATTCTGGATGTCATGATTCCGGAATTAAACGGAATGGAAGTACTGCGACGTATCCGTCAGGCGAATAACGAAATTATTGTTATTATGCTAACAGCAAGAAGTTCAGTGTTTGACAAAGTGAACGGCCTTGACTTGGGTGCTAATGATTATATGACAAAACCATTTGAAATTGAGGAACTGTTGGCCAGGATCCGCACGAACCTGCGTTTCAAGCCGAAAAGCGTTTCGGTGAAAAAAACAATCCATAAAATTGGCTCTGTTGAGATCAATACAAATACGAGAGAAGTGTACAAATTCGGCAATTTAGTGGAGTTGACTCCGAAGGAATATAATTTGCTGCTCTACTTGGTGACGAATAAAAATCAGGCGATAGAGCGTGAACAAATTTTAACAGAAGTATGGGGCTATGACTATTATGGAGATACAAATATAGTAGATGTTTACATCCGCTATTTACGAAAGAAATTAATTGACTCAAAGGAAGAATCATTCATTCAAACTGTCCGTAGTGTCGGTTATATGATAAAGGATTAACATCATGAAATTGCAAACGAGAATACAGTTATTTACGACGGTTGTATTAATCGTGCTGTTACTAGCTGCAAATACGAGCATTTATTTTATCTTTAAAAACACAAGTATTTCATCAGAACTAAATCGTTTGTCGAACATCTCCAATCATATTCTTATAGAAATGAACGAGAAACCGGAAATTTCAATGGAATCCATGTTGCAAGCATATTTACTAAGTGACGGACTGATCCGAACTGTAGTTAAAAGAGAAAGGCACCCGTCCATTCAGGTTTTTACTGACAATACCTATCGAACAATTCCATCCAGCTATTATGAAAAACAGTTTGAGGGAGTCTTTGAATTTGAAGATTCGATGTTTGCTATCGTTTCCATTCCTGCAATAAGTGAAGGCGGAGAAATTATCAACCTGCAGTTGATTGAGAATATTGATCTGTTGTATGAAAATATACAGGAATTAAAATGGGTGTTAGTGATGACTACAATAGTCGTTATCATCATTTTATATTTCACAAGCGGTTTTGTAGGAAGGTTAATTTTACTACCGATTCAACGATTGACGAACACGATGAACACGATTGAAAAAAGAGGGTCATTTGAAAAGATTGCTGTTGCTTGTGAATCGAAGGATGAGATAAATAAAATGGCCATGACCTTTAATCGAATGATGATAAAGCTAGAAGCTAGCTACTTAAAGCAAGAACAATTTGTTTCAGATGCTTCTCATGAATTGAAGACGCCTTTGACGGTCATAGATAGTTACATAAAAATGTTGAAGCGTTGGGGGAAAGAGAGACCGGATATGCTTGAGGAAGCTATCAACTCAATTGAATCGGAATCGCGCCATATGAAATATTTAACTGAACAGCTTTTGCAATTGGCGAAAGTGGAAGAGGGTATTGAATATGAAAAAGAAGTGGTGGATATTGCCGCTATTGTTCGAAGCACGATTCAGCGGCTGCAGCCGTCCTTTAAACATACAATTCACTTTCTGAATGATTCCGGTTATAGTTACGTCAAAATACATGAACAAAGCTTTGTTCAATTGCTTGTTATTTTGCTTGATAATGCTAATAAGTATAGTGACGACAGCATAACGGTGGAAATGACGGAAAGTAACGGCTTTGTAAGTATTACGGTGAAAGACAGGGGAGTCGGCATACCGAAAGATGCACAAGCCTTTGTATTTGATAGAATGTTCCGGGTTGATAAGACACGAAGCCGCAAAACGGGCGGAACAGGACTTGGCCTGGCAATTGCAAAAAAGGTCGTAGAGCAGCATGACGGCAAAATCATTCTTGAAAGTGTAGAAGGAATGGGTTCGAATTTTATCGTGACCCTTCCGAAGCTGGAGGTATAAATAATGAAGGTGAAGCTCCTTCTGATAGGCTTTATTATTCTTGGCCTATTGTTTTCGCTGTTTCAGATTTTTGGTGATTCTTCAGCGGAATTCACTGAACAAGAAGCTCAAGATATAGCTATAAAGCTCTACGGTGGAACAGTGCTCGACTATGCCGAGCAAAATGGAGAATATGAAATAACGCTTGAAAACGATAGAGGTATTTATTATTTGGTTGTCGATGGGAAAAACAAAAAAGTGAATACAATAAAACTTATTGAGAAAAAAGACGAACTTGATTCCGCAGGAGGAAAAGTCGTTAGCGGTACTATCGACATCCCTGAAAATGAAGATCATGTAGACAGCAAAATAAACAGAAGTGAAGAAAAGTTGGAGGCGATATATGAAAAGAAGGCAATAGAAATTGCTTTGAAGCAAGCCCATGGAATCATTACGAATGTTGTAAAGGTCACTACACAAAAAGGTGATCATTATAAAGTAACAATTGATAGCGTGAAGGAAGTTGCCCATGTATATGTTCAATCAGACACAGGTAAAGTATCCTCAGTGTCATCCATCCCGAAAAAACAAAGGTATGATGACGATGATGATCATGAGGGCGAAACTGAAGATATTGCCGATGATGATTAACATGCCGCCAAGGTATTTTTAATGAGAAGTAGAAAACACCAGCTTCTACCGGCTGGTGTTTTTAGCCATCAGTATTCTGAAGTTCCTCGTAGAGTGCATGAGCCTTTTGCTCGGCTATTTGCTGATCCTTATCATAGATGGTGATCAGTTTGTTTCCAATAATAAAGTTGAATTGTTTCGTCATGTTATTCACCTACCTTTGAATCTATCTCTATGAATACCACTTCTGAGCGGTTTCTAAACATCACGCATAGTTTCTGGATATTTTACAATACTAAGATCGCCGCAACTTATCTTATGTGCAGGAGGGGAAAACATAAATGGCGAAGGATTCAAAACCGAGCTGGAAAAAGGACCATCCGAGCACTTTCTTAAGCAACTCTGTTCTTAAGGCGGATCGATCGGTAAAGCAGGCGATGTCACATCCGGAAGAGATGGCAGCGGAGCATGCGTTCAACTCGATCCTACGTGCTGAGAATGCATTCGCGAACGCCGTGGAACGCAATGAGCATATGGATACAGTTCAGCAGAACAAAGAACAGTTGGACTTGATGAGACAGCAATTGAATGAAGTGCATGAGCAAGTGGAAGATCAGTAAGAACTGTACGGCCATGACCTCCGAAGACTTTCGGGGGTTATTTTTACGTTATACTTACTGTATAGGAATAAAGGAAGTGAATGATAAATGATTTACGCAATTATAGTATTTATATTTGCAGGACTTGCTGAAATAGGCGGAGGTTACCTCATATGGCTATGGTTAAGGGAGGGTAAGCCGTTTTACTGGGGTATGTTGGGTGGCGTAACTTTAATTTTATATGGTGTAATAGTTACCTTTCAATCATTCCCTTCGTTCGGCAGAGTGTATGCTGCGTATGGGGGGATATTCGTCGTTCTTTCCGTGTTATGGGGATGGGGCATTGATAGAAAAACACCTGATTTATATGACTGGCTAGGTGCGGCTATTTGCATAGTCGGTGTTTCGGTGATGTTATTGGCACCGAGGCATTAAAATTCGAAATTGATTGTGTTCCTGCTATCCATGCAAACATTGATATAATAGAGGAGTGTCACAAGCTGAACGATAGCTTTGACACTCTTTTTTCATATGACAGATTAACTGGGGAGTTGAACTATAAATGAACAAGAAAGCAATCGCGGATTTTCGCAAACGTTTTAAGTTGGATACAGATCTATTGAGAATCATTGATATTTACAATGTTTACATTCGGCAGGAGAGCAATGAAATCTATCACGAGGTGAGCCAACCTTTCGCCCTCTTGGATCGGGAACAGCAAGAATTATTCCTCTCCAATTTCAAAAAAGTACTGGGTGGCAAACTGGATGCAAAGCTTTTCGAAGTGAAGTTCCGAAGTCAAACGGAAGAGGAAATAGACCATACGCAGCAGGTTCTATATGATGGTCTCCAGTCGGACAACGTCGAGGAATGGAAGGCAGAAATGCAAAAAATTGCTCAAAAGATGATTCAAGATACGCAATATGAAAAAGACATCGTTGTCACGTTCATACGAGGGAATTATTACAGACCGACGAAACGGCATAGCGAAGAGGCAGAAGTGGCGAACAGGGATGAAGTGTACAAAAACCCATTCATTCTCTGCAGCATGAATCAGACCGATCTGCCGAAACAATCTCTTGTATTTGATTTCAATGAGAAGATATTCAAGTCTCGTATTACGCTTGACCCGGTCATCAATCTGACGTCCCCGATCGGCGGCTTTTTATTCCCGTGCTTTACGGATAATGCGGCAGACGTCAATCACGTCCTATATGCTGCGGGGAAAGTGAATAAGCCTAATTTCCACTTTATCGAAAATGTGTTGGATGGCGAGGAAATCATGACTGCCGAGGAAGATAAAGTCGTTTTTGAAGAGATTGTAAAGTCGGTTGTCGGTGATGAAATGAATACACGAACGATTGCGAGCGTATATGACGAGATTCAGCGCATGATGGAAGTGGATGACGAGGATGAGGAAGATGAGAGCATTCCTACCTTGGACACAAAAGAAGTTACCCGCGTCCTGAAGGCGAGCGGCGTGGAGGATGTCGATACCGAGAAGGTGGAAATGGCATTCCGGAAAGTGATCGATGATGACAAGTATGAGATGAAAGCAAGCCATATCGTCCCTAGCTATACTTCGAAATCGATCAAAATCCAAACGAAAGTAGCAAATATTGCAATCAGCCCGCAGGACTTGCGCTTTGTAAGGCAAGTTGAAGTGAACGGTAAAACATGCATTTTAATTGAGGTGGAAGAGGACACGATGATTGAAGGATTTACACTCCTTTCGGAAGAGCTGTTGGATTAAAAGAGAAATGGAACACGTTTTTAATAATTTCTCATTTTAAAGACAAGCTAAGGGAAAAGAGAAAGGTGATCACATGGATACCAAACATGGATCAGAACGTGCACAGCATGAATAAACCCTTCACACCACAGCTTGTCTATTTTGAACCAAATGCATTGGAATATCCGCTTGGAAAAGAATTGAAAGAGAAGTTCGAGAAAATGGGGATTGAAATCCGTTTTACGACATCACATAATCAAATCCGGGATTTGCCGGGTGAGACGGATGCCCAAAAGTATCGAATCGCTAAATCGACGTTAGTCGTCGGGATTCGAAAAACGTTGAAGTTCGATACATCGAAGCCGTCAGCGGAGTATGCCATTCCATTAGCCACGGGATGCATGGGGCATTGCCATTATTGTTATTTACAGACGACAATGGGGACCAAACCGTATATACGGACATACGTGAACGTAGAGGAGATCCTCGAAGCGGCCGACAACTATATCGAAGAACGGGCACCTGAAATCACCAGGTTCGAAGCAGCTTGTACATCGGATATTGTGGGAATTGATCATTTGACCCATTCATTGAAAAGGGCAATTGAACATTTCGGCCAAACTGAACTGGGGCGGCTTCGGTTCGTGACCAAGTTCCATTACGTGGATCACTTGCTCGATGCAAAGCACAACGGTCATACGCGATTCCGGTTCAGTGTCAATGCCGATTACGTTATCAAAAACTTCGAGCCAGGCACCTCTCCTTTAGCGAAGCGCATTGAGGCCGCTGGAAGGGTGGCTAGGGCAGGTTATCCGCTAGGCTTTATCGTAGCGCCAATTTACATCCACGAGGGCTGGGAGGAAGGGTATCGGCATCTGTTTGAGCGACTCGATGAGGAATTGCCGCAGGATGCCCGGGAAGACATCACCTTTGAATTCATTCAGCACCGTTTTACGAAGCCTGCGAAAAGGGTCATCGAGAAGAACTACCCGAAGACAAAACTCGAATTGGATGAGGAGAAGCGGCGCTACAAATGGGGGAAGTACGGCATCGGCAAATATATTTATCAGAAAGACGAAGAGGATGAATTGAAGGATCGCTTATATAGCTATATGGAACAGTACTTTCCGAAGGCCAAAATAGAATATTTCACGTGAAACAAAATGAGTAGCGCAATATAACAAAAAAGTATCAGCACACCCCGCAAGTTTCGGGAGCAGCTGATACTTTTTTGAATTAAATCACAATCACGCCGAGTAGAACTGCAATGATTAAGAGGGTGATACTGAGTCCCCACATCATCATGAAGGAATAGCGGATATGTTTCCCCATTTCCAATCCGGCGAGTCCTAACGCCAGCCAAAGCGCTGGTGATAACGGGCTGACAAATGTACCGATAATGTTTCCGATGATCATTGCATAAGCCGTAGAAAGTGATGGGATGCCGAACGAAAGAGCAACCTGGTCAATAATCGGCAACAGGGCAAAATAGTATGCATCCGTGCTTAACAGCAAGTCGAAAGGTACTCCGAATACACCGATGATGATATGCAAATATGGAGTGACGAATGCCGGCAAAACTTTCACAAGATCCGTAGCAATCGAGGTCAGCATATTCGTACCGTTTAAGATTCCTAAGAAAGATCCAGCCGCCAAGATAATCGTCGCCATCATAATACCGCCTGGCGCATGCTCTTTAATGCGTTCCATTTGGTCTTTAACTTTCGGGAAGTTGAGTGGAAGTGCAATACTGACACCGATCATAAATGCAAAACCTGCTGGAATGATACCCCATACAAGAACGCCGATGACAGCAATCGCGAGAAGGGCATTGATCCATAGAAGTTTGGGACGCTTTAAATCATTCTCTTCTGCAACAGTGGCCGCCAATTGTGCTTCCGCAATTGTTGCATCGGAAACTCCTTCTTCCATCACACCTTCGCCTAACGAAGCTTTTTTCGCTATTAAGCGTTTTTCACGATAGCCTAGAGCGACGGCAATGATAATTAATAATACAAGGCCTATAATCTGAATTTGAATAAGTGGCCTCCATAGCTCAGTCACATCCACATCCAGCACAGAAGCTGTTCTACCGAGCGGACCAGCCCAAGGCACCATATTCATAATGGCGGCAGCTGTTCCAACAAGCATCAGGAGCAAATATGGATTCATTTTTAACCTTTTGTACAAAGGCAACAATGCCGGGATTGTAATGAGGAATGTCGATGCGCCGGAACCATCCAAGTGTGCGATTGCGGCAATGATAACAGTGGCAACGGCAACTGCAATGACATTTCCCCGGGAAATTGCAATCATTTTATTAATAAGCGGGTCGAATAAACCGACGTCTTGCATGATTCCGAAGAATAAAATCGCAAAGATGAACATAATGGCAACGCTTGCAACTTTAGTTGTACCTTCTGTGAAAAACACACCAATTTCATCGAAACTGAAGCCTGCAGCAAATGCCCCTGCAACTGGCACTAACACGAGTCCGACAATGGGAGAAACTTTCCCGCTAATAAGTAAAGCTACAATGATGACGATTGTTATCAAACCTATAATACTTAGCATATTGTCTCCTTTCCAGTGAACCGGAGTGCACTTATGAAAGAGAAAGGCATTCATGTAAGCGGATACATACTTGATGAAAGTCAAGAATCACCGTACCCGTACAAAAACCAACCTCTCTATTTCAAAATATTCTATAGTTAGAAATTTATCATAAGGAGGTTAGGAGTATAAGATTATTCAACTAAAAACACTATTGAGCGTTCTGATCGTTTTGTTCATTCTGTCCACGGTATGTATCTTCGTTCCGGACGGCCAATATCCCCGTATTTCAACTGGGCATCCGCTTCTTTTATGGACACTAAATATTCCAGATACCGCCTGGCTGTCGATCGGCTCACCCCTACTTTGCTTCCGGCGTCTAACGCTGTAATGCCGGACTCATCGCTTTCATGAAGAATCACATTTATTTTTTCCAATGTAAGTTGATCGATCCCTTTCGGCAATCTTTCATCTGTGTCTTTATATGGCGTTGTAGTAATTTGCAAGCCTGTCAGGAGATCGATTTCTTCTTGCATGAGCTCTGTCTTTGTCGTCAAAAGATGCTTTTGCTTTCGATAGCTCACAAAGGTCCGTTCAAATCGGTCAAAGTCCACCGGTTTCACGATATAATCGAAAATCCCTCCACGCAATGTTTCTGCAACCGTCTCCACCTCTTTTGCGGCCGTCATCATAATGACATCGATTTCCGTGAACTCGGATCTTAACGTCCAAAACAAATCTAATCCTTCGACGTCCGGAATATAGACATCTAGTAAAATAAGATGCGGTAACTCTTCCGTGCTGCGTAAATAAGTAAGTGCTTCCTCACCCGTCTTCGCAACGTATGTCACAATAAATCCTTCCACGCGATTGACAAACTGACGATTAATTTCTGCAATCCGAAAGTCATCTTCAACAATGACTACATGAATCGGCTCAAGCATACGATTCCCTCCCTTCTTTCGGCATGGACAGCACGAAGCTTGCACCGCCAAGATCTCCTTCTTCCAAATAGAGTTCTCCATCTACTCCCTCGATAAGTCGCTTCGTAAGCGCGAGCCCAAAACCGCCGTGTTCGCCTTCTTTTAATGTAAAACCCTGCTCAAAAATCAACTTCACATATGGATCGGGTACGCCCTCGCCGGCGTCGTCTATTTCAAAAATGATATCATTGCCGATATCGGTAAAAGAGATAACTATTTTCCGGTCAGCAGGCGGGTTTTGATTCACTGCATCCATCGCATTGTCAATCAGATTCCCGATAGCGGTCAACAGGGCTTCCCTTTGCTTTTCGCTTAAACGGGTTGCGAGTCTGCTATCTTCTTGCACTGCAATATTGATTCCCATCTCACTGGCCTGATTTAATTTGCCAAGTAAAAGGCCGCTTACCTGTGGATCGGCCACTTTCTGAATGAGCAGTCGGATCCAGCTTTTTTGAATGGAACTTTCCCGTTGAATATAGCGAAGCGCCTCTTCCTTTTTATCTAGTTGCAATAAGCCGAGAATCGTATAGAGTTTGTTCGAAAATTCGTGTGTTTGGGCGCGTAGTGCATTTGTATATTTTTTAATCGTTGTCAATTCATTTGTCAATAAATCAATTTCAGTTTTGTTCCGGAAGGTGAATACTGTTCCGACCAACGAATCCTCGAAATAAATAGGCACCTTATTGGCAAAAACAATTGTATTGCCGATCATCATCTCTTGATCAATCCGATCGTTTTCATCTTGGAGAAAACTGAGTAGCTGTTGCGCGGGTGCGAGGTCTTTGATTGACACTCCTTCATATTGTTGAGGAGGTAGGACTTGATCGAACAATAGACGTT
Organism: Sporosarcina luteola; assembly: GCF_023715535.1. Classification (GTDB taxonomy): domain Bacteria; phylum Bacillota; class Bacilli; order Bacillales_A; family Planococcaceae; genus Sporosarcina; species Sporosarcina luteola_B. The sequence continues at coordinate 417,505 of NZ_JAMBOI010000003.1, read as the reverse complement.
GCGCCGCAAAATTGATCATCGTAATCATACCGTTTTGATTAACAGCGATAATGCCTTCATGCGTCGATTGAAGTATCGTCTCTTTTTGGATGAATAAATGAGCGATTTCCTCCGGCTCTAAGCCAAACAACACTTTTTTAAGATACGATGCAATCAGAATGGCAACTATAATGGCGACAATAGCAACAGTTAACAAGACGATCCATAGGTGGATATTGTAGGACGTTACTATTGCTTGGATATCATCCACTAAAAATCCTACCGATACGACGCCTACAATTTCCCCGTCCAAATACACGGGGACTTTGGCGCGCACAGAATCGCCCAATGACCCGGCTGCCTTGGAGACATATGATTCACCATGGACCAACGCCCTTTCACTGTCTTCCCCGACCATTTTCTCTCCGATTTTGTTTGTGTCAGGATGCGCGTATCGGATTTCTTCTTTATTGCCGACGACTATGAACTCGGCCTTTGTCGCTTTTTGGATAGGTGCGACAAGGGGAGTAATAATGGAAGCGGGGTCTTCGTGGCTAAATGCATCAGCCAGCTCAGGAATATGCGCCACGCTTTCCGCTACACTGAGCGCGCGATTGCCAACTTGTGCTTCCATCGTGACAGATATGAAATGACCAATAAAAAGCCCGATCACCATAATAATCGCAATGATGAGGGAGCAAACTAATAAAACCATTTTCATTTTGAAGCTAATAATGATAGTTGGTTGTAGATGCGGATTTTTACCCCGTCTTTTATGTAGTTGATTCATATTCGTCGCTCCGATTCATTTTAATCGTAATAGTAATTCAAGATAATATGTTAGTATTTGTTTATGTCTTCGATAACGTACATCATGCAGAAAAAGCTGTCCAATCGCATATAGTAAAGTGAATTATTTCATAGGCAATAAAAAAACATGAAGTAGAGGTAATGTAGTATGAATGACAAGTTACAAAAAAATGCCGATGCTGGCTATCGGCTTGCTGAGAAGAAAGCTGCCGAATATTTCGCATCACTTTCGGGACAGCGAACAAACAAGACTTATGCTACTACCTTAACGAAAGATATACTTAATTGGAAACAGAATCATATACATCATTATTCACTGTTCTCGCGGTGGAAGGGAAAATCCAATTCGCACGGCTACCACCATTATATACAATGGCTTGACTACACCGGGAAACTCGATAATTACTTAGATCGAAGCATCTCTTATATTTTCTTGCGGGACCTAGGGAAGTCCTTGGATTCGCCGCATACGCAGAACAGGATACGGCTTGTAGTTAATGATAGTAAAGAACAACTACAAGGACGTACTACGGAGATGTTCAGCATGGCGGGCTTGTATCGTTGGGCTCAAAAAGAAGGCGTGGAAACAACGATGATCTGGTTAATTAGCAAACTGAAGTCCGTTTCCGCAAATATTCCAGAAGGGATGAATGCAGAAGAAGCTAAGCGGAAACTGATGAAGATCATTGCAGGAGTCATCTTGCACCAGATTGAAGAAATGGGTGAGGAGATATCGTCCGAAGAACGTACCCGGAAGTTAGATCAAGCGATAAGACTTGGCTACTCGTACGGCCTCACCTATCCATTCATTGATGATCTCTTGGATTCGGATGTCCTATCCGGTGAGGAGAAGGGACAATTTTCCGGTTTGATACGAACAACCCTTGTTACAAGGTCAGTACCCGAACTAGGGAAGTGGACCGATACTAATAAAGAGTTGATGCAATATATTCATTCCGAACTTCGAGACGCTTTTGCGTATATTAAGGGTTGTTTGCGCCAAGAGACAAAAAATAATTTCTTCGAGCAATCCTACGTATTTTTTCATTCTCAGGAAGTGGACCGTGAAAAAGATCTGTTAAACGATAAATATACGAATGAAGAGCTTTACATTCCGGTTATCTTAAAATCAGCCTCTTCCCGCTTGATTGTCCGCTCGGTACTTAGTGCAGAAGGGGATGACGGGTTTGACAACCGCACATTCTTTTACGGCATTTACAATCAGCTGGCGGATGACTTCGCGGATATGTTTGAAGACTTGGAAGCTGGCGCGGTTACTCCCTACACCTACTACATGAAATATCACCACATCCGTCCGGATCTCATCAATCCATTCGAGATGTATTGGACGGTCATCTCCAATTTAATTCATAATGTATATCATTCGGATACGAAGACACGAGACGTGATTCTGAACCGTGCAATCAACGGTTTGAAACGATTTAAAGAGCGCATGGGAGTCGAAACATACAATGAGGTGATGGAGCTGTTCGCAACGGGGAATCTCAAATTCGATCGACTCATTCAAAAGGTGGTACGAAAAGCGGATGATGTTGACTTCTTTGATAAATTGCTCCGGGATCATATTATCTACAATTTCAAAGATGAACGGGAAGAGCGGGAAGTCTTTAAAGACATGGTTGAAACAATGCGGAATGAGATAAACGATTTCTTACATATCCGCGGGAATAATAATGTTACATTCATGGAAGAGCCGATCATGGATGCTGCAAATTACAGTCTGCAAGGCGACGGAAAGCGACTTAGACCGATAATGACATGGGTCATGGGCGTTCACGAATATGGATTGGATCCGTCTGCAATTATACCCCTATTGAAATCATTGGAATATATGCACACAGCCTCTCTGATCTTTGATGATCTTCCATCCCAAGATAATTCGTCCATCCGCAGGGGGCGCCCAACGCTGCATCATAAGTATAATACAGCCACAGCGGAGTTGACCGGCCTCTATCTGACCCAGAAGGCGGTCGAGGAACAAGCATCGCTCAAACAATTCGACCCCGAAACCGTGCTCCGCCTGATTCATTATTCATCTGGAAAGACGACGGATATGTGTAAAGGCCAGGCGATGGACTTGAATTCCAAAGGCAAACAATTGACAGTCGAACAGTTAAATACGATGTGCTTTTACAAAACCGGCATCGCCTTTGAGGCCTCCCTCGTCATGCCGGCAATCTTAGCGGGAAAACAGGAATCTGAACTTGAGGCATTGAAACGATTTTCTTATCACGCAGGCATCGCTTTCCAGATCAAAGATGACTTGCTAGACGTTGAAGGCGACCTGGCATCCCTCGGAAAGCCAACCGGCAAGGACGCCGAAAACAACAATTCAACCTTCGTATCAATCCTAGGCACTGAAGGCGCCCGAAAAGCAATGTGGGACCACTACTGCACCGCCATGGAAACATTACAACAGATGCAGCACAAAACAACCTATTTAAAACACTTCTTACACTACATCATGAATCGTAATAACTGATGAGCTGTCAGAATCTTTCCGGTGCCTGTGCAGCAAACTATTCAGATTATGAACTACAATTGCATAAAGAAAAAACAAAACCCACTCACCTCCGAGTTGGGTTTTGTTTTCGTGTATTATAATACGATGGATTGAATAGTCATAAATGGGTCTTGCACAGGCACCCGAACAATTCCTGGTACTATTTGTAATAGTTTTCGTGGTATGATGAAATCTGAATATATCAGAAAATACGACAGTGGAAGATTCTCTGCACTATAGTGTTTTGAAGCATGAATGGGAAGAAAAAAATTCATTATGATGAAATGAATTTGGGGAGTTATAATGACTAAAATTGGCCTAATACGACATGGAATTACTGAATGGAATGTTCTAGGAAAGGCACAAGGTATCTCTAATATTCCTTTGAATGAGGAGGGTATTCAGCAAGCAATCAAACTTGGAGACCGACTATCAAGTGAAGAATGGGATTTGATTATTTCAAGTGATTTATCAAGAGCTAAGAAAACCGCAATAATAATTGGTAGTAAGATGAATCTATCAGTGGATTATTTAGATAAAAGAATACGGGAAATAAACTGCGGGCAAATTGAAGGAACTACTGAAGAAGAAAGAGTTATTCGATGGGGAAGGAATTGGCGTGATTTAGATCTAGGTATGGAAAGATTTGAACTGGTAGCTAAAAGAGGAATTGAATTCATTGAGGATATAGCAAATCTACATAAAGGAAAAAGAGTCTTAGTAGTGAGCCATGGTGCTTTGATCGGCCTAACTCTACAACATTTGATACCTGAAAGATTTCCGACTACTTATATTGAAAATACTTCTATAACAGTACTTCAGAACATCGAAGACGTTTGGGATTGCAAACTTTATAATTGCACTCATCACTTACAATAACTTTGTATTAAATTGAAGAATCAGGCTCCCATTTTAAGATTTCATGAGGGGAGCCCATTTTGTTATGAGTAACTTCTAAAAATTAAATCCGATGAAACTGGTTTTAAGCCAATTTCCCTCGACCAAATAGATAATTGACCAATATGGTGGATTTCATGGGAGAAAATATGGCGAATGATCTTGCCGTATGTAAATGAATAGGTCTTTCCGTTTCTGCTATTAATCTCCACTACTTTGCTCTCATAGTCTCCAGTCCAATTACGAAGAAAGCTTTCAGTTATTTCTTTTGTGAAATTTGAAAACTTTATTACATCATCTAATTTGGTAATGGAGTCCTTTTCACTATAAATATAAGGTTCTTCTAGCATATGGTTCATCCATATCAATTCACAATCAATTACATGAGATAGAGTTTTTAGGATACTCCCCATACCGCCAACTCTCTCAGCTCGTAACTCTTCTTCAGAAATTGATTCACACCATGTAAACCAGTCTTCTCTAACTTGCCAATTGTACAAAAACATATCTAACAATTTACTCGCTCCTTTTAAAAAATCCTATGTTAATAATAATCTTATATTTCAATTATGTGTTAAAATTTGCCTATGCAGGACTTCTTTCTAATTGGAAGGTTGTTTTGAAAGGGTTATAAGATAGTATTGCTTTTGCATTGAAAAAGTTTGGAGTGATTTGATATTGATTAAAGCAGCGATCTTCGACTTAGACGGAACGCTATTGAATCGAGATGAATCTGTGAAATTGTTCATCGACAATCAATACGGCCGGTTACATAGATTCGTAGGCCATATTCCAAGGGCGCAGTTTGCAGCAAGGTTCATCGAATTAGATAACCGTGGATATGTTTGGAAAGATACAGTTTATCAACAGCTAGTTGATGAATTTAAGGTTAAGGATATAACGTGGGAGGAACTACTTCAAGACTATGTCGATGAATTCCAGAACAACTGCGTGCCTTTCCTTGGTCTTATCGAAATGTTGGAGGAGATAAAAAGAATGGATTTGAAGCTGGGGATCATCACGAACGGCAAAGGGCAGTTTCAAATGGACAACATAAGAGCGCTTGGCATTGAGGACTATTTTGATGTTATTTTAGTATCCGAATGGGAAGGCATAAAAAAACCTGATTCACAAATATTCGAAAGAGCATTGGAGCGGTTAAATGTTTCGCCTACTGAAAGCATATTTGTAGGGGATCATCCTGTAAATGATGTAGAGGCTGCTAAGAATGTTGGAATGATTGGGGTTTGGAAAAGGGATTTTCAATGGAATGCAGTGGAAGCCGATTTTATTGTTGATGATTTGGCAGAAGTGCCTTTGATTATAGAGAAGATAAGTGCCTCGTAAGAAAAAAAGGGGGAAATACAGATGCAGTCGAAAGCAATAAGTAAGCCTATTATTATGATCTTGGGGACATTCCATATGGGCAGCACTTTAGATATGATTGAAATAGAGAAGGACAGTATGCTATCAGCACAAAGGCAGAAAGAGATCAAAGAGGTGGTCGGCCGTTTAAAAGATTTCAAGCCTACGAAAATCGCTTTGGAAGTTGAGAAGAAGAAGCATGGTCCCATCAATGAGGAATTCACGCACTATTTAAAGGGCGACTATCAGTTGCAAGAGACCGAAATCGACCAGATTGGATATAGACTGGCAAAAGAGATGGGGCATCAGGAAGTTTACGCTGTCGATTGGATGGAAAAAGGTGCTCTTCAAAGAGAGATCAGTGAAGTTGCTGAATGGGCGAAAGAGCATCAGCCCAAGTTGTATGAAGAATTATTTGGGCCGTTGTACCGGCTTGTGTTAACAACCGCAAGAAAGAGTGTCAATGATCTACTACTTTATTACAATCAGCCGGAAGTAGTCGAACAACTTCATCGCAGCTATGTGAATATGGCGCGCATTAAAGACACCAAGCAATATGTCGGCATGGACTGGCTGATTTGGTGGTATCAACGCAACCTCATCCTATTCTCGAATCTCTCGGATTTGGTCACTACTCCAGACGACCGCATCCTCTTCATCGTTGGCGGCTCCCATGTCAGGATTGTAGAGAACTTCGTCAAAGAGAGCGGGCTTTTCGAAACTGTGTCCGTGCAGTCATACTTACAGTAATCCAAAAAAACGATCGCATCCTTTAATTGGACGCGATCGTTTGAGCATTTATGGAGTGAAGCTCTTTCCAATCATGAATTTCATAAGTAGGCTGGGCCAAGCCATTATTCTCTTTTCGTTTCGGATTGTACCAGCATGTATCGATTCCGTAGTTATTGCCGCCGCGGATATCCGACGAAAGTGAGTCTCCTACCATCAGGACACGTGATTTGTCTTTGATTTGCAGCTGCTTGAAAACATGCTCGAAAATTTCAGGCTGTGGCTTTTGGTGACCGATCTCTTCGGATGTGAAGATCGCTTCAAAAGTATCGGCTAGACCGGAAGCGGCAATACGAGCTAATTGAACTTCTTTAAAGCCGTTCGTCAAAACCGCAATCCTCGAACCCTTCAGAGAACGAAGCATGGATGCTACTCCGTCGATCAAGTGGACTTCTTTCCCTAAATAATCAAGATACAATTGGCCGAACTGTTCTGCATCCATGTCAAGACCATGTTCAAGGAACAACCGTCTGAACCGCTCCGTTTTAAGCTCCGCAAGCGTTATCCTACCTTGCTCCAAATCCTCCCATAGCACCGTGCTGACTGTCCGGTACGTGTCCCTGAAGTCCGCTAATGCGTTCGGTAAACCGTGTGTAGTGAACACATTCGTGAACGCATGTTTTTCTGTCTCAACAAAATCCATCAACGTATCATCCAAATCGAATAAAAACACATTATATCTCATTCTCACATCTCCTGACTGACGTAGCTGTAAATCCAGTATAACACCATTATTTATGTTTTATTGATCGGATAATGAAGAAGATCATAGAACCGAACATTGTGACGAGAAAGATAGGCATGAATAGGATACCGAGCGATTTAGCTTTTCCAAATGCCAATTGCACAATATTATAATCCACGAAGACAAACAGCAGGACGCATTCATTTTTTATTATATTTAATAATAAAATAGAGTTTTTGTATTGGAATTCAATGTTATTTTCATTGAGATTTATATAATTATGCCATTCCGGATGTTTTTCGAGAAACGTCATGAAAATGGCTAACAAGGCGGCAATAATCGGAAGAAGGATGAGTTCCCATTTTGATCCCCAACGATTCACTTCACCAGCTGCATTAAAATGTACGGGAACTTGGTCAGGCAACTGCCCCCAAACAGCGATCAAATGGACGAGTCCTGCCGTAAAGACAATCAGTGTAAAGAGGTCGAACACTTTCTGAAATGTGGATTTCGGGATATTCAACTTCGGTTTATTATACTTGTATTTATCCATAACTATTAACACCCCTTTGATGTTTTCTTTACGTGGTTGGCCAGGAAAAAGTTTCATAAGGTCATCAAGACCCTGTTTGGTGCCTGTGCAGCAAACTATTCAGACAATGAACTACAATTGTATAAAGAAAAACCAAAACCCACTCATCATTGAGACGGCTTTTCTTTTCCGGTATTTTCATTCATTCCGGTGAATAGTCATAATTGCACCATGCACAGGCACCCAAACAATTCTCACTCAATTCACCTAAACAATTAAACAATTATGCATATGGGGGCATCCTGACAAAAGATTGTGATATAATATATGAGGTTATTATTGAACAGAAAAGGTGTGTTCCTAGCTCGCGTCTTGTCTTGTTTTGACGCCTAAGAAGGAGCGTCTACATCCTTTCTGCAAATTCAGGATATAAGGATGATAAAAATGAGCAACGGAGAAACAAAATCAGACGTCATCTTAATTGGCGCCGGAATCATGAGTGCAACTTTGGGAACAATGTTGAAGGAATTGGCACCGGACTGGAAAATTACAGTGTTTGAGAAGCTCCCGGGCGCAGGAGAAGAAAGCTCCAATGAATGGAACAATGCGGGGACTGGACATGCTGCACTGTGCGAGCTCAACTACACCAATGAAAAGCCAGACGGAACTTTAGATATTAGTAAAGCAATTAAGGTCAACGAACAGTTCCAGCTCTCTATGCAGTTTTGGTCTTATCTCGTGAATAATCAATTGATCAGTAATCCAGAAGACTTCATTATGCCATTGCCTCATATGAGCTATGTGCACGGGAAAGACAATGTTGAGTTTTTGAAAAAGCGTTTTGAAGCGCTTTCCAATAATCCGCTGTTCGAAGGGATGGAATTCTCCGATGACCCCGAGCAGTTAAAGGAATGGCTTCCGCTCATGATGAAAGACAGGACCGTGAATGAACCACTGGCAGCGACAAAGATTGATGCAGGCACGGACGTTAACTTTGGCGCTTTGACACGCATGTTATTTAACCATTTGAAGAATAGTAATGTTGATATAAACTATAACCATAGTGTGAACCAATTGAAACGTACAGCTGATGGTCTGTGGGAACTGAAAGTGAAAAATCTCGATAGCGGAGCCGTTGAACGCCATACCGCGAAATTCGTCTTTATCGGTGCCGGAGGAGGAAGTTTACATCTCTTGCAAAAATCCGGTATTCCTGAAGGAAAGCATATTGGGGGATTCCCGGTAAGTGGTCTCTTCCTAGTGTGCAAAAATCCCGAGATTGTCGAGCAGCATCACGCCAAAGTTTACGGCAAAGCTTCGGTAGGTGCTCCGCCGATGTCTGTTCCGCATCTTGATACAAGATATATTGATAATCAAAAATCATTGTTGTTCGGACCGTTCGCCGGCTTCTCGCCGAAGTTCCTGAAAACGGGCTCCAATATGGATCTCATCACTTCCGTGAAACCGAGCAATGTCATTACGATGTTGGCGGCAGGCGCGAAGGAAATGTCATTGACGAAATACTTGATTCAGCAACTGATGCTATCGAAGGAACAGCGGATAGAGGAGTTGCGCGGCTTCATCCCGAGCGCGAAAAGCGAGGATTGGGATACCGTCGTAGCCGGTCAACGCGTCCAAGTCATCAAAGACACGGAGGCGGGCGGCAAAGGGACGCTTCAATTCGGTACGGAAGTCGTCAATGCTTCAGACGGCTCGATCGCTGCATTGCTCGGAGCCTCCCCAGGAGCTTCCACTGCCGTTCACGTCATGCTGGAAATTCTAAATAGATGCTTCCCGCAACACATCAAAGAGTGGGAACCGAAAATCAAAGAAATGATTCCTTCTTATGGCTTGTCGCTCGTCAACAATCCGGATCTCCTTAAGGAAATCCATGCGACAACCGCGCAGGCGCTTGGTCTTGTGGACCAGACAGACGAACAGGAATCTTCAAATGAAGAAACAGAGTCATTGGTAGAAGAATCTGTTGTTGTTGAAACCGGGGATACCGAGCAAGACCCAGCCCTGGGAGTAGACAGGGAAGTGCCAAACGTGGATGACACGTTGGTTGTAGAAGAAGAGCCAAGTATAAAAGAATAAACTAGGAAAGCTGACTCGGAATCGTACCGTAGTCAGCTTTTTTTGCTTGTTCAGAATGTATAGCGCGCCACTTGTTCGTCGCTAATAAGTAGCCCTTCGACTTCTTTAAACCCCATCTTTTCATAAATGCGTTTTGCATGTTCATTTGCCGGTTCATAAGAAAGCGTGATTGTATGATGGTGATCTTCTTTAATGGACTGAATATCATCAATTACAAGTTGAATCGCTTCTTTTCCATACCCTTTTCCCTGATGTTTTTGGTCGATCATCATTCGATAAATCCAGTATTCATGATCGTCTTCATCGATACCGTAAAGGGCAAATCCGATCATTTCCTCGCCCAGGTAAATTCCTTTGGCGTGGAAGTTTTCAAGGAAATTCAACTGGGCAAGCGACACCGCATTTGACGCGACGAAATTCACTTGATCTCCCCGGACGCGAAGTGAAATGGCTTTCACCCAATTGTCCTTCGTAATTGATTCTAAATGCAGCATGTTCATCTCCCCTTTGCTAAATTATAATCGATGATTTGGCAGCCTTGGAAGTCTAACTTTTTAGAACAGGAAACTTTTTCAATAACCAGGAACAGTTTGAAATTACCAATAATAGTATATAAATGATAATATGACAGCCTAGTCAGATTGGGTTATAATAGATAACGTCGCAATCACCCTTCAAATCGTGGAAAGGGGATTTTTTTATGATTACATTACATAATATCAGTAAAAGTTATTCGGGTTATCAGGCTATTCAATCAGTCTCCCTGTCAATAGAAAAAGGCGAAATTCATGGCATTATTGGGGCGAGTGGCGCCGGCAAATCGACGCTTCTGCGACTGATGAATTTGTTAGAAAGCCCAGATGACGGGGATGTGGTGGTCAATCATCAGATGCTGACAAACTTGAACAGCAAACAACTCCGCCAGGCGAGGAAATCAATTGGAATGATATTTCAGCATTTTAATTTGGTGGCAAATAAAACAGTGTATGATAACGTCGCTGCATCGTTGGAGTTGGCTAAATTCCCTAAAAAAGGTCGCCGATCCCGAGTGGAGGAATGCCTTCATTTTGTCGGATTGGAAAGTTATATGGACAAGTACCCTGCCCAATTGAGCGGCGGGCAAAAGCAACGCGTGGCAATCGCCAGGGCATTGGCGAACAATCCGCAGGTTTTGCTATGCGATGAACCGACGTCTTCGCTCGATCCGAATACGTCTGCAGAGATTCTAACTGTGTTGCAAAACATTAACCGGAGCTTCGGAGTGACGATTGTCATTGTCAGCCATGAGATGGATGTGATCAAAAGTATCTGCAACCGCGTCACGGTCATGAGTGAAGGACAAGTATACGATACGGTTTCCATCCAGCCGAGAGGGATTGGAATGATGAACAACAGCCCGAAGTTCTTTGTGGATCAGCTGACAAAGGACGGTGACGTGGGTCATGCCTGACGTTTTACTTCAATATGAAGCGGAAATTTGGAGTTCAATAGGGGAGACCTTCATAATGGTTGGGGTTTCAATCGCTGCAGCCGTGTTCGTCGGGCTTCCCGTCGGCACATTGCTCTTTTTGTGCAGGAAAGGGCAGATCTATGAGAATCCGGTTGTCTTTTCAGTATTGAATTTATTGGTGAATATCATCCGTTCATTCCCGTTCCTATTATTGGTCGTTTTCCTCATCCCGTTCACAAGGATGCTCATTGGAACCGCAATCGGAACGACGGCAGCAACCGTGCCATTATCGATAATCGCTATTGCGCATTATTCCCGTCTCGTTGAACAATCTTTACTCGATGTGCCGAAAGGGGTAATGGAGGCGGCAATCGCTATGGGGGCGTCGGTCAGACAAGTCATCTTTAAATTCTTATACGTCGAGGCCCGCTCAGGACTCGTTTTAGGATTAACGACGTCAATCATCAGTTTCATATCGTATTCAACGATAATGGGTGTCGTCGGAGGCGGCGGCATTGGAGACTTTGCCATCCGGTACGGTTACCAGCAATTCAAAACGGATTTAATGATGTACATGATTATCATAATGGTCATACTGGTGCAGCTCATCCAATTTACGGGGACAACTGTATCAAGAATGATAGATAAACGATAACAGGAGGAAACAACATGAGAAAACTATTATTGTTGATGGCGTTGCTGCTCGTTTTATTAGCAGGCTGCGGCAAGGATAAAGCAGCGGATACCCCTGCTAAAGTAGAAGAGAAAGATGAAACAGTGACGTTGAAAGTCGCTTCGTTGATTCCGCCAATGACGGAAATTCTTGAGCTTGTAAAACCGAAGCTTGCTGAGGAAGGAATCAATCTTGAAGTTGTTGTATTAGGCGATAATGTCCAGCCGAATAGCGCACTTGCAGCGAAAGAAGTGGATGCGAACTTCTTCCAACACGTTCCGTATATGGAGGAATTCAACCGCAATAATAATGCAAACTTAGTTCCGATTACACCGATCTACTTTGCGAATTACGGTGTTTACTCCAAAGACTTCGCATCAATTGATGAACTGCCGGAAGGCGCTGTCATCGCAATGGCGAACGACGTTTCAAACATCGACCGGTCGTTGTCATTGCTCGCTCAGCATGAAGTCATTACGTTAGGTGAAAAGAAAGACACATATTATACAAAAGCGGATATTACCGACAATCCGAAAAACTATAAGTTCGAGGAAGTCGATTTGCTGATGCTTGCGCGTATGTATGACGATGCAGATGCAGTTGTTATGACACCGGCATATGCCGCGCCACTTGGATTGACACCGAAAAGCGATGCATTGCTAACAGAAGGAGTCGAAAATGACTTTGCAATCACGTTAATCGCACGTGAAGACAATAAAGACTGGGAGCCGATTCAAAAGTTGGCAGATGCAATGACAAGCCCTGAAGTACGCAAGTTTCTAGAAAAGAACTACGACGAAACCGCAATTCCAGCGTTTCAATAAAAGATGAGAAGAGCCATTCCGGTTGATTTTGCAAATTGGAATGGCTCTTTTCATTTGCCGCGCAAAAGATATCAATCATTTCGGGACAGATATCGATTATTTCACGGGATATAACGATCACCATACGACTAATATCGTTCATTTCCCGAAAGTTATCGATCATTTCCCAAGATATATTGTCATTTTAGGACTTCTGACCCATATGTTTTGCTTAAAAAAGCCATGCCCTTTTCAATTTAGGCATGGCTTTTGTCATTCAGCGTTTCAGTTTGTCCTCTTCGACAATATCAGTTGGTTCTTGTTGCAAATAATATGCGCCCTTTGTCAGTATCGCGATGATGACCGTCAAAATAGCGGCGAGCACCGCAGCGAAAAACGCGGCTGTCGATTGGAGGAATAATCCCATATAGCCAAGTGCGGCAACTGTGCCGATCACACTTGAAACGAGGAGGGAAACAACGCCGACCGGATTCCACTTATACAAATACTCTTGTGTGGCAACATAATAATTCGGTCCGATTTTCAACCATTTTTTTACGACTAGCGCATCCGTCACCAAGATGGACGCCCATGAGAACAGGAAGACTCCTTGGAATGTCATGACCGTAGCAAGATGGTCTACAATGCCGCCGAGCATTAGAGCAATCGCCGTCAATGCGGAGACAACGACCCAAAATCGTCGGCCGGGGGTGAAACGGAAGATGTTTTCAAAGAAGTTTGATAAGGAGAGTGAACTACTATAAATATTTGTGACATTAATACGCAATTGCGTCAACATGGTAAATAACGCACCGCCGATTCCGAGCAGCAGTACAATATAAACGCCTGGATCCGACTCCAAATAACGGACACCGAACCAGATGCCTAATCCTCCCATAACGCCATAACAAAAAATTTGAGGAATGAACCCGATTGCTAAAGATCCGATTTTGATATCTTTAGGGCGTAAAAAGCGGGCATAATCTGAAGCGAGAAGAGCGGTCAAGCCCATAATCCCATTATGCATACCGATGCAGAACAGCAGCGCGGTTCCGCCAAGCTGGACTCCTTCTGGCATGTAAGAGAAAACAGGACCCGTATAAATAGCAGGTTTGATAAAAGAAATGACAATCGCAGTGATCAAAAAGAGGATAAAAATTGGTAATGACCATTTTTGCAGCTTGTCCAGTTGTTGAATTCCAAACCAATTAAGAGGAATAACAATGAGTCCAAATACGAGGATTAAAACCCATTTCGGAAAGGAGGGTAGAAAATGATGTACGGCTGATATTAGAATTAGGCCTTCAAAAGCACAATACATAATAAAATTCGATGCGTAGATGAGTGATGTCAAAGATGCTCCAATATAGCCGAAGCCGCCGCCCCTCGATAGGAGGTTCACATTCATGCCGGTTTTCGCAGATAAGTACACAATGACTGTACCGAGTATACCCGCCACGATAATTGCGTAGCCTGCGGATAAAAGGGCATTGGGTGCTCCGAATTGAAGTGCCATCACACTTCCCATTTGGAAGTAAAAAATCGCTGTAGCGATACCGAACGTAATGTTCGTTATGCTAAGCCAGCTAGCTTTTCGTTCCTCGCGAGGTACACGGTCCAAAGAATAATCCCGAACGACCTCTTCTCCTGTGTCTTGTTGCAATGTAGTAGTTTGTTCTGTTGTCATAAATTCCAGCTCCTTATTGTGAATCGCTCACTCCTTTAGCCCTTAGGCAAATTTAAAATCAAACTTCTTTTTATTAATGCTCACCCCACCATTTTATCAAAAAGTAATGAAAAAACCAATCGTTTTGATTGGAGTAGACCTGAATTATTGCGTGAATTTCAATTTAAATTCAATACGTCCTTAGCTAAAAAAATATGGAATAGCAACAATTATTAATGAACTGACAATGAAAAATGCCTGGTTCGGTAGCGATTGGTTATTTTTGGCGTCGTTCGGCATGTATGAAAATCCTCATTTAGCAAAAGCTAATTATAATTGTTTATAGAGGAGGAATATGTATGGGAGCGCTTCGACGTATTGCATTGGCATTGGTTATCATAGGAGCATTGAATTGGGGATTGATCGCTTTTTTCCAATTTGACTTGGTTGCGTCATTATTTGGCGGACAGGATGCATTTATGTCAAGGGTGGTTTATGCCCTTGTAGCAATTAGCGGATTGATTTGTTTAGGTCTTTTATTCAAACCGGATGAGAATAAGGAAGCCGTTGAGACTCGGAGCCGCACTTCCACTCCGGCCTATACTGAGTTCGGAGAAGAACCGGACTTCACGAAGGAACGAAAGTTATCTGATAAAGACGAACAATAACAAGAGTGACAGCTAACCCACGAATGTGGGCTGCTGTCACTCTTCTTTTTCTTCCTCAATAATTTCCTCGATTTTCTCCATTTGTTCCTGAACTTCTTCCTCCACGTCAGTTGTGGCGGGAATGATAGGCTCGGTGTTGTAATCAGTCCGTTTTCCATAACGGAGCAATTCGTATAAAACCATGCCATTGTTCGGTTTTCCGTTCACGGTGAACATTGGGACAATATCCAACAGCACATAGTAGAATACATAAAATATGAAGCGTTCCCAAAAGGTCCGAAAATCTTCCAAGAAACCATTCGCCAGCAAAGTATTGATGGCAAAAGCCACCGCAAGATTAATGAGGATAGGCCCGGCGTAAATGCATATATATGCAAACTTGTTATCCCTTTTCAAGGAATCAAAAGAAAACCAACTATATAAGTGATAATATCTTCGAATGTCAAAAATGCCGATTTTTTTAAAACGAGGTCCCGATCCGATCGTCAGCCTTGGATTCTTGACGCCAAAAATGGCACTTATGATAAAATATCCGGATTCCCTAATGAACGTGACAACTGGCAGAATGATGAAGACGGAGATGATCAACGAAATTAAATCTGAAAGTCCAAACATAGCAGCCCCTTCTCTTCAAACAAAAAAATATTTTGTCACCTCTACTCAACCTACCCAAAGGAAGGGGAGTTGAATCTTTGCCTGACGAGCAGGAATCTGTATATGCTCCGGCGAAACTTCTTATACGGAGGAAGCGAGGGAGATGTGAAAATGAACTTATATAATCGGATTAAGAAGCAAAATGAATATTGGCTTGTTGATCAAGTGAAGGTAGGCGGGGTTTCCAAGCAAGAATATGAGGAAGCTTTTGATCGATTGCTAGGTGAATGGAAGGAAGAAAAGGTCGGTTATTTATCATTGTTGATGGATACTGTGCATGAAAAGAATCTATTGGAACAAGGTTTCCGCAAAATCTCAACGATTGTGGAATATACACGGAAGTTAGATGAAACCTTTTCGCCAGCGCCGGGTATAAGTGTCGAACCGTTAAGCGATGGGGGAATGGTGGATTCGGATTTTGCGGAGCTATACGAGCGTTGCCGCAGTGGATCTGCAAATAAAAATAAACTGTTCACAATCGAGCAGGTGATGGAATCACTCGAAAATGAACTTGGACCTGAATGGAGGGCATCTTGCTTCATCTTCCGGAAATCCGGCGAGCCGGTTGGTTTGAGCATCCCCATTATCGAGCAAGGAACTGTCGATGAGGGGCGTCTGTTTTATTTTGGGATTGTGCCGGAATGGAGAGGGAAAGGGTATGGAACCGTGTTTCACCGGCTTTCGCTCAATTTGCTAAAGGGAATCGGCGCTGCGACTTATGTCGGGAGCACGGATGAAGTGAATCATCATATGATTGGCATTTTTGAGCGGAATGGCTGCCGTTTGCGCGACAGGAAAGGGATTTATCGGATTGATAGGTGAAGAGCTCTCGTACTTGTACTTGCAGCGCTTGCTTGAGATTCTATTAAAGTGTTCGCGATGGCAAATCTCCAAAGGTCAATTTCAGTTAATGGATGAACATTTAATCGCCTCCTTTGAAAGTTGAATGTACTACCTTATCCAACTAGCTGAGAGTCTATTTTGAAGGGTATTGCCGATGGGAGTGAAGAACTTAACTAGTAATTAAGTCCTGAAATGACGATAAAATTGTGAAAATGACCGATAACGCGCTGTAGATGACCGATAACTTTGTGACATTGACCGATAACTTCCCGCAATTGATCGATAACTCTTGAGAAATGATCGATAAAAAACTGCCGGTCATGTTTACACGACCGACAGTAGGGCTACTATTTATAATTCTACTTCAATGTCTTCAAAATAAATTTTCTTCGAACCTTCAAGCGTGCTCACGGTCGCAAACGGGTGAAATATAAGTTTGGTCGCCTGCGGATCAATGTTGTGGATGGTTGCGCTCCATTGGAGATCCTCGCGAGTTCTGGCGCCACCTTCAGTAAACCCGCCGTTATAAGGAACTTCGTATTCATTCCCCAGATCATCTGTGGCTTTCAGCTCCGCCTCGACTGCCGTCAAGTCATCCAGCAATGCAGGGTCGACCAATTGCTGATAGTAAATATTGAAGGTTAACGGTGTCTTTCTCACTTCCTTGAATTGGATGGCAACACCATCTTTTTCAACTAGCTCATTCAAAGTCAGCACTTCGGGTTCGATTAAAGGCAGGGAGAAGTTTAACTTCCAGTCGCCTTTCACCTCTTTTTTATCACCAAGCAACACTTTCGGCTCCCAGTTGATATCCACCTCATCGGGTGTTTTCTCAAAATGGGGAGTGATGGTCATAATGCCTGCGTAGCCTAATCCTTTCACTCTCTCAAAGGAGTTGCTGGCATTTCCAGCGGACTCGCCCTCAACGGAAGGCCAGCCGTCAAAAAACAAGGTTGAGCCATAATTTTTAGTCGTTTGTACCGTCACTGCCATAGTGATTGTCGTCCCATCGAAGACTCCTTGGTCGATATTGATTAAAACACCATTATCCTCCGCAGTCCGGCCGACGTCAGTCGCAAGCTGTCCGAACTCCTTATAGGCAGGTTTACTAGTTGAACCGAAATAGTCGAATACATTCCCGATGACCGGCAGTTGGCTAATCATATTCGCCATCGCTGGATTCAACATGACCGTCCCGCCTAAAATACTAATTGCCAGTGTGGCGGCGAGTACATATCCAGCACGCTTTTTGACAGTCCTTTTACGGAATTGAGCATTTGATTTAAATGAATTCTCAATGATCGAATCCAGCTTCTCACTCGGTACAGGAATGGCCTCCATCGTGTCTTCAATAATTTTCGTTTCGTCTTTCATCCATATAAACTCCCTTCAACTTTGTTTTCAACAGGGAGAGACCCCTATGTAAGTTCGTTTTAACAGTCCCCTCAGGACAACCAAGTATATCCGCAATCTGCTTGACCGTGAAATCATGAAAAAAGCGCAAGACGAGAACAGATTTGTACTTGTCATCCAATTCATAAAGGACATTAGTCAAATCCATTTTTTCTTCAATGGAGCCGCTGATCTCAATAACGTCGGGAATTGAATAGCTCTCCATTGTAACGATTTTTTTGTTATTACGAATCTCCTTCAACGAGACATTGATGCAAATCCGTGTCACCCACGTGCTGAAATATGCCGGATTCCTTAGTTGGTGTATTGATTCAATGACTTCCAATACGGTTTGCTGAAATACTTCCAGGGCATCATGTTCATTTTTCATGTGAATGAATGCCATTTTATAGAGCTTATCCTTCTCTTCTTTCAGAAGCAGTTGCAATGTGTTCTGATCACCTTTAATTGCTTTCTTCACCAGTCTTTCCTTTTTCGGCATGGAATCACCACCTTCTATAGATTAGGTGACCGGGGTGGATGAAACGTTTCAAGTTTTTTTAAGAACAGCTATCCTAACAATAAATTAAGCGGTTCCTAAGTCCCGAAATGACAATAACTGTTGGGAAATGATCGATAACTTCTGGGAAATGAACGATATTTCCTCGCAATTGATCGATAACTCTCGGGAAATGAACGATAAACTCGGGGAAATGATCGATATCCCGATTAACTACAAAAAAGCCCTCAGTCAAATGACTAAGGGCACAATCTTATTTCGTATAGTTATCAAAATATCCTTGTATGAACACAATCGGAGTACCTTTATCACCGCTGCCTGAAGTCAGGTCGGACAGCGATCCAATCAGGTCAGTCAGTTTCCGTGGAGTTGTCCCTTGGGATTCCATTGAACCGACGAGATCCTCTTCTTTGTTCTCGATGAATTCATTGATCGCCTTTTTCAACTCTTCGCCTCGTAGATCAGCGAAGTTGTTGTCTGCAAGGTATTTCAATTTGATTTCGTTCGGCGTACCTGCGAGGCCAGCTGTATAGGCAGGTGACACGACAGGGTCTGCGAGCTCCCAGATTTTGCCGACTGGGTCTTTGAAGGCACCGTCGCCGTAAACCATGACTTCAACTAGCTTGCCGGTCTTTTCTTGCAATGAAGCTTGAATTGTGTCGACGACTGGCTGGCAATTGCGTGGGAACAGCTTTACGCTGTCTTCCGTCGCCTTATTGGAGCCTAGAAGTCCGTACGCTTCATTAAATCCACTGCCATCGACCGATTCGGCTAGGATATTATCAAGGCTGTAGATCTTTTCGCCGCCATTCGCTTTCAAGATGCGTTTTGTTCTCTCACGAGTATGGATATCGCAAGTGAGCACGTCTTTTGTGTAATCAAGAATCGTCTTCGCGTTGTTCGAGAAGATGACTTCGCATTCAACGCCATATTCTTCAACGATTGATTTATAATACTCGATGTAATCGATACCAGTGAATGTATGTTTATTGTATCCGAAATGATTGCGGAATTCTTGTTCATTCAACACGTCCGTCCATGGGTTGACGCCTTTTTCGTCGAGCATATCAATATCGACAAGGTGATTGCCTACTTCATCGGATGGATAGCTGAGCATCAAAACGATTTTCTTCGCAGCACCTTTTGCGATTCCGCGGAGACAGATTGCAAACCGGTTACGGCTTAGAATCGGAAAAATGACGCCGATTGTGCTATCGCCGAATTTTGCTTGAACGTCTTTCGCAATATGATCGACTGTCGCGTAATTGTCTTGAGCGCGAGCTACGATGGATTCCGTGATTGTGACGATATCTCTGTCATTGATGGCAAATCCTTCGACTTCCGCCGCTTTCAACACGCTATCCACGACGATTTCTTCAATATTGTCCCCTTTGTTGATAATCGGGCAACGAAGACCTCTGACAACCGTTCCAACTACTCTTTCCAATGTTATCGCTCCTTATCGGTATAACTTAACTGACAATCCTCTTGTACTATACTACTGATTAATGATATAAGTAAAATTAATAGTTCTAATGATGGGTATAAGGGGTGGTTATGTGGTAAGTAAATTAGACTTGTACCGTATTTTTTGTGTTGTCGGCAAGAATGAAAGCTTTTCAGGGGCCGCAAAGGAACTATTTATGACCCAACCTGCCATCAGCCAATCGATTATGCAGTTGGAACGGGAGCTCGACACACGACTATTCAACCGTACGCCTAAAGGAGTTACATTGACGAACGAAGGAAGCCTTCTTTTGGAGTATGTTAATTCGGCCATCAATTTAATCGAAATCGGTGAGGAAAAGATTGCCGAGTTCAAAAATCTGACAACCGGTGAGCTGCGAATCGGCGTCGGTGATACGATATCGAAATACTTTCTCCTGCCCCAACTGGAAGCCTTCCGATCTCGTTATCCGAATATCAAATTGAAAATCGAGAATGGAACGACGGACGAACTTATTTCATTCCTGAAATCGGGGGAGGTCGATATCGTCGTCTGTAATTTGCCTGTCAGCGACCCAACGTTGAATGTAACATCTTGCATGGACATCCACGATACGTTCGTCTATGGAGATAAATATCGGAAGCTGCTTGCAAGGCCGGTCGGATTCCGGGAACTCGCCAAGCTGCCGCTCATCTTCCTTGAGCCAAGTTCGAATTCGAGGAAATATGTCGAGGAGCAATTTTTATCCAAAGGCGTAAAGCTCTCGCCCGAGTTCGAATTGGGCTCACATGATCTCGTCGTTGAATTCGCTAGGATGAATATGGGGATCGCATGTGTCACACGTGAGTTCACGAAGGACTATTTGGAAAGTGGAACACTCCATGAAGTACAGCTGACGGAGCAGATTCCGCATCGAAGCATCGGCGTCTGCTCGTTGAAGAGTGTGCCGCTATCGCCGGCATCGACTAGATTTTGGGAACTTGTTGTAGGGGAATGATATGTTGATCGTGCCATTGACTTATGCGCAATTATTTCCGTTTATGCGCATTTCGCGAGATTTATGAGCTTTTATTTCCATTTATGCGTTTTTGGACAGTTTTATGCGTATATAATTGGAGTTATGCGCGCTTGTCAGGATTTATGCGTTTCTGGCGCGGGTGGATCAAATAAGGGGGATCAGTACAATGTTTGCTTTTAGAATTGATGAAAACATCGAGTTGCGTTTATTGGAACTCAGACATGCCGAACAGCTATTTCAATTGACCGATCAATCAAGGGAAAGCCTCCGTGAATGGCTTCCTTGGCTCGATTTCACGAGGACGATGGCGGATTCGAGAAATTTTATTGGCAGTACATTGCAGCAGTTCAGTCGGAATGACGGCTTCCAGGCGGGCATTTGGTACAAAGGAGAGCTTGCTGGCGTAATAGGCTTGCACAGCATTAATTGGTCAAACAAATCGACATCTATCGGCTATTGGCTAGGAGCCGGCTTCGAAGGGAAAGGCTTGATGACGAGAGCTTGCCAGGCGGTTGTTGACTATTGTTTCAATGAATTAGAGCTGAATCGGATTGAAATCCGTACAGCAACTGAAAATCAGAAAAGCGCAGCAATTCCGCAACGACTCGGTTTCCAGCTGGAAGGTAACTTGAAACAAGCGGAGTGGCTGTATGATAAATTTGTTGATCATTATGTGTTTGGATTGGTGAAAGAGGAATAAAAAAACGGAGGACAAGCGATGTCCTCCGCCTCATTTTCATATTTCGATAATAAATGGAAGAATCATCGGTTTTCTTCTCGTCCGGGTGTAGAGCAGCTTCTCAACCGCCTTTCGAATGGCGTGTTTCAAGTCGTTCTGCCGGTATCTGGTGGATGGTTTTGCATCTTTAATTGTTGAAATGACTAACTGGTTCACTTCCTGATAGAGCTCATTTGCATCGCGTTCATAGACAAAGCCACGTGAAATCGTGTCCGGATCCGAAATGATTCGCCCATCCGCTTTGCTCATGGAAACGATGATGATGAGCATCCCTTCTTCGGAAAGAAGTTTGCGATCGCGCAATACGACTCTTCCGACATCCCCGATGCCAAGACCGTCCACAAAGACATTCCCTGCTTCTATATGTCTCGTTTGGCGCGCGATTCCATTTTGAATGTCAACTACATCGCCGTTGTTAAGAATAAAAATATTTTCACTTTCCACACCGATCGATTCCGCCATTTCGCGATGCAGCTCCAACATGCGGTATTCACCGTGGATTGGGATGAAATAGGTTGGTTTCATTAACGAAAGCATGAGCTTCAACTCTTCCCGGTATGCATGTCCGGAAACGTGCATACCCGTTGCGCCGCCGGTCCCATATATGACCTTTGCTCCGAGACGATATAGATTATCGATAATCCGCGACACGCTTTTTTCATTCCCTGGTATCGGGCTGGAGGCAAATATGACGGTATCTCCCGGCAACACTGACACTTGGCGGAAGTTATTGCTAGAGAGACGCGATAACGCCGCCATCGGTTCGCCTTGGCTGCCGGTACAAATGATGGCGACGTTTTCAGGATCCATCTGATCGACTTCTTGCGTTTCGATCAGCATACCTTCAGGAATCTTCAAATATCCGAGTTCCTCGGCGACTGACACGACGTTCACCATGCTTCTGCCAAGCAATGCAATCTTTCGGTTCGTCATATGCGCAGCTTCGATGATTTGCTGGACACGATGGACATTCGAGGCGAATGTTGAAATGAAAATCTTTCCTTCCGCTTTCCGGAATGCGTCTGCAATATGCCCGCCGACAACTCGTTCGGATTGCGAGAAGCCGGGGCGCTCTGCATTTGTACTTTCAGATAATAAAAGCAGCACACCCTTTTTCCCTATTTCGGCCATCTTATGAAGATCCGCATATTCATCGTTAATAGGCGTAAGGTCAAACTTGAAATCACCAGTATGCACAACTGTTCCCTCAGGCGTTTCGAAGGCGATTCCGAGACAATCCGGAATACTGTGATTCGTTTTGAAGAAGGTGGCGGATATCGATCCGAGGTCGACAGTTGAATCTCCGTTTATTAATATAAGTTCAGTTTCCCTCAGTAGTCCATGCTCTTTTAATCTCAACTCGATCAGTCCGAGTGTCAGCCGTGTCGCATAGACAGGGACATTCAGTTGCTTCAGGAAATACGGAATTCCTCCGATATGATCCTCATGTCCATGAGTGACAATGAGTGCCCGGACATTTTCCCGATGTTCCTTCACGTAGGAGATATCCTGGATGATCAGATCGACGCCCAATAAATTCTCGTCCGGAAATTTCGAACCGCAATCGATGACAACGATATCGTCTGCATATTGAATAACGTACATATTTTTCCCGATTTCATTGATGCCGCCTAAAGCAAATACCGCTAATTTTGTGTCCACATCGATGTCCTCCCACATTGGTAATGAAAAAGGGCTGTCTCGTCGTTACGACAGAGACAGCCTTTACTCCGAAAGTAGGATTCGAACCTACGGCCTATCGGTTAACAGCCGATTGCTCCACCGCTGAGCTATTTCGGAAGGATATTAGTAATCCTATAATGTGCAGAACGCGGTGGATTATTCATCTTTATTTTAAAAAAATTGAGCGGCAATCAATTAGCTTGTAATTTTGGTGTACAAATTAAATGAAATATACTTCACATCCGCCCGGAGCGGAAGATGGAGTAGATCATGAAAAGAAACATGAGCGCGGCGATGATGGAACCGGCTTCAATGATAGGGAACTGCCATAGCACATTTGTCTGGCCGGCGATGGCTGAGCCGATGATCAACCCGACCATGAGAATGCTGAAGGACAGCAGGATGATACTAAATGAAAGGCGGTTGCTGATCCGGTCAAGCCGATGCAGAAATGCTTGCAGTTGCTGAATGTTAATGTCGAGCTGAAGCTTCCCTTTTCGGATTGTCGTCGTAATTGCTTTCAAGTCTTTCGGCAGATTCGTTAGGATTTCGATGTTTTCAACAAAGTCTTTCCACGAATTCTCCAGTAAGTTTTTCGGATGATAGCGCTCCCGCATCAATTTCTCTCCAAAAGGCTCGACCGCTTCCATGATGCTAAGCTCAGGGTCCAACTTCGCAATGAGCCCTTCGAGTGTAAGAATAGCCTTTCCTAATATCGAGATTTCAGATGGGATGATAATATGGTGTCGGTAGGCGACTTGAAACAGTTCGATGAAGATTGCCCCAAGGCTCACATCATTTAATGAAACATCGTAATACTTCGATTGAAGATCATCCACATCCCTCGTAAATGCCCGCATGTCCGTGTCTTCCGATAGGATACCCATATCGGAAAAAACTTCGATCATCCCTTCTGTGTCTCCTTCGCGCAAATTGAGGATAAGCGAGGCGAAATGGTATTTCAGCTCCTTATCAAGCCTTCCGACCATCCCGAAGTCCAAATAAGAAACGACGTGTTCAGGGAGGATGTAAATATTCCCGGGGTGCGGGTCGCCGTGGAAAAAACCTTCATCCAAGATTTGATGGAACATCGAATCGACGATCCGTCGCGCAATCAACTTCCGGTCATACCCGCCTGCATCCATCTTTTCCAAATCATTGGCTTTGACGCCATGGACCATTTCCATCGTCAGCACCTTTTCCGTCGAAAAATCCCAATAGACTTTAGGTATATGGATACTCGGATTTTCCTCGAATTGTTTCGCGATACGCTCACTATTGCGCCCTTCCACCCGGTAATCCAGTTCATCTTGCAATGATCTGGAGAATTCGATGACCATCTCACGGAGGTGATACGTCTCGGCCCAATCCGTATTGTCTTCTAAAAAGCGGGCCAAATCGCTTAAAATGGCAAGGTCGGTCTCCATTGTTGGTCTAATGTCAGGCCGCTGAACTTTGACAGCAACCTCTTCTCCACTTGGCAAGTGGGCGATATGCACTTGCCCGATCGAGGCGGTAGCTAACGGCTTTTCATCGAATGTCTTGAATAGATGTTCAAGAGGCTCTTCGAGTTCAAACTCTACTATTTTCCGAATTTGATCAAACGGAACAGATGTAACATGGTCCTGAAGTTTCTCTAGCTCCGAAGCGATTTCAAGAGGAACAAGATCCCGCCGTGAACTCGCAATCTGCCCAAGTTTGATGAAAGTCGGTCCCAATTCCTGCAAGGCATGACGAAGCTTGACCCCAGCATCTTGCATATTCATTTCATTTCCGCCGTCATCGTTTGACGAACTGCGATCGGTTAGCCCTAATCGGAACAGAAAGTGGCTGAACCCGTTCCGCAGAAAAACATTCGTAATCTCTTGAAATCGTTTTGTATGCCGTATTCGTATCTTCAACAAATTAATTCCTCCAAATCTATCGCAGCAGTTTACCTATCCATATACCCTTTCACGATTAATGTTAGCCATTGTATTACATCTTTACGCGGCTACAAAATTAACGGGCAGCCTCTCTCAAACGTTGCGATTCCAAAGAAAGCAAGACTCAATCCGTGTTACACTTAACAAAAACCATTAGAGGGTCATTCAATTGGATATTCTTTTTTTCATCACAATCATATTGCTAGCATCCATCCTCCAGACTGGGACCGGGTTTGGCTTCTCAATCGTTGCGACACCGTTTCTTCTGCTGTTATTCGATGCGCGGGATGCCATCCAAATCAATCTTCTTTTGTCGTTAGTCATTTCATTAGCGATGTACCACAAAGTGAGGACTGATATTGATAGGGGAGTGATGAAGCGGTTCATCATGGGCAGTTTCATTGGGTTGCCGCTTGGGATCATCGTATTCCTGCTAGTCGATATTCCAAAGTTAAAGCTGGGCATCGGTATCATCATCCTTCTGTTGACAGCCCTTTTGCTTCTGAGGTTGAGGATGAAGCAATCACCGAACAGGGATGTTGCCATCGGTGGGCTTTCCGGTGCGTTGACGACAAGTATCGGCATGCCGGGGCCGCCATTGCTGCTTTATTTTTCAGGTGCGGACACGGCAAAAGAAACATTGCGCGGCACGACGCTTGTCTATTATTTATTCATTTATTCCATCAGCTTGCTCATCCAGATCGTATTTGCAGGGACAAGTGTGACAGTATGGAAATCAAGCGTTCTTGCATTGCCAATTGTTTGGCTTGGCCTTTATGCGGGGCAGTATTTATTCCTGAAGGTTAATCAAACCGGTTTCCGCATTTTCATGTATATCATCTTACTATTTACGGGGATTTATTTGCTGTTAAGCAACTAAAAAAGGGCTGGCACATCGCCAACCCTTCCGCTTTTTAATAAACCTTGTCCCCATTAAAAATGGAGTTCTTCACGATTACATAATCAACTGTACGGATAGCATCCAGCTTCGTTCCGCCTGCATAGGATATGGACGATTGGAGATCCTGCTGCATTTCAGTAAGCGTGTCTTGCAGTTCCCCTTTGTATGCCACATGCATTTTTTTGCCTTCGACGTTTTTCTTCTCGCCTTTTTGGTCTTCAGAAGCAGATCCGAAATACTCTTTGTATAGCTTGCCGTCCATTTCGATTGTTTCGCCTGGGGACTCTTCGTGACCGGCGAATAGGGATCCGATCATGACCATGGATGCGCCGAATCGAACCGATTTTGCGATGTCTCCATGTGTACGGATGCCGCCGTCAGCGATGATCGGCTTCGAAGCGGCTTTTGCACACCAGCGAAGTGCGGCCAGCTGCCAACCGCCAGTTCCGAAACCGGTTTTAATCTTCGTGATGCAAACTTTACCTGGTCCAATGCCCACTTTCGTTGCGTCCGCGCCAGCATTCTCAAGTTCGCGGACAGCTTCCGGCGTACCGACATTGCCGGCAATGACAAACGTTTCCGGAAGATGTTTCTTAATATGTTGGATCATGCGGATTACGGCGTTTGAATGACCGTGCGCAATGTCGATTGTAATGTAGTCCGGAATAAGCTGGTCAGCTGCCAATTGCTCGACAAAGCCGTACTCCTCCTCTTTCACACCGACACTGATTGAAGAAATCAAACCACGGGTATGCATATCTATAATGAATTCAGCACGCTTTTCTGGGTTGAACCGGTGCATGATATAGAAATAACCGCCTTCCGCCAATTGGATGGCGACCTGTTCATCAATGATCGTCTGCATATTTGCAGGGACGACCGGCAATTCAAATTTATGTTTACCTAACATCACGGAAGTGTCACATTCTGAGCGACTATTTACTATACACTTAGCGGGAATCAATTGAATATCTTCATAATCAAATACAGTATCCATACATTACACTCCTAAAGGCGAACGATATTTTTTATTCCAATGAAAATGTTCGCACTTTTGCAATTTACATTATTTTTCCCCATTCGTCAATTACTATTCACGCTGTTCCAAGAGTAATATTCCAAAATAAGGGTGTTCAAAGGATTTATAGATGATATGATGTGTAAAAGTTTGAAAACTTACAGAGGTGATGGGTCGCTATGAGGCTATCTTTAAAGTATTTAATAGGGTTGGTTGCGTTCCTATCAATAGTGCTTACTTTGGCAGCCAGCATCATTTCAGGATATCGGGTGGAACAGCAATCGTTAATTGAGAGTACATTGGAAACGAACCGTGCGTATGCAGTAAAAATGGCGCAGTCGACAGAGTCGTATTTGTCAATGACGCTGCAATCAATGGAAGCGAGCGCGAAACACATTGCGCCGTTTATGGGTCAAGAAAATGCAGAGGAAATCTTACTTTCCGAAGTGAATCGAATGAAGAAACAGACGGATACCTTCAATTCATTTTCAATTGTCGACAAAGATGGTGAAATAGTAGCCGTCTCCCCGGAGACTTTAGCTTTGAAGGGAAAAATGTTGAATTCGGTAGGTGGTCGTGAAGCTTTAAAGAAGCGTGAAGCTTTCATTTCACATCCTTATATCGGATTAACAGGGCGCTTGATCATTTTCCTATCCTATCCGATTTTCGACAATAAAGGAGATTATCTCGGCCTTGTGGGGGGAACAGTTTATTTAAAAGAGGAAAACATCCTTCAACAAGTATTGGGTGAACATTTTTACGAGGACGGCTCCTACGTGTATGTCGTGGATAAAAGCGGTCGTATTATCTATCACCAAAATCCTTGGCGGGTAAACGAAATTGTGTTGGAAAATGCCGTTGTCCAGCAATTGATAGCAGGCAAGAGCGGTGCGATGGAAGTAGTGAATACGGAGGGAGTCGAAATGTTGGCGGGCTATGCGACGATCCCAACAGCCGATTGGGGAATCGTAACCCAGAGGCCGAAGGAAATTGCTTTGGCTTCATCCGTCACAATGATAGAAGAAATGATCTTGAAGACGACTCCAATCTTGCTCATCTCCTTCCTAGGCATTTTATTTTTGTCTTATAAAATTGCCCAGCCTTTGACGAAACTTGCTACATACGCCGAATCCAGCACGCAAAACAATCAAAGCGGAAAAGTAAGTGATGTGCGTACATGGTATTACGAAGCAATTCAATTGAAAAAGGCATTAAACTATAGCTTGAATTTCTTTATTCACCAATCGACGGTCGATCCGTTGACGAAGCTGATGAACCGGCGATTCATGGATGCCCATTTGGAGCAATGGGCAGAGCAGGGCCGCCCTTTTGCATTGCTTATTTTTGATATTGATAAATTCAAACGTGTCAATGATACGTATGGACATGCGATGGGTGATGAAGTGCTGAAATACTTGGCAGCATCAATACTTGAAGTCGCCCGTAAGGATGATGTATGCTGCCGTTTCGGCGGGGAGGAGTTTGTCATGCTGTTACCTGAGACGGATCGGCAGACGGCATTCCAAGTAGCGGAACGCTTGCGCAAGAAATTGGAAAGCACAAGTAGTCCATGCGGGGAAGTAGTGACGATATCGATCGGGATTGCGATGCATCCCGAAGATCGCCAGGACTCAAGCGAACTGTTGGGGTTGGCAGACCAAAGTCTATATGAAGCGAAACGGACAGGTCGTAACCGGACGATTGATTATGCTACACTGAGAATATGAAAGCCCAAGGAGGACATAATCATGCAATATTCGAAGTCGAAAATGGAACTGCTTGTGAAAAACAATTCGGAATTGACGCAGCGGT
The DNA here is from genome assembly GCF_023715535.1 of Sporosarcina luteola. Lineage (GTDB taxonomy): Bacteria > Bacillota > Bacilli > Bacillales_A > Planococcaceae > Sporosarcina > Sporosarcina luteola_B. Next base: position 388,615 of record NZ_JAMBOI010000003.1, on the reverse strand, counting down.
TGAAGCAGATCATGAAGGAACATGAGTTGGAAAAGAGTTTTGCATTGAAGGCACTGTATCACTCCGAAGTGAAGGAAAGCGGCAGGTTCATGAAAGACTACCAGGAACTTTGAAGCAACGATAAATAGGCAGGGACACATCTCGACGTGTCCCTGCTTTTTTCTATTCATGACTCTAAAAGCTATTTCATTGATTAACAGGAACATTTGTTTTATATTATTGGAAGGAGGTGGAAGGTTTTTTGTCGAAAAGGAAGTAAAAGGAAATTAAGTATATATGAAAGGAGGGAGTCAAATGCAAAATCGGGTAGAGGAATTGGAGGAAGCACGCTTGAAAGGGTTGAATCAAGGCATCTGGCAAGAGAAGGTTTCCACAGTGCTGACAATGCATGGCTTGGCTTTCTCCACAGAAAAAATCGCCTTGGTGACGAGGCTCACTACAACAGAGATCAAAGCCGTTATTTCGGAAAATTGGCGTTAGTATAGGAAGAAACATGACTTGTGAGTATCTCTATCGAGAACCACAGGAAGAGCCACTGAAGACGAAATGTTTTCAGTGGCTGATTGTCTATCTGTTTTGATATAAATGAATCAGGTTTTGATTTTGCCCTCTTGCGAATACGTCCGTCCGGTTCGGTCCCCATGAAACAGCTGAAGGTCTCGAGGTGAGCGATCCGCCAAGGTTTTGCCAGTCGGACCAGCGTGAGCCGTTCCACTCCAGCATGTACAAGCTGTTGTCCGTTCCCCTTACGAATACTTGCAGGCGGTTCGGTTGCTTGGAGGAGACTGTTGGTCCGCCGACAAGGATGCCGCCAAGGCTTTCCCAATTGCTCCAAGATGATCCGTTCCACCATTTATGGATCAAGTTCTGGTTTTGTCCTCGAGCGAATACGTCAATCCGGTTTGGTCCCCATGACACAGCAGCCGGTTCGGAAGTCAAATTGCCGCCGAGATTCTCCCATTCTTCCCATCGAGATCCGTTCCACGTCTTTTTGTATAGTGCATTGTCACTTCCTCTTACGAAGACATCCAATTGATTGGGCCGGCGAGATGATGCAGCCGGGTCGCTCGTAAGCACACCGCCAAGACTTTCCCAATCATTCCATTGTCGTCCGTCCCACCATTTATGATAAAGGGAATTGTCTGTTCCTCTTACAAACACATCAATGCGGTTCGGTCCCCAAGACACAGCTGCAGGAGCTGAAGTTAACACACCGCCAAGGCTTTCCCAATCATTCCATTGCCGTCCATCCCACCATTTATGGTAAAGGGCTTGGTCCGTTCCGCGGACAAACACATCCAATCGATTAGGCTGCCAAGAAGATACTCCCGGAGCGGACGTCAAGACACCACCCAAGTCCTCCCAACCGATCCAGCCTTGGCCGGGCCCGGGTCCAGGTCCAGGTCCTGGTTGGCCACCGCGGATTTCATCCAGAGTCAATTGAATCACCCGCAACAAAATACGATCAATAACGTTTTGAGGGATATTGAATTGGCGGAAGAATAGATTCATCCAAGGGTATTGCTGCTGAAACTGCCTATAGATTTGTTCAGCGGTTTGGTTCGCAGTTGACGCATTGATTGTGGATCCGATGACCAGCGTGAATACATAATTGGTGATGACTTGATTCATGCCGTACCGGTCGAGTTCCCGGTACAGGTCATAATTTTCCCTTCTGATTTTCTGTAAAATCTGCTGAACGCTTGCTTGACGCTCTCTTTCATCAGGGCCGAGTTGTGCAAACTGGTTCATCGGCATCATTGAAGGCGCCATATAACCATAATAAAACAATCAAACACCTCCTCTGAGTGATAAGATAGTATATGCAAAGCGCCTGTGCAGGTGATTAATCCCCGAAAGGAGACAAGCTGATTTGAGCATCCATATAACACAAAATAAGATCATGGATCTGTGCGGCTCCGTCTCATTCAAACGGGGCGAGATGTTTATCCGTGCAGGGAAAGTGACGTTTACACAATACAGCGACACGTATTGCGAAGCGATTGTGGCAGGGAAGGAAAACTTCCGCGTTTTAATCGATCTATTGGGTGAAAAACTTCAATCGGAGTGCAGCTGTCCGGTTTTGCCTTACTATAAATTCAAATGCCAACACGTAGCGGCTGTTTTGATAGCCATGATGGAACGCAAGCGTGAGATAGCGCCGGATTTGGCGGAAGGAATGCTTTCCCTTTTCAATGACAAACCAAGAGCTAGCGGACATCAGCTTCATTTCGAAAATAGGGAAGTGGTGGAGCTCGCTTTTATATTGAAGCCCGTTGCTGCGGGGAAACAGCAAGTGCTTGGCATGGAGTTGGCTGTTGCAGGAATTCATGTGGAGGACATCCGGCAGTTTTTGGAGGATGTGAATGATAGACGGCCAAGCACACTGACACATGCATTCACTTTTGATTCCCAACTGCACTGCTTCAACCGGGAAGCTGATGCAGTTCTCCAGAAACTTATCGGTATTCATAGTGAAGATAGGGCTTTCCGGCATCGTTCAGTCAGTCCCGCTACATTACTCATTCCGCCATCCTCGTGGGAAAGGTTACTGTCGCTTATAAATCAAGCAATCGATGTGAAACTGGAATTTGGCGGCAGAATAACAAGCTTTCACATAGCGGAAGCGACATTGCCTGTCCATTTTCATTTCGAAAAAAAGCAGGAAACCGGGCATGTTCTCACAATTGATGGGTTGAACCATGTGCACGTATTGGAGGCTTACAAGCTTGTCCTTTGCGATGGGCAATTATTTCAGCTGAGCAATGAGGATTGCAAACGGCTTGCTGATCTGCAACAAATGATCGAGACGTCAGGCACACGCCAGCTGCCCATCTCCAATGAGCAAATCGGATTTTTCCTCGAAAAGGTAGTACCCGGACTGAGGAGAATCGGCGAAGTCCAACTCGATGAAACGGTAATGGACCAGCTCGTGAAATCTCCTTTGAAGGCAAAGCTGTACATCGATCGGGTAAACAACCGATTGCTTGCAAGCCTAGAATTCCAATACGACCAGATTGTCCTGAATCCTGTCACGGAGAGTGATCTGCCGACGGGATCCGTATTAGTCCGCGATCTTGAAAAGGAAGAGGCCATCCTCCGTTTAATGGAAGACAGCTCATTCGCCACAACAGATGAAGGGTATTTATTGCACAATGAGGAATTGGAATATGAATTTCTTCATCATATCCTCCCGAAACTTCAGAAGTTCGTCCAAGTGTATGCGACGACAGCGATCAGGAACCGGGTTTTCAGGGGGAATGCCAAACCGCGCATCCGAGTGAAAGCGCACGAGGACCGGACGAATTGGCTAGAATTCAAATTTGAAATGGACGGCATACCCGATAAGCAAATACGTGAAATCCTTGAAGCGCTGGAGGAAAAACAGAAGTATTACCGTTTGCGGAATGGCTCCCTTCTTTCATTAGAAACGAAGGAGTTTGAAGAAATCCAACGGTTTTTGAATGAAATTCCGGAAGATCTCGAGACCCTTGAAAAGGGATTGAACGTTCCTATGGTGCGTGGCATTCGGTTTTTAGATGCAGTGGGAGACGATGAAACGTTTTCCGTCGAGGAATCTGCTCGCCAGTTTTTTGAACGTCTACTGAATCCCAGCGATTACGCGGAAGTGCCACCGTCGTTGGAAACGGTATTGCGCGATTATCAAAGAACAGGTTTTCAATGGATGAAAACGATTGCTGAATTCGGCGTCGGGGGCGTGCTAGCAGACGATATGGGGCTCGGTAAGACGTTGCAGAGCATTGCATTCATCCTGTTTATGCTTCCTGACATCCGAGAGAAGAAACGGCAAGTCTTAATCGTCTGCCCCTCTTCATTAACCTATAACTGGTTGAGCGAATTCCGGAAATTTGCGCCTGAACTCAATGCCGTCGTCATAGACGGGTCAAAAAAGGAGAGGGCAAAGCGGCAAAGTGACGTGGAGGACAAGGATGTGTTGATCACGTCCTATCCTTTGATTCGCCGGGACATTCAGTGGTATGAGAAACAAGACTTCCTGACGATCTTTTTCGACGAGGCGCAAGCATTCAAAAACCCGTTTACGCAAACGGCACGGGCTGTAAAAAGATTACATGCTGACACCTGTTTCGCGCTGACCGGAACGCCTATTGAAAATTCGGAGGAGGAACTTTGGTCCATCTATCACGTCGTATTCCCTGAACTGTTCATGGGATTGCAGGAATATAGTGAACTTACGCCGAAAGCGATATCCAGGCGAGTACGGCCATTTTTGCTGAGACGGATGAAGGAAGATGTCCTCGGAGAGCTGCCGGCAAAAGTCGAATCGACGGAATCCGCGGAGCTGCTTCCCGAACAGAAGAAGCTGTATGCCGCCTATTTGGCAAAGCTGCGCCACGACACGTTAAAGCATTTGGATAAGAACACGATTCGAAGGAATAAAATCAAAATCCTCGCCGGACTGACGAGGTTGCGGCAAATCTGTTGCCATCCGGCATTGTTCGTCGACGGCTACCAGGGCAGTTCCGCGAAGTTCGAGCAGTTGAAGCAGCTGATTCAGGAATCGAAGCAGGCAGGGAGAAGAGTGCTGATCTTTTCGCAGTTTACGAAGATGCTTGGCATTATCGGCAAGGAACTTGCACTGAAAGGTACTCCGTTTTTCTATTTGGATGGCCAAACACCTTCCGAGGAACGACTGGAATTATGCAATCGATTCAATGCAGGAGAGCGCGATGTGTTTCTCATTTCATTGAAAGCGGGCGGGGCAGGCTTGAATTTAACGGGGGCCGACACGGTCATCCTATACGATCTTTGGTGGAATCCCGCGGTGGAGGAGCAAGCCGCGGACCGCGCCCACCGCATGGGTCAACAGCAAACTGTCCATGTCATCAAGCTCGTCGCGCGTGGCACGATTGAGGATAAAATGAATGAGTTGCAGGAGAAGAAGAGGAATCTGATCGAGGAGATCATTGATTCTAAAGATGCTGCTAATACTACATTGACTGAGGACGACATCCGGGAGTTGCTGGAAATATAGAAGTATAGTTGCTGCAAAGGCAGTGGATACTACTGGAAAAGGAGCGGATCAATTGAGAGCAATCAAGGTTTTACTAGGAGTTGCGGTTGTCATTGTGGCTATCGGCTTCGGTGTCTACCATTTCGGAACAAAATTCATCGCCGATGAAGTGATGGGCCAAGTGGCGGCAGAACTGGAATCGAGCGGTCAGATGGAAGCCATCAGACAGGAAGTTCAAAAAGACCCGGAACTCCGTGCGTTCATCGAAGAAGGGAAGAATGTGGACAGCTCGAAGCTCCCTTTCCAAACAAAAGAGGAAGCGACGAGGATCCTGTTGAAGAAATTCGATCTAGGTGAAATCAACGACATACAAATTCAAGCACGGCAAGGCATGACAGCATCGGAGCAACAGGCGCTGCTCAATAAAATCGAGAGCCGGTTGACGGATGAAGAGATGCTAGCGTTGAAAGCGTTGGCTTATAAAGAGTTATTCAAGTGAGAAACCGCTTCAGTCCGATTGACTGAAGCGGTTTTTGCTTGGAAAGGAAAGTTATCGGTCACTTGGCATGAGTTATCGGTCATTTGGAGCAAGTTATCGATCACTTCTAGTAAGTTATCGGTCACTTTCACAAAGTTATCGTCATTTCGTTACTTTTGTCCTATTAGAATCATGAAGGTTTCTAACCCAATCCAGGTTCGCCGCGTAAACTCTTCCCCTTCTTTCTCCCTCGAAGGGAATTCCTACCCTTCTTAGAATTCGTTTCATCTTTTGTTCGTCGGATAGACGGAAAAATTGCCGGGCTGTCTTATTAGAGATACGGTAATTCATCAACATGAAATAATCCAGCAGTGTTTCGATATGGGCATGAGGGTCAATGTTCCTGCATTGCGGACATCCCCAACCACTTTGTATCGACTCCATGCCAAACCAACCGCATTGAACACAGCGGACTCCCGATATAAGTTCGGATGGCTGGATTCCAAATCGGTCTGATAGTGGAAACGGATCAAATTCACGGTGGGCATCAGTTATCTTATTTGCAATAGCTTCAAGTCCGGGTAAATCAATTGAAGGGTGAAATGAATTGAGTCTTCGGAGAAAAACAGGGATCTCAAGAGGAAAAAGGAGAGTCAAGTCCTTACGAAGGTTTTCGAATTGCTGATGCGGTCTGGGGAAAACCGCTGCCTGATAAATGGGGATAGGCATGTGGTGCGTGTGAAACCAATCTTCTAACAGCATCTTATTCCGCTCCAGTTGGACAGATGGACATTCAAATGCGTCAATTTGTCCGTTTTCAAGGGTTCGCGTCAGTTGATTGTACTCTTCAGGGAAACCGATTCGGCCGGCAATATTTTTCACTTCTAAAATGACCGCGCCTTGTTGAAAAAGAAAAAGTGTATCGATTTGGAATTTGCCTGTGGATTGTAAGTTCAAATCATGGAAAATGTAATGCTTGAAAGGGAACTGATAGTGCTGAAAGACATTCGCCAGTATTTTCTCGCCATTTTCACCGGCTCGAGTTTTTCTCAGCTCATTCTCTATATCAACATAGCGCGGGTGATGCTCCGGCAGCCTCCGTAGCAAGGCCTCTAACCCGATTGCCTTTAAAGAAATCTCTTTTTCCTTCATGATCAATGAAATACCGCCTCCATTATTGTTTTGTAACATCTATTCTACCACAAGAGTCTGAAAACTCGCTATAGTTAGTGCCGCTGAAAAGTTATCGATCATTTCCTTTAGGTTATCAATCAATTTCACCGAGTTATCGTTCATTTCCTGGCAGTTATCGGTCAGTTGTAAAAAGTTATCGGTCACTTCTCAAAAGTTATCGTCATTTCGGGACTTTAGTCTCCCCCAAATTACATAATTCCAGTGCCTTTTAAAGATGAAAGGCAGGCGTAATTGGTAAGTGAATCATTTGGCGTTTCAGTATTATGGGATTCCAAGGTGCAAACGGTTTTTATTGAATGAAATAAAAAACGGCAGCGCACAAGGCGTTGCCGTTTCGTTGTTAATCACCGTATTCTAACTGTTCCTCTATCTTCCCATCATCTCCATGAACATAAACCATCGTACCGGCTTCTTCCGCCATTCGTTTGGCTTCATCGACGGCGTCATTCCGGTTGCCCGCCGTATAGGCAGGTTCATCATTGCCTTCCTTTTTCACAGCCCAGCCTTCATCATCATGGGGAACGACGTGGAATCTCGCATCGTCTGTTCCTGCGCGATCTTCGAAATACTCGTCTTGGTCACGTTTTGCCATACAATAACCTCCTCAATCTAGTACCCTTCCATTACCCGGTTGGGTGGAATCCAAAACAGCTGTAATTCATAGAATGGTATGACTTCTCTGGTTAATTAATGGTAAACTTAAGCAAGTGGGGGTGTATATATGGATTCACCAAATAAGGTGTTATCTTTACGGAACGTCACGATGACATACGGGAATCATCGTGTGTTGAATGGCGTGAATTTAGAGGTTGAACGGGGACAGATTATCGGCTATATCGGTCCGAACGGTGCGGGGAAAAGCACGACGGTGAAGATCATGCTCGGCTTAATTCAAAATTATAAGGGCCAGGTAGTAATTTTCGGCGAGGATATCGCTTCGGGAGACCCATCTTACAAAAGAAGAATCGGGTATGTGCCGGAGCAAGCGGAGCTGTACGATAACTTGACGGCGATGGAGTACTTGGCGTTCACGGGGGAATTGTACGGACTTGACCGTGCATTTGCGGAAGAGAAAGCGCAGAAGCTTATGGAGGAATTTGAACTTGGCGACGTAATGCACACGCGGCTTTCTTCCTTCTCCAAAGGGATGCGGCAAAAGGTGCTCATCATTTCGAGCTTGCTGCATAATCCCGATCTGTTGTTCTTCGATGAACCGTTAAGCGGTTTGGATGCGAACAGCATGATGGTCATCCGTGAAATGCTCGCGCAACTGGCGGCGCAAGGAAAAACGATTTTTTATTCTTCGCATATTATGGATGTCGTCGAGAAGATCAGCAACCGGATTGTGCTGCTCGTCAAAGGGACCGTGATCGCGGATGGCAGTTTTGAGGAGTTGCAGGAACTGAGTGAAGAAGGATCGCTTTCCGGCATATTCAATCAGCTGACAGGATTCACAGATCATGCGAGTCGGGCAGAGCGATTCATCTCGATCGTTGAGGATGGAATTGCCGATGCATGAATTTCGTACACTTGCGATCCTCTCTAAATGTAAACGACTATTTGTAAAAGCAGGCATCGACTACGACGCAATGGGTACCATTTTGCGCATGAAATTGACTATGGATGGCAGACGAACGCCAACCATTTTCAATGGGCAGAAGAAAAAGGAAGGCAATCAGTTCCTGAAGTCCTTGTGGATCTATGGATTGTATGGGCTGATGGTCATTCCGTTTCTCCTATTTGGAGACGGTCATTATATCTTTCAAATGAGCATCGTTTTCGGTATCATCATGTTCATTTTGACGACGACGATGGTGTCCGATTTTTCTTCGGTACTGTTGGATGTAAGGGATAAGACGATTTTGCAGACAAAACCGGTGAGCAGTAGGACGCTTGGCACCGCGAAAACCATCCACATATTAATCTATATGTTTTTCATAGCAGGGGCCTTCATTGCGATCCCTCTTGTCGTAGGGCTGTTTTCCAAAGGAATCGTATTCACATTGGTTTTTCTTGTCGCACTACTGCTTACGATGCTTTTTATTGTAGTAATTACGTCACTCGTGTACTTTGCGGTCCTGCGGTTCTTTGACGGCGAAAAACTGAAGGATATCATCAACTACGTGCAAATCCTACTATCTGTCGGCGTCATCGTCGGCTATCAGATTGTCATCCGCGCCTTCGATTTTGTAGATATAGATTTGACGTACACATTCAGCTGGTGGCATGTGTTTTTGCCTCCGATGTGGTTTGGAGCTTCGTTCGAGCTATTGTTGAATCAAGACCTTTCAAAAGTACTCATCCTGTTGTCCGCACTGGCCTTGCTCGTCCCGATCATCTCCATCTACATCTACGTGAGGCTCATGCCTTCGTTCGAACGCAATATGGATAAGTTGATGAGCGAATCGAAAAATAAGAGGAAGAAATCGCGTTGGTGGGTGGACAGTTGGGCAAAGCTTTGCTGTCGGAATAGGGAAGAGAGGACGTTCTTTCATTTTGGAGCTTTGATGATGCAACAGGAACGGGATTTCAAGCTCAAAGTCTATCCTTCGCTTGGATTTTCAATGGTATTTCCGTTCATTTTCATCTTTACAGAACTGCAAATGAGGACACTGGCGGAAATCTCTACAGGAAAGTTGTTTTTGCTCATCTATTTCGGCAGTATGATGATCCCGAGCATCATTCATACGATGCAGTTTTCCGTGAATCATAAAGGGAGTTGGCTTTTCAAGGCAGCGCCGATCCAGCAGCCCGCTGCGGCATATAGTGGGACGCTGAAGGCATTTTTAGTGAAGTTATATATGCCGGTTTTCGTATTGCTGTCGATTGCATTCATCGCGATCTTTTCGTGGCGCATTGTGCCTGATTTGTTCGCTGTGTTATTAGGGGCAATTCTTCAGACATTGCTCACATACAAATGGCTCAATTCAGGCGACTTTCCGTTTACCCAATCCTTCGAGTTTGCACAATCAGAAGGGTCGGCGAAAATGATTTTGATCACTTTCTCGACAGGGATTTTCGTCATAGGTCATCTGATTGCACATGCAATAACGGGTGGGATTTATGTATATATCGCATTGCTGCTAATTGGAGTATTTCTCGGTTGGCGGAAAGTGTTTCCGATGATGGGGGACGTGCCGGTACGGGTGTGAATTGAGGGGTGGCTTGCTAGCATTTATGCGTCTTTCGCGCGATTTATGCGCGTTTGTGGGCGGTTATGAGCTTTTGCGGAGGTTTATGCGTGTTTGTTGGCGTTTATGAGGGTTTGGAAGAATTTATGCGTGTCTGGAGAAGTTTATGGATTTTTGGAGGAAGTAATGCGTGTCTATATACGAATTTCTGGTGGGATCAGTGCGACTTGCATGATTTCCACCCGTTTTTTATATAACTTGTAATTCGATTATGAATAAACCAAGTCCATTCGCCTGCGAAACGGTATCAACAATTTTCTTGATGTCTCTTTTAATTGTTTCATCTTCAAGATCTATAGTTTCGAAATAAAGTATGATGTGTTTTTTGTCCTTTGAATACACCATGATTCCAGTTTGCCCGTTTGGTGCATATCCGTTCTTTTTAAGTTCCTCTTCAAGTTGAATGGCGAAATTTGTTTCTTGTATTTTGTTAATCATTTCATGGGCTTCTGCACTTCGGGCGGAGGATGCTGTATGGATTGTATTGACGATGTTTATTTGAAAATCATCTCTGGCATGATGGTTTTGCTCAATTATATCTGTCGCTAATTGCTCCACTTTGGGATTGATGGCTGGGTCATAGTCTATGGGCAGGTTAATGATCAACTCGACTTTTTCAGAAGCCATTTTGTATTCCAGGCCAAAGGTTGAGTAATCTTGATGCTCCAACTCCTGCATAATGTAACCCATCAAATCATTATAACTAAGCCGAACCGAAGATTGCTTATTCTCTTTAGAGAGTTTGTGATAGCTAGAAATTTCTAAAAGAAAATGTTCACGTTCCATATTGTTCTCTTCCAGCACCCTATTGACGATTTGCGTTATTTCCTTTTTAGTGGACCTTTTAATTTTTTCGCTTGGCAACTTTATGAGGATTTCTATGTTTTCATCCGGGAGAATGGCGTAGTCCAACACAAATCCTATGTCAGCCTGGCGTAACTCCTGCGTAATTTCATTAATTACTTCCTCGTATTGTTGAATGTAGGTAGTTACATCAGTTGATAACTCCGAGTCTGCTTCAACTTCTTTAGCCGACTTGCCCTTAAAAAGGACAACTGCAGAGGTGGAAAAGATCAGAAGTAGACAAAGCAATAACAGTTTAATTTTCAAGTATCTCTATTTCTCCTTTCATTGAAAATGGCTATGGTAAAGGGTATGTCAGATACTAGGGGAGCATGCATTGACTTTTACCTCCCCCAATGCCGCCGCCTTAAACTTATCGATCATTTCCAAGAGAATATCGTTCATTTCGAGCCTTTTATCGATCAGTTAGAAGGAGTTATCGGTCACTTCTCGAAAGTTATCGGTCATTTTCCTAGAGTTATCGTCATTTCGGGACTTTAGTAGCAAGCAAATTATGCCACCACTTTACAAATTCCCAGTTATATGTCATAATTAAATAGTTAATTAACCTAACTAACCATTATGCGAGGGGGCGAAACCCATCGAATCATTACAACAAAACCTTTTCGGACATTATTATAAAATTTATCGTCCGTTGCTTAATCAAGTCAATGCTAAGCTGGCCCAATACGGGTTGTTTAGTTCACAGTGGCAGATCATGAAGCTGCTTATGCAGGAAGGCGCGATGACGCCTGCGGAAATTGCGCTGCGGCAGCAAGTGGAGAAGCCGAGCATCACGAAGATCCTCCAGCGTCTCGGGGAAATGGAGTATGTGGAATCGACGCCGGGACAAGATAAGAGGGAAAAATGGATTCGGCTGACAAGTTCAGGGGAGTCCGTTTGCCGCGACGTCATGGAGCAACTTGCATCCCTTTACAAAGAACTATTAAAAGGTTCATCGAAAGAAGAAGTGGAAATAGCCATTAGCGTATTGGCGCTCGCCCACCAAAATCTCACATCATGAAAGAGTGAAAATATGGAAGAACAGAAATTATGGACAAAGGACTTCATAACCATATCAATTATCAATTTCATCCTCATGCTTGCCATGTATTTATTATTAGTCACCATTGCACCGTTCGCGGTTGAACAATATGGGGCTTCGACGAGCATGGCGGGACTTGTTTCGGGGATTTTCATCATCGGAACACTGATTGCACGGATTTTTTCAGGAGGCTTGATTGGAAAAGTAGGCGGCAAGAAGATGCTGTTTATCGGCCTTCTCGTGTCCACAATCGCAACTGCTTTTTATTTCGGATCGGCGAATATGCCGTTGCTACTTGTGAACCGGCTATTTCACGGAATTGGACTAGGAATTGCCTCAACCGCAACCGGCACAATGATTGCCCAAGCGATTCCAGCTTCAAGAAGAGGGGAAGGGATTGGCTATTTTAGCATGAGTACCGTTATGGCGACAGCAATCGGGCCGTTTTTCGGCATCTTCATGAGCCAACACTATCCATTCCATATGCTGTTCGTCCTCTGCCTCACATTAAGCATTGTGACGCTAATCATGTTTTTCTTCGTCAAGGAAACTACGAAGTTGTCTGCTCCGAACAAGCAGGAACTGGCGAAGAAACGGATTAGCTTATCCAATTTCATTGAATTGAAAGCATTGCCGATTTCCATTATTACGTTATTCGTGGCACTCGCTTATTCAGGCGTGCTGTCATTCATCTCGTTTTACGCGAAGGAAATTAACCTCGTTCAAGTTGCAAGCTTCTTTTTCCTCGTCTATGCCATCGTCGTGCTACTTTCCCGCCCATTCTCAGGAAAGCTATTGGACGTAAAAGGAGCGAAGTATGTTGTCATCCCTTCGCTCATACTTTTTGCGCTCGGCATGATCATATTGAGCCAGACGTATAGCGGTATCATGCTTCTTGCGGCGGGTGCCATTTTCGGGCTTGGCTACGGGAATTTCCAATCATGCGCCCAAGCGATTGCACTGAAAGGGATTTCCGTTGAACGGCTCGGCATCGCCACCTCTACGTTCTATATCTTCCTGGACTCCGGACTCGGATTTGGTCCGTACTTTTTAGGCGTTGTCGTTCCAAGCCTCGGCTATCGGGGCATGTATGAAGTGTTGACGGTTGTCATTCTGCTATCCCTTGCGGCGTTTGTCTACTTGTTCCGTACGAGAAGTAAAGACCCTATATGCGATATAGATGAAAAGATGTAAGACAAGCAGCGCGAGTAGCTGCGATATCGATATCAAAGTAATAAAAAGTATATCCGAAAATAATATGATTTCGCCGGGGGGAAGTTCTTTTGAGGGGGCAACAACGATAAAGAAGGAAACTAAAACGGATACACCGAATGCTAAATAGGCAGCAAGCGAATGTTGAAAAAAAGCTAGCCTAAATTTGCTGGCTCCGAGAAGAATATTGGTGAATCCAATCGCTAAAGGAAAAATCACTAATTGGAATAGGAATAAATCAATTGTTCCTACAGGTATTGACCAATAAAACACTTGGGCTGAACAAGCAATAATGATGTTTATTATCGCTACAGTCATGAAGCTTTTATTCATTCTGCACCCCCTTCTTCGTTCCAATTGAATATCGTAATAAAAGAAGGCGACTACTGGGAAAGTAGTCGTCCATTTTTATGTGAATTAATTATTTTACCCCACCACAACTTCGCTCAACAACGCATGCATATTATCCTCCGTGTCCTTGAAGAACACCATCCACGTTTCGGTTTGCTCCACTTTTGCGACAACATGAGGTTCATCAATGAACACAATGCCTTTTTCCTTGTATTCCTCAAAGGCCTGTTTAATATCTTCCACGTGAAAATAAAGGACTGAGCTTGAATTGGCGAACTCCTCTTTTTCAGGAAGGCTGACGAGTAAGCGTACGCCGTCGCAATCAAAAAACGCCATTGTGTCAGTGTTGAATAATAGCTGCAAGCCTAATTGCTCCTGATAAAATGCTGTTGCACGTTCAATGTTTTTTGCCGGTACCCCAATTTGTCCGATTTTCTTGATTTCTCCCATATAAAAATCCCCCTTATTAATAAATTCCCTTCATTATATCATTTTCTAAGTAGTCAAACACCTCTACCATAGAGAATCGCTTTGCTAAGCTAAATTTTTTTTTTGCGGAAATGGATTTAACTTGATAGGTATTAAGTCTTGAAATGACGATAAGTAGGCAAATATGATCGATATTTTCAGGGAACTGACCGATAATTCCCGGGATTTGACCGATAAACTTGTGAACTTGACCGATAACCTAGCGCCAACCCTCGAAAACAGCTATCTACATCCAAAGTCTGAGCTGAAATCCGGCTGGAGCACGTTATAGGAAGTGGAAAAACTTGTTAAGCTAATGAACAATGAGGCTGGAAAGGGGAATGGTTGTGAAGGTATTGGAGTTTATTGTGAAAAAGAAGGTGCTGGTTGGTTTATTGACCGTGTTGATCGTAGCTTTGGGGAGCTTTGCGATCGTTAAATTGGATAAGGAAATTATGCCGTCGGTCGGGATGGATGGGGCGTCCGTCTATATCGACGCGGGGGATATGGCAGCGGTTGATGTAGAACGGTTCATAACCTCGCCGCTGGAACAGGAGCTTGCAGGAATCGAAGGTGTTGAGGAAGTACGGTCGACGACGACGGTCGGGAGCAGTTCCCTCGATATAACGATTGCCCGTGGGCAGAGCGATAAGGTCATGAAAGATGTCGACAAAGCGGTGAATGAAACAAAAGCGGAGCATTCTGAAATTCAAGTAGCCGTGGCCATGCAATACGGTGTCCAGCAAGGCTATGAGTTTTTCATGGACCTTTCGGGCGATTATCTTCAAGCGATGACGGCCTTCGCCAAGGATGTACTTGAACCGAGACTTGAAGGCTTAAAGGAGGTTCAAGACGTCCATCTATCCGGCGTATCGGAGCCGGAACTGTCCATTACGTTCAATCGGGATGAAATGAAAAAGCATGGATTGGATATTTCGCAAGTCGCGGGGTTCATTGCGCAAGCGAACTCGGAAACGACAATTGGGGAACTGCAGGACGGGATCATCCGCTGGAATTCCCGGCTTGAGGATATTGACGGAGTGAAGCGGATTGAAATTCCAACAGCAGAAGGTTTTATTCAACTGAAGGAGATTGCAGATGTAACGCTAGCGACTCGTGAAAATTCATCATTCGTATGGAAAAACGGGACGAAGGAATTGGTGTTCATCCAAGTAGGGCGGGCCGCGAACATTACACAAATTGATATGGCGAAAGCAGTCCGTGCCGAGATTCAGAAGATACGTGATGAAGGGCTTGTGAAAGGCTTTACGTTGAATGAAATGGTGGCGCAGGCGGACATCGTACAGGAATCAATTGATGGGGTAGTCGTCAATATTCTGATCGGCAGCATTGTGGCAATTGCGATTCTGCTTTTATTCCTAAGAAATGTCCGTGCGACGCTCATCATCGCCGTCTCGATCCCGACATCGGTGCTGCTGACTTTTTTGACGGTATATATGCTCGGATACAGCCTCAATATGCTGACGCTTATCGGTCTAGGGCTTGGAATCGGAATGATGGTGGACTCGTCGATTGTCATTTTGGAATCGATTTATCGGCAGCGGGAGCTCGGCCTCGCAAAGTTGGAGGCGGTTCTTGCAGGGACGAAGGAAGTGGCGGGTGCCGTTTTCGCGTCCATGCTGACGACGATTGTGGTATTTCTTCCAATCGGCCTTATCGGTGGGGGATTGGGCGAGTTCATGATCATCCTTGCGATTGTCGTGGCGATTACATTGATAAGCTCGGTGCTTGTCGCATTCACGCTCATTCCTGTACTTTCGGAGAATTTCCTTCGCTACCGGGACATCCGTAATACCAGGAAAGAGAGCCGTTTCAGCAAAGGGTACAATGCAATCGTTTCGTGGATTGTTGGGAAAAAACGTCGGTGTCTTCTAGTCATCGCAGTCTTTTTTGGACTTTTTGCCGGGTCGCTTTTCCTTGTGAATAAAATTTCGATGACCGTCATGCCGGACGTCTTTAATCGATATAGCGAGATTGTCGTTGCACTTGAAACAGGGGTGGAGCCTGCTGAAAAAGAGCGGCTTGCACATCTGCTGAATGACAAGTTGGCGAGGATTAACGATGTCGAATCCAGCTATGTATTGGAAGGTAGTGTTAACGAACTGTTTGTCATCGTCAATATGACCAAAGGTAATGACATGGTTCTCGAACAGAAGGAAGTAAATGAACAGATAGTACGATCGCTGCGGGAGTTCCAAGAAGCAGAACCGATACGAACCGTGCAATCGGCAATGTCCGAAGTGAGCGGCGCGCCTGTCCAAGTGATGATCAAAGGGGAAGATTTTGGTCAGCTGCAGGCAATTGCGAAGGACTTTATGGGGCAGCTCGGCAAGGTTGAAGGACTCGTCGGCATGACGAATTCAATGGAACGCACATCGGAAGAACAGGCGATTGTGCTAAAACAGAAGGCAATCGCGGATGCCGGCTTATCGCAAATGCAGGTGAAACAATTCATCGAACAAGCTTTCATTGATATGCCTGTCGGTCAAATGATGCTTGATGGAGAGAATGTGCCTCTACTAGTAAGTTGGGGTTCTAAAACGGATACGCGGGAGGCGCTATTCGACTTGGAAATTCCGACGATGGAAGGCGATAAGAAATTATCAAATTTTCTTAGCTTGGAATCGGTCAGCACGCCAAACGAAATTACACATATCAGCGGGGAACGATTCATAACAGTTTCAGCGGATATTGAAGGAAGGGATTTAGGTGCAATTAATCGCGACGTGCAAAGAGTCATTAGCGAATTCAATGCGCCCGCGGGCTATGCAATCGATGTAGCCGGCGATATCGAGCAACAACAGCAGCTCATGGTGGAAATGCTTCTAGTGTTGGGCGTCGCACTGTTCCTCGTCTATTTCGTCATGGCTGTCCAGTTCAATCACCTGGGACACCCGCTCATAGTTATGTCGGTCATTCCGATGGCAGTCATCGGTGTCATCATCGGATTGTTCGTGACGCAGATGGAGCTCAATCTGTTGTCCGGGATGGGCATCATCATGCTGATCGGTATCGTGTTGAATAACGCAATTCTCTTAATTGACCGGACGAACCAGCTTCGAAAGGAGGGAATGACTGTGCAAGAGGCTTTGGTCGAAGCAGGAAGGAACCGGGTTCGCCCGATCTTCATGACGACGTTGACGACTGTTGGGGGAATGCTGCCCCTTGCGCTCGCTTCCGGTGCATCGGGAAATTATCAGGCGCCTCTCGCAACGGTGTTAATTTTCGGATTGCTGTTTGCTACGTTTATAACATTGCTGCTCATTCCATCGGTGTATCGTTTGTTTACTAAGACTGAGATAGTGGCGGAAGCGGTGACTGCCAAACGAAGGAAACGCGTGGTGACACGATTGGCCGAACCTGTGAAATGACTAATGTAGTGCGAGCACGATCTTCATGAATAATGAAGATCGTGTTTTCCGCTTGTCATAAGACAAGTTAGACGGCTACAATGAGGCGATGAAGAAAGGGAGTGAGTTCGTTGAACGAAAAGGAGTACGATAACCTTCTTCGGATAAAAACGGGTGGGACGCTTGAACTACTGAGTCAGTCAGCTCATTATAATCGCTATGAGGCGACGCCTTACGAAGCGTTGGACGAGCTGTTCAAATCTTACGAGTTGAAACGATCGGACGGTTTTGTCGATTTTGGATGCGGCAAAGCGCGCGTGTCATTTTACGTTCATCATCACTTCGGATCATCTGTTACGGGCATTGAGATGAATGGCCAGCTCTACGAGGACGCAATTGAAAACTTGGTCAGATATCGCCGTAAAGCGAAGTTCCGCGGCGGGGCAATCCGTTTTGAGCGGTGCTTTGCGGAAACGTATGAAATTGATTCGTCGGAGAATAAATTTTATTTCTTTAACCCGTTTTCCATTCAAATATTTATGACGGCTATTAGTAACATTTTGATGTCCGTGGAACGGGCTGCACGTCCGGTCGACGTCATTCTTTATTACCCGACCGCGGAATATGTGCAATATATGGACAAACAGACGCCGTTTAAGCTGTGGAAAGAAGTAAAAGTCGACCGGCTATATGATAAAAATGAGAATGAGCGATTTTTAATTTATCGATTGGGTGAGTAGGGAAGATATCGATCATTTCCGGTGAGTTATCGGTCAAATTTACAAGTTTATCGGTCAGTTCGAGGAAGTTATCGGTCACTTTCCGAAAGTTATCGGTCAAATTCACAAAGTTATCGTCATTTTGTGTCTTTTCACCTAGTAGATACTAATGGCGAAGAAAATTTTTGATTGGTCAAAGGCATTCGGCGCGAATGGGCTGGTCATGTGCGATAAAAATAACCGCGGAAGAGAAAAAGTAGTGGCCCTTGCCAAGCGCGCCAAATGCACTCTACAAATCAATCACAACAAATGCATCGCCGCCTCCGCTTCATACCACGGAACCGGATAGCCTTTGCCTTTTGCGCAAAAAATCGAAGTGGATGTGTATTCGGGGTCGGCGTCTTTGTTGTAGCCGATCGCCTCAATCACTTCTTCCGGATTATGGCATTCGTCATAGCCGCCGAACTGCAAGGTAAGCGCACCTTTCCCATTCGTAAATGATGCGAATGTTGTGCTGTAATTCATGAACGTGGCAACCGGAACTCGACCCGTCACGACAGTGTTTTCCCCTATCGTCTGAGGTGGCGCGAAACTTCCGGATGCTTGCTGAATGTCGGAAAGGACTCGGCCGATATGCTCCATCCCGACTTTTATTTTGAAATCGTAAACAGGTTCAAGAAGAACATTTTCCGCTTTCTCCAACCCTTGCCGCAATGCACGGAATGTCGCTTCCCTGAAATCGCCGCCGGATGTGTGCTCGTTATGCCCCCTGCCTGTCAGCAAGGTGATTTTTACGTCGGTCAGTGCCGATCCTGTCAATAAACCATGATGAGAACGCTCGAAAAGATGGGTCCGCACCAAGTTTTGATTGCCAATGGATAAATCATTCGCATGGCATACATTGTAAAACGAAATGCCGCTGTTCCGCTCTGCCGGCCCAATCTTCAAGTGTACTTCCGCATAATGCTTCAGCGGCTCGAAATGGCCGTAGCCGTTTACTGTGGAACGAATCGTTTCCTTATACAAAATTCTCGGATCGCCAAACGACACGTCGAATTGGAAACGATCTCGCATAATTTGCCTCAACACTTCAAGCTGGATGACGCCCATCACATGGACATGTACTTCCTGGACATGCTCGTCCCAGACAACGCGCAACGAAGGGTCTTCGGCGTCCAGCATTTTGAAGCAGCGCAGCACTTCCTTTACATGGACGGAAGGATCAAAAATGACTTTTGATTTCAACGTAGGAATTAACTCAAATACTGCCTTCTCAGTGAGTGCACCGATCGGATCACCAGCGCCGGCTTCCGTCAACCCCGTCAAAGCAACGATTTCTCCCGCATGAGCAACGTCCAACGCTTCAAACTTCTTTCCGTTATATCTTCTAATCTGTGTTACTTTCTCAAGCTTGCCGGCATATTGCACTTCATCCCTGACGCGCACGCCACCTTGCAACACTTTCAGGAACGTCACCCGGTTGCCGTTTTCATCATGTCGGATTTTATAGACGCGCGCTGCAAAATCTCCCTCAACCACATAATCCGTTTCCGTAAGCAAATCCAACTTCTTCAAGAAATCAAGTACACCGATATCCTTCAGTGCAGAGCCATGCCCATAAGCAAAGACATCGCGGTTTTTAATCATCCGCTTTAGAGCCTCCAGCCATAGCGCTTCATCATAGCCGGCATCCATATAACGCTCGAGCAATGCCTCGTCGCGTTCCGCAACGAATTCAATGAGGTTTTCGGTCATGCAGCCTTCTTCCATTTCCGATAAATCAAAGATCTCCTCTGAAAGGCTGCTGCGAATTTCAGCCAAGACGTCCGGTAAAATCACGCCTTCGCGATCGGTTTTATTCAAAAAGAAGAAGATTGGAACTTGATGCTTTTTCAGCAATTGCCAAACCGTTTCGGTATGCCCTTCCACTCCGTCCGCCGCGCTGATGATGACGATTGCGGCATCCATCACCTGGATAGCTCTCTCCATTTCAGGCGAAAAGTCTACGTGTCCCGGCGTATCGATGAGTGTGTAGTGCGACCCGTTGAATGTGAAGGCGCCTTGGTCTGCGAATACGGTGATGCCGCGGTTCTTCTCGATTTCATGGCTGTCGAGGAACGTGTCTTGATGGTCGACACGGCCTCTTTGGCGAATGCTGTTCGTATGAAATAGCAGCTGTTCGGAAAATGTCGTCTTTCCCGCGTCGACATGTGCGACGACTCCGATTGTTTTATACATAGGCGCACCTCAATTCATACTGGATTCTATAACTCTTATTTTAGACATAAACGCACCCCGAATAGGAGTGCGTAATGTGAAGATTAATGGAACAGCAGTTGCTCGATTTCCTTCAGAGGAAGCGGTTTGGAATAAAGATAGCCTTGCACTTCATTGCAGCCGAGGTCTTTCAGGAATTGTTCCTGTTCTTCTGTTTCGACGCCTACCGCGATGACGTTCAGTCCCAAGTTCTTCGCGAGGTCGATAATCGCTTTGACGATTGCGGTGTTGTTGTTGCTCAGTTCCCGGATGAACGCCTGGTCGATTTTCAGATGGGAGAGCGGGAACTTGCTCAAATAGAGGAGGGATGAGTATCCTGTGCCGAAATCATCGACGCTGACAGTGATTCCTGCGTCTTTCAACTGTTGTAAAACAGTTTCGCAGCGCTTCACGTCTGACATCATGCTTTCTGTAATTTCTAAATTCAAATACGATGGATGGAGCCCCGTTTCGTCCAAAATTTTAAGTGCATCTGCCACGAAGGAAGGCTGATTGAATTGCCTCATCGATACATTGACGCTCATCCGCAAAGCAGGAAGCCCTTGTTCCTGCCAAGCTTTCGCCTGCGCACATGCCGTTTTCAACACCCAATCGCCGAGCGGGATGATGAACCCGTTCTCCTCGGCAATCTCAATGAATTTCAACGGCGGGATAAAACCCCGTTCAGGATGATTCCATCTGGCAAGCGCCTCCATCCCTATTAACTGTCCAGTTTTCAAATCGAATTGGGGCTGATAATGAAGGAGGAATTGCCCCTTTTCCAATGCCTGCCGAAGCTCCATTTCGAAAAATGTCTTCTCCATCAATTCTTCGTGGAGCTCTTCCGTGAAAAATCGGAATGTCCTCCTGCCTGCCTCCTTTGCCACGTACATGGCGGTGTCCGCATTGCGTATCAATGTACTATAATCCTCTCCATCGTGTGGATACAATGCGATTCCGATGCTTGGGGCAACGAAAATCTCTTGTTTCTCAAAATAGTAGGGCTGTGAAATGTCTTCAACGATTTGGGCAGCAAGGGCTGTCAATTCATCCGTATCGCCGGAGTCAATGAGGACGACAAATTCATCCCCGCTCAGTCTGGCCACGGCATTTTCACTATGAACACAATCGCGCAGCCTTTCCCCGACAGCAATGAGCAATTGATCGCCGACATGGTGGCCTAACGTGTCATTGACATTTTTGAAACGATCCAAGTCGAGGAATAGGACGGCAAACTGTTCGCCCTCACTAGCTCCGGCGATTTTCTGTTTCACTCTCTCTTGAAGGTTTCTCCGGTTGGGCAGGTTGGTCAGGGAATCGAAATAGGCCATATGCTCAATGACTTTTTCAGCTTCAATCCGTTCTGTAATGTCAATAGCTGTGCCGACAACTTCGACGATTTCTCCATCTTTTGCGATCGGCGAGAGGTAAACGAGGAAGTAAAGACCATCGTAGTGCAACTCGAATTGGACAATCTCCCCAGCCATCCCTGCCAATAAATAATTCTTGAATGTTACGAGCTGCTCTTCGGTGAATAAATGGTAGACTTCCCGTGTGTTTAATATGTCCACCGATATACCGATCCGTTCTTTAATTTGTCCCTCGAAAAGGGTGAACTCAATTTCTCGGTCTTCATTTGTCGTGTATTTAAAAATCGCATTTTGCAAGTTTTTCACGGTCGTACGGAAATCATTCTGTAAAGCGATTTCCAATGATTCTTCCGCCTGCTTACGAGCTGTAATGTCATGCCGGATTGCAATATACTGTTCCGGTTTTCCTTCATCATCAAGAAACGGGACGATTGTCGTACTTACCCAATAGAGGGAGCCGTCCTTCGCCCGGTTGCAAATATCGTCTTGCCAGATGTCTCCGCTTTGGATCGTGTTCCACATTTCCTTGAAGAAGCTTTTGGGATGAACTTTCGAATTCACGACTCGGTGTGTTTTTCCGATCAATTCATTACTCGTATATTGGGATAATGCACAGAATTTTTCATTGACATACGTGATGACGCCTTTCGCGTCGGTTATGGCGACGACCGATGAGTGGTCGAGCGCATTTTCGATATTACGCAGATTTTGCAGTGTCTCTTTATATTTTCCCTTCGTAAGCTCCCGCGCTGTAATGTCACTGTCTATAGAAAGGAACTGGATGATCTCCCCGTCCGCATTCAATACCGGAATAATATTGGCGTTTACCCAATATGGAGTACCATCTTTTGCAATGGCCATGACATTTTTCTGCCAAGC
Source organism: Sporosarcina luteola (assembly GCF_023715535.1). GTDB lineage: Bacteria > Bacillota > Bacilli > Bacillales_A > Planococcaceae > Sporosarcina > Sporosarcina luteola_B. The sequence continues at coordinate 366,245 of NZ_JAMBOI010000003.1, read as the reverse complement.
TTCGTCACGTGAAAAGTACTGCTCCATTTCCTCCACAAAACGCTCCGTTGTATACCCAGGGTTTACAATACCGTAACTCTTCCCGAGCAACTCCTCTTTGGAATAACCGGACAGTTCGCAGAAGTTGTCATTGACATGTGTTATCCGCCCTCTTCTGTCAGTAACTGATACACAAAATTTCTTATCCAATAGAGATACGAGAGAGTTGTAGCTTAATTCCGAAAACAACATTTCCATTTCCTTTCTATACAAAAACAACGCTATATCGCGAAGAAATAATTCTGTGTAATCCACCGGTTGAGGGAACGAGAGTATAAGTAGCCCAGGGACGTTAAAACATCAATTTAAATTAGTAAAGATAATTTTATTAATTATACCATCCGAAAGAGCGGCATTCCACATAATATAGTTCTTTAGTCAGTTTTTTCGAAGAGTTAGATATTTATTTATTTAATCAATTCAATAAAGTTTAATTGACTTTCCATTCCTGCCGTCGTACGTTTAGAACAATAGATGAAACTGTTACTATTTTATACATTCATAGAAAAAGGGGGTCACAAGATGGGAATGGAGAATCTGAAATGGAATCGGCCTGATCAACTGGAAGACTTATTATGTGAAATGGTCAGTTGGGAAAGCAGAACGGGAACTGTGGGGGAAGTCGAGTTTTCGACGAGACTGTTAAAAAAGCTATTGGAATTGAAGTATTTTCAAGAACACAGCTCGCATATTCATTTCCACGATGCAGGTAAAGGGAGAAATGCGGTGACCGCCCTTTATGACAGCCGGGTGACGAATAAAACGATTGTGTTGATCAGCCATTTCGACACCGTTCATACAAAGGAGTTTGGCGCGGGATTAGAAGAGTTAGCTTTCTTGCCTAGGCAACTGACGGAGGAATTGAAAAACCGGATGGCCGACTTGCCGGAGGATGCGCAAGAGGATTTGGATTCGGAGGAATACTTATTTGGCCGCGGAACGATGGACATGAAAATGGGGCTTGTATTACATCTGCATTTATTGGAAAGGGCAAGTGCTGAACAGTGGCCGATCAATCTTCTATTACTGACAGTGCCTGATGAAGAGGTGAATTCTTCCGGAATGAGGGTTGCTGTGAAGGGGCTCGTGGAATTGAAGGAAGCGTATCAATTGGAATACGAGCTGTTCCTTAACAGTGAGCCGTCCTTTTCACAGAAGCCGCAGGATCCAAATTATTATATTTACTCGGGAACCATCGGCAAAATTATGCCCTCAGCGCTGTTTTACGGAAGGGAGACGCATGCCGGAGAACCTTTGAGCGGCATGACGAGCCACTATATGGCGTCTTATCTGACGAGGGCGATGGAGTTCAATTCGGATTTCGTAGAAGAACAGTATGGAGAAAGGACCCCGTTGCCCGTGTGTTTGCAGCAGGTGGATTTGAAGGAAGATTATTCGACCCAAACTTCCCATCATAGTGCGGCCTTGTACAATGTCTTTTTGATGCGTCAAAATGCTGACGATATTATGAATATATTCAAAGATACTGCTGACCGGGCAATGGCGGAATGCTCAAAGGATTATAAAGCGGTTTGTAAACGTGAAGGCGTCCAGCCAGTCGGTCCTATTAACGTACTGGAGTACAAGGAATTGCTTACGTATGCTAAGGGGAAAATCGGCGACGCGGAAGTTCAAGTGATTCTTGAAGATGTCATGTCGGACGAGTCGTTGGATGAACGGCGAATGTCCATGCTCATCAGCGATCGATTACTGTTGCACTGTCAGGAATTGGCTCCAGCTGTCATCCTGTTTTATGCCCCTCCGTATTATCCAGCCGTCAATTCATCTGATAACGAGCTCGTACGAGAAAAGATTTCCCTTGTCCAAAAGATCTTACTTGAAGAGTTTCATGTGGAAGCGAAGCAAGTGCATTATTTCAATGGAATTTCTGATCTCAGCTATGTGAACTATGACGCAACAGATTCGGGCTGGCAGTCTTATAAAGAAAACACACCCGTATGGGGCCGGACCTATAGCATTCCTTTCAAGGAAATGCAGCAACTTCAGGCGCCAGTTCTGAATATCGGTCCGTATGGCAAAGATGCGCATAAGCTTACCGAGCGATTGCACAAAAAGAGTGCCTTCCACTATACCCCTCGCGTGTTAGGGAAGGTCATTAAAAGCATGTTTTCTCTCATAGAGGCGTGATCTCCTGGAGGTCAACCCGTTTCATCAAGGGTTGGCCTATTTAATTGGTGAAGAAAAAATCATTCATCACTACTGTTTGCTGATTATTAATTGTATAATATTGGTACGAACATAGTTTTGAAGAGTATGAAAGGGGTGGGATGGATGGGAAAGGGGAAATACACAAAAACGGAGAAAAGTTGGATGTTTTATGACTGGGCGAACTCGGCCTATTCAATCATCATTACAACAGCAGTATTTCCGATCTTTTACAAGTCGGTGGCGACCGAAGCAGGGGTCGGACTGACGCAGTCGACAGCGTATTTGGGGTATACGGTGGCGATTGCGACATTCATTTTAGCGATGATCGGGCCGATTTTGGGGACGATTGCGGACTATGAGGGATTGAAGAAGAAATTTTTCTTCGCCTTCTTCCTCCTTGGTTCACTTTCGACGGTTTCATTGGCGTTTGTGCCGGAGGGAACATGGTTGCCGTTATTGATCATTTACACGATCACTGCGATCGGATTCCACGGGGCAAATATTTTCTACGACGCATTTCTGGTCGATGTAACGCCGGAAGAGAAGATGGATGAAGTCTCTTCGCGCGGTTTCGGATTGGGGTATATCGGAAGTACGATTCCTTTCATCATCAGCATCGCCATCATCCTGTTGGCGAAACAGGAAGTCATACCACTTTCGACGACAGTCGCGACTAAGTTGGCGTTTGTCATCACGGGAATTTGGTGGTTCACCTTCACGATTCCGATGTTAAAGAATGTTGTGCAGATCCATGCAATTGAACGGGAACCAAGGATTTTAGCCAGCAGCTTCCGTAGGCTTGGTGAAACGTTCAAGGAAATCAAGAAATACAGGACCGTCTTCATTTTCTTATTGGCGTATTTCTTCTATATCGATGGGGTCGGTACGATCATTTCGATGTCGACGGCATATGGAACGGATTTGGGCATCGAACCGACTGATCTTCTGATTGTCCTATTCGTTACCCAAGTCGTTGCCGCACCGTTTGCGATTTTGTATGGAAGGCTTGCGCAGCGATTTTCGGTGAAGACGATGTTGTATGTCGGGATATTTGTTTATATCATCGTCTGCATCTATGCGTTCTTCCTATCGACAACATTGGATTTCTGGATTCTGGCAATGCTTGTTGCGACGTCACAAGGCGGAATTCAAGCTTTGAGCCGCTCTTATTTCGCGCAATTGGTGCCGAAAGAGAAGTCCAACGAGTTTTTCGGCTTCTATAATATTTTCGGGAAATTCGCATCCGTCATGGGCCCACTATTGCTTGGTGTAACTGCAACATTGACGGGAAGCTCTGCGTACGGTGTGTTCAGTCTTGTTATCCTCTTTATTATCGGAGGCATTCTGTTGCGGATGGTGCCGAAGCCAGAAAGTGAGCTTGCTGCATAAAAGAAGGCTGTTTCCGATGTCGATTACGACGTGGAAACAGCCTTCTATTTGTGGTTATTATCCAACTGTTATGGCAAGGCAAGCGCCCGCTACTTTTGGTTACTTAGGCTGAATTCTGTGCATTTGCAAGATCCGGAATCCGTGTTTTTCAAGCCTCTCACGCAATTTCACCATTTCTTCATCGGATTTACCGTTTTCAAGCGTAATGACAACCCTTCTCGCGAGTGCTGAGCCGTTGTCCAGTGTGAGCATGCCTTCAATGTTCTCGTCCTTTAGCGTCGTCGTCAACTTTCTGATCATGCCTCGTGCTTCAGTTGATGCAAGTGTGATATTAATGCCACCTGTTTTCAGTCCGAATGCATCTTCCAGGACACTTTCAATTTTATTATGTGTTAAAATACCGAGAAGTTTGCCATCCCTTACGACGCTGATGAAAGGCAGTGCTTTAATTTCAAGCAAAGCACTCAAAAAAGAAGCGTTCTCATATAGGTAGATGTCTTGGTGTCTCAATAAGGAGTCGATGGGCTTCGCGACATCTCCCTTATCTTCATACAGATAGGAAAGTAAATCGACTTTGTAAATCATCCCTTTATAGGTGTCATCGCTGTCGACGACAGGGATGCACCTATATCCTGTCTCGTTGATTTTTGCTAGCGTTTCAGATACGCTTTGATCTGACTTTACCGTAGCGACTCCGAGTCTTTCTACTATCAAATCCCGAATATGCATAAAAGCTCCCCCTCGTTACCTGTAGTTTCTGTGAAGTCCAAATTTTTAGTTTAGATTGGTTTCCATTATAAATGAAAATTGGAATATTGTACATGAAAACTTATACTAGCAGTAATTGAATTGCGAAAGGAGTACGGAATACCTTGTTAAATGTGGAATCTCTGCTCGACGTTGTCGGCGAGTTGTTTGCTGATGAAATCTCCATAGTCGTTTCTAATACAAAGGAATATATTTATTACCGGCCGAGCAAGCGGATTGACCTGAAAATCAGACCAGGTGATCCTGTGCGGGAAGGGACGATCGCCTATAAGGCACTGAAGGAAGGGCAAAAGGTTTCAGAGTTCATCAATCGTGATGTCTTTGGTGTGCCCTATCACGGAATGGCCGTTCCTTTCCATGATAATGGCGCTTTGGACGGTTGCGTCGTTGCTATCTATCCCGCTTATACGGAAGGAAAGTCGGTCGTTACCGTGAAAACGGAGGATGGCTGGGTGCCAGTCCCATTTTCCGAAGTGAAGTATATTGAAGTGCGGGATCGCAAAACGGTCGTCGTTGCGGACCATATAACGGGTACCCATCGGCATTCATTGCAGAACTTCGAATTTGTGCTGCCACACGAATTGTTTGTACGTTGCCATCGGTCGTTCATCGTCAACGTCACACAAATTAAAGCGATTTACCCGGATAGCCACTCGACATTTACCCTCTCCATGAATGATGGTGCTCAAATCCCGGTCAGTCAATCGTATTCCAGTTATTTTCGTAAACTGTTAGGGTTTTAAGGTTGTAAGTCAAAAATATGCTGTTTCAGTCATTGAATGAGCTTGTCTGTTTTCAAATCCGGTAGTTCATTCACAAAACCCCTTTTCAGCACTGTGGCGAGGTATAATGCAATTATCTAAAAGTTATGAAAAGGGGCGATTTAAATGGGTAACCATATGGATCGTATCAGAATTGAAAAAATGAAAGACTTAATTGTGTCGCCTAAAGAGGCTGCTTCTTGGATTAAGGACGGCATGACTCTCGGGTTGAGCGGATTTACACGTGCGGGCGACGCGAAAGCGGTTCCAATGGCATTAGTGAAGCGCGCTGAAACGGAAAAGTTCAAAGTGAATGTGTTCACGGGGGCATCGCTCGGCTCCGATATCGATAAATTATTCGCGGAAGCGGGAATCGTGAAGAAGAGGCTGCCATTCCAAGCGGAAAAGGCGATGCGCAACGACATTAACAACGGGGAACTGCTGTTTGTCGACCATCATCTATCCCAAACGGCAGAGTGGATCCGTACTAATGTGACCGAACCGATTGACTTCGCGATTTTGGAAGCGATTTCAGTGACGGAGGATGGAATGATCATTCCGTCGACTTCTGTAGGTAACTCGTTATCGTTTGCGCAGCATGCAAAGTCAATCATTATTGAAATAAACACAGCACAGTCAACGGCCTGGGAAGGAATCCATGATTTATATGACCCGGGCAAACAGGGAGAACGGAATCCGATTCCATTGACGAAAGTGAGCGATCGGATTGGAACGATCGGCATTCCGATTGACGTGGATCGAGTGAAGGGAATTGTGTTCACTCACCAACAGGATTCCGCGTCAACGATCACCCAACCTGACCGTGACACGGAAATTATGGCAGAGCATCTGCTATCCTTCCTTCGTTCGGAAGTGGAAGCGGGCAGATTAACGAACAGTCTTGCTCCTCTCCAATCGGGTATCGGATCTCAAGCAAATGCGGTTTTGCATGGTTTGCTTGACTCGGAATTCGAGGATTTGGAAGTGTATTCGGAAGTGCTGCAGGACGCGGTATTGGATTTGATCGACGCGGGTAAAATCCGCAATGCTTCGTGTGCGTCAATCACACTGTCGCAGGAAAAGATGGAAAAGGTCTTCAACAATCTGGATAACTACCGGGACAAGCTAATAATGCGTCCACAGGAAATTTCAAATCATCCGGAAATCATCCGTCGACTCGGTTTGATTTCCATCAACACTGCGCTTGAACTCGACATATACGGCAACGTCAATTCGACGCACGTAACGGGGACGAAGATGATGAATGGCATCGGCGGCTCTGGTGATTTCGCCCGAAATGCAAGACTTGCCATCTTCGTTACGAAATCCATCGCTAAAGACGGCGATATTTCAAGCATCGTACCGTTCGTTTCGCATGTGGATCACACGGAACATGACGTTGACGTCATTGTTACGGAGCATGGATATGCGGATCTGCGCGGCCTTGCGCCGAGAGAACGTGTTGAGCTGATCATCGGTAATTGTGCGCATCCAATGTACCGTACGCAACTATGGGAATACTTCTATGAAGCTCTTGATAGAGGCGGCCATACGCCACATGTGCTCGAAAAGGCATTTTCATGGCATATGAACCTCATGCAACATGGTACGATGCGCCCACTTACTGAGAAACGCATCTAACGTCAACCACCTATTCGAACTTACCGATATAAATGAAAAGCTGTCCAGAAAGTCGAGAAATTGACTTTCTGTGACAGCTTTTTTGTGGTTATGCGTCTAAGAATACAGAAATGTGCTCAACAATCGAGTTTTGCGCTCAAGAATCCGTTTCCGCGCTCAAGAATCCGTTTCCGTGCTCAAGAATCCGTTTCCGCGCTCAAGAATCCGTTTCCGTGCTCAAGAATTCATTTCCGCGCTCAAGAATCCGTTTCGGTGCTCAAGAATTCGTTTCCGCGCTCAAGAATTCATTTCCGCGCTCAAGAATCCGTTTCCGTGCTCAAGAATTCATTTCCGCGCTCAAGAATCCAGTTTCCGTGCTCAAGAATTCATTTCCGCGCTCAAGAATCCGTTTCCGCGCTCAAGAATTCATTTCCGCGCTCAAGAATCCAGTTTCCGCACAATCCCGTTCTCTACATCAATTTCGAAATGAACATCGTTGCGATCCCGAAGTAGATCAATAAGGATAAAATGTCATTGATTGTTGTAATAAGCGGGCCGGAAGCAACCGCAGGATCGACTTTGAATTTACTCAAGATCAACGGAATAATGGTTCCTGCCAACGTCCCGATGATCAGTGTCGCAACGAGGGAAGAACCGACGACGAGACCAAGTGTGAAGCTGCCTTGCCAAACATACGCAATGACGGAGATGACTGCGCCGCAGACAACTCCGAGCATGACTCCCACTAGCAGCTCACGGAAGACGAGGCTGAGCGTTTTTTTCATCGTCAGCTCCTCCGTTACAAGTCCCCGGACAACGACAGCCAACGATTGGGTTCCTGTGTTTCCGGTCATCCCTGCAATCATCGGCATGAAAAATGCCAATGCCACGACGGCTTCAAGTGTTGCCTCGAATTTAGCGATGATGCTGCCTGATACGAGTCCTATGAATAATAGCAAAATAAGCCAAGGGAGCCGTTTATACGTTGCGACAAAGGGTCTTGTGTGGAAGTCGATCTCTTTACCGGATGCAAGCAACATATCAATATCCTGATTCGCTTCCCTGACGACAATATCGAGTACATCATCAGCCGTAATGATGCCGACTAAAATATTGTCATCATTCACAACTGGCACGGACAGGAAATCATGCCGCCCGATCATCCTAGCGACTTCACTTTCTTTCGTACTTTCATGCACCTTGACGATGTCCGTCGTCATTACATCTGTGATTACCTCGTCAGGTTCGCTCAAAAGCAGGTCACGGTAAGAGGCGACGCCGACCAATTCCTTTTCATCATTGATGACATAAACGTAATTCAAATAATCCGCGAAATCCCGGAAGTATTTCAACTTATTGATTGTTTTTTCAACCGTATAGGATTCATGGACCCACACGTACTGGCTGATCATCGCGCGACCGGCTGACTTTTTCGGATACTTCATCTTTTTACGGATGTCCTTCTTTTCTTCGTCCCGCATTTCGGCAATGAGGGCATTGACCTCTTTATCCGGTAAATCGGACAGTAGATGGGCAAGGTCGTCGCTCTTCAATAGTTCCAGTAATTCCGTGGAGCGGACGGCTCCGATCTTCTTCAATACGCGAAGCTGTTCGTTGCGTGTCAAATATCTGAGCAACGTCACAAGTTGATCCATAGAGAGCCACTCTAAAAATAGAATTCTTCTTTTACGAGGCAGTCCCCGGTAATGTCTCGATATTTCATATGGGGTTAATTCACTCACGATTTTTTGAAATGTGTCCTTTTGTCCTTCCTTCAACACGTGGACAATCGCACGCGAAACATCTTCTTTCTCACCGTTTAACGCCATGACTCCCTTCACCTCTCTTTATGTATATAAAAGCCTTGCTGACTTGTCCAATTCCCTGTTTCTTATGTGAATAAACGGAGCATAGTTTACTCATTCAGTATGAATTGTAGTTAATCGGTGATAAATTCAACCGAGTCGGTGATAAACCCCTCTAAATCGGTGATAAAGTACCGAGAGTCGGTGATAACACCTCAAAACACAATTTGCCTGGCAAGTCCTGTTGTCGCTCAATCCTATTTTTCTATAAAGTATCAAAATTAGATGTTTAGCACGGAAATGATAGGGAAAGAGAGTTAGTAAGCAAAAAAAGACGGCATCTTGTCGGGAAAGAGGGAGTTATTATCATGGGAAAATGGAAAACGCTATTATTTTTACTTATTTCGGCCACGCTTGTGTTGGCAGCTTGCGGTGATGACAAAACCGAAGCGACTGATGACGGGTATCGCCTTGTTGAAAAAGGGAAATTGACATATGCGGCAAGCGGTCTCTACAAGCCGTTCAACTTTGAGGAAAATGGGGAGCTTACGGGTTTTGATATGGAAATCGGAGCGGAGATTGCGGAGAGAATGGGCTTAGAGCCAAATCCGGTGACGAATCCATTTGAAACAATTCTTCAAGGCCTGGTTGCCAATAAATACGATGCCATCATCGGCTCGATGGCTTATACGAAAAAGCGTGCCGAGCAGGCTGCTTTCACAGAGCCATACTATTATTCGGGCGGGATGATTTGGGTCGCCGAAGACAATACCGATATCAAGTCCCCTGAAGACCTGAAAGGCAAAAAGATCGGTGTCATTGCGCAATCGACATATGAAGAGCCAGCAAAAGAATTATCGGACAACCTCCAATACTATAGCAGCGATGTCGTCGCACTGAAAGATTTGACGGTCGAAAATCGATTGGATGCCGTCATTACGTCGGATATCGTCGGTTTTGAAGCGAAAGATAACGGCTTTGCCATTAAAGAGGTCGGCACTCCGTTATGGGTCGAACAGCCTTCGGTTGCGGTGAAAAAGGATAATGAAGAGCTCCGTGACGCGATTGACAAAGCCCTGCAAGAAATTATCGATGACGGTACGTATGAAGAAATATCACAAAAGTGGTTCGACCGTAATCTATTGGATATCGACTTGGAGAATGCTGAACTACTAGAATAAAAACAGATTTGTAACGGAAAGAGGGAGTGGCCAGTGCCTGATATATTACTAACGTTATCTGAAGTGTTCATGCGCACGTACGAAGGCTTCCTGAAAGCGGCACTTGTCACATTGAAAATAACTGCCATTGCCATTGTGTTAGGAACCGTGTTCGGGATTGTCTTTGCGTTAATGAAAATATCGAGATCAAAAATCTTACAAACGATTGCAAACTTATATATTACGTTGATCCGTGGGACCCCGCTCATTGTACAAATCATGTTTTTGTACTATGGAATTACGTCGATTGTTGTCCTGTCGAATTTCTGGGCAGGGGCGATTGCACTCGGCGTCCATAACGGGGCGTATATTGCGGAAGTGTTCCGGGGTGCGATCCAAGGGGTTGACCGCGGACAGCGGGAAGCGAGCCTTGCGCTTGGGATGAATCGGTCGCAGGCGATGCGCCGGATTATTTTCCCGCAGGCGCTGCGCCGCGCAATTCCTCCGCTAGGGAACCAATTTATCATTACATTGAAGGACTCGTCCCTCGTTTACGTCATCGGGGTGACGGAGTTGTTCGGCCTTGCGAACCGGGAGGCGGCGTCATCCTTCTTGCCGTTCGAGACGTTCCTTGTCGTCGGCATGTATTACCTTGTTCTCGTCCTAATCTTCACAGGACTTTTGAAGTTGTATGAGAATAAATTGAACGTGGACAAATCGTAGGCTGGAGGAAATGACATGATTAAAACAATGAATCTCCATAAATCATTCGGTGATCTCGAAGTGCTGAAAGGGATCGATATTGATATAAATCCCGGCGAAGTCGTCGTTTTAGTCGGCGTCAGCGGTTCCGGGAAAAGTACATTGCTGCGCTGCCTGAACTTCCTTGAAAAGGCGCAAGAGGGAGACATCTTGATTGATGGTCGGAAAGTCGATCGGAAGAAGGAAGACTTGTCGAAAGTACGGGCGGAAGTCGGCATGGTGTTCCAGCATTTCAACCTGTTTCCGCATAAGACGGTGCTTGAGAATATAATGGAAGCGCCGTTGATCGTCAAAAAAGAGGACAAAGAGAAGGCGAAGAAATTGTCGCTTGCCCTGCTAGGAAAAGTCGGACTGTCCGATAAAGCGGATGTCTATCCGAATAAATTGTCGGGCGGGCAGAAACAGCGTGTCGCCATCGCTCGTGCGCTTGCAATGGAACCGAAAGCATTATTGTTCGACGAACCAACATCAGCGCTCGATCCGGAGCTCGTCGGCGAAGTACTCCAAGTTATGCAAGACCTCGCCAATGACGGCATGACGATGGTCGTCGTCACGCATGAAATGAAGTTCGCAAAAGAAGTGGCGGACCGAATCATCATGCTCGACGAAGGGCGCATCATCGAGGATGCAGATCCAGAGACGTTTTTCAATCACTCCACTAACGAGCGGACGCGGCAGTTTTTGGAGATGGTGAATGTGTGAATGAAGAAGCAGCTTCCTATGAAAAGGAGGCTGCTTTTTTTTGGATAAATAGTCTTCAATCGATCTCATTTACCCATTCAGGTACATAACTGATATTAACACGGGACGAATTGGCTAAAAATGTTAACGTAGAAGGCTCACGATAACTGTTTCTGTGAAAAAGCTGATAATAAAATCGGTCATCCTTCCATTCCATAAGATTTATCCTAAACAGCGCTTCCACTCCATCATCCAACAGGATTGTCTTTACATCATCCAACTCAGAGTCCTCCAAGGAATGAGCAAAAGGCTCTTTACTGACCTGATAATAATACATGCCGTACGTCAGCTGCTGATTATACTCCCATTTAGCCCCCTTACGGACATCGATTTTCATATCCCGATGCCTGACAAAATGCGTGAATTGCACTGGCTCTTCATCTGCATACGCAACCTCTCCAAAAGTACATTCCATAAAATAAGGCTCATCCTTGGGCAGGGGCACATACCTACCAAATTCTTTCATCGCATCTTCCGTCCGTTTATATCTCTTATACTTCTTCTCATCAATGGATTCACTTACGATGTTTTTACTTACTTCAAACTGACCGAGTGGTTGACTCGAAAATATAAAGGAGTTGTAATGAGGTGCTTTCCGCATACATGAATTATTGTTGGAATAATAGTAGGCACTGATAATGATGCATACTAATAAGAAGGGGATTACTATTTTGGTTTTCTTCATTGCCCTATCGATCCCTTCGCTTTTTTCGAATAAAGTACATTATTCTCAAGTCGAAGCATATCATATATTTATACAATTCAGGCAAAGTAATTGATTGGTTGAGAAGGGTTGCAAAAGGCAAAAATGAAGCTCATACTTATTTATTGGTTTAGTAAACTAGTAGGGAGTCATATAGAAATGAAAAATATAGCTACACTTCAAAAAATGTCGCCTGCCCATGATCCGTGGGAAGCCTACTTGGACGTGCAGGAACATGGCAAATTAACATTATCGAGCATCGAATTTACGACTACATATTTGTGCAATATGCGATGTGAGCATTGTGCGGTCGGCTATATGCTGCAGCATAAAGATCCGGATGCCCTTCCAATTGATTTACTTCTTTCCCGACTCGATGAAATTCCACATTTACGAACGATCAGCATAACAGGCGGCGAGCCGATGTTCTCCAAGAAGTCGATTGAACAATATGTTTTACCTTTATTAAAATATGCACATGAAAACGGCATTCGGACGCAAATGAATTCGAACTTGACGATGCCACTTGATCGTTATATGGGAATTGCACCTTACTTGGACGTTTTGCACATTTCCCATAACTGGGGCACAGTTGATGATTTCATTGACGGTGGTTTCGCGAATATGGATAGAAAACCGCCTAGAGAACGCCGTGCTGAGCAGTTTCAGCGAATGATCGACAACAGCCGCGCATTGGCGGAAGCGGGTGTGATGGTTTCCGCAGAAACGATGTTGAATAAGCGGACGTTGCCGCATCTTGGCCATATCCATCGCCAAATTGTTGAGGAGATGAAGTGTGCAAGGCATGAGGTGCACCCAATGTATCCGAGTGACTTCGCATCACAGCTTGAAGTGTTGTCGTTGGATGAAACGCGAGAAGCGATCCATCAATTATTGGATATGCGGAATGAAGACGTGTGGATGCTATTCGGCACATTGCCGTTTTATCCTTGCAGTCAAAATGGAGAAGATTTGAAGCTGTTGGAACGCATTTACAGCAGCAAAAATGTTTCCGTCCGCAATGACCCGGACGGCCGCTCCCGTTTGAACGTCAACATTTTCACAGGCGACGTCATTGTAACTGATTTTGGGGATACGCCTCCAATGGGCAATATCCAGAACGATTCTCTGCCCGAAATGCTAGATAGATGGCTTGACCGTCCGCTTGCAAAAACGATTGGATGTCACTGTCCTGCTGTCAAGTGCCTGGGGCCGAATCTATTGGTGAAAGATGCTTATTATCCGGAGGAAGATTTCACTGTGAAACGGACGAATATTGTCGTGGAGTGATTATCGCGCGTGGGAGATTGCCAGAATCAGTAAATCTGCTTCGCGTCAAATGCCTTTGACAAATAAAGAGCTTTTTTGGGTAGGTATAAGGTCACGAAATGACGATATCTTTGTGAAAATGACCGATAACTCGCTCGAAGTGACCGATAAGCCCTGGCAACTGACCGATAACTTACAGTAAATGATTGATAACTCCCGGCAACTGACCGATATCCATCCGGGGAAAACACTAGACGATAATGAAAGGACTTCCGGATTGTAGGAAGTCCTTTTCTTATCTAGTGTTATAACTTTTTCATAATTACAACAACGTATTGCTTTCCTGTATACTCATAATGGAAGAGATTTCTTTAAACTGATATAGGGGGTGGCCAACATATTCATAGGATCCATTTTCTTAAATGTAATCTTGCCCATTTTAATCCTCGTAGTCCTCGGTGCAGGTTTACAAAGAAAATTCGCCTTCAATTTAAAAGCAGTATCGAATCTGATTACATATTGTCTCATGCCGGCGGCTGTTTTCATTAATCTTTATGAGACGGAAATCGATGTCCATGTACTCTTAGAAATCATCGGTTACCTAGTCGCCTTCAGTTTAGCGATCATCATTGTTACAACTATATTGAGTAATTTTTTAAAGCTAAACAGAGGGGAAGCAGCGATATTCAAAAACAGCATTTCGTTGATCAACTCGGGGAATTATGGAATACCGGTCAGCCAGCTGCTATTCCACGCGAATCCCCTCGGCATCTCCATTCAAATTATTGTGATGGTCTTTCAAAACGTTTTAACCTATACATATGGATTGTATAATTTGATATCCGCGACAAAGTCCGGGTTGGAAATCCTAAAATCGCTATTGAAAATGCCAGTCATCCACGCGATGCTCCTCGGCGGCTTGTTGAATTGGCTGCAAATCCCGATTCCGAACTTCGTCTGGGCGCCGATCAGTCATCTATCCGATGCATTTTTGGCGATCGCGCTTATTTTATTGGGGGCGCAGCTTGCGCAAATTGAATTGAAAACAATTGTGAATCGGACGATTATTACTAGCAGCATTGGAAGACTTATCATCGGCCCAAGTGTTGCATTGCTTCTCATTTTCCTCTTCGGGCTGGATGGCGTCGTCGCGCAATCGCTCTTTATCGCAAGTTCCTTCCCGACGTCAAGAAACAGTTCGACACTTGCGTTGGAATATGATGTGAATCCAGATCTGGCAGCACAAACGGTTCTGTTTTCAACTGTGTTAAGCGCAATCACAGTAACATTTGTCGTGTATTTATCTGGAATATTGTTTGTGTAGACGAAGGGGAATAGGAGGAATCCATCGAATCATAAACTAAAGAGTTATGATGCCTTTAGGAAAAAGGGGAGAAATGAAACGGATGGAGATCCATGTGGAGAATCAACAGGTTGTCATTAAAAGTGATGTTTTATTAAAAGGAACACTGACCTTGCCTCCAATTAAAGAAGGTTTGCTCCCAGCGATTCTGATACTTGCCGGATCAGGTAAACTGAATCGGGATGCGAACGCGGAAAAAGGGAAATTCCAGTTCAATTTGTATAGGGATTTGGCCGAACACCTGCCGACATTGGGATTTGCAACGCTTCGATATGATAAACGGGGTGTTGGGGAAAGCGAAGGGAATTTTGAACGTACCGGGCTTTGGGACGCGGTGACGGATGCGGCAAACGCCCTTGAATTTTTGGCATCCCATCCTGACATCGATCCTCATCGGCTTATTGTGATAGGTCATAGCGAGGGATGCATTGTCGGCACTGCATTATACGAGAAAAGACCGTTTAATGGATTGATTTTATTGTCCGGCGGCGGCGGGGGTCTGCGGGAAAGTCTGGATTATCAAAGGCAACAATTATACTCCGAGTTAAAACAAGCGAAGGGGTTGCAAGGGTTTATCATTCGGAAATTCAATACATTGGATAAAGGCGAAAAACAGGCACAAGCGACGTACCGGAAACTGACGACGACAAATAAGGATGTAGTCCGGATTGCCGGTTTAATTAAGATGCCCGCGAAATATTACCGCGAGCATTTCGATTACGACATTGTCGAAGGCTTGCAACATGTCGCATGTCCTGTGTTGGCGATTAATGGCTCAAAGGATTTCCAATCAAGCGTTGAATTCGCGAAAAGGATACCTGAAAACGTAAAAGGACCGTCGACATGCATCGTTGTCGAAAATATGGATCACGGTTTGAAAGAACAGCTGACACCACTTTCCGCCTCTACTTATAAAAAGGATTACATCAAGACAATCGGCAAACCGATCCATGCTGAAGCGATCAAGCATCTTGATGCATGGCTGAGTGAGTGGAAGGAAGGGTCTGTCCAAGTACCGGGGAAAATAGCTAATAGGTAAAAGGTCATGAAGTGACGATAAACTTGTGAAAGTGACCGATAACCACGTGGGAATGACCGATAACACTAAAAAATGGACTTCCGGATAAGCGGAAGTCCATTATTGTCTCAAAGAATGATCAACTCTTTAGGTGATTTCGTAATGATCTCAATCCCATCTTTTTTCACGATAATATCATCCTCAATCCGCACCCCGCCAAGACCTGGAATATAAATGCCCGGTTCGACCGTCAATACCATTCCTTCTTCGACGAGCAGCTCGCACGTCGGGTTCATGAAAATATCTTCATGGATATATAAGCCGATTCCATGCCCCATGCCATGCCCATAATAGTCGCCATACCCTTTTTCGCTGATCAAATCACGGGTTAATGCATCCGCTTCTTTTCCGGTCATGCCGGCTTTGATACCCGACAGCGCGTTTTCAAGAGCAGCATGCACAATCGAATAGATGTCCTTCAGCTTCGGATCAGGCTTGCCGACTGCAAACGTTCTTGTCATATCGGAGCAATATCCTTGAAAATATGCGCCGAAATCCAACGTCACCATATCGCCTTGCTCAATTACCTTCTCACTCGCCACTCCATGCGGCAACGCGGAACGCACGCCGGATGCGACGATCATATCGAACGAGGAAGACGTCGCGCCCAATTTCCTCATATGGAATTCCAATTCATTCGCGATTTCAATCTCCGTACGTCCAGGTTGAATGAACGTCAAAATATGCTCGAATGCAACGTCTGCAATTTCAGCAGCCTTTTTTAAAATAGCCATTTCAGATTCGTTTTTAATCATCCGCAGCTTTTCAACGACATTTGAGACAGGCACAAGCTCCGCCTTTATTTCCTTCGAAAGCTGGGAGTAATACAAGTAGGATTGGTGCTGTTGTTCAAATCCTAGCTTATTGATTCCCAAACTTTCCGCAAGCGTTGAAATCTCCTTATAAATGATGGCGCGATCGATTTCCTTCACGGTAAAATTCGTCACTTGCGCATTCGCCTGGCTGGTATAACGGAAATCAACCAATAAAAACGCCTCTGACTTTGAAACAAGCACTGTCCCCGCAGTCCCGGTGAAATCCGTCAAATATCTACGGTTATATGGATCCGTAATAAGCATCCCGTCAATTCCTAATTCTTCAAATCTGTTGCGTAACTTCATTAACTTCTCCATTCTCAAACCCCCATTAATAGAAATATTCCCATTATTACTATGACACAAGGAGTGTGGAAATAATAGAGAGGGCAATCCTTTGCCAATGAAGATTAGCAGTTTATTTGGCTGGGTAAAAGGTTGCGAACTGACGATAACTCTTTGGCAGTGATCGATAACTCTGCCGAAGTGATCGATAACTCCCAGCAGGTGACCGATAACTCCCCGGAAATGATCGATATATGCAGCTACACTGCTTTCCCCGACATGGAAACAAGTTTGCGAGGACGGACTGATTGATACCAATGCTTAAACAGAATAAAAATTAGCAGCAAATCAACTGCATCTCCGCCATAATACATCAGCATGGCACCGACCCTTGCCTGTTCTACCGGGACTCCCGCCGGTGGATATGCGTAGATGAATTTTGACAGGATGCCATGTCCAGCAAGCGCTACAATAAAGACGACAGTCCTGTATGTGTAACTGAAGCGGTGGAAGATCGGATCGATATAAACCAAGGATATTGTGAATAAATAACCGGCAAGAAAGACGTGGACGTGAACGATTATATGGAGCAAAAAATTCGAATGCATCGTTGCATATAAATCGGTCGTATAGAGAAGCCATAACCCGCCGATGTTCAAGACGGCAGCAACGATCGGGTGAGTGAAGAAACCAACAAACGAACTTTGCAGCAGTCGGCTAAGCTTTCTTGCTAAATGAACATTTATCGTACGCAATATTAATGTCATAGGCGCGGCTAGCGCAACGAGAAGCGGAGCGAGCATACCAAGCAGTAAATGCCCTGCCATATGGGCCGTGAAATCGGTATGGGATTGACGGGCAAGTGGGCCGATCAAAGCGACTGCGGCAAAAAAAACACCTGCAACAAAAGAAACCATACGGAGCCATGGCCATTTACGAAGTCGGCCCCGTCTGTTCGTGATTAACACGGCACCGATATATATTCCGATTGCAAGAAGAGCCGGAATGCCAAACAGCAAATCAGGCAATGGAAAATGAGCATCATGCATTGGAAAACGCTCCATTCTCCACCCGTTTGTCACGTTTCGCACTTGCAATCAAACCGATACCTACGACAATCATAATAGCAGCGGAAATATTCCAGATGAGATCATACGGTAAAATATCGACATTGTATCGGATTTGGTGGATGCGCATGAGCTTATGCTGGATGGTCCCGTCGTAAAGTTGAAAAGCTCCACCGCCTAGCAACTTCCCTCCCCACCACAACTTATGCCACAAAGCATCGCGCCTACGTAAGTCCGCTACGAGGAATAACCCACCGACAGTCGCGAACCAGCTGAATGCATGAAACAGTCCATCCGAAATGAGACCAACCGCGACAGTCGATTTATCATAAAACTTATGCCAATGAAGCAGCTGATGGAATAATGTCTCATCGAGAAACGCAACAAAACCTAATCCGAACAAGATACCTGACCAAAGGTTTCGTCTCGCAAATGTTACTCTGTTATCTGAATGTGCATTAACGTTATGCGTCATTGTCAAAACATTCCCCTCCAATTGTATGCTTTTAAAAGTATTGCCGTTAGGGAGGAATGATAATCTGCTTCTTTATTAGTATGTCTCCGCCTCCTTTTGTGAATGCTGACAAAAGAATCATTCAGAAGGAGGAAAAACTATGTTGAAATTACAAACGGGGCTGGAGGGGCAGACTGCCTCTTTCGGTGTTGTTAGCGACTGTATAAGGGAACTCGGTTATCACATGGGTGGGAACTGGGATTATGATCAAGGCTGCTTTGATCACATTTTGTGCCAGGAGGAAGGCGAAACGATCTATATCCGAATTCCTTTTGTCGTGACGGAAGGCGAGCTCGACGATTATGAAGCCTCCATCAAATTCGGCACACCCTATATCATCAAGCATGTCGTGCATATCGGTCTCGATCGAGACGGCGATTCATTATTGGATGCAACCGGATTTAGTCAATTCCAGCAGCCCATTGATAAGGACGGGAAGATTATCAATAAAAACAGATGGATTCATGCGGGGGAAGTTGCTGTGAAAGATCTGATGGATTGCATGTATGCACAAAATTTATTGAAAACGAGTTGAATTGAATAAGTAGTCCACCTTGGCAACAGTGGCTAAGGTGGATTTTTTTTGGACAATAAATTAAATTTTTAAACAAATACACACCTAGATATTGTATAGTGGAGATAATTGGATATTAAAGGCTTTTGGGGGGAGTTGTGGACATGATTTTATCAGTGAAAGATGTGTACAAATCTTACGGCAAGGAACAGGTGTTGAAGGGGATTACGTTTGAAATCGAGGAGCCGCAGATCATTGCGCTCGTTGGGCCAAATGGATCGGGGAAGTCGACGTTGATGAACATCATTACGAATTTGCTGCCTGCGGATAAAGGGGAAGTGACCGTACTTGGGAAGAACAACCGGGACCCCAATATTTTCCGTGAGATTTCGTTCATGCAGGATAATACGGTGCTGTACGAATATTTGACGGGGTACGATCATTTGCAGTTCATCTGCGATGTGCAAGGGCTGCCGAAAAAGCAATTGTTAGACACGGCGGACCGGATCGGCATTACAAGTTATTTGAATAAAAAGGTGAAAAACTATTCGCTTGGGATGAAACAGCATCTACTGCTCGCGATGGCTGTCATAAACAAGCCAAAGCTAGCGATTTTGGATGAGCCGTTGAACGGTCTTGACCCGACGAGCGCGATTCGGGTACGTAATTTGCTGCTCGCTTTGCGTGACGAAGGGACGGCTATTTTACTGTCCTCCCACAATTTGGCGGAAATCGACCGGGTGACGTCATCGATTTTATTCCTGAAGAAGGGGAATTTGATTCAGGAAAATATGGCGGAATTTGAACAAGTCCGCTATCAGATTGCTGTGAATGATGTCGTGAAGGCGGAAAAGGCATTGGCGGCAGTGGGCATCCCTGTTGAAGTAGTGGATGGGCGATTGCATCTATATCGGAAAGATGTAGGGCTTGACCGCGTGTTCTATTTATTGGATCAAGAGCAGATTGTCATTGACGATATCGAGAAGAAAGTGTTCGGCTCGGAGGAACGCTACCGCAAAATCTTCACGGAAGAGACGAAGTCCAATGAGCTTGTTGAAGTTTGAGCTGAAGAAGATTTGGCGGCAGAAGAAGCTCATTTGGTTGTTAATGTTGGTGACGTTATGTATCGGTTGGATTTACTATCAAAACAGCATGGAACAGGATCTTATGGCGAAAGAGGCAGAGGAGAACATTGCATTCATCGTCCGACAGTCGGATGAATTATATACACAACTTCTGCCATTGAACCGGGAGAATAGGTTGACTGAGGAGCAGACGAAGCAATTTGACAGCTTGAACAATATGGCGCAGTCACTCTTTCTCTGGAAGAGCGCCATCTATGGGGGACGGTGGGAAGAAATCCCCCAATTTGAGAATGATTTTTTAGTTAATCTTGAAAGATACGAGGATGCGGGTGGAGTCTTTACCGCCTTAACGGGTGTCCAAAGGGATATGGCTATCGAAAAAAATGCCTATCTGTTAGAGCATGGGCTGCCGTATGCCAATGAAACGTATCCAGTGACTCCCGCTTTGCAGATGGGCGAAATTGCCCCGATTCTGTTGGGGCCAGGCGGGCTTTTATTGCTCCTTCTTCTATTCGGAAATGCATACACATCCGAGAAGGAACAGCAGACACTGTTGACGTTAAGGACGCAACCCCTACGCAGAGGGAAACTGCTGACAGCTAAATATATCAGCCTGCTAGTTGTCTTATTCTTCTTTTTTGCTGCCACCATCCTCATTGGCTGGGCAATTCCGCACTTTTTCGGGGAGCCGTTTAATGATCTGTCTTATCCACAGTTCCTGCAGACGGGTGACGCATTTACCATCATTCCAGCTTGGCAGCACCTTGCGAATGTAACGGTTTTATTCCTTGCAGCTGCAGCAGTCCTTTTTGGTCTACTGCTAGTAATTAGCACACAACTGAGAAGTTCTTTTTCAACGATCATGTTCATCGGATTTGTAACAATGCTTGGTGTCGTGTTGACGGAAGCGGTTAAGGGATTTCAAGCCCCCTGGAACCCATTCCAGTTCTTTCGTGCGGATCGGTTTTTAACTGAAATGCCAATCCATTCGATTTGGCAGTATGCCATTTCAGCAATTGTATGGAGCGTAATTCTTGTCATTGCCTCTGTGTTACTCCGCGAAGGGGAACGGGGCATATTCAAAGCGGCCGAGGAACTGAAGCCGTATCGCAAAGGACAAACAACACGTCTGCAGTCTGTTTGGAACAACGGATTGTTCGAATGGCGGAAGTCGAGACGGAGGGGGCTTATCGAGCAAACCTTTGTCGTACTCTCTGTTGCAGCTTTCGTTGGCTACCTCTTTTTTGCAGAACAGGTGAAAGAGCAGGAAAGTATGGCCTTGAATGGATTAGCATCTTTGGTGGAGAGGACAGAGACGGAAATCATCCCTTTTTATGAGTCACGGATTCAAGAGCTGGAAGATAAGGTTGCGGAGGCGAACGCGAATGGTGAGGATGGCGACTTTATCTATGGTCATAATATCCCCACCTATGAAGGCTATATAGAGAATGCCCGCGAAGAGGCTAAACTTGCCGAACGGGCACTTGCAGTCTATGAAGAAGGGGAATGGTCAGCATTTTACGAATATCAACTGTTCAATGATAACCGGATTTATGAAATGCAGGCAGAGGCTAAAAAACATATGCATTTACCGCAAAGTCTTTTCGGTTATGAAACGAGCATTGCCCAAAAAGAATGGATGAAGGAACATGGGGTAAAACCTGTCTTCTCAGGAACGTACATTCCAAACATTCATGACAATTGGAAGACAGAGCAGCGAAAGGAAAAGGAATGGACTGAAAGGATGAATCGGAAAGTAGATCATAGCGGTTTGTTTTCGCTATACATGTATTTCCGTGACTATCTGTACTTCATCCCCCTGCTTATATTCTTGCTTCTCGTAGGCGCGGGATTTGCGGGCGAGCGTGGCAAAAGACCGACGCTACAGCTGTTGAAGACGTTACCGATCACGAAGCGATCTCTCTTCCTAGGGAAAGTGTTCTACAGTTCAATCATAGCAACAGGAAGTGCAGTTGGCATATTCCTGTTCGCTGTGCTGGTCGGGACAGTTTTCAACCGATTCGGCGACTGGATGTATCCGGTGTTGCACTACCATAGCAGGCATGAAGTGCAGTCCTTCGACTACTCAGGATTGAGGGCATTCGAAGGGGGCTATTCTTTTCTGCCCCTCGGAGAGTTTTTGCTGAAAGCTCTATTGCTGTATGTCTGTGTCGCATTGTTCGTAATCGCGTTATCGAATGTCCTTGGACTTTTCATCCGCCAGCCGTTAGTCGTATATGCACTGACTGGATTGATCAATGTAGCAGGCTATTTGTTGAGCTGGAAATTGGACGATTTCGCTCAGTATTCACCGTTCCTTTATTTAAACATACCGAAAATCGTCAATGGGGAGATTTTGACGCTGATGAACGACCCGGCGATTAGCGTGTATATGGGATGTGGGATGCTGCTTGGAGCGACGGTTATTCTTTTGGGTGTGACTTATGTTGGGTTAAGTTTTGAGAAGAGGTTTGTGAAGGAGAGGAAGTCGGTTACGGCTTCGGTGTGAATGTTGAAGTGGGGGTGGTGTTATGGGTTTATTGAAATTTGAAATGAAGAAAGTTTTTCGGCAGAAGAAGCTTGTATGGCTATTTGTAGTTGTCCTGTTAGGTGTCGCAGGCGTCTTTTATCAGAACTATTCCGAACGGGAGGCCATGAAGGAGAGGGCTTTGGAGAGCATTCGGCCGTACTCGGAAGAGGTTGACGCCCGGTATCATTTTTATAAGGAACGAGAATATAACGATCAGTTGGACGAAGCGATGCGAAGGCAGCAGGAGCATATCGTTGAATTGGGGACTATCTTCTTTCGTTGGAAAGGGGTCATCCATAACGGTGGATGGAGTGAAATACCCGCCATTGAAAATGATTTTTTGAAAAGTGTGGCGTTGTTTGAAGAGGCGGAAGGCGGTTTCGGTTCGCTATATGGGATGGAAAGGGAGAAGGCGATCCAGAAGAATGCTTGGCTTCTCAAGCAAGAGCTCCCTTATGTAGACGAAGAATTTCCCCTTTCGCCGGCACTTATGTTAAAGCAAAGTTCCAACCTTCTATTAAGCGTAGGCGGGTTTTTGTTTCTCGTACTCTTCTTCGGCAATATCGTGACGTCTGAAAAAGAGCAGCAGACTTGGTTGACGCTGAAAACACAGCCGATTGCTAAGTGGAAGCGCATTGTGGCGAAGTATACGGGGGTGCTCATCGTAATTTTTGGATTTCTACTGATGGTTTTATGTGTTGGACTGCTGATCCCGTATGTATTCGGTGAGCAAGCATGGAATTTCACCTATCCGCAGCTCATCCAATCTGGAGAGTCATTCACATTCATTTCAACAACGGCGTATTTGGTTCGGATCTTTATGTTGTTTTTCTGCGCGGGCGCATTGGTTTTCAGCTTCATCATGCTGCTGAGCACGCAATTCAGAAGCTCGTTCGCCGTTTTAGTGATGACGGGATTTGTCGGTGCAGTCGGTTATTCGGCGACGTTGTTGAATGAAGGATTTCAGACATTTTGGAATCCATTTCATTTATTGAGTATGACAACGATTGTCTCTGAAACGGTGGATGGCTCATTTTGGTTATACCCGATAGCTGCGGTCTGTTGGAGTTTGCTGTTGCTAACGGTGGGAATCTTAATGCCTGAAGGAGAACGGGGCTTATTTGGGGCGACGGATATGAAGAAGCCCTTTGGTGATGGGAAAACACGGCATGTCCTGACGATTTGGAACAGCGCTCGGTTTGAATGGCGGAAGTTGAAACGGCAAGGGTTGTTGAGACAGTCCATTATTGTGCTTGGGCTTTTTGCTGTGATCGGCTACTTTTTGCTTGGGCAGGTTTCGCATAAGAAAGAGGCGGAGTATGTTGAGGGGCTGGATGAGAGTATAGCGATGTATCGCAGTATCGTACAGCATTCTGAAGAAGAGCTTGCTTCACTGGATGAAGATAGAAAAGCAGCTGAAGAGTCTGGAGACGAGGGATGGATTAGGTATTACAATGATGTTGCGCAGCACCAACGGCAAACGATGTTGGCTTATTTCGAAGATATCCTTTCCAATTACGAAATGGGTAAAAGAGCATATGAGGAAGGGGATTGGCAATCCTTTTACCAATATCAGCTCTTTAACAACAGGCAGAGCAGCGGGGAATTTACTAATGAATATATGTTTTGGGAGATTGGTGGGCGAAGCTACGTCATGCTGGAAGCAAGCAAAGCGGAAAAAGAATGGCTGATGAAGCATAACGTGCGACCGATCATCTCAGGTGATGATATCCCGACGATTTATGAAAGTTGGGGAGATAAAGAAACGAAGAATTGGCATGTAGAGAAGAATCGGAAGGTCGATAACAGTGGATTATTTTCGCTTTTTCTATACTTTGATAACTATGTCTATTTCATTCCAATATTGCTCTTGCTAGTTGTCTTTGGCGCAGGATTCGCGGGCGAGAAAGGGAAACGGCCTACCATCCAAACGTTGCAGACACAGCCGGTTGCAGTTCGATCGATTTTCTTTGGGAAAGTGACTACGGCGATCATTGTGGGGATTTCCGGTTTAGTGGGTGTCTTTGCATTTGTTCT
This sequence comes from Sporosarcina luteola, assembly GCF_023715535.1. GTDB lineage: Bacteria > Bacillota > Bacilli > Bacillales_A > Planococcaceae > Sporosarcina > Sporosarcina luteola_B. The sequence goes on along the minus strand of NZ_JAMBOI010000003.1, from coordinate 341,771 downwards.
ATTGGTCAGCACATTGTTCAATCGTTTTGGTGACTGGTATTATCCGATCTTTCATTACAACAGCAAAAAGGTAGTGGAGGCTGACCGATACACGGGGATGAGGGCGCTTGAAGGCGGCTTTGATTTTATGCCGCTAGGCGAATATGTGCTGAGCGGGATAGCGTTATCTGTTTGCATTTTCTTGTTTCTGCTTGCAATGACGCATGTGTTGGGGCTTTTTGTTCCTCGGGCATTCGTTGTATATAGCTGTGTAGCGTTAATTTGTGGAGTAGGATACTTCATCGGTGGGAAACTAGGCGACTTTGCGCAGTTTTCACCGTTCACGTATTTGGATATTGGTCGGATTGTCAATGGGGAAGTGGCTACAGTATTGAATAATCCAAGTGTGACGGTTTTGAATGGTTGTTGGGTGCTTTTGGGAGTGTCGGTATTACTAGTTGTTGCAGGATATGGGATGTTGGGTCTGCGGTCGCGAGTGAAAAGGGAGGTTACAACGGGTCAGTTGGTTGTTGGGGAGTAAGCAGCATCAGTTTAACCATATTAAAAAACATGGGACATCTTCGTCTTAATAATGAGTTAATTCGGAACGTATGTATGCTATAATTAAAGAGTAAGAGTAATTGAATAGGTGACTTAAGGATGGACGGCTCATCCCTTTTTGAAAGGGGGTGATGCCCATGTCAGTATTCGAATCTTTAATGATTGCAATCGGTTTTGCAACATTAGTAGTCATGATACTGTCAAATGACAAAAAGAAATAACCCATCCTTGAGTTCAGCGCTCATGCCGGATGGGTTATTTCATCTGAGAAAGCCGTCCCCTTACAGGGAACCTATCAATTACTGTGACCACTCGGGTGCAACCGGGTGGTTCTTTTTATACTATGAAGTCTATACATCAATTATACAATTGTTGAATTATTGTTGCAAGGTACGTGGACTATACATTGTTCACAGCACATAGGAGGGACAATTTTGAAAAAAGAATCAATCTAAAGTGCCTTTTGTGTCTACACCTTATATCTTAATGTCAATCTTCGCATTTTTCTTTAACTCTTCAACCTGCTGAGCGAGTTTTTCCTGCTGTTTTTGCTGATGAAGAGATTGTTCTATTTGCGGTTTTACATCTTCAAGCTTTGGAGCTTCTTGTCCTGCACTCTTTGCTTGTTCCGCATATTGATCATACATTTGTTGAATTTCTTCATCGGTTATTTTGCCAGCCGGCACTTCTTTCTCAACATACTTTTTAAGTTTAATATCGTCAGCTAATTGGGTTTCAAGTGTTTTCATATCTATGCCGGATTGCTTAAGAGCGGCTTCAAATTCTTTTTCTGTTTTAAACTGTTCCTTTATTTCGTCCAGTTGCTTATTAATATCTGCCTTTGAAACTTTATAGCTTTTTTTATCTGCCTCTTGAAGAAGAAGAGTTTGCCCAACCAAGCTGTCAATTGTTTGGTTTTTCGCTTGCTCAGCAGCTTCTTTAGAAGTTGGATCTTTCCCCATTAACTGCATTTGTCCTTGTACAGATGCTAGAGCGATATTATAGTCGCTTCCTACAATTTCTTCATCATTCACTTTGGCAACAGTTTTATTTTCATCTACTTGCTGTTCTTCTAATTTCTTTTGCATTTCTTCCGTTTGCTTTTGCTGTTCCTTCTGCTGATCGGTTTCCGCTGTTTTTGCTTTATCATCATTTGGGGCTTCTGTACTTTCTTCATTTCCTCCGCATGCTACTAAAACAACGGCCAATAGACCGGTTATTAATGTAAACATCATTTTTTTCATAATCGATCTCCTCCCTTAAGCTAGAAGTATGATTTTCACTAAAAAAATCATCTAGTGCGCATTATAAGGTTAATCATGCGAAAAAGAAACAGTATGCGGTCTTTTTTAATATTTATAACAGGATTGATACATTCTGTAATAATAATGGATGCATGTAATAAAAGGCGATACATATTGTACTAGCACAATATGTATCGCCTTTTATTGGTATTATCATGGTTGTCTTCACCTTTTTGGCTGATAATCAAGCATTTGAAACATTTCCTTCAGTTCCTTATCCGTCAAGTCGCGCCATTGTCCGATCGGCAAATTGCCGAGTTGGATGTTCATGATGCGTGTGCGCTGGAGGCGTCTGACGTTGTAGCCGAGTGCCGAGCACATGCGGCGGATTTGTCGGTTCAGCCCTTGCGTCAACGTGATGTTGAATTTTCGGGGACCTAGTTGTTTCACTTTGCATGGTTTTGTTATCGTATCGAGAATTTCGACGCCTGATTCCATTTTGTTAATGAATTCCTTTGTAAGCGGGCGGTCAACGGTAACGATATATTCTTTTTCGTGGCCGTGTTCTTCGCGCAGGATTTCATTCACGATGTCGCCGTCGTTCGTTAGAAGCAGCAAGCCATCTGAGTCTTTGTCGAGCCGTCCGATATGGAAGATGCGGAGCGGGTGGTTTACGAAATCGACGACATTCCCTTCGATATGGCGTTCGGTCGTGCTTGTGATGCCGACGGGTTTATTGAGGACGATATAGACGAGCTGCTCTTCGGTTTTCACGGGTTTGCCGTCGACATGGACTTCATCTCCCTGTTCGACTCTGCTTCCGAGTTCGGCTGGCTTGCCGTTGATTGTGACGCGCCCGTCTTCGATCCATTTATCAGCACCACGTCGGGAGACGATGCCAGCTTCGCTTAAATATTTATTAATTCGCATGAGATTCACCTTTTTTCGAGTTTCTTTCCCACTATTGTACAGCTTGGGCTGCAAGTATACAAAGTCGAGGGACTACATATATTATCGAAAGGTTGACAATTGATTGAAAGAATAGTAAGGTTAGTACAACTTTTTTGTTCGGAGAGGGTAGAGGTGCCGGGAGCGGTGCCGCCCAGGAACAGATGAGCCGAGTTGAGAAGAGCATAGCTAAGAAATTGTTGAATAAGAGGAGTAGCATCGGAAGCGCGATGTAGAGAGTCAGTGGGTGGTGGAAACTGATTCGCGTCCGTTGTGAATGGACTTATGAGAGCTATCTGGAGTTTTCCAGGTGGACGTCTTTCCTACGTTACGGGAAGTGCCTTTTTTAGGCGCGCCGAGTGGAAGCTTAATAGCTTCAAATAGAGGTGGCAACGCGGGTAATCCGTCCTCTGCAACTGGACTTTTCTGTCCTTTTGCAGAGGGCTTTTTTGTTTTTCTTGAAAGAGGAGAAGGGATTAGTTTGTGAAATGCATTCGGCGCGAAGGAGATTCTTTTGGAGAAATAGCCGAATTCCGCGGACCGTTGTATGGTTCGGGTCATTTTCTTGTCGTGCCAAGTGCTTTTGACAAATAAAAGGTTTTAATCGAAGGAAGCGGCTAGGTAAAAGGTCCTGAAATGACGATAACTTCCGTCAAGTGACCGATAACTTCGTTGAATTGACCGATAACAGCGGCGGATTGACCGATAACTCCGCCGAAGTGACCGATAACTCCCGGGAAATGATCGATAACTACACACGAACAATGAGAAGAGGAGAGATGAGATGGAAAAGACGAGTTTACGTATTACAGAGAAGAAAATTGAAGGAGATTCGCTGACGCCGATCCTGATTTTTAGGCGTTTGCAAGGGCGACATCGGTTTTTATTGGAAAGCTCATCGCAACATGATCGGTCGGGGCGGTATTCTTTTATCGGCGTGGATCCCGTGAAGGCGTATCGTGGCGGGAATGGCCGGTTGGAAGAGTTCGTGTACGCAACTGGAAAGACGTATTTGCATGAAGGGGACCTGTATTCGTTAATGAAACGACTCATGCCGAGGATTGCGGAGCATGGAAAATACCCGTTCATGGGCGGTGCTGTCGGGTATATCGGATACGGAGCGGCGGAGGCTACTGCGGTTTATTCCGATGAACAGCCTGACGTTTATTTCAATATTTACGATACGGTCATTATTTTCGATCATCTACAAAACGAAGTGACGTTGCTGCATACGGAAATTCATCCGGAGTACGAGAAGCCAGACTTGTATGCATTGGCGGAGACGATTACGTCAGGTCCAATAGAAGCAGAGAAGGGTGTATCGGTTTCCGATTATCGATGTGCAGTATCACGACAAGAATTTGAGGACCGCGTCAAGCAGGCGAAGCAATTCATTGAAAATGGTGAGGTTGAGCAGGTTGTCCTCTCCCGAAAGCTTGAAGCGGATATCGTTGGCGACCCCTTCGCACTATATCGAAGACTTCGTAAAAAGAATCCTTCGCCGTACATGTACTATATGGAGTTCAGCAATCAAACCGTCATCGGCGCCTCGCCAGAAAGTCTCGTCCGGGTGACGGATGGGACGGTCATAACGAATCCGATTGCGGGAACGAGGAGAAGAGGGCGAAGCGAAGAGGAAGATAAGGCTTTAGAAGAAGAGCTGCGAAATGATCCGAAAGAGCTCTCGGAACATGACATGTTAGTTGAAGTAAGCAAGAAGGAGATGGAAATCGTCTGTGATCCTTCATCCGTCCAGGTTTCAACATACATGGAAACCGTCCGATACGAGCATGTCATGCATCTTGTTTCGGAAGTAGAAGGGACACTTGCACCGGGCTTGCATGCGCTTGACGCATTGAAGGCGACATTGCCCGCGGGAACAGTGACGGGTTCACCGAAAAAGATTGCGATGGATATCATTTCACAACTGGAAGATGAGCCGCGCGGGTTGTACGGCGGCGCAATCGGCTATATCGGATTGAACGGCAATATCGATTTTGCATTGACGATCCGGACGATGACGGTACAGGACGGAAAAGCGACTGTGCAAGCGGGAGCTGGAATTGTGAAGGAATCCATACCTGCTTTGGAATATAAGGAGACATTGAACAAAGCCCGCTCTTTACTAGAGGCTTTGAAATAAAACAAGAGACTAGAAGAGGAGAGATGAGCAGTGGAAAATTATACGAGAATAGTAGAGGCAGGCCGGAACTTACAATATGAAGAAATGGAGGATGCGGCCAATCGGATGTTTTCAGAGGAAGCGAGTATAGAGGAAATGGCGGCTTTTCTTGTTGCTTTGTCTAAAAAAGGAGAAACAGCGACTGAGGTGGCGGCATTGGCTGCGGTCATGACGTCTCATGCGGTAGAGCTGAACGTCCCGATTGCACGTTATTTGGACAATTGTGGAACAGGCGGCGATGGATCGAACACATTCAATATTAGTACGACATCGGCTTTTGTCTTGGCAGGTGCCGGTGTGAAAGTGGCGAAACATGGCAACCGGAAAATAACAAGTGCTGCGGGCAGCCAGGATGTACTCGACTCGCTCGGCATCCATTCCCTCTTTACACCTGACGATATGAGCACGATGCTCCAGGAGGAAGGAATTGCCTTTCTGTTCGCGCCGATCGTCCATCCGAAAATGAAACGGATCGGCATGGTCCGCGCAATGATAGGGAAACCGACGATTTTCAACCTCGTTGGGCCGCTGACGAATCCAGTTCCAATTAGCACTCAATTTACAGGCATCAACCGTCCCGATTTCATTATGGAATACGCGTCCGTCATGCGGATGCTGGGCAGGGAAAGGGCACTTGTCGTGTCAGGGGCGGGAGGACTCGATGAAGCGTCACTCGCCGGGCAGAACTCGTTTGTCCTGATGGATAAGGGCGACTTGATTCCATTCTCACTCAACGCGGAAGATGTAGGGCTTTCATATGCACCCCTATCAGCAATCCGCGGTGGAACCCCGGAGGAGAATGCCGCCATGATACGTTCTGTGCTCCAGGGCGAGCGTGGTCCGCGCTTTGACACGGTTGTGTTCAATGCAGGTTTAGGATTGTTCACGAACGGCGTTGCCGATTCGATTCAGGAGGGGATTGAACGGGCGACTGACAGCATTCTTTCAGGCAACGCGCTCCAGAAATTGGATGCTGTCGTCGCCTTCAGTGAACAAATCAGGCAGGAGGCGATGGTGCGATGACAATTTTAGAAAAGATTTTACAAACGAAACGGCTTGAAGTGAAACAGCTGCTAATGGAGGAACGTGTCGTTTCATGTGAAACAATGTCGAAACGGCCCGCCCTTTTTGAAACGCTAAAGCAATCAAATCGCTTGGAAGTCATTTCGGAAATGAAACGCGCATCCCCCTCTAAGGGAATGATTGCCGGAAATACGGATCCGGTCGCGCAGGCAAAGACTTATGAGCAAGCAGGCGCGGCGTGCATCTCGGTATTGACGGATTCTACCTTTTTCAAAGGTTCATACGAAGACTTAGCATCGGTTGCTGAAGCGGTAAAAATACCGTTGCTCTGCAAGGATTTCATCATTCATGAAGTGCAAATTGACCGTGCGAAACAGGCGGGTGCTTCCGTTATTTTGCTCATAGTGGCGGCGCTTGATGATGCGACATTACAAAGGCTTCATAACTATGCAACGGACCAAGAACTCGAAGTGCTAGTGGAAGTCCATGACGCAAAAGAACTGGACCGTGCACTCTCAGTGAACGCAAAACTGATTGGCGTTAACAACAGGGATTTGAAAACGTTCGAAGTGGATCTTGCAAGGACAGAAGAGGTAGCGCAGCATTTTCCGTTCAATGAAAACCGCATATTCATCAGCGAAAGCGGAATCATGGACGCGGAAGATGCAAAACGGGCAGCGACAGCCGGAGCGAGCGCTGTCCTCGTAGGAGAATCGCTTATGCGGAGCGCTTCCGTTGAAGACTCGCTCCGTTCACTGCAAGTTCCGAAGGCAGGTGTGCCGCTATGACGAAAGTGAAAATTTGCGGGTTGATGGAGCCTGAGCATGTAATAGCTGCGGTGGAAGCGGGTGTGGATGCGGTCGGCTTCGTGTTTGCACCGAGCAGACGCCGTGTCGCGATTGCGCAAGCGAAGGAACTGGCACGATTTGTTCCGGATCACGTCATGAAGATTGGGGTTTTCGTCAATGCGACGCAAGAGGAATTGGGGTCGACTTTTCAGGATGTGCCGCTCGATTATATCCAATATCATGGCGATGAGACGGAAGAATTCATTAAAAAAGTTGGTCTTCCTTCCATTAAAGTATTATCAGTGCGCGGCAGTGAAGATGTAGCGAAAGTGTCTAACTATGAGACGGAGTATGTCTTGTTCGATACACCGGGTGTTGAATTCAAAGGCGGAAGTGGGAAGGTGTTTGACTGGAGTCTGGTGGAGCAGAATGTGCCCACAGACCGCCTGATTTTGGCGGGCGGTCTGAATGCGCAAAATGTGAAGGAAGCGATTCGGCAAGTTCGTCCATACATGGTGGATGTGTCGAGTGGGGTGGAGATTGATCGGAAGAAAGATCCAACGTTGATCCGCGAATTCATTCGCGCAGTGAAAGAGGAGGAGAGCTGAGATGGCGGTAGAGATGAGAAAAGGTAGGTATGGGAAGTTCGGTGGGCAATATGTGCCGGAGACGTTGATGTCTGCATTAATTGAATTGGAGAATGCGTATGGGGAGGCGAAGGCCGATCTGAAGTTTAAGGAGGAACTGGACTATTATTTACGTGATTTCGTCGGCAGGGAGAATCCGCTATATTTTGCGGAGCGGTTGACGGAGAAGGTCGGGGGCGCAAAGATATTCTTGAAGCGGGAGGATTTGAATCATACGGGTGCCCATAAGATCAATAATTCGCTCGGGCAGGCGCTGCTTGCTATGCGGATGGGGAAACGGAAAATCGTGGCGGAGACGGGTGCCGGGCAGCATGGTGTGGCGACGGCGACGGCTTGCGCGCTGTTCGGTCTGGAATGTGTCGTCTTCATGGGGAAAGAGGATATCCGTCGACAGGAGCTGAATGTGTTCCGGATGGAGCTGCTTGGAGCGAAGGTCGTATCAGTCGACAAAGGCTCGGGCACATTGAAGGATGCCGTCAATGAAGCGCTCCGCTATTGGGTCGCGAATGTGGAAGATACGCATTATATATTAGGATCTGCGCTCGGACCGCATCCATTCCCGGAAATTGTGCGTGATTTCCAGCGAGTGATTGGCGTGGAGACGCGTCGGCAGATTGTGGAGAAGGAAGGGCGCTTGCCTGACGCGGTTGTTGCGTGCATCGGTGGCGGGAGCAATGCGATTGGCATGTTCCATCCGTTTGTCGAAGATGTGGGAGTTGCGCTATATGGTGTCGAAGCGGCGGGGAGTGGAGTGGAGACAGGGCTTCATGCGGCTGCGATTGCGGACGGGAAGGAAGGCGTATTGCATGGGGCATATATGTATGTGCTACAGGACGATGACGGTTTCATTCAAGAAGCGCATTCAATTTCGGCAGGGCTTGATTACCCTGCAGTCGGGCCGGAGCATTGCCACTTGCATGACATCGGAAGGGTGAAATATGAGGCTGTGACGGATGCGGGAGCGCTGGAAGGCTTGCAATTACTCTCAAGGACGGAGGGTATCATCCCTGCCCTCGAAAGTGCGCATGCCATCCAGTTTGCAGTGGACTTGGCGAATCGCATGGGGAAGGACCAAATTGTCGTCGTCTGTTTGTCGGGACGCGGGGATAAGGATATGCAGACGGTACGTGATGTGCTTGGAGGTGGAGTGGAATGAAGACGTTGGAGAAGAGAATCCGTGAATGTAATGACGAAGGTAAAAAGGCGTTCGTACCATATATGATGGCTGGCGATGGAGGTCTAGGAAAGTTGAAGGAGAAGCTGCTCTTTTTACAGGAAGCGGGTGTGACAGCAATTGAAATCGGCATCCCGTTTTCAGACCCGGTGGCGGATGGGGAAGCGATCCAACAGGCGGGAGCGCGGGCACTTGCGGATGGCGTGACGCTACGGAACGTGTTGGAGGAGCTTGAGAGATGCAAGGGTGAAGTGACGGTACCTTTAGTCGTCATGACATATTTGAATCCGGTTTTAGCGTTCGGCGTGCCGCAATTTGTCGAAGCGTGCAAGCAGGCGGGGATTAATGGCTTGATCATCCCGGATTTACCGCTTGAGGAGAGCGTGCCGCTTCGCAATGAATTGAGAGAGACGGATATCGCATGGATTCCGCTCGTGTCGTTGACAAGTCCTGATGAACGGATTGCAAGGATAGCGGAAAGCGCGGAAGGGTTTCTATATGCCGTTACCGTTAATGGAATTACGGGTGCGCGGAATGATTTCCGTGAGGATATTTACTCTCATTTGCAGCGTGTCAAGCGGATCTGTACTGTGCCGGTATTGGCTGGGTTCGGCATTTCGACACCGACACAAGTAAGGGAAATGGGCAATCATACGGACGGCGTTATCGTCGGGAGCGCGATTGTCGAAGCTTTTCATCGGGATGAATTGGAAAAGATCCGCGAATTGGTGAAGGCGAGCGTAGTGAAAGTTGAAATTGTCAATTAACACTGAAACCTTTTAGGCACCTATGACGTACATATAGCAAAGGAGTTGTACGGCATGCATTTGGATTTGATCAGACAGGAAGTGGAAACGACATATGACAAAGTGAAATCTTTGGCAGGCTGGAGCGTCGACAAGAACGTTGTGTTGACGATCACTTCGTATTATGTGACGGCGGAGAAAGAGTTTAATGCTATGGATTTCAACCGCGCCATGGCCGCCTTGAAGGAAAGGGCAGGCTGGTTTTCACCATTGCGCGGACATCTGTTGCCGATGATGGCTGCATTTCTAACACAAGCCGACGACTCGGTGGAAGAGGGAGCCGATCGTCTGATGGATAAGCAGCGGACGTTGAAGCAGGCCGGGTTCCGGAACTCGATTCATTCCTATCTTGCCGCGCTGCTTATGGACGATGATAGCGCAAGTCTAGAGGAAGAGGCGCACCGCGCTAAAAAACTATATGACGCGATGAAAAAACAGCATTATTTTCTTACATCTGATGATGATTATGCGTATGCAGTACTGCTCGGGAAAATGGGGGAAGACCCCGTAGAGCATGCCAAGGCGATGCGTTCTTATTACGATGCGTTGCATGAAGAAGGTTTCCGGACGGGCAATGAGCTTCAGTGGCTGTCGCAAGTCATGACGTATATGGATATCGCTTTCCAGCCACGGCTTGTTAAAAGGGCTTGGGAACTTTACGAGAGGCTCCGTGAGGAATTAAAAGCGAAGCCAATCCATTATCCAATGGTCGGATTCCTGACAGTTTTCGAGGTCGAGGACGCGAAAATCCAGGATATCATCCTCCTTGCAAAGCAATTGGAGCAATCGAAACGGTTCAAATGGAACAAGGGAATGGCTCTGTCAGTCGCTATCGGCCATGTGATGCATGGGTTGACGGAAAGAGCCGATGAGGTGAGTGTCAGTCTTGCCTCATCCGTCGAATTGATTTTGCAGGCGCAACAGGCGGTGATGGCCGCAACGGTTGCGGCTGTTGCAGCTTCCTCGGCTGCGAGTTCGTCAAATTAATGATATGAAATGAATAATTAAACAGGAGAAGAGGCTATTGGCATATAACAATGGCTTTTTCTTCCTGTTTTTTTGTTGTGCATGACGAATAAATGAAAAATATTTTAATTTAAAAAATCATTAAGAAAACGTTTAGTTAGCAACGTTTGTAACATATTTGTCACATTAGAAATAATACAAGATTTAGATATTCTAAAAAAACAGTATTGTCAGGACTTATGATGTGTAGTATATTGAGTTCAATAACTTCGAATGAAGTCTGAATATTAGTTATTCGGTAAAGTGTCAGTTTGTAAGGAGGAAGTTCTATTGAAAAACCCGGTTTTGGAAATAAAAGATCTTCGTACGTCATTCAATATTAAGGGCGACTATTATGCCGCGGTAGATGGAGTTTCCATTACAGTCCACGAAAACGAAGTCGTTGCAATCGTCGGTGAATCGGGTTGTGGTAAAAGTGCATTGGCCCTTTCTGTAATGGGGCTGCATGACCGGAAAGCAACGAAGCTTGAAGGACAAGTGAACTTTGCCGGACAAAATCTGCTGACGTTAACACGCTCACGGTTGGACAAAGTAAGAGGGAAAGACATCGGAATGATCTTCCAAGATCCGATGACCGCTTTGAATCCACTCGCGATAATTGGACGGCAGATCGAAGAGCCGATGGATTATCACATGAAACTGTCCGCGAGTGAAAAGAAAAAACGTACATTGGAACTACTTCGGAGAGTAGGTATTAAAAACGAGCAACGCGTCTATGAGCAATATCCGCATGAATTATCGGGTGGGATGAGACAACGTGTCGTCATCGCAATCGCACTTGCATGCGACCCGGTCCTTCTACTGGCGGATGAGCCTACGACAGCTTTGGACGTTACGATTCAAGCACAAATCATGGATTTGATGAAAGAACTGCAAAACCAGATGAAAACTGGCATCATCCTGATCACGCATGACCTCGGAGTTGTTGCTGAAATGGCAGACCGCGTCGTCGTCATGTATGCAGGGGAAGTCGTTGAAATAGCAGATGTGAAAGACCTTTTTGAAAACCCACTGCATCCGTATACAAGATCATTATTGAATTCTATCCCTTCCAATATGGAAGGAAAAGAGAAATTACATGTCATTGATGGAATCGTTCCATCCATTCAGAACCTCGACCGCAAAGGGTGCCGTTTCGCACCGCGGATCGCATGGATTCCTGAAGAGGACCATGAGGAGATACCGGAAATGCATGAAGCGGCACCGAACCATTTTGTCCGATGCTCATGCTATAAAACGTTCTACTTCCCGGAGGACAGAGTAGGAGAGAAAGAATATGTCGCTACTAACAGTTAATGATTTGAAAGTACATTACCCGATTCGGGGCGGTTTTTTCCGTAAAGTAGTAGATCATGTCAGAGCCGTCGATGGCATCAGCTTCGAATTGCAACCCGGTGAGACTTATGGTCTGGTTGGAGAATCAGGTTGCGGCAAGACGACATCCGGACGTGCGCTTATCGGCTTGAATAAAGCGACTAGTGGGGAAATGCTGTTTGAAGGAAAGGACCTTGCTAAACTAAGCAGGGCCGAAAGACGCAATTACACGAAAGATATTCAAATGATTTTCCAGGACCCGTATTCATCTTTGAACGGACGGAAAAACGTATTGAATATCATTGCGGAGCCTCTTCGCAACTTTGAGAGACTATCTCCTAAAGAAGAGTTATTGAGAGTACAAGAGTTGGTGGCGCGTGTTGGTTTAAGCCCTGAATCGATCTATAAATACCCCCACCAATTCTCAGGCGGGCAAAGGCAAAGGATCGGGATCGCGCGTGCACTCGCATTAAATCCGAAATTGATCATTGCGGATGAGCCGGTTTCCGCGTTGGACGTATCCGTTCAGGCTCAAGTATTGAACTTCATGCAGGAAATTCAAGAGGAGTTCAACTTGACGTATCTATTTATCTCGCATGACTTAGGGATCATCCAGCATATGTGCGACCGGATCGGCATTATGTATCGGGGTCGTTTTGTAGAGGAAGGGACGGCATCCGATATCTACAACAACCCACAGCACGTCTATACAAAACGGTTGATTGCTGCGATTCCAGAAATGAATCCAGAAAAACGTTTTGAGAAGATGCATTTACGTCAATCAATCAATCAGGAATACCAAACTGAGTATAATAACTATTTCGACAAAGATGGGCGGATGTTCGACTTGAAGAGAGTCTCGGATACGCATTCCGTCGCCATGCTATAAGGAGGATGAAGTAAATGTTGAAATTCATTTTACGAAGAGCATTGCTCATGATTCCGCAGCTCATCCTCCTCAGTCTCATCATCTTCATGCTTTCAAAAGCGATGCCGGGTGATGCGGTAACGGGGGCGTTCATGTCGAATCCTAACGTTTCACCGGAGCAGGTAGAGAAAATTCGTGAAAAATTAGGTCTGAACGATCCATGGTACGAACAATATGGGCGGTGGATCGGAAAAGCGGTACAAGGTGATTTCGGACAGTCATATGTCCATAAACAGCCAGTAACATCGTTATTGGCGGGCAGGATCGAAAACACAGTGCTTCTGTCACTTTTCACAGCTATTGTCATCTATCTGTTAGCCATACCGCTAGGAATTGTAGCGGGAAGATGGACAGATACATGGGCGGATAAAATGATTGTAACCTATAACTATTTTGCTTTTGCGACTCCATTATTCATTTTCGCCTTATTGATGCTGTTCCTTTTCTCTTTCATATTGGGATGGTTTCCGATTGGAGGAAGCGGAAATATACGAATAGACCCAGGAAGCTGGGAATATATCGTCGACAGAGCCAAGCATTTATTCTTGCCGGTTATGTCAGGTGCTTTAATAGGTACGTACGGAACAATCCAATATTTACGGAATGATATTATTGACCAGAAGATCAAGGATTATGTAAAGACTGCCCGTTCTAAAGGTGTACCTGAGGGTAAGGTGTATACCCGCCATATCTTGCGAAACTCCCTCTTGCCGATTGCGGCTTTTCTCGGGTATGAAATCACGGGTCTAATTTCCGGTTCAATATTCATTGAATCCATTTACAGTTATCCCGGTCTCGGACAACTTTTCCTTCAATCCATTGCGCAACGAGATTTCACTGTCGTTACGGCACTCGTCATGGTTTCCGGTGCTGCCGTAATCATAGGGACTTTGCTATCGGATATTATCCTCAGCATTGTCGATCCTCGTATACGTATTGAATAGAAGATGAAGAGAAGGAAGAGGAGGGAAAGTAATGACAAATCCAGTCATAGATGAAAAAAAATTGATTGCTCAAGAAAAACTAAATAATCCATCGCTTTTGCGTACGATTTGGCGTGAAATAATGCACGATAAAATGGCGTTGGGCTCATTAATTTTGTTTACAATCATCGTATTATCGGCTTACATTTCGCCATTATTCGTTGACCAAACAGCATTGACGCGAGTGAACTTCTTAAACGTCTGGAAGCCGCCTTCCTTAGATAATTGGGTCGGGACAGATGATGGAGGGCGAGACGTATTTGGCCAGTTGATGATCGGGACACGGAACTCGCTCACAATCGGAGTCGCAGTCACACTCATTGCCGGGTTGATTGGCTTGACATACGGCCTGATATCTGGGTATTACGGAGGCGCAGCCGACAATGTTATGATGCGTATTCTTGAATTCCTCATGGTATTGCCGTCATTGATGTTCATTATTGTATTTGTAACTATTGTACCAAACTATAATGTATTTACATTCATCCTGATCATGAGTATTTTCGCCTGGTTTGGAAAAGCGAGGCTAATCCGCTCCAGGGCTCTTCAGGAAAGGGAGCTTGATTACATTAACGCTTCCAAGACATTAGGGACTCCAAGTTTCAAAATCATGTTCTTTGAAATGTTCCCTAACTTAAGTTCACTCGTCATAGTTAATATGACACTTACGCTTGCTAACAATATCGGGATCGAGACCGGGCTGACTTTCTTAGGATTCGGCCTGCCCGCTGGAACTCCTTCACTTGGAACGTTAATTTCGTTCGCAAGGAATCCCGATATTATAAAGAACAAGTGGTGGGTTTGGTTACCTGCAGCATTGCTGATCCTAGTAATGATGCTGTGTATAAATTACGTCGGGCAAGCGGTCAAACGCGCGTCAGACGCAAGGCAAAGATTAGCCTAAAAAATAAGGGGAGGTAATACAAATGGCAAAGAAGCAGTTTATGCTACTTGCGAGTCTGTTGCTTGTTCTCAGCGTATTTTTAGCTGCATGTACTGGCAAAGAAAAAGAAGGCGCTGGTGATAAAGAACCGGCAAAAGAACCAGAAAAGAAAGAAGAACCAAAAACGGAAGAGAAGCCGGCTGAGGATCCAAGCGCAGGCCTTGATTTCCCGTTCGAAGTAACGAACAATGCTGAGCCAATGGCAGACGGAGAATTGACGTGGGCTATGGTAACAGACACTCCGTTTGAAGGTACGTTAAGCCGTGTGTTCTACTCAGGGACATTTGATGCTCAAGTTATCGAGAAATTTGATGAGGCTCTACTATCTTCAGATGGAGATTACTTGATCACTAATGACGGTGCAGCTACTTACGAAATTTCAGAAGACAATAAAACACTCACATTAACTATCAAAGATGGTGTAAAATGGCATGACGGCGAGCCGGTAAAAGCAAGTGACCTTCTTTACTCATACCAATTGCTTGGTCACCCTGATTACACTGGAGACCGTTACGATTTCATGATTGAAAACGTTGTTGGTATGCCGGAATACAACGAAGGTAAAACAACAGAAATCTCTGGTATCGAAGTTTCAGATGACGAGAAACAAATTTCATTCACATTCACAGAAGCAACACCATCCCTATTGTCTGGTTTTTGGTCATATGCAACACCTAGGCACCACGTAGGGGATGTTATGACTGGCGAAATTACAATCGAAGAACTTGAAGCTTCCGATAAAATCCGTGTGAACCCAATCGGCTTCGGTCCTTACAAAGTTGAAAAAATCATCCCAGGTGAATCTGTCCTATACGTCCGCAATGATGACTACTGGAGAGGTAAACCTAATCTTAAATCACTGGTCTTGAAAGTTGTAAGCTCCGCTTCTATCCTTGAAGCACTTAAGAAAGGCGATGCTGATATCGCTTCAATCCCAGTTGATCAATATCTAAATGCAAAAGAAATCGACAATATCGAGCTTCTTGCGGATATTGACTATGCATACACATATATCGGGTTCAAACTTGGTAAATGGGATCCTGAAAAGAAAACAAACGTAACAGATCCAAATGCTAAAATGGCTAACAAACTTGTTCGTCAAGCTATGTGGTATGCAATGGACAACGAAACAATCGGTAAAGAACTTTACCACGGTCTTCGTTTCCCTGCAACATCATTGATCATTCCTGTATTCGCAAGCTTCCATGATGCGGACCTTGCAACACCATCTTATGATCCTGAAAAAGCGAAAGCACTTCTTGACGAAGCAGGATATAAAGACGTTAATGGCGATGGATTCCGTGAAAATGACAAAGGTGAAGAATTCGTTCTTAACTTCGCTTCCATGTCAGGTGGAGAAACTGCTGAGCCGATTGCACAGTTCTATATGCAAAACTGGGCTGACGTCGGAATTAAAGTACAACTTCTAGACGGACGTCTACACGAGTTCAACTCGTTCTATGACATGGTTAAAGCAGATGATCCAAAAATCGACATCTACCAAGGAGCATGGGGAACTGGTTCTGACCCAGATCCATCTGGCCTATACGGCAGAGATGCTGCATTCAACTACAGCCGTTTCACAAACGAGAAGAACGATGAGCTTCTTGCAGCTGGTACATCTGAAAAGGCATTTGATTCAGACTACCGTAAAGATATCTACAAACAATGGCAAGCGCTTATGGCTGAAGAAGTTCCGGTTGCACCAACTGTATACCGTTACTACCTAATGGGCGTTAACAAGCGCGTTGTTAACTACTCAATCGACCCAGGCTCTGATCTATACTTGTATGATTTGGGTGTAAGTGAATAAATAATTATCGGTTCTGATCGATAATCAACCGCCATCCGGGAAACTGGGTGGCGGTTTTATTTTTTGAAACCGTATTGTAATATTCTCAAAAGTTTGATAGGATTGAACTTACCAATTAACCGACTAGGCTATTAATTCAGAGAGATGGAGAGATGGGGGAAATAGAAATGAAGATTTACGTATCCGTTGATATGGAAGGGATCACGGGGCTGCCTGATTACACGTTTGTCGATTCTGCCAGACATAATTATGAACGTGCGCGGCGTATTATGACAGAGGAAGCAAACGCTATCATACGAGCGGCGATCGGACAAGGAGCTGAACAAGTCCTTGTGAATGATAGCCATTCCCAAATGAACAATCTGCTTTTGGAGGAGTTACATCCTGATGCAGATTTGATAACCGGTGGTATGAAAGCGTTTTCTATGGTGCAGGGACTGGATGAGTCATTTGACGGTGCTATCTTTGCCGGATATCACGCAAGGGCAGGTCAGCCAGGTGTCATGAGCCATTCAATGACCTTTGGCGTCAGGAATATGCATATCAATGACGTGGCCATCGGCGAGCTTGGCTTAAACGCATATGTAGCGGGTCATTACGGAGTTCCTGTCATCATGGTCGCCGGGGATGATCGTGCATGTATGGAAGCGCAAGCCTTGATTCCTGGGATTGTGACCGCCGCTGTCAAGCAGTCGATTTCCCGTTCCGCTGTCAAGACGTTGCATCCGACAAAGGCGCATGCATTAATCGAGGAAAAGACTGCAGAAGCGATTACTAAACGCTTAGCAATTAAACCGCTCGTACCTCCGGCAAACCCGGTTTTACGAATTGAATTCACGAACTATGGTCAAGCGGAATGGGCCGCGCTCATGCCGGGGTGTGAAATCGAGCCGGATACAACCATCGTGAAATTTGAAGCGAAAGATATTCTCGAAGCGTACCGGGCAATGCTCGTGATGGTCGAGTTGGCAATGCAAACAAAGTTCTGCTAAGGGGGAGTGGCGCGTGGCAATTTACATAGTTAAGAGATTCTTCATGATGATTGCGACAATCCTCATCATCGCGACACTGACATTCTTCTTAATGCATTCGATACCAGGCTCGCCGTTCGATGAAGAGCGGACATCGAATCCGACAATCCAGGCGAATCTGGAGAAGTTCTATAAGCTAGATCAACCGACACATGTGCAATATGTGCACTACTTGAAGTCAATTGCGACGTTCGATTTCGGACCATCCATTAAAAAACCGAACGAGTCGGTGAATAAATTACTTGCCAGAGGCTTTCCGATTTCATTCGAGCTTGGGATGGTGACGATTCTCGTTGCTGTCATATCGGGGATTACGTTAGGGACATTCGCTGCATTGCGACATAATGGCATCATCGATTATGCGGCGATGGCATTCGCTGTTATCGGGATATCCGTTCCTAACTTCGTATTGGCGACGGTGTTGATCCAGCAAGTGGCGGTCAACTGGAATCTACTCCCGCCTGCTACGTGGAGCAGCCCTCTCCATATGATTTTGCCGACATTGGCGCTTGCCACTGGTCCGACGGCAATCATTGCACGTCTGACAAGGTCGAGCATGTTAGAAGTCTTGACGCAGGATTATATGAAAATGGCGAGGGCGAAAGGATTATCGCCGATGCGCATCGTCCTTCGGCACGCATTGCGCAATGCGCTTATGCCGATCGTCACAATCATGGGGACGATGCTTGCGGGAATTTTGACGGGAACATTCGTCATCGAAAAGATTTTTGCGATTCCGGGCATGGGAAAATATTTCGTCGAGAGCATCAATAACCGGGACTACCCAGTCATCATGGGTTCGACCGTATTCTATAGCTCCTTCCTCGTATTCATGTTGTTTTTAGTAGATATCGTCTATGGATTCCTTGATCCGCGCATTAAACTTCACCGAAAGGAAGGTGATGCGTGATGGTAAGTCATCAGCAAAAAGTTCAAGTCCCGGATGAATGGTTCAAACCAATAGGGAAAGATGCGGAGAAAGCGGAATCAGTCGTACGTCCATCACTTTCCTATTGGAAGGATGCCTGGCGTAGATTGCGGAAGAACAAATTGGCGATGGGTGGGCTAGTATTCTTAATTATTCTGACATTGTTCGCAATTTTTGCTCCGATTCTATCACCACATAATATAGAAACAACGCAATATGCAAACCAGAACTTGGCGCCATCTTCGAAACATTGGTTTGGGACGGACGACAAAGGGTGGGACGTCTTCACGAGAACTTGGCATGGCGCTCGCGTTTCACTGTTCGTCGGTGTTGCCGCCGCTTTGATCGACTTTTTCATCGGCATTATCTACGGCGGAATTAGCGGTTATAAAGGCGGAAGGACGGACACCGTCATGATGAGGATCATTGAAATCCTTTATGGGCTTCCTCATCTGCTTGTCGTCATTCTGTTAATGGTCATCATGGGTCCAAGCTTGACGACGATCATCGTTGCGCTGACAATCACCGGATGGGTCGGAATGGCCCGTATTGTCAGGGGGCAGGTGCTGCAAATCAAAAACTATGAATTTGTTACGGCCTCGAAATCTTTCGGAGCGAGAACACCTAGAATTATTCGGAAGAACTTGCTTCCCAATACAATGGGACCAATCATTGTCCAAATGACATTGACTGTGCCAAGCGCCATTTTCGCGGAAGCCTTCTTAAGCTTCATCGGGCTAGGCATCCAGGCGCCTGTTGCGAGCTGGGGGGTTATGGCGAATGACGCATTGCCTGTCATCTTATCAGGACATTGGTGGAGGTTATTCTTCCCTGCGTTCTTCATTTCAATGACAATGTTTGCATTTAACGTCCTCGGAGACGGTATGCAAGATGCACTTGATCCGAAACTGAGGGGGTGAAAGGTTTGGACATGAAAAAATTTGCACCGATTGATGAAAATCAAGGCGGGACCGCGATTGCGCCAGGCCTGAAACAATCGCGTAAGCGTACTAAAACATTTACGGATGTCATGCTCTCCGTTCAGGATCTGCATGTATCTTTTAAGACGTTCGGGGGGGAAGTACAAGCTCTGCGCGGCGTTTCGTTCGATCTGTATAAAGGGGAGACTCTTGCCATCGTCGGGGAGTCGGGCTGTGGAAAAAGCGTCACCGCGAATACGATCATGGGACTCATTCCAAAACCTGCGGGACGCATTAAAAATGGAAAAGTCCTGTTTAAAGGGAAAGATTTGACGAAGCTCGATAAATCCGAGATGAGAAAGGTGCAAGGGGTCGACATTTCGATGATCTTCCAAGATCCGATGACCGCCTTGAACCCGACACTTAAAATCGGCGAGCAGTTGACGGAAGGGTTGCGGACCCATCAAAAAGTGAGTAAAGCCGAGGCGCTTCAAAAAGCGATCAACTTGCTGGAAGTGGTCGGTATCCCGAATCCCGATGAACGAATGAAACAATATCCCCATCAGTTTTCCGGAGGGATGCGTCAGCGGATTGTCATTGCAATCGCTCTGATCTGCGAGCCTGAACTGCTAATAGCTGATGAGCCGACAACTGCACTGGACGTCACAATCCAGGCACAGATTCTAGAACTATTTGAAGAGATTCAGGAACGTACGGGCGTCTCAATCATTCTCATCACGCACGATTTGGGAGTTGTGGCGAAAATCGCAGATCGGATTGCGGTCATGTATGCAGGGAAAGTCATTGAAATCGGCGATAAGCGCGAAGTGTTCTATACACCGCAGCATCCTTATACAAAAGGGCTTCTCGCTTCTGTGCCGAGGCTCGACTTGAAGGAAGAGGAACTTCAGCCGATCGAAGGGACCCCGCCGGATCTATTTTCTCCGCCAATCGGTTGTCCGTTCACGGCGAGATGCCCGTTCGCCATGGAAGTATGTGAACGCATCTATCCTGCAACGACCAGCTTATCCGAAACTCATGCAGTCGATTGCTGGCTGCAGGATGACAGGGCGAAGAAAGTGATTGGTCAAAACTAGGTTTTTCGCACGAAAGTGCTTTGTAAGTCATATATCAACAAGGGGGCTATTGGTATGAAGAAGTGGTTATCATTTTTGATGGTGGCAATGCTTGCACTTGTTCTTGCGGCATGTACTGCAAACAAGGAAGCGGGCAAGGAGCCTGAAAAACCGGCAGAAAATACGAAGACGGAAGATGGAAAAGAAGAGGGTAAAAAGGAAGAGGCGGCTGCAGGAGAGAAGATTCTCCTAATGAATAACGGGGAAGAGCCGACATCGTTCGATCCATCCATCGGGTTTAACGCAGTGTCCTGGAGTGCACTGAACAATATCATGGAAGGTCTGACACGTCTTGATAAGGACCATAAAGCGGTCGAAGCGACAGCTGAAAAAATCGATATCTCCGATGACGGATTGACGTATACATTCACAATCCGTGATGGCGCAAAATGGTCGAACGGCGATCCGGTCGTAGCTGGCGATTTCGTATTCGCTTGGAAACATATGCTGAATCCGGAAACAGCATCACCAGCGGCATTCCTAGCATACTTCATCGAAGGAGCGGAAGAGTACAATACTGGGGAAGGCTCTCCAGATGACATCGCAATCGAAGCGAAGGACGAGAAGACGTTCGTCGTCAAATTGACGTCTCCGAACGAAGCATTCTTGAATATCATCACAAACCCAAGCTTCTTCCCGATCAACGAAAAAGTGGCTTCAGCCGATCCGACTTGGCATACGGAAGCTGCAACTTTCGTAGGGAACGGACCATTCAAATTGTCCGCATGGAGCCACGATGTAAGCTTCGAATTTGAAAAGAACGAACATTATTGGGATGCTGACGCAGTCAATTTGGATAAAGTCCACTGGGCAATGGTCAATGACACGACGACAGCTTATCAAATGTATCAATCCAATGAGTTGGACGTGACGGGCGTACCGTCTGAAATTGCGGATCAATTAAAGGACAGCAAAGAACTTCGCATCGATGACCAAGCGGGCTTGTATTTCTACCGCTTCAACACGTCAATGGAGCCATTTACGAATAAAAAGATCCGCCAAGCATTCGCGTATGCGGTCGATCAAGAGGAAATCGTCAATTTTGTAACGAAAAATGGCGAGAAGCCGGCACATGGCTTCGTCACATACGGCTTCATCGGGCCGGACGGCAAAGAATTCCGTGAAACAGTAGGCGACCTCGTCTCCTTCAATCCGGAAAAAGCGAAACAACTTTTGGAAGAAGGAATGAAAGAGGAAGGCTATACGGAGCTTCCGAAAGTGACACTCTCTTATTCAACGAGCGAATCGCATCAGAACATCGCGATCGCCCTTCAATCCAAGTTCAAAGAAGTGCTCGGCGTTGACGCAGAGCTGCAAAACGTGGAAAGCGGAGTATTCCTTTCCGAGCAAAAAGAGTTCAAATACCAAATGTCCCGTTCCTCATTCCTGCATGACTATGCAGACCCTGTGAACGCGCTTGAAAGCTTTATCACCGGCTCTTCCATGAACCGTACAACATGGTCGAATGCTGAATATGATAAGCTCATTGCGGACATTAAAAATGAAACGGACGAAAACAAACGTTGGGAGTTGTTGAAGCAGGCCGATAAGCTCCTCATGGACGAAATGCCTGTATTCCCACTATACTTCTACAACTCGACATCACTTGAAAAAGAAGGCGTTTCCGGCATTCTGCGCCACCCTGTCGGCTATGTCGACTTGAAATACGCAGATAAGAACTAATGAATGAACAAGTCGCGGTGTCCGTCATGGCGCCGCGACTTTCCAATTTGAGCCCGCGGGAAATCCAATTATATGTAAGCAGTTAGTCGCGCCAAATGCCTTTCGACAATTCATGAACTAGTTGCAGGCGTTATGCGCGTGTCAGCGAGTTTATGCGTAATTCCAGTGATTTATGCGCGAGAAATGAAATTTATGCGTATATGAATGATATTATGCGGGAGTACGATGATTTTTGATTGAAAGAGGTGCAGGGTAATGAGAATACGACCGAAAAGGCTTCAGCAGGGGGATACGATCGGCATAGTCGCGCCGTCAAGCCCGCCGAATCAAGAGAATCTTGAACGCTCGCTCTCTTTTCTGGAACAGCTTGGCCTGAAATGGAAATTCGGACAACATGTGAAAAATGTTAACGGCTATTTGGCAGGAACGGATGATGAGAGGCTGCAGGATTTGGAAGACATGTTCGCGGATCCTTCGATCAGCGGCATCATTTGTGCGGGGGGCGGCTACGGTTCGGCCCGCTATGCCGATCGGTTGGATTTGCAACTGATCCGGGAAAACCCGAAAGTGTTCTGGGGATTCAGCGACATCACCTTCCTCCATACCGCAATCGGTCTCTATTCGGATCTTGTCACCTTCCATGGTCCGATGCTCGCTTCGTGCGTCGGGAAAGACAGTTTCAGCGAGCTGTCTGCGAAGATGTTCCAACAATTATTCGAACCGATGGAGCTTCATTATACGGAAGAGATTTCACGGCTGACGGCACTTGCAGGGGGTAGTGCGCAAGGCGAGCTTGTTGGTGGAAATCTATCATTGCTGTCCAATACGATCGGTACGAAATTCGAAATCGATACGAAGGGCAAGCTGCTGTTCATTGAAGACGTCGGCGAGGAACCGTATCGGGTCGATGGGATGCTGAACCAACTGCGCATGGCAGGGAAACTTGCTGATGCTGCGGGCATCGTCATCGGGGATTTCTCTGACGTTGAGCCGAAGAAACAACAAAGGACCTTGTCGTTGGATGACGTGTTCCGCCATTATTTGGGCGGCTTGAATAATCCGGTTGTGGAGGGCTTCAAGATAGGCCACTGCGAGCCGCATTTCGCGATTCCGCTAGGGGTCGATGCAAAGCTTGACGCAGATAATAAGACGTTGACGATTTTGCCGGGGGTGGAATGAATGCGCATCCGTTCAGTCGAAATAATTCCTGTCGCAGTGGCGCTGACAAAGCCGTTTAAAACGGCGTTGCGAACGGTGACGACGGCCTATGCGATCTACGTGAAAGTGACCTGTGAAGACGGACGAATCGGTTGGGGGGAAGCACCCCCGACCCACGTCATCACGGGCGATTCACTTGGAAGCATTACATACACGATTGAAGAGGTCATTGCTCCACTTTTGCTAGGGAAGGATTTACGGAATCGCGAGGAGGTCTTCCGCCTGCTGAAACGGTCAATCGTCCGCAATACAAGTGCGAAGGCCGCTGTCGATATGGCCATCCATGATCTGCTTGGCCAGTTGGCCGGAATGCCGCTTTATCAATTGCTCGGCGGTTACAGAAGTGAAATTGAAACCGACTTCACGGTCAGTGTCAATGACGCCGCAGAAATGGCGGATGACGCGGAACGGTATATTGCGGACGGTTTCAATGTGTTGAAAGTGAAAGTCGGGATCGGGGAGATTACCGACGATATCGAGAGGATCCGAGCAATCCGGGAACGGGTCGGGGAAGGACCGAAAATCCGTCTCGATGCGAACCAAGGGTGGAAGCCGAAAGAGGCTGTCTTTGCAATCGGCAAGATGGAAGACGCGGGGCTCGACATCGAATTGATTGAGCAACCGGTGCCTGCAGATGATATCGATGGGCTCCAGTACGTGACGAATCATACGATCACGCCGATCATGGCGGATGAGAGCGTGTTTTCCGCGAGAGATGCACTCCGTGTGTTGGAGCGGCGGGCGGCGGATTTGATCAATATCAAACTTATGAAATCAGGCGGCATCCATGAGGCGCTGAAGATCAATGCATTGGCAGAGACATATGGTGTCGAATGCATGGTCGGCAGCATGATTGAGACGAAGCTCGGGATTACGGCGGCAGCCCATTTTGCAGCGAGTCAGCCGAACATTACGAGATGCGATTTCGATGCGCCGCTAATGCTTGCGGAGGATATTGTCGCAGGCGGGATCGTTTATGCTGGAAGGGTCATCCGAATGCCTGAAGGACCTGGGCTCGGATTGGATCAGAAGGGAATGGGACTGATTGGGAAGGGGGCAGGACAATGACGGAGTTGACAGTGAATATGTATGTGTGCGCAGTGCCGGTCGCGACGGTATGGACTTCGCCGGAATCAGCGCGGGGGATGGATGCGGACGGGGTATCCAATCCGCTTCAACTGAATAAATGGCTGGAGAAGCTTGCGTATGAAGAGCGGCTCGATCTTTGCAATGGTAACCGGGTGCAAACGCAACTGTTATACGGCGAACCGGTAATCGTCGACGAAATCGAGGGCGAATGGGCGAAGGTGATTGCGGTATGGCAGCCATCGAAGAAAGACGAACGGGGCTATCCGGGCTGGGTGCCGCTCCGTCAATTGAAGAAGGCGACTCCGTTGGCGGAAGCTGGTGGATTTGTGAGAGTGGCGGTCGCGAAAGCGCAATTATGGAAACCGGACGGGACGCCGCTCATGATTGTGCCGTTCAATACGATTTTACCTTTGACCGATGAAAGCGACGACCATTTCCATGTGGAAACGCCGGACGGAGAGGCATTGGTCCTGAAAGCTGATATTGTGCGGGCGGCATCTGTCCATACATTCAAAAAGCGGAATGCGGCAGCCGCCGTCGAAGAGGGACTTGCCTATTTGGATCTTCCGTATTTCTGGGGCGGCATGTCTTCGTACGGCTTTGACTGTTCGGGCTTCACGTACAATATGCTGAAGGCTTGCGGGCATATCATCCCACGGGATGCCGGCGATCAAGCGAAAAGCGGCGAGGAAGTGCCGGTGGATAAACCGGAGCGGTGGGAAAAGGGCGATCTGCTGTTCTTCGCGAATGATGAAGGGAAAGGCAATGTCAGGCACGTCGGATTCTTTTATGGAAACGGGCTGCTTCTGCATTCTCCATCGACGGGGCAATCGATCGAGCTATTGAAACTTGCAGGTTCGAAGTTGGAACGGGATTTGTGCGCAGTCCGCCGTTACGGCAACGATGAAGGGGGAAATTGAATGGCTGGAGATGTGATTTTATCCGTACAGGACTTGAAACGCCATTTTGACGTGGGTAAAGGGTTGAAGCTGAAGGCGGTCGACGGCATCAGCTTCGACATTTTCAGAGGGGAGACATTCGGGCTTGTCGGGGAATCGGGCTGCGGCAAATCGACTGCGGGACGGACGATTCTTGGCCTGTACAATAAAACGGACGGCGAAGTTTTTTATGAAGGACGCAGCGTCCATACGATGACCGATAACGAACGCCAGCGCTTCCTGAAGAAAATGCAGATGATTTTCCAGGATCCGTACGCCTCGTTGAATCCACGTTCGACTGTTTATGAAATCATTGCCGAGCCGATGCAGATACATGGAATGTACAAGTCACAGGCGGAAATGCGGGCACGTGTGAATGAATTGCTTGAAGACGTCGGCTTGAACCGGGATCATGCGAACCGCTATCCCCATGAGTTTTCCGGTGGTCAACGGCAGCGTATCGGGATTGCCCGGTCGCTTGCGCTCGATCCGGAATTCATTATTGCGGATGAGCCGATTTCTGCGCTTGACGTGTCGGTGCAGGCGCAAGTTGTCAAACTGCTTCAGCGGCTGCAACGTGAGAAGGGATTGACGTATTTATTCATCGCCCATGATCTGTCAATGGTCAAATACATTTCCAACCGGATCGGTGTCATGTATTTGGGGCATATGGTCGAGCTTACGACGAGTACGCAGCTGTATGATAAGCCGTTGCATCCATATACGGAAGCGCTGCTGTCGGCGATTCCGATTCCGGATCCCGACATTGAGGAATCCCGCGAACGGATCCTTTTGAAAGGCGAGCTGCCGAGCCCGATCAACCCGCCGTCCGGCTGCGTTTTCCGGACACGCTGTCCGTACGCGATGCCGGTCTGCGGGGAGCTGAAACCGAAATGGCTTGAAAAGGAGGAAGGGCATTTCGTTGCCTGCCACTTGCATGACGAGGAAGTGATGAAGCGGTCGGATGCGGTGAAGATTCCAGTGGGGTCGTCCTGATAAATCGGGGCGGCTTTTTTGGTTAAGGAAATTTCTTGGGGGGTTATATGTGTGTCAAAGGTCCCGAAATGAGCATAACCTGCTGAAAATCGCGCATAAGTAGCCTCAATTCGCGCAAAACCCCCTCGAAACCGCGCATAACTAGCCTCGATTCGCGCAAAACTTGTCCGGTCAGCCGATTAGGTTTGCTTCGCGGGTGTCAGTATGGGGTATCCGCCGCTAACGACGCGATTCCCTAGAAAAAAGTTCCGGTTTCCGTTAAAGTTGCCAATGAAATTCGGTTATCTTATAATAGTATCGTTGTAACTCCTCAATTACCTCTTTCGGCCTGCATCGTGCCAGGTTCCAATCAATCGGGCAAGACTGCCCTTTATTGCATACTCTTGCAAGACACAAGAAATCAAAAAAATTGAATAGGATAGGTGGACGGAGTAGAATACTGTCTACAGTTGTCTAAAATGTCTGATTAAAAATTCGGGGGTGTTTTTCGTTGAGGTTATCACCAGTTGAACAGGAAAAACTAATGTTGCATATGGCTGGAGAGCTTGCCATCAAGCGTAAGGAGCGCGGGGTGAAGTTGAATTATCCCGAGGCTGTTGCTTTTATTTGTCATTTTATTATGGAAGGTGCGCGTGACGGAAAGTCCGTTGGGCAGTTGATGAGTGAAGGCAAGCAGCTGCTGACGGTGGACGATGTGATGGAAGGCGTCGGTGATATGGTGAAGGATGTGCAGATCGAGTGTACGTTCCCGGATGGGACGAAATTGGTCACTGTGCATCACCCAATTCAATAACAGAAGGGGGTTTTTCTTTTGAAACCAGGAGAGATCAAAGCTGCTGAAGGATGGATTGAAATTAATGTGGGGCGTGATACGAAGACGGTGAAGGTCGCAAATACAGGCGACCGTCCGATTCAAGTCGGGTCTCATTTCCATTTCATTGAGGTGAATAAGTTTCTTGAGTTCGATCGTGAACAGGCGGTCGGCATGCATTTGAATATTCCTTCCGGGACTGCGGTGCGTTTTGAGCCGGGCGAGGAGAAGGAAGTGGAGCTCGTCGAGTTTGGCGGAAGGCGCCATGTGTTCGGGTTGAATAAGTTGACGGAAGGTTCCACTCATAAGAAGGATGAAATCGTTGAGAAGGCGTCGGATGGCGGATTTAAAGGAGCTGACAGTTAAGTGAGAATTTCACATGAACAGTATGCAAGGATGTTCGGCCCGACTGTGGGTGACAAGGTCCGTTTAGCGGATACCGATTTATGGATTGAAATTGAAAAAGACTATACAACCTACGGAGACGAAGGTATTTTTGGAGGCGGGAAGTCCCTTCGCGTGTCGATGGGGCAGAACGGTGAAAAGACTTCCGAAGATGGGGTATTGGATACGGTAATTACGAATGCGACAATCATTGATCATACGGGAATCGTGAAAGCGGATATCGGGATCAGGAACGGAAGGATCGCCGGGATCGGTAAGGCGGGGAATCCGAATACGATGGACGGTGTCGATCAAGGCATGATCATCGGTGTCGGCACTGAGGTATATGGAGGAGAAGGGTTGATTGCGACAGCGGGTGCAATCGACACGCATATCCACCTCATCAGTCCAGAACAGGTGGAAGTCGCATTGAACGCAGGGACGACAACATTCATCGGCGGTGGGACAGGTCCTGCGTCAGGTTCTACTGCAACGACGGTGACACCGGGGAAATGGCATTTGCATCGGATGCTTCAGCAGATTGAAGACATTCCGTTAAATATCGGTATCTTCGGAAAGGGAAGCGCTGCGTTTCCTGCACCGCTTGTTGAACAGATCCGCGCGGGCGCAATCGGATTGAAAATCCATGAGGACTGGGGAGCGACTCCGTCTGCATTGGACCAAAGCTTAACGGTGGCAGATGAATATGACGTTCAGATCGCATTGCACTCTGATACGTTGAATGAGGCGGGATTCGTCGAGGATACGATCGATGCAATCAATGGACGTGTCATCCACGTATTCCATACTGAAGGAGCTGGCGGAGGCCATGCGCCTGACCAGTTGAAAATGGCGTCACTACCGAATGTCTTGCCGGCATCGACGAATCCGACGAAGCCGTTTACAGTCAATACGATCGATGAGCATATGGACATGCTCATGGTGTGCCACCATTTGAAGCGCGACGTGGCGGAAGATGTCGCTTTTGCGGATTCACGCATCCGTCCGGAAACGATTGCTGCTGAGGATATTATGCAGGATGAGGGGATTCTGAGCATCATGTCATCCGACTCCCAGGCGATGGGCCGGGTCGGGGAAGTGGCGATCCGGACGTGGCAGACGGCGGATAAGATGAAGAAACAACGAGGTCCGCTCCCGCAGGACGAAGAGAAAGACAATGATAACTATCGCGTCAAGCGCTATATTTCAAAATATACGATCAACCCTGCGATCGCCCAAGGGATTTCCCATGAAGTCGGTTCGATTGAGGATGGGAAATTGGCGGATATCGTTTTATGGGAACCAGCATTTTTTGGCATCAAAGCGTCAGTTGTCATAAAAGGCGGCATCGCTGTTTACGCAGCGACAGGTGATCCGAATGCTTCGATTCCGACGCCGCAGCCGTTCATGGGCCGCCGGATGTACGGCTACCATGGACAAGGTCCGCAAAACTCCTCAATGACATTCTTGCCGAAAATCGCTGTGGAGGAAGGTCTTCCGGAAGAACTCGGGCTGAAGAAGATGATCGGAACGGTTAAAAATTGCCGTAATGTGTCAAAAGCGGACATGAAGCATAATAGCGAAATGCCTGTGATCGACGTAGATCCGGAGACATACGAAGTGAAAATTAACGGGGAACTCGCCACATGCGAACCAGTTGACGTCCTACCTATGGCACAGAGATACTTCTTATTCTGAATTGGTAAGTCTTTGAAAAGAAGGAGAATGCAAGATGCTAATTGAAAAAATCATAGGCAATATCGGTGATACAGAAGAAATTCCAGGAAAGCGCATCGAGTGGGTCGAACTTGAATGGGAAGAACTGAGCAAGCGTATTCTGCGGACGGAAACGACAGAAGGCACAGATGTCGCATTGCGCATCAACCAGGAAGAGCCCTTGAAATACGGCGATCTATTATTTGAAGACGACAATCGCGCCATCGCAATCCGGACGAAAATGGAACAGGTCATCGTCATCCGACCGAAGGATATAGTCGAAATGGGCAAGGCCGCATTTGAGCTTGGCAACCGCCATACTCCAGCACTGATCGAAAAAGATGAAATTGTCGTCCGCGCAGATCACACGTTGGCGCCATTATTGGATGAGGTGGGTGTGGACTATGAAACGACCGAACGACGATTCAAGCAACCTTTCAAATACCGTGGCCATTCCCACTGATATACAGTTTCTGAGACTTCTCCAAATCCATGATTCGGCATTCCCGATCGGCACATATACGCAATCCTACGGGATGGAGACGTATATCCAGGAGGATACAATCCGGACTAAGGAAGAGCTGATCGCTTTTTGTACGACTTTCCTCTTTCAGAATCTCGTATATGGCGATGCGATCCTCATTCAGGAGGCGCATAAGGCTGCAAAGGGCCGGGACGTCGATCGGCTTCTGCATTTGGAAAACCTTTGCGGCGCTATCAAGCTCGCTAAGGAGTCCAGGGATGCAAGCGTCAATTTGGGCAGGCAGTTCATCAAAACGGTTTCACCGCTCGTCGAGGATGCTTTTTTCGACGAGTGGAAAAATCGGATTGCGGCGAATGAAATCAAAGGCCATTATGCGATTCTTTATGGCATTTATTGCGCCGTCAATAATATGGATGCGCATTATGCGGTCCTTTCGTATTTATTCTCATCGGTGAACGGGATTGTCACAAATGCAGTACGCGCAGTGCCATTCGGTCAAAACACAGGTGTGCAGGCGGTGCATCTGTTGGCGGAAGAGGCGGTTGCGGCTGCCGGGATCGTCGCCGGTTTGACGGAAGCGGATATTAGCAATAATGCGCTAGGCATCGAGCTTGCATCGATGAAGCACGAATATTTACATTCTAGATTATTCATTTCATGACAGGAGGCGTTTCTATATATGAAACCAGTACGTATTGGCATCGGGGGTCCCGTCGGGTCGGGCAAAACATCGCTCGTCGACGCATTGACCCGTGCGATGCATGAGGACTATAACGTTGCAGTTATTACGAATGATATATACACACGCGAGGATGCTCAATTCCTGATGAATCATGGCGTGTTGGGTGAAGACAGGATTCTTGGTGTGGAGACTGGCGGATGCCCGCATACGGCAATCCGTGAAGATGCTTCCATGAATTTCGCAGCAATTGATGAATTGAAGGAACGTTTCCAAGATCTTGACATCGTTTTCGTCGAGAGCGGCGGGGATAACCTGTCGGCTACGTTCAGCCCTGAACTTGTAGATGGATATATCTACGTCATCGACGTTGCGGAAGGACAGGATATTCCGAGAAAAGGCGGCCCGGCGTTGACAAGATCGGATCTTTTATTGGTCAATAAAACGGACCTTGCCCCGCATGTCGGCGTTGACCTTGAACTGTACGAGAGCGACGTGAAGAAGATGAGAGGCGGCCGCCCTTATGTCTTAGCGGACGTCCGGACACGGAAAAATGTCGACCAGATCGTCAATTGGATTAAACGGAATATGCTATTAGAAGGCGCGGGAACAGCGAGTGGTGAGTAAAGTGACACGGAGGCACCATAACGGCAAACTGGATATGGTGTTTGAGCCGAGAAGAGGCTATACACGGATGCCGCATGTATTTCAGCAGCCTCCTTTAAAGGCGAGCCGCGAGCTGTACGAAGGCAGTGATCCGACGGCGACGGTGTTTGTGATGGAATCGTCGGGCGGCATGGTGGCGGGAGATCGCAATGATATAACGATCCGCCTATTGCCGGGAAGTAAAGCGAGGATCATCCAGCAATCGGCGTTGAAAGTGTACCGGTCGCATACGGGCGAAACGTGCGTCCAATCGATTGACGTGGAGCTGGAGGAAGAATCGCGCCTCGAATGGATGCCGGAAGTGATCATCCCATTCGCGGACTCCAAATTTCTTATGGAAACGACGATTCATCTTAAGAAGGGCGCCACATTGCTTTGGGGTGAAATCATCGCACCCGGCCGCGAGATGCGCGGTGAAGTATTCGATTTCTCTTCATTGAAATCAATGATGAAGATTTACGTCGAAGAGGAGCTGCTCGCTTTCGACAGCCTCCGTTTCGTCCCGGACAATCTGCATCTCAATGGACTTGGTTTACTTGAAGATGCATTGTATGTCGGCTCTATTTGGCTCGTTTCGGAAAAGGCCGATGAAATCGATCTGCGGGCGATCCATGAAGCGATGAATGTCGGCGACGGATTGAGGGCGGGCGTGACCAGACTCGCGGGAAATGCGGTGCATTGCCGTTTTCTCGGGGTGAATCAATGGAGACTTCAGCAGGAATTGAAACGGGTATTTTCCGAGCTGGCGGCACTCATATAAAGTGGGGTAAACTATGGATAAACGTAAAATACTACTAGTCTTAATCAGTATGCTCCTGCTCGTTGCCGTCGCAGGATGTGGAAAAAAAGCAGCACCCGCCGCGAAAGAAAACAGCCTCATCTATGCTTCGGAATCCGAGTTTGATGGACTGAATCCGATTCTTGAGGAGACGAACGTGGACGCGCTTCTATTCCGCGGGCTTTTCCGTTTCGATGAAAACAACGAACCGAAAGCCGATATCGCAGAGTCATTCGACATGTCCGATGACAAGTTGACATATACATTCAAGTTGCGGGAAGACATCCGGTTCCACGACGGTGAACCGCTGACTGCGGACGATGTCATCTTTACGATTGAAAGTGTGTTAGATGACAAGAATGCCTCGTTCCTGAAGTCTGACTTCCTTGAAGTGGAGTCGCTGAAGAAAATTGAGGACTATAAATTCGAACTGAAACTAAAGCGTCCTTTCACGCCGATTTTGGATAAATTGACGCTGCCGATTCTGCCGAAGCATGCGTTTAATGGCGTTGAGATGCGGACAGCGGACTTCAATAGCCATCCGATCGGTGCAGGTCCGTATGAATTTGACCGATGGGACCGCGGCAACAGCTTGACGTTGAAAGCGTATGAGCATTTCCATGGCACGAAGCCGTCCATTGCTAAAGTCATCTTCAAATTCATCCCCGACAGCAATGTGCGGGCATTGCAATTAGCTTCAGGCGAGGTCGACATCGCTCTTCTCGATCCGGTGCAAGTCGGTGAACTGGAAAAACGCAATCATGTGAAAATCTATAATATCGACACTGCCGACTACCGCGGGATCCTTTTCAATATGCAAAATGATCTGTGGCAAGATGTGCGGGTTCGGCAGGCATTCAGCTATGCCATTGATCGGGTGCAAATTGTGAAAGGCATCTTGAAAGGCTTCGGAGAAGAGGCCTATTCGCCGCTCCAAAAGCATGCCTTTCATAATGAAGACATTGAAACGTACAGCTATGACATCGAGCAAGCTGGAAAGTTGCTGGATGAAGCAGGCTGGAAAAAAGCGGACGACGGATTCCGTTATAAGGATGACCGGAAGTTGAGCTTTACGATTACGACACCTGCGTCCGACGCAGTGCGTGTCAATATGGCGAATTATGTCGCCGAGGGCTACAAATCGATCGGTGCAGATGTCAATGTGGCTGCGCTTGACTGGAGTGCCATCACGATTGAAGAGACAGATGCTTTCATGATCGGATGGGGCAGCCCGTATGACGCGGATCATCATACGTACATCTTGTTCCATTCGGATGAATCAAGTTTGACGGGATCCGGTTATAATTTTGGAAGCTACTCGAATGAAAAAGTGGATGCATTGCTTGAAAAAGGACGTTTATCAATGGATGAAAAGGAACGGCAAGCAAGCTATATGGCCTTCCAAGAAGAGTTGGCAAACGATCCGGCATTCGCATTTATCGCTTATGTCAATGCAGTCTATGGCATTCACGGAAATATCGAAGGCGTGAAGGAGCGTACGCTTGGCCATCACGGCTCCGGTTTCCTTTGGAATGTCGAGGAGTGGAAATGGAATGACCGTTAAATGGATTGGGAAGCGCATGATGCTAGGGGCACTCGTCCTCTTCATCGTGAGCTTCCTCTCTTTTTTCATAATGCATGCAAGTCCGGGAAGCTCTGCGACGGCGTATTACGGAGGTAATGCCCAGACGTTGACCACTGCTGAAAAGGAACGGATCAGCGAAGCCTTTGCACTGGATCGTCCATTGATCGTCCAATATGGGGCGTGGCTGAAACAGACGGTGCAAGGTAATCTTGGCGTGTCCGCGAAGGAGGGCCGTCCCGTCGCTTCGATTCTTGGGGAGCGGCTGCCGAATACATTGCTGTTGTTCGGTGTGTCAATGTTCTTCATCATCATCGGGTCAATCTGGCTCGGGATGACGGCGGGCATGAGACCCGGGTCGCTGCTCGACAGGGGGCTGTCGGCTTTCAGCATAGCATCTTCATCCATCCCGGCGTTTTGGCTCGGGATTTTATTCATTTACCTATTCGCTGTCACGCTTGGCGTCTTGCCGTCTTCGGGGACGGGAAGCCTGGGCGGGGACGGCGGTTTTGTTGATAAAATCAAGCATCTCATCATGCCGGCATCCGTCGTCGTTCTGACGCATGTCGGCCTTTACGCGCGCTTCCTCCAAGAGAGTGTCAAAGCGGAAATCGGAAGCTATTATGTAATGGCGGCGAGGGCGAACGGTGTGGAGGAGCGGGAAATAAGGCGTGGCGTGTTGAGGAATGCATTCATCCCTTATTTGAATTATCTTGGTGTGACAATCCCTTCGTTTTTCGGGGGATCCGTCATTGTTGAGGCTTTATTTGCGTGGTCGGGTCTTGGCCAACTGCTTGTGAAATCCGTCATGGTGAAGGATTATCCGCTGCTCATGGGTGGCATCATGCTGACAGGGCTAATTGTCGTCGTAAGCCTATTTGCCATTGACGTGCTCATGTACACGCTCGATCCGAAGCTTCGGAAAGGGGAGTTGGGCGGATGAAATCTCGGAAGAAACTTGTCTTCTGGTGCTCGCTTCTCGGCCTGATCCTTGCCATGACAATGCTATCCGATCTTCTCGCAACACAACCCGTGAATGAAATGGATTTGGACTCCGTGTATTCGCCGCCTGGAGAGGGTCATCTGTTAGGGACGGATCATCTTGGCCGTGATGTTTTTTCGCGTTTATTGCAAGGTGGAAAGGTCACTTTGGCTGTAGCGGTCTTGTCGGTTGCATTGTCATTTGTTATCGGTGTTATATACGGAGGAATCAGCGGTTATGTCGGCGGATGGACTGATAGCGTCATGATGCGGATTTTGGAAGCTCTTATTTCCATTCCCTCCCTTATTTTCGTCTTAGCGTTCCAGGCGGTCATGCAAGGCGGAATGTGGGGGATGACGTTCATCATTGGTGTGACGGGCTGGTTTACGACGGCCCGGATTGTCCGCTCGGAATTCATCCGGCTGAAGGATGCGGACTATGTGAAGATGGCAAAAATGTTCGGCACACCGGTTTGGAGAATCCTTACAGGGCATCTGCTGCGCAATAGTCTGCCGCCGCTGTTCGTCGTTACAATCTTCAATTTGGCAGGGGCGGTATTCATCGAAGTGTCGCTCAGCTTCCTCGGAATCGGCATACCGCCTTCGATTCCATCGTGGGGAAATATGCTGTACAATGCACAAAATGATCTGTTGATCGGCGCATGGTGGATCGGTGTATTCCCTGGATTGCTGATCTTCCTCACGATACTTTCCATTAACTTCATCGGCGAAGCGTTGAAAAATTCCGGAAGGAGGCGTTTCCATGCTTGAGGCGAAAGGGTTATCGGTTAAAATCAATGGAATCCCGGTCGTAACAAACAGCTCGTTTTTCATTCCGGAAGGGAAAATAACAGCGATGATCGGAGAAAGCGGCAGCGGGAAAAGCATGACGGTTGCGGCATTGCTACGGATGTTGCCCGCTGGTGCGCTAGCTTCCGGAGAGATTCGTTTTATGGGCACCGATTTATTGAAGGCGACGAATGAAGAGATGGCGGTGTTGAGGAAAAAGGAGTTTTTCACGATCTTCCAAGACGCTTTGAACAGCTTCAATCCAAGCGTGAAGATGGATCGGCAGCTGTATGCATTTTCCGCCGGCCGGGTCGGCGATGACCAGGAAAGCTTCCGGAAGAAGATGAAGGCGATTCTCGGAAAGCTAAGCTTGTCTGCGGAAATTTTGAATCAGTATCCATTCGAATTATCGGGCGGGATGCTGCAACGATGCATGATTGCCTGCGCTTTGTATGTGAAACGAGCATTGCTCATTGCAGATGAGCCGACGTCCGCACTCGATAAAGTCGTGCAAAAGGAATTTCTGAAATGGCTCCGACTATTGAATGAAAGCGGTACGACGGTATTGATCATAACGCATGATCTGGATGTCGTTGCAGACGTGGCGGATGAAATGATTGTCATGCGAAAAGGTGAAATCGTGGAGACGGGTGCAGTTGCAGATGTCTTGGCGAGGCCGACGCATGAATATACAAAGCGTTTGTTGGATAGCCGATTTTAGGAAAGGGGGTGTAGGGATTGCTGAGAGTTGAACATCTGTCGAAAAGCTATGGCAGGGGAAAACGAAGGAAGAGGATCCTTCATGACATTAATTTGTCGGTAGGTGACGGTGAGCTCGTTGGAATCGTCGGGGAAAGCGGCAGCGGGAAAAGTACATTGGCGCGCCTGATTATGCGATTGGAGTCTGTGGATGAAGGATCGGTTTCATTCACGGCAAATGGTAACTTCTATGCCTCCTGTCAAATCGTCTTCCAAAACGCATCTGCCGCTATGAACCCTTCCTGGACGGTCCGTGATATTTTAAAGGAACCACTACGGTTGATGAAAGGCGATCGGGATGCGTATATCCTTATGATGCTAGGAAGAGTAGGCTTGGAAGAGAAGCATTTGGACCGGCGTCCTTCGGAATTAAGCGGAGGCGAACGACAGCGGGTGAATTTGCTGCGCTCAATGCTTGTAGAGCCGAAGCTGTTGATTTGCGATGAAATCGTGTCCAATCTGGATCGGTTGATTCAGAAAGAGATTGTTGAGCTCATTCAGAAGATGAATCGGGAGATGGGCATGGCAATTCTGTTCATTTCTCATGACCTCAAAGTCGTGCAGCACTTATGCGACCGAGTGTATGTAATGGAGGGCGGCGGGATTGTCGAGGAAAGTGTGAAGCGGGATGGCAGGTTTTCATTCACACATCCTTACTCCCTGATGCTGTTCGAGTGAGCCTGTTCAACCTTTTGGAAGTGGGTATACTGGAAAAGAGAAGTAGAAGGAGATGGACAACTATGGAACAACGGCCGATGAGCCAATCACGCACAATCATTTCGAAACTTGTATTGCCGCCGGACACGAACCATATGCAGACAATTTTTGGTGGAAAGGTCTTGGCATACATAGATGAAATTGCTGCCATTGCGGCAATGAAACATTCGAACAAGGCGGCAGCCGTAACTGCCTCCATCGATTCGGTCGACTTCCTGTCGTCCGCGAAGGTCGGGGATGTACTCGAACTCGAAGCTGTCGTCAGCTCAACAGGGCGTACATCGATGGAAATATTCGTCTCGGTGCATTCGATGGATCTGTTGACGGGTGCGAAAAAACTGACGACGGAATCATTCCTGACGATGGTCGCCATGGATGAAAACAACAAGCCGACACCGGTTCCAGGCGTCTACCCGGAAACCGAAGCGGAAAAACGGCTATTCGACACCGGCCCCGCCCGCCGGAATCACCGGAAACTGCGCAGGGAAATTAAACATTGATGAAAGCCGCCTTATAGGGCGGCTTTTTGTGTGGAGAGATTTTATACAGCAGAAATTGTCGTTGGCATGAGTCTCTTTCACTGTGCTTACTGGTTTTTACAAAATGCATGTAATGCGAAACCTGTACTGATGGAAAATGAAAATTCGCCGCTTTCACGATCACCACTTTGCATTCGTAACTAAGCATGAAAATCTTATTGAAACCTCAACTGACCTTCCTCCGTATATGAGGAAAGGAGTGAGTGCGATGAGGACGGGTATCCATGAACGGCAAATGGAGCTGACGATGCTGCGAAATGAACGGAATCGAGTGAAGCGCCGTCTCGACGGGGCGGAGGCGCAATATAAGGAGGCGGTCCGGTTGCGCAATCGCCTGCATCGGCAGCTGTCTAAGGAGCAGCAGGATGTTGTGAAGTTGGGCAAGTTTTCATTTGCGAATAAAATCAAAGAGTGGACAGGAAAATGGGATGAGCAAATGGAGAAGGAGATTAATGAAGTCGCAGAGGCTGAGCTGAAATACAATGAAGCCGAAAAGACGGTGACCGATTTGAAAGCGGAAGTCGGGAGGCTGCGCACCGAGATGAACCGGGAGGAATTCC
Source organism: Sporosarcina luteola (assembly GCF_023715535.1). Lineage (GTDB taxonomy): Bacteria > Bacillota > Bacilli > Bacillales_A > Planococcaceae > Sporosarcina > Sporosarcina luteola_B. Next base: position 304,028 of record NZ_JAMBOI010000003.1, on the reverse strand, counting down.
TCTATGTCGATGAGGATTGGGAAGATTTCTTAAAGGAGAAAGAGGCGTGGATCCGGCAAAATGATACTGTGGCAAATGGGACGCTGCAGAAAATTGCCGATGACCGGGTTCGTGTACGAGCGTTAGTGAGGGAAATCGACGAGGCGTATGAAGCGGGCGATAAAGCGAAACGGACGCTGGATGCTGCGCTCGATAAGCTAGGCAACGCGGAAGGACTCTCCATGTGGGATACGTTCTTAGGCGGCGGGCTCATCGTTTCGGCGCTGAAGTATTCGGAAATGAATAGTTCGGATGATCTTGTACATCGTGCGCAACGGGCGCTTCGCCATTATGAAACGGAATTGATGGACGTCCAAAATGCCGCGACGGAATCGTTCAATGTGAATCAAAACGACATTTTCACATTTACGGATATTTTCTTTGATAATATCTTCTCCGACTGGGCGGTCCATTCGCGGATTACAGATGCGAAGGTCAAGTTGAACACCGTGCTCCACGACGTTCGCCGCGTGCAGGACCAGTTGCGGCGGAAACGCGATGAAGCGATGGAAGAATTAAACCGGCTGGATCAGCAGGAGAAGGATATTATTGTGTCTTAATTGACATATTACACCTTTGTATATACAATGTATATACAAAGGTGGTGTGTCGACATGTACCAAGTGAAGAAATGGGGGAATAGTCTCGGCATCCGTATTCCCAAAACGGTTAGCGATGAACTATTGCTGCGTGAAAACTCCGAAGTTTACCTTTATGTGGAAAATGATCGTTTAATTATCGAGCCAAAACGAAAGTTTCTTCAGGCAATGATTGATGGTATCAAAGAAGATAATATTCATTCTGAAATTGAATTTGGAGAGCCAGAGGGAGGAGAAGCATGGTGAAGTATGTGCCGGAACGCGGGGATCTGATCTGGCTATCATTCTCGCCACAATCCGGGGCAGAACAAGCGGGAAGACGCCCAGCTATTGTTTTATCGCCTTCCGCTTATAATGAAAAATCAGGACTAGTCCTAGTCTGTCCTGTGACTTCAAAACAAAAAGGCTATCCATTTGAAGTCATGCTAAAGGATTCATTAAAAACCTCTGGAACTGTGCTTTCCGACCAGGTGCTTAGTCTAGATTGGCGCGCAAGAGAAGCCAGTTTCATCGAACATATTGATGAGGCAGCACTGGCGGATATACTTGAAAATGTCCGTCTGCTCCTGGATTAACTCACTTTATTCAAACTCCAAAAACTCAACCCGGTTGCCGAACGGATCGTGTGTGAAGAAACGAGCACGCCCTGCGATCGGCGACTCTTCTGTAATTTCACATCCCGCCGTTTCCAATCGGGATTTCAATTGTTCAAGCGCATGTACGGTGAAGCCGGGATGCGCTTTTTTGGCTGGTATGAAATCGACCTGGATGCCGATATGGATTTCCTGTGAGCCGCATTGGAACCAGCAGCCGCCACGGGCCTGCAAGTTTTCAGGCTTCGGAACATCCTCCATTCCGAGCAGGTTGCCGTAAAATTCGCGTGCCTGTTCTTCCGAATGAGGAGGTGCCGCGATTTGGATATGGTCAATACCGGTAAGAAATTGAGTCATAGTACTTCTCCCCTTTTATGGTTGTTATCTTCAGTGTAGATGAGTTGGTCAAGAGAAGCTATGACGGGAAATGGAACAATATGTATAAGTGTTGCTTATGGGTTATTTACTTCGTGATAAGTTACGCGGGCAGAATTCTATTGGTCCCCCTCTTTTGTCGTGATAAATGCCTCTGACAAATTAAAACCTCTATGAATGGGGTGGATCATTAGTCCTGAAATGACGATATAAATGTGAAAATGACCGATAACTTCCTAGAAATGACCGATAACATCGCTCAAGTGACCGATAACTTCCGGGAAATGATCGATAACCTTCAGAAATTGATCGATAACTCGATTCAACATCTACAACAGGACTTTCTATTCATTTCATAAAAATCATTCAATTTCCTTTACATTCCAGTTTGCGTTAGTGTACTATGTAACTAATACACCAGTACAGGAGGGGTAGATGGTGAAGCAGTGGAATGGTTTATTGCAAAAGGAATGGGTCCAGTGGAGAGGGCAGATCATGGTGGTGATCTTTTTACTACTGGCGGGATTGTTTATATTGCCGTACTTTGCGGGGGTGCTTGCAGCAGGGGAAGTTTCCGTATTTGAAATGACGATGGTCATTGGTTTCGTAGCGGCAGGTGCATGCATATTGGTTCCTGTCATTGCGTTCTCGATGATGTTCAACAGGGACATGAAAAGGCCGGATTTATGGTTTCATTCGACAGCTTCCACAGTGAAGCTTGTCGCGGTGAAAATGGTGATGTCATCCGGACTGGGCTTGGCGTACTTGCTTGTTACAGCGTTTGTTGTTGCGATTGGTTTTGCAATTACACCTCAACCGGAAGCCATTTTCAATGAGTTGTTGTTTTACGGAAGTTTTCTGGTCGGCGGAGTATTTATCGCTTCCATACAGTTCATGGTTTATGGATTTTTCTTTATCGTCATCGACCAGTTGTTGAAGCCTTTTCTTAAAGGATTTTCCTTTGTCGTTACATTGATTTTATTAATCATTTCAGTAAGGATATACGGTGAGGTTACGGTTTCCGACATTTACGGGAAATTCATACAGGTAGGCGGTTTCGATTTGATGTCTCTTAAGAACCCGGTGATCGATCTCAAATATGATTACTTCACCGTCACGGATACAGTTTTATACACAGGAGAGATTATATTCGCGGTTCTCTTTACTGTCGGTTTGTTCTATTTGGCAATCGCCTTGTTTGAGAAGAGGGTGAGGCTATGACGGGCTGGAATGGTTTATTTCGTAAAGAATGGATGTTGATGAGATATTCATTCATTGCGTTTATCGTGCTCTTCATCGTGATTGCCGTATCAAGTTTCACGCCCTTGGCGGTCGGGGGCATATTTGACCTTACAGAAACTACGAATATGTTCTCGTTTTTTCAAATGTATTTTGGAGCGTTGCTTTTCATTCACAGTCTTCATACGGATATGAAGCGGCCGGATGTATGGCTGCATTCTCCAGCTTCAATAACACGGCTTTTAGGCTCCAAGATGCTAATGGCTTTACTATTAGTCGGACTATCTAACCTAATTTGGACTGGCATAGGGATTGTCGTCCATTTCATGGGTGGATTTGAAGGGGTCATCCCTGGATGGCCGAACTTGCTAAAAGTATTCCTTATTACTATTTTTGCGATATCAGCAAGCTTGCCGATATGGGTGATCTACAGGCTTTTGTCATTGAGAATTGGCTGGTTGGCGATAATTGTTTTGTTACTATTTTTCTTCTTTGGATCAATGGCATGGGGAATTATAGAAGTTATATGGGGAGAATTTGGACCTAACATAGGTTCACTCGTATACATCCTCGTTTCAATTGTATTATTCGTTAGCGGAGCAATCCTGCTTGAAAAGAAAGTGAGGTACTGACGATGAGCATTGATTTTTTACCGGATAAGCCGATTTACCAGCAGCTCATCGACCGGATTTTGGGGGATATTATGCGTGGCACTTTGAAGGCGGGGGAGAAGTTGCCTTCCGTCCGTGAATACGCAGTTGAAGTTGGCGTGAATGCGAACACGATGCAGCGCGTCTACAAGGAATTGGAGCAGATGGAGATCACGGAGACAAGAAGGGGGCAGGGATCGTTCGTGACGGAAAATCAAGAGAAAATTATGGCGCTTCGCAATGAAATGAAGGAGCAGCTCGTGACGACATTCCTTCAAAGTGTGGCGGCATTCGGATTTACGACTGACGAAATTGTAAAGTGTCTGCAGGAACGGGGTGGCGAAAATGATTGAGTTGAAACAGATCGTGAAGAAGTATGGCAGTAAGAGGGCATTGCAGGATGTGACTGTGTCGATTCCTAGAGGGAAAGTGATCGGGCTTGTCGGTGAAAATGGAAGCGGCAAGTCGACGTTATTGAAAATGATGGCAGGTTTGTTGACGCCGAATAGCGGAAGTACGACGTTTGACGGGCAACCAATTACGCGGCGTATTGCTTCACGAGTTGCCTATATGTCCGACACCGATGATTTCTATACGTACTTTACCGTGCAGCAGCTGATCGATTTCTACGAATCACAATTCGAGGATTTCGACATGGTCAAAGCGAAGGAGATTGTGCAATTTCTGAATGTGTCGCTTACTTCGCGGATAAAAAGCTTGTCCAAAGGGAACCGTGGACGTGTGAAAATCGCCGTAACACTTGCACGGGAAGCAGATTACTACTTGCTTGATGAGCCGTTTTCAGGCCTCGATCCGATGGTGAGAGATGATATCGCGAAAGGGCTCATCCGCTTTACGGACCCGGAGCGTCAGTCGGTCATCATGTCGACGCATGAAATTCGGGAAGTGGAGCCGCTGCTGGATGAAATCATCGTCATGCGGGGCGGGCGGTTGATCGCCCATGAGGCGGTCGATGAAATAAGGGACTTTTACGGAATCGATGCAACGAGCTGGATGGTATCTTTGTTCAAAGAACGTCAAGTGGAAAGGGAGTTGGGAAAATGAAGCCGGTAGTGGAATTGAAGAATTTATCCAAAACGATTCGAAGCAAGAAAATCATCGACAATTTGAATCTGTCGCTGTATCCGGGGCAGATCACGGGCTTCCTCGGTCCGAATGGTGCGGGGAAAACGACGACGATCAGAATGATGGTCGGGCTCATGAAGCAGACGGAGGGCGATATCGTCATCGAAGGGGTTTCATTGCGGGACAACTTCGAGGAAGGACTTTCAAAGGTTGGCGTTATTGTTGAGAATCCTGAAATGTATAAATTTATGTCAGGTTATAAGAATTTGCTGCATTTTGCCCGCATGCATAAAGGTGTGACGAAAGAGCGGATCGATGATGTCGTCCGCCAAGTCGGGATGCAAAATCGTATCCATGAAAAAGTAGGGACCTATTCGCTCGGAATGCGTCAACGTTTAGGCCTCGCGCAGGCTCTCCTGCACCGGCCGAAGTTCTTGATTCTGGATGAACCGACGAATGGACTCGATCCTGCGGGAATCCGTGAATTCAGGCAGTACCTTCGTAAGATTGCCGAAACGGAAGGGGTATCCGTCTTCGTTTCCAGCCATATGCTCTCCGAAATTGAGCTCATGTGCGACCGGATTGCTATCATCCAAAACGGCAAGCTGATTGATATCCGTGAAATGTCCGAGGCACGGGAATCGTTCTATTATATTGAAGCAACGCCGGCGGAAAAGGCGAAGCAACTGCTTACGGATGGAGGGTTCACGGTGGAGCCGTTTACAGATGGATTGCTCGTCAATGCGGAGCAACATCAAATCCCGGACCTGGTCGAGTCGTTCATTGCCGAAGGGCTGCAAGTGTTTGCGGTTCAGCCGCATCGGAAAACGTTGGAAGATGAGTTCTTAGAGATGACTGGAGGTGGCCAGATTGCTGAAGCTTATGCAAAATGAATGGATGAAATTGTGGCATAAAAAAGGAACATGGATCATGGTCGGTATTCTTGTCATCTTGACAGCCGGAATGATGGGTCTGATGAAATGGATTAGCTTGCAGAATATGGGTGGCGAAATGACAAGGGAAGGGATGATCCAGGATCCATCTTCACTGGGCGGAACTGTCTTATTGCTGACGGTCATCGTTGCAGCGGGCATTGTCGCGTCCGAGTTTTCTCAGGGTACGATTAAGATGCTGCTGACGCGGCCGGTAAAACGATGGAAGATACTTGTATCCAAATTCCTGACCGTGAATCTCTTTGGCATGTTCCTTATGCTGATCGGTTACGTTGTCTATCTCCTCTTGGCGATGCTTTTATTTAAATCAGACGCAGGCGAAAGCCTATCAAGCTGGTCAGTTTGGAGCAAGAGTCTGTATATGCTGCTTCTTTCATTCGGCAACGTATTCATCACTTCGACATTCGCATTTGCAATCGGAAGCGTTTTCCGCTCCAGCTCACTCGCAATCGGTCTGTCGCTGTTCATTTACTTCACCGGCTCAACGATCAGCGCCTTGCTTTCGCAATACGAAATTGCAAAGTACTTGTTCTTCACACATATGGATTTGACCCAATTCGAAACGGGCATGATGTTAGTGCCTGACTTGACGATGCCATTCTCGCTTGCGGTATTGGCCGTTTATATCGTGGTCTTCCTTCTTATCAGCTTTTCGACATTCATAAAACGAGATGTTACAGCTTGATTGGTAGGTATAATTGAACAGAGAATTGATAATTTGCCCAACACCAACCACGTTAATGGTTGGTGTTTTTAGTTCTTTTGAATTAAATAAATACCTTTTGGTGGGCAGATGGATATAGAAAGGAGTCGCGTATTCTGTCGAATCCAGGCGGATTTTTCCCAATTTCCTATAATCATAATGTTTGCTACAGTAAGGATAGCAAAACCGAATCTATTAGGAAAAGAGGAGAATGAATGAAGAGACCATTGAAGGTGCTTGCGGTAATGGCGCTTACAGCAAGTATGCTGATGACAACAGGAGCTGTCTACGCAGAGGACGATTTCCGGGATTTCAAAGAGAATCAGATGAAGCAAAGGGGCGAAACGTTCCGAGTGCTCATCACGGCAACGACTGACCAAGAGTTGCAAGAGCTTCAACAAAACTACGAGCTCCGCAATGAATTCGACGGCCATTCTTACACGACAGATGTGACAGCGAAAGAATTCTCGCTGCTGCAAAACATGCCGCATATCACTGTTGAAAAAGTGGATGTCCTCTCCATCCAAATCGACCCGTCCTCTTTGAAGCTGAATAATGAGGTGGATGCAGCGGCCGCTAGCCAATCCGTTCCTTGGGGAATCAAGGCAATCTATAACGATAATAACTTAACTACTACGACGGGCGGCTCGAACGTAAGAGTCGCCGTGCTCGATACAGGCGTCAATGTGAACCATAACGATCTATACTACAACGCGGAACAATGTAAGGATTTTACGCAAAGCGCGTCGCTAGTGAATAATACGTGCACCGACCGAAACGGGCACGGGACCCACGTTGCGGGAACCGCCTTAGGAGAGGGTGGCGATGACCGTAGAGGCGTTTACGGAGTGGCCCCGAATGCAAAGCTTTGGGCGTATAAAGTATTGAACGACTCCGGAAGCGGATATGCGGATGATATCGCGAATGCAATCCGACACGCGGCAGATGAGGCATACGCACAACGGGTGAAAGTCGTCATCAACATGTCCCTCGGTTCGAACGGAGAAAGTTCGTTGATCACAAATGCCGTCAATTACGCGTATGACCGCGGGGCATTGATTGTCGCGGCAGCAGGAAACGATGGCTTTTCTCCTGGTTCAATCGATTATCCGGCAGCCTTGCCGTCAGCAATTGCAGTCGCGAATCTCGAGAATCGGTTGGAAAACGGCACATATCGTGTCGCCAACTCCTCTTCTCGCGGATATTCAAGGACAGCAGGCGATCATATCATCCAAACGGGGGATGTTGAACTGTCCGCACCGGGCACATCCATATTCTCAACTTGGTACAACGGCGGGTACGCAACAATCAGCGGAACATCCATGGCCACACCGCATGTGGCAGGCTTGGCAGCAAAAGTCTGGGCGGAAAATCCTAGCTTCACAAACGTTCAACTTCGCGCCAACTTGCAAAATCGTGCGAAATCATATGACATCCTCGGCGGTTATCATGCCGGACGAGGTGACGACATTGCATCCGGATTCGGATTCGCACGAGTACGTTAACATTGCCTCCTAATGAAAATCCCATACATTAGGCCGAAAACAGTCCCATACTCCCCTGGGACTGTTTTCTCATGTGTTTATTGAACTGAAATGATATGTTTGAATAGTAAGAAATCAAGGGGGGCTAATGATGAATATCGGATCCATCCTGAAATACTACCGAATGAAAAACAACTTGACGCAAGCAGAGCTCAGCAAAGGTCTCTGTTCCATTTCCCATTTAAGTAAGATCGAGTCGAATAAATACATTCCAAACGGCGAAACGATCAATGAATTGTTCAAGCGGATGGGTGTTGTTTGGGAACGGGAAGTAATTACATATGAATATTGGAAAGAGAAATTGGAAACCTTCATCATGCACTCGGTCTACTATGACCTGAAATCGATGGATGAGGTATACAAAGAGCTTTCTACTCAAATAGACTATTTGCAATCAACGGACTTGGTGAACCGGTATGAGCTCTACAAATTACGTTATTATTTATTCAAACAGGACATACCTCGCGCCACGCAACAAGTCTTCATCCTGAAACGAATGGAGACATCCTTCACAGATTATGAAAAAGGCGTATCCAAAGTCATTCACCTGATGTACGAAATTTTCTCGCAAAACTTTACAGAGGCGGAAAATCTCCTTGGACAAATAGAAGATTACCGCGAACGGATTCCATTCATGTTCGAAGGGGAGCTGTTTTATCAAAAAGCATATTTGCTTCACAACCGAGCACAATACGGCAGATCGACCTACTTTGCAGAAATGGCTGTCGACCACTTCCGGAAGGACTGCAATTACATCCGCTTGCTGCACGCCCAACTACTGCTTGCCATCAATTATACAAACCGCGACTTCACTTTGCAGGCGGACGACTTGTTTAAAATCATCCTCCGCAATGCGAAGATGATGGAGATGGATCAGTTGTATCAAGGGGCGCTCTATAATTATTCTGTATTGCAAAACCGCAGGGGCTTCCATGAATCTGCATACGAAATGTTGCAGGAATTAAAAGCGTTGTTGGCCCCCGGTACAGATTATTATCAGCCGGTCCTCATTCATTTATTGCAAACCGCCGTTGAAAAAAATAAAGAGATAGATCCGTTGCTGGAAGAATTGGAAGTGCTATCGGAGAGGAAGAATGACCCGTATTTAAAGATACAGTTGAATTACTTTCGACATACTAAACTTTCCCAAGAAGAGCTTTTCAACTATTGTGAACAAATAGTATTTCCTTTTATGAAGAAACATGGTTATATAGGGGAAGCAAGAAGTATCGCTTGGAGGTTGGCAACCTATTACAGGTCCACTGGCGACTACGGAAAAGCCGCGAAGTACAGTTTATATCACTATGAAGAAGGGGAGAAGGAATGATGAAAAGAAAATTATCCATTATCTTGTTGACGGCACTGCTTGCCGCATTTGCAGGAACAGGAAGCGCATTGGCATTGGAACCGGATGACAGCGTATACACAAACACAAAAGGAAAAGACAATCTAACACCACCATCGATTTTACCTCCACAAGTATAAGAAAAAAGGTGTCCCACAGCCAATCGAGGCCGCGGGACACCTTTTCAATTTACACACGCCATACCGCGATTACCAAAAAAAAAGCACTTCAACAATCACTTATGATTGTTGAATGTGCTTACAAGACCAAATGTTGTACCCAGGATGATAAAAGCGAACAGCGTGTACATGATGTATAGGAACCACATGAAAACTTCACTCCTTTTTATCGTAAATCCTACATTCCATTGTAGCATCACTTCGGAAAGGTGGCAACGGGCGACACAGGGTTGTTGGAATATCGTAGTTCGCGGAAAATTTGTTGGACATGAGAATGTCGACTTCGCGTTAAATGCCTTTAACAAACTGAATGCGTATGTTGAACTTGGAGGATGCTATAAATTTGGGAGCATACCGGGGGAGACCTAAGTCCGAAGTGAGCAAAACTATGTGAAACTCACGCATAACTAGCGCGAACTCGAGCAAAACCACGAAGCATGCTACACCAACATGCCAAAACACCCAATTTAGAGCGAATTTGAAACCCTTCCCAGCGATTCGCCGTATTCTAATAAAGCAATAGGGGGTGTTCCGATGCGGAAGATAGTTATTTTCATAATCATGCTATTCATCCTTTCACCAACCCATGTCTATGCGAAGTCCTTCACGATCGACCGGGTGCAGATCAAAGGGTGGGTGCAGCCGAATGGCGATATGCTCGTGAATGAGGTGTTCACGTATACGTTGGATGGATCGTTTTCGCGATTGACGCGGTCGTTTCCGGAGAAGCATCTCGGCCAGATTCATAATTTTGAGGCGTATCAAATCGCGAGCAAAGACCCCGTTGTAGGGGAAATCGATGAATCCGCCTTGACGAAAGCGGCGGTGTCTCGAAAAGGCAGCACGTTCGCGACTGAAGTCCAGGCGGAGAATGACACGATCACCGTCCTGTATGTTTACAAGATGCAGAACGCGGTGACCTCATACGATACATATAGTGATTTGGCTATCACCTTTTTCGAAGGGAGCAGCAATCACGATATGGACTTGAATAATGTGGACATCACCTACGCTATGCCGGGCGATGCCGGCAAGGACCAAATCCATGGTTTTCTGCACGACCGAGAAGGGCAGGTGCGGAAGGTTTATCGCGACGGCATCACGTTTCATACGCCCAAGTCGGCCGCATACACAGTGACGGGGACCCGTGTGCTGTTCCCGTCGACAATTATGACTGGACAGCAAAAAATCGCAGAGCCGGTTTCATTCGAGGAAGCAATCCGGAAGGAACAGCAGCTCATTGATAAAAAGGAGTCAAGATGGGCGAATATTCCAGCCGCGAAAAACATAGCGGATGGCCTTAGCATTTTCTTCATCGTACTCATCATTTTACTTTACCTACTGAGGCAGCGGGTGTTCACCTTGTTCGGCAGCACGGATCTTGTATTACAGACCGATCCGTCATATTTGGCTTTTGTCGATCAAAATGGCCGGTTCAATCGGAAAAACTTTCTGGCTGGGCTATTTTCACTCGTCGAAAAAGGAATTATCAAAGCGGAATTGACAGAATCAGCAGCACGGTTCCAAGGGAAGGAAGGCGCATCCGATAAGACGCTTGTCTTTCGCTTGCTTCAGTCGAATGAACAATTGAATAAATCCAAGCATAAGTTACTGCCCCATGAACAATATTTGGTGACGTGGCTATTCAAGGGAAGGGTCGGACATCGGAAATTCCATTTGCACGATATAGCCGGACCTTCAGTACGTGGGGATAAGGAGAATCGGACTTATCTGCGCAAACAGCGGCAATTCCATGAAAACCATGAAATCTGGCATGAGGATGTGCTTAATCTAATGGAGGAGGCGGGTGCCCTTTCGACAAAGGTGCCGAAAATGATGAAGGTAGTTATTTTCCTATTGCTTACGATAACGACGATGTATGGATTTTACGCGGATGGCGCTGGTGGCTGGGGGATTGCCTTCCCCGCGATTGTTGCTGGCATCGTGTATTATTTTTACAGTACAAACCCCGCAAAGAAATGGCCCGCTATCCTATTCTTTATCGGAATGTTTTCTGCTGGAGCACAAATCGTTTCTTCAGAAGTAACAGATGCTGTCCTCTCAGCAGTAATTTGCGGTTCATTTTTCTTCTTCTTAATTCCGAAGGCGATTCCAAGCTCGTTTACAGCACTTTACACTAAGATGAGTATCAATAAATTCAGGCGACAGATGAAGCGGGGGATACCGGATTATCTCCCTTCCGCTGAAGCTGACCGGTGGATTGCACGTGCTTATTTATTGAATACATCAAAGAAAAGGCTTCCGAGGCTTAGACGTGGACTTCCAGAAACCTCATCGTTGGCACCCTTATTCGCATTGCAAGTGGATCCGCTTCATTTCACTTATTCCACTTGGGGTCCGATGTCCGTCAGCAAAAACGGCTCTTCTTGGGGAGGCGGATCCTATGATTCCGGCGGCTATAGCGGCGGAGGAGGAGATGGCGGCGGCGGTGGTGCAGGGGCAGAGTAATCATAAAAAATGCCGGCTTATAAAAATGCCGGCATTTTTTTTATGTCATTATTTTTCTTTCAATAGATCACGGATTTCTTTCAATAATTCCTCTTTCGCGTCGAGTGCAGGCTCTTCATCCTTTGCCGGTTCCTCTTTCTTTTTGAACTTCATCAGTAGACGTACAAATAGGAAGATTGAGAAGGCGATGATGATGAAATCAATGATGGATTGTAAAAATAGTCCATATTTAATGGGAGTCGCCCCGATTGCCACTTCAAGTTTGGATACGTCGACCTTCCCGGTGATCGCAACGAGGAGCGGCATAATGATGTTATCGACGAGCGATGATACGATTTTCCCGAATGCTGCCCCGATGACGACGGCAATTGCAAGGTCTAGGACGTTTCCTTTGAACGCAAATTCCTTAAATTCTTTCCACATATTACTCACCCCTTTCAAATGAAAACTAGTTGTTTTTCTCCAACTGTTCGCATATAATGAGAACAAATGTTCCGAACGGAGATGACAGCTATGCGACAGGCTTTACTCAAGATATGCCAACGCCATGAATTGGCTGAAATGATCTATATGGGGGCGGATGGCGCACTGACGAAGAGACGCGTGCGCATCCTGGCAGTCGGCATCGATTCATTCACGGCCTACTGCCATCTGCGTCATGAAAAACGTACGTTCAAAATAGACCGGGTCTTGTCCATCCAACGTGTTGTAAGTCGTGAACGGCAGGCCATTTGAATTTCACCACATGAATTCCTCTTCAGGAAACCACCGATAGACTTGCAGATCCACTTTACCGTTTGGCAAGAATTTCACGCCTTCCGCCTCTAGCAACTCCCGCTGCAAACCGCCTTTTTCTTCCCGATCGGATGGGGTTGAGATGCCGCCTTGCGCATTGATGATACGATGCCATGGCAAATCGTATTTGGAGCTCATCGAATGGAGGATCCTGACGACCTGTCTTGCGCCTCGTGGACTTCCTGCTGCGCTTGCTACTTGTCCATATGTCATGACCTTGCCTGCAGGGATGTCCCCGATGATCTGCACAACCCTTTCTGTAAATGGAAGCATGTCATTCCTCCTCATAATGAAACTATCCATATCTCTCAATCGTACACAAGATAGGTGGAAATTAAAATGGGAGAGTGGTCACGTTGAACAACTTGTTTATGAAACAGAGTTTCATCGGATATATCATTAAGATTGCCGGAGTTGTCGTGATGGGGTGGGGCCTCATCCAAGGCATCATCTCTTTGTTTATGATGGTGCAAGTAGGGGGCCAGTTCATGAGTGAGTGGGGTGAAATGCAGCATGCGGGCGGACTTACAGGCACTGCGTTGTTTGCGTTTCTCGGAATTATCGCTACGCATTTTCTCTGTGGGTTGCTGATTATCGGTTTCGGGGAAGTCATTGATACCTTGCAGAAGATTTATTTCCACATGGATCCTGAAGCGAAGCGGCAATGGGAAGAAGAGCGGGAGGAAAAGGAAAAGGAGGATGCAGTGGACCCAAGAGGAGATGTGCCATTTTGGGTGGAGCAGGAAGTGAAGGGCTATTACGTAAAAATGCAATCGAACGTCCAATCAATCGAAAAGACAAGTGATCCATATGTTTTCAAAATTGCGGTGGATGAGCGCGTTGACTATATGGAAGTAGGGAACTTCGAACCGCGGATTTTATCCGACGAGGAAACGGCTAAATTCACCGAATGAAAATAGCCTCGTCAGTCGACGAGGCTGCGTTTCTTCCGTTTCTGAAATAGGACGAACAGTAACAACGTAAGTGTAAGCCAAAATGCGCTTGCAATCATGCCTCCGAGGATGTCGCTCGGAAAATGGACGCCTAGATAGATGCGGCTCGCGGAAATCATGATGAACATGAAAATAGCAAAGGCCACCAAAGCGGTCCTGCCTGCAGTCGATTGTATATGACGCCATAGCAAATAAATGAATAGCAGGTAGAGACTGAAGGCCATCATCGCATGACCGCTCGGAAAGCTGTAGCCACCCACTTCAGTGAGACGATGGAACTCAGGACGAGGCCTTTTAAAAATGAGCTTCAAAGCTTGGAACAATATAATGGTCCCGATCATTGTAAAGAAAAAGAAGTAGGCTTGGCTTCTAGAGCTGAACTTCCATAGTAGAAGAACGGTCAATGCGATGGTAAGGAGCATGACGACTTTCGTGGAGCCGATGAATGTAAAAGCGAGCATAATTGACGTCAACCAAGACGCTTCCAGCCCTTGCATGGCATCAATGACCGATCTGTCAAATCCGCCGACCATATCGCTGAGAATCGCTGTGACTAGGAAAGCAAAGGCACTACCGAAAACAATACATAAAATGATGGCCACAGAAGGGCGAATTGGTGATTCCTTCAACTAGATCATCCTCTCTTCTGCGACATATTGTACAGGAAAAGGCAGTGTGGTGCATATTGTAAAGTAGGAAAGTGGGGTGGGAATGAATGGAAGTAGCGGTATTGCTCATCTGCGCATATTTGATTGGCAATTTGCTGATGGCAACTGTCATCGGTAAATTGTTGTTCGGACAAAACATCCGCTTATCAGGCAGCGGAAATCCGGGAGCGCGCAATGCGGGAAGAGTGCTTGGCAAGACCGCTTTTGTATTAACGTTCATTGTGGATGCACTAAAAGGCATCATCATCGTATTGATTGCCAAATGGATGGGGATGGACGAATGGCTGCAACTGATGTGCGTTCTTGCCGTAATGGCAGGGCATATTTACCCGGTCATCTACAAGTTCCGCGGCGGGCAAGGGGTATCGACGTTCATTGGCGGAATGCTTGCAGTTAACCCGCTAGTTGTCGCCTGTTTTGTAGTTGCATTCCTCGTCCTTTATCCATTTCTGAAAAACTTCACAGCCGCTGGAGTAAGCGCAATGGCACTGTCACCGCTTTTCCTGTTCGGATTAACGAAGGAATGGCCGCAAACGGTTGTCGCCATCCTTGTCGTACTTTTGCTTTTATTCGCCCACAGGAAAGATTTGCCTGGCAACAAAGGGGTATAGAAATCAATAAGGCGAACTATCGACCGCCTATACACAACGGGAAAGAACCTTCACTTAGAGAAAGGAGAGACATCTAATGAAAGAGATTCGATCCATGGAAGAATGGGAACAACTACGCAATCAGTCTCAAAAAGAACCCGTCTTCTTAATTAAACATAGCTCGACGTGCCCGATAAGTGCGGCTGGATACCGTGCGTTTGACCAGTTCGAAACGGATATCCCGAAATACTATCTGATTGTCCAAAGAAGCCGCCGACTGTCAAATGACATCGAAAGCGAATTGAGCATTCAGCATGAAAGCCCGCAGCTTTTCTTACTGAAGGATGGCGAGGCGGTATGGCATGCGAGCCACTATGAAATCAGCCAATCCAATATTAAAGCAGCTGTCGAATCTAACGGATGAAGAATGCAGGCATCTCTTAATGGGATGTCTGTTTTTTTGTGGGTTCATGTGAATCTCTTCACAAAAAATGACACTTGTCATATGAATAGTTATGACGTTCATCTATTCTGCAGAATGGGTAAGCATACTAGTATGGAAATAAGGAAAATTATCGAGGAGGCGTTTTACAATGAGCAAGGAAAAAACGAAGCAGTTGCACAAGAATGTTGCACCTTATGCCAAATCGGATTTAAAAAAGAGTGTCATCCAATTGATCAATACGGTTCCGCCTATATTTATTCTATGGTTTTTGGCGTATCAGAGCTTGTCGGTATCAATTTGGTTGACGATCGGAATTGCAATTCTCACAGCGGGCTTTGTCGTACGGACATTCATCATTTTCCACGACTGCACGCATGGTTCATTCTTCAAGAATAAAAAAGCGAATGATATTATCGGTACGATTACAGGCATCCTCACGCTGTTTCCATATGAGAAATGGAAACGCGAGCATGCGATTCACCATGCGACAAGCTCCAACTTGGATAAGCGGGGAGTCGGTGACATTTGGGTCATGACGGTTGAAGAATATCTTGAAGCATCAAATTGGGTGAAATTCAAGTATCGATGCTACCGGAATCCCCTTGTCATGTTCGGATTCGGACCGTTATATTTGGTACTCATTACAGGCAGGGTCAACCGAAAAGATGCACGCTCTAAAGAACGGAACAACACATATTTGACGAATGTCGTTCTCGTCGCGCTCTATGCATGTATGGTATGGCTCGTCGGCTGGCAGGCATTCCTCATCGTTCAAGGCTCGATCATGTTTGTCGCAGCAGCGCTCGGCATTTGGCTGTTCTACATCCAGCACACATTCGAGGACTCTTATTTCGAAGAGGAATCCGAATGGGATTATGTAAAGGCGGCAGTGGAAGGCAGCTCGTATTACAAATTGCCGAAAGTCCTCCAATGGGCGACAGGCAACATCGGCTTCCACCACGTCCATCATTTGGCTCCGCGAGTACCGAACTATAACTTGGAACTAGCACACGAATCAACACCGCCGCTTCAAATGGCGACGACAATCAATATCAAAACAAGCTTGGAATCACTCCGTTACAAACTTTATGATCCGAATAATAAACGGTTTATCACATTCAAAGAAGTGAAAAGTGCAGTCAAACGAGCTACGCCAAGCATCGATTTGAATGAATTGAAACGGAAACAAACAAGCTTTGACAGTAAATAATAAGACGCAGCCGCCTTCCTATGAGGCGGCTGTGTGTTTTTGGTACAATGGAAGAAACAGGACGGTGAAATGGATGCAAAAATGGTATAGTATTTTCCCGAAAAATCGGTGGCTCAGTATTTACGCATGGGTCGTTTTTTGCCTATTGCCGTTCTTTTTCATTTTTCGTACATGGTCTGCTGTCGGAATTTCAGTCGGAACCGGACTATTAGTACTTTTCTTCATCTCCTATTTCTTTTCAATCAAATCAAAAAGCGGCCTCGTCTATATGTGGGTCAGCTTCGAAATCGTCATCAATATCGTTATGACACTTTTATTCGGATACGTCTACCTGTCCATCTTCACTGCGTTTTTCATCGGGAATATCAGATCAACGGTAGGATTCTTCATCATGTATGGCCTTCATATCTTTTTTACGGTTGGTGCGATTGTCACAGGGTTTTTCCTGGAGATCAACCTCTTTTTACCGCAAGTCCACTTTATTCTCATAACGGTGATCGGCGTTATCCTGCTTCCATTTAATCTGTACAATCGAAGCAAGCGCGAAAGACTAGAAGATCAGTTGGAGGATGCGAATGATCGCATTTCAGAATTGATCTTGCTGGAAGAACGGGAGCGAATCGCAAGGGACCTGCATGACACACTCGGGCAGAAATTATCGATGATCGGATTGAAAAGCGACTTGGCCCGAAGATTGATTTCAAAAAATCCGGAAGAGGCGGAGAAAGAACTGAACGACATCCGCCAAACGGTAAGCACAGCACTGAAGGAAGTGCGTGAGCTTGTGGCGGATATGCGTGCAACAAGGCTTGTGGATGAAGTGATGCGCGCCCGCCAAATACTAGCTGCCGCGGAAATCGAATTGAGGATCGAAGGAGATCCGGCTGTAACCCATATTCCGTCAAACTTTGAAAATGTCCTCGGCATGTGTCTGAAGGAGGCGGTGACGAATGTTGTAAAGCATAGCGAAGCGACAGTTTGCAATGTTATTTTCAAGCAGAAGGAAGATGAAATGTCGATTATCGTCCATGATAACGGAAAAGGGATGAAAGCGGTAAAATCAGTCAGCACGGGACTGAAAGGCATGCGTGAACGTCTTGAATTCGTGAACGGCTCGCTTGAAATCGAAGAGGGGAACGGAACAACATTGACGATCCGGATTCCGGTCGTCATTACACATCAAGTGGAGGAGGGGTAAGTCATGATACGAATCGTCATTGCGGAAGACCAAGGAATGATGTTAGGCGCATTGGGCTCCCTTTTGAATATGGAAGATGATATGAAAGTCGTCGGAATGGCGCGGAACGGCGAGGAAGCGGTCCGCCTCGTGAAGGAGCATGAACCCGACATCTGCATCATGGATATTGAAATGCCGGTCATGACCGGTTTGGATGCGGCGGAGGAGCTTGTAGGGAAGGACTGTAAGATCATCATTTTGACGACGTTTGCGCGGGCGGGCTATTTCGAACGCGCACGAAAGGCCAAGGTCCGCGGTTATTTATTGAAAGACAGTCCGATAGAAGAGCTTGTCAATTCCATCCATGCGATTCAAGATGGACGCCGGATCTACGCACCCGAGCTCGTCGATATCGCGTACGAGAGCGACTCCGAAAATCCATTGACCGACCGCGAAAGCCAAGTGTTAGGCCTCGTCGCAGAGGGAAAGACGACGAAAGAAATCGCGAGTGAGCTGTTTTTAACACCAGGAACGGTGAGGAACTACATATCGGTCATTCTTGAAAAGCTGGAGGTCGGCAATCGAATCGAAGCGATATCTCGTTTTAAGGAAAAAGGATGGTTCAAATAGGTTGTGTTAACGGGTAAAGGAATTATTTCCTTTACCTTTTTTTCTGCCTGCCGGCAATCGCGTCCAAAGCAAGCCGCCTCGCGTTCAAAGTCGTCGCTCTCGCGCTCAGAGCCGTTGTCCCCGCGCTCAAAGAGAGGCCTCCCGCGCTCAAAGTCGGTATCCTCGCGTCCAAAGCGAGCCGCTCCGCGTCCAAAGCAAGCCACCTCGCGTCCAAAGCGAGCTATCCCGCGTCCAAAGCAAGCCGCCTCGCGTCCAAAGTGAGCCGCTCCGCGCTCAAAGCAAGCCGTCCTGCGCTCAAAGCAAGTCGAATTGCGCTCAAAGCGAGCCATCCCGCGCTCACAGTGAGTCGATCGGCGCTCAAAGTGAGTCGCCCCGCGCTCAAAGCAAGCCAATCCGCGACCAAAGCAATCCCCAACGCTAACCGAAAATCCTTACGCATACCTGATATTTCCACAAATTCAGAATGTCCACCCTTCTGCGAATATGCTATGCTTTTCTTACCAAGATAAAAGGGGGATCCGCATGACACAACACACTTTAGTAGACGCACAGGAACGGGATCGACAAGACAAACTCGCTTCCTATAGGAGCGAATTTTACATACCGGCAAACACAATCTACATGGATGGCAACTCGCTCGGTTTATTGTCCAAGAGGGCGGAGCGCACGTTGCATGACTTGCTCGATTCCTGGAAAACGCTAGGCATTGACGGATGGACGGAAGGGGCGCATCCTTGGTTTTATTTATCCGAACAAGTCGGGGAGAAAATGGCGCCGCTCGTCGGGGGATTAAAGAGCGAAGTCATTGCGACGGGCTCTACGACGACGAACTTGCATCAGCTTGTCTCCACGTTTTACAAGCCTGACGGCGATAAAACAAAAATCCTCGCCGATGAATTGAATTTCCCATCGGATATTTATGCGCTGAAAAGCCAGTTGCAACAAAAAGGGTATGATCCGGACACCCATCTCATCCGTGTCAAAAGCCGCGACGGACGCTATTTGCTTGAAGACGACATTATCGACGCGATGACAGATGACGTGGCGCTCATCGTGTTGCCTGCTGTCCTCTATAGGAGCGGGCAAATCCTCGATATGGAGAAATTGACGAAGGCTGCGAACGAACGGAATATCCCGATCGGCTTCGACCTTTGCCATTCCATCGGAGCAGTCGAGCATTCGCTCCACGACTGGGGGACGGATTTCGCATTCTGGTGCACGTATAAGCATTTGAACGGCGGCCCTGGCTCCGTCGGCGGCCTGTTTATCCATGAACAGCATTTCGGCAAGGTGCCGGGACTTGCAGGATGGTTCGGTTCTAAAAAGGAAACGCAATTCGATATGGAACATACGATGGATCCGGCGCTAGACGCCGGCGCTTATCAAATTGGTACGCCCCATGTGCTAAGCTTGGCGCCAGTTATCGGGTCCCTCGAGATGTTCGAGGAAGTCGGCATCTCGGCAATCCGTGCGAAATCGCTCGAGTTGACGGGCTATATGCTCGAATTGATTGAACAGGAGCTGGGTGGAATGGACTTCACAATCGGCAACCCGGTTGACGGAACACGCGGCGGTCATGTATTGCTCGAGCATAAGGAAGCGGCGCGCATTTGCAAGGCGTTGAAAGAAGATGGCGTCATTCCGGACTTCCGCACGCCGAATGGCATACGACTCGCTCCTGTCGCCCTTTATAATACGTTTGAAGACGTCTGGCATACAATTCAGAAGCTGAAAGTGATCATGGATGAAAAGCGGTACGAAAAGTTTGAGAATAAAAGAGGTGTTGTCGCATGACGGTGGAGTGGATCGATATTTCGCAGCGTCTGCATAACGGAATCGCCGAATGGCCGGGAGATACGCCGTTTTCCTACAAAGTCGAGTTCCCAAAAGCGGAAACAGGTTCCGTCAATATCGGAAAGATAACGACGAGCACGCATATGGGGACGCATATTGACGCGCCATTCCATTATGACGACAACGGTATGAAAGTGCATGAGCTGCCGATAGACGTCTATATCGGAAAGGCACGTGTCATCGATGTTTCCGGGTTGGAAAGCATTGGACGCTCCGATTTGGAAGGAATTGATTTCGGCGGTGTAGAACGAATTTTATTGAAGACGTCAAGCCGTCCTGATCCGGATGTTTTCCCGGAGACGTATTCGGTTTTGCGGGCGGATATTGGCCCTTTATTGAGAGAACGAGGCGTCAGGCTGATCGGCGTTGATACGCCTTCCGTCGACTCTGAGCATAGCAAGACGTTGGATGCCCACCATTCGCTGTATGACAATGACGTACTCATTTTGGAGAACATCGTTTTGGAGAAAGTTGAACCGGGAGACTATGAACTGATTGCCTTGCCGCTGCCGATCGAAGGCGGAGACGGAAGTCCGGTACGCGCAGTAATTAGGAGGTGGCCGTCATGAGTGAAAAAGAAAATGGAATTCATACTGATTTCCGGGACAATATGACGTACGGAGAATATTTGCGCCTCGATAAAGTGCTCTCAAGCCAGGAACGGTTATCCGGCCATCACGATGAAATGCTATTCATCATCATCCACCAAGTGAGCGAGCTATGGATGAAACTCATTTTGCATGAACTGAACACGGCAATTGAATCGATTGAAAAAGACGAACTGCCGGAAGCGTTCAAAATGCTGGCGCGCGTCTCCCGGGTACAGACGCAGATCATCCAGGCGTGGGATGTCCTGTCGACATTAACACCAGCGGAATACATGGAGTTCCGCGAAAGCCTCGGACGCGCATCGGGCTTCCAATCCTACCAAAACCGGAAGATCGAGTTTGCGCTCGGCTACAAACAGCCGCACATATTGAAAATTTACGAGAAAGACCCCGAGCTCGCAAGCGAATTGCAGATAGCCTTCGAGGCACCGGGTATTTACGACGTCTCTATCCGCGCACTTGCACGCGCCGGCTTCCCGATCAATCCCGACTTGCTGAATCGCGATTTTTTGGTCACATACACAGGCGATCCGACTGTGGCATCCGCCTGGCTCGAAGTGTACCGCAACGTCGACCGCTATTGGGACTTGTACCAACTCGCAGAAAAGCTCGTCGACATCGAAGACAGCCACCAGCAATGGCGCTTCCGCCACATGAAAACGGTGGAGCGGATCATCGGCTTCAAAACAGGCACCGGCGGCTCATCAGGCGTCGACTACCTGAAATCCGTCCTTGACCATAAATTCTTCCCTGAACTGTGGGATGTACGGACAAAGCTGTGAATAGTGAGAGGCTATCCGATGGGTAGCCTCTTTTTTAATTAACCCTACCTAAGTTTGTGAAAGGCATTCTGCACGAGAGGGAGAACCTAATAGTGCATGATTTCCGCGAATCACGCATAAACTCCAGCAGAAACGCATAAAATTCCCCAATCGCGCATAAATCGTAAAATATACGCATAACCATCCTGATCGGCGCATAAATCTTAAAACTTGCGCATAAATGCCGAAATGGGCGCATAAACTCGTCGAAAGCCGCATAAATCACTGCAAATAAGCATAAAAGCCCCGCCGGCTCACACCGGCGAAGCTTCAATATCCTCATATCGAATCTCATTCATCTCTCCTCCGACCATCTGTAGCAGTGAATGCCTGATAACGGTCTCCCCGACGTTGATCAACCCGATATTGTTCTCCGTCTCGACGATCGCTCCGCCTTGCATCTCCAAATAACGGAGTGCCTCCTGCCATTTCGCATCCTTCGGGTAATCCATCGCTTTCCCGCCATTTCGAATAGAAAATGCCACATCGCAATATCGATAGATCGTCTTCTTCACCCGACGCCTCGCATTTCCCCAAACCGCCATCTTCATGAGCTTCCCCCAAACACCCGTGAAACTCATATTATGGGAAGGGCTGCTCGTAAATTGCAAAATATCCAGCACTTCCCGCTTCGACGTCAAGCGCGACCGGACCGCGGAAGCATAATGGACATCCCCCGACAGGATGATGCATCGGGACAGGCTCCAATGGAACAGCTGGCCGATGAAATCGGTGAACCCCCTGCCGTTATACTTCCACGCCTCAAAATCAAGCAATTCATGAATCGGAACCCCAAGCGCCCTCAGCGGATACACATACGAATGGAGAACCGATTCGATGAGACCTAATCCATATAGCGGCGTCGGCGAGACAATGATCAGCGGGTCCCCCCGTGTCCACTGGGATTTTAAAAGCGTCCGGGCCGTCACCTTCCATCCGGACGTGCCGATCAACCTTGGCGTCTGGACGCTCTCTTTATACATCCGTCCAATTTTCACCGGTTTCGGCTCATTTTCAAAATGACGCATTGTCCTCGTATCTAAAAACAGCGCAGCGGGTGTAGTGGGCGCTACGAATTGCCAGCCATTGAATGACCATAGCCGATTCGCCCAAACCTTATAAGCAGTTGAGTCAGCAATGAACCCGTCGAAATGACTACACATCGACTGTAGGAACCCCTCCCCGAACCGTTGTGGCTCATTGCCCCAACCTTGGAACGCCCAGTACGCACAAAGCCCGTTCGCAATCACATGTTTCCCTAGAGCCGAAGCGAGCACCGCACTGCGCCAATCTGCGGATAAATTCCAGTCATCCGTCACATCATGGTCATCGAATATCATATACGTAGGCACATTCGCAAACAGCCTACGGATCCGATGAAGAGAACCAATTACCTGCAAAAGCTGCCCGGCCTGTTCTTCAAAACGGACTCTGCTTTGCTCGAGCTCACCATGATTGTCAGGATAATACAAATACAGGCCATCCTCCCTCACCAACTCATCGAAAGTAGGGAGAAAAACGCCCGCCCACATAGCCGGACTCCAAGACAGCAAATACATCGCCGCATACTCCCCGAACGTGAGCAAATGATTCGAAGCGTTGCCTGAAGTAAACCGGCAAAACCGTTCCGTAATAAACTGCCGGCCATTCACCTGCGTTAAAGAACTGGAAAAAGGCTCCTCCCGCAAGCGCAAATCGAACTGCCAAAGGTCTTCCTTACCAATATAGTGTTCGGCAACCGTTCTGATGACTGGAAATAAAGGATCCGCCACATCATCTGCGTAAATCTGGTCTCCGGTAAGAAACAAAGCGCACGGCCGTGCCGCCAGATTCTCCGTTTCCCTTTGCAAAAGCGCATCTGCTGCAACGAGAGCATCATCTCCCTTCCCGTGAAATTTCCGACAAGATGCATATAGAAAAGTTGGAGCTGCACTAGCGGGGATGAAAAACGATGGATAGGGAAGCCCATCGTACGTGATGGAATCTTCATTATCGTGAATCAATCCGAGGTTTGCCAAAGTATATATCTTATTTCCAACGCGAAAAAGCAGGTCATAGCCAAGGAGTGTCTCCGTTGGAAATTGCCCATGCACCTGCACAAGGTGGATGAACAAACGATGGCCTGCTCGTATAGATGTCGTCTTCGTTTCGGTGTCGAGCTGAATAAGCGTATCAAGACAGTAAATGGCAGCGTTCACCTCGACAGGACAGTCTGTCGCCACCCAAATAGCAACAGATTCTGTATCGACGCGCCGTAACATCGGCCCCGCTAAAATCCCCGCACTCTCCATGCAAATCACCACCATTACTGACGTTATTATTACTAGCGTATTCAGTCCGGATGATGATGGTGTGTGCAGAAGGGCGATGACCTTATTGCGTGGAACACCCATCTTCAGAAATTCTTCAGATAATCCATGCATGAATCTTCATCTTTGTTGTAGACAATAGAAGTAGTACAGAAAGGTGTGGTCTTCTATATGAAAAAAATTCTTGCAATCCTATTCGTCGCCGCAATGGCTTTCTTCTTCTTCATTAAAGATAAAGACGCTCGTAAAGAAGCAGACCCCCTCTACAGCGAGGCAAAGGCTGCTATCGTCATGGAAGCGGATTCCGGAAAGATCCTTTATGAGCAAAATGCCAAGGAAGCCTTGCCTATCGCAAGCATGTCAAAGCTGATGACCCAATACATCGTCCTTGAAGCGATCGCCGATGGTCGACTCACATGGGATAGCCAATACAAGCCTTCCATAGCGGCGCTGAAACAACCGAAATATGCGGTCGTTTTAGGAATGGACACGCATAAAACATACAATGTCCGCGAACTTTTCGCCGCCATGACCGTCACTTCCGCAAATGATGCGGCTGTCGCACTCGCCGAAATGGTGAGCGGCACGGAAGAGGAATTCGTGATACAGATGAACAAGAAAGCCAAATCATTCGGCTTGCGGAACACCAGCTTCATCAATGCAACCGGATTGGATGAAGATGAGACGAATCGCGCAACAGTCCGGGATGTCGCCGCCATCGCGAATGAACTTCTGACAAACTATCCGGAAGTACTGGAATTCACTCGCATGACGGATTTCACCACGAGCGAAGGAACGAAGCTATGGAACACGAATCTCATGCTCCCGGGAATGCCGCAAGCGATGATGGGCATGGAAGGGTTGAAAACGGGGTACACCGAAGAAGCGGGGCCGTGTTTTGCAAGCACAGGCGTCTATGAAGGGAAGCGGATCATCACGGTCGTCATCGGCGTCGAAGCGGAGGGAAGCGATACGTCCACTCCACGTTTCGAACTGACCCGCGATTTAATCGACCGATATGTGTTGAATAAATAAGAGATTCCCGCATGCTATAATGAAGGAAATTCTCTAAACGGAGGCTGAAAACCGTGCATAAAACTGAAAAAGTGAAGTGGTTGGAGAAATTTCCATTATTGCAACAAATCTCTGAAAAGCAGGAGGTTCTATGGAGAAACCCGATGAACGGTGACAGTTCAACAGGCATTTCCCGATCCGGCATCACTGCCGCAGATGTGAAGGACGCAAGCGAACGGTTAAAGCGTTTTGCTCCGTACATCGCAAAAGTATTTCCTGAAACTGCAAAGGAAAATGGCATTATCGAGTCACCAATCACCGCCATCCCGAAAATGAAAGAAGCACTTGCTTCTACATATGAAACTGTAATTCCCGGGAAATTGCTGTTGAAGCAAGACAACGCCCTCCCGATTTCGGGCTCCATCAAAGCGCGGGGCGGCATCTACGAAGTATTGAAGCATGCCGAAACGCTTGCCTTGGCGCATGGGCTCATTAAACAGGATGGGGACTACACAAAATTCGCGGAGCCGGAATTCCGTAATTTATTTGCGAAGCATAAAATTGCTGTCGGCTCGACGGGGAATCTCGGATTGAGCATCGGCATCATGAGTGCGAAGCTCGGCTTCAATGTCACGGTCCATATGTCCGCGGATGCGAAGCAATGGAAGAAAGATCTTCTCCGTGAAAAAGGCGTGACAGTCGTCGAATATGCGGACGATTACAGCAAAGCGGTCGAGGAAGGTAGACGCCAAGCGGAAGCTGATCCGCTCTGCCACTTCGTTGATGATGAAAACTCGCTCGACCTCTTCCTCGGCTACGCAGTCGCAGGCGAACGGGTCGCTGCCCAATTAAAAGAGAGTGGAATCCTTGTCGATGGAAACAGTCCTTTATTCGTCTATTTGCCATGTGGTGTAGGCGGGGGACCGGGAGGCGTCGCTTTCGGCCTGAAGCTTCAATTTGGCGACAATGTCCAATGTTTCTTCGCGGAACCGACGCATTCACCATGCATGACAATCGGCATGATGACCGGATTGCATGACAAAGTATCCGTCGCGGACTTCGGTTTGGACAATCAGACTGCTGCGGACGGACTTGCTGTCGGCACAGCATCCGCATTTGTCGGCAAGAAAATGGAACCGCTCCTTGAAGGTTGCTATACAATAGGCGATGACACGATGTTCGAGCTGCTGTCGATGATTGCAGATACCGAGGACATCCGACTTGAACCGTCAGCGCTCGCGGGAATGACAGGTCCAATCCAAGCCATTCACAATGAAGTGCCACTAGCCAACGCGCCATCCGCAACCCATCTCGTCTGGGCAACAGGAGGCGGAATGGTACCCGAAGCCGAAATGGATATCTACTATGGAATCGGAAAGGGAATCGGCAGGAAATAATCGCTATTTCCCGGGAAATCGACACACTTCGGGAAATATTCCGTCAAAAAACGACTGGGAAATGCAGTGATGACGGCATTTTTCAGTGAAATAAAGCGGGAAATTAAACACGGGAAATAAGAAAAGAGGCCGAAATAATCTTTCGGCCCCTTTTTACATCATTGAATCACTTTTCATTTCTTTATGCGAAAACGGACATTTCCCGATAATCGGTTCTATATCGTCACCGATGAAAAACTGTTTCCATTCATTATGTGTCGGGTCGCCGTAATGGCTAATATCCGGATGCTTCGGCAATTGATCCCATACTTCGACACGCTCACGCACCTTTTCGCGGGACATGATGCCGCCTTTTTCGGTACCCTTCAATCCTTCGAAAATACGTCTAGGTTGGAAGCCGAGCACCATTGATTGCCCTAAATCCCTTGTCTTCCGCTGCTTATAGGCCGGTGCATTTCCGAACACGAAAATCGGCTCTCCGCCAAAATGGAAGTCCCATAAGTAATGATCAGGATCACGAGGGCTGTCAGCTGGCCACTCCACCTTATCAACGTCATGCAAATATTGCAGAATGTCCCAAAACTGCTGCCGGTACGCCTCTAAATCACTTTCCGCCTCAAAAGGCTCCACGAAGACGAACAATCCATGCCGCTTATGCTTCGGATCTTCGAACAACTTCAAAAAAGCATGTAACGCGGAAGGCAAATTGGACCAATCTTGCTGTGTCACATACGCATACCGCAATTCACCCTTCATTTCACCGCCCATGCCAAAATAACACGGAAACGTCTTATCCGTTACCGTTTCCCGGAACGTCCGATAGCTCTCCAATAACCACTCCGGCAAATCAGAGCGAGTTGCAAAATCCTCTTTCGTCAATAACGTATTTGTTATTTCTTCAATCAATCAAATTTCCCCCCAACCTTATTTAGTTATCCAATTCCCGTATTGGGGGACCCTAAACTAGTGTTTAGTTTGAATAGAAGAGGGAATAGTTTTGAAGGATAAAATTGATATGGAGGATGGAATAATGAGTTCCCCTGTGGACGATAAATCGAAAACGAAGTGCAATACAGAATATGATTCATTGAGGCGAGTCATTCTTTGCCAACCGAAATTCATGGCAATCGAAGATATTATCAACGACACCCAAAAGCAATATGCAGACGAAAACATCGACGTGGAATTGGCGATGAAGCAACACGAGGAATTCGAAAAGCTGCTCCGTGAACTCGGCGTGGAAGTGATCAAACTCCCTTCCTCCGAACAATTTCCAGAGCAAGTATTCACGAGAGACATCGGATTCACAGTCGGAGAGGAAATCTTCGTCGCCGAAATGGCGAGCGATATCCGAAAAGGCGAGGAGGAGGCGCTCGAGGAATTTCTCGAGGACGAAAATATCTCGTACCAGACGACTACTGACCGGGTCGAAGGGGGAGATGTCATCGTCGATCGCGACAAAGTGTACGTCGGCATTAGCAGCCGCACGTCCGACGAGGCCGTCCGCAATTTGCAACGCGATTTGCCAAAACACAAAATCATCCGCGTACCATTCAATGAAAAATATCTACACTTGGATTGCGTATTCAACATACTGTCGCCTGAAATCGGGCTCATCTTCCCGGAAGCACTGTCAGCAGACATGGTCGAAACACTATCGCAATCTTATAAGCTGATCGAAGTGTCTCCTGAAGAACAATTTACGATGGGCACTAACGTCTTATCAATAGGAGGCAACAAAGTATTCAGCCTCCCGCAAAATAAACAAGTGAACGCCGCCATGCGCGAGCACGGATTCGAAGTCATCGAAGTCGACTTCTCCGAAATCATCAAATCCGGCGGCTCCTTCCGCTGCTGCTCCATGCCGCTCGAAAGGGACTAAACCTCACGTAAAGTGAGGTTTTTTGGTGGAATAAATGACAAATGCGCATAAATGCTGATTTTCACGCATAACACGCCAGAAAAACGCATAAATCCATTCAAAAGCTCATAAATCCAGCTAGACGCGCATAAATCGATATTTCCGCGCATAAGTCTGAAAAAGCACGCATAAACCTACTTGCAATAATGCCTGTTAGTCTATTATTTTTCGCTGACATTTTCATACGTGACATAGTGTGTTTTCTTCTTCGCATCATAATGAACAGTGACCTTATAGACGTAACCGGCAACTTCCCATTTTCTTGTTGAAGGATTTTTGCTTTTTGATGCTGGATTTCCAAAATTCCCATCTAAGTAATGTTTCTTTGCCTCAACTTTCCCGTCAGGATGGACCAATTGATAAGAAGCTTTCACTTTAACCTGATTTTTATTGTGTTGAACAGCATTAAATGTGAGGTTCTTTACTTCTGTTACACCCACATCCACCGGTGCTGCAGGTGCCACATAGGACGTCTTTTTAGTAATCGTCCCATATTTATCTATTAGGGGATAGGAAAGTTCATTCACTTGCCCTGGCAGCAGTCCGTTTCTTGTCACTGCTTCCTTTCTTACAACCCCTTTACTATCTGTGATAAAGATCGTAAACGTAGCCGAATACCTTTTTGTTGTTGCATCAAATTTCCACTTTGCCTCCGGAGAGAACGTAAAGTCTTGGTTTGCAGTTGGAATTAATAGTGTTGTATCGTAGATTTTCACACTCTGGTTTAGTCCGCTTAAGACTACTGACTGTGCAGCGGTAACAACGGGCTTCCCAACGGACCAATTCTCGACTTTATCGTACGTTAAAACGAATTGATTGCTTGAACGGTAATATGCCCATTTTGTATTTTCCGCAACCGTAGATGTAATAAACGGCACATGGATCTTTTGCGTTACAGTCGGTGCACTTGAATGAACTTTTCCAGCATTATTTCCGTTCTCAAAGATGGTATAGGCAGAAACTTTGAATTCTGCATCACCTTTAATTGACGATACATCAACCACTGCCTTATAAGTCCACACCTTATCGCTGACCTTGGCGACCGTAGTGTTCTTTGATCCAGGGATTGAGACGACAAGCTGCGGGCCATCAATAACAACGGCACCTGATAACTCGACCTCCTTCGCATTTCTTGGAACGGCGACTTCGTTAACCGAGATAACACCTGTATGGACATTCTGCACTGTTAGTCTCGTTTGTTTCGAATCTACCTTCGGGGCTGCAGTTACAACACCACTCCCTGCTCCTAAAAGTAACAAACTAGCAACTGCTGTAGATATAAGCTTTCTTGATAAGCCTTTCCCCAATTTGACACTCTCCTCTTAGATTTTTACCTGAGGGCCGTTTACACTATATGCTTCAAGTGCTTCAAGTGTCCATGACACTCTGATACATTAAACTTTACTTGAGAGGAGAATATGCAAAATACAGGGAAAGAGATTTACTTTTTTCAACAGATTAAGACAAAAGACCTCATTATAGATTGTTGAGTCACAATTAATTTAGCACTAACTACCATTCTATAAATACAATCCCGCCAGAAAAATCCCCAAAGCCTCCTCATAAATTTCTCCAAACTGCGCAATCGGCAATGGATTAATTCCAGATCCTAACTCGACAGTGAATCCTGGCCTGCGCCAATCTTGAATGAACCAATCCTTGTAGCCGGCGTAGCTTTCGATTGTTTGGACCGGCCCATAGCCGCTTACCCGGCTAAATTCATTGACCATCGTCTCCGAATAGGGCGGCTCCAATCCTTGGTACCCCCAATAGATGACCTCGCCTTGTGTATGGAATGCGAGCACCCACGCGAAGTCCCGTCTCCTCGTCAAGTCAGCCATCGCAATCGCTTCCGGTTCCGAGAGTGGTCGTTCGCCGCCGTAATCGCGGGGACCCGGTGTTTTCGGATTCCGCGCGCGTTCCAAATTCCAATTTGCCGGGAACTGATCGTTCAAGTCGACGCCTCGGATATTCGCTTTCCATCCCGAGAAATCCGTGCTGCCATTGTTCCCTTCAACGACTCGCGTTCTCCATGGCTCCGTCTCCGGCGGCCCTTCCTGCACAAGTGTCACACCGTCAGGATTCACCATTGGGACAATGGACAATGAGGATTGTTGGTACAAAGGAAAAGTGGATAATCCGCGTATCGGAGTTTGATTCGTAAGGGACAGCAAATAGTCATTGAGGAAAGTCATGACGACGGGTGTCGTGATCCATTCATTTGCATGGAAGGAAGCATTGTAATGAACCCGTTTCGGACCGGTTCCAAGTCGTATCTCAGGAATGTTCCTTCCGAGAACCGAATTCCCTATCGACGTGCCCAGGATGAAGGGATACACAGATTGAAGCCTTCTCAAGTCATTGATCATCATCGCATAGCTATACGTCTGCCCACCGTTGACGAGCCTCCACGTGATCCGCAAGGGAACCCGGATCGTCTGCCCGACTTGCAGGCGGTTTGGATTGAGCGTTGGATTCACAAGAAAAATTGCATCGAGAGGAATGTTTCTTCGCTGCGCAATCAACCATAAGGAGTCTCCCCGATTGATCTGCACCTCGAACGCCACATATCCCGGGATTCGGATACGTTGCCCTACCGAGAGAACCGCCAAATTTACATCACGATTCGAATCTATGATCAATTGAAGCGGAACTCTAAATAACTGGCTATAATACCAAAGCGAATCTCCCCGTCGCACGGTAATGTCCACGCCATTCCTCCTCTTTAGGAAATTAAACAATCGATACCAGTATATGAGGAGTGAGTGGGGAAGTACTACTCACGTAACGACGGATTGTGTAATTAACGTGTAGAATGGATACTTTTATGAGAAATGAATTATACTTTAGAGGATAGCAATGGAAAGGTGTAGATGTTTAATGAAGAAAGTAGCATCATTCTTAATGTTCCAGGAAGATAATGCAGAAGAAGCGATGAATTATTACACATCCCTCATTGAAGATTCACAAATTACGAGCATTGTACGATACGGACCTGGCGAATCAGGGAAAGAAGGAACTGTCATGCAGGCCACTTTTACGCTAAAAGGGCAAGAATTCATGTGTATTGACAGTAGCGTGAAGCATCAATTTTCATTCACACCTTCATTCTCGATTTTTGTAACTTGTGATACTGAAGAGGAACTTGACAATCTTTATCATGAACTCATCGAAGGTGGATCAGCACTCATGCCGTTAGGTGATTATGGTTTCAGTAAAAAGTTCGGCTGGCTAAATGACCGCTTCGGAGTTTCATGGCAACTAAATCTTCCTAACTAATATGAAGAACCTTTGAAATAGCCTGAATCAAAGATTACCCGCTACGTGGTAATCCAAGACAAAGGCTTTCATTTTTTTATGAGTCAAACGGGGATAAATATATTAGTACATCAAAAAAAGGACTACCCAAAGATAGCCCTCATCAATCAAACATCCGACTCCACAATGTGATTATCATCATGCATCGGACTTTCATACGCAACAAGCGTCACACCCAACTCATCCTCCAAAGCACTCAATGCCTTCAACTGATCCTCATTCAACTCCGCAAAAAGTTCCCGTTCTGGCATCATCGGAATACACACCCTTTCAAATTTATGGTTAGGGTGTCCAATCGGAGATGGGATATACTAATCGTACTGGACACAAAAAAAATCCACACAAGCCGAAAGAGCCTCCGTGGATGTAAGCTTGTCCTATTCGCTTAACCAACTTGCCAAGGACGATTGACCTTCGCCTTTTTCTTTGGCTGTTTAGCGCCTAATTCAGCCCGCGTCATGCGCTGAGGCTCCATCCCTTTTTCAATGCGTGAGCTCACTTCTCTTGAAAGGGTATGAAGGTTAGGTGCTAAGAAGACTCTAGTTGACACGTGGCCACAGTCCGGGCAGTCTGCTATCTCTTTATTGCCGGCCATTGATTTGAAGAACAGCGTAAATTCACCGCAGTCCTTGCAACGGAATGTATAACTAGGCAAAATAAGTCCTCCTTATTTCGGCATGATATCTTTATCGAAAATTTTAGTAGGAATCGCGATTGTACAGCAAGCATTCGGAATATCGACAATGCCGTTAATGCGCCCCTCAACCGGTGCGGTACTCAGCAGCATATACGCCTGCTCACCCGTATACCCGAGAGTCTTCAGATATTCGATAGCATTCAAGCACGCCCTACGGAATGCGATATTGGCATCCAAATAAGTCTGCTCCCCATTACGGTCATCAACTGAAATGCCTTGGAAAACAAGATAATCATTATAATTCGGTTCGACCGGACCAGGTTGGAACACAGGGTTTTCCTGGATCTTGTACTTTTCCATGCCGCCCTTAATAATGTCCACTTTCAGCTCGATCCAGCCGGACATCTCAATTCCGCCGCAGAACGTAATTTCCCCGTCACCTTGGGAGAAATGAAGATCGCCGACCGATAGCTTCGCTCCTTCGACAAATGTCGGGAAGAAAATCCTCGATCCCTTCGATAAATTCTTAATATCACAATTTCCGCCATTCTCACGTGGCGGCACAGTACGAGCGCCTTCCTTTGCAATTCTATCAAACTCTGCACCCGATAACGCACCAAGCACAACGCTTTCCGGATTGGGAGCATTCGCAAGCGCAGGCACCCGATTCGGATCCGTGTCAATCAGTTTCTGCTCTCGGTCATTCCACTTTTGCAAAAGCTCCATCGAAGGGGCAACGCCGATGAGTCCCGGATGAATGAGCCCTGCAAATTTCACACCTGGCACATGCCGCGAAGTCGTATAAATCCCTTCGAAATCCCAAATGGACTTTTGTGCCTCCGGAAACTGATCCACCAAAAAACTTCCGCCATTTTCCTTCGCGAAAATCCCGTTAAAACCCCACTCATACCCCTGATGCGCCCCGATATCTAAAATATCGACAACAAGCAAATCACCAGGCTCCGCACCATTCACATATACCGGGCCACTCAAAACATGAACACGCGCAAGATCTACACGTCGAACATCCTCCGCACTATCATTATTTCCAATCTGCCCATCCGTCCATTCCTTACAATCCATCCTAAAAGAAGTACCAGGATCTACAGAAAAAGCAGCAGGAATATCCGGATGCCACCGATTGTGACCCGGATGCGCTTGCTCTTCCATTGGCTTACTCAAATCTAAAGCATACATTGTTTTCGCCATTCCTATTCCCCCAATCATAGATTTTGAATGCGCTTTCATATTAGCAATGAAATATTAAACTGTCAAATTAATATGAAATTTGTAAAACTTGAATTTATAATGGTGTCGATTAGGAGAATTGGGTGATGGAAGGGGACTGGGGGAGTATGGGGAATCTAAGGGAACGGAAGATAATATGTAAAGCTCCTTTCTTAGTTGAATTTTCAAAAATCATTTGGCTGAACTGAGAA
Organism: Sporosarcina luteola; assembly: GCF_023715535.1. Classification (GTDB taxonomy): domain Bacteria; phylum Bacillota; class Bacilli; order Bacillales_A; family Planococcaceae; genus Sporosarcina; species Sporosarcina luteola_B. Next base: position 270,468 of record NZ_JAMBOI010000003.1, on the reverse strand, counting down.
AAATGCTACAATGGAAACAGTATCCAGTTGGAGGGATCTGACTGATTATTTAAATTAAAGGAGATTTCGAATGACTAAAATCATTCATGTAGTCGGTGCAGTCATACATAACGAAAAAGGTGAAATTCTTTGTGCGCGACGTTCGAAGAATATGTCCTTGCCAGGGTATTGGGAATTCCCAGGAGGTAAAATTGAACCAGGTGAAACACCACAAATCGCTTTGTTTCGTGAAATAAAGGAAGAACTGCATTGTGATATTGCAGTTGGGCAATTTGTTGAAGATACGATCTATGCATATAATTCAGATACAGTACGTTTAGCAACTTATTTTGCTGAAATCATTGATGGAACGCCAATTGCCTATGAACATAGTGAATTAAAATGGGTGCCATTTAAAGAACTTTATTCAATACAATGGGCACCTGCAGACATTCCAGCCGTTGAAAGGGTGATACGACTATGCAAGAAGGAATTTATGAGCAATTAATCAATAAAAAAATTAAAGCTGAATTAGACAATCTTCCAGATGTTTTTGCGGTGGAAAAGGAAAGTATAGATGAAGCTGAGGCAAGGGTACTTTTATCAAGTTACATCTCATCTGTCACGAGGAATGCGCTATCACATATTCGAGATGGTGGAAATAAGGAAGATGCACTCCTTAGACAAATACAAATTTGTAATGAAATAATTGAGGTACTTCACCAGAAATTGAATGATGATGATTTTGCGAGGCTTAAATTAGATGAGCACGCAGAAATTCTAACCTCGATATATAAAACAATTAACACAGCTCAATCCCTAAAAAAGAAAAAAGTGATTAGACCTGTTACACCTTTAACACAAAGCTCTTTATTCACGGGATCGCATGCCGAGCCTAACATGTTGGAAGAGTTGAAAAAGGAAATCGCCACTTCGGACGAAATTGAATGGCTTGTTTCATTTATTAAGTGGTCTGGTTTGCGCATTATTATTGAAGAGCTTCGTAATTTCACTGAACGGGGCGGTCGTCTAAGGATTATTACGACGTCATATATGGAAGCAACAGATTACAAAGCACTTCAAGAATTAAGCGAGCTGCCTAATACGGAAATTAAGGTTTCGTTGGATAAAGAAAGAACTAGATTACATGCAAAAGCATATTTGTTTAAACGAAAAACAGGATTTAGTACAGCTTATATAGGTTCTTCTAACCTTTCCAATCCCGCACTAACTTCGGGACTGGAGTGGAACTTAAAAGTTACGGAGAAAGATTCATTTGATATTATACGAAAGTTTGAAGCGACCTTTGAAGGATATTGGAATGACGAAGAGTTTAAAAGTCTTTCAGCTGATGAAGAAGAAAACTGGTCTAAAGTTCGCCAGTCTCTGATAAAGGAACAAGTTGCAGAGACGAAAGAACAGTATTTTCTCGATATTCGGCCATATCATTATCAGCAAGAAATTCTTGATGAATTAGAAGTTGAACGTACTGTACATCGGCATATGAAAAACTTAGTAGTGGCGGCCACAGGGGTTGGCAAAACAGTTATTTCCGCCTTCGATTTCAAGCGTTTTCTGCAGATGAAGCCGAACGCAAAGTTACTTTTTATTGCCCATCGGGAAGAAATCCTTAAACAAAGTATGTATACTTTCCGTGCTGTTTTGAAAGATGCTAACTTTGGCGAAATGTTTGTAGGTCGGTTTGAACCGACTTCATTTGATCAACTTTTTATGAGTATTCAAAGCTGGAATAGTCGAAAGATGAAAGAAAAAACTACTGCTGACTTCTATGATTTTATCATCGTGGATGAATTTCATCATGCTACAGCGCCAACTTACCGGGCCTTATTAGAGTATTATGAGCCAACAATTCTGTTGGGACTAACAGCTACTCCTGAACGGATGGACAACCAAAATGTACTTAGCTATTTTGACGACCGGATCGCATCTGAAATGCGTTTAACGGAAGCAATTGACCGTAAATTGCTGAGCCCTTTTCATTATTTTTGTGTTACAGATAATGTCGATCTCTCAGCTATTAAATGGTCAAGAAGAGGGTACGACACTGACGAGCTCACGAATGTTTATACCTCCAACGACCGTCGAAGTGATCTTATTATCCGTAGCCTCAATAAGTATGTTACTGCTCTAGATCAAGTGAAAGCGTTAGGATTCTGTGTGTCAGTCGAACACGCAATTTATATGGCCTCTTACTTTAACTCAAAGAAAATTCCTTCCATTGCTTTGCACGGGGAATCGTCTGATGAGGAGCGGAATACAGCAAAGCGAAAATTAGTAAGTGGTGAAATTAAATTTATATTTGTCGTAGATTTATATAATGAGGGAATTGATATTCCAGAAGTCAATACAGTTTTATTCCTACGGCCGACAGAAAGTCTAACTGTGTTTTTGCAGCAATTAGGACGAGGGTTACGTTTGGCTGATGACAAAGAATGTTTAACTGTTTTGGATTTTGTAGGACAAGCTCACGCCGATTATCCCTTCGAAGAAAAATTTCGCGCACTTGTCGGAAGGACAAAGCATTCCATCAAACACTATATTGAGAACGGCTTCTTTCATTTACCGAAAGGATCCGTCATTCAAATGGAGAAGCAAGCGAAGGAGTATATTCTACGAAATGTAAGAGAAGTGAGAAATACAAAGCAGAATTTGATTGCGAAGCTTAAATACTTCGAAGAAGATACAGGGGAAAAGCTTACATTATCAAACTTTCTTCAATATCATCATTTAACACTTGCAGATTTTTACGGGACAAGTAGAAATCGCTCATTTGAAAGGCTTAAGGTAGAAGCGGGACTCTCGGAAGATTTCCAAAGTGAGTACGAAGTTACCATTAATAGAAGAATTCAATCGCTTTTTCATTTGGATTCGATTGAATTACTAAAGTTCTTGAAAGGTTATTTGGAGAACGGATTAATTGAAAATGAAGAGCAACGCCGTATGGTGGGAATGCTCTATTATTCTATTTTCGATACTCCGCCAAAGAATTTTGAGTTTACTTCAATACACGAAGGTGTTCAGCAATTAATTTCAACGCCGGCAATTAGGCGCGAAATTCAACAAGTGCTTGATGTTTGTATGGGAAATATTCGATCGGTAGAAAAGCCATCGCCATTTAACTATGTATCACCGCTTCGAGTGCATGCACAATACACGACTGATCAAGTGCTCGCTGGATTCGGCTACTTTAATGAAGATGTTAAACCTGCATTTCGGGAAGGGGTCAAATATTTCGAGGACAAACAGACCGACATCTTTTTCATCACCCTCAATAAGTCGGATAAAGACTTCTCGCCTTCCACACAATACGAGGATTACGCCATTAGCGACAAACTGTTTCATTGGCAATCTCAAAATAAAACATCTGACACCAGTCCAACTGGAAAAAGATATATTAACCAACGAATTACGGGGAATAAAATAGCACTATTTGTACGGGAGTATAAACAGAAGGACGGTTACACGGCACCGTTTATTTTCTTAGGAACTGCTGACTATGTCAGTCATGAGGGAAATAAGCCGATTAGTTTTGTTTGGCGTTTGCATGAGGCGATGCCAGCAAAGTTAATACAAGCGGCGAATAAGAGTGTTTTATAATGATTACTAAGGATGTGCGACAACTCGTACAGAAGGAAGCGGACATGTTGCGTTAATCCTAATACATTAGAGTTTGTCTATCGGATTATTATTATCAGGTTCAATCAGGAAGAGATGGAATTAGAGATCCTGTTGGGCAGACTTCATTGTCCATCTCCAATAGAAACGGCAACCCCTACAACACTAGGCAACTAGGAACTTTAGTCATCAAGGAATTGAACCATAGAAGTTAATATCGTGTATGCAGCAATGAAGATTGGAGTGTTCAAACATGTTCATCGTCAACACGGAAGCAGCCATATACAAGGATGGTCGTTATTTACTATGCAAGCGGAGCGAGGAGGAAGAACACGAGCCTGGCGGGATTGGATTGGTTGGTGGGAAAGTTGAGCTTGTAGGGGCTTCATCGGACATTTTAGAGCGAACCATTGCGCGGGAAGTGAAGGAGGAAGTTGGGCTTGTTATTGAAGGGCGTCCACAATATGTGCATAGTACAAGCTTTGTAACGGATCAGGGGGAGCCCGTTGTGAATGTAATCTTTTTGTGTGAGGAATTTAGCGGTGAACCGTATGCGGCCAGTGCTGATGAGGTGGCGGCTGTCTATTGGATGACGCCTGAAGAGGTGTACGGGAATCCTGAGACTAAGGGTTATTTGAAGGATTATATCCGAAAGGCGGAAGCTGTTCGGGTTAAGGGGATTTCAATTTAATCAAATAGCTACGTATTGTGTAAAGTTGTCCTAATTATTTGGGGAAAAGCTGGGAGTGGGAACGTATGTATGGTAAAATAGAAGAGTAATAGAATAGGTGACTCAAGGATGATCGGCCATTTTCCCGTGAAGGGAGGTGGTCGATATGACAGTATTCGAAGCGCAGATGCTTGTGTATACATTTGCAGCACTGGTCGTAGCCATATTGTCATTTCACCATAAAAAATAACCCATCCTTGAGTTGACCGCTCTGATGGGTTATTCCTATCTACGCCGATCCCCTTAGGGAACCTACGCTATTATATTGACCGTTCAATGTGCAACCATTGGGCGGTCCTTTTTACTGTATACATTCTATACCCCTATTATACGTAGTTTATTCGAGTTGTTCAAGTCGTTCGAATGTATCGGAGACTGGTGGCTCATATTTTATTGATAAGGAACGGAAAGCCATTCGTAATCTGCCTAGGTATTTCAAAGGTGTGTTGGGAAAATTGGTGGATGAAACGTATTTCGAGGATATGTTTATGCTATTTGATGTGCCGGTGGAGGTGTTTTATTGGCCGGAGTAAGGGCGATGTCATTTATCGAACAGCTTTGAATAAAGGACTTTCAGGATAGTTGTAGAATGACTACTTTAGACGAGGCGTTTGGGGGGAGTTGCATGAAGAGTTTAAGGAGTTATATGCTGCATTTCTTATTGCTATTGGTACCATTCGTTTATGGATTTTTCGTAAATATAATGGTGATTCCTATGTTTCCTTTTATAATGCAATTTGTACTTTTAGTATTTTGGTTCTATGTAGGTGCTACATTTTCTAAATTGGATATGCCTGTTTGGAAGAGTTTTATTATAGGAAATTCAGTTTGGTTGATCTCATTCATCTTATTTGTTTGGCAGTTTGTCGTGCTGGATGGAGCTTCAAGAAGTATGGGGTTGGCATTGTTATCGCAGCACTATATGCTGGCATTTGTTTATGGGGCAGTGAGAGTGTTGCCATTCCTCAGTAACGGGACGACGATTATGTTTTGTGCATATATGTTGATGTTACTCACATTCACATTTGGATTTTTGGCAATGAAAAGAAGAAGGCGGGGTAACAGTGGTTCCTGAATAATCTATAGAATGAAATTCCTCGTATTGTCATTTCACCATAAAAAATAACCCATCCTTGAGATAGCCTCGCCGATGGGTTATTCATATATGTGCCGATTCCTTACGCTATTATATTCACTTTTTCTTCATACATAGACAACGCCTGTTGCAATGAATGCTGTTGCTCTTCATTCAACGGAATCATTGGCAAACGGACTCCGCCGACTGGGATTCCTATCAGATTCAAAGCCGCTTTGACAGGAGATGGGTTTGGTGCTGCAAAGAGTGCTTTCATCATAGGCACCAGTCTGCGATGATTGCTTGCCGCTTCAACAGTATTGCCTATTTTGAAGTTGCGGATCATCGTTTGCATTTCATTCCCCAGCACATGGGAGGATACAGAAACGACTCCTGTACCACCGATTGATAGGACTGGAAGTGTCAATGCATCGTCGCCGCTATATAATGAAAAACTTGGTGGTGTCTGCTCGATAATTTTGGCCATTGCCTCTAAATTGCCACTCGCCTCTTTTATGGAAACGATGTTTGGTATTTTGGAAAGGCGTACGACTGTATCGACATCTATGTTTACAACAGTGCGTCCTGGAACGTTGTACAGCATGATGGGTAAAGAGGTTGCCGCCGCAATTGTCGTGAAGTGTTGATAGATCCCTTCTTGGCAAGGATTGTTATAGTACGGAGAGACGAGCATGATCGCGTCGACGCCTACATCCTCTGCCAGCATTGTCAGTTCGATCGATTCTCTCGTGTTGTTCGAGCCTGTACCGGCAATGACCGGGACTCTTCCGTTTACTACATCAACTGTAAACTTGAATAATTTGACCTTTTCTTCACTCGTTAATGTCGGTGATTCTCCGGTCGTGCCTGAAACGACCAAGCTGTCCGATCCATTGGCGATTAAATGATTGATCAGGTTGCGTGTGGCTTCAAAATCAATTTCACCATTTGTGTCAAAAGGTGTTACCATTGCTGTTACGATTTGTCCGAAGTTCATTAGTTCTCCACTCCTATAATTAATTTTTTTGAAAAAAATTAGAGGGGAGAGGGCAGTTGAAAATGAACGCAAAAAGCAACAACGAGGGCTCGTTGTTGCTTGAAATAATAACTACATTATTTCATTGCATAAGATAGCCCTCCATATAGTTTCCTATATGACAATCCTGTGTTTGTTCAACCCAGAACCAGCTTCGAGATAAATGAGAGTCTCTCCACTTCGGCAAATTCCCCTTTCCACAACCTTCATAGGATCTCATTATCCTCGGATTGTATACTGATGGTCTTTGCGCCTCTATCCTTACTTCAAAACTTGCGAAATAAGATTTTGTTAAATTAAATATCAGTTTACATGCAATTCGATTTAATTGCAAGTGAAAAATGAAAATAAAGTGAATTCGAATATTACTTTAGACGTTTATTCGATTTTTAGGCCAGGCCCATTTGGAAAAGGAGATTCTATAGTCAGTAGAGAAGAATATAATAACATGCAGCAAAAAAGGAGCGAGCAGATAGTCGAAGGATTGAGGTGTTTCATGAATAACATTCAAAATAAGCAGAGGCTAAAAGAATTGCTTGTTGATTATGCAGTAATTCTTACTTACTTGGTTCTTTTGTTGATTGTCAACTTGGTGATCATATTTTTAATTCTAAAGGAAATTCCACAGTATACAGAGACGCAATCTCAACTTGTCGCAACATTTACATCGGTGATACCAATCATTCTAGTGTTTTCGTATTTGGATTACAAAGGTGGATCAATTGGAAAAAGAGCCGCTGGATTGCAACTGACGTACAACCAGCATAAATTCAGCTCAGCTATACTAAGAAATATTATCAAATTTTTACCGTGGCAATTTGGACATATAGGTGTGATCCATGGTGTGTATAGCGGTTTTGATATGATAGCAATCATTGTGGCAAACATTGGAACGTTGCTTGGACTCGTATTGTTGTGCATGGGCCTATTTCGTAAAGATAAACGTCATTTAGGTGATTTATTAGCAGGGACAAAAGTCGAGTTGCAATAATTTTTTTGGTGCCATTTATATGGTGCCTGTGCACGAAACAATTCAGACTATGCACTACAATTGTATATAATAGAATAGAGAAGCCGTTGAATTCAACAATTCAATGGCTTCCCCATGTATTTCTATTCATTTTAATGAATTGTCATAAATGCACCATGCACAGGCACCGACACAATTCCCGCACAATTCAATCGGCGGTTTTGAATTTGACGTCACCGACGCCGATGTCTACAGTAATGTCGATAATGACGTCTGCTCCCGCAAAGGCGTCGTTGACATAAACACCGTCGTTTTGCATGGTGAAGTCTTTCAAGTCAACCCGACCGATCCCTTTCGAAACGTTAACTCTGACGCCAGTCTGTTTTGGAAGGATGATTGTTACATCTCCAACACCCAGGTCAAAATCGGCTTTAAAGCCTTTGTTCCATTTACCGCTCATGTCGATAACGGATTCACCGACGCCACTATCGACTGATAGGTTGTTTAGTTGAAGGCCCTTCAGATTTAGTGTCGAAGTTGAAACGCCCATGTCAACGTCCAAGTCGATAGGAATCTCATTTGTCAGATGGAGGTCCCACTCGTTTTTCAGTTTTCGTTTATTGAAGCCGAACGTTGGTTTTGAGCCTTGATTGATTTTGACGTATCCGACATCCTTCTTTTTCTTATACGTTACTTTCGGTTCAAGTTTTTTGTGATTGTAGGAGAATTCCCCACTGACCCATCCCGGGGAACCGCCTTGGATGAATAGGTTGCCAACCCCGAAGTCAATGTCCACATCCAAAGCTTCAGCCTTGTCTTTTTCAATTGAAATTTCGTCATTCCCACTTGCCTTCGCAAACCATTTGTTATACCCGTAGATGCCGAAAACGACTAGAAAACCCGTCAGCAGTGCAATCCCTAATATCTTATTCATTTTCATTCTCCTTCTGCCCCATTTTATTCTATTCTACCTTATTCAATTGAAAAACTTACCAGTCGTATGATTGATTTTCACGTACGTCTTAGGACTGAGGGTAGATGCATCTTTTGTACAAGGCTACATGTTTTGTCGCGTACATTAATATATTGGTTAAAAGAGTGACGGAAGGATGAGTAAATGAAGCGGGTTCTTCTATATTCAGCAACGGTCTTCGTAGGGATTTTGCTTGGCATCATCATCACAATCATAATGGAATCCTAGTAATTCATAATGAAAAAACAGAACCTGCGGCTGCCGTAGGTTCTGTTGTCTTAAGAAGTGGTGACATATCGTTTACTATTCTTGTTTCGTATTGTTCTATAACTATAGTTCATTGAAAATAATAAAAACTGTACACTTACCTCTTGTCCTGTCGTCAAATCGACGTACTATACGGTAACGGGGGAATGGCGATTAATGAACATAGCCTAATCCGTCATCCCTTGCCAAGCAAAAAGGGAGGAGGTATGGACATGTCATTATTTTTTGAGGATGAAATTGAAAAGGTGAAGAGGAAAATTGGTCCTTCCGGGTTAAAGGAAATGATGTCGCAGGATCCTCGCCTGAACGGACAATTGGAAGAGCTCCGTGCGTTTCAACGTAGATACAGAGCGGAGCAGCGGGAGGCATCTCGCAGACGTCAGACGTATTATTACCATGCATGAAATCAATACAGCCCGCCAATCAGTTAGTCGATTGGCGGGCTGTCCTCTATAATGCGGGAACACAAGACCTAAGGCAGCTGCCATAGATTCTGTTTTTTCGGGGATGCTTATTGGAGGAGGTTTGCTTTCTGCTCAACTGCCTGGACAACGTCGTCAATCGACATGCCCTTCATCGTGATGACTGGAAAGTTGAATTCATGCGTGTTCCCTTCATTGATGGCACGGACGACACCGATATCATATCCGGTGACATCTTCATCTGTGGTAAACATTTTCGCTTCATAACCTTTTGCCACAAGTGCATTCATGACATCTTCATAAGGTTGTTCTACGGCAATTCTTGGCATTGGTTTTCCTCCTTTCATTTTTTGTTCAGCCTCCCCCATACAGTTCCCTGTATTTTTGAATTTATGAACGAGTCGCTTACGTGAATCGATTCGAATTGGGTATAACAAGGGTAAAGCGTCTATTATTTATAATGGAGAAACGAATCCCCATGTTGTAGGATGGGGAATAGAACCATGAGGTAAAACATGGAATTTTTATAACGGGAGTTGAAGACGATGACAGAGAGAAAAGGATTCGGATGGCGTTTCGATAATAGCTACACGCGTCTACCGGAGCCGTTCTACGCGGAAACTAATCCGGAAGAAGCGCCTTCACCGGAATTGGTTGTATTTAATCATCCATTGGCGGAATCGCTCGGACTGGATGCCGAGTTATTGGAAAGCGAAGAAGGCGCAGAGATTTTCGCAGGAAATATGATACCTGAAGGCGCAGAACCGATTGCACAAGCATATGCCGGACACCAATTCGGCCATTTTACGATGCTTGGGGATGGACGGGCCGTACTGCTTGGCGAGCAGATGACACCTGAAGGAAAGCGGTTCGATGTTCAGCTGAAAGGTTCGGGCAAGACGCCGTTTTCCCGTGGAGGCGATGGCCGGGCGGGGCTTGGACCGATGCTGCGTGAATTCATCATTAGTGAGGCGATGCATGCGCTTGGCATCCCGACGACGCGGAGTCTTGCGGTTGCTGTGACGGGAGCACCCGTCTATCGTGAGGAGACGCTTGAAGGAGCTGTTTTGACGCGTGTTGCGGCAAGCCACATCCGTGTCGGCACGTTCCAGTACGCGGCGGCGCGTGAAGTGGTTGACGATTTGCGTGCGTTGGCGGACTATACGATTGACAGGCATTACCCGGAAGTGGCAAATGACGCGAATCCTTACGTATCGTTACTGCAAAAAGTGATGGAAAGGCAAGCGTCGTTAATTGCCAAATGGCAACTGGTCGGTTTCATTCACGGCGTCATGAATACGGACAATATGACAATCAGCGGCGAAACGATCGACTATGGACCTTGTGCCTTCATGGACACGTATGATCCGGCGACCGTCTTCAGCTCCATCGACCGGCAAGGCCGCTATGCGTACGGCAATCAACCCGGAATTGCAGAATGGAATCTCTCGAGATTTGCCGAAACGCTTTTGCCGCTCTTCCATGAAGATCAGGAAAAAGCTGTCCACATTGCACAACAGACGCTTTCAGGATACGCAAGGCTGTATTATGGCCATTGGCTCAAAGGAATGAGAAGCAAGCTCGGTTTGTTCAATGAAGAAGAGGATGACGAAACGCTAGTGAAGGATCTGTTACAGCTAATGAAGGACCATCAAGCGGATTACACAAATACGTTCCGTGCATTGACAATTGGTGATCTGAACACGTTGCCGATGTGCAAGACGCCGGAGTTTGACGAATGGCATACCCGCTGGAAATCGCGGCTAGAAAGGCAGCAGGAATCGGAAGCTGCCGTTAAAAAGCTCATGCAAGAGAACAATCCATCCGTCATTCCGCGCAACCACCGCGTAGAAGAAGCATTGGATGCGGCAATCGAAGGGGACTTCGCCGTAATGGCAGAATTGCTTAATGCGCTTGAAGACCCGTACGCTTACACGGCTGAACAAGAAAAATACGTCGCGCCGTCTGCGGCGACAACCCCATACAGGACGTTTTGCGGAACATGATATCGGCAAACGCTCATAAATCCGTATAAGTGATCATAAATCGTGACAGGCGCTCATAAATCCGTATAAGTGATCATAAATCGTGACAGACGCTCATAAATCTGTATAAGTGATCATAAATCGCTGCAAACGCTCTTAAATCCGAATGAGCGCTCATAAAACTTTGCAGGCGCTCATAAATCTAATTAAGTGATCATATACTTCAAAAAGAGACCAAATCTTAATCGACTTGGTCTTTTTTTCAGTCGTTTAACGAAACGTATGTTCGTTTACGCTCCAAAAAAAATTACTGCTTTCGCAAATAAAGCGGATCAAAGAAAATCTCATATCCCTCATGAATTGTCGATACGCCAAACCGCGAATGGTAATGGGCAATGGAAGTCATCAAATATTCCTCCGTCACCTCAAGATGCGTGCACACTTCCTCAACCGTCTTAAAACCCGCTTCATAGCATTCGATCAATTTATCCAACGAAACGATTTTTTCATATCCCCATCTCCTCGCAGCCAGCTCCAACTTCAAATTCGTCAGCTTCTGAAGATCCGTAATATCGCCGTAGGTCGTTTCATAATGGCCGATTTCCTCCGCTAAAATGCAGTGCTTTTCATAATGGCTCCGATTTTTATCAATTAGTACGACTTCGTCCATATAAAGGCCAGCAAGACCTGATGGGAGTGTTTTGACTTCCTTGATGACCAAATGGGGGTATTGGGCAATCAGGGATTCATAGGTCATGGAACCACCTCACTTTCGTTGAGACTTGATGAATTGGATGTATTTTTTTATGTCCGCTAGCTCTTCCTCGGTCAGATCATCATCGAAATGGGCGGCAATCGTTTCAACCCTCGATGGCTTTTCCGGCATTTTCAACCCAAGCATTTGATCCAATGAAACATGGAATGTCTCCGCAATCGCCTTGATCATCCTTGTTTTCGGCTCGATTGAATCGGACTCCCACTTCGATACCATCCCTTTTGTAATCGAGAGACCTATCTTTTGATTGATCCGATCGGCAAATTCCTCTTGGGACAACTCGTGTTCGCTCCGGATCTTTTTAATTTCGCGGCCTATTGAATACATCATGAAACCCCCTGTTCGTTATAGTTATTATATACCAAAGTTTCTCGACTGACAACTAAGTTATTGCAAGTGAAACCAGGGCGTGATAAAGTATGGCTACTAGGTTTCATTAGTGAAACCATCACAAGGGGTGATTGTCATGATGAAGGAGGAAATGGAACATGTAGTGAAAAATTATCACTGGATGATCAACAGTATAAAAATCATCCGCATTGGGGGATCTTTTTATATTCCTAAAAAGGAGGATGGCCATGGCTACTAAAGAGCTGCTAAGTTATTTTTTGACACAGGGCCCGTTTGCCGTCCTATTCGTATGGCTGTTTTGGTATCAAATGAAAAGCAGTGAATCGAGGGAGAAGCGTTATCAGTTTTTATTGGAAGCGATGGCGCACAAATATGATGAGATTGTGGAAGAAATACGAGATGTAAAAGAGCGGTTGCCGAGGGAATAGGAATGGAAAAGGAAGAATGCCAAGAAAAGCCTGTGCATCAACTACTGCACAGGCGCTTATACATATCCGAATCAATCCCCAAAGTATTCATTCGTCAAATCACCATTAACCCCGATAGCAGCCGCACTCCCGGTTCCCGCAGCAATTACAAGCTGGGCAGGGACAATATGGGCGACGTCCCCGGCAGCATACACATTCCATACATTCGTCCTGCCGTATCCATCGGTCTGGATGCCGCCGTATTCATTCAGCTCACAGCCGAGCTCTTCCGCGAACTGATTGCAGTGGCTCCACAGGGGAGTGACGAATCCGCCGGCGCGTTCAATGAGCGTCCCATCCTCCAGGCAGATTCCTTTCAACTGCCCATTTTCACCCTCCAGCGAGACAATATTGTCTTCATAAATTTGGATGCCTTTCGCGAGCAGCTTATCGCATTCATCCGCCTCGAGCCGTCCTTCGCCATTCGTGAACACCGCCAAATCTTTGCTCCAAACAAAAACTTCCTTTGCCAGCTTATACACGTTCTTATCCGCGATGACAGCAAGCGGCTTGTCCCTGAGCTCCCATCCGTCGCAGTACGGACAGCTGAACATGCTCGTCCCGTAGAACTTCTCGATGTTTGGGATGTTCGGCTGCTCGTCCTTCAAGCCTGTCGCCAAAATGATTTTTATCGTTTGAAAGCTGTTGCCTTCTGCAGTTTCCAGTTCAAAATGGTTGTTGTCCAGCTTTTTAATAGCAGCAACCTTTTCACTTTTAATCTCCACGGACGGATAGTTGCCGATATCCCGATGAGCAAGCCGCCGGAACTCGTCAGGAAGGATGCTGTCGCGTGTAATGAATCCATGGGCTTCGCGCGTCACCCGGTTCCGAGCTTGATTATTATCGAAAAGCAGCACATTTCTTCTCGCTCGTCCAAGCACGAGGGCGGCGTTTAAGCCGGCCGGTCCGCCGCCGACAATGACACAGTCATACATCATGAAGCCATTCATCCTTTTTAGTAGAAGTTTACCCTTGCAGAAAAAAAATAAGCGTTACGTGCAGTTAACTTTCATGAAAGGAGGCGGCCATACTTATATTGGACTAAGGGAGGGATGAGTTGGAGAAAAAGATGTTGGAACGCGGCATCGGTCTCGGCACTTGTCTAGCAGTCGTCATTTCGTGGAGCGTCCATAAATCAATCCTATGGGCAATCTTCCATGGAGTCCTTAGTTGGCTATACGTTCTTTATTATGCGTTGATGAGATGAACTAAAGGTTTTGGATGGGCTCCTAGTTGGGAATACTATATGTATCAACATAAGGAGTGATCATCATGACGAAAAGCTATGCAGGCGACAAAGAAGACAAACAGAACGGGCAACCGAAAGACTCCGCTGCACTGGCAAATGATGCCGCGAAAAAAGCGGAGATGCAAGTGGACGCGATTAAAGAGGAAGCTCAAAATGAAGTAAAACGACAACAGAAGCAATAGATTCTTATGTAGGATGCCTTCCGGCTACGGGGGCATCTTTTTCATTTGCATGAAAGTAAGCTATAGGAGCAACCTGAATAAGTTATGCGCGATTTCGAGGCAGTTATGATGCGGATTCAGCAAGTTTTGCGCGATTTCACTCCAGTTATGACGCAATCTCGCCGAGTTATGCGCAACTTTTACATAGTTATGATCAATTCAGGACCTTTGACTCGCTTCACAGCCACCGTATGCCCAACTAGTTGGAAAATAATGAATGACTTTACCCCATTCCTATATTATGATGTTCCTAATCACGTATAATGGGGGGTTTTGTCAATGAAACTTCGTGTTTCCGCTGTGCAATATCATCTGCATACCATTAGCTCCTTTGCCGAGTTCGCGGCGCAATGTGAGCACTATATCCGAAATGCGCAGGAATATGGCGCAGAGTTTGTTTTATTCCCGGAATTCTTTACGACGCAGCTGCTTTCCATTGGTGATGAAAACGGAAAAGCGCTGTCGATCGAGGCGCTGCCAGGCTTTACGAATCAATACATCAAACTGTTCACCACGCTCGCAAAAGAAACGAACATGCATATAATCGGCGGCACTCACGTCATTCAGCGTGAGGGGCGCCTTTATAATGTCGCTCATCTTTTCTTCCCGGATGGCACAGTGGAGGAGCAAGCGAAGTTGCACATCACCCCTTTCGAAATAGAAGGTTGGAATATGGCAGCGGGCGATGAGCTGAAAGTGTTCGACACCGAAAAGGGCAGAATCGCCATTTTGACGTGCTATGATATCGAATTCCCTGAAATCGTCCGGATGGTGAAAGCGGCGGGGGCGGATGTCATTTTTTGTCCTTCCTGCACCGACGATCGTCATGGGTTTCATCGCGTCCGGTACACGAGCCACGCGCGGGCGATTGAAAACCAAGTATATGTTGTATTGACAGGGACGGTCGGATCCTTGCCAACTGTTGACTTCATGCGCGCGAACTTTGGGCAAGCCGCAATCATTACACCGAACGACATTCCGTTCCCGCCGAAAGGGTTGGCTTCGGAAGGGGAACTGAATCACGACATGCTCGTTACGGCTGATCTGGATTTGAACCTGCTGTACGAAGTCCGCGAGAAAGGTTCGGTAACAACTTGGAGAGATCGGAGAACCGATCTGTATACGGATTGGGGAGAAAAACCAATCGGAAGTGAGAGCAATGGCGTATCGCAGTGAAGTGATGGTCTCTCATGAAGGGACTTTCATTCCTGTTGTTGTCCGTAATTATACTACGGCGGATTTCGACGCCATGATTGCTTTGCAGGCCGATTGCTTTCCAGCACCATTCCCAGAGGAACTTTGGTGGAATAAAGAGCAGCTTGAGAATCACGTAAACTTGTTTCCGAAAGGGTCCATTTGTGTTGAATTCAACGATCGAATCATCGGTTCTCTCACAACACTTCTCGTGAATTTTAACCCAGATGAGCCAGTGCATACGTGGGAAGAAGTTACGGATGGCGGATTTATTCGAAACCACAATCCCGACGGCGACACGCTTTATATTGTCGACATTTGCATTAGCCCTGAGTTTCGAAAATCTGGGCTTGGCAAGTGGATGATGCAGGCGATCTACCAGCTAGCCGTCAAGCTGGATGTTGAGCGGGTCCTTGGCGGAGGGCGGATGCCCGGGTACGGGAAGGTCGCGGATGAAAAATCGCCGCAGCACTATGTCGACGAGGTTGTCCAAGGGACATTAAAGGATCCTGTCGTCACATTTTTGCTCCGCTGCGGGCGCATGCCTGTAACGTTGATTGAAAACTATATAGAAGATGAAGACTCGCATAACAATGCGTTATTGATGGAATGGAAGAATCCGTTCAAAAGGGGGATATAGGGAATGGAATTTATTCGTGTGAACGATATTGAAGATCCGCTATTTGTGAAGATGCACACATTACTAGGGGAGATATTTCCGCCGGAAGAGGTTTTGGAGTTTGATTTGTGGAAAGAACCGCTCGAAGACCCGAGCATCCGTGTCTTTGTTGCGGTGCATGAAGGGGAAGTCGTCGGTGCAACTGAGTACCGTTATTATCCGGACTGGAATATCGCAATGACGGATTTCACGATCATTGGGCAGTCAGGCCGCGGCATCGGTCGTTTCTTGGCAAAGAAGCGCGAAGAGGATCTACAGCGGCTTGCGCTAGAAAATGGCAAGACACTGTTCGGCATGTTCGCGGAAATTTATGATCCATATGACAGCGAAGATTTCGATTTTGGCGGTGTAATGGCCATGAACCCGTATGTCCGGAGGGAAGTGCTCTCCCATCTTGGCTACAAGCGCATCAATTTCCCATACGTCCATCCTTCGTGGAAAAACGACGGAGAGGCAGTGGAAGGATTGGATTTCTGTTTCATGCCGACAGATGAACAAGTGACTGAAATCCCATCCAGTCTCATCGTCGATTTCTTAACGGATTACTATTCGGTGTTGTCGAATAAACCTCAACATTGGCTGGACATGATCGATGAGCTGAAGCAAATAGAATACGTGGATCTTTGTCCACTATAATATTGAAATCCACGCAAATCCTCAAAAAGGGCTGCGTGGATTTTTCATTGCTGAACTAATCAAGCAGCTCTATTTCTCTAATAATAAATGCAGATCGTTCTTCGATGAAAGTAAAGATGTAGTCGGGTTCACTGTCAAAAAGATCGATACTGTCCTTTTTATACGGATCCAATAATAGATAAGGGCGAAGCATTGCATGCATTCTTTGTATTTTAGGTTTTAAATAGTCCACAGTGAATTGATTGTTTAAAATATCCTTTACTAAGCTTTTGTAGTGAATCCGAAAGTTTTTCACATCAAGAATCCTTGCTGTCAGTGTATTGAAGCCAGTAATTCGTAAATAATCACTGTCCATTTCCTCGCCATTCACGTCTCGCCCCCATGTCGCATCATAATCCCAAGGGATGATTTCATACAATCCGCTCTCCTTGTTCCGGTAAAGTGCATAATTATGGACAAATCCATCGAAATTTTGAGTGAAAACGACACCGGCGAGCCAACGTAAATACTTATCCACATTTATATAGTCTACAATTCTCTTTTCAAAGTCTTCCCTTGGAATCGTATTAATGTCGATGATCATTTTTTGTAAATGGTTTGAATCATCCTCTGCCCCGCATTGTTGTTCATATCCGAACGTAAGTGATTTCTTCACTTCTTTGTCCAAGTCGCTCATTAATGAAAAATTAGCATCTCCGTCTACTCCATAAAAAATAGAACCGGCCGGCAATTTTCGGTTTGCAAGGAACCGATCGTCCACTGATTCCAATTCCAAGTACACCCCTTCATTTTTTCCATTCACTTTCAAAAAGACAAACCGCGCTTGTGGTGCGAGGCAACCAATCTCATTAAAGAAATCAAAGGAAAGTTTATTTCTAATCAATGATGGATCCTTGAATTCTGCATTTAAATGTAACGCGCTAGCATTTCGATAAGTTGAAGGTTTATAGAAAGAGACATGATATGACTTTTTAGGGAAGTCACGGATATGGGATCCACGATAAGCGATGTCTACTTCGTATTTTTTCCCGTGAATCGTGAGCTTTGCAGAAACAGGATCATCAATCCAAATATCTTTTCGGAGTTCATTCAGATCCAAAGGGTGAATAAAAAGTCGATATTCAGGTAATTTCTCGATAGTTTCGATGAAAATCCCACTCCTTCATTCATTATTCTATTTCTATGAATAATAATGAAAGATGTTTCCATGACATTATTTATCGTAAGTTGTGCACATAACTCAACCACTGTCAAATATGCAACGTACTTTAAGAAGAGGAAGGAAAATGTGAAACACACGGATACTTTCTCTACATCATGAGAGGGGAGGTTTGGACATGTCACTCTTTTTTGAAAACGAAATTAAAAGAGCGAGAGAGATGGTCAGTCGTTTGGGGCTTGATGACTTTATGTTTCAAGATCCTCGAAGCAACAAAAGGACATCACGGAAAAAACGTAGAACGAGCAGAGTTCGGGCAACATCCCGTAAGCGCCGTCATACAAGCAGAGTTCGGGTAACTTCCCGCAATCGCCGCCGTACAAACAATGTTTGGGGAGCATTTTGGAACCACATACAAAAAAATAGAGTCCGGGTAACTATGCGGAATCGCAATCGCACCAGTAATGTACAGAACACTTCGGAAAATCGTAAACGAACAAGCAGAGTGCGAAACACTTCGGAAAATCGTAAACGCACAAGCAGAGTACGAAACACTTCGGAAAATCGGAAACACACAAGCCGAGTTCGAAATACTTCCCGCCGCCAACGTACTAGTCGGGTTATGTCATGTGACAGGTGTGGTCGAAATAAGGTAACTTCACGAAATCGCCGTTGCACAAGCAGAAATAGGGTCACTTCGCGCAACCGAAGAAACAATATAGTTGATACGAATTTTCGACCTAATTGTAGAAATCGAGCCACTTGCCGCAATCGATTCTTCTGATAGCAAGAATATGTAATTTGGACAAATCAAAGTTCAGTGAGTGCATGGAGGAAGCAATGCAAAAATACCCGTCCAGCCGCATTACATGCAGGACGGGTATTTCTATTTATACTCGACTTTATAAGCTATTGAGTCATTTGCCGTTTCTCATAACAAAGCTCAAATGTCTTCCCGCTTTCTTGTCTTGGCGATACGAGAAACCATCAGGGCTTATGTAGGTGCATGTCCGATCAAGAGTGATCCGTTCGGGTGGAATGCCCGCTAGCTCGAGTTGCTTCTTCACGGTTTTCTGGTTGTCGATATGGTATTTATTCGTAGTCTCATTGAAATACATGTATTCATCCGCATACCCGAGTGCCTTGAACTTTACATAGACATCCTCATCCACTTCGAATTTCTCCTGACTTAACGCCATCCCGATTTGCACGTGGAAATCTCCAGGCTTGCACCCTTCAACTTTTTTTAGATGCTCAAACATTTTCAAAGTGATTTCCTTGACGGTTCCTTGCCAGCCGGAATGGATTACACCGATGAGGCCATTCGCTTCATTCCAAAAAATGACGGGCACGCAATCTGCTGTGAAGCTGCAGAGCAGAACATTTGGTTCAATAGTGTAAAGTGCATCTGTATCCGGAATGGCGGTCCCTCCAACCTCAGCGCCGCGTCCCTTATCGGCAACCGTCACCTTATGGAAATTCGCACTATGCGTTTGACTAGCGCTGACGAAATCCGTCAGCTCACGTTGTAGGAAATCCGCCAATCGCTTCCGGTTTTCGATGACGGATTCGGGCTTCTCACTTGCATGAAAAGCCATATTATTATACTCCGGCCGACGTTCATCCTTCAAAGTCGTTCCAGCAACAAATGTATTATTGTCTATATATATTTTTGTTTTCATATCATCACCTGTTCTTACTATACGCGATTCTGGCGCGGACAACCATGACGGTTGTGCCGTTTTCGATTAAGTTTTTTTCTTTTCAAGATTATTAGATTGAAATTCCTGTAATGTAAACAGCTTCATTAAAGTAGTTTGGTTAAATTTCTGCGGTCCGGGAAAACTAATTGTAGATTGACGGAAAGGAGAGTTTGCTTTGAATCTGAAAAAGGAGCCGCATGAAAGGTTAACCGAAAAAAACAACGGCTTACGTTCTACCCAAGAAGTGTTATATGCAAAGGAATTCAAAAGTGCCGACAAAGCTGCTAAAGAAAATGAGAATAAAAATCGTAAAAAAGACCAATAATGAAAAGGCCACGATTGATTGCAACCCCCCTGCAATCAGTCGCGGCTTTTTTTATTGTAAATATTTTGGCGCGTTATCTTGATTCTTCACTACGGTTTCAGTGAAGATATTGTCGGTTGCCGCCTTTTGATTTTCTATCTGACCATTTTGGATTAATGAAATGAGCTGTTGAAGATCCTCTTTCGTAGCGGGTTGCTTCGCTTGCTTCAACGACAATAAATATAAGAATTGTTTGCCAAAGAAGGTTCATGATGATTGTCCACCTTCGTATTCAGGTGATAACAAAAAAATATTCATACCAATTTTATGAAAACGTAAAAATAGTGTACATACTTCCCTCTATATCTTGTATAATAATGGTAGGCAACTAATGCCAATAGACTATTAAGGGAATGAGAACAATTAAAATAAATTGGAAGAAACTATTGGTTATTTTGTCAACCGTCTTCCTAGTCATACAGATTGCGGGCAGCTTCTTTTTCTTTGAACTGGCAGTCAAGCGCGGACCGAAAGAATATTTACAGGGGAATGCTGATTTGGAAGTGTCCGATCAGACATTGGATCTTTATTTAAAAGGGGATTGGAAGAAATGGGTCGCCGCCCAGAAGTTCGAAATGCTCCATTTGACTTCCCGAGATGGACTCAAGCTATCGGGCTACTATTTACCTGCGGCCAAGCCGACGAATAAACTTGTCATTTTGCCGCATGGCTATTTAGGCCACGCAAAACAGATGGGGCTTTTCGGACAATATTATCATAATGATCTTGGCTACAACATCTTCATGCCGGATGCGCGGGGGCATGGAAAAAGTGAAGGTGATTATTACGGATTCGGATGGCCGGATCGGCTCGATCTCATCGATTGGACGAATCTGTTGGTGCAAAGGCTTGGACCGAAGTCGGAAGTGGCCTACCATGGATTATCGATGGGGGCGGCGACAGTGTTAATGGCGAGCGGCGAGGAAGGCCTTCCGAGTCAAGTGAAAGCCATCATTGCAGACAGTCCCTACCAATCCGTATACCAATTATTCACCTACCAGATGAATCGGATGTTCCATCTGCCGGCTTTTCCATTATTGGATAGCACAAGCGCTATGACGAAAGTCCGTGCCGGTTATTCATTCAGGGAAGCTAGCGCCCTGAAGCAAGTGAAGAAAACGAGCGTGCCGGTATTTTATATCCATGGAATGAACGATACATTCGTGCCGACGGAAATGGCGGGGGAATTGGAACGGAACACTTCGAGCGACAGTGAAATATTCCTCGTACCGAACGCAAACCATGGCGAAGCCTTTGCGCTTGCCGGAGAGACATATAAAGTGAAGGTCGGTCATTTCCTCGATCGTTATATGAAGTGAAAAATCGGTTCCCGTCATGGGAACCGGTTTTTTCATTCGGTAGGCTCATTCGCTTTTCGGATTTTCGCGGGATCGGTGTCGCTGTACTGCGCAGTTCCTATGCCACCGGTGCGGGCAAGAACTTCTTTCACTTGGTTATAGGTCAACCCCGAGTTAGCATTTTGCCGTTTCACTTCTTCGATATCGGTTCCTGCTTCAGTAGTTTTTTTTGAAATCTTCATATTTTCCACCTCCATGCCATTAGAGTTCCATGTAATGTGCATTTTATTCCCTAGACTGAAGTGTTAGTATTTAGAAAAGAGCAACAATGTTTTCTTTGAAGCAACCAAGGGAAAAACAGGAATGGAGGTGGTTTAATTGGATAAGGTGATTTACATTGTGCGCCATTGTTCAGCGGAAGGTCAGTCGCCGCACGCAGATTTGACTGCGGAAGGCATCGTCCAGTCGGAGAAGCTTGCTGAGTTTTTTGATGAGCTGGAAGTGGAGCGAGTCATTTCAAGCCCGTTCATCCGTGCCCGGAGGACTGCAGAACCGATTGCAGACAGGAAAAAGATTCACATAGAAGAGGACAGCCGATTGGCGGAACGGACGTTGAGCTCGTATGCATTTGAAGATTGGCTATTAAAATTGGAGGATTCTTTTCTCGATTTCCATTTGAAATATGAAGGCGGAGAGTCATCCCATGAAGCGATGGAGCGCGTCTGTAAAGTGGTGGATGAACTGCCTGACGGTTCGAAAACCGTGCTCGTGACACATGGGAATCTAATGGCATTGCTGTTGAGATGTTATGACGAACGGATCGGTTTTCAGGAGTGGCAGGCGTTGACGAATCCGGATGTGTTTCGAGTGCATGTGAGCGATCACGGTGCGCAAGTGGAGCGGATTTGGAAGGAAGAGGCCCTTCTATGAAGTTTGGCTGCTGGATAGTAATTTATGCTCCTTTCGTTATGACGCGAAGGAGTTTTTTTATGCTATCCAAACGTTATCTATTGAATATGTAGAGTTATCTATCGAATCCAGCGAGTTATCTATTGAATATGGAAAATTATCTATTGAATAAACGAATTTATTACCAAAAAGGGACTTAAGACCCCTGCAGGCGATTGTTTCGCGATTCCGCAACAAGGGCATTGACAATAAAAAGCCGTCAAATGTTTAGGCGATCTGTCAATGCAGCAAGATGAAAATAGGAGGTGGTCCGTATGCTATTTGAAATCAAATCAGTGAAGCATGAGCATGACCTGATTTCATTCACATGGAATGATGTCGGTGGATTTTACAATGTGTACAAAGACGGCGAGCATTTGTATGAAGGGTCTGTTCCGGAATTCCAGGATGGCGACTTCAAACACGGCAAGCTCTACCACTATATGATTGAGCGCGTGGAAAACAATCAAGTCGTCGATGTGATCGCGATGCAGACATCGGCATTCGCCGAAGAGAAAAATGTCGAAAACCCGTTGCAGTCGCTTGTCATGACGACAATCGTCGCGAGGACGCAAATCGCTTTGTCATGGGAGGGCATTAAAGAAGTCGATGAATATGAAGTGTACCGCAACGGTGAGTTCGTGGGGAAAGTCGACACGAACAGATATATCGACCGTGACATTAATGTGGATCAATCATACGTCTATGCAATCCGTTCCAGACGCCCGCTGAAGAAATCCGAGGAGATGCTGACGTCGGTTAAATCGGCAGTATCCAATTTGTTCGGCTTGTTGAATCCAGCTACTTCCACATCGGAATCGGCAGTAGAAACGTTTACTACAATCAAATCAATCGGCAAGCCCTCCAAATTGCTGAGACCGGTCAACGAACGTGAACAGGAAGTGGAGACTGTTGATCGGTGGAAATTCCGCTATACGACATTCCTCGCGGATAAGTGGATACGAAATCCTAATCCACTGTCACCGAATCATTTTTTCGAAGGGGACCAAAGGGGATTTGATCCTAATGGGAACGGCTTCCGGACGCGCGTCGATATTGAGCTGGATTACGACGAGAAAGGTGAGCCGATGAGGTTTTCGAAAGAAGTAGGACCAACTGTCGCCTACGATCATCTGAAGCGCTTCAGGGAAAAAGCGAAAGCTTCAGCTGATGGGATAACGATGAAGAGGACCGACCACCGAAAAGGGGAAAGCGGTTTTGTACTGGAGCATTCTGTTGGTAATCCTCTGACGACCGCGCCGAAAATCGACTATGAAGTGAATGCTGTCTTTAGAAGGCATGGCACATATGATATGTCAGGTTATTTTGACCCTGCTCCCCACCACGAAATCTATTTGATGAGAGGAAGAGGAGAGGAGTGGCAGCCTATTCTGCAAGTCGAAAGCAGAGGACTTGGCTTCATGTCTGAAGCAATCGCATACCATTATTGGCGTTGCTCTAGTTTTGAATAAAACAGCCTTTTTGACAGTGGGAATTTGTTCTGTTACCATTACCTTGAATTCGAGATATGTGATTTAGGATACTAAATTCTAGTTAGATATACAATGAATCAAGGGGGAGAAAACATGAAGCATATTTACAAGCAAGGAGCCGACCCGTCTAAACCGACGCTTCTTCTACTCCATGGAACGGGCGGAACAGAACAGGATTTATTACCGCTTGCAGGATTAATCGATCCGGAAGCTTCCGTACTGAGCGTGCGGGGGAATGTGCTGGAAAACGGGATACCCCGGTTTTTCCGACGACTCGCTGAAGGTATTTTCGATGAGGAAGATTTGATTTTCAGGACGAAAGAACTTCATTCATTTCTTGACGAATCGGCGGAAGAGCATGGATTTGAGAGGTCGAATATTGTCGCTGTTGGCTATTCGAACGGGGCAAATATTGCGGCGAGCCTGTTGTTCCATTATGCGGATTCGTTGAAAGGGGCCATCATGCATCATCCGATGGTGCCGAGGCGTGGAATCAAGCTGCCCGATATGGCGGGCCTTCCAGTGTTTATTGCCGCTGGGAAGAATGACCCGATTTGTCCGGCACAGGAGACAATCGATTTGCAGGAATTGCTGGCAGGAGCAGGCGCTTCGACGGAAGTCCATTGGGAAATGAACGGACATTCGTTGACGCGGACAGAAGTGGACGCGGCAGCGGAATGGTATCGTAAGAATTTTTAACATGAAAAGCCGATCCAGCAGGGGTCGGTTTTTTAGATTTATGCGTGAATAATGCGTTTTATGCGTGATTATCGGAGGTTATGGACTTTTATCGGGGGTTATGCGTTTCTGGAGAGATTTATGAGCTTTTAGAAGACTTTATGCGTTTTTGGGTAGAATTATATGCAGTGGTAATGAAATAGGAAGCCGCTCCTCTTTAATGGACCGGCTTTTTGGGGATTATCCTATTTTTTGCGGTCGTTGCCATATGAAGTACGAAACAGAGATGGCGAAATCGATTCCAAGGACGAGCGCCCAAACTTTCAACATACCGGATAAGGCTTCGGTTTTGGACGGGTCGTCGATCAGATAAATCATCAGGAACAGAAATGCACCTCCAATGATGAATGCGAGCACATGCTGCAACGAACCTTTCATGGAGTGTTTGGCATAGGCAAGTCCATGTTTACGGACAGGTTTTGGGCCTTTTTTTTGACGTAATACAAAAACCGTTCGTCCGCCCAGCGGATCATGCTTTTTCCGAACGCCAATGAAACACCAAGATAGATGGCGGCGATTGCATGTACTTGCGTGGCGGTTGCACCATTGTAAAGATCATTCGCCGTTACGATTAGTAACAGAAGATCAATGACTGGGGTTAAAGCTAGAAAGAATAAACCGAGCCGTTTTCGGTTGAATATATATCTTGTGACGAGCCCGGCTGCGATAACGACCCAAAATCCGATTTCACACGCAACAATTATCCAAGCAATGAAGTTCATAGAAACACCTCGATAGTTTCATTAAGTTAACTGTATAGTACCAAAGAATGGAAGATTCGCATTCTTAATAAATGTGAGGGGACGGAATGAATAGGTCTGCCAATCAGTTTCATACCGGTTAGCAGACCTTTTATCTGGCAAGGGCTCCATTAATCGCACAAGGGCTCAATTATTCCCGCCCGCCAATCCACCCGGCAACTCAATCCTGAATTTCGTCCCTTCACCTTTCTCACTCTCGACAGCAATGGTTCCACCGTGCATGGTCACCAGCTGCTTCACAATCGATAACCCGAGTCCGAATTCGCCATATGGATTCGTCGTCCGTGAGTCGATTGCCTTGTAGAACCGGCTCCAAATCTTCTCGACTTCCCCGGGGTCCATTCCGATGCCGGTATCTTCGATTTCGATGACCGTCTTCTCCTCCGACGTATATCCCCGAAGCCAAATCATTCCGTTTTCCGTGAATTGGATGCTGTTTTTCGCGATATTAATTAACACCTGGGTGAGCCGGTCATAATCGGCGAAGACAGAAACTTCCTCTCTAACGTCCACAACGATTTTATCGCCGCGTTCGGCAGCGGCATCCTCAAGTTGCTCCTGAATGATTTCAAGCAGTTCACTAAGTTGGATCTCCTGTTTCACCAATGTGACTTGATTTGAACGGATCTTTTCGTAGTCGAGATTTTCATTCACAAGGCGTATAAGTCGCATCGTTTCGCTGCTTGCGAGTTGCAGGCCCCGCTCCTTTTCCGATTCGGAGATCATGTCATTGCGCAAACCTTCGATGATGCCGCGGATTGTTGTAAGAGGGGTCCTGAGTTCGTGCGATACGTCCGCCATGAATTGCCGGCGGCGGTTTTCAAGGTTTTCGATTTCCTCTGCCGATGCTTCAAGCTTCTCGACCATCCTGTTGAAATCCCCCGCAAGCTCTCCGATTTCATCGACACCCGCTGTCGGAATACGAACAGAATAATCGCCTTGTGCCACATTCGCAGTAGCCGAACGAAGCCGATTGATGCGCCGGCCGTGGAAAGTCGATAGCAATCCGCTCAACAACAATGCAATCGCGAGCGTAATTACCGTTGTGTAGATTAAATAGCTGTTCATCTGCGAGATGATTTCCCGGGAGCCTTTGATCGGTGAGGTTAATAAAACACCACCGACAAACTGGTCTCTATGGAAATAGGGGAGGAGGACGAACGTGACCGCCTGCCCGAACCGTTTGAGTTCTTGTTTAACGGTAATCGTTTTCCCACTTTGCAGTGCACGCCATTCTTCCTCATTCAGTTCAATCAAAGGCGTGTTCAGCCCGGTAGAATAAATGATGACGGACTTTTCATCGAACAAGCTGTATTGGATATCCCTGCTCTCCAACACATAGCCGTATGATTTCAAAATGGATCGGGAGTTTCGTTGCTCCTGCTCAATATCCGTCAAAATCGATTGTCCGTAGGAGGCGAGTTCCTCGGTTTTATTGTCATAGACGAACTGCTCGACAAAATGGGAAAAAAGCAGGCTCAGGATGAGAAAAGCGATGATGATGACACTGAAATGGCTTGCGAGCTGCTGATAGAAGTATTTGATCTTCATTCCTGCTCACCGGTCGCTTCGTCGAATCGGTAGCCTACGCCCCATACCGTATGGAAAAACGGCTGATCCGCCTTTGACACCTTCGACCTCAATCGCTTGATATGCACATCGACTGTCCGGTCATCGCCGTAGAAGTCATAGCCCCACACTTGATCGAGAAGCTGCTCGCGCGAAAACACCTGCTTTGGATGTTGAATGAAAAAATGGAGCAGATCGAATTCCTTCGGCGTCAAATTCGGTACCGGCTTGCCGTCCAAGAGCACTTCGCGGGTAGCGGTATTAATAGTGAAGTGTTTCGTTTTCAGTGTGACGACATCAACTCGATCCTCTTTTGCGATCAAATACCTGCGTGTAACAGCTTTAATGCGAGCCATAAGCGCTAGCGGACTGAACGGCTTCGTGACATAATCATCCGCACCCATCTCAAGCCCAAGAACCTGGTCGGATTCACTGTTTTTCGCTGTCAGCATAATAATCGGCACTGCAACTTCGGCTTTTCGCAACTTCCGACAGATTGTCACACCATCCATCCCAGGAAGCATCCAGTCGATAATTAGGCAATCCCAACTTCCCGAGACAGCCCGTTCATAGCCTAGGAGTCCGTCTTTCACGAACTCGCCGTAAATCCCTTCCTTTTCAAAAAACAGTTCAATCATGGAAGATACACTTTCATTGTCTTCGATTACGAGGATTTTCATATTCAGTCCTCCTATGTAAAGGTTATTCTATTCTATGATTATAACGGAATGAAGAAGAAAAACCCGCTTAGCCATGAAAGCGGGCTGGTTAATTTTCCGTCTACTTTTCTATAGAAGACAGTTCTTCCCTTGCTAATTGCCTCCGCACAGTCTTCCTACCTGGACGATAATCGAGGAAGTTCTTGTAGGCAAATCCCTTCACTTCATCCTCACTATACTTTTTCAACAGCTCGTTGATCAGATTGGGGTGCATCGAAGCATCTTCAAGGCTGATAATCTTTTCCGAAATGCCGTCGAAATCTGATCCCAACCCAATTTGCCGAACGCCTCCAAGGGAGCAGAAATGGTCGATATGTGTGATGAGAGCCGATATGGAAGCATCGCCTTTTTCGATGACAAAAGGCGGGTTATACACGACATGGATCAGGCCGTTCGCTTTAAATAAATGAGTGGCTTGCTCATCCGTCAAGTTCCGACTGTCATTGCAAATCGTCTTGGAGTTGGAGTGGCTTGCAATTGGAAAGTGGGCTATATCCAAAACGTCCCAAAAGGCTTTTTCGCATAGATGGGATACGTCCGAAAGAATAGTATTTTCATTACAAAATGCGATAATTTCCTTCCCGAATGCAGTAAGACCTGCACCGCGTTCCTCACCGCCGCCATCCGCCGCCAAATTCGCATTATTCCATGTCAGCCCGATTGAAAGGACACCAAGTTCCCTAAGAATCGACAGCTTTTGCATGTCATTCCCAATGCAATCGACTCCTTCGAGCGTAAGAAATGCACCGATCTTTCCTTCCTGGAGCTGGTCAAAATCAGCCCACGTTTTCAGGGCCTTCATATTCGGATTTTTGCCGATCACTTCGGTGTAAAAATAATGAATCTGATCGAGTGCTGCTTGGAATTTCTGGTCCGACTTAATGGACGGCGATATGAATATGGCAAATGCTTGGATGTGGACTCCACCTTGTTTCAGCTTTTCGTACGTAACATCGAGATCTTTGGAATCTGTAAATGATAGATTCCCTTTTGCTTTATGCATTCTTGCCAGTACATCACAGTGGAGATCAATGATATTCAACTGCAGCCATCCTCTCAACACAAGCCTTCATATAGGCCTCGAATAAGCGCATAGAGACCTGGTCGGCGTTTTGCATCAAAGCCTCGGGATGCCATTGCACGCCGACAACGAAATGATGCTCCGTACTTTCAACCGCTTCCACAATTCCGTCGCTTGCCTTGCCCGTTACGACGAGCGGAGAAGGGACATCCTTCAACGCCTGGTGATGAAAAGAATTGACCATAATTTTATTTGAAGCCGCGATGGAGTCAAGAATCGTCCCTTTTTCAATATGCACCGCATGGGATTGATACTCCCTTTTCGCTTTTTGATCGTGCTGCAATATCGGGCTGCTGCATTGCGAGCCGATGTCCTGGTAAAGTGTACCTCCGATAGCGACATTCAGCACTTGGAGGCCTCTGCATATGCCGAGAATCGGTTTATCCAGCGTGAGCATATGCCTGACAAGCTCCATCTCGATTGAATCTCGTTCGGGCGTCACGTTGCCAAGCTGCGGCACTGGTTCCTCATTGAATATATGAGGATTCATGTCACCTCCGCCTGATATGATCAACCCATCGAGGAGCGTGGTGATTTGCTGGATGTCGCTTTCCACCCCTGTCGGTATGATAAAAGGTACGCCACCTCCAGCGATGACCGCCTGGATGTAAGTGTTTTGAAGTGTGTGTGCAGTCGAATCTATGTTTGAAGTAATGCCGATGAGTGGTTTCAATTTTCATTCCCCCTTTATAAAATATATCTCTGATACCAATAATTATATCCTCACTCCAAGTGAGATGGAATTATTTTTGAGAATATTTCAGGAATTAAAAATAAACACCTCTGCTACAACTGGAAATGGCAGAGGTGTTTCCCTATTTATTCAACAGGTGAATTACTCGTCAACGTCAATTCAACTGTCCGTTTTTGGGAGCCTGAGTAAACGGTAAGTGTCGCTTTGTCACCGATTTTAAGTTCCGAATAAAGGAATTTCCGCAGTTCCATGGAGTTGCTTATGTCGGTTCCGTTAATCGCCGTGATGACGTCTTGCTCTTTCAATCCAGCTTTGCCCGCTGCAGATGTCGGGTCGACACTGGCGACCATGACGCCGCCTTTCACTTCTTCCGGGAGATCCTGTACATACATATACGGAACCTCGGCCAAGTCTGCAAGGCCAACGCCGATATACGGCCGTTCGATTTTGCCGTCTTTCGTAATTTGTTCAAGCAATGGAACGACGTCATTGCTCGGGATTGCGAAGCCGAGTCCTTCTATGCCGTTATCCGCGATTTTCAAACTGTTGATGCCAATCAGTTTTCCATCTGTTGTCAGAAGGGCGCCGCCGCTATTGCCGGGATTGATGGCCGCGTCCGTTTGAATGACGTTCATTTCCCAGTTGCCTGCAGTCGTTTTCACGTCGATAGAACGAGATGGTGCACTAATGATGCCTTGTGTAACGGTGCCGGAGAAGTCAAGGCTAAGCGGGTTTCCGATGGCGACGACAGGATCACCTGCGCGCAATTTATCGGAATCTCCGAACTCAAGGGCAGTGTCGACAAGTTTGGCATTGATTTTAAGAACGGCAAGGTCGGTCAATGCATCGCTGCCGATCAGCTCTGCAGTTTCCTTCTCGCCGCCTTGCAATGTCACTTCGATTTTGCCTGCCCCTTCAATGACGTGATTGTTCGTCACGATATAGGCATCATCGCCATCGATTTTATAGATGACCCCGGAGCCGGACCCGTATTCAGATAGCTGAGAACTGCCGGCGAAGCGGTTACCGGTATTTTTGAAGTTCGATACACCAACAATTCCTTTCGATGCATGCTCTACCATATCGGATAGGGAAGTTGGAGAGTTCGCCGTAGTTTGAATGAAATTAGGCGTTGAGGTTGAACTTTCTGTTACACCTGCCGTTGCCGCATTCTGTGTTTTCACCTGTAATATGTCCGTATTCGCTACGACGCCCAATGTAAGTGCCGACCCGAGAATACCCGCGCCGACTGTTGATAAGAAGCGCTTGCCGAATGAATTGGCCATAAATAAAACCCCTTTCTTATACTCGTTGTTTTCATTGTAAGAGGAAAGTATGAACAAATTATTACGGCGGGATTAATAAATGGTAAACAATAGAGATATATACGTGATGGTGATAATTATGCTGTGATCGGTGCTAAACTATGTAACTTGCAATAATTTATATAGTCAGATAGAATGGAATTCACAGACTCTTCGTTTATTAAATGTAAGCGCATTCATTACGAATAGCGCTGCAGACCAGCGCATATGGTGGCTTTGCGTGCAATTTTTGCACTTACAATAGCAATCTATAAGAAACAGGGAGGAATGGAACATGGTACAAGCTGTAGAGAATCACGTTTATGCATTTCCGAACACAGAAGGGGCAAAGGTGAATTTCAAGGAACGCTACGATAATTTCATCGGCGGAAAATGGGTTGCCCCTGTGAATGGGCAATACTTCGACAACCCGACGCCAGTCACTGGCAAAGTGTTCACTCAAGTGGCGCGTTCGACTGCTGAAGATATTGAGCTTGCACTGGATGCGGCACATGCTGCGAAGGATGCATGGGGGAAAACGTCCGTCACGGAACGGGCGAATATCCTATTGAAAATTGCCGACCGCATGGAAGCGAATCTAGAAATGCTAGCTGTTGCGGAAACGTGGGAAAACGGTAAAGCGGTCCGCGAAACATTGAATGCTGATTTGCCGCTTGCAATCGACCATTTCAGATATTTCGCTTCGGCAATCCGCTCACAAGAAGGCGGTGTCAGCCAAATCGATAATAATACAGTTGCGTACCATTTCCATGAACCGATTGGGGTTGTCGGCCAGATCATCCCTTGGAACTTCCCGTTGCTAATGGCAGTTTGGAAGCTGGCGCCTGCTCTCGCTGCAGGGAACTGCGTCGTGCTGAAACCAGCTGAACAGACGCCTTCATCCATTCTCGTGCTGATGGAATTGATCGAGGACCTTCTACCAGCTGGTGTTCTTAATATCGTTAACGGTTTCGGTCTAGAGGCAGGTAAACCGCTCGCATCGAGCCCGCGAATCGGGAAAATTGCATTTACAGGCGAGACGACGACGGGCCGCCTCATCATGCAGTATGCATCCCAGAACCTGATTCCGATGACGCTTGAGCTTGGCGGGAAATCGCCGAACATCTTCTTTGAGGACGTCATGGCGGAAGACGATGCATTCCTAGACAAAGCAATCGAAGGTTTCGTCATGTTTGCATTGAACCAAGGGGAAGTGTGCACATGCCCTTCGCGTGCATTGATCCAGGAATCCATTTACGACAAGTTCATGGAACGTGCGATTGAGCGCGTCAAGGCGATTAAAATCGGCAACCCGCTTGACCCTACAGTCATGATGGGTGCGCAAGCTTCGACGGAGCAATTGGAAAAGATCCTTTCGTATCTTGATATCGGGAAACAGGAAGGGGCCGAGTGCCTCGTTGGCGGAGAGCAGAATAAGCTTGGCGGCGAATTGGCGGGTGGCTACTATGTCCAGCCGACAGTCTTCAAAGGGAATAACAAAATGCGCATTTTCCAAGAAGAGATCTTCGGACCGGTTGTTTCTGTGACGACATTCAAGACGAAAGAAGAAGCGCTTGAAATTGCGAACGACACATTATACGGCTTAGGTTCTGGCGTCTGGACACGCGATATGAACACAGCATATCGCTTCGGACGGGGCATCGAAGCAGGGCGCGTCTGGACGAACTGCTACCATGCCTATCCGGCGCATGCCGCATTCGGAGGCTACAAGGCATCCGGAATCGGACGCGAAAACCATCTGCAAATGCTTTCACATTACCAACAGACGAAAAACATGCTCGTCAGCTATAGCGAAGACAAATTAGGATTCTTTTGATAGCGAAATTCCGGACTTTTGAATGAAAGGAGGAATGCCAATGCCTGAACGCGTTCTCGCAACGGACGCTGCTTTGGAATTGATTGAATTATTGAAGGGCAAGCATGGCCCGTTAATGTTCCACCAATCGGGAGGCTGCTGCGACGGCTCCTCCCCGATGTGCTACCCGGAAGGCGACCTGATCATCGGTGATCAGGACGTCCTCCTCGGTCATATCGGCGGCACACCGTTCTACATGCATAAAAACCAATTTGACTATTGGAAGCATACGCAGCTGATCATTGATGTCGTGGAAGGCAGGGGAGGCATGTTCTCACTGGAGGGGGTGGAAGGGAAGCGGTTCCTTACACGGTCCCGCGCCTTTACGGCAGAGGAGAATGAACTGCTAAGGCAGGAAGCATAAAGGGCTGTCCGGAAAGTCAGTTTTACTGACTTTCTGGACGGCCCTGCTTTATTAGTGCAAGTAATCATTAAACGATTCAAGTGATCATAAAATGTCGCCACATATAAAAGAGACCGCCAAAAAGTCGATCTATCGACTTTCCGGCCAGTCTCTTTTCATTTTACTGAGTTGCTAAGCTCAACAACTTCGTCAATAGGCTTGCAGCGAATGCACGTGTAGCAGGTTCAGTCGGGTTGAATGAACCGTCCTCCAATGTAATGACGCCAAGTCCGCTCATCGTTGCAATCGCCTGGACTGTTTCTGCATCATAGTTGCCCATATCTGCAGGCAGTGTGAATGTGTTCGATGCAGGCATGTCGCCGCCAAGCTCATTCGTGGCAGCGCGCCACACCATAAGTGCAAGTTGTGCACGCGTCACATTTTCCGTCGGTTTGAAATGTCCGTTATCACCTTTGACAATTCCATGTGCAAACGCGGCTTGTATGTCGGTTTGCGTTGCCGCCGCATAATCCGCAATATCATCGAATGGAACTGAAATATCGCTCGCCGGCAGCTGCAATGCCCGAACGAAAACCGAAGCAGCTTGAGCTCGGGTCAACCCATTATCCGGTCTGAACGATCCATCCGCATAACCATTGAAGATTCCAAGCAAAGCAGCTTGCTCGATTGCATTCTCTGCCCAATGACCTTTTATGTCGCTGAACAAAGAGGAGTTGATAGATTCCGTCGTCACATTCACGGAAGGCGATTCCTCACTGCTGTTTCCATTTTGATCTACTGCCACGATGGAAAATGCATACGCATGATTTTCCTTCAATTCTCCGACCGTGAATGAAAATACATCGCCGTCAACGGACCCGATCTTGTTACCCTCGAGAAAAATATCATACGCTGCGATCTGTCCCTCGGTAGTCGCCGCTTTCCAAGCGAGCGTGATGGTATCCGTCGTAACATCATCCGCTATAAAAGCATCAACAGGAATCCAAGGATAATCTGCCTGTACTTTATTCCAAAACTGTTCCGCCACGACCTGGTATCCTTCCGAACTTAAATGGATATTTTGCGGATTTGGCAAATAATTTCCGAAATCCTTCGCAACAGCATCAGCCGTTTCGACCCACTCAACATTCGGGAGTTGTGCGACCGTAGAAATTGCAGTATTCAACCCCGTCAATAACTGGGCAAGCATAGGTTGTACTTCCTGCGGCATCTGAGGGAACGGATTATAATACCCCATTATATAGACTTGCGCATCAGGATTAATTTTGTGGATTGCAGAAACAATCTGCATCAGATTCATCCCGACTTGCTTTACTTCGAGCTGAACCGCTTCCGCATTAATAGCTAATTTCTTTGTCTGCGGATCAATCACATGCGCAAGCACATCATTCGCACCCGCACTGATCGTGATCAGACCTGCATTGGCAATCGCGTCATGAAGTCGGATGGACTTGCCGTCAACTTCCCGCGTCGCATTTTCTTCGATGTCCTTCAGTACATCCTTTGTCGTGTAGCCTGGCACAGCGAAGGTTTTATTGAAAGAATCCAAAAGCCCTGTTTCTTCCAGAGTATCCGCCAGGTAATCAGCATAGCCGTTACCCATTTTTCCGGAATGATCCATTCCCGCGGCAAGCGAATCGCCTAATGCGAGATAGCTTGCAGGAGCGACCCAGCTCGGTGCCGCAATTTCGGTCGTGCTTTCTTCGATAGTAGTGTCAGCGCTTGCTATTTGGAGGGGAGACATACCAACATAGAGCATGAGCGCCAATAAAGCCAACAGATTACATATGAACTTTTTTCCCATAATTCCTCCCTTTTGAACTGTTTTTTCACGACTTGCCTGCTGACTGGAGTGATTTTCACTAATGATAATTGGACAAACTCGAGTTGCACTCCAATTGTATGTGGACATGTGAAAAATTATACCGAAACAAAAAAGATGCCTCTCATAAATGGAGAGGCACCGGAATATTGTTAAATAAATCGTTTCCTTTCATCCGGAGAAGGAAGCATGCAAGCCCCTTCAGTCTTGCCGAACCATCGATAACGGTTGCGGGCAAAATAATCGTAAAAGCCGTCACGGATTTTACGTGGGACGAGTATAAATAGAAATAACAGATGCCATAAACCGTCCAACTTCTTTGCGATATGGAGGGCAGCGGACGATTTTGTGTATGCCTTTCCGTTTTCAATCAACACGATGCTGTCGACATCCTCCGGAATGTTAAATTGTTTCACATACTTTTCACCGGTCTCGCTTTGCAATGAAGAGAATAAGAAGTGGGCAGCAGGATCCCGTTTGATTATGAATTGGACACTGGAATTGCAAAAGTTGCATTCCCCGTCGAATAATACAATCCGCTTCATCGTAATGTCTCCTTCCGACATGCTTAGTATTATTATATCCTTATTGAGTGAAAAGAAACGCAATCTGCAATTCTTTACTTAAAACAGAAAATTTGGTATAATAAAAGGTAGCGAGAGATGGTTCCGTGAGGTTTCCAATTGCGGTTATCGTCTTCATTTCACGTCACATTTGCCTTGGGTACCAGATGAAGGAGAGTGATTGAATGGAACGCGTATTCATTGATCCGTACGAAATGGAACTGAGACAGGATCCTGATTTCATCGCATCGCTTGAGATGATCGACGAAGGTTCACCTGTCCACTATCCGCAGTATACAAAGAATAGGAAAGAAACTGCCGGATTTGATCCAAGAGAATTACCGCAAGTATATCAATAATAAAAGTATGACTACAGGGCTGTCTCCAATCAAAGGGGACAGCTCTTTTTATTTTGAGAGGATTGAAGTTTTAAAATTAAGAAAATGAGGGATAGATAGACAGAGAGCATTTTCACTTTATTGCTTCCGGGAAATAGATAGGGGAGGAATCGCCATGAAGTTAGCACGCAATATTATTATCGCCCTCATTGTTGGTGTCGTTGTCGGACTGATTTTGAACTTGTTTGCCCCTGGAATTTTCGGGGTAGCGGATAAGTTTCTGTTCAAGCCGTTAGGAATCATCTTCCTGAACCTCATGAAGATGCTTGTCATACCGGTCGTCTTCGTTTCCATCGCGCTTGGAACGATTGGCATTGGTGATCCTAAGAAGTTAGGAAGGATTGGCGGGAAGACATTGGGGTATTTCCTGGCTACAACTGCTATTGCCATCATCATTGCCCTCTCTTTGGCACTCATACTGAAGCCAGGTGCAGGAGGGAACTTTGATACGGCAGGTGCGGATTATGAAGCGTCAGAGGCACCGCCTGTCACAGACACGTTGTTAGGTATCATCCCGACGAACCCGATCACTGCAATGGCGGAAGGGAATATGCTGCAGATCATCTTCTTTGCGGCCTTGGTAGGATTCGGGATCGCAATGCTCGGCAATCGGGTGGAGCGAGTCACCGAATTGCTGGAGCAATCTAATGAACTAATCATGTATCTCATCACTTTCGTCATGAAGTTTGCGCCATACGGAGCTTTTGGCTTGATTGCATCAGCAGTCGGCAGTCAAGGGTTCGATGCGCTGCGGGCGATGGGGATGTATATGGTTGTTGTCCTAGGCGCTCTTCTCATTCACTCGGTCGTCGTCTACGGGGGCTCGGTGTCCTTGCTCGGCAAACGGAATCCGATCTGGTTTTTCAAGAACTTCTTTCCGGCACAGGTCGTCGCCTTCAGTACGGCGAGCTCCGCGGCAACGCTTCCGATTTCCATGAAAACCGCACAGGAGAGGCTGAAAGTGCCTGAGTCAATCAGCTCCTTCACACAATCTTTAGGCGCAACGATCAACATGGACGGAACGGCGATCATGCAAGGGGCGGCAGTTGTTTTCATCGCTCAAGCCTTTGGTATCGAACTGTCAATGGGGCAGTTGCTCACTGTCGTCCTCACCGCAGTCCTTGCCAGCATCGGGACGGCTGCCGTGCCGGGTGCAGGGCTGATCATGTTGGCGATGGTTTTGACATCTGTTGGTCTGCCTGTCGAAGGAATTGCCCTCGTCTTAGGGGTCGACCGCCTGCTTGATATGGTGCGCACAGCTGTCAACATCACTGGAGATGCAGCTTGCGCAGTTGTTGTTGCCCAGACGGAAGGTGTACTTGGTGATCCGGATGATGACCGGGTGCAGGCTAGTACGAAGACCGTCTGAAGGATAGTAAACAGTTCACGACTGTGGCGAAGCAAATGAGGATATAAACCAAAGTGATAAAGGGCAATATGAGTACTGACGAGTTGGAACAGCTTTATGAGGATTTAGGCACGACCGACCTGAAGCTGCAAGAAGAGAATTGACTCCTGTCATGAAGGATGAGATAGATGAAACGAACGATTGTATGGTTTCGAAGAGATTTTCGATTACATGACAACCCCGCTTTGTGGGAGGCGGCAATAGAGGGGATCGTCATTCCTGTCTTCATTTGGTCGGAAGAAGAGAAGCGGGAATATGCGGAAAGTGAAGCATCCTCATGGTGGCTTTATCATTCGTTGGCAACTCTTGAAAAGGGGCTTCAGGCACATGGCTTGAAGCTCTTTATTAAATCCGGAGATGAGTTTGATGCGCTTGTCGAGGTGATGGAAGAAGCGGATGCGGAAGCCGTTTATTTCAATGAACGTTATGAGCCTGCCGAGCGGAGCAAAGGGAGGAGGATCACGGCGCAGCTCGAATCGATAGGGAAAGAGGTGCAGACATTTCATGGACAGCTATTATTCAATCCCGATCTAGTGAATAAACAAGGCGAACCTTATAAAGTGTTCACTTCCTTTTGGAAGAGGTGCATGCAGGAGGATGTAGAACGCCCGCTTCCTGTCCCAGTTGGGATGATAGGGATAGAGCAGGAAATTAATACTCTTAGCTTACATTCATTATGTTTCGTGCATAAGAACCCATGGCAACAGAAATTCCATGAGTATTGGGAACCTGGTGAGCAAGCAGCAATTGAAAAGTGGGAACAATTCTCGGATGATGGCATGTTTTATTACGGGAAGGAGAGGGACTTGATCTCAAGTGGCACCTCCTCCATGCTCTCTCCGTACATTGCTGCAGGTAATATCAGTGTAAAAGCGATGTGGCATTCCGCAAAAGGCATTTATGAGGAAGTCCAGGGAATGTCAGTTCAATCGATTGATACGTTTCTCAAACAGCTAGTGTGGCGCGAATTTGCCTACCATCAACTTATCCACTTTCCGGACATCACCCGGATCCCGTTGCGAAAACAATTTGCGGAGTTCCCTTGGGTAGGCACGGATGAGCAGCTTACGAAATGGAAGAGAGGGCAGACGGGCTATCCACTCGTCGATGCAGGCATGCGGGAACTTTGGGAGACGGGCGTCATGCATAACCGTGTGCGAATGGTGACCGCCTCGTTTTTAGTCAAGCATCTGCTGATTCCGTGGCAAGAGGGCTACGAGTGGTTCAAGCATACCCTCCTCGATTTTGATACCGCCAACAACGCAATGGGGTGGCAGTGGGTAACTGGATGCGGCATTGACGCCGCCCCTTACTTTAGAATCTTCAACCCGTTCCTACAAAGCGAGAAGTTTGACCCGGATGGCGAGTATATACGGAAATGGGTGCCGGAGCTTTCCGGTCTGCAAGCTCCGTATATCCACAGACCGTGGGAAGCACCGACCTCTGTATTGGAGGAGGCGAGCATTCAAATCGGCGTTACCTATCCTTCGCCGATTGTCGATCATGCTACTGCCAGAAAGCGGGCATTAGAGGCTCTTCAACAAGTGAAAGGGAAATAAATATGCTGAAAAGGCAGAGACAAGCACACAGAACAAATGACTAGTGAATTTCTCCGTCCATGGTCGCTCGCCCGTATGTCCCGTCCATTTTCACATGTAATAGATAGGAGGGGGTGAGTGAAGATGATGATGCACCATGGACACTGTGGAGGACATTGTGGAGGGCGTTGCGGAGGACATTGTGGAGGAAGCCACATGCTTCCTATGAACCAACAAATGCCGCAAATGCAACCAATGCAACCAATCGTATGCCCGACACAATGTCGTTTCAACGACCAATTCTTCCCGGTAGAACAACCGTATATTCATCCGATTGTCAACGTCAATAGGACGCATCCTGTTGTCACGCCGCGGCACTATTTTACGGAGACAACGGAAAACGTAATGGGCGCGCCGGTTTATCCTGGTCAAGAGCCTGGTTTCGGTAGAAGGGGCAGAGGCTTCTTCGGCTTCGGGAGAAGAGGGTTTTAATATCCAAACCGCTGTCACCGGCGTCGAGCACATCGACAAAGGGACAGCTTTTTTGTTTTTTGAATCGCGTCGGGGGGGAAGTTTATGCACATAGGACTATCCGCGCTCAAGAAATGGAGTTCCGCGCTCAAGAAATGGAGTCCGCGCTCAAGAAGTGTTGTTCCTCGCTCAAGAATTTGAGTTCGCGCTCAAGAAGTCGCTATCCGCGCCCAAACCGCAAACGAAAAAGCCGCCCCACAAAGGAGGCGACTTCACTCTTCAATCTACATTAAAATACCTTGCATCCGGGTGCGCAAATACGATTGCGGACACTGATGCTTCCGGTTCCATCATATATTCTTCCGTCAAATGCACGCCGATGTCTTCCGGCTTCAGCAAACCGAACAGCTTCGACTGGTCTTCGAGGTTCGGACAAGCAGGATAACCGAACGAGAAGCGCTGCCCTTGGTATTTCGCGGCGAACCGGTCGCGCATCGTAAAGTCGGTTGCGTCCGGGAATCCCCATTGGTCCCGGATTTCCTGATGGATGCGCTCAGCGAACCCTTCCGCGAGTTCAAGCGCCGTCGATTGGAACGCATGGCTTTCAAGGAATTTCCCTTCGGCTTTCAACTGGTTCGCAAAATCACGCACGCCGTGTCCTGCCGTCACTTGCATAAGTGCCACATAATCCATTTCACCGCTGTCGACCGTTTTCAAATAGTCGGCGAGGCAGAGGAATGGCTCCTTGCTTTGACGGGGGAATGTGAAGCGCTCGATTTCCGTCTTCGCATCAATCGGATCATAAATGATCACATCGTCGCCGTCCGCTTGTGCGGGGAAGAACTGATATAGGCCAGATGCCGATAAGTTGCCTGACTCGAGGAAACCCGTAACCATTTCGTGAAGCTGCACAGCGCGCTCCTCGCCGTCCGTAAGCATTTTGTCGACATTGCCGCGCAACCCTAAATGATGGCCGATCAGCGTCCGCATATTGACGTACGGATATAAATGCGAAACGGAATAATCTCTCAAAACACGCCTGCGCAAATCGGATGGCACGAAAACAGGCGCATCTTCCCGCACCGTCTTCACTGGCCTTGGCAACACTGCAACCGCTGTGTCGCGCGCCGCCCGGATCGCTTCCGACTCGAGGCGCTTCTCCTGCTTCTCGACGAGTTCGTCCAACAATGCCTCCCTGTCGCCGCCTTGCAATCGGTTGGCAAGTTCTAACCCTTGCATCGCATCCTTCGCGTAGATGACAGGTCCATCATATTCCGCCGCAATCTTCGTCTCCGTAAATCTACGTGTCAACGCAGCTCCTCCGACCATGACAGGAGTATTAATTCCCGCCGCCTTGAAGTCCTGCGCGGTAATCACCATTTGCTGCGCCGACTTTACAAGCAGACCGGATAGCCCGATAATGTCAGGCTTCTCCTTGCGAATAACGTCAATCAACGTTGCGGGCGTCACTTTGATGCCGATGTCGATGACGCGGTACCCGTTATTGCTCAAAATGATGTCGACGAGGTTTTTCCCGATATCATGGACATCCCCTTTGACCGTCGCCAAAATGATCTTCCCTTTACCGGAATCGTCCTCTTTCTTCTCCATGAACTGCTCGAGGAATGAAACCGATGCCTTCATCACTTCCGCGCTTTGCAACACTTCCGCAACGATCAGCTGGTTATCATTGAACAGGCGTCCGACCTCCGACATACCTTCCATCAATGGTCCGTTAATGACCTCGAGCGGGCTATCGTACATCTTAAGCGCTGCTTCAAGGTCAGGGATCAAGCCTTCCTTCGTCCCTTCGACGACATAATACGCGAGCCGTTCCGGGACCGTCTTCGGAATATCATCCTCAGTTTTCTCCTTCTTTTTATCCCGGTAGAAAGCAGTGAAATCCGCAAGCGTCTGGTCCGTCGTTGTGAACAACAGATCATTCGCAAGCTTGATTTCATTCTCGGGAATGGAAGCGTACCGTTCCAACTTCTCTGTATTGACGATCGCGTAATCGAGTCCTGCCTGGGTGCAATGATACAAGTACACCGCGTTCAGCACTTCCCGGCCGACAGGGGGCAGCCCGAAGGAAACGTTGCTGACACCTAGCGTCGTCAAGCAACGAGGCATCTTCTCCTTAATCAGCCGGATGCCTTCGATTGTTTCAACTGCCGATCCGATGTATTGCGCATCACCTGTTCCGACAGGGAATACGAGCGGATCGAAAATGATGTCTTCAGGAGCGATTCCCCATTTGTTCACAAGCAGATCATAGGAGCGTTCCGCGACTTCGAGCTTCCGTTCGCGCGACACCGCCATTCCGATTTCATCGATCGTCCCGACGACGACAGCCGCACCAAACTTTTTCACAAGAGGGAGAACCGCATCGAAGCGTTCTTCGCCGTCCTCCAAGTTGATGGAGTTGATGATTGCTTTTCCTTGGGAGAATTTCAACGCCTCTTCAATGACATTTTCATCCGTCGAGTCGATGACGAGCGGCACTTTCACCTTCTTAACGACTTCCTGCATGAACTTCTTCATGTCTTCAAGCTCATCCCGATCCGGATTTGCAAGGCAGATATCTAGCACATGGGCTCCGCCGCGCACTTGCGCACGTGCAACCTCCGCAGCCTCTTCGAATTTTTCTTCGACGATCAACCGTTTGAACTTCCTAGACCCGATAACGTTCGTCCGCTCGCCGATCAATAGCGGGCGCATAGATGGTTCATACAATAACGGTTCGATGCCAGAAACGGCGTGCTCGTGTCCAGTCTCAGGTTTCTGGCGCGGAGCGAGGCCGTCCACCGCTTCACGAAGCGCACGGATATGTTCGGGCGTTGTTCCGCAACAGCCGCCGACCATATTCAGCCAACCCTTTTCCGCAAATCCTTTCAACTTCATTGATAAAGATTCAGGTGATTCATGGTAATGGCCTTCCTCGTCCGGCAATCCAGCGTTCGGATAGCATGTGACAAAGCTTGTCGCCAAATCGGAAAGAGATCGCAGATGATCGGTCATGAATTCCGGTCCCGTCGCACAGTTCAATCCGACTGACAGCGGCTTGATATGCTCGATTGAAATATAGAAAGCTTCGATGCTTTGACCGGCCAACGTCGTTCCCATCGGCTCGATCGTACCCGAAATCATGACAGGCAGCTCGATGCCAGTTTCGTCAAACGCCCGCTTGATCCCAATCGTTCCCGCTTTCACATTGAGCATGTCTTGGCTCGTTTCCATCAATAAAAGATCGGAGCCTCCTTCGATCAATGCTTTCGCTTGGACGTAGAAGTCGTCGGAAAGCTTATCGAAAGTAATGCCCCCTGTGACGGACAGCGTCTTCGTTGTCGGACCGATTGCACCGGCGACGAAACGCGGCCACTCTGGTGTCGAGAAATCGGCTGCACACTTTTTCGCGATTTCCACAGCCTTTTTGTTTATTTCAGAAGCCTGATGGCCGAGGCTGAATTCGTCCAATACGAGAGGGGTGCCCCCGAACGTGTTCGTGCAGATGATATCCGCTCCCGCCTCCAAGTAGGACCTGTGGATCCGGTCCAGAATATCTGGCCGTAAAATGTTCAAGTATTCGTTGCAGCCGTCATATTCCTCTCCACCGAAATCGTCTTCTGAGAGGTCTTCCGCTTGCAGCATTGTGCCCATCGCTCCGTCTATGATGAGGATTCTATTTTTCAGTTGTTGTTCGATTGGATGTTTAGGCATGGACAAACTTCCTCTCCTTCTCCGCGTCTAGCTCTTTAATATGGGTGATCAGTTCCAGTGACATGTCATAGCGCAGGAACGGTGTAATGATGTAGATGCCGTTGAAAAGCTCAGCTGCCGTGTCGATCAGTTCCTTCGCAATTTTGATGCCTTCAGCGGTCGCTTTTTCGCGGTCTTCGCCGCAGGCAGCCATCCGTTCCAGCACCTCTTCGGATAGCTTGATGCCCGGCACTTCGTGGTGCAGGAATTCAGCGTTCCGGATACCCGTAAGCGGCATGATGCCGATGAAGAGCGGCGTATCCAGGTGCTTCGTTGCCTCGTATATATCAACAATTTTCTCTTTCGTATAGACCGGCTGTGTAATAAAATAATCCGCCCCGCATTCGATTTTCTTCTCGAGCCGCTGTACAGCGCGGTCGAGGACGCGGACGTTCGGATTGAAAGCTGCGGCGACCGAGAACTTCGCTTTTTTGCGCAGTGGCTTTCCTGTGAAGGAAATCCCTTCGTTCAATTGTTTGATGAGCTGCAGCAACTCCATGCTGGAGACGTCATAGACGCTAGTCGCTCCAGGGAAATCGCCGACTTTTGTCGGGTCGCCAGTGACAGCGAGGATATCATGGATTCCGAGCGCGTCGAGCCCCATCAGATGGGATTGCAGGCCGATCAAGTTATGGTCGCGGCACGTCAAGTGGACGAGCGGGCGAACGTGATGCTCATGCTTCAACATGGACCCCATCGCCATATTGCTGATGCGCGGGGAGGCGAGGGAATTGTCCGCCAATGTGACGGCATCCACGCCGGCTGCATGTAATTCGTTCGCGCCTATGAAATACTGTTCCGTCTCCAAATGGCGTGGCGTATCAAGCTCCACGATAATTGTCCGTTCCGTTTTCGCTTTGATGTGAAGCGGTTCGTGTTTTGCGGGCTCCGCTTCACGGATGATGATCGGCTTCTGCGGCGTGACGGTTTTTTCAATCACGGGCTTCAGTCCAACCAATTGCTTTTTTGCAGCGGCGATATGCTTCGGCGTCGTTCCGCAGCACCCGCCGATCAGACGGACGCCTTCATCCCGAAGGAGCGCGGCTGCGCGGCCGAAATAATCAGCTTCGGACGCATAAACGATCCGACCATCCTCCACATCTAGCAAACTTGCATTCGGTGCGGCGGACAAAAATGCACGGTCCGGTATCGTCACTTTTTCAAATGCCTGGATTGTATGGAAGGGACCTAGTCGGCAATTGACGCCGACGATATCCGCTCCTAACGTCTCCAGCTGATGAAGCGCGTCATTCAGATGCATCCCATTTTGCAGAACTCCCGGCTCATCCATTGCGACTTGCGCAATGAGTGGTAGATCCGTCAGTTTTCGCAACTCGGTGACGACCGTCGACAACTCTTCGAAATCATAATATGTTTCCAGCAACAGTCCATCGGGATCGCCTGATAGCAAAGCGTCTGCCTGCTCACGTACCATCGTCAGCACTTCGGTAAGCGATGCATCGCTTTTCCGGATTCCGCGCAGCCCGCCGATCGTCCCAAGCACATATTGATTGCCGGGTGCCGCGGCGCGCTTCGCAATCCGGATCGCCGCCTCGTTGAGTTCCTTCACCCGGCTCTCCATTCCGTAACGGGCAAGCTTCAAGGAATTGGCTCCATATGTATTCGTCTGGATGACATCCGCTCCTGCGTCGATATATTCGCGGTGGATCTTCTCAATGATTTCAGGCTTCTCAACGTTCAATTCCTCATAACTGAAGTCGATGCCATATGAATAAAGCAGCGTCCCCATCGCACCATCCGCCACCAGTACGTTATCTTTCAACTGATCAAGCAATCTCATAAGAAATCATCCTTTCTTCATTCGATATCCTGAACGTGCACCCGCCACGCCTGTAAAAACGCATAAATCGCAAAACTGACGCATAAATCTATACAGATCCGCATAAACGCGAGCAGATGCGCATAAATCCATAAATCTACGCATAAACGTCTCCAGAAACGCATAAATCCATAATCTCATCTTTTCAAGACGAAAAATTTAGACTGCAATGAAAAATAAAAAAGCCTTCGCTAAAAAAGAAGGCTTTCAAGCGAATGCTCGCTCCTTCTCATCTGCCAAGCCGAAACCGGCCTGCTG
Source organism: Sporosarcina luteola (assembly GCF_023715535.1). GTDB lineage: Bacteria > Bacillota > Bacilli > Bacillales_A > Planococcaceae > Sporosarcina > Sporosarcina luteola_B. The sequence continues at coordinate 225,698 of NZ_JAMBOI010000003.1, read as the reverse complement.
GAATTAGCACCTGACCGAAATCGGCTGGTTGCTGAAGCTTCGACGGGCCAGTCCCTCAGCTTCTCTTGATAAGAAATAAATATGCAGTTGTTTGAATAATTTAAAACATCATATCGTTAAATGTTTGATACGTCAATAGCCGAATTATGATAGAATCGGCATATGAACTTAAAATAGAAGGTGAATACGTTGAGGATTTTCAAATTTTCCATTCCGATCGCACTTCTTGTTGCCGGGATTTCCTGGTGGATGCTCCATAAAAACTTTCAGGAAGTTCCAGGGACTTCCAGAGTGTGGATAACAGTAGGCGCAGCTATATTAAGTGGAATCATTGCCCATTTTTTATTTCCGAAAAGTGAAGACGAAGAACGATAAGTCATTATGGACTGCCACCAAAAGTAGAAATACTACTTTTGGTGGCAGTTTTTTTAAATTAAGGAAACCCCGCGTCCAAAGCAAGCCGTCTAGTTTCGTTGGTTAACTAAAAATAAAAATAGGTTGACACAATTTGAGTTAACTTTTATTCTATTTACGATAACTTAAATTGTGAGGTGGATTATGACAACAGCTACAGTGAAAACAAAAAGCGGGATGAGCGCGCTTAGTCTCGTCTATTGCGGGATGTTTGCGGCATTGATGATGATCGGGGCGAATATTACATTTTTTGTGCCGTTCCTCGTTGTTGGTGGGGTTCCGATAACACTGCAAACCTTCTTCGCCGTCTTGGCGGGTCTCCTTCTCGGAAGCCGGCTCGGTGCAATTTCCATGACGGTTTACATGGCGCTCGGCTTGGTAGGCGCGCCAGTTTTTGCAAAATTCCATGGGGGCTTCGGAGCAATTCTCCTTCCGACATTCGGCTTCATCGTCTCATTCATCCTTGTCGCGTTCGTAGTAGGAAAAATTGTCGAAAAGAACGGTAGTTTGCGAAGTTATGTCATCGCGGCTCTTGTAGGACTCGTCGTAAATTACGTCATCGGCACGAACTGGATGTACTTTGCATACAAGCTATGGGCCGCTGCGCCGGACGTATTCACGTATAAGGTGGCCTGGCTCTGGATGGTGCCACCGCTTCCAAAAGATATTCTGCTGTCCGTTCTAGCGGGTATTTTCGGTCACAGGATGTACAAGGTTCTAAGAGTAAGGCGTACACTTTAATATGGCGCAAAACTGGCTATCTGCAATGTGGGGCTTCCACAGATGCAGATAGTTTTTTTATGGAATCCCCAATAAAACGAATCGTTTGGCATTCTCATCCGTATAGTAGAGGAGGATTAATTTCAAAAGAAGAGAGTGTTCATATGATAAATTTATTGCTGTTTTCATTGGTCGTTGGCATCATTGCCGCAATGATCATCACGCCATTAACATCCACCACTAAAGAAGGGCATCCCGCCTTTAATCGGATCGGAGCGCTTTCTGCAACAGTCGCAGCCGTGACAGTGCTCACATTCATCCTTTATTACGTCACGAATCTGGACAGGAATTGGACGTCGGTGTGGGCGCTGGCTCTCATCGCTACTCTAGCGGGCGCCGTGCTTTCAACCGGGAGGGAAAGAAGTGCAAAGGTAATCCTGTTTTTAGCGGCATTGGCGGGAAGTGCGTTCATCTTAAGTGCGCCACTTTTCAATGCGAATGAAAAATACAAAGCAGTCGAAATGGATCAGCAAGTGGAAATCAAGGCGTTCGACGAAACGAAGACGCCGGCAAGCGTTCCACCAAAATTCGCCCGGAATAAAATGAAGAAGGCGTTCGGTCAAGTGCCGAATACAAGCTATTATGAGCTAGGCAATTTGCAGATCCAGAAGGTTGATGGGAAGTTCGTCTATATCGCGCCTGTCGAATTCTCGGGCTTCTTCAAATGGATAAACGGAAAGACGACTCCAGGATATTTCACGATGAGCGCGACCGATTCGGCGGACAATCCCAAGTTCGTCAAGACGGAAATGTCGTATACGCCTTCATCCTTCTTCCATAAACAAGTGGAACGCCATATGCGGATGGCGATGCCTGATCTCATCTTTTATGGGGATGTGCAGCTAGAAATCGATGACGAAGGAAAGCCGCATTATATCCGTTCCTATGGACATTTTATTACAGCAAGAAATGGATTTGATGTACAAGGGATCGTCATGGTCGATCCTGCTTCCGGCGAAGTGAGCCAATATCCGCTTTCGAAAGTCCCTGCTTTCATCGATGGAGCGGTTTCACCTGAAGCGGTCAGCCTTCAAAACAGTTACTTCGGTAAATACGTCCACGGATTCTGGAATTCGATCGTCGGGAAGAAAGATGTGAAGCTTCCTTCGGACGAAGGGACGGAATCTAATGTCAGCCCGGTCTTCGACGAGAATGGGCATATGTATTATTTCACTGACTTCACAAGCCCGAAAGAAGGAGTCGACTCGATGCTCGGCTATGCATTGACAGATGGCCGCACGGGCGAAGCGACATACTATACGGGCAATCTCGAAGAGTCGTATATGGATTCACAAGGAGCCCTTCAGATTATCGAGAAGAAGTTCATCGAGAAGAAATGGACCGGGGAAATGCCGGTGCTCTACAACTTTTACGGAGAAGCAAGCTGGTTGACGCCGGTGCTCGACTCGAACGGGTTCCTGCAAAACTACTTCATCGTCTCGGCAGCAAATCCGGAAATCTCCGTCTTTGCCAATTCGCCGAATGAAGCACTAAGACTGTATAAAACAGCGTTACAACGTGGCGGTAGCACAGTCGACGGCAGTTCGAATGCCGAAGAAGGAAAAGCGTCTGTCAACGTTGTCCGGGTCTATAAGGAACGCGCCGGCGACTTCACAATCGTGTCGATCCTTGCCGACGACGGCCGGAACTATATCGTCTCCACCGAAGCTGTTCCATTGTCAATCTACATTCAGGAAGGCGACCACCTCGCCATTACGTATTACGAAACAGGCGAGCTCTTCCTGCCAGTCAAGGAACTCAAGAACGCTACAATTGAATAAAATAAAGGCAGCCTCCGGATTTTCGGAAGCTGCCTTTTATGCGTTTTTGTGAGCGTTTATGAGTATTTTCTGCGATTTATGCGTCGTTTATAGCATTTATGCGCGTCTGCTACGCTTTATGGACTTTCCCAGCGATTTATGAGCATTTCGAACAATTTATGCGTTTTTGGAAGCTCAATATTGTCCTTACTTTACTTCATACAATAATATTGATACTTTCTCAGCTAAGTCGTATTTATCATAAGTAAATATCCCATCATGGATAAGTAAGAGTTTGTTCAAAAGGACAGACTGCTCGGGGCGAGAAAGACGACTGTTTGCCTCAATCGTTTTCATCTGCCCTTTTAAACAAAACTCCATGAAGAGGAAAAAGAGGTCAAACAAAATCCTCAACTAGTTAATTACCCTATTTTACCTATTCTAAACATCCGTACTGTAATTTGCATATCAATTGCACGCCGAATGTATTTTCATGTACAATTAAGTCAAAGATAGTCAAAGTCAATGACTTATCACCCGTAGAAAAGAGGTGACATCATGCGAAACATTTCCGACATTATTGAAGGATATTTAAAGGCCATTATCGAAAAAGAAGATAGCGGGACGATTGAAATCAAACGGAGTGAAGTGGCAGAAAAATTTCAGTGCGTGCCTTCGCAAATAAATTATGTCATCAACACTCGATTTACCGTGGAACGCGGCTATGCCGTCGAATCGAAGCGAGGCGGCGGAGGCTATATCCGGATTTACCGAGTCCAAACGAATTCGCATAAGGAATTGATCGAACATATTTTAGAAGGAATCCAACAAGGCGCGACATACTCGATGGCCGAAGGAATCATCTACAGGCTGTTGAATGAAGAGGTTGTTTCGGAGAGGGAGGCAAGGATCATCCTTGCAGCAGTGGACAGGACGACTTTGCATTACCCATTGCCGGAACGCGACATGATCCGGGGACGGATTTTGCAGGCAATGCTCCAGACGCTTATCTACCGGCAGCTTGACTAGAATTCTACGAATACGAGGTGGCAGAAAATGCTATGCGACAATTGCAAAGAACGACCGGCTTCCGTAATTTTTACCCAGGAGGGAATGGGCGGGTCGGCGGAACGCCATCTATGCGAGAAATGTGCGTTTCAAACACAAATGTTTCATTTTGATCCGAGTCAGGAACCATTGTCGATCCAGCAATTCCTATCACACTGGTTCAGCGGGAGTGAATCGATACAGCCTCTTCAGCAATCAAGGGACAGCATGCCAGAAGGTCCGACGTGCCCCGACTGCAAATTGACGTTCAGGAAATTCCTCGACATCGGAAAGTTCGGCTGTCCGACGTGCTATGACACGTTCAGGGGGCAATTGCCGCGCGTTTTCAGCAAGCTCCATAACGGGCATACGACACATGTAGGGAAAATTCCGGATTCCTTCAACGAGCGGTTCGCCTTAAAGAAAAAGGTCGAGGAAATCCGTTCGAAAATGCAGGAAGCGATCGAGATGGAACGATTTGAGGAAGCCGCCGCATTGAGGGACGAAGCGAATGCGCTGAAAGAGCGTTTGGCGGAGTGCGGCAATGGAGGTGAAGGCAGCGATGTCAATTAATAAATTCATGAAAGGCGCAGTTGCGGGCTGGATGACGTCGCATGGGGAACATTCGGATATCGTCATGTCGACGAGGATCCGCTTGGCACGGAATTTAAGGGGATTCCGTTTCCCGATCTCGTTCACTGCCGATGAGGCAAAGCAAGTCGACTCGCAAGTTTCCGCTGCCTTGCTTACTTCCGATGAAAAAGGGTATGCCTATATGAAGATGGCAGAACTTCCCGGTCTTGATAGGCAAGTGCTCGTTGAGAAGCATTTGGTCAGTCCTCAATTGACGGACGTGAAACGGCACGGCGCGGTCATCTTGTCCGAAGACGAGACGCTGAGCATCATGTTGAACGAAGAAGATCATATCCGCATCCAGTGCATCTATCCAGGCTTCCAGTTAGAAAATGCCTATGAGCAAGCAGATTCAGTCGACAACTATTTGGAGGATAAACTCCCTTACGCTTTTGACGAGGATTTCGGCTACTTGACGAGCTGTCCGTCAAACACAGGTACAGGCATGCGGGCATCAGTCATGATGCATTTGCCCGCGTTGACAATCACGAAGCAGATCGAGCGCATCATACCGGCAATAGCAAGGTTGGGAATGATTGTCCGGGGAAGCTACGGAGAGGGCAGCGAAGCGCCGGGCAACATTTATCAGGTTTCAAATCAGACGACTTTGGGCAAACCGGAGGAAGAGATCCTTTCCGATTTGAAAAATGTAGCGCTTAAGCTTATCGCACATGAGAGGCGCTCACGAGAAATCCTCCTTTCAAAATCCCGAGTCGCATTGGAAAACAAGTTATTCCGATCGCTCGGCATCATTTCGTATGCAAGACTGCTGCCTTCAGGGGAAGCGGCCCGTTGCCTATCAGATGTACGTCTAGGCATCGATCTGGGCATCATCGAAGATGTGGATATGTCCATCTTGAATGAATTGATGATCTTCATGCAGCCCGGTTTCCTTCAGCAATATGCCGAAGCGGATTTGACAGCGGAGGAAAGAGATATATTCAGAGCCGATCTGTTCAGGGAACGGTTGCGTTCAGAACAACAAATCAATGAAAATAATAAAGAAAACTGAGCAATACTTTTGCAGCGGATTTTTCTTTTTATTATACTTACGTCAAAGATGGTCAAAGTCAATTTAGTGGAATTGGATTGCTTCTTGATCCATAGGAATAGAGTAAAAGGAATTCCTATTCCGCACTTTCGGTAGTGGGGACAGGATGGACGTTACTTATAGAAGGAGTGGAATTGAATATGATGTTCAATCGTTTTACACAGCGGGCACAAAAAGTCCTGCAGCTTGCACAGGAAGAAGCAATCAGACTGAAACATGAATCCATCGGTACGGAGCATATTTTATTGGGACTCATAAGGGAAGGCGGCGGCATCGCTGCGAAAGCATTGGAAGCGATCGACATCAGTTTCGATACGATTGAAAAAGGGGTGGAAAGCCTCGTCGGTTCCGGATCGAAGGAAGTCGGACCAATCGTCCATTACACGCCAAGAGCGAAAAAGGTCATCGAGCTTTCTGTCGATGAATCAAGGAAACTTGGCCATTCTTATATCGGCACTGAGCATATTTTGCTTGCGCTCATCCGTGAAGGGGAAGGGGTGGCTGCCCGCGTACTGAATAATGCAGGCGTCAGCTTGAACCGCGCAAGGCAACAGGTGCTCCAATTGCTCGGAAGCAATGACAGCTCTGTCGGCAATCAAGGCACTTCATCATCCGCCTCCACGCCAACGCTCGACAGTCTTGCCCGCGATTTGACGGAAGTGGCACGTGAAGGGACGCTTGACCCAGTCATTGGCCGCAGCAAGGAAATCACACGTGTGATTGAAGTATTAGCGCGTCGTACGAAGAACAACCCTGTATTAATCGGGGAGCCGGGTGTCGGTAAAACTGCAATCGCGGAAGGTCTTGCGCTTCAGATCGTCAATAATGAAGTACCAGAAATCCTACGTGATAAACGTGTCATGACACTGGATATGGGGACGGTCGTTGCGGGTACGAAATACCGCGGCGAGTTCGAGGACCGCATGAAGAAAGTGATGGAGGAGATCCGTCAGGCTGGCAATATCATTCTATTCATTGATGAGTTGCATACACTGATTGGGGCTGGTGGAGCTGAAGGGGCGATCGACGCATCCAACATCCTGAAGCCATCACTTGCCCGCGGGGAATTGCAGTGCATCGGGGCGACGACGCTTGATGAATACCGTAAATATATTGAAAAAGACGCGGCGCTTGAAAGACGTTTCCAACCGATTCAAGTCGATGAACCGACTGTCGAAGAAACAATCTTAATTATCAAGGGCTTGCGTGATCGATATGAAGCGCATCACCGTGTGAAAATTACGGATGAAGCGATCGATGCAGCTGCGAAGATGTCTGACCGGTACATTTCAGACCGTTTCCTGCCTGACAAAGCGATCGACTTGATCGATGAAGCAGGATCGAAAGTGCGTCTCCGTTCGTATACGACGCCTCCGAATCTGAAGGAGCTTGAAGCGAAACTTGAAGCGATCCGCCACGAAAAGAATGCCGCGGTGCAAAGCCAAGAATTCGAAAAGGCGGCATCATTCCGCGATAAAGAGCAGAAAATGAAAGAAGAGCTTGAAAAGACGAAGACGGAATGGAAAGAGAAGCAAGGGAAAAAGGAATCAGAAGTGACAGTGAACGACATTGCGGAAGTTGTTGCAATGTGGACGGGAGTTCCGGTAGCGAAAATCGCGGAAACGGAAACTGCCAAGCTGTTGAATATGGAAGAGCTTCTGCATAAGCGTGTCATCGGGCAGAAGGAGGCCGTAACAGCAATTTCACGAGCAATCCGGAGAGCCCGCGCTGGATTGAAGGATCCGAAACGGCCGATCGGTTCATTCATCTTCCTCGGACCTACGGGTGTCGGGAAGACCGAGCTTGCAAGGGCGCTTGCCGAAGCAATGTTCGGGGATGAAGATGCGATGATCCGCATCGATATGTCCGAGTATATGGAGAAGCATGCGACGTCGCGTCTTGTCGGATCGCCTCCAGGGTACGTCGGTTATGACGAAGGCGGCCAATTGACTGAAAAAGTCCGCAGAAAGCCGTATTCGGTCGTCCTGCTTGATGAGATTGAAAAGGCGCATCCTGATGTCTTCAACATTCTACTGCAAGTACTTGAGGATGGAAGATTGACGGATTCCAAAGGCCGCACAGTCGATTTCCGCAATACCGTCGTCATCATGACGTCCAACGTCGGAGCGGAAACATTGAAATCGAACCGTTATGTCGGCTTCAATCTACAAGACGGGGAACGTGATTATGAAGGCATGAAATCGACAATGCTTGAAGCATTGAAAAAAGCGTTCCGTCCGGAGTTCCTGAACCGTGTGGATGAAATGATTGTCTTCCATTCACTCGAAAAAGAACACTTGCGTGAAATCGTGACCCTCATGTCAAACGCGTTGACGAAGCGTCTTGCGGAGCAGGATATTACGCTTGAGTTGACGGATGAAGCGAAACACAAAATCTCCGAAGTGGGATATGATCCGGATTACGGTGCGCGACCGTTGCGCCGGGCTTTGCAGAAACATGTCGAAGACCGTCTCTCGGAAGAGCTGTTGAGCGGAACAGTGCTAACAGGCGGAAAAGTCATCGTCGATGTAGAGGATGGCGAGTTCGTCGTCAAGACGGATCGCGTAGCAGTGACAGAAAAACAATAATAGGATGGCCCTCCCGTAGAGTTCGCTATCTACGGGAAAGGGCTATCCTTTTCGTATATGGAGGTACATATGGCAAAAAGGAAAACGAAATTCATGTGCAGGGACTGCGGGTATGAATCGCCGAAATGGATGGGAAGATGTCCGGGCTGCGGCGAGTGGAATACAATGGACGAGGAAGTCGAAATTGTAAGCAAAGGTCCGCGCGGCGCTTTTAAGCACACGGAAAACATTCAGCAGAAAGCGATGCCGATCAGCGCGATTGAAACAATGGAGGAACCGCGGGTCAAGACGGAGCTTGGAGAACTGAACCGGGTGCTCGGTGGCGGAATCGTCCCAGGTTCGCTCATCTTAATCGGGGGGGATCCGGGCATAGGGAAATCGACGTTGCTGCTGCAAGTTTCTTCACTTCTCGCGAATCAAAAACAGCGCGTCCTTTACATATCCGGCGAGGAATCCATCAGACAGACGAAGCTGCGTGCTGAACGTCTTGGTGTTGCATCGGATGAGCTTTATATTTATGCGGAGACGGATTTGGCGAAAATACATGAAACAATCAATGATGTGCAACCGAAATTTGTCATTGCCGATTCGATCCAGACAATCCACCATCCCGAGGTGACATCCGCTCCAGGCAGTGTTTCGCAAGTCCGTGAGTGCACGGCTGAGCTGATGCGGATCGCAAAGACGCAAAACATCGCCATTTTCATCGTCGGACATGTGACGAAAGACGGACAAATTGCAGGTCCGCGCCTTCTCGAGCATATGGTGGATACTGTCCTCTATTTTGAAGGAGAGCGGCATCATACGTACCGGATCTTGCGTAGTGTGAAGAACCGCTTCGGCTCGACGAATGAAATCGCGATCTTTGAAATGCTGCAATCAGGACTGAAGGAAGTTTTGAATCCATCTGAACTGTTCCTGCGGGAGAGGTCTCAGGGCGGCGCGGGGTCGACCGTCGTCGCCTCGATGGAAGGGACCCGGCCGATCCTCGTCGAAATCCAGGCGCTCATAACTCCGTCAAGCTTCAATTACCCGAAGCGGATGGCGACTGGGATCGATCAGAACCGTGTCTCACTGTTGATGGCTGTTCTGGAAAAACGGATGGGCATGCTATTGCAAGCACAAGATGCCTATATTAAGGTAGCTGGCGGCGTCAAGCTTGATGAGCCTGCGATTGATTTGGCGGTTCTCGTCAGCATCGTTTCGAGCTACCGGGATGCGGCAGCAGGAGCTACCGACTGCTTCATCGGCGAAGTTGGTTTGACGGGCGAAGTGCGCCGTGTTTCCCGCATAGAACAGCGGGTGACGGAGGCGGCGAAACTCGGGTTCGAAAAGGTCGTCATTCCATCATCGAATATCGGAGGATGGGATTTTCCGGAAGGGATTCAAGTCGTTGGCGTCGAAACGATAAGTGAAGCATTAAACATCGCGTTTTCGTAAAAGCTGAAGTAGGGACGGGACTTTTTTATCGGGAGTCCTATTTCCCTAATTTTGCGATGCAAGGAACTTCACGGTATTTTGTGTGTCCTATACATGTCAGGAAAACATTGAGTTTAATGGTTCAAAACGGCGAAGGGCATGGAAAACGTGTATAGTTATCAGTAATGGAATGGAGGTGTTGTACATGTTGAAAAGAGTAGTTCAAATTGGACTGCTGCTGATCGGAGGAACACTCGGCGTATTATTTTTACCGTACTTATTCACTTTATCTTCTTTTACTTCAAAGCCGATGATTGACAATCCTTACGTAGCTGCTGTCCTAGGGGCCATCGTGTTATATCTTCTGAGCCTTTTCATCGCGGATCCGATTGTGAATTTCGTTAAGTGGATGGAAGACCGTCTGTTGAAAGCGCCTATTTTCGATTTACTGTTCGGAACAATTGGTCTGATGGTCGGATTACTTGTTGCCTTTCTAGCAAGTTTCGGATTAAGTGCTTTGGAAATTCCGTTCATCACATCAATCATGCCGATTGTACTTTCTATACTTCTTGGATACCTTGGTTTTCAGGTTGGATCAAAGAAACGTGAGGAATTTTCCCACGCCATTTTTGCAGCTAAGAACAACAATCCTAAGAAGAGGGATGGCGGAGAAGGTGCGCAGGCGGATTCCAAGCATCATAAGATACTTGATACAAGCGTCATTATTGACGGAAGAATTGCGGATATCTCATCAACAGGATTCCTGGAAGGACTTCTCGTCGTGCCGCAATTCGTATTGACGGAGCTTCAGCATATTGCCGATTCTTCCGATTCATTGAAACGTACAAAAGGGCGTCGTGGGCTTGATGTCCTGAAACGTTTGCAGACGGATGACGGACCGAGCATTTTGATTACCGACGAAGATTTCGCGGACGTTGCGGAAGTAGACTTGAAGCTAGTCCGTCTCGCGAAAAGCATGAATGGCCAGGTCGTGACGAATGATTTCAACTTGAATAAAGTGGCGGATCTGCATGGTGTGGCGGTATTGAACATCAATGATCTGGCAAATGCGGTGAAGCCTGTCGTCATCCCTGGTGAGGAGATGCATGTCGTCGTCATCAAGGACGGCAAAGAGCATAATCAGGGTGTTGCCTATTTGGATGACGGTACGATGATCGTCATTGAAGATGGCAGAATGCATATCGGCAATGCGATCGATGTCGTTGTTACGAGCGTACTGCAGACCTCTGCGGGTCGAATGATTTTTGCGAAGCCTAAGAACGGTAAAACTGCAAAGGCGCATTGATGGAGAAAGCTGAGGAAAGATAATGAAGACATATACAGTGATGCTCCCGGCAGCGGGGAGCGGACGGCGTATGGGTGCCGGGTTTAACAAGCTGTTTTTGGAGATGGCAGGCAAGCCGATTCTCATACACACATTGGATGTATTCGAACAGGATCCGGATTGCGCGGGGATGATCCTCTCCGTGAAGGGTGAGGAAAAGTCCCAAATCTCAGAAATGCTCGAGCGTTTCGGTATTACGAAAGTGGTTGCACTCGTTGAAGGCGGAGCGGAGCGGCAGCAAAGCGTTGCGGCTTGCATCGATGCTCATCGAGAGGGAGGGGTCGTCCTCGTGCATGATGCGGCGAGGCCTTTCATCAACCGGGATGTCATCCGCGAGCTTGTAGACGTAGCCCAAGAGCATGGCGCCGCGATAGCCGGTGTCCAAGTGAAAGATACGATGAAGGTTGCGCCTGGCGGAATCGTCGAGGAGACAGTGGACCGCTCGAAGCTCTGGGCGATTCAGACGCCGCAAGCGTTCCGCTATGACCTTTTAAAGGAGGCGTCCGAGAAAGCCGAAGCCGAGGGGTTCCTCGGGACGGATGAATCGATGATCGTCGAACGGCTGGGGCATCCGGTGAGAGTTGTGGAAAGTACGTATGACAATATTAAAATGACGACGAAGGAGGACCTCCTATTTGGCGAGGTCCTCTTGAAACAGAGACGGCAGGAGGATTTCCAATGATTCGGATAGGACAAGGGTTTGATGTACATCAATTTGAGGAAGGCCGACCATTGATCATCGGCGGCATTACCATTCCTTACGAAAGAGGATTGACAGGGCATTCCGATGCGGACGTCCTTTTGCATACAGTGACAGACGCTGCGCTCGGCGCAATCGGGGAGGGGGATATCGGCAGGCATTTCCCCGATACGGATGAGGCATTCAAGGATTCGGATTCGGCGATCCTTCTTCAAAAAGTATGGGAAATCGTAGAGTCGAAGGGCTACCGGCTGGGCAATATCGATTGCACGATCATGGCGCAAAAGCCGAAAATGGCGCCGCATATCGAAACGATCCGCGCACGTATTGCAGAGTTGCTGAAGGCGGATGCAACACAGGTGAACGTCAAGGCGACAACAACCGAAAAACTTGGATTCGTCGGCAGGGAAGAAGGGATCGCCTCGATGGCTACCATCCTTCTCTTGAAAGATTGAGCCCTTTCAAATTGGACGAAGCAGTGATAAAATGACACTTGAATTAATCAAGAACGGAGATGCACTCAAATGACAACAGAAGTACGTGTACGTTATGCGCCGAGTCCGACCGGCCATTTACATATCGGCGGAGCCCGGACGGCATTGTTCAATTATCTATTCGCAAAGCATCATGGCGGGAAATTCATCATCCGCATTGAGGATACCGACACGGAACGGAATATCGAAGCAGGCGAACTATCCCAGCTCGATAATCTGAAATGGTTGGGGATCCATCATGACGAGTCCGTCGATATCGGCGGGGAATATGGCCCTTACCGCCAGATGGAACGTCTTGATCTCTATGCAAAATATGCGCAGGACATGCTCGACGGAGGTCACGCTTACAAATGTTTCTGTACGACGGAGGAGTTGGAGGCGGAGCGAGAAAAGCAGAAGGCTTCCGGAATCGCAGCGCCGATGTATGGCGGGACATGCCGCCATCTGACTGCCGAAGAAGTTGCCGAAAAAGAAGCTGCGGGCATGCCTTACACGATCCGCATGCGGGTGCCTGAAAATGTAACCTATACAGTGGATGATCTCGTCCGTGGCGAAGTGGCGTTCGAATCGAAAGACGTCGGCGACTGGGTGCTTGTGAAAGCGAACGGTATCCCGACATATAACTTTGCGGTGGTCATCGACGACCATCTGATGAAAATCTCACACGTCTTCCGCGGTGAGGAGCATTTGACGAATACACCTAAGCAATTGATGGTGTACGATGTATTCGGTTGGGAGTATCCGCGTTTCGGGCATATGACGTTAATTGTCAATGAAGAACGTAAAAAGCTTTCGAAGCGGGATGAATCGATTATCCAATTCATTTCCCAATACAAGGACCTCGGCTATTTGCCGGAAGCGATGTTCAACTTCTTCGCGTTGCTCGGCTGGTCGCCAGGCGGGGAAGAGGAAATCTTCACGCGTGATGAATTGATCAAGCTTTTCGATGAAAGCCGACTTTCCAAATCGCCTTCAATGTTCGATAAGACGAAGTTGACGTGGATGAACAACCAATACGTGAAGAAGCTCAGCTTGGATGAAGTGATCGAATTGACGCTGCCGCATCTTCAAGCAGCAGGACGTGTAAACGAAGAAATGACGGAAGAAGAGCGCGACTGGGTGCACGATTTAATCGCCCTTTATCAGGCGCAGTTGAGCTACGGTGCTGAAATCGTAGAATTAACCGCCCAATTCTTCAATGACCATTTGGAATATGATGAACAATCCAAGGAAGTCCTTGCCGGAGAACAAGTTCCAGAAGTGATGGCATCCTTCCAGCGCCAGTTGACCGCCCTTGAATCATTTGATCCGGCTTCAATCAAAGCAGCGATCAAAGAGGTGCAAAAGGAAACGGGCCATAAAGGGAAGAATTTATTCATGCCGATCCGTGTTGTAACGACAGGACAGACGCACGGTCCGGAATTGCCAGACTCCATCGCATTGATTGGCAAGGAAAAAGCGATTGAGCGTGTTTCAAAATTCGCTCAGGCGTAATTGATTTAGTTGACTTTAGGCATTTTCTAGGTACAATTAACGTACATTCATTTAAAAGAACGAAAGCTTTGATAAGGAGAAGTACACATCGCATGCTCTTCAGAGAGGGTCATCACCGGCTGTAAGTGACCCGTGCCTCTGCAATGTGGAAATGCCCCTTTGAGCGCCGTGCCGAACGAAGAAGTAGGCCGGACGCATCGCCAGCGTTACAGGCGTCAAGCGGGAAGGGGAGAAACTCCTTCCAAGCGGAGTGGAACCGCGCATTCGATGCGTCTCTGTCTAGTTATGGACAGGGGCGCTTTTTGCGTTCGTGAAAGATTGGAACAGGAGGTCGAAAACAGTGTTTCGTAGGATGAAGGAAGACATCCATTGCATATTTGAACAAGATCCTGCTGCGCGCAGTACGTTCGAGGTGGTACTTACGTATTCCGGCCTCCACGCAGTGTGGGCGCACCGGATTGCACATGCACTCTATAAAAAGAATTTGTTGTTTCTTGCGAGGCTCATCTCACAGATCAGCCGATTTTTCACAGGGATTGAAATCCATCCAGGCGCAACGATCGGCAGGCGTCTATTCATTGACCACGGCATGGGGATCGTCATTGGCGAGACTTGTGAAATCGGCGATGATGTAACGTTGTACCAAGGTGTGACATTGGGGGGGACGGGCAAGGAAAAAGGAAAGCGTCACCCGACTCTTGGCAATAATGTACTTGTAGCTTCGGGGGCGAAAGTTCTCGGCTCCATTACGATAGGTGAAAATAGCAAGATCGGCGCAGGGTCGGTCGTTCTGATCGATGTACCGGAAGATTCGACAGTCGTCGGCATTCCGGGCAAGGTCGTCGTGACAAACGGCGTACGGGTGAAGGATAAACATGACCACCGCAACTTGCCGGACCCAGTCGAGGATACATGCAACCGCTTGGAAGATGAAATTGCATTTCTGAAAAAACGAATTGAAGAACTTGAGAAGAAAGAAGGGAAAACCGATGAGTATTCAAATTTATAATACATTGACACGGAAGAAGGAGCCTTTCAAACCGCTGGAGGAAGGGAAAGTGAAAATGTATGTGTGCGGACCGACCGTCTACAACTACATTCATATCGGGAATGCAAGACCGGTCATCGTGTTTGATACAGTCCGCCGCTATTTGCAGTATCGGGGCTATGACGTCAATTATGTGTCCAACTTCACAGATGTCGACGACAAAATTATCAACACGGCGAATGAACTTGGCGAAGAAGTCGGGGAATTGACCGAGCGCTTCATCAATGCCTATTTCGAGGATGTCGGAGCTCTCGGCTGCGGCAAAGCAGATGCCCATCCACGTGTGACGGAGCATATCGACGACATCGTCGCTTTCATCAAAGTGCTGGTTGAAAAAGGATACGCTTATGAAGCGCAAGGCGATGTCTATTACAGGACGCGCAAGTTCGACGGCTACGGCAAGCTGTCCCATCAGTCGATCGATGAGTTGAGGGTAGGTGCACGCATCGAAGAGAGCGGCATCAAAGAGAATCCTCTCGACTTCGCTTTATGGAAAGCGGCAAAGGAAGGGGAAATCGCTTGGGAGAGCCCATGGGGCACTGGCAGACCAGGTTGGCATATCGAGTGCTCCGTCATGGCGAGGGAGCATTTGGGCGACACGATCGACATCCATGCCGGCGGGCAGGATCTGACATTCCCGCATCATGAAAATGAAATCGCGCAGTCCGAGGCGATGACCGGGAAGCAGTTCGCCCGTTACTGGATGCATAATGGCTATATTAATATCGATAATGAAAAGATGTCAAAGTCGCTCGGGAATTTCATTCTCGTCCACGATATCCGCAAGCAGATCGATCCGAAGGTGCTTCGTTTCTTCATGCTGTCCGTTCATTACCGTCATCCGGTGAACTTCTCGCAGGATCTCGTCGAAAGCGCGGCGAATGGTTTGGATCGCATCCAAACGGCTTACAACAATTTGAAGCATCGTGTTGGCACGTCCGCCGATCTTGGAGACCAACAGGACATTTGGACACATAAGGTGGATGAATCCGTGGGCTTGTTTGAAACTGCGATGGATGACGATTTCAATACGGCGAATGCCATTGCCGCCGTTTTTGAACTCGTTAAAACGGCCAATGTCTATTTATTGGAGAAAAACACGCAAACGGCCGTACTCGAATATTTCATTTCCGCATTCGACAGACTGATGGAAGTTCTAGGCTTGCCGTTCAGCAGTGAGGAACTGTTGGATGATGAAATCGAAGGGCTTATCGAGGAGCGCTTGAATGCGCGCCGTGAACGGAATTTCAGCCGTTCAGACGAAATCAGGGATTTATTGAAGGAAAAAGGTATCATCCTGGAAGATACCGCCCAAGGTACACGGTGGAAGAGAGGATGAGCGGCGTGTATACATTGCGTGACATCGATGTGAAGCAACTGAACGCACTTGCACTCGCCTATATGGGGGACGCGGTTTACGAGCAGGCGGTCCGCGAGCATTTGCTGCGCTCTGGCCGCGTGAAGCCAAACACGCTCCATAAAGAGGCGACACGGTATGTATCCGCAAAAGCGCAAGCGTCCGCTGTCAAGATGATGCAGGAAACAGGCTTCCTGACCGAAGAGGAGGAAGCAGTCCTGCGTCGCGGGAGGAACGCGAAATCCGGGTCGGTCCCGAAAAATACTGATGTCGTGACGTATAACCATAGTTCCGGATTCGAGGCGGTCCTCGGTTATTTATATCTGCTTGGCAGAACTGAACGGGTTGGGGAGATCATCGGAAGTACAATGCAATTCATCGAAAATCCGAACGAGGAGGGCGCATCATGACAAATCAGGAATCGGAATTGATTGGCGGTAAAAACCCGGTTGTAGAAGCACTACGGTCCGGCCGGGAACTGAATAAGATCTGGATTGCCGAAGGGTTGAATAAAAAAAGCATCGGGGAGATTTTGTCCCTCTCGAAACAATCGGGGATCATCGTCCAAGCGGTGCCGAAACAAAAGTTGGACGGCATGCTGGACGTGAATCATCAAGGCATAATCGCCTCGGTTGCCGCCTACTCCTACGCAGAGCTCGATGATTTGTTTGCAGTTGCGAAAAACCGCGGCGAGGATCCTTTTTTCCTCATCCTTGACGAACTGGAAGATCCGCATAATCTCGGCTCGATACTCAGGACGGCGGATGCTGCAGGTGCGCACGGCGTCATCATCCCAAAACGGCGTTCTGTCGGTTTGACAGGAGTCGTCGCGAAAGCTTCGACGGGGGCAATCGAGCATATCCCGGTCGTCCGTGTGAACAATCTCTCCCAGACGGTGGAGGAGTTGAAGAAAGCGGGAGTCTGGATTGCCGGGACGGACGCGCAAGGTTCGCAAGATTACCGTTCGATGGATGCCACACTGCCGCTTGCCGTCATCATAGGCAGTGAGGGTAAAGGGATGTCCCGCATATTGAAAGAGAAATGCGACTTCCTTTATCATCTGCCGATGGTAGGGCATGTGACGTCATTGAATGCCTCTGTCGCAGCGTCCCTGCTCATGTATGAAGTGTTACGCAAACGCAAGCCCCTAACGCCGGGGTCATGAAAAAGGATGTATTGCTCGTCGATGGATATAACATCATCGGGGCATGGCCGGAATTGAGGAAGCTGAAGCTTGTAAGCCTTGCTGAGGCCCGCGACCGGCTTATTGAAAGAATGGCCGAATACAAGGCGCATACAGGCTGGCGAGTCATCATCCTGTTCGATGCGCACTTGATGCGGGGGACCGAAAAGAAGAATTGGAAGCATAATGTCGAAGTTGTTTTCACTAGAGAAAATGAAACTGCCGATGAACGAATCGAAAAGTTGGTATCCGAGCTGAGCGGGCGCCGAGTCCAAATCCATGTGGCTACATCCGATTTGACGGAGCAATGGGTCATCTTCGCACAAGGCGCCCTGCGGAAATCGGCTCGCGAACTAGAAATTGAAATGAATGAAATCGATAAATTGATTACAAAAAAAGTAAAAGAAATCCAGGAGGAAAGGCCGTTCTCCAAGATTCAGTTGTCCGACGAGGTGGCAGAAATATTTGAAAAATGGCGCCGAGGAATGAAATGAACGGTTGACGTTAAAATTTTCCATGCGGTATACTGATTGAAAGGCAATGACGAATCGGGGTGTGGTGATTGGCGGGAAATGTTTACGTTCAAGGGGGACCATCTGATTTCACCGGGCTATCCGATGAAGAGATTTTAGTTCGTATTCATGAAGGCAGCACGGACGCGCTAGATTTCCTTATTACCAAATATCAATCTTTCGTAAAAATGAAAGCACGCTCGTACTTCATGATGGGCGGGGATCGTGAGGATATCATTCAGGAAGGAATGATCGGCCTCTACAAAGCGATCCGCGATTTCAGGACGGATCGGCTTGCTTCATTTCGGGCATTTGCAGAGCTATGTATCACCAGGCAAATCATTACAGCCATCAAGACGGCGACAAGGCAGAAGCACATTCCTCTGAATACATCGGTATCTTTGGACAAGCCCGTATTCGATGAGGAATCTGACCGCACGTTGTTGGACGTCCTAACCGGATCTGTGCTCGATGATCCAGAGGATTTAATAATCCATAAGGAAGATTTCATCCATATGGAAGGGGAAATCAATAAAGTGTTGAGCGGACTCGAAAAGCAGGTCCTATCACTCTATTTGGAAGGTCAGTCCTATCAGGAGATTTCAGACGAATTGAACCGGCAAGTCAAATCTGTGGACAATGCACTCCAGCGCATCAAGCGGAAACTGGAACGTCACATGCAAGTGGATGTCGTGCATTGAAGCATGTCCATGATGAATTGCCAACCCATTTCCATCATGTTGACATCATGAATGTTAGGTGGTACTCTTTAGCAAGGCAATGACTATATACGTAGACTGTCGACAATAGTTGCACGATGGAAGTTCAAGGTGGAAAAATGTCTAAAAAATTGATTTTATGTTGTGATCGTTGCGGATCACGAAACTACGTCATCCCTGCAGGAAATAAGCAGACAACAGTCCGTTTTACGGTGAAGAAGTTTTGCAATCAATGCAATGAACATACAGAGCATAAACAAACAATCTAGTTGCAGTACTATACTTAGTATTCGGAGGTCTACGATTGAATGGGTAAGATAACCGGTTTTTTAAAAGATGTCGTCTCTGAAATGCGGAAGGTCAGCTGGCCGAAGAGAAAAGAATTGACACGCTACACGATCGTTGTTATTACAACAGTTGTATTCATGGCAGTTTATTTCGGTCTCGTCGATTTGGGCATTTCAAAAGCAATGGAATGGTATATTGCGTTATAATAGGACAGCATGAATAATCCTTGTTGAAAAATATCCCGTCTTGTCACATGAACGGGTTTTTTCATTTCTCGGAAATAAATATAGAGTATTTGGCGAATAAATGAGTAATGCATTTTGAAAAGGAGGGACGGACACACAGTCCTACGTAATTATGGAAATGGAGAAAAATTGGTACGTTGTCCACACATATTCAGGATATGAAAATAAGGTGAAAGCCAACCTTGAAAAACGTGTCGAGACGATGGGTATGCAGGATAAAATATTCCGCGTCGTCATCCCTGAAGAGCAGGAAACGGACTTCAAAGACGGCAAGAAACGCACGGTCATGAAAAAGACATTCCCGGGATACGTCCTTGTGGAAATCATCATGACGGATGACTCTTGGTATGTCGTCCGGAACACGCCTGGAGTAACAGGTTTCATCGGGTCTTCCGGTGGTGGCGCAAAACCGACGCCGCTCTTGCCTGAAGAAGTCGATTTCATCCTCAAACAGATGGGCATGAAAGAACGGAAAGCTGAAGCCGACTTCGAAATCGGTGAAATGATCGAGGTGCTTGAAGGACCGTTCGCGCACTTCCAAGGGAAAGTCGAAGAAATCGATCAGGACAAAGGGAAGGTCCGCGTTTCCGTCGACATGTTCGGCAGGGAAACGATAATGGAACTCGACTTTGAACAAGTTGAAAAAATATAAGAGATTACCACTTGCAAGACAAGCATAATAGTGGTATCATTTCAAAGGTCAGACTGTAAACATAACAGGCTGGACGGATTAACCAAATTCTACCGGGCGACCGGCAGGCACATATTGAGTGGGAGGGGCAACCCAATTACCACATCACGGACTTAAGGAGGTGTGTCTCGTGGCTAAAAAAGTAACCAAAATCGTAAAATTGCAAATCCCTGCAGGTAAAGCTAACCCAGCTCCACCGGTTGGACCAGCACTAGGTCAAGCAGGTGTCAACATCATGGGATTCTGTAAAGATTTCAACGCACGTACAGCAGATCAAGCAGGCTTAATCATTCCTGTTGAAATAACTGTATTTGAGGACCGTTCATTCACTTTCATTACAAAAACTCCACCAGCAGCAGTGTTGCTGAAAGTTGCAGCTAATCTTCAAAAAGGTTCAGGCGAACCTAACAAAAAGAAGGTAGCTACTGTAAAACGTGATAAAGTTCGCGAAATTGCAGAACAAAAAATGGAAGACCTTAACGCAGCATCGGTTGAAGCAGCGATGGCAATGGTTGAAGGTACTGCACGCAGTATGGGAATCTCGATCGAAGACTGATCGCGATGAAACCATGTTCTGTTTCTTTGTAGTGGGGGTTGCGCTTGTTCCTCGGAACACGCAACCCTTATTCGTGGGAGGTTCAATCCGTTAAAACCACAATCGAGGAGGAAATTTTAATGGCTAAAAGAGGTAAAAAGTTCACTGAAGCGGCAAAGCTTGTCGATCGCACGCAAGTGTATGACATGAAAGAAGCGATTGAGCTTGCAAAGAAAACAAGCACAGTCAACTTTGACGCAACTGTTGAAGTCGCATTCCGTCTTGGAATCGACACTCGTAAAAATGACCAGCAAATCCGTGGGGCAGTTGTGCTTCCGAACGGTACTGGGAAAACTCAACGCGTTCTAGTTTTCGCAAAAGGCGAAAAATTGAAAGAAGCGGAAGCTGCTGGTGCAGACTATGCAGGCGATGCAGAGTTCATCACTAAAATCCAACAAGGCTGGTTCGATTTCGACGTTATCGTTGCAACTCCGGACATGATGGGCGAAGTTGGTAAAATTGGTCGCGTATTGGGACCAAAAGGCTTAATGCCGAACCCTAAAACAGGCACAGTAACATTTGATGTTGCTAAAGCTGTTGCGGAAATCAAAGCAGGTAAAGTTGAATACCGTGCGGACAAAGCTGGTATTATCCACGCTCCGATCGGAAAAGCTTCTTTCGACAACGAAAAGCTTGAAGAAAACTTCAAAACTGTTTTTGAGACAATCCAAAAGGCTAAACCAGCTGCAGCTAAAGGAACTTACATGAAGTCAGTGAACATCACGACTACTATGGGTCCTGCGGTCAAAGTTGATCCGTCAACTGTAGTTGTTAAATAAAAACATTGACAAGCTTGAAATCTTGTAGTAAGATTTCGTTTGTTGTAAACTATATCATTTGTACCGTAGACAGCAGGTGCGTTCAATCGCTTAATCATCCTGCCGAGGACAAGACGCTCATTACTATTTAATGATGACGACTTTTCAGCCCTCGTGGTCTACTTTGTGGATCGCGAGGGCTTTTCATATCGGTATAAATGACCCTAATTTTCATAGGAGGTGTCAAGATGAGCAAAGTATTAGAAGCTAAACAAGCGGTTGTTGATGAAATCTCAGGCAAGTTGAAATCATCGGTTTCAGTTGTCGTAGTCGACTATCGTGGTCTTAACGTGAGCCAAGTAACAGAACTTCGTAAACAGCTTCGTGAAGCAGGCATCGACTTCAAAGTTTATAAAAACTCAATGTCACGCCGTGCTGCTGAAGCGGCTGGACTTGAAGGGTTGAATGAGCATTTGGTAGGACCAAACGCAATCGCATTCTCGACTGAAGATGTTGTTGCTCCTGCTAAAATCCTTAACGACTTCGCTAAGAAGAACGACAAACTTGAAATCAAAGCAGGCGTGATCGAAGGAAACGTCGCTTCTGTTGAAGATGTCAAGGCGTTGGCGGAACTTCCATCACGCGAAGGACTTCTTTCCATGCTACTCAGCGTTCTACAAGCTCCAATGCGCAACTTCGCGCTTGCAACAAAAGCTGTTGCAGAGCAAAAAGAGGAACAAGGCGCTTAAGTTTACTCAAGTTGCCTGAACGACAAAAATATGCGGGGTAATTCCCGACAAAACAAAACCATTTAGGAGGAAAATATAATGACTAATCAACAAATCCTTGACGCGATTAAAGAAATGACAGTTCTTGAATTGAACGACCTTGTAAAAGCTATCGAAGAAGAATTCGGCGTAACTGCTGCAGCTCCAGTTGCAATGATGGGCGGAGCAGGTGCTGGTGAAGCAGCTGCTGAGCAAACTGAATTCGACGTAGTTCTTGCATCTGCAGGAGACCAAAAAATCAAGGTTATCAAAGTTGTTCGTGAAATCACAGGCCTAGGCTTGAAAGAAGCGAAAGAAGTAGTTGATAACGCTCCTAAAGCAATCAAAGAAGGCGTATCTAAAGAAGACGCTGAAGAAATCAAAGCGAAACTTGAAGAAGTTGGCGCTGGCGTAGAAGTTAAGTAATCATTGAATAATGAAGAAAGGCTCGTCAATCTGGACGGGCTTTTCTTCGTTTTTTTATCTACAAGGAAAAATGGGCAACCTTTCGGGAGGAAGGAGAATCAATATGGCTGAACATTACTACTCTAAAAATCCAATAGTGAAAAGTGATCCGAAGGAATGGCAAGCGATATTGCGCAATAACCGGCTGCGGTTCAAGACGGACGCGGGAGTATTCAGCAAAGGGGAAGTGGATTTCGGTTCACGACTGCTAGCGGAATCATTCGAGATGCCTGATGTTGCGGGTGCTGTGCTGGATGTTGGCTGCGGATACGGACCAATCGGATTATCGATCGCCGCATCTTTTCCGGACCGGAGCGTCCATATGGTCGATGTCAATGAAAGGGCAATGGCGCTCGCCAATGAAAACGCCAAACTGAACGACATAAGGAATGTGTCAATTTACCCGAGTGATGCATTATCGGCTGTAGAGGCAGAGGGTTTCGCTGCGATATTGACGAATCCGCCGATCCGGGCAGGAAAAGAGACGGTATTCAAAATTTACGACGGAGCTTTTTCCAAATTGGCTGCTGGAGGAGAATTGTGGGTCGTCATTCAAAAGAAGCAAGGGGCTCCTTCGACAATGGAGCATTTGACGCAGGTTTTCGGAAGTGTGGAAACCGTGGGGAAGAAAAAAGGATATTTTATACTTAAGGCCCAAAAAACCTTGACCTGAGTGTTTTCTTGTGCTAGTATTGTAAAATGCATAAATAATATAATGCGGTCGTGTGCCCTTTTGCATAAGATTTGGAAATCTAAGGCATACTGGCAATGGATAAAAGATTGTTAAACCGAAAATGAGCTCTTGCCAGAACTCGTTTTCTTTTTGTTTTTTCGATATCATACACTATTTTTATGATTTCGCAAAGGACTAATATTGTTTTGAGGGGTGAAAGAGTTGACAGGTCATTTAGTTCAGTATGGTCAACACCGTCAGCGCAGAAGTTTCGCGCGGATCAATGAAGTTCTCGAGCTGCCGAATTTGATTGAAATCCAGACGGCATCTTATGAGTGGTTCTTGGAAGAAGGATTACGGGAAATGTTCCGTGATATTTCTCCGATCCAGGATTTCACAGGTAATCTTTCGTTGGAATTCATTGATTATCAACTTGGTGAACCGAAATACCCTGTTGATGAGTCGAAAGAGCGTGACGTTACGTATGCAGCACCGCTGCGCGTAAAAGTGCGATTGCATAACAAGGAAACGGAAGAAGTGAAAGAACAGGACGTTTTCATGGGTGACTTCCCGCTTATGACGGAAAACGGAACGTTCATCATCAACGGTGCGGAAAGGGTCATCGTCTCCCAGCTTGTAAGGTCCCCGAGTGTCTACTTCAATGATAAGACGGATAAGAATGGTAAGCGCGGATTTGCTGCGACTGTCATTCCGAACCGCGGTGCTTGGCTCGAGTACGAGACTGACGCGAAAGATGTAGTCCACGTCCGAATTGACCGTACCCGTAAATTGCCGATAACAGTCCTTCTTCGAGCGCTTGGATTTTCGACGGATCAAGAAATCATTGATTTGATTGGAGATAATGAGTACTTGCGCAACACGCTTGAAAAGGATAATACGGAAACTTCGGAGAAAGCCTTGCTTGAAATCTACGAGCGTCTCCGTCCAGGTGAACCTCCGACGTTGGATAGCGCACGAAGCCTGCTGTACTCCCGCTTCTTCGACCCGAAAAGGTATGACTTGGCGAATGTCGGCCGTTATAAAATGAACAAGAAGCTCCATCTGCAAAACCGTCTGTTCAATCAAACAGTTGCAGAAACACTTGCAGACCCTGAAACAGGTGAAATTCTAGTTGAGAAAGATCAGCTGCTAGACCGTCGGACATTGGATCGTCTATTGCCTCATCTTGAAAAAGGTGTCGGCATCCAGGAAATAACGCATGTTGGCGGTGTTCTGGAAGAAGACATCACAATCCAGACAATCAAGATCTATGCTCCGAAGAGTGAAGAGAAGCAAGAGATCAATGTCATCTCGAATGCGAGTATCGATGAGTCGGTGAAGCACGTGACGCCCGCGGACATTGTGGCTTCTATCAGCTATTTCTTCAACTTGCTCCATGGAGTTGGAAATACGGATGATATCGACCATCTTGGTAACCGTCGTCTGCGTTCAGTCGGTGAGTTGCTTCAAAACCAATTCCGAATTGGATTATCCCGTATGGAACGTGTCGTTAAAGAGCGTATGTCCATCAATGACACTCAATCAATCGTGCCTCAGCAGTTGATCAATATAAGACCGGTCATCGCTTCCATTAAAGAATTCTTTGGTAGCTCACAGCTATCCCAATTCATGGACCAGACGAATCCGCTTGCCGAATTGACGCATAAGCGACGTCTGTCAGCGCTAGGACCAGGCGGATTGACAAGGGAGCGCGCGGGCATGGAAGTCCGTGACGTCCACTATTCCCACTACGGACGCATGTGTCCGATTGAAACGCCGGAGGGTCCGAACATCGGATTGATCAACTCCCTTTCAACGTTTGCGAGAGTGAATAAGTTCGGTTTCATTGAAACTCCTTATCGGAAGGTTGACCCTGAAACAGGACGCGTCACTCACCAAATCGACTATTTGACTGCGGATATCGAGGATAACTATGTCGTCGCGCAGGCAAATGCGCCGCTTAACGAAGATGGTTCCTACGTCAACGAAGAAGTTGTCGGCCGTTTCCAAGGGGATAACACAGTATTCAAACGTGAGCAGATCGACTATATGGATGTTTCTCCTAAGCAAGTCGTTTCTGCCGCTACAGCATGTATCCCGTTCCTTGAGAACGACGACTCCAACCGTGCCTTGATGGGTGCGAACATGCAACGTCAAGCTGTACCTTTGTTGAATCCTGAAGCCCCGTTTGTCGGAACTGGTATGGAACACGTATCTGCACGTGACTCTGGAGCTGCAGTAATTGCCAAATACCACGGCATCGTCGAGCACGTCGAGGCAAGGGAAATCCGGATCCGCCGCATTGAAACTGTGGATGGCAAAGAAGTGAAGGGCGACTTGACGATTTATCGACTTGATAATTTCATCCGCTCCAACCAAGGGACTTGCTATAACCAACGTCCGATCGTCAGCGTCGGAGATCGTGTGCAACCGCGCGATATCCTTGCAGACGGACCTTCGATGGATAGCGGGGAGCTCGCTTTGGGCCGAAACGTCCTTACTGCCTTCATGACATGGGACGGTTATAACTATGAAGATGCCATCATCATGAGTGAACGTCTTGTGAAAGATGATGTCTTTACATCGATCCATATCGAAGAATATGAATCGGAAGCTCGGGACACGAAACTTGGACCTGAAGAGATTACGAGGGACATTCCGAACGTCGGGGAAGAAGCCCTTCGCAACTTGGATGACCGCGGCATTATCCGTATTGGTGCAGAAGTTCGCGACGGTGACATCCTCGTCGGAAAAGTGACACCAAAAGGAGTAACTGAACTGACAGCTGAAGAAAGACTTCTTCATGCGATCTTCGGTGAAAAAGCACGAGAAGTACGTGATACTTCATTGCGTGTTCCTCATGGTGCTGGCGGAATCGTTCTTGACGTAAAAGTGTTCAATCGTGAAGATGGGGACGAATTGCCGCCGGGCGTCAACCAGCTCGTCCGTGCATATATCGTACAGAAGCGTAAGATTTCAGTTGGGGATAAGATGGCTGGACGCCATGGTAACAAAGGGGTTATTTCGCGCATCTTGCCTGAATCGGATATGCCATACCTTCCGGACGGCACGCCGATCGACGTCATGTTGAACCCACTTGGTGTACCTTCCCGTATGAATATTGGACAGGTATTGGAAATGCATCTTGGAATGGCTGCTCGAAACCTTGGCATCCATATGGCTTCGCCGGTATTTGACGGAGCGAATGAAGAAGATGTGTGGAGCACCATGGAAGAAGCCGGCATGAACCGGGACGGAAAGACGATCCTTTACGATGGCCGCTCAGGCGAGCCATTTGACAGCCGTGTATCTGTCGGTGTCATGTATTTGATCAAGCTTGCCCATATGGTCGACGACAAGCTTCATGCTCGGTCTACTGGACCTTACTCGCTCGTTACGCAACAACCGCTCGGAGGGAAAGCCCAATTCGGCGGTCAGCGTTTCGGGGAGATGGAAGTGTGGGCGCTTGAAGCTTATGGTGCCGCTTATACACTGCAAGAAATCCTTACTGTCAAGTCAGATGACGTTGTCGGCCGTGTGAAGACGTACGAAGCAATCGTCAAAGGTCAAAGCGTCCCTCAACCGGGTGTCCCTGAATCGTTCAAAGTATTGATCAAAGAACTTCAGAGCCTTGGGTTGGACGTGAAGATGCTGACAGAGGAGTTTGAAGAAATCGAAATGCGCGATCTCGATGATGACGATGATATGCAACCAACAGACGCATTGAATCTCATGGCTGAAGATCAAACGGTTTGATGGAGATATAGTTTGTGCAATTGGATAGGGGAGCTCGGAACGCTCCTCTATCTTACTAATAAAGATGTGAGTCCATCGCGGAGATAAGATAAGAGGGAGGTAGGCTCCTTGATAGATGTAAACAATTTTGAGTATATGAAAATCGGCCTTGCTTCACCGGATAAAATTCGTTCTTGGTCTTACGGTGAAGTGAAAAAGCCCGAAACGATCAACTATCGTACGTTAAAGCCCGAGAAAGACGGTCTGTTCTGTGAAAGGATCTTCGGACCTACGAAAGACTGGGAATGTCATTGCGGGAAATATAAACGCGTCCGTTACAAAGGCGTCGTCTGTGATCGATGCGGCGTTGAAGTGACTAGGCAAAAAGTGCGCCGTGAACGTATGGGGCATATCGAACTTGCAGCACCTGTCACGCACATTTGGTATTTCAAAGGCATCCCGAGCAGAATGGGTCTTATTCTTGATATGACACCGCGTGCGCTGGAAGAAATCATTTATTTCGCATCCTACGTCGTTGTCGATCCGGCGGACACGCCACTTGAACGAAAACAATTGCTTTCCGAGAAGGAATTCAGGCTCTACCGTGAAAAGTATGGTTCTAAATTCCAGGCGCTCATGGGGGCAGAGGCGATTGAGCAACTATTGAGGGCAATTGATTTGGACAAAGAAACGGAAAGTCTGAAGGAAGAGTTGAAGACAGTTCAAGGTCAACGTCGTACACGTGCGATCAGACGCTTGGAAGTCGTCGAATCTTTCCGTAACTCCGGAAACCGTCCTGAATGGATGGTTCTTGAAGTGTTGCCGGTCATCCCTCCTGAATTGCGTCCGATGGTTCAGTTGGATGGCGGCCGTTTTGCCACATCCGATTTGAACGATCTTTACCGGAGAGTCATTAACCGGAATAACCGATTGAAGCGTCTTCTTGACCTTGGCGCACCTGGCATCATCGTGCAGAACGAAAAACGTATGCTCCAGGAAGCTGTCGATGCGCTCGTTGATAATGGGCGACGCGGACGTCCGGTTACAGGACCAGGAAATCGTCCGTTGAAATCCCTCTCCCACATGTTGAAAGGGAAGCAAGGTCGCTTCCGTCAAAACCTATTGGGTAAACGGGTCGATTATTCCGGCCGTTCAGTTATCGTTGTTGGACCGAACTTGAAAATGTATCAATGCGGCCTTCCGAAAGAGATGGCCATTGAATTGTTCAAGCCTTTCGTTATGAAGGAATTGGTCGAACGCGGACTGGCACATAACATCAAGAGTGCGAAACGCAAGATTGAACGTTTGCATTCTGAAGTTTGGGATGTCCTTGAAGACGTCATCAAAGAGCATCCGGTCTTACTGAACCGTGCTCCTACCCTTCATAGACTTGGAATTCAGGCATTCGAACCGTTATTGGTCGAAGGCCGTGCCATTCAGCTTCATCCACTCGTATGTACGGCTTATAACGCCGACTTCGACGGAGACCAAATGGCTGTTCACGTTCCGCTTTCAGCAGAGGCTCAAGCTGAAGCGCGTCTGCTTATGCTTGCAGCGCAAAACATCCTGAACCCGAAAGACGGTAAGCCAGTCGTTACTCCATCACAGGATATGGTGTTGGGCAACTACTACCTTACGTTGGAAAGGGAAGGGTCCATCGGCGAAGGGTCGATTTTCAGCAATATGAACGAGGCTTTGATTGCATATCAAACAGGTCATGTCCATTTGCATACGAGGATCGCCGTCCAAGCTGGTTCTTTGAACAACCCTACATTCACGGAAGAACAGAACCGCAAGCTTTTATTAACAACAATCGGGAAGCTCATTTTCAATGAAATCCTTCCTGAGACGTTCCCATACATCAATGAACCGACGGATCATAATCTACAGATTGAAACGCCGGATAAATACTTCATCGATGGAACAGTTAATATTAGAGAACATATTCAAAACGCGGAGATCGTCCTTCCGTTCCGTAAAAAGATCCTTGGAAACATCATCGCGGAAATCTTCAAGAAGTTCCATATTACGGAAACTTCAAGAATGCTTGATCGGATGAAGAACCTAGGCTTTAAATATTCAACTCGCGCAGGCATCACGGTCGGTATTTCAGATATCGTCGTATTGCCGAACAAAGACGACATCTTGAAAGAAGCTCAAGACAAAGTGGATAAAGTGACGCAGCAATTCCGCCGTGGTCTCATTACGGAGGAAGAGCGTTATGACCGTGTCATCTCCTACTGGAGCAATGCAAAGGACGTCATACAGGATAAACTGATGGACTCTCTTGAAAATACAAACCCTATTTACATGATGAGTGACTCAGGTGCCCGTGGTAACGCGTCCAACTTTACACAGCTCGCGGGAATGCGGGGACTGATGGCCAACCCGGCAGGACGGATCATCGAGTTGCCGATCAAGTCTTCGTTCCGTGAAGGATTGACAGTACTCGAGTACTTCATTTCCACTCACGGTGCCCGTAAAGGTCTTGCGGATACAGCGTTGAAAACTGCCGACTCCGGTTACTTGACACGCCGTCTCGTAGACGTTGCGCAAGATGTCATCGTACGCGAAGACGATTGCGGAACGGACAGAGGTCTGCAAATCAGCGCGCTTACCGAAGGAACAGAAGTCATCGAAACGTTGGAAGAGCGTATTGAAGGCCGTCATACGAAGAAAACGATCCGTCATCCGGAAACGGGCGAAGTGATTGTTCCGAAAGATGGTCTTATCACTGCCGATCTTTCAAATGAAATCATCAGCGCTGGCATCGAAACAATTACAATCCGCTCTGCGTTCACTTGTAATACAAAACACGGTGTTTGTAAAAAATGTTACGGCATCAATCTTGCGACAGGGGAAACGGTTGAAGTTGGTGAAGCGGTCGGAATCATCGCTGCGCAATCAATCGGTGAGCCTGGTACACAGCTGACGATGCGTACATTCCATACAGGTGGAGTTGCCGGCGATGACATCACATCCGGTCTTCCGCGTATCCAGGAGATTTTCGAATCCCGGAATCCGAAAGGGCAAGCGGTCATCTCTGAAATCAAAGGTGAAGTCACCGAGATTGACGAAATCCGTGAAGGCCAGAAGGAAATTACGATTCAAGGGGAAGTCGAGACGCGTAAATATCTCGCTCCATACAATGCCCGCTTGAAAGTGCAAGTCGGCGATTCAATCGATCGCGGGGACAGCATTACTGAAGGTTCCATCGATCCGAAAGAATTGATCGTTGTCAAAGACGTAGCGACTGTACAAGAATACCTTCTAAAAGAAGTTCAAAAAGTATACCGTATGCAAGGTGTTGAAATCGGTGATAAGCACGTTGAAGTGATGGTACGCCAAATGCTTCGCAAAGTGCGCGTCATCGAAGCGGGCGACACGGATCTACTTCCGGGCTCGTTGCTTGACATCCACCAATTCGCCGAAGCGAACGCCAAAGTATTGAAAAGCGGGAAAGTGCCGGCTACATCACGTCCGGTCATTCTCGGTATTACGAAAGCATCGCTTGAAACCGAATCCTTCTTGTCGGCAGCATCCTTCCAAGAAACGACTCGCGTCCTAACAGATGCGGCAATCAAAGGAAAAACGGATGAATTGCTCGGCCTTAAGGAGAACGTCATCATCGGTAAGCTTGTTCCAGCCGGAACGGGCATGCAACGCTATCGCCAGATCAAGATGGAGCAAGAAGAACAGGCGACAGCTGCGGTAATTGAGTAAGTGATATTTGAATGGGGAGAGAAAATTTCCTCTCCCCATTTTTTATTAATTGTTGACATGCATCTTTGTAGATGGTAATATACAAAAGGTTGATAGTTGAATGTCTGTACTTTGGAGGATGTACGAATGTCTTATGAAAAAGTCGAGCAGGCAAAGAAGACAATCATCGGTACAAAGCAAACAGTGAAAGCGATAAAATCTGGCGTGGTGAAGGAAGTCGTCATTGCGAAAGATGTCGAAGAGAAGCTGATCGAACCGGTAATCGGTGAAGCAGCCAAACATGGCATCCAAGTGAGTTATGTCGATTCGAGGGAAAAGCTCGGTCTGGCATGCGGCATTCAAGTCGGTGCGTCCGTCGTCGCCATTACTGTATAATAGTTTTTGTGTGATGAAACACACAAAGACTTTGTTTTTACCCCAAAAATGAACCACCTGGATGTGTGGTCTTACAAAAAGCACAGTGAAAGGAGGAAATCCGATGCCTACAATTAACCAATTGGTCCGTAAACCTCGTAAATCGAAATCGGACAGTTCCAAGGCACCAGCACTCGGAAAAAGCTATAACAGCTTCAAAAAGTCGATGACTAACGTCAACTCGCCACAAAAAAGAGGTGTTTGTACTCGTGTGGGTACAATGACTCCGAAGAAACCAAACTCGGCTCTTCGTAAATATGCGCGTGTACGTTTGACAAACACTTTGGAAGTTAACGCATATATCCCTGGTGAAGGTCACAACCTTCAAGAGCACAGCGTTGTTCTTATCCGCGGAGGACGTGTAAAAGACTTACCGGGTGTTCGTTACCATATCGTTCGTGGTGCACTTGATACTGCTGGTGTAACTGGCCGTATGCAAAGCCGTTCACAATACGGTGCGAAAAAACCTAAAGCAAAGAAAAACTAATAACGGAATGATCATTTCGAAAGGAGGAAAACAATATGCCTCGTAAAGGTCCTGTTGCAAAACGCGACGTATTACCGGATCCAATTTACAATTCCAAGCTTGTCACTCGTCTTATCAACAAAATGATGGTAGACGGTAAAAAAGGTACATCACAAAAAATCCTCTATGGTGCGTTTGAACTTGTTCAAGAACGCTCAGGTAAAGACCCTATAGAAGTATTTGAAGCAGCATTGAACAATGTTATGCCAGTGCTTGAAGTACGTGCTCGCCGTGTCGGTGGTGCGAACTACCAAGTTCCGGTCGAAGTTCGCCCTGAACGCCGTACAACTCTCGGTTTGCGTTACCTTGTGAACTACTCCCGCTCACGTGGTGAGAAAACGATGGAAGAACGTCTTGCGAATGAAATCCTTGATGCTTCCAACAACACAGGTGCTTCCGTGAAACGCCGTGAAGAAATGCACAAGATGGCAGAAGCGAACAAAGCATTCGCTCACTATCGCTGGTAAGATCGGACGGTTTATCTACTATTCGCGCTTATGCGTGATTGATTGACACCTTAATCCGAAACGGAAGGAGTTATACAAAATGGCTAGAGAGTTCTCCTTAGAGAATACTCGTAACATTGGTATCATGGCTCACATCGACGCCGGTAAGACGACGACGACTGAGCGGATCCTTTTTTACACAGGTAAGATCCATAAGATTGGTGAAACGCACGAAGGGGCTTCCCAAATGGACTGGATGGAGCAGGAGCAAGAGCGTGGAATCACGATCACTTCTGCTGCGACAACAGCTGCATGGAAAGGCCACCGTGTTAACATCATCGATACACCAGGACACGTAGACTTCACTGTTGAAGTTGAACGTTCACTTCGTGTATTGGATGGTGCTGTAACGGTACTTGACGCTCAATCGGGCGTTGAACCACAAACGGAAACTGTTTGGCGTCAAGCGACAAACTACAAAGTTCCACGTCTTGTTTTCGTTAACAAGATGGATAAAACAGGTGCGGACTTCCTTTACTCTGTAGGCACTCTTCATGATCGTCTACAAGCAAATGCTGTTCCTATCCAACTTCCAATCGGTGCTGAGGATAATTTCAGCGGCATCATTGACCTTGTTGAAATGAAAGCGACTATGTACGGTAATGACCTGGGAACAGATGTTACCGTTGGTGATATTCCGGCAGAGTACCTTGAGCAAGCTGAAGAGTACCGTGAAAAATTAATCGAAGCGATCGTAGATTTCGATGAAGACCTCATGGAAAAATACCTCGGCGGCGAAGAGTTGACAATCCCTGAGATTAAAAATGCTATCCGTAAAGCGACACTTGCGGTAGAGTTCTACCCAGTTGTGTGCGGTACGGCTTTCAAAAACAAAGGTGTTCAATTAGTCCTCGACGCAGTTGTCGACTACTTGCCATCACCAATCGATATTCCTCCAATGATGGGTACTAACCCGGATACGGAAGCAGAAGAAGAGCGTCATTCAAGCGACGAAGAGCCGTTTTCTGCTCTAGCGTTCAAAGTTATGACAGACCCTTATGTCGGTAAGCTTACATTCTTCCGTGTATATTCTGGAGTTCTTCAGTCAGGTTCATATGTTATGAACTCTTCAAAAGGTAAGCGTGAGCGTGTAGGGCGTATCCTGCAAATGCACGCAAACTCCCGTGAAGAAATCGCTGAAGTACATTCTGGCGAAATTGCAGCGGCAGTCGGTTTGAAAGATACTGGAACAGGTGACACGCTTTGTGACGACAAAGCACCGATCATCCTTGAGTCCATGGATTTCCCAGAACCGGTTATCTCTGTTGCAATCGAACCGAAAACTAAAGGTGACCAAGATAAGATGGGTAACGCCCTTGCGAAATTGCAAGAGGAAGACCCGACTTTCCGTGCGCACACTGACCAAGAAACAGGCGAAGTCATCATCGCTGGTATGGGTGAACTTCACCTCGATATCATCGTTGACCGTCTACGTCGTGAGTTCAAGGTAGATGCAAACGTAGGTGCACCACAAGTTTCTTACCGTGAAACATTCCGTACTGCTGCGGAAGTTGAAGGGAAGTTCGTTCGTCAATCCGGTGGTCGTGGTCAATACGGTCACGTTTGGATCGAGTTCTCGCCAAACGAAGAAGGAAAAGGTTTCGAATTCGTCAACGCTGTCGTCGGTGGTGTTGTTCCTCGTGAATACATCGGATCCGTTGAAGCGGGAGTTCGTGATTCCTTGAACAATGGTGTTCTTGCAGGTTATCCGTTGATCGACGTAAAAGCTCGTCTATTCGATGGCTCTTACCATGACGTCGACTCCAACGAGATGGCGTTCAAGATCGCTGCTTCCATGGCACTTAAAAATGCAGCTGCAAAATGTAACCCAGTTCTTCTTGAGCCGATGATGAAAGTTGAAGTTATCATTCCTGAAGAATACATGGGCGACATCATGGGTGATATCACATCACGCCGTGGTCGCGTGGAAGGTATGGACGCTCGCGGTAACGCACAAGTTGTCCGTGCAATGGTTCCACTTGCAGAGATGTTCGGTTACGCAACTTCACTTCGTTCGAATACACAAGGTCGTGGAGTATTCTCCATGTCATTCGATCACTATGAAGATGTTCCGAAATCAGTTGCAGAAGAAGTCATCAAGAAAAATAAAGGTGAATAATTAATATTCATCCTTGTTTCCATCATTGATTACTTGTAAGATATGGATAGTTGGAGGGAATTGCTTCTCCAGCATCCATGCTTATAAAAACTAAAAAACATTCATATTTTTAAGGAGGAATTCCACAATGGGTAAAGAGAAATTCGATCGCTCCAAGGAGCATGCTAACGTTGGAACAATCGGTCACGTTGACCATGGTAAAACAACTTTGACTGCTGCAATCGCAACAGTTCTTTCGAAAAAAATGGGTGGAACAGCGAAATCATACGCTGACGTTGATAACGCGCCAGAAGAAAAAGAGCGTGGAATCACAATCAATACTTCACACATCGAGTATGAAACAGAAAAGCGCCACTACGCGCACGTTGACTGCCCAGGTCACGCTGACTACGTTAAGAACATGATCACTGGTGCAGCACAAATGGACGGCGGGATCCTAGTTGTTTCTGCAGCTGACGGCCCAATGCCACAAACTCGTGAGCACATCCTTCTTTCACGTCAAGTAGGTGTTCCTTACCTAGTTGTATTCATGAACAAATGTGACATGGTTGACGACGAAGAGCTTCTTGAGCTAGTCGAAATGGAAATCCGTGACCTTCTTTCTGAGTATGAGTTCCCTGGCGACGACATTCCTGTCATCAAAGGTTCTGCTCTTAAAGCACTTGAAGGTGAGCCTGAGTGGGAAGAGAAAATCGTTGAGCTTATGAACGCTGTTGACGAGTACATCCCAACACCACCACGTGACACTGAAAAACCATTCATGATGCCTGTTGAGGACGTATTCTCAATCACAGGCCGTGGTACAGTTGCTACTGGACGTGTTGAGCGTGGAGTAGTTAAAATCGGTGACGTTGTAGACATCATCGGTTTGACTGAAGAGCCAAAATCAACTACTGTAACAGGTGTTGAAATGTTCCGTAAGCTTCTTGACTATGCAGAAGCTGGCGACAACATCGGTGCACTTCTTCGTGGAGTTTCCCGTGAAGACATCGAGCGTGGACAAGTACTTGCTAAACCAGGTACAATCACTCCACATACTAAATTCAAATCAGAAGTATACGTTCTTTCAAAAGAAGAGGGTGGACGTCACACTCCATTCTTCTCTAACTACCGCCCACAGTTCTACTTCCGTACAACTGACGTAACTGGTATCATCCAACTTCCAGAAGGCGTGGAAATGGTTATGCCTGGCGACAACGTTGAAATGACAGTTGAACTTATCGCTCCAATCGCGATTGAAGAAGGTACTAAATTCTCAATCCGTGAAGGTGGACGTACAGTAGGCGCTGGCGTTGTAGCAACAATCGAAAAGTAATAAACGATAAAACCCCGCACTGATCATGCGGGGTTTTTCTTTTGGTGAAACTTTAAATTAGTCGAAGGCATTTGGCGCGACTTTATGTGGGACTGATCATGGAGTGCAGCCGCGGTAAAACGAGCTCAAAGTGAACACTCCTACGCACAAAGTCAGTTGCTTTGCGATCAAAGAGGACACTCCCACGCCCAAAGCGGGCTGCATCGTGCTCAAAGTAATTCGCTCCCGCGTCCAAAGTAAGGCGTTCCGCGCCTAAAGCGAGCTGTTGTACGTCCATAACGAGGTTTTGCACGTCCAAAGTAAGCTGTTCCGCGTCCAA
Organism: Sporosarcina luteola; assembly: GCF_023715535.1. GTDB lineage: Bacteria > Bacillota > Bacilli > Bacillales_A > Planococcaceae > Sporosarcina > Sporosarcina luteola_B. The sequence continues at coordinate 190,015 of NZ_JAMBOI010000003.1, read as the reverse complement.
AGAAGCCGCCTGCGCGTCCAAAGTAAGCTGTTCCGCGTCCAAAGAAGCCACCCGCACGTCCAAAGTAAGCTGTTCCGCGTCCAAAGAAGCCGCCCGCACGTCCAAAGCAAGCTGTCCCGCGTCCAAAGAAGCTGCCTGCGCGTCCAAAGCAAACCATCACGCATCCAAACAACTCATTCCTATCTGCTACCAATACAATAAACTAACCTCAACGATCCCTATATTACAAACAAAGCTACGATTCGTTCAAATCCAAGCTATTTTTCACTCAAAATCCTACAAAACAGTTGTATTATGAGTAGCATCCTATTATAATTAAAAAGCTGCGAAAAGAATTTCACCAAAAGGGTTGCGGGATTCTTTTTCATTGTGTATAATGTTGAATGTTGGTCTTTGACTGCGATGAAGCGAGAGGTTGCCGACACACCCGGCCGCTTTGCCATGGCAAGTGTGTGGGAAATTTTCGTGGAGAATGTCTAGAAAATAGGCGAGAAGGAGGGAAAATAATGGCAAAACAGAAGATTCGTATCCGTTTAAAAGCATATGATCACAGAATTCTTGATCAGTCAGCTGAAAAGATTGTAGAAACAGCAAAACGTTCAGGTGCAAGCGTGTCAGGTCCGATTCCACTTCCAACTGAAAGATCTGTTTATACAGTACTTCGTGCGGTACATAAGTACAAAGATTCGCGCGAGCAGTTCGAAATGCGTACGCATAAACGTCTTATCGATATCGTTAACCCGACACCACAAACTGTCGATGCGTTGATGAAACTCGATCTACCATCTGGCGTTGACATTGAAATCAAACTTTAATCGATAAAATAAAACTTACTAAAATCAGGAGGTGTGACAAATGACCAAAGGAATCTTAGGGAGAAAAGTCGGCATGACGCAAATTTTTGCTGAAAACGGCGATCTCATTCCAGTTACTGTGATTGAAGCTGCTCCAAACGTTGTTCTTCAAAAGAAGACGAACGAAACAGACGGCTACGAAGCAATCCAGCTTGGATTCGACGACAAACGTGAAAAGCTTGCAAACAAACCTGAAAAAGGCCACGTTGCAAAAGCTGAAACGGCACCTAAGCGCTTCATTCGCGAATTCCGCGGATTTGATGTAGCTGGGTATGAAGTTGGTCAGGAAGTCAAAGTCGATACATTCGCTGAAGGCGATATCGTCGACATTACAGGAGTATCAAAAGGTAAAGGGTTCCAAGGTGTTATTAAACGCCACGGTTACTCACGCGGACCAATGAGTCACGGTTCCCGATTCCACCGTGCACCAGGTTCACTAGGTGCGGTTGACGGACAACGTGTATTCAAAGGTAAAAAATTACCGGGACGTACTGGTGGAGACACTGTGACGATCCAAAACCTTGAAATCGTACGAGTTGACGCTGAGCGTAACTTGCTACTAATTAAAGGTAATGTTCCAGGAGCACGCAAATCACTGATCACAGTGAAAAGCGCAATCAAAGGGAACTAATTCTTAAAGGAAGGAGGAAACATAATGCCTAAAGTATCCGTACTAAGTCAGACAGGTTCTTCAGTTGGCGATATCGAATTGAACGAAGCGATTTTCGGAATCGAGCCAAATGAAGCTGTCCTATTTGAAGCATTGGTTCAACAACGCGCATCATTGCGCCAAGGGAACCATAAAGTAAAAACTCGCGCGGAAGTTGCTGGCGGTGGCCGTAAACCATGGCGCCAAAAAGGAACTGGACGTGCACGTCAAGGTTCAATCCGTTCACCACAATGGCGTGGAGGCGGTATCGTATTTGGTCCATCTCAAAGAAGCTACAGCTACAAGCTTCCTAAGAAAGTCCGTCGTTTGGCACTCCTTTCAGCACTTTCTACGAAAGTACGCGATGAGGAAATCATCGTATTGGACGCACTTACATTCGACGCACCAAAAACAAAAGAATTTACAAAGGTCCTTACAGATCTTTCTATTGATAGAAAAGCATTGTTCGTAACAGCTGATCTTGACGAAGCGGTGGCATTGTCCGCTCGAAACATCCCTGGAATCAGTGTTGTTACAGCAAACAGCATCAACGTTCTTGACCTTGTTGCTCATGACAAGCTTGTCATCACAAAAGATGCAGTCCAAAAAATTGAGGAGGTGCTTGGTTAATGGAAGCACGTGATGTCCTAAAACGTCCGGTCATTACCGAGCGTTCTTCAGAACAAATGGAATTTAAAAAGTACACTTTCGAAATCGATACTCGCGCTAACAAAACACATGTGAAGCAAGCTATCGAAGAAATCTTCGGAGTAAAAGTTGAGAAAGTCAACGTACAAAACTACAAAGGCAAGTTCAAACGTATGGGCAAGCATGCTGGCTACACAAACAAACGCCGCAAAGCGATCGTAACGTTGACTGCTGATTCAAAAGACATCGAACTATTCGAAATCTAATTGACTCGTAAATAAACAAAGGAGGGAACACCAATGGCGATTAAGAAATACAAACCTACCTCCAACGGACGTCGTAACATGACTAGCTCTGACTTCTCTGCAATCACTACAGATAAGCCTGAAAAATCATTGCTTGAACCGGTAAAACGGAAAGGCGGCCGTAACAACCAAGGTAGGACTACTGTTCGTCACCAAGGTGGAGGCCATAAGCGCCAATACCGTGTCATCGATTTCCAACGTCGGAAAGATGGCATTCCAGGACGCGTTGCTACGATCGAATACGATCCGAACCGTTCTGCTAATATCGCTCTAATCAACTACGTTGATGGAGAAAAACGTTATATCCTTGCTCCAAAAGGTTTGGAAGTGGGCATGACTGTCATGTCAGGACCTGAAGCGGACATCCGCGTAGGGAACGCTCTTCCACTTGAAAACATTCCGATGGGTTCTACAATCCACAACATCGAAATGAAACCAGGTAAAGGTGGACAGTTGGTACGTTCTGCAGGTACATCCGCTCAGCTTCTAGGACGTGAAGGCAAATACGTAATCATCCGTCTGCAATCTGGAGAAGTTCGTATGATCCTATCAACTTGCCGTGCTACAATCGGTCAAGTAGGTAACGAGCAACACGAATTGATCAACATCGGTAAAGCAGGTCGTTCACGCTGGATGGGCAAACGTCCAACTGTACGTGGATCTGTCATGAACCCTAACGATCACCCGCACGGTGGTGGTGAAGGACGTACTCCAATCGGTCGTCCAAGCCCAGTTACACCTTGGGGTAAACCAACTCTTGGTTTCAAAACTCGTAAGAAAAACAACAAATCCGACAAACTTATCGTTCGTCGCCGTAAAAAATAATGTGATGACACTGCGGTTCGATAAGAGGACCGTAGTACACTCATCACGGAGGGAGGTTTTTCCATGGGCCGCAGCTTGAAGAAAGGACCTTTTGCAGATGATCATCTACTAAAAAAGGTCGACGCTCAAAAAGATGCACAAAAGAAACAGGTCATTAAAACTTGGTCTCGCCGTTCCACAATTTTCCCATCCTTCATCGGATTGACTATTGCTGTATATGACGGACGCAAGCACGTACCTGTCTATGTGACTGAAGATATGGTTGGTCACAAACTCGGTGAATTCGTACCAACGCGCACATATAAAGGTCATGGCGCTGACGATAAGAAAACAAGACGTTAATTGAGAGGAGGTTATTCTGATGCAACAAGCAAAAGCTACTGCCCGCACAGTCCGTATTGCTCCTCGCAAAGTCCGTTTGGTCGTTGATCTTATCCGGGGCAAGAAAATCGGTGAAGCTGTCGCGATTCTACGCCTGACGCCTAAAGCGGCATCGCCGGTTGTAGAAAAAGTATTGAAATCAGCAATCGCTAACGCTGAACACAACTATGAGATGGATGTTGAGAACATGATCGTCAGCGAAGTTTTCGTTGATGAAGGTCCAACAATGAAACGTTTCCGTCCACGAGCACAAGGTCGTGCAAGTGCGATCAACAAACGTACTAGCCACATTACAGTAGTGGTATCCGAAAAGAAGGAGGGGTAATTCGTGGGTCAAAAAGTACATCCTAATGGTTTACGGGTTGGCATCATTCGTGACTGGGATTCGAAATGGTATGCAGAGAAAGACTATGCGACTCTTTTACACGAAGACTTGAAAATCCGTGAGTACATCGAAAAACGCCTTGTTGACGCAGCAGTTTCCAAAGTGGAAATCGAACGTGCAGCAAAGCGTGTCAATATTACAATCCACACTGCGAAGCCGGGTATGGTGATCGGTAAAGGCGGTTCTGAAGTCGAAGCACTTCGTAAATCGTTGAATGATATCACTGGCAAGCGTGTACACATCAATATTGTAGAAATCAAACGTGCTGATCTTGACGCGAAATTGGTTGCAGAATCAATCGCACGCCAATTGGAAAGCCGTGTTTCATTCCGTCGTGCTCAAAAACAAGCAATCCAACGTACAATCCGTTCTGGTGCAAAAGGAATTAAAACTCAAGTTTCCGGACGTCTTGGCGGTGCTGACATCGCTCGTGCGGAACACTACAGTGAAGGTACTGTTCCCCTTCATACATTACGTGCAGACATTGACTATGCACACGCAGAAGCTGACACTACATATGGTAAGCTTGGCGTAAAAGTATGGATTTACCGGGGAGAAGTCCTTCCAGTGAAGAAGAACTCTGGGGAAGGAGGCAACTAATTATGTTAATGCCTAAACGCGTTAAATATCGTCGTGTATTCCGTGGTAAAATGCGCGGAACTACAAAAGGCGGAGCATCTGTGCAATTCGGTGAGTTTGGCCTGCAAGCAACTGAGTCAGGTTGGATCACGAACCGCCAAATCGAATCCGCTCGTATCGCAATGACACGTTACATGAAACGTGGCGGTAAAGTATGGATCAACATTTTCCCACACAAGCCATATACGAAAAAGCCTCTTGAAGTCCGGATGGGTTCCGGTAAAGGTGCTGTAGAAGGCTGGGTGGCAGTAGTAAAACCAGGTCGCGTAATGTTTGAAATCGCAGGTGTGTCAGAAGAGGTTGCTCGTGAAGCACTTCGTCTCGCATCTCACAAACTGCCCGTGAAGAGCAAGTTTGTAAAACGTGAAGAAATTGGTGGTGAATCTAATGAAAGCTAAAGAAATCCGTGACTTAACAACTGCAGAAATCGAGCAAAAAGTGAAATCACTGAAAGAAGAGCTTTTCAACCTTCGCTTCCAATTAGCGACAGGACAATTAGAAAACACTGCACGCATCCGTGAAGTACGCAAATCGATTGCGCGCATGAAAACTGTAATACGTCAAAGAGAGATCAGTGCAAATAACTGATGAAGGAGGTTGCAGCCATGACTGAGCGTAACCAGCGCAAAGTATATACAGGCCGTGTAGTATCCGACAAAATGGATAAAACGGTTACCGTAATGGTAGAGACACATAAAAAACATACTTTATACGGAAAACGTGTAAAGTACTCGAAGAAATTCAAGGCCCATGACGAACTGAATGAAGCGAAAATCGGCGATGTAGTTCGCATTATGGAAACTCGTCCACTTTCAGCTACAAAACGTTTCCGCCTTATCGAGATTGTCGAAAAAGCGGTCATCATCTAATATCGTTCGGAAAGTAAATTCCGAGAGGAGGTAGCCTCAATGATTCAACAAGAAAGCCGTATGAAAGTTGCCGATAACTCAGGTGCACGTGAAGTTCTAACAATTAAAGTACTTGGTGGAACAGGTCGTAAAACTGCTAATATCGGGGACATCGTTGTTGTAACAGTGAAAAAAGCAACACCAGGTGGCGTTGTCAAGAAAGGCGACGTTGTCAAAGCTGTTATCGTCCGCACGAAAAGCGGAGTACGTCGTAAAGATGGCTCCTACATTACGTTCGACGAAAACGCATGTGTTATCATCCGTGATGACAAGAGCCCACGTGGAACACGTATTTTCGGACCGGTTGCACGCGAATTGCGCGACAGCAACTTCATGAAAATTATTTCACTAGCTCCAGAAGTTCTTTAATCACATGACAGTGCCAATCAAGGAGGTGCGATGAAATGCACGTTAAAAAAGGCGATAAAGTTATGGTCATCACCGGAAAAGACAAAGGTAAGACCGGAGTAATCTTAGCTGCTTTCCCTAAGAAGGATCGCGTGCTTGTAGAAGGCGTCAACATTGTTAAGAAACATACAAAGCCAAACCAAGCAAATCCTCAAGGCGGAATCGTCAGCCAAGAGGCAGCTATCCATGTATCCAACGTCATGCCAATCGATCCTAAAACAGGCGAGCCTACTCGCGTAGGATACAAAATTGTAGATGGCAAAAAGATTCGTATTGCTAAAAAATCCGGTGAAGCACTGGACAAATGAGTAATGGATGAAAGGAGGTCCAACTGATGAGCCGATTAAAAGAGAAATTTTCGAAAGAAGTCACACCTGCTCTTATGAGCAAGTTTGAATATACTTCAGTAATGCAAGTACCAAAAGTAGATAAAATCGTCATCAACATGGGTGTTGGTGATGCTGTTCAAAATACAAAAGCGCTTGACGCGGCAGTAGAAGATCTAACGATTATTTCCGGTCAAAAACCAGTTGTAACAAAAGCGAAAAAATCAATCGCTGGATTCCGTCTTCGTGAAGGAATGCCGATTGGAGCAAAAGTTACATTGCGCGGTGAACGTATGTATGAATTCCTGGACAAGCTGATCTCAGTTTCACTTCCACGTGTTCGTGACTTCCGAGGCGTTTCGAAAAAATCATTCGACGGTCGCGGCAACTACACACTTGGTGTGAAAGAACAGCTGATTTTCCCTGAAATCGACTACGATAAAGTATCTAAAGTACGAGGAATGGATATCGTCATCGTTACGACTGCTAACTCTGATGAAGAAGCACGCGAGTTGCTAACGCAGTTCGGCATGCCGTTCCAAAAGTAAACTAGAGGGAGGCGAAAACGTGGCTAAGAAATCAATGATCGTTAAACAGAAACGTACGCAAAAGTTCAAGGTTCAAGAATATACACGTTGCGAGCGATGTGGTCGTCCGCACTCCGTATATCGTAAATTTAAACTTTGCCGTATTTGTTTCCGAGAACTCGCATATAAGGGACAAATTCCTGGCGTTAAAAAAGCTAGTTGGTAATCCCCTAACTTGGGAAGGAGGTTAATGGAATGACAATGAGTGATCCTATCGCAGATATGCTTACACGCATCCGTAACGCGAACATGGTTCGTCACGAGAAGCTTGAGGTACCTGCTTCAAATATGAAAAAAGAAATCGCTGAAATCTTGAAACGTGAAGGTTTCGTCCGCGATGTTGAATATGTGGAAGATAGCAAACAAGGCATTATCCGCATTTTCCTTAAATATGGTCAAAACAACGAGCGTGTTATCACTGGTCTTAAACGTATCTCAAAACCTGGTCTTCGTGTTTATGCTAAAACAAATGAAGTACCTAAAGTTTTGAATGGCCTTGGTATCGCCCTTGTATCCACGTCGAACGGTGTCCTTACTGATAAGGAAGCACGCGCGAAACAAGTAGGCGGAGAAGTCGTAGCTTACGTTTGGTAATCTGTAACAATTGAATGGAGGTGCAATAGGATGTCCCGAATTGGTAAACGTCCGATCGAGGTACCTGAAAACGTGACAGTTACTATCTCTGATAACAACGAAGTCACTGTTAAAGGCCCGAAAGGCGAACTTACAAATACATTTAACACTGATATTAAAATCGAACAGGAAGGCAACGTCATCACTTTGACTCGCCCATCTGAATCGAAAGAACACCGTTCCATCCACGGAACTACTCGTTCCCTTCTGGACAATATGGTAACTGGTGTATCAAAAGGTTTTGAACGTACACTTGAACTTGTCGGGGTTGGTTACCGTGCACAGCTTCAAGGCACAAAGCTTGTATTGAACGTAGGTTACTCCCACCCGGTTGAGTTTACACCGGAAGAAGGAGTTACAGTTGAAGTACCTGCTAATACGAAAATCATCGTTCGCGGTATTAACAAAGAGCGCGTCGGTGCATTGGCTTCTAACATTCGTAAAGTACGTCCACCTGAGCCGTATAAAGGTAAAGGTATTAAGTACGAAGGCGAAATTATCCGTCGTAAAGAAGGAAAAACAGGTAAATAATGCCGCGTAAAGGCATTCGGAAGGAGTGACCACGATGATCACGAAACAAGATAAGAACGCTGTCCGCAAAAAACGTCACGCACGTGTGCGTACGAAAATCAGCGGAACTCCAGCGCGTCCACGCTTGAATGTTTATCGTTCAAACAAACATATCTATGCACAACTAATCGACGATATGAATGGCGTTACGATTGCTAGTGCTTCCACTATGGATAAAGGGTTCGATATGGACTCTAAGGCGAATGCTGAAGCAGCAGCTAAAGTCGGCGAGATGATCGCGAAGAAAGCCGTTGAAAAGGATGTCAAATCGGTTGTTTTCGACCGTGGCGGATACCTATTCCACGGCCGTGTGAAAGCTCTTGCAGACGCAGCACGCGAAAATGGACTTGAATTTTAATTAAGAAGGAGGGACATATTTCATGCGTCGTAATGATCAGAATAGAAGTGAATTCGAAGAACGCGTAGTAACGATCAACCGCGTAGCGAAAGTGGTAAAGGGTGGACGTCGTTTCCGCTTCACAGCACTTGTCGTTGTCGGCGATAAAAACGGCCGCGTCGGTTTTGGAACAGGGAAAGCGCAAGAGGTTCCTGATGCTATCCGTAAAGCAATCGAAGATGCGAAGAAGAACTTGATCGAAGTGCCAATGGTTAAAGGAACGACTCCACACGAAATTATTGGACGTTTCGGTGCAGGTCAAATCCTTATCAAACCGGCAGCACCTGGTACAGGAGTAATCGCCGGAGGACCTGTCCGTGCGGTACTTGAACTTGCAGGAATCACGGATATCCTTTCAAAATCCTTGGGGTCAAGCACGCCGATCAACATGGTCCGTGCAACAATTGAAGGATTGAAGAATTTGAAACGCGCTGAAGAGGTTGCTAAATTGCGCGGTAAATCCGTAGAAGAACTGTTAGGTTAAGGGGGGAAACACTATGGCGAACAAACTTGAAATCACCCTTACGAAAAGTGTAATCGGCTCAAAGCCAGCACAACGTAAAACAGTTGAAGCTCTCGGTCTGCGTAAGTTGAACCAGACAGTTGAACATCAAGACAATGTAGCAATCCGTGGCATGATCAGCAAGGTTAGCCACTTAGTCACTGTTAAAGAACAATAATGCACATTTTCGATATAAGGAGGTGCCGATAAGATGAAATTACACGATATGAAGCCAGCTGAAGGCGCACGTAAAGCACGTAAACGCATTGGTCGTGGAATCGGTTCCGGTACAGGTAAAACTTCCGGTAAAGGTCATAAAGGACAAAACGCTCGCTCCGGCGGCGGTGTCCGTCTTGGATTCGAGGGTGGACAAATTCCACTTTTCCAACGACTTCCGAAGCGTGGATTTACGAACATCAATCGTAAAGAATATGCAATCGTGAATTTGGACGTACTGAACCGTTTTGACGAAGGTACCGAAGTTTCGCCTGAATTGCTAATTGAAACTGGAATCGTGAGCAATGAAAAATCAGGAATTAAGATTCTTGGAAATGGGACTCTTGAAAAAAAGATTACTGTCAAAGCTCATAAATTCTCTGCTTCTGCTAAAGAAGCCATCGAGAAAGCGGGCGGGCAAGCAGAGGTGATTTAATGTTTCAGACAATCTCCAACTTTATGCGCGTTAGAGATATTCGGTCTAAAATCATTTTCACACTAGTAGTGCTCATCGTATTCAGACTCGGTGCGTTTGTGCCGGTCCCGAACGTTGATGCAACAGCTTTGCAACAATCAAATAACCAATTCATTGGTTTCCTGAACATATTCGGCGGTGGCGCGTTATCGCAGTTCTCCATTTTTGCAATGGGAATCATGCCGTACATCACCGCTTCCATCATTGTGCAATTATTGCAGATGGATGTTGTTCCGAAATTTACTGAATGGGCGAAGCAAGGGGATGTCGGAAGACGGAAACTTGCTCAATTCACAAGATATTTCACAGTCGTTCTCGCCTTTATTCAAGCGATCGCCATGTCATTCGGCTTTAACCAAATGTTTGGCGGCACGCTTATCCTTGGCGAAGGGATCTCCACATATGTGATGATCGCGATTGTTTTAACTGCCGGTACATCATTCCTGCTTTGGCTTGGTGAGCAGATCACCGCAAAAGGAGTCGGTAATGGTATTTCCATTATCATCTTCGCGGGTATCGTTGCAGCTATTCCAAATGCAGTGAACCAACTCTATGCAACACAAATTCAAGACGCGGGAGACACGTTGTTCATTCGTCTTGCTATGATGGCATTATTGTTGATCGTCATCATTGCGATCATCGTCGGAGTCGTTTATGTACAAGAAGCGCTTCGTAAAATTCCGATTCAGTACGCAAAACGTATGACAGGTCGTCAACAGACGACGGCCGGACAACAAACGCACTTACCGTTGAAATTGAATGCTGCAGGTGTTATTCCGGTAATCTTCGCTGTGGCGTTTTTCATCACTCCTCAGCAATTGAGTGCATTTTTCGGTGATAATAGTGTTACAAAGTTCATTACACGGACGTTTGACTACAATCAACCGGTCGGGATGATCATTTATGTAGCACTAATCCTTGCTTTCACATACTTCTACGCATTCATCCAGGTGAATCCGGAAAATATGGCGGATAATTTGAAAAAGCAAGGTGCGTATATCCCGGGCATCCGTCCAGGACAAAATACGCAAAACTATTTAACGAGCACTTTGTACAGACTGACATTCGTAGGCTCGCTTTTCCTTGCCACAATTGCAGTCATGCCGATTTTCTTCATCAATCTGGCGAACCTTCCACAGTCCGCACAAATTGGAGGAACGAGCTTGCTCATCGTCGTCGGGGTTGCACTCGAAACGATGAAACAGCTTGAATCACAACTCGTGAAAAGGCATTACAAAGGGTTCATGAAATAATATTCCAAATAGGTGTGACCCTTGGTGAACTCCTGTTTTGAATAATTACGGAGGGCAAGACGTATGAATATCGTATTAATGGGTCTGCCGGGTGCCGGTAAAGGTACGCAAGCAGATAAAATTGTCGAAAAGTACGAAATCCCTCATATTTCTACAGGCGATATGTTCCGTGCTGCGATTGCAGAAGGCACGGAACTTGGAGTCAAGGCAAAATCGTTCATGGATCAAGGTGCTCTTGTTCCTGATGAAGTGACAATTGGCATTGTTCGTGAACGACTAAGCAAATCGGATTGTGATAACGGATTCCTACTTGATGGTTTTCCACGTACAGTTCCTCAGGCAGAAGCATTGGATGCACTGCTTGCGGACATGGACAGGAAAATTGAGCATGTTCTCAACATCAAAGTGGAAAAAGATGAACTTATCGCAAGATTGACCGGTCGCAGAATATGTAAAGTTTGCGGCACATCCTACCATTTGCAATTCAACCCGCCAAAGGTTGAAGGCAAATGTGATAAGGATGGCGGAGAACTTTATCAGCGTGCGGACGACAATCCGGATACCGTAACAAACCGTCTGGAAGTAAATATGAATCAAACAGCACCACTATTGGCGTATTATAACGACAAAGGTGTGCTGACAAACATAGATGGACAAAAAGACATCAATGTTGTTTTCAATGATCTGGACGCTATCCTACAAGAGAGTGGCCAGTGATCCTTTCCGGACGCAATTCATGCACGCCATATTGCGGGCAGCATCACACTGTTGCACGGAAAGAGCGTATAATTAACGAGCTGCAAAAGCATATGGTGCCCGGTATAGGAACTGGTGATAATCCATTGGCGGCACAGTTTCGGGACTTTGTAAATGCAAATATCCACCGAGGTGGGTATAATGTAAAAGGTGTCCGGAACCATGTGGCAAGAATGGAACGCACCAACGGCAATCCTGTCGTTTGTGTCTTTTCCGACGCGATTTTCCACAACAAGAGTCGGGGACTGACTTACGGGAAACGAAGTGTGACAGACGTCTTTCGAACATCACTCATGCAATCCGGACATATGTTGAAGGAAGCTTTGAAGGCGACTGCTGCCGCTCGATGGTTAAGAGCTTTATTGGATATAGAAGGGAGACAGGATTGATGGCGAAGGACGACGTAATTGAAGTTGAAGGTACCGTAGTCGAAACGTTGCCGAACGCGATGTTCAAGGTGGAATTGGAAAACGGTCATACGATTCTTGCACATGTTTCAGGCAAGATCCGTATGCACTTTATCCGTATCCTGCCTGGCGACAAAGTGACGATGGAACTCTCACCTTATGATTTAACACGCGGTCGTATCACATACCGTTTTAAATAAAACTTTTGCAACTCCGGACTATTGAAGGAGGTTGGGTAAGATGAAAGTAAGGCCATCTGTAAAACCGATCTGCGAAAAATGTAAAGTTATTCGCAGACGCGGCCGAGTAATGGTAATCTGTGAAAATCCAAAACATAAACAAAGACAAGGCTAATACAAAGGGAGGTGCACAATCTATATGGCACGTATTGCTGGTGTAGACGTACCGCGCGATAAGCGCGTAGTCATTTCATTGACATACATTTTTGGAATTGGGAAAACAACTGCACAGAAGGTCCTAGCTGGGGCTGGCGTTTCTGAAGAAACACGGGTTCGTGATCTTACTGATGCAGAACTAGATAAAATCCGTGAGCAAATCGACGCTTTGAAAGTTGAAGGGGACCTTCGTCGTGAAACTTCCCTTAACATCAAACGTTTGATGGAAATCGGTAGCTTCCGTGGAATCCGTCACCGTCGTGGATTACCTGTTCGTGGACAAAACACGAAAAACAACGCACGTACACGTAAAGGTCCTAAACGGACTGTCGCTAACAAGAAGAAATAATAGGTAAAGGAGGTTTTTCGTAGACATGGCACGTAAACAACAAACTCGTAAACGTCGTGTGAAAAAGAATATTGAAACTGGTATTGCACATATCCGTTCGACGTTCAACAATACAATCGTAACGATCACTGATAGTCATGGGAATGCTCTTTCTTGGTCCAGTGCTGGTGCACTAGGATTCAGAGGATCCCGTAAATCAACTCCGTTTGCTGCACAAATGGCTGCTGAAACTGCTGCCAAAACTGCTATGGAGCATGGCTTAAAGTCTTTGGAGGTTACTGTTAAAGGACCGGGTGCTGGTCGTGAAGCTGCAATCCGTTCACTACAAGCTGCAGGTCTTGAAGTAACTGCAATCAGAGACGTAACACCGGTTCCGCATAACGGATGCCGCCCACCGAAACGTCGTCGTGTATAATGGTTTGTTCTCCAATTGATTGAAAAGCACAATTTTTGGTAAAACTGAATTGTGTGATTGCATTTTGATTTCTTTTGATAATCGATTTCAATATGGAACGGCCTATATACTAGACGTTTTGAAGGAGGGTAAATGAATGATCGAGATTGAAAAACCGAAGATTGAAACAGTTATGATCAGCGAAGATTCCAAGTTCGGTAAATTTATTATTGAACCATTGGAGCGTGGATACGGAAACACTTTAGGGAATTCCTTGCGCCGCGTGCTTCTTTCCTCATTGCCAGGAGCTGCCGTGACATCTATCCAGATCGACGGAGTTCTTCATGAATTCTCTACAATTGAAGGTGTCGTCGAAGACGTTGCAACAATTATTTTGAATGTGAAGAAACTTGCTCTCAAAATCTATTCGGATGATGAGAAAGTGATTGAAATAGATGTAAAAGGCGAAGGAACGGTCACTGCAGCGGATATTACCCATGACAGTGATGTTGAAGTGCTGAATCCAGATCTTCAAATCGCTACACTGGGCAAGAATGGTCATTTGCGTATGCGGATGTATGCTGTTCGGGGCCGAGGGTATGCACCTTCCGATCAAAACAAACGTGAGGATCTTGCGATTGGTGTTATTCCGATCGACTCTATTTACACTCCAGTTTCACGCGTCAATTTCCAAGTAGAGAATACTCGTGTAGGTCAAAGCACTAACTTTGATAAGTTGACGTTTGACATTTGGACAGATGGCAGCATCGGTCCAAAAGAAGCTGTTTCGCTCGGAGCAAAAATCCTGACGGAGCATCTGAATATTTTCGTCGGCATGACTGACGAAGCACAAACTGCTGAAATCATGGTGGAAAAAGAAGAAGACCAGAAAGAGAAAGTTCTTGAGATGACTATCGAAGAGCTTGATCTATCTGTCCGTTCATATAACTGCCTGAAACGTGCAGGCATCAATACAGTACTTGAACTTGCTAACAAGTCCGAGGACGAAATGATGAAAGTGCGCAACCTTGGCCGTAAATCACTTGAAGAAGTGAAGGCGAAATTGGACGAGTTGAACCTCGGGTTACGCTCGGAAGATTAATCAACTAGATTGAAGGAGGGAAACTTCTATGGGTTACAGAAAACTTGGACGTACAAGTTCACAACGTAAAGCAATGCTTCGCGACTTGGCGACAGACCTAATTGTGCATGAGCGCATCCAAACGACAGAAGCGCGTGCGAAAGAATTACGTTCAGTCGTTGAAAAGATGATTACTCTTGGTAAACGCGGTGACTTGCATGCACGTCGTCAAGCAGCACAATTCATTCGTCGTGAGTTGGTAACAACTGCTGATGAAGAAGGCAATGAGAAAGAAATCTATGCAATCCAAAAGCTATTCGATAACGTTGCACCACGTTACGCAGATCGCCAAGGCGGTTATACGCGTATCATGAAAATGGGACCACGTCGCGGAGACGGAGCACCTGTTGTAGTAATTGAATTAGTTTAATTAATAAATACAAACAACCGAGGGTGTGTCTGGCATACGCACAGCCACGCCCTTTTCTTATCTATATGATTTATACGACAATATTAAAAGCTGAGTGTTACGATCGACGGTTCGGCCGATCGGTCTAGCTCTACGCATCTCATCCGCTGATCCGGATTGAGCACCCGGCATCAGAATAGAATGGAGCGCATTTCTTCGGATGAGGTGCGCGCTTTTTTTATTTGTTTAAAGAAAAAATTGTAGAATTCAGTTGTTTCATACATAATCGAAAGAATGCCCGGAGGTGAAAGATGTGAAGGAAATTTTGTCGTTGGATCACGTGTCCTATTCATACGAGTCGGAAGATGGCGTAACGCGGAGGGCGGTTGATGATGTCAATTTCACTGTGAATGACGGTGAATGGATTGCTATCGTCGGTCATAACGGATCAGGCAAATCGACGTTGGCGAAGCTGATGATCGGTCTTTTATTTCCCGAGCAAGGCAAAGTGAAGGTCTTCCTGGAGGAGCTGAACGCGGACAACCTATGGGAAATCCGTTCGGACATCGGAATCGTCTTTCAAAACCCGGATAATCAGTTCGTCGGCTCAACTGTTCAGGACGATGTTGCATTCGCTTTGGAGAACAATGGCATCCCTTTCGAGGAGATGGTGCCACGTGTCCACGAATCACTTGCGCAAGTGAACATGGAAGGATTTCTGGATCATGAGCCCCATCATCTATCCGGCGGACAAAAACAGCGTGTGGCAATCGCAGGAGCGCTTGCCATGCGCCCGAAGCTGCTTATTTTGGACGAGGCGACTTCGATGCTGGATCCACAAGGGCGTGATGAAGTGATCCAAGTCGTCGATGAACTTAAGCGGACAACAGGGCTAACGGTCATTTCCATTACACATGATCTGGAAGAAGTGCTATTGGCTGATAGGGTCATAGTGATGAATGATGGCAAGTTGTTGTTGACAGGCAAGCCGGAGGAGATTTTTGCTCATGGCGATAAGCTGGAGTCGATTGGGTTGGATTTGCCTTTTGCTGCAAGATTGTCCCGCTCCTTACGCCAGGCAGGAGTTGGGATACAAGGGGAACATATGACGGAAGAAGAGTTGGTGAATGAATTATGGACATCTCACTTCAACAAGTAGGCTATTCGTATGCAAAAGGCACGCCTTTTGAAAAGCGGGCCCTTTATGAGGTGAATGCTTCAATACGGACAGGATCGTACACGGCGATCATCGGACATACGGGATCAGGCAAATCGACGTTGCTTCTCCATTTAAACGGTTTATTGAAACCTACTGAAGGTGTCGTGCGCGTCGGAGATGTAAGCATCACCGCTGACACGAAGGCGAAAGAGCTGAAAAAGATCCGTCGGCACGTCGGCATCGTTTTCCAATTTCCTGAACATCAGCTTTTTGAGGAAACAGTGGAAAAGGATATCATGTTCGGTCCGCTGAATTTCGGTATTCCTGAAGAGGAAGCTAGACAGCGTGCTCATGAATTGATCCGTCTGTTGGGCTTGCCGGAAGACGTTGCACAGAAGTCGCCGTTCGATTTATCGGGGGGACAGATGCGACGAGTGGCGATTGCCGGCGTCCTTGCATTCAAGCCGTCAGTCCTCATTTTGGACGAACCGACGGCCGGACTCGATCCGCGTGGACGGAAAGAAATTATGGAGCTGTTTACCAAATTGCATAAAGAGGAAGGCTTGACGACCATCCTCGTCACTCACAGCATGGAGGATGCCGCGAGATACGCGGATCAGGTCCTCGTCATGCATGAGGGGCGTTCTGTTATGGCTGGAGCGCCTGAGGAAGTGTTCGGGGATGCTGAGCGCCTTAAGGCTTTCAGGCTCGGCCTGCCGCGTTCTGTGGCGTTTCAGCATAAAGTGGAGAAGCTATTTGGCAAGCGATTTGGAACGCTGGCACTGACGGAAGAGCAGCTTGCTAAGACAATTGCAGAAGCTCTGAAGGAAGAAGGTGAGCGATAATGTTGGAGAAGATGATTTTCGGCCGATACGTGCCGGGGAATTCATTCGTCCATCGGCTGGATCCGAGATCGAAACTACTGTTCGTCTTCTTGTTCATCGTAGCGGTCTTTCTAGCTAACAATACGGCGACGTACGCTTTGCTATTGGCTTTCACATTGCTCGTCATTTCTATTGCGCGCATCCGGCTCTATTTCCTGTTCAACGGATTGAAGCCGATTCTCTTCCTAATCATATTCACATTGCTCATGCACTTCATCTTCACAAAGGAAGGTGCATTGCTGATCGATTGGAAGTTCCTCAAGATTTACGAAGAAGGCGTCAGGCAAGGGATTTATATTTCCATCCGCTTCCTCGTGCTTGTCTTGATGACAACCATATTAACGCTGACGACGTCACCCATTTCCATCACGGACGGTATGGAGACGCTGTTGAATCCGTTGAAGCGCTTTAAACTGCCTGTTCACGAGTTGGCATTGATGATGTCGATATCACTTCGCTTCATTCCGACGTTGATGGATGAAACAGATAAGATTTTAAAGGCACAGCTCGCCCGTGGCTCCGATTTGACGAGCGGGACTGTTAAAGAAAGGATCCGGGCGGTCGTTCCGCTTCTTGTCCCTCTTTTCGTCAGCGCATTCAAACGGGCAGAGGACCTCGCCATCGCAATGGAAGTGAGGGGCTACCGCGGAGGAGAGGGCAGGACGAGGTACCGTCAATTGGATTGGCAGTGGCGTGATACAGTGGTCATCATTCTCTTCCTCGTTTTAGTCGTAGCCCTTTTTTGGCTGAGGGGAGGGAACTGATATGAGACGTGTTAAGGCCAAAGTTGCTTATGACGGTACACACTACGCTGGATACCAGTTTCAACCGAATATGCGGACAGTGCAGTCCGTCATCGACAAGGCGCTTGTGAAGCTCCACAAAGACAGTTCCATCCACTCTGTCGCAAGCGGCAGGACGGACGCAGGTGTGCATGCATGGGGTCAAGTGATCCATTTTGACACTCCTCTAGAGCTGCCGCTCGATCGTTGGCAAATGGCGATGAACGTTTTATTGCCGAAAGATGTGCGGATTGTAGAAACAGAATTCGTGGATGAGGATTTCCATGCGCGCTATTCCGCAACAGGTAAAACGTATATGTTTAAATGGTCGTCAAGTGAAGTGCAGAGCCCCTTTGAACGCAATTATGCAGTCCATTTGGGAAAGTGGCGGCCGGATATCGCTAGGATGCGTGAGGCTGCCGAGTACATTATCGGTACGCATGATTTCACAAGTTTCTGTTCGTCCAAGACTGCTACTTCGAACAGGGTGCGGACGGTCAGGGAACTGACTGTTGAACAACAAGGCGAAGAGCTGATCATGACGATTGAAGGCGACGGTTTTCTGTACAACATGGTACGGACAATTGCCGGTATGCTTTTTGCAGTCGGCATCGGTTGGAACGAGCCGCAGGACATGAAGGAAATCCTTGAGGCGAAGGACCGGAAAAAGGCTGGCAAAACAGCGCCAGCACACGGTTTGTACTTGATGAATGTCACGTACTAGACCCGTGTCAACTTTTCCTGGCGTTTTCTAACAAAACGCTTGACTTATGAACGTATTCAATATAAGATGATAAATGGTATTTCAATAACCCCACAATAAGCCCCGGAAAGTTTATTTGTGTTTAGGGATAGAGAAAACGGAACAGATTTGATATTTTTAGGAGGAAACAATACATGCGTACAACATTCATGGCTAAAGGTCACGAAGTAGAGCGTAAATGGCTCGTTGTCGACGCTGAAGGACAGACGCTTGGTCGTCTAGCTTCTGAAGTTGCATCAATTTTGCGCGGCAAAAACAAACCTACGTTCACACCACACGTTGACACTGGCGATCACGTTATCATCATCAACGCTGAGAAAATCCATTTGACTGGGAATAAATTAAAAGATAAAATCTACTATCGCCACTCTGGCTATACTGGTAATCTTAAACAACGTACTGCGCTTGAAATGCGTACGAACTATCCAACTAAGATGTTGGAACTTGCGATTAAAGGGATGCTTCCAAAAGGCCCACTTGGTCGTCAAACATTCAAGAAACTTCATGTCTATGCTGGACCGGAACATCCACATACGGCACAAAAACCAGAAGCATATGAGCTTCGCGGATAATTAAGAGGAGGAAACACTTTTGGCACAAGTACAATATATCGGCACTGGCCGTCGTAAAAGCTCAGTAGCTCGTGTACGTCTCGTACCTGGCGAAGGTAAAATTGTCGTCAACAACCGTGACGTAGAAGACTACGTACCATTCGAAACACTTCGTGAAGTGATTAAACAACCACTTGTAGCTACTGAAACTCTTGGCAGCTATGACATCCATGTAAACGTCCACGGCGGCGGTTACACAGGTCAAGCAGGCGCAATCCGCCACGGCGTAGCACGCGCTCTACTTACTGTAGACCCTGACTTCCGCGGAACTTTGAAATCTGCAGGATTGCTTACTCGTGACTCCCGCATGAAAGAACGTAAAAAATACGGTCTTAAAGGCGCGCGTCGTGCACCTCAGTTCTCAAAACGTTAATCTACGAATATTTACAGCCCTTTCCTTTTCAGGAAAGGGTTTTTTGTTTGGGTATTTTGGAATTATGTAGTATTAGGTTTTCTATTATAGGATCTTCTTCATTTCGAAAGCGTAAACACGAAGAATGATTTATCGAAATAAAATAACATTCGTGTTTACATTGACCGTCTTACAGTTTTTATGCTATAAATATAAAGTGCAAAAACAGCTTCAAGAAATGTGCGATAATTTTATTTAAATAATAAATGTATATGCTTGGGAATATGGCTCAAGCGTTTCTACCTGGTAACCGTAAACTACCGGACTACATGAAAAACTGACTGGAAACATTTTTATTCCATTGTTTTTCGTGAATCGGTAAACCGGATAGGTAGAATCTATCTGGTTTTTTGTATTTCATCCAGAAAATAAATTGCCGGAAAAAGCATATGAATAGCTTCCCGTTAATAACGGGAGACTAATCTATAGTGGTTCAAACAAAAATGTATTCTAAAGGATGGGACAGCATGACTAAAAAACCTATTTATTTCAACCACGACGGTGGAGTCGACGACCTTATATCTTTATTCTTATTGCTTCAAATGGATAATGTCGAACTGACAGGCGTATCTGTCATTCCGGCGGATTGTTATTTAGAGCCGGCCGTTTATGCAAGCCGGAAAATCATTGACCGCTTCGGGAATGATGTTAGCCTTGATGTAGCAGAATCGAACTCTCGCGGAAAGAATCCTTTTCCGAAAGACTGGAGAATGCATGCATTTCTTGTAGATGCACTGCCAATTCTAAATGAATCAGGGAAAGTTGTTACGCCCGTGGCGGAGAAGCCGGCACATCTTCATATGATCGATGCGATTCGAAATACACCAGAGAAGACTACTTTATTATTCACTGGGCCGCTTACTGATCTTGCGCGTGCATTGGATGAAGCGCCGGATATTGAAGAGAAGATCGAAAGGCTTGTTTTCATGGGCGGCACTTTCCGTGAAGATGGAAATGTCCATGAGCCAGAACATGATGGTACAGCTGAGTGGAATGTGTTTTGGGATCCGGAAGCAGCGGCTCGCGTATGGGAAACAAAGATCGAAATAGATTTAGTCGCGCTCGAAAGTACAAACCAGGTACCACTAACTTTGGATGTACGTGAGCGCTGGGCAAGGGAACGCAACTATATCGGAGTGGACTTTCTCGGTCAATGTTATGCAATGGTTCCGCCGCTCGTCCACTTTAAAACAAATTCCACGTACTATCTATGGGATGTGTTAACAACAGCATTTCTTGGAAAACAAGATCTTGTAAAGGTAAAAACGGTCAATAGTATTGTCATTCCGGATGGACCGAGTCAGGGTCGGACAGTGGAAACACCTGACGGGCGCCCTGTAAATGTTGTTTATGATGTGAATCGAGACGCATTCTTCGATTACATTACGGAATTGGCAAAGCAGGTTACCGGAGAAAACTCCAAATAAAAACGAATAATCAGCTCGATTTTACTATGATAGGAGAGATACTATGCAATACATCTGGGGGATTGGCGGCATCATTGGGATATTGGCAATTGCATGGTGCCTATCAACAGCAAAAAAGTCCATTAATCCGAGAACTGTTTTTGGAGCTTTGGCCATCCAAATTATTTTCGGATTTATGGTGTTAAAATGGGAGTTCGGAAGAAAAGTCTTGGAATACATTTCTGGAATTGTCCAAAAAGTAATCGACTCCTCCAATGAAGGAATTCAATTCTTATTCGGAGGTGTACTAGGGGCAGAAGGTGCAGGCTTCACCTTTGCATTTCAAGTGTTACCCATTATCATTTTCTTTGCTTCCTTAGTATCGGTACTTTATTATTTAGGAATTATGCAATTCTTGACGAAAATCCTTGGTGGCCTTTTGGCGAAGGCTCTTAAGACGAGTGAGACCGAATCGATGTCGGCTGCTGCCAATATCTTTCTCGGACCGACGGAAGCCCCGTTAGTCGTTAAACCTTATATCGAAAAAATGACTAGATCAGAGTTGTTTGCAGTGATGGTAGGGGGCTTGGCCTGCGTATCAGGTGCCGTGTTAGGCGGTTACGCTATGTTAGGCGTCCCTATCGAATATTTGCTGTCGGCAGCTTTCATGGGTGCTCCGGCAGGATTGTTATTTGCCAAAATTATAGTTCCTCAAACGGTACAGTTGAACGAAACAGAAGATGTTCAAATGGTAAAAGACACGGAATCCAAAAACGTCATCGATGCGGCTTCACGCGGGGCGATGGATGGATTGAAAATAGCGGTTGGTGTAGGTGCGATGTTAATCGCGTTTATCTCTCTCATTTATTTGATTAACCTAATCACCGGAGCAATTGGCGGATTCTTTGGATTTGAATCGTTAACGCTTGAAAAAATATTAGGGTATCTTTTCTTCCCAATCGCCTTCCTCATTGGTGTTCCTTGGGAGGAAGCATTGCAAGCCGGTTCATTTATCGGGCAAAAATTCATATTGAACGAATTCGTTGCCTACACTTCTTTTGCATCTGAAATAGCCAATCTGTCACCTAAGAGCGTCGCGATGATCAGCTTTGCACTATGCGGCTTCGCAAATCTTTCAGCGCTTGCTATGTTAATTGGCGGTTTAGGTGGTATGGCCCCTTCAAGAAGACAAGACATCGCGGAGATGGGATTACGTGCAATCATCGCGGCGACACTAGCCAATCTGACGAGTGCAGCTATTGCGGGGATGTTAATTTAATTTCCACTGGAGTTCAAAATATTGGACTGAGGATCCCTCACCCCTATAATATGAAGGGAATGAACAAGAGGAGGAATCGGCATGAAGGAAATGACTACAACTGAACTCCAGAAGCAGTTGGAAAACGGTGAAACAGTTAATATGATTGATGTCCGGGAAGAAGATGAAGTTGAACAAGGCATGATTCCAGGTGCAATCCATATTCCATTAGGGGAAGTTCCGGAGCGTTTGGAAGAGCTCGAAAAAGCTGAACCATACGTGCTCATTTGCCGGTCAGGCGGACGCAGTGGGCGTGCAGCAGAGTTCTTAGAGGCAAAAGGATATGACGTGACGAATATGGTCGGCGGCATGCTGGACTGGCAAGGGGACGTTGAATAAGTATTGCGAAAAGAGGAGCCTATGCGGCTTCTTTTTTTGTTGCCGATGTGCAAGTTTCCATTTTCTCGCGTTCAAGGTCCATTAATTCCAGCAAGGGTCCAATCTTTCATGTTCAAGGTCCATTCATACCTCTACCTGTTGCGCTTATCAATTATGTAATACAAGCATTCATATCTTCGCCAAGGTGTGCGTATAGTGGAGGAAAAAGGCGGTGTAAGATTGAAACGATGGCTAATCATCGGGTTATTATTTGCGAGCTCCCTTCTTGTTGTGCTGTACGGTGTGAATGCCTCGGACAGAGGATTCTTCATGCCTGAACAGCTTGGGGGAATGAAGATTCTCATTGATCCCGGGCACGGTGGATTGGATGGAGGAGCGTCAGTTGGAGAAGTAGTAGAAAGGGATATTACCTTAAGCATTGCACATGAGTTGAAAAAAAGGCTTGAAAAGAAGGGTGCAATGGTTGTCATGACCCGTGAGAAGGAAGGGGACGCCATTGCGGAACATGCACCAAGTGATAAGTTTGGAACAATTCGGCAAAGGAAATTGGCTGATTTGAAACTGCGTGAAAATATCGCCATCAATGAGGATCCCGACATCTTCCTCAGTGTCCACGTAAATGCAATTCCGGAACAAAGATGGCGGGGCTCGCAAGTATTTTATCATGCGGAAGGACATCCCGGAGGCGAGCTATTAGCCAAGTCAATTCAAGGATCTTTCGTAACAAATTTAAAAAATACCGAGCGTGAAGCCATGGCGATCAAAGGGGTTTATTTATTGAAAAAGGTTCCGATGCCTTCCGTACTTATAGAAACGGGCTTCATCTCAAATCCTGAGGAACGGGCATTGTTGACGGATCCTACGTACCGGGGGAAAGTGGCGGATGCGATTGTGGAGGGAATTATACAATTTCAATTATCGGAAAAACAATGAAAGTAAATTCCGACTTTGAAGAAGGGGCAATATGGTATACTTAGGGAAGAATGAATAAATCTCTAAGGGGTGGCCATATTGATAAACGAACAAATTATCCGTGATGTTGTAGGCGAGTTGAAGGATCCGTTTTTACATAAAACACTTGCGGAAACAGATGGAATTGTCAGCGTATCGGTTAAACCGGAGAAGAAGCATGTCAGTGTAAAATTGGCCATCGCTAAAGTCAACACGGCGGAGCAAATGAACTTGCAGACGAAAGTGGTTGAAGTGATAAAGGCGGCCGGGGCGGATTCAGTCGGAATCCGATTTGAAGAACTTCCGCCCGAAACGCTTGAAAAGTTCCGTGGCACTGCGACGGAGGCGGAAGCACAGGACCTGCTGTCTCCGCTGAATGATATTGAATTCATTTCGATTGCATCCGGGAAAGGCGGAGTCGGTAAGTCAACCGTTTCCGTGAACTTGGCGGTTGCGCTCGCTCGTCTCGGGAAAAAGGTCGGATTGATCGATGCGGATATTTACGGATTCAGTGTGCCGGATATGATGGGCATTACCGAGTTGCCGGTAATCCGTGAAAATCGGATCATTCCGGTGGAGCGTTTTGGCGTGAAAGTGATTTCCATGGGGTTCTTTGTCGAGGATAACGCTCCGGTCGTATGGCGCGGCCCGATGCTTGGGAAAGTGCTGGATCAGTTCTTCCGCGATGTGGATTGGGGTCCTCTTGATTACCTCATCCTGGATTTGCCGCCTGGAACAGGTGACGTTGCGCTTGATGTCCATCAAATGATTCCTTCCTCGAAAGAAATCGTTGTGACTACGCCGCATCCGACTGCTGCATTCGTAGCAGCACGTGCAGGGGCAATGGCGCTCCAAACAGATCATACGTTGTTGGGCGTCATCGAAAACATGGCATGGTTTGAATCGAAGTTGTCTAACGAAAAGGAATATGTATTCGGACAAGGGGGAGGCACGCGGTTGGCGGAGGAATTACGCACCGAGCTTCTAGGCCAAATCCCGCTTGGACAGCCCGATTGGAATGAAACAGATTTCGCGCCATCCGTTTATGCCGAGCATCATCCGATCGGTCAAACGTACACAGAAATTGCAAAGGCAGTTATCGACAAAGCGAATAAATAAAGTAAAACGAACAATCATTGGGGCTCAGTTCACCCCCACTGACTGTTCGTTTTTTTAATCCGGCGTGGAGGTTTTTAACATGTACTGTTGGGTTAAAGCGGGAGATGACGTTATTTGCCGCCGCCCCCGCCACTTTCGCCGCCCCCAGCACCGCCCCCGCCTCCGCCACCTGATTCACCGCCGCCCCCGCCGCCCTTCTCGGTTGGCGCTACTTCACCAGCTTTAAGAATCAGCTCCTGCCATTTTGCTTTGAGTAATGGGCTATTAATCGTTTCCTCAATGGATTTCTCCATCTGTTTTTTCATATCTGCAGATTGCAATATAGTTTCCATCTGCTTTTGCATATCTGGTTGACCGAAAAACTCCACCATTTCCTTTTGAAATGAAGAGTCGTTAATTAACTTCGACATGATATCCTGCTGCTGATCTTTCATGCTTTTTGCAATTTTTTCGGTGAATTTCGGGTCTTCGAATGCTTGCTTCCAAAATTCCTCACCTTTTTTCGACAATAACGTATCCTCGATAGATTTCTTCACTTCCGGTTGCTCCAACACCATTAATTCCCTGAACTCGGGATCAGACAGCATTTTCCGGATAGCTTTTTTTCCATCATCCGTCTGCAAGGCATCCGTCATCATTTTCTTCATTTCATCGTAATTCGGCCCTTGCTGTTGCATGCTGCAGCCCGATAGGAGTAAGGCAAGTGCTAGTAAATGAACCCATTTTTTCATCATGAGATCAATTTCCCTTCCGATTGCATTTTCAATTATTGTTCACAATATGAAGAGGAATATGCATTAGGCATTCAAGGAAATAGATTTTTCGGCAAAACGTTGATACACTATTGAGAGCAATTTAAAATGGGGGAACAGTATCGTGACCATACGAAATTGGGTTAAATTCTTTTTTACTGCATTGATAATTGGAGGAGTTGTCACGGGCATCTTAGGGTTGATCGTCCGTTGGGAATTCTTTTCACAATATTTATCTGCCGGAGAATATACAGAGTTTCTTAGCGCTTTATTATGGATGATCTTTCTCGGGTTCACAATGAGTGTCGTTGCGCAAATGGGCTTTTTCGCCTATTTGACTGTGCATCAATTCGGTGTGAACTTATTTAAGACATTGACGTTATGGAACTGGGTACAGTTGCTGATCATCGCGGTTGTCATCTTTGACTTGGTGTTTTTCAGATTCAAATTGACGGCAGGGGAAACAGGGCGGACGGTTCTCTATTTAACATTGCTATTTTCCTTATTGGCAGTGTCCATCGTCACAGCGTATTTCAAAGCAAAATGGACAAAAAAGCACACACTTATTTCCGCATTGTTTTTCATGATTGTCATTACGACACTTGAATGGCTGCCGGCTTTGATGGTTCGGTCCGGCAATATTGATTCATGGGTGACGATTTTATTATTCCCGCTTCTCGCGGTAAATGCTTATCAGCTTCTTATGTTGCCGAAGTATAACCGTCAATCCGATGAGGACAAAGCGAGACTTGACGCACGTAAGCAAGCGCGTAAAACGGCAAAAACGGCAAAAGCGAAATGATGAAAAGCGCAGTTCCTCACTTGAATGGGGAACTGCGCTTTTGCTATCGTCTACAGAATAATAGCCTCAAAACACCTGCTCCCTTAGGGTCGCAGAAAACATTGCTCCCAACGCTGCGCTTGTGGTCGCAAAAGCCGTTCTTCGTGACGGCTTTGCCTCTAGGCAGGCGCCCTGCGCTTTTGCTATTTCGGCAATTTTTTTGTTTTGATGGACATATTGAATAGGACATCCTCCAATGATTTGTTCTGACGCGTTTCAGTTAGCTTTTTGAAGTCGGCTAACGTAATCCGTTCCTCACGGTAATGCGGCAACGAAATGATTTCCCCTTCGATGACCGGCGGCGGCTCTCCCGTATGCCAGCGGACTGATGAACCAAGGGCGTTCACTTCGGTGTCCCAAAGTGCGGTCCGTAATGAATAAGGGAACTGCTCATCGGACGTTCTGAACCATAACGGTTTGGTACCGAAAAGCTTCTCGTATTTCTCCAGCTCCTCAATCAGAAGAGGTGTATTCTGTTCATACTCCATCCCGGCATGTCCCAGTAAGCCGGTAGGGATGTTGCGTTTCTTGATCAATTGTACGATTTCAGGAAAGCGCCCGGCCCAATCCATGTCAAGAAGGAGCAATGGATAGGGAGCCTGTAATTCACGGATCAGCTGCTCCACTTCCTCGTCTCCAAATGAAATATTAATGGTCAATGCGGACCCCGACATTCCTCTGACGATGACTTCATTCGGCTCGTCCGTCAAGCGGAAAACAGATTTCAACGAATCCGATCCGGGCATGCTTGGGAAAAACAATGCGGCAGCACAGCATACGATAAGTAGAAGAATTAGTTTTGCTCTCAAGTTACATCCCCTTTGAAACGAAATCTATAGGGTACTTTATGATAAAGGCTTGACCGATATGATTGGAACATGCTAATATAAGAAAGTCGTTACGGGGTAATGAAATTAAAGTTGATTTTCCCCGGGCTTTCAGTTAAACTAAATAATGTCGTTGGAAAAATTAATTACGATTCCGCAGTAGCTCAGTGGTAGAGCAATCGGCTGTTAACCGATCGGTCGTAGGTTCGAGTCCTACCTGCGGAGCCATTTTTATGCTTCCATAGCTCAGTAGGTAGAGTGCTTCCATGGTAAGGAAGAGGTCACCGGTTCGAATCCGGTTGGAAGCTCCAGTTGAAACTTGAGAATTCTGTTTCAAACGCAAGACATTTTTTTTATGTCCGCCTGCTGACTTAGTACAAGGTTGTAAAAATAGGCTTGCATTATGACTATAAGTTTGTTACTATAGCATTTGTGCGATTCACTGAGAAATATTTATTATTATAGTATGGCCCCTTGGTCAAGCGGTTAAGACACCGCCCTTTCACGGCGGTAACACGGGTTCGAATCCCGTAGGGGTCACCATGTTTGTTTTCTTAAATGAAGATGCACAAAATATTACAAGCTCCCGTTAAAATTGGGAGAGGCAAGCAGGTCGCGGAAGCGATTGAACGAATGAAGCTGACAAAGAGATGCGCAGCTTATCACAAATTTAACCTGGTGGGGTAGCGAAGTGGCTAAACGCGGCGGACTGTAAATCCGCTCCCTCAGGGTTCGGCGGTTCGAATCCGTCCCCCACCACCATCTATACATACATCTGGGAAGCAGCTTATCACGATATATCATTGGGGTATAGCCAAGCGGTAAGGCAACGGACTTTGACTCCGTCATTCGTTGGTTCGAATCCAGCTACCCCAGCCAAACTTTTTTAGCGCTTCGCGATAAAAAAGTTTTGCGAGCAATGCCGTAAGGTAATTGCGAGCAAATCGGTTTTAATACCTAAAGCATTCCAAGTTCAATGGATTGCGAGCAAATCGGTTTAAATATTCAAGCACCATAAATAATTCGCTCATTAATCAACAATCCTACAATCCACATACAAACCACTCAAATCCATCCATCGATAGGATTTTTTTTATTGCCAAAAATCCCTCCCACCACTTTCAAAAAAAAGTTCATTCGGTTACCCGTCAAATACAGTTATATATATTTCTTCAACAGGCCTCTGCCTCCAGCTGATTGTGAACTCCTGTTTTTGAAATCTGTAGAAAATGAATAAATATCCAAAAACTTGTCGGGTTGAGCCATTCCATATGAGGAATTACAATATGGGGGGGGGGCTGACAACTATGAAAAGAATGAATATATCATTAATAGGGGTTCCGCTAGATTATGGACAAAGCCGTAGAGGCGTGGACATGGGACCGAGTGCAATCCGATATGCCGGCGTGGTAAACAGATTGGAAGCGATCGGGCATACGCTGAAGGATGAGGGAGATGTCCAAGTAAGCGCAGTTGAACGTAAAGATCAGGAAATTGCAAAGTTGAAAAACTTGGATGAAGTTGTCCAAGCGACTGGTGAACTTGCGAACCGTGTAGCTAAAGTCGTTGAGAAAGGGAACTTTCCTCTTGTGCTGGGAGGCGATCATAGTATTGCCATCGGTACAATTGCAGGACTAACATCGAAATATAAGAACTTAGGCGTCATCTGGTATGACGCACACGTTGACATGAATACGCCTGAAACGTCACCGTCAGGCAATATCCACGGGATGCCGCTTGCGGTCCTGATGGGGCGGGGCCATGAGAGGTTAGTGGATATTTATCAAGAAGGGCAGAAAGTGAAGCCCGAGAATATTGTCATCATCGGTGCACGTTCAGTTGATCCGGGAGAGCGTGACCTCATTAAAAATTTAGGAATCAAAGTGTTCACGATGCATGAAATTGATCGGGATGGCATGACTACGGTCATGAAAGAAGCAATTTCTTATTTGCAGGAAAAGAACATCGATGGGGTTCATCTATCATTGGATCTGGATGGCCTTGACCCACTCTACACACCTGGAGTCGGTACACCGGTGGCGGGCGGAATAAGCTATCGTGAAAGTCATCTCGCAATGGAAATGCTTGAGGATGCTGGCATAATTACATCCGCTGAATTCGTCGAGGTGAATCCAATACTCGATGAAAGAAACAAAACTGCGGATGTTGCAGTCGGATTGATGGGATCTTTGTTAGGGGAAAAATTACTATGAGAATGGCCGCCTGGGTTTTCATCCAGGCGGTTTTACTAGCTTCACAGAGTTTTACCCGTAATTGATTTCTGTAAAAGAAATCCCTAAAAGAACGGAAAAATTTATCAATCTTTGGTAAAATAAAAAACATGGAGTAAAAATGAAACCAGTTGGACCCTTCAAACGTATAGAAGGAACAGCCGCATAGAGCGGAGGATGAAAGTCATTGGATGAATTGGTCAATAAAAGAATAAATCAAGTGATCAAAGGCGATCAAGATGCATTCGAGGAAATAGTCACCATGTTTCAACATCGGCTGTATCATGTTTGTTATCGAATGCTCGGCAATCCCCAAGAAGCGGAAGATATAGCCCAGGAAGCTTTTGTACGTGCTTATGTGAATATCCATACGTACGATCAGAAACGGAAGTTCTCCACTTGGTTATTTCGGATTGCAACAAATTTATGCATCGATAGGATCCGCAAAAAGAAGCCGGATTATTATCTTGATGCAACAGTGCCGGGAACGGACGGACTGAACATGTACTCGCAGATTGCAGCGGCCGGCGACTTGCCGGAGGAAGAAGTGGAGCGTATGGAAGCGCAGGAACGTGTCCAATATGAGATTGGACGGCTGCCGGAGAAATACCGCACTGTCATCATTTTGCGTTATATGGAAGAATTGCCGTTGCAGGACATCAGTGATATTTTAGAGTTACCACTTGGAACCGTGAAGACCCGGGTCCACCGGGGCCGGGAAGCATTACGGAAGCAGATGGGTACTATGTAGGAGGGAATAAAGTATGAATACGTGTCAGGAACCAGTGATTCATTTAATGCACGCGTATTTAGACGGAGACATTAGCCGTGAAGAAGAGCAGGTGCTGCAAAAGCATTTACTTGAATGTGAACTTTGCAGGGAAATGATGGATGAACTGAAAATGTCGGCTTTATTTCTGAAGGATACAGCTCCAATTCAAGCACCGGAAGGATTTGTCTCGGGCGTTATGGCACGTCTCCCAAAAGAAAAATCGCAAGCTGGCTTTCAGCGCCTATTACGTAGACACCCGCTCGTGGCTGCGGCTGCACTATTTTTACTATTAATGAGCGCGACGCTCTTTTCAAGCTATAGCAACAATCAACAGTTCTCCTTCACGAAACAGCCGAATCTCATCGTCGATGGGGAAACGGTAGTCGTTCCCGCCGGGGAAGTCGTGAAAGGCGATATCGTCGTCAAAAATGGAAATCTCCGGATCGAAGGGGAAGTGAACGGTAATGTGACGGTAATCCGCGGCTCCAAATATATGGCTTCGACAGCAGTCGTTACAGGGAAAAGTGAAGAAATTGATCAAGCCTTCGACTGGCTATGGTATAAAATCAAGTCTACCGTCAAGGATATTTTCCCATCTTCGGATGGCGAGAAACAGGGAGAATAGCAATCCGGCGACTGCCTTCCCGGCAACGGGTAGCGCGGTCGCTTTTCACATCGCGCAATTAATGCTGCCGCTCGCGGAAAACTTCCTTGAAAGGAAACAAAACATGGGCTAAAACGTTCCCATTAGTAACCAGTCCTAATTTGTTTTCAAGAGCATTGAAACTAGGCTGTATGATATACTGAAGTATAGAATTTGCGATGAAGGTGAGGGAAGCGCATGCCCGGTTGGGAAATGATAACAAACTCAAGTCCGGTTGAAATACTGAAAAATATAGTGGATGTGCTTCTCGTTTGGTTTGTTTTCTATAAATTGATCACCATCATAAAAGGCACGAAAGCTGTACAGCTGTTAAAAGGGATTTTCGTCATTTTATTCGCACGTATTTTCACTGAATATTTCGGACTTGATACACTGAAGTGGATGTTGGATCAAGTGCTGATGTTCGGTTTCCTTGCTATTATTATCCTTTTCCAACCCGAAATACGCCGCGCCTTGGAGCAGCTTGGCAGAGGCCGCTTATTTGCAAGGTCGCAATTGCAGGAAGAAGAGGAACGCGACCGCATGATTGAAGCGTTTACCAAGTCGGTGAGCTATATGGCGAAGCGGCGGATCGGAGCACTTATTTCGATTGAACGGGAGACCGGTCTAAGTGAATATATTGAAACCGGAACGCCGTTGAACTCGGATGTCACTTCTGAATTACTCATCAATATATTCATCCCGAATACGCCGTTGCATGACGGGGCCGTCATTTTGCAAAAGAATCGTATTGCGGCTGCGGGCTGCTATTTGCCGCTCTCGGAAAATCCTTTCATTTCAAAGGAGCTCGGAACCCGACACAGGGCGGCACTTGGCATCAGTGAAGTGACCGATGCCATCACGGTTATTGTATCCGAGGAGACGGGTGCCGTCAGCATCACAACTAACGGTGACATCAACCGGAATCTTTCAATGGAGGAATTTGAAAAACAGCTGCGGCAAGTATGGTTTGGGGCAGAAACCGAAATGTCTTCTACTCCATTCTGGAAATGGGGGAAACAAAAAAATGGTTGATAAGTTAATGGATCGCCCATGGTTTCTCCGTTTTACAGCATTGGCGCTCGCCATCATTCTATTCTTTTCCGTCCAGTCGGAGAATGAAAAAAAGACGAGTTCCACAATCGGTGATTCACAGGGTATCCTTCACGATGTGCCTGTTGAAGTGCTAATTGATAATGAAAATTTCGTAGTAACCGGAGTCCCTAAGACGGTCAATATGGAAATCGACGGACCTTCAAGCCTCGTCCAGTCGGCAAAGCTGTTGAAGGATTTCACATTGAAGGTCGATTTGCGGAGCCTGTCGATGGGGAGACATACGGTCAAAATACAAGCTGAAAACCTATCGGATAAGCTGGATGTAAGATTGAATCCGGCGACTGTTGACGTTGTCATCGAAGAGAAAGTATCAAAAACGTTCCCAGTTGAGCCTGAATTTAATGAGCGGCTGCTTGCGGAAGGTTATAATGCTGTGAAAAAGGAAGTCGAGCCTTCCACCATTCAAGTGACTGGTGCGAAAAGCGTCGTGGAAGCAATCAGCTTTGTGAAGGTTTCGGCAACCGGAGATTCTGGCATCAATAAATCATTTGAACAGAAAGCACGTGTTCGGGTGCTCGACCGAGACCTGAATAAATTGGATGTGACGATTGAACCCGAAGAAGTGACGGTAAAAGTGGAAGTGAAAGAAAATAGTAAAGTGGTTCCGGTCGTCCTCAACCAAAGAGGCGTTCCCGGTGAGAACATCGTCATCGACTCGGTTTTCACAGATACGAAGATGGTGACGCTCTTCGGTCCGCAGAAGACGCTTGAAACCATTGATGCGCTTCGTGTGGATGTCGATGTTTCGAAGGTAAAGGAATCAGGAACCTTAGAATTGAACCTACCAAAGCCGACGGGGGTTTCCAAGCTTTCAGAGGATAAAGTCAAAGTGAACATTAGCGTGACGGTTATGGATGGCGAGGGTCCGCCGCCTGATGATGTATCGATGGAACCAACAACTGATGTGGAGAAGGACGTAACAAAGGAATTTAAAAACATCCCTGTCGTAGTGAAAGGCCTGGATGAGAAATATAGCAGTACCTTTTTGAAACCTGCAAACGGAGTTGTCGATGTGACGGTGACTGCCAAAGAGGAAGTCATTAAATCACTTGACAGTTCGGATTTTGCTATTAGCGTCGATGCTTCCGGGACGGATCAGGAAGGGGAGCATTCATATCCGCTTTCTGTAGTTGGTCCTGATAATATTGCATGGAAGCTTTCAGAGAATGAAGTGACATTGGAAATTAGGCTTGCATGATGGAGAAGCTGATTAAAGCATTGAAAGGGAGTATGGATTATGACAAAGTATTTTGGAACGGATGGCGTCCGTGGGATTGCGAATAAAGAATTAACGCCGGAGCTTGCTTTTAAACTCGGCAGGATTGGCGGATATGTGTTAACGAAAGATTCCCAGGAGACATCCCCATCCCAAGTGCTTGTTGGACGGGATACCCGTATATCCGGCCATATGCTGGAAAACGCTTTGATTGCAGGCCTGTTATCGATGGGAGTCGAAGTGATGAGGCTTGGAATCATCAGCACACCGGGTGTCGCTTATTTGACGCGTGTCATGAATGCCCAGGCGGGTGTCATGATTTCAGCGTCCCACAACCCATTTGGGGATAACGGGATTAAGTTTTTCGGTGCTGATGGTTTCAAATTGACAGATAAGCAGGAAGAAGAAATTGAATCCCTCTTACATGAAGAGACTGATCAGCTGCCTCGTCCGGTAGGTGCGGATGTTGGCACTGTGACGGATTACTTTGAAGGCGGCCATAAATATATCCAATACTTGAAGCAGACGGTCGATGAGGAATTCACAAACCTTCATGTTGTACTTGACTGTGCACATGGCGCGACTTCTTCACTAGCAACGCATGTCTTTGCCGACCTTGATGCGGACTTGACGACAATAGGGGCATCTCCGAACGGCTTGAACATTAATGAAGGAGTCGGATCGACACATCCTGAAGGCCTCAGCCAGCTCGTGGTCGATAAAGGCGCAGACATCGGACTAGCTTTTGACGGGGATGGAGACCGCCTCATTGCTGTTGACGAACTTGGCCGGGTCATTGATGGTGACCAGATCATGTTCATCATCGGCCGCCATCTCCAATCGAAAGGCCGCTTGAAGTCCGATACAATCGTTTCAACGATTATGAGCAATCTCGGCTTCTACAAAGCATTGGAGCGGCACGGCATGATGAGTGTTAAAACAGCCGTCGGTGACCGATACGTCGTCGAAGAGATGAGAAAAGGGAATTACAATCTCGGCGGGGAGCAATCCGGCCACATCATCTTCCTCGATTACAATACAACAGGGGACGGTCTGTTGACGGCCTTGCAACTTGTCAACATCATGAAGCGGACGGGTCGGAAGCTATCAGACCTTGCAAGCGAGATGACAATTTATCCGCAGGAACTTGTCAACGTCCGTGTGACGGATAAAAATAAAGTGACCGAAAATGCAAAAGTCGCTGCGGTTATCAAGGAAGTTGAGGAGGAAATGGCTGGCAACGGCAGAGTCCTCGTCCGTCCATCAGGAACGGAACCGCTCGTCCGCGTAATGGTCGAGTCACCGGACCACGATACATGCGAACGCTTCGTCAACCGTATTGCGGATGTGGTTCGTGAGGAAATGGGTATAGACGAATAATCAATGAGTTGGCTATTAAGGGTGAAAGGAAATCGCTACGATTTCCTTCATCCTTTTTTGTTTTGCGCTGTTAACAGGCGGTCATGATGCTGCTTCATGCGATCACGAACAAAAAAACGCATCCTCAATCGGATGCGATGGGAATGTCTATTTAGAATACACGTTGGAACTTATTCCGAATGATGATTGCTGTGGAGTTTAAAATGAACAGTGCTACTAGCAAAACGATAATTGTGGCGGCTGCCAGATTGGCATATTCCGCAACTAACGAAGCATCCAACGTCCAGTAATAGATCTGCATCGGCAATACTGTGAAGCGGTCCATGATGCTTCCAGGGAACGGGATAAGCAGTGCCGGAATTCCAATGACGACGAGAGGCGCAGTTTCTCCGATGGCGCGAGATAGGGAAAGAATCGCACCCGTCAAGATGCCCGGAAGTGCTGCCGGCAGGATGACACGCTGGATCGTTTGCCATTTCGTGGCGCCGAGCCCGTAAGATGCTTCACTTAAAAAGAAGGGGATGGAACGGATCGCTTCCTGGCTTGCAACGATAACAATCGGCAAAATTAATAACGACATCGTCAATCCGCCAGCAAGTACGATGTTTCCAAGGTCTAGCACCCGTACAAAAATAGTTAAACCGAGGATTCCGTACACGATGGAAGGGACGCCTGCCAAATTGGAAATATTCGTCTGAATGAAGCTGACCAGGCGACCTTTTTTCGCATACATCTCCAAGTAGATCGCCGTGCCGACGCCTACAAACATCGTAACGGGAGCAACGACAAGCATGAGCCAAAACGTTCCGAGAATCGCTCCCATGATGCCCGCGCGCTCAGGCTGCGTCGATAACTTACCGGTCAAGAAATTGAAGTTGACTGAACCGATGCCTTCCGTAACGACTTTGACGAGCAAAACTGCAAGAAAGAACAGCCCGAAAAATGCAGATAGCATGAAGATGGACTTCGAGAACCGGTTCAGGAATAAACGGCGCTTCGTCCGACGGATATGTTGTTTTTCATTCAGTTGTTTCATCTTAATATTCCTCCCTGAACTTTTTGGAAACAGCCCTTGCAATAAGGTTCATCACGAGTGTGAAAACGAAAAGGGTCATCGCGACTGCATACAAGCTGTAATAGACTGTCGATCCGGAAGCGGCGTCCCCGCCTGTCACTTCGACGATATAAGCGGTCATCGTCTGCATCGACTGTGTTAGATCAAAAGTAAAGTTTTTCGTGCTGCCGCTCGCAATCGTCACAATCATCGTTTCCCCGATGGCACGTGATATCCCGAGCACAAACGAAGCGATGATGCCCGATAGAGCTGCAGGAATAACAACTTTACGGGTCACTTCAAGCTTCGTTGCACCTAATCCGGAAGCCCCTTCACGCATCGAGTTTGGAACGGAACTCATTGCGTCTTCGGATAGGGAGGCGATCATCGGGATGATCATGACACCCATGACTAAGCCGGGGCTAAGAATATTCGTCGCTTGGAGACTTGGAATGAATTCACGTAATAGCGGTGTTACAAAAGTGAAGGCGAAAAACCCATAGACGATTGTCGGTACACCTGCCAGCAGCTCAAGCACCGGCTTGACGACTTTCCTCACTGTAGCGGGAGCATATTCGCTCAAGTAGATGGCGGCCATCAGCCCGATCGGCGCGGCTACTGCCATTGCAATCAAAGAGGAAGTGACGGTGCCCATCAATAATGGAAGCACCCCGAATTCAGGATTCTGACTCAGCGGCTTCAAGACGGTGCCCGTAAAGAAATCGAGGAACGGTACACGTTTGAAAAACTCCACTGTTTCAGATAACAATGTCCAAATGATGCCGACTGTCGTCAGGACTGACAATGAGGCGATTATGGCGAGGAAGCTGGGAATGAGCCGTTCAATCCTTCTTCTGATCGACTGACCGCGTTGGTTTTGGTCAATCATGTCCCGGATATTCACTTTATCTGCCTTTGGTATTTCGTGATTTATCATTAAAAGATACCCCTTCCACTAAGATGCAAGAGGATGAAGGCTTTAACAGCCCTCATCCTTCCATTCTGATATTACAGACCTTCTAGGAAGTTGACGTTTTCTTTCACTTCCGATTCCGGAATCGGTGCAAAGCCTGTTTCACCTGCGAATTTATTAATATTGTTCATGACGTACAGCGCAAAATCCTTAACTTGCGGC
The DNA here is from genome assembly GCF_023715535.1 of Sporosarcina luteola. Classification (GTDB taxonomy): domain Bacteria; phylum Bacillota; class Bacilli; order Bacillales_A; family Planococcaceae; genus Sporosarcina; species Sporosarcina luteola_B. The sequence continues at coordinate 153,552 of NZ_JAMBOI010000003.1, read as the reverse complement.
TTTTCTTTTGCGTGATTCACATTCAAGTATGTGAAGACCGGGCGAGTGAACTCCGCATAAGCGCCATCCTCAGCGATCGTATCTAACGCAGGCTCGACAGGACCGTTTCCGAAGTCGACTGCAACAGCATTCATCTTGTCTTTGTTATTCACATAGTAGCCGTATCCGAAGAACGCGATGCCGTTCTTGTCCTCGGAAACAAGGTTAACAAGTGTCGAGTATTCTTGCTGCAAGTTGACTGAGCTATCCATATCTTGCTTATCTAAAATGCTTTCGTAGAAAGACTCATATGTTCCATGGTTTTCATTTGGTCCCATAGCATTGATCTTTTCATCGGGCCAATCAGGGTTGATGTCGGACCAATTCTCGACAGTGCTATCGGCAAGGAAGATGCTGACGAGTTCTTCAGGCGTCATTTCAGCAGCCCAATCATTTTCTTTATTGATGACGAAAGTAAGGCCATCCAAGGCAACCTTCAATTCTTTCACTTCGATGCCGAGCTTGTCTGCTTCTGCTGCCTCTTCATCTTTGATTTGGCGGGAAGCATCATTGAAGTCTGTACCGTTTTCAACGAGGAACTTCTTGAACCCTGCACTTGTACCTGCGCGGCTCACTTCAACGGAAACGTTCTCTTGTTCGTTCACCATGTACTCCTCAGCAAGACGTGCCATAAGCGGATACACTGTTCCGGAACCGTCAATGGCGACACTGCCTTCCAGTTCTGCTCCTTGCGCGGATGCTTTGTTTTTGTCCGATTCCCCGGGATCGCCGTCCTTGCCACATGCCGCAAGAACAACTGCAAAAGCAGCGATAATCATGAATAAAAGATACTTGTTAAACTTCATTGATAAATCCTCCCCTAGGTTTATGTTCTAATGTAAGATGAAGGAATCTCCCTCACAACTACATCTTAATGGACTATTGTTAAGTGAGTATTGTTAAAGTGTAAAGGTATTGTAAATCCGTACTTAATTAATAAATAAAAACCCACTGCTAATGAGCGGGTTTTTGTATTAGCCGAATCGGCCATTAATATAGTCGTCTGTCAATGTATCTAAAGGATTGGTGAAGATTGTTGTCGTCCGATCTTCTTCGATTACTTCGCCATTTAGGAAGAAGGCAGTGCGATCGGAAATACGTGCGGCTTGTTGCATATTGTGTGTGACGATAGCAATGGTAACATCGTTTTTAATAGCACTGATCAATTCCTCGATTTTATGCGTTGATACTGGATCCAGGGCCGATGTCGGTTCGTCCATCAAAATCACTTCCGGATCGATGGCAAGGCAGCGGGCGATGCATAGCCGTTGCTGCTGTCCTCCGGAAAGGCTGTACGCGCTTTTATGGAGGCGGTCTTTCACTTCATCCCATAATGCAGCTTTTTTCAAGCTTTCTTCTACAATCATGTCGAGCATCGCTTTGTTGCGGATGCCGTGCACTCTTGGTCCGAATGCGACGTTTTCATAAATCGATTTTGGGAAGGGGTTCGGCTTTTGAAACACCATTCCGACTTTGGAACGAAGGATTTCAACAGGCATCGCCTTGCCGAGAATGTTATTCCCTTTAAAAGTGACATTGCCTGAGATGGAGACATCAGCTGCGGTTTCCACCATCCGGTTCAATGTTTTGAGGAAAGTCGATTTCCCGCATCCCGATGGACCGATGATTGCAGTCACTTCGCGTTCATTGATGGACAGATCGATGTTCTTCAGCGCATGCGACGTGCCATACCAGAGATTCAAGCTGTTTGTTTCATAGATCGGCTTATGCCAGCTTTCGTTTCGTACAACTGATAATGGTTTTTCTTTTATACGATCAAGAAGTAATGTCATTTGAAATCCTCCTAGTAGGTTTTGAGGCTTACGTTTAGTGTACGTGAGGATTATTGAGGGAGTATGAACGAAGTGTAAAGGTTTTGTAAAGGAGAAGTGATGCGTAAATGGGCTAAATTATGCTGAGTGGTGATAAACGTGCTCTGAGTGGTGATAAAGATCCTCTAAGCGGTGATAAAGTCAATGTAAGTGGTGATAACCTCACTCCAAGTGGTGATAAATTGGGATTAACAGCAAATATGTAATTTCGGCGTTCCAATATAAAAAGGCCATCCCGTCGGATAGCCTTTTCATTCATTCAAAAATATAATGCAATGCCTTCACGGCTTGGTCCACTGTCTCGACCGTAGCATGCGCTTTACGGGAAAGCTCCTTCAGCGGATGGTGATGCTGCTCGGAACGGATGAGGATGAGCGGCTTGCCGTATGCAACCGCGGCACTCGCGTCCATCGCCGTGTTCCATTGCTTGTACTGCTCGCCGAAAAGGGCGATGACTAGATCGGCTTTCTTCATTAGAAGTTCAGTCCGCAAGTTGTTGAAGCTGGAAGCGGCGGCATCCTTGAAAATTGCATCCGGCTGCTTGCCTAAAATCTCCTCCCCGATATTATCCGAGCGGTCGTGATCTTCCATTGGCCCAACGAAATCAATCGGCAAGTTCAACGCCGCGACTTTCCGTTTCACCTCTTCACGCCAAGATGTATGGATTTCCCCTGCAAGATATACTGTCAATCTCATAAATAATCCCTCCTATATATGATGCCCCCATTATAACATTCATCCGAATTAGATTGCCCAACGTTGCACGAAAGTTTAGAATTAAGGAAAGAAAAGGGGGAGACAGGATGAAAACGATTTGGCATAACGGCAAACTGTATACGATGGATAAGGAAGGGGAAACCGTCGAGGCGCTTCTCACGGAAAATGGTAAGATCATCGCGTTGGGTACCTATGACGAATTAAAGAGTGAAGCTGAGAATGAAATCGACCTAAAAGGGGCGGCGCTCTATCCAGGATTCATTGACAACCATATGCATATGATCGGGTATGGTCAGAAGCTGCTCAGTTTGGATTTATCAAAGGCGAAGTCCGCTGATGAAATGATGGATATGCTCTTGAATGCCTATCCAGATTTGAAAGAGGATGAGTGGTTCATTGGCGAAGGATGGAATGAAAACAATTTCGCGGATAAAAAGATTTTCACGCGCCACGAACTGGACAAGGTGACGAATTCTCCAATGTATTTGAAACGGACGTGCAGGCACGCGGCAATCCTCAATTCAAAAGCGTTGGAGCTCGCCGGCATTACGAAAGATACGCCAGATCCGGATGATGGCGTCATAGTACGGGATGAAAACGGGGAACCGACAGGAGTATTGAAGGAAGGCCCTATGGATCGCGTACTGCAACTCATTCCGCAGCCGACGGAGGAAATGTTGACGAAGGCGCTTGAGAAATCGGTCGATGATCTGCTGTCGTTAGGATTGACCGGTGCGGTAACGGACGACTTGGGCTATTACGGTGATTACCACAATCCATTACAGGCATTTAGGAATGTCATCGGCGAAAAGAAAAAGTTCCGTGCGCATCTGTTGCGCCGTTCGACGGTGTTTACGCAATTGATGGAGGATAATGCCGAATACAACGAACCGTGGATTGACCCAGGAGAAATGAAATTCTTTATCGACGGCTCGCTTGGCGGAAGCACAGCTTTGCTGAGTGAACCATATGCGAATGACCCGTCCACTTTCGGCACAGCTGTGTTGACCGATGAGGAAATCCACGAGCATGTAGCGACTGCTCGGAAATACGGCCAGGCCGTTGCAATGCATATGATTGGCGATGGAGCTGTTGAAAAGGGATTGGACGCAATCGAGCGCCATCCTGTGCCGGAAGGGAAGCGGGACCGTCTCATCCATGTGAATGTGCTGCGTGACGACTTGGTGGAGCGGATGAAGAAGCTTCCGATCGTTTTAGACATACAGCCAGTTTTCGTCTCATCCGACTTTCCATGGGTCATGGAGCGTCTTGGTGAGGATCGCCTTGACTGGGCATATGCATGGAAGCGATTAATCGACGAAGGGTTCATTTGCGGAGCGGGTTCGGATGCACCGATCGAAGAAGTCGATCCGTTGCTAGGCATCTATGCTGCGGTGACGAGGAGTAAACCGGGGGAGATGCATGAGGGGTACTTGCCGAAAGAAAAGCTAAGCATGTTTGAGGCAGTTAGTTTATTCACATCAGGCAGTGCGGCAACGATAGGGAAGGCGGATTCACGTGGGAAGCTCGGCGTCGGTTTCGATGCGGACTTTACGGTCTTGGATAAAGACTTGTTTGAGGTGAGTGAAGAGGAAATCCTAGATGCTGCTGTCGTTATGACGGTAGTTGCAGGAGATGTCATGTATCGGAACTGACAAAAATGTATTTGGAGGAAGATAACAGGATATTACTTGTCCGTTATCTTCTTTTCAGTATTGGGTAGATAGGAGATTGAATATGATACAGTCACTTATATTCGATATGGACGGAACACTTTTTCAAACAGATAGAATCTTGGAGTTAGCGCTCGATGATACGTTTGAACACTTACGATCAATTGATAAATGGAACGGCGCCACACCTATTAATAAATACCGTGAAATCATGGGGGTTCCTTTACCGAAAGTATGGGAAACATTGATGCCCACTCATTCTAATGAAGATAGAGAACTAACGGATGGATATTTTCTTGAAAGATTACTTGAAAATATAAGAAATGGAAACGGAGCTTTATACCCCGGTGTCAAGGAACTCTTCAGTTACTTGAAAGAAAACGGATGCTCAATCTACATAGCAAGCAATGGATTAATAGATTACCTCGAAGCCATAGTGAGCTATTATCGATTGGATCGATGGGTGACAGAGACATTTAGTATCGAGCAAATTGACTCTATGAACAAATTGCACTTAGTCCGGAGCATTGTACAAAAGTATGGCATTACAAACGGAGCGGTAGTAGGTGATCGATTATCGGATATAAACGCAGCGAAAGATAACGGCTTACTCGCTATTGGCTGCAACTTTGATTTTGCTAGGGAAGACGAACTTGCTCAGGCGGATGTCATAATTGACGGCTTACTTGAGTTGAAAAAGATCAAAAGTGAGAGTTAGGAGTGTTGACGAAAGATCTGGAATTTGAAGGCGAATGGATTGATTCGAATAATATGAAGTTGACGAGGCACAGCTGGTTGGGTAGAAAAGTTGGTTAATTAAAACAGAGCAGATAGGGCACTTCAGCCATTCTGCTCTGTATTTTTTATTCGTCTAATTAACTATCTTATTACTCCGCAGTCCCTGTAATGATGCCTTCAACCTCTCCAATCGGCAAAGGACCATACTCGCGGCTATCGTATCCACGCCACCATTGATCAACGAGAATGAACAGTGTATTTTCCTTTACAGTTACGGCTGCCATGTTCATATTGAAGTATTCTCTTGTAGATTGTTCATCTACAATTACATTGCTCGGAACCGTTTTGAAGTACTCCTCCTCTCCAGCGCCGCGCCTTGTTGCTTTGCCATAAAATGTATCAAGTATCTTTCCGTCAATATACACCTGGCCGCCTTTAATCTCGACCGTTTCACCCGGTAATCCGACGACTCTTCCAATATACATTTCGGGAACTGCCGAATTCTTGGCAATGACGGAAGGTGGCATATGATAATAAACAGCTTGCCCCCGTTGCAACTCATCGAAATCAGTTGAAACGACAAGCTGCCCGTGCTCGTGGGATTCGAAATCATGATTTCCTCGATCCATTGAATCCAAGCCCCATTCAATTAAAAATGTATGTTCATTTTGTGTAGCGGTTTCCAAACGTTCAGGCGTTATAGCATCGGTGATTACTTCTAGTGTGTCCAGATATACCCTCGAGGAATATTCAATACCGTCTTCACCTACAAGGATTCGCGGTCCTTTCTTTTCCAAATTGTAAGTAAACCCCGTCTTGCCATCCACCTTAAGTTTGTAAGTGCCGTCACTCTGTGTAATCGTGTAATTCTCGTATGTCCCAGGGATTAACAGGGGCTCCTTAATTTTATAGCCACGCAAGTATGCTTCCTTATCCACTTTATCTGACATGAAACTTGAACCAAGGAAATCATCTTCAATCGTCAATGAAGTTCCATAGAATTTCAAAACGTATCTCGTAGGACTCGTTCGACTTGATTGTTCTAAAAGCATGCCATCCCATGAAGCAGTTACATTCGTTGTATCAGAACCACCAATGGTTACATATAATCCGACACCGACCGATAGCAGAACAATAAGTGAGATGAAGCTAGGAAGCAATGTATTTATACGAAACACTTTCTTAGGGCGGGCTGAAGCAAAGATACTCCGCCGTAGTTTCTCTTTCTGTACGGCGGAAGGTTTAAACGCTTGGCCAAGCTTTTCCAACTCTCGCGCTATCTCATCATCGGATAAGTGTTTCATTCGTAAAACCACCTTTCTCTAATTCTTCTTTGAACGCGACAAGCGCCCTCGACAAACTCATCTTCACTTTTCCTTCTGACCAATTAAGGATCGATGACGTATCTTTTGTTGAAAACTCTTGGATCTTCCGCAGTATGATCACTTGCCGGTAACTTGGCTTCAGCTGGTTAAGCGCTTCGTAAAATTGCCTTTGCTGTGAATTAAGAAGGACAGTTTCCTCCGATGACTGTTCGTGCTTGGCGCTGTGAGCATATAAATCAAAATAATACGTAATTGGATTCATCTTTCTGAAATAACTCATCGTCGTCGTATAGGCGATACGAAAAATCCATGTTTTGACGAGGGAGTCTCCTTTGAATTGATGTTCATTCCGAACTACCTTCATAAACGTTTCCTGGGACAAGTCCTCGGCTGTATGGGAATCTTTCACGAGCATGAGGATGTAACTGTAAACGGCATCATAATGTTCATCAAACCACGCTTCACTGGACAAATCGTTCACCTCGCTTAATATTAACTTAGACGCAATCTATGAAAATCGGTAACGGTTACATTGAACTAAATACTATACTACTAGTTCAAAAACAACAAAAAGCCACATTCACACTTTTGAATACGTGTGAATGTGGCCTCTATCTATTGCTTAGTTTTCACCAATCAACGGTACTCTCCATTGCTCTTCAACAGGATAATAGCTACTCATCGAAACAAGGTACAACGTCAATTCCTCCGGTACTTCTTCCAAACCCTCCAAATGCAATTCTAATGTCGCTCTATGGCGGCCGTTCTTATCTTTTAGATCCTGAATGGATGAGACGAATTTGGTAGGGTAGCTGTTCCCATTGCCATCAACGGCAATATAGTTGCCTAAGTCGGCATCAAGAGAGTCTGTGCCTCCCTCCATTTTGATGACGACATAATGATCTTTTCCAAACAAAGTTTTTTTCACGCTTTTAATTGTTAAGTGAGTCCCTTTATAGTCAAACGACACCGGATGTTCATTTATGTCTTTAGGTTTAAATGTAAGAGAAAAATCTGTAGGCTCTTTTTTATAGACGCCATCCAGTACAAAGGTAAGTTGGTCTTCGTTTTTCGGAACGAATGAATGGATCCATCCGGTGCCCCCCGGCGTACTCAGTTCTTTGCTCTCAACTTGCAGCATGCCAGGCGTCTTTGAATGAGTCGAGTGAGCTGCAGAATAAATCACTTTCCCTTCCGCATTTTCAATATGGTATTTAATTGCGGTACTTCTGCCGAATACAAGGTTATCCATGCTGCTTATTCCGAACTTCTCCTCGAACTTGTGTATTGCCTCTTCAGTCTCTAACCATTCTTCTTTTGTGAAAGCAGTCTCGAAATACAATTCCATGGAAGAAGGAGCGAAGTGCAGTTGCTTCAAATCAATTTCCACGCCGTGATGGACGGCAGTTGCATCTTTCAAGTCCGCCATTTTTGTCAGCTTGCGGTTTTCAAGTAAATCGACAGGGACGTCTAATTGCCAGTTGCCCTTTACGCCATTTAGTTCGACAAGATTGAACCGAATTGTCAGTCGTTCTAAGTTATCCTGACCGCGAATGGAGAATTGAATGAATCCATAACCGCTTTCTTGCCGCCAACCTGTGCCAAAGCCTAATCCATCAAGTACGTTTCCATTTTGATCAATGGCTGTGATGGAATTGTCAGATTGCGCCATTTTTAAATGCGTATCCAGCGTTTTGCCGTCTTTATTCAACACTTTATAAGAAAGCGACACCCTGGAAGAGTCTGCAATTACGTCTTCCACTTGTAACGTCAGCCCTTGGTCTTCGACTTCCAGATCAACCCTTTTCGTCAGCCCAGACTCCGCCGCAATTTGCAACCCTTTATCGACTTGGTTAGTCGAGAATAGACCGCCGATTAATTGTGCGAAGGCCGGGTTTACAGTTGCGCCGATACCAACAGCCAAAACGATGCCTGCAGCAGTTAAGGCGGCTTGTTTCCAAATCTTCGTCCGACGATGTTTTACCGGTTTTTCATAAGGCTCTAGCTGATCTAAGACAAGATCAGTAAAATTATCTGGCAAGGTCGGAGTTTGCAACGTTTCCTCAATGAAGCGCTGTTCCTCTTGAAAGGCATTCACAACTACTCCACAAGAAGTGCATGACTGTAAGTGCGTTTTTATTTCAGCTATCTCGTGTTCAGGTAGCAGCTGATCTACGAATTGTGAAAGTTTATCCGCCGTTGGACAGTTCATGAAAAAATCCTCCTTCTTGTTTTACGGTCTCCCTCATCTTTTTCTTTGCGCGATGCAGTTTATTGCGCACCGTTGATAGAGGGACGTCCATCAATTCACTAATTTCTTTATAACTAACTTCATTTATATAACGGAGAAGAATGATCAGTCGCTCATCTTCAGGCAATGTGGAAATCAGACGTTCCAACTGCCGGCTTTTCTCTTTTTTCAAGAACACAACTTCTGGATGCTCTCTATTAACCACTTTTGTTTCGTCGATTTCAACTTGAACGGTGGAGTACCGTTTTTTACGGAATTCATCCATGCAATGATTGATCGCCACCCGGTATAGCCAGCTGGAGAACGACCCGTCCGTATTGTATTTATCGAGGTTCCGATACACTTTGATAAATGCATCTTGAACGAGGTCCTGGGCATCCTGCGGGTTTTTCGTCATCCGCAGAATGGTCGCATATAATTGGTTTTTGTATTTGTTAATAATGTGTGCGTAGGATTGTTTGTCGCCTGCCAACACTTGCTGTATCCAAAGCTGCTCTTGTTCCATAGTGACCTCCTAACTGAAACGGACATGCGCATGTCGTTTGGTGTTTCATATAGTATAACGGGTTTACTCAGTGGAAAATTTCGTTTTTACCAAAACTTTCAACACAAGTCGGTGATAAAGTGGGGAAAGTCGGTGGTAAACACCGTAGAATCGGTGATAAAGTGCCGAGAATCGGTGGTAAACCCATGAGAATCGGTGATAAACCCGCTAAAGTCGGTGATAACCTATCTGCTCGGTGTACGGATGGCCATGCCGAGGACAGGTTGTGATAAACTTAGGGAAATTGTCATGAAAGGAACGGATAGCTAATGACAAATTTTTGGCATGAACGTTTTTCAACAGAAGAGTACATATACGGAAAAGAGCCGAATCAGTTTGTCGTGGAAGCTGCTCACGTGCTGCCAAAAGGAAAAGTGCTTTGCATTGCGGAAGGGGAGGGGCGCAATGCCGTCTACTTGGCATCCCTCGGATTTGATGTGACTGCATGGGACTATGCGCAGGCCGGGCTCGATAAGACGCAACAATTGGCGAATGAAAAAGGGGTTTCGGTGAAGACAGAGCTTCGCGATTTGGCAGAGGTTGTTTGGGAAGAGAAGCAGTGGGATGCAATCGTTCACATTTTTGGTCATTTCCCAGAGGATGTCATGGAAAAAACGATGACAGGCATTCAGAAGGCACTGAAAGTCGGCGGCTATTATGTCAGCGAATTGTATACGAAAGAGCAGCTCCGATATGGAACAGGCGGTCCGCGCGATTCGGTAATGCTAATGGATCCAGCAGACATCTTGCACAAGTTCGATGGATATTTCATCAAACATTTCCACGTCGGGGAAGTAAACCGTGAAGAAGGGCAGCTTCATACAGGGACGGCCCATGTCGTACAAAGCATTTTTCAAAAGAGAGAGGAAGAGAACTAATGGACGGACGTAATCGAAGTGATGTGAAGCCAGGAATGAAAGTCGCAGTCATCCTGAAAAAGGACCAGCGCACAGGTGTGAAAACGGAAGGGGTCGTCAAGGATTTATTGACAAACTCGAGCTTCCATCCGCATGGTATCAAAGTGCGGCTCGAGGATGGACAAGTCGGCAGGGTCAGCGATATCTTGGAATGAAACGAAATAAAGGGACGCAGCCTACTTCAGGCTCGTCCCTCTTTCATTTTAATTCACTTAATAAGGATCAGCTTCATGGCTTTTCTTCACAGCGTCATCTGCAGCTTCGTTCGCAGCTAATGTCCCTTGACCATATTTCGATAGACCTGATTCACGGCCTGGAATCTTATTGTCCGTTTTCGTTTCTTGGATTTCTTTCATTACCCTTTCTATACCTTCCTTCACGCGTCTGCCATAGTCTTCATCGGCTTGCGTGAAGTGATCGATCATGGCGTCTTGAATTCGTTTGTCGCAGATCGCCAGCGCTTCGGATAGGTTCTTAATCAATTCATCACGCTCCCAATCTTCAAAGCTGCGATATGTGTGGCCGGCTTGACCATAATTGTTCGGGCGATCGATTGGTGCACTCATTGCTGCCGCATTATAGATGGGTTGATGCGGTGTACGAATATCCTCGCTTTTTTCCTGATAGCCGCCGAGCATCGATGGTTCATAGTTGATATGCAGATCTCCAGACTCTTTCGCGTCATGGATAGCCATTTGACCGCGTTTCTGATTCGTCCGGACAGGAACCTTTGGTGCATTCACAGGCAATTTCAGATAGTTCGCACCTATACGATAGCGCTGCGTATCTGAGTATGAGAAAGTCCGGCCTTGCAGCATCTTATCGTCCGAGAAATCCATTCCGTCAACGAGAACCCCCGTACCAAAGGCTGCCTGTTCAATTTCTGCGTGGAAATCTTCTGGGTTTCGGTCAAGGACCATCTTACCTACCGGCAGCCATGGAAACTTCTCCTCCGGCCATAGTTTCGTATCGTCGAGTGGATCGAAATCGAGTTCAGGATGGTAATCATCCTCCATGATTTGAACGAATAGCTCCCATTCAGGATAATCTCCCCGCTCAATTGCCTCATATAAATCCTGTGTTGCATGGCCGACGTTTTTCGCTTGAATATCGTTAGCCTCTTCCTGAGTCAGGTTGCGGATCCCTTGCTTCGGCTCCCAGTGGTACTTCACCAACACAGCTTCGCCTTTTTCATTCACCCATTTGTAGGTGTTGACGCCAGAGCCCTGCATGTGGCGGTATGTAGCTGGAATGCCCCATGGGGAAAATAGGAACGTGATCATATGCGTCGCTTCAGGTGAACGGGAAACGAAATCGAACATCCGCTGAGGACTTGGCACATTCGACGCTGAATCAGCTTTAAACGCATGAATCATATCAGGGAATTTCATTGCATCGCGGATAAAGAAGATTTTCAGGTTGTTTCCGACTAAGTCCCAGTTGCCGTCTTCCGTGTACATTTTTACCGCAAAGCCCCTGGGGTCGCGTGCCGTTTCCGGCGAATCCTTCGCACCTGCCACTGTGGAGAAGCGAACCATTAGCGGTGTTCTCTTCCCGGTACCCGAGAATACTTTCGCACGCGTATACCTCTCAACTGGTTCGTCACCGACTGTACCGTATGATTCAAAATAGCCAAATGCTCCAGTTCCACGTGCATGTACCACTCGCTCCGGTATCTCTTCGCGGTCGAAATGGGAAATCTTTTCAATGAAATGATAATTCTCAAGCGTGGCTGGACCGCGATTGCCGATCGTACGGATATTTTGGTTATCCGCCACAGGATGACCTTGCCGCGTTGTCAACGTCTCCCGTTCCACGTCTTGGCTATTTGTAACATTCACATCTTTGTTCTTCGCCAAAAAGAAAACCTCCTCAAATCATTCTCCTTATCTTTTACCCTGTGTCGGAAAGTTTAGTCGGGTATATTTCAGTTCCTTTTTTATATTCGAAATAATGTATACTAAACAAAAGAAAGATTGCGAGGAGGGAATAGGTTGAAAACGATTTGGGGCATATTGTCAGTTTTATTCATATGGGCATTAGTATTACCATTTGCGGGCTTCGCAGCGTTTTTATTATATATTTCAAATAAGGGGTTTTTTGTACCGCTTGTCATCGCGGCATACATATCTTTTGGTGCAATACTTGTCATGGCGCGCTTTGATCTGTTCAACTATAAGAAGCATTTCTGGATCGGAGCAGCGGCTCTCATCGCTGTATCGCTTCTATTCACCATACCGGCCGTCTATGATAAAACCCGGCCAGTCATTACCGATGGCCAAGTTGATTTGACTGCTTACCAGCCGTTTGAAAAGAGGACAAAAGCTGTAGCTTTAGATGGGCCTGCAACTTTGCACCTCGAGGACAACTTGCCGATTATCGATGGGGCGACGGCGCTTTATCCGATTTACGCGGCATTCGCACAAGCCGTTTATCCTGAAAAAGAGTACCAACCCTATGACAGCGAAGTGATGTCGAATCGGACTGAAGCTGCCTATACGAACTTGATCAACGGAAAAGTGGATATCATTTTCGTTTTGGGACCATCTACAACGCAGCTCAACCAAGCGGAAAGTGCGGGTAAGGAGCTGAAGCTGACACCGATCGGGAAGGAGGCATTCGTCTTTTTCGTCAATTCCAAAAATCCGGTGAAAAGTTTAACCGAGAATGAAATTAAAGGGATTTACTCAGGGAAGATTACGAATTGGAAAGATGTCGGTGGAAAAGACAATGAAATCCGTGCATTTCAACGACCCGAAAATAGTGGCAGTCAAACTGCACTGCGAAAATTCATGGGCCTCACACCAATTATGAAGCCGCCGACAGAGGATGTCATGTCACTCATGGGCACGGTCATCGGCGAAGTGTCCGACTATAAAAATCATAAAAACGCAATCGGCTACACATTCAGGTACTACTCAACGCAGATGGTGAAAAACAATAGAATTCGCCTGCTTAGCGTGAATGGTGTCGAACCGAACACCGATACTATCAGGTCAGGAGAATATCCAATCACGAATGAATTTTACGCCGTGACAGCAGGAAGCGACAACCCGCATGTCGAAGCGTTCATAGAGTGGGTTCTGTCGGATGAAGGGCAGGAAATTATCGAGAAGACGGGATATGTTCCGGTGGGTAAGTGAGGGTTTAAAAGGAAGGAGTTGTTTGGACTTGATTGTAGCACTTTGGCAAGCGTCATTGATCATTTCATTTCTTTCGTTCTTTTTTGGCCTATTCACCAAGTCTAAAACGTCATTGCTCATTAGCTTTTTCACTTCTTTACCGATCGCCTTGTATTTCTTCGGTGCAAACAATGCATTTAAATTAGTGGCGCTGTTCCCGGTTATTCCCTTAGTTATCATGTATTTATTTCATCGGTATGAAAGAAGGAGGGTGGAATCATGACCTTTACAGAAACAGTAGGAATTCAACATCCAATCATCCAAGCCCCAATGGCGGGTGTCACGACGCCAGAATTCGTGGCAGCATCATCAAATGCAGGCATTTTAGGTTCAGTAGGTGCAGGGTATTTATCCGGAGAAGCTACACGGAATTTCATTCGCGAAGTCAAAAAGCTCACAGATAAGCCGTTTGCCGTCAATCTGTTCGTTCCAGAAGATGTCAAAATGAATCAAGAGCTTCTTCGTCAAGCGTATTTAGGACTGCAGCCGATCGGCAAGAGACTTGGCATGCCGTTTTGGAAGGCGCCATTGTCAGAATCGGATTTTGACGAACAAGTGGATGTCATTATTGAAGAAGGCGTACCGATCTGCTCATTTACATTCGGGATTCCAGATCCGCGGACGATTCAGAAACTCAAGAATGCGGGCGTAGTGCTGATCGGGACAGCGACGACGAAAGAAGAAGCAATTGCTGTGAAAAATGCAGGGGTGAATGCCGTTGTCGCACAAGGCAGTGAAGCCGGAGGACACCGGGGTTCATTCATCGGGGAAGAGCTTGTGTCACTTGCGGAATTATTGCCTTCGATTGCCGAGGCTGTCGGCATTCCAGTCATTGCTGCTGGTGGAATCGCTAACAAAGAGCATCTCGAACTACAACTCTCCCGCGGAGCCCAAGCCGTCCAAATTGGTACCGCATTGCTAGCAGCAGAAGAAAGCGGTGCGCATCCGCTCTATAAAGAAGCCGTCTTGGCATCGACCGATAATAGTACCGTGCTTACAAAAGCCTTCTCCGGAAAATCGGCAAGAGGCATCCGTAACGAGTTCATAGACATTACCGCAAGCGTCCCGATCGCCCCTTACCCCTACCAAAACGACTTGACAAAGAAAATCCGAAGCCAAGCGGCAAAGCTTGGAAAACCGGAGTTCATGTCGCTATGGGCGGGGGAGAGCGTCCATGAAACAACGGGTGGAACGGTGAAGGAAATCATCGGAGTATTCCTTTGAAAAGAGGATGGGTAATAGCATACAACTGCAATGCTAATGGGAAATAAAGGTCATTCTATCTTTACAAACTATTTAGAGCGTTTGATATTTCCTGTATAATTTCTTTGTGCACATAAATACTCCAAATAATAAAGATGGTAAGTAATATAAAGTATATTGTGAGATACAATTTCACAATTTTTCTTTGTATCCAAGGTTTAACAAATAATAAAAGAAAGCCTGTGATGAAAAGTGAGGATATTAAGATTGTAACTCCCCACATGTCATACGCTTTGTTAATTGATAACATTACTTTCATCGCTTGAATTGGAGAATCTTGCACATTGTACGTTTTTATTTTTCCGAAGCCCTCTTCAATCGTTAACATCATCGTTTTTTCATCCAAGTAATAACTATAACCAGTCAAATTAAAGTTGGTCTTTAGTGTTAATAGGAGTATTGTTATCAAAAGAATATAAACAAATAAAGGTAAAAACCTCTTTTTAGGAATAGCTATCCCTCCTTAACGGCTTATTCGAGATTCTTTCAAAAAATGCCATCCATATCCAGACTGAAAGAAAAGCGTCCCATTTGTTAAATAATTTACATATATTAACTTATTCAACACAATCGTAAAAACTCCTTCTTCTTCAACTAAACTCATATTTATTACGGGACCATTTCTTCATATTTCTTAACTGCAACATACTGAATAACCAGAAAACAGTATTTTATTATGTAGCAAAATGAAGTATACTAGTTTCAAGCTTTCAGGTTCTGAAAGAAATATTGCCTTTGGGGAAAGGGGAAAATGTAATGATTACGTTCTTGTTTTGTATCGTCTTATTGATTGTCGGCTATTTCACGTATGGCAAATTCATTGAGAAGATGTTCGGGGTGAAGGAAGATCGTGCGACACCTGCTTATACGAGCGGGGACGGCGTGGACTATGTGCCGATGAGCACAAAGAAAAACTCGTTGATCCAGCTGTTGAACATTGCGGGGGTAGGTCCGATTTTCGGTCCGATCATGGGGGCTCTTTATGGTCCGATTGCCTTTGTTTGGATTGTAATTGGGGCGATTTTTGCAGGTGCTGTTCACGACTATTTAACGGGAATGATCTCCATCCGTAACCGTGGAGCGCATTTGCCGGAGCTTGCAGGTAAGTTTTTGGGGAAATTCATGAAACATATCGTGAATGCTTTTGCCATTCTATTATTGGTGCTCGTTGGAACGGTTTTCGTATCCGCACCGGCAGGATTGCTGTACAACTTAATGAATGGTTGGATGGCGATGGGCATCATCGTTGCACTTATTTTTGCTTATTATATTCTTGCGACATTGTTACCGATCGATAAGATCATCGGCCGTTTCTATCCGATTTTCGGAGCGCTTTTGATTATTAGTGCAGTCGGGGTTGGCGGTATGATGGTCGTCAAAGGGGTCAGCATTCCTGAGTTGACTTTTGCCAATATGCACCCTGACAAATTGGCGGTTTTCCCGCTATTATTCTTAACGATTTCATGTGGTGCATTGTCTGGCTTCCACGCGACACAATCACCGATCATTTCACGTACGACACAAAAAGAAGGCCAAGGGCGCAAGATTTTCTATGGCATGATGATTGCAGAAGCGATCATCGCGATGATTTGGGCGGCTGCAGGAATGGCGTTGTTCAACGGTTATGGCGGCTTGAATGAGATGTTGGCTGCAGGCGGTCCTGCGTTGATCGTCAGCGAAGCTTCGACATTGATGTTGGGTGCAGTTGGTGGAACGCTAGCAATTCTAGGTGTCATTATCCTTCCGATCACTTCCGGCGACACGGCTTTCCGTAGTGCGCGTATGATCATTGCGGACTATTTCAAGTTGCCACAAGTGAAGATTGCGAGCCGTCTTTGGATTGCTGCACCGATGTTTATCATTTCCATAGCTTTGACGCAAGTCGACTTTAACATCCTATGGCGTTACTTCTCATGGGCGAACCAATCGACAGCCGTTATCGCATTATTCGTAGGTGCAATGTATCTGTTCATTGCACGGAAGAACTACTGGGTCGCACTCATCCCGGGAACGTTCATGTTGATGGCGACAATGACGTATATTTTAAATGCTACGATCGGCTTCGGATTGCCAATGAATGTGGCATATATCGGGGCAACTGTCATTTCAATCTTCCTTGTTGTGCTGTTCTTCTTCGCCGCAGTTCGGGCAAGAGCTGCACAAATCCCACTGGAAGAAGACATCTCACATTGGAAAAGTGCAACGACAAACTGATTGTTATTTTGAAAAAGAGGCGGCCGAGGCTGCCTCTTTTTACATATACCAAAGCAAGTCGTACTCCATCTTCTTCCCTTTTTCACTGTCCTGGTCGATGACTTTCCAAATGCCATTCTCCTTGAAGACCTTGTAATAAAAATTGGTTCCATCGGCTGTCTTGAATAGAATGAAACCTTCATTGCCTTTAACGAAAGTTACCGGGTTGATCACATTTTTGTAAGGCGGTTGGATTTCCGTGCTAAGAATATTAATGACAATTTCCTCCGCGATATGAGCGAGAGAATTGAAATCATTTTGTTTTTCGGCCTTGTACCGCAACTGGTTATAATCATATCGCTCATACGGAAGTAAATTTAAATGAAATGACTTTTTAATGTCGATGAGTGATTCCTTATAAAATTGATGTAATTTCTTTTCCTCGTCATCACCTTCATGAGAAAAGTCGAGCAGTTTAACACCTCTCGGACTAATCCCGAACTGCAACGTCTCCTTGCCGTATGGTGGATTTTCCGCTGTCTCGAATGTATTCACTTGAACTTCAACTGTGAAGGAAAATCCACCTTTTTCGTCACGCTGGATATTCACTATTTTTGCGTCATATAATCCATACGATTTATCGTATCCGTAATATTGGATGATGCCTTCCGAAATATACGGTTGAAGTGTCGACAGTAGCGCATCTTGGATGGATTGTTGGTCAATATTGTTCTGCTCCGCTTTAGACGTAAGAGGTTGAATAAGCATTGAAATCATTAGAAATGGAAGTAAGAAGTATAAACGTCTCAATTGGAAACCTCCTAACCGGTTTTGTGATTAGGTTTTCCTCAGTCGATGAAACAATACATGTATGAACTTTGAAAAAAATGTCTTTGAATGAAGACAGTTGCGTTATAATGAAATAAATTGTTTGATTACTTGGATACCGGAGGATGCTATGCGGAAATATTATGGTGAAATTGGATTGCTGTTAACAGCAATCATTTGGGGAAGCGGGTTTGTTGGGAGTGCAGTTGCATTGGATTCCTACACGCCCTATCAAATTCTGGCGGGCAGATTCCTAATCGGCGCCGTTCTATTATGTGCGGTTTTTTATAGAAAATTGAAGTTCATTTCAAAAAGTGCATTGATAAAAGGAACGATTTTAGGGGTCTTCTTATATATAGCATTTGCGCTGCAAACGGTCGGTCTCCAATTTACAACACCGTCCAAAAATGCTTTTTTGACAGCGGTGAATGTAGTTATCGTACCTTTCATAGGGCTGGCGATTTATAGAAGGAAATTGGATATATTTGAACTCATCGGAGCATTTCTCGCTATGTTCGGCGTTGCGGTCCTGTCACTCCAATGGTCAGCTGGACTCAATATCGGCGATTTCCTATCGTTTTGCTGTGCAATAGGATTTGCATTTCATATATTCTACACATCCCAATTCGTGAAGAAGGAAGATCCGATTGCGTTGACGATTGTTCAAATGGCGACAGCGACTGTGATCGGAGTCATCGTCGTATTGCTGAAAGGCGAGACAACGTTCAGCACGCAGCCGGAAGGTTTGACATCTCTACTCTATTTAGGTGTATTTTCAACGACAATAGCGTTTTTATTACAAACCGTCTCACAGAAATTCATTACAGAAACAAAAGCGGCAATCATACTTTCGACGGAATCATTATGGGGAATGGTCTTTTCAGTCATTCTGTTGAGTGAAATCCTTACGCTTAAGATGGGGATCGGGGCGGTTTTAATACTTGCTGCGATTATTTTATCGGAAACGAAACTGAGCTTTTTGACGAAAGGGAGTAATCCAGCAAGGTTGGGATAAAACGATGAATGGGGGAATGGAGAGATGTATAGTTCTGAAGAAAGAGATGAGTTTTTTGTAAAGGTAGTTGAGAGATTAACGTCCTCCAATTTAGTTGAAGGAGTTGTTCAGTTAGGTTCAGGAGTGATTGGATATAACGATGAATGTTCCGATATTGATCTAATGGTTTCTACGTCCAAAGTTGAAGACGTTGAAAGCACTAAAAGTTATATTCATCGGACTCTCAGTGAGCTAAATCCTATCTATATTAAAGAAAAGCAGTTTAGCAAGGATATTTATCTGCTTATCGTATTCATGGAAAATTCACTTGAGTTTAATGTGTCTATTCTTCCTAGTGAATTACTGAATGTGAAATCGCCTTTGTGGAAAGTGATAGTCGATAAAACTGGATTCGTATCCGAAAAGATGAACGCTGAAAATGAAGTCTTTCAAAATAAGCCAGTCAAATACGATGTGAATGTCGATATCGCGTTTGAATTCGTTTACAGTGCATTGAGTTTGAACAAAGAGTTGAAAAGAGGTAATCTCATTTATTCTCTGAAGATGCTTGAGACTATGAGAGACTATGTTCTACTGGCACAATCGATGAACGAAAACAAGAAGCTGCATCAATTTAAAGCGTATGACACGTTACATCCTTCGTTTATAGAGGAATACCTTTCAACCTATCCGGATGAAATGACAGTTGAAAAATTGACTGCTTCAGCTGAAAAGTTAAAAGGACTCTTTTCTGAAGTAGTTCAGCATAGTTCTACTATTACGATTGATAAGGCTTTACATAAGCTTCTTTATTCCTAAGAGAATTTTGTTGACCTGTCCCTTGGAGGCAGGTTTATAGTGTAATAAAAGGGAGGGAAGCTATGTTATCGATCGGGAAGACGGCCCATCTTGTCGGACTGACAACGAAGGCTATCAAACATTATGAGGAAATCGGACTTGTCCATCCTGCTTATGTGAGTCCGGAGTCGGGATACCGGTTTTATTCCCAAACAGAACAGAAACAGCTTGTGCGAATCAAAACATTGAGGAATTTCGGAGTGTCCCTTTCCGATATTTTGCGGGAAGGAGATGAACAGATGGAGTCTTTGTTGATGAATCGGAAAAAGGAAATCGAGAATGAAATCAACGAACTGCAAGGGAAGATGGAAGGAATCGATCAATTACTAAGCAAAGGGGAGAAGGAAATGGAGACACGTATTCTTGAAAGTGAAGGGTTTACAGTGAGAGGGTATGAGGTGCAAGGGCCCGTATCAGAAATTCCAGCAGAATGGGATCGGCTAATCAAGGAAATTAATGAGAAAGATGTCGTCGTAGAAGAATCATTTGGCGTCTGCTTGAAGATGGAGAATGAGATCATCCATTATATTGCGGGACTGCAATCTGAGTTGACGGAAGGGTTCCCGGACACGAAAGAGGTCGTTATTCCCGCTGGCAAGTTTATTGTGGCAACAGTGGAAGGCGGGATTCCAGGCATTCCGGCTACGTATGACTACATCATTCAAATGGATGACATCAAACTGAGGGATTGCTATGACTTCGAGCGATACGTCCATCCAGCTGGGGTGTCGGAAGACGTCATCGAGATTTGGATGCCGATCGAATGATATGGAGATCTGGCTTATAGCTGGGTCTTTTTATATTCCTACTTAAGAGCTTATCCTTATTTACTTCATTGCAAGGGGGTTACGGCGTGAAAGAAATATATAGGAAGTCGTCGATTTTCGGTTTTATTGGAGGAACAGGAATGATTTTATTTTGTATCCTCTATTATTTTATCTGGTATGAGGGGTTTTCTGTAAACGGCAATATATTGTTTGAAATAGGGATCAGCGGGTTAGCTGCGCTAGGTGCAGGAGTGTATTTCAAATATGCATATGAAAAGATGGTGGCCTCGAAGTCGTCGAAAATGTAAGGGACATGGAGACAATTGGAGAATTAATATTGAAACGAGTGCCGTCGTTGTTGCCGAAACTATATCACGTAGATCATAATGGACAACCGTCGTTTCAAATTCATCCTACAACAGGCCGGATTAGTAGGTGGCTATTATGTTTTCGTCCGTTTGAAAAAGGAATGCTTTTTCCTGTAGAATACGATATTTCATCAATGGATGGGCGTCCGATAGCGACAATCCACATTAAAAACAATGTAAAACAATTTACATTAACGTTGAGGAAACCTGATGGAACGGACATTGGGAGGTACATACAGCAGCTATCAAAATCGGCAATGAAAAACCGGGGAACCCTCTATCATGCGGATGGAACGGTTTGGAGAAAAATTGAAGCGAAGAATATGGCGGGCGACATCGACGTAATAGATGAGGAAGGAAATCGGACAGCTTCCTATCGCTACGGCCTGTTTCCTTACGCAACGCTCCCAGCATTCCAAAGCACATCCCTTCATGAGCATGTCTGTTTTGGAGCACAAATTTCATCCGAAGAAAAGCTTGCTTACGTGATGATTTTTTTCTTTTGGCTGGATGGGGAGAGTTGAAGATAAACGTGAGGATAAATAAAAAAACCACCAGTTGACGGTGGGAAAGTAATCAATTAAATTGGTAACCGATTGCCTATTAAATGTAAGCAACGAAATGATTGAAGATAGACATAGACCATGAACGAGCTAACGTTTACTTCTTTTTCATTTCCCACTTAAGCATAGTGTCTTCTCTTCCAATTTGTCGTAAGCCCAACTTTCCTAGCACCTTAGTTGAAGCGAAATTATCTTGCAAACATTCTGCAATGACTCTCTTAACTTGCCCCGATGCAAATGCCCATTCAATAAGCGCTCCGACTGCTTCAGTTGCATATCCTTTGTTTTGAGCAGATGGAATAATGCCGTAACCGATTTCCACAGTTTGATTTCCCGAAGGCTTCCCTTTAAAACCGATGTCACCAACAATGGCATCCGTTGCTTTATCCACAACGAACCAAACACCCCACCCTAATTGGGAAGCATCGCTTTGAAGTTCGGTTACATGTCCTTTCACATGAGCCCCTATTTCATACTCCTCAGGCGATATTGTCGATAAAAATTCTGGTGTGCAAGCAACCAGTTTGAGTCTCTTTGTGTTAAAAACCATGGTTATAACCTCCTGCGTAAGTCATTGATTCAAGTATACTTGAATCACGGTTTGTAAGTTAAAAATTCTTTCATCAATTGTATTGACTCTCACGTTACGTCATACTCTATAGTCAATAGTGAAGGGAGGCGGGGAGTTATGAAAGTGAAAGAAGTGGCGGATTTGACCGGTGTGAGTGTGCGCACGCTCCATCATTATGATGAAATCGGTTTACTTGTTCCGGACAATGTGACAGAGGCAGGCTATCGGGTTTATTCTGATGAAAATCTGACGACCCTCCAGCAAATCTTATTCTTTCGTGAAATCGGCTTCCCTTTGAAGAAAATCAAGGAGCTATTGGAAAGTCCGTCGTTCAACCGGTTGGAGGCGTTCGAGCTGCAACGCGACATGTTAGTGGCGAAGCGCCAGCAACTCGGGACAATGATTGAGACGATCGACAAGACGCTCCGATCCGAGAGAGGAGAAATGACAATGACTAACGAAGAGAAGTTTAAAGGGTTCGACTTCAGTTCGAATCCATATGAGCAGGAAGCAAGAGATCGGTGGGGGGATGAGGCGGTCGACAAGGCGAACAAGAATGTCGCTAAATTCGGCAAGGAAACTCAGGAGGACATGAACCGCATTTATTACAACCTCGCAGAACTTCGCCATACAGATCCGGCTGCAGCGGAAGCTCAAGCAGCTATTGGTGAGTGGTACACGTTCTTGAATAAAATCGGCGACTACTCATTAGAAGCATTCGCCGGACTTGGTGAAATGTATGTCGCGGATGAACGATTTACGAAGAATATTGACAAATTCGGGGACGGTTTGGCTGTTTTTATGCGGGATGCGATGAAGTTTTTTGCCGAAAGAAACTGATGATAACAACATGAAGTGACCATATAGATCCTTACGAGCGATTCATCGCTATTTTCACCCAGACATCGTATAATGAGGAAGCGGAAGAAGAATTCATTTTTCCTCTAGTTAAAAAAAGAGGTGCGATTACTTGAAACAGTTTGAAACAGCATTACCTGAGCAATATGAAACGTTAAAAAAACAGGCCAATTATACGTCTAGCTGGCGAGAGCGTTTAGACGCAGTAGAATTGTTATCGGCTTATCAACATGACAAAATCATTGATTTATTAAAAAATCGTATGCAGAATGATACTGTCTACAAGGTGCAAGTAGCAGCCTATGAAGCACTAGTGGCGTTTGGTGAGGACGTAGAGAAGCCACTACCGGCACGTTTTGATATTATCAAAGACACAGACAAAATATTCCTACGGGTGAAAAAGAGCTTACCGAAGGACCATTCAGTGGCAGACTTTGCAGATAAGCTAAAACGTATGCGTTTAGATGTCTATGATGCGTATGAAGGCGATAAAGGTGCACAATTTATGAACTGGTTAGAGGAACGTTGGGCAAAACTGTAATCAGTAGTTTGGCGATTTAGAACGAAAGTCATTCTCTCCGCATGTGGAGGGAATGGCTTTTTCTTATCCTGCCGTATGGTTCATCTCGATAGAATTTCCTGATTGTTTCTTTTCACTAAAATAAAAACTTATATAGACGACTTTAATTAGTTGGCGTATTGTTGAATAAATAAGAAAATGGGAGTGATTGCAAATGGACGTCGCGGAATTTTGCGAGCGGTATGCCGTCGAGCGAAAAGGAACGAATTCATTGAAATGGGATGCATTGGATGAGCGTTTCGGTGACCCTGATCTGATCGCAGCATGGGTTGCAGATATGGAGTTCAAGGCCCCCGAAGCAGTATTGGATGCATTGCAAAAACGGATTGCCCATGGTGTGTTCGGTTATTCATTCGTACCCGATTCTTTCTATGAAGCATTTATCAATTGGGAGAAACAGCATCATGGGTACGAAGTGAAAAAAGAATGGATGCGCTTTTCAACCGGAGTCGTCACAGCACTATATTGGTTTATCAATGCATACACCAAACCTCGTGAAGCTGTCATGATTGTAACGCCTGTCTACTATCCATTCCATAACGCCGTGAAGGACACCGACCGTAAATTGGTGACTTGTGAGCTTGTGAATGATAATGGATTTTATCATATCGACTTTGATGCGTTCGAGAAAAGCATCATCGACAATGATGTAAAACTGTTTATCCAATGTTCTCCGCATAACCCTGTCGGCCGCGTGTGGACAGAAGAAGAGTTGGTGAAGGTCCTGTCAATTTGCAAGAAGCACGGTGTTCTAGTCGTTTCGGACGAAATTCACCAAGACCTTACTATGGAAGGGCATAAGCATATCCCTTCTGCAATTGTATGCGATGGTGAATTCGCAGATCGGCTCATCACCGTAACAGCGCCGTCTAAAACATTTAATTTGGCTGGACTCTTATTTTCACAAATCATAATTGAGGATGAACAGCTGCGTACCCAATTCGATGAGTACGTGAAAACGGTGAACCAAACTGAAGTGAATATCCTTGGATTGACCGCCGCGGAAGCTGCTTATCGGCATGGACAAGAGTGGCTGGATGGATTATTGGCAGTCATCAAGCATAACTACGAACATGTAAAACAACATCTGCATGACGCGGCACCCGAAATTATCATCTCTCCATTAGAAGGCACTTACTTGATCTGGCTAGATTTAAGAAATGTGATTGATCCAGAGAAAACAAAGGAATTTATCCAAGATCGATGTCGAATTGCTGTTGATTTCGGGGAATGGTTTGGCCCTGAAGGAAAAGGGTTTATTCGATTGAATATGGCGACTGAGCCAAGATTTGTCGAGCTTGCCGTTGAAAATATCTTGTCGAACCTTGGAAGGTGAAAGGTGTTTTCAATTTTATTTTTAAGAAAAGCAAGAAAGTCGAAGCGATTCATAGTATAATAGGACAACCATCGATAGATGAGCAATTGTTACTTCCATGACAACCATGCCATCACTTGCTTTCCTGCGGGATTGAAAAATCTTGGGAAAGTGAAACTCTACGTATAGGTAAAACGTATAATACATATATAGATAAACGCTTGAACTGTCCGAACCCCTACTCTTGTCTACAACTTAGGGCTTAGAAGGTTTACACCTGCAGACGGTTTAGGTTCCCCCAAAAAATGTACATACTTGTAGAGAGATGAGTTAGGGGTTGGGATAATGGGAAAAACAATCTATATCGTACTTACAGACACGGGAACATTGTTGTCTAAGGCGATTGGCATGTATACACGCAAAGATTTGAATCATGCATCCATAGCATTCGACGAGCAATTGACCGAAATCTATAGTTTTGGTCGGAAGCAGCAATACAATCCGTTCTTCGGTGGGTTTGTACGTGAAAATGTTGCGGAAGGCATTTTTCAGGAGGCTGATTGCGCTGTATACCGTTGCGAAGTTTCTACGGAAGCGTATATACGGATCCGTCAGAAAATCGTTCAATTTGAGTTGAATCAAAGAGCTTATAAATACAACTTTATCGGTTTGTTCGGCGTGGCGCTGAATAAAGAGATTCGACGGAAGAGGGCGTTTTTCTGTTCGCAATTCGTCGCGACCGTCATGCAGGAGAGCGAGATGCACCGACTGCTGACGAGGCCTAGCCTGACAATGCCGCATCATCTGGCGTATATGCCACATATGGAACTAGTTTATGAAGGTGACTTAAAAACATATTTACACACTGCAAGAGGGCCGCAAATGGATCGTCCGATTCGAATGGGACTTTGGAAGAGTCTGGCGTTCCGCCTACTTGCCTGATGTTGAAGCTTCTCTGTTACGAGAAGCTTTTTTCGCGTCTAGCTACGGGCGCCAGAGGCTCGGGGTCATAATTCAAAGCTGCTCTGTGGCAAAAAGCGCCACGCCGCATCTTTGCCTTATGCCTGTCGCCTCTAAGCAGTTGCCCTTCGCTTTTATACAGTCTTCATGCGATAATGAAAAAAATGATGTAAAAAGGATGACACGATGACAAAAACGATTGATGTACAAGTAAACGCACAGAGTATAGCGGCCTTCAAGAAGGGCTACCCATTGATTTTGAAAGACGCGGTAATTAATCCGGAAGTGTTGCAGGAGGAAGGCTCACTTATCCGCTTGGTCGATAAATACCGTAAATTCATCGCAAAAGGCTATTATGGCAATCAAAACAAAGGAATCGGCTGGGTATTGACGAGGGATGAAAACGAGGAAATCGACTTCGCCTTTTTCGAGTCCAAGATAGCAGCAGCCCTTTCGAGACGGGAATCTTTTTTTGAAGATAGCGAGACGACCGCATTCCGTATCTTCAACGGAGAAGGCGATGGCATCGGTGGATTGACGATTGATTATTTTGACGGCTATTACATGGTGAGCTGGTATAGTGAAGGAATCTATTCCATGAAGCATCATGTGTATGGTGTGTTGGACAAGCTCGTGGAATATAAGGCAGTATACGAGAAGAAACGCTTCGATACGCAAGGCCAATACATTGAGCAGGACGATTTTGTAAGAGGGATTCCCGGAGATTTCCCGATCATCGTGAAAGAAAATGGCATGAACTTTGCCGTCGATTTGAATGATGGCGCAATGACGGGAATTTTCCTTGATCAGCGTGATGTGCGTAAAGCGCTGCGCGACAAGTATTCGGAAGGCAAGCACGTGTTAAATACATTCTCATACACAGGTGCGTTTTCGGTTGCCGCGGTACTTGGCGGGGCGCGGGAGACGACGAGCGTTGATTTGGCGAAGCGCAGTTTGCCGAAGACGATCGAGCAGTTCAGTGTGAATGGGATTGACTATGAAGCACAGAACATCAAAGTGATGGACGTGTTCGATTACTTCCGTTATGCGAAGCGTCATGAGCTGAAATTCGACGTTGTTGTTTTAGATCCACCGAGTTTTGCACGCTCCAAGAAATACACATTCAGCACGGCGAAGGATTACCCGGCATTGCTCAAGGATGCAATTGACATCACAGAGAAAAACGGCATCATTATTGCATCAACAAATAACGCAAGCTTCAGCATGAAGAAGTTCAAGACATTCATAGAAAAAGGTTTTGCGGATGCTGGCTCACGCTTTAAGATCCTCGAGGAATCTTCATTGCCAAAGGATTTCCGCACAAGCCGCGACTTCCCGGAATTCAATTACTTGAAAGTCGTCATTTTGCAGAAGTTGAAATAATAAATTGGAAACCATCTCCGTCTGGGGATGGTTTTTTGGTTGGGTCATTGCAATTAGTGAGATAAAGCCTTTCAATAGAGAGAAAGATAGAAAAGGGGGAGAGGGGATGGTCGAGGCGGTACTTCATGGCGTCATCCTAGCGATCGGACTTATATTACCATTAGGCGCCCAAAATGTATTTGTGTTCAATCAAGGGGCTTTGCAGCCAAAGCTAGCCAGGGCACTTCCCGTCGTTATCACCGCGGGGATTTGTGACACGATTTTGATCGTGGCTGCAGTATCAGGAGTATCTCTACTCATTTTGACATTCCACTGGTTGGAAACAATCATGTTTGCTGTCGGTATCCTGTTTTTACTGTACATCGGAATTTCTCTTTGGCGAAGCGCCCCTGCGTCAATGGAGGCGGAAGCGGAACGGTTTTCTCCTAAGAAGCAGATTTTGTTTGCAGCATCCGTCTCTTTATTGAATCCACATGCCATCATCGATACGATCGGCGTGATCGGTTCGAATGCCTTAAGTTATTCAGGAGAGGCACGTTTCGCGTTCACGTTGACGACAATCATCATTTCATGGTGTTGGTTTTTCGGACTCGCTGTTGCTGGAAGAGTACTCGGCAAGATGGATACGAGCGGGAAATTCATTGGCATGTTGAATAAAGTCTCCGCTGTCGTCGTCTGGGCGGTCGCGGTGTATATGGCGGTCCGATTACTGAGCAAGCTTATTTGAGAGGTACCAATATCTATTGAATAAAGAGAGTTATCTATTGAATCCGGATAGTTATCTAGTGGATAAAGAGAGTTATCTATCGAATTTGGCCAGTTATCTATCGAATAACAAAACTTATCACCAAATCGGGACTATTAACCTAACAATAGAGGAGCGTGGGCTTACAACTCCCTCAGCTCCTCATTCAATTTCGCTGCTTGCTTTCTGAAGTACATGTAGAAGGAAAACCAAATGATTGAATAGAACACGATGAAGATGCCGAGCATGCCGATAAATCCTCTCACTGTGAATGGAATCCATCCAATGATGAAGGCTACGATGAAATACAGCATAGTCACACATAAGAAATGCAGTGTCGTCTGGACCGGCAATGTCAGTTTTTCATTTTCAAACAGCAAAGGAGTCACCGTGAAGAACCAGCCGCAAAATACTGTGCCGAGTAAGTTTTTCCCGAGAATTGAGGCATCTAGCATATCCTTACCGTCAATATAGATGACCGCTAGAATTGTAGCGACTGCCAAGAATGAGCCAAAGAAAATGCCCAATACACTTCTTGTCAAAAACGTTTTCATCCGTTTTTCCTCCTGTTCATTTTCAGCGCTTCCTTGATGCCGCTCACATATGTCCTCGAAACATACTCTTTCGCTCCGGACTTAAAATGGACGACTAACGTACCGTTGAAAGAAGCTTCAAAACGGCTTAGCTCATGCAAGTTGGCAATGACCGATTTCGATAGCCTGATGAATTTCGCAGAAGGCAGCATCTCTTCAAGCTCATAAAGTTTCTCTTTCAATGAAAAGGAGCCAGTAGCAGTGACGGCCATGACGCCTTCCTTTTCCGTATGGAAATAATGGATGTCGTCCGGTTTCAAAATATGCTGCATCTCGCCATCTCTTCCAACGAGAAACTCCGTTTTCTTCCCCTTCAAAAAATCAAGGATCTCCTTTATCGAATCATCCACTTCATTACAATGGATCGTCACTTTCGTTTCCTCATAAATTTCATCAATGTCCAGTGTAACTTTCATTCCCCATATCTCCTCCTCGGCCCCTATTAGTAGGATACCATTTGAAGAAAGATTTTCGCGGACTATTTCCAAAACGTAAGACCAATAGAGAGACGGCAGTGACGAGGACGATAAATCCGATAGACTTGAGTGTCGCTGCGTTCCATTCTAACTGTCCATTCCAAACGGCGATGAAGAGTTGATTCATATGATAGACGGGATTGAAATCAGCAATGACTTGCACGAACTTCGGCATCATGGGAATCGGCATTGTGAATCCGCCAGTGAACATCACTACTTGAAAGATGACGATGGAGAAGACGAGCGCGCCATTCATGCTTGTGAATAAAGAGTAGATCGCTGAAGAGATGATAAGCAAGGCTGCATTCAATAAGATGAACGTCCCGAATGCCAAAATGAAATTGAACGGCAGGAATGAAAGGTCATAAGCGATCATGCCGATGAAGAAAACTAGGAAATAGCCAAGGCTCGTAATGATGATCGACTTTAGGATATTCGATAGTAGCAATGTCCTTTTCGGTACTGGCGATAAAATGATTCGCTTTTCCACGCCTGTCGTCCGGTTCATTACTTGATCGAACCCGAATGCGAAAAAGACGACGCCGAACGTGATCAGTAAAATGAAGGAAGGTGTGTACGTTTCCGCGTAACTGAGATTCCCGGTATACGTGGCGTTCCCGAAGAGTTGCCCCATGAATAAATACGTGACCGGCGGAACAATGATCGTGAACACCAAATAAAAAATCTCCCGTGTAAACATAAGCAAGTCATACTTTAGCTGAGTAAGTAACATGCAAATTCCTCCCTATATAGATACTTTTGATAAGTAAAAGTCGTTGATTGATTTGTAGCCGTTGGAAAGGATACCTTCCGTCGAATCAAACACTTCAGTGACACCGTTGTTCAAGAGCATTACTTTATCACAATACAATTCAACTTCATCCATATTATGTGTAGTCAAAATAACGGTGCCGCCTGTGCGTTTGTTGTACTCGCTAATATACGTCCAAAGCATATTTCGCATATGCGGATCGAGACCTGTTGTCGGTTCATCCAAAATTAGCAGTTTCGGCTCGGATAAAAAGGCGATCGCCAAACTGACGATTTGCTTCCAGCCTCCTGATAATTTATCGAAGTATTTTTTCCGGTGCGGCTGCAGTTTGAAGTCGAAAATGATTTGTTCGATATCGACCGGTGAGTTGTAATACGCTTTGAACAGCTTCAGCAACTCGACCACCTTCAACGTTTTGTAAAACTGCGTCGGCTGCAGAACGACTGATATGTCCCTTCGTATCTGTTCAATTTGGTTGGCCGTTAACGTGTTCAATTCACTGCCCAACACGGCGACAATTCCATTGTCATACGGATTCAGCGTCATCAATATCTCAAGAAATGTAGATTTCCCTGCACCATTTTTGCCGATGACTCCAATGATTTCTCCTGCATTGGCAGTGAAATCAATTCCCCTTAATACGTTGTTCCCCCCATATGCCTTTTGCAAATTGCTGACTCTTACAATTTTCATTTGCAATCCCTCCGTCGTCGTTCTTTGTATTCTTACTATATACAGACTCTACGAATCCGTATGCCGGTTTTCGATGACCGGTCGTTTTTTTAAGGTCAGTTGCAAAAAAGCACATGTGAGTTGCATCGGGTGTACACTTCCTTGGAGTTATGCCCCAATAATGAAGGAGAATAGGGAATCTTTGTTGAATTAAGGGTAGATTGGAGGTGGCTCTATTGGTTTCATTAAAACCGATCAAGCGAAGCAAACTGAGAATCTTTGCAGGAAAGAAAGTATATAGACTGAAACGCTATAGCGAATGGCTGTTTGACGGGAAAAAGTATGCGCGCAAAAGACTCGATGAAAAACTGCCATATAGTATCAAAAAGCATCGGACTCCTTTGCTAAGGCAATTGAAGGACGTCGACATGCAGTTGCAGTGGAATAAAATCACAAATCTTCAGATTGCCGCTAAACGATTGCATAAAGTCGTCATTGAACCAGGAGAAACCTTTTCATACTGGCGTCTCATCGGCAATACGACGAAGCGGAAAGGGTATGTCGACGGCATGATCCTCCATTATGGAAAAGTGACTGTCGGGACGGGCGGAGGGCTTTGCCAGCTATCTAACCTCATCTATTGGATCACATTGCATACGCCACTGACTGTGACAGAGCGCTATCGCCACAGTTACGATGTCTTTCCCGATTCGAACAGGAGTCAGCCGTTCGGCAGCGGAGCGACTTGCGCCTACAATTATTTGGATTTGCAAATAAAGAATGAAACCCAAACACCATATCAGCTCATGATCTATTTGACAGATACACATCTCAATGGGGAATGGCGTTCAATTACGCCAGCAATCCGGACATATGAGATTTACGAGAAAGAGCATCATTTCACGAGGGAATTATGGGGAGGGTACGTCCGTCATAATTCGATTTTTCGGAAATTATTCGACGCAGAAGGGAACCAGATCGACGATGAATTCGTCACAGAGAATCATGCGATAACAATGTATGAGCCTTTTCTAACATATGAGGGGGACGGGAAATGATTATCATGATTAACGGGGCGTTCGGTGTTGGCAAAACATCTGTTGCGAATGAACTAGTAAGAAGGCTGGATGGAACAATGCTGTTTGATCCGGAAGAGGTCGGATTCATGTTGAGGCAAATCATTCCGGATGAGATGAAATTGCAAAATGAGAAAACTGGGGATTTTCAAGACTTGAAGATGTGGAAACCATTGACGGTAGAAGTGGCAAGGCAGTTACGCGAGACGTACGGCAAAGATTTGATAGTGCCTATGACGATTTACAATAAGGACTATTTCAACACAATTCATAGCGGATTCCTGCAAATCGATCCTGAAACCTACCATTTCTGTTTGACCGCGAAAAAGGAAACAATCCATGAGCGGCTGATTGAGCGCGGAGAAGAGGTAGGCAATTGGTGCTTCGAGCAGACGGATAAATGCCTTGAGGGGTTTGCCGACTCCTGCTTTGAACAATTCATACAAACAGACGATGTAGGTATTGAAGAGATTGCGGATTTCATTTGCAAAGAGATTGGACAAGGAGCAGCGACAAAATGTTAGGTCTGAATAAAGACGTAGTCGCATTGACACCGTACTGCCGAGAATGGAAAGCGCTTTTCGAGCAGGAGAAGACGTTATTAGAATCGCTAATCGGGGAGTATGTAGTTGATATTCAGCATATCGGAAGCACCGCGATTGAAGGGATTGCGGCAAAGCCTATGATTGACATTCTCATTGGCGTTCGATCGGTGGATGACGTGAAGAAATTCGATAAATACCGATTGAAGGATGCGGATATTTATCATTTGGGGCGTGTGGAAATTGAAGGTAAAGCAGTGTTTGCCAAGTTCTCAAATTTGGAAGAATTGACGAAGACGCATGTCTATCATGTAGTAGAATATGGCGGCAACTGGTGGAAGCAACATACGTTTTTCAGGGACTATTTGAATGAACATCCCGATGTCGCGCAAAAATATGAAGCGTTGAAGAAGGAACTAGCGTTGATATATCCGGATAACGAACGGCAATATACAGATGCTAAGAAGGCGTGTGTAGATGAGGTGCTGAGGTTAGCGGGATTGTGAATACGGGCGGGAGGAAACTACTATGAGACACCAGGATACGCTTCCGGAAAAACAGCGGGAGCTGAACATCATAAGAGCATTTAAACAACTTGTCCATTTCGGGTGGCAGCAGGCTCTCTCCTGTTTGTTCCCAGTTGTTATTTTTGCTTCCTTAGCACTTACGAAAATTATGCCTCTTCCCTTACTGTCACGATATGACTGGCTTCTGATCATTTGCGTTCTTATGCAGTGGTGGATGCTACGTTCGGGACTGGAAACGAGAGATGAACTGAAAGTAATTACCCTGTTCCACTTGATTGGACTTACTCTTGAAATCTTCAAGGTGAATATGGGTTCGTGGTCTTATCCAGGGGAAGGGTATTTCAAAATTTTTGGAGTTCCTTTGTATAGCGGATTCATGTACGCAAGTGTAGCAAGTTATCTATGCCAAGCGTGGAGAAGGCTGGATGTCGACCTCATTAAATGGCCGCCTTTTTGGATAGTTGTCCCTCTTGCTTCGGCAATCTATTTGAACTTTTTCACCCACCATTATTGGATCGACATTCGTTGGTGGTTATCTGCACTTGTCATCATCGTCTTTTGGAAATCTTGGGTTAGTTATAATGTGAATGGATCTCAGTACCGGATGCCTATTGCTCTTTCATTTGTACTCATCGGTTTTTTCATATGGGTAGCTGAAAATATCGCGACGTTCTTCGGTGCATGGCAATATCCAAACCAAGCCGAAGCATGGAGTCTCGTTCATCTAGGAAAAGTCAGCTCATGGCTTTTATTAGTGATTGTCAGCTTTCTAATCGTCGCAACGTTAAAGCAGGTGAAGGGGAAAAATAGGTAAGATACAGTGCAATGTAAAGGTTGAGAATTTACGTTAAGGTGGGGGTCAGATGAGTACGCAATGGTTGAATTGGGCGAAGCAAATTCAGGCTTTGGCGCAGTCAGGGCTAGCGTTTTCTAAGGATATATATGATATAGAGCGCTATGAGGAGTTGCGCAAAATCAGTGTAGAGATTATGTCGCAGCACACCGATCTTGAGATACATAAAATTGAAAGCTTGTTTACAAACGAAACAGGCTACCAAACACCGAAAGTGGACGTTCGAGGTGTTGTCTTTAAAAATGATCAAATCTTAATGGTGAAAGAAAATATCGATGGTAAATGGGCTTTGCCAGGTGGGTTTTGCGATATTGGATTGTCCCCTTCAGAAAATGTAGTGAAGGAGATTGAAGAGGAATCTGGCTATGATGTAATTCCCGTCAAGTTACTCGCTTTATTAGATAAAAACAAGCATCCTCACCCACCGGATCCATATCATTACTATAAGGTTTTTATTTTGTGTGAAATTATCGGAGGAGAACCTGCTGTAGGACCCGAAACAAATCAAGTTGAGTTCTTTACGAAAAACAATTTACCGCCACTTTCTATGAATCGAAATACGGAGTCTCAAATTACAACAATGTTTGAATTCTTGAGGGACCCTAAAAAGAAAACGATATTTGATTGATTTCATTCCACTCGCGGTAGAATCTCATATTCAACCAACAGTTGATAGGCGACCAGAGAGCGATATGCTACGCTGAATGTACAGTGCGCGCTGAAACATATTGGGGAGGTTGTTTGGATGTTGGATACACGGAAGATTGGAAGTTATATTTCAAAGCTTCGAAGAGAGCGGGATTGGACACAGGTGGAAATGGCGGATCGGTTGAATGTGAGTCATCAGGCCGTATCTAAGTGGGAGCGTGGGGAATCGTTGCCTGACCTTGGGACATTGATGAACATCGGACAGGCTTTTGGTGTGTCGGTGGATGAGTTGATGAATGGAGGTGCCGAGCGAGAAGGTTCGGTATATATCCATAACCTTGGGCGGATTGTGAAAGGGATTTCTGAGGACCGTCGGGAAGAGGTCGCGGAAATGATCAATGCGGGGGAAGCGGACATGGATGAATTGATTGAAGTCGCCCCTTTATTAAGAGCAAGCGAATTGGCTGCCGTGACGGAGAGGGTTGATAAAAGCTTGTTCAATGAGGATATGATTGTAAGACTCGCGCCATTTGTGGAAACGGAGCTGTTGGATGGGCTCGTGCTCCAGGCGATGGAGGACAGTGTTGAAGTGGAATTGATCGAAAAACTGGCTCCGTTTGTTAGCAGTAACGCGTTGGGCCAATTGTTAGACAAGGCCGTTACTGATGGAGTGGATTTTGACGCTGTAGTCCGGTTGGCACCATTCGTGGAGCAAGAGTCATTGGATAAGCTTTCACTTCAAGCGGTTGAGGAAGGCATTGAATTGGAGCAGATCGGTAAACTTGCTCCGTTTGTTAGCAGAGAAGCATTGTGGAATATACTCGATAAAGCTGTTACGAAAAATGTGGATTATAATGCCGTTATCAAGCTGGCACCATTTATCGGTAGAGAACATGTAGATAAATTGATTGATCGGGCAGTGAGTGAAGACCTTGAATGGGAGTTTGTCGTCAAATTGGCTCCGTTCTGTAGTCGGGCAATGTTGAATCGATTGGCGGAACAAGTGAAAGAGGGAGAGTTGGATTCAAGCCGCTTAGTTTCCCTTGCTCCTTTCATTGACAGGGAAGTCCTGAGCAGAATTGTGGATCGGATGGAAATGAGAAAGTTTGCTCCGGAGACTGTGGCGGAATTAGCACCATTTGTAGATAAAGGAACGTTAAGCAGATGGATTCAAGGTTTGTTAATTAAGTGAGAGGGAAAGCAGCACTGTGAATTCGGTGCTGTTTTTCAGTTGTATACATAATTTGTCATGTTCCATGAGTTGCGAATTGTCTGGTAAGTGGGAACGGGTGTATGGTATACTGTGAGAATAATAGCGTAGTTTTCAAGGGCGGTCAGCATCCCGTGGTTGTAACAACTTTCCAGTCTATCATAGACGGAATGGGGTGCTGTAACGTGACTACATTCGAAGCAATAATCGTCATGATTAGTTTTTCTACGCTAATCGTAGCAGTGATTGCATTAGTATTGTCACAAAAGAAAAATCCACCCTTGAGTTTTAGCCGACTCGGATGGATTATTCCCTGACGTGACGCTGATCCCCATATGGAAACCATGTCTATTGAAGTTCCGCAATGATGCTCTAACATCGTTGCGGTCCTTTTTACTATAACCTCTATCTAATGGAATTATAACAAATAGGAATTACAAAGTCTATTAATTGAAACAATTCAAGTCTGCATAATTGATTAGGGGGAAGTGGATGTTGATAAATAATCGGTTAGCCATCCGGGATTTAATAGAAGACGATAAATTCCTTTTGGCCAAATGGTTGTCCGATCCGGAGGTTCTCCAGTTTTACGAGGGGCGGGATCGCCCGTTAGATTTGGCGCAAGTCGAAGAGGATTTTTTCGGGAATGCAGACGGTGAAACAAGGTGTCTCATTTTGTATGATGAGGAGCCGATTGGGTATGTACAGTATTATCCGGTTGGGGATGAGGAAAGACGGATTTATGGCTATTCGGATACGTCAGAAATCCTCTATGGAATGGACCAGTTCATCGGTGAACCAGCCTATTGGAATAAAGGAATCGGGACGCAACTTGTCGAAATGATAGTTGCGTATTTATTGATTGAAAAGAATGCTGATCGCATCGTTATGGATCCACAAACTTGGAATGAGCGGGCAATCCGCTGTTATGAGAAATGCGGATTCAAGAAGGTCAAGCTCTTGCCAAAGCATGAATGGCATGAAGGGGAATACAGGGATTGCTGTTTGATTGAATATGGCAAGAAGTGAAGTTGTGCAGCCAAGAAATCGAGGATCTTCCGTTATTATTGAGAAGGATAAGGTCGCGGTTATTAAGAGGAATCTTGGCGTTGAGGAATATTATGTCTTTCCGGGCGGTGGAATTGAAGTTGACGAAAGTCCTGAGCAAGCAACAATTCGGGAAGCGTTTGAGGAGCTAGGTGTTCATATTGAGATAAAAGAACATCTGGGAATCGTTGAATTCAATGGAAAGCAATACTATTTCTTAGCAGAGATTGTCGGCGGGGAATTTGGGACAGGACAAGGCGAAGAGTACGATGAGAGCTGTAACCGTGGATTATATGAGCCGAAGTGGATACCGATTGCCGAGCTAATAGCGTTGGATGTTCGACCAATAGAGATTGTGAAAATAATAGTTGACCGAATGGAAATTTGAAAATAGTTGGAGGAACTAGGAATGAAACGAATGAGAGCACCATTCGCAGCCAAACGATTTGTCGATGAATATTTCCCTCGTTGCCAGGCTGCAGTCCTCGCTGGAAGCGTTGTCAGGGGAGAAGAAACTCCTACATCAGATTTGGATATTGTGATTTTTGACAACCAATTTGAAGTGGCCTACCGTGAAACTCTTATTGAGCATGGCTGGCCAATTGAAGTATTCGTACATTCTTTAACTTCCTATCAAACCTATTTTCGAAGTGATGCGGAACGAGCGCGTCCTAGCTTGCCGCGAATGGTAGCGGAGGGAATTGTTTTGAAGGACACCGGCATTTTATCAACGATTAAGAACGAAGCCGCAGAGTTGTTAAATGCAGGACCAGCCCCTTGGTCGGATCAGACATTGTTGACGAAGCGGTACATGCTGACAGATGCGCTTGGTGATTTAATAGGAACACAAAATGAGACAGATGCACTTTTCATCGCAAATACACTCGCCGAAGCAATCCATGAGTTTGTACTTCGGACGAACGGGCAATGGATCGGCGCATCCAAATGGATCGTGCGGGCACTGAGAGAGTATGATGAGGATTTAGCCGATCGATTTGTGGCGGCATTTCATTCGTTTTATAAGACTGGCAATCGTGAAGGAATCATCGAACTAACAGATGAAGTGTTAGCACCATATGGCGGAAGATTATTTGAAGGGTATTCTGTAGGGAAATGAGGGATGGCTTTGACAGTTACTCATGTTAATTGGGGTGGACATCAGTTGAGGCTTACGTGGATTCGGGATTTGATGCCGGACCGAGAACTGATCACAAGCGTCCATGCTTTTTGCTTTTATGAAGGCAAACTGCTCATGGTTAACTTGAATGACCGCGGTTGGGATTTTCCCGGAGGTCATATCGAAGCGGGGGAAACAGCGGAAGCTTGCGTCTGTCGCGAAGTGATGGAGGAGGCATATGTGGCGGGTGATTGTACACACTTAGGTGCCATTGAAGTGAGCCATGAAGAAAATCCGTTATGGAATTCATCCAGCCCCTATCCGAAAGTGGGGTATCAAGTATTTTATCGAATGGATATTAGAGAATTTCTGTCCTTTGACGCTGGTTTTGAATCATCGGAGCGGATGCTGATTCAGGCGGAAGAGGCGGCTCATTACCATAAGGGATGGCAGAAGGGTTTTGATGAAATTATGGATGCAGCACTTCGCATTCGTAAATTATCTATTGAATAAGGTGAAATATCTATTGGATATTAGAATATATCTATTGAATAACAGGAGTTATCGATTGAATACTGAACTTTATCACCAAATTGAGACCTTGAGGCTATGTAAAATAAAGGCAGTGGACTGAATGAAGATAATAAAATTACAGCATCATGAAATACCACCATATGACTTACTTCTACTCGCCGATCCTTCTTATGAACTCGTAGAAGCGTACATAACAGATGGCGAATGTTATGTATATAAGGAGAACGAAGACATAATTGGAGTCTTTGTGATAGTTCCATTGTCCGAAGTTACAGTGGAGATTACAAACATAGCAGTCCGTGGAGATAGGCAAAGACAAGGGATCGGCAAGAAATTACTACAAGAAGCAATCAAGGTCGCGAAAAGCAGCGGCTATGAATGGATCGAAATCGGAACGGGAAATTCAAGCATAGGTCAGCTTGCGCTCTATCAAAAATGCGGATTTCGTATTTCGGATGTGATCAAAGACTTCTTCATACAGCATTATGACAAGATCATCATGGAGAACGGCATTCAATGCATCGATATGATTCGGCTTAGGTTAGAGATTCAGTAAAGGGAAGAAGGGATTACGATGATTATACCAAACAAATTAAAGCATGGAGACGAAATTCGGATCATCGCTCCGAGTCGAAGTGCTAGCCTTCTATACGAGGAAGGCGTTCAAACTGCAAAGGAACGATTAGAGAACTTAGGCTTTGTCGTTTCATTCGGTAAACATATTTTTGACAAAGACCTTCAAAACTCCACTTCCATTCAGCAAAGGGTCGAGGATTTACA
The DNA here is from genome assembly GCF_023715535.1 of Sporosarcina luteola. GTDB lineage: Bacteria > Bacillota > Bacilli > Bacillales_A > Planococcaceae > Sporosarcina > Sporosarcina luteola_B. The sequence goes on along the minus strand of NZ_JAMBOI010000003.1, from coordinate 115,241 downwards.
TGATGCATTTGCCGATAAAAATGTAAAAGGCATTTTGACGGTCATTGGCGGTTTTAATTCAAATGAACTCCTTCCTTATATTGATTACGAATTAATTAAAAAGAACACGAAAGTGTTTTGCGGATACAGCGATATTACGGCAATCGGCACAGCAATATCGACGCAGACCGGAATGGTCACGTATTCAGGGCCACATTTCTCGAGCTTTCAAATGCGAAAGGCGCAGGAATACCAAACACATTTCTTTAAGCAATGTCTCATGCAGAATGAACCGTTCGAGTTGAAGCCGTCTGAACACTGGAGCGACGATGCATGGTATTTGGATCAGGAAAACCGTGTCTTTGAGAACACGGTTTGGAAGACATATAACGAGGGGACAGTAAGCGGTGAGCTATGGGGCGGCAATTTATGCACATTGAATTTGCTGCAAGGAACAAAGTACATGCCAATTATCGAAAATGCGATTCTTTTTATCTAAGACGATGAAATGACAATTTCCGAAACGTTCGCCAGAGATTTGACGTCATTACTGCAAAATGCGCAATCCATAAAGGCCCTCGTCATCGGCAGATTTCAACGAGCGTCAAAGATAACGGAGGAGCAATTGCTGTTCATTCTTGATAAGCATCCCATGTTGAAAACGATTCCAGTTCTATATGACGTGGATTTCGGCCATACGCAGCCGATGTTTACATTTCCGATTGGCGGAGAAGTGCAGATTGATGCGGAGAAAGGATCATTGAAACTTGTGAGGTTTTAAGGTGTAAGGGAGGAGTATTCGTTTTAATGAATGTAAATGTATGGTCATTTATAGGTGCACTGCTTTGCATTCCACTATTTTTATTTACGATTTTTACTCCTTCTATCTTTAAACTGTTTCAAATGACGGGCACTCATCCGTTGAATATCGTTTTTGGCATAACATTAGTTGTCTTTTTCCTCGGGCTTGTAGGATTTAAGGACATGAGAGAATGGAAATCCATATCTAGAAGTATAGTGTCACTACTCCTTACTGCTTTATTGATGGTCATAATTGGCTCTATTATAATAGTTGGCAGTTTGCTTAAATGAACATCGTTCATCTGCAAAGCCATATTTGTTTTAACCTAGAAAAAGCGTCTCCGTAAAGGAGGCGCTACTTTTATTTGTTCGATTTTAGTGATTGCCTTACAGCACATTTCCTTATTAACGCATAATTTTCATTATGAAGGACAGTCTAATCCTTAGAAAATAGTTGAAAGGATTGGATCAATTTGTACTACTACAAGGAAGAGCTTATCAATATTATTACTCCTGATAAACCAGATCCTGAAGCTGCAAGAGTTATGCAAGAAATATTAGGTGGCCATTTTGGCGAAATGAGAACGATGATGCAGTATTTCTTCCAAAGCTCCAATTTTAGAGGAAAAGATACTCAATATCGAGATTTGCTCCGTGGCGTTTTTTTGGAAGAAATCGCGCACGTCGAACTCGTTCAAAATACAATCAATCAGCTTTTAAATGACTCTGGTCATTCTGCTGCTCCAGGGAACGCTGGTGTCGACCAAGCTCCACTTAACGACGCTACTAGACATGCAAATCCTCATCACTATATTATTGGCGCGCAGTCTTCTCTACCAGTTGACGCTTCAGGTAACCCTTGGAATGGATCTTGGGTCTATGCTCATGGAAACCTTATCGCGGATTTACTCGACAACTTAGTGCTCGAATCAACGGGAGTTCTCCAGAAAACGCGAATTTATGAAATGAGTTCGAATAAAACATTCCGTGAAACGCTCGCTTTTCTAATCGTTCGTGATAACGCACATCAGAATGCTTTTGCAAAAGCTCTGGAGACGTTAGGTGTCGATTGGGGTAAGATACTCCCAATTCCTAATTATGATATCAACAAGTATCCTGAATGTAGAAAATATGTAGACATGGGATTCCATAATGCGCAATTCAACTTCAGATTAGACCCGACTCGCATAGCTGAAGTTTTCCAAGGTTCCTCTCCAAGTCGGAATGAAGGCACTCTTCAAGTGGTCGATCCGCCTCAAGGTTTCCCGGTGCCGTTAATGCCGGATATGCCGAACGAACATAGCCCTGGAATTCAAGACATGAACCGTTAATTATTAGCCCCTAGCAACGATGCTAGGGGCTTTTGCTTGTCACAAAATCGTCGGGAGACAAACAGGGGATTTCCGATTACGCTGAAAGTAACAAATTGTAAATGTACGTGAGGGGGTATTGGGGTGAAACGATTGTTACTACCAATGTTTCTATTTACCGCTGTGCTAATGACGGGTTGCGCATATGAGTATACGGAAGAAGACGGCTACCGGATGGCGGTCATCAATGAAGGTTTCCCGGTTCCGAAAAATGCCTATGAACTGAAGCCGGAAGATTGTACATCAGAAATCGCGAAGTCGGCGAAGTATAAGCTGAAAGGCATTGGGGATGAAGAGGGAACCCCGCCCGATGACTACTTGCAGGAAATCCGGGAATGGGGAAGGACCGAGCTTGAAGACAAACGAGTCGGTCATGTTCATTATTTCGAGAAAAAAGGCAAAATCATGTCGCTGATCATTCAGAAGAATGTATTTGACGTGTTTGAGATGAGCGATAATGTGGAGTTGTAATAGAAAACAGGAAATGAAGGCGAATGAGGTCTTTCATTTCCTGTTTTTTTCTTTAAAGACCTAATTATCGAAAATCATCTGTACACCATCCATACGGATGGTATATACTATAGTTAACATACAAAAGGGGGATGGTAGGGGTGGCCGAATCTGAAAAGATTACAATTAATATGAACGTTGTCGATTTGGGGAAAGTCGATTTACTTGTTGATCAAGGGTTTTATTCCAACAGAACAGATTTCATAAGGACTTCGATTCGTAGTCAATTGGATACACATGCTGAAGAAGTGAAGGAAATTGTCATTCGAAAATCATATGTCGTAGGGGTAGTGAATTACGGGCGAAAAGAGCTGGAAAAGCTCCGTGACTCTGGGACAATGATTGATGTGAAAGTTGCGGGATTACTCGTGATCTCAGATAACGTCGATGCAGAACTGGTGAAACAGACGATGGCTTCGGTACAAGTAAGAGGTGTATTGAAAGCGAATGCTGAAGTGAAAACAGCTATTCAAGAGCTATGAAAAGACGCCTCCCGGGAAAAAACTGGGAGACGTCTTCATTGTAAGTTCCTTAACGCAATCCGAAACATTGCCTTTTTCTCTTCCTCGTTTTTATATTCGAAGAAACCTAGCTGATTCCCCCAAGGGTCTGTGAAAGTTCCCCATTTGACGGGTACTTCTTCCCTTGAATGAAGTTCGAACCGTTTAACGCCTAATTCTTCCTGAATCCGATTGCGTTCCTTTTCGAGATCAAGTACTCCCAACCTAAGAGGGCCACTATTAACAGAAGGAATACCTTTAGCAACTTGCAACCAACAACCGGGGAGGAGCTCCCACTCGGCAAACCCATCATGCGGAATGAAATTAGGTTCTCTTTTGAGCAAGGTCGTATACCAATCTTGCCCTTTTGCGAACTCTGTTACCCGAACTTGTATCGTCATTTCATACAACAATCGAATCACCTTTTCACTGTTATTCAAACAACTTAACGTTAAGATCTTTCCCAACACAATGGATAAGCATGGCATGCAACTGCCCACGGTGGTGATAGAGGTGTGCTGAAATCTCTAACAACCACTCAAACCGCGTATAGGAAACGCCCCAATACGAAGTTGTCTTTTGCATCAGTTCTTCCTCGGTATAACCAAGATAACGTTTTTCCAAAAATGTAAAGTTAGACAGCAAAGCTTCTTTCATTTCAGCCATGGACACAAGAGAGTTGGTCATATAAAAGTTGCTCATCTGTCCCTCAGAAGCTTCCTCTGAAATGAGTAAATCGGCTTTGCAGATCAGGGCCATATGAGCCAACAGCTGCCCGACTGAAAACTTGTTTTCTGTTGGCTGCACTTCTAAATCGGATTGATCTACTGTATCTATAATATCAATCGTCGACCTAACCACAATATGGATTTGATGCAACACACTTTTTACATACTCACTCATTTCACCACCTCAATCAAACGCCCTCAGGACCCTCAAATTATCAAGCGTCAGCACACCGCTCCATTCCTGCTTAGCGATTTCCCAAACGTCTTCATATCGTCCCCATGCCCATGTTGGCTCCCAGCTGCCATTTTCTGTTTGGCTGGAAGCGAGATGCTGAATGTTTGCAGGGATGATGTCTTTAAAGTCTTCATATAGAAAAGACGTCGGGGATGATACGACTTGAAGAGGAAGCAGGCAATAGTCATGCCATTTTTCCTGATCTGTCGTCACGCTGCGATGGGCAATCTCGCGCACCCTAGCGGAAATTTTCTCTGCTTCTTCCGCAGGCAATTCTCTCATCAATTTCACCAAGCACTGCAATTCATGAAAGTCGTTTGTCGCCTCTTCGTTGGTATAAGCAACCGAGTAGGCAGTCAACTTTTCTAGAAACTCCTTAGGAACAAGCCCCTTGTAATGATGGAGCAATCCAGTCATTTCAGCGCTAGGGTTTCCCCATGGCCAATCACCGCCGTAATTCCACCAGATGGCGCGCGGTGCAGTCTCCACTTCCTTCGGGACGATTTCCCATCCCATCTTTTCCTCGTCAAACGTTTTAAGTGCATATTGAATTGCTCGCTGCACCATCGGCTCAGATTCATCCGCTCCGACGCGAATTAAATGCTGTAATCCAATTGTCGTCGCTAACGCTGACGATGCCTCACATCGGAAATCAGGCTCCAATCCATTTCCGAAACCGCCGTCTTCATTTTGATAAACCTTAAGCTCCTCTAACACTTGCTCCCGGCTCCCATTTTCAAATTCAAATTCGAATAGCGCTTTTTCTAATGGTCGTGCCTCTGTTTTAAGAAAATCCGTGGCTTGTAGATATTGTTCTGTCGCTAGTTTTTCCATTTAAATCCCCACTTTCGAAAGAATGATTAATATGGATACTTTCGCTATTGTTATCTGTGAATCCTTCCCAATTAAAAATAAAGACACCCATTGAATGGATGCCTTTATCTGATAGTCAATTAAAACTCATATTCCGCGAGCACTTTCGCAATCGCATCTTCAATCGGCGTAACAGGTCCGGTTACATAATTGTTGATTAAGATCGAGAAAATCAGTTCCGTGCCATCTTTCGCGGTGACGTAACCGGAAAGGGTTGAGACGCCTGTGATGGATCCGGTTTTTGCCGTAACATTTCCGGCTGTCAACCCACTGCCCATCCGATTGCGGAGCGTGCCCCCGATCATCCGTTCAGGAACGCCCGCAATCGGCAAGGAAGCCTCGAACGCAGGGAACCAGCTTTTCCCCTGGATGTTATACAGTAATTTTGTGAATTCATCTGCAGAAACGAGGTTCTTATGCGACATGCCCGAGCCGTCGCGAAGGACGATCGTATCCGTGTTGACGCCAAATTGCTTCAGTTTATCCTTCATGACAGCAAGACCTGCACTCCAACTGCCTTCGCCGCGCTGTACTTTCCCCATTTCCTTGACTAACGTTTCAGCGTGTCCATTGTTGCTCAACTTCATGAATGGAATGAAAAGTTCCTTTAGCGGCATCGATTTTTTCGAAACGAGCACGGTAGCGTTACCAGGTGTCACACCGGACTTCATCCCGCCGTTTCCGACAAGTTGGATGCCTTGTTCTTCAAGTGACTTCTTAAAGACATCGAGGGTTAATCCTGTTGGCTCCCAAACAGCTGACCATGACTGGGATCTAGTACCTTCTACAGGAATTTTGCCTTCAATAATGATCCTGTTCGTTCCATGCTCACGCGCGATGGAAATGCTTTTCGCTTCGCCTTTCGCCACAGTCGTAGCACGGTTGACAATCTCAACATAGTCCGTTTCCGGAGTGAGTGTCACTTTCGGAAGATCCCCGGCTTTATTGCCAGCATTCACTTCGACAATGACAGTTCCCGCATCATAGTCTTCGTTCGGGGAAAGCGTCAGTGCAGAAACCTGTGCTCCGACATAATTATGCTCATCCGACCAGTTCAAATCCTGGGAATAACGGTCATCATCATACCAACTGTCGTCAGCAATCAGGTTTCCGTTGATCTTGTCGATCCCTTTCGCCTTCAAACCCTTTGCGAATTGATCCAAATCCTTTTTCATCAACGTCGGGTCGCCTTTACCTTTCAGATAAAGATTACCGTGAATCATTTTTCCTTTTACTTGTCCGTCCGTCAGCACTTCTGTCGAGAACTGATAGTCAGGACCCAATATGTCCATTGCCGTCGAGCCCGTCAGCAATTTCATATTGGAAGCAGGGCGTAGCCGGATATCACCTAGGTGGGAATACATCGTTTCACCTGTATCGGCTTTCCGCACACTGACCCCAGTAATTCCCCCTTGGAGCTTCGGGTCTTTTAATATTGCCTGTAATTTTTGGTCTAAAGTTGTCGAATCAATGGATGCTACGGGAGTTGTTTCCCCGGATGCGGCGACAGATGAATACGTTCCTTCATGTGTTACCGGAAATACGGCGATCAAAGCAATTACCATTGCCAGGAAAGCCCTTTTGAGAAGACATTGCTGTTTCATTAACATGCTCACATCCTTTCATCCTTTGTATTTGATTGTACTTCAACTTATTTAAAGTGGGTAGACTGAAAACAGAATATTGGAAATTTGAAGCGTTCTACCTAAATGGGTAAGTAGTCATTATTCATTATATGTATGAAGTGGCATCGCTCATACATACTGAATCCTGTCTAGGCGGTAGTTCGATGATTTCAGGCGATCCATAATAAAAAACCGCCAATCATGGCGGTTTTCACAAGATTTATTCCCCTAAATCAACATTATGATAAACTTGCTGAACGTCTTCCAGGTCATCCAATGCGTCAATCATTTTCTCGAATTGCGCTTGCGCATCAGCATCCAAAGTGACATCATTATGAGCGAGCATCGTCAATTCAGCTACGGAGAATTCTGTGATGCCAGCATCTTTCAAAGCTTCCTGCACAGCATGGAATTGGTCCGGTTCCGCGTAGACAATGACCGTGTCTTCTTCTTCTGAAATATCGCGGACTTCAACGTCTGCTTCCATTAGAAGTTCCAACACTTCATCCGCAGTTTTGCCTTCCAAACCGAAAACGGCAGTGGCGTCGAACATGTATGCAACGGAACCGCTGACACCCATGTTTCCGCCGTTTTTCCCGAATGCAGCTCGCACTTCGGAAGCAGTCCGGTTAACGTTGTTTGTCAATGCATCTACGATGACCATCGATCCGTTCGGGCCGAAGCCTTCGTAGCGAAGCTCGTCATAGTTTTCCTCGGCGCCGCCTTTCGCCTTCTCGATTGCGCGGTCAATGATCGCTTTTGGCACATTGTACGTTTTCGCGCGTTCCACTACCACTTTCAATGTTTGGTTCAACTCTGGATCAGGTTCACCCTGTTTTGCTGCAACATATAATTCACGCCCGAACTTTGCGTAAATACGGCTCGTATTCGCGTCCTTCGAAGCTTTCTTCTCTTTAATATTATTCCATTTCCGGCCCATCTTTTATCACACTCTCTTTCAATCTGAGCATAGATTTCATCGAGCTATTATACACCCGTTGCATGAATGCTGACAAGTGAAAAATCCTTTAATTGGAATGGAGTAAGTTCTCTTTCCTGTGCAAAAAGTTCTCGTTAATTCCCGTAAAGTTTTCGTTCGTTCTCGGAAAGTTCTCGTTCCGACACATAGAGTTCTCATTCACCCGTCAATTTTCACTTTTTAATCAATGAAAACTACCTTATACTATAAGTGAACAAAGGCTGCCTTAATTTCTGCAAAAAACGCAGAAATACGGCAAATCGAACTCTACGTGGTTCGATTCACTACATTTTCGAATAGAGAGGAAACGTGGGCATGGAACTTATATATAAAGGCAAGACGAAAGATGTTTATAAATTGGAAGATGGCAATGTTTTATTGGCATTCAAAGATGATGTGACTGGGGAAGACGGCGTGTTCGATCCGGGAGCGAATACAGTAGGATTGACGATTGAAGGGGCAGGGCAATCAGGCTTGCGCATGACGAAATTCTTTTTTGAGAAATTGGCGGATAAAGGGATTCCGACGCATTATATCGATGCCGATATTGAAAATGTGACAATGACTGTGAAACCGGCAACCGTATTTGGAAAAGGGCTGGAAGTCATTTGCCGGTTCCGTGCTGTCGGAAGTTTCTTGCGTCGTTATGGTGCATATTGCGAAGAAGGACAACCGTTAGATGCATTTGTTGAAGTAACAATTAAAGATGACGACCGCAATGACCCGCCAATCAATGAGGATGCATTGGCGCAGCTCGGCATTTTGACGGGAGAAGAGTATGCGGTATTAGAGAAGTTGACGAAGGACATTTCAATTGTCGTGAAAGAGGAACTTGCGGTGAAGGGGCTTGAGTTGTACGACATCAAGCTCGAATTCGGACGTGATCCGGAAGGAAATATCATGCTGATCGATGAAATTTCCGGCGGCAATATGCGTGTGTATCAAGATGGTGTGTATGTGGCGCCGCTTGACCTGGAGAAATTGGTATTAGCTTAAATAGAGGAGACCGCTGTTCATTCCGATATAGGGGAATGTGCGGCGGTTTTTTTGTGTGTTTGCAATCGCGTCCAAAGTGAGGGATCCCGCGCCCAAAGTGAGGGATCCCGCGCCCAAAGTGAGGCATCCCGCGTCCAAAGCGAGGGCTCCCGCGTCCAAAGCGAGGCACCCAGCGTCCAAAGCGAGGCACCCAGCGTCCAAAGCGAGTCCTCCCGCGTCCAAAGCGAGGCATCCCGCGTCCAAAGCGAGCTCCTCAGCGTCCAAAGTGAAGTACACCTGCTCAAACTATCTTCGACAAATGGGCGGGAAAACTTACCACTACTAAATCCACTCCAGTTGGGCATGCTTGGCAGGAATAAACGTGGAGGAGGAACTACATTGAAGCGAAAACTATTAATGGTAGTACTAATCAGCGTCGTTATCGTAGTGGCGGGATGTGGGAAAGCCAAACAAAAGGTGCCTGTCAGCGCGGAAAAAATGGAAGCGATCGTCACTCCTTTATTGAACACGGAAGGGAAGGAAATCGGTGAAGTGACATTGGTCCAAGAGACGGAAGGCGTTATGATCAATGTGCAGGCGGAGGACTTGCCGCCTGGACTGCATGGAATTCATTTCCATGAAACCGGCGTGTGTACACCACCCGATTTCACTTCTTCCGGAGGGCATTTCAATCCGACCGGGAAGGAACACGGCTTCCACAATCCGAAAGGCTTCCATCTTGGCGATTTGCCGAATATCGAAGTGCCGGAGGACGGGAAAGTGTCGTTCAGGTTGACGAATTCAGAAATTACACTGAAAAAAGGTCAGGAAAACTCCATCCTCGATAAGGACGGAAGCGCAATCGTCATCCACGAAAAGGCGGATGACTACAAGACGGATCCGGCAGGGGATTCTGGTGCACGCATTGCCTGCGCCGCCATCACAGGTAAGAAATAGAAAAAACCGGTCCAAGGACCGGTTTTTTCATGGCTTCAATATCACTTTAATGCAATCATCTTCGTGCTCGTAGAAATGGTGGTAGGCAGCCGATGCTTCCTCCATCGGAACGACATGCGTAATGATTTCCGTCGGATCGAATTCGCCTTTCGTAATCTTATCAAAAAGTGTAGGCATGTAGTGGATGACGGGGGCTTGCCCCATCTTCAGCGTAATATTCCGTTCGAACATATTCCCGAGTGGAAACATGTTGTAGAGCGAACCGTAGACGCCTGTCAGATGGATCGTCCCGAATTTACGCACGGCTTGGTAACCGATTTCCACTGCACTTAACGTCCCGCCTTGCATCTTCAACTTTTGACCGACCTTCTCAGCAATATTCTTCTTTCCATCCATTCCGACACAATCGATGACAATATCAACACCGCCACGGGTGATCTCTTTAATATGAGCGCCCATATTGTCATAGTCATCGAAATTAAAAGCTTCCACTTTGTTCATCTTCACAGCGTGATTCAGCCGATACGGGACATGGTCGACTGCGATGACGCGTTTCGCGCCTTTCATCCACGCGAATTTTTGTGCCATTAATCCGACAGGTCCGCAACCAAGCACGGCAACCGTATCCCCACGCTTCACGCCGGCATGCTCGACGCTCCAATAGGCGGTTGGCAACACATCGGACAGGAAAAGCAACGCCTCGTCAGGAAGCTCGCAAGAATCCGGTACGAGAAACGGTGTGAAATTGCCATACGGGACGCGTAAATATTCCGCCTGGCCGCCAGGATATTCCCCATACCGTTCGGTGAATCCGAAATACCCGCCCGTATCGACATGGGGATTCGGATTCGAATTGTCGCATTGGCTCTCCATCTGATGCTCGCAATAAAAACATTTGCCGCATGAAATATTGAACGGAATGATGACCCGGTCGCCTTTCTTCACTTTCGTTACATTCGGTCCGGTTTCTTCGACAATACCCATCGGTTCATGGCCAATGACATATCCCTTATGTGTAGGCAACGCGCCTAAATAGATATGCAGATCGGACCCGCAAATCGCAGTGGACGTCACCTTGACGATAATATCATCAGGCTTCTCGATCTTCGGTGCCTCAACCTTTTTCACTTGAATATCTTTCACACCTTGGAACGTTACAGCTTTCATTTGAACTCCTCCTTCTCTATCTGCTTCTTCCTATATTCCCCGTAAGAAACAAAAATAGTCGCGAAGAGTTCATTGCAGGAAAAAGTTCTCCGTGTAATACGGCTGCGACTTCTCGTTGAAAGCGACCCCGACGCCGAGGTGGCTATAGTCTTTAATTAATATATTCTCCCGATGCCCTAAGGAATTCATCAATCCCTCATGAGCAAAAATGCTGCTCGATTGCCCATACGCCAAATTTTCACCAGCCCTGCGGAATTTGATATCATCCTCTTTCATCCGATCGAAAGGCGAAAGCCCCTCCAAGTTTTCATGGCTGAAATAGTCTTTGATTGCCATATCGCGGCTATGCTTGCGGGCTGTTTCAGCGATTCTCTCATCCCATCGCAATATCGAGCGGCCGTGCCGGACACGGGCGGCATTCGTCAAATCGAATAGCTGCTCTTCAAACCCATTGCGCAAGGATACATCCCCGCCCGCGTACATGCCCGATTTCCTTTGTTCCAATGCGATCGTGATGAGTTGGACAGCTGTCACGGTATCATTCCGATGCAGATCGTAAAACACGTACATATAGACATCCCCGGCTTTAAAGAGATCCATCCCTTCGTTTTCCTGCAGGACATAGATACTCAAGCCTTTACGGATCTCTTTCAACGGCTCGCCATAAGCTTTCCGGACATCAGCTTTCGGTGTGCCGTACCGGATTCCTGCTTTCGAGGAAATGAGGTCATCATTCGTGTAAATAGCGTTCACTTTCGATTTTTCATCGTATGAAATCATGACGAAATTCTGGTAATCCTCATGATATGTGAACCACTCGGTGCCGTATTCATTCAATGAATAGCTCTTTGGCTCGCCAAGTTCTGCCTTCACTTGTTCCTCGGTTGCACCGAGCTCGATATTATGGATGGACATAGCGGAGTGATCGGGTTTGTCCAAGCTCGGCTTAGCCACTTTGTCGGGAATAAGCTGTTCCACTTCAGATGACTTCGAAGATATATAAAGGAATAATCTATCGGCAGCGTTAAGGATGGAGTTCATGGTGGAAGTGACCGGTTCTTTCTCTAAGATGCTTTCAACCTTTTCGTCAACTGGATTCAGGAAGGAAAGGTCGATGTATTTCGAAACGGGCTCTTCCCATAAAGGTTTTGCGAGATAAAGTGCAACTATGAAAATGATGAATAGAAAAATCCGCTTCACGGAAATCGCCTCCTTTCTAGTATTGTACCCGCTGAAGGTGCGATAGATACAGTTGGACACTTTGATAGTTTGAGTCCGAGCGGAAAGGCGGTATACTGGTAGAACACTATTGGATCGGAGTACAGGAAATGAAAATGACGAAGAAAATGCAAAGCGCTCTAGTGATGGAGAACAATATACAGCTATTCAAATGCCCAATCTGTTCTGCGGAGATGAAAATAGAGGAGCATTCCCGTCTCATCTGCCGGAACATGCACTCATTCGACTTGGCAAAAAGCGGATATGTCAATTTGGCGCCGCAAGCCCATGCAACTAAATATGATAAATCACTGTTTGAAGCGAGGACTGCCGTCATGAGCAGCGGGTTTTTCGAGCCTGTCCTTGAAACTATCATTTCCCATTTGGATGATCAATTGGCGCGAGTTGAGTGTCCTGTCGTATTGGATGCGGGCTGCGGGGAGGGGACCCATTTGCAAACAGTTCATTCTCGGATGCGGACTGGGAGTGTCGGCATAGGCATTGATTTAGCGAAGGAAGGCATTACGGCAGCTTCGAAAGCTTACCCGGGAATCATTTGGAGTGTGGCAGACCTGGCTGCTATGCCGTTTTCGGATGCTCGTATCGATGCAATTTTGAACGTCTTATCACCGGCGAATTACGCGGAGTTTACCCGGCTGCTGAAACCGGGCGGCGTGTTGGTGAAAGTCGTACCGGAAAGCGGGTACTTGCAGGAATTGCGGGACGTCTTTTACGAAGGGAAGCAGCAGAAAGAAGAGGCTGACCCGGTAGCAAGGTTCTCTGAACAGTTCGATGCAGTCGAGACGGAACGGGTAACATACACGTTTGCGCTGCCGGATGGGCTGCTCGCGCCATTGATTCGCATGACGCCGCTCACATGGAATGCGAGTGAAGAGCGGGTTGATGAAGTGATTGCGACGGGAATGAAAGAGATAACGATTGATTTGCGGGTGATTTCGGGTGTTCGGCGGTCGGGGGAAAGCGACTAAGTGGTGATAAAGTCGTTGCGAGCGGTGATAAAGCATGCATGAGCGGTGATAAACCCAGTCTAAGCGGTGATAAACGGTCCATAAGCGGTGATAAGCTCAATGTGAACGGTGATAATCAAGATTTGTAGATCGCTCGGAAGGGGAGAGGACAGATGTTCAGTGGAATAAGTTCGATTCCAAATTGGTTTTATATGTTGGCGTTCATCGTTGTTATACTGCTCGTCATTATTATTGAATGGAAGACGCGATAGGAGGGATTGCATGGCGAATAAAAAGGACAAGCGGGTGAAACCGAAATTGTCGATGGAACATGAGTTGTTGAGGCCTTCAGATATATGGAACCGAGACGGGTTTATAGAAAAAGCGAGATTTGAAGGCGGTGTAATGCCGGGTGCAGATGGGGAGCGCCTCGTGTTCGATAATTGCGTGTTCAAGGATATGTCATTTGCGAACAGTGATTGGAGAGGCGCAGAATTCGTTGATGTATCATTCCAAACATGCGATTTCTCAAACGTTCAAATGGAAAATGTCATGTTTCACCGATGCGAAATCGTTGCTTCCAAGCTGACGGGTATAGATATGGCCAATTCCAATATAGGACATCTCCTCATGAAGGAATGTGACGCCCGCTATGTGAACTTCAATTTTTCTAAAATGAAGGAAGTTGAGTTCGCGGAGTGCAACTTAGAGGATAGTGATTTTTACGAATGCGATTTCAAACAGGTCCGATTTGAAAAGTGCAAGCTTGACGATGCGAATTTCTCGGAAACCGATTTGGATGGCGTGGATTTATCCGACAATACATACGAGCGCATCGAAGTGACAGTGCCGAAGATTGCGGGATGCATCGTGTCGACGGAGCAGGCGCTCGGCTTTGCGCGTGCGCTCGGTCTAACGGTGAGGGATGAATGATGGTATACTGGAAAGACATTTGACAAAGAAAGAGTGGCCAAAACATGCTAACATTCGAACAAAAACAGCAAATCATTGAGACATTCCCTGAACTGACGCGGAAAGAAGTGTCGATGAAGCGGCTCAATTACCATTTTGAAGATAGCCTTTATGAAAAAACAGTCGTTGTGCAGCATCTTCATCCGAACGGCAATGGATTTGTGTACCTGGAAGGGGTCCCGGGTTACGAGACGGATGACCGCGGGCTCGTCAACATCCGTGAAGCGACGGAAGAAGAGTTGAAAAAGACAATCCGCGACGCCATCCGTGCACTTTCAACCGAAGAGGCTGAAGAAGAGGAATCGATTGAAGAAGTGTGGGTGAATGAGGAAGGCCAGAAGCTGACGTTGCTTGGAGAAGAAGGCTATTTCAATATTTACCATGGCGCCAATCTGGAAGAGGGTTTCGGCGATTATCAGGAAGCCGTCGACTATTTGAAAGAGGAGAAATTCAAGCTTAGCAGGGGGTGACGCCAAATGAAGGGAAGAACGCTCGTCATCGGGCTCGTCGTCTTTGTCCTCGCAGTCGTTGCAATCATCTATTTTGCAATGACAGCACAGTTTGATAAAGACCGGCAGGAAGACCCGCAAGTTGAGATTATTGATAAAAAGTAAAAGCTGCCTGGACAAACGGAAAAATTCGTTGTCCAGGCAGCTTTTCTATTGTCATGGAGTTAATGCCAATTCCCAGCTTTGTATTCACCTTTCCTAAACGGCATCCACCAGTTCCACTTGCCAAATAATTTCATTAAACTCGGAACAAGCAACAGGCGGATGATCGTTGCATCAATGGCGACCGCAATCGCGATGCCGACGCCAATCTGCTTCACCGGCATGACGTCTGTGAACGCGAATGCACCCGTCAATACAATCATGATCAATGCAGCGGAAGTAATGATCTTACTTGTCGTCGCAAGCCCTTCGACCGTCGAATGATCATTATCGAACGTCTTCGCGTATTCCTCTTGCATCCGAGAAATGAGGAACACTTCATAGTCCATGCTCAAGCCGAAGACGAGACTGAAGACGAGGATCGGAATGATGAGCGCAATCGTTCCAGGATGCATTCCGAAATGGCCATATTGGAAAATATAGACGAGGATTCCAAACGTCGCGGATAGCCCAACGATGTTCATCAAAATCGCCTTCAACGGAATAAGCACCGAGCGGAATGCAATCATAAGAATGATGAACGTCGACACTAGGATTATTGTTAGCACAGACACGATATTGCCGAAAATCTCATCAAAGATTTCCTGATTGAACTTCGGTTGACCACCCACCAACAGATTCCATTCGGATTGCTGTGACCAATCCCGCGCCCATTGCTGCGCTTCGTCGGACGTGCCTTTCGCCTGAAGCGTAACTGGAATCAATACTTGATTATCCTTGACGAATGAATCAAGAAGCGGTTCAAGCTGGGCCTTCATTTCAGGTACTTGCATCGCTTGCTCCCATTCTTCAGGAGAACCGACTCCGCTAGCAGTGAAAATTGTAGTCAGCTTGTCGACCAATCGATCATCGGCCAAATCTTCTTCCAACGCTTTCATTGCATCCAAGCCTTCCGCATCAGTCCAGCCGCCATCACGTTCCGCGATCAAGTACACATGCGATCGCTTACCGAGCCCGAACGTGTCATCCATCAATTCGTACGAAGCCCGAGTATCATACGACGCCGGCAATGAATCGATCTGTGGAATCGTCAAATCCATATTTTTCACAGGAATTATTGCAATGCCCAGTAAAACAAGCGCCACAATTGTAATAAGAATGGGACGTTTAATAACGGCATTGGCGAACTGCCTCCATCGATCAGAGCCGTTTTCCTTCACCTTCAACACGCGGCCTTTATTCAACCGGTCGCCGAGCATTATTAAAATCGCCGGAAGCAACGTAACTGAACTGAGCACCGCCATACCGACGACAATCATTCCGCCGAGCGCAATGTTTTGGAAGATCTCGACTTTGATAATAAACATTGCACCTAGACCGATGAACACACAAAAGGCCGAGAAAATGACAGAGCGGCCCGCAGTACGGATCGTTGTCGCAACAGCCTCAAGCACATCGCTCTTCAATCGCTCTTCCCGGTAGCGGCTAATGAACAGAAGCGAAAAGTCGATGCTCAGAGCGAGCCCAAGCATCGGAACGATATTCAATACAAAAATAGCCAACTCCATCTGTCCGCCAACTAAAGCCAACACACCGAACGTCGATACGACTGTCGCAACACCGACGATCAACGGAACCATCGAAGCCATGAGTGAACCGAATGCAAAAAGAAGGACGATGATTGCGATTGGCAAGCCGATCGCCTCCGCCTTCATCAAATCGCGTTGGCTCGCGCTATTGATATCTTTCGTAATGGCGGATTGGCCTGTTAGGACAATGCCTTTCTCGTCACCGATCGCTTTCCGGATATCTGTAACGACTTTGGACATATCCTTGCCGTTCTCTTCAAAGT
The DNA here is from genome assembly GCF_023715535.1 of Sporosarcina luteola. Taxonomy (GTDB): domain Bacteria; phylum Bacillota; class Bacilli; order Bacillales_A; family Planococcaceae; genus Sporosarcina; species Sporosarcina luteola_B. The sequence continues at coordinate 98,921 of NZ_JAMBOI010000003.1, read as the reverse complement.
GGAGCAATGCATAGGAGACATCCTTCGTATATTGCTCTTCGTTATCCAAAGGGGAAACGACTTCGGAAGCAAGATCCAGCTTCTCAATTTCAGTCAAAGTGGACGCAATCGTTGCATCACTTGCTTTATCGAAAACGACAAACATCGTTTCTGCCGGTAAATCGAATTTCTCAGAAGCGATTTTCATCACTTGTTCATGTTCTCCATCCATCCTGAAGCCGTCACCCGCAAGCAGCCCAGGCAAACGGATTGCAAAAATGGCCATGGCAATGAAAAGTGCAATCCAGGCAATCATGATCGTTTTATAATACTTCGTAACAAAAAGCGCAAGTGTGCGCATACCATCGTCCTCCCCAATCTTTCTGTCTGCTCCTTATCATATCGAAATTGGATAGGAATGTCTTTTTTGAAGGGATAGTTTGGGAGAATCGCGTCCAAAGTGAGCCGCTGCGCGTCCAAAGAGGATGGCTCCGCGTCCAAAGCCATCCACTGCGCGTCCAAAGAAGATGGTTCCGCGTCCAAAGCCATCCACTGCGCGTCCAAAGAGGATGGCTCCGCGTCCAAAGCCATCCGCTGCGCGTCCAAAGAGGAAGGTTCCGCGTCCAAAGCCAGCCACTGCGCGTCCAAAGAGGAAGGTTCCGCGTCCAAAGCCAGCCGCTGCGCGTCCAAAGAAGATAGTTCCGCGTCCAAAGCCATCCGCTGCGCGTCCAATGAGGTAGCTCCCGCGTCTAAAGCACATGTACTATCCAGGAATAAATACGAAAAAAACCACTCCCCGAAGGAAGTGGTTTTGAAGGGTTAATTCAAATTAGTTTTTTTCAACGTTAGTTGCTTGAAGTCCGCGTTGACCTTGTTCGATTTCGAAAGTCACGTCTTGGCCTTCTTCAAGAGTTTTGAAGCCATCACCTTGGATAGCTGAGAAGTGTACGAATACATCGTCGCCATCTTCACGTTCGATGAAGCCATAACCTTTTTCTGCGTTAAACCATTTTACTTTACCTTGTTCCATGTTTGTTTCCTCCTTGTGTGCAAAGCACACATTGTGTTACTATCCTTGCTCAAGTCTTGAAGCGGTCAAGCGTTAAATCGTGACCATCGCGCCGAACAAAAATAATTCTCCTTTATCATACCAGAGGCCATTTGGCAATGCAAGTGAAAAGTTTTGTATTACAATAATAAATTCAAAATTTGATACACAATGGCGGCAAGAGCTGCAGAAATAGGCATTGTAATCACCCACGTGAGGACAATTTTTTTCGCAACTCCCCATTTGACGCCTTTAACACGTTGCGCCGAGCCGACTCCCATGATTGCGGATGAGATGACATGAGTCGTGCTGACAGGCAAATGGATGAGCGTCGCGCCGAAAATGATCATAGCAGAGCTCAAATCGGCAGCTGCTCCGTTGACTGGACGGATTTTCATAATCTTCCCACCGACAGTCTTAATGATTTTATATCCGCCGATGGATGTCCCAAGCCCCATCGCAGTGGCAGCAGCAATCCGAACCCAAAGTTGGATATCGTCGCCTGTCTGCAACTGTGCGGCAATTAATGCCATTGTAATGATCCCCATCGCCTTCTGGGCATCGTTCGTACCGTGCGTGAATGCTTGTAGGGCCGCGGTTCCAATCTGCAAATAACGGATCCGTTTATTCGCCTTGAACAAATTCCGGTTTTTCAATAAAACCTTGAAAAGCGTCATCATCAGGAACCCGGCCGCAATTGCGATGAACGGGGAAATGAGTAGAGCTTGCATGATTTTGACGAACCCGCCGTAATTCAAAACCCCAAATCCTGCCGCTGAAATGGCGGCACCTGCGATCGAACCGATCAACGCATGCGATGAACTTGAAGGAATGCCGTAATACCAAGTGATTAAATTCCATGCAATCGCAGCAGTAAGGGCAGCCAATATGACAATAGATCCTTTTTCCAACATGAAAGGATCGACAATATCTTTGGAAATGGTCTTGGCGACGCCTGTAAACGTCAATGCGCCGATGAAGTTCATTATTGCAGCCATATAGATGGCTGTCCGTGGTTTCAATGCTCGTGTCGATACCGAAGTCGCAATGGCATTCGCCGTATCGTGGAAGCCATTTATGAAATCGAATGCGAGCGCAAAAACTACGATAGCTATCGTGAGAAACAATATCATATCCATAAAAGCTGCTCCTTACGCGTTTCGCATGATGATTGTTTCAAGTGTGTTCGCAACGTCCTGGCAATGATCCGCAATGTCTTCCAGCAACTCATAAATATCCTTGAACTGGATGATGCGGATCGGATCCTTTTCACGGATGAACAGCTGTTTGATCGATGTGCGAAGGACTTCATCGCAAATCCGCTCATATTCTTTAATCAAAACAGCGTGATCCCGCATCTGGACAAGTTTCTTCTTCGCAAGCAATTCCATCGCCTTGACGATTTCATCGGAACTTTTCACGATATTATCCATGAACTTCTGGACATATTCGTCGATTTCCGTCAGCGAGAACATTTCAAGATTCGCCGCGAAATGTTCGATGCCGTCGAGGATATCGTCCATCTTAATTGCCAATTGCAAAATATCTTCCCGTTCAATCGGCGTCATGAAAGAAATGTTGAGTTTTGAGATAAGGTCATGAATCAGATCATCGCCTTCTGTTTCGTATTGCTTTAACTTGATGCTTACTTCTTTTAAATCTGCAACCGACGTCACTTTGAAGTCATTCGCATAGTGCATCGCTTCTTGGACATGCTCAGCAATCTCCAAAAGAGCTGCGAAAAAAGGATCGGTTTTACGTGGACTGAACATTTTTAAGCCTCCATCCGTTTCCGGAATCAATTTTTAGTAGTCTTATCATAGCAAAAAACAATGAAAATAAGTACAGATATACGGGCTGATTTCTTTTTTAAGTCATAATGTGGTAGAGTTCTGATGTTGAAAAAATCGAAATTTATTTCCAGGAATTTTGAAACTTTATTATCGGTCGACCGTATGTATAGTAGAATTCAAATAGGAGAAGGCGAGGTGAGAGGATGGAAGTGTTCGGAATGCCGGTCATCCATGTCTATTTGACCGTGCTCATAATCGCAGGATTAGCGACCGTGCTGTACATTCTATTCAGTGACATTGCAGAAGGGATTGGCGATGCGAGTCCGATTTTGGATCCCGCAGTCATTCTTGCATTCATTTCATTTACATCAGCAGTGGGATATATATTGGAGTTGACGACAGAATGGAATCATTTGCTGATCTTGATCATTGCGCTTGGGGCAGCGACCGCATTGGACTTCCTTCTATATTTCTTCGTGCTCCTTCCTTTGAAATCCGCAGAAGTATCGCTTGCTTATACCGATGAATCACTCACAGGCCAAGTCGGCAAAGTCATCGTTCCGGTACCGGTTGACGGCTTTGGCGAAATCATCATCGAAACGGTGAATGGCATCATTTCGAAGAGGGCTGCGGGGTATGAAAACAAAGCGATCGACTACGGAAAAGAAGTGTTGGTCATCGAAGTGAAGGAAGGAACGTTCATCGTAAAGGAATATGAGCCTTTCCGCTTCAAGTGATCAAATCAAAACCAATCCATTAAGGGGGAAACAGAATGCCAGGAATTTCAGGAATGTTTATTGTCATCGGGATTGTCGTGTTCATTTTGCTTGCTGTCATCCTTGTGTACATTTCAAAGTACAAGACAGTCGGACCGGATGAAGCGCTGATCGTCACGGGTAGTTATTTAGGATCGAAAAACGTACATACGGATGACTCGGGCAACCGGATTAAAATCATCCGTGGCGGGGGAGCATTCGTCTTCCCTGTGTTCCAACAAGCGGAACCTCTCAGCTTGCTCTCTAGCAAACTAGAAGTGACGACGCCTGAAGTGTATACGGAACAAGGGGTTCCCGTCATGGCGGACGGAACAGCAATCATTAAGATCGGCGGATCGATTACTGAAATCGCGACGGCAGCGGAGCAGTTTTTAGGAAAAGCGAAAGCCGACCGCGAAAATGAAGCGAAGGAAGTTCTCGAGGGACATTTGCGTTCCATTCTAGGATCCATGACGGTCGAAGAGATTTATAAGAATCGTGATAAGTTCTCCCAGGAAGTGCAACGTGTCGCTTCGCAGGATTTGGCTAAAATGGGGCTTGTCATCGTTTCCTTTACGATCAAAGATGTACGCGATAAAAACGGGTACTTGGATTCACTCGGTAAACCGCGTATCGCCCAAGTGAAACGCGATGCAGACATTGCTACAGTCGAAGCGGAAAAAGAGACGCGCATCAAGAACGCAGAAGCATCGAAGGAAGCACAAAAAGCTGAAATCGAACGTGCTACGGAAATTGCTGAAGCGGAGAAGGAAAATCAGTTGAAAGTCGCTGACTACCGCCGCGAGCAAGATATCGCGAAAGCGCGCGCCGACCAAGCGTATGAGCTAGAATCCGCCCGTGCGAAACAAGAAGTTACGGAGCAGGAGATGCAAGTCAAAATCATCGAGCGTCAAAAGCAGATCGAGTTGGAAGAGAAAGAGATCCTGCGCCGTGAAAAGCAATATGATTCCGAAGTTAAGAAAAAGGCCGACGCAGACCGTTACGCGATCGAGCAAAACGCAGCCGCGGATAAGTCTCGTCAAATGGCTGAAGCGGAAGCAGAGAAGTATCGCATTGAAGCACGTGCATCTGCGGAAGCTGAAAAAATCCGCCTTGACGGGTTGGCAAAAGCCGACGCTCAGCGTGCGCAAGGTGAATCCGAAGCTGACGTCATCCGCCTGAAAGGTCTCGCGGAAGCAGAAGCGAAACGCAAAATCGCGGAAGCGTTCGAACAATACGGCCAGGCAGCTGTGCTTGACATGATCGTTAAGATGATTCCAGAATACGCGAAGCAAATTGCAAGCCCGCTTTCTAACATCGATAAAATCACTGTTGTTGACACAGGCAGTGGTGAAGGCGGCGGTGCCAATAAAGTGACATCATACGCAACGAACCTGATGTCCACTCTGCAAGAAACATTGAAAGCCTCTTCAGGCATCGATGTAAAAGAAATGATGGAAAGCTACGTTGGTAAAAACAATCTTCGTCCTAGCATCGACAACTTGGCGGAAGAACTTCGTACGAAGCCGACACCAGTCAAACCGAAACCTGTTGATGAGGAATAAGCTTTGCTTGAACACCCGGACCACATTCGTGGTACGGGTGTTTTTTTAATTGTCAAAAGCATTTGGCGCGAATAAGCACGGCCCCGTCCAAAGTGATGCCGCCCGCGTCCAAAGCAAGCTGCTCCCCGTCCAAAGTGGTGCTATCCGCGTCCAAAGTAAGCTGCTCCGCGTCCAAAGTGATGCCATCCGCATCCAAAGCCCACCCACATCTTAAGAATTTCTTCATTTTTCTCCTCACTCCCCCTTAAGAATCTTCCCCTACAATGAGAAACAGTTACTACGTTGGAGGGGAAATCATGATACAGGTTCAAGAATTAACACATTCATTCAAAATCGGCAAGAAAGGCAAAGAGCGAAAAATTCCCGTTCTAAAAGGGCTGTCCTTCGCAATCAATGAGGGAGAGATCGTTTCGATTGTCGGTCGAAGCGGGTCAGGGAAGTCGACGCTTCTTCATATATTGGCGGGATTCCTGAAGCCCGATGCCGGCATCATCCAAATCGGCGACGTTCGGACATCCACTTTCAGTGAGGCGGAGAGCGCTAAATTCCGCCTCGATCATTTCGGCTTCATCTTTCAAAATTTCCAGCTCATGCCGGGTCTTACGGCATTTGAAAATGTGGAGTTGCCGCTCAAACTCGCCGGCGTTGCCAAAAAGGATCGCCAGAAAAAAGTCCAACAGCTTCTTCAGCTCGTCGGCTTGACAGAGGTGCAAGACCATTATCCGAATGAATTATCGGGAGGTCAGCAGCAACGGGTGAGCATCGCGCGTGCACTCATCACCGATCCGCCGATCATCTTTGCGGACGAGCCAACCGGGAGCCTTGACTCAGAGACAGAGCAGGACATCCTGCTGCTCATCCAATCGCTCAATAAAACTCGTGGCATCACATTCATCATCATTACACATGACGACACAGTGGCGGAAACCGCGGATCGCGTTTACAAGATGCATGACGGTGAATTATCGGAAGGGGGTGTTGGACATGCAAGTTAACGATCAAATCGATTTCGTCCGACAACATATCAAAAAGAACAAACTACGTGTCTTCATGACAATCCTTGCAGCAACGATGGGGACAGCCTTCCTGATTGTCCTTGCTTCCGTCGGGTTCGGCATCCACGACACGCTGCGGAACGAAATACTCGATAACCGGTTGGTGAACCAAATAGAAGTGTACTCAAGTGAAATGAATCAGGTAAAAGTGGAGGACCTGAAAAAACGTGAACATGTGAAGGCGGTCGTCTTCCGCCAGTCTGTAAGCATCAATCAGCAATCGGAACTGGACGGGTTCATCGGCAGCCATAACATGACGGTCACGGAATTCCAAGAGGAAGCCAAAGTGGGCTTCGCCTTACAAGAAGGACGCATGCCGGAAAATGAATCTGAAGTCGTTGTCGGAAGCCACTTCGCAGAAAATCTGATTGAACCAAATACAGTCGAGGAAGCGGAGCCTTCAACATATAAAGGTTCATTAATCGGCAAACAGTTCACATACAAAATGGGATTGTATGAAGAAAAGGAACTGTTCCCGGAAGAAACTACGTTGACCATTGTAGGCGTCGCGAAAGAGCCGGCGAAGGATTGGATCATGGATTTCAATATATATGCGGATTCAGCCATCATGCCTGACTTGACCACAATTTTCACTAGTCACGTTGATGACGAGAATAGTGAATTGTTCTACGGAAACGTCAATGTGTATGCCAAGAACTTGGAAAACGTAACCGCTGTCAGCAAGGCGCTCAAAGACGAAGGGTATTCCGTTTACTCGATTGCTGACCAGCTCGAACAGCTTGACGTCTTCTTCCTAGCATTCAAAGCTGGCCTCGTCTTCGTCGGCACGATTGCAATCTTAATTGCCTCCATCGGCATCTTCAACACGATGACAATGGCCGTTACAGAACGGACGCGGGAAATCGGTGTCATGAAAGCGATCGGAGCAAGCCCGAAACTGATTCAAAGACTGTTCCTAATGGAAAGTGCCTGGATCGGAATAATAGGAACAATCATCGCAGTCATCATCTCTTACGGCGTCAGTTTCATTGCCAATATGGTATTGCCGATCATCGTTTCAGCCGCACTCGGGGATGAGGAGATCGCAAGCTTAGATATAACGTTTTCCATCATTCCATGGCAGCTTGTCATCATCGCATCCGCAATCAGCATTACAGTTGCCATGATTTCTGGCTGGCGCCCGGCTCGCAAGGCGACAAAAATTGACGTCATTCAAGCACTGAGACAAGAAATATAAAAGAAAGTATATTCTATTTATTCAAAAATAACTATGGAAATTCCCGGCATTATTCGTTATAATGGAGGAAACATGCGGAGATAGTCGAAACCTGCCTGACGGAGGATGCCTATGGGAACCACTCGAAACGACAGACCCCGACAAATAGATGTCCTGCCCCCCGTATTACGGATGACGTCGGGACAGATTACGTTTATGGGGCGATGGAAAAACGTTGCAGAAGCCCTTTTTTCATTGAATGAAGGAGGCTCTTTCTGCGCCCAATATAACCCGGAGAACACGATTGTCGAAACGTACACGCTGCTGGATGGCCAAGTCGATATCGAATACCGCGGTACGCGCACAAAAATGCGTATCGGAGAAACGATGGATGCTTCCTGCTACGACAAGGTAGTCACGTTTTACGGAACATCCGACGCGGAAATCCTCATGAAAATGGATGCGGACTTCTATGAACAATTATTTTTCGAAACCCAAACTTTGCAAACCGAAATTGATGCAGTCGCGCTTGTGGATGGTTATACGTATCACCATTGCGATAGGATCAGGCAATATGCCATTGAAGTATGGAAACGGATGGACCAGCCGAAAAGCAGACTGAAATTGATGCGGTGGGGTGCTCACTTCCATGATATCGGCAAACTCGCAATTCCTCTCGAAATCTTAAATAAACCCGAAAAGCTCACGCCGGAAGAATGGGAAATCATGAAATTGCATTCCCAAGCCGGAGCAAACATTATGCGCGCCCATCCAGTGGAGTGGTTGAAGGATGCCGCATTCATCGTAGAACAGCATCATGAGCGATACGATGGCAAAGGGTACCCTTATGGATTGAAAGGGGATGAAATATCCCTGGAAGCCGCCATCGTCTCTGTCGTCGATGCCTATGACGCAATGACAACGGAACGCGTCTACAAAAAAGCGGTGACAGCAGAAGAGGCATTCGAAGAACTGAGAAGAGGCAAAGGGACACAATTCCATCCAGATGTAGTAGATAGGTTTATAGAAATATACCAGGAAAAGAAATTGGCCTGATTCTTAAAGACTCGGATAACCGGGTCTTTTCATTTTATTTCAACTCTAAAAAAGTGCATGATAGATAGAGGAGTTTGAATAATCTATTGAAAGGCGGAGGGAAAATGGAATATCGTATCGAGCATGACACGTTTGGAGAAATCAAAGTACCAGCGGATAAGTTGTGGGGCGCGCAGACACAGCGGAGCAAGCAGAACTTTAAAATCGGTGGAGAACGGATTCCGCTCGGCGTCATCCGTGCGTTCGCCCATTTGAAAAAATCGGCTGCAATTGCGAGCAACTCATTTGGCAATCTATCGGAAGTGAAAACGAAAGCAATCGTGGCGGCTGCCGAAGAGGTGATTGAAGGCAAATGGGACGACCATTTCCCGCTTGTCGTTTGGCAAACCGGCAGTGGAACGCAATCCAACATGAATATGAACGAAGTGCTTGCGAACCGTGGCAACCAGCTGTTGGAGGAGTGGGGCGAGGAAGAGCGCCTTCATCCGAATGATGATGTGAATAAATCGCAAAGCTCCAACGATACATTCCCGACTGCACTGCACGTCGCAGGCGTGATCGCTGTGGAGCGTGAATTGCTGCCATCCTTACAAGTCTTAAAAGAAACCCTCGGCAAGAAATCCGAAGAGTTCATGGATATTATCAAGATCGGACGTACACATCTGCAAGACGCGACGCCTCTTACATTGGGCCAGGAAATAAGCGGCTGGCATCGCATGCTTGAAAAGACAGAGAAAATGCTGAACGAAAGCGTCCAGTCCATGAAGGAACTTGCAATTGGCGGAACTGCTGTCGGTACAGGACTGAATGCACCGAAAGGATTCGGTGAAAAAGTTGCAGAAGAAATTTCAAAATCGGTCGGCATCGCTTTCACATCGGCGGAAAATAAATTCCATGCCCTCACAAGCTATGACGAAGTCGTCTATACACATGGTGCGATAAAAGCCCTTGCAGCGGATCTGATGAAAATCGCGAACGACGTAAGATGGTTAGCAAGCGGCCCGCGTTCAGGAATCGGTGAAATTACAATTCCTGAAAATGAACCGGGCAGCTCCATCATGCCGGGCAAAGTCAATCCGACGCAAAGTGAAGCCCTCACAATGGTTGTAGCACAAGTGATGGGGAATGACGCAGCTATCGGATTCTCGGCAAGCCAAGGAAACTTCGAGCTGAACGTCTTCAAGCCGGTCATCATCTACAACTTCCTGCAATCTGCAAAGCTTCTCGCAGACGGCATGCGCAGCTTCAATGACAATTGTGCGGTCGGCATCGAGCCAAACCGGGAAGAGATTGATAGCAAAGTGAAAAACTCCTTGATGCTTGTGACTGCGCTAAACCCGCATATCGGTTATGAAAACGCAGCAAAAATCGCGAAAACAGCACATAAAGAAGGAACGACGTTGAAGGAAGCGGCACTGAAAACTGGTTTATTAACAGAAGAGCAATTTGATGAATATGTTGATCCTTCCAAGATGATCGGACGATAAAATGTACAAAGAAAATTGCCCTTATTGTAACTTGGCCGCAGATCCTGAGCAGCAAATCATTTTTGAGACAGAAACATGCGCCTATATCCTAAAGCCTTCCGAGCAAAAAGTGTTGGAAGGCAGTGGCCTGATCGTACCGAAACGGCATGCGGAAAATGTGTTTTCATTGACGCCTGAAGAGTGGCGGGATACGCAGGAGCTCTTGCTGAAAGCGAAGGCATACTTGGAAGAACGTTATAACCACGAAGGCTATACGATCGGATGGAATACGGATGTAGTGGGCGGGCAGTCGATTCCTCACGCCCATCTGCATGTCATTCCACGGTTTTCAGATGAGCCGTTAGCTGGCAAAGGCATCCGTTATTGGATCAAGCAGAAAGAGAATAAACGAGGCGCAATGTCCACAAAGTTGTAACCCTACTCCTTACCATTATCCGATATGATGGAAGGACAATGACGTAGCAAAGGAGTAGACATGAATGAAAAAACTAATGCCTATCATGCTTATACTGATCCTTATCCTTTCCGCTTGCGGTGAGAAGGCGCAAAAACACTCGGAAGACGAACATTTGGAAGTGGGCCATGAAAAACATTTGCCGAATGGGGACTTGCAGGAAGTAACTGAATCAGCCGCAGTCTTGCCGAAGTTTTTGGATGACAAGCCCGAGGATATGCGCCTCGTCTATCAAGTTGCAGCATCCGCCTCTGATGTGCTAACTTACATGCCGTGCTATTGCGGCTGCGGTGAAAGTGCCGGGCATGGCCACAACTTGAACTGCTTCGTCGATGAAATCCGCGAAGACGGTTCTGTCGTCTGGGACGACCATGGAACACGCTGTCTCGTATGCTTGGAGATTGCGGTTAAATCGGTACAAATGAAACAAGAAGGCAAGTCGATGAAAGAAATCCGTGAATTCATCGATGAAACATACAAAGAAGGCTATGCAGAACCGACAGACACGCCGATGCCTGCATAATCACACCGCTCCATCCGACAAGGATGGAGCGTTTTTTACAATACGCGCATAAACTCTAGAAAAGACGCATAAATTGCTTCAAAGGCTCATAAGTCATAAAAGATGCGCATATATCACGAAAATGCCTCATAAATGCTTATATATACGCATAAATCTGTTTAAAAACGCATAAACATCTTTATTACAAATATAACCAACAATTTATTTTTCTGAATATGTTTTTACCACTTTAAATTTTCTTCAAAACGTCGTATGCTGTGGGAGAGAATTGAATGCTCCTATTTCGTTCTACATGAGGAGAGATATAATGGTTTTTGAGGGGAATAATAAAATCCGCAGAAAAATCTATCAAACCATCGATGGGATGACTGATGAAGAGTTCAACGGTACTCCGTCAACAGGCGGCTGGTCTCCAAAGCAAATTTTGGAGCATCTTGCATTGATGGAAACATATATAGCTTCAAAAATAGCAGGAGAATTGAAGAATCCTGAGAGTCCAAAAGCCTCGAAGAAAATGATCGTCCTTTCTGGAAGCTTGCTCGTCAAAGGGGATCTTCCTATAGAAACGCAACCGACACATACGTATAAATCAATTCCGGAAATTAAAGAGGAGCTTCATAACTCGAGAATTTATTTGCTTGATGTCTATGATTGCAGCTGCAAAGACCAATTGCGTGAGAAGTCATTCAAGCATCCGAATCTCGGCTCGATGCCTTTGGAACAATGGTTTCCGATTGTCGGCCTGTACGAAAAATGCCATTTAAAGCAATTGAAGAAGACAATTGATGAACTACGTATAAACGGCTGCTCATTAGAAGCGGCTGAATAAGGAAAGTCCCCGACAAGATAATACGGGGACTTTTTTGATTCAGATGTCATCGAATGTATAGATCCATCACCAACAGGCGGTGTTGACACCAATATAACGTAAGGGATGTGTGTTGCAAATGAACAACCAACCATTCGTCGCCTCTTGGAGCGGCGGGAAGGACTCGGCGTTGGCGTATTATCGCGCACTTCAAGCAGGGGGAGTCGCGAAGCGGATTTGGACGATGTTTGAAAAGAATAAAGAACATTCGAAGTCACATGCCTTGCCGTTGGAAATAATCCGGGCGCAGGCGGATAGCCTCGGTATTCCTTTAATGATCCGTGGTGCCGACTGGAACAGCTACGAAGAGCAATTTTTAGATGCAATGCAAGAATGCGTAGATGCGGGCATCGCTGATGGAGTTTTTGGGGATATCGACCTTGAGGATCATTTGACATGGGTTCGAACAGCATGCGCAAAAGTTGGAATGAATGCAGTTCACCCCCTATGGATGGAGCCTCGCCGTCAATTATTGGAGGAGTTCGTGCATTCAGGTTTTGAAGCATACATTGTAGTCGTCAATACTAAAATGATGTCTGCAGAATTCATCGGGCGTGAATTCACGATTGAATTAATGGATGAACTCGAGTCGCTCGGCATTGATTCGTGTGGGGAATCGGGGGAATTCCATACCATTGTCGTCGATGGACCGATTTTCAAAAAACGTGTACCTATCGAGTTCAAAGGGCAGCATGAGCGCGATGGATATGTATTCTTAGACGTGGGGTTGGAAACAAACCTGCCAACTTAGTGAGTTAGCATATTTTTAACGATTTGGTGTAAGTTGGAATTTCTCTGTTGAAATATAGCTGTAATTTATTTATAATGTAAAGGTTGCTTGGAAAAAGCTCATGTATGAATAAGTATACATGCCAATTCGGCTAAACATAGATAGAAACTTAACAGTAAAGGGTGTCAGGGAAAGAGAATGAATGAACGAATGACGGAATCGCAAATCGTCGCTTTGATCGAATCGGCCATCCGTGCCGTGAACATGGATGTAGAGCTCAAGCAGGAAAGCACGGGCGTCAATATGATGTATGATTTCATCAAGGATGAAGTCATTGTCGACATTGACCGTGTACAAAAAGCTTGGCAAGAACTCCCCGAATCGATGCCACTGGAAACGTATCTTCGTGTATTAACCATCCACGAGTTGGGGCATGCAATGGATCGTAACGCATTGCTCGACTCACTCGACCGTACAAAGGAAATCATTCTCATGAAAAAACAAGCCGCGGCTGAAAAACGGCCTACCGATCTGCCGATGATGACAGCGCTGATTGAAGAGCATCAAGCAGACATTGCTTTCGAGGAAACCGCATGGGCCAATGCTGAAATCCTAAACAGCTATTTCGGAATCGTTGATGGAGACAGTTTTGCAAAAGTGAAAATGCATAGTCTTTCGACATATCGGGCAGCATATGAGGCTGACTTGAGAATTTATAATGGATTTATTCACACGCAAGAGGAATTAATATCTGTATAACATGAAGAAACCGCCAGTCTGATGAAGTCAGGGGCGGTTTTTTCATGCATTTTTATTGTAAGTATCCGGATGCTTTTAATTCCCGTTCCAAAAATGGCTTCGCGTTCAGCAAATCACGGAATCCTTCATACTTGGCGATACCTTCAGCCGTCGGTTTTTTACCGGTCTTATACGCACGGATCAAAATATTTTTCGGTGTATGCTCCATATCGATGAATTCAAGCAGCTGAGCGTCATATCCGACGAGTGACAGGATTTCAGCGCGGATGGAGTCGGTGGCAAGTGCCGAGAAGCGTTCTTTGATTAACCCATGTTGGAGCATCACTTCAAGAGCAGGTGATTGGACTTGCGAGAACAGTTCATGCTGGCAGCAAGGGACGCTCAAAATAACTTCCGCTCCCCATTTGACAGCGCGCGCCAATGCCATATCCGTTGCAACATCGCATGCATGTAAAGTGACGACCATGTCCACGGACGTTTCCTCGTTGTAATCGTTAATATCGCCGACGAGGAACTCCAACTGTTCATAGCCAAGATCTTTCGCAATCAAATTGCATTCTTCAATGACTTCCTTTTTCAGGTCAAGCCCAGTCACTCTGATATCCAACCCTTTTTCGATGTGTAAATAATGATAGAGGGCAAACGTCAAATAGGATTTGCCGGAACCGAAGTCCAAAATACGGACAGGACGATCTTTTGGCAAATAAGCGAGTGCGTCATCGATGAACTCGACAAAGCGGTTGATTTGCCGGAATTTGTCGTATTTCTGCTTCTTCACCTTGCCTTCTGGAGATTGCACGCCAAGACGGACTAGAAAAGGGTAGGGGGTTTCATCGTCCAAAAGATAGTTCTTTTTCCGGTTATGCGACAAGTCGACTTTTTTCGCCACGGCCGCCTTTTCACCTTTCCAGGAAACTTTGAATTTTTTCGTCAGCTGGATATGGACTTTCTCATTCGTGAATTCCGCGTGCATCTGCTTGAATTGCTCCAAAAGTTGACGGAGGGTTGTCTGGATGTCTGAGATTTTTATATTTTCATGTTTCAAAATTCGTTCGTAGTGATATTCAAATTGAATATGGACTTCTTTTTTAATTTCCACCGGCTTTAGTTTCACTTTCTGTAAGCCGGTCGATTTATAACGGGGCTGGCTGATCGTTCCTTGGATGAATGATCCTTCCTGAATTCGGCGGACGATTTCATCAACTGATTCTTCAAATTGCATAATGATGGACCTCTTTTCGGGCGAGTATGTATATATAAGAATATCAAAAGGGATTAGCGTTTGCTAATCCCGTGAAGTGAACTGCTGTTTATGCGTGGAAAACCCGATTTATGCGCGAATTTTCAAGTTTATGAGCTATTCCAAGGGCTTATGCGTCGTTTAGCGCGTTTATGCGTATTTGGAGTGATTTATGCGTGAATAAATGGATTTATGAGCTTTTGGAGCACTTTAAGCGTAAGTATCGCGTTCGAGATTTTATTTAAACGTGAATCCGCGTTTCGCCAAGAATTCTTTCATATAGGTCCGTCTCGGTTCGGCGAGGAAATCGGCCATTTGGACGGACCACGCAGTATCCTTTTGGTTCGACCCGCGATTGAGGTAATAGTCGTGCATCGTTTGATCGTAGGCTGGCAGAAGTTCGTCGTATTTGGCAGTGTCGTAGCTGTTCTCATGGATGATCGCTTCGACCGGTAATCTCGGTTTCACTTCGTTTGCTTCGTCCGGAACGCCGATGGACATGGCGAACATTGGCGCGACGCCGTCCGGGAGTCCTAGTAGCTCGCTGATTTCCTCAGGGGCATTGCGGATGCCGCCGATATAGCAAATGCCATATCCTTTTGATTCTGCCGCGATGGCAACGTTTTGGGCGAAGAGCGCTACATCGATGGAGCCGACGAGCACGTTTTCTGCGTGGGAATAATCGATTTCCTTGCCATGCATAGCAGCGGCTTTTGCTAATCGGCAATAATCTGCACAGAAAATCAATACGGCTCCGGCGGATAGAAACTGCCTTTTATTCTTTGAAAGCTCAGCTAGCTGTTCCCGTTTTTCCTGATCGGTGACATGGATGACGGAATAGGCTTGGACAAAATGGGAGCTTGCCGCATGTTGGCCTGCGTGGACCAGTTCCTGGACGTCTTCCTTTGAGAGAGGAATGTCCTTGTATTTTCGTACGGATGCGTGTGATGTCAATAAATCGATGATCATATTTTTACCTCCAGAATATTTCGTTATTCTATATTGCGTGAATACGTTCATGTTACACTACTCATAACGCTTAGAAAAGGGGGATCCGCATGGATTGGTTTGAAGGTATATCATTGACGACGACTTTGCTTGTCCTTATTTTAGTCGTCATTCCCATTTCGATCGCTATCTATCTTTATTTTTACGACAAACGGCAGAAGCAGCATTCTGTTCTCCGGAACTACCCTGTGCTTGGACGGATGAGGTATGTGCTGGAAAAGACGGGGCCGGAGCTGCGTCAGTATTTATTCAACGCCGATCATGAAGGAAAGCCTTTCAATCGTGAAGAATATTTGCATATGGTGCTTCCCGGGAAGTATTTGAACAGCATTATCGGCTTCGGATCGAAACGTAATTTTGAAGAAGCAGGCTATTACATCCGCAATGCGCTGTTCACGAAGCAGAACGAAGAAATGCGTGTCGATAATGATGAGTTGATCCATACGATGCGCTACCGTGTCGATGAAGACAATCTATTTTCGCGGAAGGAGCATCGGGAAGAGATTCCTGCACTGCCCTGGCTTCTGCCTGAAGAGGATGCAGTCGTCATCGGACCGAATTGTGAGCATCCGTTCCACGTCCGGAGCCTGCTTGGCCAATCCGGCATGAGTTATGGGGCACTCGGTGAAAATGCGATTACTGCTTTGTCTAAGGGAATCGGCATGGCTAAAGAAGCGTGGATGAACACAGGTGAAGGCGGACTGTCCCCGCACCACCTAGCAGGAGATGCCCATATCATCGCGCAAATCGGGTCGGGATTATTCGGTTTCCGCACTGAGGAAGGGGAGTTCAGCTGGGAGCGTCTCCGTGAAAAGGCGGAAATTGAGCAAGTAAAAGCTTTTGAAATCAAGATGGCGCAAGGCGCTAAAATGCGGGGCGGCCATGTCGAAGGGGAAAAAGTGACAGAGGAGATAGCGGAAATCCGGAATGTAGTTCCGTATACAACAATCAACAGCCCGAACCGTTTTCGTCAGTTCTCGGACTACCCGACATTGTTTGATTTCATCGAGCAGATCAGGGACCGTGGCGGCAAGCCTGTCGGGATAAAAATCGTCATCGGCGGAAAGGAAGATGCGGAAGAGCTGGCGTCGTTCATGCATGAAACAGGCAAAGGTCCGGATTTCATCTCTTTGGATGGAGCGGAAGGTGGATCCGGAGCGACGTATCAAGATTTGGCGGACAGTGTCGGATTGCCGCTCAAATCGGCACTTATCCTGCTCGATGACGCCTTGCGGAAATATGATGTGCGCGACCAAGTAAAGATCATTGCTTCCGGAAAAATCACGACGCCTGACAAAGCGGCGATTGCATTGGCGATGGGGGCTGATCTTGTCCAAATTGCCCGTGGCTTCATGATTTCGGTAGGGTGCATCATGGCTGAACGGTGCCATACGAATGAGTGTCCGGCAGGTGTAGCAACAACGGATAAAAATCTGCAAAGAGGGCTGGTCGTAGAGGAAAAGAAATTCCGCGTTACGAATTATATATTGACGATGCGTGAAGGGTTGTTTCGGATCGCAGCTGCCGCTGGGATTGATTCTCCGACAAAGTTCGAGCGAAATCACGTAGTTTATAAGGATGAAAGAGGACGTGTCTTCCCTGTTGAATAAAGACGTTAAGCCATTCTGCCGCTGGGATTGATTCTCCGACAAAGTTCGAGCGAAATCACGTAGTTTATAAGGATGAAAGAGGACGTGTCTTCCCTGTTGAATAAAGACGTTAAGCCATTCTGCCTATTCGGCGGAATGGCATTTTTTGAATTAAAATACCTAAGACACCTTCTGAATTTTGTGATAATATGTAAATAACTAAAGTTTTATAGAAAGGGGTTAGATGGATGTCTTTGTTGAGGAAAACGGTTGGCGAGGTCGTAAGGGATTGGGCGAAAGCGTTGCCGGAGCAAGAGGCCTATGTTTATCCGGAGCATGGGATCAGAAGAACATATGATGAGTTTAATAGAGAGACAGATGAGCTCGCGAAGGCATTCATCGGGATGGGGATCGAGCGTGGGGAGCATATCGCCATTTGGTCCGATAACAAGCCGCAATGGTTGCTGAGCCAGTTTGCCACTGGAAAGATGGGGGCTGTCCTCGTTACGGTGAATACGAATTATCAGGCGAACGAGCTCGAATATTTGCTGAAGCAATCGGATGCGACAACGTTGATTTTGGCTGAAGGATACAAAGGGACGTGTTATATCGACATCATCCGTTCTGTTTGCCCGGAATTGCTGGATAGCGAGGGCGGTATCGTAACCAGTGTCAAGCTTCCTAAACTGAAAAGAATCATACTCATGTCGGATCGCGAAGAATCCGGTATTTATAAGTGGTCGGAATTCCTAGCTCATGCGCAAGGAATCACAGATGAAGAATTAGAGGAACGGGAAAAGACGTTGTCGCCCGACGATGTCATTAACATTCAATATACGTCCGGCACGACAGGGTTTCCGAAAGGCGTCATGTTGACGCACCACAATATTGTTAACAATGGAAAGATCATCGGAGATCTCATGAAGTTGACGGAGAAAGATCGCCTCTGCATTCCAGTACCTTTCTTCCATTGTTTCGGAGCCGTTTTGAGCAACTTGGCTGCGGTTACCCATGGTTCGACAATGGTCATTCTCGAGCAGTTCGACCCTCTTCGTGTATTGGAAGCAGTTCAGGAGGAAAAATGTACGGCACTTAACGGAGTGCCGACAATGTTCATATCGGAATTGAACCATCCAGAATTCAAGAATTTCGACACGTCGACATTACGAACGGGCATCATGGCGGGCTCAACTTGCCCAATTGAAGTGATGAAGAAAGTGATACGCGACATGGGAGCGGATGAAATTACGATTTGCTACGGGCAGACGGAAGCTTCACCAGTCATCACACAGACGCAAACCGATGATCCGATTGAAAAGCGTGTGTCCACTGTTGGAAAACCACATCCATTTGTCGAAGTGAAAATTATCGATCCATTGACGTATGAGGAGATGCCTGTCGGTAGTCCGGGTGAACTGTGCACACGCGGTTATCATGTGATGAAAGGCTATTATAATAATGAGGAAGCGACACGTGAGGCGATAGATGAGGATGGCTGGCTTCGTACGGGGGATATCGCTATTATGGACGAAGACGGTTATATCGACATTACTGGACGGATAAAAGATGTTATCATCCGCGGCGGAGAAAACATTTATCCGCGGGAAGTGGAGGAGTTCCTTTATACGCATCCAGGTATATCGGACGTTCAAATTGTTGGTGTTCCAGACCCGAAATACGGGGAGCAATTGATGGCGTGGATCATCCCGAAAAAGGGAGCGATCATTGACGAGGAAGCTGTACGGTCATTTTGCCGTGGCAATATTTCCTATCACAAAATTCCGACTTACATTAAATTTATCGATGAATATCCGATGACAGCATCAGGGAAAATACAGAAATTCAAACTTCGTGAAATGTCGAATACTGAATCTTTGAGTCACCAAACGTAAAAAACTAGATCAAACAGGAGAAGGAATGCAGAACCTTCACCTGTTTATTTATTTCTTATCAAGATTTGCGAAATCAGTCATATAGTGTTGTTTCGAGTGAACCGTCTGCGTGGTAGACGGCTAGAATTCCGTTTTGGTCATTTACATACGGTTTGGCTTTCTCCAACAGGTCATCCTTTGTATCTTCCTTGAAAATTGCCCGCTCGCCGTCTTCTTTCATGAGGACCCAATCTTCGTTGCGTGCTATCGCTACGTATTTCGTACGGTCGGCACTATCCCCATGCACGTATTCCCTTGCTTTTGCTGTAGCGATGGATATCGCTTTACCTTCATCGTTCCCTTCGCGAAGTAACGCATTCGCTATTTCAATTGCCTTATTCCTGACGTCTGGTTCCAGGTTTTTAAAAGAATCAGGATAATCACTTGTAGTCCAAGGCATTGGAAATCGCCTCCTTATGTTGACGATTCCCTTTTTCAATTTGCTTAAACGCCATTTATGAGGATTTCGTCCAAATGAATCGGCTGTGTTGTCGAAATATGTGCATTTCCCGGGAAATGTGTAAGAAGTGATGGAGACCTGTTATAAATTGGTGAAAATGTTAATTTTAAAAATGCGCATTTACTAATTGAAAAAATGCTATTATAAAAAGAAATAGAATATAGAAACAGGAGTGAGAATATGTCTAGTGATTTCTATCAACTGATTGCCATTGTTGTGTATATGGTGGCGATGCTGTTCATCGGCTGGTATGCTTTCAGGAAAACGACAAATCTTAACGATTACATGCTCGGTGGCCGTTCACTGGGACCTGCCGTTACAGCGCTGAGCGCCGGTGCGGCAGATATGTCAGGTTGGCTGCTCATGGGGCTCCCGGGGGCAATTTATGCTGTAGGACTAACGGAAGCATGGATTGCCATCGGTTTGACGGTGGGCGCATATTTAAACTGGCTTCTCGTTGCACCAAGACTTCGTGTGTATACGCAAGTATCTAGCGACTCGATTACAATTCCGAGCTATTTAGAAAGCCGGCTGAAAGACAAGTCGCGACTTCTTCGGATTGCGTCAGGTATTATCATCCTTGTATTCTTTACATTCTATGTTTCTTCAGGCATGGTTGCGGGCGGAAAGTTTTTCATGAGTTCTTTCGGACTCGATTATCATTCCGGAATGTTGATCGTTTCTGCCGTCGTTGTCGCGTATACGCTATTCGGAGGATTCTTGGCCGTCAGCTATACCGATTTCGTACAAGGTCTCACGATGTTCTTCGCATTACTATTAGTTCCAATAATCGGTTTGACATTGACAGGCGGTTTTGCTGAAACTGCTGCAAGTATCAGAGAAGTGGATCCTGCCAGACTTAGCCTTATCAAAGGGGCCACTGTTGCAGGCGTCATCTCTTCGGTTGCTTGGGGGCTCGGCTATTTCGGGCAGCCGCATATCATCGTCCGTTTCATGGCAATCAAATCGGTCAAGGAGACGAAAAGTGCACGCCGGATCGGAATTGGTTGGATGGCGTTGAGCTTGTTCGGTGCAATCGCTACCGCGCTGGTGGGAATCGCTTATTTCCAGCAAAATGCTGGTGCCGAATTGGTCGATGAGGAAACGGTGTTCATCGCACTAGGGCAAATAATTTTCCACCCTTTCATTGCAGGAATCATGCTTGCCGCGGTGCTTGCTGCTATTATGAGTACGATTTCTTCACAATTAATCGTCACTTCTTCGGCTCTTATCGAAGACTTGTATAAGGCGATCATCAAATCGGATGCAACAGATAAACGATATGTCTTCCTCGGCAGGATGGCGGTTCTCGTCGTTTCATTAGTCGCGATGGCGCTCGCTTGGCCGAACAATGAATCGATCTTGAAACTTGTATCATTTGCATGGGCGGGCTTCGGCGGAGCATTCGGACCGATTATCTTGTTATCCCTTTATTGGCGTAAGCTGACGGCAACTGGCGCATTATGGGGAATGATTGCAGGTGCGGTCACTGTCGGTATATGGGGCACAATCGATGCGTTGTCTGATGCACTTTATGAAATCGTGCCCGGCTTCCTCATCTGCCTAGTCGTAACGTATTTCGTCAGCTTGCTGACGTATCGTCCGAACGCGGAAATCGATAAGGAATTCTACGACGCAACGGTTTTATTGAAAAAAGAAAGATAATGGAACGACCTCCAGCGAACGCCGCGGAGGTCGTCTTTTATTGGATATGGTAATCTATTCATAAGAGGGGATGGATTGGATGAAACTGGACCATGTTGTTTATTTCACATCAAAAAGCCCTGTTGAAGTCGTCGAGGAACAAAGGAAAGCAGGCAGGCGGGCGATTATCGGCGGAAAGCATGAGAAATGGGGGACGCATAATGCATTGCTGTATGTGAACAATGCGTATGTGGAATGGTTGTCTGTCGACCGCCCCGAAGTAGCGGAGCAAGCGGATCATCCGTTGACGCGTCTGCTGCTTCATGATTTGAAGGAAAAGGACGGATGGGGTACGTTATGTTTATCCGTAACCGATATTGAGCAATTTAATGAGGACATTACAAACAAAGGGTTTGCGACTTCCGGCGTGTTGGATGCAGAGCGCCGGACTGCGAGTGGAGAGCTGAAGAAATGGAAGATGCTCTTTGTCGATCAGCCGGTTTCCGATGAGTTGCCGTATCCTTTCTTCATTGAATGGGAAACACCTGAGGAAATTCGTTTCGAACAGTTGCGATCGGAAGGGGCATTGTCTCCGGCTAATGAAGAGATGGAAATCAGGGATTGTGTTTTTGCCGTCGAAGATCCGCTCCGGGATACGGGTGAATGGGCAATCCTCCTTTCACGGAAAGTCGGTGACTCGAACGATATTATGATCGGGGATGTCCGGCTTCGGTTCATCGAACATGAAAACGGAAAGAATAGATTGCAGGAAGTCGTAATTCGGTAGACGGTAGGAAAGGGGTTTGCTTATGGAGATTTTAGTGGAATATGCAGTTCTTGTCGGCGTGCAGGAACAGAATAATGAGCATTTTGATTATGAAATGGAAGAGTTGCAGAATTTGGCGGAGGCTATCGATGTGCAAGTCGTCGGTACGGTGACGCAAAATTTGGAGCGAAGGCACCCGACCACTTATGTCGGAAAAGGGAAGATCGCAGAAATTAAGCGGTTTTACGAGGAGACGGATGCGAATCTGATCATTTTCAATGATGAGCTTTCCCCGTCCCAAATCCGTAACTTGGAACAGGAGCTGGAAGTTAAGGTCATTGACCGGACGATGCTCATCCTCGATATTTTTGCGAGGCGGGCACGGACACATGAAGCGAGGATGCAAGTCGAGTTGGCCCAGCTTCAATATACGCTTCCACGGCTCGTCGGTTTGCGTGCGTCTTTGAGCAGGCAAGGTGGCGGCACGGGTGGCGGCTTCCAGAACAAAGGGGCCGGGGAAACGAAGCTTGAGCTGGACCGCCGGAAAATTGAAGATCAGATTGCTAAGCTTCGGAAAGATCTAGAGCATGTACGCGATCGGCGCGACACACAGCGGAAGCAACGGAAGAAAAGCGGCATTCCAGTCGTATCGATCGTCGGCTATACGAATGCCGGCAAATCGACATTGATGAATGGGATGCTGCAAAAAATGGACGAGGATCATACGAAGCAAGTATATGAAGAGAATATGCTCTTTGCCACACTTGATACTTCAGTGCGCCATTTGAAGTTTGCCGACAATAAAGAATTCCTCCTGACGGATACAGTCGGCTTCGTATCCAAGCTGCCCCATCACTTGATCAAAGCTTTCCGCTCCACGTTGGAAGAAGCGCGCGGGGCCGATCTCCTTCTGCATGTCGTTGATGTTTCAAATCCGGAATACCGTTATATGATGGAAGTGACGAATGAGACGCTGCATGACGTCGGCGTTGAAAATATTACGACCATCAACGTCTACAATAAAGCTGACCTTGCAGGGGTCCCTTATCCAAGAGAGACCGCAGATAGCGCTTGGATTTCAGCTAAAGAAGCGGAAAGCCTGGATGAATTGCTAGAATTAATTAAGAAAAAGATCTTTGAACAATACATCACTTGCAAGCTGCTCGTTCCGTTCGATCGCGGAGATATCGTTTCCTATTTGAATGACAAGGCGAATGTGAAGAAGACGGAGTACGAGGAAGAGGGTACGTTGATGACCGTCGAAATGGATGGTTCGGAGAGAATCAAGTTCGAGGAGTTCATTGTTAGTCATTAACGAATAGAACGAAAAAACCGTACCGTGTGACTCGAAAGTCGCCGGTACGGTTTTTATCTATAAAGAGAAAGGGGGTGGGATAGTAGTAGTATCCCCCGGTTCTCAAAATGTTAAACCTCTTGGAATTGAATATTATGGAGGCGGGCAAAAATGCCGCCTTTTCTTACTAACTCATCGTATTTTCCGTCTTCCGCAATTCCGTCCTCCGTCACGACAATTACTCTGTCAGCATCCCGGATTGTCGCCAATCGGTGCGCGATGACAAGTGTTGTGCGATTTTCAGCTAGTTCATTCAACGATTGCTGGATGATGCGTTCCGTTTCCGTATCCAGGGCGGAAGTAGCTTCATCCAAAATGAGGATCGGAGGATTCTTCAAGAACATCCGCGCAATCGCAAGCCGTTGCTTCTGGCCTCCGGATAATTTCAATCCACGTTCACCGATCTGCGTTTCGTAGCCGTTCGGAAGCGATGCGATGAACTCTTCTAAATGCGCCTTTTGGGCGGCTGCAAACACTTCTTCGTCTGATGCATCCAAATTTCCGTACGCGATGTTTTCCTTGATCGTCCCTGTGAATAAAAAGACGTCTTGCTGCACAATTCCGATCTGTGAACGCAATGACTGCTGCGTCATGTTGCGAATATCGATGCCATCGATTGAAATCGCTCCGGAATCGACATCATAAAACCGTGGGATAAGGGAACAGATCGTTGTTTTCCCCGCACCCGATGGACCGACGAACGCAATCGTCTCACCGGATTTGATTGATAAATCAATACCTTTCAATACGTATTTATTATCATCGTATTGAAAATGGACATCGTCGAATAAAATATCACCGTGTAAGTGGCTGACTGACTTCGCCCCGTCACGATCTTTAATTTCCGGCTCCTGTTCAATCAAATCAAGGAATCTGCTGAATCCAGCCATCCCTTTCGGATACAGCTCCAGCAAGGCACTGATTTTATCGACAGGCTTGATAAGAATATTGACGAACAAGATGAATGCGACAAGATCCCCTATTGACAGTCGCTCATTGATAGTGAACCATGCACCGACAACGAGGACGATCAATGTCACAAGCCTTGTCATCATAAACATGCTCGAATGTGTCCATGCCATGACGTTATAGGCGACGAGCTTAGCTAGCCTAAAGCTGCCATTGTCTTTTTTGAAACGTGAAATTTCGAATTCTTCGTTCGTAAATGATTTGACGACCCGCGCACCAGACACCGAATCCTCAACGCGCGCGTTGACATCCGCGATCTTCCCGTACATATTCTGCCACGCAGCATTCATTTTACTATTACAGAATGCCACGAGCACAACGAGGAGGGGCACCATGCAGATTGCAATGATGGCCAACTCGGGATTGATGGTAAACATGAGAATGAATGCCCCGATGATCGTCATGACCGCGATGAAAGCATCCTCAGGTCCGTGATGGGCGAGCTCTCCAATATCAAACAGGTCATTCGTAATCCGGCTCATCACATGTCCCGTTTTTGTGTTATCGAAGAAACTGAATGACTGCCGGTGGACATGATTGAACAGTTGCTGTCTCATATCCGTCTCGATGTTGATGCCGAGCTTATGTCCTAAATAACTGACGATGTATTGAAGAAATGTGCTTACTAGATAGACGATCAGTAACAGGACGCTCGTCGTGACGATCATCCCCCAATCTCCGGAAGGCAGAAGCGTGTCGATGAACCATTGGACAGCCATCGGAAAAGCCAACTCTAGCAGAGCGACGAATATGGCGCTTGAAAAGTCGATGATGAAAAGCCTTTTATGCGGCTTGTAATAAGATGCGAATTTTTTCAGCATAGTATGATGTCCTTTCTGTCATTCCCAGTCATTATAGCGGATTTCATTCAAAAGGGACATTAAAACTTCAGGATTCAAAATAGCAGAGCGAGTGAGAAAAGGCACAGAGGATTCCTGTAGTAGGAAAGATTCAAATTATAGGAATTGCAATAAATGATGGAACCCTTTTCCTTTTATACCGTATGATTAGATGTGACATAAAGAGAAACAAAGAGAGGAAGCGAGACAGATGAAAAAATGGTTAAAGGGTCTTGGTGTCGGTGTGCTAGCACTTGGTTTGGCGGCTTGCGGATCTGCGGCAGAGCCAAAAAAGGATGCAGGAACCGGTGAAAAAGTCGAGCTTGAAAATAAAAGTGAGATGACGGCGCAAGAAGTATATAGCAAAGCGATGGAAGTATCTGCAGAGCAAAAGAGCATGCATGCTGTAATGGATATCGATCAAAAGATGTCGATGCCAAGTCAAGAAGTTGAAATGGATTCGAAAATTAAAATGGACATGGACATCATCGTCGAACCAATGGCAATGCACCAAAACATGAAGATGGATATGGGCGAGATGGGTAAAATGGACATGGAGCTGTACATGACTGAGTCAGGTTTCTTCATGAATGATCCTGAATCAGGCCAATGGATTAAGATGCCTAAGGATATGTATGATGAAATGATGGCGCAAATGGGCGGCGAAACAGATCCGACGTTGGATATGAAGATGTTCAATGAATTCAAGGATGATTTCAAGTTCGAACAGACTGATGATGAGTACATCTTAACGCTCTCTGCTTCTGGCGATAAGTTCAGCGGTCTGATGAAAGATTTGATGGGATCGTCTCTTCCGGCAGACATGACTGAGGAAGAATCTGAGCTGCTTGAAAATATTGATGTGAAAAGCTTGGAAGTTATCCTGTACATTGACAAGGAAACATTCTATACGAATGCGTTCGATTTGGACATGGATATGACGATGAAAATCGAAGAGGAAGAAATGCGCATCGTTCAAAAGATGAAATCCGTCATTACGAAAATAAATGAGATCGATGAAATTGTCGTTCCTCAAGAAGTGATCGACGAAGCGGTTGATTTGGAAGAATTGATGCAACAAGGACAAGATCAAGAGTAATAACACGCAAGCGGTCATGAACAGTTGGAGTCAACTGTTCATGACCGCTTTTTTTGATGCGGACAACTGACTATCATCTTGTAATCTCACAACTGATAATCATTTTCAATTATCATTTGACTCTTAATTCACAACTGCTATAATTGGGTTAGTGGCTAACTGATAATCGTTTTCACTAGTGAGATTCTCAGTTAGATCGCTAATATTCGATATCGGAGTTCTTTCTTCATGAAGAAACGTTATTTGTTCATTGCACTACTTATACTCTCATTCCTGTCGTTATTCGTTGGAGTGAGCTCGATTAAACCGTTGGACCTCCTCGATTTCAAGTCGGAGGAGACTGAAATTTTCCTCATCAGCCGCGTGCCGAGACTTGTGGCGATTCTACTCGCCGGGGCAGGGATGAGCATTGCGGGTCTGATCATGCAGCAACTAAGCCGGAATAAATTCGTGTCGCCAACGACCGCAGGGACACTCGATGCCACCCGGTTAGGCATCTTAGTATCAATGTTATTGTTCACCAATGCATCGACGATCGAGAAGATGATTGTCGCGTTTGCGTTCGCGCTTGCAGGCACATTGCTATTCATGCAGATCCTTGATCGGATCAAGTTCAAGGATGCGATTTTCATTCCGCTCGTCGGGCTGATGTTCGGAAACATCCTATCATCGATCACAACATTCTTCGCTTATAAGTCGAACGTAATCCAAAACATGTCGGCGTGGCTGCAAGGTGACTTTTCGATGATCATGAAAGGGCGGTACGAACTTCTTTACATAAGCATCCCTGTGCTGATCATCACGTACTTGTACGCCAACCGTTTCACAGTGGCGGGAATGGGTGAGGATTTTTCGAGGAACTTGGGTCTTGCGTATAACCGGATTGTCAATATCGGCCTTATCTTGGTTGCACTCGTTACGACGACCGTCATTTTGACGGTCGGGATGATTCCGTTCCTCGGTTTGATCATCCCAAACATCGTATCGATCTTCCATGGGGATCATTTGAAGAAGACTTTGCCGCACACTGCTTTGTTAGGTGCGATCTTCCTTCTGATTTGTGATATTTTAGGCAGGGTTCTCATTTACCCTTATGAGATATCCATCAGTCTAATGGTCGGAGTCATCGGAAGCGGTATCTTCCTCTATCTGCTGTTTAGGAGGAAGGCGTATGCGTAATTCTACTAAATTGATCATCTTGTCAGTGTTTGCCGCTGTGTTCTGTGCCTTGTATTTATTCCAAGGTTTAAACGGCAGTTTCGACTATGCGCTTCCCCGCAGAGGCATCAAAGTGATTGCGATGGCGTTGACTGGCGTAGCAATCGCATATTCGACGGTCATCTTCCAGACGATTACACATAATCGGATCTTGACCCCCAGTATAATGGGATTGGATTCCTTGTATTTATTGCTCCAGACGGTCGTCATCTTCTTTCTGGGCTCAAACCATATTACAATCGTCAACAAGCATGTGAATTTCATTTTATCCGTTTCGACGATGGTTGTTTTCGCGCTCATTTTGTACCGCTTCCTCTTCAAAAGGGGCGGGCAGCCGATTTACTTCCTATTGCTCGTCGGAATTATCGTCGGCACATTTTTCGGAAGCATATCGACATTTCTTCAAGTGCTGATTGATCCGAATGAATTTATGCGGGTGCAGGACAAAATGTTCGCGAGCTTCAACAATGTGAGCGGGGAACTGGTTTGGTGGGCGCTTGGAATTGTTATTCTTACGTTCATCATCGGCTGGAAATCATTTAATGATCTCGATGTACTGTCACTCGGAAGGGATACGGCCATCAACCTCGGCGTTTCCTATGATCGGGTCGTCAAGTTGATGTTGGTCATATCTGCAATTTTGATATCCGTTTCTACGGCGCTTGTCGGGCCAATCACTTTCTTCGGTTTGATTGTTGCCAACTTAGCTTATCAATTCTTCAAAACATATAAGCACTCGATTCTTATTGCGGGCGCTTCCGTCATGAGCATCATTGCACTCGTCGGAGGGCAGTGGGTCGTGGAACGTGTCTTCACATTCTCGACGACGCTCAGTGTCATCATCAACTTTGTCGGCGGTGTCTATTTCATCTATCTACTATTAAAGGAGAGTCGATCCTCATGATCCAAGTCCGTGAGTTGTCAAAGTTCTATGGAAAAAAAGCGGTCGTTGAAAAGGTGAACGTCAATATCCATCGTGGGAAGATCACTTCGTTCATCGGACCGAACGGCGCGGGGAAATCGACGCTTCTTTCAATGGTGAGCCGACTGATTGATGCAGACACAGGCGAAGTGCTTGTGGATGATCACCTAGTGAATAAAATGAAATCCAATGAATTTTCAAAGCGTGTATCCATTTTGAAACAATCCAACTTCATGAATGTACGTCTGACAATCCGTGAATTGGTTTCGTTCGGACGTTTCCCGTACTCCAGAGGGAAACTGAATGCAGAAGACCTGCGGATTATCGAGCAGGCAATGGAGTATATGGACTTGATGGATATGCAGAATGATTATATGGATGAACTGTCCGGCGGCCAACGTCAGCGTGCATTTATTGCAATGGTAATCGCGCAGGATACTGACTACATCCTGTTGGATGAACCATTGAATAATCTGGATATGAAACATTCCGTCCAGATTATGAAGATACTGCGTAGATTAGTCGATGATTTAGGAAAGACTGTCATCATCGTGCTCCATGACATCAATTTCGCATCCGTCTATTCGGATCGCATCGTCGCATTGAAAGACGGACAGGTCATCAAGGACGGTCCGACGAATGATATTATCAACTCGGATGCTTTGAAGGAAATTTACGACATGGACATTCCTATTAAACAAATGAATAATTGCCGCATTTGTGTGTACTTTAACTCTTAACTCTTAAAAACAAAAGGATGGTATTGATGAAGAAACTTACAATGACCCTATTGCTTGCAGCTATTATGATTGTGGTTGCGGCTTGCGGTACGAAAGAAAAAGAAGTAGGCAAAACATCAGGAACCGATGCAAATAAAGCAGGCGAAACGATTTCCATCGAGCATGAACTTAGCGACAAAGCTGTGGAAATACCGAAAAACCCCGAGAAAGTGGTCGTTTTCGACTTTG
The DNA here is from genome assembly GCF_023715535.1 of Sporosarcina luteola. GTDB lineage: Bacteria > Bacillota > Bacilli > Bacillales_A > Planococcaceae > Sporosarcina > Sporosarcina luteola_B. Next base: position 69,665 of record NZ_JAMBOI010000003.1, on the reverse strand, counting down.
GCACACTTGATACGATGGATGCACTCGGAATTGAAGTGGCAGGTCTTCCAAGAGCGAACGTACCAGGATACCTTTCGAAATACGATGATGATAAATACGTCAACCTTGGAAGCTTGAAGGAGCCTGATTTCGAAGCGCTTCACGCAATGAAGCCGGATGTCATCTTCATTTCATCACGCCAAGCGGATCTGTACGATCAATTCGCTGAAATTGCTCCGACGATTTATGTCGGCCTGGATTATGCGCATTATATGGATTCATTCAAACATAATGCTGAAATGATCGGGGAAATCTTCGGCAAGGAAGATGCAGTGAAGTCAGAGCTAGCTGACATCGATGAAAAAATCGCTGGCATTCATGAAAAAGCGTCTTCAAATGGTTCAAAAGCACTTCTCATACTTGCGAGCGAAGGCAAAGTGAGCGCATATGGTCCGAATTCGCGTTTTGGGTTGATCCATGACGTATTGGGCTATAAAGCAGCAGACGAGAAGATTGAGGTTTCTACGCACGGACAAAATATTTCATTTGAGTACATCGTTGAGAAAAACCCTGATGTCCTATTCGTTATCGACCGCGACGCTGCAATCGGCAACGGCGCTAGCGCAAAAGACTCTGTGGAAAACGATCTTGTGAAAAAGACTAACGCGTATAAGAACAATAAAATCGTCTACTTGAACGGGGAGTACTGGTACCTATCGGGCGGCGGATTGCTTTCCATGAAAGAGATGATCGAAGAGGTTCAAGCGGGTCTTTGAGTAAAACAGGCCTGTTCACTTATTGAGTGAACAGGCCTGTTTTTTGTTATTATAAAAGTAAACATGACTCGGGGTGAAAGTATGGGGAAGTCCGTGACGGTACAGGCTAATGAATTCCTGCATGACGGGAATGTCGACATTAGAAGTGGGAATATTAAACACGACGGTGATGTGCGAATCGCGCAGGACGTGGAAAACTCCATGTCCGTCGGGGCGACAGGGAAGGTTTTCATTTGCGGAGCAGTACGGAAAGCGACCATTGAAGCGGGAACGTCCGCCATCATCGAAGGGAATATCCTCTCCTCGACCGTGACAGTCGGAATGCAGGAAGTGTTGGAGGAAATGCTGGCGGAGCAATTGGGCGGACTTCTTTCCTATTTGGAGAGGATAAAGGATACGATCCTTCAAATAATCCAAATTAGAGGCGTCAAGCCGGAAGAAGTCGATGCCAGTGAATTGAAAGAGCTTGTATTGGTCATTCTGAAAGAGAAATACATGGATTTTCAACATGATAAAAATGAATTCATTCAAAAAGCCAAGAACCATTCCACCGAGTTGTCACTTGGATGGAAGCCTGTCATCGAAAAACTGTATAACGTCTTTACGGATACATCGATGACAGTTGTCCGGAATGCGGAGGAGTTTTCAAAACTATTGAATGAGGCGCACGTGCTGGTAGAGCAATTCTCTGCAGGTGGAAGCGGTTGCTCTTTGTTGAAGATTCCATACGCCATCAACAGTACGCTGTCTTGCAATGGGACGATCGAAGTGACCGATTCCGGACTGTACAATTGCTCCGTGAGCGCTAAGAAGCATGTTTCCGTCGAAGGCTGCTGCCGTGGCGGCATCATTACTGCGGGTGAAAAAGTATCCATCAAGGAGACCGGTTCCGCGAAAGGCGTGAAAACAGTCGTCAAGACGGAGAGCGGCGGTACGATTACAATCGGGCTTGCTCGCTGCGGGACCGAGCTTTGGATAGGAGACACTGTCCATCATATCGATAAGGATACATTAGGGGTCTATGCACGCATCGTTGACGGGCAATTCGTGATGAATTAAAAAAAGTTCTTGTGATTAGCAGTTGCCCGGGAGTATAATGACAAGTGTCAAGACACCAAAACTATACAACGAGGGGCAGACTACTTGTGAACAATAAAACGGGCGGGATTTCCCGCAATAAATTACTCGTAATTTCTGGTACAGGTTGGATGTTCGATGCAATGGATGTCGGTATCCTTTCATTTGTCATTGCGGCCATCTCGGTAGAATGGCATTTGTCAACAACAGAAATGGGCTGGATCGGGAGCATGAACTCGATCGGCATGGCGGTCGGGGCATTTGGTTTCGGATTGCTTGCGGATCGGATTGGAAGGAAAAATGTCTTCATGATGACGCTTGTTCTCTTTTCATTGGCGAGCGGATTATCCGCGCTGACGACAACATTGACAGTTTTCCTCATTTTGCGTTTCTTCGTAGGAGCGGGTCTCGGCGGGGAACTCCCAGTCGCATCAACGCTCGTGTCGGAAAGTGTTGCGGCAAAAGAACGAGGTCGCGTCGTTGTCCTTTTGGAAAGCTTCTGGGCAGCGGGCTGGCTCATCGCAGCGTTGCTGGCATACTTCATCATCCCGGAATACGGCTGGCGGATTGCTTTGATCCTGACAGCACTCCCTGCATTTTACGCCATCTATTTACGGCGGAACTTGCCTGATTCCCCGAAATTCGAAAGGGAAGGGGAACCGAAACAGTCCTTCGGCGACAAGCTAAAGCTTATCTGGTCCAAGCCATACGCGCGTAGAACGACGATGCTATGGATCGTCTGGTTCACCGTCGTGTTCTCCTATTACGGGATGTTCCTCTGGCTGCCGAGCGTCATGGTCATGAAAGGGTTCGATATGATCCACAGCTTCAAATATGTGCTCATCATGACACTCGCGCAATTGCCTGGCTACTTCACAGCTGCCTGGCTCATTGAAAGGGCGGGACGCAAATTCGTGCTGTCGACGTACTTGATTGGGACAGCTGTGAGCGCGCTTCTGTTCGGAAACGCGGAATCGCTCACAATGCTCCTCATTTCCGGTGCACTCCTTTCATTCTTCAACTTAGGGGCATGGGGTGCACTGTACGCCTATTCGCCGGAACAATATCCGACTGCCGTCCGGGCGACAGGCTCAGGAATGGCGGCAGCAGCCGGTAGAATCGGCGGCATCTTCGGTCCGTTGCTCGTCGGCTCCCTGTTAACTGCAGGCTACGGTTTCGGACTGATCTTCGGCATCTTCTGCGGCGCCATCATCATCGGCGTCCTGGCGGTTTTATTGTTAGGGACCGAAACGAAACAACTGGAATTGGAATAAACAACAGGGACTGCTACTTGGCAGTCCTTTTTGTATGGATTGCGTGGAAGCGGTATGTTTGCGGGTGATCCATGAAGGTTATACAAGGACAGAGTGAAGATACATAGAATATGGATCAAGTTAGAATAGGAGAGATGGAAACGTGGAGAAAAAGCTACAACTACTCATTTTCGCGCTTGTGCTCGTATTGGGGCTAGCTGCTTGCGGGAATGATAAGGGCAGCGACTCAGCCAATACAACTGCAGACAGTGAAACCGAGACGAAGACAGAAGAGGCGGAAGGCGCTGACTCGAATGCCAAAGAGGATGAAGCAGGCGAGGAAACAGCAGATGACGCAGAAGCCGGGAACGAACTGCAAAACGACCAGACAATCGGCTTGTCGATGGACGAATTCAAGGACAAGTTCAATGAACATGCCGCTGCGCAAGGGTTGGATTACAAAATCGAGAAATTTGAATGGCTCGACCAGGAAGACGGCACGCAAACCGCAACCATTGAATTGCATGATGACCTAAGAATCAACGGATTGTCGACAGGTGAAGAGGACGAGCTGAAAGCGATCCTGCTTGAAGTCGAAGGATTCGAATCGCGGCAAACCGCTTTCGACATTGTCAACGTCATTATCAAATCAGTTGGCAACGTGGCGGACGAAGATGCGAAAATGATCATGAATGAACTCGGACTGAAAGACCCGAACGAAGACGGCAATGACACAGAAACCTATATCGACCATAACGGCCTGAAGTATCTCCTGATCAACGAACGGTCGAATTACTTCGAGTTAGGTATCGCGAACCAAAACGACCCTGATCTCATCGCTGACTAATATCCTTGCTGACGACCTCTCATCCAGGGTCGTCAGTTTTTTATTTTGGAATCGCGTCATGTGGAGTTGAGGAATGGCAGACCCTCCGCATACAAAACCTATAGGCGCGCCCATTGATAGACGTTCCGCACCCAAGGAAGCGCCTCCCACGCTCTAGGTCGCCTGCCTCTCTGGGAAGTTTCAACTTAATGAAACTTCCATTCGGCTCCATACGTATTTAGACGTATAAAGAGAGGGGATGTTGGTATGTCAGTCAAAGAGTTTACAGTGAGTATCACTCCAACGGAAGCAGCTGATATCATTCAAACGGAAATATTGCGGGGGAGCATCAGCGGCACATTGGTGGATCATTACGTGAGGACAGCCGGTTTGTCGGAAGTCCATGTTTTGATTATGGAGAAATACTATGCGCTCGCATAATCGTGCGTCCGTCACTGCCACGATTGATAATTTCGAAGGGACAACACGTGTCCATGTCGTGGCGGCGGGCAGCTCGGAGGGTGTGTTCTTCCGATTTGATTGGGGAGCCGGTAACAGTTTTGCGACAAGCGTTGAGAGAGCGTTAGAACAATATATGGTTGGGGGAGAATGAGTTGATTCATGAGGTAATGAAATGCTATTTTACAAAATCTTGGCATGGCACCATGACCTCGAGGGAACTGAAACGCCGGAGGAGCGCTATCATGCATACATAGAGGCCTATGAAGCAGAAAGACCTTTATCCGATGGCGAACGGGAGATGATCCCACATCTATTCGCAATCATCCGCGCATTTCGATATGATCGGATAGAAGAAGGAATTGACAAGATTAAACATGGTGATGGCAAAGCGTTCATAGATGAAACAATAATGTTACTGCAAGGCTGAAAGGGAGTGTGCCGATGTTCCGAATACCTGAATCGATTGCTGAACTTGGCAAGGAACGGATCAAAGGATTTCCGGTAGAAGGATTTGTCTATGGGGAAGGTCCGCAAAAGCCTGAGCTTCTGCTGATCGGCGAAGCGCCAGGGGAATTTGAGGCTGTGGATGGAATTCCTTTCATCGGCAGGGCTGGCAAGGAATTGATGAAGTCGCTCGATTCAATTGGATTGACGCGTGATGATGTTTATATGACGAGCACGGTCCGCAGCAGGCCGTACAAATGGGGCGAAAAGCGGGAGCGGGACGGCACGATGACGAAGCGGAAGTACAATCGGCCGCCGACTGCGAAAGAGATTTTGGCGCATGCCCCGGTGCTCGATTATGAGATAGCAAATATTGAGCCGAAACTGATTGTGGCGCTCGGGAATGTCGGTTTGCAAAGGTTGCTTGGCAAAGAGGCTAAAGTGACGGAGCTGCATGGCCAGTTGCTGGAACGGCCTGTACGGTTTCTTCCGGATCTTGATAGTACGACGTTCGAGTGGACGGATAAGGTGTATCGGATTGTGCCAACATTCCATCCAGCGGCCGTCTTTTACCGTCCGTCGCATAGGCCGGATCTGGATGCGGATTGGCTGAAGATTGGAGAGTTCCTGGAGGATTTGCGGAATGAATGAAAAATCATATAAACGGATTCTCATAATCGGATGCAGCGGCGCGGGGAAATCGACGTTATCGGTCGAGCTGGCGAACCGTCTGCAATTGCCCTCCCTTCATTTAGATGCACTTTTTTGGAATGAAGGATGGGTACCTACGCCGAAGCCGGAATTTCGGGAAAAACTTCAAAGTGAACTGGAAAAGCCCGCATGGATCATCGATGGAAACTTCAACTCCACGATTGAGATGCGGGCTCAATATGCTGATCTCGTCATTTTCCTCGACTTCCCGAACTGGCTATGCCTAATGAGGGTTTTCAAGAGGAGATGGATGTACAGGGGGAGAACGCGCCCGGATATGGCGGAAGGCTGTCCGGAGAAGGTTGATTGGGAGTTTGTGAAGTTCATATGGACGTATCCGAAGAAGAAGCGGCCAGGTGTTTACCGAATACTTGAGCGAGTCGATGCGGAAGTGCTAGTGTTGAAGTCGCCGAAGGAAATGAATAGATGGCTTTCCAGGGCAAATACGTAAATAACACGGACAGAATTTATTGTTATGAGTAGTTGCAAATGTTTATGCGTGATTGTACGCGTTTATGCGCTTTTAGAGGGATTTATGCGTGGATTTTACCGTTTATGCGCGATAGTTAGGATTTATGCGTTTCTGGAGCGGTTTATGCGTGGCTGGATGAATTTATGCGTATTTGGAGAGAGAAAAGGGTGAGTAGATGGAAAGTGAATTGAAGACGAAAGGGTCGATGAAGGAATTCATCGGTTTATTGCGCCAGCTGAAGTGGCCGAAGGGGAAGACGGCGCTTGCGCTTGTGCTTGCGTTATTTTCGACGGCGGCGAGTTTGGCGGTTCCGTTAGTGACGAGGGAGCTTGTCGATTCCTTGACGGGTGCCTCTTTTAATTGGAGTACGGCTGTGTTCTTGTTTGCGGTTTTCATTCTGCAGGCGGTATTGGGCGGGGTTTCGTATTATTTGCTGGCATTCATCGGTGAAACGATCGTTGCCGACTTGCGGAATAAGTTGTGGTACAAAGTGCTTCGGCTCCCGGTTTCTTATTACGATGAGAATGAAACCGGTGAGACAATGAGCCGGATAACGCAGGATACGACGATGCTGAAGCAATTGGTGTCAGATCATCTCGTGTCGTTCATTACGGGTATCATTTCGATTATCGGTGCAGTTGCAATTCTTCTGTATTTGGATTGGAAGATGACGTTGATCATGTTGATCAGCATACCGGTTAGTATGGCAATCATCTTTCCGCTTGGCCGGATTATGCATAAAATCGCAAAGGCGACGCAAGGGGAGATGGCGAAGTTCTCGGGCCATCTTGGTCGGGTGCTTGGCGATATCAGATTAGTAAAGGCATATCGGGCTGAGCCTAATGAAGGAGAGAAGGGTGGAAAGGCGATCAGCTCGCTGTTTTCATTCGGCTTAAAAGAGGCGAAGATCCAGGCAATCATTTCGCCAGTCATGACGCTCGTGATGATGAGTATTTTAGTCGTGATCCTTGGTTATGGAGGCGCGCAAGTTTCAAAAGGCGTGTTGTCCGCGGGGACGCTTGTTGCCATCATTTTTCTGATGTTCCAGATTATCATGCCGTTTGCGCAGATGGCTCAGGTATTTACGATTTTCCAGAAGGCTGTCGGGGCGACTGAACGGATTCAGCAGATGTTAGGAATGGATAGCGAACCTTCTAATGGATCCACGAATGTGCCGGATGGAAGCATCAAGTTTGAATCGGTCGGTTTTTCATATGAAAGCGGAAAAGTGGTTCTTGAGGGAGTTTCATTCCAAGCGAAACCAGGGACGATTACTGCATTTGTCGGTCCGAGCGGCGGAGGGAAGACGACGATATTCTCGTTGATCGAACGCTTTTATTTACCTACGGTGGGTGAGATTTCGATTGGCGGCATGCCGATTACAGAAATTGCATTGTCCGATTGGCGGAAACGGATTGGCTATGTGTCGCAGGAAAGTCCCTTGTTGAGTGGGACGATTTTGGATAATATCGCATATGGGTTGGAAATTCGTCCTTCAATGGAAGAGGTGCGGAAGGCTGCGGAGGCGGCGAACGCCCTTCAATTTATTGAAGCGATGTCCGACGGTTTTGAAACGCTCGTCGGGGAGAGGGGAATGAAGCTCTCAGGAGGCCAGCGTCAGCGGATTGCGATTGCGCGAGCGTTATTGCATAACCCGGAGATTCTGTTGCTAGACGAAGCGACGTCCAATTTGGACAGCGGTTCGGAGACGCATGTACAAGAAGCGCTGCAACGGCTCATGGAAGGGCGGACGACGCTCATCATCGCGCATCGGTTGTCGACGGTGGTTGACGCGGATCAGCTCATTTTCCTAGAGGCGGGCCACATTACGGGAATCGGCACGCATGAGGAATTAATTAAGTCCCACCCGTTGTATCGGGAGTTTGCAGAAGGGCAAGGATTGTCGTGAAAGTATCATAGTCGCAGTATTAGGGGATATATAAGGTTGAAGAACATTAGCGGAGGAAAAATGAAATGGCAGCCAAGAAATCGCTGGCGGATTATCAAAGAGAATATGAGGACATCATCTTTGCAGACCGGCCAAAAAGGGATATGCTGTTGGCCGGTTTAATGACGGAGATGAGAAAGCAATTCAAGATTCCCATGCCAAGAAATAAAGACTGGGAAAGAGAGAACTCGGAAATTGCAGCGATGTACAGGAAGTTACTGATAACGAGATCTTTATAAAATAATGAACGTGAGGAGGATTCGGATGTACAAGCCGATTGATAAATCATTTTTTGAACCGCATGTGCTGGAGCTGGCGCAGAACCTTGTCGGGCAATATATTGTGCATGAGCATCCGGATGGCGTGATTGCTGCAAGGATCGTGGAGACGGAAGCGTATCAAGGACCTGAGGATCGAGCCGCCCATAGTTTCGGGAACCGGCGGACGAAACGGACGGAGATCATGTTCGGTGCGCCGGGGCTTGTGTATACGTATCAAATGCACACACATACGTTGATGAATGTCGTGAGTGGCCCCATAGGAACACCGCATGCTGTACTCATCCGTGCAGCGGAACCGGTTGATGGGCTTGAGCTGATGCAGGACAACCGCGGTCCGCATTTGAAGATGAAGGACTGGACGAATGGCCCTGGCAAGCTTTCGAAAGCACTCGGCGTCTCGATGAAGTATTACGGACATCATTGGGCGGATGAGCCGCTGTTCATTGCCGAAGGGCCGGGAGCAGTCGAGATTGAAACGGGTCCCCGTGTCGGGATCGGGAATTCCGGTGAAGCCGTCCACTATCCTTGGAGATTCTTTGAAAAGGATAATCCTTACGTCTCAAAGTATCGCCCTTAAGTTTAGCTGCCCTCCAGTGTGGAATAGTAGTAAGGGTAGAAACAAGAAAGGATGATAGATAATGGCTAAAATTGCTACGGTAATCACGAATCTATTCGAAGACTCGGAGTACACGGAGCCGGCGAAGGCGTTCGAGGAAGCTGGACATGAAGTCGTGACGATCGAGAAGGAAGCCGGCAAGGAAGTGAAGGGCAAGCAAGGGGAGTCAACAGTCAAAGTCGACCTCGGAATCGGCGATGCTTCGCCTGAAGACTTCGATGCTCTGTTCATTCCAGGTGGATTTTCACCGGATCAGCTGCGTGCGGATGACCGCTTCGTCCAATTTGCGAAAGCGTTCATGGACGCTAAGAAACCGGTTTTCGCCATCTGCCATGGACCTCAGCTGCTGATTACGGCAAAGACGTTGGAAGGCCGCGATGCGACGGGTTACAAATCCATAAAAGTCGATATGGAATATGCAGGCGTGAACTATGCGGATAAGGAAGTCGTCGTTTGCCAGAATCAATTGGTCACAAGCCGGACGCCGGACGATTTGCCGGCATTCATCCGGGAATCGACTAAATTACTACAAAAATAATAATGGATAACAGGACCGTTCCTAACTGGGACGGTTCTTTTTTGTCAAATAACGGAATATAAAAATAAAGAAAAATATTTTATTGAACTGAGATGAATACCGTGTTAAATTAAAACAATACAAATTTCTTCGTGTTGAGAATTCGGACTATTTGGCCTATGAAAGGTTTTTTTACGGGGATATCGAGGGGGAAAATGGTATGAAAAAGATATTGAAAATGGGAAGTGCTTTCATCGGAATCATCGTCGGTGCCGGCTTTGCTTCAGGGCAGGAAATACTGCTGTACTTCACGAGTTTTGGATTCATGGGAATTGTTGCAGCAGTTATATCCACAATTCTTTTTGCTTATTTGGGAATGGTGTTAACGAGGATCGGAAGCCGGATGCGAACGACTTCCCATAAGGATGTCATCTACAAGATCAGCGGACGGTACGTTGGAATAATTGTCGACTTCGTCATTATTTTTACGTTATTCGGTACAGGCGTCGTCATGTTGGCAGGGGCAGGATCCAATCTGAATCAACAATTTGGATTGCACCCCATCGTAGGAACGATCGTAATGGTGCTCCTTGTCTATTTGACGATTTTGCTGAATGTCGACAGAGTTGTTGCCGTTATCGGGAGTATTACGCCATTTCTAATTTTGGCGGTCGTTATCATTTCAGTCTATTCCTTGGCGACGATGGATCAGCCGTTCAGCTCTTTGAATCAAACCGCTATCGCTCTGGAGACGCCGTTGCCGAACTGGTTTTTTTCCGCGATTAACTATGTATCCTTCAACATTACTGTAGGTGCTTCGATGGCCTTGGTTATGGGCGGAGCCGAGAAGGATGAAAAATCCGCTGCAATTGGCGGTTTGGTTGGCGGGTTAGGATTGGGAATTCTAATTATCCTAAGCCATTTGGCCATTTTCTCCAAAGTGGATGTCGTAGGGGATGCGGATCTGCCGATGCTTGCCATCATCAATGATATTTCCCCTATACTAGGGACTTTCATGGCGTTCATTCTTTATGGAATGATTTTCAATACGGCTGTAAGTATGTTTTATGCTTTCGGTGCAAGGTTCGTCAAGATTGATACGGATAAATTCAGGGTTTTCGTCTTGATTACATTAGTTGTCGGATTTGCACTGAGCTTCCGAGGCTTTAAGGAGTTGGTCGGCGATTTCTATCCGATTGTCGGGTACTCTGGTCTTTTCCTCGTAGGGGCGCTCGTTGTCGCGTCATTCAGGCTTCCATCGATACTGCGTAAATAATCGTAAAAGCGCGTTTCTCTCGTTTGAGAGAAACGCGCTATTTTTTATGCGTTTTGTAATTCGAGTTGTTCTTTCGGACCGAAGAATTCAAAGTGGATTTTATCTTCAGCAACTCCGTTTGTGTGCAATGCAGAGATGACGGCTTGCATGAAAGGTGTTGGTCCGCAGACGTACACGTCGCTGCCTTCCATTACATGCTTCGCCAAGAATTCGCGGGTAATGAACCCGTCGCCTTCTTCGGAATAAAGGGCTTCGTATTTTGCATTTTGAAGTGATTCTGTCATGTTGCGCAATACTTCATCGAACGCTTGGTGCTTGCGTGTACGTGAGGAATGAAGGAATGCGACTTGCCGTTCCGGTGCAACAGTTGCAATCGTTTCGTACATCGCCATCATCGGTGTGATGCCCACACCGCCGCTGATCAATGTGACAGGAGTAGTGCTTTCTGTATCCAAATAGAAGTCTCCCGCTGGTGCGCTCACTTCGATTGTATCGCCGATGTTCATGTTTCTGTGAAGGTACGTAGAAACTTTTCCGTGCGTTACACATTCGTCTTCGCGTTTCACTGAAATACGGAACATTTCGTTTCCAGGTGATTGTGACAAGCTGTATTGACGGTTCAATGTGTATTCGTCCCCAGGGATGCGGAAACGAACTGTAATGTATTGGCCAGGCTTGTACGAAGGCAGTTGTTTACCGTCTGCCGGTTTCAAATAGAAGGAAGTGATGACGTCGCTCTCTTGAACTTTATTAGCGATGACGAAATCCTTGAATGTTCTCCATCCTGTTGCTACTTCTGTTTCATCGTACATTTCTTTCTCGATGCCGATGAATGCGTCAGCAATAACTCCGTATGCTTCTCCCCAAGCGCCGATGATTTCGGGAGTAGCTGCGTCTCCGAGCACTTCTTTGATCGCGCCAAGGAGATGATAACCTACGATTGGGTAATGTTCTGCTTCAATTCCTAATGAACGGTGTTTATGAGCGATTTGGATGACTACAGGGATGATCGCGCCAAGATTGTCGATGTTTGCTGCTGCCGCATAAACGACATTGGCAAGTGCTGTTTGCTGACGGCCCTGTGATTGGTTTGCATGGTTGAAAATATTTAATAGCTCTGGATGAGCTGCGAACATGTTTTTATAGAAGACTGTTGTAATTGTTTTGCCGTGTTGCTCAAGAACGGGAACTGTAGATTTTACGATATCAATTGTTTGTTGGGATAACATGAAGAGCACAACCTTTCTTGTTTTGTTACTTTTACTATAAACGATTATTTTCGCTAAAGATATATTTGAAATACATCTTTAGGGTGTTGTAAATTTTTAGACACATTTCTTTCACGATACCGACATAATCGTTATAATGGGATGGTGATTGGCGGTGAAACTATGCGGTTGACGTTATATACGGATTACTCTTTGCGGGTGTTAATGTATGTAGGCTCAAAGGAAGTCGGAGAGCTTTCGACGATCCAAGAGATCTCGGATCGTTACCAAATTTCCAGAAACCATCTGACAAAGGTAGTTCATGAATTAGGAAAGATGGGTCTTGTGGAAACTGTGCGCGGCCGGGGCGGTGGAATCCGCCTAAACGTGAAGCCTGAGGATATAAATGTTGGAGATCTTGTCCGAAAGACGGAAGACGATTTTTATCTAGTCGAATGTTTCCGGGAGGATGGCAATCATTGTATCCTTTCGTCCGTCTGCAGATTGAAAGGTGCTTTGCATGAAGCGCTAATCGCATATTTGGCAGTTTTGGACAAGTATACGATTGCAGATTTTTTAGTAAATCAAGATGAGCTAGCAGCAATTTTGTTCAGCAAACCTTTATGATAGAATAAATAGGAATAGATCTGTAGGAGGATTACGATGGCAAAAGTATTAGTATTTGGACATAAAAACCCTGACACCGATTCAATTACGTCGGCGATCAGCTATGCTTATTTGAAACAACAGCTTGGAATGGATACGGAAGCAGTGCGCCTAGGTTCCATTTCAGGTGAAACTGCTTACGCGCTTGGCCAATTCGGATTTGAAGCTCCGCGATTGATTGAAAAAGCGGCACCGGAAGCACAGCAAGTCATCCTTGTCGACCATAATGAAAAGCAGCAAAGCGTCGATGATCTGGATGAAGTGCAAGTCATCGAAGTCGTCGATCATCACCGGATCGCCAATTTCCAGACGTCAGACCCGCTCTATTACCGCGCTGAACCGGTCGGTTGTACGGCGACAATATTGAAAAAGCTTTATAAGGAAAATGGCGTCGACATTCCAAAGGATATTGCGGGACTCATGCTCTCCGCGATCATTTCGGATTCACTGCTGTTCAAATCGCCTACATTCACGGAAGAGGACCGAGCAGCGGCTGAGGAATTGGCTGCGATTGCAGATGTGGATGCCCAAGTATATGGTCTTGAAATGCTGAAGGCGGGCGCGGATTTGAGCGGAAAATCGCTTGAAGAACTTGTGTCGCTTGATGCAAAGGAATTCACGATTGGGGATGCGAAAATCGAAATCGCCCAAGTGAACGCGATTGAAGTCGATGATGTCATGAGCCGCCAAGCTGAAGTGGAAGTTCTCTTAAACAGCATTATCGAGGAAAAAGGGTTGGATCTGTTCCTGTTCGTTGTAACGGACATCCTGAACAACGATTCGACCGTCATTGCGCTCGGCAAGTCTGCTGAACGCGCTTGTGCCGCATTCAACGTCGCTTTGACGAACAATACAGCTACCTTCAAAGGTGTCGTCTCCAGGAAGAAGCAAATTGTACCTGTTTTAACAGAAGCATTGAAATAATCAAAAGCGGAGGGCGCTCGCTCAGGCGCGACAGGCATAAGCCAGACATGCGAAACGGCGCTCTTTGCCGTGCAGCAGGGCTGGCTTATGACCCGAGCGGCTAGCGCCCGGAGCTGGATGAAATAATGAAGGTTGTGCTCTTTTTAGAGGCACAACCTTTTTTGATTTGATTGATGTCAACTTATCGTTCATTTCCCGAAGGATATCGATCATTTCCTGGAGGTTATCGTTCATTTCCCGGTAGTTATCGGTCACTTTTCAAGAGTTATCGTCATTTCGGGACCTTTGACACATCAAAATAGCGATGAAATTTGAGTAACACAATCATCCCAAATCCAATGGCTTCGTTGCAGGGCCTTCGAGGACGGAGCCATCCCTCCGGAAACGGGATCCATGGCATGGACAATCCCACGTCTGGTCGGCTTCATTCCATCTCGTCCTGCACCCCATATGTGTGCACATAGGGGAGTTGGTCCTTGAAATATGCCCGCCGGTGAATTCCTTCAGCACGAGCCCCGTATTCTTCAAAGCTTGGACGAGGAACGAGCCGAAGCCGGTGCGGTCGGGGGCATAGAGCGAAGCGGCCCTGTTCTGGCGGCCGACGATCTGGTCGCTGATGATCCGCGCGCTGGCAAGCGAATTGGAGAGCCCCCATTTCCTGAACCCCGTATTTAAATGAACATACGGCAGACTGCTAGAAATGCAGCCTGCATATGGAATGAGATCAGGCGTCTGCGGATCCTGTGCAGACCAGCCGTATTTCATCGCGTCAAGCTGATAGACATCCCTTAATTCGGAGGACAATGTTTCATAATGCACTTGCGTCTCTTTTTCCATCCCAGCCTGATGCCCTTCGCCGGATAAAAGGAAATGTGTTTTTCCATCGATATGAGCTGTCCGTACCGAACGCTTCGGATTGTCGACCGAAATATATTGCCCTGTCAACGGCATATTCGCTGGGGCGGAAACGATATAGGAACGGCCGACGATCAATTTCAGGATCTGTAATCCCCTCAGCGCCTCTATCGGGTAATGGGTACAGAGAACAAGTTCATTGAATTGAATTTCATTTTCCGAATTTGTGTAAAGCAATCGTTTTTTCAAATCCATGAGACGCACATCCGATTTCTCGAAAATGCGCGCGCCGGCTTTGACAGCCATTTTCGCCAAATGTTGCCCGAAGCGCACTGGATGGATCTGTGTTTCGTCTTTCACTGTCAACATCAACTCGGTTTTCAAAGGAAGCTCGCTGTTCCTGCTAAGTTCCCCCACGATTCCGATGTCGTCATAAGCCTTTTTTTCATCTTGAAGCCGTTCGGTCCCGTATTTGGACTGTGCAAAAAGGATGGAATCCGCGTTGCGAAGTTCATCCCATTCCGCGAATGAACGCCCGAACAGCACAGCTTGCCGGTTCACCTCATAATAAATCTTTGCATTTTCGCGTCCGAACTGCTTGATCAGGTCTGCATAGACGACGTCATGCTGCACGGTCAATTTTCCAGTCGAATTGCCTGTAGCCCCGCACAGGATTTCGTCTTTCTCCAGCAGGATGACGTCTTTTCCTTCTTTCGCTAGAAAGTAGGCGTTTGCGATTCCGCTCAACCCTCCGCCAATAATGCAAACATCGCATGATAGGTCTTTATCCAAAGCGGGGTAGGAATCCCGCGGGTAAGCTGTCTTTAACCATAGTGAGTTGTACATGATATAGCCCTCCAATTGATCTTCGATAACGATAGCAGCAGGCATATTCATTGTTGCCATTTTGATTGGAATCTAAAATGAAAGAAGAAAGGTGGTCGTAATTTATGAAAATAGAAATCTGGTCAGACTATGTATGCCCATTTTGTTACATTGGAAAAAGGAGATTGGAGGAAGCATTGAGAGCGACGGACTTAGAAGGCAAGGCCGAGGTCGTGTTCAAAGCGTACCAATTGGATCCGAACACACCTGTAGGCGCGGGAAGTCCGGTGCCGGAAGACTTGTCGAAGAAATATGGCATCAGCTTGGATGAAGCAAAAAACATGTTGGAGAATGTTGCAGCGCAGGCAAAAACTGTCGGACTCGACTTTGACGTCGAAAGCATGAAGGGGGCGAACACACTCAACGCCCATCGACTCGCCAAACTTGCCGAAACGGAAGGCAAGGGGGATGCGGTATCGGAGCGCCTGCTGCAAGGCCACTTCGTGAAAGGGGAAGCAGTCGACAACGAAGCTACTTTGCTCGCCATTGCCGAAGAGGCGGGAATTCCGAAAGAACGCGCAGAGCAGATCCTTCAATCCGATGAATTTGCAGATGACGTGAACAGAGATATCGAAGAGGCAGGGCAAATCGGAGTAAAAGGCGTTCCATTCTTTGTCATCAACCGAAAGTATGCCATTTCGGGAGCACAGCCAGTCGAAGCCTTCGCGGAAGCATTGAAAAAAGTTGCAGACGAAGAAGGCATTCAACCCAATTAAAAGTGCTAGGTACAGAGGACAAAGGTGTCTGCAAGGATGACAATTCCGATTTTAATAAATATTATTTCCTATATTGCTTTAAGAAATTCCCGTTGATTGAAGCGGAAGGCGGTGACTCCAGCGGGAACAGCGCGAGCTGAAAGCCCCGCAGGAACGCAGTGACGAGGAGATTGAAGCCGTGCCCGCGGAAAGCGTCCGCCTGAAGTGAAAATCAACTTTGTTACTCGGCATAAAAAAACGACGGTTCTAGCTTTTTTCGCTAGAACCGTCATTTTTGCTTTCATCTTTATATAAAACCTCATACAACTCATCTTCCGTCGATATATCCGCGAGCTTCACCTTCGAGCGGTACGCAGCACGGACAATCAGATGACCTGCCACTGGCGCTGTGAGAAACACAAAAACGATACCGAGAAGCACACGCACGCTGACAAACTGCTCACGGAACAAGAAATATAGAAAAGTACCAGACAGCGTCAGCAATACTGCCAGGGTAGAGCTCTTCGTAGCAGCGTGTGATCTCGTATAGATATCCGGCAATCGGATAAGCCCGAAAGCACTAATGACACTCGCAATCCCGCCGGTTAAAATTAGCACAGCCCCTATGAATTCACCGATCTCGTTTACGCTCAACGATGACACCCCTTTCAATAGATTTCGAAAAGGCGATCGTTCCGATGAATGAAAGAATCCCTAAAATCAAAATGACCTCCAAGAAGGCCTTTGTCTTCAACATGATTGAAACAACAGCGATCATCGCTATCAAATTGACCCCGACCATATCAAGTGCAATGACCCGGTCCGGCATGGATGGGCCGAGGATGATTCGGAGGACGGCAATGGAGATGGTGATGGAAAAAAGAACGAGTGATATCGTCATCATCGTTTCAATCATCGTGTCACCTCCATAATCGCTTTTTCAAAGTTTTTCAGTTGTTTGATCAAACCATCTCTGGATTGCTCGACGTCCATCGCGTGGATATAAAGCATATTGCCTTCAGGCGATACTTCCATGACGACAGACCCCGGTGTCAAGGTGAGGAGAAGCGACAGCATCGTCACTTCCACATCACTCTTCAAAACAGTTTCATATTTAAAGATGCCCGGTTTAATTTTCAAAGTCGGGCTTAAAATCTGCCGCAATACGACGATGCTCGACTGCGTCAATTCCGAGATGAAAATGAAAAGCAATTTAATTGAATAAAATAACCGGCGTAAATAGAATTGTGTGCCGAAAAAACGGTGCATGAAAAAGATGATTCCGATTCCAACGAGGAAACCGGCAAAGAACGTCGTAAATTTCAATTCATCTTCATCCATCAATGTCATCCATAAAAAAGCGATGAACAGATTCAGTAATAACTGGGCTGGCACTTGCCTTCACCTCAACTTTCCGCTTAACGATTTCCTTGTAAGACAGCTTCGATATAGATTTCCGGATTCATAAGCGTCCTCGCTGCATCACTGACATACGGAGCAAGGCCCTCGACGCCGATTCCGATAGCGACTGTCATAATTGCAAATAGGATGCATGGAACGAGCATCCCTTTTTTCAATGGAACGTCGTCGTCTTCATTGATGATCGTCTCTCCCCAAAAGCAGTTCAGGAAGATGCGCAACAGCGAATAGAGGACGAAAATGCCCGATGCAAAAGCTACGATCAACAGTGCAAAGGAGCCCGATTCAATTGCTCCCTGCCCAATGAACACCTTGCCGATGAACCCGCTTAACGGTGGAATTCCAGCTAAAGATAGCATCGTGATGAAGAAGAGCCAGCCGAGTGCCGGATAGTTCCGGATCAAACCGCTCATCTCTTCGATCTTTGTTTTCCCCGTCAAATAGATCATCGTTCCCGCTAGAAGGAACAGCAAAGCTTTGACGATCATGTCATGAATCAAATAATAGATGGCCCCTTGAAATGCAACTTCCGTTGAAATAGCAAGCCCTGCTAATATGAATCCGACGGCGATCACCACATTGTACGAAACGATTTTGCGGATGTCGTTATACGCAAGTGCACCGACACTTCCACCGATCATTGTAAGAATTGCCATCACACCGATCGCAGTATGCGTAATAATTGGTTCGTGATAAAAAATGAGCGTGAAGACGCGGAACAACGCGTACATCCCCACCTTTGTCAACAATGCGCCGAAGAGGGCCGCTATCACAGTCGGGGGCGCACTATATGATCCAGGCAGCCAGAAATAAAGGAGCAGTCCCGCCTTTAAACTGAAGACAATTAAAAAGATAAGACTGATCACCGTCAGCAGCGGGCCTTGTCCCACCTCTGCGATCCGGACTGATAGATGGGCCATATTCAGTGTGCCGATTGTTCCGTATAAATAGGCGATCCCCATTAAGAAGAACCATGAGGATAGGACATTGATCGTGACGTATTTGATTGATTCGATCAGCTGAACCTTCCTGCCCCCCATCGTAATGAGCACGTAAGAGGAAAGGAGCATCACTTCGAAACAGACGAATAAATTGAACAAGTCCCCTGTCAGGAAAGAGCCATTGACGCCCGCCACAAGGAAGAAGACGAACGGATAAAAGAACATATGCTCAAACTGCTGTCCAATGGACGAAAAAGCATAGATAAGAAGGATTCCAGTCACGATTGAAGTCGTCGCGACGAGCAGCATGGAAAATGAATCCGCAACGAATAAAATGCCGTATGGAGGAAGCCAGCCCCCGAAATCGAGCCGTAAAATCCCTTCCTGTTGGATCTGGTGCAGAATAACTAGACTGACAGCAACTGTTGCAATGCTCGACAGGATGCTGAGAACACGCTGCGTCTTCGTGTTATGGCGTAAAAAAACGAGGATGATCCCTGTCAACAAAGGGATGATCATCGGCATGGCGATTATGTTATTCATCTTCGAACCCCCTTAACTCCTGGAGGTTATCCGTTCCAGTTTTTTTGTATGTACGATATGCAAGTACAAGTAGAAATGCGGTGACGGCAAAGCTGATCACGATTGCTGTCAGGATCAGCGCCTGTGGCAAAGCATCCGTATAGCTTTCCGCATCCTCGCCGAGCAACGGTGCACTGCCTTTCTTCAATCCTCCCATAGTCATTAAAAGCAGATGCGCTGCGTGGGACAGGACGGCTGTCCCTAAAATCACGCGAATCAAATTGCGGGACAGCAGCAAATAGACAGCGATCATTACAAGAAAGCCGACAAGTATGGTCATTAACGTTTCCATCTGCTACACATCCTCACTAATGGTTGAAATAATCGTCACGACGACACCGACAACCGTCAATGCCACCCCCGCCTCGAATACGAGGACTGTCGAGAGTTCCGTCTCTCCGAAAACGGGTAAAGTGAAATGTCCGGCAGCCTGTGTTAGGAAATGCTTGCCGAACAGTGCCGAACCAATGCCTGTACCGACGGCAAGGAATGCCCCTAATGCCGCAATTTTTTTGAAGTCGAACGGAATGCCTTTATGCACCGTTTCAATATCATGAACTAAATAAAGCAGAACGAATGCGGAGGAGAGGACAAGACCGCCAATGAAACCGCCGCCGGGATTGTTATGCCCCGACAAGAACAGCTCAACGCCGAACGTCAAGATGATGAATACGACGATTTTCGTTACTGTTTGCAAAATGACATCATTGATCTTCAAAATCCTGCCCCTCCTTTCGCGTTTTTAACTTAATAAGTGTGAACACGCCAATTCCTGCAATGAACAGCACAACGACCTCCAACATTGTATCGAACGCTCGGAAATCTCCTAAGATTGTATTGACAATATTTTTACCGCCTGCAAGTTGGTACGAATCTTCAAAGTAAACCGATATGGATTCAAACATTTTATTCCCCTGAACGGTAAGGGCGAGAACTGTCACAATCGTTCCAGCAGCAAAGGCGATCAACCCGTTCAATAGTTTTGTTCTGATCGGCGAGCGCTCCTTCTTCCAATCCGGCAAAAAGTAGAAGCACAGGAGGAACAGGGCGGTTGTCACCGTTTCAACGACGGCTTGGGTCAATGCTAAATCAGGCGCTCGGAAGACAACGAAGAAGAAGGCGATGGAATAGCCGAGCACACCATTTAAAATGATCGCAGTCATCCGGGATTTTGCGAAAAGCATTGAGAGTCCTGCAACCACCATGGCGAGCACGATAAGATATTCGTTTGCCGTAATTGGTGCGTCATTCGAAAAGTCGAACGTATAGGAACCCGTATATAAGATTGCCCCTCCGACAACTACGATAAAGAAGGAGAAGATGTAGACGAGATAGTCTTTCAAATACCCTTTCATATAAAGACGAGTAAAGAAGTGAGATGCTTTTTCCAGCAAGATCAAATTGGCATTGAAGGCTGCATCCAAGTTCCAAGTCATAGGGGCGATCGTATAAATGCCTCTCCAGTAACGATAGAATTTGTATAGGACAGCACCTAGAATGATGACTCCGATTGTCATCAACAATGCAGGGCTATTGAAGCCGTGCCACGCAACGATTTGCGGCGTCAAACCTTCAGCGCCCGCGAGTGTTGGGTAGACCGCAGCCATTGCAGGGCGCAGCAAGTAGTTTCCGATACTATTCGGGAAGAAGAAGATCCCGATGACGAGAATTGCCAAAATGGAAGGCGCGACGAGCATTCCGAAAGGGGCTTCCCTTGACGGTTTCTCAATCCGCTCCGGTTGGAATTCCCCGAAAAACGTTTGGAATACGATGATCATGCTGTATACGAATGTGAAGACACTCGCGAGCCAAGCAACTATGAGGAAAATTGTTCCCATCGTGCCCACATCAAAAAGCTCCAGATTACGTGCATTCACTAATGACTCAAAAAACATTTCCTTACTCAGAAATCCATTGAAAGGAGGCAGCCCGGCCATTGAAAAGCTGCCGATCAAAGCAATGCTGAACGTCACTGGCATGAAAGCCATAAGCCCGCCTAATCTGCGGACATCCCGCGTCCCTAGTTCATGGTCGAGAATTCCGACAACCATGAAGAGGGCTCCTTTAAAGGTGGAATGGTTGATGAGATGGAACAGTGCAGCAAATGTGGCTTGCGCGTAAATGATTGAATTTGCACTATGACCTTCATTGAGCGCAGCGGAGCCGAGACCGAAAAGACTCATGACCAAACCGAGCTGACTGATTGTCGAATAGGCGAGCAAGGCCTTTAGATCCGTCTGTTTTACGGCGTTGAACGATCCCCAGAACAAGGTGAAGATACCCACGCTGCTAACGATATAAAACCAGGTCATCTCACCTCCGAAAATCGGAGTGAAACGTGCGACCAAATAGATGCCCGCCTTGACCATCGTAGCTGAGTGCAAATAAGCACTGACCGGTGTAGGTGCTTCCATCGCATCCGGCAGCCAAATATGAAACGGGAACTGTGCGGATTTCGTAAATGCCCCGAGTAAGACGAGCAGCATGGCAAATACAAAGAGAGGCTCGTCCGTATACTGACCAATCGTGACTACTATCTCACGTACACTGTACGTGCCTGTCATAGTATGTAGCATGATGAATCCGGCAAGCATCGCAATTCCGCCCGATACTGTAATGAGCATGGACTTTTGCGCGCCGTACCTTGATTTTTTCCGGTGGTACCAGAAGGCGATCAGCAGGAAAGAAGAAATGCTCGTCAATTCCCAAAAAACGTACAACACCATCAGATTATCGGATAAAACGACTCCGAGCATGGCGCCCATGAACAGGAGAAGGTACACGTAAAAGCGTCCTAACGATTCCCGTTCGGATAAATAATAGATGGAGTAAAGGATGACCAAACTGCCGACACCCGTAATGAGAAGGCCGAATATTAAACTGAGGCCATCAAGATAAGTGGTAAAGTGGATTCCGGCAGATTCAATCCACCGGAACGTATGTGAGTATGTTTCCCCTTTTGCAATAGAAGGGATAAAGCTTGCAAGCGTTGCAAAAAGCATGAGTGGAACGAGCAAGACAAACCAGCCGATTTTCCTGCTTTGTATCCTTTTATATAGAAAGGGAACAAAAATGGCAGCTATAAAAGGGATGAATATGGATAATGAAATTGTCAAACAGGTAACCTCCTGAAAAAAGGGATTTCGATGTCTTATGTAAATTTTTTCTTGATTGATGGGATAGGCTTGACTCGCGACAGAACTGGGGACATAATAGGTAGCTACAGATACCATTAGAAAAAGTTCATAAATAGAATTATACACTAAACGGATTTCAGTCGCACTTTGAGACATTTACATCTTGTCAGCCAATCATCTTTTATGTATAATGTTGTGGTTTTCAATTGTGAATAGAAGTTGCGCACAGTGAACGAAAATAATTGTAAGAGGTGACTACGGTCATGGGCAAAGTAAAAGGTCGTATGGACGAAAGCATACTTGTTTGTGTCTACTACGGTCCAAATGGCGAACGTCTCATTAGACGTGGACATAAAATGGCATCCATTATCGATTGTCCACTATATATACTAACGATTGACCCATTGCCATACGATGAATTTGACGCTGAGAAATCCGAGTATGTCGAGAGATGGCAAGAACTTGCCAAGGAGCTCGATGTAGAAGATTTCATCATTATGGATAATGAAAAACGGCCGGTTGCAAAGGTGATCAAGGAAGTAGCTCACAAACACAATATTACGCAGATCATTATCGGTCAAACCGCCCAAAGCAGATGGGAAGAGATCACAAAAGGTTCATTCATGAACGTGTTGCTGCGTGAAATAACATTTGTTGATTTCCATGTCGTCTCCGTTGATCGTGCGATTAAAGATGAAATTGAAGGCATGTTCGAAAAAGGAGTGCGGGCTTATTTAGTCGAAGAAGGGGAGGGCTTTCGAATTAGCTTCACCCTTTCCAAAGAGGCGCGCTTCGAAGGTATTTTCTTTAAGGAAACCGGGACAGATTTCAATAACGGGATCTTCAAATTCATGAACAATAATAAAATGTGTCAAGTGCAGATTACAGATGACAGAGTTACCGAAGCAACTCAATTTGTCTGCAAAATCGAGCAGTGAACTTAATTATAAGCGGATGGCCAGTTGCTGGTCATCCGCTTTTTTTTTTGTTTGTTTATTCCTCACCGACAATTTTCACTTCCAGCTCCAAGTCGACGTCGAATTTCTTCTTCACTTCCGCCTTCACCATGTTGATTGTATTAATATAATCGGAAGCGGTCGCTTTATTTTTATTAATAATGAAGCCCGCATGCTTCGTCGACACTTCCGCTCCGCCATGGCCTCTTCCTTGCAGGCCGCAATCTTGGATCAATTTCCCTGCGAAATAGCCCGGCGGCCGTTTGAACACACTTCCCGCGGACGGATATTCGAGTGGCTGCTTCGATTCACGTTGGAACGTCAAGTCCGCGACTTTTGCATCGATTGTTTCCTTGTCCCCCACGGCCAGTTCGAAATCAGCGGATAATACATAATACCCTTCAGACGTAATGATGCTTTTCCGATAGCCGAGCTCCAACTCATCCTTCGATAGAACAAGGCGTTCGCCCGTCTTTGTCAAAACCGTACACTGTACAATGATATCTTTAATTTCCCCGCCGTAGGCACCCGCGTTCATGGCCATCGCACCGCCGATGGAACCGGGGATTCCGCATGCGAATTCAAGGCCTGTCAACGATTCCTTTGCAGCGCGCCTTGAAACGTCGATGATGAGCGCTCCTGCTTCTGCATGGACCTTATTGCCATCCACGTTAATTGCATCCAGTTTCGACAGGTGTAGGACGATGCCGCGCACGCCGCCATCCCTCACAACCATATTCGACCCATTGCCTAATAATAAAAGCGGAATTCCATTTTCATATGCATACCGCACCGTCGCTTCCGTTTCCTCGATTGTCCCCGGAATGACGAGTATATCTGCAGCTCCGCCAAGTTTTGTCATCGTATATTTACTTAATGGTTCATCTATCCGTAGTATGCCATCTTTAATAATTTCGCGTAGTTCCTCTAACCACTGATGCTTCGACATCAACATCCAGTCCCTTCAATTCTAATGCGATGAAAACCTTCTCTTATTATTGAATCAAAAGAAGCCTTCACTTGTATAAGTATGCTAGCTATCCGGTGTTTTGACAAGAAATAATAACCGAGGCATTTCAAATAGAAATTAAAGGAATATTTATCTTGACTTCAAGACATATTCAAGTTATCATTTGGAATATACCTTGGAGTGAAGATATTTTTGCTTGCGAGAATGTTTTCATGACTGCAGGTATACGGAATAGGGAAATGAAATGCAACGAAAAAATGGGAAGGGTGGATGGTAACATGGCAACATGGAAAGTGGACGCGTCACACACAAGTGTAGGTTTTTCAGTAAAGCATATGATGGTTTCAAAAGTAAAAGGAAGTTTTGCAGGAGTCGAGGGGACAATTGAGGGGAGTCCTGAAGATTTGACAGGTGCCCAAATCAATTTCACTATTGATGCAACTTCCATTAATACAAATAGCGAAGACCGGGACAATCACCTTCGTTCAGGCGACTTTTTCGATACGGAAAAGTTCCCTCAACTGACATTCGTCTCTACGGATATCGTCAAAAGAGACGATGATGAGTACGATGTGACTGGTGATCTGACAATAAAGGACGTAACGAAGAAAGTTACATTCGAAGCAGAATTCGGTGGCATTGGAACAAACCCATGGGGCGTTCAAGTCGCTGCATTCGAAGTCGAAGGGAAAATCTCCCGTAAAGAGTTCGGCCTTACATGGAACCAAGCGCTCGAAGCAGGCGGAGTACTCGTAGGCGACGACATCAAGATTTCAATCGACCTTCAAGTAAACCCGGCTCAGTAATTATATATACGCAAACGGCACGCATGAGAGAAAAATCATGCGTGCCGTTTTTTTATTGGAGGTGAATCGCAGGCGTCCGCGCTCAAGAAATCTGTTTCGCGCTCAAGAATCCGCTTCCCGCCCAAGAATCCGCTTCCGCGCTCAAGAAATCTGTTTCGCGCTCAAGAATTCGATTCCGCGCTCAAGAACTCCGCTTCCGAGCTCAAGAAATCTGTTTCGCGCCCAAGAATCCAATTCTGCGCTCAAGAACTCCGTTTCGCGCTCAAGAATCCGCTCCCGCGCTCATAAATTATCTTTCTCAACAAATGGCCATCGTTCCACAGTCCGTCCATGCCTTCCGGTTGTCGTCTCTGCATGCATCAATGATTGATATACTGCTTCCTCCGTCGCCTCGATGACTGCCTTGAAAAGTTCGTTCATCACTTTGGCGTCATCGCGCAGCAACGTATAGCTCACCGTATCGACGCCTTCACTCGCATGCGGAATCGTATACGCATTTGAGAAGGCGATGATGATGTCTCCGCTTCCGTTATGAATAGAGGAGCCGGTCCGGCCGAGGCCGATTGAGGCACGTTTTGCAAACCGCTTCAGCTGCCGGCTATCCACCGGCGCATCCGTCGCGACAATGATCATGATGGAGCCGTCCGGTTTTTCGCTTTGCATTTCATTCGACGGCTTCAAGTCGTCTGGCGCTGTCGTCATTTGCATTTTATTCCGCGCAAGCCATTCATCAATCAGACATTCTTCCGGATTGCCGAAATTCGTCAACGTCAGAACGCCGACTGTGAATGAATCCCCGTCGTGAGGGACAACCCTTGAAGAAGATCCGATCCCGCCTTTTCGACCGAAGCAGATCATCCCTTTCCCTGCACCGACATCGCCTTGTTCAAACGAACCGGCACTCGCTTCACGGATTGCTTCAATGGCATGCTCGGGCCGCACTTTCAACGAACGCATCGCGTTCAAATAGCTGTCATTGCATTCGCCGACTACGATGTTCAATGAACTGGTGGAATCCCCGATGGCGGTATTCTCCTCGAGCATATGCCGCAACGTCCCTTCCAGCACCGCGCCGACGCTGAATGTATTGGTAAGCATGATGGGGGATTCGATGACACCAAGTTCCTCCACCTGGAGAAGTCCGGCTGATTTGCCGAAACCGTTCAATACGAAACTCGCCGAGGGTACTTTCTGTTCGAAGCAATTTCCTTCATGGGGCAAGATGGCTGTGACCCCTGTGCAGGCGCTATCTGTGCCGGGCTCCTCTTTCAACGTTACATGGCCGACTGCCACACCTGGCACGTCCGTAATAGCATTCCATTTTCCTTTTAACATTTATTCCACACTCCGTTTCACTTGATGGTCCGCTGTGGTCCCTCACTCTACTATGCCACTTTAAGACTGATGCATCCGGCTGCTTCTCCCGCAGCGATTTTATAGGAATAATTATCAACTTCCATACGAATGGTCAAAACCCTTTATTTTGGAATGAAATAAACAATCAAATACTTGTTTGATTGTCCTTGCAATCAGAAAAGTGTCCACATATACTATAATCAAATGAACATTTGAATGAGGTGCCGAAATGAAGGTCAAAGATACATGCGAAGTGACAGTTGTCCATGAGGAGGTAGTCGAGAAAGTTCAAAGAGGGCTGCCGGATGTTGGCGGCATGGTGCAAATATTCAAGGCGCTCGCAGACGAAACGAGATTGAAGATTGCCTATTCTCTCACGCTCGAGGAGCAGATGTGCGTCTGTGACGTGGCAGCGGTCATCGGCGCATCTAATGCGACGGCGTCCCATCATCTTCGCTATTTGCGGGAGCATAGTCTTGCGAAATCAGAGCGCAAAGGGAAGATGGTTTATTATTCACTGGCGGATGGCCATGTTTATGACCTTGTAAAGATTGCCCATGATCATGCCTCGGAAAAGGGGGATGAGCCGGATGACCACTAAAACGGAGTACAGACTCGAGAATCTCACTTGTGCAAACTGTGCAATGAAATTCGAAAATAATGTGAAAAGCATCCCGTCCGTTTCTGAAGCAACGGTCAACTTTGGCGCATCCAAGCTTTCTTTCACAGGCGAAGCGACGATGGAGGAGCTCCAGGCGGCAGGTGCATTCGATGGCATTCAAGTCGTGCCTTTGACGAATAGGAATACGGAGCCGAAAATTCCATTTTACCAAAGGAAAGAAAATATCGTTACATTCTTATCCCTATTGCTCGTCATTGCGGGGATGTATTTCACTTATCGGGACGTCCCGCATCCGACAGTAGCAACTGGACTGTTCGCCGCCGCCATCCTGATCGGCGGGACGGGAATGTTCATCACAGGCGTCAAGAACCTTGTACGACTTGATTTCGACATGAAGACGTTGATGACGATCGCGATTATCGGAGCGGCAATCATCGGTGAATGGCAGGAAGCGGCTGTCGTCGTCTTTTTATTCGCAGTGAGTGAAGCGCTCGAAGCATACTCCATGAATAAAGCGCGTCAATCGATCCGCCAGCTCATGGATATCGCCCCTGCGTCCGCGCTTGTGAAAAGGAATGGCGGCATGATGGAGCTTCCGACTGAGGATATCCGAGTCGGCGATATACTAATCGTGAAACCAGGCCAGAAAATTGCTATGGACGGCATCGTTATGAGCGGGCAATCGACTGTCAATCAGGCGGCAATCACAGGGGAATCGGTCCCCGTGTTGAAACAGCAGGATGACGAAGTGTTTGCGGGAACGTTGAATGAAGAAGGTGCGCTCGAAGTGACCGTGACAAAACTCGTCGGGGATACGACCATCGCCAAAATCATCCACCTCGTCGAGGACGCCCAAGCAGAGAAGGCTCCTTCGCAGAAATTTGTCGACCGGTTTGCAAAATACTATACACCGATCATTATCGGAATCGCATTATTAGTCGCTATCGTCCCGCCATTATTCGGAGGGGATTGGCAGACATGGATTTACCAAGGGCTCGCGGTGCTTGTCGTCGGCTGTCCTTGCGCGCTCGTCGTATCCACACCTGTTGCCATCGTGACGGCAATCGGAAATGCCGCCCGCCAAGGTGTCCTCATTAAAGGAGGCGTCTATCTTGAAGAGATGGGACGCATTACTGCGGTCGCCTTCGACAAGACGGGCACGTTGACAAAAGGATATCCTGAAGTGACGGATTTCATTACTGAGGGTGGAGAGAAACGGAATCTCCTGCAAGCGGTCGCTGCGGTCGAGTCGATGTCCCAGCATCCGTTGGCACGGGCAATTGTCGATTATGCGAAAGAACAAGGTGAAGGATTAGCGGAAATCCGGAATTTCCAGTCGGTCACCGGGAAAGGGGCCTTCGGGGAAGTGGATGGTGCTCTAGTCCACGTAGGGAGCATGAAATGGGCGTCCGAGCTTGCGGAACTCCCTGCTGAAATGAAAAAACGCGCAGGAAGCTTGCAACAGGAAGGGAAATCCGTCATGGCGGTTCTCTTCAATCATGAATTCCAGGCGTTGATCGCAGTGACGGATCCATTGCGGGAGGAAAGTGCCGATGTCCTGCGTCAATTGAAGGGAGTCGGAATCCGGCATACGGTCATGCTGACGGGCGATGATGAGCGGACAGCTGAAGCAATTGCAACGATTGCTGGTGTGACGGATGTCCGTGCAGGGCTCATGCCGGAGGACAAATTGACTGCCGTGAAAGGATTGATCGGTCAATATGGCCGGGTCGCGATGGTCGGCGACGGCATTAATGACGCTCCTGCATTAGCCGCGTCTTCAATCGGGATCGCCATGGGAGGGGCAGGAACTGATGCCGCCCTAGAGACGGCGGATATCGCATTGATGGCGGATGATCTCCGACAATTGCCGTATACGATGAAATTAAGCCGAAAAACGTTGCAGATTATTAAAGAAAATATTATGTTTGCAGTAGGCTTAAAAATTGTAGCGCTGCTTTTGATCATCCCAGGATGGTTGACTTTATGGATTGCAATCTTTGCGGATATGGGAGCGACGTTGCTCGTCGTTTTGAATTCACTTAGATTGTTGCGAATCCATAAGTGAAGTACGCAGCCCGAACGGGGGGGAATTGGAATGAAATTGCGGGAATGGACGATGGAGGAACAAGAACAGCTCATTCATTTTTTGACGACGAATACATGGCCGTTTCATGGAAATGCGCATCCGGAACGTGAACTGATCGAAAAGACGATTGAAGAAGGCGGTTATGAATCGGATGAAGTGAAGACGTTCTGGGTGCAAAACGAGGAAGAAGATATTGTCGGAATCGTGAAGATCCATGATTTGCAGGATGAAATTCCGCTGTTCGATTTACGGATTGCTGATCGTTATAGAGGATTCGGATACGGACCGAAAGCGCTCCGCCTCATTACGGAGTTCGTGTTCGGCATGCCGGAGGAGAAGATCCGTCTGGAGGGCCATACGCGTCAAGACAACTTGGCAATGCGTAAGACATTCGAGCGCGCAGGGTTTGTAAAGGAAGCCCACTTGCGCAAAGCGTGGTTTTCGCCGAAAGAGAACTCGTATTATGACGCTGTCACATACGGGATGACGCGTGAAGACTTCCTGGCGGGAACGACGACTCCTGTCATGTGGGAA
Organism: Sporosarcina luteola; assembly: GCF_023715535.1. Classification (GTDB taxonomy): domain Bacteria; phylum Bacillota; class Bacilli; order Bacillales_A; family Planococcaceae; genus Sporosarcina; species Sporosarcina luteola_B. The sequence goes on along the minus strand of NZ_JAMBOI010000003.1, from coordinate 40,382 downwards.
GATGCAGGCATCGGAGAAAAACCGAAAAAACGCATACCGAATTTCCCGACTGAATTCGAGTCGGAGAGGCTCGTTATCCGCATGCCCGAAGTGGAAGACGCTCTTGATGTGTGGAATGCAATGCGGAATTCGCAGCCAGCTTTAAAGGAATGGATGCCATTTGCGCAAAAGGCGCCTGAGCTGCATACGACAGAGGAGAATCTGCGGCAGGCAATTGCCGATTTCATTACACGGAAAGACTTGCGGCTCCATATGTTCTCGAAAGAGACGGGAGAATTCGTTGGGTCGACGGGACTTCACCGCATCGACTGGACAGTTCCGAAGTTTGAAATCGGGTATTGGCTGGATACGAAATTCGAAGGGCAGGGGCTTATGACAGAGGCGGTTGAACGTTTGACGCGCTTCGCATTCGAGGAGCTGCACGCTCGCAGAGTGGAAATCAGATGTGATGAGGAAAATGTGAAAAGCCGTTCTGTAGCTGAACGGGCAGGATTTGAGCTTGAAGGGACATTGAGATGCGATTCCCTTTCGGCGGATGGTAAGCAATTGCGGAATACATGCATTTATGGAAAAGTAAAATGAGAAAGGGTGCCACTAATTGGGCACCCTTTCTTCAAACTGATCGCCTGCCGGTTAATAACTGGATGACGAATATGATTCCTGCGATGACTAACAGAAGGTGGATAAGTCCGCCTCCGACCTTCATGACAAATCCAAGCAGCCAGAAGGCGATTAGTGCTACGATAATAATCCATAGTATTTTACCCATTTTTTTCACTCCTTCGAAGTGGTATAGTGAATTTACCCGTAAGTTGGAACTTGTAAACTGTTTGCATGCATGATTTATCATTAAATGGGCAGGGAATGTACATACTGGAGGTGGAATGATTGGCAACACCAAGTATGGAAGATTATATTGAACAGATTTATATGCAGCTCGAGGCGAGGGGAGAGGCCCGCGTCTCCGATGTGGCGGAAGCACTTTCGGTATTGCCTTCTTCTGTAACAAAAATGGCGCAGCGGCTCGACCGTGAAGGGTATGCCATCTATGAGCGATATAGAGGGCTTGAGCTGACAGAAAAAGGATTGACATTCGGAAAGAAGCTCGTCAGGCGACATGAACTTCTTGAACAGTTTCTCCGGATCATCGGCGTCGAAGAGAAGAACATCTATCAGGATGTTGAAGGGATCGAGCACCACCTGAGCTGGAATGCGATGGACCGGATTACAGACTTGGTGGAAGCGATGAAAGAGGACGACGGGTTCGTGCAAAGACTGAAGGAACGACAAAGCTTCTAAATGGAAGAGGAGATATGAAATGACTGAACATAAACCGGGTTTTATTGCCCAACTGACCGTAATTGGCCAGGAAGGATCAAGATGGGTGCTGGATGGCGGAGACGAGCAGGAGATTATGATCAATGCATCGGAATTCGAATCACCTGTCGAAGAGGGGGATGACGTCGAGGTCTTCCTATATATGAACAGGCGTGGTGAATTGACAGCGACTGCTAATATCCCGAAGATGACATGCGAGTCATTCGGTTGGGGACGAGTGATCCGGATCGATGACAAGGAAGGCGCGTATGTAGATATCGGCTCCTCCTTCGAAGTGCTCGTGAATAAAGCGGACTTGCCTAGAGTGAAAGCGTTATGGCCAAAGACGGACGATGAGCTGTTCATGACATTGCGCACCGATCTCGGCGGCAACATCTTCGGGCGCCTTGCAACGGAGGAGAGGGTGCTGGAATTGATTGAGGATGCACCTGAAACGACTTTCAATAAGAACTTGAAGGCAAGGGCATACCGTCTATTGCCGGTAGGATCGTTCTTTTTGAGCATTCCGGAAACGTATCGTATTTTCGTCCACCAGACGGAACGGGAGAATGAGCCGCGTCTAGGCGAGGAAGTGGATATCCGGATTATTGATGTACGCGATGACGGTACGCTAAACGGCTCGTTGCTGCCAAGGAAAGAGGAGCGCCTCGGAGATGATGCGGAAACTGTTTACCGCTACCTCAGCGATGTAGGCGGGAAAATGCCGTTTTCGGATAAATCGACTCCGGATGAAATTAGTGAGATGTTCGGGATGAGCAAGGGTTCATTCAAACGGGCGCTCGGCAAGCTGATGAAGGAAGGGAAAGTTACGCAAAGTGAAGGTTGGACCACTTTGAAATGAGAACTGGAACCTTTTTCAATGCACTTCGTACTACATCATAGTACAGGAGGGAAAGCTTATGAAAAGAGTATTGATGGCGGCGGGCGCATTGCTGCTAGTGGTCGGGGGCTTGCTGCCGACGTATGCGAAAGCCGATACGGCCATTGATGAAAAACTAGGTGTGCCCATTGTTGTGTTGGGGGCGAACTTGACAGACGCGGAGAAGGAAAGCGTCAAGAAAAGCTTGAAAGTCGAAGAGACTGCCGAAGTTGAAGAGATTACGGTCGCTGGAAATGATCTTGTGAAATATATTAAAGACGGCAACAGCCAGGCGAGAATGTATTCATCCGCCAAAATTACAAGGCAGGATGCAGGGAAAGGCCTCGTCATAAAAATCGTCACGCCTGACAATATTACGCAAGTGACGAACGAGATGTATGCAACAGCGATGATGACGGCAGGAATTGAAGACGCAATCGTCGAAGTGGCGGCACCGAAGCCAGTGACAGGACATTCTGCATTAGTAGGGATATACAAGGCGTATGAAGTTTCGGGGGAAACACTTGATACCGAGCGGACGGACGTCGCAAATGACGAGTTGAACTTGGCGACGAAGTTTGCGAAGGACTCCGGAATCGATCAGGACAAAGTGGCTGAACTCCTCACGGAAATCAAAAAGGCGATTGCCGAGAACAAGCCTGCAACGAAAGAAGAAGTCGAGAAAATTGTAAATGACCAATTGAAGAAGCTGAACATCGAGCTGAGCGAAGCTGATCGGCAATTGCTGATCGACTTGATGGACCGGATCCGGAATTTGGACATCGACTTTGGAAAGCTGTCGGAGCAATTATCCGACATGGCGACGACAATCAAAGAGAAGTTCGGCGATATCGATCCTGGTTTTTGGGATAAAGTACAACAGTTCTTTGCGGATCTTTTTGAATCAATCAAGTCATGGTTCAAGTGATATGCCCATGCGCTGTGATAGAATATTGGAAAAGGAGATGATCTCATGGAATTTGAATTAGTTGAGCTTGGCGGGGACGCATTCGCGTTCAAGCATGAAAAGGATGGAAAGTTGCTAGCTGAAATCACATGGACACTTCTCGCCGATGTCATGGTCATGGATCATACGTATGTATCAGAAGACTTGCGAGGGCAGGGAGTGGCAAAGCAACTGCTCGATCGCGCCGCAGAATATGCCCGTGAAAAAGGGTATAAGATGGAAGCGGTATGCTCGTATGTAGTCACTGCGTTCAATCGATACAAAGAATACGATGATGTAAAAGCGTAAGAACAAAACAAAAAAAGGCAATCCTTCAATGGTTAAAGGATTGCCTTTTATTTATTTCGATGTAGAATCATAGTCCCCATGCAGTTGTGACGAAATATACGATGCCTGTTAATACGGATGCGCCTGCGACCGTGTAAAACATGTCCGTCGAAGTGAACAGTAGATTTTTCCCCATATTTCATCCTCTCCTTTCGTATGTTGAAGGATTTGTTTCATAGAAATATACTACCCGGGATTGAGTATTCCAAAACTTGCCTTCTGAAAAAGAAATAGATGAGTAATGAATCCTATTGTTTTACTAATCGTATACTTGTTATGATAGAAAATATGCAAGAGGAAAGGGTGCTTTACTTGAAACGCACAGCAGAAAAAGTATTATCCATCATTGCTGTCATTATGACTGCAATTGGTGTTGTTTTTGGATTCATTGCAATGGCTATTTTTAATATAGTAAAAAACGATCCGGCAGCCATGCGGGATTTTGAAAGGGAAATGATGGCCGATCCGGCAATGACGCAGGCCGAGATGGATGCCATTTACGGAGTCTTTAGTGTCATGGGCGGATTCTTCTGGTTCCTCCTCATTGCTATGATAATCAGTGTCGTTCTGAATATTATTGGTATCGTCAACATCTGGAAAAACAAGAATGCTAAGCTTGCAGGAATTATGTTCATTATCGCCGGATTGTTAGGCGGGATCTTATCGTTGCCTTCCATTCTGCTTTATGTCGCTGCAATTCTCTGCTTTACGAAAAAGCCGCCATTACAGGATGATCTTCAATTTGCGGATCAATCCTATAACAGCGATGGAATGAGGCCGCTGTAAAATAAAAAGACGCTTTCCCATGACGGGGAAGCGTCTTTTAAGCTTAATAGGCGTACACTGTTTCGTGAATATAATAAACGTATTGTGCTGTTTCAACAGGGTAGCCTTCAAAGTATTCTTCGAAGACCTCCAGCAATTCAAATCCTTGTTTTTCATAAAAAGCACGTCCAGCCGTATTTCTGCTATCAACGTAAACGAAAATTTGTTTGGCGTTGCCGAGCATGCTGACCGTATAGTCGAAAAGTTTTTTGCCATAGCCTGAATGCTGATGGGAAGGCAAAATATACATGGCTGTCAATTCCGAGTCGCCATCTTCATCTTCCCTTGTGAAATTGAGGAAGCCGATCGGAATTCCTTTTTCACATTCAGCGACGAGCATATGCGTTTTTTCCATCCGCTTGATCATCATTGCATTGGAATAGGAGCGGTCGATAAATGCTGTCTGAATGTTTTCAGGAATGATCCCAGCATATGTATCATTCCACGTGATGTGGGCAATGTGTTGAATATAGCTAATATCATCGGCAGTCATGGGTCTAATCATGTCGCAGTCACCTCCGGAAACCTTTTTGTTATCATAACAAAAAATGGTGGAATAAACTACGCTTGTCATCATAATGAAATATAAAAAAGTAAATTATCTAAAAAGTTTGTAGAATAAACGGACAATCACCTGAATTATTTGAAATGACTCGAACGATATGAGATGCTACTAGTGACGTCTCGGTTTGGAATGTCATATCCGATGAATTGGAGTTTTCGAATTCGAGAAGAGGGTATACTGCAAGTAGAAAACGATTTCTTAATCAATGGAGGAATGATAGCTATGGCACGTAAAAATGGGAATGGATTGCTTCTTGCCACATTGGCTGCAGGCGCATACGCATATTTCAGCAAAAAAGAAAACCGTGACAAAGCGATGGTTGCGGTGAACAATATGAAAACGAAGGTCGATTCCTTTATACAATCGCAAAAACTGAACCGTTCCGATGAGACGAAAGCCGGTCATTCGGATCCATACGACTTGCAGGATAATAAAATGGTAAGTGAAGGCGCACAAACTAGCGTTCATTACTACAATCAAGAAGTAGAGGATAAATCAGAGGAATCCAAAACGGACGGTCTCTACAGTAAAAAAGAAGACCCGAGCCAAGCACCGCAAAATCAATAACAAACCCGCTTCCGTAATGGAGGCGTTTTTTTATGTCCGATTTTCGATAAATACTCGTAAATCACGGACATTGATTGTAATTGTACAGTGAATTGATGTATACTTTTCAGTAGTTTGAAATAGTGAAGGTGAATTTATTGAAAAAGAAAATTGGTTTATTATCGATATTGATTACCACTGCCGTTTTCCTGAGCGGTTGTTCCGGAGTTCAGAACAAAGAAGGAACGTTCTATAATATTTTCGTCAAGCCGATGGAATGGCTGCTTCACTACCTTGGTGAAACATTCAACGGAAGTTATGGACTGGCGATCATCGTAATCACCGTCGCTATCCGGTTGGTGCTCATGCCGCTTATGTTGAAAAACTATAAGGCGCAGCAAGAAATGAAAATCAAAATGGATGCCCTCCGTCCGGAAATGGAAGATATCCAAAAACGCATAAAAGAAGCAAAAGAAAAGGAAGACAAAGAAGAGCAGATGAAGCTTCAGCAAGAGATGATGGGCTTGTACTCCAAGCACGGCGTCAATCCATTGAACATGGGCTGTCTGCCGTTGATCATCCAGATGCCGATCATCATGGGCCTCTACTTCGCAATCCTTTACGCTCCGCCGGAATTAAAGGAGCATCAATTCCTCTGGTTCAAATTAGGTGAGCCGGATAAAATCATGATGTTAGTTGCTGGTGCGGTTTATTTCGTCCAAGCACGAGTATCATTATGGACAATGCCTGAGCAGCAAAAGCAGCAGATGAAGCTGTTCATCTATATGTCACCGATCATGATCATGTTCATTTCATTCACGGTGATGGCGGCACTTCCGCTCTATTGGGCGGTCGGTGGGCTATTGCTCATTTTCCAAACATACTTGGGCAGGAAGTTTTACTATAAGGAAGTGGTACAACCTCTTCCTGAGACAAAGGCAGATGCGAAGGCAGATACGAAGCCGAAGTCGAAAAAAGATTGAACAAAGGCATACGGGAGGCTGGAGAGCAATCTCCGGCCTTTTTTGGAGGGAATTAACATGAATCTGAAAAGGACAGGCGTCATCGGGATTGTTGTATTGTTAGTTGTGACGTTGTTTTTTGTCGTCAGAGGAAATCTTGATTTTGCGATTCTGACGATGATGGCGCTCTTTACGTTGACGAATGCTTCAAGAGCTAAATCGTTCAAGGAGCAAGGGTTTGAGAGGGAGTCCAAATGGATGCGCTATTTATCCATCCTGTTTGCAATTTCATTTATCGTTGTGTTATTGCTCATCATTTTGTAATAAAAAAATGTCCCCCGGTTACGGAGAACATGGTAACCATCAATAAGCCAACTTTTTGCGGGTTGCGAGTACGATAAAGATAGCAGGGATGGAGCAGACCGTCATTCCTAGAAATGCGGTTCCTGGTGAGATTTCATATAGGTAGCCAGCCGGAAACGTCAGGATGGCAGTGCTCAAGCTCATTGCGAATGCGGCATAGAACCCTTGGGCCGCAGCAATTTGCGAATTGGGAAGCTTTTTCGAAATGTATTGGATGAACGCGTAATGGGCGATTCCGAACGATGCGGCATGCAATACTTGCGTCGCGATGAAAACAAGCGCGGTGGGAAATAGGAAGACGAGCACCCATCGCATCGTCGACCCGATTGCGGCAATGAGGAACATTGTTGATATCCGCACGTCAGATAATAGCCGATCCGCCTTTACGAAGAATAGGATTTCGAAGAGGACGGCGATATTCAAAATAATTCCGATGTAAAATCCGTTGACATTCAAGTCGTCAAGGAACAGGAAGCCATAATTGTAGTAAGAAGCATGGGCGCCTTGCAGAAGTACGGCAAGCACCATTATGACGACGAAGCCTTTCGTCGCGAACAAGGCCTTCAATCCGGTCTTCCGATTGCGCGGGTCTTTCCTATCAGGGATGCTCTGTAAGACGGCAGGCGCAGGACGGGAATAGAATAGGACAGCAATCGCGAGTCCGGCAATCATCATGTAGAGGATAGCTTGTTCATTCCAAATGTCTGTTGCTCCACCGACGAGCAGGAGTGCAACGGTATAACCGATTGAACCAAACGAGCGGCTTTTTCCGTAATGGACGTGTTCCTTCTGCATGAGAATGGATGCGCCGCTTTCGACAGCCGGCAAGATGATCGGGTAGAAGGCGCTGAACAGAACCGTAATGACGAACAATACACTAAATGAAGAGTCGGGAATATAAAAGACGACAAGAAGCAGCGACAGCATCGTCATCCATTTCATGACACGAATATACGATGTTCTTGCTGTCAAATAAGGAAAGATGAGAAATGTGGAAAACGACCGGGCGACCATCCCGGCACCCATGACGATACTGGCGTCCTTCACGGACAACCCCTTTTCAATCGTCAGCCAACCTGTCCAATAGGGGATAAAAACGCCCCATGTAAAGAAGAACGTTAAAAAGCTTATCGATAGCCACCGTTGATTATTCATTAGTAATCCTCGCATTCTTTCATTTACACATTTGCAAATAAATGATAGCATACACGGACTGGAAAGAACATCATCATAAGGCAATTCGAACATAGTAAAAAATAAGAGATACCTAGAGTAGAAGGAAGGCCAACATAAGATGAACCGGAATCGAAAGTATCAAAGTAGAAAAAAATCCAACAAGGCATTGACGATCACACTGCTGTTGACAAGTTTACTCATGACGGCAATCGTCGTTTGGATCGGCATGAATAATTGGGATGTAAATAGAGCGTTGAGGCAAGTGGGCATCGGCGATACACAAACGCCGCCTGTCGAAGAGCGGGTGGAGGATGCGGACGAACCGGAAGAGACAGAGCCGGAGACTGAACCTGAAGTGCAGGAAGAGGATCCTGTCGAGGAAACACCTGTTGAAGAAGAGCCGCCTGCAGAAGTGAAAGAACCGGAAACGAAAGAGCCAGAAACGAAGGAGCCGGAGAAAAACATCACTCCTGCAAAACCGGCACCGAATAATGAGGAGAAGCCGAAAGTGACGGCGAAACCGCCGACAAGCCCGAATAAAAGCGGTTATATCGAAGGTCAACAGCTCCCTGACAAACCGACAGTCATTAACGGAATCGTCGTAGCGAATAAAAAGTATCCTTTGCCAAGCACATATGCTCCTGGCGAAAGCAAGGAAGCGAGGGCGGCGTTCAATGAAATGGCGGCGGAAGCAACACTTTCAGGCATCAATCTGACTGCGTTCAGTACATATCGCTCATATGAATACCAAGTGACGCTCTACGAACGGTACGTCAAAAAGGACGGCGTGGAAAAGGCAGACACATACAGTGCACGCCCCGGTTATTCCGAGCATCAAACAGGACTTGCCTTCGATATCGGAGAAGTGAACTACGAGAAGTACTGGGCCTCCTCCAAATTCGGAGATACCGAAGCCGGGAAATGGGTAGCTGCAAATGCATACCGTTACGGCTTCATCCTCCGCTATCCGAAAGGTAAGGAAACTGTTACTGGGTACATGCACGAATCGTGGCATTTCCGTTATGTCGGAAAAGAAATCGCCGAGGAAATCTTCAAACGCAACATCACCCTTGAAGAATATCTTGGCTTGAAATGAAAAAATCCCCCTGCATCCGGGATTCTGGATGCAGGGGGATTTTTCATTTGCGTCACAGGATCGGCGACAATAATCTTGAAACCGATTCTTTGATCTTGATCCATCGTGTCCGCTTCAAATACATGTCGTACGTCAGCTCCGTCGATAGTTGCATATCCTGTTCGAATAGTTCGGCGAGCTCATGGGATTTTTCGCGGTCATATATGAACGCGTTAATTTCGAAATTAAGCTTAAAGCTTCGGACGTCGATGTTCGCAGTTCCGACTGTGGATACTTCATCGTCGACGACAATCTGCTTCGAGTGGATGAACCCATTTTCATAAATATACACTTTCGCGCCCGCCCGCAATAGTTTTCCAACATTGGAATACGTCGCCCAGTAGACAAACATATGGTCCGGCTTATTCGGGATCATGATGCGGACATCCACCCCTGATAGACATGCAATCCGCAATGCATCAAGGAAACTCACGTCGGGAATGAAGTACGGCGTCTGAATGTAAATATACTCCTTCGCCAGGAAAATCATCTTTAAATACCCGTCTTTGATCTGCTCCCACTCGGCATCGGGGCCGCTGGACACGATTTGCAGCCCGACGGATCCTTTCCGTGGAATTGCAGGGAAATAGCGCTCCGCGTATTCGATATTATCCATTTCAGTCGCTTGGTTCCAATCGAGGATGAACCTTGTCTGCAGCGGATGAAGTGCACTTCCTTCAATACGGAGATGCGTATCACGCCAATAGCCGAACCTTTTATCCAGACCCAAGTACTCGTCGCCGACATTGAAACCTCCGACATACCCGATGCGCCCATCGATGACAACGACTTTCCGGTGATTCCGGTAATTGAGCCGAGGGTTGATTAGCGGGAGGATGGCTGGGAAGAACGCGGCCACTTCGCCTCCGCAGTTGACCAATTCTTTCAAGTGCTTAGTGCGGAGTCCACGCGAGCCGATATCGTCAAACAGGACACGAACTTTCACACCTTGCTTCGCCTTTTTGATAAGAACGTCGAGAATTCGGTTGCCTAAAGAGTCCAACCGCAGAATATAATATTGAAAATGGATATGGTCTTTTGCGTTTTCAAGATCTTTCAGCAAGGCATCGAATTTTGCAACGCCGTCATTAAAAACCTGAACATCATTGTCCTGTGTCAGTACTGCGTGGTTATTTCGAAGATGGAGGTAAATCATGTCTTGGTAAAGCGCTGTGTCATCCAGTCTGAAATCGAATGTCCCTTTCTCGATGGATTCAATTTGGTAATCGATCAATGTCTCAATGCCGATCCGATTTTTCCCTTCCCATCTGGACGAGTGCTTTCTTCGTAATTTTCTTCCGAATAGTAAATAGATGATAAAACCGAATAAAGGTACGAAGAATAAAACGAGAAGCCAAGCCCATGTTGCTGTGGGATCTCTTCTTTCGAGGAAAATCAGCGCAATCGCAAGGAAAATGTTCAATATGAAAATGGATGTTAAGGTAATCGTAACAAGACTTGCCATATAAGCCCTCCTTAAGTGACTGCTACCTATTAGTATACCGAAAACCAACCGAAAAAGAAGGGAATATCATCCACATGTGGGGACTTCTGTAGTCGAAATTCACTTTCAGAAAAAAGATTTGTAGAAGAGAGTTAATCCTACTTGACTGATATGATTTAAGGGTATATAGTCTTTTTATAGTTTTTATTTATTCCTGAAGGGGGAAAAGAAGTGGATACAGTTTTACTGCTTGTTAATATAGTAGCATTGTTGCTTTTAATAGGACTTCTATATACTATGCATCGCAAAAACGTTTCGTTTTCAAAAAGGGTTTTTACAGGTCTCGGGCTAGGAATCGTTTTCGGGTTCATCTTGAATATCGCATACGGTGCCGACTCGGAAGTGCTGGCGGAATCGGTCAGTTGGTTTAATGTCGTAGGAACTGGCTACGTTAAGCTTCTTCAAATGATTGTCGTTCCTCTTGTGTTCATATCGATTCTTGGTGCGTTCACAAAAGTGACGATCGGCAAAAACTTCGGTAAGATGGCTGGAATGATCTTAGGGATTCTTGTCGGTACGACTGCGATTGCTGCTGCGGTCGGTATTTCGGCATCGTTGCTGTTCGGCCTGGATGCCTCTGAAATTGTTCAAGGCGAGGCGGAAGCTGCTCGTGGCGTTTCCATCGAGGAACGTTCCGCAGATATGGCTGGCAAGGCATTGCCGGATCAAATTCTAGAACTCTTGCCAGCGAATCCGTTTTTGGATTTTACAGGAGCGCGTCCGACATCGACGATTGGTGTCGTTATCTTCGCTGCGTTTCTCGGATTTGCCTATTTGGCACTGGTGAGACGGGACGAAGAGAATGCGAATTTAGTGAAGAAGGGGATTGATGCCCTCTATTCATTAATCATGGGTGTCGTGCGGATCGTACTTCGGTTGACGCCTTATGGAATTTTGGCGATCATCGCAAGGACGGTTGCAACATCGGATTTTGCGGCGATCTTTAGCTTGGGGAAATTCGTCCTTGCTTCGTATGCCGCATTGCTTGTCATGTTCCTCATCCATTTGATCATCATAACTGTATCTGGATTGAATCCGGTCACGTATGTGAAGAAGACAGCAGAAGCTTTGCTGTTTGCTTTCTCGTCAAGATCAAGTGCAGGTACTTTACCACTTAACATCAAAACACAAACCGATCGACTTGGCGTTCCGGACGGGGTTGCAAACTTTGCGGGCTCATTCGGATTGTCGATCGGACAGAACGGCTGTGCAGGCGTGTATCCTGCGATGCTCGCTGTCATGATTGCACCGACTGTCGGTCAGAATCCATTGGAGCCAACATTCCTGATCACTTTGATTGCGATCGTCGCTATCAGTTCGTTCGGTGTTGCTGGAGTTGGCGGGGGAGCTACATTCGCAGCGATTCTCGTGTTATCCGCTTTGAATCTCCCGGTTGCATTGGCAGGTTTGTTGATTTCAGTTGAACCGCTGATCGATATGGGACGTACTGCGTTGAACGTAAGTGGTTCGATGACCGCGGGCGTGACAACTGCGCGGGTTAATGGAGAGTTGGATAAGGAAATCTTCAACGGTTCGATTGAGCATCAGTCAATCGAGGCATAATGGAAATGCCGCCGAAGCTATATATGCTTCGGCGGCTTTTTTTCATGTTCTCCGAATCAAGTCATTCGTTTCCATAATGAAATCTTTATAAGGTGTGCGTGGCATATCGGAAATATTATTCACTGCGATGTCAATTGATCGGATAGCTTCGACTTCATCCCCTAGGGCCTGATGGCAAAGAGCGGCATACGCATCTTTCTCGTAAAAGATCGATAAATCGAATGGATGGTGCACATAATCCGCAATTACAATTTTCCCGAAGCAGGCGAGTGCCTTTTCATATTTTCCTAGGCCGTATAAAGCTTTACCTTTTTCCATATAGGAATAGGGCCTGTGCGATTTGGTGAGATGAGCTTCACCATAATGCCCATTGATAAGATCCAAAGCCTTCTTATACTCTTTTTTATAGGAGGTTAAATAATGGACCCTTGCAAATTTAGTGAAAAGGATTGCTTCCTCATCATCAGCAAAATCCCCGTAAAGCTCTATCTTTCGCTCATAATACTCCATTGCCTCCACATCTTCATTCATCATCGCGTGGAAGGTTGCCAAGCGATACAGATGATCAATCCGGTAAAAAACCTGTTTTTCCTTTGAATACTCAATACCTTCATTCATGACGCGGATCGCTTCTTCCGCATTTCCGACCGCATAGTGCAACACTGCCTCCAAATAATCGAAGTCAAGACGAGTGAGGGGATCGATAAGCCCATTTCGCGCCTCGGTTTGGGACCGCTCGGCCAATAAAAGCTCAAGGGCGGCATTGTAATCATGCTCGGTGAATTTCACTAGCGACCGGAATATGCCGACCGCTGCAAATCGACGGGTAATATTCATTTGATCGTAAATGTTTGCCGCCTTGTCTAATAGCTCCTGCCAACCATCCTGCTTTTCGTAGTATAGGCTGCGACCGTAAATATCCAACAGTCTGGCAGCTTCATAGCCTTGTGTCAATTTCTCCACATACGGTCCCACTAAATCGAGGATCTTTCCATGTTCGTCCGTCAGTTCATCGAAATCTACAATGAACAGTTGCTCTGCAGTTTTCAACACTTCTCTCAATTCCTGCGTGTCGTTCTCTTCCAAAAGCTCGGACATTTCAACACCTAGCCGCTCAGCTATATACGATAAGCTCTCCATCGATGGATTCGCTTTATTGTTCTCAATTAAACTAAGCATTCCCTTTGTCAGCTGATCGCCTGCCAATGCTTCCAATGTCATCTTCCGCTGTTTTCGCAGCGTCCTGATCCGTTCGCCTAACGTACCCATAAGGAACACTCCTTTCATCATCTTACATATAGTTTAATTATATTAAACTTTCTCTTGTAATGGAAGGGGGAGCGTGGTATTATTTGTTTAATGAAATTAAACTTACTGAATGGAGTGACTATTTTGAGTGAAACAATGAAATTGAAAAGAGCGACGTACCACCTGTGGACATTTACAATCAGTAAGCTGATTGCATCGTTCGGGGCGCAGGTGTATGCGTTTGCCGTAAGTTTTTATATTTTACAATTGACGGGGTCAGCAACGAGCTTTGCAACGAACCTGATTTGCAGCATTTTGCCGCGTACGTTAGTCGCACCTTTTGCGGGTTATGTCGCAGATAGATATTCACGAAAAACGATTGTCATAACGGCGCAAATTGCTTCCACCTTAGCGATAGGGGGCCTCCTGGCAGTCAGCGTAGCCTCGGGAATTTCGCTTGTTGCAATTTATATAACTACAGCAATATTGGCTGTTACTTCCACGTTTTCAGGGGTGACTTTCAGTTCTTCGATAACTGGACTTGTTGATGAAGCCCGAATTCAGAAGGCGATGTCACTCAATCAAATGTCAATTTCGTTCGCGGCAATCGGCAGCCCGGCAATTGCGGGCGTGTTATATGGAACGGTCACGATGCCGGTATTCCTTATGATGTACATGTCGGCATCGATGATTGCAGTCCTTCTTGAATCGACGATGAATTTCAAGCTATTCGCAAGAAGGAAAGAAGTTGTAGAAGGGGAACCGAAAGAGTCGATGTTGCAAAGTATGAAAGCCGGGCTTTCCTATTTGAGATTGCAGCCGGTTGTCATGGCAATCATTTGGATCTCTTTATTCATCAACTTCCTTTTCGGTGCGTTCATGGTCGGTTATTCATTCATCCTTATCGAAAAGATGAAAATGGCGCCAGAGCACTTCGGCTTTACCGAAGGAGCATTCGCAGTCGGGATGCTGCTCATGTCGATTTACTTATCGATACGTAAAGAAGTGAAGTTCCCGCTATTGGTTGGTAAGCGGGGAATCATCGGAATGTCCTTGATCATGAGTGGAATAGCATTTCCGCTCATCATAGCCATGCCATATCCAGGGATGGTCGTCTACTATGCAACGCTCATGTTCAGCTTCGGATTGATACAGATTATCGTCAATACACCGATGATGGTGATGATGCAAAAGATGATCGACGACGACTACAAAGGTCGCGTATTTTCGATTCTCGAAACGATGGCAATGGCGCTTATGCCGTTAGGAATGGTATTGTACGGATTCCTGTATGATGTTTTACCGGCACAGTGGATTCTGATCGTGTCCAGTCTGTTGCTCATTGGAGTTGTCCTCGTGCTGGCAAGACCGTCAGTCGTACGGATGGCGCATCCGGAGTTGGATAAAACAAAAATCTTAAAAACGAAAATGGTGCAAGAACAGTAGAATGGGGGATTTGGGAATGGAGACAATCTTTAAAGAAATTGTAGACATTATGCAGAATGACTATGCAGGTTGGAAAGATAAGCAAGGGTGTGACAGACCGGATCATTTTCTTGAAATGATTAAAGGGAATGATCAGCTGTCGAATAAGGAATTTAAAGAAATAGTTGAAGAGTACTTGCTTGATTTCAATGATAAACATATCCATTTCATTATGGAAAATGCAGAAAATGAAAAGCCGAAAAATCGCGGTTTCAAAGTGCGCCGCTACGAAGATCGGCTGTATGTTACGGAAGTAGATTCGGAGGAGCGGCTTGAGCCTGGGATGAGTCTTGTTTCGTTGGGTGGAAAAAGCATCCTTGAATTGAAGGAACTTCATCAAAGAAGATTGAATGAAAACCATCCTGAGCGGGAGAATTGGGCACCGATTTTAATGCTTTACCCGGAAGGCGAAGTAGTAGGCGCAAATGGAAAGCAGAAATTCACATTCGGCTTATATGATAAAAATCCTTATGTCCCGACGTATTCTGTAGAGAAGAGGCAAGACGCGGTTTTCATTACGATGACCGATTTTGCAAATCCGGACGCCATCGCGAAAATGGTCGTGGACAATAAAGATTTTCTTGAGACGACGGAAGATTGGATTATCGATGTGCGCGTAAATTATGGCGGATCTGATGCCAGTATTTATCCATTGCTTCCTTATTTGATGCCTGAAGAGGGTATGGAGCTGGCGGGGTCTGACGATGATAAAATGTTGATTAATTGCACAGAAGCAAGCGCGATTCGTGTTTTGCCTGAGCTGGAGGAGATGCTTGCAGGAACGGATGATGAGCATGCGCGTCATGTATTGAAAGTTTTTAAAAACGAATGGGAGCGCAATCGTGGGAAAGGATTCGTGGAATTTGATTTTGGCGATATGGTCAGCGATACCTTCGTCAAAGGAATGAAATACCCATCCTCGATTATTGTTTTGACGGATGTTTATTGTGGCAGTTCGGGAGACTCCTTTGTGGAACTTGTAAAGAAATCTAATAAAGTGACGGTCATTGGCAGGGCGACTATGGGACTGAATGATTACGCGAACTTGGTTAGTATGAATTGGGAGGAAGGGTTTGAGCTGATGTATCCATCTTCCCGTTTAACCAGAATTGATAAAGGGCTGGGCATGACGGGCGTTGGCATTACGCCGCATATTCATATTCCATGGACACCTGAGCATATTAAGAAAGATGCGGATGTGGAAAAGGCTTTTGATCTTCTGTCGAGAAGTAGTGTTGAAGTGAACTAATAGGGTGACCTAAATGAATAGCGAAGCCCATCCGGTATCCGGAAGGGCTTCGCTTTACTTATACGTTGCGTAATGTCTTCGAAGATTTGCGATACATGAAAATGAGGACGATTGAAATGACTGCGAGTGCTGCGGATATAAAGTATATCCCGCCGTTCATTGTCGTGAGTAGCCATGTGAATAAAAGCGGCCCGATGATGCGTCCCATATTGTCCATTGAATACGTCATACCGGCGGCAGTTCCATACTTTCCGCCGGATTCCTTGGACGTCAACGAAACGAGGATTGTCCGTGTGAGCGCGTTACCTGCTGTGAAGATACTGAGCGCAACGCCCGCCCAGAAAAGGCTGCCCGTGAACGGAATTAAAATTAAGCCAATGGCCGTAAGTATTTGGCCGCCCAAGATCCATTTCGTTTCCGATCCATTTTTTACCCGGCGGACGACACCGCCTTGAATGGCTGCGTCGACAAATCCGCTCACCATGAACAAATAGCCGATTTGCTTAGGGGTAATTTCGATTGCGGAAATCTGGAACAATTGGAATGTGGATTCGATTCCTGCCAAAATCAATGTCACCATGAAGGAGAGCAGGAACAAGTTTCGGATCCGGTATTGCCACAGCATCATGCCACCTTTCGGAAGAAGCGCCCGTTTATTCGCCTCGCCAGTACGCTCCGGCTCTTTCAGGATGATTCCTGCGTAGGCTAGTAACAGCAACGTCAATACGCCGGACGCGATAAATGGAGTTTGCAGGCTGATGTCACCGAGCACACCGCCGATCGCTGGTCCGAAAATGAACCCGAGTCCGATCGACATGCCAAGCAAGCCCATGTATTTATTCCGATTCTCCTCAGTCGTCATATCCCCGACAAACCCCGTAACCGCCGTGTACAATGCCCCTGAGAAAATCCCCCCGACGACACGGGAAAGGTATAGCAGCGTTAGGTTATGAATGAAGAATGCGAACAGGAAAAAGCTCAGGCTGAAGCCAAGCAGGCCAACTAGTATCAGTTTCTTGCGCCCGACACGGTCGGATAATGAACCCCATAGCGGAGCGGTGAAGAACGATGCGAGTGAATAAACCGTCAGCAATCCGCCCACGTGGATTTCGGAAAGACCCTGCTGCACAATCACTTCCGGCAAAACAGGGATGATGATGCCGAATCCTAGATATACGAAAAATTGAACAGACATTAAGAGTAGAATTGATTTTTTCATGTATGTACCTGCTTTCACTTAGACATCAATACGACTATTTTACTCTGAGAATCGCATAGTGACAAAGGAAAAGGCGTTTGGCGGAATCGAATCCATTAAAAAGCAAGCTTTTATTTTTCTTTCGTGTATAAAGCATTTACAAAAGGCGAACAATTTGTAACATAATTGAAAGATTTAAAAGTGGACAGGAGTGGTATGATGTGTATAGATGAAAATTGCCATGAATTTCATATCAATGATGAAACTTTCCAGTGCGAAGACGCGTCAACAACATATAGAAAGGTCGAGGTGGAAAAGATGGCGAAAGAAAAAGTTGATTTGAAGAAAATCATCTCCAACTTGGCGAAGTTGGGTGTTTCGGCAACAGCAACGAAATCCCGTATGGAAATGCTGAAAGCCCTCGCGCCACCTGCAAATGACCCGCAAATACAGTCATAACAAAAAATCTCCCGCATACTTGCATGCGGGAGAATTTTTTTATGCTTTTTTGGGACGTGTTATGCGTGAAAAAATAGGTTTATGCTCGAGTAAATAGATTTATGCGCCTTTCCTGCTATTTATGCGTGGATAAATGGATTTATGCGTTTTTCAAGCTGTTTATGCGCGAATAAAACAATTTATGCGTTTCCGCAGCAGGCGCCTTCCGCTTTTCGTTATTCCTCATCATCCGAGCTGAATATATATGTCCGGTGATGGAATTTCATGCTGAAGACGAGGCCTATGGCGAGCATATTGCCCATCAATGAGCTGCCCCCGTAACTGATGAACGGGAGGGGGATGCCTGTGATTGGCAACAGTTGGGTCGTCATACCGATATTTTCGAATACGTGGAACGTGATCATTGCGATGATGCCGGCGCAAATATATGTGCTGAAGGGATCCTTCAGCTCGAGGGTGATTTTCGTCATATGATAAATCAGGAAGAAATATAGGCAGATGACGAGGCTTGCGCCGATGAAACCCCAGTCTTCCCCGATGACACTGAAGATGAAATCGGTATGGCTCTCGGCCACATACACTTCACGCCCTTGAAACCCTTTCCCGAATATTTCCCCTGAACCGATCGCATTCAAGGAAGTGATGAGATGGAGCCCTTCATTCGACGCATAGGAATACGGATCGAGCCAAGAATAAATCCGTTCAAAGTGGTACGGTTTGAAACCGAGCTTTGCCATAAATTCCTGCGCGTATAGTGCCATCCAAAGCAGTGTCCCTCCGAAAGTTGCGGTCACAGCGAAAATCGGTAAGATGATGCGCCAAGTGATGCCCGCCACGATGACCAATGCGACAGTGATGGCAATGAAGACGAGCCCGGTTCCCAAATCGGGCTGCAGCATGATGAATGAGAACGGAAGGAGGAAGACTGCGGCAATTTTACCGAGCAACAAGAAATCGGTTTGCAGCGTCTTTTCCAGATAGCGTTCGTGGTGATTCGTTATCGTGCGTGCCATGCCGATGATGAAAAACGTCTTCATAAATTCGGCGGGCTGGATGCTGCCGATGCCGAATGGAAGGTGGAACCAGCTTTTCGCACCATTTCTGCGGGAGACCAGATCCATGCCTTCAGGCAAAATGAAAAGCAATACCAAGAGGAATACACCGCCGCCGTAGATGATCCAGGCAGCTTTCTTATATTGTTCCGGCTCCAAGTACATCGTGATGGCGATTATGATAGAGCCGATGACATACCATTGGATTTGTGACGGGATGAAGTTTACCGGAATGGAGTTTATCTTATATTGTCCTGTTGTTTGAGCGGATGCGATGGCGATGATGCTGATCCCAAAGAATAGGAGCAGGATGAAAGCGAGCGGCCAATCGAATCGATCTACAGGTTTTTTATCTAAATTCATTTAATTCACCTTATCAGTTAGTTGGATTTGCAGGGAAACTACATATTATTATAACGGAAAACGGAGTGTTTGTACGTATATATCTATAAGTCAATTATCAAACTACTCGTGACACTAGCATACATATAGAAAGAAGAATCTTTCAAACTATAGTATAACGCATGTAGTGCCTGTAATCATATCCTTCAAAGTGACGTCCTGTTGGGCAGGAAGTTGCCGAAAATGAAAAAGGTCCTTCTGGATCATCATATTATACGAACGGGTACGTCGTTTCGTGGTAAACTATAGGAACGAAAATCTAACGGTTAGTGAGGGAGATTGATGAAAAAGAAACTGGGTTTAGTGTATGGCGGCAAATCAGCTGAGCACGAAGTATCCCTGTCAACTGCCACGGCGGTTACAAATGCGATTGACTTTGATAAATATGAAGTGATTCCTGTTTATATAACGTATGAAGGTGAGTGGAGGAAAGGAGAGCCTCTCAAAGCTCCTGCCGAATCAATCGAGGAATTGCGATTGGAACAAGTTGGAGGGAAGCCTGACAGCATCCATGATTTTTTGAATGGAAACGAAACACCTGACATCATCCTTCCACTGTTGCACGGAACGAACGGGGAAGATGGAACGGTTCAAGGACTGTTTGAAGTGATGAACATCCCGTATGCAGGCAATGGCGTACTATCTTCTTCTGCGGGCATGGATAAAGTCGTCATGAAGCAGCTTTTCGCACAAACCGGACTGAAGCAAGTTCCTTATGTCCATTTCATCCGCACCCAATGGAGAAAGGACCAACAGTACTGGGTCGAAAAAATGGAGAAGGAATTGACGTTCCCGATGTTCGTCAAGCCTGCAAACTTGGGTTCAAGTGTAGGCATCAGCAAGGCGAAGGATCATGAGAGCCTCATCGCCGCAGTCAATTTCGCTTTGAAATTCGATCGTAAAATTATCGTTGAGCAAGGCGTCACTGCGCGTGAAATCGAAGTCGGCATTCTTGGTAATGATGATCCGGCGTGCTCCGTCCTCGGGGAGATTAAGCCTGTGGCGGCATTTTATGATTACGAGGCGAAATACCAGGATGGCAATACGGAATTGCTCATTCCTGCGCCGGTGACTGACGAAGTGGAAACGAAATTGAAGGATATGGCGATCCGTGCGTTTAAAGTGCTGGATTGCGCAGGGCTCGTACGGGCTGACTTTTTCGTGACGGATCAAGACGAAGTGCTCATCAATGAAATCAACACGATGCCGGGCTTCACGCCGACGAGCATGTTCCCGCTGCTATGGCAGCATACAGGCACGTCCTACCCGGAATTGATTGACAGGCTGATTGAACTGGCGCTGGAACGGCATGAAGAGAAGAAGCAGATACAATATACAATGGATTGAGTGTGATAGATTGTGAAACGTTTATTGACAGTACTGGCAGAGTGGCTGCAAGCGGATGGGCAGCTCATGGAAAATGTACTTGTAAGCGGGGTGTCGATTGACACACGTACTCTTAAAGAGGGCGATCTGTTCATCCCGTTCCGCGGTGAACTGGTTAATGGCCATCAATTCGTCCGTCAAGCAATTGAAAAAGGGGCGGCGGCATCACTTTGGATGAAAGATGAGCCTGGTGCTCCTGCAGACATCCCCCTCATTTTCGTCGATGACCCGGAACTCGCGCTGCAACAGCTAGCTCGTGCTTACCGGGAAGAGCTTGCGTGCAAATTCATCGGTATTACCGGCTCGAATGGCAAGACGTCGACGAAGGATTTGGTTGCAAGCGTTCTATCGCCGTATTTCAATGTGCGGAAGACGGAAGGCAATTTCAATAATGAATTAGGGTTGCCATTGACGATTTTGTCATTGGAAGAAGAGACGGAAGTCGCTGTCCTTGAAATGGGGATGAGCGGTTTTAATGAAATTTCTTTCCTATCTTACTTGGCAAAGCCGCACTTTGCCGTCATTACGAATATCGGCGAAGCCCATATGCAGGATCTCGGTTCCCGTGAAGGGATCGCAAAGGCGAAATTCGAAATCATCGATGGACTGCAAGTAGGCGGTGCTCTTTTCTATGATGGCGACGAACCATTATTGCATACGTTAGTATCGGCGCATCCTGAGCTGAGAGCGATCTCTTTCGGCCGCGGCGTGAAAACAGGTCTCTCCCTTATCTCAACTGAGTCGGGTGATGAAGGAAGCCGTTTTTCCGTTAAAGGAGTTCTCGATGGCAGTTTTACAATTCCTGTTTTCGGTTCCCATCAAGTTAAAAACTCACTCGCAGCGATATTGATTGCGCATGAACTTGGTCTCAGCCATGATCAGATCGAGGCGGCACTCCGTCAATCAAAGCTCACGGACATGAGGATGCAGCCTGTCGTCGCTGACAATGGCGCGTTGTTCATCAATGACGCATATAACGCGGCGCCGACATCGATGCAAGCGGCACTCTCTTTCATGCGTGAAACGGGACTTCGCAAAGAAAAATGGGTCGTTTTGGGGGATATGCTGGAACTTGGCGAAAATGAACGGCATTACCATGAATCGATTGCCCGGCAGCTTGGCACTATAAGCTTAAAGGGAATCCTTTTATTTGGACCGCGAATGAAATGGCTTTATGAAGAGCTGCAGAAAAATGGGAATGAAACAAAAGTCATCTGGTCGGAAAACAATTATGATCCGTTAATCGCGTCGCTTCTTTCCTCCATCGACGGGAATTCCATCATTTTACTGAAAGGGTCAAGAGGAATGGCGCTGGAAAGGATCATGGATGGTGTAATGCAAGCATGAAAACAGGTGTATTGTTCCTTCATGGATTTACCGGAGGAATGTTTGAAGTCCGTCCTTTCATTCATTATGTGGAGGAGAGGACGGACTGGATCACTTCCGTGCCGATTTTACCGGGACATGATTTTCCGGTCGATCTAAGCAAGGTTTCCGCGGAAAACTGGATGATGGAAGCGGAGCTTGCCCTCAACCGGTTGAGGAAGGAGACCGACCGCATCATCATTGTCGGCTTTTCGATGGGAGGCATCATCGCGCTTTATTTAGCTTTGCGCTACAAAATCGAAAAGCTTGTCCTTCTCAGTGCGGCGGCGAAGTATATCAGTCCGCGGATACTTCTTGCGGATGCGGCCGTTTTATTGACTGAATCCGTAACGAAAAGTTTTCCGCCGAACACGTTCTATCATTTGTACGACTATAAATTACGGCATACGCCGCTCCGTGCTGCGAAGGAGTTCATGCGGGTTGTCAAAATGGTGGAACCGTATTATGGAAGGATCACGACGCCCGTCTGCGTAGTGCAGGGGAAAAAGGACGGCATCGTTCCGTTTTCGACAGGGGAGCATCTATTGCGCGCACTCGGATCTCAACAAAAGCAGCTGATCGTATCGGAAAACGGAAAGCACCATATTTGCTACAGTGACGATAACAACGAATGGTTTGCAAAGGTGTATGAATTCATGAAGAAAGACTCACGTGAAGTCTGATTATTACTTTTAAAGCGGATTGATTGCGGATAACCATCGGGCGTGATAAACTACTATGAGTATTGGATACATTTACACGAGACTCTTCCGGTGACGAAGAGTACTTTTTTTTGAATAAAAAGGTTTAACGTCTTCCGGGACATTTTCCCGAAGCGAAACCCGATCGGCAAAGACAAGCTTTCCTTTTCACTATTGCCTCTGAATTTTTATGAAGTTCAACCCTTGAACTTTTATCCACTCCAGAGAATACAAAATATCGGAAACGTTCCCATAGAAGTTTAAGGCTCGAATTTGCCGTGCTTTCATTTGCAAATGTAACCAATTGCTAAATGAAGAAACCAAAGGAGATTGAGAAGTTTGACAAAATTTTCAGAACTTAATATTAGCGAATCCACACAAAGTGCTTTATCGCGCATGGGGTTTGAAGAAGCAACACCAATCCAAGAAGGTACTATCAGATTTGGCATGGAAGGCCGAGATGTCATCGGTCAAGCACAAACAGGTACGGGTAAGACTGCTGCCTTCGGGATTCCGATTATTGAGAAAATCGATGTGAACAATCCTGCAGTACAAGCATTAGTCATTGCACCAACACGTGAATTGGCGATTCAAGTATCCGAAGAAATTTATAAAATCGGATACGGAAGACGCGCTCGTGTATTATCTGTGTATGGTGGCCAAGAAATTGGTCGGCAAATTCGAGCATTACGCAATAATCCACAAATTATTGTCGGAACTCCGGGACGTATTCTTGACCATATCAACCGTAAAACGTTGAAACTGAACAATGTAAATACGCTCGTCCTTGACGAAGCGGATGAAATGCTTAACATGGGCTTCATCGAAGACATCAACACGATTTTGGCAAGTGTTCCAGATACTCGCCAGACACTTCTATTCTCTGCTACAATGCCTCCTGCAATCCGCAAAATTGCTGAGACATTCATGAAAGAGCCTGAAATTGTAAAAATCAAGTCGAAAGAAATGACTGTTGAGAACATCGACCAATACTTCGTTAAAGCACAAGAAAGAGAAAAGTTTGACGTACTTTCACGTCTGTTGAACGTTCACCAGCCTGAGCTTGCGATCGTATTCGGTCGTACGAAGCGCCGTGTCGATGA
Organism: Sporosarcina luteola; assembly: GCF_023715535.1. Lineage (GTDB taxonomy): Bacteria > Bacillota > Bacilli > Bacillales_A > Planococcaceae > Sporosarcina > Sporosarcina luteola_B. The sequence continues at coordinate 16,604 of NZ_JAMBOI010000003.1, read as the reverse complement.
AGTGGCACACGCATTGAGCATCCGCGGCTACTTGGCAGAAGGAATCCATGGCGACTTAACACAAGCAAAACGGATGTCTGTTCTTCGCCAGTTCAAGGACAATAAAATCGACGTTCTCGTTGCAACAGACGTAGCGGCTCGAGGACTCGACATCTCTGGTGTCACACACGTTTACAACTTCGATATTCCACAAGATCCAGAAAGCTATGTACACCGTATCGGCCGTACAGGACGTGCTGGTAAAAGCGGTATGGCGATTACATTCGTAACGCCGCGTGAAATGGGTTATCTCCGTACCGTCGAGGAAACGACGAAAAAACGGATGACTCCACTTCAGCCGCCAACAGAAGATGAGGCATTGATCGGTCAGCAACGTCTTGCGATGGAACAGCTAGCTGAGATTATTGAGAAAAATGAATTGACTGATTACCAACCATTGGCAGCAGAGCTTCTTCAGAAATTTGATGCGAAGGATATTGTTGCGGCTGCAGTCAGATCATTGACGAAAGAACCGGACGATACACCTGTTAAAATTACGGAAGAACGCCCATTGCCTTCTCGTAATTCGGGCTCACGTGACCGTGGCGGCTATAAAGGCAGCCGTGGCGGCGGACGTTCACACGGAGGCGGACGCGGTTATGGCGGAGGCGGCGGTTCACGTCGTGGAAGCCGTGATGGCGGAGGCGGACGTAGAGACCGTTCAAGTAGTTCTAGAGGCAAATCGGATAGATAATAATACCCCCGGAGATGACAACCTCATCCCCGGGGTTTTTTTAATATATCTTGAAACATTTTCAGGATTGTTACGTATACAATGGAAGAATAGAAAGAGGTGTTGTGAATGAGAGCTCAACTTGCTAACAGGATATCTCCGAAAGGCTTGAAAGTCTGGCGATTATACGGCTGGATTCAAACAATCATTCTCGCTTTGGTGGCCATCGGCGTCGGCGTGCTTGTATACATATTTGAATGGCCGTGGTGGATCTATCCGCTGGAAGCCGCTGTACTCCTCCTATTCGGTTATTTCATCATCATTTTATTCCCGAAGGTGAGATGGATGAGGTGGCGGTATGAAGTGAGGGAGTCCGAAATCGAATTGCAGCATGGTCTGTTCATTGTGAAACGGACATTGATCCCGATGGTGCGCGTCCAGCACGTTGACACATCCCAAGGTCCAATCCTGAGGAAATACGGCTTGGCTGAAATTTCGATTTCGACAGCAGCCACGGTCCATACAATCCCAGCGCTGATCATGGCGGAGGCGGATGAACTGCGCGGCAGGATTTCCGTGCTTGCGAGGGTGGCGGAAGATGATGTCTGAACAACGTTATAAGCTCCATTGGATCACTGCAATAATTGAAACGCTCAAAACGTTGAAAGAGGCAATCCTGCCACTTGTCGTTCTAATTTTCGCAAATGGATTCAAAGGTGGAGGGACAGGTCTCTGGTATGTGGATTATTTATCCTTCATCATCTTCGGTGTGTTGATCATCAGTTTGTTCGTAAGCGGAATCATTAAATGGAAGCGGTTTGAGTATTGGTTCGAAGACGATGAACTTCGAATCGAGTCAGGTTTATTCGTGAAAAAGAAAAGGTATATCCCTTTCGACCGGATCCAAAGCCTGGACTATACGGAAGGGATTTTCCACCGACCGTTCGGGCTTGTGAAAGTGAAAGTGGAAACAGCGGGCAGTTCTAACGCGAAGCAGGCAGAAGGGGAATTGACTGCGATAACAAAAGAAGCCGCTAAGCGTGTGGAAACCGAAATGGCTGAAGCGAAGAAGCGGCAGAGGGGGATGCCTGCTGAAGAGGGAGAAATGGTCACTTCTATAGAAGAGATGCCGATTGAAGAGGAATTGAATTTCCGTAAAATGTTCTCGATGACATCGAAAGACCTGTTGGTGCTTGCCACAACTTCCGGAGGTGTAGGTGTCATTCTGTCCGGGGTGGCGATCTTCCTATCGCAATTCGGGGAACTGCTTCCATTCGAGTGGATGTTTGAAGAGATTTCTGCATTCATCAAGTTCGGTGTGTTGATTGTGGCGGTTGCTGTTTTCCTCGGTTTGCTCGGTGTGTGGATACTATCTGTCGGAATGACACTCCTTTCCCATTACAATTTCACAGTTGAAATGAATAAGGAAGACATTGTTATTACGAGGGGATTACTAGAAAAGAAGAAAGTGACCGTGCCTCTGAAGAGGATCCAAAGCGTCGTAGTCGTCGAGAATCCGGTTAGGAAGTTATTCGGTTATGCAACGGTATCTATCCATAGTGCTGGGGGCGGGATAGGCCAAAGCTCAAAGATCAATTTATTCCCGATTGTAAAAAGGAATAGGGTAATGACGTATTTGGAGGATGTCTTCCCCGACCTGTATTTGGAAGAGCCTGCGAACAGGGTTACTGCAAAAGGCAGGCCTTTCTATTATCGCATCGACTTTTTGTGGATGCTGCCGGTTATCGGGGCGCTCACGTATTTCTTCTTCCCGTACGGTCTGTTCTCGCTCGCAATCATCCCTGTCATTATTGCACTTGGCATTTGGCAGCACCGCTCCGCCGCATATGATATTACCGGCAATCAGCTGACGTTCCGGTTTAGGGGAATCAGCTTGCAAACGGCATATATGAAGAAGAAGCGGATCCAGTCCATGGAAATGAAACAAAGCTACTTCCATAGACGAAAAGGCGTTGCGACGGTCATCGCCAACATTAAATCCGGTATGGGCGTCTTTCATGCAAGCGTGCATCATATGGACGTCAAAGACGCGGAGAGGATTTTCAATTGGTACGAAAAAGGTGGCTCGACTATTGACGAATGAAAAAAGCCTGCGAATTACTCGCAGGCTTTTCGTTACTTCTTATCTTCGCCAACTTACAATCCGTTTTGGGCTGAAATAGCTTAGACCGATGATGAAGCCGACGATCAACCCTGCGATATGCCCGATGACATTGACTCCGGGTTGAAGAAAGGTCATAATCACGCTAATGACGATGATCGGCAGCATAATTTGACGCAGTTGTGGAAATGCGTTTTTCGTATAATAGACGAGTGCCCCGAACGCGCCGAAAATGCCGAATATCGCGCCGCTCGCTCCGACGTGGGCGAAATCAGTTCCGCCTAGGAAGAAAGAGGCGACATTGGCAAATATGCCTGACAGAAGGTAGATTGTCAGGAAGCGCGCCTTGCCGGCAACACGTTCAAGCTCAGGGCCGAAGATGAACAAGGAAAACATGTTGAACAGAAGATGCATGAGTCCTGCGTGTAAAAACATCGGCGTGACGAGGCGCCACCATTCCCCTTCGGAAATCAATGAATTGATCCCGACACCCATATAATATAAATACCGGCTCCCATGGATTGGAAGGCTTGTTGCAATGAAAATAAGGATATTCAATGCTAACAGCGTGGTTACGAACGGATACAAACGTATATACTGGGAAAAGTTTTCTCTTCGAATAAACACTTTTTTCACCTGACCTTTGGTTTTATTATACATAGTTTATGATTGGATAAGAAGTGCGAACTACCATCACAATTGTGCATGAAAGGGACGAAGATAATGATAATGGGCATCGGATTGGATATCGTGGAATTGGATCGTGTAGCAAGGTTGGATGAACGATCTGATAAATTCCGGATACGCATCCTTTCAAATAGAGAGCTTGCGCTGTACGAATCGCTGCCGGCACTTCGGAAGATTGAATTCCTAGCCGGGCGTTTTGCGGCGAAAGAGGCATTTGCAAAAGCGAGGGGAACGGGAATCGGGAAGGGCTGCCGTTTCGAGCAGATTGAAATACTGAAGGAACCATCAGGGAAACCGATGCTTTTATTTGACGGCAAGGAAGTCACTGGTTTCGTATCCATCACACATACCCGCACCGTTGCAGCTGCGCAAGTCATTTTGGAGAAATAAATTACTCAATGTAAACAAGCTAGCATAAATGACTGTCCACTCTCATAAGATGACCTACCCGATTGAAATGAGAAAGGATGAACTGTATGCGCAGCCGAATTTTTGTTTTATTGCTAGTTGCAATCATGACACTCCTAGCAGCTTGTGGATCACCGTCTAAAGAGGATGTCATGAAGAAGCTCAGTGGGAAGTGGAACGAGGCGAAAGGGTACGAATTGCAAGCGACGATGGAAATCAAAACAGGTTCTGAACCAAGGGTGTACGATGTAACTGTATGGCATACGAAACCTGATTTTTACAAAGTGAATGTTTCGCAAGCGGGGAGCCAAGATTCCCAAATGATCGTCAGAAATGAAGAAGGCGTTTTTGTCATCACCCCGTCACTCGGAAAAACGTATAAGTTCCAAAGTGATTGGCCGACTCAAAACAGCATGCCGTACTTGATCGGCACGCTATCGGACGACATCAAGGCGGATAAGAATTCTACAATGCAAGAAAAGGATAAGACGTATGTATTCGAAACGGCATCAAGGAATAATCATAAGAAAGTCCTTCCGATGCAGCGAATCCATATTGATAAGAAAACATTGCTGCCGAAGTACGTATCCGTCATGGATGAAAACAAGGAAGAGAAAATCCGTGTAACATTCAATAAAATAGCACTTGGCGTAGAACACAAGGCATCTGAATATCAAGTTGATATGGAAAAGGCGCAGCCGGAGAAAAAACCGCAATCGACTGAAGATGGCCAAACAGGCATGATGAAGTACTATCCGAACTTGAATTGGGAAGGAACGGTCGTTGAAGAAGAAATGGTCGCTACAGAAAACGGAACAAGATTTTTCACGACATTCGGCGGCGGAGACAAGGAATTCATTGTCGTACAGGAGCCGGCAGAAACTCCGGATAATCAAATGGCAGTATCCATCGAAGGGGATCCGGTCGATTTGGGCTTCACTGTGGCTGCGTTGACGAATAACTCGATCCGTTGGGAGCAGGATGGAGTGGCGTTCTTTGTCGCATCATCCACATTGACGGCTGACGAGTTGATTGAAGTCGCATCTTCGATGAGTCCTGAAGATAGCAAATAAGAATTGATTGACGTGAAAAGCTCATAGGATTGATAATAGTGTCATCCAGAAAAAAATGAGGGGTTCATATGGAGAATTATCGTCCTACAAAGGCAATCGTCAATTTACAAGCGATACAAGAGAATCTTAGAAACTTGAAACGGTATTTACCTCACCGAACATCCGTCATAGCCGTCGTGAAAGCGGACGGCTATGGGCATGGGGAGGTCGAAGTGGCACGTGCCGCAATCGCCGCTGGGGCACGGATGGTGTCGGTAGCGACGCCTGACGAAGCCTTGCATTTGCGCAATTGCGGCATTACCGCCGATATCCTCGTCATGGGTTTGTCTCCGGTCAGATTTGCGGAAAAGGCCGCTGCATTAGGGATCCACTTAGCTGTTTCGGATGCTGGATGGCTTCGCCAGGCGGCCGATTATGTTAAGGAAGTAGATCATCCGTTGAGTGTCCATGTGAAAATCGACAGCGGAATGGGCCGGATTGGACTGCGGGATGAAATTGCCCTTCAGGATATCGTTGAAGTAATTGAAGGATCGACTACCATCCGTCTTGCAGGCGCCTTCACTCATTTCGCCTGTGCGGATGAGGAGAATCCTAGTCAAACGAAGGAGCAATTCAAACGGTTCATAGAGTTTGTTGACAAATTTCCGCAAAGACCGCCGCTTGTCCATGCTTCCAATAGTGCAGCGGCTTTGCTTTATCCGCAATATGCGCTCGATGCCGTCCGGTTCGGCATCAGCCTTTACGGCATTGCACCTTCCACCTACGTAGGAGCAAAATTGCCGTTTGACCTGAAGAAAGCGTTCACGCTTGAAACGGAATTGGCATATGTGAAAAAGCTCGGAAAGGGCGAAAGGATCAGCTATGGGGGAACATATGAAACAATGCACGATGAGTGGATCGGCACGTTGCCGGTCGGCTATGCAGACGGTTTGAAACGCGGGCTGCGCAACCAGGATGTGCTGATTGGCGGCGAACGGATGCCAATCGTCGGAACGATCTGCATGGACCAATGCATGGTGAAACTGACACGTGAATTCGCTGCCGGGGAAAAAGTGACATTGATCGGCAGGCAAGGTGATGAAGAAATTACGATGGAAGAATGGGCGGACCGACTCGGGACGATTCCATATGAAATTGCAGTGACAGTTGGAAAGCGCGTGCCGAGAATATATTGAACCTAACATGGATAAGATGAACGCAGTTCCATCTTTCGACAAATGACCACATTATTTGAAGATTCTTGTCAATAAAAAACCTTCTTTGTCTTCTCATTGTCGAAGTTCAATGGTAAGATAGACTTTGAATAGAATCGATCGAGGGAACGGGGTCTGTCGGAGGTGCTAGAATTGCGAGAGAAAAACATAAAAATCGTAAAAGTATCGAAGGGGAATGAAATTGAACATACGGCCGTCCATCAGGAGCCGGAGCGCGGAGAATTCGCTTATGTTTCAACGAAGCGGTATATGTCTGGTCATGACGCGGATACGATCCGTGAAGCGATGATGATCGGCTACGTTGAAATGTCGCAAATCAACTTACGAATCGCAAAGGAATGCTTGCATGCGGAACTCGAAGCCCAGCATACGGTGGAACGTCTCGTAAGCGGAGGATGAAAAGTTGGCAATAAAACGTGGGGACGTCTTTTTTGCAGACCTGTCACCCGTCGTTGGTTCCGAACAGGGAGGGACGAGACCGGTGCTTGTCATCCAAAATGACATAGGCAACCGATTCAGTCCGACGGTGATTGTTGCAGCAATCACTGCACAAATCCAGAAGGCTAAATTGCCGACACATGTCGAAATTGATGCGGAACGGTATGGGTTCGAGCGGGATTCCGTAATCCTGCTCGAACAAGTCCGCACGATTGACAAGTCGAGGCTGACGGATAAAATCACCCATTTGGATGAACCATTGATGGAAAAGGTTGACGAAGCGCTGGAAATTAGCTTCGGGCTCGTCAAATTTTGAATACATATGTAAAGCACTGCGGACCTCGTCTTCCGGAGTGTTTTTTTATTTTGAAGTTGATTTTAAAGGGGACAGCTGTAAATAGATGTCTAATTCAACTTTTTTCTGTACAATGGGGGTATGGGATTTTCAATATGGCAGGGAGGCATTTTAACGTATGAATAAAATAATGGTAGAAGGCATCAATAAGAACATGGACGAAATCATCGAGCGTTGGATCAGGAGGATGAAGGAGGAAAAGGGAGAACGTTTTTTCCACTTCATGCCTGATCATCTTGTCGAAAAAACGAGCAGGGAATTTGCGGAGCTAATGACTTCCAACATTACCGACTCATCCGCTGCCAATACTGAAAGAATCAACGACTTCACCGAGAAAGTCGTCCGCTTCGGTTGGGCGATCAAATTCGTCAATAAGGCGATCGACAATTTCTCGGATGTCGTATTCGAATTTCTTGAGGAGCAGGAGATCATCAACGAAGGTAACTTGCGTTCTTTCAACACCATATTCAGAAATTGGATCAATCCGTTACGGGAAAGCATTATCGACGCCTATTCCACGGAATGGGAAAGGACGGTCAGCCTGCAGAAGATTGCATTGCAGGAGTTGTCCGCGTCTCTAATTCCAGTATTCGACAAAATATCAGTCATGCCTTTAGTCGGAACGATCGACACAGAACGCGCGAAGTTGATCATGGAGAACCTTCTGGAAGGCGTAGTGAGCCAGCGGGCTGAAGTGGTGCTGCTCGATATTACAGGAGTCCCGGTCGTAGATACGATGGTTGCGCATCATATTATCCAAGCGGCGGAAGCGGTCCGTTTGGTAGGTGCGAAATGCATGCTCGTCGGCATCCGTCCTGAAATTGCACAGACGATTGTCGCCCTAGGCATCAACCTACATGAATTCACGACGAAAAGCACATTGCAGAGGGGAATGCAGGCAGCTTTGGGAATGACAAATCGAGCAATCGTGGAGGTGGAAGCAAATTGAATGCACGTATACCGATTTTGAAATTAAATGAAGTACTCATCGTGTCGATCCAATGGGAGCTGGATGACCAGACGGCTATTCAATTCCAGGAAGACCTATTGAACAAAATGCATAAAACTGCAGCTCTTGGCGTTGTAATCGACTTGACGCCGATTGATTTCATTGATTCCTTCATCGCAAAAGTATTGGGGGATGTGATCAATATGACTGGTTTGATGGGCGCGAAAGTTGTAATCACTGGTATTCAGCCTGCAGTTGCGATTACATTGATCGAGCTTGGAATCCGCTTGAGCAATGTAATGACTGCGCTAGATTTGGAAAACGGTTTGGATAAACTTTATAAAGAATTGGAGGCCTGAAAATGGATCTTAGGTCTTCTGTAGAGATAATCACGGAATGGGATATCGTTGCTGCAAGGCAATTAGGGCGTAACGAAGCAAAGAAGGCCGGTTTCGGAACCGTCGACCAAGCTCGCATCACGACCGCAATCAGCGAATTGGCGAGAAATATTTATCTTTATGCAGGCAAAGGGAAGATTGAGATTGAAAGAGTGACTGATAATGGGAAGTTCGGCATCAAGATCATCGCTTCCGATGAAGGTCCAGGAATCCCTGATCTGCGTAAAGTAATGGAAGATGGCTTTTCGACATCTGGCGGCCTCGGAGCGGGAATGCCCGGAGTGAAACGGCTTATGGACGAGTTCAAAGTCGTTTCGGAAACCGGGGCTGGAACGACCATTACTACAACAAAATGGCTTCATTGAGGAGGCGATAGTGAATGCCACAAGAAGTCGGCAGGCAGTATAAAGAAATTATGGGAAAATATTTGGAAAGACCGAGTGAAGAGGATCTCTACGTCGGACAGCAATTCAGCAGACGCTTCATCGAAAAGGAAATTGCGCCTGAGGATGTCATCAGCATCCACAAAACCGCATTAATCGAGTTGCATCCCGAGCTGCAGGACGAAGTATGGAACTCCTTGGATTTCCTGATCGAGATGATGATTCATTATGGTCTTACATTACGTGAGCACCAAAGCCTCATCCGTAAACAGGAAGCGATCCAAATGGAGATGAATGTCGCAACGAAAGTGCAGGACACGCTTCTTAAGACGAAGATGCCATGCGTCGGCGGTCTGGACGTGGGATACATCTCCCAGCCTGCTACACAGATGAATGGTGATTATGTCTATTTCCTGAATAAGAAGCACGAATCGGGCGTTGCTGTAGCGGATGTGATCGGTAAAGGGATCCCTGCCGCATTGTGCATGTCCATGATCAAATTCGGCATGGACGGTTTGCCTGATGGAAATACGAGTCCGCAGAATGTCCTTGGCATCATTAACCGCATTGTTGAAAAGAGTGTCGACGATTCAATGTTCATCTCAATGTTCTATGGCAAATATAATGCTGAAGACACGACATTCTCTTACGCGTCGGCGGGTCATGAACCGGCATTGCATTTCAATAGCAGGACAGGAGAATTTTCGGAATTGGATGCCAAGGGATTGCTTCTCGGCGTCAAACCGGATACAGAATATGAGGAGCGTTCGGTCGTACTGAACGATGGGGACTTCATTGCAATGATGACAGATGGCGTTACTGAAACGAGGACTGAAGAAGGATTCATTGACATGAATGCGATCCAAAACCTTCTTCATGACGTGAAAGACAAGTCGGCTCAGCAAATTGCAGAACATGTCTATCATCACCTCGCGGGACTTCAAAACTATCGATTGAGCGACGACTTCACAATTGTCATTTTTAAAAAGCAGCCGGAACAGGTTTAACTTTTTGAGTGGCGGGTATGTAAGGTTGTAGTGTATTAATTTTAAATACAAATATCGAGAGTCGGGGTGCAGGAAATGAATTTACAAGTAGAGTTGCTAGAACAAAATAGTGTTCAATATTTCAAGGTTGTCGGAGAGATCGATGCTTTTACGGCACCTGTTCTACGGGAGCGTCTGGCGGCTGTGGAAAATGTCCAAGGTTTGAAGGCGGAGTTGGATCTATCCGAAGTGGATTATATGGACAGTACAGGCCTCGGTGTTTTCGTAGGTTTCTATAAGGCTGTTTCCGCTAACGGCGGGCATGTGAAGATAACGGGCTTGAACAAACGGTTGAACCGCCTGTTTGAAATTACCGGTCTGAATGAAATTATCGATATTGAACAGAAGGAAAGTGAGGACCATAATGCAACATTATGATTATATAGAGATCAAGATACCCGCAAAAGCCCAATATGTCGGTGTTGCTAGATTGATGATTTCAGGCATTGCAAGTCGGCTCGGGTTTACATACGATGACATCGAAGACTTGAAAATTGCGTCAAGTGAAGCAATAACGAATGCTGTCCAACATGCTTACGGCCAGGACGAAGATGGTGAAGTCGTAGTTGGGTGTGCATTGTATGAAGAGCGGTTGGAGATCATGATTGCGGATCACGGAACCAGCTTCGACTTTGAAGAGACGAAAAAACATATCGGACCATATAGCGACACATCAGATGCCCGTTTCCAGCGCGAAGGGGGACTTGGGCTTTATTTGATGGAGACGCTCATGGATGAAGTGAAATTTCATCACGAGGAGGGCGTGACGGTCTTTATGACCAAATATCTCGGCAGAGAGCGAGGCGAAGAAGATGTCAAACGAACAGCCAACTCATAAGCCGGATACGAAAGAGAAAGTGTTGGAATGGATCAGGCAGTACCAGGAGACGAACGACGATGAAGCGCAGACGAATCTCGTCCTTCACTACGAAAGGCTCGTCCATTCCATTGCCCGCAAATATTCAAACGGGAAGCCATACCATGAAGATATCGTCCAAGTAGGTATGCTCGGTCTCCTCGGGGCTATCCGCAGATATGACCCGGACCTCGGACGCAGCTTCGAAGCTTTTGCAGTGCCGACGATTGTCGGGGAAATCAAACGGTTCCTGCGTGATAAAACATGGGCAGTCCATGTCCCGCGACGCATCAAGGAACTCGGTCCGAAGATCAAGGCTGCGGTCGAAGCGTTGACGATTGAAATGCAACGTTCGCCGCTTGTGAGCGAAATCGCGGAATACTTGGGTACCGATGAAGAATTGGTCCTTGAAGCAATGGAGATGGGGAGGAGCTATCAAGCCCTTTCGATGGACCATACGCTCGAAGCCGATTCAGAAGGCGGCACAGTGACATTGTTCGATATCATTGGAGAATCGGATGACGGATTTGAGAGGACAGACCACCGACTAGTTGTGGCAAATGCGCTTAATGTGTTGTCGGAACGCGAAAAGCAAATTATCCAATATACATATATTGAGCAAATGAGCCAGAAGGAAGCGGGGGAACGACTCGGTATTTCGCAAATGCATGTATCTAGATTGCAACGGAAAGCGATCAAAAAACTTCAAGAAGCCATAATGGCAGCTGGTGGTGCATCGTAGTGGAAGTGTTCAAAAATGATCATGTAGAGGCATACATCTATAACGCAGCGAAGCATGGCAATATCGAGTCGGGAGATACGTATTATATTCATTCCGAAGAGGACTACTTCATCTGTGCAATTGCCGACGGTTTGGGAAACGGCAAAGTCGCAAGGCAATCCGCGGAAGTGATTCCTGAAGTCCTTGAACACTTTCACCACGAATCGCTAGACGAATTGCTGAGCCGCTGCAATGAATATATGGTGCAGAAACGCGGAGCAGCCGTAGCAATCGTGCGTGTCAACTATAAGGACGGCACGATCGAATACAGCTGTATCGGTAATGTCAGGATGTATATTTTGCATGGTCGTGAAAAGATGATCTATCCTTTGCCAGTCATGGGATATCTATCGGGAAGACCGCAGAAGATGAATACCCAGACATACAAGTACGAAGTGGGCGATCTGTTTTTCCTTCATTCAGATGGAGTGACGCTGAACAGCCCGAAAGCAAGTTTGAAACAGAGCACTAACGCATATGAGTTGTACAATATCGTAAAAGAATCGGCACAATCCGGCGACGACGCCACATTCATCGCCGGCAGCCTGCTTCAATAAATTGAAGCAGGTTTTTTTCATGTGCGGGAATGGAGTAAGGATACATGGAAATGGTAAACTGAGATAAGAATAGAAAGGGTGGGAATGAATGACGAACAGTCTAATAGAAGCAACAGCCAAAAGAGCGTCGATTAGTAAGAAGCAAACCGCCAATGTCATTTCTCTTCTCAATGAAGGCAACACGGTCCCTTTCATCGCAAGGTACCGGAAAGAAGCGACCGGCTCACTCGATGAAGTGGAGATCAAAGCGATTGAGGATGCGTACCATTATGAAAAGGGGCTTGAACAACGGAAAGAGGAAGTCATCCGGTTAATTGAAGAGCAAGGGAAATTGACTGACGAGCTGAAAAAGGAAATCCAATCAGCAACCGTATTGCAACGCATTGAAGATCTGTATAGACCGTACAAGCAGAAAAGACGTACGCGTGCGATGATTGCGATTGAAAGTGGACTCGAACTGCTCGCGGACAAGTTGATGGCATTCGGTCTGGATAATCCAGAAGACCTTGCTGCGGCTTTCGTGAATGAAGAGAAAGCGGTCGCATCCATCGACGAGGCGCTTGCTGGAGCGCGTGATATTATCGCAGAGCGGATTGCGGATGATGCTGCACTCCGGGAAAGCGTACGTAAACTTGCTTGGTCCGATGGCCAAATGGCTTCCGTGCTCCGTAAAGGGGCCGAAGACGAACGCAGTGTGTATGAAATGTATTACGAATATAAAGAACCATTGAAAAAGATTGTCCCTCACCGTGTGCTTGCGTTGAACAGGGGAGAAAAAGAAGAGGTTCTGCGTGTAGGCGTGGCGTTCCCAGCGGAGCGTATCATCGGTGTCCTTGAGCGCGAATTGATCAAAAAACAGCAATCTCCTTCAGCTCCGCATGTAAAGGAGGCGACAGAAGATGCATTCAAACGGCTGATTGCTCCGTCTGTCGAGCGGGAAATCAGGACAGCGTTGACAGAAAAGGCGGAAGCCCAAGCGATCCATGTATTCTCGGAAAACTTGAAGAGTCTCCTATTGCAGCCGCCTTTAAAAGGCAGGATGGTATTAGGCGTTGATCCGGCTTTTCGTTCAGGTTGTAAATTGGCGGTCATCGACGAAACAGGGAAGATGCTTGAAGTATCGGTCATTTATCCCCACCCTCCGAAAGCGGATAAGGAAGCTTCGAAGAGAATGATTCTTTCAACACTCGCAAAATATAAGATCCCAATCATCGCAATCGGCAACGGAACAGCCTCGAGGGAAACGGAGAAGTTCATTGCAGACTGCATCAAAGAATCGAAAGAACCAGTTTCGTATGTCATCGTCAATGAAGCGGGGGCAAGTGTCTACTCGGCATCGGCACAAGCGCGGGAAGAGTTCCCCGACCTCCAAGTCGAACAGCGTAGCGCCGTTTCCATTGCGCGGAGATTGCAGGACCCATTATCCGAACTCGTCAAAATCGATCCTGAATCGATCGGCGTCGGTCAATACCAGCATGACGTCGCACGGAAAAAACTATCCGAGTCGCTATCGTTCGTTGTCGAAACTGCGGTGAACCGGGTAGGCGTAAACGTGAATACCGCTTCCTCATCTTTACTGCAATACGTGGCGGGCCTTTCGAAGACGGTAGCGGAAAACATCGTCAAGGCGCGTGAAGAGGCAGGACTGTTCCAAAAGCGGACCCAACTGAAGAAAATTCCGCGTCTCGGTGCGAAGACATATGAACAGGCAATCGGCTTCCTTCGAATACCGGAGGCGAAAGACAGATTCGACTCAACCGGACTTCATCCCGAAAGCTATGCGGTAGCGGAACAAGTACTGGCGGAAGCAGGAGTGGACAAGAGTTTGTTAGGGAAGGAAGAGGCAGTGAGTGCCTTGAGTGCTTTGGATATCCCGACGTTAGCTGCGAAATTGGATGTCGGCGAAGTGACATTGCGCGATATTATCGATACGCTTAAGCGTCCGAACCGCGACCCGCGTGACGATTACCCGCAGCCGCTGTTGAAAGCGGACGTACTCGATATGAAAGACTTATATGAAGGACTTGAGATGCAAGGGACTGTCCGGAACGTCGTCGATTTCGGTGCATTTGTCGATATCGGCGTATCGGAAGACGGACTCGTCCACATTTCGAAATTGAAAAAAGGATTCGTCAAGCATCCGCTCGACGTAGTCGCTTCCGGCGATATCGTGACCGTCTGGGTGGAAGGCGTAGATAAAAATAAAGGCAGAATCTCGTTGACGATGATTCCTCCGACAGGGAAGTAAGCCGCGAACGTGAAAACCGGCATGGAACAACGTGAACTGCAGCAACTCGTCCAACGACTATCTATAGAAGCTTTCGGAAAACCATTCAAGCACGAAGCGCGATTCAACGCCCGCCTACGAACGACTGGCGGGCGCTATAAACTGCTCGACGGATCCATTGAAATCAACCCGACTGTAATAGAACTCTATGATATGGAAGAACTCGTCGGCATCATCAAGCATGAACTTTGTCATTACCATCTCCATCAAGAGGGAAAAGGATATAGACATGGGGATGCGGACTTCAAAAAGCTATTGCGGGAAACCGGCTCGCCAAGATATTGCAAGCCGCTAGGGAAGATAACTGGCAAACCGAAGAAGATCCATCTCTATCAATGTAAATCATGTCGATTGGAATATAGACGGAAGAGTAAAATGGATGTGCGGAAATATAGATGCGGTAAATGCGCCGGGGAAATCGTCCTGCTTCAATAAATAATAAGCAATCGCTACAGAAAGCCGGCGAATTACGCATAAGTTTGTGTAATCACGCATAAATTAGTTTAGATACGCATAAATCGAATTACATGCGCATAAAGACAGCGAACTACGCATAAATTGGATTACGTGCGCATAAAGCTGTTGAATTACGCATAAATCGGATAACATACGCATAAAGCACAGCGAGTTGCGCATGATCGCATGAAACGCGCATAAACTGGTTTATGCGCGTTTCTAAAGATTTATGCGTCCTTCTTGCTGTTTATGCGTGAATTGGCGGATTTATGCTTCTCTCGGAGAACTTATGCGTTAATCTTTGAACTTATGCGTATTCCACAGCGTTTATGCGCTTTTAGAATCCACTCCAGATGAAGATCCTGTAGGTCGGAGCAAAAATCATCCTCGAAGCATCGTAAATTGAATAAAACCGACAATCTCCGCATAACACGAATCAAGTAAACGCTGTAAATAAGCGGTTTTTCTCAATGCGAAAAATTAATTCAATAAAACTGTTGACGAAAGGATGAGGAGTGTCTATAATAGGAAAAGTCGATTAGGGAATGACATTGAAACAAAAGAAACTCCCTTCTCCAATTAAATAGATGGCCCCTTGGTCAAGCGGTTAAGACACCGCCCTTTCACGGCGGTAACACGGGTTCGAATCCCGTAGGGGTCACCAACTTTTATGTATAACTTCCATGTTTATGTACAAAGTAAAAAGGGGAAAGAAATTAAGCCTTGCGATGTACAGAGTTTCGAGCATGTAAGTTGATCAAATTGTTGGGGTATAGCCAAGCGGTAAGGCAACGGACTTTGACTCCGTCATTCGTTGGTTCGAATCCAGCTACCCCAGCCAATCTTTTTAAACGCTCCACATTTAAAAAGATTTGCGAGTAATCCCAAAGGGATTAGGAGCAAAAGGTTTTAATACCTAAAGCAACACAAGTACTAAACTCAAAACGGTTTTAACACCCAAACCAATACAACGTCTTCATATATAAGGTTTCACAAAAAACCTAACATCGAGACAATACAACAAGCACGAGCCATTAGCTCAGTTGGTAGAGCATCTGACTTTTAATCAGAGGGTCGCAGGTTCGAATCCTGCATGGCTCACCATTCTTTCAAAAAAACTATTGACATCTTTACTGAGAGTAGTATAATAAAGTGTGTCGCAAATAATGCGGTAGTGGCGGAATGGCAGACGCGCTAGGTTGAGGGCCTAGTGGGGGTTAACCCCGTGGAGGTTCAAGTCCTCTTTACCGCACCATATTCCATATAACAAAACCGAGCGCCCGTAGCTCAATTGGATAGAGCGTCTGACTACGGATCAGAAGGTTATGGGTTCGACTCCTGTCGGGCGCGCCAAATTTAATACGCGGGTGTAGTTTAGTGGTAAAACCTCAGCCTTCCAAGCTGATGATGAGGGTTCGATTCCCTTCACCCGCTCCATTAATTAATTTCAAAATAACGCTTGACGCGTTAGTGAGAAAATGTTATACTAGAATAGTTGCTGCAAGAGAGCAACACAATGAACCTTGAAAACTGAACAGCAAAACGTCAACAAATAAAGTTCTGGAGCCGACCTCGTCGGTGAAAAGAACAAACGAATCTTCGGATTCAAATTGACATCTTAATTGATGCCAGCAAGAAACTCGAGCTACTCGAATTTCTCTATTATGGAGAGTTTGATCCTGGCTCAGGACGAACGCTGGCGGCGTGCCTAATACATGCAAGTCGAGCGGATTGACGGGAGCTTGCTCCCTGATATCAGCGGCGGACGGGTGAGTAACACGTGGGCAACCTGCCCTGCAGATGGGGATAACTCCGGGAAACCGGGGCTAATACCGAATAATCGGTTCTTCCGCATGGAAGAACTCTGAAAGACGGTTTCGGC
>NZ_JAMBOI010000039.1 GCF_023715535.1 Sporosarcina luteola | reverse complement strand
GGGGTGAAGTCGTAACAAGGTAGCCGTATCGGAAGGTGCGGCTGGATCACCTCCTTTCTAAGGATAATTACGGAATATGAACCTTGGGTTCATACGTTGACGTTTTGCGTTCAGTTTTGAAGGTTCAATTGGACAGTTTCAGACACAGTGCGTGTTTGAAAGTGAACAAGATAAACTTCATAATCCCGGAAGGGGCCTATAGCTCAGCTGGTTAGAGCGCACGCCTGATAAGCGTGAGGTCGGTGGTTCGAGTCCACTTAGGCCCACCATTTCATATTCCGGGGCCTTAGCTCAGCTGGGAGAGCGCCTGCCTTGCACGCAGGAGGTCAGCGGTTCGATCCCGCTAGGCTCCACCAACTTACTCCGATGGGAGTATTTTTGTTCCTTGAAAACTGGATAAAACGACATTGAAGCAACAAAACATCAAGTAATCAACCGAGTCGATCACTTTTGTGATTGAACAATACTTTTTTAACGATTGCCAACGTATATCGCTATACAATGGTGATCAA
>NZ_JAMBOI010000038.1 GCF_023715535.1 Sporosarcina luteola | reverse complement strand
GGCGGACGGTTTAGCTGACGGGTTCTATCACCCACGGGTGCTTACGTCCTACCCCGGCTACAGTAATCATAAAACCATATAAAAAATGGTCAACCAGAAATATCTGGCTGACCTTATAATACGAACGGGTGCTTTACTTAAAGGTCGTCGAGCTTTGACCGCACCTTTGTCTTATTCAACTAACGAGGCAGTTTAGTAAAAATGAAATTAAGGAGATGATCATAATTGTTAAGTTCAAAAAGGCTTCAGTTTCGAAAAATGATGGTAAGTGACATCGTAAAGTATCATTCTTGGAGAAATGATTTAGCTGTAATGAAAACAACAAGCACATCATTAGATTTATATTCTCTTGATGAAACGAGACTTTTTGTGGAAAATATTATTCTTAATTCAAAGTCTTCTAAGAGCTATATCATTGAGGAGAGTGAAGGGAATACGGCAATTGGTGTAACGTCTCTAATAAATATCGATTCAAAAAATAGAAATGCTGAATGTATTATCGATATTGGTGAAAAAGAATTT
>NZ_JAMBOI010000037.1 GCF_023715535.1 Sporosarcina luteola | reverse complement strand
TTGATCACCATTGTATAGCGATATACGTTGGCAATCGTTAAAAAAGTATTGTTCAATCACAAAAGTGATCGACTCGGTTGATTACTTGATGTTTTGTTGCTTCAATGTCGTTTTATCCAGTTTTCAATGAACAAATTACTCTTAAATGAAGTAATTGGTGGAGCCTAGCGGGATCGAACCGCTGACCTCCTGCGTGCAAGGCAGGCGCTCTCCCAGCTGAGCTAAGGCCCCGGAATATGAATGGTGGGCCTAAGTGGACTCGAACCACCGACCTCACGCTTATCAGGCGTGCGCTCTAACCAGCTGAGCTATAGGCCCCTTCAGGGATATGAAGTTTCTCTTGCCGATTTCAAACACACAGTGTCTAAAACGGCTCAATGAACCTTCAAAACTGAACGCAAAACGTCAACGTATGAACCCAAGATTCATATTCCGTAATTATCCTTAGAAAGGAGGTGATCCAGCCGCACCTTCCGATACGGCTACCTTGTTACGACTTCACCCCAATCATCTGTCCCACCTTCGGCGGCTGGCTCCCGTAAGGGTTACCC
>NZ_JAMBOI010000036.1 GCF_023715535.1 Sporosarcina luteola | reverse complement strand
TAACCATGAGTATCGGAAAGATTACATTGAAAGTTCCACGCACTCGTCAAGGCGAATTCGCACCTTCAGTCTTTGAAAGATATGCAAGATGTGACCAGGCGCTTGTCCTCTCCATGCTCGAGATGGTCGTGAATGGCGTGTCGACACGGAAGGTTTCCAACGTAGTGGAACAGCTATGCGGCAGGAGTGTGTCTAAATCCTTCGTTTCCTCCCTGACGTCCAAGCTAGATCCCATCGTCAATGAATGGGCGAACCGGCCTTTAAACACAAAATACTTTCCCTACTTATTTGTCGACGCCATGTACATTAAAGTCAGGGAGGACAACCGTGTCGTCTCCAAGGCTGTATACCTCGCTCTTGGAATTGACAAAGAGGGTCGCCGGGAAATCCTTGGCTTGAAAGTCGATCACAACGAAAGCTTCAAAAGCTGGTCTGCCTTTATCCAACACCTAATTTCAAGAGGTCTACAATCGCCGAAACTAGTCGTCTCCGATGCCCATGAAGGTCTTAAAAAGGCGATTCAACAAGACTTTGTGGGAACATCCTGGCAACGGTGCAATGTCCACTTCA
>NZ_JAMBOI010000035.1 GCF_023715535.1 Sporosarcina luteola | reverse complement strand
ATATCAACGCCCTCGCGGCGAAGAAGAAAGAGAAAGCCGAAAAGACTATCCAGCCAGTTGAGAAAAAGGCCGCTGCCGCTACAGAAGAGGGCAAGGTCATCTACCGAACCATAACCCGCGACGTGGTGAAATATGTCCAGTCTCCGAATCGTACTGTGTGCCGGTTTGACGATGATGCTGTGCAGCTGCGCCAACGGGCCATCGACGCTGCCAACTCCATCCCCGGATTTGATGAGCCCTCCGTGCAAAGCAAGTGACGCAGGGAAGGATACCGACGAAGACCTGCAATCGGACATCGAAACCGCTCAATGTCTGCGACAACTGCGGTTGGATAAGTACCGCTGGCAGGCCTACTACCGGGCCATCAGCCAGTAGCAGGAATGCATCGCCAGGCCGTGTTTGAAGTAAGGCCTTGCCGAGCAACCTCTAAAAGTTTATTGATAATGTTGTAGCCTAGTTATCAGATTCCATTGTAGAGTTTAATTCCATCCCATTTAATGTGGTTAAACTCATGAATCAGTTGTTATCATCAATTGAAGAATCTTTGGCGAAGGAAAATTGGTTTGGAGCTTTGTTTATTGCCATTTCACTACCAGATATCTGTGGTGCTACAGAAAACGCGGTGCCAGGAAATGGAGCCAGATATAGAG
>NZ_JAMBOI010000034.1 GCF_023715535.1 Sporosarcina luteola | reverse complement strand
GTGATGACGGCGAAGAGGTCACACCCGTTCCCATACCGAACACGGAAGTTAAGCTCTTCAGCGCTGATGGTAGTAGGGGGCTTCCCCCTGTGAGAGTAAGACGTCGCCGGGCCAAGGCCATTCCCCATGGGGAATGGTTTTTTTGTGTTTAAAAATAAAACCGAAGGTATTTATAAGTCACACCCGTTTCCACATCGAGCATGGAAGTTAAGCTCATCAGCGTTGGTGGTAGTAAAGCGGCGCAGCCGCTTTGCGTAATTTACGCCAACGGTGAAAATTACGCAGGGAGCTGGCTTCCTTGAGAGTAGGGCATCGTCGGATAAAAGCCATCTCCTATGGGCGCGGTTCTTTTCTCGCATAATTGTAATGTACTCGTCCTGATAATTTCTCGAAGGTGTTTATTAAATTGACGCTTAAGAGAATTAGGATCGGGAAATTCAATAAACCTTATTTTATTCAGCATTGAAATCCACTTATTTCCATGTTTAAAAGTATTGCAATTAGATAGGCTGGGTGGTATAGTTAATAACGTTGCTCATCCGGTAAGTGAATAACTGCTTTGAAAACAGCTTAAAACTTTTTTGAAAAAGTTGTTGACATCGGAATTGCAAACGTGGTATTATATAAGAGTTGCTTCTGACGAAGCGACGCACATTGAACCTTGAAAACTGAACAGCAAAACGTCAACAAATAAAGTTCTGAAGCCGACCTCGTCGGTGAAAAGAACAAACGAATCTTCGGATTCGAATTGACATCTTAATTGATGCCAGCAAGAAACTCGAGCTACTCGAATTTCTCTATTATGGAGAGTTTGATCCTGGCTCAGGACGAACGCTGGCGGCGTGCCTAATACATGCAAGTCGAGCGGATTGA
>NZ_JAMBOI010000033.1 GCF_023715535.1 Sporosarcina luteola | reverse complement strand
AGATTTCCCATTACGCAAGTAAGTAAGATCCCTCAAAGAAGATGAGGTGGATAGGTCCGGGGTGGAAGCGTGGCGACACGTGCAGCTGACGGATACTAATCGATCGAGGACTTAACCTTAAGTTACTGAAGTACGGTTGAACTTGAAGTTCAGCAACAATGTCTGTTTTATCCGGTTTTGAACGAATAAGTATCGTTCATACATAGTCTGGTGACGACGGCGAAGAGGTCACACCCGTTCCCATACCGAACACGGAAGTTAAGCTCTTCAGCGCTGATGGTAGTAGGGGGCTTCCCCCTGTGAGAGTAAGACGTCGCCGGGCAAAGGCCATCTCCAATTGGGGATGGTTTTTTTGTGCTTGAAAATAGTTCTTGTGAATAAGTAGGTAGCGCGATTTAGCAAGAAGTAAATCTTACAGTGGTGTCGCGTTAAGGATGTCTTAATTCGCGGAAAGATATTTATTGTACAAGAATAAAATATTCGCGACATATGCTTTTGACAAACTAAGATTACACACACGTACAAAGCCAGCCCATCCGCACTCAGAGAATGCCGTCGCGCGCTCAAGATCCGTGTTGCGCGCCCAAGAAAAGCCATTGCGCGCTCAAGAAAGCCGTTCCGCGCTCAAGATCCGTGTTGCGCGCTCAAGAAAGCCGTTCCGCGCTCAAAGAATGCAATTCCGTGCTCAAGATCCGCGTTGCGCACCCAAGAAAAGCCGTTGCGCGCCCAAAGATTACCGTTCCGCGCCCAACTCAAGCCTAAATGAACACATCACCCCAGCAAAAAACGAGTCAAGTCCATTATCTTGTGTAAATTCCCTGTCAATGCTTTCACAAAGTATTACAAAAAATATATTTGGCAATAAACAATATGCCTAGGATCCACTTGCTCGCAACTTTACTTGGAGAGGCGGGC
>NZ_JAMBOI010000032.1 GCF_023715535.1 Sporosarcina luteola | reverse complement strand
ATCCGAAGCCAGGAAATCCAGCTCATATGGCTGGCTTTTCCCGCCAAGGCTATCACGCCCGCCTCTCCAAGTAAAGTTGCGAGCAAGTGGATCCTAGGCATATTGTTTATTGCCAAATATATTTTTTTGTAATACTTTGTGAAAGCATTGACAGGGAATTTACACAAGATAACGGACTTGACTATTCTTTGAGCGCGGAACGACTATCTTGAGCACGCAACGGCATTCTTTGAGCGCGGAACGACTACCTTGAGCGCGCAACGGCATTCTTTGAGCGCGGAACGACTACCTTGAGCGCACAGCGGCATTCTTTGAGCGCGGAACGACTATCTTGAGCACGCAACGGCATTCTTTGAGCGCGGAACGACTACCTTGAGCGCGCAGCGGCATTCTATGAATGCGGATGGGCTGGCTTTATACGCGTGCGTAATTTCAGTATGTCAAAAGCATATGTCGCGAATATTTTATTCTAGTACAATAAAATATCTTTCCGCGAATTAAGACATCCTTACCGCGACACCACTGTAAGATTTACATCTTGCTAAATCGCGCCAGATGCCTATAACACTTTAAGTAATACTTATTAATAAGAACTATTTTCAAACACAAAAAAACCGCCTCCAATAGATGGCCTTGGCCCGGCGACGTCTTACTCTCACAGGGGGAAGCCTGTTCCCTGCGTAATTTACACCGTTGGCGTAAATTACGCAAAGCGGCTGTGCCGCTTTACTACCATCAGCGCTGAAGAGCTTAACTTCCGTGTTTGGTATAGAAACAGCTGTAACTTGTTAATACCTTCGGTTTTATTTTTAAACACAAAAAAACCATTCCCCATGGGGAATGGCCTTGGCCCGGCGACGTCTTACTCTCACAGGGGGAAGCCCCCTACTACCATCAGCGCTGAAGAGCTTAACTTC
>NZ_JAMBOI010000031.1 GCF_023715535.1 Sporosarcina luteola | reverse complement strand
TCACTGCTTGAATGAAGGTGTAGGGTCCTGTCAATATACTGTTGCTTTCCGTTCCGGCGCTCGCTTTCCGCGGGCATGGCTTGAGCCTCCTCGGTCGCGAAAGGCGTGCGGCCTGCGGGGTCTCAAGGCTCATGCTATTCCCGCAGGAGTCGAGCGCCTGCACTCCAAGCACCAGGTGTCCCTAAATAAATAAAAATGAAGATGCCAAATAGACCTGACGAATAGTTGTTTTTTTCGCAAGGTCATATGTGCTATAGTGGAATTATCCTGTCACGAAGCTTTAGCTGATTCGTAATGATACAGGACGTCATGGTGGATAAGGTGAAATGCGACTTTCAGGAACTTATTCATACATGCGATTACCGCAACCTTATGAGGCTTACTCTGAGGTTGCTTTTTTAATTGATCATAATAATCCACGATTGTATTTTTAGTCTTAGCGCGCAAAGAAATCATCGACATCACCATGAAATAAAGGATTTTCCTCAATCTTCGATTTCCTCGTTTATTAATCCGATCCTGGTACTGGAGCTTGCCCGATTGGTGTCGTTGAATATCAATCCCTGCGTATGCATTGATCTGTTTTGGATTTTTAAAGCGTCGGATGTCACCTAATTCGCCAATGATTCTTACGGCTGTAGTTTCTCCAATTCCCGGAAATGAGACGAGCACTTGAAAATCCACTCTTTCCTTCGATAATTCCGCCATCTGTTTGATGATATCTTTTTTCTGACTTACTAGGTCCATTATTCGTTTTGCATACTGCCTTAAATGTTCGCACCGTACGTCTTCCGGTCTAATAGCCGAATATGAATTTTTCGCAGCGGTGATTAGTAAGGTTGCCTTCTCCTCCGCTTTTTGAGTAGATATATTCTTACGGGTCGCCTTTTTGATCTGACTGCCCAGCTCCTCTTTCGAGAGCTTATGTAAAAATGCCGGGTGCGGATAGAGCTGTACGATATTTAAAAACATGGCTGAGCTCTTCGAAAACACCTTTTCAAATAAGGGAAAGCTTAACTGTAGGAAAGCGTGTAAGCGATTGTAGTTATGCCTGATCTCCTTTTCTAGATCTTCATAGTAGCGTCCAAGTGCCCGCATCTGTTCAAAGTA
>NZ_JAMBOI010000002.1 GCF_023715535.1 Sporosarcina luteola | reverse complement strand
CAAGATGAGATTTCCCATTACGCAAGTAAGTAAGATCCCTCAAAGAAGATGAGGTGGATAGGTCCGGGGTGGAAGCGTGGCGACACGTGCAGCTGACGGATACTAATCGATCGAGGACTTAACCTTATAGTTACTTAAGTACGGTTGAACTTGAAGTTCAGCAATAATGTCTGTTTTATCCGGTTTTGAACGAATAAGCATCGTTCAAATAAGTTTCTTTAAAAAAAGACTTGTAAATATCATCAGAGTTGGTATAATCAATATTGTCTTCATTGACAGGCGATATAGTCTGGTGACGATGGCGAAGAGGTCACACCCGTTCCCATACCGAACACGGAAGTTAAGCTCTTCAGCGCCGATGGTAGTAGGGGGCTTCCCCCTGTGAGAGTAGGACGTCGCCGGGCCAACCAAATCATTACATAGTAAGCAGACAACGATAAAAATGTACAAGCTACATAATCGGTCGAGTGAAGCTGACGTAGTAGTGAGAAGTTTATTGCAGATCTTGGTATAAAGCGAGAGAAGCAAGAAGGTTGCAGAATAACCCGATTCAAAAACGGAGGATTAGCTCAGCTGGGAGAGCACCTGCCTTACAAGCAGGGGGTCGGCGGTTCGAACCCGTCATCCTCCACCATATATACAAAAATAATGAATTGCCGGTGTAGCTCAGTTGGTAGAGCAACTGACTTGTAATCAGTAGGTCGTGGGTTCGACTCCTATCGCCGGCACCACTTTTTGAGCCATTAGCTCAGTTGGTAGAGCATCTGACTTTTAATCAGAGGGTCGCAGGTTCGAATCCTGCATGGCTCACCATTTCTTGACTCTGTCTTGATCTGAATATGCGGGTGTGGTGGAACTGGCAGACACGCTAGACTTAGGATCTAGTGCCGTAAGGCGTGGGGGTTCGACTCCCTTCACCCGCACTTTCAATGCGGAAGTAGTTCAGTGGTAGAATACGACCTTGCCAAGGTCGGGGTCGCGGGTTCGAATCCCGTCTTCCGCTCCATATCTTTTGCCGGGGTGGCGGAACTGGCAGACGCACAGGACTTAAAATCCTGCGGTAGGTGACTACCGTACCGGTTCGATTCCGGTTCTCGGCACCAAACAAATATATATATTGCGCCCGTAGCTCAATTGGATAGAGCGTCTGACTACGGATCAGAAGGTTGTGGATTCGAATTCT
This sequence comes from Sporosarcina luteola, assembly GCF_023715535.1. Lineage (GTDB taxonomy): Bacteria > Bacillota > Bacilli > Bacillales_A > Planococcaceae > Sporosarcina > Sporosarcina luteola_B. The sequence continues at coordinate 655,385 of NZ_JAMBOI010000002.1, read as the reverse complement.
TCCGGGCGCGCCATTACTTTACAAATATCGGGAAGTAGCTCAGCTTGGTAGAGCACTTGGTTTGGGACCAAGGGGTCGCAGGTTCGAATCCTGTCTTCCCGACCACTTCTTATGGGGCCTTAGCTCAGCTGGGAGAGCGCCTGCCTTGCACGCAGGAGGTCAGCGGTTCGATCCCGCTAGGCTCCACCAATTTACTTTAATACTTTTCCTGGCGGCGTAGCTCAGCTGGCTAGAGCGTACGGTTCATACCCGTAAGGTCGGGGGTTCGATCCCCTCTGCCGCCATCCTAAAGGACCTTTAGCTCAGTTGGTTAGAGCAGACGGCTCATAACCGTCCGGTCGCAGGTTCGAGTCCTGCAAGGTCCACCACTATTTGAATAGTCATTACGGAGGAATACCCAAGCCTGGCTGAAGGGATCGGTCTTGAAAACCGACAGGGGTGTTAAAGCCCGCGGGGGTTCGAATCCCTCTTCCTCCGCCATATCTTTAAAACAGCAATAGTGGTACCTAGGACAACTGAATATGTAGGATTTGAATTTCCTACAACTATTATTATCGCGGGGTGGAGCAGTGGCAGCTCGTCGGGCTCATAACCCGAAGGTCGCAGGTTCAAATCCTGCCCCCGCAACCAAATGGTCCCGTGGTGTAGCGGTTAACATGCCTGCCTGTCACGCAGGAGATCGCCGGTTCGATCCCGGTCGGGACCGCCATTTTCTTTGATTACATATTAGTTACGATTTGATGATTGCGAATTTCTAAGTGATTCAACAGAAATTATCAGCTATCCAAGTCAAATGTGGCTCAGTAGCTCAGTCGGTAGAGCAAAGGACTGAAAATCCTTGTGTCGGCGGTTCGATTCCGTCCTGAGCCACCATTCTTTGCGGGTGTAGTTTAGTGGTAAAACCTCAGCCTTCCAAGCTGATGATGAGGGTTCGATTCCCTTCACCCGCTCCATGGGCCTATAGCTCAGCTGGTTAGAGCGCACGCCTGATAAGCGTGAGGTCGGTGGTTCGAGTCCACTTAGGCCCATCATATTCCGCAGTAGCTCAGTGGTAGAGCAATCGGCTGTTAACCGATCGGTCGTAGGTTCGAGTCCTACCTGCGGAGCCAATTTTATACGGGGAAGTACTCAAGTGGCTCAAGAGGCGCCCCTGCTAAGGGCGTAGATCGCGAAAGCGGTGCGAGGGTTCGAATCCCTCCTTCTCCGCCATATTCTTTGGCCCCTTGGTCAAGCGGTTAAGACACCGCCCTTTCACGGCGGTAACACGGGTTCGAATCCCGTAGGGGTCATACTAGTAAGCAAGTGTAGAAGAGAATTATTTTCTTCTACACTTGCTTTTTATTTTGATTAGAGAACCCTTGCTGTATAGGATTAGAAGCGCATAAATGTTAAGAGCTGCGCATAAATGCAGTTAAAAATCCATAAACGGCAAGTTTGACGCATATTAGCAGTTATAGACGCATATTAGCAGTAATAGACGCATAAACTTCAGTTAAGACGCATAATCACCAGTAAACACGTATAACTCCGTAAAAGCACGTGTAAAATGCTTTATGCGTGCTTCTTTGGATTTATGCGCCGTTAACTAGATTTATGCGTATGTAATATGATTTATGCTCACTTTCACGACTTTATGCGTTATTCTAAGCGTTTATGCGTGAATATAAGAATTTATGAGCATTTCCCAATGTAAAAGCAGAAAATTTTTAAAAAGGACTGTTGCAGGAAGTCGATGATCGTCGACATCCTGTAACAGCCCTCGTTTTCTTTATTTATCGCCTGTATAGCTGTCCCTCAGATGATACGGGATGTCCCCGAGTGGAGATTCCAACCCTTCATCATCTAATTTATCTTCATATTCCTCTGATATCTCCGATCTTACAAATCCTCTTGTTTCGCCTGTGATATCTGTACTGATGAATTCCTCCACTTCTTCCACCGCGCCGTCCAATATTTTATCATCATAAAGAGTATTATAGTCATCATGATCTCCTATAAAATCGGAAGGTGTTTCCGAAGTCCCCGATTTAGCGATTTCTTGAAAGCTGTCTTCACTGTCTCTCTCATTGCTTTCCCTTCCAGTGCGATCTCTTCTATCCGCGAAGGTGTTAGGATTGGCCATAATTAGAATATCCTCTTCCGATGGTCGATCGTTCGGAATATCCCTCTCAGGCGTATGATCTATACAGTAAGTCGTATAGGGAAGTGCCTCCAGCCTTTCAAAGGGAATTTCTGTTTTACATACTTCACAATATCCATATGTTCCATTTGTTAAAGCATTCAAAGCATGCTCGACTTTATCTGATTCGTCTCCTGCATGGACATGCAGGGCTAGGTCCTTTTCTCTTTCAAAAAGTTCAGTTCCCATGTCTCCCGGGTGATTATCATAAGTTGATAACTCTCCGACTTCTTCCCGGGCAGAATCTCTAATGTCGGTTGTACTTTCCGTTTTCTGCAATTGTGATTTCATTTCAAGCAAACTTTCTTTTAGTTCTGCTTTTTGTTCATTCGTTAACATGATCAGCACATCCTTTTATGTTAGTTGCATTAGTATGGTCATAGCCCGATGACTTCATAGCAATGAAAGCATTGTACCTTTCAATTCCTTTTGAATCGATGAACTAAACATGGAAGACAAATACAGACAAAAAAATGGACTTGCCAATTAACTGTGCAAGTCCATCAAAGTAATTATAGATAATGTCCAATCAGGATGCCGATCCCTAATAATAAACCGAATAACGTATTTGTGACTGCTGTGTTCTTCATGGCAGGCATAACCTGCAATGGCAGCAGATATGTGCGGAAGGTGGCAATCGCATTTATCGGTTTACGAACACTAAGAAATACGAGCAATGCCCACGGGGTGAGATAACCTAACGCAATAAGTATGATTATCCAGCAATAAGAAATGATAAAGAATGATGCAAGGATGTTAATTGCATTGGATCTTCCGACTAGAATGGCTAACGTCTTCCTGCCGCCTTCTTTATCACCTTCCAGGTCGCGAATGTTGTTTGCCATCATGATAGCGGCAACGAGAAGCATGCTTGGAATGGAAATGAGCACTGCATCTGTCGTTACTGCGCCCGTTTGAATATAGAAGGCAATCAGAATCAACAGCATTCCCATGACCACACCTGAAACCAGCTCTCCAAAAGGTGTGTAGGCGATCGGCAACGGTCCGCCGGTATACAAATAACCGATCAGCATCGAGATTCCACCAACCAGGGCTAGCATCCAGGAAGTCTCCATGCAGATATAAATCCCGATGAGAACTGAAACTGCATATAACGCTAGAGCAATGAGCAATACCGTTATCGGCTGTACGCCATTCCGCACGATTGTCCCGCCGATGCCAACTGAGTTTTCATTGTCCAATCCGCGTTTGAAATCGTAATATTCATTGAACATATTGGTAGCCATCTGAATGAAGAGGCTTGCAATCAGCATGGCGAAAAATAACGGGAAATGTAGTTTTCCGTGAGTTAAAGCAATCATCGTCCCTAGAAAAACCGGAGCGAAAGCCGCAGTCAGAGTATGTGGTCTCGTAAGCTGCCACCATATTCGCCATCCGGAATCAGCTTTAATAGTATGTTGCAATGTATTCTCTCCTATCCTCATGTTTCCGATATCCATTGTACTCCAAAACGGCTGAAAGAGGTATCCTTGTTTGCATTATCTATGCGAGGATGACGATATTCCGGTATAATGGAAGTAAGGAATTCATTCTTCGATAAAAAATAATAAGTGTTTCATTGTAAGATAATGGTTTGAAGATAAAGGAGAGAAAATGATGGGTCACAAGATGACGGATGTTCGTGAAATGCAAAAAGTGATGATATCTCCGAGTACTCGCTTCTTCACGGAAACTGTCGAAGTCGGAAGGATATCACCTTTGTCTTTTTTTGAAGCAGGCGCTTCACAATACAAAGACAGTCGGTTCTATTGGCAAAACGCTGATAAGACTTTAACGATTGTCGGGATTGGACAAGCTTATACGTTGGCAACCGGGAAAACCAGCGGCCGTTATAAAGACATATCAGAGCAATGGAAACAGCTTTGCTCCATTCTTATAAAAGAGGAAAAAGATATTGATCCAGTCCTCTTTGGAGGATTTTCATTTGATGAGGAAAACAGAAAGGAATCGGAGTGGGATGATTTCCCGTCCGGTTATTTCGTTGTGCCTTCTTTCCAATTGAAAATCGAGGAAGGAAAGACTCTCGTTTCCATCAATATGATTACGAATCGTAAAGAAGCCGCCTTGGACTTTGAAAGGCTTCGGGAAGAGCGTGACAAACTGATCCATATCGCACAGGTCGAGGAGTTTGACTTTGCCAATCAAAATAAGGTCATCGCAACGACAGAGCGGGGCAAGGAGCAGTATTTGAAAGCCGTAGACAATGCCACCGAATCAATACAGAAAGGCAAGGCGGACAAAGTTGTCATCGCCCGGGCACTTGAACTTCAATTTGAGCAGGAAGTAAATAGCGTCAAGGCATTGCATGCGATTACGAATGAACAGCAGGAGAGCTATCATTTCGGCCTTCAGATAGGGAAGTCGCTATTCTTTGGTGCGACGCCTGAACGTCTAATTGAAATTAAGAAAGGGAAAGCCTATTCGGCATGTGTAGCCGGATCGATCCGTCGCGGAAAATCGGCACAGGAAGACCGGGAACTTGGTGAAGCGCTATTGGGTGATCGAAAGAACCGTGAAGAGCATCAGCATGTCGTCAGCATGATCTCGAACATCTTTAATAAATACTGCAGCGAAGTGCACATTCCGAAAACGCCAAAATTAATGAAGATCAGGGATATCCAACATCTGTATACATCTGTTGAAGGGTCTCTCGGAGAGGAGAACGATATCTTCTCATTCGTAGAAGCATTGCACCCAACGCCGGCATTGGGAGGAGTCCCAACAGATGTCGCATTGGAAATCATTCGGCTCGAGGAAGAAATGGATAGAGGGTATTATGCTGCACCAATCGGTTGGACAGATGCTGCAGGCAACGGAGAATTTGCAGTTGCCATCCGTTCCGGTTTACTCAATTCGGATCGGGCGTATTTGTACGCGGGCGGAGGAATCGTTGCGGATTCCGTTCCCGAACTGGAATATGACGAGACGTGGGTGAAATTCAGACCGGTATTGCGGGCGCTAGGGGGAAAGTTGAATGGATGAACAACGAGTGTTGACAGACCATGTTTTACGAATGACAGATACGTTGCTGCAGGCTGGCGTGAAAGAGGCGGTAATAAGTCCGGGTTCCCGTTCAACGCCTCTCGCTTATGCTTTTGCTGCATCAGATAAATTGGAGACATTTATGCAAGTGGATGAAAGGTCAGCAGCGTATTTTGCACTCGGCTTAGCGAAGGCATCCGGCAGACCCGTTGTCCTTCTATGCACATCGGGAACGGCAGCGTCAAACTACCACCCTGCAATCACTGAGGCATTCTACGCCCGCATCCCGCTCATAGTCCTAACGGCAGATCGGCCGCATGAACTGAGGGGGGTAGGCGCGCCACAAGCGATCGATCAATTGAATATGTACGGCAAGCATGTGAAATTCAGTGTCGACCTTCCACTCGCGGAGGACAGTGAAGAGCTGGATTGGTTTTTGGAAAGGCATGTCAATCGTGCCGTTTCTGTTGCGATGACCAAACCGATGGGACCGATCCATTTGAACATTCCATTGCGGGAGCCTTTACTGATCGATTTCGACAGAAAACCGAAGGCATCGACTTTCGCTGAAAGGATCCATGGCGATATTGCCCTTTCAAGTACCCAGAAACAATCGCTGGCCGCTCTTTTTTCGAAGACTGAAAAAGGACTGATCATCGCTGGGGAGTTGCCTATTGGATTTGATAAGGAAGCATTCTGGAATTTTGCACGGCGATTGCAGTGGCCTGTGTTATGTGATCCTTTATCCAATTTGAGATCTGAAGTGCCTGAAGACTGCAGGCCACTATGTATCGCTCATTATGACGCCCTGTTGAAAAGTGAAACATTCCAGTCGGAGGCGGTGCCTGACACGGTCATCCGTTTCGGCGCACAGCCGGTTTCGAAGCCATTGTCTTTATTTTTGAAAAAACATCGGCCGGAAGTATTCGCAGCTGTGGATGAATCACCGGAATTCCGGGATTCGCTCGGTGTAGTTACGCATCACCTGCAGTCATCTCCAGAGGCGGTTTATGACGTGCCAGGACAGCAGGAAACGACCGTCTACAGTGAGACTTGGGCTTCAGCGGATGAATTCGCCGAGACGGCTACGAGACGGTATGAAGGCATTGCAGGAGATGAAGGTGTCATTGTGAAAACTTTATTCGACATGCTTCCGGATGGCAGTGATGTAATAAGCGGCAGCAGCATGCCAATCCGTGATGTGGACACATTTTTCTGCAAGACTGAGAAAGATATAACCGTTTTATCCAATAGGGGAACAAACGGCATTGATGGCGTTGTCTCTACGGCGTTCGGCATCGAAGCGGCACGGAAACGACCTACGTATCTGCTAATTGGCGATTTGTCCTTTTTACACGATGTAAATGGATTGATCGTATCGAGGTTCCATAAGACGAATTTAACGATCATCATTTTGAATAACGACGGCGGAGGCATTTTTTCTTATCTTCCCCAAGCAGGCGTAGCCAACCATTTTGAAGAATTATTCGGGACACCTACAGGTTTGACATTCGAACATATCGGCGCCATGTATGACACGCAATACGCAGCCATACATACAGTTGAAGAGTTCAAGGCTGAAATGCAAAAAGAAAAGACGAAAGACGTCCGAATCATTGAAGTGTTCACAAGCAGGCCGGTGAATGTAAAGGCCCATCGAGCTTATTGGGCAGACATCATTGAAGGGCTTGAAGGAAATGATTGACCTTCAAGTCCCGGTGCGTGGGCTTTCAATCCATGTCGAGATGGAAGGGGATCCTCATTTGCCCGCTATCGTCTTTCTACACGGTTTTACAGGAACTGCCTCCACTTGGAATGAAGTTCGTAGAGAATTCAAAGGGAAGTATCGGACGATTGCCATAGATTTGACAGGGCACGGAAAAACTAGCATCCCGGATAAACCCAAGCGCTATTCAATGGAGGAGCAGGTTGAAGATCTGGAAGCCCTATTTGAGTATTTGAAATTGGATTCCGTTTATTTGGTAGGCTACTCGATGGGCGGACGCATTTCACTGGCGTACACAATCAATTACCCCGAACGGGTGAAGGCTTTGATCCTTGAAAGCTCGTCTCCGGGCTTGTGGGAAGAACAAGACAGAGCCGCACGGAAGGCGGCGGACAAGTTGCTGGCAAGTAAGATAATTGAGGAAGGCATAACTTCTTTTGTCGATAAATGGGAGAACATCCCCCTGTTTGATTCCCAAAAAAGTCTTCCTGCAGAAAAAAGGAAAGCGATTAGGAAGGAAAGACTACAGCAAAACGAAATCGGATTGGCCAACAGTCTGTTAGGGATCGGAACGGGCAGCCAGGAATCCTATTGGAAAGCCCTTCATTCGATGCCAAATCTTGTTTTTCTTATAACAGGTGAATTGGATGCGAAATTTGTAGCAATTGCCCGGGAAATGAACTTACTTTCTCCTACTTGGCGACATGCTGTCGTTCCGGGGGCGGGACATGCAATTCACGTGGAAAAACCACGATTGTTTGCTACAATGGTTATGGAGTATTTGCAAGATCTATATTTGGAGGAGGAAGAAAATGACACGTCAATGGGAAACGATCCGTACATATGAAGATATCAAATATGAGAAGTACAACGGCATTGCAAAAGTGACGATCAACCGTCCGGAAGTGCGCAATGCATTCCGCCCTAAAACTGTAATGGAGCTGATCGATGCGTTTTCTCGTGCGCGAGATGACGAAAGTATCGGCGTCATCATTTTGACAGGAGAAGGCGAGAAAGCATTTTGTTCAGGCGGTGACCAATCCGTACGCGGTCATGGAGGATATGTCGGGGATGACGAAATTCCACGCTTGAATGTCCTTGACCTGCAAAGATTGATACGTGTCATTCCGAAGCCAGTAGTCGCAATGGTTGCAGGATATGCAATCGGCGGCGGGCATGTATTGCATGTCGTATGTGATTTGACGATTGCAGCAGATAATGCTCGTTTCGGACAAACAGGACCGAAAGTCGGTTCATTTGACGCTGGATATGGATCGGGTTATTTGGCTCGTATCATCGGTCATAAGAAAGCAAGGGAAATATGGTATCTATGTCGCCAATACGATGCACAACAAGCATTGGATATGGGCCTCGTCAATACAGTTGTCCCTTATGAGCAATTGGAAGACGAAACAGTTCAATGGTGTGAAGAGATGCTCGCAATGAGCCCTACTGCGCTCCGTTTCATCAAAGCGGCAATGAATGCCGATACGGACGGACTAGCTGGTCTTCAACAATTGGCTGGAGATGCAACATTGCTTTACTACACAACGGAAGAAGCGAAAGAGGGACGCGACGCATTCAAAGAGAAGCGTAAGCCTGACTTCGGACAATTCCCACGTTTCCCTTAATATTGTTAGCATAGTAAATTATCCAAGCTGCCTGTTCACGTAGGCAGCTTTTCTATTCGAGAGATGGTGAGTATATGATTCCGAATTGGTTATTGCAAAGGGCGTATTTGACACCCGATAGGATGGCTCTCTCCTTTGGGGAGAAACAGTGGACATTCAGGCAACTCTCGGAAAAGGCGGCTACTATTGCCAGGAAATTACGTTGGAATGGTCTTAACGAAGGGGACCGGATTGCCTTGTTGGGCCGATCGACACCCGAGATGGTTTTTGTCATCCATGGATGTCTGTTGGCGGGACTCGAAATCGTCATGATGAACAGCAGGCTATCCTCAAAAGAAATTTCATGGCAATTGAAAGATTGCGGTGCTTCGACTTTGATAGCCGATGATGAATTTATTGATCATATCAGAGAGGTCAGCACTTCTAAGCTCTTATTTTCCGCAATTAAAATAAGTGAGGCGAAACCTGTCACGTTTACGGAAATGTGGGAACCGTCAAGGACGATTACAATCATGTATACGTCAGGGACGACAGGCTTTCCGAAAGGTGTCCGACAGACGGCTGGCAACCATACGTCGAGTGCATTATCCTCCGTATTGAATTTAGGATTGTCGGAGGATGACATTTGGCTTTGTACGATGCCTTTGTTCCATATTAGCGGGTTCTCCATACTGGCAAGATCCGTCATCTACGGAATGGGCGTACGGTTGTATGAAAAATTCGACGCTGAATCGATTGTAGAGGAAATTGAAAAGGGGACTGCTACAAGAATCTCCGTTGTGGCGACAGGGCTGCATAGGATTCTGGATGAATTTGAGAAAAATGGGTCGGTTGCTCATCCTTCATTTCAGTCGATGTTAGCCGGCGGTGGTCCAGTTCCGGATGAATACTTGCGTCGAGCCGCGCATTATAATTTGCCTGTTCTGCAAACATATGGAATGACGGAAACGAGTTCCCAAACTGCAACACTTTCATCTGAGGATGCCTTACGGAAGTCCGGCTCTGCAGGCAAGCCTTTATTCTTCAATCGAATCACGATCAGAGATGCCGAACAACCTGGAGAGTTTGGCGAGGTGCTCGTTATGGGGCCTCACGTTACACCGGGGTATATCGGGCATGCATCCGACAGGGAGCCGTTGGAAGACGGCTGGCTGCCGACGGGGGATATCGGCTATATCGATGAAGAAGGCTATTTATTCATTGTCGATAGACGATCAGATCTGATCATTTCCGGTGGTGAAAATATATATCCTGCTGAAATTGAAAATGTACTTATGTCGCATCCAGAAGTAAAAGAAGCAGGTGTATGCGGAGTAGATCACCCTGAATGGGGCAGCGTGCCAGTCGCTTTCATTGTAGGCGACGAACATCTGACAGAGCTGAATTTGGAAAGGTATTGTAACCAACAGCTTGGCAGATATAAAGTTCCAAGAGCATTCCACTTTGTAGACGAGCTGCCGCGCAATGCATCTAACAAATTGCTTCGCCGTGAACTTAGAGAATGGGCTTTGGGCAAATAAAAAAGTAGGATTGAGATTCCTCCTGGGATTCCAATCCTACTTTTGCATTAGTTACTAAGCGCTTTTTCAAGCACTTTGAGGTTTCGTTCCATCAACGTAAAGTATGTTTCATTATTTTTAATATCCTCTTGTGTGAGGACTCCTAAATTATGAATCATCAAAGATTCTGCGCCAATTTCCCTTCTGATGACTTCAGTCAACTTCGATGAAACATTTTGTTCGAACAAAATATAGTTCACATTTTTCTCTTTTGCCTCTTCGACAATCGTAGCAAGCTGCTTTTGGGACGGTTCGCTTTGTGAATTCAATCCGGCAATCGCCACTTGATGTAAACCATATTCATCCGCAATGTAGCCGAACGCAGCATGTGATACGAAGAAGGTCTTTGCACTGGAGTTTTTCGCCATTTCCTTAAATCGCTCATCCAATTCCATTAAATCATCTTCCAAAAGATCGAAATTCTTTTCGAATGCTTCTTGCTGATCGGGCATATTTGAAATGAGCGCTTCTTTTATAGAGGTAGCGAGTTCGATGCTTAACTTTGGAGAAATCCACACATGGGGGTCGAATTGGCCATGGTCATGCCCGTCATGTCCTTCTTCGTCATTCTCATCAAGTCCCTCTTCATCATGCCCTGCTTCCAGTTGATCTTCCGAAATGGCTTCCCCAGTAGCTACGAATTCCACTTGTTCGTTCTTCAATGTCTTTTGGGCATTTTCCACGAACCCTTCAAGCCCAAGTCCTATGTAAAAGAACAGGTCCGCATCGGAGAGCGCAATCATGTCCTTCTGTGTCGGATCGAATGAATGCTCATCCGCTCCTGCAGGGTAGATGGACGTAACATTAACAAAATCCCCGCCGATCCGCTCCGTAAAATATTGTAGGGGATATACCGTCGTAAAGACGGTCAACTTCCCATCATTGCCGGTCTCTGTCTTGCTTTTATCATTCTTGTTCCCACAAGCACTAATGATTAACATCATGATGAGTGCGAGAAGAACGAGTGACTTCTTTTTCATAAGTAAATCCTCCGCTAACTTAATAGTAATGATTACGATTTGAATGCTTTTTAATAATACAAGATATGAACAGTTTCCGCAACTTACAAGTAAAAAAAACCGGCCTAGGCCGGGAAAAGTTCATTTTTTTATATCGTTTTTATCAGGAACCGGATCAAAGCCACCTTCATGGAAAGGATGGCATTTAGAAATTCGGCGAATTGTTAGCCACGTCCCTTTTAGTGCGCCATGTTTTTGTAGCGCCTCAACTCCGTAATGCGAGCATGTAGGGTAAAACCGGCATGATGGCGGGGTGAGTGGAGAGATGATTTTTTGATATATCTTTATAATACCGATCAGTATAGATTTCAATGTAAGAACTCCTTGCTTCCTCTTATATGTTTAGTTTATTGGTTCCAGTGGTAAATTAACAGAGAGAAGCATTATAAAAAAGTTGAAGAGGGGTTTTTTTATGTCCAAGGAATTAATGGAAGAACTGAATGTACAAGTATCCACATGGTCAGTCATGTATGCGAAATTGCATAATTATCATTGGTATGTAAAAGGGAAGCAGTTTTTCACGCTCCATGCGAAATTTGAAGAGCTTTACAATGAAGCGACAGCACATATGGATGAAATCGCCGAAAGAATCTTGACGCTTGGAGGAAATCCGACGGCGACATTAAAAGAGCATTTGGAGCAATCAGTCGTAAAAGAGGCAAAAGGTGATGAAAAAGCCGAGGATATGGTTAAGACAATAGCCGATGATTTCGATAAAATTATGAAGTCCTTGAAAAAAGGAATGGAAGCTGCCGCTGAAGACGGCGATGATATGACGGAAGATATATTGAATGCGACGTATCAAAGTATCGAAAAGCACCAATGGATGTTGAACGCATTCCTTGGTGAAGACAATAAATGATGACTTGTTCTTGAATCATCGGTTTTTATTCCGATAATAGCATTGTAAAGGAGGAATGGTTTATGGACATGAACTCCATTATGGCAAGTCAATTGAGAAGTTTGCAATCTACTGTTCAATTGAGTGTCATGAACAAGGCATTATCGGTGAATGCAAATGCAGTGACGGATATGCTGCAAAGTATGCAGGACCAACCAGCAGCCCATCCTTATAAAGGCTCCGCTGTCGATATGAAAGCATGAAGAATTGAGTGTGGATTTCCTGTTGTCCTAGGAAATCCGCACTTTATTTTTGTTGACTCCTCTTATTATGTGTAAAATGGGGTACGGGAAGTATAGGGATCATAATAGGAGGCGACATCATGTCACATATCCAATTCATACGGAATTTAATTATTGAAACGCCATCGAAACCTGGAAATTTTGCAAAGGTGGCTTTAGCCATCGGTGAATTGAAGGGTGATATTGGAGATATCCAAACAATCAAAGTTGGCACGTTATCGACAATAAGGGATGTTTCCGTTCAGTGCACGAGCGAGGAGCAGTTGGAGCAAATTGTAGAAGCCATCAATGCAATCGGAGACGGAATTCAAGTACATGCTGTAACAGATGATGTTTTGCACGCACATGAAGGCGGCAAGATTGCGATGAAGAGCAGGGTGGAAGTCCGTTCCTTGGGAGATCTCCGTAGAATTTATACGCCAGGAGTCGCTAATGTATGTAAAGTGATTCAAAACGATCCGGTGCAGGCAGATTATTTCACTGGCATTTCAAACACGGTCGCCATTGTGACGGACGGGACGGCAATTTTAGGTCTTGGAAATATTGGTCCTGTCGCAGGAATGCCTGTCATGGAAGGAAAGGCGGTCCTGTTCGATCAATTCGCAGGTATCAGCGGAATTCCGATATTACTTAACACGAGCGATCCTGATGAGGTTGTGGAAACCGTCAAGCATATCCACCAAAGCTTCGGAGGGATTCTATTGGAGGATATCGGGTCGCCGCATTGTTTCGAAATTGAAGAGCGTCTAAAAGCGGAACTACCTATTCCGGTCATGCATGACGACCAACACGGAACAGCTGTCGTCACGCTTGCTTCAGCACTTTCGGCATGCCGACAATCGGGAGTGGAATTGTCTCAATCCGTCGTCGGCCAAATTGGATTGGGTGCGGCGGGCCTTGCAATTAGCAGGATGTTCATGGCATATGGTGTGAAGGAAATGCGCGGAGTTGATCCGAATCCTGAAGCCATTGAAAGACTGAAACAGCATGGCGGAACCGCTTTGGAATCAGTCGAAGAGATTATGCAAACTTGTGATATTGTTATTGCAACGACTGGCGTGCAAGGGTTGATCAAACCCGAAATGGTCCGTAAAGGTCAAATTATTTTGGCGCTGTCCAATCCGAATTCGGAAATTGATCCAGAAGCTGCGCTAGAAGCAGGAGCTGCATTTGCCGCGGATGGCAGGCAAGTGAATAATATACTAGGTTTTCCTGGAATTTTCAGAGGGGCTTTAAATGCGCATGCGGAAGAGATCACATATCCGATGCTCATCGCTGCTGCGCTCGCAATTCTGGATAGTACGAAACCGGGTGACCTCGTTCCACATCCACTGGATCCAGCAGTGCATGAAAATGTTGCGAACGCTGTGGAACGCGTCGCAAATGAAAAGGTAAGTTCTATCTGAAATGCTGTATCGTTTGTCCAAAGTGATCCATACTACGACAAAAAAGGATGGGTCACTTATGGAAAACGACAAAGTCAGAATGTACGTATCAATCGCCAATCAACAAATCTACCCACATAAATATGCTTCACCTTGGGAATACGAGTTGGAGATGAGCCGGGAGTTTCTGCCGGTTTTCCAACAACTTTTCAGTCAGATGGATCGACTGGAATTCCGCAACTTCCTGCGATCCCATTTGCCATACATCCCTTATCATTATGATCGGGACAATCATGATGTCGATCGCAGGACGATGATGCTCTATGCATTGATCCATGAATTTACGGATGTTGAAACGAAGAAGTTCATTGAACAGCTGCCGTATTTTGCAAAAGGCAGGCCATTGATCACCTCGGCTCCCGTTCAACCATCCAATTGAGCGAGAAAGGACGTGAAGTCAAATAGCAACTACATTTATGGATTTACGAGGAGCACAAGTTGAGCTGACTTTCGGGGAGAATCGCATAGGCATGGAAGCTAGACATGTGCTCGTTGTATTGAAGCATGAAGGGAGATGGCTCGTTACTCGCCACTCCATCCGCGGTATCGAATTCCCCGGCGGCAAGGCGGAAAACGGCGAAACGATTTCCGAAGCCGCAATTCGAGAAACGATTGAAGAAACAGGCGTGACAATTACGGATCTTGTCAAATTTGCCGAGTACGTCGTCATGAGCAATGTGACTTTTTGCAAGGCTGTATTTACAGGGAAAGTTTCCAGCATTGATGAAAATCCAGAGTTATTCGAAACGGAAGGCGCATTGTGGATGACCGATGAAGAATTGGCAAATTGCAATGAGCTGAGTTTCCATATGAAAGATGCCGGAATGGTAAAAATCCGAAAGTGGGTGGATGCATATGTTTCCTAACGGGGCGATTTTCCACCGGAGAGCGTATCCATCGCCGAATCCAAGTATCCGTCTTGAAGAAATAACGTATTGGTCGGATGGGCTGAAGGTGAAGGGTTTGCTTGCTGAACCGATAAGTGGAGGCAACTATGAAGGGATCATCTATTTGCGCGGAGGCATGCAGCATATCGGCATGGTCCGTCCTGCCCGGATTGCCCAGTTCGCTTCCCAAGGTTTTGTCGTATTTGCTCCTTATTACCGTGGCAACAGGGGCGGTGAAGGGCGTGATGAGTTCGCAGGGGACGATCGCCAAGATGCGGTCTATGCAGTTGAAGTGTTGAAGCAGAGTCCGAAGTTGAACAAGGATCGGATCCATCTTTATGCTTTCTCCCGTGGCGGCATCATGGCACTATGGACAGCGATTTTACGCGAGGATATCACGTCTGTTGTGACTTGGGCTGGTGTCTCGGATGTCATCTTTACATATAATGAACGCGAGGATATGCGCCGTATGATGAAGCGTGTCATCGGCGGCACTCCGAATAACATGCCTGAAGCATATCGTGAACGGACGGCATTATTCAGAGTGGATGAAATCAATGCGCCTGTTTTGATTATCCACGGCATGAAGGATGAAAATGTTTCGTTTGAACAGGCGATATTGCTTGAGGATGCATTGCGTGAGAAGGAGAAGCAGTACGAAACCTGGTATTTCCCCGACTATACCCATTACTTCCCGACCGCGCATAATGCGCAGATTGTACGGGATTTATGTGATTGGATGAGACGGCAAGGGAATGAATAAAATCAATAAAAAAACAACCGTAAATGGTTGTTTCAGACTGTAGACAAACACCAGAGATTTTAGGGTTTGCCTACAGTCTTTTTCGTTTTAATATTGTGTTAAAACTAGAAAAGTTGATTTCCGCTGCGGTCGGACGCTTTCCGCGGGCACGGCTTCAATCTCCTCGTCACTTCGTGTCTGCGGGGCTTTCAGCTCGCGCTGTTCCCGCCGGAGTCGCCGACCTCCGCTCCAATCAATGGTATTTCCTTAGCGTGTCTACAAAGTTTCGTAACAGGATAATTTCACTAGAGCACATATGGCCTTGCGGAAATAACAAATATCCGTCAGGTCTATTTGTCATACTCACTTCTCTAATATAGTGGCACCTGTTGCTTGTAGTGCAGGCGCCGACTCCTGCGGGAATAGCATGAGCCTTGAGACCCCGCAGGGCGCATGCCTTTCGCGACCGAGGAGGCTCAAGCCATGCCCCGCGGAAAGCGTGCGCCGGAACGGAAAGCAACAGCCTGTTGACATGAATAGCATCTCAAATTAAAGAAATCAGTAAAACACTTGACTACAGGTAAGAAAGCGTCCGCCCTTAACGGAAATCAACGTCGTGTAGTCTAACGTTTGTTCATTAATGCGTCTAATAAGACAAAAGGGATTAAAATCAATTTGATTTCAATCCCTTTTAGAAGCAACCGTAATGGTTGTTAAGCTTTGCGTTTACTGGCATCATTTGGAACAAGGAAGATAATTGATAACAATGCAATCACTGCGAAAATGACGTTGGCAATGATACCTCCGGTTGCTGCTGCATGTACCCCGCTATTTTCTGAAATCACCGCATATACAGTAGCTGAAATTGCGACTCCAAAAGCTCCACCGAGTGAACTTGCCATTTTATAAATTCCTGAAGCGGCACCTATTTTTTCATCCGGTGCATTCGAGACGGCAGTGTCGGTGGAAGGGGTCGCATAAATTCCTAACCCAAATCCGAACACAGCAAAACCTAAAAATACTACGACAGTATAGGCGAGATCCGGTAAAAACGTGAGACCCATCACACCAACACCGATGAGTGTAAATATAGTACCCCAAACCATTGGTTTTTTCGCACCGACTTTTTGAAGAATCTTTTCACCGACGCGAATCATGGAAAGTACGACAACCAGATAACCGATGGAAAGCATACCCGATTGGAAGGATGTAAATCCTCGTCCTTGTTGTACATACGTATTTGCAACGACAAGCGTTCCAGCCACAGCATTGAGCAAGAAGTTTGAAATAGTTGCCCCTGTATAAGGCATGTTTTTAAATAATTTAAAATCGATTAATGCGTTCTCCTTGCCATTCTCAACTTTAATGAAAGCAAATGCGCCAATAACTGCAACGGCTAACAAAACAATCGTAATCCAGTTAGTCCAACCAAGTTCATCACCTTGTGTAATGAAAATATTCAAAGCTAACATTGTGATGATAAATACAATCAGGCCGCTAACATCAAACTTGGAGTTACCGGTTTGTTTTGCTTTACTCTCAGGAGTGTCTTTAAGTAACCACAAGGCAAGAATTGCAAAAATGATGGAGAAAATGAAAATCCATTTCCATCCCAAATATGTTGCAACAGCTCCGCCAAATAATGAACAGACACCAGAACCACCCCAAGAACCGATTGACCAGTAACTTAGTGCCCGTTGACGTTCTGCCCCTTCAAAATAATCTTTCATCAAGGCAATCGTTGAAGGCATAATACACGCAGCTGATAAACCTTGAATGATCCGGCCAATAATGAGTAAGAATGCCCCATTTGCAAGAACTAGACAAAGGGAACCAATGATACTTAGAATAAGACCTAAGTTTGTTATTTTCTTCCGCCCGACTTTATCAGCAAGACCACCTGCCGCCACAATGAAAATTCCTGAAAAAAGTGCAGTTAAACTAATTGCAATGTTTACGGTCCCGGAGGAAATGCCTAAATCGTTCTGAACTGCAGGAACAACGTTCACCATTGATTGTGCAAATAACCAGAATGTCAATACACCAAATACTATTCCTATAATCAACTTATTTGTACCTTTATAAGCAGTTGTCATATTTTACTCTCCCTTTTTAAAATCACTCAATTTATTGTCTGCAGAATTAGTGTTTCTATGCGAAATTATATTTGAGCAAACTTTATGGGAGAAAATGAATTGCATGCCGAAAGATAAAAACGATCCAGGTGCAAAAATAGCACCTGGATCGTTACTTTTTCTATAATGATTAGGCAATTGGTCCGCCTTTTTGAGTGATTTCTTCAGAAACATGACCGAATTTCGTGAAGTTCTCACGGAATAGATCAGCCAATTCTTTCGCTTTTTGATCATAAGCCGCTGGATCGCTCCATGCATTGCGAGGGTTCAATACTTCAGTCGGTACACCGGCAATGACTTTAGGCATTGCTAGACCGAAAACTGCATTCATCTCGAATTCTGTATTGTTCAATTCGCCAGCAAGCGCTGCGCGGACCATAGTGCGGGTATGCTTCAATGCCATACGCTGACCTACACCGTAAACTCCGCCAGTCCAACCTGTGTTGACGAGGAATACTTGAGCATCATGTTCGTCGATTTTCTTCCCTAGCATTTCTGCGTAGACCGTTGCAGGCAACGGAAGGAAAGGGGCGCCAAAGCATGTAGAGAATGTTGCTTCCGGTGAAGTGACGCCGCGCTCAGTTCCTGCAAGTTTCGACGTGAAACCGCTCAGGAAGTGATACATTGCTTGTTCCTTCGTCAATTTAGAGATTGGAGGCAAAACACCGAATGCATCTGCAGTCAAGAAGATGATCGTCTTAGGGTGTCCCGCAGCAGATGGCACTGCAATATTATCAATATAATTGATTGGGTACGCTGCACGCGTATTTTCAGTCAATGAATTATCGTCATAATCCGGCTTGCGCGTCTTTTCATTCAAGACGACGTTTTCCAAAACGGAACCGAAACGAATCGCTCCGTAAATTTCAGGCTCCTTCTCTTGTGACAGATTAATCGTTTTTGCATAGCAGCCGCCTTCGATATTGAAGACGCCAGTTTCGGACCAGCCGTGCTCATCATCACCGATCAGCTTGCGGTCAGCATCTGCGGAAAGCGTCGTTTTTCCTGTGCCGGAAAGGCCGAAGAACAAAGCGACATCCCCTTCTTCGCCAACGTTAGCTGAGCAGTGCATTGGAAGGATGCCTCGCTCAGGAAGCAAGTAGTTCATGACGGAGAAAATGGATTTTTTCATTTCTCCCGCATATTCCGTACCGCCGATCAACACAATGCGCTTTTCAAGTGATACAATGATGAAGGTTTCGGATTTCGTTCCGTCAACTGTAGGATCCGCTTTGAACGTTGGAGCAGCAATAACTGTGAATTGTGCTTCATGGGTTTTCAACTCTTCTGCAGTAGGGCGGATGAAGAGATTATGGACAAATAGGTTTTGCCATGCAAATTCGTTAATGACTTGAATGGATAGCTGAGATGCTTTATCAGCCCCTGCAAAGCCTTTGAATACGAAGAGTTCTTCCTTCGCTTTCAAGTGTTTAAGAACTTTCTTATATAATGAATCAAAGATTTCAGATGAGATTGGGCGGTTCACTTTGCCCCAGTCGATTTTGTCTTTTGAAGAGTCTTCTTCGACAATATATTTGTCCTGAGGGGAACGACCTGTATACTTTCCTGTCTCGGCAGTAAGGGCGCCGTCTGCGGAAAGTTTCGCTTCTCCACGGGAAGTAGCTTTTTCAACCAGTTCCGCCACTGAAGGCTGTATGTTTACGTTGTTGCCTGAAAGTAACTCGTGTAATCCGTTTTCAATTTTAGCTGAAATCATTTTTTGGTACCGTCCTTTGCATGTAATCCCATTAGATGGGTATCATCACATTTCGTAAATAGTATAACACATTTAGAATAATAATCTATACTAATGAAAAACTCAAGTACATATGTCTAAAAATGTTTGACAAAGTGCAGACTTTTTCGTAGGATTGTTTATTGAACGGATACTCTTATCCCGAGCTGGCGGAGGGACAGGCCCTATGAAGCCCGGCAACCTGCGTGGACCATTAGTGGCCGCGAGAAGGTGCCAAACCTGGAGCAAGGTTGAATTCCTTGGACGATAAGAGTGAAAGGTGCTGCTATTGAAATTATGCCTTTCCTCATGTGTATTTACGTGAGAGAAGGGCTTTTTTATTGATTTTCTATAAAGCCCTTAATCCTTGTGTATGTTGACGTCGACTCTCTAGGCGCTGAACTTACTGGGACAATTAGAGTACCGTATCAATATTTGCAAGACGTTAAGGAGGAAACCACAATGACAAATCGCCGATTATTCACTTCTGAGTCGGTAACAGAAGGACATCCGGACAAAATGTGCGATCAGATTTCTGATGCCATTTTGGACGCTATCTTAGAGGAAGACCCGAATGCACGCGTAGCCTGTGAAACTACGATTACTACAGGACTCGTACTCGTCATCGGGGAAATCACGACAACAACGTATGTAGACATCCCGAAAGTTGTACGGGACACAGTTAAGGAGATCGGCTATACTCGAGCGAAATTCGGTTTCGACTGGGAGACATCATCTGTATTGACTTCCATCGATGAGCAATCTTCTGATATTGCTGCGAGCGTTGACCAGGCACTGGAAGCACGTGAAGGGACAATGAGTGATGAAGAGCTTGAAGCGATCGGAGCGGGTGACCAAGGGCTGATGTTCGGTTACGCTTGTAATGAAACGCCTGAGCTAATGCCGATGCCAATCAGTTTATCCCACAAGCTTTCACGCAGACTTGCGCAAGTGAGAAAAGATGACACACTTGATTATTTGCGTCCTGACGGAAAAACACAAGTGACGGTGGAATATGATGAGGATAATAAACCGATGCGGATTGACACAATTGTCATTTCCACTCAACACCACCCTGATATCACTTTGGAACAAATTCAAAATGACATTAAGGAACACGTTATTTATCCAGTCGTCCCTTCCGAGCTTTTGGATGGAGAGACAAAATACTTCATCAACCCATCTGGACGTTTTGTTATCGGCGGACCACAAGGGGATGCCGGATTGACGGGTAGGAAGATCATCGTTGATACATATGGCGGCTATGCGCGTCATGGCGGTGGTGCATTCTCCGGAAAAGATGCGACAAAAGTCGACCGTTCAGCATCCTATGCTGCACGTTATGTAGCGAAGAACATCGTTGCTGCTGGTCTCGCAGATCGTTGTGAAGTCCAACTTGCATATGCAATCGGTGTTGCAAAACCGGTTTCGATTTCCATCGATACATTCGGCACAGGCAAAGTCGAGGAAAGCAAGCTTGTGGAAATCGTGCGCGAGCTGTTCGATCTACGCCCGGCAGGCATTATTAAAATGCTCGACCTGCGCCGTCCAATTTATAAGCAGACTGCGGCATACGGACATTTCGGACGTACCGACGTTGAACTTCCTTGGGAGCAGACGGACAAAGCGGCTGAATTGCTTGAGAAAGCTGGACTGACTGTTTGATGTAAAAGTGTGGAAGCAAAGGAGAAATCCTGGCTTCCTTTTTTTATTGTGGAATGAGAAGTTTTTGGGGAGAACGAGAACTATTTACCGTGGACTGAGAAGTTATTGGCGGAAAACGAGAACTCTTTCGCGAAGAACGAGAAGTTACCGGGGAAAAACGAGAACTCAGAGAATGGTGGATACAAAGGGAACCTAACCAGATTCATAGCGTTTATAATATAACAAGAAAAGTGAGGCAGGCGATTCCAAAATGGCGTTCAGCTTATTATTAATTGTGGCTCTCATAGGGATAGTGGCTTTTGTTGCGTTAGTGAGTATCATCATCTTAGTAGTGTCTAAAAATAAATAAAGGTGCCGCTCGACATCGAGCAGCACCCGCTTTTTATTTCTGCATCTCCTTGTAAATCCGTCCTTTTTCAACATAGCTGTTCAAGATGCGTTCCATATCTGCACGGTCATCGTCATTCAATTCGCGGACCACTTTTGCGGGTGAACCGAGAGCGAGGCAGCCAGGCGGAACTTTCTTGCCGGGCGGGACAAGGCTGCCCGCGCCGATGAACGCTCCCTCACCGATTTCCGCACCATCCAAAATGATCGAGCCCATTCCGATAAGCGCACCTTTACGTACGACACAACTATGTAAGAGTGCCTTATGGCCAACTGTCACGTCGTCCTCAATTACTAACGTCTTACCAGGGCTTTGATGCAAACAGCTTAAATCTTGGATGCTGACCCGTTCACCGATTATCGTCGGGGCGACATCTCCCCTAATGACGGTATTGAACCAGATGGAACTGTCTGCCCCGATTGTTACATCGCCCGTAATTGTCACATAATCCGCGATATAGACAGATGGATCGATTTGCGGCGTCTTTCCGTTGTATGAATAAATCATGAAACGTCTCCTCTTTTCTTAAAATCATGTATAATTTATCGTAACATAAAATTTTCATTTACATAAAGGGGAGGTGAGTCCATGTGGAAATGGGAAGCGGAAGGACAGCCGAAAGCAGTGATTGTGATTGTCCATAATGCTTACGAACATCATCGCAGGTATGCGTGGCTCATTCAAAAGCTGCGGAACGGCGGTTTCCATGTCGTAACAAGCGACTTGCCGGGGCATGGTTCTGAAAGCGGAAGAAGAACCCATGATGAACCGTTCGAGTCGTATGTGGACCATGTGAAGAAAATGATCGACATTGCGCTAGAGGATAATTTGCCGTTATTCGTGCTTGGCCACGGACTTGGCGCCACGATTGTCATGCATATCCTGCAACGTGAAAAGCTGGAGTGCGCAGGCTTTGTGTTCAGCTCCCCTTGGCTCTCCTTGAAGCACCAGCCCTCCAAGTTTTCAGGAGTGCTGACGAAGCTTTCAAGTTCCATGAAATTGAATCATGACATTACAATTGAATTACTGACGCAGAACTATGACATGTACATAGAGTTCCAGAACGATCGGGATTATAGCTCCGCGATCGTCGCGTCTTGGTATCGTGAGCTGCATGCTATGATGAAATCGATCATATATCATGAAGAAAGTATTTTCGATACACCTGTCCTGATTCACACGGGAGAACATGATAAAATCACTGATACTTCATTTGCAAAAAGATGGCTGTTGAACCAGCATCTATCGGAATTTCAATACAAGGAATGGAAAAGACTGTACCATGATCTTTATCAAGAACCTGAGAGAGAGGAAGTATATTTGTACATTGAATCATTCATGAACAATGTCCTTCGCTCACTCGGTTATATTGTTTGAATCACAAACACTTAGGGGAGTGGTTATTTTGACGGTTATCGGGTTTGTCAGGCACGGCGTTACGGCGTAGAATAAGGAAGGAAGAGCGCAAGGCAATTCGGACGTGCCTTTGGACGATGAAGGAATCGAAATGGCGAAGAGTGTGGCCGAAAGATTGTCCAAGGAGCAGTGGGATGTCATTTACACAAGCCATTTAATCAGAGCAAAGAAGACGGCAGAAATTATTGCGGAACAAATGCCTGATGTTGAGCTTGTGGAGGATGCCCGATTACGTGAATTCAGCGGTGGGCTAATTGAGGGGACGACCGAGGCGGAGCGCATCGAGAAGTGGGGGAAGGATTGGAAAGAACAGGACATGGGCTTTGAACCGCATGAATCCATCGTTTCCCGCGGAATGGAATCCATTGCGGACATCAAAAACAAGCATGCAGGCCAACGGGTATTGGTCGTCAGCCATGGTGGATTAATCAAAAGGCTTTTAAATGAGCTGATTACGGATACGAAATATGAAACGCATCTGGACAACACCTCACTGACAATCGTCGAACTGAATGACGACAAAAATCTTTGCCAACTATTCAACTGCACTGCCCATTTGCAACAGAAGGTTGAGTCTTAATCAAAGCACATCAGGTTCTTTGAAAATAAACCATTCATACCTTCACTGGTCTATACTATATACTATATAAATAGTGAAATCGGGGGCTTTCATATGAAAAAAGAAACCACTACTGAAATCTTGTCTTGGATAAAAGCCATTGTAGTCGCTTGCGTACTCGTATTCGCGATCAGGCACTTCCTATTTTCACCGGTCATTGTATCCGGTCAATCGATGGAGCCGACATTCGAATCGGAAAACCGAGTCATCATTTCAAAAATCCACAAGCTTGATCATTTTGATTTGGTCGTCTTCCATGCACCGGGTTCGCAGGAGGATTATATTAAACGGGTGATCGGCTTGCCGGGTGACACGGTTGTCATGAAGGACGACAAGCTCTTCATCAACGGAAAAGAGTATGAAGAAAACTATATTCAAGAGAATAAGGAAAGACTTTTCGAGGATCAAAAATTAACGGAGGACTTTGAAGTTACCGTCCCGGATGGGCAGCTTTTTGTATTGGGTGATAATCGCAGGAACAGCACCGATAGCCGCATAATTGGCTGTATCGATCAAGATTCTGTTGTCGGCAAGGTCGGCTTCAGATTTTATCCACTCAACTCAATCGGCATTCCAAAGTAAATGATGAGTAACACTCCTTCTTTCGGGTATTCCTATATATAGACTACCTATAAAGGAGCGATGACAATGTCCAAAGAAAATATGAAAAAAGAAACCGGCAACAAAGAACATACGAACAGGGCCCAATTGGCGGGAACCGAGTATACTGATGAACAACGGCATACGAACGAAGTCGCCTCCACAGCTTATCAAGGCAGCAAGAAGGAAAAAGTGGATATTCAAAACGATAAACTAGAATCAGGCGGCTTTTAGTCAACAACCTCTGCGAAAATGCAGAGGTTGTTTCTTTTTCAAGGACATCGGCTCTACAAAAAAGCGCTCGTATGGTAAATTAAGTTCATCGTAAGAAGAAGGAGTACGTATGCAATGACTGATTTTTTTACAAGAAAAAAGAATGAACTACAAATAGAATTAAACGAAATACAAAAAAATGCCGTTTTGCAGACGGAAGGTCCGCTGCTGTTATTAGCATGTCCCGGATCGGGGAAAACAACAACAATGATCATGCGGATCGGCTATCTGATCGAGGAGAAAAATGTTAACCCGAATCGCATCAAAGCAATCACATTCAGCCGGGCATCAGCACGGGATATGACAGAGCGCTTTCAACGTTTTTTCCCGCAGTATCCTCCAGTCGATTTCTCGACCATTCATAGCCTCGCATTCACAATCACACGCATGTACTTGCAAAAGACAGGCGTCGCATTCGAATTGATTGAAGGCGGCGGGAAAGGGAAACAGGTGCTCACAAAAACGGCTTTGCTAAAACGCCTCTACAAAGAAGCGCTTCGGGAAGACGGCACGGAAGAGGAAATGGCCTCGTTATCAACATTCATCAGTTATTTGAAAAACAGGATGATTCCTTTCAACGAGTGGGATCAGGTAGAGGCACCGTTTGAGAAGGCGGGCAACATCGCATTGAGCTATGAACAATTCAAATCGAAGACGGAAGGGCATCTCCTCCTCGATTTTGATGATATGTTGTCCATCGCGGAACAGGCGCTGCGTATGGATGAACAACTTGCCGAACAGTTCCGCTCGCGATACGACTATATTTTGACAGATGAGAGCCAGGACACATCGCTCGTTCAACATCGGATAGTCGAACATCTCGTTGCACACCACGGCAATCTTTGCGTCGTGGCGGATGACGATCAATCCATCTACACATGGCGCGGAGCGGATCCCGCTTATTTACTGAACTTCAAACTAGTATACCCGGATGCAAAATTGCTCAGGATGGAACAGAATTACCGCTCCTCCAAAGAGATAGTTGATACGGCCGCCCAATTCATTACTCGCAATAAGCAAAGATATATAAAAGAGATGCGGACGGAAAATAAAGAGTCGGGACCGATTGTCATAAAACAATTCGAAGACCCGAAACGGCTTCTGGAGTATGTCACATATGAATTATTGGATGAGCAGAATCTTGAGGAAGTCGCTATTTTATTCAGGAACAATTCTTCTTCCACTATGTATGTCAACGAACTGCATAGAAGAGGGATCCCTTTCTATATGAAAGATGCGGATGATCGATTCTTTTCCCATTGGGTTGTAGAAGATATTTTAAATTTCATGCGCCTCAGCTTCAATACGGAACGAAAGGATATCTTCGCGAAAGTCGCCATGAAAATGAAACTGTTCATTTCACGCGATATGTTGTCGAAGTTCATGAATCAAACGACATCTGGAAATGTTTTTGAGGCATTTGTCCAAACTGTCCAATTGAAAGGCAGTCAAATCGAAAAATTGGATACTTGCATTGATGTCTATAAACGGATCCCTGACATGCGTCCAGTCCAAATAATCCGAATGATCCGATATGAGCTCGAATATGAAGAAGCTTTAAAAAGCCGGGCAGCAAAATTCGGGTACCGGATCGATCATCTTCTCGGCATCCTTGACACACTCGAAGGCATCGCCTCCCAAGTGCGAACGATGGTCGAATTTGCGAATCGTTTGAAGGATTTGGAACAAGCTGTCCAACAGGCAAGATTCAATCCCCCTGAAAATGCCTTGACATTGTCTACATTTCATAGTGCCAAAGGATTGGAATTCAGGCGCGTGTTTATGATCGATTTAGTGAAAGGCATCATTCCTTCCGAAGAGGATGAATTGGACCCACTGATGCTGGAAGAGGCAAGACGATTGTTTTATGTCGGAATGACACGGGCAAAAGAACGATTGGAATTGCTCTCTTACCGGGAGGCGAATGGGAAGACCAAAGAGGATTCGAGATTTCTGAATGAAGTGCGGGGAATCTTGATGAAACCCGAAGAACGGAAATCGGAGAAATTGAAGAAAGCCGATTTGTCGACACTGCCAGATCCAGATGGCATTAGTGATAGAACTGTATTATCTGTAGGGATGCACGTCATGCACCGCGTGTTTGGAAGAGGGGTCATCAAAGGAATCGGCGAGGAGAATATCCGAATTCAATTCGGAGAGACTGAAAAGCAGCTATTGCTTGAGACTATTTTATCTCGCCGTTTATTGAAAGAGGTTGAGTTATGAAACAAGCCCTTTTTGTCGGCATTGCAGGAGCGATCGGAGCGATTTGCCGAATAGGGATCGGACGGCTGCTCGAAGGGTCATCGGAATTTCCAATTGGGACATTGACTGCCAATCTGCTAGGGACATTCATTCTTTGTCTTCTCGGGGCGGGGGTCATTCACCGGCTGACTGCTGATCAGAAACTTCAGACTGCGATAACGACTGGATTTTTAGGTTCCTTTACAACATTTTCCGCGTTCAGCATGGAAACGGTCAGTCTTTTTCAAAATGGACAATTGGTGCTATCCATCATGTATTTCAGCAGCAGCATTATAGGAGGACTTGTCGTAGGAATCATCGGCTTACGGATTGGGAACAGGATGGTGAGCGAATGACAGCAGCTGAAGCGTTTGCCGTCGGGGCAGGGGGATTCATCGGAGCAGTTCTGCGGTATTTCATTTCGACACGGATGAACAAAGAGAAAAGAATTCCGATGGGGACATTTGCTGTCAATTTGGTTGGCTCTTTGCTGATCGGTCTTATTTTCGGCTTTGAATTGCCAAAGCTTTGGACAGTCTTTCTTGTATCTGGCTTGGTCGGTGCCCTTACGACTTTTTCAACGCTCATGAAAGAATTGATTCAGTTATGGAGGAGCGGTCAAAGAAAAGAAGCGATTTTCTATAGTATTTGGACATTCGGGTTCGGGACCCTTCTAGCTTATGTGGGATTTGTAATTGGACAATTGTGCTAATTTGCTGTTTGTTTGGGGAAGCTCTTGACGGGAATAGAGTAGGAGACTACTAAAACCGAATGGAGGAAATGAAATGGATAGAAACCATTCAGTAGACGCCAACAGCAAGGACAAACAATTGGAACATTATCGATCACTCGACAAAGGGAAGAAAATGACGACGAATCAAGGGTTGAAAATCTCGGAGGATGAACATTCATTAAAAGCCGGATACCGGGGACCGACCCTTATGGAAGACTTCCATTTCCGTGAGAAGATGACTCATTTCGACCATGAGAGAATTCCCGAGCGGGTCGTCCATGCAAGAGGTTATGCAGCCCATGGGGAGTTCGAATTATATGAGTCGATGAAAAAATATACGAAAGCAGCTTTCTTACAGGAACCAGGTTCGAAGACTCCCGTTTTCACACGGTTTTCAACAGTTGCAGGAAGCCGCGGATCCGGTGAGACGGTGCGGGATGTCCGTGGATTCGCCGTAAAGTTTTATACGGAAGAAGGGAATTATGACCTCGTCGGAAATAACATCCCCGTGTTTTTCATCCAGGACGCGATTAAATTCCCGGACCTTATTCACGCTGTCAAGCCTGAGCCGCATAATGAAATGCCGCAAGCCGCTTCCGCGCACGACACGTTTTGGGACTTCGTTGCAAACAATCAGGAATCAGCACATATGATCATGTGGCATATGTCCGACCGAACGATTCCGAGAAGCTTCAGGATGATGGAAGGCTTCGGAGTGCATACGTTCCGTTTCGTCAATGAAGAGGGAATTGCGCATTTTGTGAAATTCCACTGGAAGCCGAAACTCGGTGTGCATTCTTTAGTTTGGGATGAGGCCCAGAAGATCAACGGTAAAGATCCCGACTTCCATCGGAGAGACTTATGGGAAGCGATTGAAAGAGGAGATTTCGTCGAGTTTGAATTGGGCGTTCAGCTTATCGAAGAGAAAGATGAATTCATGTTCGACTTCGATATTTTAGATCCGACGAAGATATGGCCAGAAGAGCAAGTGCCCGTCAAAATCATCGGTAAGATGACATTGAACCGGAATGTGGATAATGTGTTTGCGGAAACCGAGCAAGTGGCGTTTCATCCAGGGAATGTCGTGCCGGGCATCGACTTCACGAACGACCCATTATTGCAAGGGCGATTATTTTCGTATACAGATACACAGCTGATCAGATTGGGAGGACCGAATTTCCACGAGCTCCCGATCAATCGTCCGGTATGTCCATTCCATAATAACCAACGTGATGGATATGGCAGGCAGACGATCAATGTCGGCCAAGTGAGTTACCATAAAAATTCATTGGCGGACAATACGCCTTCAGTATCTTCAGAAGAGGAAGGCGGCTATGCCCATTATCAAGAAAAAGTCGAGGGACGAAAAATACAGGCGCGCAGTGAATCTTTCAAGGATCATTTTTCACAGGCGAAGCTTTTCTGGAACAGTATGTCACTTACCGAGAAAAAGCATATCGTGGATGCCTTCAGCTTCGAAGTCGGCAAGGTGAAGAGCATGAGTGTCAGACAGCAAGTCGTCGATATGTTTGCGAATGTGGATGTCGGGTTGGCAACGGCAGTAGCTGAAGCTGTTGGAGCGAAATTCCCGACAGATGCTAAAGAATCACCTGTCACGGAATCTTCTCCTGCATTAAGTCAAATGACGACAACTAAGCTGCCGAACACCCGCAAAGTGGCAATCCTGATCGGAAGCGGGTTCGATGGGGATGAAGTCGAATCGCTCGTCTCATCGTGCTTGAAGGCGGGAATGAATGTCGACCTTGTCGGAGAGAAATTCGGAGTCCTATACGGTGAAGATGAGTTGGCGGTCGATATTGATGAAACGTTCTTGACTGTCCATCCGACATTATATGATGCGATTTATGTCGTTGGTGGCGAAGCGGATAATATGAAGAAATTCACAATGGATATTGCTGATTTCATCAATGAGGCTTATAAGCATTACAAGACGATCGGCATTGCTTCCACAGGAAAATTATTTTTCGAGGCGTCAAATGCGGAAGTGGGACCGGGCATCATTATAAACGAGGATACCGGTGCATTTGGGGATGAATTTGTCAATGCCGTCGCCGCACATCGCCATTGGAACCGTAAAGTGTACGGCTGGGAAGAATAGGATTGTTGAGTTGCCATACCTGTCTATACAACGGGTATGGCAACTTTTTTGATGATAATATGAAAATCGGACTGATGGACTGTTGACTTATCCGGCAAGCCTGGTAATATACTAACATAATCATTCATTTGAACCGAATAATAACGGAGAGTCGACATAGTAATCCTGTTGTGGGCAGTAAAGAGAGACTGAATGGATAGTGCAAATTCAGGCAGCAGCAGGCATGAAGTACAACGACAGTTTTTCTCCGATTGAAATGAAGTGGACGGCGGGTTTTCCTGTCGTCAATCAGGGTGGTATCGCGGAGAACTCCTTCGTCCCTTATCCAAGGGATGGAAGGGGTTTTTTGTGTTTATGCTAGATACTAGGAGGAGTTCAATATGTTTCATATAAAAGCGATCCATTCGCCAAAAATTTGGGAATCGGCCCTGCTCGTTTTCGGCATCGTGGCGATGATCAGTGTCAGTATAATAATATTTGATTCCGTTCCTCATTTACCGATCCTATTTTCGATTTTATTATTAATCGGATACGGACTTTTGAGAGGGATCTCTTTCCGTAAACTTGAGAAGGGATTGGTGGAAGGGGCTGGAGCCGGCATGGGTGCGGTCTTCCTCTTTTTCTTCATCGGCATTCTCATCAGCAGCTGGATGATGAGCGGGACGATTCCTTCGTTGATTTACGCAGGGTTCCATTTAATAACCCCTACATTCTTTTTTGCGATCGTCTTCGCCGTCACAGCCATCGTCGGCATCTCGGTTGGCAGCTCCCTGACAACAGTGGCGACGGTCGGCGTAGCGTTCATCGGAATGGCGAGTGTACTTGAACTGTCGCTGCCGATTGCGGCGGGCGCCATCGTTTCAGGGGCGTTCTTCGGTGATAAAATGTCGCCGTTGTCTGACACGACGAACCTCGCGTCATCAATCGTAGGAGTCGATCTGTTCGAGCATATCCGCAACATGGGATGGACGACGGTGCCCGCATTCATCTTGTCATTTGTCTTGTTTGGAGTGATATCACCGGACGTGACGACAGGGGAGTTTGATAAAATTACAATGTTCCAGGAAACGTTGCTGGAAACCGGGATGATCCATTGGTATACAGTCATTCCGCTAGTCGCTTTATTTATTTTGACGATGTTGAAGGTGCCTGCATTCCTAACATTGGCGATCAGTTCCGCAGTAGCAGTCGTTCTATCGTTTCTCCATCAAAGCATCGGATTTTCCCAAGTGCTTGGGGTCCTGTTTAGCGGATACGTCTCTACAACGGGAGTCGAGGACGTTGATGCATTGCTGACGCGAGGCGGCATGGAGAGCATGATGTTCACAGTCGCTTTAGTGTTATTGGCGTTAAGCATGGGAGGTTTGCTGTTCACGTTAGGGATTGTCCAAAGTTTGTTGGCGCAGGTTGAAATGTTGTTGAAAAAAGCGTCTTCAGTCATCATGGCTTCCGCAATGACAGCGATCGGCATCAATGTATTGATCGGCGAACAGTATTTATCTATTTTATTGACAGGGCAGGCGTTCCGGACCCAATACGAGAAGGTCGGCCTTGCAAATAAAAACTTGAGTCGCGTCATGGAAGATGCGGGGACGGTTGTCAATCCGCTCGTTCCGTGGAGCGTATGCGGCATCTTCATAACGAAAGTGTTAGGCGTTTCGACAGTCGACTATTTACCTTTCGCATTCTTCTGCCTGTTATCGCCGATATTGACGATTCTCTTCGGGTATATGGGAAAGACGTTGACACGCACGACATGATAAAAAGAAACACCGAGGGCGCAATCCTCGGTGTTTTGTCATTTATTCAACTGAAATTCCTCGGTGTAATTCGTCGCTTTCCGAAGCGCTTGTTCTTCCGCCGGAATCCGGACAGACATCATCCAAATATTGAGGAGTGAGAAGACGACCGCGGTAATAAATGCATTGAATAATAACGGCAATACTAGCAGCTCCGTGGCGACGATAATGTAATTCGGATGACGGAGCCATTTATAAGGTCCTTTCCGCACAACCTTCGCATTCGGAAGGACAATGATTTTTGTGTTCCAGTACTTTCCTAATGAAGCGAGGCACCAAATCCTCAATAGTTGCACCGTCGAAAATACTGTCAACCATATCGGCCATATTGCGGAAATCTGGCGTTGGAAATAGAAAACCTCCGATATGAGTGCGATAAAAAAGAATACGTGCATGGCTACCATAAATGGATAATGGGATGCGCCCGCTTCGAAGGCCCCTTGGTCTTTCATCCATTTTTCGTTTCGCTTCGCAATGAACAATTCAATGATCCTCTGCAAGATGATGATAGATAGGACAATACCGGTAATCATTCGCGACACCTCACTCCCATTTCAACAATAGCAATTCACCGCAAAATCCTGGGCCTAGCGCAGCCATCAATCCATAATCGCCTGCCGCCGGTTCAGATTCCATGAATTGCTTGAGTACGTAGAGGACTGTAGGAGAGGACATATTGCCGTGATTCCTTAGAACGTCCCTTGAAATATCGGTTTTCGAACTGTCGAATCCCAACGAATCCTCGTATGCCGTCAACACTTTTTTGCCGCCAGGATGCGCGACGAAATGGGTGATATCATTTTTACTAAGGTTGTTTGAATCGAGGAGTTCATGCACGAACGGCCCAAGCCAATTGGTAATGATGGATGGAATGCTTTTCGAGAAGATGACATATAAGCCATTGTTTTTAATGTCCCACCCCATGACATCTTCGGAATCGGGCATCCACTTTGAAGTGGTGCCGATGATGGAGGGCACCGGAATGTTCGCAGCAATTTCGGATTGATTCCCCGAAATGAGTGCGCATGCGACGCCATCAGAGAACAAGGACACCCCGACTAGATTGCTCTTCGAATAGTCGTCCTTTTGAAACGTCAAACTGCAGAGCTCGATGGACAGGACCAATACGTTCGCTTTCGGGAAGGCTTTGCAATATTCGAACGCGCGGCTCACACCCGCCGCCCCGCCAGCGCAGCCTAATCCCCAAATCGGGATCCGCTTTACATCGTCGCGGAAAGGCAGCCTGTTCATAATGCGGGCATCTATGCTCGGCGTAGCGATACCAGTGCTTGAAATGAAGAAAATGGCGTCGATTTCCGAAATGTCGACGGCTCTACTCAACGTACTGGATTCCTGGAGACACGCTTGTACAGCCTGGACGCCGAAATCGATAGCGTGGCGGATGTATAAATCATTACGCTCTTCAAAATCATGGGCTTGGCCATACCACTCTAGTGGCATGCAAACGTCCCGCCTCTCGATATCGCCGTTTTGAAAGACTTTCAAGAGCCGTTCTATGTCCTTGAATTCACGGCTGAATAGAGAGCGGGTCAACTCAACAGCTTCCTCCTGCTTCACCTCATGGGGAGGGAGGATGGTGCTGACAGACAGAATTTTTGGCATGTATAGACCTCCAATATTCTTTATCAATCTGTTACCTAGAAAGTTAGTTACTAAACATTGTCACTGTTGATAGATGGAAAATGGAATAGCATTTACAGTAGTTTATGAAGGTGGGGAAACGAATATGAAAGCCCGGCTTACGTGCGGGCTTCAATCGGTCGGAGAAAGTAGTAGTTTGCACAAACTGCGGAAGTTCAATTTGAATTTTTCATTGCTTTCTTTCGATCGCTTCTTAGGGCCGCGAAGGCGTCCTCCCGCCATCCTGATTTTCTGTGCAGCATGTCGGGCGTATAATAGCTGATCGATATTTTCATTTGTATACAATCTGCCATTCTGATCAATCGGATGACCTTGCTTCGCCAACACCATGGCGGCTAATCCATAATCCTGGGTAACGACAATATCCCCTTTTTGAACTTTATTGACTAGAACGAAGTCGACAGCGTCCGCCCCTTTGGAAACGATAATCGTCTCCGCCCCTTCACGATGCATTTCATGCGCTGTATCACAAATAAGTGTGCAAGGCAGATTGAATTGCTTTGCAATAGAGATTGTTTCATTGATTACTGGACAGCCATCTGCATCCACAAAAATCATCATGATTGTCTTGACCTCTTTTCAATTGGTATGTAAGCGATTTTTATTATCATACTATATATGAATAGATGCCTCACTATATCATATTCATTCGTTTTCTTTTCATTCAATAAGGTATGTGAATGGAAATAGAGGGCGAAAGATCGCCCTCTGTATTTGTTTTTGATTAGTTTTCGGTTGGATTCGAATCGTTATCTATTGAATATGGAAAGTTATCTATTGAATAACCTGAGTTATCTATTGGATAGAGAAGGTTATCTATTGAATCGCCGGAGTTATCTATCGAATCCGTTTAATTATCACCAAAAAGGGACTAAGGAATCATCTAACAGTTATTCTACCGTTATCCGATTTCAGTCGGATCTGGTGCAATTCCTCGCCGAAGCGGCTGCGTGAATTCCGCTCGCCGTAAATATCGATTCGTCCGTGCCCGGTTTTCGCTAGGATGGTCGCATTCGTCGCCTTGTGCGTCGTCGCAATTTCAATGCTTCCATTATCGGTCTGGAAATCGATGTTGCGATCTAAATTTTCACCCGCAAGAACGATTCGGCCATTGTCCGTAATTGCTGTCAGCTCTCCATCGACTTGGTCGAACTCTATGCGTCCATTATCAGATTCGGCATAGATCGATTCTGCTTCGACATGTCTCATCGTCACCCGGCCGTTATCGGTTTTTGCCTTCAAGCGGTCTGCTTGCACTTTCGAAATTTCAATGCGACCGTTATCTGTCTCCGCTTCGAGCGATGTCGCTGCTAGTTCTGCCAATTCAATGCGTCCGTTATCTGTGCGGCACTCGATTTGTTTCCCAATCAGTTTTTCGGCTTGGATCTTTCCGTTATCCGATTTCATGGAGATGGATTGATACAACTTCTTTGGAATGAACACGTTCAATGCCACACCCTTCGTATTGAAATTGAATAAGAATAACCAGTGCGCTTTGTTTTTCAATTTGATCCTAAGTGTATCTCCGAGAACTTCCGCGGTCAGCTCCAGTTTTTCTTTCGGCCCTGTCAGCTCGATTCTCGATTCTGCCGTGTCAGAAGGGAGGACGGTAAGGGAGCCATGCTGGACTTCGATATCCACCTTTGTAAAACTATCATCCTGGATCGTGATCACTTCACTCGTTGGACTTGCATTACTATCAGCTGCTTCTGCAAATGGATAGGCTTCCAACAGCTCAGCTGCGATCTTTGCGGGCGAGCCAAGGGATGCTGCAATTTCCTCTTCCACTTTCCCATCATCGCGTCCATTCAAGAAGTATTCACGGATATCCTGGAGAATATCGTTTCTTTCTTCTGCAGGCAAACGTTTCAAAGCTTGTTCCAGCTCACTAATAAATCGGTTTTCAGTCATGGCGAACGCCCTCCTCAATCAAAGTATTAACCCCTTCAGTAAAACTGCGCCATTCATCCAATTGTTCGTGCAAATAGTCCCGCCCTACATCTGTCAGTTTGTAATACTTGCGGGGAGGTCCTTCCGTCGATTCCTGAAGGTAAGTCGTGAAATAACCTTCTTTCGTCAGGCGCCGCAACAACGGATAGACAGAGCCTTCGGAAATGGAAATCTGGTCCGAAATCTTCTGGACAAGTTCATAGCCGTATCGATCCTGTTTATCCAAAAGAACGAGGACACATAAATTCAAAACACCTTTTTTGAATTGGATATTCATACATCATTCTCCCTTACGGTATTGTTCATTGAGCAATACTGATTTATCAAACATACTGATTGGGTATAATATAGCACACGGTATTATTCATTGCAAGGTACTGTGGAAAAATAATTTTATCCGAAACTTTTTCATTGACCGCACGTATAAGAGGTATGAAGTAGGAGGTGCACAACATGTTCGGAAGAAAAAAGTCGAAAACAGAAGAAGCAAGGACAACTTATTTCAGCGTCGGCATCATTTCGGTCAATGAACTGGACGACGACCTGTATGAAACGTGGACAGACGAATTGATGGATGCAGCTGAGAATGTAGGATCTACGACTTCTTTATTGCAGGCCGATTGGGATGAAGAGCAATTAAAGATTCTTACTAACCGATTTCCGGAAGTGGAAATGAACGAAACATTTTTTATGATAAATGAAATCATCCATGAAGATATTGAAAAGGAAATCAAATTGCTCGAGCAAAAGCATAAATGGAAGAAGTTCTTTAATACGATTCCGCTGACGGATTATATTGATGCGGAGGATCGTGTAGTGTTGGACGTTAGCAAAACGCTATTCTGTACAAATGATGTTCAGGAGGCAGCGGGATTTCTTAAAAATCAGGCTGGACAGGTAGTCAATTAAGGAGGAAACGTAATGGAAGGAAGTTATTTCGTTGGATGGGGAACGCTTGCCTTGATTAATGCGGGGATTGCACAAGGGAAAAATAGGAGCGGGCTGAATTGGTTTTTCCTATCATTGCTGTTAGGTCCGTTTGCAACATTCTGCCTCGTCATTGCTGATAAGAGATAACTTTTTCAAAAATGCTGACGTATGGTAAACTATTTCTGTACTCGAAATAAATAGGTGTAGGGGGAATTGGTAATGGCAGAAGTGAAGATCATCTTTGCAAAGGATGAATTGATTAGCGGGAACGAAGCGCGAAAAAATTTCGTGGAGCAGCAAAAGGCAGGCCATTGTTCAGTCTTGTTCGACGACACGCAGTATGTTGTCATCAAGGAAGCCAAAAAGGCGAATTTAGAAAAGGTACGTTCAACAGCAGGGAACATTGCACGTGACTTGGCAGCGCAGAAAGTGGAAAAGGCGACTGTGCAAGAAGGCGTCTTAGGGAATGTTTTCTCTGGCTTGGACAAAGAGGAAGTCTACACAGCATTCGCGGAAGGGTGGGATCTCGGTTCCTATCAATTCTTGCCTTATAAATCAGAGACAGAGAGTTTCAATACAGAACTTCAAGTCGATGGAAACGACATGCAAGCAGCTGTTCAATCAGGACAAATCCGTGCAGCAGCAACCGCTTTTTCACGTGACTTGATGAATGAATTATCGGACGTCCTGAACCCTGAAACGTATCCTGAAGTATTGAAGCAAAAGTTCAAAGGGAAAGACGTCGAAGTAACTGTTCACGGCAAAGAGCAGCTTGAAGAAATGGAAATGAATGGCCTTCTGACAGTTTGCCGAGGCAGTAAATACAACCCATCATTTGTGGAAATCCGCTATGAAGGGGATTCTTCAAAACCACTAGTAGCCCTTGTAGGGAAAGGGGTTACATTCGATACAGGCGGAATCAGTTTGAAAAGCGGCAAGGATTTGAGCGATATGCGTATGGATATGGGCGGTTCTGCGGCAGTCGCAGGAGCAATGCAGCTGCTCGTCGATTCGCAAGCGAAAGTGAATGTCGTCGCTTTGATTCCAATGGTTGAAAACACACCGGATGCAAATTCCGTATTCCCTGGTGAAGTGATCCGTTATAAAAACGGCAAAACAGTCCAAGTGGGGAATACTGACGCGGAAGGTCGTCTAATCTTGGCAGACGCTTTAATTCGTGCAGGTGAATTAAATGCAGAATACATCGTTGATATCGCAACGTTGACTGGTGCAATCGTTAATGCACTTGGCTCTGAAATCGGCGGAGTTTTTGGCGATGAAGAATTATCTTTTATTATGAAAAAAGTAGGGGATCAAAACGGCGATTTCGTCTGGCCGATGCCATTGGTTGAAGCATACGACAAGTCCTTGGCAAGCGATTATGCAGATATGAACAATATCAGTTCATTGAACTTTGCGGGCTCAATCACTGCCGGTCTTTTCCTACGCCGCTTCGTGCCGGAAAACAGCAAATGGCTGCACGTCGACATGGCGGGCATGATGAGCAAATCAAGCGCCAAAGGCTATTATGCTAAATCGGCAACAGGCTACGGTGCTAGGCTATTGGCTGACTACACGGTGGAAATTTCGAAGTAAAATAGAAGAATGAAGAGGGAGTTATCCAGAATATCGTCTTGATAGCTCTCTTTTTTGATTCAGAAGGTTCTAGCGCCCAAAACGGTGCATCGCGCGTCCAAAGCAAGCTGTCCCTCGTCCAAAGTAAGGCATCGCGCGTCCAAAGCAAGCTGTCCCGCGTCCAAAGAGAGGCATGGCGCGTCCAAAGCAAGCTGTCCCTCGTCCAAAGTGAGGCATGGCGCGTCCAAAGCAAGCTGTCCCGCGTCCAAAGCAAGGTGTTGTGCGCCCAAAGCCGGCCATTCTACAGCTTTATTCTTTTGTCAGTCCGATCTGATTAGTATGTTTGTTATAAAATTTTGACTTTAAATTTAAATTATAGTGTAATGTGTTAAGAGTATAAGGAAATATCTGTTTTTTTAAGGGAGCTGATCTTTCAAATGATGAACAATGGGGATTCGACACAATTACTTAAAATACTCAACGAATTATACCCAGTAGAGTTACTAACAGCTCAACCAGTAACAAATGAGATGTTTCGATGTACTGCCAAACAAGGCGTTTACTTTGCCAGAATTACCAATTACAAGTCTTATGATGAACAGCTTGAAGAAGTTATGTATACAAACTTCCTGAATAAAGAAGGGTTGGCGGTATCGCCAGCAATTTTTTCACTGAGACGGAACTTAGTAGAAAAAATAACACTTGGCAACAAAGAATTGCTATCCGTTCTATACAGAGCAACGTCTGGTATCCATTTACCTAGAGAACAGTGGAATGCCGATGTATTAAAAGAATTAGGTCGGCAAATCGGCAGACTGCATCGTTTTTCGAAGAAATTTGAAGAAATCCATCCGGTTACGTATATCAATGATTGGCATGACAATGAGGAATACGCTTTTCTCAAATATATCCCTGAAGAAGAAAGTGCAATTAGAGAGACTGCACAAGATGTCCTATCGACGATTCGAAGGTTGCCAAAAAATCGCTCGAACTACGGGTTGTTACACGGAGATTTGTGGTTAGAAAACGTATTGGTTGATGAAAATTCGAAATTGTCACTGGTTGATTTTCAGGACTGTGAAAAAAACTTTTACATTTTTGATTTAGCAGTTCCAATCTACAGCGCAATCGAGTATTCGTTTGTGGGGGGCGGCAACATAGTCGATTATGGACGAGACGTCGCAAAAGCGGTTATTGACGGATACCAAGAGGAGAATGACCTTCCTGCTGAAATGCTTGAACACCTTCCATTGTTCATTAAACTAAAGGAAGTTTTCGAATACAGCATGATGCATATGTACTGGAATAAAGAAAAGCTAACAGAAGAGCAGATTCGAATCATGAACCATTATAGGATGAGGATTGAACGAAATCATTCGCTTCTAGATTAACATGACTGGAAAGCTAGCTTACAAAATAGGGGGAAAAGACTTTGGGACAAAACACAACAAATGTTTACACACCACCTAAACATTTTATTTCTGCTGCAACGATTGTACTCAATGATCAAAATGAAATCCTTTTAATTAAAGGTCCTCAGAGAGGCTGGGAAATGCCAGGAGGAATCGTTGAGGAAGGCGAGTCTTTGAAAGATGCTGCAATTAGAGAAACCAAAGAGGAGTCAGGTATGGATATTGAAGTTATTAAATTCTGCGGAATATTTCAGAATGTAAACAAGTCAATTTGTAATACA
The DNA here is from genome assembly GCF_023715535.1 of Sporosarcina luteola. GTDB lineage: Bacteria > Bacillota > Bacilli > Bacillales_A > Planococcaceae > Sporosarcina > Sporosarcina luteola_B. Next base: position 616,515 of record NZ_JAMBOI010000002.1, on the reverse strand, counting down.
CTGTTTTTGGCAAAGCCGATAGGAGGCAAATTAACAACTTCCTCAGAAAGTTTAGAAGTAGGGTTCTTTCCAATCGAACAAGCCCTTGAGATAGTAACTGTGGGGAACTTCAGGCAACGAATAGAGTACTGTCTTGATAACAGTATTCATCCATTTTATGTGGAATTTTAATTCTGCTAAAATATCGTTACTGGAAGGCGCTATACATTGGGTTTTATCCAAACGAATTAGAGATATTAAATTGAACTGGTGGAATCAGCTAGATATGTCTATTACTTTTTTATGGAGTGTGACCCTATGCAAGAACTACAATCCAGACTAGAAACTTATATTAATAAATATCTAGACTGGTGGGATTTTTACGGTGTTATTCAAGTGACCAATAAAGGGGAAGTACTATTTAAAAATGCATATGGCTTTGCAAATATCGAGTTTGACATAAAAAATGATATGAACTCGCGCTTCTCCATCGCCTCTATGTCAAAACAGTTTACGGCCTTTGCAATTATGCTTCTCTATGATGAAAAAATGCTGGATATCGATAAACCCGCAAATTCCTACCTCCCTTATGATATGCAGACTGATGAGTCAATTACTGTTCATCATTTATTGACGCACACCTCAGGATTACATAATTTCACGAACTTTGAAGAAGATTTTTTTGGCGGTTATAACAGAATGAATTACTCAATAGACTATTTTTTCCGGAATTATATTAATAAAAAGCCTACAACTCCGGCAGGTACAGGATTTAATTATAATAACTCCAACTATAATTTGCTTGCGTGGATTATTGAAAATGTTTCAGGAGAATCATACGTTGAATTTCTTAGAAACCACCTATTTCTGCCTTTACAAATGATGAATAGTGATGTTGATGATGGCTGTAAACCTATTAAAAACCGCTCATCAAATTACGTAAAAGATTTTAATAAAACCGTAAAATGCCCGTATTTTAACGAGAAATTCAGTATCGGCGCAGGTGCTATCGTTTCAAACTGTGAGGATCTGTATAAGTGGTATACATGTTTGCGAGATCGGAAACTACTTTCCGAGGAAGCGTATGCAAGATTCTTTAGCGTGAACCAAAATAATTACTGTTATGGCCTGGAGCATCATCATGTTTACGGCACAGACAAGTATTCCCATGGAGGGGATCACCTGGGGATCAGTACATATATGCAGAACTTTTTCGATGAGGATATTTGCATCATCATTCTTTCCAATAATGAAGCGATAAATCAGTACAAACTTGGAAATTCTATATCAGATATTCTCCATCATGTTGATGTAGCTGCCCCGACAAAACACCAAGAGATTCAAATCAAAGAAAGTCAGCTTGAAAAGTATTGTGGAACATACCTGAAAGATAAGATTGAAGTAGAGTTCATTAATGGAAGATTATACTTTACGAGATTTGCCGGAAATCTACACATTGAAATCTACCCAGTGGGTGAAGGGAAATTTGTTCGAAGATATTATGATCAAATCGCCCCCTATAGAATTGCGGAGAATGAAAACGGCAAGATATCGTTTTTCGGATATTTTAAAGAATCTTTCTGAAGCAGGGTTTTGACATACTGAAATTAGGAGTTTGAGAGGAGGAATGATTTTGAAAATCAAGCTGGCGGAGTACGATGAAAATTGGATTCAGATGTTCAATGATGAAGTCCTATTGTTGAGAGGCATATTCGGGGAGGAAATAATCAAATTTGAACATTTTGGCAGTACCGCTGTTCCAGGTATGAAGGCAAAGCCAGTCATAGATATGATGTGTCTCGTGAAAGACATTAAGAAAATCGATACGTTTAATGATCAGATACATTCGCTTGGATATGACGTTGCTGGTGAATGGGGGATTGAAGGGCGTCGGTTATTTCGCAAGGGCGGAGATAATAGATCCCATCACATTCATGTTTATCAGCATGACAACTTCCATATTCAACGACATCTGATATTGCGAGATTATTTAAGAGCTCACCCTGACGAAGCAGCACGATATACTTCCTTAAAAGAAGAGTTAGCTCAAAGATATGATGATACAGCTTTATACAGCAAAGCTAAAAAGCCTTATGTAGAGGAACTGGAACTGCGTGCATTGAATTGGTTTGAAAGTCTAGGACCATAACGATTTCGGCGATATATAGTCAACGGGGGAAATTTTAATGAAGAATAACCTAAGAAGTGAAAGAGTCATTTTAAGAGAGATGGAAGAAAACGATTGGATAGATGTTCACAAATATGCTTCGCAAGAAAAGGTTTGTCAATATCAGCCTTGGGGACCCAACTCAGAGCAAGAATCCAAGGATTTTGTTAAGCAAGTTCTCAGAGATGCAAGGAAGGAACCGAGAAGCCGATTTGTCTTTGCAGTAATTGTTAAGGAAAGCAGGGAAATGGTTGGTGCGGGAGAGATAAATATTAGAGACTTTAGCAATAGAGTTGGCGAGATAGCATACATAATGAATCCTCAATACTGGGGGAAGGGATTAGCGACAGAAGTAGCGAAACTATTAATTGCACATGGTTTTAGTGATTTACATCTCCATCGTATTTTTGCAACTTGTGACCCGAGAAATATTGGTTCATTAAAAGTCTTAGAAAAGGTGGGAATGTTAAAGGAAGGTAAACTGCGTGAGGATTTATTAATAAAAGACGGTTGGCGTGATTCGTTATTATACAGCATATTAGAGCAAGAGTGGGATTAGTTTTTTGTGAATTCAAATTAAAAGAGAAAGAGAAAATATATTACAAAGGAGATTTATGATGAAAAACTTCGATTATGAAATAGTAGAGATCCCTGCGTATCGGGGAATCGGACTAAAATGGGATGGTCCATACACAGAAGTTAATACTTTAAAAGAACTTATTGTTAGCATGAGCAGTAGAGTAGGAGTGTTAGACTATGTAATCAATCCAAAAGTCCAATTAGGGCTGTCCTATCACCTAAGGCCTGATGGGTTTGTACATTATTCTATATATGAAGTTAGCGTAGAACAACAACTCCCCGATGGCATGGTCGAATTAAATGTACCAGCGATGACTTACTTAATTACACATCATAAAAAAGATCAAGATATCGGCCAAACTTATGACAATATCTATCAATGGCTGAAGGAAAGTGACTATGAGCCATTTAGGGAGCCTGATGTGGAATATTTCGATCGTTTACCGATAAAACACGAAAGATACCCGAATGATCGCGATGTCAAAAATCCACATTTTGATATCTTAATTCCCATCAGCAAAAGAACATAAATTCATTAATCTGTTGTTCAATAATTGGGTGCTGTGACAGGATGGAAATAAGGCCTCTCCAGAACAATAGGCCATATTAAGGAATAAAAAGACTTCTGATATAGGAGAATACGAAAGTATAAGGGGGAGTATATAGATGATTAAGCTAAGATTATTTTTGATGTTATCTTTCGCAATTTTCCTAACCTTCCTAACCGGATGTAGCGGGGAAAATAATACAGCTAGAGAACCGAGTAGTCCCCTAAATACTACTTCCTTAATGAAACAATATGCACTCCAAGATAATTATAAACAGTTTGAAACCTTAATGCTGGATGGATACGATGAGAAAAGTATAACTGAACTGTACGAAACTGTGAGGCAAGCAGCAACAAAGAGTGCAGATATAAAGAGCTTTACGTTAGTCACATTTGATAATGGCAAAACGTTGCTTGTATATCTAACACCTATAGCCTCCGAGAATGGAGAAGTGTTAATTCAAGACGTTATTGAAATTCCAACCAATATTGCAGCGTATATTGAGGAAGAGTTAAATAGAAAGTATGAAGAGTAAAATGTAATTCATTAATAATGTTCAGAGGAAAGTGTATCCGTAATAGAAAAAGGATTATTATAATTAACCAAAATGCAGTAAGCTTTTTGGAAAGCTGAAGTGAAAAGAGTGGTGATTAGGTGAAGAGGGTAGGGCTAGCAGTTTTTGTTATTTCATTGTTTATAGTTTCAATAGAATTTGTATCGACGGTTTTTGGTTCAGATAAAACTGAAGCAGAAACACTAATTCAAAAGTCTATCGACTATACGAAATCTCATAAATGGGATGAATATGTGGGGCTCTTCAATTTTGACCCTGAAGTTAGTGAGCATTTATTATCGTTTTTAAAAGACGGTGAGGATCAGAGAAAGCAGGACGGAATTCATGGTATTCAAGATATAAAAGTAGTGAGTATGGAATTGACAAGTGACCCGGAGTTTATCTCAAAAGGTGACTATGTGTATGATGTGCTGTTAGATATGAAAGTTCTAAATCCTTCAGAATTTCATATAAACGGAGTTTCCCGTCATATTTATGTTCTGAATAGGATAGGCGATGACCTGAAAATAGAGACTGTATATTTGGGTACAATGTATGAGCATAAATAATAAAGTATTGTGAGGACTACTTATGGATCAATTAACATTTCAAGCATACCAAAGTTATCTAACATTAAAATACAAAGAAGGTCGGACTTCATCAGGATTATTTATGAAATTAGTTGAAGAAATAGGGGAAGTAGCAGAGGTTTTAAACCAGATAGAGGGTCGAAAATCAGTTTCATCAGATACTTCCCTGGAACGTGAGTTAGTTGATGTAATACACTACGCGCTAGCTATCGCAAGTATAAATCAAATTGATTTGTCAATAGCAATTTTAGAAAAAGACAAGCAAGCCGCAGTTAAATATAATCAAACCCCCAATTTGGAAGAGTTTTTAGCCCAGCAAAATGCTCCGATTAAATGATATCCCAAAAGAAAAACTGAAAGGCAATGATTCCATATTGCCTTTCAGTAGATTGCTAAAGAGATTACAGTACTACTTAATAAACTTCTCGATCTCATCCTTATGCTCTTTCACTAACTCATCCAATGCCGCATTTGCTTTTTTATTAAAGTCTTCCATATCAAAGTCTTTATCATCCACCGTCGGTTCGCCTAATACACTATCGACGTAGGCTTGCAGATATACACCTGTTTCCTGATTTGCTGCGGCATGCTTTTTAAAAAACTCTTTTGGCTCCATTCCGAGTTTTTTAGCTTGCGACTCATAAAATCTACGGGTATCCTTTGCAGTTTTAGAATTATCATCTTCCGGGGGATAAAAATATTCAATTGAGTCAATGGACGCCTGAATTTCCTGAAGTTTTTCAGACACATCAAGATTCATTCTTTTCACTTCTTGTTCCGCTAATTTTGCCTTAATGGTTCCATCCAAATAGTCGGAGACTTTATCATCCGAGTATAAAAACCGCAGTTCACCGACTGTAATTTCTTCCCCTCTTACAATGGCTGCCACATCTTCATCATCATACTTAGAAATAGAATTACAACCGGCTAGCATTATCAAACAACTAAGAAACATAACACTCGCAAATCTTTTCATTCATCCCACCCCTTTGTTTACATGAACACTCCTCATTCATTCACAAACAACAATTTGCCGCTCGAACGTCCCCTTTTTCGCAACACAGCGATCAACAATCGTGAAGCCTGCTTCAGTAATCATATGATCCATTGGTTCAATCGTGACAACAACCAGTCTCGAAGTAATTCGTCTAGCGTCTTTTAAAATTTCCTGTTGTCCTTCAGCGGTGATGTGCGTGAAGAGATTATACGGCATGTCAATAATCGCAGCATCATATGTATCCGTCACATCGGAAATAGGGCCGATGACAACTTCCCCCTCCAACCCGAAGTGGGCGAGGTTCTTCCTGGAGCCGAGACAGACGAGAGGGTTGATGTCCCTGCCGACAATGTCAATGCCCATGGAGCGCGCTTCGACCAAGACAGTGCCGATTCCGCAGCAAGGATCGATCGCCCGGATCCCTTCCGGATGCGGTACGGCGATGTTTGCGACAGCCCGGGCAACGCGTGTACTCAGCGCAGTGGAATACATATGAGGCTTTTGCATATGAAACCGCCAGATCGGCTCGCTTTCCACTAAAATGCCGAAATACCATACCTCATCCAGTGAGACGATTCCGAAATTGACCTTCGGCTCCAGTAAATCCGCCTCCCCTTGGATCACTTCACCGATCTTCCGCTCAATACTGCGCCGCTCCGGATGATGGAGTTTTACAGTTGTATCAAGGGTAATCGAATTAAGGCAAGTCACTTTGAATGTCTTATGGGTGACAAATTCAGATGCCTGCTCGATTAGTTCGTCCAAGTTGTTACCGGAGAATAGTACTTCAAGTCGCTCCTTCATGAAAGGGCTCCTGCTCGGATCAATCTTTACACTGCTCTTAATAACATTCGATGGCCCGTCAAAACCAAAAAAGGCCCTCATTTCCAACCGGCATAAATCATGTTCGTCTGTTTGCCTTACATATGTGTAGATAAATTCCTTGTTTTCAACTTCAAATGCATGTTTCAATTTGCCGCCTCGATCCCTTCAAGCAAATTGAAGATGAATCGATAGGCGAGGTCCATTGCATCTTTTATTGCCATATCCTTTTGGAATCCGTCCAGTTGGTCGAGAGGAATATTTACATCCCAAAGACCGTCCTTGTCTGAGAACATTGCGCTATACGTTTTCAAGCCGACATTTGCATCCAAATAGTCCTTTAAGAAACCGCCCCATTTTTTCTGGACTTTCAAACCGAACAGGACAGTGAACGTCCTGAAGACATCATCCATTTCAATAGCGATACCATCGATACCGATCGTTTCGAATGCATCTGATTCAACATACAAGAATTCCTCGGCATTTTTGAAGAAATAAGAGACAGGCTCTTGCATGAATGAATCCTGTTCTTCTTTGAGCACATCTTCTGTCTCTTTCAAGCATCTTTCAATGACTGGAAAGCTCCATTCTTTATTTTCAACATCACTGTTTTCAGTAAGTAAACCTTGTTTAACAGCGTACTCTCTTTCAATCGGGAACAATGAAGTTCCGTCTTGAGCGACTAATTTAGCGATTTTATCTTTCAACATGGAAGACACTCCTTTTCATTCACAAGTATACATCACTTCATAACTCTTATGCCGGGTTATTCATCCGGATACCAAGGATTCAAATGGATGAGCACTTCATCCACATCCTCATGTTCATTGATGATTAAATTTCGAATTGTACTCGAAATGTCATGGCCTTCCTGGATCGTCAGCGTTCCGGAAATGCCGATCCGTAAATCGACAAGTACATAATGCCCGTGCTCGCGCGCACGTAGTCTGTCAATTCTTCTCACTTCAGGGACCGTACGGATCAACGCTGCAAATTCCCTGAGCCGCTCTTCGGACACGTTTTTTTCCATCAGGATGTCCATCGAATCTTTCCCTATCTCATAAGCAAGTCTGAGAACAAGCACAGAGACGATTACCCCTGCAAAAGGGTCTCCGTATAACAGGAAAGGGATATGATAAGCGTCGCCGATCAATGCCAAGCCGATACCGACAACAGCTGCGAGCGATGCATAGACATCTGCCAAATGGTCATACGCCGTAGCAATCAATCCTTTACTGTTCACTTTCTTGCCAATGCGCATCGTGTAGATATAGAGGGCCTGCTTCCAGATTAGGGATATGATAGCTGTGAGTAAGGCGATGACACTCGCTTTCGCCGGCTCCTCAAAAAAAGCTTTGACAGCTTCGTATCCGATATAAATGGCTGCAATTCCTAAAATGATCGCAACAATGCCAGACCCAATGACTTCAGCTTTCCCATGTCCATATGGATGGTCATCATCCGCCGGTCGCTGCGAGAAACGCATGGACGTCAATGCGGCAGCTGATGCGACCACGTCTCCTGCATTATGGAAGCCGTCCGCCAGCAATACGGGACTGTTGAACAGGACCCCAACGAGAATTTTCAAGACCGTTAAAACAATATTACTCATCAAGCTGATCCAAATCGCAAATACGGAAGCGACGGAATGGTTCTGGTTAGTTGTCATTAATCTGGCCTCCAAGCATATTTTCCCTGGGGAAACAAAAACCCTTGACATATTGTTGTCAAGGGTTGGGCAAAATATAATCTATTGTTGCTTTATCTATAAGTACCATGGTCATCACTCTTTTTTTGTCAGTGAACCAAGCATAGCACTAACCAGTGATGCGGGCAAGGAATGGGACATAGGTTGGTCGACCTGTATAGGATTTCATTGCAATTGCTAGATTGGTTTATTATAATACAATAAAATGAATAAAAATACATATGAGAGGTTGATACGATATGAAACTTTGGGGAGGCCGTTTCACAAGCCGCGCTGATGAAATTATGGAGCAGTTCAATACTTCATTGCCAGTAGACTATAGATTGTATAAAGAAGATATTACAGGGAGTCTCGCGCATGTCACGATGCTCGTCCATACTGATCTGTTGACACCCGAAGAAGGGGATTTGCTCGTTCAAGGCCTGGAATCCATCTTGCATGATATCGACAACGGCGAACTTCTCATCGAAGGCGATTACGAAGATATCCATTCATTCGTGGAGATGCAGTTAACGGAAAGGATCGGTGAAACAGGAAAGAAACTGCATACAGCACGCAGCAGGAACGACCAAGTGGCGGTCGATATGCGCCTGTATGCAAAAAATAAAGCGGTTGAAGTGATGGATGGCTTGCAGACTCTCATCGATTCCTTGCATGCGAAAGCTGCAGCAAATAACGTCATCATGCCTGGATATACACATTTGCAGCGAGCACAAGTCGTCACATTCGGCCATCATTTAGGAGCCTATGAGCAAATGTTCAAGCGTGATAAAAAACGTGTCGGCAATGCGCTGGACCTATTGGATGAAAACCCGTTAGGCTGCGGGGCGCTTGCCGGGACGACCCATAATATCGACAGAAACGTAACGACGACACTATTAGGCTTTTCGAAGCCGGTCGATAATTTTCTCGACGGTGTGAGCGACCGGGATTATATGCTGGAACTCATGTCAGACTTCTCCATTATCATGATGCACTTGAGCCGTTTAAGCGAAGAGCTGATTTTATGGAGCAGCCAGGAATTTAAATTTATCTCGATGGCGGATGCGTACTCCACTGGCAGCAGCATCATGCCGCAGAAAAAGAATCCTGACGCTGCGGAGTTGATTCGTGGTAAAACCGGAAGAGTATACGGATCCTTATTCGCTTTATTAACGACATTGAAAGGATTGCCGCTGACGTATAACAAAGACATGCAGGAGGATAAAGAGCAATTTTTCGACGCGTTGGATACAGTCCTTGATTGCATGGAAATCATGTCTAAGATGATCGACACATTGACGGTGAATGCAGACAATATGAAAGCGGCCATCAAAGCCGGCTTCCTGAATGCAACGGAAGTGGCTGATTACTTGGTAGCGAAAGGAACTCCTTTCCGCGACGCCCATGAAATCGTTGGGAAAATCATCATTTATTGCGAAGCGGAGAAGAAAGCGATTGAAGATTTGACTGTGCAGGAGCTTGCTAAGTTCAGTGAGAAAATCGAAGATGACATTTACGACTATATCGACTATGAAAATATTTTGACGAAGGGGAATAAGGGGATAATGAGGGAAGTCGGCGAGTAAGCGAATACGCCGGGAAAGCCGTTCGCTCATAAAAGTGGGTTTCGCGCTCATGAATCTAGTTTGACGCTCATAAATTCCATTCCGCGCTCATAAACAATGGCCGCGCGCTCATAAATCCGAATCCGCGCTCATAATCAGCCATCCTGCGCTCAACAACAGCAGTTCCGCGCTCATAACAACCGAAAGCCAGAGGGGATTTCCTCTGGCTTTTCTCATTCCTTGTGAATTCTATAATGAATCGTCAAAAACGGTATCGAAAAAATCCACATTTCATGCCTAGCGGTCAGCGAGCCGTCTCCTTCTTCGCGGACAACGAAATCTTCCTCTAGCGGCAGACTAAAATACTTTCCTAATTTCGTTGTCAAATAAATACCCGCGTCTGAATCAGGACAAGTTTTCCTGCTCGTCAGTTGCAAGTCATCTCCATGTTCGATCATCTCCAAGACGCCTGTCATCGTGGAACAAGGGAGCGGCAATGCGATATTCATGAAATTCCGTCCTTCATTCGTTTGATGAGAGGAATATAGAGCAACGAATGCATATTGTTCATCCACCTTCCGAATCCAAGCGCGGACATCCTTCCGTCCATCGATGCCATCATATATCGTTAGAATATCGCCTGTCATTTCAACCTCATTCCGATGGAGCGGCAAATTGATCTGCTCCGTTCTCCGGCTTATGAATGAATAAAGAAAGGCAAACGGCTTAAACCAGGCATGCCAATGGACAGTGGAGAACAGGCGGTAATCGATCGTGTTTTCGTAAAAATCCAGGATACGAGGCGAAACCTTGTTTATTCCATAAAGATTCATGTTATCAACAAGTCCTCGATGCTTACCGGGATCACCAAGATGTTCGATACGCTGTTTTCCTTTTACTCTACTAATCGGGAAATTTGGTTCTTCATAAACGGAAGAGGGAACGCACAACGCCCATCCAACAATGCCGAATAGCGCAAAGACAATGCAATTCAAGACGCCATGGAAGCGAAGCATGAAGTCAATCGTAATGGAAGTGAGACCGAAACCATTTCCTAGTACGTAAAGGAGCGAGAACACTATTGTGAGACCGAGCGACGTGAATGAAGTGACGATGAGCCATTTTTGCATACGGGTCGGAAAGCGCGTACGCCATGCAATTGCGATTAATCCAGCCAATCCGACGATGTAAAGGAGTACAGAAAACAACTCAATCCATCTTGAAAAGGTAATGCCGATTGCGACGACCATCGGTGCTGCCAATAATAGTCCTGTAAAAAACGAATAGAAATTCGGCTTATACAGCCTTCCCAGAAGTCCAATGAAAATAGGCAATAATAATGCGGAGTAATGGAAATGAATGCCGGTCAGCCAAGTTAATAATGGGGTAAAGCCCGTGTCAATATCCGCTATATAGGCAAAATACCAACCGCCGCCGAGTGCTATGTACATCATCCCTAGATCAATTGAAAACTCCTCGATATTTGTGAATCCGCGGCGCAAAAACCGGGTCAGTCCATACAATGCAATGATAACTGTGAACGCCAAATAGATGATGGCAGGAATCGCGGACCATTCAGGTGAAAATAGTTGGATGATGGCAATCGATATATAGGCTGGAATCGCAAAATAAGAATAGAAACTCGAAAACCAATCCCCACGCTTCATTACAAAACGAAGAGCTATCGGTACATAAACGATTTGCGCAACTGTCAGCAATAAAAATGGCCACGGCTCCTTACTGAAAACAGCGATGATCATAAATAATAGAAAGTGGATAAGCACGAATTTACGCATCTTGCACAAACTCCCCTTCATAGGAAAAGACATGACCAATCAGCGGATTCCGTACGTTTACGTTTATACGATAAACCGCGGCCGCTTCATCATAACATTCCGTCACCGTCGCTAAACCTTGCAAGGACTTTGGCAAAGGCAACTCTACTTTGCCGAGGACGAGGCGTTGATTCAAAGAATGGATCGTCAGCGAACCATCATCCGAAACGTCGAACGCCAAATCGGAATAGACTAGTGGCGGCTCCCCGAGATAATCTTTTATGACAAGGCGTTTTTCATCCAAGCTCATCAACGCATTGAAATAGCGCTTTGTCGAACCGAAATGAAAGATGCGCTCCCAATGGATTTGACTTTCGCCATTGGAGCCAGGAAAGGCTGTGTTTTTAATTGAAAATGGAACGTTTTTTCCTCGTTCCAGGAATAGCAGTTTCCAGTTGACACCAATCTTAAAAAGGGGATATAGCCACTTCGGACCGCCTTTGATTTCTCTCATTGTGCCTGAAGCTTCAAAAACACTGCCATCGGGAAGGTCATATCGCTTTTGCAGCATCGGATGCAGCAGTTTGAAATTTTCTCCGAGAACCGATCTATAAATCGACACTTGTACATTCACCTTTTCCTTTTGCAACTTTTTGCTGTAGGGACGTCCTCACTCGTACAATAACCGATAAGAGATAGAACAAACAATGACAGATTGAATGTCACCGGGTTGAAGGGGTGCATAGCCGCATCAGGCGCAGCAATGAGCGCTGCAACGGTGAGTAAAGGAAAGACTGCTAGCTGCAAGGCGAATAAGTGCTTTCTCTTTTGATAAATGAGCCAAAGAATACCTAACAGCACCTCAGCGACGCCAATGCCGATCATCATTGCAGTTAGTTTTGATTCCTCTAAGGGTAATGCGCTTGCCAACATCCGTCTCTCCTCAGGATGGTTTCCGATGATTTTTGGAAGTATTCCATGATAAATCCATATGAAAGAAAACAGTATGGCAAGTCCATATGTCGAGAAAAAGCGGAAGTATTGGGAACGGGGAGCTTCCCCTTTCTCAAGCCATCTTTTCAACACATCGAAACTGAGGGCGGTGCCCCATCCGATGATTGGGTGGAAGATGAATGCATCAAACGCTTTGCCGAATGAACCGAAATTTGGATCATAATCATATTGCGTCAAAAACGTTGTCCCTTCTTGCCGGGGCTCATATTTCCAGTATCCTTTTCCTTCTTTGATTGGCGAAAGCCATTGATCAGTTCCGAAATGAAGAGAGGAAGACCGCGTGCCATCTCCTTTATTGAAAGTCCCTATACTTTTCCCCCAGCCTGCAACGGTGAATAGGGGAGTGACGCTCCGTTTATACGTGAACTTCTGCGGCTCGCCATCTTTTTTTGGCAAATAGGTGATGGAGGAGAACCTCAGATCCCACTGCGAATGCAAGTCCGGATCTTGAGAAGCATTCCATACATTATCTATATTTGAATCAATCTCTATTTCAACGTAAATAGGCTTTTTTTTCATACAATTTCACCTCATAGCCATGACGATTTTAGAAAAGATAGGTTGCTGAACTGGAGTACGAAAAGTTATCGATCATTTCCCGGAAGTTATTGTCATTTTAGGACTAATGGCCCGCCAGTTTCCAACGCTTCCAACCTCACAACACAAAAAAAAGGAGCCGCTAAGCTCCTTTTCTCATCCCATAATATTGTAGCCACCATCGACGTAAATGATTTCGCCGGTTACACCGCTTGAAAGATCGCTTAACATCGCAATCGACATCTTCGCGACTTCCTCATTTGTAATATTGCGTCTCAACGGAGCTTTTTCTTCGATTTGCCCCAAAATCGTGTTGAAGGAAGGAACGCCTTTCGCGGAAAGGGTACGTACAGCGCCTGCTGAAATCGCATTGACGCGGATCGCTTCTTTCCCCAAATCATTAGCCAAATATTTGACGGATGCTTCAAGCGCCGCTTTTGCTACACCCATGACATTATATCCGTCAAGGACCCGTTCTGCACCTAAATAGCTCATTGTGATGATCGAGCCGCCTTCCGTCATGAATCGACGGGCTTCCCTTGCCGTGGCGACGAGGGAATAAGCGCTTGAATCTTGTGCGAATGCATAGCCGCTCCTTGATGTTTCGACAAAATCATTGCGTAAATCTTCTGCATGAGCAAATGCGATCGAGTGGACAATTCCGTGGATTGTTCCGAGAGTTTCACCGATCAATGTAAATGCATGTTGAATACTTTCATCTTCATTCACATCACATTGAACAATCATCTTCGGTTCCAGTCCATTGCTTTCCAATGCTTTTTCGAGCTTGGCAAGGGAACGTTCTTTACGGTACGTGAAAATAACATTCGCCCCAACTTCAAAAAGGGACTTCGCTACACCCCATGCAATGCTTCGCTCGTTTGCAACACCCATAACGACAATATTCTTTCCTTTAAGCTTCAATAAATCTTCCATAGTGGCCTCCTCAATCGGTAGAAAACTATCACCTAATATTAGTACCTGATAATAACAATAGTATAGCATATTCTCCTTTAATTCAAAACTCCAATGATAAAGCCGGGAATAAAAAATTAGTACAAAATTTATAATAATACAGTTGACTTTATATTTATGCATACGTATACTAATCCTAATGATAAAAGGGGTGGGGAACATGAAGATAGGAATCATCGGAGCTACCGGGTATGGCGGGCTTGAATTGATTAGATTGCTGCACAATCATCCGGAAGTGGAACAAATCGATTTATTCACGTCATCTGATGAAGGGACATCGTTTTCCGCCAAATTTCCACACGTCACGAACTTGTATGATCAGCCTCTTCTGAAAATCGATCATGCACAATTGAAGAATTATGATGTCCTGTTTGCGAGTACACCGGCGGGAGTGACGAGCCATTTACTGCCACCGCTCATCGGAAATGGACCTAAATTGATAGATTTGTCCGGAGACTTCCGTTTGAAAGATACAGCGGAGTATGAGCAATGGTATAAGAAAACTCCTGCACCAGCTGAAGCGGTCGAGCTAAGCGCCTACGGATTGACGGAATGGAATTACGGAATGATTAAAAACGCACAGCTCATTGCGAACCCGGGCTGCTATCCGACTGCAGTGCTACTTTCTTTACTGCCGTTACTTAAAGAGAGACTGATAGATCCCTCGGCACTTATCATCGATGCGAAAAGTGGCGTGTCAGGAGCCGGGAATACACCGGGGCCGATGACGCATTTCAGTGAAACAAATGAAAACTTTTCGATCTATAAAATACATGAGCACCAGCATATTCCCGAAATTGAACAAGGGATTGCCCAGTTTAGTAATCAAAAAGTTCCAGTGACGTTCACAACACATCTCGTTCCGATGACGAGGGGGATAATGGCTACGAGCTATGCACCCGTGAATGCGGGCGTCACGGAAGAACAGCTTGTCAACTGTTTGAAAGATACTTATGAGGGCCGGCCCTTTGTGAGGATCATGAATGAATCGAAGAAATTTTGTACGAAGCAAGTGGCCGGTTCAAACTTCTGTGATATTCACGTGAAAGTGGATCCGAGGACGAACAGGGCAACAATCGTCTCGGTCATCGACAACTTGGTGAAAGGCGCTGCCGGGCAGGCAGTGCAAAATATGAATGTGCAATTCGGTTTGGATGAAACGGCAGGATTGACACAAGTTCCATTATTCATTTAAAGAGGAGGAATTGGTATGGTGGTAGCTGTTCAACAATTGAAACCCGTATCAGGCAAAAATATAGCAACACCTAAAGGGTTTAAAGCGGTCGGCATCCATTGCGGACTGAAGCATAAGAAATATGATTTGGCGGTATTGCTCAGCGACGTCCCAGCGAGTGTGGCGGGTGTTTTTACAACGAACGCCATCCAGGCAGCCCCTCTAGTAGTGACGAAGGAAGTTGTGCACAAAAACGGAAAGATGCAGGCGGTCATCGTCAATTCTGGCAATGCGAATGCATGCACCGGGAAACAGGGCATGATCGATGCGCTCATGATGCAGGAGAAGACGGCCGAGCAATTCGGCATCGCTCCGGACTTGGTAGGAGTGGCATCAACAGGCGTCATCGGCGAGAAATTGAATATGGAACCTTTGTTGAAAGGGATCGAACAGCTGAAGCCGACAAACACGCTTGAAGGATCCATTCAGTTTTCTCAAGCGATCTTGACGACGGATACGGTCACGAAGAACACTGCTTATCGAACAGAAGTGGATGGCAAAGAAGTCATCATTGCGGGAACAGCGAAAGGTTCAGGGATGATTGAACCGAATATGGCAACGATGCTCGGCTTCATTACGACGGATGCGAAAATTGACTCTGTCCATTTACAGGAAGCATTGAAGTCTGTAACTGATGTGACATTCAATTCGATTACGGTCGATGGGGATACTTCAACGAACGATATGGTCCTTGTTCTGGCGAATGGCATGGCGGAAAATCAACCATTATCTCCTGCCCATCCTGACTGGGACTCCTTCATCCAAACGTTGCATGCAGTCGCACAAGACCTTGCAAAAATGATTGCAAAGGATGGGGAAGGGGCGACAAAACTCATCGAAGTGGAAGTGGAAGGAGCTGTGACAGACGCAGAAGCGAGGAAAATCGCGAAGACGGTCGTTGGGTCTCCTCTCGTTAAAACAGCAGTGTTCGGTTGCGACGCGAACTGGGGAAGGGTCATTGCAGCGGTCGGGTATAGCGGTGCGTCCGTCGATCCTCTAGGAATTACAATCAAGATTGGTGACACGCCAGTCGTGAAGGACGGCGAACCGGTCATCTTCTCGGAAGAGCAGCTGCTACATTACTTAAAACAGCCTGAAGTGAAGATCTACGTCGGGTTGAATAAAGGAAATGGCCACGGAATAGCATGGGGGTGCGATTTGACATATGACTACGTCCAAATCAATGCTTCTTACCGATCGTAAACGGATTGTCATTAAGCTCGGAGGCAGTATGCTCGAAGGGTTGCAAAGCGGTTTTTTTACTAAATTCCACGAAATGAAAAGTGCGGGCTACGAAATTGTCATCGTCCATGGAGGCGGGCCTTCCATTAATACAGCGTTACAGAAGAATGCGATTGCGTCGAACATCGACAATGGCATTCGGGTCACGTGCGATCAATCCATCGCCATCGTGAGAGATGTCTTGATCGGTGAAGTGAATCCATCACTCGTCCATCAGTTGAATCGTGAAGGCATCGATGCGATCGGACTGAGCGGATTTGACGGGAAACTCTTGACGTGTACATTGCTCAATAAAGAACGATATGGCTTTGTCGGTGACATACAGCATGTGAATGACCGTCTGCTAGAAAAATTACTAGCCGCTGGAATTGTCCCGGTCGTCTCTTGTATCGGTGCGACGGAATGCGGTAAACCGCTCAATATAAATGCGGATACAGTTGCTAGCAAAGTTGCGTTAGCGATCGGCGCGGCAAGCCTCCTGTTTGTGACGGATACACCTGGAATAAAGATCGGAAATGAAATTCAATCAACCGTCTCCCCAAGTGATATCGCGAACTGGATTGAGGCTGGGGATATATACGGCGGAATGATCCCGAAAGTGAATGCTGCAATCGATTGCTTGGATGCCGGCGTGCCATCCGTCCAAATTGCAGATCAGCATTTGGCAGGCACAACAATCGGAGTTGAGGAGGTCTTCATTTGAGTACGTTATTCAATAATTATGCACGGCGACCGGTGCATCTTGTAAAAGGCGAGGGAACTGTCGTGGAAGATGCAGACGGAAAAAAATACCTTGATTTTACTAGCGGCATAGCTGTCGTCTCACTTGGCCATGCCCACCCTGCAATCGTCAATGCGATTCAAGTTCAAAGTGAAAAGCTGTGGCATGTATCGAATTTATTCGAAAGCCCGGAGCAGGAAAAGCTCGCTGCTTCGTTAATAAAAGACACACACTTCGCTCATGCTTTCTTCTGCAATAGCGGAGCGGAGGCGAATGAAGCGGCCATCAAGCTAGCAAGGAAGCATACGGGGAAATCGACGATTATCACTTTCGACCAATCGTTCCATGGTCGTACATTCGGAGCAATGGCGGCGACGGGCCAGGATAAAATCAAGCAAGGGTTCGGCCCGATGCTAGATACGTTCAAGACGGTGCCGTTCAATGACCCGGGAGCTTTGGAAGCGGTTATCGGTGATGATGTGGCGGCGATTATGCTTGAAGTGATTCAAGGGGAAGGTGGAATCCACGCAGTAACTCCCGAGTTCGCTACTGTTATTTCTGACATTTGCAAGTCGAAGGGGATTTTATGCATTGTCGATGAAGTACAGACCGGCATCGGAAGAACTGGCACACGCTACGCCTACGAGCAGTCAGGTTTAAAACCCGACATTATGACACTAGCCAAAGGATTGGGCGGAGGCTTCCCAATCGGGGCGATGCTCGGCACAGCTGAACTATTCGATTCATTCGGACCGGGGACGCATGGCACCACATTCGGAGGGAACCCGCTCGCTGTCGCAGTTGCGCAGACAGTAGTGGATCACGTTTTCGAGGAAGGATTTTTGAAGGAAGTCAATGAAAAGTCAAATGCCTTGATTCGGAAATTGAAGGTGAGCCTGTCGCCTGATCAATATGACATTCGGGGGCAAGGTTTGCTTATCGGCATCGATTGCAAGGAAGACGTTGCCCCTTTCATCCGCCAAGCGGAAGAAGCAGGACTGCTCGTCGTGCAAGCAGGTACGGATGTAATTCGCTTGCTGCCTCCATTGACTGTGACTGAAGAGGAAATCGATCAGGCAGTCGACGTATTGACATCAATATTGCTCGTGCCGACAACAATATAAAAAATACAAACGGATCTCATGGATAAGGGAGATCCGTTTTTACATGTGAATTTATGTGAATTGCATACTCCTAAAATGAGCAAAACTCACCATAACTCGCGGAAAACCTTTCCCCAACACCTTCTCTTTAGAAAGATCTCCCATTATGATATGCTCGAATGGCATTTATAACGAAAGGAAGGCGACGAAATGAAGCTTGAAGGAAATCAAGCCTACACTAAGAAACTAAGCTTTGAGAAGAAAACATTGTTATTGATTATCGGCATCATTTTCATTGCTTCAACGTTACGTTCACCTTTGACGTCCGTTGGCCCAATTATCGGTCCGATACGGGATGGGCTGGGAATGTCGAATGTACTGGCGGGCTTAGTGACGACAATCCCTCTTTTGGCGTTCGCCTTCATATCGCCAATAGCTCCTAAACTATCGAAGAGATTCGGTATGGAGTTGACTCTATTCATCTCTCTATGTTTATTGACGGTCGGCATTTTAATCCGATCGGCTGGATCCATATTGTTTTTAGTCGCTGGGACATTCCTTATCGGTGTCGCTATCGCATTCGGGAATGTATTGTTGCCTGCCTTGTTGAAATTAAGCTTTCCATTACATATTGGGTTAATGACGGGAATCTACTCGGTCGCCATGAACATATCAGCGACAACGGCTTCGGGCATCAGCGCACCGATTGTACTCAATACACAATTCGGTTGGCAAGGTGCATTAGGGATATGGGCTGCCTTGTCCGCGCTAGCGTTGCTATTATGGATACCTCAGCTGAAAAACAGAGTATCCTTACAAACGCAAACTGAAAAAGCATCTATAGAGAAGTCACCTATCTTATGGCGCTCACCGATTGCTTGGGCGGTAACGTTTTTCATGGGGCTGCAGTCGTTGCTATTTTATTGTACAGCTGCATGGCTGCCTGAAATACTCATATCTGAGGGCATGACGGCCGAGAAAGCGGGCTGGATGTTTTCCCTTTTACAATTATCACAGTTGCCAATGACATTCATTATACCGATACTCGCAGGCAGATTGAAGGATCAGCGGATGATCGTAGTCGCCGTAGCGGCTTTATATTTGATTGGCTATGGCGGCGTTCTCGCAGGGGGATTATCGTTGACTCCATTATGGATGATTGCAATCGGGATTGCCGGCGGTGCTTCCTTTGGACTCGCGATGATGTTTTTCACACTGCGGACGGAGACCCATACAGAGGCCGCGGAATTATCGGGCATGGCCCAATCTTCAGGCTATCTGCTTGCAGCTATCGGACCTGTGCTATTTGGGTTTCTTCATGATGCGACTGGTTCTTGGAAAAGTCCGTTGTTGATTTTTATGATAGCATCACTGCTCTTCCTCATTTTTGGATTGAAAGCCGGACGAGATGAAAAGGTGACTGTATTAAAGTAATGTAACTTTTACCAATACACTCCGTCTGATTCATTGAATAACCGAATTAAGGAGAGAGAAATTATGAAAAAAATTGGAGCAGTTGCATTAACCGCATTATTGGCAGGAAGCGCGTGGACACCCTTTGCAGTTAAGGCGAACGAGGACGTGATTCAAATGGATAAAGAAGAAGTGAAGGATGCTTCGGAGTATGTGAGAGCGACAGGGGTTATTACGAATATCGAGGACAGGGATAACGATCTGATGGTAACTGTCGAAAATGAACAAGATCTTATCACGATTTTCCGCATTCAAGACAAAACGCTTCTATTCAATAGCGGTACAACTAATGAAATGAAATCTACCGACTTGAAAAAGGAAATGAAAGTGGAAGCGTATTACGATAAAAACAAGCCGATGATATTGATTTATCCAGCACAAATCACTCCTGAACTATTTATCGTCATGGATGAAACAAAACCGGGCAGCGTCAAAGTCGGTAAATTCGATGCAGATTTCCTCAGCTTGGATAAAGAATTGAAGCTGAACATTGGGAAAGAAACGACTATCCTTAACCAACAAGGCGAAAAAGTTAGTAAGGCTGAGTTGAAAGGCAAGGAATTGGTCGTGTTTTATTCAATTACGACAAGAAGCTTGCCGCCACAAACGCCTCCTACTAAAATTATTGCACTTGACCCATTGACCGATGAGGGCACGGGCGAAGGAGTCGAGGAAACTTCTGAAACTCCGGAGATTCCAGAATCCGTAAGTGACATAATTGAAAGCGACCATTACATGAAAGACGGCGTGAAGATGATTCCGTTGCGCAAAGTTGCGGAAGAGCTCGGTTATTATGTGCTCTCCCAGTCAAAAATCAATGGAGCACTTCTCACAAAAGGGAATGTCTCTTTAACCATCACTCGCGGTGAGAAAATGTACGGCTACAATAAAAGCCTCCAACAATTCGCCATTGCGCCTGAGTTGATCGGCGGCAATAAAACATACGTGTCTGAAGACATTCTTGAATTGTTGCTTAGCAACGATTAATAACGACATAGCCCGGAGCTGCTTACGATAGCGGAATTCCGGGCTGTTTTTTGTTCAAACGAGAGGGTGACCTATAAGTGTACACACTTCTTTGACAGTCTTCTCATACAATGAGATAGGATGGGGAATGTCACTCACACTTAGAAGGAAGTGTTTGAGTTGTATAAAAAAAATAATAATGGAAATCAAAATCCTGCGTATACACTAAATGATTTATTAAAAGGGAAAGACTTAGAAATCATTGCAGCATCACTTCTATTATTAGGCAAGCTAAGAGTGGATTCTGTCATACTTTTCCGTAATAGCCCAACTGTTACGGTGACATTACTCGGTGCTTTCCAAGATGAAGCGAAAAATGGTAATAAAATGGCTGATTTCTTAAGTGAAAATGGAGATATTACAATCGATGAGATTTTTGAAGGCATTCAAAGTCGTATGAATAGAGGATAGGGGAGATAAGAATGGTCGGCAACACGACAGGTAACAATACGACCGGTTTTTCAGGGACTTCATTCATAAACATAGTCATTCTAATTATTTTATTGTTATTAGTCATCTTTGGTTCTGCTGATTTAAGCAAACTCACTGGTGCACCTTAATGGTGAAAAAACGAGTATCAACAGCATAGTAAAAGGGCTGCCAGACTTAATTTCAAGTCATGGGCAACCCTTTATTTTATGACAAACGTTCTTTGAAATCCTCATAACCAAATTCCTTGATGACTTTCGGACCGTCTGCAACTGTATTCAATACGATGGCAGGCAATTCCATGCCATTGAATGTGTTGTTCTTCACCATGGAATAGTGGGCCATGTCACAGAAGACAAGCCTATCGCCGGCCGTTAAAGGCTTATCGAATGAGTAATCTCCGATGACATCCCCCGCGAGGCAGGTAGGTCCGCCAAACCGGTACGTGATCGTTTTCTCATTCGGCAGTCCCGCACCGACAATCTCAGGACGGTATGGCATTTCCAGAACGTCCGGCATATGGCAGGAAGCCGAAGTATCCAAAATGGCAAGCGGCATTCCGTTATGCAACGTATCCAACACAGTCGTAACGAGGAAGCCTGTGTTCAATGCGATAGCTTCGCCGGGTTCCAAATACACATCTAGTCCATATTTCTCCTTCATGAAAAGAATCGATTCGACTAGTGTCTCAATGTCGTAATCAGGACGGGTAATATGATGACCGCCGCCGAAATTGATCCATTTCATATCTTTCAAATACTCGCCGAACTTTTCATCAACGACTTGAATCGTACGGGCAAGCGTGTCGGAATTCTGTTCGCACATCGTATGGAAATGCAAGCCACTGATCCCTTCCAACTCATCCGGTTCAAAATTTTCTAGCGTTACGCCGAATCGGGAGAAAGTGAAGCATGGATTATACATATCCACATCAATTTCCGAGTACTCGGGATTGATCCGAATGCCGCATTCGATCGGTTTTGGATAGTTTTTCACTTGATCCCTGAAGCGTCTCCATTGGTCAAACGAGTTGAACACAAGATGATCGGAGTACGATAGGATCTCCTCGAAATCAGATTCTGTGAATGCAGGGGAGTACGTAT
Organism: Sporosarcina luteola; assembly: GCF_023715535.1. Lineage (GTDB taxonomy): Bacteria > Bacillota > Bacilli > Bacillales_A > Planococcaceae > Sporosarcina > Sporosarcina luteola_B. The sequence continues at coordinate 594,393 of NZ_JAMBOI010000002.1, read as the reverse complement.
GGACTTCTTTCCCCATCTCTTCATATCCTAATTTTGCTTCCAATAAGCCGCTTGACGTCACGCCATTCAAATACTGGCCGATGAGCGGATAGACGGAGAACATTGAAAACCCTTTTTGGGCCAATAGAATTTTGCAGCCTGTCCGGTCAATGATCGACTTTAGCAGTTCCAAGTTTTTAATTAGTAGCCCTTCATCGACTACATACGACGGGGAGGGGACTGCGTGTGGATCGAAATTCAACTTCATTTGTTGCTTGCCTCCTATCAATCGATCAGCTCTGGGTTGAAATCTTCCTGCCAAGGCAGACCGTATTCGTTCAATGCTTCCATAAATGGATCCGGATTGAACTCTTCGACATTATAAACGCCAGGTTTTTTCCATTCGCCTTTCAGCAATAGCATCGCGCCAATCATCGCTGGAACGCCCGTTGTGTAAGAAACAGCTTGGGAACCTACTTCGCGGTAGCACTCCTCGTGGTCGGATACGTTATAGACGTAATACGTCTTCTCTTCGCCATCTTTCGTTCCTTGGAAAATACAGCCGATATTCGTTTTACCTTTTGTGCGGGGTCCTAGGGAAGCAGGGTCAGGAAGAACCGCCTTCAGGAATTGTAAAGGCACGATTTGCTGACCTTCGAATTCGATTGGTTCAATCGATGTCATGCCGACATTTTCAAGCACTTTCAAATGCGTCAAGTATTTTTCAGAGAATGTCATCCAGAAACGGATTTTCTTGATGCCTTTAATGTTTTGTGCAAGTGACTCCAACTCTTCGTGATAGAGAAGGTATACATCTTTCGGACCGATTTCAGGCAGATCGTATACGCGTTTTTCGGATAGTGGCGGAGTTTCGATGAACTCGCCGTTTTCCCAGTAGCGGCCGTTAGCTGTGATTTCACGGATGTTAATTTCCGGATTGAAGTTCGTTGCGAATGGATAGCCGTGGTCTCCGGCATTTGCATCCACAATATCGATCGTGTGGATTTCGTCGAAATAATGCTTTTGCGCATAAGCGGAGAAAACGCCTGTGACGCCTGGATCGAAGCCGCAGCCTAGGATTGCAGTTAGGCCTGCTTGTTCGAACCTCTCGCGATAAGCCCATTGCCATTTATATTCGAATTTCGCCGTATCGAGAGGCTCATAGTTCGCTGTATCCAAGTAGTGGACGCCCGTTGCTAGGCACGCATCCATGATTGTCAAGTCTTGGTATGGCAATGCGACGTTGATGACGATGTCCGGTTTGAAGCTGTTGATCAGTTCAACCAATTCTTCGACATTGTCCGCGTCTACTTGAGCTGTCTGGATTTTTGTGCGACCGCCGTCTAGTTTTTCCTTCAACGCATCACATTTCGATTTTGTACGGCTCGCGATGCAAATTTCTTCAAACACGTCAGGTACTTGTACACATTTATGCACAACAACACTTGCTACTCCACCTGCTCCGATGATTAACGCTTTACCCAATCAAAACACCCCTTTTAATTTTGTTTAGTTACTGCCAATAAAAGTTCGCGCAGCACTTTACAAGCTACTGCAGTAGAAACACCACTTTGATCATAAATCGGCGATAGCTCATTGACATCGCAGCCTACAATATTGAGGTCGCTCACTGTCAAAATGGCTTGTAATAATTCCATGAAACTGACTCCGCCAGCTTCGGGAGTTCCAGTACCAGGGAAGACGGAAGGATCTAACACATCTAAATCGATCGTCAAATATACCGGTTTCCCTTGTAATCTATTAACGATATCTTCCAGTCCATTAAAATTGAACTTATTTGTGAAGACATGGTCCTTGCCCCATTGGAACTCGCTGCGGTCTCCGGAGCGGATGCCGAATTGGAAGATCCGATCATCACCGACGATATCCCATACACGGTGGATAACCGTCGCATGCGATAGTTTCTCGTCGAGGTAATGGTCACGCAAATCCGCATGGGCATCGAATTGGATAATATGCAAATCAGGGTATTGTTCCGCGACGGCACGGACCGATCCGAGCGTCACTAAATGTTCCCCACCGATCATGCAAGGGATTTTGCCATCTTGCACGACTTTCCGTGTGTATTCTTCGATTTGGCCTAACGCTCTTTCTGTATTCCCGAAGCTTAACTCAAGGTCTCCGCCGTCATAAACGGGGATATCTTCCAAATCTTTATCCTGATAAGGACTATATGTCTCGATTCCGAATGATTCACCGCGCATCACCTTGCTTGCGAATCTTGTACCCGGGCGGAATGACGTTGTCGAATCAAAAGGGGCGCCGAATACGACGATGCCTGATTCGTCATATTCATTGTCACATCCAATGAATGTTTCAATATTTTTATTCAACATCTTTCAATTGCTCCTTTACGTAGTTCGGCAAGGCAAATGAGCCGACGTGGATATCGGTGTTGTAATACTTTGTTTCCAAGCCGAGCTGATTCCAAGCATCTGCATCCAAATCTTTGATCGGATCATATTTTTTGGAGGCGAAACCGAACAGCCAATGACCCGAAGGATATGTCGGAATATGCAATTGGTACACTTCGCATACGGGGAAGAACCCGATGATCCGCTTATGTGCCCGCTGCATGCCTAACGCGTCTTCTTCATAGAAAGGGCTTTCGTGTTGATTGACAAGAATGCCTTCATCGTTCAATGCCTTATAGCAGTTGCCGTAAAATTCCCTTGTGAACAAGCCTTCTCCCGGTCCGAATGGATCCGTCGAGTCGACGATGATCAAATCATATTCATCATTTCGGGAACGGACAAATTTCAAGCCGTCTTCGAAATGAAGATGAACGCGGGGATCATCGAGTTTGCTAGCGGTTTGGGGGATGAATTCCCGGCATACGTCAACGACCATTTCGTCGATTTCAACCATGTCAATATGCTCGATCGAATCATACTTCGTCAGTTCCCGGATTGTGCCGCCATCTCCGGCTCCGATGACGAGCACTTTCTTAATGCCGGGATTCGTTGCCATCGGAACGTGGGTGATCATGTCGTGATAAATGAATTCATCCTTCTCAGTTACCATGACGTAGCCGTCCAATGTGAGAACTCGGCCGAATTCAGCTGTTTCAAAAACATCGATTTTCTGGAACTCGCTTTTCCCGGTATATAGGTGCTCAATGACTCTCATCGAAAATTGGACGTCCGGCGAATGGTTTTCCCTATACCATAAATTCATTGCTCAGCCTCCTTCAAAACGTTGATATGCTCGATTTTGCTATCTTCCGTACCTGTCATGAAGCTGCCCTTGTCCTTGCAATATTGGATGTATTGCAAAATCTCGGGAGTGATCCGTTCACCCGGAGCCAAAATCGGTATGCCGGGCGGGTAGGCCATGACGAATTCGCTAGCAATGCGGCCGGCGCTGTCGTTTATAGGAAGCGTCTCCTTCGGTGCGTAAAACGCTTTTTGAGGCGTATAGACGACTTGAGGAGTTATATATTCATGATCGAACAAGCCGCCTTTGTCCTTGCTGTAGCGTCTCTTGATTTCAGCGAGTGCCGAGACGAGCCGTTCGAGATCCAATCGGCGGTCTCCGACTGATATGTACGCCAAGATGTTGCCGATGTCCCCGAACTCGATTTGGATGTCATATTCATCCCGCAGAATGTCATACACTTCGACACCTGCCAATCCTAGCTCAAGTGTATGGACGGAAAGCTTTGTTGTGTCGAAATCAAAAATTGTATCGCCGTTCTTCAACTCATCCGAAAAAGCGTAGTAACCGCTAATCTTATTGATTTCCTCGCGGGTATACTGTGCCATTTCTCCGACTTTCCGGAAGATCTCCTGCCCATTCAAAGCGAGATTTTTCCGTGAAATGTCAAGGGAGGAGAGGAGCAGATACGAGCCGCTCGTCGTTTGCGTTAGATTGATAATTTGTCTTGTGTATCCTTCGCTCACTTCATTATTAATCAACAACAATGAGCTTTGGGTCAATGAACCGCCCGATTTATGCATGCTCACTGAAGCCATATCGGCGCCCACAGACATCGCGGAAGCAGGCAGGTCGTCACTGAAATAAAAATGCGTTCCATGCGCCTCGTCAACGAGAACGAGCATTCCGTGGCGATGGGCAAGATCAGTAATCGCCTGCATATTCGAACAGATACCGTAATACGTCGGGTTGTTTATAAGGATCGCTTTAGCATCAGGATGCTCGAGGATCGCCCTCTCCACATCCTTCACCGCCATTCCCAAAGGAATTCCGAGTTCATTGTTCACGCCCGGATTGACATAGACAGGAATGGCACCGCTCAGGATGAGTGCATTGATGGCGCTGCGGTGCACATTTCGGGGCATGATGATCTTTTCGCCCGCCTTGCATGCCGTCATGACCATCGCTTGTACAGCGGAAGTCGTCCCGTTCACCATGAAAAAGGCGTGCTTCGCTCCGAAAGCTTCTGCTGCAAGCTCCTCAGCTTCCCGGATGACGGAAACGGGGTGAATCAGATTATCCAACGGCTTCATAGAATTGACATCCACCGTCATGCAATTTTCACCTAAAAAAGCGGTCAGCTCCTCGTTTCCTCTGCCACGTTTATGGCCGGGGACATCGAAAGGAACGACCCGCATCTTTTTGTAATTGTTTAGAGCCTCCATAATTGGGGCTTTCTGTTGTGAAAGAATGTCCAACACCGTCCTCTCACTCTTCATATATATTGGAACCGCTGAAAATTTCAATCATCTCTTTACGTAGGTTGTTTGTGATATTCAGCCTTTCTTTCGGAGGTATTTCATACACATCCGTATTGAAAAGGTAATTTTGTAAATTGATGTCCTTGATCAGCAGCTTTGTATGAAAGATATTTGATTGATATACATTAACATCGATGGCGTCATACTTCTGCAACGTCTCACTGTCGATATAATCCTGGATCGACGTCATTTTATGGTCCATAAATAATTTCTTCCCTTTATCATCACGGGTAAAACCGCGTACGCGATAATCCGTCGTGATAATATCAGAGTCGAAGCTGCCAATCAGATAATCCAGTGCGTTCAAAGGGGAAATTTCACCACAAGTCGATACTTCGATATCGACACGGAACGTGGCGATCGAATTATCCGGGTGATATTCAGGATACGTATGGACGGTGACATGGCTTTTATCCAAATGGCCAACAACCGAATCCCGGGTCTTCAAAATATCGATTTCTCCGCGGTTGCACGATTCATCGATCACAGCGACAGGGAGTGTCTCCTCCGTAATAAGGATGGTGACACTTGCACCTTGTGGATCATAGTCCTGTTTACTAACGTTCAATACATGGGCTCCAACGATCTCGGTCACATCATAAAGAATGTTCGTCAACCGTTCCGAATTGTATTGCTCATCGATGTAGGCAATATAATCTTTTTGTTCCCGCTCACTTTTTGCATAGCTCACATCATAGATGTTGAAGCTAAGTGTTTTGGTGAGGTTGTTAAAGCCGTATAACTTCAGCTTATTTTCCAACCCGAATATCCCTCCTTTATTCGACAAAATCGACAAAATCCAGCTCCGGGCGCTAGCCACTCGGGTCATAAGTCAAAGCGGCTATGTGGCAAAAAGCGCCACTTCGCCTCTTCGTCTTATGCCTGTCGCGGCTGAGCAAGCGCCCTCCGCTTTATAGAAAATCATTTTAATTATAGAGTAAAAAACTTCCTAGTCAAGACAATTTATTTCCGCTTTGCTCTCCGTTTAAACAACCTATATAGTAGTAGGTAAATGAAGGGATTGCTATGCTTTTAACGTTAGTCTATGTTCGGTGTAATATCAAGCATTTGAATCATTCAGACTTATGGGAGGGGGATAAAACAATGTACGAGCTGAAAACGAAGGAAACGGACGCCAGTGTCATTGAATTCATCGAAGCGGTGGATAGTCCGAAAAAGCGGGAGGACGCCTATCGATTATTGGACATCTTCACGGAGACGGCGGGCTATGAGGCAAAGATGTGGGGACCGAGCATCATTGGCTTCGGGTCGTATCATTATGTCTATAATACGGGCCATGAAGGGGATGCGCCGCTCGTCGGCTTTTCACCTCGCAAAGCGAAGACCAGCCTCTATTTCGCTCCAGGTGATTCGGAACGTGAAGCGCTGTTAGCCAAATTCGGGAAGCATACATCAGGTAAAGCATGTGTGTACATTAATAAAGTGGACGATATCGACATCGAAGTTTTACAGCAGCTCATCAAACAATCCATTGCATTTCTAAGAAAAACATATCCGGAAAACTGACGCAAGCGGCTAAACGAGCATATTCGTTTAGCCGCTTGTTTTATATGTCTCATTTTACTGAGCCTCCTCGCATACAATGATTGAAACCAGGCCCTGAATGGAGGGAAATGAATGGATATTTTACGTAAGCTAGAACATTTCCGTGTAGAAGAAAGCAAGCTTAAGTGGGAAGGCACCTTTGCCGATTATTTAGGCATCTTACAGGAACGTAAAGAAGTTGCACAAACGGCACATTCGAGAGTGTATGAAATGATCAAAAGCCATGGCCAAACGAAAGAACACGGGTATACAAAATTCCGCTTTTTCGAAAATGAGATTTTCGGTCTCGAAGATACGGTCGAGCGGCTAGTCAATGAATATTTCCATCCTGCAGCAAAACGGCTCGATGTGCGAAAAAGGATCTTATTGCTTATGGGTCCCGTCAGCGGAGGGAAATCCACTCTCGTCACCTTGTTGAAACGTGGATTGGAACAATATTCGAGGACGGATGAAGGTGCGGTATATGCTATTAAGGGATGTCCGATGCATGAAGACCCATTGCATTTGATTCCGGAATATTTACGAGATGATTTCTATGAGGAGTTTGGAATCCGGATTGAAGGAAGCCTGTCCCCGTTGAATACGATGCGCCTTGAAACTGAATACGGCGGGCGGATTGAAGATGTACTCGTTGAACGAATCTTCTTTTCGGAAGACAAACGGGTGGGCATCGGAACATTCACCCCATCCGACCCAAAATCCCAGGATATCGCCGATTTGACCGGGAGCATCGACTTTTCGACAATTGCCCAATACGGCTCCGAATCAGATCCCCGCGCTTATCGTTTTGACGGGGAGTTGAACAAGGCAAACCGCGGAATGATGGAATTTCAGGAGATGCTCAAGCTCGATGAAAAATTCCTCTGGCACCTTTTGTCGCTGACGCAAGAAGGGAACTTCAAAGCAGGCAGATTTGCATTGATCAGTGCGGATGAATTGATCGTCGCCCATACGAATGAAACCGAATATCGGGCTTTCATTTCCAATAAGAAGAATGAAGCGCTGCATTCCCGGATCATTGTCATGCCGATCCCTTATAACTTGAAAGTGAGTCAGGAAGAAAAAATCTACGAAAAGATGATAAGCGAAAGTGATATGGCCCATGTGCATATTGCTCCACATGCCCTTAGGGTTGCTGCTATCTTCTCCGTCCTCACGCGTTTGAAAATATCGAAAAAACAAGGAATCGATATTGTGAAGAAGATGCGATTGTATGACGGTGAAAATGTGGAAGGATTTAACTCAGTGGATCTGGAAGAGCTGAAAAAAGAGTTTCCGAATGAAGGCATGGACGGCATCGACCCGAGATATGTCATTAACCGGATCTCGTCGGCAATCATCCGAAAAGAAGTGGATGCCATCAATGCACTCGATGTGCTGCGTTCCTTAAAAGAAGGATTGGATCAGCATGCATCCATTTCAAAGGACGACAAAGAGGAATATTTGAATTATATATCGATTGCCCGCAAGGAATTTGATGAAATTGCGAAGAAAGAAGTGCAGAAGGCATTCGTCTATTCGTACGAAGAATCTGCACGGACGTTGATGGATAACTATTTGGATAACGTTGAAGCCTATTGCAATAAGCACAAAATGAAAGATCCCCTCACCGGCGAAGAGATGAATCCGGATGAAAAGCTTATGCGTTCCATTGAAGAGCAAATCGGAATCTCAGAGAATGCGAAAAGGGCTTTCCGAGAAGAAATCCTCATCCGGATTTCCGCATACGCAAGGAAAGGCAAGCGATTTGATTACAAATCCCACGAAAGGCTGCGGGAGGCGATTCAGAAGAAGCTGTTCGCGGACTTGAAGGATGTTGTCAAAATCACAACTTCATCGGCGACTCCTGACGAAAATCATTTGAAGAAAATCAATGAGGTCGTAGCAAGGCTTATTGATGAATATGGATATAATTCAATCTCTGCCAATGAATTGCTACGGTACGTCGGCAGCCTGTTGAACCGATAAGAAAATCCTCCCATATCAAAAACCGCCATTCGTTGCATATACTAAAAAAATGAGTGGACTGGAGTAGGTGAATAGAAATGCATGAAGAGCAGAGCGAATCATTTGTCGTCTCCCAGGAAAACTGGTCGCTTCACCGAAAAGGATATCAGGATCAGAAACGACATTCGGATAAAGTGAAGAAAGCAATCCACAGTAATCTGCCCGAATTGATCAGTGAAGAAAGCATCGTCATGTCGGATGGCAGGGACGTCATTAAAATACCGATCCGTTCTTTGGATGAATACAAAATCCGTTATAACCATAATAAATCCAAGCATGTCGGCCAAGGCGGCGGAGATAGTCAAGTGGGAGACGTAGTTGCAAGCGATGGCAGTCAGAGTGCAGGAAAAGGCAAACAGGCGGGCGATCAGCCAGGCCAGGATTATTATGAAGCGGAAGTGTCGCTCGCCGAAATCGAAGAGACATTATTCAAAGAGCTTGAATTGCCGAATCTCGAAAAAAGGGAACAAGCGGAAATTACAGAAGAAGACATTCAGTTCAATGACATCAGGAAGAAAGGGCTCATCGGGAACATTGATAAAAAGCGGACGATCATCGCAGCGTTCAAACGTAATGCCATGGAAGGCCATGCTGAAATTATGCCGATCTACAATGATGATCTCCGTTTCAAGACGTGGGATGAAGTCGTTAAGCCTCAATCGAAGGCAGTCGTGCTCATGATGATGGATACGAGCGCTTCTATGGGAAGTTTTGAGAAATACATGGCGAGAAGCTTTTATTTCTGGATGACAAAATTCTTACGGACAAAATACGAAAAAGTGGATATAGAATTCATCGCCCATCATACGATTGCGAAAGTCGTTTCGGAAATGGATTTTTTCTCGAAAGGGGAGAGCGGAGGCACGATTTGTTCGACAGCCTATGAAAAAGCGCTCGATCTCATAGCCAAGAAGTATCATCCTTCCCGCTATAATATCTACCCCTTCCATTTTTCAGATGGAGAAAATATGTCATCGGATAACGGAAAATGCTTTTCATTAGTAGAGGAACTCATGGCAGTTTCGAATATGTTCGGCTACGGGGAAGTGAATGCACATAGCCGATATTCAACTTTGATGAATACGTATCAAAAAATCGAAGATCCGAAATTCCGGCATTATGTACTAAAGGAAAACAAGGATGTGTACTATGCTTTGAAAAAGTTCTTCCATAAACGCCTGGAGGGATCCGTATGACGGAGCACAAGGCGCTCCAATTTGCAGTAGAAGAAATTACGGAGATTGCGAAAGGGTTCGGGTTGGATTTTTATCCGATGCGCTATGAAATCTGTCCAGCGGATATCATTTATACATTTGGCGCTTATGGAATGCCGACACGTTTCTCACATTGGAGCTTCGGTAAACAGTTCCATAAGATGAAGCTTCAATATGATTTAGGGCTCAGTCAAATATACGAACTCGTCATCAACTCCAATCCTTGTTACGCTTTTCTATTGGAAACCAATACGTTGATACAGAACAAATTGATCATTGCCCACGTTCTGGCACATTGCGATTTCTTCAAAAACAACTCCCGCTTTTCGAATACGAGGCGGGACATGGTCGAAAGCATGACGGCAACCGCCGAACGGATTGCCGAATATGAAAAGGTTTATGGGAATGAAGAGGTAGAACGTTTCTTGGACGCGGTGCTCGCCATCCAGGAGCATGTCGACCCCTCCCTTGTCCGATGGCGTCATGGAAATGAAGAGGTGGAGCAGGTAGAAGATGTGCCTTTTATCCGGAAAACGGTTTATGATGATTTATGGGAAATGGATCATAAGAAGCTGAAGCCGCCAGCGGAAACAAAGCGGAAAAAGACGCCTGCATCCCCGGAGAAGGATTTATTGTTGTTCCTCTTGGAAAATAGTCGGGAATTGGAAGAATGGCAACGAGATATATTGACAATGATCCGTGAAGAAATGCTTTACTTCTGGCCGCAAATGGAAACGAAGATCATGAATGAAGGATGGGCGACATATTGGCATCAGCGGATTTTACGGGAGATGGATCTGACGGCCGACGAAACGATTGAGTTTGCAAAGTTGAATGCGAATGTCATCCAGCCGTCCAGAACGTCCATCAATCCGTATTATTTAGGCTTGAAAATCTTTGAAGACATCGAACGGCGATATGATCATCCAACGGAAGAGATGATTGAGTTAGGGGTGAAGCCCGGGTCAGGCCGGGAGAAAATGTTTGAAGTGAGAGAGATGGACTCCGACATTTCCTTCATCCGCAACTATTTAACGAAAGAACTCGTACAAAAAGAAGATTTATATATCTTCGAGAAAAAAGGAAGCCATTATAAAATTTCAGATAAGGAATATCGAAGCGTGCAAGACCGTCTCATTGCACAGCGGGTGAACGGGGGCTTTCCTTACCTAGTCGTCCATGACGGGGATTACGTTCGCAACGGAGAGCTCTACTTAGTGCATAAATACGAAGAAACCGAGCTGGATGTACCGTATTTGGAACACGTCCTCCCGTATATCCACCAACTATGGGGACGCATCGTGCATTTGGAGACGTATGTGGATAATAAACAAGTCGTGTTTTCATACGATGGAAAGAAAGTACACAGGAGATTTGCCTAGGAAATGACGTGCCGCCGCATTGCGATGTGGCGGTTTTTTGGTTTGTTCGTGGTGGGCCTAAGGTCACAAAATGACAATAAAACTCGGGAAATGAACGATATATGTTGGGAAATGATCGATAAGTGCCTCTCATTGATCGATAACTATCGGGAAATGATTGATATCTCACGGGAAATGATCGATAAATTTTTTACGGGCAATGAAAAAAGTCGAATCTGCATTTCTTTTCTGAAAATCAATTCTATTATTTCGCTATTTACTGTAAACTTGAAAGAAAGAATAGAGTGGGGGAATGAATATGAGAATTAGAGAAGCCGTGCCAGGCGATGAGGATGGTATAGCACGAGTTCATGTGGACAGCTGGAGGACAACTTACAAGGGTATTGTTTCCGATTCCGTTCTTCGGGATTTATCATACGAGCAGCGTGCCGAAAATTGGCGTAGGGGAATTGGGAAAAGCGCTTTATTTGTTGCTGAGGATGAAAGCGGTAAGATAGTCGGCTTCGCAACGGGGGGCAAAGAACGAACAGGTAACTATGATGTAGATGGGGAGTTATATGCAATTTATTTATTGCAAGAAGTGCAAGGACAGGGGATTGGTAAGAAGTTGACGCATACAATTGTACAAAATCTGAAAGAACAAGGATTTTACTCCATGCTTGTATGGGTGCTTGAACGTAATCCATCAAAAGCATTCTATGAATCACTTGGCGGACAAGCTATAGATCATGCAATGATTGACATTGGGGGAGAAGAATTCAAGGAGATTGCATATTACTGGGGAAATATCGAAACGATTGAGGGATAAGGCCATGGTTCTTCATACAAAGGTTATCTCGTTTTTAAGCAAAGAGAAGGTACGTGTTTCTAATGAATACTAGACAAGTTCAAAGCACAGATGCAAGCCAGCTAGTTCAGCTCGTCAACGGTCAATATGCAGATGAATATTATATGGCTAAATTAATTTAGGGGAAATTGTATGGACATACCTATTTCATTCCAAGAGAAAATCAGGAACAGTTTCGGGAAACCAGGGAAAGAATGGCTTCAATCACTAGAGGTCAATGTTAATCACATGGCGGAAGTCTGGGGATTAACACTGGAAAGCCCGGTCACGAATCTTTCTTATAACTACGTCATTCACGTAATCGACGAAAACAATAACCCGTACATCTTAAAAATGGGCTTGCCAGGCTTTGATTTTGAGAATGAAATCCGCACATTGCAGCTCTACAGTGGCAAAGGATGTGCGAAACTGTTGAAAGCCGACGTCGAACGAGGAGCCATGCTGCTCGAAAGCCTTCAACCCGGGACGATGCTTTGTACGGAAACAGATGAAACAGTCGTCATTCAACAGTTCTGCCGCGTTTGGAAACAGATCCGTAAACCATTGCCGAAAGACACCGACTTTCCAACTATCCTTCACTGGGCAAGCGCCTTCTCGAAATATCAAAGTAATTACCCTAAGAACGATGGGCCAATTCCAAATGAATGGGTTGCGATGTCGGCTAAGTTTCTAGAGGAAATACAGCAGACCACAATGGAAATCGGACTGCTGCATGGCGATTTGCATCATGAAAACATCTTGTTTTCGAACGAGAGAGGTTGGCTTGCGATTGATCCGAAAGGCGTTGCCGGTGACCCCTACTTCGACGCAGTTTCCTTCATGGTTAATCATCTCTTCACAAAGCCTAATCCGGAAAATTTGTTGAGGCTAAGAGTCAATCTGATAAGTGAACTTTTGCAAATGAATTGCGAAAAGCTTTTGAAAGCTGCAATTTCAATGTCCACTTTATATGCTTGCTGGGCGGTGGAAGATCATGATCCCTATTGGAAAGAAACCTATCAATGCGCGAAATGGTTCAATAAGTTTTTAATTGAAAATGATATGTAGGCAATAGAATCATTTCTCATCCTCTCGCATAACATAGCGTGAGGAGTGATGAGATTTGGAACGACCGTCATATCGGGGAAGCTTCGAACCATACATTTCCCCACTTGACCCGTGTCCGCCCATTAGGGTGAAGAAGTTTGTATTGCCACCTCAACTGTTCATGGATTTCCAACCGCCAGGACTTCCGCAGTACACACCTGAGCAGGCGCTCCGCCAAGGAACTCTTTGGCCGATCCTTGCCGATGGATTCTCTCGCGAGGAGGGTATTTCGTGAATCCTTTCGAAGAAGAGCGTCAACTGATGCAGCTCGTGCAGGAAGCTGATTTTGTTGTAGTTGAACTGACACTATACACGAATACACACCCAAACGATGAAGATGCATTGGACCAATGGAGGGTAGCCATTAAAGAAGCTGCCCGACTTAGGCGCCAATATGAAAGTAGATACGGACCCCTTTCGCTCCACTCCATTCCTTCTGAGGAGGCAATAGAAGCAGGCTGGCGTTGGAATCAACCACCATGGCCATGGCAACGGTGAAAGGGGGAGGCTGAATGTGGGTCTATGAGAAAAAGCTTTTATATCCTGTTGAAGTGACTACATGCAATCCGAAATTGGCGAGATATCTTATGGAGCAATACGGAGGAGCTGACGGCGAGCTGGCTGCTGCTTTGCGCTATATGAATCAGCGGTATACTGTTCCTGACAAAGTGATCGGTGTTTTGAATGATATTGCCACTGAAGAGTTCTCGCACCTGGAAATGTTGGCAACAATGATTTATAAGTTGACGAAGGATGCGACGCCTCAACAATTGGAAGAAGCGGGTTTAGGACCGCATTTCGCAAATCACGGCCATGCGCTATTCTATGAAAATGCGAATGGCGTCCCATTTACAACGACATACATCCAAGCAAAAGGCGATCCGATCGCCGATTTATATGAAGATATCGCCGCAGAAGAAAAAGCGCGTGCCACATATCAATGGCTCATTGACCTTTCAGATGATCCGGGGTTGAACGATGCACTGAAATTCCTACGGGAAAGGGAAAATGTCCATTCCTTGCGTTTCCGGGAATCTGTCCAGATTTTAATGGATGAAAGAGATCGGAAAAAAATATTCTAGAAATAAAACCTGTACCTCCAACGAGGTGCAGGTTTTTGCATGCTAATTAAACGGATAGGGTAATGATTAAGAAACTGAATCCTATTCCAATACTATCCGTATGAATAGGAAGAGGCCATTACTAAATGAAAGAAGAAGGTGATTAAGATGAATCAACAATGGATGTCAGACGAGGAATTCGACAAAATATTTGAAGAAAAGTCATCGGAAATCAATGAGCAATTGGAAAGTGAAATCCTGATTGCCATGATCGGTGATGTGAATGCCGGGAAATCATCGACTATCAATCGTCTCATGGGAGATGACGTAGCGCAGGTAGGTGCGAAACCGGGTGAAACCCAGGAAATCAAGAAGTTTTCATATAAGGATAAAATCATCTTTGTCGACACTCCTGGTCTGGATGACATTTACAGTGAACATTCAGAGGAAACGATGAAGTTTTATAAGCAGGCGGATCTAATTTTGTTTTTCCTGAATGCAGCGGGGACGGTTTTATCCGAAACGGAACTCAAATCATTAAAAAGAATTGCCAAGGTGAATAACGATCTGATCCTCGTGTTGAATAAAATCGATGCAGCCGAAGACATACCAAGCCTCGTAAAATATGTCCAGGATCATACCGGCTATGAATATCCGGTCACGCCGATTTCTTCTCGGACAGGGGAAAATATCGGGATGCTGCAGAAAGAAGTTCTTTCATTATTAGAAGTCAAAAAAAAAGACATTCTAATGGCAGCAAACATGGCCGATAAGTCTGCCATTGCAAATCGTTGGATTTTAGCAGCAGGAGCTTCCGCCGCAACAATCGGTGCCATTCCGATTCCGGGATCGGACTTCGTTCCTTTGACCGCCTTGCAAGTCAGTCTCATGCTAAAGCTTTCAACATTGTATGGGAAACCGATAACGAAGGACAATGCAAAAGAATTGATCATCGCAACAATTGTCGGAAATATAGGTAAGACGGTTTTCAGGCAAATTGTGAAATTTGTTCCCGGTGCTGGTATGGTGGCCGGTGCAAGTGTCGCAGGCGGAATGACCATCGCATTAGGACATGCCATCAAGTATGCGCATGAAAATGATATAGAACTGACGCCTAAGGCATTAAAGCCGATTTATCAAATGTTTTTGAAAAAAACGACCAGAAAACAATGAAGACAATAATAACTAAAGCAACAATTATAACTTATTGAAAACATTTTTAATCTAGCAGTAAATCAGAGAGGATAAAGCAGGGAAAAATGGATTGGGAAACCCAACCAACTGTATATAAGTACGGCATTCTTGCCTTTCTAAAAAAAAATTTAGTTGGGTAAAACCCCTATAAATCAAGCGTTAGAATGCTAATCTGGTACTATACCCAATTAATACCTCTATCATTTTATAAAAATATGATTAATAATGTTAGTCGAGGGTATACATATATGGGATGCAATGCTCTCAAAAGTATTAGAAACATCTCAGAGGAGGAAATATATTTATGGGTAACAACCAACCAAAAAAATATCGTAATTTCATGATCGGTGCAGCTTCAGCAGCATTGGTCGCAACAGCAGTCGCACCAGTGGCTAGCGCGGCAGATTTTTCCGACGTGAAAGGGAATACGCATGAACCAGCTATCAAAGCATTGGTAGAAGCAGGAGTCATCAACGGCTATCCCGACGGTACATTCCAACCAAATAAAACATTGACTCGTTCTGATGTTGTAAAAATGATGGGTAAATGGCTAGTATCACTAGACTATAAAGTTCCAGCAGATTACAAGACAAACCCACGTTTCAAAGATCTTACATCTAAATCGAATGACGAACTCCTTAAATACGCTGCACTAGTAAAAGACCATGGCGTATTTAACGGTTATGCGGATGGCACACTTGGCGCAGGACTGGACATCACACGTGAAAACATGGCGATCGTTCTTGTCAGAGCTTATGACGCTATTCATAAAACAGATCTAGTAACTCTAGTAAAAGAAACAGAATTCAACAAAGATGTAACGGACCTTGCGAAAGCAAAAGCAGAAGCTCGTCCATACATCGATGTACTAGACTACTTCGATATCACGAACCCGGTTGCACCGCAATTCAACCCTAAAAACACAACAACACGCGGTCAATTCGCTTCATTCCTCTACAAAACTTCTAACGTAAACGTAGAAGATGTAGAAGACACAGAAGCACCAAAACTAGTTTACACTGGCGAAAAAACTCTTAACGTTGAATACGGTAAAGAATTTACAGCTCCAGTTGTAACTGCTACTGACAACGTTGACGAAGAAATCGAAGTCACTTCAGTTATCACTAACGAAGCTGGCGAAAGACTAACTGCTATCGACACTAAAGTTCCTGGAACTTACAAAGTGACGTACAGCGCAGTTGACGCAGCTGGTAATAGTGCTGAGGATGTTGTTGTTACTGTTGTAGTTGCAAAACCAGCTACTCCAGCAGTTGAAGCAGTAACTGCATTGAATGCTACACAAGTTCAAGTGAAATTCAATACAGAAGTCGATAAAACTGAAGCTCAAAAAGTTGAGAATTACAAAATCAATTCTACTACACCAGATACTGCTGTTTTGGCTTCAGACAACAAGACTGTACTATTAACATTCACGCAAGCATCTGCAGTACAAGTGGATAATGGAGTTATCACAGTTGAACCTATTTCAACGCTTGCTGATAAAAAAGTTAAAACAACTAAATTGGCACAAGTATTTTCATATAAAGATGAGGTTGCTCCACTAATTGATTCTGTTGAAGCAATTACTAGCGGCAATACTGCATCTACAGTGACAATTAAAGCTTCTGAACCACTAAAAGCTACAATTGGTCTTGTAAAAGTGAATGGTCAATACGTAACCGCTAACTTCAATAACACGGATACAGCAGTAGTTTCCGGATTGGCACTTGAGGTAGGCAAGACTCATACCGTTGAATTAATCAATATTGAAGATTTGGCGGGTAACAAAACGGTAACTACTTCTAAGGATTTCACTGTGAATGTTGATGCTGAAGCTCCTGCTGTCAGCCTATCTGCTAAAAGTGAAAAAGAGATTCTCGTTACATTCAGCAAGAAAATGGATGCAAAGTCAGTAGTAGATTCCTTAGTAAATGGTTCAGTTAAAAATGAAGCATTAGCTGATGTTACAACAGGCAAGGTTTCAATTGTAGAAGGTAGTAACAATACTCAATTTGTTATTCCAGTAAACGAAACTATTTTTGGTAGCAATGCTAGCAGGACATTTACAGTAGTAATTCCAGAAACTATTAAAGATTCGCTTGGGAATAAGATTACAGCTTCGACACCAAAAGTTACTCTTGTAAAAGATACTGTCAAGCCAGTAGCAACTGGTTACAAAGTTGTGAAAGATGACAAAGGCTTGGTATCTGCAATTGAGGTAAATTTCAATGAGGGTCTCAAAGCGGCAGGAGAGGGATCTATCTCAGCACCTTCCATTGTTAGCGAAAATGGTGTATTGGCTAACGATCTATTAGGCGGATTTACATCTCAAAAAGTTGAAGCTGGTGATACAAAGGTTGTTTTCAAAGCGAAAACACCTGCAGTAGTTACTGGAAAATACAACTTTACAATTGCTCAGGGCAGTGCATTCGATTTGGCTGAGACAGCAAACAGCTCCGATGCTATTACTTATACTATCGACTTCGGTCAAGTGGAAGTTAAACCGACATTTGACGTTGCATCAGCTGAAGGAAAAGACAACGTTATTACAGTTACATTTAATGAGCAAGTTAAAGGTGGCGCGGTTGCAAACTCTGCAACTGATGTGAATAATTACACATTAGGTGGAAAACCACTTCCTGCTAATACAACTATTACATTAGACTCCGCACAAAAAGTCGCCACAATTACATTGCCAGTGGATTCAGTAAAAGAAGCTGATAAAGCAGCTGTTTTCACAGTAGCTAATATCGCTTCAACAGATGGCAAAACATTGAACACTTATAAAGGCACTGTAGAAATTATAGACAATACTGCGCCAGTTTTACAAAGTGCTAGAGTCATTAACAATAAAACTATTGAATTGACATATAGCGAAGCTGTTACGGTTTCAACAGAGGATGTATTTGATGCATTTGAAGTTATTGAAGGAACTACAGCAAAAACACTTGCTGCTGGCGAATTGAAGGCTAATTCTGTTTCTGGATTTGATAATAAAGTAACTATTACACTTGTAAAAAAATCTGGAGAAGTTGAAGAGACGTTCGATATTTCTAAAGTATTGACTGTTAAGACGAATAAATCAACAAATATTGTCGATAAAGCTGTGAAACCTAATGCTCAAAAAGCGGGTATTTCTGTTACTGTAGCAAAATAAAAAATGATTTTACTGGAACCCCTTGGCCCACGCCAAGGGGTTTTCCTGTATACTAACCATCAAAGCGAAAGGACTGATTCCAATCAAAATAGGTCTAATCGGTAAAGGAAACCTAGGTACATACCTTCTCAAAACAATAAACAAAGAACAACTCCTACCAAACGCCAAGATCACCGCAATTTTGGATGAACGAGAGAAAGCTAGAAATGAGCTGCCTTCATTAGCCGCGGAATACGGATGCAAAGCATTCCATGACATCCACTCATTCCTGCAATCCGACATCGATATCGTAGTCGAATGTTCCACCATTGAATCAGCCAAAAAATATGCGCTCGAAACGGTTAAACAGAAAGATCTACTGTTAATCAGCATCGGAGCTTTCGCTGACCCTTCCTTTGGCAATCTAGTAGAGCAGGTAGCTAAATCTAGTGGACGCCGAATCTACTTGCCGTCCGGTGCGATTGGCGGCTTGGATTTAATAAAGGCTGCCAAATTAGATGGACTATTGGATTCCGTCACTCTGACGACCCGAAAGCCTGCCCATTCGTTAACAGCTGACCGAATTACTGCGGAGCAAACGTTGTTTGAAGGCCCTGCCCGTGACGCGATTCAACAATTCCCTAAAAATGCGAATGTCGCAATCGTGTTGTCGTTGGCGGGCATTGGTGTCGAGAAGACACGTGTACGAATTATTGCCGATCCGAATGTAACGCAAAACATTCACCATATCCATGCAAGTGGGGCTTTCGGCGAGTTCGATATGACAATTAAAAATAACCCGTCTCCGGACAATCCGAAGACGAGCCATATTACGGGAGCGAGTATTTTAGCCGCGCTTGCGGACATTGATAGTGCAGTAGTAGTGGGTTCATAGTGGCTTACTACCCCTGCACTCTTTCCTTTGCGGGATTGCAATTTGGGTCGGGAGTACCTGCCGACTCTGCGAGTTTCATTAAATAATAGCATTCCTCGCGCGCCATATGGTCTGCCATGAGAGGAGTAAGAACGCCTAGCGTCTCTTTTTTCAGACCCATCTCTTCAAGTTCACCTAAAAACGTTTTAAAAATCGCCATTTCCAAGTACACGTCGTTATGGAATTTATCAAGGGCAGGGAATTTCGCAACATTTGTCCGTAAAAACCCTGTCATTTCAATGGCCTTCAAATAAAATGCTTCCCAATCCTTCATGAACTTCCTGCTTTTCTTCTTTAATTGTTTTTCCACGCGGTCCAAATTCGCGTCAATCGCTCCGGCATGACCGGCTGCATCAAGCAACCATAGCAAATCATGGTGTAGCGGGTGAACGGTAGGAGGGGACTCGCCTTTTTCCAAATAAGAAAAAATACGAATCGCTTCTTCAACTTCGTTAACCATATGATTGACGAAAGGAGGGGGCAATGTAATTTTAATGTTGCCGACCAATTGTTCCTTAATAATGGCCAATTTCAATTCCCGTATCGCTTCACTTTCCGTTTTTGAAAGGCTTACTAACGACAACAATTCATCCTCACTCAACGTTTGCTTCGAGCGGTCCAATAGTTTATCGAACCGTTCTATGAAAGCTGCGGCAGTGTCAATCCAATCAGTTTGCCCTGGGGCTAGTGAATCGTGAATAAAGCGGCTATGGTCCCCTAAAATTTGAAGCCAAAACTGTAATTCATTCGATGCCTGTTGCTGAAAAGAATTATCCAAAACTTCACCTCCTGGTATACTACTTACCATTCTATGAAGGAAAAATTATTATAGAATGCCATGATTACAATTATCCAGGGTATTCCACTTTATCGCCAACTATGGTTAAATAGTAATAGGTTCTGATTTTCCGAATTATAGAGAAGAGTCAGTTTGTTGAGTTGGAGGGGGATAAAATGGTGAAACAGGTGGTTGAACTAGTAACGGACGATCATGTCGTGAAGGCTCTTGAGAAGAATCTTGCGATTATCCGATATGATTTGGACCATAAAATTGCGTACGTGAACGATATTTTTGCAAATGCAATGGGGTATTCGAAAGATGAAATGATCGGTGTCCGCCATGACGATCTTTGTTTTGATGAGTATGTGAGGAGTGCTGCGTATGCCAAGTTCTGGCGGGAGTTGCTGCGTGGCATCAGTCAACATGGGAAAATTGAAATGAAGGATAAGAGTGGCGATAAAGTATGGCTTGAAGCAACGTATATGCCGGTATTCAGCCACGACGGCAGGAGGGTCATCAGCATCTCCAAAGTTGCATCTAATATTACGAAACGGCAAACTTCCATCACGTCTGTTGTCGAAGAGCTGAGACAGATGGCGGAAGGACTGACAGAACGAGCAGATATCGGGATGGAGCGGAGCAAGGAGTTATTAGTGATCATCGAAGATATCGCAGCGCTCTCCCATGATAATACGAAAACACTTGGAAATTTGCAGTTGCATGCCGAAAGCATCCAACACATTGTAAAGACGATTCGGGAAATTGCAGCTCAAACGAATTTGCTCGCTTTGAATGCGGCAATTGAAGCAGCGCGGGCGGGGGAGCATGGAAGAGGCTTCGATGTCGTTGCGAAAGAGGTTCGTAAATTGTCCGCTAATGTGGAGAAATCGATTGTAGAAGTCCGTGAAGGTGTGGAAGCGATCACGACGGAAATCAAGAACATTTCCAAGGGGACGGCTTTGGCACAGGAAAACGTGGACCGTTGTCAGCAGCGGATTGAAGTTGCGATGGACGATTTCCTGGCGATTGCTTCGTCTGCGGCTGAATTGGACAATCAGTCGAGGAAAGTCTCGAGTATCGTGTGAGGCAAAAATAACAGGTGAGGGAGAATCACTCCTTCACCTGTTATTTCGTTTATTCACATAAGGGCTCATTTAACGCTGAAAGGGCTCATTCTTTTCGCTCCAAGGTCCATTCTTTCGAACAACTTCGTATCAAAGATTCCCAGCGCCAAATGTATCTCCCTCTTTCAAATTGCCCGCCTCAAATCCTCGATAAAACCAGTTCTTCCGCTGTTCGGAAGTTCCGTGTGTGAAGCTTTCCGGCACTACATAGCCGCGGGCACGTTTCTGGATCGTATCATCCCCGACTGCACTTGCCGCGTTCAGAGCTTCCTCCAGATCACCTTTCTCGAGGACGCCCATTCCTTGTGCATGGTGCGCCCAGACACCTGCGAGATAATCCGCTTGTAGTTCCAACCGTACGGAGTATTTATTGTACTCTTCCTCGCTGACTTGACTGCGTATTCTCGCCATTTCGTCGGTGATGCCCAACAGCTTTTGGACGTGATGCCCGACTTCATGTGCCACAACATAGGCCATCGCGAAATCACCGGGTGCTTTGAACTGTGTCTGTAGGTCGTCATAAAAACTCAGATCGATATACAATTTCTCGTCAGCCGGACAATAGAATGGTCCGACAGCTGCGCCGGCCATTCCGCATGCCGACTGGACACTTCCTGAATAGAGCACAAGAATCGGTTCACGATAAACCATCCCTTCCTTCTCAAATACCTCTGTCCACACATCTTCCGTATCCGCCAAAACGACTGAAACGAATTCAGCCAGTTCCTTATCCTGTTCTGTTTCAACATATTCGGTATTCGAAGGGGATGTCGTCATGTTGTTAAGGATATCACCAGGGTCGCCGCCTAGGAACATGACGATGAGCAACATAACAATGCCGCCGATACCGCCGCCGACGAGCGTTTTTCCTCCCATCCCTCTCCGGTCTTCCACATTTCTGCTGCCTCTTCTACCTTTCCATTCCATTTAAATTGCCTCCTTGAAAAACGTCGATGAAAATGCAAGTGGTTACCATATGCTTTACCCCATTTCATTGACTTATAGGCCGACATAAAAAAGATATCGAAAGCCTTTCGGGATCCGATATCCTTACGTTATTTGGAGAACATGATCTCTTTGCTGTCATATCCTTTGAATTTCACTTCCAACCGTATCATTTTATACTCTTTGAATCCGAAAGCTTCCGCAGCGCTTTTGATTATTTCCGTCTCTTCAGATTCAGGGTCAGGTTGCATTTTTTCGAACGCTTCCATTATTTTTTTCAACGCCTTTTTGCCATGCAAAGCGACTTCTTCTTTTTTATTAGTGTATTCTGCTTCGGATCTTTCCTTTTTTTCACTAAAACTTGCGGTCAGCGCCTCTTGCTCTTCATTCGTATCGATGGTAACAGTAAATGAGGTGATGCCATATGTATCGACGACGTCGCTCGCTTCAGTCTTTGGAACAAGATTTTGATTGCTGCATCCACTCATTACAATGAAACAACATGCCAAAATAATAGAAGTCAATTTCTTCATATCCGATCATTCATCCTTTCGCTTCCACTATTTCTAACATAACCGGCAATCCAGCCAGATATACTATGGTAGGATGGAATGGAACCAATATTGCTATATAGAGAACATAAGTGGAGTGAGACGTATGGAGACAGAAAAACAGATGTCATTGAAAGATTGGATTTTAACGTTGGTACTTGTATGTTTGCCGATTGTCGGGCTTGTCATGCTCATTATATGGGCGACGGATAAGCAAGATCCACGGAATACATTTTCAATAGCATACTTAATTGTTATGGGAAGTATCTTTGCTCTCATCCTATTAATGTATATTTTCATTTTCATTTTTATATTATTCATTGGCATTATGGCTTCCTAACCGGGGGCCTCTTTTTAATTCGCCGGCAGTTTTGAATAAATTGTGTCAAACTATAAAGGAATTCTTTGAAATTCCAAAGAAAAAACCGTAAACCTTTAATTTATTGCAAATGAAATGATATGATGGAAGGGATGAAACTTTGCAGAAATACCTCTGAGGAGCGTATATAGATATGACTAAAGATATTGAAATTACTTATACTGAAAACGGCACGATCATAGATGAAGAAAGATCGAGCACTATAATTGCGGACTTGAAATCGCTTTTTAAAGCGCCTGTTTTGCTTGCCAATGCACTGCCCGTGTTTGTCGGCTTTTGGCTTGCCCTTCATTTCACGGGAGATTCCCTGCTTGCGAACAGCAAATTGTTTTGGCTGACAATTATCGGGAGCACGATATTAATGGGTGGGGCGCTTGTCCTGAACAACTGGTATGACGTAGATATCGACACAGTTATGAAAAGGACTCAAAAACGTCCGACTGTAACGGGAAACATCTCCTTGAAGACCGTGTTGGGAATCGGCTTATCCTTGTCGGCGATAGGAATGGTCATGCTGATGTTTACAACGATGGAGGCGGCGATTTACGCATTCATCGGCTGGTTCACCTACGTGGTTATGTACACGATGTGGACAAAGCGTAAATACACTTTGAATACAGTCATTGGAAGCATTTCGGGCGCAGTGACGCCGATGATCGGATGGGCCGCAATTGCACCATCATGGCATATCGTTCCGATCTTGCTTTTCATCATTTTATTCATCTGGCAAATGCCTCATACATTTGCAATCGCGATGAGGAAGTACAATGAATACAAAGCGGCCAACGTAGCAATGCTTCCGGTCGTTCGCGGGTTCAAAATGACGAAGCGTCAAATGTTTGTATACATTGCCTGCTTGCTTCCGTTGCCGTTTTACCTAGGATCACTTGGAATGGTATTTATCGTGCTAGCTACGATATTGAATGTTGGTTTCTTGATTGTCTCCATACGTGGATTTTTTACGAAAGACGATGATAGATGGGCATATGTTATGTTCATGTACTCCGTCAATTATATTGCGATTTTATTTTTACTAATGGTAGCTGTCACGCTGCCTAGTTTCTAAATAGGAAACTGCTCCGTTTGTCGAAAGTTGACAAACGGGGCAGTTTTTTGTTTTGTCTATTCAGTCTAGATAACCAATTGGAAATATTCAGTTGTGAATGAAAGCGTCATCGTTTATAATCAAGTAAAGTATCAATTAATTCTGCAAATTAATAGAAACTATAGGGGGAGTCATTATGGGGAAATCAGTTAAACGTTTGATGATAGGCATCGCATTAGTGTGCACGTCCATTTTTCTAATCGGATGCGGTGCGGAATCTTCTAAAACGAGCGGATCAGGCGGGGATGATACAAGTGGAAAACGGAAATTGGTCGTCGGAACGGACGCAACGTATGCACCGATGGAGTTTATGGATGAAAAGGGAAATATCGTCGGAATTGATATCGATATTGTAAATGCCATCGCAGAAGCTGCCGGTTTTGAAGTTGAATATAAAAACTACGGCTGGGATCCATTGTTTCCTGCAGTAGATAATGGTGAAGTGGATTTTGCAGTGTCTTCCATTACGATTACTGAGGAGAGAGAAAAGTCCTTTGACTTCTCCGATCCATATTTCGTTGCCAATCAATTGATTCTAGTACCTGAAGATTCGGATGTCGAGTCATTTGATGATTTAGCCGATAAGCGGGTTTCGGTACAAATCAGTACGACTGGTCATAAAGTTGTTCAAGATCTATTAGGGAAAACTAGTTCGAAAATCGTTGCTGCTGAAACAATGCCACTTGCGATCACTGAAATGGTCAATGGCAATGCAGATGCATCAGTTGGCGATAATGCAGTAATCATTGAATATCAAACACAAAACCCGAATGTTAAATTAAAAACGGTTGAAGATGACAGCTTTGAAAAAGAGTATTACGGACTTATGGTAAAAAAAGGAAACCAAGAAATCCTTGATTTATTGAATGATGGAATTGAAAAAATCAAAGCAAATGGGAAGTTGAAAGAAATTACTGACCAAGATGTGGAATAATTGATTGCTTAACGCAACAACTATACCCATCTTGGAGGTGATGAACATGGAGTTTTTAGGTTTACGTATTGATATGTTTGAAAGCATTTGGAGTTACCGGGAGCTTTTTATACGGGGGCTTTGGGTAACTCTCGCCTTGACTGCTGTAGGTTATATAGGAGGATTCCTATTAGGATTGGCTGTAGGCATAGGGAAATTATCGAAACGGAAGTGGATTTACTATCCTGCGAAAATATATGTTGATTTTTTCCGTGGAACTCCATTATTAGTTCAAATACTATTGATCCATACTGCACTAATTCCTAGTATATTTGGGCATTCCTTAGGATTTTTTGTGTCAGGGTCGGTAGCACTTATGCTTAACAGTGCTGCGTATAACGCAGAAATCATCCGTGCTGGAATCCAATCGCTCGACAAAGGGCAGATGGAGGCAGCTCGTTCGCTAGGCATGCCACATAACACTGCTATGAAATTAATCATACTTCCACAAGCGTTCAGAAGGATGATTCCACCGCTCGGCAACGAACTGATTGCTCTGCTGAAAGATTCTTCTCTTGTTACCGTCATTGCAGCGACTGATTTGCTATATGCAGGTAAAGTAGTTGCAGGGGCAAATCTCAGATTTTGGGAGCCCTATTTAACTGTTGCTATACTTTATCTTATTTTGACATTCATCTGTGGAAGACTCATCACATACGTCGAAAACCGGTTCAGCAATAGCTATGTCCCATCCCCAAGAAAAATGAAGCGTTTGGCAGCGGGAGGGAGAACTCGATGATTAAAGTACGGAATTTGCATAAGTCGTTCGGACAATTGGAAGTACTTAGGGGCATTGACTACGACATTAAAGAAAAGGAAGTCATCTGTGTCATTGGACCGAGTGGTTCAGGAAAAAGTACATTTTTGAGGTGCATCAACCTTCTTGAGGAGATTACTGCGGGCGAAGTGTATATAGATGGTGTGAAAATCAATGACCCGGCAACGGATATTAATGATATACGGCGGGAAGTCGGAATGGTCTTCCAGCAATTTAACCTTTTTCCTCATATGCGTGTCATCGATAATATAACGATTTCACCGATTAAGATTCGAAAAATGAGCCAACAAGATGCGGAAGCCTTAGCCCGGCAACTTCTGGAAAAGGTAGGGCTTTCCGATAAAGCAAACGCCTACCCCGAACAATTATCAGGCGGGCAAATGCAACGTGTAGCCATCGCAAGGGCGCTTGCGATGAAGCCGAAGGTTATGTTGTTCGATGAGCCAACTTCTGCACTGGATCCTGAAATGGTGAAGGAAGTTCTGGATGTCATGAAACGGCTTGCCATGGAAGGGATGACGATGGTCGTTGTCACTCATGAAATGGGTTTTGCGAAAGAAATGGGAGATCGGGTGTTGTTCCTAGATCAAGGCTTGCTAGTCGAAGAAGGTACGCCCGATGAAATCTTTTCGAATCCAAAACATGAAAGGACAAGAGCATTCTTTAGTAAAATTTTATAAATTGCAGGCATCTATGGCTCGGTATGTCATAGATGCCTTTTTGCATACAATTAACAGAAGAGAAGGGAGGAGGGAACCAATGATCTATCCGTATATGCATCACCAAGTGAATCGCGCTTCGAGGAAAATTATTGTGATTGGCAATGGGGAAGTTGCAGTTGAACCAGACATAGCCACGGTCCAATTGGAAGTCGTCACGGAGAATGAACAATTAAGTGCAGCGCAACAGGAAAATGCCACTGCTATGAATAACGTCATTCAATCTCTTTTACGCTTAGGTGTTCCTCGAGAAAATATCCAAACAGTTTCATACACGATTTTTCCGAAATACGATTATGTGAATGGCGAACAGGTCTTCAGAGGATATGAAGTTACCAATGCAATCTCCATAAAGATTACTGAGATTCAACAAGTGGGAAGTATTATTGATACAGCAGTGGAAAACGGGGCGAATCGGGTTTCGAACATACAATTCAGTGTGGAGGACACCGAACGCTATAAGCAGGAAGCGATCGTCCGAGCTCTACGGAATGCACAAATGAAAGCCCGGACAATTGCAACCGCTTTGCAATTGCCAGTTGAGCCACAACCGGTAAAAATAGTTGAAGAACAACAGGCCGGACAGCCGGTTCCGTTTCAAACGTTTGCGAAATCCGAACAAACGACTACCCCGATACAGAGCGGACAAATTATTATTAGCTCAACGGTAAGAGTTGAGTTTCAATATTGACGGAAAAGCCGAATCCGGTGAAGGGATTTCGGCTATTCTTTTAAGTTTGCAGGTATTTCTAACATTTTGTTGAATTTACTATATATAACGAAAATTAAGGGGGAGAAGCAAATGGAATACTTGGTAGAACGGGTAGAAGACTTGGATTCATTGGATATTACAGAACTTGTACAAGAAAGTGAAACGGAAGGCTATCGTTTCGTCACCCGCCTTCTGAATGAATTTGAGGATGGTATCAATACTTTCAATAAGCCAGGGGAAGTGTTGTATTGTGTTAAAAACAATGCAGGCTCCGTAGTTGCCATTGGCGGCATCAATCAATCACCTTTTTCACGAGATATCGATGAAGGACGTTTACGAAGATTTTACGTACTTAATGAAGTACGACGGAATGGCGTCGGTACGTTATTGCTGCAATCCATCATTGATCATGCGAAACAACATTTCAAAGAAATTACGGTTCGTACAGATTCAGCGAAGGCTGATGCATTCTATCGTGCGGGCGGTTTTTC
Organism: Sporosarcina luteola; assembly: GCF_023715535.1. GTDB lineage: Bacteria > Bacillota > Bacilli > Bacillales_A > Planococcaceae > Sporosarcina > Sporosarcina luteola_B. Next base: position 566,711 of record NZ_JAMBOI010000002.1, on the reverse strand, counting down.
ATTCGACGACTCCGCTTCTGAAACGACGCATATTTTACGGTTCAGTTAGGAGGTAATCGAATTGCATGAAGATTATATGGAACATGGCAATAAAGAAGGTCCGCTCCTCGTGTTCATTCACGGGGGCGGTGTAGGGGGATGGGTTTGGGATAAGCAAATTGCGTATTTCAGAGAGTACCATTGTTTAGTTCCCACATTGCAAGGACATGGGAGTAGGAGTAAAGAAATCTCCTTTTCTATTCTTGAAAATGCGCTCGAAATAATTCAGTTAATCGAACAGAAGAAAGGTAAGAAAGATGTACATATTATCGGTTTTTCAATAGGGGCTCAAATCTGTTTGGAAATCGTCAGTCTTGCACCAACTCTAATTAGTTCCGCAATGATTAACAGTGCGGTTGTCATTCCAATGAAGTACATGATCCCCTTCCTTGCCCCAACGATAAAAATGACTTTTCCATTGATTAAAAACATGACGTTTGCAAAAGCTCAAGCGAAACAACTGTATTTGGATGGCGAGTATTTCGAGAAATATTATGAAGAAAGCCTGCAAATGAAGTCCTCCACGCTTATTAATATTCTCAAGGAAAATATGTCGTACTCACTTCCTGCCCACTTTTCGAAAAGCACTGCCCGAGTATTAGTAACTGCCGGAGAAAAAGAGAAAGGACTTGTGAAAAAGTCCGTTTGGGAAATCGTTATGGGGAATGAACATTTTGAATATTTATTCGTCCAAGATATTGGGCACGGTTTTCCGGTAGCTAAACCGGAATTGTTCAATCAGATATTGGAAGAATGGATTGTGTGTCAAAAAGTACATAAGTTGTAGTGGAGGGAAAACAGTTGGGGAAATGGAAAGTATTGAACAGCGAATATAAATATAAATCGCCGTTCGGAAATTTGAGGAACGACACTTGTCAAATGCATGACGGAACGGTTATTGAAAATTATTACGTGAATGAGTATGCCGATTGGGTGAACGCAATCGTATTGACGGAAGATGAAGAAATCGTTCTTGTACAGCAATATCGCCATCCTGGAAACGATTTTTATTTAGAAATACCTGCAGGGAAAGTTGAGGAAGGCGAAACGCATGAGGATGCGGTTCGACGTGAAGTACGTGAAGAGACTGGATATGTTTCGGAGCAAGAGCTGATTCCTTTAGGGGAGTTCATGGTCAATCCCGCCACACAGACGAATAAGGTCATAACTTTTTTAATACTGGGCGCAAAACGAACACATGAACAAGAATTGGATGCGACAGAAGTTCTGGAAGTAAAACATTTCCCTTTCGATAGAATGGGAGAAAAGATCCGGGACAAGGAGATCACTCAGTTGTTTACAGTCGCAGCTTACCATTTGGCTAAAGAATTCATTAGAAATGGAAGATATGTAGATTGAATGAGAAACATAATCACGCACTCGTCATTGGTGGAACAGGTATGCTCGCGGGTGTATCCATCTTCTTAGCAAAGGAAGGGTATTCAGTTTCTGTCATTGGTCGAACAGATACAAAGTTTAAACGATTGAAAGCAGATAGTCCTCCTGATTCGATTTTTCCAATCCAAGTTGACTATCACTCAGATGATCTATACACAGAAGTCGAAGAAGCGATTGCCGAACGAGGACCATTTGATTTGATTGTAAGCTGGACACCTAATTACCGAGCGCTTGAACAGATATGCGAAATGAATGATCAAGCGACATCGTTCCGCCTCATTCATGTAAAAGGAAGTCGGCGCTATTTTGAAGATGAGGAAATCCATACCACTACAAATTGCACATATGAAAAAGTGTTCTTAGGCTTTGTTATCGAAGGGGAAACATCCAGATGGCTGACAAATGATGAAATTTCAAACGGTGTCATTCAACAAATAATGAGTATGGGTGATAAAAGAATTGTCGGCCAGCTCATACCCTATAGCGCAAGGCCCAGGTAGAACGGAGAGTGTAGCAAATGCTAAAACGTAAATATGGCAGTCGGTATGATTGGAAGCGGATTGTGGAGAGGAGGTACGCAGAAAAATATCTTGCTACGTCACAATTCACTGGATATGTAACTCTGCTTGAAATGAATAATGTAGCTGCGCCTCTCTATAAGACATATAAGGGAAGGGAAATCTGCATCGCGGATAAGGGGTACAGTTGGCTGCAGCATTTTCCGGATGGAAAGCATTTTTCCGTGACGACGGTTTTTGATTCAAACAGACAAGTTGTCCAATGGTATATCGATATTTGCAGAGAGAATGGCTATTGTCTCACGAATGGTCCATGGATGGATGATTTGTTTTTGGATCTGATCGTACTGCCAACTGGGGAAATAATAGAGAAAGATATTGACGAATTAGAAGAAGCGCTCAACAGCGAAGTCATATCAGAGGCTGGATTTGCACTTGCGTGGACTGAGTTTGATCGGATTAAAAAGTTGGTAGCTGAAAACAGCTTCTATCTTCTTGAAATATCAAAAGTTCACTTCGATGATATTTCTACTAGCAATGCATTGGAGGGCTAAGTATTGAACCGACTTTTGCTCATAACCATTTTTGTATTTCTTAGCCTAACTGGCTGCTCCAGCATACAAGAGGCCTACAAGGGAAATCCGACACCGAAGGATTTTCTATCTCATGACAATGCCGATATTTTTATGTATGAAGGAATTGTTTATTCCAATGTTGAAGGAGTCGAATGGGTGCTCGAGTTGGATTATACAATTGGTGAGCAGGTACTGGAGATAAAAAAACAGAAAAAGAAGGCTTACGGCTTCCGAAATGGAACTGCAAATAAGCTTCCTATTGGTACCGTTATCTATGAGACAAATACACCAGTCTATATTGTAATTATTAATGGTGAGGAAATTCCTTATTTAGCAATGATTGAAGGATAAGAAAGGGAATGAAAGATGGAGAAACTTAACAAAGCTATTTTAATGAGAAATGAAGGAAAACTCACTGAATCGAATGAAATTCTCACGGCAATGGCAAAAGATGATCCGAAAAGTGCCGAAATCAACTACCAATGTGCATGGAGTTTTGACATTCTAGGAAAGGAAGCGAAAGCTGTCCCTTATTATGAAAAAGCGCTTCAATTAGGATTAAATGATGAAGATGCTTTAGGTGCAACTATTGGACTTGGAAGTTCATACCGAACATTGGGGAAATTTATAAAGTCAAAGGTTGTCTTCGAAAGCGGACTTTCGCGCTTTCCCGAAAACAATGCATTGAAAACGTTCTATGCAATGACCTTATATAACGTAGGAGAACATGTAAAAGCAATGGAGATTCTGCTCACTTGCCTTGTCCAAACTTCAAACGATCCTGACATCAAGTCTTATGAAAGAGCGATTGGTTTCTATGCGGACAAGCTTGATAAGACATGGTAGAGATATTCAAATAAAAGGAATGATTACATTGGAAGAGAGATTTCAAGTTACAGAGATAGAACGAGAAAAAGTGTTGAGAAATTATTTTAGAAAAGGATTGGATGGTCCGCTCGATACATTTCCAAGCAAAAACAAAAGAAAGTACATCATTGCCCAAGAAATAATTAATCGATTTGAAGTTGGAATAGTTTATTTGGAAAAAGAAATAAACGCGATTCTTAAAGAGATTCATCCTGATTTTGCGACCATTCGACGTTTTTTCATCGACTATGGCTTCATGAATCGTAGCGATGATGGGAAGGAGTATTGGATTGGAAATAAGGAAGCTAGATAAAAGTAATCAGGACGTATTGAACAAACTTAACACATTCATCGACAAAGTATTTTTGGATAATAATGATTTGAAGGCACTGTTGAAGAGTAGCATTACCGCCAAACTCCATATAGATATTTATTCTGTACAAAAAGACGAAGAAATACTTGCTGCAGCTTCTACCCATAAATCTTATTGGCACCCAAATTGTATATATGTCCAACTTGTTTATAACCTGGATGGAGTAGATGAACTAGCTCTTCAATCCATGATTACTGAACTGGAAAATAAATATGAACAACCTTTGTTTTTCCTTCTGGACGACAGATTTTCACAGGTAAAGGAACTATTAACCCGAAATCAGTTTAGGATGATTAGAAAAACGGAGATTATACATATCGAGCCGACTTTACCAAAAGGTAAAACAGTGCAGGATGAACGAATTCTATCGATTAGAGAAATACGTAAGAATGAAGCAAGAATTGCTAGTTTTGTTCAGTTATGTAAAAAGACGTATACAGAAACACATACCGACAACCCTGTTGCGAACTTGCCGATTGAGAGCTGGAGGCATGCTGCTATGGATGGTTTGAAGGAAGAGCATAGCTATGTCATGGTAGACGAATTAAAAGTAACCGGCTTCTGTCTTATGTATGAGTACGATGAGAAAGTTTGGGAGTTGGGGTGGATAGGTGTGGATGATCTTTCACGAATCGCCGATTTGGATAAGTTGATTCATAAACAAATTGAGGATGCCGTAAAGCTCGGTATTTCATTCATCGAAAAAGAAGTGGATTCCACTTGTCCATACTCGCTCCATGTTTGTAAGTCTGTTGAGTATGGAGTGGCGGAAACATTATATGCCTATTTGAAATGAGGGGAAAACAGGATGAACATCGTAATAGAATCACCAAGAAATAGTAAAGATCTGGCCGCGTTCCTTGCGGAAATGAATACACAAAAGAGCCAACATATCGGTTATTGCGGGGATTCAAAAGAGGAAATATATGATACGATCACTAGCGATTTCTCGGACTTGGAATTGGCAAAATCTTTTATGGTCGCTTACGAGAAGGAAGACATTGTAGGTGCTATCGGACTGGATACCGATTTGGAAGACAGGACTGCGGAAGTATGGGGCCCTTTTGTAAGTGAGGCATTTATACAAACTAATCTTGTCAATGAACTGTGGGAGAAAGTGATTGCCCTCTCAGCGTCGCAAGTGGATCAGTATAACTTTTTCTTGAACCGTGAAAACGTGCATGCAACAGAATTCTCCATTTTACAAGGGGGAAAATCGACAGGGCAACATACAGTTCTTGTCGCCAAGAAGAGTGAAAGAGTACGAGTCGTTGAGGAAGGAGTAATAGGATACAATTCCGCTTATGAAGAAAGCTTTGCAGAATTACATGGACAAGCTTTTCCTTCGACATATTATAGCGCACAAACAATTCTCGGACGATTAAGTAAACAAAATCAATTGTTCATCGCGACTAGTGAGGACCAATTGACTGGCTATGTCTACATTGAAGCTGATCCTCGCCATGGCGAAGGCTATATCGAATACATTGCTGTTTCGGATCGATTCCGTAGACAAGGGATTGGTAAAAAGCTGTTGAGTTTTGCGTTGGATCAACTGTTTAGATATGAGGAAATTGAGGATATTTCATTATGTGTTGAAAACGGAAACGAGAAAGCAATAAAACTTTATCAAGCTGTCGGATTCAGAGTGAAATATGAATTGATTCATGTAAAAATCGACAAAGAGGCAGTCGTATTATGATTTATGCCGAGAAGGATGTCCTCCGCTGGGTTTCTGAAGACGAGTGGATGATGGGTATTTTACGGAGTGCACAGTCTTTGAATTTACCCGATTGGTGGGTATGTGCGGGTTTCGTTCGATCGAAAATCTGGGACGTGCTTCATGAATTCAATGAAAGAACACTTTTGCCAGATATTGATGTAATTTATTTTGATGAATCAAATGTAAATGAAGCAATAGAAAAACACTATGAAAATAGATTAAAACAGCGTCATCCTGGTATTCCATGGTCTGTGAAAAACCAAGCCAGAATGCATACTGTGAACAATGATTTTCCCTATTCGTCATCCACCGAAGCAATAGCCAAGTTCCCTGAAACAGCCACTGCAATAGGCGTGAAACTCGATGAAGACGAAAGGGTAGTGCTGACTGCACCGCATGGAATTGAAGATGTCGTCAACTTCCACATAAGGCCAACGCCATACTTTAGTGAAACAGAAGAGCAGATGGAATATTATCATCACCGAGTTCGAAAGAAGAATTGGCAGTCGGTATAGCATAAGGTTGAACTATTACAAATGGAAAAGTAGTAAGGGGAGTATTCCATGAAATTCACTATAAAGAATTCATTGTTTACAGCAATCGTGTCAGAGCTACATAAAATATGTTCGAGTAAAAGTCTGCTTCCAATCCTGTCTGGAATTAAAATCGAAGCAACGCTAGACGGGATAGTGCTAACAGGTGGCAATTCGGAATTATTCATTGAAAAGAAAATCCCGTATCACATAAATGAGGAAACAGTCGTTGAAGTTCATGAAGTAGGAAGTGTAGTCGTATTGTCCAAGCACTTTTTGAACCTCTTAAAGAAAATGCCAGACGACATCGAGATATCGTCTAGCAATATGGAATCAATACTCATCAGGTCCGGTGATATTGTAACGAGACTGAATGGATTACCTGCAGCCGATTATCCAAAACTGCCGGAGATCAAAATCCTTCACTATGGTGATGTTGCTATTACTTCATTAAAAGAAGTGATCAAGCAGACGATATTTGCTGTCTCTAAAAGTGAAACGAAGCCGGTGCTTACAGGTGTTGAGATGAGGTTTGAAAAGAACAAACTTATTTGCACCGCAACTGACTCCCACCGCCTATCGCGAAAAGAGATACCAATCACTTTTACCGAAGGAGTTCATTCAATCGTTGTTCCAAGTAAAAGCTTGATTGAAATTCTACAGTTGAAAGAATCCAGCCTTGCCACAGTACATATTTCGATAGCGAATAATATGATTGTGTTTTCCACAGAAAACACGGTTTTGTATTCCGTATTAATTGAAGGGAACTATCCGAACACCCAATCATTAATCCCGACAGATTTTGTGACACAGATCACGATGAAAACGAAAACATTGATAGCAGGGATAGACCGTGCTTGCGTTTTCTCCGAAGAATGGAAGCATAACAATGTACACTTGGCTCTGATCGACAATGGTATTTTAAAAATATCAACAAACTCGGCAGGAATCGGAGTGATTGAAGAGCAACAAAGAATTAGCAATTTGGATGGAGTACCGACTATTGATATGACTTTCGACGGTCGGTTTTTTCTTGAAGCCATAAAAGGGATACAGGAAGAACAGGTGACAATCAGTTTTTGTGGAGTGATGAAACCGGCGGTCATTCAGCCGGAAAAAGATGCATCATATATGCAATTGATTTCACCGCTGCGAACATAATACAGGGGGCTTGGACATGGGCTATATTGAAGAATTGCGGAAGTTAGTTGGACACCGGCCATTGATATTCGTCGGTTCGGTTGTAATTGTTATTGATGAAGAGGGTCGGTTATTGCTGCAACAGCGGAAGTTTCCGGAGGGAGCTTGGGGAATTCCAGGCGGGCTAATGGAATTAGGTGAGTCTACGGAGGACGTGGCGAGGCGTGAACTTTTTGAGGAGACTAGACTGCAAGTGGATGAACTGAAATTGATCAATGTTTACTCTGGCCCTGAACATTTTATTCGAGCAGCAAACGGGGATGAATTTTATGTCGTGACAACCGCTTATTATGCAGAAAATGCAATAGGGGATTTAGTGGTCGATCAGGTTGAGTCCATTACATTTAACTATTTTCATCCTCATGAGTTGCCCCACACCATCGTTACAAGTCATAAGGACATATTGGATGAATTTTTATCAAAGCATTATTCATTTATGACTGCAGTTAACTAAAGTATAAAGGAGATGTATGAATGAAGCAGTGGACGAAGGAAATTGTGATTAATGCGCCGATTGATCATGTTTGGAAGTACCTTGACGGCTCGCTGGAAAACATGCAAAAGATTATGCCGCAAGTTGTTTCGAATGAACCCGTCACCGTTACTGAAGGAATGGTTGGGAGTATTTATTTGCAGAAATACAAAGAAGGTAAGCGAGTCATGGAGTATGAAGTCGAAACACTCGATTATTTAGATACGCCAAATGAAAAAAAGATGAAAGTCGGCTTTACTCTTGGTGGGATGTTTGAAATAACGGCGGGATATGAGCTGGTAAAGTTGGATGATGATAAAACTAGATTTATTTACACAACATCCAACAGGCCGCTGAAATGGTTTGTAAAGTTGCTTTTGCTATTTGGCAATGATAAAGTCGTTGTCGATTTTGTTGAACGAGTGAAAAATGTTGCTGAAAATGAGGAGGGTAAGTAATGAACCAAGCTGCAACGGAATATTGGAATCATTTTTGGGGAGATAAAGAACGTCCTGCATTAGTCAGTGCATGGAAGTTCGGCGAAGCGGCGGATGAGCTAGCCCAATCGGTAATTGAAGGAAAGAAGACGGCGACTTGTTCAGCGCATGTATTATATGCACTGGAGAATGAACCAATGCCGGTAATTGAGGAATACAGTATTATCCTGAATAGCCGAGAAGAGCCTGTCGCAATTATTAAAACGATAGATGTATCCGTCATGCCGATGAATGAAGTGACGGAAGAGTTTGCTTTGGCGGAAGGTGATGGGTCGTACCGGAATTGGAGGGAGATCCATGAACGCTACTTCAAAAGAGAACTGGACAAAGTTGGACTGGAGTTCACCGATGATTTACTGCTTGTCTGTGAACGATTTGAGTTAGTAGACGTAAATGATAAGAGCGGACGAATGAATAGTAGACTACTAAGGGTTGGGACCTCGTATATTCCTGTGTCTAATGTTGAACGGGCTGCTGAGTGGTATGTAGACAAGCTGGATGCTGAATTAACTTATCAGGACGAAGACAAGGTGATCATGAATTTGGCTAATCAAAGTTTCTTTCTCGTTATGGCGAAAGAAAATGAGACGGCCAACTTTTTAGATGCATATGGGAATGAGCGGTTTTCTCTAACATTTGAAGTTGATGGGGAAGAGTCTTTAAAAATGCTGCATGAAGAATTACTGGGACGTGATGTGAAGGTCGGAGAAATTGAAAAACGGGGACATGCAGGTATCAATTTTGTGTTTTCGGATGTAGACGGGAATCAATTTGATGTGTGGAGTGAATTGAGTCCAACTTATTAAAGGAATAGATAGCGGCTATGGGGTATATTAGCGAATTGCGAGAACTAGTCGGATCTCGACCACTCATAATGGTAGGGGCGAATGTAATAGTAGTTAATTCAGAGAATCAAATCCTTTTACAACTACGGACGGATAATAACTGTTGGGGGTTGCCGGGGGGCTCAATGGATCTTGGAGAATCCTTGGAAGACGTGGCAAAGCGAGAGCTCTATGAGGAAACGAATCTAATTGCAAACGAGCTATCATTTTTCAATGTCTATTCCGGTAAGGAGTTTTATTATCATTATCCACATGGCGATGAAGTATATAACGTTGTAGCCACATATATTTGTGATAAATATAATGGTGAATTAATGGCGGAGAAAAATGAAGTATCGTTTTTGCAATTCTTTTCGATATATGATTTACCTAGTAATATAAGCCCGCCCGATTTGCCGATTCTCACTGAATATATTCAGATCCAGAGGGTGCAATAGAGTGCTTAGTTATGATAATGGGGGATAAGAAAATGGAATGTTTCATTTGCAAAAAACACCTGGGAGAATTACAAACGGATGGTATCACAATCTATGAAGATGATTTCGTATTCGTTGGCCATATTGATAATAATGGAGAACCCGGTTATTTGGGACATCTACTAATTGATCTGAAAAGGCATGTCCCGACACTTGGTGATATGACGGAAGAGGAAGCAGTTGTCTTTGGGCGTATGATGGCACGAGTAAGCAAGGCACTTATGGTGACTGAAGGGGCGGAGCACATTTACTCTCTCGTCTCCGGAAATTCTGTCCCTCACTTGCATATGCATATCGTTCCACGCTATCCAGGCACTCCTGAGCAATATTGGGGCCCGATGTCGGTCCGGGACTGGTCCGATGCACCAATAGGGGGGAATCATGAAATAATCGCGCTGTGTGAACGGGTGCGCTCGTGCTTGGAGAAAACCAATGCGCAATAGGTTTTCTTGGGTTGGTAGTGAAAAGGATTTTATCGACGAGAAAAATGTTTGCTCGATTGATCGTGTGGCGGTCGGACGGTTTGGTGGAAATTCTTCCGCTGGACAGTATAAGAACGAAGATGGCTGCATTGTTTGGGTAGGAGAGAACTGGGAATTTGCAGCGATTTTAGATGCGCATTACAGTGCTGAGAGTGCCGAACTGATCATCCGTACATTGGATGAGTTTCAACATGAGCTTATAAGATTGATAGCTAAGCCGGGATTTCACGATTTGCAAGAAAAACTTCTATCCATCTTCCAAAGTGACAAATTTCTTGATCAATGCAAGAAGGTTAAAGGAGAGACGGCTTGTCTGATCTGTATTCGAAAAGATAACTATCTATGGTGGTTTTCTGTCGGAGATTGCGTAGTGTACGTTTTTCATCCTGATTTCATTGCGCTCAACCAATTTCAATTGAATCAGAGGCAGTTCTATGAGTGGATTGGTCAAGTGAATACGTTCGATAAAGCCGTGCCATGCTTCTCTTCAGGAATTCGGGAATTAAGGAAAGGTGTAAATCGCATCTTCATGACGACGGATGGCTTACTTGAATGTCCGGGGGAGCCCTTTTTGAATCCAATTGATTTAGTCAAGAAATTGGATGGGGAACAACTTGAAGACGCCTTTTCTTTAATTCTGACTAAAATTGAAAAGAATAATGTAAGAGACAGCACGACTATGATTGGTTGGACAGTTAATATCTCGCAGCAAGGTAGCATTCCAAGCGATGGTGTTGAAAATTAATAAGCTATATAATAAAAGCCGAATTTCTTTAGTACCTAAGAAATTAGGCTTTTATTGGATATTTTGCTCTATGATACAAGTTTAAGACCAACGGCTGCACCTAACACCATGCCTATAAAAACAAGTCGTTTCCAGTCTCTTGCTTCCCCGAAAAATATCATTCCTAAAATCGCTCCACCAGATGCGCCAATTCCTGTCCAAATTGCGTAAGCTGTACCCATCGGAAGTGTTTTCATTGAATAGGCTAGAAAGATAAAACTTGCTCCAAACCCGGCAATCAATAGAGCCAATGTTTGCCAACTCCGGTCCTTATGCAATTTATTTATCATGACAACACCAAACATTTCAAACAAGCCCGCCAGGATTAATGAAATCCATGCCATTATGATTCATCTCCTTCCTGAACATTGTCCACTGTAACCAGTTTTAAGCCTATGACGCCTGCTAATAAAACTACGATCAATAATACTTTTTCTACCTTAAATGGTTCCCCGAAAATAAGAATTTCGGAAAACACAGTTCCTGCTGTACCGAGACCAACAAAAATGGCATATACCGTTCCAACGGGGAGCTTCCGACCTGCCATGATCATAAGATAGAAGCTAATCAAAATGGCGATAGCTGTTCCTACCCAAGTCCAAAAGTCATTTGCGTGTTTTAAACCGATCACCCAAAAAACTTCAAAGAAAGCGGCAATATAAACTTTTATCCATTCTTTATTCATTTAAAAGAACCTCCAGTATAATAATTGTTACCAAAAGCAAAAAAAAAGCCTGGGAGATAACTGATAAACAGTTTCTCCCAGGCTTTTATCCTTCCGTGACACAGCTGAGCTGTGAGTTTTCTCTCGGACCAGGCCAACATCTAGTTGCGGAACCCTAGAAAACATTTTATTTATACTTTTCCTTAAGATTATACGTAAAATATTGAAATAGTCAAGGTTCCAACTCTGGGCAGGTAGCAACAAAAATATGAATCAATCAATACGGCGGACTGCTTGTTTTAATTGTAAACATAGATTTTCAGAGCTGGATATAGTATGGCACATAGTATCAGATTCGGTTATGCTTGGTTTACAAGTTTTGTATTGAAGTCTAAAACAGTTGGCAATAGTAAAGGTAATGAATGGAAAGGGTGGCAAGATGAAAATAAATCAATTAATCGCGAATAATATTAAACGATTAGATGCAGATCTTCCGGAAGATAAATCGTTAGGCATTGCAGGATTATCCGGATCTGGAAAAACAACGTTCAGTCAAACAATTGGAGAAGAATCGAAGAAGCGACTTGTCTCCTTATTGCCAAAGGCCGAATATCAGTATTTATTCCCAAATATTATGGAAACGAATTTCAGTGCAATCAAAATGGAAGAGATGCCTCTAGTGCTGTTTCTCGGAAGATCATCCATTTCTTCAAATCCACGTTCAACGATCGGTACACATACTGGCGTTTTTACGGAAATCCGTTCCTGTCTTGCTGATAAATTTAATCTTTCACCGGAAACATTTTCATTCAATAATGAATTAGGCTGGTGTCCCAAATGTAAAGGACGCGGAAGTACGAGTAATGTCGAATGTAAAACATGTGGCGGCAAACGGTATAATAAAGAAGTTGAGCAATATACAATTGAATTATTTAATCAACCACATACAATATCAGATATTAATAACTTGAGCGTTGAAAACATTCTCTCTCTAGCCGAGGAATTACATATTAGTGAAGCGAAACAACTGATCCTCGAAAACATTATCAATATGAATATTGGATACTTAACGATAAATCGGATTATGGGTACATTGTCTGGCGGTGAATTAACACGTCTATACTTGGCTGAGTTCATGGCAGCAAGCGAAAATACCGTTATTATCATTGACGAAATATCAGTCGGTCTTGACCGCCAAACGCTAGTGAAAATCTTAGAACAGATTAAGAAATTGGGCTATAAAAATCAAATTTGGCTCATCGATCATTCTGACACTGTGCTCGATATAACGGATGATCAATTATTCTTTGGACCGGGCAGTGGTAAATATGGCGGAAAAATTGTAGAAGAATCACCTCGTCCACAACCTGTTTTTCAGGAGTTGAATGAGGAAAAACCTACGGAAACTTATGTATTTAAAGATCTTTACTGCCGTAATATTCAAATGGCTGAATTTGAGATTCCGAAAAATAGACTAGTGACGGTCACTGGTGAGTCTGGCTGCGGTAAATCTACACTTATTAATGAATGTGTAGCGAAAGATTTTGTAAAGCGATATCCGAAAGATAAATTGGTCGTGGTAGGGCAAGACAGGAACCAATCGATTACGAGCAGGTCGACTGTTGCAACGTTTCTTGATATTAAACAGAAACTCAACAAGTACAGTGACGAAATTGATGATATTTTCGAACGGTCGATTGAAGATATTATTGATGAACTGCCAAATGAAGACATCGCGCATAAACGTTTGAGCTTATTGATCAAACTCGGACTCGGTTATTTGACGTTGGAAAGAAAGACACAGACGTTATCGACTGGTGAGTTTCAATGTGTTCACTTAGTTTCGGAGCTGTTTGCCAACTCAAGAAAACCGCATACGCTATTTATCTTTGACGAGCCATCAAAAGGTTTATCCCAAAACATTTTAAACCAATTCATTGATAGCATTAGACTGATTCTGCAAGATGAAACCGTTTCAATCATCATGATTGAACATAATGAATATATGATGGAAAGCTCGGATTACATCGTGGATTTTGGGAAGAGAAAGAGTGAGCCTGTTACGCATTTAGATGTTGTTAGTCATAATGACCATTACAAGAATAAAAACAAGGAAGATATTGAGCTGCCGTCGCATATTTCATCTACTCTTAAACAGCAAAAGGGCATCTCTTATTTAACAGAAAATAATATCGCCTATTTTAAAAACGCAGAGAACATCTATAAAGGCGGCATTCTAAAAAGCTTGTCATCAATGGCTCGGTTGATTTACGGTGAATATGAATCAGAACAAATCGCACCTGTCATAGCCATTGATCTTGAAAGACATTTATATAGCCAATATAGTTTTCTCTATGAGTTGGGCGGTCTCATCAATCATATCGTGGCTACGCATCCGACGAATAAAGATACGAGAAGCTTCGACTTCTATAATAAAGACAATCATTGTCCATCATGTTCGGGGCGCTTGCAGATTGAAGTATTTGATAAAGATCTTGTCATACAAGACAAACACGTTCCATTCTGGGATGGTTTACTCCATCCGGATGTAATGGAAGTGCTAAAGTTTTATAAATACGAAAAGCTGGAATTTCTGTTTGAGGAAATTAAGAATGAGTTAGGTCATGACCTGACGAAGAGCTACAATGAGATGTCAGATAAAGAAAAGCATACATTTTGGTACGGATATTTTGAGAAGTCGTTTTATGATAGGGAAGGCAAGACACGGCGAACCTGGGTTGGCTTTAATACGATTCTTGGGATGTATATGGTCGTATCAAAATCTGAGATTAAAGAGCAACTGAAGGCTTCAAAAGAAATGATTACATGTCCAATATGTGAAGGGACAGTATTAAATCATCATAAACCGCTTACATTTGGAGGCATGGATATTCGTGAAATAATTAGACATCCGATCAAGGAAGTATTGAAAGTTGTAGGAGAGTTGCCTGTCCTCATCAAATTGAAGTCGATTGTAGGCGGCGACATGATTTTGACTGAAGATGTCTCCTTGCTGCCACGAGAAACCCAAGTCGCTCTGAAAATTTTCGAATTGGAACAGGCAAGCTTTACTGGTTATGAAATGGTATTGCAAAATGTATTGCCATTTTGGGAAACAATCAAAGGCAATATCGAATCGATCAGCAGCAATAACAAAGTGACAATCTGTGATTTCCCAAATGTGAAGGAAACAAGAGAAACGATCATCGATAAGTATTTCACAAATGGTAAATATAAAAGACTGACCTATATCTATGAAGCGTTCGGTTACAAAAAGTTAATTACCCAAATAAATAAAATCAGGAAGGCGAATCCATGTCCTTTCTGTAAAGGTAAAAAAGTGATTTCAGAAGATAATCTGCACGATGGCGTTTTTAAATTAACGATTCCTTGTGTAAGCTGCCATGCAACTGGCATCAATGAGGAAGGTCTTAGTGAAGTCGTCGAGGGAACAGACGTACAAACATGGCTTTTAGGCAAGGTAAGTGATGTATTGGATGAAAGCCTATATACAGAAGCTGTTGCAGACATCCCCATTTTTAATCGTATCCGCGAGTTAGATAAACGGGATATGATGGCGGTTTATGAATGCCTGGAACAAAATAATTAATTTTACTTCGATCAATAAAAATGACGCCCCTACACCAGACTATCTGGTGTAGGGGTATTCTGTTACGATCACAATTTTTTCTTCTTTTTAGCCTTTCGCAGCTCTGCGAATTCCTTGGCAATCTCCTCAGTCATATCACCGGGTTTAATTTTCTGGTTTTTAGGTGTCTGAGGTAAGGAACTGGTATTATTTCCACCTGTCTTATTATTATGGTTATCTCTTCCCACAATGATCGCTCCTTTCAATTTGACATCCTATATACTATGGCTTTCCGACTTTGTTTTATGCCGGAAAGGGCACATTTTACATCCCATTGAATATGCTGAACATGATCGCCAATAATGACTTGGAGGCAAGATGAATGAATAACATGACTAATGGTTATTGGGAAGGACATTGGCAAAATCCTAGGTATCGCAGCATTTCATTGGATCAAGCAATTGATATCGCTTTAAAACGTGTGCCGGGTGAGGTCGTCAAGGCTGAATTGGATTTCGATGATGGAGTATTGCTCTATGAAATCGACATCCGTACAAATCAAGGACTCAAATACGAAGTGAAAGTAGATGCAGTATCTGGGCAGGTCCTGAGGGTGAAATTGGATTAATTCAAGCTGATGTATTACCGAACCTCCCGTTTTAGATCGGAATGGATAGGGTATGTTAAATAACAGCATACTAGGAGGAGGTTCGGGATATATGTCACTTAGTGAAGAACTGCAAAAACTGAAGGAATTTAAATGTGATTCCCGTTGTGTGTTGAGTGTGTACTTGAATACGAACCCTGCAGATCCGGAACAGCAAAATGGAGCATGGAAAATCCATCTGAAAAACGGTTTGAAGCGAATTCTCGAGTATTTGGAAGCTTCCCAAGATGAAAAAGAGATCAAAGCGTTTAAAAAACTGAAAGAAAAAGTGACGAAGGAAATTGAAAATAATCAAAACGACTTGAATAAAGGGGTCGTTATTTTTGCGTCTCTAGATCCGGAATTATGGTCCGTCCATTATGTGCAAGTGCAAGTGAAGACGAGCTTCCACTGGGAAGACCATCCTGTAGTTGAAGAAATGGAGTATATGTTAAAGGCCTATCCTGAGGCAGGCATCGTCTTGACGAGCTTTGGAGATGTGCGAATTTTAGATACAGCGATGGGCTTTGTTAATGACGAGAAAACGTATGAATTCGACTCGGGTCTTGAAGTGTGGAAAGAACAACAAAGCGTGCGCTCATCTTTGCAACGCGGGTCTGGAGGAGGCCAAAGCGATGGCCTTGATGATCGTCTAAGAGAAAACCTTGAACGCTTTTACAAAGAACTTGGCGTAACTGTTGAAAAGATGAGGAAAGAGCGTAACTGGAAGGAATTATACGTAGTCGGCGAAGCGGAACTGGCAAACTCATTTGCGAAAACGCTACGAACCAAGCCGAACAATTGTATTTATAAAAACCTGAACAACGTCGAATCGAAAAAAGTGCTCCATCAAGTATTTGAAAAATAATATCATTCTCAAGCCGTTCCTTTCAGAGGGACGGTTTTTTTCGTACAGTTACATATGAATGAACATATCATAGAGAAAACGATTGATGGGAGGTTGAACTATGGGTTTGTTTTTTAATAAAAAGAGCCATTCAGATCTATATAAAGGCGATAATATTGCCGAACGGAACCAGTCCATTTATCGAACTGACTCCTTATCAGAGGCGATGATAGAACAGAAGAGATCATTCGACATGATGAATGAAAAATACGGCGAAATGGAAAAGCAACTACAGAAACAAAGAAGGGTCCAATCCGATCGATGGAAAACGACAGGAATCCGGTTCGAAGAAATACTGGATCATCAATCGCAGCAACGCCAGTTTGAACAGGAAGCGATTGGGACATTGGAACGTTTGGATCGAAAACATATAGAGCTTCAAAAACTGCTCGAAAGCAAGAGGAAGATGAATGAAGATCTCGTTGAACAAATCAATATGCTGTCCCATTCTAACGCGGAAATTGCAGAACGGTTAGAGAAATTTGATATCGATCAAGAGAAGCTTCTAACAAAAATGGATGCACAACTTGAAAAACAAGATCAATTCTCCCACTCATTGGAAGAGCAACAGGCATTACAGACTCAATTGGCGGAGCGGATTGAACAGCATGAAGGGTTGATTGATAAAATGATAAGGCAAATGGATTTTCTTAAATCGGTCATTTTTGAGCGGACGCATTTCATTGCGGAGAAAATCGACAAAAGCTACCAGCTCACGACAACCTATATAAGTAATTTGAAAGGAAAATCCAATCATACTGAATCGAACTGAATTAACTAAATTCCTCTTTCCCCTTGCGGCAGTTTGTATGAATAAAGGGCCTGCCTACAACAGGCATCATTCTAACACCTGTTCAATATAATAAAGGGGAGAGGGGGACGGAAAATGAATGAAAAAGACAAGGAAAGACTAGCTGCAAATGAGCAAGCATCGGAAGAGGCCAAGCTGCAAGTTAAAGCGGAAGGAGATAAAACATCAATCGGACTAACAGAGAATGTGGGAGGGCTTCTCTGTTACATCTTTATTATTGGCCTTATTTTTCTTTTCATGGAAAAAGAAAACCGGTACATCCGATTCCATGCCTTGCAATCCGTTTTTACGGCGATTGCCATCTTCCTGATTAGCATCATATTGGGATTCATTCCAGTATTCGGAGCTATTGCAAGCCTGCTGTTAAGCCCGCTCGCATTCGCACTGATGATCTTTATGATGTATCAAGCTTATCAAGGGAACTATTATAAGCTTCCGTTCATTGGGGATTTGGTAGAGAATCAATTGGAAAAGCCATGATTAAAAAGCCGCTCCGAAAAAGTTACCCGGCGCGGCATTTTTGCATTCACTTAATAGCCCGACCCACCCAAAAGAATGATGAATATCCAAAAGAAGACTTTCATTCCCAGTGTGATGCACCCTAATACGATGCCCGCAACCGCCATCCCTTTGCCATTTTGCATTTTATTCCCCGAGACGCCGAAGATGATAGCTAGGATGCCCAATAGATAAGGAATGATAGGAATCAGGTTTAACACGACTCCCAAAATCCCCAAAACAAGTGCGCTGATTGCCATGCCATTTTGTTGCTGGTGTTCATTTTCCATCATTTTCACCCCCACTAAGACAGCGTATGCAATAGGGGATGCAGATTTGAAGTAATTAGAGAAATATTCAAAGAAGAGTGTGAAATGACATTCTTTCATAAGTCTAGAAATGTTATACTGTAATGTAGGTGGTAAGAGAATAGTAGTCTAGGAGGAGAAACATGATACCTTTTGCAAAACCGACAGTGGAGCAATTTTTCCGGACGTATACGATTACGAATTTCGCTGTGAACAACGATGAAACGAAGCTCATTTTCAATTCGAATCTGAATGGCAAGATGAATTTATGGGCAATGGATTTGCCAGGCACGTACCCTTATTTATTCGCCCATCGGGATGAATCATGCAATTTCATTAAATTCGATTCGGACAACCGGTACGTTCTAACGGGATATGATAATGATGGGGATGAAAACTATCAAATCTATTCGGTGCCATTTGAAGGGGGCTTGCCGCAACCGTTAATTACTGGAGAATCGAATGAGAAGTTCTACTTCAGTCATTTAAGCGATGACGGGAAACGGCTTTATTATGTGACGTCCATGGATAATCCGATGTACTTGAATACACATATGCGGAACTTGGAAACTGGCATAGACACGTTATTGCATCTGGGAGAGACTTCGACCACGGAGCTTGCCGCGGTTTCGGATGATGAAAAGGCATTCGTCTATTCACAGGCCTTCGCAAACACATATGTCGTCAGCTTTGTAAAAATTGGTGAGGACACATTCAATTTAACGCCGGATGCTTCAAAAGTGCATGTCGCGGGTGATCCAGTGTTCACAGATGACAACACGATTTATTTTGTGACAGATTATGAAAGTGACTTTACCTACATTGCCAAGTTTGATTTGACTACAAAATCCTTTTCGAAAGTGTTGGAAGTGGAAGGGGAAAGCGTACAGACAATCAAATTCAATAAGGAAAATGGGGAATTTTATTTCATCACTTCTAAAGGTGTTGAAGATAAATTATATAGATACCATCTTAAGAATGGAAAGCTTGAAGAGAGCACATTGCCTGTCGATGTAATTGAACAGGTTCGATTTGCCAAGTCAGGAAATCTGTATATCTTAGGTCGCAGTGCGACAGTTCCTCATAACATTTTCAAATCAACTGACGGACAAGCGTGGGATCAGTTGACGGATAATAGGGTGTTAGGTGTCAGCCAGGAGGGGATGGTGGAACCTGATATCGTTTCATATGTATCATTCGACGGTTTGGAAATTGAGGCCCTTTTATTTAAGGCAAAAGAGGAGAATGCAAATGGCTACACGATCTTCTGGCCGCATGGAGGTCCTCAGTCGTCCGAACGCAAAATGTTCCGTTCGATGTTCCAATGCTTCTTAAATAGGGGCTATAACATTTTTGCGCCGAACTTCCGGGGAAGTACAGGATATGGTTCGGAGTTCACGAAAATGGTTGAACAGGACTGGGGAGAGGGACCACGCCTCGACTGTCTTGCAGGAATCGAGTGGCTCTTCGATAATGGCATCACAGATCGTGACCGTCTATTCCTTGTCGGGGGCAGCTATGGTGGCTATATGGCATTGCTGCTGCACGGAAGACATGCCGAGTTCTTCAAAGCGGTTGTGGACATTTTTGGCGTATCCGATTTATTCACATTCGTCAATTCCGTTCCGCCTCACTGGAAGCCGATCATGGAGCGCTGGTTAGGAGATCCGGAGCGTGATAAGGAGCGGTTCATCAAAGATTCACCTGTCACGTATCTGGACGGAATGGTAAAGCCGATGTTGGTCATTCAAGGCGCGAAGGACCCGCGCGTAGTGAAAGAGGAATCCGACCAGATCGTTGCGAAGTTGACAGAGCTTGGCCGCGATGTCGAATATCTCGTGTTGGATGATGAAGGACATGGCTTCTCGAAGAAGGAAAATGAAATTAAAGTATACAGCCAGATGCTGGAGTTTTTGGAGAAACATCAGAAGTGATTTACAGAAAAGCTGTCCGCAGTCGGTTGACTGACGGACAGCTTTTACTATGGAGAGGGAAGTGTAGAATTAAAATAACCTAATATACGAGTGATCATAAATCACTGCAAGTGATCATAAATCGCTGCGAGTGATCATAAAGCGTTGCAAGTGATCATAAAGCGTTGCAAGTGAACATAAACCAGAAAAGTGTTTAATCCCAATCCCTTCTCTGCAAATCCTCAGCGACAAGCTGTAAATCATCAGCAGATATCGTCAGCACTTCATAATCGCTCGTTTCCGCAAATTTCAACGCCATCTTCTTCATGAATTTCGGTGAGCCATCATTCTCCTCATCGTATACGATTAAGATCCCATCCGAATTCCGAAGTAAGAACTTATCCCTTTCGATGAATTGCCAAGGCGCTTCGTAAGGGCGTTTCGTTAAACTGACGGAGTAATCCGCATGAGCAAGGATGAATTGATACGCTTCCTTTTTCGCCTCGTTCCAATTCTTCTCCTGTTCCTGAAAGGGAGTAATAATCGCGAACTTCAAGTCCGGATACGTGTCTTGTAAGTCGATCACCGTTTCAGCAGCCCATGTCTCAACTCCTGGCTGTCCGCTGACGATTATCCATTCCAGGCCACTATCAAGTAGGGGAGTCAATCGGTTTTTCAACGCCTTTTTTATGATGCCAATGCCCGGATGCTTATCATTGAAGATACCTAACTCATGTGCTTTATAGCCTGTAATGACAAGTCTTTTGATCATTTATTCATACCTTCAATCGCGGATTGCGCCAACTTTGAAATGACCATATCATCCATTGGTGGATTATGTAATCCAGCGCGGACATCCCGATAATAGCGTTGCAATGGATTGGACAGCTCCAAGCTTTTCGCACCGACGAGACGCATCGCTTGATCGACAATACTAATGGCCGCATTAGTCACGATGTGCTTCGCTGCGCCTAATTCCTGATTCATTGACTTGCGCCGTTCCGGGTTATCGTATGCGGCTGCTACACTGTATAAAAAATGCCTCGCTTTCATCAAATCCAAATCGATCTGTCCGATATGACTTTGTACATTGGGCAATTCCGAAATCGTCCCTGCAATGCTATTCGGACTATATTCGACAGCAAACTTCACTGCATAATCACGTGCTGCCTGCGCGATTCCTAAATAGCAGGCAGGTATATGAAGAAGCCAGCCGTTCAATTTGTCTCCGCGTCGACCTTTACTGAACTCAACGAAATCCTCCTCATTGACTCTTACATTATCCAAAACGAGATCATGACTTTCCGTACCACGCATCCCAACCATATTCCAGGTCTCTTTGATGGATACGCCTTCACATGATTGATCTACGAGGAAAAAGCCGATTCCTTCACGTTCTTCTACCCAGGCAGAAACGAGGGAATGCGTGAGAACAGGCGACATGGAAGTGAAGTTTTTCTGACCGTTAATGACCCAATGCCCATCCTTCTTGACTGCCTTCGTTTGGGGTCGACCACCGCGAGTCGGGCTGCCGGTTTGCGCTTCACTTGCCGCACGGTTCACTAGAGCTCCGTTCAAAACTTCCTTTGCAAACCGTTCCAAATTCTTCTTCTCCCATAGCTCATTCGCATAAAGGTCGCCGACAACGCCTTGATGCCAACCGATGGATAAACCGGTTGCTCCATCAAAGGAAGCGATCGTCTCCTGCATCAATATCATGTCGGTCACGGTCATTCCACCTCCGCCATATTCCTTAGGAAGTGCGAGGGTTGTATAGCCCATTCCAACAAGCGATTGTATATTTTCTTTAGGGAATTTAGCAAGTCGGTCCGTCTGTTCAGCCGAGTTTCGAAATTGTTGTTCAAGTTTACTTAATTTATCCATCCAATCCCTTTGCAAATCCGTTGTGATGAAAAGCTCCTTTGCCATTTAGACACATCCTTTATTGACATTGTCATTAATGTCTATTATACGTGACACATGATAGTTTGTTGGGAAAATTGATTTGATAGGTTTATGGCCGAATGTTTAGTTTCTCCTCGTTTTAGGAACAGTTAAGAGAGACAATAAATGAGGAGTGATTGAAATGGATGCGAAAAAAACCGCTCGTAAAATCCTGGATGAAAGCTATGTCGGAACGATGGCGACTGTCCAACAGGGCAAGCCTTTCAGCAGGTATATGACATTTTTCACCGAGGATTTTACGCTCTATACGGCAACTTCAAAAAAGACCGATAAAGTGGATGAACTTGAGCAGAATCCGAATACGCATATTTTGATCGGCTATGATGGGGAAGGTTTTGGGGACGAGTACCTTGAAATTATGGGAACCGTAACGATTTCCGACGAGGAAAGCATGAAAAAGAAAGTCTGGAATGAGCATATGGAGCCATATTTCACTGGACCTGAAGATCCGGACCTTGTCATCTTGAAAGTAACCCCTGATTCCATGCGTCTCATGAATAAAAAGGGAGAAGACCCCCAAGATATTCAATTTTAAAAAGATGAATCCCTTGCCAATATTCGGCAAGGGTTTTGTCTTCAATCATTCAATTTCCAGATTGCATAATTCAACAGGTAATTAAGACCGATTTGCAATTCAGAAATGGGCATTGCCTTTGTAACCTCATAGCTAAGCTCCTTTTTCTTCTCTCCCCGGTACTTTGCGAGTCCCATCAAACCGTTTTATGATCCATCTGGCTAATTACTATAAAAAGTTCCATTATACCACTTCCTGTTACAGTACATAGTTCCCTTTGCCTATATAATAAAACAAAATAACAGACGGCAGTATGCGGAATAATAAAAAAAGTATTGATTGTATTCATGATACGGTATAATGATACAAAATTCAGTGGTGACACTAGGAACGAAGTGAGTGATTGAATGAAACAACGTGAGCAATGGACATCGAAAATCGGATTTGTATTGGCGGCGGCCGGAAGCGCAATCGGACTGGGCGCTATTTGGAAGTTTCCTTATATGGCAGGCACGAACGGCGGAAGTGTTTTTGTATTGCTATTCATTATTTGTACACTGGCGATCGGATTGCCAATATTGTTGGCTGAATTTGTAATCGGGAGAAGGGGACAGAAAGATGCTGTCACTTCATTAAAGAAGCTGGCACCAGGTAAGCCGTGGTTTTTAATTGGATGGATGGGGTTACTCAGTTCTTTCATCCTGTTATCATTTTACAGCGTAGTAGGTGGGTGGATCCTATCCTATTTGGCAAGAGCATTATTGTTTAATCTTGATGTTGCCGATTATGGAGGACTCTTTAATACGATTATAGCGAATCCTGGTGAAGTGCTCATTGCACAGGCAGTGTTCATGATTTTGACTATATGGATTGTCCAGAGTGGAATTAAGGGCGGAATAGAGCGTGCGAGCCGGTGGATGATGCCTTTGCTTTTCATTTTCTTCATCATCTTGGCGATTCGTTCTTTGACATTAGAAGGGGCAATGGAAGGCGTCCGTTTTCTATTCGTGCCGGATTGGTCGTATTTGACCGGAAAAACATTATTGCTTGCACTTGGACAGGCATTCTTTTCGTTAAGCGTGGGAGTTACAGCGATGATGACGTACGCGTCCTATTTGCCGAAAGAGGAGCGTCTTGGCCAATCCGCTTTCAATGTGTCGATTTTGAATATTTTCATCTCGCTGCTCGCGGGCATTGTCATTTTTCCGGCCGTATTTGCACTCGGGCAATCTCCGGCAGAAGGGCCAGGATTGATCTTTGTCGTATTGCCGGCAATCTTCAATGAAATCCCGTTTGGTGGATTCTTCTTGATTTTGTTCTTTATTTTATTATTATTCGCGACGTTGACATCATCCATCTCCATGTTGGAAATTGTTGTTTCAACGGGGATAAGAGAGAATCTTGAACGAAGACGGACGGCGGCTTGGGTATTTGGATTATTGATATTCATCGTCGGAATTCCAAGCGCGTTATCTTTCGGTGTATTATCCGATGTAAAACTGCCCGGGGGAACTTTCTTCGACTTTGCAGATATCCTAACAAGCCGAATTGGATTACCGATAGGAGCCTTTCTCATTTCCTACTTTGCCGGCCATGTGTTGACAACGATGGAAACCAATGATGAGCTGCGAATGAACCCTTTCATGAATCATGCATGGAAGTTTATCGTACGCTTCATCGCACCGCTTGCCATCATCATTATTTTTATCGCATCATTTATAGGATAAAACCCTTAAAAGCATCTCTTCGTACTGGAGAATGCTTTTTTCTTTTGGGGAGAATTATTCTTTTGGTGTAAATAGTATAAAAGTAAACAGGTGATGGGGAAAGCTTATGGGGGAGAATGGATATAAGCCGAAATTGTATGACCGATCGTTTCCTATTGAGGTATTCTACCTCGAAGAAAATGCAGAGGAAGAAGTCGTAGAAATTCTAATACCAATGCAATGATTACAAAACCGGCTATCTTTTAAGGTTGCCGGTTTTTTACACTTGTATATATAAGCATATAATTATATGATACTGACGAGGAGTGATGATAAATGAAAACAACAGAGTCGATTGATTTACAAAAAGCATCGCAAATATTTAAGCTTCTCGGGGATAAAACGAGGCTGACGATGATGAAATTGCTTGAATCACATGATTGCTGTGTGTGTGAATTTGTCGCAATCTTTAAGATGAGTCAGCCGGCGATAAGTCAACATCTACGTAAATTAAGGGATATCGAATTGGTGAAAGAAGAACGTAGGGGACAGTGGATCTTTTATTCAATCAATCAGGAACACGAAGATTATCCATTGATTTCTAGCGTCCTTAAACACTTGCCAGATCAAGGAAGTTCCATTGAAAAGTTGGAGGCGCAAGGATTACGTATTTGTTGTGAATAAGGAGGAAGTCATTTGTATTTAGTAATAACTGCGTCACTGATTTTTATCTTTACGCTCATTTTTGTTATTTGGCAGCCTCGAAACCTTTCGATTGGATGGTCTGCATGTGCTGGGGCAATTATTGCATTGCTGTTTGGTGTTGTTGACTTCGGGGATGTGCTCGATGTTACGGGCATTGTTTGGAATGCAACACTCGCTTTCATTGCAATCATCATCATCTCTTTAATACTCGATGAAATCGGATTTTTTGAATGGTCTGCCTTACATATGGCTCGGCTAGCCAAGGGGAGCGGGCTGTGCATGTTCATTTATGTCAGCCTTCTTGGTGCAATTGTAGCGGCTTTGTTTGCGAACGATGGTGCGGCACTCATCTTGACGCCGATAGTTTTAGCGATGGTTCGGAATTTGAAGTTCAGCGATAAAATGATATTCCCATTTATCATTGCAAGCGGATTTATCGCAGATACGACATCATTACCTTTAGTTGTGAGCAACTTGGTCAATATTGTTTCAGCCGACTTTTTCGGCATCGGTTTTGCCGAATATGCTTCAAGGATGATTGTTCCGAACTTATTTTCATTAGTCGCGAGCATTCTTGTCTTGTATTTGTTTTTCAGAAAGAGTATTCCTGGAAAGTATGATGTCGCCGAATTGAAAGAGCCGAAACAAGCAATCAAAGACCACAGGATGTTCCGGCTTTCTTGGGGAGTCCTCGGCATATTACTCGTCGGTTACTTCTCAAGTGAATTCATTGGACTTCCGGTGTCTTTTATCGCAGGAATAGTAGCCATCTTCTTCTTAGTCATGGCAAAGAGAAGCCCAGCAGTTCACACGAAACAAGTGTTGAAAGGGGCACCTTGGGCGATCGTTTTCTTCTCAATCGGCATGTATGTTGTTGTCTACGGGTTGAAAAATGCCGGTTTGACAAGTGTCTTGGCGAATGTCATTCAACTGGCCGCTGACCAAGGTCTCTTTGCCGCTACGATAACAATGGGCTTCATAGCAGCATTTTTATCATCCATCATGAACAATATGCCGACAGTCATGATTGATGCACTCGCAATAGCTGAAACGAATACGACAGGAACGATTCGGGAAGCGCTTATCTACGCGAACGTCATCGGGTCGGATTTAGGCCCTAAAATTACGCCGATCGGTTCACTCGCAACGTTGCTATGGCTGCATGTCCTTTCACAAAAAGGAGTAAAAATCGGGTGGGGGACTTATTTTAAAGTCGGAATCATTCTGACGATCCCTACACTTTTCATCACCCTAGTCGGATTGTACGTATGGTTATTGATTATCTAATATTGGAAAAGGAAGTGTGTAAACATGGAGAAAAAAACTATTTACTTCCTTTGTACCGGCAACTCTTGTCGTAGCCAGATGGCTGAAGGATGGGGAAAAAAGATCCTCGGTGAGGAATGGGATGTTATTAGCGCCGGGATTGAAGCGCACGGTGTCAATCCGAACGCCATAAAAGCGATGAATGAAGTAGGAATCGACATTTCGGGTCAAACGTCAGATCTTATTGATATGCACATACTGAACAATGCTGATTTCATCGTCACGCTATGCGGTGATGCCGATGACAATTGCCCTGTGACGCCTCCTCAGACAAAACGTGCTCACTGGGGGTTCGAAGATCCGGCAAAAGCGACGGGAACGGAAGAGGAAAAATGGGCATTCTTCCAGCGGGTACGGGATGAAATCGGACAGAGAATTGAACAATTTAACGAAACAGATGAATGAATATGTTTGGTTTATTTTTCAAATAAATTCAGTTTTTATCAGCACATGATAACCTTTCCACTAGAAAGTCATCTATTATTTTTACCATCTTAAAACTTCACAAAAACTGTATAAACATAGGAAGAACATTTGCCCTAATTGGGCAAGGTTCTTCCTATTTTTGTTATAAAATGCTTGATGAAGAAAAGGTGTGAAAATCTGTTCGTCCCTTTTATCGATAGGGAAATGACAAGTTGGAAAGCTCCAATCAAATTACTATGAAAATAATAACATCTTAAGTTGGTAATAAAATGCAATAAGCTTATTTCAATAGTGTATTTTAATATTTATTAATAAAATATGTCCAAACGATATTAAGAGTGTGACAGTTATATAGATGTTTATTGAAAGGTTTGTGACAGTATTCTTCTTTTTTTAGTGAAGTTTTTGTGAAGTGTACACCTGCTGATTGTTTTTGGCGATTTATTATATTAAGATAAGCACCTAGCTCAAAGAACTGCTAAATTACTATAATTTCAAATGCTGTTTCTATAGCTTATAGAACACAAGAAAGGGGTACTTCCATGAAAAGGAAATTGACGCTTTTAAGTCTGGTTATCGGTATTCTTGCCGTGTTGGCAGGTTGTGAACCGGTAATGGTCCTGGATCCGAAAGGACCTCAAGCTGAAACAATATCCAATGTTATTTGGATTTCGATTGCGACGATGGCGATTGTTGTCATTGCTGTTTTCGCTCTGTTGGTGTATGTGATTGTGAAATATAGAGCTTCGAAACAAGATGAGGATTATGAACCTCCGCATATCGAAGGCAATCCGATTGTTGAGTCGATAATTGTCGGGATACCGATAATTATCATCATCTTCCTATCTATCGTCACAGTAAGGTCCACTTATGAAGTGGAGGCGACACCAAAAGGATATGAAGATCAGAAACCATTGGTCGTTTACGCTTCTTCCTCTGACTGGAAATGGCATTTCAGTTATCCGGAAGAAAATATTGAGACGGTGAATTATCTATATATCCCGACCGACCGAGCATTGGAATTTAGACTTTACTCATACGGTCCGATTACTAGCTTCTGGATTCCGCAGCTTGGCGGACAGAAGTATGCAATGTCGGATATGATCACCACATTACATTTAGCAGCTGATGTTCCTGGAGAATATATGGGGAGAAATGCAAACTTCAGCGGGAAAGGCTTCGCCGAAAACATCTTCCATGTAGAGGCAATGCCAGCAGACGAGTTCGATAAATGGGTCGAGGAAGTGAGAGCGACTGCCGAGCCTTTAACAGAAGACAAGTTTGCTGAGTTGCTGGAACCGGGTCATCTTGGTCAAATGACGTTCAGTGGAACTCATTTGGAATTCTTGCCACCGCCTGAAGGTCACAATCATGGAACAAAGCACTCCCATGAGGGAGAACATGACACAGATGACGCACACGGCGATGTAGATACGGATCATTCGGCACACAAATAAATCTACTAGAATTCTCTTTATAGTTAATTTGCCACGAAATAAATTTTCGGAAGGAGTACAACAAGTATGGATTACTTTGATCGATTCGCCATACCTCATCCTAGCCCTGCAATTTACGCATCTATGGTTGCCATCGGTCTAACCGTTATTGCGATTTTAATAGGCTTAACATATTTTAAAAAATGGAGTTATTTATGGCGCGAGTGGTTGACAACTGTTGATCATAAGCGTATCGGCATCATGTATATCATTGCTGCATTGCTCATGCTATTCCGGGGCGGTGTTGATGCGTTGATGATGCGG
Source organism: Sporosarcina luteola (assembly GCF_023715535.1). Taxonomy (GTDB): domain Bacteria; phylum Bacillota; class Bacilli; order Bacillales_A; family Planococcaceae; genus Sporosarcina; species Sporosarcina luteola_B. Next base: position 538,191 of record NZ_JAMBOI010000002.1, on the reverse strand, counting down.
GCGCAAACTGCCGTGCCTGACAACAAATTGTTGGATGCACAACATTACAATGAAGTATTTACGACCCATGGAGTAGTAATGATTATCTTCATGGCGATGCCATTCATTTATGCGCTAATGAACTTCGTTGTACCTTTACAAATCGGGGCGCGCGATGTAGCGTTTCCACGTTTGAATGCACTTAGTTTCTGGTTGTTCTTTATGGGTGCAATGTTATTCAATATCTCATTCGTTATCGGGGGTTCTCCTGATGCTGGTTGGACTTCGTATTTCCCGCTTGCAGGGAATGACTTCAGTCAATCCGTCGGAACGAATTATTATTTGATGTCGATTCAAATAGCCGGTATTGGTACATTGATCTCGGGTATTAACTTCGTTACGACAATCTTTAAGATGAGAGCACCTGGTATGAAATTGATGAAAATGCCAATGTTCACTTGGACTGCTTTAATCACGAACGCGATTGTAGTTTTCGCATTCCCAGTCCTTACAGTTACACTTTTGTTGGGAACGATGGACCGTCTATTCGGCACCCATATCTTCTCGATGACTAATGGCGGAATGGATATGCTTTGGGCGAACCTGTTCTGGGTTTGGGGACATCCGGAAGTATATATCCTCATTTTGCCGGCATTCGGTATATATAGTGAAATCATTTCCACGTTTTCACGCCGTAATCTTTACGGGTATACATCGATGGTCGCTTCAATTGTGATTATTTCCTTCTTCTCATTCTTAGTCTGGACTCACCACTTCTATACAATGGGGCAAGGACCTCTAACCAATAGTATCTTCTCCATTACAACAATGGCGATTGCGATTCCAACGGGAATTAAGATATTCAACTGGCTGTTGACAATGCGGAAAGGGAAAATTGAATTTACAGTTCCGATGTTGTATTCAGTAGGGTTCATCCCGATCTTCACAATCGGCGGGGTGACAGGAGTCATGCTCGGTATGGCGAGTGCCGATTATCAATACCATAATACGATGTTCTTGGTTGCGCATTTCCATTACACAATCATTCCGGGTGTCGTATTCGCGATGCTGGCCGGTCTTACGTACTGGTGGCCGAAAATGTTCGGCTTCATGCTCAATGAACGAATCGGAAAATGGGCATTCTGGTTTATCGCAATCGGCTTTAACGTCACATTCTTCCCAATGTTCTTCACTGGATTGGATGGGCAAGCGCGCCGGATGTACACGTACTCTGAAGCATCTGGATATGGTCCATTGAACATGCTTTCCTTTGTGGGAGCAGTTGGTCTGGCGATCGGCTTTGCATTAATCGTCTATAACGTCTATTACAGCACGCGGCATTCTTCACGAAATATCGGTTCAGATCCGTGGGATGCCCGTACACTTGAATGGGCGACACAGACTCCTGTTCAATCGTACAACTTTGCTCGGACACCGCATGTCGATTCCATCGAAGCATTCTGGGATTATAAGAAAAAAGGTCAGCCTTTATTCAAAGGAAGCATTGAAAAGATTCATATGCCGAATAACAGCGGAGTGCCATTTATCATGAGTTGCATCTTCTTTGTTTGGGGCTTCTCATTCATATTCAGTATGTGGATTCCGGCGATTATTACGACCATTGCAATCTTTGCATGCATGGCTCACCGATCATTTGAAAAAGACGACGGTTATTACATTCCTGTCGAAGAAATAGAAGCAACAGAAAAAGATAGCGAGGTGTTAGCTGATGAAAACCGATAACTCGCTTCCGCTCGAATATGGTACAGAACAGAATAAGTTGAACATATTAGGTTTCTGGATTTTCCTGGGGGCTGAAGTGATGTTGTTTGCGACGCTTTTTGCAACCTATTTTACATTGGAACATCGTACGGGAAGCGGACCGGCTGGCGCAGAGATTTTCGAAATAACGCCGGTGCTCATTGAAACGATTTTACTGTTAACAAGTAGTTTTACAATCGGTCTTGGCGTTCATGCCATGCGGCTCGGTAGAAAAAATGCAATGATGACGTTCTTTGCCGTCACATTACTCCTCGGACTGGCATTCTTGGGCGTCGAAATTTATGAGTTCACACATTATGTCCATGTTGGCGCAGGCCTTCAAGTGAGTGCATTCACAGGCATCCTTTTGACGACATTAGGGACGCACGGTGCGCACGTGACAGTCGGTCTCTTCTGGGGACTATTCATTATCATGCAAGTGAAAAAACGTGGGTTGACGCCAGAGACGGCCAATAAATCATTCATCTTCTCACTATACTGGCATTTCTTAGATGTTGTCTGGATCTTCATCTTCAGCTTCATCTACTTGAAAGGAATGATGTAACATGAGCGAATTATTCCCGCGTAAACAAGTTATGGGATTTGTCTTTTCGTTAGTTCTGACTGCTGCAGCTTTAACGGTCTACTTCTTGGATGTGTCATTTGCGGTAGGGATGACGATTCTTTTGGCTACGGCCTTCATTCAGGCTGCCGTTCAACTTGTCGGCTTTATGCATGCAGGCGAGTCGGAAGACAAAGTGGCGATTTACGCAAATATTTATTACGGAATCGCTATCGCGCTCGTCACCATCTTCGGAACGTTGTTAATATTGGTATGGGATATGTAATAGAACAAAAGCGAAGGGTGCCTGCTTAGATGCGATAGGCATAAGACAACCCTGCGAAGAGGCGTTCTTTGCCTCGCAGCAGGGATGGCTTATGACCCGAGCATCTGGCGCCCGGAGTCTAGACGTAAAATGAAAGGAGCGCCTCTATGGGCGCTCCTTTCATTTTTATTGAATGCTGCGCATCCCTTTTTCCGTCTTTTCGAGCATTTCTTCCGTTGCGACAAAGAAGACCCCCATCAGGAAAATGAAAATAGCTCCCATCACAGTTCCAATTCCGATGCCGGTGATTGCGCTGTAATCGCTTACAAAGAAACCGTATAAGAAAATGGAGATTCCGATTGCTAGCACTGTAAGACCTACAATCTTAACGGCATTTAACATCTTAAATTTGGATTCCATTACCAACACCCCTTTTCTATATTATTTACCTTGTTCACAAAGTTGTCAAACTTTTTTCGGATATTGTTTTTTAATCAAGGTGAGTGGCTATAGGTGTGCTAAGTTCTGAACCTGGCACACCCATTACATCGGACTTTTTTGTAAGCTCAAGCAGTAAGGATTAGTTAACAGATGTTTGGAGGTCCCAAATGCATGCCTCTATCCATGATGACGGAGGGAGGAGTGTCATGTATATACGGTGGGGCTGGGCGAAGGGTTGGTATCTTTCCGAATGGTACTGGATTTTCAATGTATTGAAAGACTCCCTCGCCGTCTATGCTTGGTCCGTGTGCCCAACGACCTTCGGCGCTTTCATTCCCCCGCGAAAAGTTGAATAGAGTATAAGAAACTTGCCGCTTCTCCAATTCTTTCGGGAATGTGCTTGGTACGACTACGTTCTCTTTTGCTTCTAATTCATGTATAGCCGCAAGCCATTGGTTTTGGTGCATCGTATCCCTGGCGATCAGCCAAGAAAGCATGTCTTTGACCCCTCGGTCATTGGTTGCCTCGTATAGCCTGACAGCTTGTAGTCGCCCTTGCGACTCGGCATTGAGGTTTGCCCTGAAATCAGCAAGAAGATTACCGCTAGCGATGATATAGTCAGCCGTCCATCTGTTTCCGACACTGTCAGCCGGCATGGCGCCTAAGCCTGAAACGATTGCATGCTGCGGATTCATTCCTCCTAAAATCGCGCCGATAATTGGATCCTTCGCGGCGGCTTCTAAATCCCCGACAGGCGCGCCGTCTAAAAGTCTGGCAATCATCGTGGCCAACATTTCGATATGAGCCAATTCTTCCGTTCCGGTATCCATCAATAAATCTTTGTATTTCCCATTGCCCCGAACACTCCACCCTTGGAACAAATATTGCAATGCAACGGATATCTCTCCAAATTGTCCTCCTAAAATCTCCTGCAGCTGCTTCGCAAACAAAGGATCCGGCCTTTCTGGCTTGGAACGGAATTGCAATTCCTTTATATGATAGAACACATCCATACCTCCTGTTTTTCTGCCTACTCTTCTTCAAGTTAGTGTATTAATCTGTCAGTGACTTTGACACAATTAAACAAGTGACAGGCCGCGGAAGAGAGAATAAAAAAACAGACCCTCGGCTCAAGCCGAGGGTCTGTATTGTGAGGTAGTTTTCTTGTTGAAGGGCAGAGGCTTGAGTCGAATGCTGAACTTAATATCCGCCACCGTAGAAGGCGGCACCTACAATAATTAAGAGAATGAACAGAACGACGATTAACGCAAAGCTGCTGCCATATCCATACCCACCTGTACCTGAACCCATAGAACCACCTCCCTCGTGAATTGTAATACAGTATATGAAGTGGTTTTGCGGTGAATTGGACAGATATCAGGTGACGGGATGAATTAGGGATGGAAAAAAACGATTTCTGGGGATTGTTGAAAGGAGTTCGGAATAGCGCATGTCAGAGATGGAAAGCGCTTGTGGAAAGTATTCGTTAGAGAGGGGGGTTATCAAAGAGCATTTTAATATTGTAGTAAAAGAAGAAACGTCAGATTAACCACTGATATTTTTTTGTTGATAATCAGGAAGCTAGTCGTGTACTTAAGTCGTTAGGAATAGTAGTAGTAAAAAAACAGACCCTAGGCATCCGGCCTAATAGGTCTGTTTATACGGGATCAACCGTTGTTCCGACGGTTGTCCCAATAGGTTTGGCACCTAATGATTCCGACTGGGCTCGAACCAGCGACCTCTACCCTGTCAAGGTAGCGCTCTCCCAGCTGAGCTACGGAATCGGGAGAAAGTGTTGCTTGCTTACTGCACATTTATTATTATAGCTTGTTTTCCATAGAAGTCAACACTTTTTCTAAAAGTTTTTTTAAAGCACGAAAAAAAGGTAGAATATGAAGAAAAGAGGTGATGATCATGGATGCACAATTTTCGATTCCGTTCGCATACGACTTTGATAGAGCACTGGAACGACTAGCGGGGGATCCTGTGAACGCTGTGGACCTTACGAAACGCGAAATCCGCATTCCGATGGAGGAAGGGAATATCGTCAGCCTATATGGCTTAGGTTCGATAGAGTCTCCATCCTTCCTATTGAAAAATGCGATGAATACAAAGCAGGTTGATCAGCTTATGTCCGTATTTCATTTTGACCGTCCGTTGGATGAAATTGCAGATCATTTTATCGATACGGATCTTGAAAAGCTCTTCAAGGATCATGCTGGTACGCCTCTCATCCAAAGTTTTTCACTTTATGGTACGTTAATGAAAAACATCATTCACCAGCAGTTGAATTTGGCTTTTTCTCATGTGTTAACAATGCGATTTGTAGAATCTTTTGGTTCTTACCAGGATGGAGTGTGGAGATATCCGAATCCAGAAACAATTGCTGCGCTCGATGTGGAGGATTTGCGAAAGCTTCAATTCAGTGGCCGGAAAGCGGAATATGTAATCGGATTGTCTAGATCGATAGTGGATGGCAAGTTGGATTTATCGAAGTTTACTCGGATGGATGATGATGAAGTGATTAAAGAGATGGTCAAGCATCGCGGAGTTGGTCCGTGGACTGCCCAAAACTTCCTCATGTTCGGGCTAGGGCGGCCGAATTTGTTTCCTGTCGCTGACATCGGTCTACAAAATGCATTACAACACTTATGGAATCTAGACCGTAAGTCGACTGTTGATGAAATGCTTGTCCATTTTCCGTCGTGGTCACCATATTTAAGTTATGCTGCGTTATATTTGTGGAGAAGCATAGAATAACAAGGAGCATAAACTTACCTGGAGCAGGGCATAAAAAAGCTTCCCGTCAATCGGGAAGCATGTCAATTAGTGTTAATTAATGTGTATGGTTTTGGTTAGTATCATGATCCATTTCATGTTTTGGGTCAAAGTAGAGGAAAGTTTCATTATCCAGGTCTGTGACGCGCTCCTTGTTGAGACCTAATGAAAGATTCCCCTCAAAAATTGTTTCCCACCAAGTTTCTGTTGTTGTCATGTTCATTTCCTCCGTTTCATTCAGTATTGGTTTGTGGCTATGTGATATGTCTTTACCCGTGAATGAGAGGGACTGAAACGCGTACTACCGAAAAGGAATCATTAGACCTATTGCTTGCCAATCGGATAAACAAGCCTTTTTTCATTGGCGATATAGGTTGTTACACTCAAATTCCGGGTGCAAATTAATGAATTAAGTAATCATAGTATATGTTGGCGTTCAATTCCCCAAACTGCGTAATTGGTCGGAATTTGACGAAGTGAATTCAGTTCTTTTGCTATATTGACAATATGATTTGTTGAAGGAGCGGGGTATTTGTGGAATTTTCTCGAGATATCGAATCGAAAATCGCATTTCAGCGAAACTTTTATGATTCCGGAGCTACAAAAAATGTGGAATTCAGGTTAGGCATGTTGGGTCGTTTACAAAAAGCGATCGTTCAAAAGGAAGAAGAGATTTTTGAAGCGTTGCAGAAAGACTTAGGGAAAAGCCAGTTTGAATCGTATGTGACGGAAGTTGGATTCGTATTATCTAGCATTTCATTCATGATGAAACATTTGAAGGAATGGATGGAGCCTGAGTCTGTGAAGACGCCAGTACATCTGCAACCGGCAAAAAGTTTTATCGTTCGGGAACCATATGGATCCGTGTTGATTATTGGACCTTTCAACTACCCTTTTCAGTTAATCATGGATCCGTTAGTGGGTGCTATTGCTGCAGGAAACTGTGCGGTCGTCAAACCATCTGAAGCGACTATCCATACAGCTAACATCATAAATGACATCTTGACGGGAATTTTTCCTCAAGACTATGTACAAGTCGTCGAAGGCGGTATCGAGGAAACTTCCGCACTGATCCATGCACCTTTTGATTATATATTTTTCACCGGCAGTGCTGCTGTCGGGAAGATTGTCATGAAGGCAGCGGCGGAACGTTTGACGCCGGTCACGTTGGAGTTGGGAGGGAAAAGTCCTGTTATCGTTGATCAGACTGCTAACTTGAAGAGGGCTGCGGAACGGATTGTGTGGGGCAAATTCGTGAATAACGGACAAACTTGTGTAGCCCCTGACTATGTTCTCGTCCATGAAACGGTGAAGATGAAACTAGTAGAGGAACTCATTAACTGCATACACGACTTCTATGGAGAAGACAGCGCGAAAAGTAAGGATTATGGAAGGATCGTCAATGCAAAGCATTTTGATCGACTAGCCGAAATAATCAATAAGGAAAAGAGCCATGTCGTCATTGGTGGAAAATTTGACCGAGATGACCTATATGTGAGTCCGACTCTATTGGATGGAGTTTCATGGGACGGGCCAGCGATGGAGGATGAAATATTTGGTCCTGTTCTTCCAATATTGTCCTATCGGAATTTAGGGGAGGCTATTCAACGTATCCGCCAACTACCCAAACCTTTAGCAGCCTATCTTTTCTCTGAGAACGAACAGGCGCAGGATTATTTCTTGGAACAACTTCCGTTTGGCGGAGGCTGCATTAACGATACCATTTCCCACGTCGGCAATATCCATCTGCCTTTTGGTGGAGTCGGTGCATCCGGCATGAATGCCTATCATGGAAAGGCAAGCTATGACCTATTCACTCATTCGAAATCCATATTGAAGAAAAGTACAAAAGTGTCGGTACGACTTGGATATCCGCCATATGGAAAAAAACTAGCGATTGTAAAGTCTCTACTCCGCTAATACTAGAAAGCAACGTGCGAAGGAATGTACAGGCTTTTCCTTCGCACGTTTTCAGTATGGTGAAAATACGGGTTATTACTCCGCAAGCGTAGCAAGCCCTATACTTTTATTAAGTGAATAAATGGGAAAAGTCACGGTCAATTCAGTGCCCTTTTTTCGAAGTTCATTGAAATCAATTTTCCCGCCATGATCCAACACTATTTTTTTCGTAATAACGAGCCCAAGTCCCGTAGCTCCGTCCTTCGTCGTAAAGAACGGTATAAACAATTGTTTGAACGTCTCCTGATCCATCCCATGGCCGTTATCGGTCAATGTAATGGAAATAGTATGATTAACAATTGAATTATAAAATGAGATGGTACCACCATCCTGTACTGCCTCCAGAGAATTTTTCATGAGATTGATGAATACCTGTTTTAAACTTTCTTCATTCCCGAAAACAGTTGACGGATACTCCGCTAAAAACAGCGAGCAATTAATTTGGCGCATTTTCAGCTCCTCTGCAAAAAGGTCAATCACTCCTATAATCGCATTTTCTACGTCAATTTCCTTCCGTTGCTTAATATTAGGTTTGGATAAAATCAAGAATTCATTCGCGATTAAATTGATCCTTTCAATTTCATTTTCCATTATTTCCGTATACGTTCGATAAGGATTATCGGGATCTTCATTCATCAATTGGACAAATCCATTTACTGAAGTCATCGGGTTCCGTACTTCATGGGCGACAGTCGCAGCAATTTCACCAATTGCATTCAGTTTAATCGCTTCAATCTTCAGGCGCTCTGCTTGAATTTTTTCCGTTATATCACGAGTGATCAGGGATAATGCTACGATTTCCTTATTTTTATCATAGATTGGTGCCATGGTCGTTTCTGCTTCAAATACAGTTCCGTTCTTGCGAAGCTCTTTTGACCGGATGTTTGTAAAGCTCCTTCCTTGCAGTAGATATCGCTGGCGCTCTGCCTTTCCTACGAATTCCGATGGGGGTGTCAACTGAATGGACTTGCCGATGCACTCCTCTCTTTTCCACCCGTATACCTCTTCAAATGCGGGATTGACGGCAAGCAGCTTTTGATCAAGACTGAACACTGCAATCGCATCTTGCGCATGTTCGAAAAACAAATCCAAGTAACCGTCCTTCGAGGAAAGAGTCATACTCATCACTTCTTTTTCAATGAGCAGCTTTTTCATTTGCGGACCGATTTTCACTGTAATGAAGAAGAGTAGCACCATGACGAGAATGAATAAGAAACTGAAGTGGATTATTATTTTTGCATCTCTAACTGGGTAGAAGTATGGGCCTAGAATCCTCAATAATACGATTAATTCGACAGCAGTTAAAACCAGCATGGCGATGAGTAAGTATTTGTCGCTAAAGATGAGAGATATAATAATAGGGAAAAACAAAAAGAACAGATAGGGAAAGTCTGCGTTGACAAACAGCAAGGAAAGAATGTAAAAATTGCTTCCGACAATGATTAGCCAACTAATTATTTTTTGGTTCGGATTTCCAAAATGCAGAAAACCAAAAAGGCTGAGGTTGAATAGAGCACAAGCTGCAATAGGCAATACATATAACGGTTGGTCAAAAAAAGGTGATGCGATTAGTTGAAGGAGAACGATTAAACCGAAAGAAATGATGAGACATTTATTTTTAGATTGAAGGGAGTGACCGTTTTCCATTGATGCACCTCGGAAAGTAGTAGTATTATAAGTATCATACAACATTTGTTTTATATTGGAAACAGAAGTTTCAGAAAAAGAAATGAGGGATGAGAGATGCATCAATTTAATGAGTCAAGAACAATTGAGTTATTGAAAAGACTGGTGGAAACACCAAGTCCGTCTGGCTTCACTGAAAGAGTAATGCAAGTCATCATTGACGAACTTGGGGAGATCGGAGTCCCGTTTACACGGACGAATAAAGGGGCTGTTATCGCAACTTTGGAAGGGAAGGACGATTCACGCCACCGGCTGTTGACCGCCCATACGGATACGCTTGGAGCGATGGTGAAGGAAATCAAAAGCAATGGCAGGCTGAAATTGACTATGATTGGCGGGTTTAACTGGAATGCGGTGGAAGGTGAGTATTGCCATATACATACTGCCTCCGGCAAAGAAGTCCGCGGGACGATTTTGATGCGTCAGACGACAGTCCATGTCTACCGTAATTCAGGAAGTGCAGAAAGAAATGCCGACAATATCGAAGTGCGGATCGATGAGAAAGTGACGAATGCCGCCGAAACGAGGGCGCTTGGCATTGAAGTGGGAGATTTTGTTTCATTCGATCCGAGATTTGAAGTGACGCCAACCGGTTTTGTCAAATCAAGACATCTCGATGATAAAGCAAGTACTGCACTTCTGTTGGAATTGATTCGTTCATTGAAGGAAAACGGAACGGAACTTCCGAATACGACTCACTTCTACATTTCGAACAATGAAGAAATTGGTTATGGCGGGAATTCAAATATCCCGAACGAAACCGTGGAGTATATTGCTGTCGATATGGGAGCGATCGGAGATGGACAAACTTCCGATGAGTACACTGTTTCGATATGTGCGAAAGATTCAAGCGGGCCTTACCATTATGCGCTGACGAGGCACTTGACGACTCTTTGTGAAAAAGGGAGTGTCCCGTATAAGCTTGATATTTACCCTTATTATGGATCGGATGCATCTGCTGCAATCCGAGCGGGCTTCGATGTTAGACATGCACTGTTCGGTCCGGGAATTGAATCTTCCCATGCGCTGGAGAGGACTCATGTCGACTCCTTGAAAGCGACAGCACAATTATTGCATGCTTATGTAGTATCCGAAATGATGAACTAATAATTGTTGGAAGGTGGACTCGGTATGGAGACCCATTATTTATTTTCAAGTTTGCCGATCAAGAGAGTAGAAGGGGTTTTACCCGATATAGTAACGGATATTGCAGTCGATTCACGTTCCGTCAATGCGGGGGGTGTATTTGTCTGTATAAAAGGGTTCACTGTGGATGGACATGCATTCGTTCACAAAGCGATTGACAATGGGGCAAGAGTGGTCGTGGCGTCCAGTCCTGTCGAAGCCGATTTGGACAAAGTGGCAGTCGTCTATGTGGAAGACACGTCAAGAGCGATCTCTTTGCTTGCACCCCGCTTCTTGAACTATCCTTCCAAGCGGATGACGATGGTCGGCGTGACGGGAACGAACGGCAAAACGAGCATCGGCAATATGCTCCATTCCGTATTGCAATATGCTGGTGAAAAATCTGCAGTAACAGGTACAATCGGCTTCAATTTGGACGGTATTTTATTTGAAACTGAAAATACGACAGCGGATGTGCTGACGACACAGCAAATGATCAAGCAAGCGGCTGATGCAGGATGTTCCACGATGACGATGGAAGTTTCGTCTCATGGACTTGTCGAAGGAAGACTGGCGGGCACCGAATTTGATATTGCGATTTTCACAAATTTATCGCATGACCATTTGGATTTCCATGGAACGATGGAGAATTACGGAAATGCAAAAGGGCTTTTATTTGCGCAGCTTGGACAAGATCTTGCGCAGTCGAAGTGTGGCGTTGTCAATGTGGATGACCCTTGGGGAGAGCGAATGAAGGAAATGACCTCATTCCCCGTATTTACGTACGGACTTTACAATGATGCGGATTTCCGTGCAACGGACGTCAAGATGACAGTCGACAGCACTTCATTCCACTTGGATTCGCCGGTTGGAGGCTTCGACGTCACGATGGCGCTCATTGGAGAATTCAATGTTTATAATGCTCTAGCAGTTATTGCAGCCTTATATGCAAAGGGCCTTGAGATGGATGTGATCCTCGAAGGGCTTGCAGTTATTCCTTCTGCAAAAGGCAGGATGGAGAAAGTCGATACGGAGTTGCCGTTGACCATTTATGTCGATTACGCACACTCCCCCGATGCAATCGAGAAGGCGATTCAAGCAGTGCTTCCTTATAAAGATGCTGGGAGCAAATTGATATTCGTCATCGGGACAGGCGGCAACAGGGATCGGATTAAACGTCCGATCATGGCTGAGAAGGCATCGATCGCTGACTATGTCGTGCTGACAACGGATGATCCGCGTGATGAAGCTTATGAAACAATCTTGTCAGAGCTAGAAGCGGGCATGCAACACGATCAATACGCGTGCATCGGCGATCGTGAGGAAGCAGTCAGGCATGCTATCTCGGTCGCTGAAAAAGGGGATATTATCATCTTTGCCGGAAAAGGGCATGAGGACTATCAAATTGTCGGCAGAGAAAAACTTCCCCATTCCGATGCAGAGATCGCATTGGATGAGGCGGAGAAGAAGTTCGGCAGAGGTTATATAGAGAAATAGGAAGATGAAGAGCTGTCAATTGAGATAGCTCTTTTCCTTTTAGTAAAAGACTTTGCGCTATGGAGAAAAAATTGTTGAAAATGACTTGCAATCTGTCTATGCTTAGAAAAGTGGAAAAGAAGGAGTTCAGACAAAATGGAAAAACCTATACATGAAGAGATTGCATCACGGCGCACGTTTGCAATCATTTCCCACCCGGATGCCGGGAAAACGACGATGACGGAAAAACTGCTCTATTTCGGCGGTGCCATCCGTGACGCAGGTACCGTAAAAGGAAAGAAAACAGGAAAATATGCAACATCAGACTGGATGGAAATTGAAAAGCAACGTGGAATTTCAGTAACTTCTTCCGTGCTGCAATTCGATTACGACGGCAAGCGTGTCAATATTCTCGATACACCTGGACACGAAGACTTTAGTGAAGACACATACCGAACATTAATGGCGGTCGATGCCGCTGTCATGATGGTCGATTCGGCAAAAGGAATCGAACCTCAGACGATTAAACTGTTTAAAGTATGCCGGATGAGAGGCATTCCAATCTTCACGTTCATGAACAAAATGGACCGCCAAGGGAAAGAGCCTCTCGAACTGATGGAAGAGTTGGAAGAGGTACTCGAAATCGAATCATACGCGATGAATTACCCGATCGGCATGGGCAAGGAGTTTATCGGTGTTTATGACCGATACAACAATCGTATAGAGCAGGCACGTGTCGAAGGGGATAGCCATTTCCTTCCTTTGAATGAAGAAGGGGAGCTGGCAGTCGAGCATCCGATGACGGAAACTTCTTATTACAAGCAGGCGCTTGAAGACGTTCTGCTTTTGAATGAAGCCGGCAATGAGTTCGACGTGGAAAGGGTCGCCAAGGGGGAGTTAACACCCGTGTTTTTCGGAAGTGCCTTGACGAATTTCGGAGTGCAGACATTTTTGGAGACATTCCTTCAGTTTGCACCACCTCCTCAGCCGAGGAAAACGAAGGACGACCAGCTTATCGATCCGAATTCAGAGGAGTTCTCAGGGTTCATTTTTAAAATCCAGGCGAATATGAATCCAGCTCACCGTGACCGCATCGCTTTTGTCCGGATTGTATCGGGCGGATTCGAAAGGGGAATGTCGGTCACAGTCCCACGAATTTCAAAAACGATTAAATTATCACAGACAACACAATTTCTGGCTGATGACCGCGAAACGGTGAATGAGGCGGTTGCAGGCGACATCATCGGCTTGTATGATACGGGGAATTACCAAATCGGCGACACTGTTGTCGGAGGGAAGTCGAATTTCCTGTTCGAAGCGCTGCCGCAGTTCACGCCTGAGCTGTTCGTTCGTGTCACAGCGAAAAACGTCATGAAGTCGAAGCATTTCCATAAGGGAATCCTTCAGTTGGTCCAAGAAGGCGCAATCCAATATTACAAAACATTGCATACAGAAGAAGTTTTATTGGGCGCCGTCGGTCAACTTCAATTCGAAGTATTCGAGCATCGTATGAAAAACGAATACAATGTTGATGTCCACATGGAGCATATCGGCTCCAAGGTCGCTCGCTGGATTGAAAATGAAAGCGATGTGAAAGAGTCGATGACGGGGCAACGTTCCATGCTCGTGAAGGATCGTTATGATAATTTGGTCTTCTTATTTGAAAATGAATTTGCACTTCGTTGGTTCGGTGATAAATTCCCGGACATCCGACTGTACAGTTTGCTATAATTTATTAGTTAAGCCGGGGGACTTGGTCTCTCCGGTTTTTCTATTGTTCGATGCACTGTTTTTGAGCGGGTCAAAGGTCACGAAATGACGATAAAACTTGGGAAATGATCGATAACTTCCGGGAAATGATCGATATCTCCTCCGAAATGATCGATATATCCCCGGAATTGATCGATAACTCCCCGGAAATGATCGATAAAATTTCCGATTATGTTTACCCGCGGATTATTTAGTTCACGATTGATGTTACTGTCATCTTTCAATATGATAGTAGTAAGCGCTTTGCAGACGAAAGGGATGTGCAAATGAAAATCAGTAACTTTTCCATAAAACGGCCTGTCTTTACGATTGTGACAATGTTTTTAGTCATCATCCTAGGGGCAGTTTCCTTTTTCAAAATTCCAGTGACACTCATTCCCGAGTTGAACCCACCGGTAGCAGTCGTTGTCACCAATTATCCGGGTGCCTCTTCCACGGAAGTGAGTGAGAAACTGACAAAACCCCTTGAGGCAAGCTTGTCGACTGCCCCCGGCTTGAAATCAATGCAGTCGTCGTCACAGGAAGGTGCAAACTTCATTCTGCTCATGTTTGACTGGGCTACAAAAATCGACGATGTGCAACTGGACATTATGCAACGAATCGACCAAGTGCCAGTACCTGAAGGCGCCAATGCCCCAAGGTTCATGAAATTTGACCCTGCACAATTTCCGGTCCTCCAGTTATCGCTTCGAACGAACTCAGAAGAAGCGGATATACGGGATATCGCCGAGCGTCTGGAAACGGAGCTGCGCAGGACGAAAGGGGTCGCCAGCGTAACCGTTACAGGTAAATTGGTGGAAGAGGTCCAAGTCATTCTGGATCAGAAAAAACTTGAGAATTTTGGACTTGTCCAATCAGACATAGTACAAGCAATCCAGGCGAACAATGTATCGATGCCAGGGGAGCCGATTGAAACGAATGGCGGAAAGCAACTGACGACAAGAATCATCAGTTCATTGACGACCATCACCGATATTAGAGAAGTCACGGTAGGCATTAATCCGATGACCGGAGGAAAGGTGAAAGTGAAAGACATTGCGGATGTTGCAATGTTAGAAGCGAAAGCAACTTCCGAAACGAGGGCGAATGATCAGCAGGCTGTCCTCATGTCGGTGCTGCAGGAATCAGGTGCAAATACGGCAACGGTGTCTACAGCTTTCAAGAATGCGTTGGATCGTTTGCTTGCCCAAGAGGAATACAAAGGTGTCGAGGCGGATGTTCTGTTCGACCAAGGTGATTATGTGAAACTTGCCGTCGGAAATATCGGCCAATCGCTTTTGCTTGGCGGACTATTTGCGATGATCGTTCTGTTTTTATTCCTTAGGGGAATTAAAAGCCCGATCATTATCGGCATTGCTATCCCTTATTCTGTCATCGTTACATTCGTACTCATGTTTTTCGCTGACTTCTCGCTCAACATTATGACGCTTGGCGCCTTGGCGCTTGGAATCGGGATGTTAGTAGATAATTCGATTGTTGTCATCGAAAATATCGAACGCCATATTGCGATGGGGAAAGACCGTACAGAAGCTGCAAGGGATGGTGCGAAGGAAATCAGCGGAGCGATTACAGCATCAACGTTGACAACGCTCGCCGTCTTTGTGCCCGTCATTTTCATCAGTGGCTTGATCGGGCAAATCTTCACGGAATTCGCGTTGACGATTTCATTTAGCCTGTTTGCGTCCCTTGTCGTCGCATTGACGGTCGTACCGATGTTGGCGAGTCGGATGCTTACTAAGCCCAAGAAGAATATCGAAGCGAGAAGGCGCCGTTCGAAGACGTTGAACAGGTTTGAACGATCTGTCAAATGGTCGCTTCGCCATCGCACCCTCGTTTTAATTATGACGCTCGCCCTGCTAGTAGTTAGCGGCTTCGGCTTATTCAAGGTCGGCACGGAATTCCTGCCACCAACGGATGAGGGGTTCTTCAGCATATCCATTAAGATGCCGAATGGAGCATCACTGTCATCTACAAATGATGTAGTGAGAAAGATTGAGACTAGGTTGAAAGAGGAAAAAGATATTGCTGTTTACGTCAGCCTTATCGGAGGGACGCAGCAAAGCATGGCGCAAGGAGGCTCTGAATCGGATCGAGCGGAAATGTACGTCAAACTCGCACCTCTAGAGGAGAGGAATCGTTCGGTATTCGAGTTTGTCGATGATGTTCAACCCGATGTGCTTGATCTCATAGGTGAAGATGCAAACGTCAGCTTTGAAATGCAGACGGCAGCTGGATCGAGTCCGAATACATTATCCTTTACGTTGAAAGATACGAATGAAGCGAGATTGAACGAAGCGGTAGCTAAGCTTGATGAAGAGCTGCGGAAAATGGATTCGGTACTGGAAATATCCAATAATCTTCAAGATACAGTCGAGGAAATCCATATTGAAGTAGACCGTGAAAAGGCATCCGACCTTGGATTGGCCCCTTATCAAATAGCTCAAACCGTAAACTCGATTACACGCGGTCAAGCTGCTTCACAATTTGTCGATAAAAAAGAAAATGTTGTCTCGGTCATCGTCCAATATGATGAAAAGTATCGGAATAGCATTGATAAATTGAAGCAAATCAAGTTGAGGGCTCCATCGGGAGCTTTCATCCCGCTGAAGGATGTCGCATCGATTTCCATTGCAGAGGGACCGGTTTCCATCCAACGGGTTGACCAAGCTCACTCCGTCTCCTTCAATGTAAAGTATGAGTCGTCATTGTCTTTAGGGGATATGACCGATAAAGTGAATGGAATTGTGAAAGAAATCGATCTGCCGGAAGAGACGGAAATGTCTTATGGGGGGGATCGGGAACTGTTCGAGAGTGCGATTGATGATATGCTAATGGCTATCGTTCTCGCCGTAGTTCTAGTCTATATCGTCATGGCTGCTCAATTCGAGTCATTCAAGTACCCATTCGTCATCATGTTCTCTGTGCCGCTGATGGTGATTGGGGTGGCGTTGGGATTATTCGCCACCAATACGCCAATCAGTGTGACTGCAGTCATCGGCATTCTCGTCCTCGTCGGTATAGTCGTCAACAACGGAATTGTTCTCGTCGACTATATCAACCAACGGAAAGAGGCTGGAATGTCTTCCTATGACGCCATCAACGCCTCGGTAAGGGACCGTGTACGGCCTATCCTGATGACCGCCTTAACGACAATCCTAGGGTTGTTGCCATTGGCGCTCGGCATCGGCGAAGGGACGGAAATGAACCAGCCGATGGGGATCGCTGTCATCGGAGGGTTGATCAGCTCTACATTCCTTACGCTGTATATTGTTCCAATCATCTATAGTTTGTTCGACCGGCAAACGCGAAAACGTGCGGTTGAGATTGAATAGATGTAAATATCCGGAGATGCATTTCTCCGGATTTTTTATTTATTCTTCGCGAATAAATTGTGTCCAGATATCTTTGATGGTATAATTTCTTAGTAAACACTCAACAACCAAATATTTCTTTTGACAGTTGTCAAAGGGGAGTAGCTATAGGGCAACCTATTTCATAGTCGTCAATACATGGCAAGTGCCATCGGTTATGATAGCAGATATTCAGTTAAAAATTTCTGACTTAGCGAGACCTTTGCCTTTTATTAGGTGAGGGTTTTTTTATTTGGAGAAATAAGGAGGAAATCAAATTGGAAGCAATTTTATTGGAATACGCATGGGTACTTGTTGTATTGATTGCACTTGAAGGGTTACTGGCAGCTGATAATGCTGTGGTAATGGCTGTCATGGTGAAGCATCTTCCGAAAGTGCAACAGAAAAAGGCATTGTTCTATGGCTTGCTTGGAGCATTTGTCTTCCGTTTTGCTGCATTGTTCATGATTACGTTTTTAGTGAACATTTGGCAAATACAGGCGCTCGGAGCTGCATATCTCTTATTCATAGCTATCAAAAGCTTAGTAGATAGAGGGAAAGATGACCATGATGATTCGAAAAAACAGCGTAAGCAATCCGGTTTTTGGATGACGGTTTTCAAGGTCGAGCTAGCAGATATTGCATTTGCCCTTGACTCGATGCTTGCTGCAGTCGCACTGGCGGTCACTTTGCCGGAGCTTGGTGATTTTCATGTTGGTGGAATTAACGGTGGCCAATTCGTCGTAATGCTTCTAGGTGGAATCATCGGCTTGGTTATTATCCGTTTTGCCGCTAGACAGTTCGTCGTGCTATTGGAGAAATTTCCTTCCCTTGAAACAGCCGCGTTCCTTATTGTCGGCTGGGTGGGAGTCAAATTGGTCGTAATGACATTGTCACATCCTAAGCTGCAAATTATTGATGAGGCATTCCCGCATTCGACAATCTGGAAATCGATTTTCTGGGGTGTACTTTTAGCAATTGCTGTTGGTGGTTATTTGACAGCGATGGCTAGAAATCGAAAAAAAGTATAATTGAAGCGGCCGGTACATGGTAGAATGTACCGGCCGAATATTTTTTGTAGCGGTTTTCTTTCCTTTTCAGCAGAAGTTCACTAAAATGAAAAGACGATTCCCTCTTTTTAGAAAGGTTCTGATGGCATGAAACTCACAAGGGAAAGTCTGCATAGATTCACACCCGCTCAAGTTATCGTCTTTTATTATTTCTTGGCGATCGGATTTTCCTTCCTGTTGTTGAATTTGCCAGGCGTTTATTTGCCAGGCGTTGAAGTCAGCTTCATAGATAGTTTATTCACTGCGGTAAGTGCTGTGAGTGTGACAGGCTTAACGCCGATTAGCATAGGAGGCACCTATTCCGTCTTCGGGTTATGCATGCTTATGCTCGTCCTGCAATTAGGTGGAATCGGCATCATGTCGATCGGTACATTTTTCTGGCTATTGGTCAAAAAGCGAATCGGCTTGCGTGAACGTCAACTCATCATGGCCGACCATAACCAATACTCCCTAGCCGGAGTCGTCGGACTCATTAATCAGATTGTCCGGATCATTTTTTTGATTGAGATTACAGGCGGCATCATTTTGACATTGTATATTAAGCGGTATTACGACACGTTCAGCGAAGCTTTGCTGAATGGGATGTTCATGTCGGTTTCAGCGACGACCAATGCCGGTTTTGATATTACTGGATCATCGTTGCATCCTTATTTCGGTGATTACTTCGTACAAACAGTCACGATGATTCTCATAATCCTCGGTGCAATCGGTTTTCCGGTACTCATAGAAGTGAAAAGCTTTTTCTCGAAGAAAGTGCCGAATTTCCGTTTTTCGCTCTTTACAAAAATTACAACCGTTACGTTCGGGCTATTGCTCGTATGGGGGGCGTTGCTCATTTATATTTTGGAGTCCTTCCACTCCTTTAAAGGGCTCGCATGGCATGAAAAGATATTTGCCTCATTGTTTCACTCTGTGTCTTCGCGTTCAGCAGGATTGACAACATATGACATTACACAATTCAGTGAAGCAACGGATATTTTCATTTCATCACTTATGTTCATAGGGGCTTCCCCCAGTTCGGTAGGTGGGGGAATCCGGACGACGACATTCGCCATCGCGCTTCTATTTCTGATCAATTTTGCACGCGGCAATAACGTCATTAACATTTTCCGACGGGAAATCAAACTTATAGACGTCTACCGTTCTTATGCAGTTATCCTGCTCGCCGCAATGATGGTTATGACGGCGTTGCTAATTTTGCTAATTACCGAAAAGGATATTCCTGTCGTCGCACTCCTCTTTGAAATCACTTCTGCATTTGGTACGTGCGGCATGTCGCTCGGAATTACATCCGACCTGTCGGTGATTGGTAAATTAATTATCATGGTCCTCATGTTCATTGGACGGGTAGGTCTCATTTCGTTCCTGTATACATTAGGTGGAAAGACGAATAAAAAACCGTACTCATATCCAAAAGAACGCGTCATCATCGGATGAAAATAGCATCTTTCCTCGCAGTATAGAAGAGGAAAGATGCTTTTTATGTTTAGAGAACTGTTTTCTCTGTTGTTTTCTCAATAAAATGAAATTGCGGATTTTGTCCTTTACAGAAAAACGTGACAAGATAGCCTTCTTCTTTCGCAGAACCTTCTTCATATGCCTCTGACGGCCGGATGGAGACAGGAGTGATGAATGTATGCTTCCGGATATTCCTTTCGGTAAGCCGTGTAGGCGTTGAAACAGTGCTCAGCAGGACTTTATCATTCAGCACCGATCGTTCGATTGCTGTCAGTGTTTCAGGCTCCATCTCTTCACGCCACCAAATGTGTCGTGGTTGGAAAGTATGATGCGCCAAATAATCGATTTTCATTAAACTAGTAACGATGCTCATGTCCACATGTCCATACTCAAGGAGGAACTCCTCCAATCTTGTGTACAAGTCCTGCAGCTGATGGCCAATCCTTGACCAGCCCTTCGTTTCCCAAAACGTACCGAATTGCTGGAAGAAGTCGAACGGCGTTTCAAACACTTCCGATACGAGATACTCAACCGTACGCGGCATGCGATTGTCATTCCAATACTTTTCAAGTACATCCTCGGTCTGTTTAATCCGTAAGATATCATCAAATGTCAGGACGTTATTGGATAAGATTTCATAGGGAGCTTCGTCGATATACGTATAACCGAATTGTTCCGCCTGGATACGCAAGCCAGTCCCTCTTAATAGCTTGAGGAAACCTAGTTGGAGTTCTTCAGGACGCATGGCAAATACATCGTTGAATGTATCTCTGAATGAATCATAATCCTCTTCCGGCAACCCGGCGATTAAATCGAGATGCTGCGCAATCTTTCCGCCATCTTTCACCATAGTGACAGTTCTGGACAGCTTTTCAAAGTTTTGTCTTCGTTGTACTAGTTCATTCGTCAAATCATTTGTCGACTGCACTCCGATTTCAAAGCGGAAGAGCCCGGCAGGAGCATTCTCGTTCAAGAAGTTGATGACTTCCGGTCGCATAATGTCGCCGGTTATTTCAAACTGGAAAACTGTGCCCGGCAAATGTTCATCAATAAGGAATTGAAACATTTCCATGGCATAGCTCCGGCTGATATTAAACGTTCGGTCTACGAATTTGATTGTCTTGGCGCCATTTTTCATCAAATATCGGATGTCGTTCTTCACTGAATCCCGATTGAAATAACGGACGCCGACTTCGATGGATGATAAACAGAATTGGCAAGAGAACGGGCAGCCCCTGCTCGTCTCAATATATGTCACCCGGTTGCCCAGATGAGGAATATCTTCAGGGAATCTGAAAGGGGAGGGCAGCTCTCGTAAGTCCAGTTTCGGTCCGGGAGCGGAAGATTTCAGCTTTCCGTCCTCTAAATAAGCGACTCCTGGCACTTCTTTGAGACTGATTTTCCCCGCATGGTAATCGAGCAGCTGTTTAAAACTCCTTTCACCTTCGCCAAGGACGATAAAATCGATTTCAGGGACCTCTTCCAACCATTTGTCGAAGTCATACGTCACTTCAGGCCCCCCGGCTACAATGACTAGCTCCGGATTTGTTTTTTTGAGAATCCGGATTACCTTGATCGACTCCTCAATATTCCATATGTACAAACTGAATCCGACAATAGTTGGTTTTTTTTGATAAATGTCTGATACAATATTTAAAACGGGATCTTTTATTGTATATTCCGCCAATATAGGTTCGTATTCCGGCATTGCGTATGATTTCAAATACCGGATAGCGAGATTTGTGTGAATATATTTTGCATTTAATGTTGTGAGAACTATGTTCATATGCTTGCTCCTTTGATATAATTCTAATTACCGATAGATTAGACACCTATTTTAGTCATTAACTACTATTTTATTACGATAGACAATATGAAATAATCAGAATTAAAGATACTTTACTTAACTGAAGTTCTAAAATATGCTTCTATTCGCATGAAATCTTGTCGTTTCACATACTGTTTGGTAATAGGCACAGGAGGTATCAAATGAGTGATTTCGATAGTACTTTAAAAAGCTTGTCATTCCTGTTGGATGACAGTTTTCGACCGAGCTTGGTTTTACATGTAAATGGGGATATTTACTATGAAAATGAGCCATTTAAAATGCACTTCGACATAACGGGCAAAAGGAATATCAGTGAAATCATAGATTCGACATCTCTGTGTGAATGGACAGGATTTTCAGAAAGGGCAAGTACATCCGAACAGATATTGATGGAAAAATTGTCTGTTACATTATGTTTCGATGAAATCGTACCGAGTGAATTGCAATTATTCTATATTCCTGACATGAAAAAAATCATTGCAAAGTTTGATTTCCAGGAACCTTGCAAAATTCCTTCTTTAAAAACGTATTTCAACGCGTTCAGACAATCATCCGATTTTTTGCTATTGGTCGATCAAGACGGAAAAATCCGTGATGTGAATGAAGTACACAGCGTGTTTATCAATCAAACACGTAAAGAGTTGGTTGGTCAAAGTATTGGCAACGTCCTTTCCATAATAGATCCTGAAAATGATGAGTCCGTTCATGATCTTCTTGAAAAGGTGAAAGTTCAAGGCTTTGTCGAGTCAATTAAAACGTACCAAAGGTCAGCAGAAGATACAAGATACTATCATATTACAACCTACTACGATAAAGAAACAAATATATTTATTTTCCAAATGTCAGATTCCACGGAAAAAGAGAATCTGCAGGTGCAGTTGGCCCATTCAGGATCATTATCCGCCGTCGGACAAATCGCTGCAAGCATTGCTCATGAAATAAGGAATCCGATCACTACTTTGAAAGGATTCACACAGTTGCTGAAAGTATCGGCTACAGACGATTCCATCCGCTATATTTCCGTAATCGAAGATGAAATAGAAAGAATGGAAACCATTCTTGGGGAGATGCTCGTCTTGTCAAAGCCGTCTGAAAAGAAGAAAGCCGTCTTCTCTTTGGAAGTATTGGTCGGAGATATGGTTTCAATACTGTTGCCTAAAGCGGTCATGGATGGAATCGAAGTTGCCCAGTCGGCGGAACTTAGCAGCAACCCACACATTTTCGGCGATCCGGATAAGATGAAGCAGGTTCTTTTAAATTTATTTAAAAATGCTCTGGAGTCGATGCAGGTCGGGGGGAAGCTTGCCGTTCACCTCTCGGAATCCGACGGAAAACTGATCCTCTCCATAACGGATACGGGAAAAGGGATGACTCGCCATCAAGTGAGCCAAGTGTTCATGCCTTTCTTCAGCTCTAAGCCGGGCGGAACAGGCTTAGGACTGCCTTTTGTTCTCAAAACAGTCGAAGATCACGGTGGGACGATTGCCGTCGATAGTCAAATCGATGTAGGTACAAAATTCATATTGACCTTCCCTAAGGCAAAAGAAGGTGCTTCGTATCCTTTGAACAGCAAGCAGTCCATCGTCTCTTGAATCGATTCGTTTTGACACAATCGTCTATTTGTCGATATAATAGTGTCGAGACGCTGACAGGAAAACAAAAGGTGGATCCGAACTATGTCAAATGATACAGAACGTGCATTGAAATTATTCATCGTCCTTTCCAGGGCAAGCAAGGTTGTCTTGGAAGAGGCGAATAAACTGATAGAAACCTATAAGCTGAATCCAACAGAGTTTGCCGTCCTGGAACTTTTATACCACAAAGGAAGGCAGCCCATTCAAAAGATCGGACAGAAAATCCTGCTTAGCAGTGGATCCATGACGTATGTCGTAGATAAGCTTGAAAAGAAAGGGCTTATTGAACGTGTGTATTGCACCGAAGACAAACGGATTACGTATATGTCCATTACAGCTGCAGGCAAGGAATTGATCGAAGAGATTTTTCCGTCCCATGAAGAGAAGATCAATGAATTGATGTCCGCACTTTCGAAAACGGAGCAGGACACCGCAATCGAACTCCTGAGAAAACTAGGCTTATCCATTAAGAACCTTTCATGATTTCATGCATAGAATACGCCGAACAGGCATAACCTGTTCGGCGTTTGTCATTCTACTATCAAATTATTGTATTGTCTGTCCCATATTCAAGAAATCAGTTTTGTATTCTTCATCTGGATTATCGAATAGAGTAAGTCTCACGACCATATCATCCTTTTCAAAAACGACTCCCGTGACAGGTCCCGTTTCTGTATCCACTTTGAATGCTTTTGCATTCTTGATGCCCTTATCCTCTACATCCGTATAAACGTCCGTCAATTCTTCAGGCTCTGCTCCATTGCTCGCGGCTTTCAATACCTCTTGCATATTTTCCGTGAAGTAATCATATGCTCCCTCTTCGGCAGGTTGAGTTTCAATGCGCATAAAAGCTTCTGGATTCTCATCTGCAAACAAGCTATCCCGTCCAGGTTCTTCACTAGTTAACGTATAGCCGGGCAATACTTCCATGGCATATGATTGGGCATCGCTTTCAGTAAGCACAGCATCGGCCATATTAGCAGCGGATTCCCCAGCACTATTATTTGTGGAACCAGATCCGGCATCGGTTGACGTTCCATCTGTCGAGCTGCCGTTTGTCTCATCTACCACTTGTCCCGGTTCATCCGTTTGGGCTTCATTTTGATCCGCATTATCAGTGCCGCAAGCTGTAAGGAGAATCGCGGCTGCAAATCCTGTGCATACTATTTTCCAATTGAATTTCATTGAAGATCACTCCTATTCATTTATTGGACGTCGTACAACGTAAAATGTTTCATTCATCACTGCCGTGGATGATTGTATAGCGTTTATGATTAACAACAGTTTTTTCCTCCATTTGCAGTTCATCGAAATTTTCCATATATGTCAAATCGACGATTACGGAGTTCTCATTCACTTTCTCCACAATTCCTTGCAAGCCATCTTTAAACTCTATAATATTTCCCACTTCTGCGATTTTCATAATCAAACAGCTCCTTAAACAGATTATCTTTTATAGTTTGCCTTAAAAAGTCCGTGACGTAAAGTATTTCATTCAAAAAATGTGTTTTCATTTATTGTGCAGAAACTATGGGTAGTAGAACTTCGTGTTAATTGAAGTTTCATTCTATTGTAAAATATCGCAAATTGAGTTACCTGTTTTCTGTAAAATCGTGTATAATTGGTAGTTAGGTATATCTACACTCGGGAGGTATTGCGCATGAAACATTTATTGGAAGCTCAAATTGAGACGACGCGCAAGGAATTGATTACTGTAGCGGGCAAAGAAGGCTTATCTTCAATAGAAACATTACTGATTAGCGAAATGCTCGATAGGTTGATCAATGAGTATAATTCCCTGGAAGAGATGCCTGGACTAATAGAATGGATAGAACAATAGAAAGGGTGGGATATTAATGGTAACAATTAAGGACTTCCGAAATGAACTGAACCAAGCGGTAATTGGCAGAGAGAAAGAATTTGATCTAATGCTTATCGCACTTTTGCAACAGGGACATGTTTTGCTTGAGAGTGTTCCGGGTTCTGGAAAAACAATGATGGCCAAAAGCTTTGCTAACGCTTTTAAAGGGGATTTTAAGCGTGTGCAATTTACTCCGGATGTATTGCCATCGGATGTGACTGGCATCCGCTATTTTAATCCCCAGTCGCAGGAATTTATCCTGAAGGCCGGCCCGGTCTCGACAAACATATTATTGGCGGATGAAATAAATAGGGCGACCCCCCGGACACAATCAAGCCTTTTAGAGTCGATGGAAGAAAGGCAAGTGACAATTGACGGTGAAACGCTTTCCTTGCCGACGCCGTTCATGGTCATTGCGACACAGAATCCAATTGAATCGCAGCAAGGGACATTTCCTTTGCCGGCGGCCCAACTGGATCGATTTTTATTCAAGTTGAACATCGATTATCCATCGTTTGAAGAGGAGCACGATATACTGCGGCAATACGGCAAGAACCCTGGACAGATCAGGACGAATGCTATCATCGATGCGGGGACGGTCAGAACATGGTCTGCTGATGCCGCAGAAGTGACAGTCCATACAGATGTCGAAAAGTATATATTGAAAATCGTACGTGCAACGAGAGAGCATCCTTTCCTGGAGCTTGGCTTAAGTTCCCGTGCGGCTCTTGCAATTCTTCAGGCTGCCAGGACGAAAGCATATATAGAAGGCAGGGATTACGTCACTCCGGATGATGTCAAATACATCCTTCCACCAGCCGCATTACACCGGATGGAACTTTCGACGGAAGGGGTATTGACAAAGACGATCGAAGAAGTGCTTCAAGAAATCATGAATTCCATTACAGCACCACTTGAGGCGACAGTCTAATGAAGTGGATACGCTATGAACATGGGTTCAGATCGATTCACCAAGGGATGGCGATCACTGGAGTTTTCTTCATTTTTGCCTTCATTTATTTGCAAATTTGGCTTGCCGCATGTTTTGCAGCAGTATTTGCAATGCTCGCCTTCCAGAATATTTATTTTTCGAAGGTTGGACAGCACCTCTCAGTTACATTTAGAGCAAAGCAGAAACGGATTCTGATTGGCGAAAGGGAAGAGCTCGTCTTAGAGTTCGAAAATGGAACAGTACCAATTTGGAATGGGACGTTGACTATTTCCTTGGAAGACGCGGTTGCGCCAAGTTCGGATAACAAGAGACACTACAGCGGAATATATGATTTAACAGTCCCTTTTGCAATAGGCGGGAATAAAAAAGTGGAAATCCGTATCCCCCTGGAAGGAAAAAAGAGGGGCTTGTCTAGAGTGACAAGGGTTATGTTGGAAATCCCGCATTTATTCGGAGACGGATTTGTCCATATGGAACTAAATGAACCGATATATTATCAAAGTTTAGTGTACCCTAGGGTGACATCGCTTGGCAGGGAATTAAAATCATCACCTTATAAACCGGGCGAAACCGAACAGAAGCAATCACTATTCCAGGATGAATTCCAACCGATCGGCACAAGGGATTACATTCCGACAGATCGTTTTGATCAGATCCATTGGACAGCAAGTGCCCGGATGCAGAAGCTGCAAACAAAGGAATTTCTGCCTGTCAGCTCGCAAAGTGTCGTTTTAATGATGAACGCGATTGAAAAGGAAAGAGGCTTTTTGGACTTTGAAAAAAAGGTGGAGCGCCTCGTTTCGTATGCGGATTACTGCATGAAGAATGATATTCCTTATTCAGTAGCGATTAATATTCGAAGTTTTGGAGCAAAACCTTATTTGCTGCTGCCAAGTGGATCGGGTAAAGTTCAATTCCAAAAAGTGATGGTCATGCTTGCGAAAATATCGGATAAACATGCAAAACTGCCTTTCGAAGAAATGCTTCGGCATATGGAAAGTCATGGGCAGCTTCCGCAGACCGTCGTTTTGATCACTCATGAAAATGACCGTGTCAAAGCTCTTGCAAAACAATGGATTAAACGCTATGAAGTCATCTTGGACAATTCTCATGAAAGGAATGAAAGGATTTGGGACAATCAACATATGAAAAAGACCGGAACCGATTCAACTTATCTGAACGCCTAATTGTCGAAATGTTCCTCCTATCCTATCTATTCATTTTCTTTTTAGGGGAAACCGGTTCCATCATGCCTTATGTATGGCTGTTCATATCAATCATCGGAGGAATCATTTCCTTTTTCCTGTTTTATAATCGGGACTATTCGCTTGGATACGGCGCAGGTTTGGCACTGGTTGTTACGGCCCCGATTCTTCTTTTCAATGCGCCGCTGATGAATATGCTAATTTTCTTTGTTTATGTATTGTGGAGAATCCAAGCGAATTTCAATGGATCCAGAATTCAAGGGTGGCCATTTTTAACTGTAAACACACTTGTTTTTGTCTTTCTGTTTTTCCTGGCACGATTGCTTTTCGCCTATTATAGTCCTGAAGTTCTAATGAGACAACAGATTATCCTGTTCCTCGTTACCTCCTTCCTTTATTTTTTCATACGGATGATTTCAGTTACCGTTAACAGCAGGCAATTAGGCAATTTCAAGGTGAGGGAAGCGGGCAGGGTTTTCGGTTATATTATCGCATTGGGGTCACTTGTATATGTTGTCGTCTTATTTGCTTTAGACCCTGTGAGAAGAGGTATGATTAGTGTAGCAGGCTTTCTCTTCGGAGGAGTGCTGACCCTTTTCGGAAAATCGATGGAGCCTATCATTGAGTATTTCAAATCAGGCGGAGAAAAGTTCATCGAAGAAAATTTGGTGGAACCCGAGAGCGGATTCATTGACTTTGAATTGCAGGGGGAATTGGAGACTTATGGTGCCTCATCTTCCATATTCGAATACACTTCATTGGCAGTAGCATTTCTCATTCTCATTATTATCGCTATTCTTCTCATGAAGCGAAAAGGGAAGAAACGTGATGTGGAAAAACTTGAAAATTACTCCTTCTCCTTTAAAGGTAGAAAAGTAAAACCTGAAGAGCAACGTCAGTTGTTGTATGACTACTCATCTGCACGGGATGAAGTGCGGGAGTCCTTCCTCCAATTCGAGAAAGAAGCGCAAAAAAACAATTTCAGCCGCATGCATGGGGAAACAGTGAAAGAGTGGTTCTCAAGGATGGGTTGGAAGCAGAATGATTTGATTTTATCGATTTATAATGATGTCCGTTACGGTTCACGCACCCCTTCGGAAACGGAGCATTCAACATTCATCCAAGAGATTGAACACATTAAAAAAACTTTTTTTGAAAAAGATGTTTAAGAAGTTTTGAAACGGGGGACATTATAATTGAACACAGCAACATTCTCATTTCCCCCTTTTGAGGACAGACCCTTTACAGGATCTGTCCTCCTTTTTTTGTCCTAAACGCTTATAATGAATATTGTGAACAAAAATGGAGGGGTAAACATGGGGAAAAAGAAGATTGCATTTATCGGAACAGGGGTCATGGGCAGCAGCATCGTTAAGCATTTATTGAATGCAGACTACGAAGTGACAGTATTCACCCGCACAAAGGAAAAAGCGGAAGCGCTCATTGGGCATGGCGCACAATGGGCTGAAACTGCGGGACAAGCGACTGCAACCGCTGATGTCGTTTTGACGATGGTCGGCTATCCATCCGATGTAGAGGAGGTCTATTATTCTGCGGATGGGATAATAGCGAATGCCAGAGAAGGAATGGTTCTCATCGACATGACGACATCCAGTCCTGCATTAGCAAAACGGATTGCTGCTGAAGCTGAAGAGAAAGGGATATCTTCAATTGACGCACCAGTTTCCGGTGGGGATGTCGGCGCACAAAACGGGACACTCTCCATTATGTGCGGAGGGACTGAACAGACGTTCAAAGAAGTTCTTCCTCTCTTGCAAGTGTTCGGAAAGGAGATTGTCTATCAAGGGGAAGCTGGCGCCGGCCAACATACGAAAATGTGCAACCAGATCGCCATTGCGACTAATATGATCGGCGTATGCGAAGCGCTTGTATATGGAAAGGAAGCTGGACTCGACGCTGAGACGGTCCTTCAATCGATTTCATCAGGCGCTGCTGGATCATGGTCACTTTCGAACTTGGCGCCACGGATGATTAAAGGGGATTTCGAACCGGGTTTTTACGTAAAGCATTTCCTGAAGGACATCGATATCGCCTTGGCGGAAGCGGAACAGATGAACTTGCCTTTACCAGGACTGCAATTGGCGAAGGAAATGTACAGAGAGCTTTTGGAAGAAGGATATGGTGAAAAAGGAACGCAGGTTTTATACAAACAATATAGTCGCGTGTGAACGCATGTTGTCTTACGTGCTTAGCAAGTAAAAAAGGGCTGTTCCAGCAAATCAAACTTACTGATTGCTGAAGCGGCCCGTTTTTTATTTTCCATCCAAATAGGATGATCTGAACGATTGTGTATTGGATACTTTAGGACGTTTCGGAATGAACGTTTTTTTCTTGGCATTCGTCGGTGCTTTTTGCTCCCCGAGAAAATCGATCAATAATTCCTTAGCAGTTTTTAAATTCATTCGCTCTTGTGGATTACGGAAAGTTTGGTCTTGTGCGCCTAAATGGGGAAGGGACGTGAAATCGTCTTTTTCCGGTAAGGTATGAAAGAGGAAATCGCTGCACTTTACGAGCACAGTGGAGCTTTGCTGGCTAAGCTGAGGATTGTCGACAAAATGCAAGCCGATTTTTTTTGCGTCGCCCGACTGCAACAGCCGTTGAATCGCTTTGTTTTTTAATGAATAAAGTTCACGATTGTTCGTTGCTGTTTTCGCATGCCTGTTTACAGTATAAATGGCAATGGCGAGTTGACGCACCGTTTCTTCTTTTTTCAATTGATTCCCCCTCTTTACGATATAATTCCATTCAACCTTATCATACTGCTTCTCAAAACTTTTTCAAAGCAATTTGAATAAGAAAACCGAAATTTTCGCGAACGGCTATTTTTTTGTCGAATATAAAGGTATACTTGTAAAATATAGTAGAAAAATCTGTTTCGGCGTCTATAAACAACATTATTGTACATAGGAGCAGCGACATGCATGGAGGCATTCATGGACAGTAACAGACTGCAAGATGAATTGATGTTGGAACGCAACTCAAGATTGGAATTTGAACATAAGTACAAATCTGTCATCGATCATAACTTGGACCCGATTATTACTATTAATTTAAGTGGACGTATTTCATACGCGAATATCGCTGTCCATAAAGCGTTCGGCTACCGATTAAAAGAATTGACGGGTCGTGCAATCATCGATTTGATCGGCGAAGAGAAGAACAATGAGTTTAACGACTTTCTATCACGTGCGTTTTCCGGTGAGTCAATTGAAATGGAAGGAATCAAGTTCTTTCATAAGCGGGGCAAATATCTATCGGCATACGTCAAGACGATCCCAGTTGCTATACGCGGGGATATAAAGGAAATCCATTTAATTTTGAGGGATACTTCCTTTCATCTAAAAAACAATGAGAGATTATTATTCCTTTCCTATCATGATCAATTGACGGGTTTATGGAACAGGCGTGCATTGAAAGAACACTTCGATGCTGACGCTGATTATGCCTTTCGATGTGATGAACAGCTCTCCTTAATCCAATTGGATTTGGATCGCTTCAATACAATCAATGATTCAATCGGTAGAAACGGTGCTGACGAAATCCTGAAGATGATTGCTGACCGCATTAAACTAGTTATTCCTAAGGCGGGAAAGCTATATAGAAATGGTGGGGATGAATATATCATCCTCCTACAAAACCACTCCATCGAAAAAACGGAGAAACTTACACAGAAGATCATGAGTGATTTCACGAAACCATTCTATTTTAATCGACAGGAATATTTCATTTCGTCCTCAATCGGCATTTCGGTTTATCCTGAAGATGGAACGGAGCTGGAGGAGCTGCTTCAGAAAGCCGAGCAAGCTGTTCGGTTCGTTAAAGAGCGGGGTCGTTCCCATTATCGTTTTTACCGTGAAGAGATGAATACGGCTTTCACTGATACGGCATTGATGGAAGCTCATTTGCGCCGAGCAATCGAGTTCAATGAGCTGGAACTCCACTATCAGCCGCAAGTGAATTTGAAGACGGGTGAAATTGACAGCTTCGAAGCGCTGTTAAGATGGAATAATCGGAAGTTCGGTTTCGTTTCACCGGCCGAATTCATTCCGTTGGCAGAGGAATCGGGTCTGATCCATTCAATCGGTGATTGGGTGTTGGAAGTTGTATGTGCCCAGTTGAAGGAATGGCAAGATAAGCAGTTCCGACCTGTCCGAATTGCGGTCAATATATCACCTAAGCAATTTCAAATCGGTGCATTTGCTGAGAAAGCAAAACAAATCATTGAGAAGCATGGGATCCATCCCTCTTCATTCGAAGTGGAAATTACTGAGTCTGCCCTGATGAATATGAAAGATACGCTTTCAACCTTGCAGAAATTGAAGGAAATCGGTGTGACCATTTCAGTCGATGACTTCGGGACAGGCTACTCTTCACTTAGCTATTTAAAGCAATATCCAATTGATATTATAAAAATCGATCGCTCGTTTATCAAAGACATTGAATTGGATGAAAAGAACGAGGCGATTGCCAAAACAATCATTAATCTCGCCCACAACCTAGGCATGCAAGTCATTGCAGAAGGTGTAGAGAAGGATTTGCAGGCGGAAATTTTAAAAGAGGCAGATTGCCATAAGGCACAAGGATATTTATTCAGCAAAGCGGTCCCGGCCTCGGAAATCGCGGAAAGGTATTTTGCGTAAGGTGAGAGAAGACTTTCTTCTGACAAAGGCATTCGCCTGTCAGAAGAAAGTCTTTTTTATATGTAGTAGTCGGCCGATAGAAAGCTATGTTACAATTATGAGTGAATATTCATTCATAGGAAGTGGGGGATTTACATGTTTACTGACAAAGTGATTATCGTAACAGGCGGATCAAGCGGTATGGGGAAATATATGGCGAAGAAATTTGCCGATGAAGGCGCTCACGTCATCATCACAGGACGGGATGAAGACAGATTGGATGAAGCGCGGAAAGAAATCGGGGAACGTGCACACACTTATCAAATGGACGTGCGCAATATTGAAAACGTACAAGGCATGGTGGAGTTTGCGGACGGAAAGTTTGGGAGAATCGATGGGCTCGTTAACAATGCTGCTGGAAACTTTCTCGTTCATGCCGAAGAACTTTCACCTAATGGCTGGAAAGCCGTCATTGACATCGTGTTGAACGGAACCTTCTATTGTACAAGTGCAGTCGGCAATTATTGGATCAAAAAAGGGCAAAAAGGGGCTATTTTGAACATGCTTGCAACATATGCATGGGATGCGGGTCCGGGAGTCGTCCATTCGGCTGCTGCAAAGGCTGGCGTCATGTCATTGACTCGCACTCTAGCTGTAGAATGGGGACGGAAATTCGGATTCAGGGTGAATGGGATTGCTCCAGGACCGATTGAGCGCACAGGTGGAGCGGAACGCTTATTCCAATCCGAGGATGCGGTGAAACGAACGATCAATTCAGTCCCATTAGGACGTGTAGGCAAACCGGAAGAAATTGCGGAACTAGCCGCTTTCATCATGTCCGACAAAGCCTCCTACATGAACGGCGAAATCGTCACACTCGATGGAGGACAGTGGTTGAATCAATATCCTTTCTAAATTAGAAAGCATCCATCAATATTCTTCAGTATCATTCTCCCTAACTTGCACAACCTAATTCCAATTCGTGCATAGGGAGGGAACTATCGATTATGGCTATATGGATTATTCCGTTAGGGATTGTCTTTGTTATTATCGGCGTCATCGGATGGAAAGCCGTCAGTAAATGGGATGCAATAGCTGCAACTTCGTTTGATCCGCAGGACCATAGAATAGAGGAAGCGGTGGAAGACCATCCGTTCTCATTAAACCCGATCATCTGGGTCATCGGAGTGGCAGCGCTCTTCATACTGTTTGTCATTTTCTTTTACTGGGCCTCTTCCATATAGGAAGAGGTTTTCTAATGGAACAATTTTCATAATTCGATGGGATGTTCACTGACTCTTATGGTATGATAGGGTTGTAGAATTGTTATGAAAGCTTATGATCAGAAGGAGCGATTTTTAATGATTTCTGTAAATAACAGGGATTTTCTTCAGGTGCCGATTGCCGATTATTTGATTCCTGCTGAAAAAGTGGCATGCGTGCAAGTCGGCAACAATGCTGAACACGCCCTTCTCGTCCTGACGAAAACCGGTTATTCTGCAATACCTGTCATTGATGTAAAGAGCCATCTAAAGGGACTTCTAGGGATTGGGATGATCACAGACTCAATATTGGGATTGGAACGGATCGAATATGAAAAGCTGGCAGATCTGAAAGTAGATCAGATTATGCAAACTGACATCCCAGCTATTAAAACAACTGATAAATTCCAAAAAGGATTGGATTTACTCATTAATCACACATTCCTATGTGTCACTGAAGAAGACGGCACATTTGCGGGTATACTTACAAGAAGAGTCATGTTGAAAGAATTCAAAAAATATCTTTACATGAAGTAATTTTCCCAAGGATTTTTCCTTGAATAGAAGGCTCCAATAGGGGCCTTTTCTTATTTATCGGCTTTTTTGGTGGAAAGGGGATTGTAAATGAAATTACATAAAAAGACCAATCGTCCGCTCGTCCTCATATCTGTTATGTTGGCGATGTTTGTCGGTGCTGTTGAGGCGACGATCGTTTCAACGGCGATGCCTGCCATTGCAGGCGAGCTTGGAGGCTTCTCGAGATATAGTTGGATTTTTTCCGCCTATTTGCTTATGAGTACCGTTACCGTCCTTATTTATGGAAAGTTAGCCGATCTATTCGGTCGAAAACCGATATTCTTCGTAGGTTTATCGATTTTCCTATTCGGTTCCATTCTTTGCGGATTCGCCACATCGATGGAAATGCTCATTATTTTCAGATTGATCCAAGGCTTGGGAGCAGGGGCTGTTATGCCGATAGCGACAACCATCGTCGGGGATATATATTCCACTGAGGAACGGGCTAAAATCCAAGGGTATTTATCGAGTGTGTGGGGCATATCGGCAGTGTCAGGCCCGGTAATTGGAGGTTTGATTGTCCAATACTGGGATTGGAAATATGTTTTTTGGGTCAATGTACCGCTAGGTTTATTGGCAATGGTGGGAATTTACTTCTTCCTTCAAGAACCGGCTACCGAGAGAAAAGTGGCAATTGATATAAAGGGAGCCGCGTTATTGACGACTTCACTATCGATCATCCTATTTTGGCTTGTTGAAGGCGGACAATCCTTTGGAAGGTCATCGTCGACAAGCCTTCTCCTTATTATTTTAGGCGCCGGGCTCTTTACATTGTTCATTTGGACCGAAAGGAAGGCAGAAGATCCGATGATGCCTTTTGCCATTTGGAAGAACCCCGTTATTCTGTATGCCAATCTTGTTTCATTGACTACGGGTGTAATTCTGATTGGTGTGTCCTCGTACCTGCCCACCTACGTAACTGGCGTCATGGAACAGTCTGCTATGATTGCAGGGTTCACATTGACCGCCATGTCGATTGGTTGGCCAATTGCATCTTCCATTGCTGGCCATTTGTTGATCAAGTTCGGCACGTTCAATGTTTCCTTTGCGGGTGGCATCTCACTTGTAATAGGTTCACTCATGTTTGTTTGGATGACGGGCGAATCGGGTCCTTTATGGGCAGCATGTTCAAGCTTTTTCGTAGGTATCGGAATGGGCTTGACGAGCACATCCTTCATCGTAACGATCCAAGGGGCTGTCAGCCGTGAACAAAGGGGATCGGCAACTGCGGCGAATATGTTTATGCGGAATTTCGGAAATACGATTGGCGCGGCTATTTTTGGCGCAGTATTGAATGGATCATTGATGTCGACGTTCCGAGGGAAAAATCTCGATTATGAAGTGAAT
Organism: Sporosarcina luteola; assembly: GCF_023715535.1. Classification (GTDB taxonomy): domain Bacteria; phylum Bacillota; class Bacilli; order Bacillales_A; family Planococcaceae; genus Sporosarcina; species Sporosarcina luteola_B. The sequence goes on along the minus strand of NZ_JAMBOI010000002.1, from coordinate 503,206 downwards.
GATATTAATCTTTTATTGACTGAAGAGTCAAGGTCGACAGTATCCGCTTCAAAGATGAATATTTTACAGCAAGCGCTGGATGGGTCTTTGCAATGGGTGTATGTGGCTGTACTTGTTTTTGCTGTTATTAGCCTGCTGCTCATATTGCGGATACCGAGGGGAAAGGTGGTTCTTCATGACGACAACTGAGCTGGAAATCATTAAAGCCTTGGCGGAAGAAGGCAATATGCGCAAGGCGGCTGAACGGCTTTTTCTATCTCAGCCAGCCTTGTCCCAACGCCTGCAGACGATAGAGAAAGATTGGGGAACGATGCTGTTTATCCGTTCTCAAAAAGGGTTGGAGCCGACTCCGGCAGGTGAGCTTGTAATTGCTTTCGCAAAGGAGACGATCCAGAAAAAAGAGGAAACCGCGGAGATGATCGCATCTTTGGCGGATAAAGTACACGGTACCCTTAAAATCGCCTGCGCTTCCATCGTTGGGCAAACATGGCTGCCACAAGTGTTGAAAGAATTTGTCAGCATGTATCCGGATGCGAAAATTTCCTTGATGACGGGCTGGAGCTCGGAAATTGTGAAAGCACTCTATGAAGGGGAAGCCCATGTCGGGATCGTGCGAGGACAGGTGGATTGGAAAAGTAGGAAGACCTATTTGTTCAGGGACCGCCTCTATTTGGTTGATCAAGAGATTACATCGATTAATGAATTGGTAGAAACAAAGCGGCCGTTCATTCAGTTTAAAAGCGACTCCAATTATTACATGGAAATTCAACGGTGGTGGCAGCGTCATTTTTCACAGTATCCGAGAAGGCAAATTACCGTCGATCAGATTGAAACATGCAAGCAGTTGGCATTGAATGGAATCGGTTATGCAATTTTGCCTTCCATCACGCTGACGGGAGACGAAACAGTGAATAAAATCCCTTTACTGAATAGCGAGGAAGAATTTGAATTGACGAGGGATACTTGGTTGATCGGCTATGATTCCACTTTTGAACTGAAGCAAGTGAGCGCCTTTATGGAAGTCCTTGATGCACATGCCGAAAAGTTAAGAAAAGAATTGAAGTAAAAGGAACTTTCCTAATTTTGCTACGTACTAATTAAAGAAGGTATACAGAATATTGGCGGTGTCCAATTGGGGGTTGCAATATGTGGAAGAAACAGTGGGGAATCATACTCGCCATAATAGTTTTTTGCTTATTTGTGCCGGAAATCCATGCATCCGCTGCACCTGAACTAAAAGTTAAGGTGACTGCGGGATTTGATGGAAAAGCGAAATACGGCAAAGGTGCTCCGATTACGGTCGAAATCGAAAATAACGGAGCAACCGCATTCACCGGCGATATGGTCATAGATACACAGCAGTCATATGAATCCGGCGTCGGTGAAGTATTTCCACTGGATATCCAGGCGGGAGAAACGAAAACCGTTACATTCATCAATCAAAAAATGTTCGATTTCAATATGTATGGAATGAATGCGAAATCCATCTACTTTTACGAAGGTGGATGGAAAAAAGGCAAGGAGATCGACCATAAAGGAAGCCAGCAAATCACAGTTGCGATGTATCACGACGATACGAAAATCATGACTGCTTTCACCGACAACATCGACCGTTTGTCCGCTTTGAAGGGGATGCGCTTAACCAACTTTCCTAACACTCAAATGATTGATGCTTCTAAAATCGCAGCGTTGAAGCTGCCGGAAGAAGCGGCTGGATGGGGACCGACGGATATGATTATCGTGGACGAATATCCCATAGCAGACATGTCAGCAGTTGAGCAGGAAGCGATTCTAAACTGGGTCCGCTCGGGCGGCATCATCATTTTCGGCGGTTCAGATCATCTTGCGGCGGAGTCTGGTATATTTGCAGAGCATTTGCCATTGACGCTCAACGGAAAGAAGACAATCGACCCGGAAGCTTTCAATGAATGGACGTCCAGAGAAGATTTTGATAAGGAAATCACTATAGCTTCAGCCACTTTAAATCCTGATTCGAAAGTTGTTTTTTCCAAAGAAGCGGACATTCTGGCCGCTTCAAAACCCCTTGGCAAAGGGCTTGTTATGCAAACGGCGTTTTCTATAGGGGATGAGCCTTTTTCAAAAATGCATGGAGCTGCAGCAGTGTGGAAAACTTTGCTCGATACGGCAAGTCAAGCAGCGACTGCAGGCGGCATGATGCCGTATTATAACGATCCGATGGAATCATTGCGGTGGACTATAGGGAATTCGAATGAACTATTTCCATCCTTTAAAGTTTCTGCACCATTTCTTTTCGGTGTGATCATCTTCTATATTATTATCATCATTCCGGTCTTGTATATCGTTTTAAAGAGGAAAGACAAGCGAGAACATGCCTGGTGGATTATTCCGGCGATATCCGTTGGCGTCTCCGTTTTCATTTTCGCGTATGGGGCGCGTGATCGGATCGGGCAGGCACAACTCCAGCAAACTTCCATATTCGATGTGGAGCAGGACGGAAGATTGACCGGCTATTTCGTTGAATCGATCTTGACGAACAAAGCAGACGATTTTATTTTTTCAGCACCGAAAGAAACGGCAATGTCTACCTACACTCCCTACTCCATGGGGCTGTTCGGACCTTCTTCAATGGGGGCCAATTCGCATAAGCGGGCGATTCTTGAGAGGAATGCTTCCGGTTCGAATTTGCATCTTCGTGGAATCGGCTATTGGGATGTTGCGACAGTTTACGGGCAAACAGTATTAGAAGAAGTCGGAAATTTCGATATTAATTTGACGGTGAAAGACAAACAGCTGACAGGTGAAATTACAAACAATTTCCCGTTTCCAGTGAACGACATTGCTATTTGGTCTGGAACGAGTAGAATAAAAATTGGTGATCTGGGTCCTGGCGAAACAATGAAGGTTAATGAAACGTTGAAGACCTCGACATTGGTTCGAAAACGTTCTTCCAACTCGATGCATATGGGGCAAATGCCTGCATCGACCGATGATCTGACGAAAATGAGAAAAGACAGTCTAATAACATTCTCAGGTGAGTTCATGAGCAATAATCCGAAGCCGGCGCTCATTGGCTATACGGACACAAAACTCGTACCAATTGAACTCGTAAAAACAAAGGCGGCGACTGATTCGTTAACATTGCTATCGCAGTCGTTCGCACCGAAAGTCGAGTTTAGCGGAAGCTTTACAGTAGACCCTGAAATGATGACGATGAATCTCATTTCTGAGGCAAATAACATACAGGCCCATCCTGTCGGGTATGCGGCGAATACGTATTATTTTGATGAAGATACGTATATCCAAACGTGGCAAGTGCCCGAGGATCTAGTGCAAAAAGTATCTGTCTGGAAATCAATGGACATTTCGAAAATACAAAGGCAGTTATACACTTTACAAATCTGGAATGTCAAAACACAAACGTATGATGCACTTGAATCCGAAAGGAAATTGACATTGGATTCAATTGATGACTATATAACGGCGAATGGAAAAGTGACATTCAGGATGGAGTTCATTAATAAGCAACACGGCAATGAAGGGCAACCGCCTACTATCCAGTTGCATGGCGAGGTGAAGAAATGATTGAGATTAAAGGTTTGACGAAGAAATATGGTCAATTCACTGCCCTTGATGATTTGAATTTAACATTAGACGAAGGAACTGTCTTCGGATTTGTCGGTGCCAATGGCGCCGGAAAATCCACGACATTCCTCATCGTTTCCACGTTGTTGCAGCCGACTTCAGGCGATGTGATTATTAACGGGGTAAGCGTGCGGGAAAAACCTGCTGACATTCGTAAACTGATCGGCTATATGCCCGATTTTTTTGGGGTGTATGATCAGTTGAAGGCTGATGAATACCTTGATTTTTATGGCGCCAGCTACGGAATTCCGGAAGAAGATAGGAAGAAACTTATTCCGCAGTTGTTGGAATTAGTGAATCTTTCACATAAAAGAGATTCATATGTCGACCTACTATCCCGGGGGATGAAGCAAAGATTATGTTTGGCCAGATGCCTCATCCACGATCCGAAAGTGCTCATTTTGGATGAACCGGCATCTGGGTTGGATCCACGGGCACGAATTGAAATGCGCGACATTTTAAAAACGTTAAAAGGCATGGGGAAGACGATTTTAATATCTTCGCATATTTTGCCTGAATTGGCGGAGATGTGTGATGAAATCGGTGTCATTGACAATGGCAAACTGATAGCCCATGGTTCTGTTGCAGAAATACAGAAAAAGCTGCAAGGCGAAAAAATGATAACCGTCCGTTTGGCGGCGCAATCCGCGGAAGCTATCTCATTTTTTGAAGAACAGCCTTTTGTCACTTCAATTGAAAAACTCGAAGGAGATGAAGGAGTTTCCTTCATCTATAGAGGTGAGGAAGCGGAGCAGATTGATATGCTGAAACAGGCAATTCTCAACGATCTGCCGATTCTCTCCTTCATGGAGCATGTTACGAACTTGGAAGATGTCTTTATGGAAATAACGAAAGGGGCCGACTGAAGATGAATTTTACTAATCCGGTTCTTTTTAAAGAGTTGAAGCTCAGATTCCGGTCATTCAAAGGTTTCAATGGGATTCTCTTCTTTCTGTTGGCAATGTGCATCTTTGTCTTCGGTTATATTTTTCTGACGGTCAATTTGACGGGAACTTCCTATTTCAAGCCAAGTCAAAGCTTTGTCTTATTCGCCTTTCTCTCCTATATCCAGCTGGGGCTTGTATTGTTTACAGCCCCTGGATTGACGGCTGGTTCAATCAGTTCGGAAAGGGAGAAACAGACGTTGCCCATTTTATTGACGACATCGCAAAGCTCTTTTCAGATCATTTCCGGTAAGATGCTTTCTTCGGTGGCTTTTCTACTGATGCTCATTGTAGCAGGACTTCCGGTTTACAGTTTGGTCTTCTTATTTGGTGGAATCTCACCAGGGGATTTCGTGAAGATCTTCCTGTTCCTATTTGTTACATTACTTGCTATTGGCAGCATTGGCGTCATGTTCTCAACTTTAATTCGAAGAACAGTTGTTTCCATGATTGCAACTTACGGTATGATGCTTTTCTTGTCAGTAGTGACAGGTTTTCTATTCATTATCGTTATTCAAATGAAAGCATTTAACCATATGGGGACCCCGGTGACATCGCCTTCTTACCTAGGACAGTTTTTAGCTTCCATTAATCCGGCGGTATTATTCGCGACATTCCTATCGCCTGAATTAAATCGGTCGATCACCGAAATGACAAAGATCAATTTTCCGATCTGGGCAGGCTATTTGATTTTTTACGGAATCGTTACTGCATTAGCTCTGTTTATCGCTGTGAAAAAACTACGTGTTAATATGAAACGATTAAAATGATGGGGTGAAGCAGATGGAAGGGAAAACAGCATTACATCGGTATGTCGGAAAAGCTCTCGCATCATTGCGCCTCGAGCGATCTGTCCATATGCTGCAAACAGGGCTGTTCATGACCGCTTTGTTGTTCACATTGTTCCTTGCCGCTTCCCGATTGTTCATATTGCCTCATTATGAATGGATTGCCTTTTGGATCGCCGTCATTGCTCTAAGTGCATCGCTCGTCGTATTATTTCTGAAAAACGTGCGCCGAGACGAGGCAGTTTGGAAGCTGGACCAATATGTACCGGATAATTTACTCGTCACCGCTTTAGATGATCGCGTTCAGCATTCAGACTATGCGCAAGCGATTGTGCAGCGGGCGGAAAGCGCGATGGGGATTGCTTATCCGCAATTTACGAAACGTAATAAAAGATATCTGAATGGAAAAATGCTGACAGGATTTCTAATTATGCTCACATGTTCCTTCCTCTTACTCATTTTTCCTTCCGAGGCACAACAAGAAGCGAAAGCGGTTGCCAAGGAAAAGGAAATTATCGAGGAACTGAAGAAGGAAGTAACGGATTTGATGAAGAAGGAAAAAGATCCTGAACAGAAAAAAGAGTTAGCAGAACTTGCGGAGAAACTGGAAGAGACAAAAACGGCCGAAGATATATTAAGAGAATTGGTTAAGAAGCAAAAAGAGTTTAAGTTGAAAGAACAAAGATTGACCGACAAGAAGAATGCTTCTAAAGACAGTTTGAGTGAGTCCGAGGAAAAGGAACTCGAAGAACTTAAATCGATTGTTGACCAACTCGCACAGCAAGCAGGGAAAGCACAAAGTGCATTGAATAAAATCGGCAAAGCCCCTTCGTTGCCGGCTTTGGCTAGTGCCGGGAATCCCCCAGCAACTAGCAATGGTCAAGTTGGTTCTAACGCAAAGCCCGGTACTGGTCAGTCCCAAGGCGGCGGAGGCAGCCAAGGCCAAGGTCAAGGTGAGGGCGAAGGTCAAGGCCAGGGCGAAGGTCAAGGCCAGGGCGAAGGTCAAGGTCAGGGTGAAGGTCAAGGCCAGGGCCAGGGCGAAGGTCAAGGCCAGGGCCAGGGCGAAGGTCAAGGCCAGGGCGAAGGTCAAGGCCAGGGTGAAGGTCAAGGTCAGGGCGAAGGTCAAGGTCAGGGCGAAGGTCAAGGTCAAGGTCAAGGCCAAGGTCAGGGCCAAGGCCAAGGACAAGGGTCAGGAGCAGGAACTGGCAAAGGTGGACGCGACCTACTTTCAATTCCGTCCGATAGAATGGGAAATTCCAATGATCCATCTATTGTAGGCGGTAAGCTTGGAGAAGGAGAGTTCATCGAAGAAAATGAACGCGATGGCCTTGTTGAAAGAGGAACATTACGGCCGTATCAAGAAGTAATCGGAAGCTATAAAGACGCCTATTTAAAAGGCTCGGATAAAATGAACCTCCCTGCCGATTTACAGCGGGTCCTTTCCGATTACTTTTCATCAATCGAATGACTAATGGATGGGAGTTGTACAAATGTCGTTTTCACCAGAACAATTTGAAGAAATGAGCACACGGCTTGCAGAAGTACGGGAGGAAATCGGGAAATTCATTGTAGGACAACACGAAGCAGTCGAATTCTCGATCTATTCCATTTTAGCGGATGGGCATGCCTTGTTGGAGGGGCTGCCCGGCTTAGGAAAGACGATGCTGATCCGGACGATATCGGAAGTTTTGGATCTGTCTTTTTCCCGTATTCAATTTACACCGGATCTCATGCCGGCCGATATTACAGGGACGAGCATTTTGGAACGGAATCCGGAAGGGGTTCAACGTTTTGTCTTCAAAGAAGGACCGATATTCAGCCAGATGGTATTGGCGGATGAGATCAACCGTGCCACGCCGAAGACACAAAGTGCTTTACTCGAAGCGATGGGTGAAAAAACCGTGACTGTCCTTGGCGAAACCCGGAAGATGTCAAGGCCATTCTTCGTCCTAGCCACGCAGAATCCGATTGAGATGGAAGGGACATATCCGCTGCCGGAAGCGCAAATGGACCGATTTTTATGCAAGATTCTTCTTCCTTATCCCGCAAAGGAAGAATTGAAGGAAATTATGCTGAGGACAACCGGGCCGAAAACAGTAGCCATCAAAAAAGTGATGGATACAGAGACAATTATTCTAGCACAAGAAATGGCGAAATCGGTTGTCATCGCTGACGAAATGATGGATTATGCGGTCGATCTAGTATCAGCGACGCATCATCGAACGGATGCCGAAGATGATTGGAATCAATATGTCCAATATGGAAGCGGTCCTCGTGGGCTGCAATCCATTATCCGTCTGGCTAAGGCAAGGGCACTTATGGCGGGACGTTTCCATGTATCGATTGCGGATATAAAAACAGTTGCCAAACCGGCGTTGAGACACCGTATCCTCATCAATTATGAAGGGGAAGCGGAAGGGATCGATGTTGATAAGCTTATCGATCGTTTACTGGAGGACATTCGTCAAGGAGCGCAAGTCTGATGAGAGAGGACCTCTTCCCCGACCGATTGTCCAAACGATTAGGTGCGTTATCCATAATCTCCAGATCAAGACGGTTGGGACATCATAAAGGGACACATCGTTCCAGTAAGACGGGAACATCATTGGATTTTTCGGATTTCAGGGAATATCACCCGGGAGATGATTTGCGCCATATTGACTGGAATGTGTTTGCTCGTACCGATAAACCGTTCATCAAGCAATTTTTGGATGAACAAGAAATGCGGGTACATATACTACTCGATTCCACCAAATCAATGGGCACTGATGGAAAGTGGGATTTTGCAAGGCAATTGGCAATCGGATTAGGGCACATCGCGCTAAAGAGCGGAGACACCGTTTCATTTTCCTCATGGTCTACCAACCGGAATTATTTCTTCCGGAAAAAAGGTGCATTGCATAGGGCTTCATTCTCAAAATACGTATCACAATTGCAAGATCCGGTTACCGAAGGAGATTTTGCCGATCAAGTGGTGAAGCACGTCCCGAAAGCGATGACTGTCCTCTTCATAATTACTGATGGATTAGAGCGGTTGGATAAATGGGAGCGGCTGTTCAGAAGATTACCCGGTGTTTGCAAGGACATCCGGATACTTACAGTCCACTCACCGGTGGAGGAGCTTCCCGCTTATGAAGGGGATGTCCGCTTTGTTGATGTGGAAAACGGATCCGTCATCGAAGTGTCGATGAATCAAAGGATTGTCAAAGAGTATAAAGAGAAGAAAATGAAACATGAAGCAGAGCTGACCGCATTGGCGAGAAAATATGGAATCCAGATTTTACGCACGGAAGTGTCGGAAGGCGTCATGGATAGTTTTACAAAAAAGATGAGGCATGCCGGATGGTTGCGATGAAAGGGGGCGGCTAAGTGGGGTTCGATCAAATCAGTAATTTATGGACAGCCATTTTTCCGTTGGCCGTCCTGCTTTATTATTTTTTCCGAAAAAAGTACGTAACGACGACGATTTCGTCCACTTTGTTTTGGGAAAGATCCATGAGGGAGACAAAGGTTTCTCCATACTTGAAAAATTTACAACGGAATGCCTTATTTTATTTGCAGATGGCGGCATTATTGCTATTGCTGTTCATCTTGCTCCGTCCCTTTTTGCCGAAGGAAACTGTCATAGATGGTCATACGGTGTTTGTCGTTGACACTTCCGCGACCATGGCTGCCGTTGACGGTGACCGTTCCTTATTGGAAAAGAGTAAAGTAAAGATGCGTGCCATTGCCGAAGAGCGTAAGGGTGAATTATTCTCCATTATTACAACGGGGAAGGAACCTTCCCTATTGCTGCGGGAGGAGAATGATGAACGCAACGTCCTGGACGCGATTGACGGGATCGAGGTGGCTTATGAATATGAGCAGCTGGGACGATCCCTTGAATTTGTTAGATCCATCGCCCAACAAGCTGGAGCGGATGTCCATATTTTCACCGATTATCTCGACCGTTCACTCTTCATGGATAGTGAAAGCAGCATTACATGGACAATCCATAATAATGAAAATCGAATAAACAATATTGCCATCGGTAAATTCGGTGCGATACATACATCAGATGGGACAGAGGCCATTGTCAAGCTGTTAAATCAAACAGAGTCTAAACAGACCGGCAAGGTGTTTGTTAATGATGGGTTGACGGGCGCTAGATTGGCTGAACAGGATTTTTCCGTTGAAAAAGAGGCGGACACCCTTCTTTCATTCAAAGAGTTGCCAATGTTGCAAGCGTTCCATGTTCATATGGAAGTGGAAGACGACTATGCCGTTGATAATGATGCATTTATCGTCATCGGCAGTGAATCCTCGGAAGTGATTGTCGACAATCAATTGCATGAATTGGTCAAAAAAGCGTTTGAAGCGATTGGGCTCACAGTCAGTTCAGGATCCATCAATGAAATGACATCGGCAAGAGACCATTCAATGATTGTTACGAACGAGACTTCTTTTTTGGAGGAAGGGTCAGAGCCGATCTTGTTGATTGGCAGGAATGATGCAACGACAGAACCGGTTTCAGGCGTGGTAGAGTCGTCCAATGATGCATTGTTCTCAATCGCTCCGATTGACGATGTGTATGTAAGTGCGCTTTACCCTCCATTCGAAGGGTTTTCGACGTTAGCTGCCATCGATGGCAAACCGTTCATCCAGCGATCACCAAGAGGCGATATTATTATCTTGACGGATATCGGTTTGACCGATTGGCCGCTGCACCCATCATTCCCGCTGTTCTTTTGGAGTTCGATGGAAATGCTTCGATCTGGAAGTGATATTGCCGGAACATTCACCCCGAATGAAAGAAAAGCTTTATTGACCGGAAGTGGATCGGAAGGGATAGAGGTTTTTACAATCAATGATAAGTATGTTGCAACATATCCGGCAGGTGGAAACTTTGTAGCCCCAGCAAAACCAGGAATTTATAAACTGATGGAAAGTGGGGCTGAGCGGTACTTATCCGTACAGTTGGAGCCGGATGAGAAATCGGTTGCCTTCGGATCCAGTTATAAACTTGGTGCCGGTCCTGCAGGTGATGGAGATAGAGAAGAAGGTAAACAAATGATCGGGTGGCTATTCCTTATACCAGTCCTCCTTCTTTTAGTAATAGAGTGGGAGGTGCAGAGACGTCGTGGATATCCGAATTGAGGAGCCATTATGGCTTTTGTTGCTTGTACCGATAACCATTTACATGGCGTATGCTTGGAAGTCTTCAAATATGCGTTTCGCTCAGAAGGGGACAATCCTATATGCTTTAAGAAGCCTAGTAATCCTCTGCATCGTATTCGCCCTCACTGTTCCTTACGTACTGTTGCCAGATGACGAGGAGCAGATCATATTCGTTGTCGATCGATCCGTTTCGGTGGAAGAGGCAGGTCAAGCTGCCGAACAATGGATTTCGGAAAGTTTGAAGGAGAGAAAAGCGAATCAATCCGTTGGTATTTATTCATTTGCAGGAACGTTTCGGACGGACAGCCGGTTAACAGCTGCTGAATTGGAAATGCCGAAGTTGGATCCGATTGATTCGAATGGTGCAACGAATATTGCAAACGCGGTTGACTTATCCGCTGCAGTGGCTAAAGCGGGCTTAGCGACGAGAATCGTTCTATTGTCCGATGGGTTAGAAACGGAAGGGGCAATCGAGGAACTGTTGCCGAAATATGAGAATAGCCATGTTCAAATCGACACGGTCGTGTTAAGGCGATCGAATGACGCAGATGCTTCCATCTCATTATTCGAGACTCCACGAACTGCTTTTGAGGGCGAGAGGCAATTGTTGCGCATAGAGGTTGAGTCATCCACCGAGACGGTTGGCCAGTTGTTGGTCTATTTAAATGACGAAGAAATCATTAGTGAAACGGTAACCCTGGATGAAGGAGCGAACCAATTTGCATTTCATCATGAAGCGAGGGGGACAGGCCTGCTTAAGTATGAGGCAAAGCTGATTGTACCTGAGGATGGACTTCTTGAAAATAATCGGATGCTTTCTGTCACAATGCTTCAGCAATCTCCAAGAGTGCTTGTCGTGGATACTGAGAGGAGCCCTTCCGTCATACCGTCGCTTCTTGATCGGAACGCGATGGACGTTGACGTAATGGATGCTGAAAAATTACCGGAATCATTGTCCGGTTATTTAGGATACAGTGCAATCATTTTTGATAATGTACCTGGTCATCTCGTCGGGGAACATAAGATGACTGTCATCGAGCAGGCCGTCAAAAGCTTCGGGACAGGATTCATGATGGTCGGAGGCGATGAAAGCTATGGGTTGGGCGGCTATTTCAAGTCGCCGATCGAGCGTTTATTGCCTGTGGAAATGGAAGTGAAAGGGAAGGAGCAGCTTCCGTCACTTGGACTTGTCATTGCGATGGACCGTTCCGGAAGTATGTCAGGATCGAAAATCGTCATCGCGAGGGAGGCGGCGGCGAGGGCGGTGGAGCTGCTTCGGAATGATGATACGTTCGGCTTCACGGCGTTTGACCATGAGCTCTGGGAAGTCATTCCGGTGGGTCCTTTACGGGATAAGCAAGAAGCGATGGACCAGATCTTGTCCATTCCTGCAGCCGGTGGTACAGATATTTTCCCTTCAGTCGCAAAAGCCTATGAAGATTTGTCCGATCTGAAGCTTCAACGGAAGCATATCATCCTGTTGACGGATGGCCAATCATCCATGCCCCCTGACTATGAGGACATTATTGCGGAAGGCAAAAAAACGAATGTCACGTTATCGACCGTGGCAATCGGAACCGACGCTGACAGTGTGCTGCTCGAAGAATTGGCTGAACTCGGCGGAGGCCGATTTTACAACGCAGTGGATGAGTCAACGGTTCCAGCAATATTGACACGGGAAACATCCATGCTGACGAGGACGTATATCGAGGATGATCCATTCTATGTTTCGCTTAGCAATGTCCCGGAATGGACATCCATCTTTGCGGAAGGCGTCCCGCAGATGAACGCCTATATCGCGACGACTCCGAAGGGAACTGCGACAATTGTTGCAGAAAGCCCGAAGGAGGATCCCGTTATTGCGGAATGGATGTACGGATTGGGTCGCACGGTTGCGTTCACATCCGATTCCACGGGGAAGTGGTCAGGTGACTTGGCAAGATGGGAAGGCTATTCGGGCTTCTGGAACACTGCTGTCGCTCGATTGCTGCCATCCTATGAAGAAGTACCATATCTGATCACCCATGACCGGGGCGGCACGTATACAATCACCGACAGTTCACGGAAGTCGGCGTTTTTAGACGTCGTAATTGTGGATGAGCAGGGGATAGAAGTGCCTTTCCAGTCGGAACCTTTGGCACCTGGGAAAGTCAGGGTTACACTGGACGCTGAACCCGGCCTTGTGTTCTTCGGCATTTCTGATGATAAGGGTGGATTGTTCGAAGCGGGAGTTTCAGTCCCGTACAGTGCGGAATACAAACCATCAGAACCAAATATTGCATTACTCGAGAAAATCGCCGACCGGACTGGCGGGGAACACTACGAAGATCCAACGCAAGTGTTCCGCCCACATCCGTTTAAGAGCGGAGATCGGAAACCGATTGCAGATTGGCTCATTCTGACGGCAATGATTTTGTTTTTCATTGACATTACACTGCGCCGTTTCGGAATGTTTTCCGGTTTGCTTGACCGGAAAGAGAAGTTTGAAGTGAATGAGGCTCCTCCAGTTAAACAAGAAGACCACGTGACGGAATTATTAAAAGCGAAAAAGAAGCGTTAAAAAACCTAATCTTCCATTTGGAAGCAAAGGTGCAGAATATAGACAAAAGGGATGGAAATAGAATTGATTCCCATCCCTTTTGTCTTTTTAGAAGCATTGATGCAAAAACGTTAGACTGACGCGACGTCGATTTCCGTTCCGGGCGGACGCTTTCCGGGGGGCTTGCCCTCAGCCTCCTCGTCGCTTTGCTCCTGCGGGGTCTTCACGCTGCGCTGATCCCCCAGGAGTCGCCGCCCTGCACTCCAATCAACTGGATGTCCTTGAGGGTATCGGAATCATTCAAGCAACGCTATCAGTCGGCATCCTTCCATGTCCAACTGGCAAGCTTCTAAAGATTGATGCCAGCAAAATTCAGCATCGCCTGCATGGATATTTTTTTAATTCCCCTGAGTGTTGTCCAACACATGCCATACTTTTCTTTTGCATTGGCAAAGACGCGTTCGGTCGTTTCTTTGCGTTTACTGTATATTTCTATGATTTCATGGCAGTGACGCAAGTTCTCAGCTACATTCAAGTAATCTTGCCAGATTTGACGTTAAATCTTCCTTTGGTAATCATTTTACAAGATTGGACGGATTTTTTGTATATTTATAGCTTGTGTTTACTAGTTGCTTGAAGTGAAAGGCGCCGACTCCTGGGGGATTAGCGAACGCCGTTACGAAGAACGGCGTTTGCGAGCACAAGCACAGCGTTGCGAGCAGAAAGTCCGGGATGCCTTAATTTCTGCAAAAGGCGCAGAAATACGGCAAATCGAACCCTTCGCTGTTCGATTGGCTCACCGCCCGCCCCCCGGAAAGCGTGCGCCTGGAACGGAAAGCAACGTTTCAAGGGACATCTCAAATTATTCAACTACAGAAAAGGGGCTATCACAGAAAGTCAGTTTTCACCGACTTTCTGGAAAGCCCCTTTTCGTTTATGTTCTCGTCGAAGCGAGGAGAAGTGTGTTCTTTCTGGACCAGACAGTCGCAATTCCGAAACAGATGAGGAGGATGGCGGTGCCGAGGAAATAAGGGAATGTAATATTGATATCAAAAATGGATCCGGCAAGCGCGGGGCCGACCATATTCCCTAAACTCATATAAGCATTCATCATCCCTGCCGCATACCCTTGCTCCTCACCGGCAAGCTTCGATACGAGTGTATTGACCGCTGGCCGAAGCAGGGAAGTTGCCGTCGAGAAGATCGTTGCGACAAAAAGGATTGTCCAAAATAAATCGACGAATAGAATGGCCATCATTGAAACAGCTGCTACGACCAAGTTGAAAAGAATCACACGCATTTCCCCGAATCTTTTAAACAGCGGATTGATGACGAAAGTCTGCACAATAACACCTACAAAACCTCCGACCGTAATCAATACCGCAATTTGAGAAGGGGTATATCCATACTTATGGTCGACATACAAGGAAATCGTCGATTGGAAATTCGCGAGCCCGAAGGAAAAGACGAACATGACAATCAACATGACGAAATAAGGCGTTGTTGTCGACTTTTTCAATTGTTTAAAGAGATTTTCCTGCTTCACTGCTACCTTGTCGGCTGAAACGACTGGCGCGGGATTAGGTAAAATGAAAATCGAAAGAATGGCTGCAAATATTGCAGCCCCCGCTGCGAAATAAAACGGGAAAAACAGACTGATCTTCGATAGGAATCCACCGATCCCAGGTCCGATCATGAAGCCGAGTGACATGGAAGCTCCTAGCAATCCCATACCCCTGCCTCGTCCTTCCAATGTAGTGATATCCGCAACAAACGCCATCATCGGTGGGATGATGAACGCTGCTCCCATACCGGAAAAGAACCGGGCTGCAAATAGCATCCATAGTTCAGTCGATAAACTGAACGCAAATTGGGCTGAACCATAAATGAACAAACCAAGTATGATGATTTTCTTTCTTCCATGCCGGTCTGATAAATCCCCTGATATCGGTGAAAAGATGAATTGCGCGAATGAAAAGATTGCGATCAGGAATCCGAGCACTTTTCCGGCAACGCCGAATGTGCCTAAAAACTCAGGCATGATTGGGATAATAAGACCGATGCCCGCCATAGCTATGAACATATTAAACATCAAAATGTATAACGCCAAATTATTTGTTTGCTTCTCAACCAAAGGCAACCAGCCCCTCTATCTATTTCGTGTTATTGAAACATCTTACCATAAAAACACAATAACACTTAATGGAAAGGCCTACTCACGTAAACGGATAACGCCCTTAAACAATATTGCAGTTTAAGGGCGTTACCGAATCACTTCATATCCATTTTGAATTCTAAGAAAAGCTCATTATAAACACCTAATAATTCAAGTCCTAAATTTTTATACACTTCCAAGTGGGATCTCGTCTCTACGTCAGGATAAAAACGTTCATCTTCGACAACTTCCGGATCCATCAAGTCAAGCGCAGATAAATTTGGCGTAGAGTAGCCAACATAATCGGCATTTTGAGCTGCAACTTCAGGGTCTAACATGAAGTTGATGAAAGCATGCGCTCCGTCAATGTTTTTTGCGGTTTTCGGAATGACGATATTGTCGAACCATAAATTCGATCCTTCCTCTGGAACAACATAATCGATATCCTCATTTTCATACATCATATCAGCTGCCTGTCCTGACCATGTCAATGAGACGGCAGCTTCACTATTGACCATAAGCTGAGTGACTTCATCACCGATGACCGCTTTTACATTCGGGCTTAACATCTTCAGTTTATCCGTGGCTTCCCGAAGCTCTCCTAGGTCGGTCGAGTTTAGGGAGTAGCCCAATGAATTCAGTCCCATGCCGATTGTTTCTCTAGCACTATCGACAAGTATGACGCGTTGCTTCAAGGAAGGGTCCCATAGGTCATCCCAGCTTTCGAACGTTTGCCCCTCGAGTAACGTCGGATTATAGGCGATTCCTACTGTTCCCCAGAAGTAAGGGACCGAAAACTGGTTGCCCGGATCGAAAGGCAGATCCAGGAAATATGGATCGATATGTTTGATATTCGGGATTTTACTGTAGTCGATCGGAAGCAGAAGATTCTTTTCCTTCATCATCTCAATCATATATTCAGATGGAACGGAAATATCGTATGCCGTGCCGCCTTGTTCGATCTTACTCATCATCCCTTCATTCGAATCGAATGTTTCATAAATGACTTTTATGCCTGTCTCCTCTTCGAATTGCTTGATAAGATCCGGATCGATATATTCTCCCCAATTATAAACAGTTATCGTGCCTGTGCCCGATTTGCTCCCTTTGTTCAACTCGGCATTGATGAATAGCAATATGCCGGATACGATAAGAATCAGGATTGCTGATTGGATAATCGATTTCATTTCTTCACCCCCGTGAGAGGCATCTTCGTTTTGCGGTTAATTGCATAGTAACCGATGACTAAAGCGACTGTAACGATAAAGATGAGTCCTGATAGGGCATTGATCGTCAAACTGATGCCTGTTCTTGCCATTGAGTAAATTTCAACAGACAATGTAGAGAATCCATTGCCCGTTACGAAAAACGTTACAGCAAAGTCATCAAGCGAATACGTCAAAGCGAGGAAGAATCCAGCAAAGATCCCCGGTTTTATGAATGGAAGGATGACCCTTGTCATAACATCCTTCCTGGACGCACCAAGATCGAGTGCTGCATCTATCAATGAAGTATTCATCTCGGATAGCTTTGGCAATACCATAATGACAACAATTGGAATACTGAAGGCAATATGGGAAATCAGTACAGAAGCAAATCCGAGCTTCACACCGATCATCGTAAATAGAATCAGGAATGATGCGCCGATGATGACGTCAGGGCTTACCATCAAAATATTATTCAAGGAAAGCACTGCATTTCTCATTTTTTTATTTCGCATGAAATAAATTGCCAATGCACCAATCACGCCGATTGTCGTCGATAATAACGCGGACAGCAGGGCGATGATGATTGTATTGAGGACGATGATAATCAACCGTTTATCCTCAAATACTGCCGCATAATGCTCCCATGTGAATTCTTCGAAATTGGACATGCCGCCGCCCGAGTTGAAGGAGTAGAAAATCAGATAGAAGATCGGGGCATACAGGATAATGAAGACAATCGCTAAATACAGTTTAGGAAGTTTACCTAGCCTTTCCATTGTCCGACGCCCCCTTTTCTTTACCTTTTGTGACGAGCATGATGATGAACATGAAGACGATGAGGAATACGGCGATCGTCGAGCCCATTCCCCAGTTTTGCGTCACTAGGAATTGCTGTTCAATGGCTGTTCCTAACGTGATGATTTTATTTCCAGCAATAAGCCTTGTAATCATGAACAATGACAAGGCAGGAATGAAGACGACTTGAATGCCTGATTTCACTCCATTTGTTGTCAATGGCCATATGACTCTTCTGAAGGTTGTCCAAGAGTCAGCACCGAGATCGCGTGACGCATCGATCAATGCAGGATTCAATTTATCGAGTGCATTGAATATCGGCAAAATCATGAACGGAATGAAAATGTAGACCGATACGAATACGAAGCTGAAGTCGGTGAACAGGATTTGCTGCTTGCCAATACCGACAGCTTCCAAAAATGCATTCAACGGTCCGTATAGCCCCATCAAACCGATGAAGGCGTAAGTCTTCAGTAAAAGGTTGATCCACGAAGGGATGATGATGAGCAGAAGCCAGAGCTGCTTATGCTTCGTCTTCGTGATCAAGTACGCCGTCGGATAGGCGATCAGCAATGAAAAGAGCGTAATGAGGAATGCATACCAAAACGAGCTGATCGTCAATTTTAGATAAACGGAAGTGAAGAAGTTACGGTAATTTGCCAGCGTGAAGTTGCCCGCCAAGTCGAAAAACGAATAATAGACGATCAATGCAATCGGTGCCAAGACGAACAATAGGATCCACGCTGTATAAGGGATCGAGTAAATTGAGCGCAGGCGGGACTTATTCATCGGCGTTCACTCCGTAGGATTCAAGCCTTGCATCGTAATCTTCCTCAGATTCGTTCAACCGCATGACGTGAATGTCTTCAGGGTCGAAATCAAGACCGATTTTCTCGCCGACTTCCGCTTTCTTCGTGGAATGGACAAGCCATTCATTGCCGTCCTGATCGTATGTCGAAAGTTCATAATGCACTCCTCGGAACAATTGTGTATCTACTGTCACATTCAATTTCCCTTTATCGACAGTCGTGATTTCCAAATCTTCCGGGCGAAGGACGATGTCGACTTTCTCATTGGGCTGAAGCCCCGCATCCGCACAGTTGAATCGTTTTCCTGTAAACTCGACGACGTAATCCTCAATCATCATCCCGGGAACAATATTCGATTCACCAATGAAGTCTGCGACGAAGCGGTTGATCGGTTCATCATAGATGTCGAGAGGGGTGCCGGATTGTTGGATAGCACCCATATTCATGACGAAGATTTCATCGGACATGGCGAGCGCTTCCTCCTGATCGTGCGTAACGAAGACAAATGTCTTGCCGAGACGCTGCTGCAGCTCCCTTAGTTCGTACTGCATTTCAGACCGAAGCTTCAAATCGAGAGCGGATAGTGGCTCATCGAGCAGAATCACTTCGGGGTCATTGACGATGGCACGTGCAATCGCAACCCTTTGCCGTTGCCCACCGGACATTTCCGTAATTTCTCGATTTTCGTAGCCTGCCAAGTTGACGAATTTCAATGCTTCTTTCACCCTTGTATCGATTTCGTCCTTTTTCACTTTTTTGATGCGTAACCCGAATGCGATATTTTCATAGACATTCAAGTGGGGGAATAGGGCATAGTCCTGAAAGACTGTATTTACTTGACGTTCATTTGCCGGGACATTGTTGATCTTTTTTCCATTAAAATGAATGGAGCCTGCCGTCGGCTCGATAAAACCTGCTATCAAGCGAAGAATTGTCGTCTTCCCACAACCGGAAGGGCCTAATAGTGTATAAAATTTTCCACGTTCTAATTCAAATGAGACCTTATCCAGTACTGTTGTCCCGTCGCCGTATTTTTTCACGACATTATCAAAACGAATAATTGGCTGATTTGTCATTTTGGTATTTCCCCCTTCATAAATAAGATTCAGTCGCTACAAGGAGCAACTCACTCGGGCCATCGTTGGCATTCGATATTCGATGATGATCAGACGCTTCATAATAGACCGAATCTCCCTCTACAGCTGTGAAAGTCCTGCTACCTAGCTCGATTTCCACTTTACCCAAAAGGACATAGATGAATGTTTCGGCAAGTGAGGGTTCAAAACGTTTGAATTCTCCATTCCTCGAGAATGTGATAAAGATCGGTTCCATTTCGTTTTCATTCGAACGTGGAACGAGCCAGCGGATGCTATACTTTAATTCATCATTGACGTAAGTGGTTTGATCGGCTGGCGAGAAGACGACTTTCATGTTTTTCTTCGGTTCATCAAAAAATTCCTTCGGTGTTGTGCCTAGCACTTCCAAGAGGGAAAATAGCGTTTCGATGGAAGGGGAGGTGAGTTCCCGCTCCAATTGAGAGATGTACCCTTTCGTCAGGTCGGTTCTCTCTCCCAATTCCTCCTGGGTAAGCCCTTTTTTTAAGCGAAGACTTTTAATTTTACTCCCGATATGCATGAACGTCAATTCCTTCCTTGGATCATGGAGTTTAGTATTACTGTACTTTCTGTTTACTAGAAACCTACTTCATTATACAAAATACTAGTTGGAAATCAAGATGTTTAGTAAAAATGCCGAAATCCATTTTCAGGATTCCGGCAAGGTACTGTATCTATTGGTCAAGCATGTCAAGTTTATTCCGGCGCCGCCTTCGCAAATACATTTTGCCGAAAGTGGAAATGATCAAATAAGCCGACAATCCGATGCCAGTAACGGCAGTAATTAACGAAATCCATTCGAAGACCGTGTAGGAGGGATATTCCTTCCAACCAGAAGGAGCCTCCCAGTCAGGAATGACAAGGTTCATACCATAAATTCCAGATATGACTGTAAATATCGTCAACACGAATAGAAGCATATTTAATCGACCGGCTTGGTTATTTTCCTGGCTCTTATATAATTCCTGCAAAGTATTGCTCACTTCATTGAAAAGGGGATCGATGAGAAAGGTTTTTCTGAACATCTCCGCCAATTCCTTGCCTTCCGACCGGGTGCTGATTTCTTTGAAGTAATAGGACGATGAAAATACACTGATGAGCTGAATGAGCGACCTGACGTAATACTCGTCCTTCTTCCAGTCGATTTCACTGTATTCAAATGAGACGCGTAATAGCATGATTTTATAGAAGTAATGAAGCAGCAAATTATAATAGTGAGTTCCCATGAATTGGGATAATTCATTCATCAATTCATCTGCCGGCCGATTGGTTACGACAGAATAGCCATGCTCAGTCGCTATCATATACATGTGTGGAGCCCAACGGTCATGCAGCGAATGCGATAAGGAACGCCGGATGTAGTCAGGGTTCGTTGCTGAAATGAAAGGAACTCCGTCGGGTCTTCTGCCATTCAAGTTGCCTATTCGATACAGTTGATCTTCTGAGATGGATGCACCAGTTTCCGCGATGAGGAAAGATGAAACAAACATCCTTTCATCCTCAAAATAGGGAAGTGAGCCAAAATGACCTTTCAATTTCTTATCGTGTAACACTGCCTTTTCCATAAAAGGGCATAAATATCCGAATAAGTAATCACGGATGGTGAACGTTTGTCTTGTTTCAGGGATGATGATCATTGCACCCTTGCTTTCCTTCAGATTCGGTTCAATTGCCCGAAAATGTTGAATGAAATCAAGGACGTCGCTTAAGTCCGCGGGTATATCCTGCATATTAACACGCAACGCTAGGAACGCGATTCCGAACGGACCGAGAATGACATCGATGCTCCTTATTTGAAACTCATGCCGTTCATCCCTTATCTGCATGATATGATCTATTTTGATAACTGAAGTGTACCGGTGGAATCCTTTTTTATCAGGCGACCCGGGGAAAAGTTTATGTTCGATATATGGATAGAAGTATTGTTCGAGTTCTTTGCCAACAACTTCAATTCCATAGCCATACATTTCGGTCTCATGGTCGGCATCTTCATCAATATGAAAATAAGTGTATCCATTCGATTCCAAGCTATCGATTGTTTCCTGTCTTTTCAGCTGATCAAATCCAAATGGTAGAAGGAATGACATATGGGAGCGAATTATATTCAGTTTTTCCACATTCTGTTGTATTGGCATTGCATTGCCTACCTTCAGTCGTTTTTGATAACAAGTCACTTACTATAGCATTTCCTTAGTCAATGCGGGACTAAACATTTCATTCCGGATTCGAATCTTTCGGCATAGAATAAGCTGTGAGATTTTTTATCCGGAGGAGGATAAGTAATGAAATTGCATGAGCAGATGCCTGAGTTGTATGGTGCAACGACTTGGCTGAATGGGCGGTGTGAAAGAGAGGACCTCATTGGTGAAAAACCGACACTCATCCATTTTTGGTCCATCAGCTGTCGTGCATGCAAAGAAGATATGCCATATTTAACCGGTCTTCAAAACCGATATAAAGATCGGCTGAATATGATCGCTGTGCATATGCCTCGATCGGAAGAAGATAGGAACTTGCAACAAATCAAAAAAGTTGCAGCGCAGCACGGTATGACTCAATCGATTTTTGTTGACGATAATTTAAAGTTGACCGAGGCGTTCGGCAATCAATTTGTCCCAGCTTATTATATTTTTGATAAAGTGGGGCGTCTGCGCCATTTCCAAACAGATAGAAGTGGAATGAACATGCTGAAAAAACGCATTGACCGGTTATTGAATGAAATGAGGAGATGAGGCGGCCGACAGTAAGGTCGTCTTTTCTTTTTCCTGTGAAAATTATGTGATACACTAATTTCATCCATGAATCGGATTGGAGCGGGATCGTATGAAAAAGGAATTTGTCGTCATTGGACTGGGACGATTTGGGGGAAGCATCGTTAATGAGCTAGTGGAATTGGATGCAGATGTCATGGCGATCGATATTTCGCCTGATCGGGTCGATGAGTTTGCACAGATTGCGACAACAGCAGTGGCGGCCGATACGACTGATGAATCTGCACTCAGGTCACTCGGGATCCGGAATTTTGAGCATGTCGTCGTAGCGATCGGGGAAAATATTCAAGCGAGCATTTTGACAACGCTCATCCTGAAAGAGATTGGCGTTAAAAGAATCACTGTTAAGGCGCAGAATGATTACCATGCGAAGGTTCTTCGAAAAATCGGCGCAGATCAAGTCGTACACCCGGAACGGGATATGGGGAAGCGGATTGCGAACAATTTGGTTTCCAATAATATTTTAGATTACTTAGAGCTGTCCGATGAATATTCGATTGCTGAGATTCGCGCGAATGAGAAACTAGCCGGTTCTACGCTGATCGATCTCGATATCCGGGCAAAGTACGGTGTTAACATTGTTGCGATTAAGCGTGATGCACAAATCTTAGTATCGCCGCAAGCGATTGAAGAAATTCAGTTGAATGACATTTTGATTGTTATTGGATCCGATTTGGATATCCATAGATTTGAAAAGAAGGCCCTTCATTGATGAAGGGTATTTTTTTGCAAAAAAATACCCTCAAGTCTATTGAATACTTGAGGGGCGTTATTACAATCACACTTCCATGACAACCGGGAGTACCATCGGTCTGCGTTTTGTCTGATCATATAAGTAAGGTGATAGTATATCAATGATATCGCTTTTCAATGAACCTGCATCTGCAGAAGAGTTTGCGAGTTTCTTATTCAATTCCTTTGAAAGGAGATGCTGCGCTTCGCTGATCATCATTCCGGATTCTCTCATATACACAAATCCGCGTGAGATGATATCAGGTCCCGAAACGACTTTGTTGCGCTTTTTGTCGACAGTCGCAACAACGATAACCAATCCGTCTTCCGACAGGATTTTACGGTCTCGCAATACGACACTTCCGATATCGCCGATGCCGCTGCCGTCGATGTACACGTCTCCTGAAGGGACTTTTCCGGCAATGCGTGCTGTATCTTCCGTCAAAGCGAGCACATCACCGTTGCTCATGATGAAGACGTTGTCCGGTTCGACGTCGCAACCGATGGCAAGCTCTTTGTGCATCTTCAACATGCGGTATTCGCCGTGGATCGGCATAAAATATTTCGGTTTAATTAAGCGGAGCATTAGTTTCTGCTCTTCTTGTGAGCCGTGGCCCGATGTATGGATGTTATTCAGTGCGCCGTGAATGACTTCTGCGCCGGCACGGAACAAAGCATTGATCGTTTTATTGACACTCAACGTATTACCAGGAATCGGCGAAGACGAAAAGATGACCGTATCGCCTGGTTGGATCTGCACTTGACGGTGTGTTCCGTTTGCGATGCGGGATAGTGCAGCCATCGGTTCTCCTTGGCTTCCCGTACAAAGGATCATCACTTCGCTGGCAGGCAGCCGATTGAGGGACTGGGTGTCTACGAATAACTCTTTTGGTGCGTTAATATACCCAAGTTCACGTCCAATCGTGATGGCATTATCCATGCTTCGGCCGAATACAGCAATTTTCCGGCCATATCGTACAGCCGCTTCAATTACTTGCTGCAGCCTATGAATATTGGAGGCGAATGTCGCAAAAATGATCCTTCCATCGACTTTCCGGAAGATTTCATTTAAGCTATCGCCGACTTTCCTCTCTGACATCGTGAAGTTCGGAACTTCCGCATTTGTACTGTCGGATAGGAGACAAAGTACTCCATCGCTACCGAATTTAGCCATCTTCGCAAGGTTTGCGGGTTCGCCGACTGGTGTGAAATCAAATTTGAAGTCACCGGTATGGACGATGTTGCCTGATGGCGTTTTGACGACGACACCGAAAGCATCGGGAATACTATGGGTTGTCCTGAAGAAGGAGACAGATGTCTTCCTGAATTTGAATACGTCTTCTTCCTTGAACTCAATCATTTTCGTCGTTCTGAGAAGGCCGTGTTCGTCAAGCTTGTTACGGAGCAGCCCGAGAGCCAATTTACTACCATAGACCGGGATGTTAATTTTGCGAAGCAAATAGGGAATCCCGCCGATATGGTCCTCGTGACCGTGCGTAATGAATAGGCCTTTTATTTTTTCGATATTCCGTTCCAAATAGGTATAGTCCGGAATGACATAATCAATTCCAAGTAAATCGTCCTCAGGGAATTTGATGCCTGCATCGATGAGGATGAGTTCATCCTGAAATTGTACACAATATGTGTTTTTACCGATTTCTCCAAGTCCGCCTAGGGCGAAAACGGCAGTTTCATTATTCTTTATTAGTTTCATATTTCTCAGACCTGCTCTAGCTCAAAATGAGGAGATGATTGCTCATATTTGAGGTGTTGGCCTTCCAGCAGCTGAATTAGTTCAATATTGTACTCCCGGTTCTTTAACTTTTCGCGGACGGATTTTTCAGAATCGGCTTCAATGTACAGTTGTTTTGTGTTTTCACGTATTGGCACTTGTGTTGCTTTTTCTTGGTAATAGACTTTGTAAATCATGATAAACTCTCCTTTTTACGTTCATTTGAATCTTTCTCTTCATCTTAGCATGTCAGTTGTTTAAAATAAACTATGATGATCTTCTTCATCTATATGTGACAGCAAATCAGATGAAAAGAAAAGCCCGCCAATTGTGTTGGCGGGCGTATGTCTATGCGATCGTCTTTTTGCCGAGTATGCCATTGAGCCGTTTTAACAGTTGACGTTTGAGGCGCTTGTACATGGGCATATCACTCCTTAAGGACATTATACAGGAGTTCGAAATTTCTGTCAAGTTTCGAATTATTCTCTTTCAAAAGGAGTGGCGTCCGGGATTACTCTGAATGGGGCCGAAGGATCGATATGATCGTAGAACATGACGCCATTCAAATGATCCAGTTCGTGTTGGAAGGCTATGGAGGGAAGTCCTTTAAGCCTCATTTTGAATTCCTTGCCTTCCGGATCGAATGCTTTCACAGTTATCCTCGCATACCTAGGAACGAAACCGGCGACATCACGGTCCACAGAAAGACAGCCTTCACCAGATGTCAAATAAGTTCTTTCTACTGAATGGCTGACGATTTTAGGATTGACAGCGACTATACTGAGCGGTTTCTTTCCATCCTCTTCGATATGCAAAGCGAAGATCCTTTTTGAAGCATTCACTTGCGGGGCTGCAAGGCCAATTCCTGGACGCAGGCCGTAGCGTTCACAAATTTCATCGTCTTGACTGTTTATGACATATTCGAGTAAATCGTTACAAAGTTTTTTTTCATCCGCCGCCAAAGGAAATGTCAGTTCCTCAGCAACTTTACGGAGTGCCGGATGGCCTTCGCGAATAATATCTTCCATTAATATCATTACGTATTCTTCCTTTCAATAAACCATGCTGTATTCCTATTATAAGCCAACGGGGAAAATAGGGTAAAGGTTTTTGTGCAAGCTTGAAAAGCATTATGGATACAGTTATAGTGAAACTCAGATTGGAGGAAATTCGATGAATAAAAAACTTGTAAGCTTAGTTGCTATGGGCATATTAGTATTATCCGGCTGCAGTATCGGGCAGTCGACTGAAGAGCAGCTTTCTGAAACTTTGTCGAAAATGAATGAATCCGAAACTGAATACCGTGACACACAAAGCAAATTGACCGAACTTGAAAAAACTGAACAGAAGACTTTTGCCGAAACGATGGAGTTGACGAAAGAAGACCTAGACAAACTGCGTTCCAAAATTGATGAATTGGAAAGTCTGTTAGATGATCGTCTTGCCCATCTTGATAAAGAGGAGACAGCCATAAAAAAAGCGGAAGAATATGTCGGAGAACTTGACGCGATCGCAGATAAGGCATCCGATTCCGAAAGTGTTCAAATTTTGAAATTGAAAGAAGCCGCATTGAAGCGATACGCTCTTCATTCTAATTTTATCGATGAATATAGAAAGCTTGCTTCTATTCAAAGAGAATTTTATGGCATGCTCTCTTCTGAGGATGTTAAATTGGAAGACTTGAAACTGAAGGTGGAAGAGGTGAACGGACAAAACGGAATCGTTCAAAATGCCATCTCGGAATTCAATGAAGCGACGAAAGAAGTTAATTCTCTAAAAGAAGATGTGTTTTCAAGTTTAGAACAAGAACAATAAAGGAAATGGGTAAAGTGGAGACGAATGCGACTCCACTTTTTATTATTGTTCGTCTATTATAATACAGGTAGTATATTGTAGTAGTACAGTATCTGTATTTGCTATAATTCGGAATACGCAATCTTTCCGTAACGCTAAGGACAACAGTGATTGACCTACTAGTCCTCTTTAAGTATACTGATTAGTGAAGACGGTTGTATCATTATTAGAAACACTTAAAAATAATACAGATATAAAGGAGAGGTGCCGCATGGCTGCAAAACAAGCAAAGCAGTTCGACCCGGTGAAAACGCTTCATTCGATTGAAGAACAGTTTGAAATGTTCCAGATCTTGAACGAAGAAGGCGAGATTGTGAATAAAGACGCGGATCCGAATTTGTCTGATGACCAATTGACAGAATTGATGACGCGGATGGTTTATACAAGAATTTTGGATCAGCGTTCTATTTCCTTGAACCGCCAAGGAAGGCTTGGATTCTATGCACCGACAGCAGGTCAGGAAGCATCACAACTCGCATCCCACTTTGCGCTTGAAAAGGAAGATTTCATTTTGCCGGGCTATCGTGATGTCCCGCAACTCATATTCCACGGTTTACCATTACATATGGCGTTCTTATGGTCCCGAGGACATTATTTAGGAAGCGCGTTTCCTGAAGGGTTGAATGTGTTATTTCCGCAAATCATCATCGGCGCACAATATATTCAAGCTGCAGGTGTCGCTCTCGGCTTCCAAAAACGTGGAATTAAAGCAGTGGCAATGACGTATACGGGTGACGGCGGTACTTCACAAGGTGATTTCTATGAAGGGATCAACTTTGCAGGAGCATATCGTTCGCCTGCGATTTTCGTTATTCAAAACAACCAATATGCGATTTCCACTCCTCGTGAAATGCAGACAGCTGCGAAAACGCTTGCTCAAAAAGGTATTGCGGCTGGGATTCCGAGCATTCTTGTTGATGGAATGGATGCGCTTGCTGTATACGCCGCGACGCGCGATGCAAGGGAACGTGCCGTTAATGGAGAAGGTCCAACACTGATTGAAACAATGTGCTACCGCTACGGTCCACATACGATGGCAGGAGATGATCCTACCCGTTACCGTACATCTGACACAGATACCGAATGGGAAAAACGTGATCCTCTCATCCGATTCCGTAAATACCTTGAAGGTAAAGGCATTTGGAATGAAGAGAAGGAAAACGAAGTAATCGAGCGTGCGAAAGAGGATATTAAAGAGGCCATTAAAAAGGCGGATGCTGCACCAAAACAAAAAGTGACCGATTTTATGAAAATAATGTACAAAGGCGATATGCCATCCAATTTGCAAGAGCAATTTGAACTGTATACAGAGAAGGAGTCGAAGTAACCGATGGCACAAATGACGATGATTCAAGCGATTACCGATGCAATGCGTTCGGAGCTTAAAAATGATGAAAACGTCCTCGTCTTCGGTGAAGACGTTGGGGTGAACGGCGGTGTTTTCCGCGCAACTGAAGGTTTGCAAAAAGAATTTGGAGAAGAACGCGTTTTTGATACGCCTTTGGCGGAATCGGGGATTGGCGGTCTAGCGGTCGGTTTGACGCTTACGGGCTTCCGTCCGGTTATGGAAATCCAGTTTTTCGGGTTCCTCTTTGAAGTAATTGACTCTATCAGCGGCCAGTTGGCACGTCAATCTTTCCGTACAGGCGGAAGATTTAACGCACCTGTAACGATACGTTCTCCATTCGGCGGCGGTGTTGCAACACCTGAAATGCATGCAGACAGCTTTGAAGGAATCGTTGCATCTCAACCAGGTTTGACTGTAGTCATCCCTTCTACACCATATGACGCAAAAGGGCTTTTAATCTCAGCGATCCGCGATGAGAACCCGGTCGTATTCTTGGAGCATATGAAGCTTTACCGTTCATTCAGGCAGGAAGTTCCTGAAGAAGCATATACGATTCCTTTAGGAAAAGCTGATGTGAAGCGTGAAGGAACAGACCTTTCGATTATTACGTATGGTGCAATGGTGCACGAAAGTTTGAAAGCTGCGGAAGCGCTTGAAAAAGAAGGCCATTCAGTAGAAGTTGTCGACTTGCGTACAGTTCAACCGTTGGACATTGAGACAATCATTGCTTCGGTTGAAAAGACTAATCGGGCAATCGTCGTTCAGGAAGCACAAAAGCAAGCGGGAATCGCTGCAAATGTAGTTTCCGAAATAACGGAACGGGCAATCTTGAGCCTGGAAGCACCAGTTTTGCGTGTAACAGCTCCTGATACGGTTTATCCGTTTGCTCAAGGTGAAAACGCTTGGCTGCCGGACGCGAAAGATATTATTGAAACAGCTAAGAAAGTATTAACATTCTGATTCGGAGCCTGGCTCTGATACTAAGAAAGGGTGAATCTTGTGGCATATGAATTCCGTTTACCTGATATCGGGGAAGGGATCCACGAAGGTGAAGTCGTAAAGTGGTTTGTCGCGAAAGGCGATAAAATCAACGAAGATGACACTCTTCTAGAAATCCAAAACGATAAAGCGGTGGTGGAAATCCCATCCCCTGTAACGGGTACAGTTGAAGATATTCTCGTTAAAGAAGGAAAAGTCGCTGTAGTCGGTGACGTCTTAATCCGTTTTGACGCTCCAGGATATGAAAGCCAAAGCGCAGAGGAAGAAGGCACAGAAGAGACTGAAGCTCAAGTCCAGGCGACTGCGGAAGCAGGACAGGAAATTGATAAAAAAGAACAGCAGAAAGACCAGCCTGAACCGAGCCAAGCTGCACCTGCCGCACAAGGGCAAACAGGCGATGCGCCTTCCCAACGTGTCATTGCCATGCCATCTGTCCGCAAGTTCGCAAGGGAGCAGGAAGTTGATATCCGTCAAGTGCAAGGGTCAGGAAAAAATGGCCGTGTCTTGAAAGACGATATAGAAGCATTCTTAAGCGGCGGTCAACAGCAGACAGCTGAAGTTGCTGAAGAGACTCAGACAGCCGTTGTTGAGCAAGCGCAAGAAAAAGCAGCGAAACCTGCAACTCCTATCGCATTGGAAGGGGACTTCCCTGAAACGCGAGAGAAAATGTCGGGAATCCGGAAGGCGATTGCCAAGGCGATGGTAAATTCCAAGCATACAGCACCACATGTGACGCTCTTAGATGAAATCGACGTTACTGAACTTGTTGCGCATCGCAAGAAATTCAAAGAGATCGCAGCTGAAAAAGATATTAAGCTCACGTACCTTCCATATGTCGTGAAGGCGCTTGTATCCACATTGCGTGAATTCCCTCAATTGAACACATCTCTTGATGATGAAAAAGAGGAAATCGTTCAAAAGCATTACTATAACATCGGTATTGCTGCAGATACGGACCGTGGATTACTTGTTCCAGTCATCAAGCATGCAGATCGCAAATCGATTTTTGCTATTTCCGGGGAAATCAGCCAACTCGCTGAAAAAGCGCGGGATGGCAAATTAAGCCCTGCTGAAATGAAGGGCGCATCTTGCTCGATCACAAACATCGGCTCGGCAGGTGGACAATGGTTCACACCGATCATCAACCATCCGGAAGTTGCAATTCTCGGAATCGGCCGCATTTCTGAAAAGCCGATAGTAAAAAATGGTGAAATTGTTGCCGCACCTATGTTAGCATTATCTTTGGTATTCGATCATCGGGTGATTGATGGTGTTACAGGACAGCAGGCTCTGAACCACATTAAGAAATTGCTCGGTAATCCAGAACTTTTATTAATGGAGGCGTAAGCATATGGTAGTAGGAGACTTTCCAATCGAAGTGGATACACTTGTTGTAGGATCAGGTCCCGGAGGATATGTTGCGGCAATCCGCGCAGCTCAGTTAGGACAGAAAGTCACGATCGTCGAGAAGGGGGATCTTGGCGGAGTATGCCTGAACGTAGGTTGCATTCCTTCAAAAGCCCTTATTTCAGTAGGGCATCGTTACGCATCCGCAAAGAATTCTGATGACATGGGAATCACTGCGACTGATGTTAAGCTTGATTTTTCAAAAGCGCAAGCATTCAAAAACGGCGTTGTCAAAAAATTGACAGGCGGCGTTGAAGGATTGCTAAAAGGAAATAAAGTGGAAGTGGTCAAAGGCGAAGCGTACTTCGTTGATGCGAACACGGCGAAAGTGATGGATGAGACATCTTCCCAGACGTATAAGTTTAAAAACGCAATAATCGCGACTGGTTCACGTCCGGTTGAAATCCCTTCATTCAAGTATACGAAACGTGTCATCAATTCTACAGGGGCGCTTAACTTGGATGAAGTTCCTGGGCACTTAGTCGTCATCGGCGGCGGTTACATCGGAACGGAACTTGGTTCAGCGTATGCTAACCTCGGTTCCAAAGTGACGATTATCGAAGGAGCCGATGACATACTTGCCGGCTTCGAAAAACAAATGACGCAAATCGTTAAAAAAGGCTTGAAGAAAAAAGGCGTTGAAATCGTGGTGAAAGCATCTGCTAAAGGTGTTGAAGAATCCGACACAGGCGTTGTTGTTACGTATGAAGCAAAAGGTGAAGAGAAAAAGGTCGAAGCGGACTATGTTCTTGTAACTGTCGGTCGCCGTCCGAACACAGATGAAATCGGTCTTGAAGAAATGGGCGTTAAATTCCTTGAGCGCGGTCTGATCGATGTGGACAAGCAGTGCCGTACAAGTGTTCCAAACATCTATGCAATCGGTGACATCGTTTCCGGACCACAACTTGCGCATAAAGCTTCATATGAAGCGAAAGTTGCTGCGGAAGCGATTTCTGGCGAGAAATCAGAAGTCGACTATATGGCAATCCCTGCTGTCTGCTTCACTGATCCTGAACTTGCAACTGTCGGATTGAATGAACAACAAGCAAAAGACGAAGGGTATGAAGTTGTTGCAGGCAAATTCCCGTTTGCTGCAAATGGTCGGGCGCTTGCGCTTAACGCAACTGACGGATTCGTCAAACTTGTATCACGCAAAGAAGACGGTCTTCTACTAGGCGCGCAAATCGTCGGTGAAAATGCATCCGACATGATCGCGGAGCTTGGTCTTGCAATCGAGGCAGGTATGACGTTGGAAGATATTGCAATGACAATCCACGCACACCCGACACTCGGTGAGATTTCCATGGAAGCTGCGGAAGTGGCTCTAGGTAAACCGATTCATATGATTACTAAATAAGTATTGATAGAGTGATAGCGTCTGAGGGCAGGAAAAGCCTCTCAGACGCTTTTCCAATTCTCGCATCGTTTGAAGGTGCATTCCAAATCGTGATAGGATGAAAACAATCAATTGGAGGATAAGGGGGAGGATACGATGAAGAAGAGTTTGCTATACATATCGATTTTCTTCATGTTGCTATTGGCATCATGCAACGAAGAAGCAAAACCGGAAAACAGGAAACAGGATGAACAATCAGCACAAGTGAAAGGGAATGCAGAAGAGGTCAAATCGGATGAAGAACAACTAAAAATAGATGTGGATGCCGAATCGGAAGAGGAAGCTCAACCGGTTGAACAAATCCCGCAATACGAACTGAATCCGAAAACATTCTCCATTCAGCCTATCGGAGATGCGAATCCGAGAGTTGTACTTCTGACAATCGATGATGCACCCGACAAAAGGGCGCTTGACATGGCAAAAACTTTAAAAAAACTAGACGCTCCCGCCATCTTCTTTATCAATGGCCACTTTATCGCAACGGATGATAAGAAAGTGATCTTAAAAGAAATTCATGATATGGGATTCACTATTGGAAATCATACGAAGACACATGCGAATTTGAAAACGTTATCCGAGGAAGAGCAAAGGGAAGAAATCATTTCTGTCAATGACCTGGTCGAAGAAGTTACTGGTGAACGTCCGCGGTTTTTCCGAGCTCCGTTCGGCGCGAATACTGATTTCAGCAACACTCTTGCTTTAGATGAAGGGATGCTAGTAATGAACTGGACATATGGCTACGATTTTGAGAGAGAGTATATGACGAAGGAGAAAATTGCGGATATTATGGTGAATACGGAACTTCTCCGTCACGGCTCCAACTTGCTCATGCATGATAGGGATTGGACTGCTGATGCATTGGAGGAAATCGTAAACGGTTTAAGGGGGAAAGGCTACGAATTTGTCGATCCGAATCTCATTAAAGGGTTGGATGATGAACAACAGGGATAGTAAGGGGGAGAACATCATGGAATGGAATACAAGAGTCACGGAATTGTTGGGGATTAAATATCCGATCATTCAAGGGGGATTGGCCTATCTTGCCTATGCGGAGCTGGCTGCAGCAGTTTCAGAAGCAGGAGGACTTGGTCAGATTACAGCAATGAGCTTGGATTCGCCGGAAGCTTTGCGCTCAGAAATCAGAAAGGTAAGGGAGCTGACAGCAAAGCCTTTCGGTGTGAATTTTGCAATCGGCCAACACGGACGGCCATATGAGTATATGCTGGACGTCGCTTTGGAAGAGAAGGTAAAGGTCCTCTCGGTAACAGGCGGAAATCCGTCGCCTTTCTTTGATTATATCGGAGGTGCAGATGTGAAGAAGCTCGTATTGGTCGCCGCCAAAAGACAAGCGGTCAAGGCCGAGTCGCTCGGTGCGGATGCAGTAATGGTTGTCGGGCAGGAGGGAGGCGGCCATTTGGGTCGTGATGATATCGGCACCATGGTGTTAGTTCCCCAAGTTGTCGATGCAGTGAATATTCCTGTTATTGCTTCCGGCGGCATTGGAGATGGAAGAGGCTGGATGGCGGCGCATGCATTGGGAGCAGAAGGGATTGAAATGGGTACACGATTCATAGCGACAAATGAATGTGTCCATGCTTCAATAGAGTACAAACAAGCCCTCCTTCAAACAGAGGAAACGGGTACCGTCGTCATTAAACGTTCACTTGGCGCACCGGCAAGAGCGCTCGCGGGAAGCTGGACAGAAAAGATTTTACGTATGGAAGCGGAAAATGCTGATTATGATAAGCTGAAGGACTATATTAGCGGTGGCGCCAATCGTCGATTCATCCACAACGGAGATGAGCAAAGTGGCTTCGGGTGGGCCGGACAGGTTGCTGGCATGATTGATGATATTCCTACTGTAGCGGACTTGATCGGCCGCATGGTAGAGCAGGCTGAAGATATTAGGAGTAAATGGTCATAAGGAAGGGTGCGATAGGATTGGATTATAATTATCCTCTCAGTCATCATTGGTCGACTGAAGAAATCATTGACGTAGTAGCGTTTTTTCAAGCAGTGGAAAAAGCGTACGAAAAGCAAATTGCGAGGGGGGAATTCATGGATGCCTATAAGGCGTTCAAGAAAGTAGTCCCTTCAATGGCGGAAGAAAAGACGATCTTCAAGGAGTTCGAAGAAGCGAGCGGCTTTAACAGCTACCGTATTGTTAAAAAGGCAAAAGAAGGCCGTGACGGGGATTCCTTAACAGGTAAATGACAGGTGGCGGATGCATAACTATGCATCCACCCTCTTCTTACTTTCCAATGACAATGTCGTAAATAGGAAAAAGCTGATCAATTGTTTCTTCCGCAAGATCGAAGAACTCCTCTTGCGAAAGTTCTGTCGCTGTGTTGCGAGAAAGATGCCTACCTATGATAAATTCCGCTTTTTTAACAGTTTGCAGCCTATCCAACAAGTTTTCAATGCCTTTCATCCCGATTTCCTCCACATTGAAGGCTTCTGGCTTCATATGATCGCCTGAAATGACAAAGTCATCCGGCAGAGAAGTAATCATAGAAGCATTCTTGCTAAGTCTTTCCGCAATTCCCTTTTTATCGGGATTTTCGTAAATGACTGCTAAAATGATGAAAAGATGGGTTTTCCATAACCCAATCTGGAAGTGGGGCAGCGCCTTATATCCACGCTTCGCAGGTGCAAATGCGACCCAACTGTCGTTCGGCGGATTGACAGTTCTCCTCGCATGCCTTGCAACATGCGGGTAGAACTCGCCCGTCCCGCGGGAAGACAAATATGTAGAAATTTGTTCGCCGATCACTTCAAACTTCGGTTGAATCTTAGTTTGAAGCGCCTGCATTCTATGTTCCAATCCCTCGATGGAAAAGACATTAAAATCATCCGTTGTCCAAAAACCTTGCGTCAATTTAATCCCTCCATTTCAATATCCACGTTTATCGTAACAGAAAATGGGGAACAATCTTATACAAGAAGGCTTATAACTAACCAAAGCAACTCGGACAGCATAAGTTAGAAGTAAGTAAATGCATCGTTGAAGAAAATTACATTCAAAGGGGTGTTAGTAATGAAACAAGTTGTCCACATTATCCGTAAAGCCGAAATCGAAAAGGAGTATGTTAAGCTTCTGCATCTTGAATTGGATTATGAACTGGCCACACTATATGATGCAGTGCAAGAGAATGACTCCAAGCAAGTCGAGAAAAGCAAAACGAGACTCACTGAAATACATGGTGAGCTGGAGACTTTCAATGCTTTTGCATAACAAAAAGTCAGTGAACCGAATTAGGCACCTGCACTGAAACTCTTCATCCTGGGGAGACAGTGTATAGGTGCCTTTTTGTTTGGGAATAGGCAGTATGCTATAATAAACTAACATGCATGTAGATGATGAGGTGTTGACATGAATTGGGGAGCTATTGACCGGTATGCAAAATCGTTAATGAAAGAAGCTGGGCATAAAATAAGGATTTCGTTTTTTAGTACGATCGATGTCGACTCGAAAGCAGAAGCGAATGACCTTGTGACCAATATTGACCGCGAAATAGAACAGTTTTTCATAAACCGGATTAAAAAGGATTTCCCTGATCACAGGATTTTAGGGGAAGAGGGCTTTGGTGACGAAATCGAGTCGTTGGAAGGAATCATCTGGATGCTTGATCCGATTGACGGCACAACAAATTTCATCCACCAGAAAAGGAATTTTGCGATTTCCCTTGGTATTTATGCCGATGGTATCGGAATGCTCGGCTATGTGTATGATGTGATGAATGACGATTTTTATCACGCAGTTAAAGACGAAGGTGCGTACTTCAACGATGAAAGGCTTCCGGTGCTAGAGAACACACTGCTTGCTGAAGCGGTCATCGGTGTGAATGCAAGCTGGGTTGCACCGAACCGGAAAATTGAAAATGGACCGATTGTGGAAATGGTGCAAAATTGCAGGGGGACGAGGTCGTATGGCTCGGCAGCTATTGAACTTGCCTATGTTTCATCAGGCAGGATCGATGCGTATCTGTCTTTGCGACTATCTCCATGGGACATTGCTGGAGGCATGATCATTGCTCAGGAAGTTGGGGCGGTCACGACGAATTTAAAAGGTGAACAACCGCATTTGCTCGGGCAAGACACGTTCATTGTTGCAAGGCCGGGTCTGCACGATGAAATACTAAGGAATTATATTAAACTTAAATAAAAAAAAGGGCTGCCCTATTGCAGTCCCTCTCATTATTTACTCAAAGTATGCCTTGTTCCCGCATTCTTTTCTTTGTTTTGAAACCATTACCCATGATGAAAATAAGAGCGATTGCGGCGACTATAGCAACGGGGATACTACGCATACCGATTGCAATGCCGATACCGCTCATTGCTGCGACCGCGGCAAGGGAATATAAGACGAAAACCCATTTAATATCCTTCAACATGAAACATCTCCCGAATAAAAATGTTTTTTAATATTGTTCTTATGTGCTATAATAACACAGTTAATCATCTGATAATAGATAACGGAGTGAAAACATGACAAATCATCGTAATGATTTACGTAATATAGCGATTATTGCCCACGTAGACCACGGAAAAACAACGTTAGTCGATCAACTTTTGAAGCAATCCGGAATTTTTCGGTCGAATGAACATGTAGAAGAGCGTGCCATGGACTCGGGTGACATTGAACGTGAACGTGGTATTACCATCCTGGCAAAAAACACAGCAATTGAATATAAAGACACGAAAATCAATATTCTTGATACACCTGGACATGCTGATTTTGGAGGGGAAGTTGAGCGGATCCTTAAGATGGTTGATGGTGTCGTGCTAGTCGTCGACTCCTATGAGGGATGTATGCCGCAAACCCGATTCGTATTGAAAAAAGCATTGGAATCGAATTTGAAACCAATTGTTGTTGTTAATAAAATTGACCGTGATTTTGCGCGTCCCGAAGAAGTAGTCGATGAAGTGCTCGAATTATTTATAGAATTGGATGCAAATGATGAACAACTTGAATTCCCGGTTGTCTATGCTTCTGGTTTCAATGGAACAGCAAGTCTTTCACCGGACCCTGCCGAACAGGAAGATACATTGCGCGTGCTATATGACGCGATTGTTGAACAAATTCCTGCCCCTGTCGATAACCGTGAAGAACCGTTACAGTTCCAAGTATCATTACTCGATTACAGTGATTATGTAGGTCGTATTGGTATTGGACGAGTGTTTAGAGGTACGATGAAAGTAGGCCAGCAAGTAACGGTCATAAAACGTGACGGATCAACAAAAAATTTCCGTGTGACGAAGATGTATGGATTCCTTGGGTTGAAGAGAATTGAAATCCAAGAAGCTTATGCAGGAGATTTGATAGCTGTTTCTGGGATGGAAGATATTGATGTCGGTGAAACAGTTTGCCCGATTGATCATCCTGAGGCGTTGCCGGCAATTCATATCGATGAGCCGACACTGCAAATGACATTCCTAGTCAATAATAGTCCTTTTGCCGGAAAAGAAGGCAAGTGGGTGACAGCGAGAAAAGTTGAAGAGCGACTTGAACAGCAATTGCAGACTGACGTTTCATTACGTGTTGAACCGACGGATTCTCCGGATGCGTGGGTCGTATCGGGACGTGGGGAGCTTCATCTTTCAATCTTGATTGAAAATATGCGTCGTGAAGGATTCGAACTTCAAGTATCGAAACCTGCAGTTATTATCAGGACGATTGATGGTGTACGTTCAGAGCCCGTCGAACGCGTACAGATTGATGTTCCGGAAGAATATACAGGTTCAATAA
This sequence comes from Sporosarcina luteola, assembly GCF_023715535.1. Taxonomy (GTDB): domain Bacteria; phylum Bacillota; class Bacilli; order Bacillales_A; family Planococcaceae; genus Sporosarcina; species Sporosarcina luteola_B. The sequence continues at coordinate 466,084 of NZ_JAMBOI010000002.1, read as the reverse complement.
TAGAATCGATCGGTGAGCGTAAAGGCGAAATGCAAGATATGATCAATAACGGAAATGGACAAGTCCGTTTGATTTTCTTAGTACCTGCACGTGGTTTGATCGGCTATTCGACAGAATTCCTTTCACTTACACGAGGGTACGGAATCATTAACCATACGTTTGATTCCTACAAACCTGTAGCGCAAGGCAGAGTCGGCGGCCGTCGACATGGAGTGCTTGTATCGATGGAAACGGGAACAGTGACCGGTTATAGTATAATGCAGTTGGAAGATCGCGGTGTCATGTTTGTCGAAGCAGGTACGGAAATTTACGCAGGTATGGTAGTCGGTGAAAACAACCGGGATACGGACTTGACAATCAATCTGACGAAAGCCAAACAAGCGACGAATGTCCGATCTGCGACGAAAGATCAGACAGTGACATCGAAAAAACCGCGGATACTTTCATTGGAAGAAGCTTTGCAATATGTCGGCGATGATGAGTATTGTGAAGTGACTCCACAGTCAATTCGTCTACGGAAGAAAATTCTTGATAAAAATGAACGTGAACGTGCACAAAAGAAGAAAAAACTCGGTGAGTGATTTTTACTGACTAAAAGTAGTGAAAAAGAATGCGTACAATCGCTTTGTTTAGAAGGGAATGTGCTACATGAATGGTACTATCGGGGATGCAGATACAATTGAAGCCATGTCTCCAGTCGTTCGGATGATTTATGAGCTGACATCGTCCTCAGTAACTGGGATTTTGTTGTTCGCAGTTGTTTTCATCCTTTCCGCCATTGTTTACAAGTTAGGTTTTGCTCGGAAAATCAAATTTTGGCAAAATGTAGTTGTTTACAGTTTCCTCTTTTTAGGATGTATCATCTTGACATTTTTCGCCATATTCCTTCCAATTGTGGAAGGCCTTATCGTTGCGGCACTCATTTTGATCATCTATAGGCTCCGTAGAATGAATGAACATAAAGAAAACTCCACCGTTTGACGGGTGGAGTTTTCTTATTGTCGTCTAGTCTCCGGGCGCTAGCTGCTCGGGTCATAAGGCAAAGCTACTGCGTGGCAAAGACCATTGCTCCCAACGCTTCGCTTTTGCTCGCAAAAGCCGTTCTACGTGACGGCTTTGCCTGTCGCAGCTGAGCAAGCGCCCTTCGCTTTTGTTGTTAGAAATTCTCTTCTGCGGAATGTGAGCTGCGGTGGAAAATGAATTTTCCGGTGGAGAGTCTAACGTTTGTTTGCTCTGTAATCCGCTCGCTGCACTTTTCACACATATACGTATTGATCGGATGATTCCTCAATTTCTTCGCGAGAGGGGCATCATCTATAAGCTGTCCGATTTCATCGCAAAGGACACATTTGACTCGCATAACCTCAGCTCCTTTGAATAAGGTCCAATGTGTCAGTCGATAACGATGGCAGTGACTTTTCGTAAAGGCCGTTCGATATTCGAACCATCCTTCAACAGCAGATGGGCTGGCCCGTCTACCGTCAATGGCTTACCATCCTGGCTGAATTTAAATAGGAAATTGCCAATTTCTGATACAGGATAAGTTTCTTCAGTTCCATCTAATGTCAAAAAAGTGATAGTTTTTGCGTTTGTAGAAGGGACCGCATTTTTAACAAAATGATCGAGTGAAATGCCGAATGTACCAGTCACCATCTTCTGTCTGTCGAACTTCTTTTCAGTTTTCAATGTTGGCGGGAAAGTGGCACCTTCCATGATTTCACGGGACCAATGCTTGCCCATGCTTCTCTTATACTCTTCTTCTTCATCTCTTTCGATAAACTCTTCCGTGAAAAAAGTAGTTAAGTCGACTTTACGATCATCGAAGATCCAAACTGTCGGATCGAGGGTGATCACATGTTTTACATTGCCTTTTATTGTAATGATCGATTCCAAATGAATAGCCTCCTACAACACTAAATGAGCGTTTACATATAGTTCATAGTATAACGCTTCTGATTGAAAGTGGAAAGCCATTGAATTTAGACATCTTGTCCATAAGGGAAACACTTGCAATTTACCTTCTTGAAAGATACAATTTATTCATAATCACCACGCAGGGATAATAGGTGAATGGGGGCGTCCTCATGGATATTGAATTACAGGAAACCTATCAGGAAAAAGCTTTGAAACAGCTCCAAGCTGATGCGGATAAAATTGCACAACTCATAAAAGTACAGATGGATCATTTGACGATGCCTCAGTGCCCACTATACGAGGAAGTGTTGGACACACAAATGTACGGCCTATCCAAGGAGATAGACTTCGCTGTCAGACTTGGCTTGATTGAACGTGAGAAAGGGAAGGAAATCCTTTCGGTGCTTGAAAAAGAGATGAATGTCTTGCACGAGTTATATACAAAAAAATAAACGAAAGACTCAAACTCATCATAGGTTTGAGTTTTTTATTTAAGATGAGGGAAATCTGATGGGAAAATACTTTAAAAAAATGATACGGAACTTCGATTATCCATTGTTCACTGTATATCTCGTACTCTGTCTATTTGGACTCGTGATGATCTACAGCTCGAGCATGGTCTGGGCGGTCAACCGATATGGTTATGAACCCGATCACTATTACAAAAGACAATTGTTGAATTTGGCAATTGCAATTCCTGCTTTCCTACTTGCCTCTTTCTTTCCTTTTCAAAATTATAAGCGAAAAAAAATAATGATCTTTTCGACCGGCTTCATGTTCCTCCTTCTTATTCTTGTCCATTTTATTGGTTACGGAGGAGATGTCGGTTCTCAAAGTTGGATCAAATTACCCAAATTCGGCAGTATTCAGCCTTCTGAAGTTGCGAAGCTTGTCATTATTGTCTATTTTGCTAGTGTATTTGCAAAAAAATATGAATCGGGCACACTTGATTCCATTAATAAATCAATATTGCCGCCGGTTGTTATACTAATTTTAGCGATCGGCTCGATCATGATGGAAACCGATATTGGGACGTCTTTCATTATTATTTTAACTGCTATTTCTGTCATTGCTGCGAGCGGGATAAAATTGAGGGCGTTCTCGAAACTAAGCGGCGTTTTATTTCTTGCCATGATTCCTGTTGCAGGTATACTGTACTTGTTTCGGGATACGATCTTTACGGATGGTCGGAAGGGGCGGATTCTAGCCTTTTTGAATCCGTTTGATTATCTGCAAGGATCAGGCTATCAAATTGCAAATGGATATATAGCAATCGGAACCGGAGGGGTCAAAGGTCTCGGTCTAGGAAACTCCATTCAAAAAATGGGCTATTTGCCGGAACCACAAACGGATGTAATCATGGCTGTCATTTCGGAAGAGACCGGAATTTTCGGTACGATAATTGTCATCGGAGGGTTAGGGTTCATCGTATTGCGAGCTCTATACATTGCGATGCATACGAAAGATCCACAAGCGCGTATGCTTGCAGCGGGAATCGGAAGTGTCATCGGAATCCAAACATTCGTCAATATAGGTGGTTTAACTGGACTAATTCCACTTACCGGAGTCCCACTGCCTTTTATTAGTTATGGCGGAACTTCAATGATTCTGTTATCTTTGACTTTAGGAATATTGATGAATGTGTCAATGTTCGTGAAATATCAAAAGAACAAATAGAAAAGGAAGTGCTTTCATGGTGGAAATGGGTCAGATTAAGAAAATCCTCGTAGCAAACCGTGGTGAGATCGCTATTCGTATTTTTCGTGCGTGCACCGAGCTGGAGATACCGACTGTCGGGATTTATTCGGCAGAAGATCGGGGATCTTTCCACCGTTACAAAGCAGATGAGTCCTATTTAGTCGGGGAAGGCAAGAAGCCCATCGACGCATATTTGGATATCGAAGGCATCATCAAGATTGCCAAATCATCTGGTGCGAATGCTATCCATCCTGGATACGGCTTCCTAGCAGAAAACGAGGAGTTTGCCCGCAGGCTTGAAGAAGAGGGCATCATCTTCATCGGACCTACGTCTAAGCATCTAGATATGTTCGGAGATAAGGTGAAGGCGAGGGAACAAGCCATCAAGGCGGGAATTCCTGTTATTCCCGGATCGGATGGACCTGTCTCCACAGTTGCTGAAGTTTCTTCATTTGGCGATGAATACGGGTATCCGATCATCATCAAAGCCTCGTTAGGCGGCGGCGGCAGGGGAATGCGGATTGTAAATTCCGCAGATGAGGTGTTTGAGGCATTTGAACGCGCGAGATCTGAAGCAAAATCGGCGTTTGGATCGGATGAAGTGTACGTAGAAAAATATATTAAGAAGCCAAAACATATTGAAGTTCAAATCTTGGGTGATACATACGGTAATGTCGTGCATCTGTATGAGCGGGATTGCTCGATTCAACGCCGTCACCAGAAAGTTGTAGAGATTGCACCGTCGATTTCCCTTGATGACGAACTGCGCATTGAAATTTGTGAAGCCGCTGTCAAGCTGGCGAAGAACATTTCGTATATCAACGCGGGGACAGTTGAATTCCTCGTAGCAGATGGAAGTTTTTATTTTATCGAAGTGAATCCGCGCATTCAAGTGGAGCATACAATTACCGAAATGGTGACAGGAATCGATATCGTCCATACGCAGATCCATATTGCGAATGGCGGGAATCTCCATGAAGGGGAAGCAGCGATACCCCATCAGGAAGACATTCCGTTGTTCGGTTTCGCAATCCAATCTAGGGTGACGACGGAAGATCCGTTAAATGACTTCATGCCTGACACTGGCAAGCTGATGGTTTACCGGTCGGGAGGGGGCTTCGGTGTCCGCCTCGATGCAGGGAACGGCTTCCAGGGGGCTGTTATCACGCCTTACTATGATTCCCTGCTCGTCAAAGTTTCGACATGGGGAACATCTTTCAGGGATGCAGCTGCAAAAATGGATCGGAACTTGCAGGAATTTCGGATCAGGGGAATCAAAACAAATATCCCATTCCTTGAGAACGTCGTTCGTCATGAAAGCTTCCTGACAGGCAATTATGATACGAGCTTCATCGATACGACACCTGAATTATTCGAATTTCCGGTTAGGAAAGACCGCGGTACAAAAATCTTGAACTACTTAGGAAATGTAACCGTCAACGGGTTTCCAGGAATAGAAAAACAGTCGAAACCGTTATTCCATTCGCCAAGAAAACCTGCTGTAGACCTTCTTGCACCTCCTGCTGCAGGTACGAAGCAGATACTGAATGAAAGAGGACCTGAAGGACTGATTCAATGGATAAAGGATCAGGATAACGTCCTGCTTACAGATACGACGTTCCGTGATGCTCACCAATCATTGCTTGCAACCCGCGTCCGGACTTCGGATATTACAAACATCGCGGCTGAATCAGCAAGGTTGCTGCCGGATCTGTTCTCGTTCGAGATGTGGGGAGGGGCAACTTTTGACGTTGCGTACCGGTTCCTGAAAGAAGATCCATGGGAACGTCTCATGAAGCTACGCGAGCAAATTCCGAACGTGTTATTCCAAATGCTTTTCCGTGGGGCAAATGCGGTCGGATATTCGAATTATCCTGATAATGTCATTCGGGAATTTGTCAAAACAGCAGCCGAATCAGGCATTGACGTATTCCGGATATTCGACAGTCTGAACTGGATTAAAGGAATGGAAGTGGCAATCGACGAGACCCGACAGGCAGGGAAAGTGGCGGAGGCTGCGCTTTGCTACACAGGGGACATCCTGGATGATTCCAGAGCGAAATATACAGTCGCATACTACAAGGAAATGGCGAAGGAGCTGGAAGCGGCGGGCGCACATATTCTCGCTTTGAAGGATATGGCTGGTCTCTTGAAGCCTGAAGCTGCATATCGTCTTATTTCCGAATTGAAGGCGACTGTTGATATACCTATTCATCTGCATTCCCATGATACGAGCGGTAATGGCATCTATATGTACGCAAAAGCGGTTGAAGCCGGAGTGGACATCGTCGATACGGCACTCGGCTCAATGGCCGGCTTGACGTCACAACCATCTGCAAGCTCCTTATACTATGCATTGCAATATGGAAAACGTCAGGTGAAGGCGGATGTCAGTGCCTTGGAATCGTTATCCTACTACTGGGAAGATGTCAGGAAGTATTACCAGAACTTCGAAAGCGGCATGGTTAGCCCGCATTCCGAGGTATATGTACATGAGATGCCGGGCGGCCAATATTCTAACTTGCAGCAGCAGGCCAAGGCGGTCGGTCTCGGAGAAAGATGGGAAGAAGTCAAAGAGATGTATTCGCGCGTCAATATGCTTTTCGGAGACGTCGTAAAAGTGACCCCATCCTCCAAGGTAGTAGGAGATATGGCATTATTCATGGTGCAAAACGAATTGAATGAAGAAACCGTCATCTCACGCGGACAATCCATCGACTTCCCGGAATCGGTTATCGAGTTTTTCGAAGGCTATATCGGCCAGCCATATGGTGGATTTCCGAAAGAATTGCAGCAGGTCGTTCTGAAGGGGAGAGCGCCGATCACTGTTCGTCCAGGGGAACTTCTGGAGGATGTGGATTTTGAAGCGCTCCTGTTGAAGACTGAAGAGCTTCTAGGACACCCTTCCACGATGAAAGATGCTCTCGCTTATGCACTCTATCCAAAAGTGTTCGAAGAATATTCCGTAATGAAAAAGGAATTCGGGAACATTTCCGTCATCAATACACCGGAATTCCTTTACGGGATGAGGCTAGGCCAGGAAATTGAAGTGGAAATCGAAAGAGGGAAGACACTTATCATCAAGCTTGTTTCTATCGGTGAACCACAGACGGATGGCACGCGCATCATTTACTTCGAGTTGAACGGCCAGCCAAGGGAAGTCATCATACAAGACATCAATGTGGAATCGGATGTCGCCCGCAAACAAAAAGCGGATCCTTCAAATGACTCACATATTGCGGCAACTATGCCGGGAACTGTCTTGAAAGTGGCGGTTTCAAAAGGAGCCAAAGTCCGAAGAGGAGAACATCTGCTTATTACAGAAGCAATGAAGATGGAAACGACAATCCAAGCTCCATTTGATGGAACTGTCAAAGAGATCCTTGTCTCCCCAGGCGACGCCATCTCAACGGGCGACCTCCTGCTAGAGCTAGAACATTAATGAATGAAAAAAGCACCCGCTTGGAGTTACAGGCGGGTGCTTTATTTATTTTCTACTGCCTGCTTCTCGAAACAAGAAGCACCATATAAGTTAATAAGCCGAACAGGAGAATCACGAACAACGAGTGGGCCAAAGCTAAATAGAGATTCAGTCGTGTCAAAATGACAGCTCCACCCGCCAACACCTGCAATGACACCAGAGTGAATGCGGTGATCCATCCCCAATAAATGACTCGCTGATTCTTATAATGGCGGATTGCATGGAACGCAATAATCCCAAGCCAGATGAAAATCACGGCGGCAGCAGTCCGATGACTCATCTGGACCCATTCCCAAAAGTTGCCCGGCAAGGAGAAGTCCCCATTCCTGCACATCGGCCAATCCGTACAACTCAATTCGGATTCGGTATGACGCACAAGCGCTCCGGTGTAAACGACAATATAGGAATAGATGGTAACACCGATCGTATGGAATCTGAGCGTCTTCCCAATTGCCAGCTTGTCCGCGTCAAATTTCTGATCAACTTCAAAGACTAGCAATGTTAGAAGTAAAACAGATGCAAAGGAAATGAGCGAGATGCCGAAATGAAGTGCAAGGATGAAATCTCCTTGTCCCCAAAGAACTTGTGCCGCTCCAATCAATGCCTGCAAAATAAGGAAGAAAATCGCCAAAAAGGACAGCAGTTTTGTCTCCCTTTTATGTCCGATAGCTTTCCACGACCAAATCGCCAAGATGACGATCAATATACCGACCGATCCAGTAACGACGCGATGCGAAAATTCAATCAGGACTTCCGGTGTAATTTCATCCGGAATCAATTGACCGTTACACCCTGGCCAATGCCTCCCACATCCCATTCCGCTGTCTGTCTTCGTAACAAGAGCCCCGCCCAGCAGAATTAAAAGCATTCCGATTGTGGACGCGACTCCGAACCATTTTAAATATCTATTAAATCGCAAACAAGACACCTTCTTTAAGAAATGATGACCATTATGAAAAGAGGCCCCGTTTGTTGATGATAGCGAAAAACAGGTCAAAAAACAACGCATAATGGTCAAATAGGTCCTCGACTAGCCCTATTTCACAAATTGTTCATAAAATAGACCCTTTAACTTCACAAAAGGTATACGGAAATGATTTACTATAGATAGGGCAAAACAATTATAACGACAGTATACTTCCTATATTGGGGCAATTTCGGGTTATGTATAGAAATTATTGCCGGAATTCGATATAGTTAAGTATAGTGGTCCTTGCCGATATCTATGAAAGGAGGATACATATGTCAAACGGTCGAGCGATTTCTTCATCCGTTACGCCGGATATCGAATCGACTTCCATATTGAAGGATTTTTTAGCACTTATTAAAATTGGTATCGTAAATTCAAACTTGATTACTGCTTTTACTGGTTTGTTTCTCGCATTCCAATTTACAGGAAAAAGTTTCATCAGCAATCTTGATTTGTTACTGTATGGACTTTTCGGTACCGGATTGATTATCGCAGGCTCGGCGGCTTTGAACAATCTCATTGATCGGGATATCGATCCCATAATGACAAGGACAAAGTCTCGTCCAACGGTCACCGGTAGATTTAAAGCACCGGCTGTCTTGGCACTGGCGTTCACTTTCATTGCATTGGGCGAAGTGATGTTATTCGCTGCGTCACCGGCGGCAGGACTATGGGGACTTGCAGGTGTGTTCAGCTATGTTGTACTCTATTCAATGTGGTCGAAAAGAAAGCATGTCAGCAATACGGTTGTAGGCAGCATCTCTGGAGCCATACCGCCATTAATCGGTTGGGCCGCGGTCGAACCGACACTAGGCATGGGTGCATGGGCGCTGTTCTTAATCATGTTTGCATGGCAACCGCCGCATTTTTATGCGTTGGCGATGCGCAGGACGGAAGAATACCGGGCAGCCGGAATTCCGATGCTTCCAGTCGTAAAAGGCTTTGAACGGACGAAGAAGTCGATTTTAGGGTGGGTTCTTCTTTTGTTCCCATTGCCGTTCCTTCTTATGGAACTTGGAATCGGATTCATTGTGCTGGCAACAGCCCTGAATATAGGGTGGTTGTATTTTTCGATTAAAGGATTCAAAGCGAAGGATGATTTGAAGTGGGCGACATCCATGTTCATCTTCTCCTTGAACTACATGACTATCCTTTTTGTCGCAATGATCATTTTTTCGATATTCATCTAACCGTTGGAATTCTTTCTTTTGACAGGAATTCATTATAGAGAGGTCAACAGTCCTCATTGAAGAAAATATTTTTTTAGAAAGAGAGGTATTAGTTAACGATGATGAAAGGACTCAAAAAGTGGCGTCTCTTTTCTCTCTTGGCTGTACTGACAGTTTTCCTTGCAGGGTGTGGACAAGAAGAACTCTCAACTCTACTGCCTGCTGGACAAGTCGGTCAAGACCAGTTCAACTTGCTATTATTGTCGTCAGCAATCATGTTGTTCGTCATTCTCGTTGTTGTAGTAATTTACTTAATTGCGATAGTGCGTTTCAGACGTTCTAAATTAGGTGAAGACCATATTCCTGAACAAGTTGAAGGCAGTCATAAGCTTGAGCTTGTATGGACGATCATCCCGATTCTATTGGTCTTGCTACTAGCTGTCCCTACTGTATACTACACATACAAACTTGGGGATGTTTCTGCGATGGGCGCTGTGGATGACGATGGAAATCCTGAAAACCTAGTCGTTGATGTAACTGCGAAACTTTACTGGTGGGAGTTTGAATATCCTGACCTTGGTATTGTAACTGCACAGGAACTGGTAGTACCGATGGATGAAAAGGTTTACTTCAACTTGCTTGCTGCAGATGTGAAACACTCCTTCTGGATTCCGGCAGTAGGTGGGAAACTTGATACGAACGTAGAAAACGTCAACAAATTCTATCTGGTGTTCGAAAAAGACTCCAAGAATTTGAAGGATGGCGTATTCTATGGTAAATGTGCTGAGCTGTGCGGTCCTTCCCATGCTTTGATGGATTTCAAAGTGAAAACGATGCCTCGTGCAGAATTTGATCAATGGGTAACGGCAATGCAAGCGACAGGTGAAAATCAAGTAGTTGCCAACCCGGCTGGTGAAGAAATATTCCAGCAAAGCTGTATTGGATGTCATGCGACTTCCGGTGTTGGTGAGACGGGAGCAGTTGGACCGAACTTGGCAACATTTGGCGATCGTAACCGAGTAGCTGGTTTCATGGATCATACAAAAGAAGATCTTATCGATTGGATCAAATATCCACAGAAACATAAACCGGGCAATAAGATGCCAGGGTTCGACGGTCAGCTTTCCGATTCGGAATTGGATGACTTGGCAGAATACTTAATGGGATTATCTGTTGAAAAATAATCTTTTTGTGATTTTGAAGAGGAGGTAAACAAAGTGAGTTCAGTTGCTCAAAAAAAGGGTTTTGGCGCAACGCTATGGGACTGGCTGACAACAGTCGACCATAAGAAGATCGGAATCCTTTACTTCCTTGGTGGCGGATTCTTCTTCGTAGTCGGCGGTATTGAAGCGATGCTGATTCGATGGCAGCTTCATAAGCCGAACAACGATTTCGTCAGTGCGGGACTGTTCAATGATTTGATCACGATGCACGGAACGACGATGATTTTCCTAGCGGCCATGCCTATATTATTCGGATTTATGAACGCAATAGTACCTCTGCAAATCGGGGCACGTGACGTTGCGTTCCCATTCATTAACTCCTTAGGGTTCTGGATGTTCTTCTTCGGGGGGCTATTCCTGAATCTTTCATGGTTCTTCCAGCAAGTTCCTGATGCAGGATGGACATCGTATGCATCTCTATCCATTGCATCAGAAGGCCATGGCGTTGATTTTTATGCGATCGGTTTGCAAATTGCCGGAGGCGGTACGCTGATGGCAGGGATTAACTTCCTTGTCACCATCATCAACATGCGTGCGCCAGGTATGACGTACATGCGTATGCCGTTGTTCACATGGACAACATTCGTGGCGTCTGCAATGATCCTATTCGCATTCCCTCCATTGACTGTCGGTCTATTCTTCCTGACATTTGACCGCATGTTCGGTGGGAACTTCTTCGATCATACAATGGGTGGTAACACAATTATCTGGGAGCATATTTTCTGGATTTTTGGTCACCCTGAAGTTTACATTCTTATTTTGCCTGCTTTCGGTATTTTCTCTGAGATCTTCTCGACATTCTCACGGAAGCGACTCTTCGGATACCCATCAATGGTCTTCGCGACTGTGTTGATCGGATTCCTTGGATTCATGGTTTGGGCCCACCATATGTTTACAGTTGGTCTTGGACCGACAGCGAACGCAATCTTTGCTGTAGCAACGATGGCAATCGCTGTTCCGACAGGGGTTAAAATCTTTAACTGGCTCTTGACGATGTGGGGCGGAAGCATCAGGGTTACGACACCTATGCTATACGCGCTCGGTTTCATCCCTTCTTTCGTAATGGGTGGGGTGACGGGTGTCATGCAAGGTGCGGCTCCGCTTGACTATCAATTGCACGATTCCTATTTCATCGTAGCTCACTTCCACTACGTAATCGTAGGTGGGGTTGTTCTTGGAATATTGGCTGCAACACATTATTGGTGGCCAAAAATGTTCGGTACACTGCTTGATGAAGCACTTGGAAAAGTAACATTCTGGTTCTTCTTCATTGGTTTCCATATGACATTCCTTATCCAGCACTGGCTCGGATTCTGGGGAATGCCACGCCGTGTTTGGACATTTATGGACGGTCAAGGATGGAACTCAGCGAACTTGATCAGTACGATTGGTGCTTTCTTAATGGCGATTGGTGTAATCGTACTTGTATATAACGTCATCATCACCTCTGTTAAGAATGTTAAAGTTGCAAACGATCCTTGGGGAGACGGCCGTACGCTTGAATGGGCAATCGAATCTCCGCCGATCTATTATAACTTCCCAGCAACTCCGCTTGTCCGTGGTCTTGATACTGTATGGATCGAGAAGATGGAAGGGAACGAAACAGGTCTTACACCAGCCGAACCGATTAAAGACATTCATATGCCTAACGGTTCGATCATCCCAATTCTTATGTCATTCGGTCTATTCATCGCCGGATTCGGAGCAATGTTCCGTACTGAAGAATCATGGGGGCTGCCTGTCCTTATATTCGGTCTACTATGGACGTTCGTTGCAATGGCAGCACGTTCGTTGCAAGATGACACGGGCTACTATGTTAAAAAAGATGAGATTCTCCGTGATTTAAAACGCAAAGGGGGTCAAAAATAATGGATTTGAATAAAAAATTCACTCCTGAAACTTGGCCCGACCATCCGGAAAGAGCGACACTTGAAGCGAAAAACAAATTTGTCGGCTTCTGGTTGTTCCTTGGAGGAGAGACAATCCTCTTCGCTACGTTGTTCGCCACATACATTGCGTTGAAGAACTCCGGGCCAAGCGGTTTTGGTTTCTCGACTCAAGAGCTTTATGAATTACCACTTGTTTTTGTCATGACGATGCTATTATTGACATCTTCATTGACGAGTGTGTTCGCCATGTACCATCTGCGTAACTACAATTTCAAGAAAATGCAGCTTTGGCTTGCTATTACTGCATTTTTAGGACTTGGGTTCCTCATGCTTGAAGTATATGAGTTCACGCACTATGTTAAGCTTGGCTTCACATACAACAACAGTGCTTTCAGTTCCGCTTTCTATACGCTAGTCGGAACGCACGGTTTCCACGTGGCTGTTGGCCTTGTGTGGATTACATTGTTGATTTTCCGTAATGCGAAACGCGGTCTGAATCTTTACAACGCAACGAAGTACTATACGTTCTCATTGTACTGGCACTTCATCGACGTCGTTTGGGTATTCATCTTCACTGTAGTCTACTTGATGGGAGTGATAGGTTAAGATGGCAGACGTTCAAGTTTATAAACGTACACCTGCAGAGCAACAGCTCGCACAACGTCGTTCTAAAAAAGCCATGCGAGATCAAGTAATGATGTTTTCGCTTATGATCTTCCTGACACTTGTCTCGTTTTCCATGGTTGTTGCATATGAAGCTGGCGTTGCAGGATTCTCGAAGTATTTAATCATTCCGATGGTTATGCTGTTTGCAGCTGTCCAAGTCGGATTGCAACTGTACTATTTCATGCATATGAGTGAAAAAGGACATGGCATTCCTCAAATGTTCATGTACACAGGAGCTCTTTTAGGCTTCCTCATCCCTTTAACATTCGTAACAATTGTTTGGTGGTAATTAATAAGAAAGAGCCTGTGGATTCATTCCACAGGCTCTTTTATATATAATGCTGGTTTTGTGTCCATTCGACACATTCCCTCCAAAAATGTGGGAATGTCAAAGTTCGTTCATTGTGTTCAGGCCCTGTTCGTTTTATAATAGAACAAGACATATTTAAAGGAGCGATGGCAAATGATGCCTTTAAGCATATTCGGATTTCGCGCATTATGGAGTCCTTATTTTTTCTTATCGATCGTACTACTCATTGTAGTATATTTTCTGTTGACCAAAAAGTGGAGGCATTGGTTCGAGGGGAGTGAACCCGTAACCAAAAGGGAGATCAGCTATTTTCTCGCTTCGATGATCTTGCTATATATCTTGAAAGGCTCACCACTCGATCTTCTTGGTCATATACTGTTCTCTGTCCATATGACGCAAATGGCGCTTCTATTATTGGTGGTAGCTCCTTTTTTAATCATCGGTATCCCGCACTTCATTTGGAAAAAAGTCCTTAGCATTAAAGTTATCGATAAAATCGTTAGACTCTTCACGAAACCGGTGATGAGCCTAATGGTGTTCACGGTCATGTTCTCATTAAATCACTATCCGATGGTACTGGATTTCATTAAATTGGATGTATATTTACACGCCATTTTCTCGATTACTTTATTCATATCGGCAATTTTCCTGTGGTGGCCGCTCCTGAACACGTTGGAAGATCATCCGCAACTTCATGGATTGAAGAAGATCGGTTATGTCATATTGAGCGCTATATTGATTACGCCGGCCTGTTCGTTGATTATCTTTGTTGATGTACCCGTCTACAATACGTACAGCAGCGGAGAAGCTTGGCTGCAAGCGATGGCCCTTTGTGTTCCTGCGGGTACGCTTGCAGGCCTATCCATCTCAGGACCCGAGTTATTTACAAATATGCCGACATTGTATGATCAGCAATTGGGCGGCATTATTATGAAAGTTATCCAAGAGATTATCTACGTTGTCGTTATCGGTAAGATTTTTATTAAATGGTACCGTGAAGAACAGTTAAACGCAGATGAGATTACGAAGAAGGATCTGTTGGAAAGACAGAGCATGACAATGCATGGCTGATCCTAATCGATTACTAATGAAAAACCGGCGAGGAAATTAATCCTTGCCGGTTTTTATGTTCATATTTTGAAATTCAGCTTAATGATTCCTGCTTCGCGAGCTGTGTTGAATAGAATTACAATCATTGGACCGATAAAGAAACCGAGTACACCGAAAAGTTTCAAGCCGATAAACATGCCGATCAACGTCGGGAGGGGGGATAAGCCGATCTGATTTCCCATCACCTTTGGTTCAACAGTCCTTCGGATAATCAATAGAATCGCAGCCAAAACGGCCAACTTTGTCCCCATACCAATATCTCCGCTTACGAATTGATATAATGACCAAGGAGCGAGTATGATAATAGAACCTAAAATCGGGATGACATCAATGACCCAAATGACAATGGACATGATCAATGCATATTTCGGTGCAATGATCAGCAGTCCGATGAATGCCACAGCAAGTATGATGAAGCTGACGAGCAATTGTGCTTTCATAAAGCCGAAAATGACCGAATTCAATTTAACTGTCATGTAACGGACTTTTTTTGCTGTCTCGTCTGTAAGATGTTTGAACACCATTTTTTTTAAATCGGGCAATTCAAGCATGAAAAGGAATAGCGCAATCATATAAACGATTAAGCTCACTAAGAAATTCGGAATTTCAGATGCCAGTGCAACGATTTTATCGGAATTGAACAGCTCCAATAGCGACTTCCGGAAGGAATCCAAAATATCATTGAACCCGTCTTGCGCTGATCTGACGACATCATCAGGAAGTCCCGAAGTATACACAAATAGTTTACTTTGAAAATCAATCCACACTCCTGAAAGCTTATTTAAATAATCGGGAGCATCTTTCGTGAATTGTATAAGTCTACCTATCAATGAAGTAACCGTATAATAGATACTGATTGCAAGAATTGCCAAAATGAAAATGAAGACGGATATGACGGATACTTTGCGTTTCCATTTAAACTTTGTTTCGGTCAGTTTAACTAATGGCTCGAAGAGGAGAGCCGTTAGAAGGGCTAAAATAATCGGTATGGAAATAGGGAGAATAAAAATAAAAAGCAATATGCTAATGATAAGCAACGCGAATAACATAATATTCCTTTTTGTAAGCCAACGGGACAACGGTCATTCCTCCAAATTGTTCATTGCTCTCAGTATAACCAAAATTCTGATGAATGAATAGGTAAAAAAAAGCCGCAGAACGATAAGTTCCCCGACTTTCACTACGATTTGCTTATTTTGTTATAATATATGGTTTCAAATCTTCAAGGACTGCTTTTAGAGTTGTTTCACAATCTTTCACAAGTCCTGCAGGGAAATGCTCGCCCTCGCCATATTCTACACCATGTGGATAATAATGCTTGCCAATTACAGGCTTTTTCAGATGCATGATGGCATCACGAGTGTCAACGTCTCCGTCAGGAGTGAATCCGAATACACGCAAGTAGTAAGTGCCTTCCTTGATTACGTATTTCTTATCATATGTCACACGCTCATAATCCCATTGTCCAGCTCGTACAAGATCGTGTTTCAGCATGATTTCGTCTAGTAGTGACAATTCGGCAACAATGCCTTCAATCCCTGTATTTTCAATATACATCGTTCAAGTCCTCCTTCATGATCATCCAGTCGAATGCCTATACTTATTTATCATAGAACAAATCCAAGTTAGTTGCAATGACAACATTGTGTCATAAAAGCTTCACTCAAAACCTTTTGCAGTTTTTCATCTTAGCAATGGAAAGGTAAATTCATTCGAAGTGGAGGATTCCTTTTGCACTTGAAATCCGCTGTAGTTGACTTATACTCAATTTAATAGTATTAATCAAGAATTGAAGATTTTCTTGAGTTTTATTTATTTTGAAAGGTGGCGAGAAGACTTGAAAGTATTATGGAAGATTGTATTATTACTAGTTGTCCTTCTCGCGCTATTTTATTTGATGGGGAGCAGGGTTCAGGAAAATGAACCATTGGAGTCTCCAGTTAAACATGGGACTGCAATTCCGGCTCCCGATAAGGAATTTGTTGAAATGACTGCTGGTCCGAAGCGACCTGAAACGGGGCTGTCCACATTTGTCGGAAAACCTTCGGAAAAACTGGTTAAAGAAATGGGCGAACCCGATAGGATTGAACCTTCCGCTTACGGTTATGATTGGTGGATCTATTCCAATGATGTTCGAATGATGGCAGGAGTTGGTGAGGGAATTGTCAATCAGGTTTTCAGTGCGGATACTGGTTCAGATCTATCGCCAATCGTGGTTGGGCAGAATATTAATGAAGTGTTCCGCTTTTCGATCATTGAGTCTGAAGTTAATGTGATATTGAATGAAAATATTTATACGTTCACATTGAATAGTCAGGATTTGAAGGACAGAATCCTGCTTAAATATGAGAACTTATATGCGCAGGTATATGTAGATGCCGAAGACGAGATTATTGAAAGTGTCCGATTCATCGATCCGAAGACGCTCGTCATCCATCAGCCGTATGACATGGAATTCATGGGCGAACTGGTTACAGCCAACAGACCGTCCTCGACTGTTCAAATGGAAGTTGACCGTTCGATGGAAAGGCAAATATTTGAATTGACGAATATCTATCGTGAGCGTCATGGTGTGGGCTTGCTGAATAATGATTATTGGCTTTCATTACTTGCCCAGAACCATAGCAAGGATATGGCGATTGAAAATTACTTTTCGCATGAGTCACCGTCTGCAGGAAACTTGTCGGAGCGATTGAAGAGTTTTGAAATTGAACATAAAAAAGCCGGGGAGAATATCGCCGCCAATTACGTGGATGCTATCGAAGCTGTCCATGGTTGGCTGAATTCTCCCGCGCATCGTAGTGTATTGCTTGATTCGGAGGCAACTGATATAGGCACTGGGGCATACGGAAAGTATTACACGCAAGTTCTCGTGAAATCCGACAAGAAAGAAAACCTGAAACCGGGTTATATGCAAAAGTGATTTACGGTATGATCCAAGTCCCTTTTTCATCGGAAGCGATGCCTCTTACATAAAGAGGTATCGCTTTTTTCATTGCGTAAATGGCCGCACGTTTTTGAATAACTGGATGATCTGTTTCCAAGAGCGGCAACAATTGATGGATGCTCATATCATCCAATTTTTTGGCGTTTTTCCCGAATCGTGGATCACTCGTCATGACTCCGGGGACATCTTTGAAAAACTCAACATGTGATGCTCGCAATGCACCGCCTAGCGCAATCGCAGTCAAATCGCTGCCCCCTCTGCCGATTGTCATCACTTGGCCAAATTCATTGATTCCTTGAAAACCCGGGATGATGACACAACCGGATTCCCGTAAGCTGTCAACGATCATTGTAGGATCGATATCGCTGATCGTTCCATCCCCAAAATCGCCGGACGTCCAAATTCCTGCCTGAATTCCATGTAATATCCTGTTCGGGATGCCCGCCTCTTCGAGTTCGGCTGACATGATAGCGGATGCGATCAGCTCTCCGCAGGAAGCAGCAAGATCACTCGCCGCTTTTGAATAACTGAATGCGTCAGTAAGTCGTAATAACCGATCTGTGGAGTATGGTTCATCTCCTCTTCCAATTGCTGAAACGACCACAACGACATTTTGATGGTTTTCTAATCCGGATTTTATGTGGCCGATGCAAATTTTTCGTGTTTGTTTGTCTTTCATGGCCACTCCGCCAAATTTTTGAACTATCATTCAAGCTCCCAACTTTCTTCGTGTCGTTCGTTGCATTTCCTTCATACGATAAAGTATGGTTCGCTCTCAATATATTCGCTATTCATGAAAATTGTTCGGGAAGGGGAGGGGGCTTCTGTTACTATCTGAGATTCTGAAAGACTGGCCCTGTATGGTTTCGGGAAGTGTCGGTGTGCCGGTTTGCGGCATTACAGAGAGGTCTGGAAATGTGAAGGAAGGATTCATTTTCGTCGCGAGGAAAGGTGCTCGAGATGATGGGGTTTTACACGTCCAAGAAGCGATTGAACGGGGTGCTGTAGCAATCGTCTTAGATCGCAATGAAAAAACGACTTACGGTGACATCGAGGAAATCACGCTAATCACAGTTCCGGATGGGCGAAAGTTCATATCGCATGCCAGTGCCAAACTTGCTGGGAATCCGTCCGAATCACTGAAGATTATTGCGGTGACAGGGACGAATGGTAAGACGACGGTTACGCATTTCATCGGCCAATTATTGACGATGCTCGGTGAGCAAACAGCAGTCATCGGGACGACCGGAATCTACATGAACGGTAGGAAAGTCATTCTTGATGTTCCGGAAATGACAACATTACAAGCGGAGTTTCTTCATCCACTGTTGAAGAGATGCTTGGAAGCGGGCATGAAATATATAGTTATGGAAGCTTCTTCCCTAGGGCTATCCACATTTAGATTGGATCATTGCAAGATTGATATCGGAGTCTTCCTGAATATTGGGGTTGATCATTATGAAGAGCATGGCAGCAAGGAAGCCTATCTAGCTGCAAAAAGACGACTTGCGACGATGGCAAGGAATCTTGTTGTCAATGGAGATGATCAGCAATGTATAAGGCTAGTTGAAAACGCAGACAGGCCGGTCCATTTTTTCAATGAGCTGATGGTCGCGGGAAGGATGATTCCTTGCAACTTATATCCAACCAGTTTGCCGGGTAAGCATAATCGATTGAATGCCCTAGCCGCTGTTACTGTCATGCACATACTCGACTGGGACCCTTCTGAGACATTACCGCTTTGTGACAAGCTTGTATTACCGGAGGGGCGGTTGCAATGCCTGCGGGAAAGGGAAGTGAATGTCTACATCGATTATGCACACACGCCAGATGCCCTTCAAACTGTATTAACTTCCCTCAACGAGGAGTCTACAGGCGAATTGATCACCGTTTTCGGCTGCGGAGGGAATCGTGATCGAGGAAAGCGGCCACTAATGGGGAAAGTAGCTACAAGATATTCAACGAAG
This sequence comes from Sporosarcina luteola, assembly GCF_023715535.1. GTDB lineage: Bacteria > Bacillota > Bacilli > Bacillales_A > Planococcaceae > Sporosarcina > Sporosarcina luteola_B. Next base: position 446,740 of record NZ_JAMBOI010000002.1, on the reverse strand, counting down.
GTTTTTATTACTACAGATAATCCGAGGAATGAAGAACCGTCTTTCATAATAGAAGAGATTCTGGCTGGAATTAGCTGTGAAGAGGAAAAAGTCATTGTCGAGATTGATCGGAGAGCGGCAATCGAAAAAGCGATACGGTATGCCAAAGCGGGAGATGTCGTTTTGATTGCTGGGAAAGGACATGAGAGAACCCAACAGATCGGGCAGGAACTTCTCACATTTTCGGATTATGAAGTCGCGGAGGCTGCACTGCGTAAGAAGAATTAATAAAACAGGTCAGAATGCATGCACAAGGTACGCTTTTTTTGGTATGATTAGTTGGAATGGAGGGATAGCACTATGATTATGACAGATGAATGGATGTCAATCATTGAGCAATCAGAAACACTCTCCGACATGTTGCTTTCTTCTGAAATCGTCGAAGAATACAGAAGAGCGAATCATGCCGTTTATTCCGACAAAACGTTGGCAAAAACGATCTATGATTTTACCAATATGAAGGAGCGTTACGAAGAAGTGCAGCGTTTCGGCAGATACCATCCTGACTATAAGACAGTCATGAAAGATATACGTATTCAAAAAAGGGAATTAGATATGAATGAGCAAGTCGCCGCTTTGCGTCTTGCGGAGAATGATGTGCAAAGACTGTTGAATGAAGTCAGTGCAATCATTGCAGGAGCGGTATCCGATTCCATCAAAGTGCCGGCCGGGGATAGTTTTTTTGTAGATACATCTTGCGGGGGCGGATGCGGCACGGGAGGAAGTTGTTCTTGCTCAGCGTGACTTAAGGAAATCAATTTAGGTTGCCTTAATTTCTGCAAAGTACGCAGAAATACGGCAAATCGAACCCTTCGCTGTTCGATTGGCAGCTGTTCCTGCTCAGCTTAGGCAGACAGTTCATGCATCAATAAAATAAAAACGGTTGTCTGTCATGAACAGGCAACCGTTTTTATTATGAATTTTGTTGGATGACTTCCATTGCAAGCGCCGGCTTATCAGTAATGAAGCCAGCAGCTCCGGCGACAAGGAGTTTTGCAATTGTCTCCTTGTCACTGACATTAGTATAGTAAACTGCAACATTCAAATTAGATAGAAAACTGATGAAGCTTTCTGTATTCATTGGAAATGGACCCATTTTTTCAGTAATGCAGAACAGGTCGGCACGTGGATTGTATAAATGTCCGAATTTGCTTGAAAAGGATGCATATGCTTTTTTCACTTCATCATTTCCCGCTCCGATGGCCACTTTATTTTGCGCATAAAGATTGAATCGGTCCGTCTGCTCGTCAAACGCGCTCATGACAATCACGCGCTCCTCTGATCCAGTTTCCTCTAAAAGGCGCCATAGCTTGGAAGGCATGAGACTGCCTTCGTATGTATCCGGCGAGTCCTTCAGATTAATAGCTATCAGCATATGAGGATAGGCAGTCAGCAGTTCGCGTAAACTGATGACCTTCTCTCCTCTGCCACGAAAAGGAAATTGGCCGTCCTCATCTTCGAACATATAGCCTGCATCAGCTTTTTTCAATTCATCTATTGTATAATCGGAAATCTTGCCGGAAAAATCGGTTGTCCGATCTGCAGTTTCATCATGGAAGAGTACGATTTCTTCGTCTTTAGTCAGTCGGATGTCGACAGCGAATCCGTGGACTCCGAGCTCTGCTGAATTTGAAAACGCTGCCATCGTATGCTCAGGAGTACTTGTCATTCCTCCGCGATGCGAAAGGACGACAGGATCCTTGAACTCAAGTGCTTCCTTCCGGGGGCGGGGTTGGGGCTTGGCAACTACTTTGGATGCAGCCCAAGCGGCTACTCCGGCAGCTCCTACTGTGAGAGCCACTTTCGTTTTTCTTCCCATTTTAGTATCCTCCTCTTCTCTCAATCAATTACGCCTCGGCGTAATTGCGTCCAGATTTTGAATTGCGCTTGAGGGCGACAGGATGTCGGTCATGCAGTCGTTGCGACAGGACGTCGCGCACTTAGACTGCCTTCCATAACTCCCTTCAAAATCTGTGACATCCGCCGGAGGCTGACTTGCGAAAGCAAGTATTCTTGTCCTTTCCTCATTATAATGGAAAAAACGGAAGATGTCAGCAATGTTCGGTTGCAGCCCATTTCTCTACTATGGTATTGTATGGGGTAGGAAAAGAGGGGAAAACCATGATAGATCGACAAGGGATAATTGTATATCTCCATCATTTGAAACAGGCCAAATCGTTACGCAAGTTCGGCCATGTCCGTTACATTTCCAGAAAAATGAAATACGTAGTCATATATTGTGATCAAGTGGACGTTGATGATACAATCCGTAAACTTGAGCGCCTTCCGTCTGTTAAGAAGGTATTGCCATCCTATCGTCCATTCGTTAAAACGGAATATGAAAACGCAAAACCAGACAAGGCGAAGGAATACGATTATAAAATAGGCCTTTAATCATAACGGACTTCGCTTATTGTAAAGGCGGGACGAGATGATTAAGACGCAGTATTCCTGTTATATACTGATAGAACAATCTGGTGTCGGCAAATTCGGAAGAATGCTTCAGTCCGATGAAGATCGGTTCCTGTCCTTGCTGCAAGGAAGTATCCTCGAAGAGTAGCCGTCTCTTTGATTTGGAATCATCTTTTTCCGAAATGCCTTCCCTGCATATGTATATCGGCATGAAATTACTGTTCCGGGCTGGGCGGAATGCTGCTGCCAAGGAAATCGCCTGTCCGTCCTTGGTTTTTGAAGAGAAAATGAAGGTTCTAAGAAGCCGGCGTTGATTCGTCTCCATCAGTTCCATCAGTTCGTAGACGTCTCCATACCCTTCACCTAATTCAATAAAATACTGTTGTAACATGAACGACACTACCTTTCTCCACTCGGAATATAGTTCATCTTATCATTTTTCACTCGCTTTAAACATCCCTTGCAATTGAGGTGCAGCAATTGAAGATCATACTCCGCATAGTCGGCCTATTAGTCATAATGAATTCCGTTTTACTCTATATGCATTATAGTCAATTGACAGATGCAAGCGGGACGCCGGCTCAGGATTCACGGTACATCCAGGAAATAGAAGTGATCAACAGGACGGACGCTCTTTTCGTCAGGCATCATTTTCATAACTTAGACGGTGGACGTCATGAGATCATTTTGCCGGCGGAAAGCCGGAACGCTTCCTGTTATTTGGAAGTTGAAACTTCTTGTGCGAGAATCAATGAAAACGCAACTGCGGTCTTGGAAGGGAAGGAGAGCCGGCAATCCATTTCCTACGAAATCCCGAAGGCCGAAAAAATGGGAAGTAGAAAGCTTTTCAGAGAACCATTCGCCTCTTTACGAAATGCGAGACCGGATTCTACTATTCTACATGTTACAGATGAGAGTGGAATCGGCGGCATGTGGGTCAGCGGACTGGAATTGATCGGATCTGAAAAAATGGTCATGGTCGATTATTCATTGTTCAAAGGAAATGGCAAGGTCACTGATCTTTATTGGCAACAGAAGGAATTGCCCCAAACATACGATGGAGCACGGCTTTCTATTTTCGGCGACTCCATCGATACTGCTATAGCGGATCAATTAAATAGCGCTTTAGTGGATATGAATGCCGGACATTTGGCCGTCTTGTTGGATCCGAAAGGGAAACCCCTTCAAACGTCAAGGTTTTTAATTACACAGCTAGAGCCGACGGAACTATCCGACTTGGTTTTGGACAAGGGTATACGTTCGCAGTTCGCCATTTCTGACAAGGAGCAACTCGTAGCCGGATTAGCCGCATCTATAGCCATTGATGCACCGGCTGGTACAAGAGGGGCCAAAAAGGCATTCGAGGTACTGAAGCATTCTTTGTCAGCAGGTCAATATGAACGATTGAAGTCCCGTTTGGCGGAGAAGCAAGGTGAGCGCTTGGATGCAGCCGAGTTGGATAAATTGATCGGCGAAGTTTGCGGATGGAAAACCTCTTTCGTACAAAAGAACACGATGGGAGACTACCCGTTCATTTTGGAAGATACACGGATGATTACGATGAACGGAGAAGCCCAAGAAGACATTCATGCCGTAATTATGGACAAGAAGACGTTGTATCCGGCAAATAAGGTTTTGACAAGGAACGGCTATTCACTATCGGCGAATGAAAGTTCCATCTATGTTGAAAGTGCAACGGAGAATTTCAGATTCTCGTTACGGGATCCTTTCTATGTCTTGAACGGAAAAAGATATGAAATGCGTGAGAAGCCTTTTGTACTCATCGATACTGAGTATTATTTTGAGGAAGATGCATTAAGGCGTCTATTCCATCTATCTATACAAAAAAACGAAGAGACAATCATCGTCAAGTCTATGACAGGAGGGGAATCGAAATGAGGGTCGTATCCGGATCCAGAAAAGGGACACCATTAAAATCATTGCCTGGCAATTTGACGAGACCGACTTCCGATAAGGTGAAAGAATCCCTTTTCAATATAATCGGTCCTTATTTTGACGGAGGAATCGCTGTGGAGCTATTTGGAGGCAGTGGCTCCCTTTCCATCGAATCATTGTCCAGAGGAGCAGACCAAGCTTACATTTTCGAAAAAAATCCAAAGGCCTGCTCCATCATCCGTGACAACGTGGAAAAATGCAGATTCACCGACCAAGTACATATTAGTAGAAATGATGCAAGAAATGCTATTCGGGCATTGCCGGCCGATATTCAAATTGATTTGCTGTTTATTGACCCGCCGTATGCCGAAACAAAATTCTATGATTTGGCGGAGAGAATCGCACAGGCTGGCATGTTATCCGAAAGGGCCATAATCATTTGCGAACATGAGAAGCAATTGACGCTGCCGGATGCCTATCAGGAGTTTCAAAAGACGAAAAATCCGATCTACGGAAACAGCGCGATTTCCATCTATATGAAATGAGGGAGCATAAATGACAAAAATAGCAGTTGTGCCTGGCAGCTTCGATCCGATTACGAATGGACATCTGGATATTATCGAGCGTGCGGCCAAAGTGTTTCCAGAAGTGAGAGTGGCTGTCATGAATAATTCATCCAAAAATCCTTTATTCACAGTGGATGAAAGGATAGATCTAATCAGTGCCGTCACATCTAAATTCCCGAATGTCATCATCGAGTCTTCATCAGGTCTTCTTATCGATTATGCCCGTAAGGCGGGGGCTTCCGTCATCGTTCGTGGGTTGCGTGCGATATCCGATTTCGAATATGAAATGCAGATCACATCCATGAATCGAATGTTGGATGAAAGCATTGAAACATTTTTCGTCATGACGAAAAATCAATATTCATTTCTCAGTTCGAGTATTGTTAAAGAGGTTGCTCGGTATGGAGGAGATATATCAGCCCTCGTACCCTCCGTTGTTGAAAAGGCATTGCGTGAAAAGTACATAGATTAATAAGGTTATGGAAGGGTTATGACATATATTTTTGTCATAACCATTTTTCATAATATGATATATAAAATGATGGGCACAGTAATGACACTCCATATTCTACTGAGGAAATATGGGATTAGGGGAATATCAGCAGTTTTCGCAATGACGAATACTTGCATGTGGATACTTAAGCCATTCAGTGAAATGATTGCGGCGATTAAAAAAGGGAATACTGGATTCGTAAAAAAATGATCGGTTGCAGATTGGACACCTGAAGTCATTTCAAATAACGCCAGCAGGAATGTTTTTGTTATTCCCAAATCGATAGTGAAGGCCTTCGATATGGCAGTCGTCAATACATTTCCAAGGGCGGAAAAAAAGATTACGGTAGTGGCGACAAGAATGATGACCGTAGAGCTTTCTTTTATCGACTCCAAAAAAGGAGAACCTGCACGTTTTTTCGGCAATGGCAGTTGTGAAGAATCCACTTCTTGCCGCCCCTTTTTCATGGCTGCGAGCGTAAATAATAAAAAAAGGATATTGGCAATATGAATAGCAGCTAAAAGTTTCCATCCAGATGTTGTATTGCCAAACAGCTCAGTTCCTACAAAACCGAGTATGAACATGGGGCCAGGTGCATGACAGGCGGCTAGCAAGTAGCCACTTTCACGTCTGCTCAACTCCCCGATTTTGACCATCTCCGTGACAGTAACCGCTCCGACTGGAAATCCACCGAATGAACCGAGGACATACGCCTTCATATACCGTTTCCAATTTTTCTTTGACGGATTTTTTACTGGAACTTTCAATAGCCACTGCGTCAAAATGATATAGGGCAGCAAATAAGGCAGCAACGCATGTACAAATAATTGTGCACCGGCTTCGGCCCCGTCATGTGCGATGCCGGGCTGTAAAATGAAGAGGATGATTAATCCCCAAATGACCCCGATGCTGATCATATCTTTATTTGTTGCAGTGTATCTGAGACGTAATTCATTCATGTGCCTCCTTCAGCGATTGTAGATGCAAAACGTTGTCGTTTTTTCTTTATACTGGATATTTTCGGTGGTACACTAGTAACCAGCCGACTTTTCTTGTCTAGTTTCGGACGCTAGCTGCTCAACTATGTGCAAACGTCCTTAGCTTTTCTTGTTATATATATGTCCCATCTGTACAGGCTATTAATGGAGGTGTGTGGGTATGAAGATGAAAAGGGTTGGATTGTATGCCGTCGCATTGCTTTTTCTTTTGTTTTTATTCATTTATCCTCTAGATGCATACATATCGAAACCGGGTGGAGCTTATGATTTGGAGCCAATTGTAGAAGTCGAGGGCGGTGACAAGGATGATGTGGGTACATTCAGCCTAATGACCATTTCGATAGGGAAAGCGACCCCTTTTTCCTACGTTGCCTCAAAATTTTCCGACCGGATGAAGGTATTGCCCATCAACAAAGTGAGAAGGGAAGGGGAGAATGACAAGGAATATAACATACGTCAGAAAAAACTTATGTCAGATTCCCAATTCAACGCGATTACGGTCGCATTCAGCAAAGCCGATATTCCAGTCGACATTACGTATGATGGTGTATTTGTCGTATCGGTCCTGAAAGGCGGCGCGGCCGATGGCAAGCTTCAAACGGGAGATAAAATTCGATTTGTCGATGGCAGGCAGTTAAGTGAGTCCGGACAATTCGCATCATCGATTTCCAGAAAAAGCGAAGGCGATAAAGTGATGGTCACCATCGAACGGGATGAGAAGATGATGGATGTTGAAATCTTTCTACGTGAGATCCCGAAATCCGAAGGCCGAATCGGTTTAGGTATCGAATTCCAGGAAGACCGTGAACTGTCAACTGATCCTAAAGTGGATATCCACACAGCCGATATTGGCGGACCGTCCGCAGGGCTTATGTTCACTTTGGAAATTATGAATCAGTTGCTGGATGAGGATTTAACGAAAGGGTACAACATCGCTGGTACCGGTGAGATGTTATCCGATGGCACTGTCGGTCGGATAGGCGGTGCCGATTTCAAGATCATGGCGGCTGACCGTGAGGGAGTGGAAATCTTCTTTGCGCCAAACGATTATTTGCCGGATGAAGTTCGGGAGAAGAATCGAGGCATCATGACCAACTATGAGGAAGCCGTTAAAACGGCAGAAAAAATAGGTACGAAAATGAAGATCGTACCTGTAACCACGATAGATGACGCCTTGGATTATTTGAAAAACTTGAAAGAGAAGTGATCTTCCATAATCGGAGATATTTGATAATCCAAGCCGATTGTGGAAACAACACCCGTCCCTTTTCCTAGAGCTAAAGCATAAATATTGGATGCGTTGATGTCCATGTCCAATGAAGGATCGGAGAATGATGCGACTTTGCTTATAAGGGGCAAAAGGAGTTCCTTTTTCCGTTCGTTTAAGTAGGACCGTCCTTCATTGGTCATCCCTAGCAACCGCAAATAAGTAGGCTTTTCCATTTCAGCACGACTTATTTTCGTGAAGCCGGTCAGTATATGTGTCAGCATCCGTTGTATCCTTGTCCACGTATAGCGCTTTGACTTCACTGCATCCATGAATGATTGAAATGAATCCTGTGATTGTGCCGCGCGGAAGATGAGATTTTCGATTCCTTCCGAAACATCGGCAATAGTACGTAGCCGGGAAGGTCCCTCCCGTAAAATCACGAAACGAAGGAATGGGTAAAAGCTCTCCCAGTTACCGAATACCATTCTTTCCGACTGCCATTCATGCAACAGTTGTTTTGTGACAGTCGGAATGAAATCAGAAACTTCATCAAGCTTTTCCGAGCCGAAGAACGATTTCCGGATGCCAGTCGCACTTGCGATTTTTTGACTTTCCAATGAATCATCATGATAGCCGGCTCCCATCCGTCTGATCGTCACGGCTTTCATTGATGACCCGATTGACTCTGCGGCTTCCATATAATGAAACCCTAAAATATTATTCGGCATAGACAAGTCGGCAACAGGAAGTGAAGGTTGTCCTGCAATAATTGTCTCGTACGCTTGATTCAACGCCATCGGATAGCTAACACCTTCAGCAATCGCTTTTTTTACAGCTGTTTCATATTCATCGGTATGACGGTCAATCAGCTGTAAGCTATTGTGGAAAGGCTCTATAGTGCCATCTTCACTTCCGAAACAAAAAGCGCTGCATCCAACCGCGTCAAGCAGCTCGATGGCCCCTTGCGCAAATACAGGGGCGTTTCCTGTTGCAAATCGGTAAGGAAGCTCGAATACGATGTCAACACCGGATGCGAGCGCCATCTTCGTACGCGTCCATTTATCGACAAAAGCCGGTTCACCCCTTTGCAGGAAATTGCCGCTCATGACTGCAATGATGACATCCGCGCCCGTTTCCAATTTGGCTTGCTGTGCATGGTAGACATGTCCATTATGCAAAGGATTATATTCAACGACGATGCCTGTAGCTTTCAATATGTCCACCCCTTCGGTATAATCTAATTGAATTATACGTTGTCGAGATTTAGGTGACAAGAAAATATCTTGACATCCCTTTTTATCCATTATATAATCAACAGTGTTGTCTTGAGGTGATATAGACGTGAAATGGTCAATTCATCAACTACAGAAATACAGACAAGGAGCATTGCCGCTTGACGAAGCGGTCAACCTTGACTCCGTCAAAAAACGGAATCCGGAGATCCGGGATATTAAGCCTGTCCACGTAACGGGAAGCTGTATAATCGGTTCGAAAAAGCTGACTTGCCATTTCCACCTTGAAGGTGTGATGACATTGCCTTGTTCACGAACATGGGAAGATGTCGAATTTCCATTTTCGGTGGAAACAGACGAGCAGTTCAGTTGGGACGAAGCCACACTTGCTACGGATGATAATATTCACCCGGTAATCGGAGAAATTATCGATCCTACCCCCATTTTTGAAGAGTTGATTCTTCTGGAAGTGCCTTTACAGATTTTCAGCGAAAACGCTGCCGATATGAAAAGCGCCGAGGGTAAAGGGTGGTCTTACACGACCAATGAAGAACATGAAGAGCGGCTCCGAGAAGAGAAGAAGAAAGTTGATCCGCGTTTAGCGGGGTTAGCTGATTTTTTCAATTCGGACAAGGAATAGACGAAACTAAGGAGGTGCCTCAAATGGCAGTACCAAAAAGAAGAACTTCAAAAACATCTAAAAGACTTCGTCGTACGCATATTAAGCTACAAGTTCCAGGCATGACAACTTGTGACAATTGCGGCGATATGAAACTTGCGCACCGCATTTGCAAATCTTGCGGTCATTACAAAGGTAAAGACGTAGTAGGGGAATAATATTCTCTGCTTAAAGACCACCGTGAGGCCATGGCTCCGGTGGTTTTTTTATATATACAAAAGCGGAGGGCGGCGTTAAGCCTCGACAGGCATAAGGCGAATCTGCGAAACGGCGGTCTTTGCCGTGCAGCAGAGTTGACTTATGACCCGAGAGGGTGCCGCCTGGAGCTAGACGATACAAAAGCGGAGAGTGGTCGCAATCTGATGCGTCAAAGGTCCCGAAATGACGATAACTTTTGAGAAGTGACCGATAACTACTCTGAAATGACCGATAACTCGATGATCTTGATCGAAAACTCTCGGGAAATGACCGATATCCGTCAGGAAGTGATCGATATCATTCATCCAACTACATAAGGAGGGATTTGCATGTCCTATAAAATTGAAATCACTGATGGAATCGCCACTTTCATTATCAATCGTCCGGAGATGAGAAATGCAATTAATGGCGCAGTCATGGACGGTCTCGAAACCTTTTTAACAAAAGTAGAAACTGAAAACAGCATAGCGTACGCAGTCATAACAGGAGAAGGCGACCGAGCGTTCTGTTCAGGCGGCGACCTGTCGGAATTCCACGGATTCCGCACGGCAGACGAAGCTTATCCGATGCTGAGCAGGATGGCAGGATTATTATATAGACTGTCGACATTACCGCTTCCCGTAATAGCAATCGTCAACGGGGCAGCTGTCGGTGGAGGTTGTGAAATTGCGACTGCATGCGATTACAGACTCGTCTCTGTAAACGCAAAGGCAGGATTCATTCAAGGAACACTCGCCATAACAAGCGGATGGGGCGGCGCATCGCAACTGTTTGTCAAAATGAACAATCATGCTGCCACGCTGAAATTATTATCTGAAGCGAAAGTACATACAGCACAACAATTGCATTCAATCGGATTGGCTACAGAAGTTTACGATGGGAATTCACAAGTTGCATTAGAAAAATTCATTGCCGACATGGATAAAATACACCCTTCCGTCCATAAAGCATATAAAAACTTAGCAATCACGAACTGGAAGAAGAGTGGACTTGAAGAACGTATGCTTCAAGAAGCCGCCCAATGTGCTCAGCTTTGGGAAAGCGATGCACATCACGAAGCTGTGGAAAACTTCCTGAATAAAAAATAAGAAACCAAATATAGTGCTGGCAATTAGGGTTGGAGCGAAAGGCGGCGACTCCTGGGGGATTAGCGGGACAGGTGAGACCCTGGACGAAGCGGAGCGAAGGAAGCGGCTCACTGCCCGCCCCCCGGAAAGCGTCCGCCTGAAGTGGAAATCCGTTACATATGGAGCATCCAAGATCAGATAATGATAGGAATTCAGATAAATAGTTGAAAACGGTTTCATTCATCGTATAAACTAGTAATGGGGAGAAATTAAAACAATGCAACTAAGGGGGATGCCTATATGAATAAGATACTTATTGCGAATCGTGGGGAAATCGCATTGAGGATCATGAAGACATGCAAGCGGCTCGGCATCAAGACTGTAGCTGTGCATTCGGAAGCCGATGAACATATGCCGTTTGTGAAATACGCAGACGAAGCCTATGTGATCGGACCGGGTCCTGTAGTGCAGTCCTATTTGAAAGCGGATGACATTATCGATATCGCATTAAAAGTGGGAGCGGATGCCATTCATCCAGGCTATGGGCTACTGTCCGAAAACGCTGCATTCGCCCGCAAAGTAAGCGATGCAGGCTTGACATTCATCGGCCCCGACGCTGAAACGATTGAATTGATGGGTGATAAAATCGCCTCGCGAGTGAAGATGAAAGCCGCTGGTGTACCAGTTGTTCCAGGAACCGATGAAGGAGTCGCTTCTTTGGAAGACGCGATAAAAGCTGCAGACATGATCGGCTATCCAATCATGTTGAAAGCGAGTGCGGGCGGTGGGGGCATTGGGATGGTACGTTGTGAAAGTGAGCAAGCGCTCAGTCAACATTTTCAATCAATCAAAACCCGTGCGAAATCGTATTTCGGAGATGATGTTGTTTTTCTTGAAAAGTTCGTCGAGAATGCTCGTCATATCGAAGTGCAGATATTCGGTGATGACAAAGGGAACATCGTCCATCTGTTCGAACGGAATTGTTCCGTGCAAAGGCGCAACCAGAAGGTGATCGAAGAATCTCCTTCCCCGTCATTGTCAAAAGAAGTGGGAAAGCGGCTGTATGAAGCTGCTGTTGCTGCCGGGAAAGCCGTCAACTATCGGAACGCGGGAACTGTGGAATTTATTTTATCCGAAAACGATGATTTTTATTTCCTTGAAATGAACACCCGATTACAAGTGGAACATCCAGTAACTGAAGAAGTGACCGGCTATGACCTAGTTGAATGGCAAATCGAAGTCGCGCGAGGCAATGAATTGCCTGTCAAGGATCAGCAATTGATTAAAAGTTCGGGCCATGCGATTGAATTCCGTATTTACGCGGAAAGTCCCACAACGTTCATGCCCTCTCCAGGAACCATCCGTAAAATGGACTGGAATGATTCAGCCAATGTACGCGTCGATTCAGGCTATGAAGAGGGCGGAAGTATTACGCCGTTCTATGACCCGATGATTGCTAAAGTGATTGTCCATGCAGAAGGTCGACAAGAAGCAATAAAAAAAGCGGAACAATTCTTCACTTCCTTTACAATTGAAGGGATTAAAACGAATATTCCACTCTTTCAAAAGTTCATAGGATCAAAAGAATTCGACCAGGGCAATTATAATACGAACGTTTTAACGGAATGGTTACAAACCAAAAAGGAGGAAGTGGAAAAATGACACAAGTAAAAGCTGCAATGGCAGGTACAGTATTTACAGTGAACGTTGCTGAAGGTGAGGAAGTACAGGCGGGCCAAGTGATCATCGTCCTTGAATCGATGAAAATGGAGATTCCGGTAGAAACAGAAATTGGAGGCAAAGTGACATCGGTCAATGTCCAAGTCGGCGATTTCGTGAATGAAGAAGATGTACTTGCGGTTATCGGGGAATAAGGACAGCTGGTTCTACAAATCGGCAGCCTGAAGGGTGAATGTGATCGGGAGGGGAAGAACAATGACGAACATGACAGAGCAGACAGTTTATAATGAAAAACTGAATGAAAGACTTGAGAAAGTGTTGTCGGGAGGTCATCCGAAATATCACGAAAAATTGAAGGAGCAGAACAAGCTATTTGTACGCGATCGACTCAAGCTCCTTTTCGACGATGGTAAGTATATGGAGGATGGCCGCTTCGCAAACTGTGAAGCTGACGATTTGCCAGCGGACGGCGTCGTTACCGCCATGGGGCAAGTGAATGGGCAAACTGTTTGTGTCATGGCGAATGATTCAACGGTGAAAGCCGGTTCTTGGGGATCAAGGACGGTTGAGAAAATTATCCGTATCCAAGAGATTGCCGAAAAGAATAGAGTTCCGATGTTGTATCTTGTCGATTCTGCAGGGGCTCGTATTACGGATCAACTTGAAATGTTCCCGAATCGTAGGGGGGCGGGAAGGATCTTCCATAACCAAGTGAGGCTATCAGGCTTCATTCCTCAAATCTGCCTATTGTTCGGGCCTTCGGCGGCTGGGGGGGCGTACATCCCTGCATTTTGCGATATTGTCATCATGGTGGAGGGGAATGCTTCCATGTATTTGGGATCCCCGCGGATGGCGGAAAAAGTGATCGGCGAGAAAGTGACGTTGGAGGAGATGGGCGGAGCGAGAATGCATTGTTCCGTTAGCGGATGCGGTGATGTCCTTGTTGAAAGCGAAGAGCAAGCAATCAGTGAAGCACGTCGCTATCTAGGCTTTTTCCCGGCTAATTTCACCGAGAAACCTTCCGTTATAGATGCAGTCGCGGCCAAGACGGGAAGATCACTCGAAGAAATCATCCCCGAAAACCAAAATGCGCCGTTCGATATGTATGAAGCAATCAATGCGTTAATCGATGCGGACAGTTTCTTTGATATTAAGAAACTATTCGCTCCGGAACTTATTACCGGGCTAGCGCGTATTGAAGGTCAACCTGTTGGAATCGTCGCAAACCAACCGAAAGTGAAAGGGGGCGTCCTGTTCGTCGACTCGGCGGATAAGGCGGCCAAATTCATTACGTTATGCGATGCATTCTCAATTCCGCTTCTGTTTTTAGCGGATGTCCCCGGCTTCATGATCGGTACCAAAGTAGAACGAGATGGCATTATCCGTCACGGTGCTAAATTGATCATGGCAATGAGCTCGGCTACGGTCCCTAAAATATCCGTTGTTGTCCGGAAAGCTTATGGTGCTGGACTTTATGCAATGGCGGGTCCCGCATTTGAACCAGATGTTTGCATCGCGTTGCCGACAGCGCAAATTGCAGTGATGGGACCTGAAGCTGCGGTCAATGCGGTTTATTCGAATAAAATTGAAGCGATTGAGGATCCGAAAGAGAAAATTGCTTTTGTGCAGGCGAAACATAAAGAATATAAAGAGGAAATCGATATTTACAAGATGGCTTCCGAGCTGATAATTGATGAAATCATCGCGCCTTCAGACTTGCGGAGTGTGCTTGCCGACCGATTCCGTTTTTATTCGACAAAAGAACTTCCGTTGCCACCTAAAAAACATCCCGTGTATCCTGTATAATCGAATATAAGGTAGAATAAGGGCGCCTTTTCCGAAGGTCGCCCTTTTTAAAAAGGGGGATTTGCATGGACGTTGTGATCGCTGGAGCGGGTTCTATCGGTTTGCTAATAGGCTCTTATTTGGCGGAAGCGGGTTTGAAGGTCGTGTTTTTTGTAAGGAGGGAAGAGCAGGCGGCTCTCATCAGGCAACAAGGAATCAGGCGTATCAATGGTGATCGGTCAGAAATAGTATTGGAAGTGGATGCGCAAACAGATGTCGGGAAACTGCCGGAGCATGCCCCTTGGATAATCTCGACGAAATATGAAGGGATAGCGCCAGTCGTAGAGGTGATTCTCGATAGAAATGTAAAGAATCCGGTGATGTTCGTTCAAAATGGGTATGGTCATTTCGATTTTATCCGTGGGACTTCAATGCCTAACGTATTTTTTGCGGCTGTCGAGCATGGCGCAGGCAGATTGGATGATCGGACTGTTTCCCACAATGGGATAGGAACTATAAACATAGCTCCTTACCGAGGTGATGAGACGGGTTTTGATTTCCTGCAATCTGTTAGCTCGGCTGTATTTCCAGTGGCATATGCGAAGGATGCACATCATATCATTTTGCGGAAAGTGCTGATCAATTGCATGATCAATCCGTTGACGGCGATTCTAATAGTGAGGAACGGTGATCTAGTCGTAAATCCTAATGCCAAAATACTTTTTGATCAGTTGTATGAGGAAATTATGGCTGCTTTTCCGGAAATGAAAAGTGACTTGCCGAAAACTGCTGTGGAAGAAATATGTAAAAGAACAGAGAAGAACAGATCATCAATGTTGACGGATCGGGAGAATGGGAATCCAATGGAGATAGAGACAGTGGTATCATCTGTCCTTCATATGGGTGAACGCCGTGGCGTACGCTTGCCGCTATTGGCTACTCTTGAGAAATTACTGCTAGCGATAGATAGGAGCTGATTGTCGATGGTGAATGTCCTTCTATCGATTCTAACGGGGATCATTGTTGTATTTCCATTTGTCATTACAGTCGTCTTCCTGATCTTTATGAAGCGAATGGGGAAAGCGCCTGCTGCGGTCATTGGTAAAGCTGCGGATTTTACAACCCCTTTTTTATTTTTGTCAGTATATATCACTTCAATGACCATCTTTGGTAAAGGGACGGGTTTCTATATTACTTCCATCGCAATTCTCATCGCCATTTTCCTTGCTGTTGTTGAAAGGGTGAAGGTTAAGGAGTTTGAAATAGGACGTGTTTTGCAGAAAACATGGAGATTGTTTTTTCTATTGCTCTCACTTTCCTATGTCATTCTACTTGTAATCGGTATTACCTTTAAAATACTGGAATATGTAAAATGATAGGAATTTCATTCATGTGGCAAGCGTATATTTTTCATTCCGATGAATTTGAATGATATACTCTGTTCAAACCAGTAAAAAGGGGCATCAATGATGGAAATCAAGTCAATGGTATTGGATAATCAAAATAAGGTAATGCAATTCTACAATCATGACGAACAATTCATACATAATTTTTTTGACTATAGAAATGAAAGCCGATCTTACCCTGACAGGCTAAAGGAGCTATCCGGCCGTCCGTTCCACAGGAAAGAACTTTCTTCTGTCATCCGTTCCTTCATGGAGCCATTCGGTATTTCGCAGAAAGCTTCAGCACATCTCGATGAGCTTTCCGAAAACGGAGTCGTTATCATCGGCGGCCAGCAAGCAGGTATTTTGACGGGACCTCTGTACTCCGTCCATAAAGCGATTACGGTCATCCTGCTCGCTGAGCAAAAAAGGAAAGAGCTTGCCGTTCCTGTCATACCTGTATTCTGGGTTGCTGGCGAGGATCATGATCTGAATGAAATCAATCACGTCTTTACGGAAAATTCTCAAGGGATAACGAAGCATAAATATCCGGAGAAATTCATCCTGAAATTGATGGCATCCGACGCAACCTATTCCCAAAAGGAAATGACAGCATTTATAGAAGATGTTTTCCGTCAGTTCGGCGAAACGGAGCATACGAAGCCATTGATGAAGGAAGTGTTGACCGCAGTCGAAAAGGAAGAGACATTCACAGGGTTTTTCGTCAGACTGATGAATGGACTTTTCCATGAACAAGGACTGTTGTTCATTGACTCGGCGTATAAACCGTTGCGTGAAATCGAAAAAAGCCATTTCGCCCAATTCGTATCGGAATCCGATGAACTCGCTAGATTGGTCGTCGAGAAAGAAGCACAGTTCTCAGGACTGGGACTCGGTAAACCGATTGAAGCTGAAGAGGATGCCGCGCACCTGTTTTATGTGCATGAAACTGGACGAGTCCTTTTATCGAAAAAGGATGGATGGTTTATCAACGACAGCACAGGCATCCGATTCACAAACGAGGAAATGTTGAGGATCGCTGTCGAACAACCCTGGCTGTTAAGCAATAATGTCGTAACACGTCCTGTCATGCAAGACCTTGTCTTCCCAGTTCTCGCTTTCGTTGGCGGGCCTGGTGAAATTGCCTACTGGGCTTTATTGAAAGAGGCTTTCCAACTTTTCGGAATCCGGATGCCGATCATTGTTCCACGTGTTTCAATGACATTGGTATCCAAGCGCGCGAAACAGGCAATGGAGTCAATTTCATTAACGATGGAAGGCGTACTTGCCGGAAAAGTCTTCAACGTTCGGGAGCGGTACATCGATTCGTTGCAAAATGAACGGTTTGAAAGACTGCTTGCAGAAACGGAGATGCAATTGAAAGGGAAATATGAAGAACTGACAGAAGGTTCAACTGCAGCGATGCGTCAGCTACTTGAGAAGAATTTAAAATTCCATGAAAAACAATTGGATTATCTAAGGAAGAAGGCAGAAGAGGAGCTATTGATCCAACACCAAACAGCTCTCCGCAAATATAGCATCCTTGAGAATGAGCTGTTGCCGGACGGATCACTGCAAGAGCGAATCTTCACGCCTTATCTCTTCATGAATCAGTATGGTCCAGATTTGGTACAAGATTTGCTTCGCCAACAGATCAAAATGGATGGAACCCATCAGATCATCTATTTATAAGTAATGAAACAACGCCGATGCAGGCATTTCCAGACTGCATCGGCGTTGTTTATGCGTTTATGACGCTTGTATTCTATGTTTGAATGCAAGCTATATCTCAATGAAACAAGTACTATATACACATTTTATAATGAAAATAGTTTTTGAGTGGAGGAATGTGGAGGGATGTGGTACATTAAAATCATATAGTGGGGTGAAGAGTATGTTCATGGGCGAATATCAGCACACTGTAGATGCAAAAGGCCGTTTGATCGTCCCGTCAAAATTCAGGGAATATCTGATGGATGGCTTTGTGCTGACTCGTGGATTGGATAACTGCCTCTTCGGTTACCCTATGGAGGAATGGAAACGGCTAGAGGAAAAATTGAAGGCGTTGCCTGTTACGAAGAAAGATGCCCGTGCATTTGCCCGGTTCTTCTTCTCAGGGGCCACTGAAGTCGAAATAGACAAGCAGGGCCGTGTCAATATTCCATCCTCATTATTGGACTTTGCGAAAGTTGAAAAAGACTGTGTCGTTATCGGAGTTTCGAGCCGAATTGAAATCTGGTCGAAATCTTCCTGGGATTCCTATTACGATGAGTCGGAGCAATCGTTCAACGAAATTGCAGAGAACATTATCGATTTTGACTTTTAAAACCAAAAGCGGAAGCGCCTAGGCGATGGAGCTAGATGCTAAAACACTAAAAGAAAGAAGGCGGTTTCAATGTTCGATCATACAACTGTATTGCTTCACGAAGCCGTCGACGGGCTAAATATTAAACCGGACGGTATTTACGTCGATTGTACGCTTGGCGGTGCCGGTCACAGTTTAGAGATCGTGAAGAAGCTGTCGGCGAATGGCAGACTGATCTGCTTTGATCAGGATACGACAGCGATTGATGCTGCAAAAGTGAAATTAAACGATTATTTGGAGCAAGTCACATTCATCCACTCCAATTTCCGGAATTTGAAAGACGAACTGTCAAAGATAGACGTGCATAAAGTGGACGGGATCCTATATGACCTCGGTGTGTCCTCACCGCAGTTGGATACGCCGGAACGAGGGTTCAGCTACAATCATGATGCAATACTCGATATGCGCATGAACACAGAGGCGGCGTTGACTGCCTATGAAGTGGTCAATGAATGGCGATACGAAGATTTAGTGCGCATCTTTTTCAGATATGGTGAAGAGAAGTTTTCCAAAGGGGTCGCCCGAAAGATCGAAGAAGCGCGGAAAAATGCACCGATCAAGACGACAGGCGAGCTTGCAGAGTTGATCAAAGAAGGAATCCCTGCTGCTGCTCGCAGAACAGGTGGACATCCGGCGAAAAGGGTTTTCCAGGCAATACGGATAGCAGTGAATGATGAGTTGGGGGCAGCGGAGGATTCATTAACCGATGCTTTGACTGTAATGAATCCTGGTGGACGCATTTGTGTCATCACTTTCCATTCACTGGAAGACAGACTTTGCAAGACAATCTTCAAAGAAGCGTCATCCATGCCGGAACTGCCGCCGAATTTACCGATCGTTCCAGAAGGAATGGATCCCGAATTCAAATTGGTGACGAGGAAGCCGATCCTTCCAAGTACAGATGAAATTGAAGTGAATAAAAGGTCCAGATCTGCAAAACTGCGGATCGTAGAGAAAAAATAAAGGGGGAAACTGTTAATGGCATTGGAACAGAGAAGCTTTCAAATGAATACGGTCCATGAGGTACATGCACCACAATCACCAAAGACACATGAAACACAACAGCCGGCGAGGCGTTCACGAAAACTTTTCTCAACAGGAGAAAAATTTCTGTTCGTGCTGTTCGCGGCAGTTCTCGTGCTTTTCTCTACAATGATTTTGCATACGCAAGCCCAAATCAATGAAACGAACAAGGAAGTGCAATTAATCAACAAGGAAATAGACGAAACGAGAAAACAAAATACAGAATTGTCCATACAAGTGAGCGAGAAATCTACATACGAAGTTATTTGGAATAAAGCGAAGGAGCTCGGCTTGAACCTGAATGAGAAAAACGTAAAGGTCGTGCCTGGACGATGAAAAAGAAGTTTCGATTTCAATGGGGAGCCTTCCTGATGTTTCTGGTTTTTGGAGGGCTCTTTTTTCTTTTGTTCGGAAGATTGTTGAGCATACAAATTACGGGACAGGCCGAAGGAAGACAAATGGCGGCCATGGCGGAAGCCAAATATGCGCGAGAGTCGATCCTGAAAGCTGAAAGAGGAAAAATCATCGACCGGAACGGTGAAATGATCGCTTCCGATACGCTCAGCTACCGGTTGATTGCAATTTTGAGTGAAAAAGCGACTGAAAAAGGTGCGAAAAAAAAGAGGCATGTCACTGATTTTGAAAAGGCTGCCGATTTGTTAAGCAGGTTCATCCCGATGGAAAAAGAAAAGATGATTGAAATCAGGGATGCAGCAATAAAAAGGAATACGGATACGTATCAGATCGAATTTGGAAAAGCAGGACGGGATATTAGCCATGAAACGATGCTTGCCATTAAAAAGGCCGCTGAAAAAGAGGGCGTTACAGGACTGCAGTTCATTGAAGATAAGAAGCGTTTTTATCCGAACGGCGATTTTGCATCGTATTTGATCGGATTTGCGATGAGAGAAGAAGATGAGAACAAGAAAGTTTCGACGGTCGGTAAAATGGGCCTTGAACAGACTTATAACAAGGAGCTTACCGGTACGGACGGAAAAGTGGATTATAAGACCGATATTTGGGGATTCATCTTACCGAAATCCGAGAAGAAGATTGTAGCTGCAAAAGACGGACTGACAATTCAACTGACAATCGATAAAACAATCCAAAATTTCGTCGAGGATGCATTGAATCAAGTTGAAGAGAAATATTCACCTAAAAAAATGCTTGTCATCGTTACTAACCCGAAAACCGGAGAAATCTACGCAATGAGCCAGCGACCATCTTTTCATCCAGCGACTCGAGAGGGACTGACGGAAAACTGGCTGAACGAAGCTATCCAGAACACATTTGAACCGGGCTCGACGATGAAGATCTTTACATTAGCCGCGGCAATTGAGGAGAATAAATGGGATCCTTCTGCTGAATACCAGTCTGGACAATATACGATTTATGATAGGACGATTCGTGACGTCAATCGGACCGGTTGGGGAAGAATCACATACTTGGAAGGGTTCCAGAGGTCATCGAACGTTTCAATGGCCTATTTATTAGAAAGAATGGGCGACCGGACATTCATCGAATACTTACGTGGGTTCGGCTTTGGTGAAAAGGTCGGAATCGATTTGCCGCATGAGGTTCCGGGCATCATTTTGGACATCAATCCGAGTGAGAGGCTGACAACTTCTTATGGACAAGGATCCACTGTAACTCCGATCCAGATGATTCAGGCTGCGACAGCCATTGCAAATGACGGTAAAATGATGAAACCGTATGTTATTGATAAAATTATCGACCCGAATACGGGAAAAGTGGTGGAAGAACATAAAGAGGAAGAACGGAAATCTCCTATTTCAGCGGAAACTGCCAAGAAAACGCGTGAGGTTTTAGCTTCTACAGTCACATCCGATGTCGGTACTGGCCGGAAGTTTGCGCTTTCTGGCTACTCAGTCGGCGGCAAGACAGGAACCGCGGAAATTCCGAAGACGGATGGCAGAGGGTATCTGGCCGGGGACGGCAATTATCTATATTCTTTCCTCGGAATGGCACCTATCGACGATCCGCAGTTGTTGACGTATGTACTCGTCCAGCAGCCGAAGCTTGAAGCAGGCCAATACGGCTCGGATCCGGTCGCAGAGTTATTCACGTCCATAATGGAAAGCAGTTTGAAGTATATGAATATACTCCCTGAAAATAGTGAAACATCTTTGACGAAGTCATTGTCGGACCATATTGGAGAAGCTTCGGATGCTTCGATTGCAAACCTTGAACGACAAGGTTTTTCACCGGTATTGATCGGTGAGGGAGGCAAGGTGAAAAGCCAATATCCCGAAAAGGGAACGAGGTTGAGTGAAGGTTCTATTGTGCTCCTTGAAACTGAAGGGGACACCACTCTTCCAAATTTTTCTGGGTGGTCGAAAAAAATGGCGTTATCATTTAAAATGTTATCTGGGCTTGATATCCGGTTGAACGGCGATGGATATGTGACAGAGCAAAGTCTATCCGCGGGTGCCGTCATCAGCAAAGATGATCCTGTAGTGCTCCAGCTTAAATCACCGGAAGATTCACATAAACGAATCGAACAGAATGAAGAGGCAGAGGATGAAGAAGTGGAAGAGATAATTGGCGGATGATGTATAGCTATCCCCGCCCTTTCATAGGTTGATAGAAAAACGAAAGGTGTGGGGCTCTGCGTAAATATGCCGATTTGCAATCGAAGAAACGGTTGCGGGCAGTTTTCATCATTTTCCTCATTTCCATATCCATGGTTATAGCAAAGCTCTTCCACGTTCAAATCATTAAACATGAATGGTTGAAAGCGCGCGCGGAAGAGAATTGGGATCGGGAAATCCCTTTTGGAGCGATCCGAGGTGAAATTCAAGATCGCAATGGTCAGTTGATTGTTGGGAACAAACTGGCTCCGACGCTTTATTTTATGCCCTCCCAAAACAAGGAACCGGAAAAGGCAGCAGGGTTATTGGCGGACATATTGCAAGTTGACAAAGAAAAACTGCTTGAGAAGATGACGAAGAAAACGTATATGAACAAGCTAGCGCCTGAAGGGAAAAACATTACCCAGGAACAGGCGACGGAAATTTCGAAGTTGCAAATTGATGGCTTGTATACAGGAGTAGATTTCGTCAGGAACTATCCATATGGTGAAATGCTTTCCAGGCTGATCGGATTTACTGGATTTGATGGAACAGGCCTTGCAGGCATCGAATATGCATACGATGAGATTTTGCAAGGTACTGGAGACAAAATACGTCTCTATACAGATGCGAAAGCGATTCCGCTTCCACACGTCGATGATGGGTTCCAGACAGGTGAGAATGGAGCTACCTTGGAACTGACAATTGATATTGAAATGCAGAAAGTCATGGAACGCGAATTGACACAAGCGATGGAAAAACTCGATGCCGCCCAAGCGATTGGAATTATAATGAATCCGAAAACGGGCGAAATCCTATCATTGGTTTCCATGCCTACTTTCCATCCAGCCGAATACCAGGAAACAGACCAGGCAATCTATAATCGGAACTTGCCGGTTTGGATGACGTTTGAACCGGGGTCAACATTCAAGATCGTAACGCTTGCGGCAGGCCTTGAAGAGAAAGTTATTGACCTCCATCATGATCATTTTAATGACACTGGCTCCACGAGGATTGCAAATGCAACGTTAAGATGTTGGAAACGGTCGGGGCATGGGCACCAGTCATTTTTGGAGGTTGTCGAGAATTCCTGTAATCCTGGCTTCATAGAGATCGGCCAGCGATTGGGGCCTGAGAAACTCGACCGTTATATCCGCGATTTCGGTTTTGGCGAAACGACAGGTTCAGGCATTGCGGGCGAAGCGAAAGGAATCCTTTTCTCAAAAGCGGCATTTGGCCCGATAGAACAAGCAACAACCGCATTCGGCCAAGGGATTTCCGTAACACCGATCCAACAAGTACAGGCGGTGGCTGCCGCAATTAACGGCGGATATTTGTATCGACCGTATATTGTAAAGGAAATAAAGAATGATAAGGGTGAAACGTTGAAAACGTTTGAACCCGAAATGAAACGCCGCGTCGTCAGTGAGGAAACTTCCGCCCAAGTGAGAGCAGCATTGGAATCGGTTGTTGCAAACGGCTCGGGTCGAAACGCATTCAATGATGGCCTCCGCGTCGGCGGGAAGACAGGGACTGCTCAGAAGGTCGTAGATGGCAGATACAGTGATGGCGATTATATCGTTTCATTCGTTGGATTCGCACCGGCAGATGATCCCGAATTACTTGTCTACGTTGCGGTTGATAGCCCGAAAAACTCGATTCAATTTGGAGGCGTCATTGCAGCGCCGATCGTCGGCAGGATCATAGAAGAGATTGCACCGCTTGCTGGCATCGAAAAAAGGGAAGGTCAAATTGAAAAGGAATACCGATGGGGCGACGCAATCACACATCGTGTTCCTGATTTGACAGGCATGACAAAAGGAATGGTCGCCCGCCAGCTTCACACGTATCGTATAGAGTGGCATGGCGAAGGCGACGTTATTAAATACCAAATGCCCGTCCCGGATTCCTTGATGACGGTGGACGATGTTATTCATGTTTATACAGAAGAATAGAAAAACTCAAGGCGCGTACAAAGTGCCTTGAGCTGCGTTAAATACAATTACAGTTTCAAAACAAGTAAGGAGAACATATTATGACACTCGTCACGACAATAACGGTTATTACCGTAGCATTTCTACTAACAGCATTAATCGGGACTGCAATCATACCATTGCTCAGAAGGTTAAAATTCGGTCAGAGCATAAGGGAAGAGGGTCCCGAAGCACATAAGAAAAAAGCGGGCACGCCTACAATGGGCGGCCTTATTTTCCTGAGCTCCATTATCATTACGATGATTGTCCTCTCATACATATATGAAGATGTACTGACTACACAGTCCATTGTACTGATGATTGTGCTTGCCGGCTTCGGTGTCATCGGATTTTTTGACGATTTTATCATCGTCGTCATGAAAAGGAATTTGGGATTGACATCCATCCAAAAACTTATTGGCCAAATCATTATTGCAGTTATCGCTTTTTTCCTATTGAAAATGGGTCCATTTGAAACGACAGTTGTACTGCCGTTCACGAATTTTTCAGTGGACCTCGGTATTTTCTACGTCGCCTTCCTCATTTTCTGGCTCGTCGGGTTTTCGAATGCTGTCAACTTATCGGATGGTCTAGACGGGCTTGTTGCAGGCACTTCAACAATTGCTTTTGCCGCATTTGGCGTACTTGGACTTGTGTATGAGCAATATGATATCGCGACGTTCGCATTTGTTGTATCTGGTGCGATGCTCGGCTTCCTATTGTTCAATATGAAACCAGCAAAAGTGTTTATGGGAGATACAGGTTCTTTGGCTCTCGGCGGGGCGATTGCAATGCTATCGATCCTAGTGAAGCAGGAACTATTGCTCCTTGTCATAGGAATCGTTTATGTCATTGAAACATTATCGGTAATGATTCAAGTGACAAGCTTTAAGTTGACCGGAAAAAGGGTATTTAAAATGAGCCCTATCCATCATCATTTTGAATTGTCCGGTTGGTCGGAATGGAAAATCGTTCTTGTTTTTTGGGGAGTGGCACTCATTGCCGCGATGATACCCGTATTGTGGGAGGTGATGTAAATGGGAAAGCGAAATAAGTTCAAAGGCAAGAAAGTCCTTGTGCTTGGCCTTGCCAAAAGCGGCCATGCTGCAGCTGATCTCTTACATTCACTTGGAGCGTTCGTAGTAGTCAACGATTCCTCTCCAGAGAGCGGAAGCGAAGAAGCAAAAGCGCTGCGGTCAAAAGGGATTGTAGTCATCTGTGGCGGACATCCGGAAGATATATTGGATCATGACTTTGATATTATCGTAAAAAATCCAGGCATCCCCTATCACAATTCAGTCATTCAGCAGGCGGAACAGAAAGGGATTCCAATCTGGACTGAAATCGAACTTTCTTATTTGGTAAGTGAAGCACCAATCATCGCCATCACTGGATCGAATGGTAAGACGACAACGACAACACTTCTTTATCATATTTTGAATATCGGAGGCAAAAAACCTTTGATTGCTGGGAATATCGGAACTGTAGCGTGCACAGTCGCACAAAATGCCGCACCCGATGAAGTGATTGTCATGGAGGTATCCTCTTTCCAGTTGGCAGGAACGGAAAACTTCCGTCCGAAGATCTCCGTCTGGACAAATTTATACGATGCACATCTTGATTATCATGGAACACCGGAAGAATATGCCTTAGCCAAGTCGAAGGTTACAGCTAATCAGACCGAAGAGGATTTCTTTATTTATAATGCTGATCAACCTGAAATGAGGCCGTATGTCGAACGGTCTGCAGCCCGGAAAATCCCTTTTTCCTTACAAGGGAAACATGCAGAGGGGATATCTGCGGATGATGAGCTGATCTACTGGCAAGGTGAACCGTTTGTGAAAAGGTCGATCATCAAATTGCTTGGCCAGCATAACTTGGAAAATATTTTAGCCGCAACGGCTTCTGCCATTCTTATGGATTGTGACAAAGAAACAATAGAAAATGTGCTAAGTTCTTTCACGGGAGTCCGTCACCGCATGCAGTTTGTGAAGGAATTGAAGGGCAGAACATTCTACAATGATTCGAAAGCGACAAACACATTGGCGACCAAAAGCGCCTTATCTTCCTTCAAATCGCCCGTTGTATTAATTGCTGGAGGTCTGGATAGGGGGCATTCATTCGAGGAGCTGAGACCTTATATGGGCAGGGTGAAGGCGGTACTTGCACTAGGCGAAACTGCCGATAGGCTCATCGATTTTGCATCATCATGCGGCGTTCAACATGCGTTGAAAGCTGACTCGATGGAAAATGCTGTGCAAGAAGCATTTGCAATATCACTTGAGGGTGATCAAATCCTACTGTCTCCCGCTTGTGCAAGTTGGGATCAATACCCGAGTTTTGAAGAACGTGGAGATGCATTTATAGAAGCTGTCATGAAGCTTTAAGTCAGCCGTTCAACATTTGACCAATAAGACGGAAGGATGCGTTCACTGGATCGGAAATTAAAAGCTGCCTTCGTCATTTCGGCAGTATCGTTGTCATTGATAGGATTGGTTTTTGTCCATTCGGCAGGCTCATATTGGGGGCAAGTGCACTATGCAGATTCATCCCCCTTCATCGTTAAGCAAGGGATTTACATGGCAGTGTCTTTAGTTGTAGCATTTATGTTGATGAAAGGACCATGGACATCCAGTGAGTCTTTCTGGACCGCCTTTTATTACATAACGATCCTCTTGTTAGTTGCAGTTATGATTCCGGGCATCGGTGCAGTAAGGAATGGATCCCAGAGCTGGATTGCCCTCGGTCCGTTCAGCATCCAGCCTGCGGAATTCGTTAAAGTGGCACTCATTGGAAAGCTTGCTTGCAATATGAAACAGTCTGCTGGGAAGAGGCCGTTCAGACTAAGCCATTTTGTTCTCATTTTACTGCCGGCCGCTTTAATCATGCTTCAGCCTGATTTGGGTTCTGCAGTGATCATGATTGTCTCGGCGTTCGTCATTCTGTTTTTGGCGGGATATCCGCTGTCGTTTTTCGGTATACTCGGCTTTGCAGGTATCGGGGCGTTCGTTGCTCTAATTGCAGCTGCACCTTATCGATTGGAGCGTATAAAATCGTATATCGATCCTTGGAACGATCCGCTCGGAGCAGGTTTTCAAGGAATTCAGTCGTTGTTCGCGATTGCACCGGGAGGATTGTTCGGACATGGCTATGGAAACAGCAGGCAGAAATATTTGTATTTACCCGAGCCGCAAAATGACTTCATCTTTTCAATCATTGCAGAAGAGACAGGGTTTATCGGAGCGACATTCATTCTCGTCCTCTTCTCCATACTCCTTTTATCCGCATTTGGAATTGCAATTCGGACGCATGATTATAAATCATTTTTAATGACCGCAGGCATGGCTTCGATGATCATCTTTCAAACATTCCTGAATGTCGGGGTCGTCTCAGGATTGCTGCCGGTCACAGGTGTGACATTGCCGTTCATCAGTTATGGCGGCTCATCATTACTGACGACATGGATGGCGGCGGGGACCATTTTACATTTCGCTTTTTATAAACAACGAAGTTGAAGGGGGGGCGGAACATGGATAAAGTGATAGACATCGAAGAGCGCATTCCTTCCATGAGGGAAAAACGGAGAAGAAAGACGAATAAGAAGTTTTTATTCATCATTGCCGTTTTCTGTATCGCCCTTCTTATACTTTTATACTTCCAATCTCCACTTAGTAAGGTTGGGGAAGTAAGAATTAAAGGGGCAGCCCTGCAAAATGCCCACTATTATTATGAAAAAAGCGGGATTTTAGAAGGGACTTCATTTTGGGGATTTAAAGCGAAAGACGTAGAAGAAGAACTTTCAAAACTGGAAGGCGTCAGTAGTGTTGCCGTCACAAGAAAATGGATGAGGGATATCGATATTTCAATTGAAGAATGGAAAACCGTCGCTTATATGGAGAGTGCAGGGGAATATAGTCTATTGCTCGAAAACGGCGCGCTTTTCCCAAGTGATGGTAATTATCCGAACGTGCCGATTTTGAACCATGTGGACAACCCTGAACTTCGAAAAAGACTGACAAATCAATTGCTGAAAATGGATAAAAATGTTCTCCAATTGATTTCCGAAATCATCTATACTGGGACAGAGGAGAATCCTGATACAATTGTTGCGTATATGGATGATGGATATGAAGTTCATGCCATTCTTCAGACGTTTGCGGAGAAGATGGAATATTATCCGGATATCATTTCCCAACTGGGAGGGCTTGAAAAAGGGATTGTCAATATGGAGGTCGGCATTTTCTTTACACCATTCAGTAAAGTTTACGGAAATGATGGTGTAGAAGAAGGGGAAGGTGATGAAGTTGGCGAAGAAAATGAGTGAGGATTACAAAACTAGAGGAAGATACATATTATACTCTTTCGTCTTTCTCATACTCGGTTTCATCTTCGCATTCTCCTATCGTACATTAGGGAAGGATAGCGGCCAATCCGCCCAATCCCCTGCATTTCAACAGGAAGAGCAGTATCGGGAAGAGTTGATCGTTCAAAAGGAGCGGAATAAGGAACTTGCGGATGAGATAAATGCGAAGCAAGATGAAATCCGGGACTTTGAGCAATCCTTTTCAGAGAATGAAGACAACCATACCGTGCTCGTTGAGGAAGCAAAAGATCTACGGTTGCTTCTAGGCGTCATTCCGGCTTCCGGTCCGGGAGTGCGTATTACATTAAAGGACGGCGATTATGATCCTGTCGAACAGAATCCCAATGATTACATCGTCCATGAAAGCCATGTGCTCCGTGTTGTAAATGAATTGAAGATTTCTGGTGCTCAAGGGATTGCTATTAATGGACAGCGTATTTCAGCCAATTCATATATCAAATGCACAGGGCCAGTTATCACGATTGACGGCAGGACGCTTCCGGCTCCCTTCGTCATTGAAGCTGTAGGCGATTCTGAAATCTTGTCGGCGGCTTTGAATTTGGGTGGTGGAGTGATTGATGGATTGGTGTATGACAATATAGTCGTTACATTGGAGCAGATGAAAGACATCAAGCTTCCCGCTTTACGGGATGAGGCATGAGTAAACAGGTAGAGGGAGGGTGTTCGTTGAAAAAAGCTATCAATTGGAAATTCACAATTGTCCTCCTGCTAATCGGGTTTATGATTGCTGTCCAATATAATACGATGGAACATCCTAAGGAACGTGATACGAGGGATATTTGGGCAATTCGCCAGGAGTTGGCGGAAGAAAAGAAAATCCATTCAGAGCTTCTTACTGAAATCCGTGATTTGGATAGAACAATCTCCTCATATAGGACGTTAAGTGAATCTAGCACGGGACAGGCTTTGAAGGATACAGTGGACAAGCTGCATAAAAAAGCGGGTACAACAGATATTTCGGGTCCCGGCTTTACGATCGAAGTTCGCCCCTCTGTAGAGAGCGTAGCATATGGAATACCAATCACGAGTATTTCATCCGATCTACTGACCCGTTTCGTCAACGAGGTGAACCGATTTAAGGGTATCCATATGGAAGTAGACGGTAAGCGATATACGATGATGAGCTCGATTCGGGTCATCAATGGCGCGACCACTGTAAATGGGTTGAATGTCTCGACCCCGCCCTTTACGATAAAGATCATTTCTCCTACGATGTCCGATAGCGAAAAGCTTTATAATTATTTGTTAGCATCATCCATCCATGACGATTTTTATCTTGATAATCTCGTGTTGGAAATCCATCAACCGGAAAGGGACATTACTATCCGGGGATATCCCGACAAATTCAAAAATCTTTATTTGAAAGAACTTCCGAAAGGGGAATGACAATGTGGTTGCCACTGCTCGGATTACTTCTAGGAATTTCGCTGGGCCTGTTAACGGATTTACAGATCCCGCAAATTTACAGCAACTATTTGTCCATCGCCGTGTTAGCTGCACTAGATACGCTTTTCGGGGGGATACGTGCTCATCTTCAACAGATTTATGATGATAAGGTGTTCATTTCCGGGTTTTTCTTCAATATCGCACTTGCGGCCGGTTTGGCATTCCTCGGAGTGCATCTCGGTGTGGATTTATATTTGGCTGCCGTATTCGCATTCGGAGTGAGGCTATTCCAGAATATCGCTGTCATACGAAGGATTTTGCTGACGAAATGGTCAGATCGAAGCAAGGTTTCTGAAACAAAAGTTCAGGAATGAAAGGAATTGATCGTCGGATGGAGAAAATATTTAGACAATACGACTCTAATACAATAGAATGTAAGATAAGGACTGTAATGGGAGGTGCCGGGAATTGAGTCAATCTACAATTTATGTATCACTTGATATAGGATCTTCGTCAGTCAAAGTGCTGATCGGCGAAGTGGATGGCGGATCCCTCCATGTAATCGGGGTAGGTAACGTCCAATCGGCAGGCATTCGTAAAGGGACGATTATCGACATCGATGCGACTGTCCAATCCATCCGTAAAGCGGTGGAGCAGGCTGAACGAATGACAGGCATGCAAATCCGGGACGTCATTCTTGGCATCCCTTCCAATGGCGTGCTGCTCCAAGACGTAAAAGGCGTTGTAGCCGTCAATTCGGAGAACAGGGAAATTACGGATGACGACCTTGATCGGGTTATGAAATCTGCACAAGTCATGTCGGTTCCTCCTGAGAGGGAAATCGTCAATATCATACCCAAACAATTCATTGTGGATGATTATGATGAAATAAAGGATCCAAGAGGAATGATCGGCGTCCGTCTTGAAATGGATGGTACTCTTATTACGACTTCCAAAACGTTAGTTCACAATATTTTGCGATGCGTCGAGCGGGCAGGCCTCGTAATTCGTGAAATTTATTTACAGCCGCTCGCAGCCGGGCAGTTTGCCTTGACAGAAGATGAAATGAACCATGGCACGGCATTTATCGATATCGGCGGAGGTTCAACGACAATCGCAATCTTTGGCGATAACCGCTTTATTTCAACAGCTGTCATTCCGGTTGGTGGGGACCATATTACAAAGGATCTGTCGATCATTCTGAAGACACCTACTGAGCAAGCGAGAAAAATCAAACATCAATATGGACATGCCTTTTACGATGACGCATCAGATGATGAACTTTTTGAAGTCCCTGTCATTGGTGCCGATTCGAAAGATCAATATAGTCAAAGATACATATCGGAGATCATAGGTGTCCGATTGGAAGAATTATTCGACTTGGTTCTTGAAGAGCTGTACCGTATGGGTATCCATGATTTGCCGGGCGGTGTCGTCTTGACTGGAGGAACGACGAAGCTCGATGGGATTTTGCAACTTGCAAGACATGTATTGAGAACGAGGGTACGAATCCATACTCCTGAATATATTGGGGTTCGTGAACCGATGTATTCGACTGCTGTAGGACTTATCCGTTATGCTAGTATGGAAGATAGCTATTTTGGAATAGCGGCTGAATCGCAAACTGCTGCCACACATAGCGAGATGGATTACCCATCTTCCAGTAAGAAAAAGATCGCTGTCCAACCAAAAGAGAAAAGGACAAGCTTCATGAACAAAACCAAGAGATTTTTTGATGGATTTTTTGAGTGACTGATCTAAATGTGGTCATATAGGGATTAGGAGGAGAGAGCATGCTGGATTTTGATACAAATGTCGATGCACTCGCAGTCATTAAGGTGATTGGAGTCGGTGGAGGCGGAAATAACGCGGTTAATCGCATGATTGAACATGGAGTGCAAGGTGTTGAATTCATTGCAGTGAATACGGATGCGCAGGCGCTTAATTTATCCGAAGCTGGAGTGAAATTGCAAATTGGAGCCAAATTGACCCGCGGACTTGGTGCGGGGGCAAATCCTGATGTAGGGAAAAAAGCGGCTGAAGAAAGCCGTGAACAAATAGAAGAGGCGCTTCGCGGCGCTGATATGGTGTTCGTAACTGCCGGTATGGGTGGAGGTACAGGAACAGGTGCTGCACCAGTGATCGCTCAAGTGGCAAAGGATCTTGGAGCGCTCACGGTAGGTGTTGTTACACGTCCATTCACTTTCGAAGGAAGAAAACGCCAAACGCAAGCTATCGGTGGAATCGCGGCGATGAAAGAATCGGTAGACACGCTGATCGTCATTCCAAACGATAAATTGTTGGAGATTGTCGATAAAAATACGCCGATGCTTGAAGCATTCCGTGAAGCTGACAATGTATTACGTCAAGGGGTACAAGGGATTTCAGACTTGATCGCTGTACCTGGACTTATCAACTTGGACTTTGCAGACGTGAAAACGATCATGTCCAATAAAGGTTCTGCACTTATGGGAATCGGTATGTCAACAGGTGAAAACCGCGCTGCAGAAGCTGCGAAGAAAGCCATTTCAAGCCCACTTCTCGAAACTTCGATTGACGGAGCTAAAGGTGTCTTAATGAATATTACAGGCGGGTCTAACCTAAGCTTGTTTGAAGTTCAAGAAGCAGCAGATATTGTAGCTTCCGCTTCCGATGAAGATGTGAATATGATTTTCGGATCTGTCATCAATGATGGCTTGAAGGATGAAATTCTCGTTACAGTCATCGCGACAGGTTTCAGTGAAGAGCAATTGAGTCCATCAAAGCCTTCAAGAAGCCCAGGATTCGGTGCAGCACGTCAACGTGAACGTGAACCTCAATCTATGCAACAACCATCACATACGCGACGAGAAGAACCGCAACAGCATTTCCAACAGCCTGAGCCGGCAAGACAGCAGCAAGGCCATCAGCAAGATGACGCGTTGGACATTCCGACATTCTTACGCAATCGCAGAAGATAATAAATAATAGAAGCTCTCCGGCAGTCCAATTGGGACATGCTGGAGAGCTTTTTTATTTTGGCAGTCCGCTGCAACACAACGTAAGCCTCACACATCCGCTATTCATGTCGAATATTTACTATAAATTATCCCTTGTTCCGACAAACATTGCGGTCACGAGATGTTATCCTTACGTACAAGGAGGGCAGGCTGATGTATGGAGAACTCATTATCGGCATTAACATGGTCTTCAATTATGCGATTTTGTCCTTTGCGAACCGAATGGTCAAGGCACAAGCTACTAGGCCACGTTTAGTGCTCGCTTCATTGGCTGGCGCATTGCCTGTTGTGGTTTTCCCTGATTCCTGGATTGCCATCTTCGTGGCTTTCGGTGTAATGATTGTCTGTGCATTCGGGATATCAATTAGCTCCATCGGCAACCCAGCAGTCATCGTACTGATTGGTGCGCTTTTTGCGGGTGGGGCGCTCACGGTTTTCACGGATAAGTTCATGTTTTCGGATTCGAAATCAACGGTTTTCATTAGTGCACTGTTAGCTTATGTTTTCCTGTATTTATTTAAGACCAAATGGTTGGATGTTAGAGTGGCCCGCCAACTGTCCTCCTATTCTGTCGAGTCGGTGTTGTCCATTTGGAACGAAACGATTTCAATTCCAAGTTTCATCGATACCGGCAATCGGTGTACGGAACCACTCACAGGTGATCCGGTGCATTTTGTTTCATTCAAATCCGTGGAACGCTTTATGCCAGAGGAGTTGAAAGAACCGTTGCTTACATGGAAAACTGAAGAAATGCCCCAACTTTCAACTTTCCCGAAACGTTTCCAAAAAAGTTTGCGATTGATTCGTCTCCAAACTGTCCAAGGTGCTTCCTGGGCGGTCGGTTTTAAGTTCGACAGATGGATCGTCGGAGAAGGGAGTGAGCTGCCAGTAGGCTATATCGTCTTTACCAAGCAGGATAACCGGTATCCGGAAGGGGCAGGAGCCATTATGCACGCCTCGGCATTGGAATCCATTACAACCGAAAGGGGAACGAGTCATGTTGCAGGGACTTAAAAAATGGTTGGCGATTGTCAAGAGCTTCTTCACAAGAAAAAAAAGCGGTACGTATTACATCGGTGGCCATGAATCGCTTCCAAAGCCATTAACACGGGATGAAGAGGCAGTTGCGATCCGGGCTTTCATGGAAGGGGACATGGATGCCAGGGATACACTCATTGAAAAGAACCTTAGGCTTGTTGTTTACATTGCCCGTCGTTTTGATAACACGAATACACATATTGAAGATTTAATTAGCATCGGGACAATCGGACTTATAAAAGCGATCGAAACATTTAAGAGCGATCGCAATATTAAACTGGCGACATATGCTTCAAGATGCATTGAAAATGAAATTCTTATGCATTTAAGAAAAACGAACAGAACCCGGTCGGAAATTTCATTTGATGAACCGTTAAATTCCGATGCGGATGGAAATGAGCTTTTGTTATCTGATATTCTGGGGACAGATGAGCATATTATCATCGACGACGTTGAAAAAAAATTAGAACGGCAACATATGATTGAGGCGATCAGCACTTTGGATGAACGGGAGAAATATATAATGGAATGCCGTTTCGGGTTGACAGGAAGACTCGAAATGACGCAAAAGGAAGTTGCAGAACTACTTGGCATTTCCCAATCATATATATCCCGTCTTGAAAAGAAAATCATCTCGGATCTACGTGACAGACTGAATCACCCTATTGCCTGATGGTTGAAATTGGCGAATTGGATTTCGCATATTCCGCAAAACAGAGGACAAACTATTTTTTACAGTCATCTACAGAATGCGGAGGAAAAGCGAATGATGCGTACAAGAGTTGAAATCTGTGGTATCGATACGTCCAATTTGCCCTTACTGACGAATGAAGTGATGAAAGAAACGTTTATCCGGCTTCAAAGTGGTGACGAATCGGCAAGAGAAGAGCTTGTAATCGGAAATTTGCGGTTAGTTTTAAGTCTTGTTCAGAGGTTTGCTTATAGGGGGGAGCAAGCAGACGATCTATTCCAGGTTGGTTGCATCGGATTATTGAAATCCATTGACAATTTTGATTTGAAACATAATGTCCGGTTTTCAACATATGCCGTCCCGATGATCATCGGTGAGATCAAAAGACATTTGAGAGACCATCATGCTATTAGGGTATCCAGATCGCTCAGGGATATAGCTTATAAAGCAATTAGGGCAAAGGAACAATTTGTGAATGATCATCAGAAGGAACCTAGAATATCGGATCTTGCAGAAGCGACGGGCATTCCCGAAGATGATATTTTATTTGCATTGGATGCAATACAAGATCCGATGTCCCTTCATGAACCGATGAATGGTGACGGTGGAGATCCGGTTTATATTATGGATCAATTGCAGGATAAGAAGGTGTCGGAAGAACGTTGGTTGACGTACGTGTCGGTGAAGGAGACTGTGTCGGGCATGACGGAAAGGCAGCAGCTCATTCTTTCCAAGCGATTCTACTTAGGGCAGACACAAACCGAAATTGCAAAAGAACTAGGCATTTCCCAAGCCCAAATTTCTAGACTCGAGAAAAATGCGATGCAAATTATTAGAGATGGCATGGAGAATAAATAATCAATAACAAAGGGACTGTCTAGAATTCAGTGAAAACTGACTCTGGTGGTCCCTTTACTATTGATTTTCGCTCCAGGCGGACGCTTTCCTAGGGGCGGCTTTAGTCTCCTCACTTCGCTTCGCTCCGTTGCGGGGTCTTCAGCTCGCGCTGATCCCGCAGGAAAAGCCGTAACGAAGAACGGCTTTTGCGAACAAAAGCGAAGCGTTGAGAGCATATCTCTGCACTTCTTCGCCTTACGATCCAATCAACAAACCTACTTGAAATAAATGATCATCGATTAATTTTTAAAATGATTTTTAATGAATAATGATTCCCTAATGATAACCTGTACGGGTTAAGTTATGGCAGTACCAGGTAATGTCGCTGTCGAATAATCCCCTGAGTCGCATTTATTCAATAAAGCGTACTGTATTATTATGAATTAACAAAGCTCTATAATAATATAACTCCACTATAGGACGGTTTTTATGAATTAGTGGTATTTGTTGCTTGTAGTGCAGGCGCTCGACTCCTGCGAAAGCCGTTACGTAGAACGGCTTTTGCGACCAAAAGCGAAGCGTTGGGAGCAGGGCGAGGATGCCTCAATTTCTGCAAAAAACGCAGAAATACGGCAAATCGAACCCTTCGCTGTTCGATTGGCTCAAGCCATGCCCGCGGAAAGCGAGCGCCGGAACGGAAAGCAACAATAGTAGTGCGTTTTTTTTGGTGGTTGCGCATAGGCTGTAAAAAGGGAGGAATGGCTATGCGTTTTTCGGAACTGCAGAAAAAAGAAGTGATTGAAGTGAAAAAGGGCTCGTTCCTAGGATTTGTGCAGGACGCGACAATTGATATGAAAAACGGTAAAATTGACGTGCTGCAAATTGGTGGAGCAGAAAGATCCCTATTCTTAGAATCGAAAATGAAGGATTTGAAACAAATTAAGTATGACGACGTCCTTACAATTGGAAAAGATATTGTATTAGTGGGCAAAAAGACTGATAAATGAAGACTTATCATTGATATGTGTCCAGTCAATTGATACAATAAAGCAAAGTAAGCAGAAAGACAGTGATTTTATTGGACACACTTGAACAGCGTATGAAAAAAATAGAACAAGAAATTCAAGCAGCATGTGACCGCTCAGGAAGGAAACGTCAAGACATAACAGTTGTGGCGGTAACAAAGCAAGTATCTGCAACGAGGGCACGCGAAGTCATCGAACTCGGTATTACGGAGCTTGGCGAAAATCGGCCGGAAGGACTTCTTGCAAAGCAGGAAAGCTTACAATCCGAGAAGCTCGACTGGCACTTCATCGGTAATGTGCAAAGCAGGAAAGTGAAGGATATTATCGACCAAGTCGATTTTCTTCATTCACTGGATCGGCTTAGCATTGCAAAAGAGATTCAAAAACGTGCATCAGCTACGGTCGACTGCTTCGTACAAGTGAATGTATCCGGGGAAGAGTCCAAGTCAGGGCTGCAACCTGACGACTTGGAGGAATTCGTCCTTCAATTGGCCGTATATGATAAGATCCGTGTTGTAGGCTTGATGACGATGGCTCCATTCACGGAGGATGAAGAATGGATTCGAACAACTTTCCGTTCGTTGCGAGACCTTCGTGACCAAATTGCCGTGAAAGAACTGGATCATGCACCATGCACACTATTATCCATGGGAATGTCAAATGATTATGCCGTTGCTATTGAAGAAGGTGCAACTCACGTTAGAATCGGAACCGCATTAGTCGGAACGGAGAGCGAGGGAGACGAATGAGCATAAAAAGACGATTTGAGAAATGGTTCTATCTTGATGAAGAAGAGGAATTCCAGCAAGAGCAGCCTGTCCGGCAGCAACAACAGCCCGTACAAGAGCAACAGCCGAGAAGGGCGGTTGCGCGGAAGCCGCAAGTTGCGGAAACACCACAGCAACCAGGAACGGTCGTCAGCTTGCAGAGCATCCAGAAATCTTCGAAAGTTATTCTTTTTGAACCTCGTGTCTACGCAGAAGCACAAGACATTTCAGAGCATTTAAAGAATAAAAGAGCCGTTGTCGTCAACTTGCAGAGAATTGAGCGTGATCAAGGGATCCGCATCGTCGATTTTCTGAGCGGAACCGTCTACGCACTTGGCGGAGATATTCAACGGATCGGCACTGACATTTTTTTATGCGTGCCAGAGAACGTAGAAGTGGCTGGTACCATTTCGGATTTTTTTGAAAGATAGGATTGGATGAGGTGTACAGATGGGACTAATAGACATAATTAACTTACTTTTTTCGATTATAATACGGGCAATAGATATATACTCGATACTCCTCATCATTTATATATTGATGTCATGGGTGCCTGCATCACGTGAGACGAAATTCGGCATTTTCTTGGGGAAGATCACTGAACCTTATTTAGGTTTTTTCCGCAAGTTCATCCCGCCGCTAGGAATGATCGATATTTCACCGATCGTCGCAATATTCGTTTTGAATTACTTGATTTCGAGCGGGATACGAGAAGTATATCGCTTGATCATAGCCTCACTCATGTGAGGTTTTTTCTATAAGGTTCGCTAAGGAGACGTTCAACATGGATTCGATCATACAACATTTCAGAAAAGAAGAGCAGCCGTTCATTGAAACGGTAGTCGGGTGGACGAGGGAAGTAGAGGATACATACTCTCCGAAGCTCACAGGCTTTCTCGATCCGAGGCAAATCTTCATTTTGAACGCCATCGTCAGAAACACTGGTCTGCAATTTGGGGTCCATGGCGCATTCCCAGAGCCGGAAAGACAACGGGCATTGATTTACCCGGATTATTACGAACCGGAAGACGATGATTTCCAGGTGTCTATTTTTACGGTAAGGTATCCAGCGAAATTCATGACGCTTGAGCACAAAGATATATTAGGTTCCATTATGGCTCTGGGCATCGACCGTTCAAAGTTCGGAGATATCCGTTTAGAGGGAGATGTCGCCCAATTCGCCGTCGCAGAGGAAATGAAGGATTATCTAATCGCCAATTTGACGTCAATCGGCAAATCCAAGGTGCGAGTGGAAGAGCTTGGTTCTTCCGATGAACTAATTGTACTGGCAGAATCATGGAAAGAAGAGCTCCACACGATCAGCTCACTGCGCCTTGACTCGATTGTCGCTTCATTAGTGAATTGTCCGCGTCAAAAAGCGGTCTCGCTCATCCAGAATGATAAAGTGAAAGTGAATCATGTCGTCCGCGATCAGCAAGCTTTCGAAGTGAATGAATCAGACATCCTTTCAATCAGGGGATCAGGCCGTTTTAAAATCATGTCGATAGAAGGACGGACGCGAAAAGACAAAATACGGTTGTTGATTGGTAGGTTAGAATGATTTTTCAGACAACCGGTGGAAAAACTGGTGTTTTATCTGCTGAGGGCATGTATAATAGGGAATAGAAGATTTACTTGAAAGGGAGGAACAACAGATGGCATTGTCACCACTTGATATACATAATAAAGAATTCAGCCGCGGCTTCCGCGGATACGATGAAGATGAAGTGAACGAATTTCTTGAACAGATCATGAAGGATTATGAAAATGTGCTGGAAGAGAATAAAATGTTAAAAAACAGCTTGAATGATACGAAAGATAAAATATCCCATTTCAACTCAATCGAAGAGACTTTGCAGAAATCGATATTAATCGCCCAGGAAGCAGCCGAAGATGTTCGACGGAACTCTAAACAGGAATCGAAATTGATTGTTAAAGAGGCGGAGAAGAATGCTGACCGTATCGTGAATGAAGCATTGTCGCGAGCCCGGAAAATCGCAATGGAAATTGAGGACCTGAAAAAACAATCGAAAGTGTTCAGAAACCGTTTCCGTATGTTGATTGAAGCGCAACTCGATATGATCAAGACAGATGACTGGGAAAAACTACTTGAATACGAGCCGGACACAGAACACTTGGAATCCGCTGCGGATGTGGAATGACACGGAAGCTTGACATTCTATTCCCTTCACACATATAATAATGACATTATAAGCAGGAACAGGCGTTGAAAGAGAGAGTACTTTCCGATATTCAAGAATAGCGAGCCAGGGGCGGTGGGAGCCTGGCCTGAAACGGGAACGAAAATCACTCCAGAGCCGGATTGACGAAAATCGATCCCGGATGCACCCCGTTATGGTGTTCTGAGAGGCAGTATGGTATATTCGTGCTGCAACTAGGGTGGTAACGCGAGAATAATCCCTCGTCCCTTTATTAGGGACGGGGTTTTTTATATTTAAAGGAGGAAATAATATGGATTACAAAGACACATTGCTCATGCCGAAAACAGAATTTCCAATGCGCGGCAACTTGCCGAACAAAGAACCTGATATGCAATCAAAATGGGAAGACATGAACATTTATGAAAAAGTGCAAAAGCGTACAGAAGGACGGCCTTTCTTCGTTCTTCACGACGGACCGCCATACGCAAACGGCGACCTGCACATGGGCCACGCACTCAACAAGGTCCTCAAAGACATGATCGTTCGCCATAAATCGATGACAGGCTTCCATGCACCTTATGTACCAGGTTGGGATACGCACGGTCTTCCGATCGAGCAGGCTCTCGTCAATAAAGGTGTCAACCGCAAAGAGCACTCTGTTGCTGAATTCCGGAAAATGTGTGAGGAGTATGCATACAGCCAAATCGATAGCCAGCGTTCACAATTCAAACGGATTGGTGTACGCGGCAATTGGGATAATCCATACATCACATTGAAGCCTGAATTTGAAGCTAGACAAATTCAAGTGTTCGGCGAGATGGCTAAAAAAGGTTATATTTACAAAGGCCTTAAGCCTGTCTACTGGTCGCCTTCAAGTGAGTCGGCGCTTGC
This sequence comes from Sporosarcina luteola, assembly GCF_023715535.1. Lineage (GTDB taxonomy): Bacteria > Bacillota > Bacilli > Bacillales_A > Planococcaceae > Sporosarcina > Sporosarcina luteola_B. The sequence continues at coordinate 406,968 of NZ_JAMBOI010000002.1, read as the reverse complement.
CGAGGCTGAAATTGAATATAAGGATAAAAAATCGCCTTCCATCTACGTGGCGTTTCCGATCAAGGACGGTCTCGGTGTTGTCGATGAGGATGTCCGTATCGTCATCTGGACGACTACTCCTTGGACAATTCCTGCAAACCTCGGAATTTCGGTTCACCCTGAATTCACTTACGCTATCGTCAATGTGGGTGGAAATAAGTTCCTCTTGGCGAAAGATCTCGTCGAGTTTGTTGCGAAAGAGATCGGTTGGGAATCATATGAAGTTGTTACTGAGTTAAAAGGTTCGGATCTGGATCGGGTAGTTGCGCAGCACCCATTATACGATCGTGATTCTCTTGTCATGCTAGGGGAGCATGTAACTGCCGAAGCAGGTACTGGCTGTGTCCATACAGCTCCTGGTCATGGGGAAGACGACTTTTACGTTTCAAAGCAATATGGAATTGAAGCTTTGTCTCCAATCAATGACCGAGGCGTCATGACAGATGAGGCTCCAGGCTTTGAAGGATTATTCTACGAAGATGCAAATAAAGAAGTCACGAAAAGATTGGATGAAGAAGGAGCTCTACTGAAGCTTTCATTCATCACTCACTCCTATCCGCATGATTGGCGTACGAAGAAACCGGTCATTTTCCGTGCAACCGCTCAGTGGTTTGCGTCCATCGAATCATTCCGTAGTGAATTGCTTGAAGCAATCCGAAATACGAAGTTCACTCCTTCATGGGGAGAAACACGATTGTACAATATGGTGCGCGACCGTGGTGACTGGTGTATTTCACGCCAACGTGTTTGGGGAGTTCCGATTCCTGTATTCTACGCGGAAAACGGAGAAGCTATCCTTACCGATGAGACGATTGCGCATGTTGCAAAGCTATTCAGAGAACACGGTTCAAATATCTGGTTTGAAAGGGAAGCGAAAGACCTGCTTCCGGAAGGCTTCGAGCATGAAGGCAGCCCGAACGGTCAATTCTCAAAAGAGACGGATATTATGGACGTCTGGTTCGATTCAGGTTCTACACATCAAGGCGTGCTAGTGGAAAGGGACGACCTCGTCTATCCTGCAGACTTGTATTTGGAAGGTTCCGATCAATATCGCGGTTGGTTCAACTCCTCGTTGACGACAAGTGTAGCCATTAATGGAATCGCTCCGTACAAAGGGTTATTGAGCCACGGGTTCACATTGGACGGCGAAGGTCGCAAGATGAGTAAATCGCTTGGCAACGTCATAGTACCTTCAAAAGTGATGAATCAACTTGGTGCCGATATCCTTCGTCTATGGGTTTCTTCCGTCGATTATACTGCTGATGTACGTGTATCCGATTCGAATTTCAAACAAGTGTCAGAAGTATACCGTAAGATCCGTAATACGCTCCGCTTTCTACACGGGAACGTGGCAGATTTCAATCCGACAGCTGACCGTGTAGCGTTTGAAGATATGCGTCCAATCGACCAATACGTTTATGCGAAGCTTCAGGATCTGATCAAAGACGTTCTTGACGCTTATGAGAAATACGAGTTTGCAGGCGTATATCACGCAGTGAATAATTTCTGTACAGGTGAATTAAGCTCGTTCTATCTTGATATTGCAAAAGACGTCGTCTATATCGAAGGCGTTGATCATCCACACCGTCGTGCAATGCAGACAGTCATGTACGATTCACTCCTTGCTCTGTTGAAGCTATTGACGCCAATTATCCCTCATACGACGGATGAGCTTTGGGCATATCTTGAGCATGTAGAAGAGGAAAGCGTTCAACTTACAGACATGCCGCAAGCAGTAGATCTTGGAGAGAAAGCGAACACGCTTCGCGAACGTTTCAGCAAATTGATGCTCGTACGTGATGATGTATTGAAGGCGCTTGAAGAAGCTAGAAACGCAAAAGTGATAGGTAAATCGCTCGAGGCGAAAATTACGGTCGCATTGCCGGAAAAGATGGCAGGCATCTTAACAGCGAACGATATCGACTTTGCCCAATTCTTCATCGTTTCCAAATTCGAGGAAAGCGACGAAGGCAAAATGCGGGAAGATGCACTTAAACTTGACGCTGCTACAGTCCTTGTAGAAAAAGCGGACGGGGAAAAGTGCGATCGCTGCTGGACGATTTCTGAAACTGTAGGAACTGACGCAGAACACCCAGAGCTCTGCTCGCGTTGTGCTGGCGTCGTGAAAAAATACTATTCATGAATTTTTTGGTAAAGGCTGTTTGCAACCGTGGCTATTCCATAGTTGCAGCAGTCTTTTTCTTATCCACTGAATACACGCTAATTTCATAAATAAGATGACTTTGTGGTAAAATGAAGCAGATACTGTTGGACGGGGGTTTTTGGATTGATTCTATATTATGGATTGGCACTATTGCTAATATTGCTTGATCAACTGACAAAATGGCTTGTCGTACAGAACATGAACCTCGGGGAGCGGATCCCGATAGCTGAACCTTATTTGGCATTCCTGTCACACCGTAATAAAGGAGCCGCATGGGGAATGCTAGAAGGGCAGATGTGGTTATTTTATATTGTCACGATACTAGTTGTAGGTGGGATCATTTATTTTTTCCACAAGGAAGCGAAAGGCAGCAAATTACTAAGTATCAGCCTGATGTTTTTATTAGGCGGAGCGATTGGAAATTTCATCGATCGATTATGGCGGAAGGAAGTTGTTGATTTCATTGATGTCCTCATCCCTGTCATCAATTATGACTTTCCGATCTTCAACGTAGCGGATGCTGCATTGACAGTAGGGGTCGTCCTAATTATTCTTCACGTAATAATTGATGAAAAAAAGAACAAGAAAAAGGTGACATAATGGAACCGTTTGAAATTGTAATAACAGAAGAACATGGAAGTGGCAGAATCGATAAAGTCCTATCGGATATTAACCCTGATTGGTCCCGCACACAAATCCAGCAATGGGTGAAGGATGGGGCAGTACTTGTAAATGATGGTACGGTAAAACAGAACTACAAAGTGAAAATCGGGGATGTCATCGAGGTGACAGAGCCTGAACCCGTAGAACTGGATATAGTTGCGGAAGACCTCAATTTAGAAATTGTCTATGAGGATGCAGATGTGCTTGTTGTAAATAAGCCGCGCGGTATGGTTGTCCACCCTGCGCCCGGGCATGCTACGGGCACATTAGTGAATGGCTTGATGCACCAAGTTAAAGATCTTTCTGGGATAAACGGCGTCATGCGCCCCGGAATTGTCCACAGAATTGACAAAGACACTTCAGGTTTGCTGATGGTCGCCAAAAATGATCAGGCACATGTATCGCTCGTCGATCAGCTTGTCGATAAATCCGTGACTCGTATTTACACGGCGCTCGTTCACGGTCATATTCCTCATGATCAAGGAACGATTGACGCTCCCATTGGAAGGGATCAGAAAGATCGTCAAAGTATGACGGTTACGGATAAGGGAAAACACGCCATCACCCACTTCAAAGTGTTGGAACGTTTTGGTGATTTTACGTTGGTGGAATGCCGTCTGGAAACCGGAAGGACACATCAAATACGTGTGCATATGAAGTATATCGGCTATCCGCTTGCAGGGGATCCGAAATATGGGCCGAAGAAGACAATCGACTTTAATGGACAAGCATTGCACGCCGGCACGATCGGCTTCAAACACCCGCGAACCGGTGAATATTTGGAGTTTACCCAACCTTTGCCAGAAGAGTTCGAAGCATTGATTGAAAAAATGCGTGCTAAAAATAATTGACAAAGTGAAATTGGGCAACTATACTAATCAATGAAATGAATAGCGATACCTTTAAGATCAGTCCAGAGAGGCTGGGAAGGTTGCACGGAAGTACGGTAGGATAGTTGCGCGCTATTCTTCGGTACGCTTCTTTCTGCACCTGTACCCTCCTGTCATCTGGCAGGAGGTTTTTTGTATTGCAAAAGCGTAGGGCTCTTGATGAGATGTTAAAAAGGAGGAATTATGATGACGGAAAAAGCAATCATTCTAGACGAACAGGCAATATCACGTGCGGTGACAAGAATCGCCTACGAAATTATCGAAAAGAACAAAGGGATTGACGGATGCATCCTTGTCGGCATTAAAACAAGAGGTGCTGTACTTGCGAAACGGCTATCTGAAAGAATTAAACAAATTGAAGGAAGACCAATCTTGACGGGTGAGCTGGATATAACTCTGTATAGAGATGATCTTCAACATAAACATGGAAACCATGAACCTCTTGTTCATCAAGTCGACATCGAGCACGATGTCACTGAAAAGAAAGTGATACTTGTGGATGATGTTCTCTACACTGGTAGAACTGTAAGAGCGGCGATGGATGCAGTCATCGATTTAGGAAGACCGTCAGCAATCCAGCTTGCAGTCCTCGTTGACCGAGGACATCGCGAATTACCAATTCGTCCGGATTTTGTCGGTAAAAACATTCCGACTTCTAGTGAGGAACGAGTAGTTGTCAACGTCTTTGAAGAGGATGGGTCAGACGGAGTAATAATTCATTCAAAATAAAGAAAAATCCGGATAGGAACAGGTGAGAAATGATGAATGACAACAAGGTAATAGACGTACTCGACAAGCCGGCTCCAATAAGATGGCTCGCCCTCAGTGTCCAGCATATGTTTGCAATGTTCGGAGCAACGATCCTTGTACCGCAATTAGTCGGCTTAAGCCCAGCAATCGCCTTGCTCACGAGCGGACTTGCGACGCTCATCTTCGTCCTTGTCACGCGGTTCAAAGTTCCCGCCTATTTAGGTTCATCGTTCGCTTTTATTGCACCGATCCTTGCGGCTACAGAATCAGGAGGCATTGGAAGCGCGATGATTGGAAGCATGTTTGTCGCCCTTGTATATGCACTCGTATCGTTGTTGATATGGACGACGGGTTCCGGCTGGATTATGAAATTCCTCCCGCCAGTCGTAGTTGGGCCGGTTATTATGGTAATCGGATTAGCGTTGGCACCGACGGCAGTGAGCATGGCGAGTACGATACAAGTGGACGGCGTGGCGCAATACAATCTCCTGCATTTCTCGGCGGCACTTGTTACATTGGCAACTGCGATCATCTGCCTCATGTTCTTTAGAGGAGTAGTCAGCTTGATGCCTGTTCTGATCGGAATAATCGTCGGTTACATATACTCGGCAGCAATAGGAATATTGGATTTTACAAAAGTACATGAAGCAGCTTGGATTGCACTACCGGAATTCCTGATCCCCGGAATAGATTATGAATTTGTCGTAACTCCGACATTGCTGGCAATCATGGTTCCAATATCAATTGTTACAATATCAGAGCATATCGGTCACCAATTAGTACTCGGACGAGTCGTCAACAAAGATTTTATCAGAGACCCTGGTTTGAACCGGTCGCTCTTAGGTGACGGGTTGGGAACACTCCTGAGTGGGCTCCTTGGTGGCCCGCCGAAAACGACTTACGGTGAAAACATCGGAGTGATGGCAATCACACGTGTCTATAGCGTCTATGTCATTATTGGCGCTGCAGTATTCGCCATTTGTTTCTCATTCATCGGCAAGCTGATGGCGATTATAGCAACAATCCCTCAAGCGGTGCTTGGCGGAATCTCCATATTGCTTTTTGGAATCATCGCTTCATCAGGTTTGAGGATGCTCGTCGATCACAAAGTGGATTTTGGGCAGCAACGCAATCTCGTCATTGCCTCAGTCATTCTCGTCATTGGCATCGGCGGCGCCTCCATCCATTTCAGTGAAACATTCCAAGTCGGAGGAATGGCGCTTGCTGCAATCGTCGGTGTGCTCCTGAACATGATTTTACCAGGTAGGTCAAATGATAACTTGGCAGATAATCCAACAGAATAGGAAGACCTTTTAAAATTGTACTGTGAGACAAGGAAAGGTTCAGTTGACTAGTAGTCATTCAAACGGATGACGATTGTTTAGTCATGCCCACTGGCCTTTCCATTTAACGGAAAGGCCATTTTTTATCCAAAACGGAAGGGGATTTTCTATATGAAAAACCTATTATCAATGAAAGATCTAACAATCGATGAAATTTCAGCTATTTTGGATCGTGCGGCAATGTTAAAAAGGTATGGTATCCGCGCATTACCTCAAAAATATATGGTTAGCAATCTATTCTTTGAGCCGAGCACTCGAACAAAAATGAGTTTTGAAGTGGCGGAGCGGAAATTGGGTCTTGAAACGATTCCTTTTGAAGCCGGTTCTTCAAGTGCGGTAAAGGGAGAGACGTTGTACGACACGCTTCGCACACTTGAAGAAATCGGGTTGGATGCAGTTGTCATCAGACATCCTGAAGAGCGCTATTATGAAGACCTCGTTGGAAAGATGAATATGGCAATTATCAACGGCGGAGACGGTTCAGGACAACATCCAACACAATCCTTGCTTGATTTGTTCACGATAAAAGAAACACTCGGCGGTTTCAAAGGGCTCAATGTGCTCATCGCCGGTGACATTTCCCATAGTAGAGTTGCAAAGTCGAATGCGGATGCACTTACGATGCTTGGTGCGAATGTGAAATTTCTATGCCCCCCTGAGTGGGCAGGTGATTTTCCATACGTGAGTGACTGGGATGAAGTGGTCTACACAAGCGATGTGGTCATGCTTCTAAGGGTCCAGCATGAAAGGCATGACGGCAAAATGAGATTCACAAAGGACGAATACCACACAAAATACGGACTGACAGTTGAACGGGAAAGGGAAATGAAACCTGGATCGATCATCATGCATCCTGCACCGGTCAACCGGGACGTGGAAATAGCAGGAAGCCTTGTCGAATGCAACCGATCAATGATTTACAAGCAAGTGGAAAATGGCGTCTATATACGAGCAGCTATCTTAGAAACGATTTTACAGAAGGAGGAATTGGCATGGGAAAGATCATCAAGAGTGCATATGTTTTAAATGAAATAGGTGAAAAGGTTTTAACAGATGTCCGGATTGCCGGAGGGAAGATAACCGAGATCGGAACCGATTTACATGCAGGCGAATCCGAGGTCATTGACGGCAACGGACTTCTGTTGGCGCCGGGGTTCATCGATGTCCATGTCCATCTGCGGGAACCAGGCGGAGAGCATAAAGAAACGATTGAAACAGGGACGCTTGCGGCAGCTAAAGGCGGTTACACGACGATTTGCGCAATGCCGAATACGAGACCTGTACCTGACACGAAGGAAAACTTGTCACTCGTAAATAACTTGATTGCTGAAAAAGCGCATATTCGAGTCCTTCCTTACGCTTCCATCACAATTAGGGAAGCCGGAAAAGAACGGACGAATTTAAAAGAATTGAAGGAGACCGGAGCTTTCGCATTCACAGATGACGGCGTCGGTGTCCAACAAGCGGGCATGATGTATGAAGCGATGCAAGATGCAGCTGAGATTGGAATGCCGATTGTGGCTCATTGCGAAGACAATACTCTGATATATGGAGGAGCGATGCACGAAGGAAAGAAGAACAAGGAGCTTGGACTCCCGGGCATCCCGTCAATCGCTGAATCAGTCCATATCGCGCGCGATATACTGCTTGCTGAAGAAGCTGGCGCACATTATCACGTCTGCCACGTCAGTACGAAAGAATCTGTGCGGGTCATCCGCGATGCGAAGAAAGCCGGAATCCACGTAACTGCAGAAGTGAGCCCGCATCATCTGATCTTGTCAGAGGATGATATTCCTGGAGACGATGCTGATTGGAAAATGAACCCGCCACTTCGCGGAATGGACGATCTGCATGCATTGCAAGAAGGGTTGATGGATGGCACGCTTGATTTCATCGCAACCGATCACGCACCGCATACAGCAGAGGAGAAAAATGCCGGTTTTGCAAAAGCGCCGTTCGGAATTACAGGATTTGAAACAGCTTTCCCTCTTCTATACACGCACTTCGTAAAAGAAGGAAAATGGACGTTGAAGCAATTGATTGATTGGATGACTGAAAAGCCCTCAGACGTTTTCGGTCTTCCTTATGGGAGAATTGAAGTCGGAGCCCAAGCAGATCTAGTCCTCATTGATTTAGATAAAGAACAGATAATTGATCGGAATACGTTTTTATCGAAAGGAAAAAACACTCCATTTGATGGCTGGAAGTGTGTTGGCTGGCCAGTGAAGACAATCTACGAAGGCAATATTGTCTGGCAGGATCAAATGGATGTGATGCCAAAACAGCAGGTGATACTATGATCATCCAAGATAGGATGAGAGTGACGGGGCAAAGGGAAATTGCTAAGAATATATTTGAAATGAAACTTACTGGAAAGCTGGTTGGGGAAATCAATTCCCCTGGCCAGTTTGTCCATATCCGGGTATCGGATTCATTCGAACCTTTGTTAAGAAGACCAATTTCCATCGCTTCCATCGATAATAAAGCAAACGAGATGACGATCATTTATCGCGCTGAAGGTCGCGGCACTCAATTGCTATCGATGAAGAAGGAAGGCGATATGGTCGACGTACTCGGTCCGCTGGGCAATGGCTTTCCGGTTGGTGAAACACCCCCTGGAGAAACTGCGATACTTATTGGCGGAGGTATCGGGGTGCCGCCTTTATACGAATTGTCGAAGCAACTGACTGCTAAAGGAGTTAATTGCATCCATGTGCTTGGCTACCAAACAGCAGATGTGTCCTTTTATGAAGAGGAATTCACGAGACTGGGTGAGACGTATATCGCAACGGTGGATGGAACAAAAGGAAGGGCAGGTTTTGTGACAGATGTGATGGAAACGATCGGAGACGGATTCACGACATACTATAGCTGCGGACCGATGCCGATGCTGAATGCGGTTCAAACAGCTTACATCGGCAAAAAAGGTTTTCTTTCATTCGAACAGCGGATGGGATGCGGAATAGGAGCTTGCTTTGCATGTGTTTGTGAAACGACTGAGAAAACGGATAAGGAGTATATCAAGGTTTGTTCGGATGGACCAGTATTTCCAGCAGGGGTGGTGTCGATATGAATAGATTGGCAGTGGAATTGCCTGGTTTGCAGTTGAAAAATCCGATCATGCCGGCATCTGGTTGCTTTGGATTTGGCAAGGAATATGGGAATCTGTATGACTTATCAATGTTAGGCGCCATTATGATCAAAGCGACGACTCTTGATAAAAGGTTTGGCAATCCGACACCACGAGTAGCAGAAACGGCTTCAGGCATGTTGAACGCCATCGGCTTGCAGAATCCCGGTTTGCAAGGCGTCATGGAAAATGAACTGCCTTGGCTGGAACAGTATGATGTTCCAATCATTGCGAATGTCGCAGGAACAGAAACTGCCGATTACGTTGAAGTGGCAAAAACAATCTCCACGGCTCCCAATGTGAAGGCATTGGAATTGAATATTTCTTGCCCCAACGTCAAATGCGGCGGCATCACTTTTGGCACGGATCCACAGCAAGCACATGATCTGACGGCGGCAGTTAAAGAAGTGTCCGAAGTGCCGGTGTATGTAAAGCTGTCACCAAATGTCACGGATATCAAAGAAATTGCAAAAGCGGTCGAGGCTGGCGGTGCTGACGGCATTACGATGATCAATACGCTAGTCGGAATGAGGCTCGATCAAAAGACGGGAAGACCTGTTATTGCTAATATAACAGGCGGTTTATCGGGACCAGCTGTAAAGCCGGTCGCCATCAAAATGGTGTACGAAGTGAGTCAAGTCGTACAGATCCCGATTATCGGCATGGGCGGCGTTTCAGAAACAGCAGATGTCATTGATTTTTTATCTGCAGGCGCAAGTGCGGTCGCTGTAGGGACGGCGAATTTCGTAGATCCGTTCATTTGTCCAAAAATCATTGAAGAGCTTCCCTCTATATTGGATGAGCTTGGTGTCGAACATATTTCTGAGCTTGTAGGAAGGAGCCACCGGTTATGAAAACCTCCCCAATCATTGCGCTAGACTTTGATTCATCAAAAAAGGTATTTGATTTTCTGCAACCATTCGAAAGCGATATCAATGTAAAAGTCGGCATGCAGCTTTATTACAAAGAGGGCCCTGCAATCATTTCGAAATTGAAAGAGAGTGGGTTCGATATATTCCTAGACTTGAAATTGCATGACATCCCAAATACAGTCATGTCCGCGATGGAAGTGCTGGCGAGTTTAGGAGTAGATTTGGTGAACGTTCATGCTGCCGGCGGAAAGTCAATGATGGAAGCTGCATTGGAAGGGCTTGATAAAGGCACTCCGTCAGGTATGAAACGTCCTTCGATCATCGGTGTCACTCAATTGACGTCTACAGATGAGCGGCAAGTAAGGGAAGAACAGCTTATCCAAAGTTCTCTTCAAGAATCCGTCCTTCATTACGCAAAGCTTACAAAGGATGCTGGATTAGATGGAGTCGTTTGTTCAGTACAAGAGGCGGCAAGCATTTCTGAAGTTTGCGGACGGGAATTCCTGAGAGTCACCCCTGGCATCCGTCTTCCTGCAAGCGGAACGCATGACCAGAAAAGGATTGCAATGCCTGAAGAAGCAAGGCAGGAAGGATCGACTCATATCGTAGTCGGAAGGGCGATTACAGGCGCATCGGATCCACGTGCAGCATACGAACAAATTAACGCAAAATGGAAAGGGGAAGAGTGGATTGGGTAAAAAGGAAATCGCGGAAATTCTATTGAATGTCGGGGCAGTGGAACTGAGTCCTGAGGATCCATTCACATGGGCATCAGGAATAAAGTCGCCAATTTATTGTGATAACCGATTGACGATGTCTGATCCAGTGGGACGAAAACAGATTGCGGAAGGTCTCGCGGGGTTAATTAAAACATATTATCCCCAAACAACGCTTATTGCGGGAACGGCAACTGCCGGTATTCCACATGCGGCCTGGGTCGCTGATAGTTTAGGCTTACCGATGGTGTATATCCGTTCAAAAGCGAAGGGGCATGGTCGAAGCCGTCAAATCGAGGGGAAAGTGAAGCCTGAGGATAAAGCAGTCATCATTGAAGACTTGATTTCCACGGGAGGAAGCAGTTTGAATGCTGTTGAAGCGTTGCAATCTGAAGGGATCGAAGTTGCAGGGGTTGTCTCCATTTTTACATATGAGCTGGAAAGCGCGGATCAAGCATTCACAGATGCAGGTTTAACCTATAAGAGTTTGACGGATTTCGGAGCACTTGCAGAGGCAGCCCGTGAAAGCGGCACGATATCGAACGAGTCAATGGATGGCCTTCTTGAGTGGCATACGAATTTAAAAGCTGGGTTGCTGTAAAGTTATTATCTACGCAGCTTTCCTGAAGGGCAAAATCGGACCGATGCTTTGTAGTACGTTGATTGAATAAAAAATTTGTTATTGGTAAATAAAAAGGATTGCCATCTTGAGTTGTGATGGCAATCCTTTTATTACTTCCTCAACTTCCTAACAACATCCTCATCAGGTGTGACAAACAACGTCTTCTGCTCAAAATAAATAACAAATCCAGGTTTTGAACCATTTGGTTTCTTAACATGACGGATTTCCGTAAAATCTACTGGTACAGACGACGAACCCCTTGCCTTACTGAAATAAGCCGAAAGAATTGCCGCCTCTTCAATCGTCTGTTCATCCGGATTTGAATCATGGATGACAACGTGCGATCCCGGAATGTCCTTCGTATGAAGCCATACATGATCCCTTGCCGCAATCTTGAACGTCAAATAATCATTTTGCTTGTTATTCTTACCGACCGAGATCGGAATGCCGGAAGTTGATATATATGACTCAGGTGATGGCTTTTTTGGCTTCTGCTTTTTCTTGCCTCTTCTTGCGCGCATCAGTCCCAATTCCGCCAATTCCTCACGAATTTCATCGATATCCTCAGGAGACGCTTGCATGACCTGCTGTTTAATCATCTCAAAATAATCGATGTCTTCTTTCGCTTTCTCCAACTGTTCCGCAATCATGATCAACGCATTTTTCGCCTTCGTGTAGCGGGAATAAAAACGCTGCGCATTTTCAATCGGCGTCTTCCTCGGATCAAGCGGAATCGTCACAGTCGTTCCTTCCTCATAGTAATTGTCGACGACTGCTTCTGTATCCCCTTTATTTATCGCGTAGCTATTGGCAGTGAGCAGTTCGCCGTATAGCTGGAACGTATCCAGTTTCTCGGCCGCATTCTGCTCTTTTTCCAACTTGTTCATCTTCAATTTCAATTTGGCGATTTCATTATCAAGCCAGCGCTCCAAATCAGCCGCCTGGGATTTCACCCGCTCCCGTTCTGCCCGAGCGAAATAGACCTTGTCTAGCAGTTCGCCGAGTGTAGTAAACGTCGCGACCGTTCGATCCGCATATGTCAACGTAGTTGCCGAAAAAATGCTTTTCGCACCGGCTTCAGCGATCGTAGGTGTTTGCGTTCCCCCTTTGAATGAAGAAAGGAAATCCTTGTACACGTGATAAGCATCTTTATCAGCTGCTTCTTTCAATCGGTACAAAAGTTCCTCTCCATGAATTGGAGAAAAACCGGAAAGTTTGCCGACTACCTGTTTGGCATTCTCCCATTCTGGCAATAATGCTAGGAACTCCGTTTCATCTAAATCAAAAGGATCCAATTTCTCTTGGGGAGGTGCGGGAACATATGGCTGTCCCGGCATAACCGTCCGGTAACTGTTCACGGAAGGTGGCAGATGCTTCATGCTGTCGATGATCATATTCCGCTCCGGATCAATTAACAGCATATTACTATGCCTACCCATAATTTCCACGATCAATCGGCGGTGTATATCATCACCGATTTCATTTTTCGCCCGGATATCAAATGAGATGATTCGATCATTCCCAGATTGCTGAATTGATTGGATCATGCCGCCTTCGAGATGCTTCCTCAATACCATGCAGAACATCGGTGGCTCAGAGGGATTAGCAATCGCTTCATCAGTCAATTGAACGCGGGAATATGATGGATGAGTTGAAATTAGAAGTTTAAAATTGCTTCTTCCTGCCCGAACCATCAAAACAACTTCCTGAGTGTTCGGCTGATGTATTTTTGAAATTCGTCCGTCTTTAATTTGTTGCAGCTCTTGCGTAATCGCTGCGGTGAATAAACCGTCAAATGCCATAATAATTCCTCTTTCAAACGTTTTGTACCATTTTAGCACTCTCTGGGTTCGATATGTTATAATATGAGAAGATTGTTTGCTATGATGAATGGAACAATAGAAGGTAGAGAATACATAAGAAGAGGGATTGCATGTACAAACAACGTGGATTGTTGATTGTCCTGTCCGGACCATCCGGTGTCGGAAAAGGGACGGTCAGAAAAGAGCTATTTCAACAACCTGACACGAACTATGAATATTCGATATCGATGACGACGAGAAGCCCCCGAGAAGGCGAACAGGACGGCGTCGATTACTTTTTCAAGTCGCGCAACGAGTTCGAGCAATTGATAAATGAAGGAAAATTATTGGAGTACGCCGAGTATGTAGGCAATTATTATGGCACCCCTCTGGATTATGTGAACGAAACGCTTGACGCCGGAAGGGATGTATTCCTTGAAATTGAAGTTGTCGGTGCGGCCCAAGTCCGTAAATTAGTTCCCGACGGATTATTCATCTTCCTTGCTCCGCCGAGTTTGTCCGAGCTTGAAGATCGTTTGATCGGTAGAGGGACGGAGCAGGCCGATGTCATTGCAAGCAGAGTGTTGAAAGCGCGTGAAGAGCTGGAAATGATGAACTTGTATGACTATGTAGTTGAAAATGATGAAGTGTCGAAGGCATGCGATCGCATCAATGCCATCGTGACGGCTGAACATTGCCGACGGGAACGTGTTGAAAAAAGATACTTACTTATGTTGGAAGGGGATTAAATTATGTTATATCCATCAGTTGACTCGTTAAAGGGTAAAATCGATTCAAAATACACACTTGTGACACTTGCCGCCAAGCGAGCCCGTGAAATGCAGGAGAGCAAGAATATGCTGCTGCCATCCTACACTTCATATAAGAATGTAGGGAAAGCGTTGGAAGAGATTTCCACGGGTGCACTATCAAAACAAGTTCAAGACGCTTCGATTATATACGAAGACGAAGTATGATCAACGCTTACTAAGTTGATGCATTTGAATAGGTCTGCATACTCCCTTAGAAACAGAATTTCTTTGGGAGTTTGTCATTTTTAATTAGCGTTTTTTGGAAGTGGAAAAGTCCTAATATGGACAAATTGTCATACACGTAGAAGTAGAGAAAGGGTGGGGCTGTTGGTAACTAAAAAAATACTTGTCTGTGTGACTGGTGGAATTGCCGTTTATAAGGCGGTCGCACTTGTAAGCAAACTAACGCAAGCAGGGGCAGAAGTGAAAGTGATGATGACTGCTTCGGCAATGGAATTCGTAACACCGCTTTCTTTTCAGGCTTTGTCACGGAATGATGTTTACTTTGACACCTTTGATGAAAAAGACTCAAGAGTCATTGCTCATATTGATTTGGCTGATTGGGCGGATCTTGTCATCGTTGCGCCTGCAACTGCAAATGTAATCGGCAAGCTTGCGAATGGCATTGCGGATAACATGGTCACGACAACCCTTCTCGCGACGACTGCGGAAGTTTGGATTGCACCGGCAATGAATGTACATATGTATGAAAACAAGTCGGTCATCCGCAACATCGGACAGCTCCATGAGGACGGGTACCGTTTCATTGAACCTTCAGAAGGATTTTTAGCTTGCGGCTATGTCGGTAAAGGCAGACTCGAGGAGCCTGAAAATATTGTTCAACTGATCAAGGAGAGATTTTCGCAACCTGAAACTCTGCCTCTTGCAGGGAAAAAGGTTGTTGTTACGGCGGGACCGACCCGGGAACGGATTGACCCTGTGCGTTATATTTCGAATTTTTCGAGCGGCAAGATGGGATATGCCCTAGCGGAAGCTGCTGTATCGTTAGGGGCCGAGACAATATTGGTTTCAGGTCCTGTCGGGTTGCCAAAGCCCGCTGGCGTCCAACTCATCAACGTTGAAAGTGCACTACAAATGCTAGACGCTGTGCTAACTAAATTCGACGATGCAGATATGGTTATTAAATCGGCAGCAGTTGCAGATTATCGCCCAAAAGAGCAATTTACACAAAAGATGAAGAAGCAGGATGGCGATTCATCCATTGAACTCGAACGTACAACCGATATTCTCAAGACGCTCGGGGAAAGAAAAACGGGACAAGTACTTGTCGGATTTGCGGCAGAGACGAATGATGCAATCGAGTATGGCATGAAAAAGCTGTCCAATAAAAACTTGGACTATATCATTGTAAATGATGTGACAGATCCCGATGGCGGCTTCGGCAACGATACGAATGTTGTCACATTACTATCAAGAAAGGGGAAGACATATCCTTTTGAAGCAATGCATAAAAAAGAACTGGCACAAGTGCTCTTAAGGACGATTCTGGAATTGGAGAGTGACGTCGTAAATGATAGCTGAAGTCATCGTCGATGTATCGGCGTATCCAATCGATCGTCCCTTTGACTACGCAGTGCCCCGACATTTGGAAACGGTGATCGAATGCGGGTCCCGTGTTAAAGTCCCATTCGGACCGAGGAAAGTGATCGGCTATGTCACTGGCCTGAAATCAGAAAGTGATCTCGAAGAGCATAAGTTGAAGAAAATTGACGAACTGATCGACTTGGATCCTGTTCTTTCTCAGGAGCTGTTGGGCTTGGCTAAAAAGGTGGCGAGAGAAACACTGTCCTATGAAATCGATGCTCTGCAAGTGATGCTGCCTGCAGCGATGCGTGCGAAATACGAGAAATTCATCATAATTGAAAGGCCAGATGAAATCGATGATGCGAGGGTTTTATCAGTATTAAATGGACGTACCCGCATTCCTTTGAAGCAGGTTACTGATTCCGCTCTATTGAAGTTGGTCAAAGATTATTCGGAAAAAGGGATCGTTTCCGTCGACACGGCGATTAGCCAGCAAACGGGAGTGAAAAAAATACGTGTAATCCATATTGGGGATTCAGAAACATTATCCGAATTACTGCTCACCATACATCCGAATGCGAAGAAACAAGCAGAATTGATCAGGTGGATGTTACATCATGCAGGGAAGTCGGTAGAGGCTGCGAAACTGATGAATGAATCTGGCATCCAAAACCCGGTTCTCAAAGCCGTCATTGAAAAAGGCGGTGCAACAGAAGCGTATGTCGAAACGTATCGTGAGCCGGATGCCCCGAAACTTCTGGATACTCCTAAACCCCTTCTGCTGACAGAGGAACAGGAAACCGCACTCGAGAAAGTGAAAGCGGCCGCAGATTCGGGTAATGCTGAAACATTCCTGTTGCATGGCATAACGGGTAGCGGAAAAACCGAAGTCTATTTGCAAGCGATTAAACACGTACTGGATAAGGGGAAGGAAGCGATCGTCCTCGTTCCTGAGATTTCGTTGACGCCGCAAATGACTGCCCGCTTCCAAGAACGGTTTGGCGAACTGGTTGCAGTCATGCATAGCGGATTGTCGGCAGGTGAGAAATATGATGAATGGCGAAAAATCCACCGACGGGAAGTGAAGGTTGTCGTCGGGGCAAGATCTGCGATTTTCGCTCCATTTGAAAACATAGGAATTATCATCCTGGATGAAGAGCACGAATCGACTTATAAACAGGAGGATACGCCGCGGTACCATGCGAGGGACGTTGCCATCTGGCGTTCAGAGTATTTCGGTTGCCCCGTCATCCTTGGCAGCGCGACACCTTCTCTAGAATCGTATGCGCGAGCATCGAAAGGAGTCTATACTCTTTTGGAGCTATCCAAGAGGGCAAAGAACCAACCGTTGCCAACTGTCACGGTCGTCGATATGAGAGAGGAATTAAAGGAAGGAAACCGATCGATGTTTTCTGTGCAATTGGCGGAGGCCATCCGACTTCGCTTGGAGAAGAATGAGCAAACGGTCCTTTTCCTCAATAAAAGAGGATTCTCTTCATTCGTATTGTGCAGGGATTGCGGGACGGTCGTCCAATGTCCGAACTGCGACATTTCATTGACCTATCATCGTGCAAATGAAAGCTTGAAATGCCATTATTGCGGTCATGAGGAACAAGTTCCGCTCGTTTGTCCGGAATGTGAAAGTGAGCATATCCGGTTTTTCGGAACAGGCACACAAAAGGCCGAAGAAGAAATTTCAAAGCTATTCCCAGAAGCGCGAGTGCTGCGGATGGATGTAGACACAACACGGCAAAAGGGAGCACACGAACGCATACTGCGCCAATTCAGCGAAGGAAAGGCGGATATCCTGCTTGGCACCCAGATGATTGCTAAAGGGCTCGACTTCCCGAATATTACCTTAGTCGGAGTGCTTGCTGCGGATACGACTTTGCATTTGGCGGATTTCCGAGCAGCGGAAAAAACATTCCAATTGATGACGCAAGTTAGTGGACGGGCCGGTAGGCATGAATTGGCCGGTGAAGTCTTCATTCAGACATACTCACCGGAACATTATGCGATTGAACTCGCAAAGACCCAGCATTATGAGCCGTTTTACAATCTGGAGATGTCGGCACGCAAACAATATGGGTATCCTCCTTTCTTTTTCATAACGCTTGTACAGTTTTCACATGAGGATTTGTTAAAAGTTGCAGATTTTGCGGAAAAGGGGACGCGCTATTTGAAAAGTTCGTTGTCGCCTGACACCGTCATCATCGGACCTGCGGCAGCTGCAATAAGTCGTGTGAACAATAGATATCGGTACCAATGTTTGATAAAATACAAAAAAGAGCCGAAGTTGATTGAAACGCTTCAGCAATTGATCAGAATGTATCGGACGAGCTGGATGAAGGAAGGTCTGCTCATGTCAGTGGATGTAGATCCGACTTCAATTTTTTAATCAGTACGGACGAGTTGGAAAAGAGGAATTGAATTGGCAATACTTGAAATCGTAAAAAACCCTTCAACAATGCTGACACAGCGTTGTATGGAAGTGGAGAAATTTGATGGAAAACTGGCTAAGCTGCTAGATGATATGTACGACACAATGATCGATGCGGATGGTATAGGACTTGCGGCTCCTCAAGTAGGGGAATTGGTCCGGGTCGCCATCGTCGATATGGGCGAAGGGGACCAAGTGATTGAAATGGTCAACCCTGTCGTCACGGCAATCGGAGGGTCTGTCGTAGAAGTTGAAGGCTGCTTAAGCTTCCCGGGTCTGTACGGTGAAGTGGAACGACCATTTTTCGTCCGTATAGAAGCACAGGAACGGGACGGTTCTTTGTACGAGCTGGAAGCGGAAGATTATGAAGCACGGGCCATACTGCATGAAATCGATCATTTGGATGGCGTGTTATTCGATTCGAAAATAACAAGGATTGTTGACCCAGAGGAATTTGAAGAGGTAGATGGGGAGGATGAAATAGAATGACAAAAATTGTATTCATGGGGACTCCCGACTTCTCAGTTCCTGTCTTGACAATGCTGCACGAGGAAGGGTACGACATCATCGCAGTCGTCACCCAGCCCGATCGACCCGTTGGAAGAAAGAGGATATTGACACCTCCGCCAGTAAAGGAAGAGGCTCTCCGACTTGGTTTGCCGGTCTTGCAGCCGGAAAAACTGAGAACTTCCGAAGAACTTGCGGAACTTATTCAGATGAAGCCGGATTTGATCGTCACCGCTGCATATGGACAAATCTTGCCGAAAAACCTGCTTGATGCTCCACGACTCGGTTGCATCAATGTCCATGCTTCATTGCTGCCGAAATACCGGGGAGGCGCGCCGATTCACCAAGCAGTCATTGATGGTGAGACCGAAACGGGAGTAACGATCATGTATATGGTGGAGAAGCTCGATGCGGGAGATATCATCTCACAGATAACTGTACCAATTACTGAGGAAGACAATACCGGAATCCTTTTTGAGAAATTATCCGTGGCCGGCACAAAATTATTGAAAGAGACATTGCCATCCATCATTGACGGATCGAATGAACGGATTCCCCAAGATGAGAAACACGTTTCATTTGCAGGCAATATTACCCGTGAACAGGAAAGAATCGACTGGTCTAAAGCCGGTACAGCTATCTTCAATCAAATACGCGGGCTCTATCCATGGCCGGGAGCCTATTCCGTATTTCAAGAAGAGAACGTTAAGATATGGATGGCGGACAAATCCGAAATTAATAGTGAGGCCCTTCCTGGAACGATACTAAAATTGTTGAAGGACAGGATCATCGTCAAAACAGGCGACGAAACATCCATTGCCATCACTGAGCTGCAACCAGCTGGAAAAAAACGATTGTCGGCAGAAGAATTCCTAAATGGCATTGGAGCCAAGTGGAGTGAAGGGGATAAATTTGAATGACAAATGCCAAAAAGAGGATTTGGAACGGCAATGTCCGCGATGCGGCATTATCGATATTGATGGAAATAAATCAGAATCAGGCTTACAGCAATCTTCTGCTCAACCGGACGATCAAGAAATATGATATCGATCCGAAGGACAGGGGTTTATTGACTGAACTGACGTATGGCACTTTGCAGCATAGATTGACATTGGATTACTACTTGGAGCCTTTCGTCAAAGGGAAATTAGATCCATGGGTACGGGAATTACTGCGATTGTCACTTTATCAAATAGTCTACTTGACGAAGATCCCTCCGCATGCAGTCGTCCATGAAGCGGTGGAAATCGCCAAAAGAAGAGGGCATAAAGGCATCTCGGCAACTGTTAACGGAATTTTACGATCCGTATTACGAAAAGGCGTCCGCCCGATCGAGGACATCAAGGACGATGTCGAAAGGATGTCGGTTGAAACAAGTCATCCTGCATGGTTGATTGAGCGTTGGGTTAAGCAGTTCGGCAAAGAGGAAGCTTTGGCGATGGCTCATGAAAACAATCATCCAGCCCGCATGACTGCGAGGGTCAATTCATTGAAAGCGACAGTCGAAGAAGCGATCACAGCGCTCGCTAAGGAAGGTATTGAAGCATCCAGGGGCGAAGTGATTTCCGGGAGCATCCAAGTATCCAGCGGGAGCTTGGCAAATACGGAAGCATTCGCGGAAGGTTTATTGACCATCCAAGACGAAAGCTCCATGTTGCCTGTTCTGGCTCTTGACGTGAAGCCTGATATGAAGGTGTTGGACATGTGTGCTGCTCCAGGCGGAAAGACGACCTTCATTGCAGAAAAGATGAATGATACAGGCGAAATCTATGCACATGATTTGCATGAACACAAACTATCATTAATTGAGTCGAATGCTAACCGTCTCGGCATACAATCCATCATCACGAAAAGCGGGGATAGCCGTGAGCTGGAGTCCATTTACGGTCCTGCCTCATTTGACCGCATCCTTGTCGATGCGCCTTGCAGTGGTCTCGGAGTCATCCGTCGCAAGCCTGAGATAAAATACAATAAGACCGAGCAGGATTTGAAAAGTTTGACCGAGATTCAGGAGCAGCTGCTTGCTACTGCCTACCGGTTACTAAAAGATGATGGCATTATCGTCTATAGCACGTGCACCATAGAGTACGATGAAAATGAAGGGATGGTCCGCCGTTTCCTGGATACACATCCAGATATGACGCTGTCTACGCTCAATTCACTTGCAGACATTGACTCATTGGCAATCAAAGACGATCTGCTTCAAGTGATGCCGCAGCACTTTGGAAGCGATGGGTTTTTTGTCGCTGCTTTTCACAAAAAGATGAAGTAAGTAATGACCAGCGACGGACATCTAGCAGGGGAATTTGGAAATTGGTGTCTTTGATAAAAGGGGGGGACGAGTGTTGCGATTCGAAGTAGTGACAGACATTGGGAAAAAGCGGACAGTGAATGAGGACAGCGCAGCGGTCTTTGCAATTCAAGACGGGCCGACGCTCGCAGTTGTCGCGGATGGCATGGGTGGTCATCGGGGCGGAGACTATGCAAGTTCGACAGCGGTAAGGATTCTTGGCGAACAATTCGTGAAAGTGGATAGCGCTGCAACTATGGACGAGGAAGATTGGAAAGAATGGCTTCAGGAGACGGTCATGCATGTAAACCGCACTCTATATGATGTTGCTGAAAACGACAAAGAGTACAAGGGTATGGGAACTACATTAGATGCAGTGCTCATTCATGGGGATAAAGGCATTGTCACTCACGTCGGGGATAGCCGGGTGTATACGATAAACCGGAATGAAATCTCGCAAATTACGAAGGATCATTCCTTCGTAAATATATTGCTGGATTCTGGGGAAATTACCGAAGAGGAAGCGGCAAAACATCCCCAGAGGAATTGGATAATGAAGGCTGTAGGATCCGAGAAAACAATCATGCCCGACTTCTATCAAATTAAATTTGACGGACAGACATACTTGTTGATCTGTACGGATGGCTTAAGCAATAAAGTCGACAACGCACGGATTCAGAAAATCGTCACTGCGGATGGAGATTTGCATGACAAGGCGGTTAAATTGGTCGAGTTGGCGAACGAATTGGGCGGAGAAGATAATATTTCCGTCATATTGGCTAGCCCTTCCACATCGGAGGTGAGCCCACAATGATCGGTGAACGAATCGGCGGCCGTTACGAAGTACTTAAAGGAATCGGAGAAGGCGGCATGTCGAAAGTCTATTTGGCTCACGACATCATTTTGGACCGCGATGTAGCCATTAAAGTCTTGAACTATGATTTCGCAAATGAGCAGGATCTTAAAAAGAGATTCCAGCGGGAGGCCCTATCTGCCACGAGCTTGACCCATCCACATATCGTCAATATTTTTGACGTCGGCGAAGATGAAGAACTTCATTACCTCGTTATGGAATATATCGAAGGCCAAACACTCAAGAAGTTCATTCAAATGAATGGCCCTTTACAAGTTCATCAAGCAGTCAAAATCATGAGGCAGCTCGTCTCGGCGATTGCCAATGCCCATCACAACGGGATTGTCCATCGGGATATAAAACCTCAGAATATCTTAATGGACGCTGAAGGCAATGTGAAAATAACCGATTTCGGAATTGCCATGGCGTTAAGCGCAACGGCACATACAAAAACGAATTCCGTTATCGGAACGGTCCATTATTTATCACCTGAACAGGCGAGAGGCGGCATGGCAACGAAGAAGTCGGATATTTATTCGTTGGGGATTGTCTTCTATGAACTATTGACAGGTGAACTGCCTTTTTCTGCAGAAACAGCAGTTGCAATCGCTTTGAAACACTTGCAGGAAGAGACGCCTTCTGTACGCCTATCGTTTCCCGGCATTCCGCAAAGCGTCGAAAATGTCATTTTAAAAGCGACAGCGAAGGATGCTACATACAGATACCAGTCGGCGGAGGAGATGTATGAAGATCTGCTCACCGTATTATCACCTGAGAGGCAGCATGAAGAGAAATTCACCATCCCTTTCGATGATGACCGGACGCGTGTCATTCCGATCATTGCAGATACATCAAAAGCGGACCACTCAGAAAAGACCAAAATCTTGAATCCTGTCATTCCTGACCCTTTGCCGCTTCAGCAGAAGAAGAAGAAGAAAAGAAAGAAATGGCCGATCATCGTAGGCCTCTCCGCTTTGCTGTTGGCGATTGCGGTCCTCCTGTTCTTTTATTGGCCGACCTTATTCGGTCCAAAAACTGCCCTGATACCAGAGGTGGTCGGATTGGAGGAAGCGGAAGCGATTTCGCTATTGGAGGAAAACGGCTTTGTTGTTGAAGATAAGATTGAGGATTATTCGGATGAATATCCCGCCGGACAAGTATTCCGGATTGATCCAGAGGCAAATAAAAAACGGGAAATCGGATCTGCTATCATCGTATACGTTAGCACCGGAAAGGAAACGACTGAGCTGACCAATTATGTCGATAGGGATTATGAAGAAATTGTAGAGTTCCTACAAGATAGGGGATTTGGGAAAATTCGTCCAGAATGGGTTCACAATGATGCACCGAAAGGGCAGATCCTGAAGCAGACGCCCGAAGCCGGCGAAAAGGTAGTACCGGAAGAAACTGAAATCGTGTTTACAGTCAGTTTAGGGAAAGAAATGAAAACACTTGCTGATCTAACGAATTATACCGAGAATGAATTGAAGGATTATGCTGATAAGTCCCACTTCAATATTCGAATCGTTAATAGGATTGAATCTGATAGTGTGAAGGAAGGTCATGTCATTTCACAAAAACCTTCTGCGAACGCTGAACTTGAAAAAGGCGCGACAGTTGACGTAGTCATTTCAAAGGGCAAGGAGAAGCCCCCGGTTAAGTATTTTGTGGACACGGTTACAATTCAATATGAACCATCGACTGTTGAAGACGATGAGGAAGATACGGACCCTGAACCGCAAACGATTAAAATCTATATTCAGGACAGCAAACATTCGATGACGGATCCGGTTGCCGAATTTACGATAACGGAAGATGTGAAAAGAGAGATTACCGTTGAACTTGAAGAAGGTCAGCGTGGAGGATACAAAATTCTTAGAGACTCTTCAATCATTGCGGAAAAGACGTTCAATTATAATGATGCTGAATAAGAAAGAGGGATTGGATGCCGGAAGGACAAATTAGAAAAGCAATCAGCGGTTTTTATTATGTCAAGGTGAATGATGGAGAAATTATCCAATGCAAAGGCCGTGGGGTTTTTAAAATTAGGGGTATATCGCCCCTTGTCGGCGACTTTGTCACGATTGTGCGTGAAGGCGATAATGATGCAACCATCACAGAAGTTCAGAAACGGGAAAATGAGCTGGTCAGACCTCCAATTGCAAATGTCGACCAGGCATTGCTCGTATTTTCGATTGTGGAACCCGATTTCAGCTACCATCTATTGGATAGGTTCCTCGCTGTCATCGAATCAGTAGGCATAAAACCGGTTATCTGCCTGACGAAGAAAGACGTCGCAGGGGATGAGGAGCTACATCATGCAGAAACTGCCGCTGACTACTACCGCGGAATTGGCTACGATGTCATCGCTACTTTTATCGGAGATCCAGACCTGTTCCTTTTGCTTCAACCATATTTAGAAGGAAAGACAACGGTTCTTGCCGGTCAGTCCGGCGTCGGGAAATCGACATTGCTCAACACGTTGATTCCTGAACTATCTTTGAAGACCGGCGAAATTTCGGAAGCGCTTGGCAGGGGCAAGCATACGACCCGCCATGTAGAGCTCTTGGAAGTCGCAGGCGGACTCGTAGCTGACACGCCAGGCTTCAGCTCACTTGATTTCGATCATATCGAGAGAGATGAGTTACGTGATACTTTCGTTGAAATGGAAAACGTGGCGCATGAATGCAAATTCAGGGGATGCTTGCATTTGAAGGAGCCTGGCTGCGCAGTTAAACAGAAAGTGGGGACCGGGGAAATCCTTCAATCCCGCTACTCTAATTATTTGCAATTTCTGCAAGAGATTACTGACCGAAAGCCGAGGTATTGAAAATGATTAAAATTGCACCGTCCATATTAGCTGCGGACTTTTCGAAGTTGGCAGATGAAGTGAGAGAAGTTGAGAAAGCTGGAGCTGAACTGATTCATA
This sequence comes from Sporosarcina luteola, assembly GCF_023715535.1. Classification (GTDB taxonomy): domain Bacteria; phylum Bacillota; class Bacilli; order Bacillales_A; family Planococcaceae; genus Sporosarcina; species Sporosarcina luteola_B. The sequence continues at coordinate 382,601 of NZ_JAMBOI010000002.1, read as the reverse complement.
TTGATGTAATGGATGGCCATTTCGTTCCGAACATTACGATGGGACCGATTGTTGTGGAAGCGTTGCGGCCAGTTACGGATCTTCCGCTCGATGTCCATCTCATGATTGAGAACCCTGATGCATATATTGAACAGTTCGCGAAAGCGGGAGCGGATTATATTACTGTCCATGTGGAAGCGTGCCGACATTTGCATCGCACCATTCAGCTGATTCGTTCTTTCGGAGTGAAGCCGGGTGTCGTACTGAACCCGCATACGCCGGTAGAGCATATCGTCCATATCCTTGAAGATATCGACATGGTATTATTCATGACGGTCAATCCGGGATTCGGGGGACAGAAGTTCATCCATTCCGTACTTCCGAAAGTGAAGCAATTGTCCGATCTGATCAAGGAAAGAGGATTGTCAATCGATATCGAAATCGATGGCGGCATCAATGAGGAAACGATCATCCCTTGCGTTGAGGCGGGCGCCAATATATTTGTCGCTGGCTCGGCCGTTTATAATGCGGAAGATCGTACGGAAGCACTGCAAAGGATTAAAGCCGCTGGGGAAAGCGTACTGAATTGATGGATAGGATTATCATCTGTGCAGGCGGGCCCATCGGGGAGTTGCCCGACCTGTCCGCTTACGAGGCGGAAGGGACAATTTTCATCGGCGTAGACCGCGGGGCAATTCATTTATTGGATCAAGGGATTGTTCCCGAAGAAGCAATCGGAGATTTTGATTCAGTGAGTGAAGAGGAGTATAGCAGAATAAAAGAATCTGTGGAACGGGTCTATCCCTTCCAGACAGAAAAAGACGAAACGGACACGGAACTGGCTGTAGATCGTGCCATTTCCTATCGTCCGGGAGAAGTGGTTTTGACCGGTGTCACTGGAGACAGGTTGGATCATTTCGAATCGGCATTGCATTTATTATATCGGATGCAGATTGAACATAAAGAAGTTTCATTCCGCATCCGCAACGCTCTTAATGAACTTTCATTACTTCGTCCTGGAGTCCATCGGGTGAAAAGGGCTGCCCAGTTCCCTTATATTTCATTTTTCCCCTTTGGCAGTTCTGTAGAAGGCCTGACATTGACCGGCTTCAAGTATGAGACGGTTAATGAAAGGATGGATATGGGCATGACGAAATTTACGAGCAACGAACCAATTTCAGAAGTTTGTACTATCTCATTCCGACAGGGCATATGCTTAATGGTAAGAAGTTCAGATTCCTGAAAGGAGAAGGGAATTGCGAGTTTATACATTTACGATGCCGAAGTTTCTAAGTAGCTTTGTACGAAAATGCATGGTCGTCTTCCAAAAAGAAGATAAGGTCAAACCCCAAGCTACTGCAAGCCAGCGAAACAAAAAACGGAAAAAAGAAAAAACGTCAGGCTGAACTTACCGGCCTGGCGTTTTATTTCTTTTTGTCTTATAGTAATCGGAACGCGGATAAAGATATTATACTCTTTGCACTTTACCTGATTTGAGCGCTCTCGCAGATACCCAAACACGTTTCGGTTTACCGTTTACAAGAATACGGACTTTTTGAAGATTAGCTCCCCAAGTACGTCTGTTGGCATTCATTGCGTGTGAACGGGCATTCCCCGTACGTGCTTTGCGGCCAGTAACTACACATTCTTTAGCCATTTTTATGACCTCCTCGCTAATATTGATTAAGCGATTCACTATCTAATTCGCATACCATAATACTTTATCACAGGAAATAAAGGCATGCAACCTTTTTCACTGATGCTTTCAAGTGAAAATCCTTTACAACAGTTACTACGCTTTTATATTGTTATCGTGTATAGTACAATGGGGTTAGTTATTATGGATGCGGGAGGGGAAGCTTTCATGTCAATCGAGATGAAAAACGATTACGGTACGATAGATATTACGAATGACGTCATTGCCCAAGTGGTGGGAGAGGCGGCAATCGAATGCTACGGAATTGTCGGCATGGCTTCGCGTCATCAAATCCGGGATGGACTTACAGACATCCTTGGAAAAGAGAACTATGCAAAAGGAGTCATTGTTAGAAATATCGGAGACGAAACACATATCGATATGTATGTCATTATCGGATATGGAACAAAAATCTCCGAGGTCGCATACCAAGTGCAATCCAAAGTGATGTATACATTGAAAAAGACCTTATCGTTAACAGTGGATTCAGTGAATATATTTGTTCAAGGAGTTCGGGTGACGAACTGATAGAAGGAGGAAAACATTTCAATGAATTTTATTGATGGTGTGAAATTTGCCGACATGGTGAGGATGGGTGCGCATCACCTTCATCAGAATGCAGACTATGTCGATTCACTTAACGTGTTTCCTGTTCCTGACGGGGACACAGGGACAAATATGAATTTATCCATGACGTCCGGGGCAAAGGAAACGGAAGCGAATGTGTCTGCTCATTTGGGCAAGACCGCCCAGGCATTGTCTAAAGGCCTATTGATGGGAGCACGCGGGAACTCCGGGGTCATCCTATCCCAATTGTTCCGTGGTTTTGGCAAGGCTGTGGAAGAGGAAGAGAAGTTGGATAGCAAGAAGTTCGCAAATGCACTGGAATATGGGGTGCAGACGGCTTATAAAGCAGTCATGAAGCCTGTTGAAGGCACGATTCTTACTGTTGCCAAAGATGCAGCGAGCAAAGGTGTTGAAGTGGCGAAGTCGACTACAGACATCATCAAAGTGATGGAGGCAATCGTTGAAGAGTCGAAAGCTTCTTTGAAACGGACTCCAGATCTGCTTCCCGTCTTGAAGGAAGTTGGTGTCGTCGATAGTGGCGGACAAGGCCTTGTTTATGTATATGAAGGTTTTTTGGCATGTCTGAAAGGGGAAGAGCTTCCTGAACGGACGAATATGGATCTGATGGAGGATCTAGTCAACGCTGAGCATCATCGTGGAGTACAAGGGTTCATGAATACTGAAGATATCGTATACGGCTATTGTACAGAATTCATGGTGAAATTTGAGGATAAAAAAGTGAAGAAGCATCCTTTCGAGGAAGGCGATTTCCGCCAGGACCTCAGTAAGTTCGGGGATTCATTACTTGTCATTTCAGATGAGGAAATTGCGAAAGTACATATTCATACTGAAGAGCCGGGAGATGCATTGAATTATGCGCAACAATACGGTTCCCTCATAAACATCAAAATCGAAAACATGCGTCAGCAGCATATTGATATTGTCGGAGATAGCCATTCGATAAAAAAGGCGGAGACAGCTTCACATCCTTACGCAATTGTGACAGTGGCAATGGGGACAGGAATTGCTGACTTGCTGAAGAGCATCGGAGCTTCTGCTGTCATTGAAGGCGGACAGACGATGAATCCATCAACCGAAGATATCGTGAAGGCTATCAAGGACGTGGGCGCCGAGCGGGTCATCATCTTGCCGAACAATAAAAATATCATCATGGCGGCAAAACAGGCAGCAGAAGTGATTGGCATCGAAGCAGCTGTCGTCGAAACGAAATCCGTTCCGGAAGGGCTAGCGGCAATTCTCGCATTCAATCCTGAAGCTGAAGTGGCGGATAATGAAAAGAGCATGTCCAAAGCGGCGGTTGGAGTGAAAACTGGTCAAGTCACTTATTCGATCCGGGATACATCCATAGATGGCATCGATATTAAAAAAGATGATTTTATGGGACTTGCAGGCAGTAAAATTGTTATCTCCAACCCGTCTTTAGGAGACGTAATGAAGACGTTGCTTGAATCACTTATCGATGAAGATGATGAAATCGTCACAATCATCTATGGCGAGGATGTAACCGAGCAAGAAGCTGCTGAAATTGCAGAATACGTGGAATCCACATATGATCATACAGAAGTCGAATTGTACAATGGGAAACAACCGCTTTATCCTTATATCCTTTCCGTGGAATAATACGGAAAATCGACGGCATGCCTTTTGGGGCATGCCGATTTTCTATTTTGTCTTTACTTGAAATCTGCGGTAAAATGAAGAAAGCGTTTGCTTCTCAATAAGGGGGTAGTTTAAATGAAATATAGATCTGTCTTTGAAATTATCGGTCCCGTCATGATCGGGCCTTCATCTTCGCACACCGCTGGAGCTGCTCGAATTGGACGAGTCGCCCGTGATTTGTTTGGGCGTCAGCCGGAGTGGGCGAGAATCCATCTCTATGGGTCTTTTGCAGAAACATATAAAGGGCATGGGACGGACGTTGCGATTATCGGGGGTCTGTTGGATTACGACACGTTTGATGAAAGAATAAAAACGGCTTTCGAAGATGCCGCAGCACTGGGCATGACCTTCGAGTTCATTCCCGAAGAGGAAGAGGCCGATCATCCAAATACAGCAAAAATTGTTCTCGGCGACAGTCAAGGGGAAATAGAGCTTGTCGGGATTTCAATCGGCGGTGGCACAATGGAAGTCACTGAGTTGAATGGCTTTCCACTTCGCTTATCGGGGCATTTCCCGGCGCTCCTCGTCGTACATGACGATCGCTCTGGCGTCATCGCGAATGTTTCCAACGCAATCGCTTCGCAAGGCATGAACATTGCCCATATGGAAGTAGGCCGGAAAGAAAAAGGGAAAATGGCTCTTATGGTCATTGAAGTCGACCAGATGTTTGATGAAACACTCATTAATGAATTGAAATCATTGCCGAATGTTACGCAAGTTTCAACATTGGCGAACTGAGGAGGGAAATAGTAATGGAAGTTCTATTCGGTACTGTAAAAGAATTAGTAGCACTCGCAGAAGCACAAAATAAGCCGATTTCGGAAATTATGATTGAACAGGAAATGCAAATGACGAGACGTTCACGTGAAGAGATTGTCGCTCAAATGGAAAACAATCTTTCCGTCATGGAAAGCGCTGTCGAGCAAGGGTTGCAAGGCGTAAAATCGACTTCCGGTTTGACAGGCGGCGATGCTGTCCTTATTCAAAACTATATTAAATCCGGAAAATCACTTTCGGGGGACCTTATTTTGGATGCTGTCAGTAAAGCGGTCGCGACGAACGAAGTAAACGCAGCAATGGGAATGATCTGTGCAACTCCTACTGCAGGGGCTGCCGGAATTGTACCAGGAACACTTTTCGCAGTGAAGGACAAATTGAACCCGACGAGAGAGCAGATGGTGAATTACTTGTTTACATCGGGCGCTTTCGGCTTTGTCGTGGCAAATAACGCATCCATCTCTGGTGCGGCAGGAGGATGCCAGGCGGAAACTGGTTCAGCCGCTTCGATGGCTGCCGCTGCGATCGTGGAAATGGCTGGAGGGACTCCTCAGCAAAGTGCAGAGGCTTTTTCAATCGTCATGAAAAACATGCTTGGACTTGTATGCGATCCGGTGGCAGGTCTAGTGGAAGTGCCATGTGTGAAGCGTAATGCGATGGGAGCTGCAAAAGCCCTAGTCGGAGCGGATATGGCTCTTGCAGGGGTAGTAAGCAGGATTCCGACTGATGAAGTAATTGAAGCGATGCATAGAATCGGACAGTCAATGCCTTCCGCTTTAAGGGAAACCGCAAAAGGGGGCTTAGCTGCCACTCCTACTGGAAAGGCACTCGAAGCCGAGATTTTCGGAAAGGACAAAACGTCTCGTGACACCGTCAATTCTTGACCCTGTCACAACGCTGAAAGGCGTCGGCAAGGCATCTGCAGAACAGCTTCAAAAACTTGGCATTGAAACGATTGAAGAGTTAATCAATACATTTCCGTACCGCCATGAAGACTTCAGATTGAAAAATTTAGCTGAAACGCCGCATAATGAACGGGTCACCATTGAAGGAAGGGTCGAAAGTGAGCCTTCCGTTCTTTTTTTAGGGAGAAATAAATCACGACTCCAATTACGGTTGCTGGCCGGAAATCATCTCGTTAAAGCGGTTTTCTTCAATCAACATTACTTGAAAGACCGAATTTCAATCGGAATGATTGTTACGGTGACCGGCAAATGGGATCGTGGCAGGCAAGTGATCAATGTGAGCAACTTCAGTCAGGGGCCGAAAACAGATCAAGCTGATTTTGAACCTGTCTATAGTTTGAAAAACGTCATGCACCAAAAGACGTTCCGCAAATATATGAGACAGGCACTGGATTTGTGCAGCGGTGAAATTGCCGAAGTTCTTCCGGATTCATTGCGGGAAGCTTATTTGTTGCCGTCGGTCGGAGAAGCACTGGAAATGGTTCATTTTCCAAAATCGCCGAATGACGTGAAACAGGCACGTAGACGCTTTGTCTATGAGGAGCTCTTGAAATTCCAATTGAAAATGATCGGTATGAAAAAAATCCGTAAAGAAACCGAAAAAGGAACTCCGATTCATTATGATCTGGATCGTATCAAGGAGTTCATTACTTCATTGCCTTTCGAGCTGACGAATGCACAAAAAAAGGTTGTCAATGAGCTATGTGCCGAATTGAAAAGCCCGATGAGGATGAATCGGCTGCTGCAAGGGGATGTAGGTTCCGGAAAGACGGTCGTAGCTGCTATTGCCCTATTTGCGGCGATTACGGGTGGGTTTCAAGGTGCGCTTATGGCGCCGACGGAAATTCTTGCGGAACAGCATGCCGATTCCCTATCATCATGGCTTGAGCCGTTTGGAGTGAATGTCGCCTTCCTCTCCGGATCCACGAAAGGGAAAGCGAGAAGGATCATCATTGAGAAATTGCAAAGCGGAGAAATCGATCTGCTGATCGGGACGCATGCGTTGATCCAGCCGGACGTCGGTTTTGCGAAATTGGGACTCGTCATAACGGATGAACAGCATCGTTTCGGTGTGGAACAACGGCGCGTGTTAAGGGAGAAAGGTCTTAATCCCGACGTGCTTTTTATGACGGCGACTCCGATTCCGCGGACATTGGCGATTACCGCCTTCGGGGAAATGGATGTCTCCATCCTTGATGAAATGCCGGCGGGACGAAAAAAAGTTGAGACCTTTTGGCTTAAAGAAGAATCCTTATTGCCAGTATTACGAAAGATGGAGAAGGAACTGCAGGCCGGGAGACAGTCATATGTCATTTGTCCTCTCATTGAGGAATCAGATAAGATCGATGTTCAAAATGCCGTCGATGTCCATTCCCAGCTCACCCACCATTTTGCTGGGCGGTACACAGTCGGCCTCATGCACGGTAGACTTCATTCCGATGAGAAAGATGCCATCATGAGGGACTTCAGTGAGGGGAAAATCGATTGCCTTGTTTCGACAACCGTCGTTGAAGTCGGCGTGAACGTGCCGAATGCGACCTTCATGCTCATTTATGACGCCACCCGTTTCGGACTCGCCCAACTTCACCAATTAAGGGGGAGGGTCGGCAGGGGGGCGGACCAATCGTATTGCGTACTTCTTGCCGATCCGAAGAACGAGGAAGGGAAGGAACGGATGCAGTCCATGACAGAGACGAACGACGGATTCATATTAGCTGAAAAGGATCTTGAGCTGAGAGGCGCGGGCGACTTCTTCGGCAAGAAGCAAAGCGGAATGCCTGAATTCAAGATGGCTGATCTTGTGCATGACTACCGCGCGCTGGAAACTGCGCGTCAAGATGCTGAGAAGATGCTGGCATCGGATGATTTCTGGTCCTCTCCGGAGTATAAATTCTTGAGAGAAGACTTGGAGCAATCAGGCGCGCTATCACATGAACGCATAGACTAAAAACATAATTGAACAACAGGTCAAGAAATGGAGTGTTTTTTCTTTGCCTGTTGTTTGTTTTATTTCAACCAATGTTTTGTAGAAATCAATGAGGAACTATGATAATATACTGGTATTAGTACCAAGTGCTAATCCGGAAGGGTGAATCGAGTGAGAGTGCCAAAAAGGGAGAGGCAGCGCCAGCTTGAAATAAGCCTCGAACAAAATCCTTTTCTGACAGACGAAGAATTATCCAAACAATTTAAAGTAAGCGTTCAGACGATACGATTAGACCGCTTGGAATGTGGAATTCCGGAATTGCGTGAGCGATTGAAAACGGTAGCCGCACGAACGATGGAAGCAGAAGTGAAATCCCTACAGTCCGATGAAATAATTGGTGAAATCGTTGACATTGTGCTAGATAAAAGGGCGGTCTCTATATTCGATGTAACGGACGATCATGTCTTCCGAAGGAGTGGCATAGCGCGGGGCCACCATTTATTTGCACAGGCAAATTCATTGGCGGTTGCAGTTCTCGACGATGATCTTGCGTTGACTGTCACATCGGACCTCCATTTCCTGAAGCCCGTCAGATCAGGTGATCGGGTCATTGCACGTGCCATCGTTGATAAAGAGCGTTCAAATAATAAACGGACTTTTGTCGATGTCATCTCCACCGTCGAAAACGAGACGGTTTTCACCGGTGAATTCCAGATGTATCAAACTACGGACCACAGCGGGAGGGAAATATGATGATCATTGCATTGGATGGAATGGGTGGAGATCATGCACCTGGTGAAATTATTGAAGGCGCGCTTCTGAGCCTATCTGAATTTGAAGATATACATATACATATTTATGGAAATGAAGAAAAGATGGCGCCGTATTTGAAAGAACATGGACGCTTGAAAGTAATTCATTGTACAGAGAAAATTGAAGCGGATGATGAGCCGGTCCGTGCAATCCGAAGGAAGAAAGATGCCTCCATGGTGAGGATGGCGCAAGCTGTGAAAGACGGCGAAGCCGATGCATGCGTCTCTGCCGGGAATACAGGAGCGCTAATGGCAGCCGGGCTATTCATCGTAGGACGGATCGAAGGCATCGATCGCCCGGCGTTATCCCCGACCTTGCCGACAATCGATGGACAAGGTTTTGTCTTCTTGGATGTCGGCGCAAATTCTGACGCAAAGCCTACTCATTTGCAGCAATATGCAATTATGGGAAGCATTTATGCGGAAAAGGTGCGCGGCGTTCAAAAGCCCCGCGTCGGACTTTTGAATATCGGCACCGAAGAAGGCAAAGGGAACGAACTGACGAAAGCTGCATACGAACTTCTTTCAGAAGTGCCTATTCATTTTATCGGAAACGTTGAGTCGAGAGACATTTTAAGTGGTGCGGCGGATGTCATTGTGACGGATGGATTTACAGGGAATATGGTGCTGAAGACGATAGAAGGGACAGCAGCCGGTTTCTTTTCGATGCTGAAAGAAGTATATGGCGCCTCGTTGAAGTCAAAGCTTTCAGCGGCATTAGTGAAAGATGACCTTCGCGGATTGAAAAAGAAAATGGATTATACCGAGTATGGCGGAGCAGGATTATTCGGGTTGAATTCCCCAGTCATCAAGGCACACGGTTCCTCAAATGCCAATGCTATTTATAATGCGATTAGACAAGCGAGGACAATGGTCGAATTCAATGTGTGCGGAACAATTAGAGAGACGGTAGGAAAGGTGGAGGCGGAATGACGAAAATAGCATTTATTTTCCCGGGACAAGGTTCTCAGTCTGTCGGAATGGGAGCAGAACTATTCAATAGTGGCGGGAATTTCCTGGAACAAGCGGATGAAGTATTGCAGTTCGGCTTAAGCCGTTTGATTACAGAAGGTCCCCAAGAGGAACTGACATTGACATATAATGCACAGCCCGCACTGTTGACAGTCGGCGCCATGATCGCTTCAAGGCTTGTTGTGGAAGGCATAACTCCTGACTATACTGCTGGACATAGTCTTGGTGAGTATACTGCCCTCGTCGCTTCAGGTGTCCTTTCATTTGAAGACGGTGTGTCGGTTGTCCATAAACGCGGCCTTTTCATGAATGATGCGGTTCCTGCCGGAGAAGGGGCGATGGCCGCCATTCTTGGACTGGATAGCGATAAGCTTCTAGAAGTGACGGATGCGATTACAGCTAGTGGCGATGCGGTCCAACCGGCCAATTTGAACTGTCCTGGACAAATTGTCATATCGGGAACGAAAGCAGGCGTCGAGAAAGCTTGTGTTGAGCTTAAGGAAGCGGGAGCGAAAAGAGCGATTCCACTTGATGTGAGCGGACCATTCCACTCTTCCCTTATGAAGCCAGCAGCGGAACGTCTGAAAAATGCGTTGGATGAAGTAGGAATGAAGGATGCTTCCATCCCGGTCGTTGCAAATGTAAACGCTAAAACGGTTTCCGATCATGAGGAAATCAAGCAGCTCCTTGTGGAACAATTATATTCTCCGGTTCGTTGGGAAGACTCCGTTCGTGAATTGATCAACCTTGGCGTTACACATTTCATTGAATGCGGCCCTGGAAAAGTGCTCAGCGGCCTTGTAAAGAAAATAGATAGATCTGTTACAGTGCTTCCTGTCTATGACGAAGAGACACTGCAAGCGGCCATTGATGCAGCGAAAGGGTGGGAATGATGGGTAGATTTGAAGGGAAATCGGCGATCGTTACAGGTGCTTCAAGAGGAATTGGACGCGAGATTGCAATTTTGCTAGGAAAAGAAGGCGCTCGTGTAGCGGTCAACTATAGCGGCAGCAAAGAAAAAGCGGAAGAAGTCGTTGAATTGATCAAACAATCCGGCGGAGATGCTTTTGCCATCCAAGCGAACGTTTCGGATGCCGAACAAGTGAAAGAAATGATTGATGAGACATTGAAAACGTTTGGTTCTATTGATATGCTCGTAAATAATGCAGGAATTACGCGTGATAACTTGTTGATGCGTATGAAGGAAGACGAATGGGATGATGTTATTAACATCAATTTAAAAGGTGTGTTCCTCTGTACGAAAGCTGTGACACGCCAAATGATGAAACAGCGTGCCGGGAAAATCGTCAACCTTGCATCTATCGTCGGCGTCATCGGCAATCCGGGACAAGCAAATTATGTCGCTGCAAAAGCAGGTGTGATTGGCTTGACGAAGACTACCGCGAGAGAACTTGCGACAAGGAATATTACTGTGAACGCAGTAGCACCAGGTTTCATTACAACAGATATGACTGAAGCTCTTCCAGAGGAAGTAAAAGCACAAATGTTGGGCTCCATTCCTTTGGGTAAGCTAGGATCAGCTGAAGATGTCGCAGGCGCAGTAGCGTTCCTACTATCCGACGATGCAAACTATATTACCGGACAAACCATCAATGTTGATGGCGGTATGGTGATGTAATGGACCTACGCTTATCTTAGTGTCCAGCTGCGGGTGGCAGCTGCTCGGGTCATAAGCCAGTCATGCTGTGCGGCAAAGAGCGCCGCTTCGCATGCCCGTCTTATGCCTGTCGCAGCTAAACGCCACCCTCCGCATTTCAGTGAGAGGAGGTGACTATAGTGTCAGTACTTGAACGTGTAACGAAAGTAGTTGTCGACCGACTTGGTGTCGATGAAAGCGAAGTAAAACCTGAAGCTTCTTTCAAAGACGATCTCGGCGCAGACTCTTTGGATGTCGTTGAGCTAGTTATGGAACTAGAAGATGAATTCGATATGGAAATTTCAGATGACGATGCTGAAAAGATCGGAACTGTTGGTGATGCAGTGAAGTATATCGAAGAAAAAGTGAAATAATTCTATTAGCATTCCGAAAATGGGCACGTATATTTATAACGTAATTCCCTTGAGATGCTTTCAACCTTTCATAAGATACGAAAGGGATGAAAGTATCTCTTTTCGGTTTTGCATGTACGGCGCGAACAATGTAAAATTAGATGGACTACGAAGTGAAAGGCAGAATCTTGATGACTAACAAACGGAATGTAAAAAGTAAATATCCAACAGTTCCACTTCCAAGCGAGGTACGGAAAAAATTTGAAGACTTGCAAGGACGCCTAGACATCCATTTTAAAGACGAAACGCTTCTTTATAATGCATTCACCCATTCGTCCTACGTCAACGAACACCGTCGGAAAAATTTCACGGATAATGAAAGGCTTGAATTCCTTGGAGATGCCGTTCTGGAGCTCGGTGTTTCCCGATTCCTATACGCGACTGAACCGAATATGAGCGAAGGCGAGTTGACGAAACTGCGGGCAGCCATCGTATGTGAGCCATCACTGGTCAAATTTTCGAATGAACTGCACTTCGGTGATTTCATCTTGCTTGGCAAAGGCGAGGAGCAGACCGGCGGAAGATTGCGTCCGGCATTGCTTGCAGACGTATTCGAAGCGTATATCGGCGCGTTGTTTTTGGATCAGGGAATGGAACCGGTCACCAAATTCCTTGAAAAGGTTGTATTCCCGAAAATCGGGGACGGTGCTTTTTCGCATGTGATGGATTATAAAAGCCGCTTGCAGGAAATCGTCCAACAGACGAACAGTGGCAGCTTGAATTATGAAATTGTCGAAGAGAAGGGTCCTGCGCATGCGAAAAAGTTTGTCACCGTCGTAAGATTAGAAAATCGTGAACTTGGTACCGGAATCGGAAGGTCTAAAAAAGAAGCCGAGCAGGAAGCGGCCCGTCAAGCCATCCAAGTATTAAAAGGAAATGAGGCCGAAGGGGAGAACTGATTGTGTTTCTAAAAAGAGTTGAAATTATTGGGTTCAAATCATTTGCCGATAGGATCGGCATCGATTTCGTCCCGGGCGTAACAGCCATAGTAGGACCGAACGGCAGCGGGAAAAGTAATATAACCGATGCAATCCGATGGGTGCTCGGTGAACAATCCGCCAAATCCCTTCGTGGTGCAAAGATGGAGGATGTCATATTCGCAGGCAGCGATTCCCGCAAGCCGCTGAATTTTGCGGAAGTGACACTGATTCTGGATAACACGAACGGACTCTTCCCGCTCGATTACACGGAAATCAGTGTCAGCCGCCGGGTCTTCCGTTCGGGAGAAAGCAATTACTTATTGAACGGGCAACAATGCCGTTTGAAGGATATTAATGATGTCTTCATGGATTCCGGATTAGGAAAGGAAGCATTCTCAATTATATCCCAAGGGCGTGTCGACGAAATCCTGAACAGTCGGCCGGAAGATAGGAGAAGTATTTTCGATGAGGCCGCAGGTGTGTTGAAATATAAAACACGCAAAAGGAAAGCGGAACATAAGCTTTTCGAAACAGAGGACAATTTGGATCGTGTCCTCGATATCCTCAAAGAGCTAGATTCAAGAATCGGTCCGCTTGAAAAGAACGCGGAAGCGGCAGAAAGACATCAGGTACTTTCTTCAGAAATCAGGGAAGCCGATGTCCGTCTTCTGAATTTTGATGGAGCGAAATTACGTGATGAAATCATTGTGAAAACTGAGCTGATCGAAGAAAAAAGGTTGCATCGCGAACAATTGGTGGCAGAGATCGCCAAAGTTGAACAAGAATCAAATGCGTACAAGATTCGTTTAGCGCAAACTGACCGAAATATTGAATCGCTCCAAAAGCAGTTGGTGGAAATTAGTGCTGAAGCTGAAAAGTGGGAAGGTCGCCGGCTATTATCGCTTGAAAAGCAGAAGAATTCGGAGCAACAGTTAAATAGGATCCGACAAGAGTTGGCTGATGCGCAAAAGAGTAAAGAAGATCTTGTTGTCAAATTGGCCGCGGCGAAAGAGAAATTGGCCATTACAGGATCTTCCTTGGACAAAATTAATTCGGAAATGAATGAAATTGCCCAAATCCTGAAAAGGTCGGCAAAAGAGACCGAAGAGGAAATTGATGAACTGAAGTCATCCTATATTGAAATGCTGAACGAAGAAGCGACGATCCGGAATGATTTGAAGCATATTGAAGAACGGATGCAAGGGGAAAAGACTTCGACAGTCCGTATATCGGAACAAACTTCCTTGTTAAAGAGCAAGCTTCAAGAGTTGCACGGAAAAAGGTCTATCCAAACTGCCGAGCTTTCTTCCCTGTTGGAAAAAAGGGAGAAAGCGGAGTCGGCATTTATAAAATCTGAAAAACTCTACCGCGAGGCTGAAGAAGAACTGGGAATTCAGCAGCAATTCATGCAAAATGCGATAAACAAACAGTCCGAAATGCAAGGGCGATTGCGTGCGCTTCAAAGTTTGGAAGCGGATTTTTCAGGATTCTATTCAGGAGTCAGAGCCGTACTCATAGCGGCAAAAGAAGGCAAGTTGCGTGGTGTCGATGGGGCTGTTGCGGAACTCATTACTGTAGATGACCCATATATTAAAGCGATTGAAACAGCTTTGGGCGGCGCGATGCAGCATATCATCACATCGACGGAATCAGAAGCTCGGAATGCGATCGGCTATTTGAAACAGAGAAATGCCGGTCGTGCGACGTTTTTGCCGCGTGACGTTATAAAATCTAGGAAACTTCCGATTGCGTCACTCCGTATTGTGGAACAACATCCAGAGTTTGTCGGAACGGCCGACCAGCTTGTGAAGACAGATTCCGCCTTTTCAATCATCACTGAAAATCTTCTTGGCATGACTATCGTTGCAAAAACGCTGGCCGGAGCTTCCGCAATTGCCAAGATGCTAGCATATAAATTCCGTATAGTAACACTTGACGGAGATATCGTGAATGCCGGTGGTTCCCTTACCGGGGGTGGAGCGAAAGGGCAGTCGACCGTATTTTCAAGAAAAGCGGAGTTGGAGACGTTAAGTGCACAACTTTCAAAAATGACTGCTTCCATCGAGATTGCAAACAGCAAAATCGGTGATTCGAAAATGTCCGTCGCCCAGCATATGCATGACACGGAAAAATATCGTCAACTACGGGATTCCGTAAGGCAGGAAATGGTTTCAAAAGAATCAGCTCTACGTGAACTGGATTTGGAAATCAGGGCGATCGAATCTGAAATCTCGTTAGCCGAAAGAGGGATCGCCGGCTCGGAAAACGTGGGCGCGGAACTATCGAACAGGAAAAATGCATTGCTTGAAAGACATGAATGGATCAGATCCTCACTGGATTCCACTCAAAAAGAAGTTGAAACACTTGAGCGGTTGGCTGCGAATCGACGGAACGAGGAAGCGGCATTGATGACCAAAAATAGTGAACTTCGTGAACAGGCGGCCATCCTACGGGAACAGAAAGGACATCAACAGATAACAATTTCGGATATGGAGCAAACACTGAGTCGACTGGAGCAGAGAATGTCTGCCCTGGAAGTCGATCGTGATATTTACACCGAACATGAATTGGGCATCGATCTAACGCCGGAGGAAATCGCGGCTCATATAGAAAGGTCCACGAAGGACAAATCCACGATTGAACAATCCCTGTCTGATGAACGAAACAGTAGGAGTCAAATTGCATCTGCCCTCGAAAAGCAGGCGGAATTATTAAAATGTATTCGCCTTGATGAAGGGAAGGCGGTTTCATCTTTAAATGAAATCAATGTTGCCGTTTCACGTCTTGAAGTGAAATACGAATCTATCACAGATCGCCTTTTGGATGAATATGGACTTTATCCTGATTTCGAAGCGGGCAGCGATTTTGATGTGGAAGCAACAAGAAGTAGGGTAGACGAATTAAAGAGCGAAATCGAGTCGCTCGGATCCGTCAATCCGAGTGCAATCCAGGAATTTAAAGAAGTGTCTGAGCGCCATGCGTTTTTAACTGAACAACGGAACGATTTACTGGAAGCGAAAAGCACACTCAATGAAGCGATGTCCGAAATGGACCGTGAAATGGAAATGCGATTCGGTACGACATTCAATGCGGTAAGAAATCGATTCCATGTCGTTTTTAAAGAAATGTTCGGCGGCGGGGATGCGGATTTGATCCTTACACAGCCTGACAACTTGCTGGAAACGGGGGTTGAAATCGTCGCAAGGCCTCCAGGTAAAAAATTGCAGAACTTAAGCTTGTTATCCGGCGGTGAGAGGGCGCTCACGGCGATTACATTGCTGTTTTCAATCATCGAAGTGCGGCCTGTTCCATTCTGCATTTTGGATGAAGTCGAAGCAGCGCTCGACGAAGCGAATGTCATCCGTTACAGTAAGTATTTGAAGAAGTTTTCGGATAACACCCAATTCATCGTCATTACCC
This sequence comes from Sporosarcina luteola, assembly GCF_023715535.1. GTDB lineage: Bacteria > Bacillota > Bacilli > Bacillales_A > Planococcaceae > Sporosarcina > Sporosarcina luteola_B. The sequence continues at coordinate 366,816 of NZ_JAMBOI010000002.1, read as the reverse complement.
ATCGGAAGGGGACGATGGAAGGGGCAGATGTTTTGTATGGGATTACAATGCAGGAGTCGGGAGTATCGAAGCTGATTTCCGTGAAGCTCTCCGAAGTTCCCGCTGAAGTGTTGGGGTAATCATTGATAGTACTAGGAAAAAGGAGAGAGTCGATTGGCTTTTTTTAAGAAACTGAAAGAAAAAATTACAGGCTCAAATGAAACGGTAACCGAAAAATTCAAGGACGGTCTATCGAAGACGAGGAATTCATTCACCTCTAAAGTGAATGACCTTGTAGCACGTTTCCGTGAAGTCGATGAGGAGTTTTTCGAAGAGCTCGAGGAACTGCTATTGCAGGCGGATGTAGGCGTCGAAACGGTCATGGAACTTGTCGATCAATTACGATGGGAAGTTCAAAGGAAAAATATCAAAAACACCGAAGGCATCCAATCGGTCATTTCCGAAAAACTCGTGGAAATATATAAGGCTGGGGAAGAACTGGACCCCGATTTGAATATGCAAGATGATTTGACTGTCATTTTGATGGTAGGTGTCAACGGAGTAGGAAAGACGACGACAATCGGGAAGCTTGCAGCACGTCTCAAAGAAGAAGGAAAGACTGTCATGCTTGCGGCCGGAGATACATTCCGAGCAGGAGCGATCGATCAGCTAGTCGTTTGGGGCGAGCGTGTCGGAGTCGAAGTGATCAGACAATCGGAAGGATCCGACCCTGCTGCTGTCATGTATGACGCAATCCATGCTGCGAAAAGTCGAAAGGTGGATGTATTGATCTGCGATACTGCCGGCAGATTGCAAAACAAAGTGAACTTGATGAACGAACTTGAAAAAGTCCATCGTGTAATCGGCAAGGAAATCGAAGGGGCTCCACATGAGGTCCTTCTTGCACTTGATGCCACGACAGGGCAGAATGCATTGATCCAGGCGCAGACGTTCAAAGAAGCGACGAATGTCACTGGAATCGTCCTCACGAAGCTCGACGGTACTGCGAAAGGCGGAATTGTTTTAGCAATCCGCAATAAACTTAATATACCGGTCAAATTTGTCGGTCTTGGAGAAGGTATGGATGACCTGCAACCATTCGATCCGGAAAAATATGTTTACGGACTCTTTGCAGATGGACTTGAAAAAGAAGCTGAAGAATGATTTCTCCTTCTCTACAGTCGAGCTTTGGAAGGCAACTGCTCGGGTCACTTCGGTCATGAGGATAAAGGCAAAAAGCGCCTTTATCTCCTGACCTCCAGTGCCTGTCGCAGTTAAACGCCTTCCTCCGCATCCTTGTGCATCAAGTAAATTTACTTGACAGTTCAATTCCGGCATACTAAGATTAGCAGAGGGGGCGAAGCGCTATGCTTGAAAAAACGACACGCGTCAACTTCCTCTATGATTTCTATCAGACACTGTTGACCGAAAAACAACGGATTTACATGCAGCTCTATTACCTCGACGACCTGTCCCTCGGTGAAATTGCCGACGAATACGGAGTTTCGAGACAAGCTGTCTACGACAATGTCCGAAGAACAGAAGCTATGCTGGAAGACTACGAAGAAAAATTGAAGCTTTTCTCCAAATTCCGGAACCGGATGGAGATTATCGAGAAGCTTGAACAGCTTGTTCTCGGAAATGATGAAGCATCCAAGGAAGTACGGATGCTGTTGAACGCATTGAAAGATCATGAATAGGGGGTTCTATGCATGGCATTTGAAGGTTTGGCCCAGCGCCTGCAAGGGACGCTTCAGAAAATAAAGGGCAAAGGAAAGATCAGTGAAGCCGACGTTAAGGAAATGATGCGCGAAGTCCGATTTGCGCTTATCGAAGCCGACGTCAATTTGAAAGTCGTAAAAGAATTCGTCAAGACTGTCAGTGAGCGGGCTGTTGGCCAGGACGTCATGAAGAGCTTGACACCCGGCCAACAGGTCGTGAAAATCGTTAAGGACGAATTGACGAACTTGATGGGCGGAGAGCAGAATCCAATCCAATTCGCAAGGAAATCACCGACAGTCATCATGATGGTCGGCTTGCAAGGGGCGGGAAAAACGACAACGACGGGCAAGCTCGCGACAGTACTTCGTAAACGCCATAATAAGAAGCCCCTTCTTGTGGCGGCGGATGTTTATCGTCCAGCAGCGATCCAGCAATTGGAGACACTCGGAAAACAATTGACGATGCCGGTCTTCTCGTTGGGCACGGATGTCTCGCCGGTTGAAATTGCACGCCAAGCGATTGCAGAAGCAGAAAAGGAACACCACGACGTCGTAATCATCGATACGGCGGGACGTTTGCATGTCGATGAAAATCTAATGCAGGAATTGAAGGACATCCGGGAATTAAGCAAACCGGATGAAGTGTTCCTCGTTGTCGATGCGATGACCGGGCAAGACGCTGTCAATGTAGCGAAGTCGTTTGACGAAGCAATCGGCATTACAGGAGTCGTCCTAACGAAGTTGGACGGTGATACACGCGGAGGTGCTGCATTATCGATCCGATCCGTTACCCAGAAACCGATTAAATTCGTCGGAATGGGTGAAAAGATGGACGCCTTGGAACCTTTCCATCCTGAGCGGATGGCCTCTCGTATATTAGGGATGGGCGACGTTATGTCACTTATTGAAAAGGCGCAGGAGAATGTCGATGAAGAGAAGGCGAAAGAGCTTGAACAAAAATTCCGCACGCAAACTTTCACGCTCGACGACTTTTTGGATCAGCTCCAGCAAGTGAAGAAGATGGGTCCTTTGGACGAGATTTTGAAAATGATGCCTGGAATGAATAAAATTAAAGGGCTTGAAAACGCCCAAGTAGATGAAAGCCAAATGGGTCGCGTTGAAGCGGTCATCCAATCGATGACAACGGCAGAACGCACGACACCTGAAATCATCAATGCTAGCAGGCGTAAGAGGATTGCGAAAGGTTCAGGTACTTCAATTCAGGAAGTGAACCGTCTATTAAAGCAATTTGAAGATATGAAGAAGATGGTCAAGCAGATGACCAACATGCAGCAAAAGGGTAAAAAGAAGATGAAAATGCCTGGATTTGACTCTTTATTCAGGTGAAAACGCTGAACTTCAGCGTAATTTTAAGGTGTTAAGAAAAAACACTTTACAAACATGAAAAACCTTGATAATATACTATCTTGTGTGAAACTATTCGGAGGTGCAAGAAAAAATGTCAGTAAAAATTCGTCTTAAACGTATGGGAGCAAAGAAAACTCCTTTCTATCGTATTGTTGTAGCAGATTCACGTTCACCACGTGATGGCCGTCAAATCGAAACAGTAGGTACTTACAACCCGCTTACAAAACCTGCTGAAGTGAAAATCGATGAAGAATTGGCTCTTAAATGGCTTCAAAACGGTGCTAAACCTTCTGATACAGTTCGTAACCTGTTCTCAGAACAAGGCATCATGGAGAAATTCCACAACGCTAAATACGGTAAATAATCAGGAGGGGTGGACATGAAGCAGCTGATTGAAACGATTGTCAAACCTTTGGTCGATCATCCCGGAGATGTTCAGGTCGACAAAGATGAGCAACATCATCGTGTCACTTACAAACTTTCCGTTAATCCCGAGGATATGGGGAAAGTGATCGGAAAGCAGGGGCGTGTCGCCAAGGCGATACGAACTATTGTTTATTCAGCAGCAGGAAGTCGCCACGGTAAGAAAGTTTACCTTGATATCATCGAATGATGGAAATCAGTCTTGGACAACAGGTTTACGCGGATAGGCTCATGCCGTCCCCGAGAAACCAACACAAAAAAGGAGGGAGCTCATGTTCCTTCCTTTTTTGTCTACTTAAGCTTAAGGAATGCATCCATGTTCCTAATGAAAAGGAAGGTGTATTGTATGCAATGGTTCAACGTTGGTAAAATTGTCAACACACATGGAATACAAGGGGAAGTGCGAGTCATCTCGCGTACTGATTTCCCGGATGAAAGATATGCAGTTGGAAATGAACTTTCTTTATTCATGCCGAATGAAAAAAAACCGATTAAATTGATTGTAGCAAGCCACCGCCGCCATAAGAACTTCGACCTCCTCACTTTTGAAGGCCATATAAATATCAATGATGTTGAGAAATATCGGGACGGTTTATTGAAAGTGTCCGAAAAGCAACTTGGTGATCTTGAAGAAGGGGAGTTTTACTACCATGAAATCATCGGATGCACTGTTTATACGGATGTGGGAGAAGAGCTCGGTGAAGTGACGGATATACTGGCGACAGGCGCCAATGATGTATGGACCGTCACACCGAAGACTGGAAAACCGCATTACATCCCTTATATCGAAGATGTCGTCAAAGAAATTGATATTGAGAAGAAACAAATTATTATCGAGCCGATGGAAGGTCTACTGTCATGATGAAAATAGATGTTCTCTCGTTATTTCCCGAAATGTTCGAAGGAGTTCTCCACTCCTCCATCATGAAGAAGGCACAGGAGAACGAAGCCGTTTCTTTCAAAGTAACGGATTTCAGGGACTTCTCCGGAAATAAGCATCATAAAGTGGACGACTATCCATATGGCGGTGGCGCAGGGATGGTGTTGAAGCCCGAACCGCTCTTTGCGGCGGTCGAATCACTCGCCCTCGATACGTCGAAGAAACCGCGAGTTATCCTCATGTGCCCACAAGGGGCCAGATTCAATCAGAAAAAGGCCGAGGAGCTTTCCAAGGAAGAACATCTAGTCTTCCTCTGCGGGCATTACGAAGGCTATGACGAACGCATTCGAGAACATCTCGTTACAGATGAGATATCCCTCGGCGACTTCGTTCTGACAGGCGGGGAGATTGCATCCATGGCAATCATCGACAGCGTCGTCAGACTCTTGCCGAATGTTTTGGGCAATACAGATTCCCCTGTCCACGATTCATTCTCGACAGGACTCCTCGAGCATCCTCAATACACAAGACCTGCCGATTTCAATGGCATGAAAGTCCCTGACGTCCTATTATCAGGAAACCACGGCGAAATCGACAAATGGCGCCAAGAACAATCACTAAGACGCACATTCGAACGCAGAAGAGACCTACTGGAAGACGCTCCACTAACAGAACATCAACAGAAGTATCTGGAAAGACTTTTAAAAGAAGAAAATAAATGATGCGTCTTGCACGCAGCGGCCTTTTATGATAATATCTACTATGTACTTCTATGGGGAGTACATACTGACTGGTGTTCCGCTGCAAACGCAACAAATGCAAGAGCATCTGTGGATAAGGAGAGAAAAACATGCAAAACATTATTGCAGAAGTAACAAAAGACCAACTTCGTTCAGACCATCCTGATTTCCGTCCTGGGGACACTGTCCGCTTGCACGTGAAAATCGTTGAGGGCACGCGCGAGCGTATCCAGCTCTTCGAAGGAGTTGTCATCAAGCGTCGTGGAGGCGGAATCAGTGAAACTTTCACAGTCCGTAAAATCTCCAACGGTGTAGGTGTTGAACGTACATTCCCTGTACACACACCGAAAATCGCTAAACTTGAAGTTACTCGTCGCGGTAAAGTACGTCGTGCGAAATTGTACTACCTTCGCAACCTACGCGGAAAAGCTGCACGTATCAAAGAAATTCGATAAAATTCAAACAGCGGGGATTGCATCTCCGCTGTTTCCTATTCATGAGGAGACCAAAGAGTTGGTCTCCTTTCTTTTTGCCTCAAAAATGAATAGACTGTACAATAAGGATAGTGACTTGGCGGGAGGTTTTGTGATGAAAGAAGAGAAGAAGAAAAATGAAACTTGGGAATGGATCAAAGCGCTTTTAATTGCGTTTGGACTGGCAGCAATCATTCGTATATTTTTATTCACACCGATTGTTGTAGATGGCATTTCAATGATGCCCACACTTGAACACGGCGATAAAATGATTGTCAATAAAATCGGTTACACACTCGGAAAACCAGAACGTTTTGATATCGTCGTCTTCCATGCGCCAGAAAAGAAGGATTATATCAAGAGAGTCATCGGTCTCCCGGGAGATAAAGTGGAATATAAGGACGATGTTCTATACATTAACGATCAACCATACGAGGAAGCATATCTTGATCAATATAAAGACGAAATTACCGAAGGAACGTTGACCGAAGATTTCACGCTGGAAGAGAAAATTGGAATGCAGACGGTCCCTGATGGCCATGTCTTCGTTATGGGTGACAACCGCCGCAAAAGTAAAGATTCCAGACATATCGGAGCAGTGCCGATCGATGAAATCATAGGAAGCACAAAATTCATATTCTGGCCGATCAGTGATTTCGGCAAGGTGGACTGAAGGAAGGGGATGAAACAATGACCATACAATGGTTTCCGGGCCATATGGCCAAAGCTAGACGTGAAGTGACGGAACAATTGAAACTCGTCGACATCGTATTCGAGCTGATCGATGCCCGATTGCCCCTTTCATCGAGAAACCCGATGATTGATGAGGTCATCCAGCAAAAACCGAGGCTGCTCATTTTGAATAAGATGGACCTAGCTGACGAGAAGGAAACGGAGCGTTGGATCAGACACTTCGAATCGGAAGGTATGCGTGCAGTCGCAATTAATTCCTTTGAAGGGAAAGGGCTGCAGACCGTAACAAAGGCAGCAAAGGAAATATTGGCTCCGAAAATTGAACGCTTGAAAAAGAGGGGCATTCGACCAGGGGCGATCCGCGCCATGATTGTCGGAATCCCCAACGTCGGGAAGTCGACGCTTATCAACCGACTCGCAAAGAAAAATATTGCAAAAACAGGCAACAAACCGGGTGTCACGAAAGCACAGCAATGGATCAAATTCGAGAAGGAACTGGAATTGCTTGATACGCCAGGAATCCTTTGGCCGAAATTTGAAGACCAAGCAGTAGGCTATAAACTTGCGTTGACAGGTGCAATAAAGGATACGATTGTCAATATGGAAAACCTGGCAGTCTACGGACTCCGCTTTCTGGAGGAGCATTATCCGGAGCGGCTTGAAAAGCGTTATGGCATCACCTCTGTAGGTGAGGACATACAAAAGGTCTTTGATGTTATCGGGGAGTCCAGAAAGGCGTATACACAAGGCGGCGAAATCGATTATGACAAAGTGGCTGAACTGATTGTCCAAGACATCCGCAGCGAGCTGCTTGGCAAGCTGACTTTCGATTTCACATCGGATTTATCAAAACAGGTCGATGAAGTCACGGAGTAATTCCGTGGCAATCGGCCTTTTCTTATTGAATAGCAATCACAATCAGGAATACTGTCCGATATAAAAAGAGAATGTATTGTCTGGTGCTTTATCGAGGATTGAAGTGAAAGGCGGCGACTCCTGCGGGAAAAGCACGAGCTGAAAGCCCCGCAGGAACGAAGTGACGAGGAGATTGAAGCCGTGCCCGCGGAAAGCGTCCGCCTGTAGCGTAAATCCGTTTATATAGCTTATACATAATAGAAGGTGAAAAGATGAAAACAATCAAAGAAATAGCAGAAATGCTGCAACAAACTTCCGATCCAGAACCGTGGATGAATAAATTAGAAGACGATCATCGCGCAGGCGTCAAAACAGAACTGCGAAAATGGTATCGCAATTACGAAAAGAAACAGCAATTGGAACAAATGCTGCAAGAAAAAATCAGCTTCGACAACAGTTTTAAAACATATGATGGGGCACTCGTCGCAGGTGTAGATGAAGCTGGACGTGGCCCATTGGCAGGACCTGTCGTCTGTGCGGCAGTCATATTGCCCGAAGAAGCAACCGTTCTGACAGGGCTCAATGATTCTAAAAAGCTATCCATTCAAGAAAGAGATCGATTAGCTGCCATTATTAAAGAAGTCGCAATCAGCTATTCAGTACATATTCAGTCAGCGGACAGAATCGATGAAATGAACATTTATGCCGCAACTCGGGAATCTATGGAAAAGGCAGTAAGCGCTTTAGAAACCCGTCCGGAAATCGTCTTGGCGGATGCCATGAAGCTTCAAGTCGGCTGCAGATCTGAATCCATCATCAAAGGGGATGCTCAAAGTCTTGCCATAGCTGCAGCCTCCATCCTCGCAAAGACGACGAGGGATCAATTGATGAATCGTATTCACGAAGAGTTCCCGATGTACAACTTCAACAAGAACGTCGGCTACGGCACTGCAGATCATGTAGAAGCCCTCCATCTCCACGGACCGTGCCACCACCATAGAAAAACGTTCGAGCCTGTCAAATCGATTTTAGAAGGAAGGTGACCTGGGATGAACAATCCATCGATTCCCCGCTTGAGCAACCAGTCCATCCCTGTATCTCAGCTGCCGTTGACCATGCGGGAAGGACAGATGTTCCACGGGCACATAAAACAGCTTTACCCGGGACAGATGGCCGAAGTGCAAATCGGGGGCCAAAAATTGATGGCCAAACTGGAAGTGCCCATGAAGGCGGGCGACGCCTATTATTTTCAAGTGAAATCGGTCACTCCTGAACTGCAAATTCAAGTCGTATCTGGCCCTTTACAAGCAACGGAAGGACAAGCGAAGCAAATAACCAACTTGATAGACTCGATGCAAATTCCCAAATCACCGGAAATGGTTACAGTACTGAATCATTTTTTGAAGGAGAGACTTCCTGTTTCCAAGGATATCTTGCTGAAAGCTGCAGATCTATTGAAAACCGTCCCGCCATCGGTTCAAAGCGACGCTCTTGATTCCATCCGGAAATTGGTGGAATTGAAACTGCCGCTAAATGAGTTCGATTTCCAATCACTTTTAGGGGTGGAGAAAAAGGAAGGCTTGCACGATGGCTTGACTGCTTTACGAAATGTGTTGCTTACTGATAAAGACATACCAACGCAATCAAAGGAAAAAATCCTTGCGACGATTGGTGATGCAAGCCGGATAACTTTTTCTGCTGCGGAAAAAGCGTTAGTAAGCGGGGCCGTTCTAAAATTGCTGGACGAAAGTATGCCCCGTGAGGAGCGGTTCCAAGTATTGCAAATGCTTAAGAGCTCGGGAATCATGCCGCCAAGCACGACACTTGCCAATTTACAAACAGTAATGGATACGAACATGGCGGAGCGGGTGGCGGGAGCAGGACAAATGAAAGAGTTGATTCAAAACGACCCTGTCCTACAACAGTCTACTAAGTTGCAGCTGATCGGCTTACTGGAGGAAATAGAACTTAATCGATCGGTCGAAACGAGGAACTATCAAGCTGGTGAACAAGCCGGCAAAATCATGCGTCTAGTTGCGGAACATATCCAATCTATGCCATTCACGGATGAAGAATCCTCAGCTATCTTCAAGTTAGTACTGCCTGATGATGCTCGCGCGAGAATTCCGGAATTGTACCGTACGGTGGAGCAATCCCCGTTGCCAGTGGCAAAGGAGTTAATGCAAGGAGCTCAAACGGTAGTTGAACAAGCGATTGATGGCAAGGTGATAAAAGAAGTCATGCAAAGCCTTTTCAGATCCCTCGGTTTCAATTATGAAGCGGGACTGCTAAGCGGAAATCAGGATATCGCAAAGACGATGGACATGTTGAAACCTCAATTGGTGGCGCTGTTGCATGACAGCGCAGTATCTCCCGCATTGCGCGATGCGGCAGAGACAATAATTGCGAGAATGAATGGCTCCATCATTCAGTCCGGTGACACGGGCGTGAACCAACAGATTGTCATGCAGCTGCCTCTGGAATTCCTCGGAAAACGGGTCGATGCAACGATTCAATGGAATGGGAGAAAGAAGGCGGATGGCAAGATCGATGCGGATTTCGCCCGAATCCTGTTTTACTTGGAACTGGAATCGATCGACAAGACGGTTGTCGATATGCAAGTTCAAAATCGGATCGTCGCAATAACTGTTTTCAACGAAAACGTTCAATTACGAGAAATTGGCGGGCTTTTGCAATTGAAATTGAGAGATGGCCTCGAATCGGTAGATTATAGATTGTCAGGAGTCACCTTTAAACAATTTGAAGCAGAGGGAAACAGGGAAACGAAAAAACGGAATGATTGGATGTCGGAACAGGGTGGAGTGGACTTCAGGATATGACAGAACAGAAACATACCCGTAAAGAGGCGATTGCGCTTTCCTATGATCCGAATGCAGGGGATGCCCCGAAGGTTGTCGCCAAAGGAAAAGGGAAGATTGCAGAAAATATCTTGGAGAAGGCGAAAGAACACGATGTTCCGGTACAGGAAGATCCGACACTTGTGGAATTGCTAGGGCAGCTAGAAGTGGATGAAACGATTCCGGAACAACTATATCAAGCAGTGGCAGAAGTGTTTGCATATATCTACCAAGTGGACCGGGAGCATGGTTCACGGAAGAATAATAGGATTAAATGACGGAAACTATCAAAAGATATCAAAAAATGCTTATATGGCAACAACAAGTGTGGACATTATTTTACATCTTTACTACAATGGATACGGCAGTAAATTATGAGCTACAAGTTCGAATGGAGGATGTAAGATGAATATCCATGAATATCAAGGAAAGCAGCTGCTCAGAGATTATGGCGTTGCTGTTTCAAATGGTCGGGTAGCTTTTTCTCCCGATGAAGCTGTAAAGGCGGCAAAAGAACTCGGTACGGACGTAATCGTAGTTAAGGCGCAAATCCATGCTGGCGGGCGTGGTAAAGCAGGTGGCGTTAAGATCGCCAAAAATCTTGACGAAGTGCGCGAGTATGCAAAGGAGCTTCTTGGTAAAACTCTTGTAACCCATCAAACAGGCCCTGAAGGAAAAGAAGTTAAACGACTTCTTGTCGAAGAAGGATCAGATATCAAAAAAGAATATTATTTGGGTCTTGTACTCGACCGCGCTACGGATCGCGTTACTCTTATGGGGTCTGAAGAAGGCGGAATGGACATTGAGGAAGTCGCTGAAGAGACTCCTGAAAAGATCTTCAAAGAAGTCATTGATCCAGTCGTCGGCCTTACAGGGTTCCAAGCGCGCCGCATGGCATTCAATATGAACATCCCTACACATCTTGTGAACAAAGCTGCGAAATTCATGCTAGGACTCTACCAAGTATTTGACGAAAAAGATGCATCAATCGTTGAAATCAATCCACTTGTCGTTACAGGCGATGACAATGTACTGGCATTGGATGCAAAATTCAATTTCGATGACAACGCATTATACCGTCATAAAGATATTGTCGAATTACGCGATTTCGATGAGGAAGATCCGAAAGAAATCGAAGCTTCCAAGTACGACCTTAGCTACATATCCCTAGATGGCAACATCGGCTGCATGGTTAACGGTGCAGGTCTTGCGATGGCGACGATGGATACAATCAATTACTACGGCGGATCACCGGCCAACTTCCTTGACGTTGGGGGCGGCGCTACAGCTGAAAAAGTTACGGAAGCATTCAAAATCATCCTCTCTGACGAGCATGTCAAAGGAATCTTCGTCAATATTTTCGGAGGCATCATGAAATGTGACGTAATCGCAGAAGGTGTTATTATGGCTGCGAAAGAAGTCGGTCTTGAAGTGCCGCTTGTTGTGCGTTTAGAAGGTACGAACGTTGACAAAGGCAAAGCGCTATTGAACGAATCAGGCTTGAATATCATCGCTGCTGACACAATGGCGGACGGTGCACAAAAGATTGTTGAACTCGTAGGCTAAGAAAGGCAGGGACAAACGATGGCAATTTATATTAATAAAGATACAAAAGTGATTGTACAAGGAATTACAGGCTCAACAGCACTTTTCCATACGAAGCAGATGCTAGAGTATGGCACGAAAATCGTCGGCGGTGTAACACCGGGCAAAGGCGGAACGGAAGTTGAAGGAGTACCTGTCTTCAATACAGTTGAAGAAGCTGTAAAAGCTACAGGTGCCAATGTATCTGTCATTTACGTTCCGGCTCCGTTTGCAGCAGATGCGATTCTGGAAGCTGTCGATGCGGAATTGGATATGGCCATCTGTATTACAGAACATATCCCGGTTCTTGACATGGTGAAAGTGAAGCGCTACATGGAAGGCAAGAAAACACGTCTTGTCGGACCGAACTGCCCGGGTGTCATTACATCCGATGAGTGTAAGATCGGTATCATGCCAGGCTACATCCATACGAAAGGCCATGTTGGCGTCGTATCCCGCTCTGGAACATTGACGTACGAAGCTGTACATCAGCTTTCACAAGCAGGCATCGGTCAGACAACTGCTGTCGGTATCGGTGGCGACCCTGTAAACGGCACAAACTTCATCGACGTACTAAAAGAATTCAACGAAGACCCAGAAACATACGCGGTCGTCATGATCGGTGAAATCGGCGGTACAGCTGAAGAAGAAGCTGCTGAATGGGTGAAAGCGAACATGACAAAACCTGTTGTCGGCTTCATCGGCGGACAAACAGCACCAGAAGGAAAGCGTATGGGGCATGCTGGCGCAATTATTTCCGGTGGTAAAGGAACAGCTGCAGAGAAAATCAAAGCACTTAACGCTGCTGGAGTTGAAACAGCTGACACACCTTCCGTAATCGGAGAAACATTGATCAAAGTAATTAAAGAAAAAGGTCTTTACGAAAAATGTAAAACGCATTGAGGAACAGTACGGCATGCAGGATAACTGCATGCTGTTCTTTTGCATATCCGGAATCTGAAGGAGGAATCTTGTGGTACTCACAGACGTCGACCGAAAGTTGCTTGCCTTGCATTATATCTACCCCGTCCCATTTAACAAAGTAGCGGAAATCTTGAAGATGGACCCCGATCTTCGTCATCTGTTCAATTATCAAACTGACGAACTGGCGAGACTGCTGAAACTCCCCAAAGCAAAAGCAGTCCAACTGAATGAACAGTTGAAACGGCATGAACAAACTCCTTTCCCCCTTCTTTATCAACGAGAGAAAATCATCCCTATTCCAATTACGAATCCGGCGTATCCGAAGCCGTTGAAATGGCTGGTCGACCCTCCAACAGTCCTCTATGTTAAAGGTGATCCAACGATATTGGATGCTTCTATGAAAGTGGCAATCATCGGTTCCAGAAAAGCCACCAACTATTCTAAGGAAGCGCTTTCATTCGTCGTTCCGCCGCTTGTCTATCGTGGAGCGGTCATCGTTTCCGGCCTCGCTAAAGGGGCGGATACAATGGCACATGAGTCTGCCATTCAATTTGGAGGAAAGACGATTGCGGTACTTGGACACGGTTTATTCCATCTGTACCCTCATGAAAACAAAGAGCTTGCAAGATTGCTTGTTGAACGCCACTTACTGCTAACGGAATATCCACCTTATATGAGGCCGGCGAGATGGACATTTCCAATGAGAAACAGGATTATCAGCGGATTGTCGGAGTCTGTCATTATCACTGAATCTGAGGAAAAGAGCGGAACAATGAGCACCGTGGATCACGCGCTTGAGCACGGGAAGGCTGTTTACGCGGTTCCCGGGCCGATTACCTCTGCTTTATCCCTCGGGCCGAATAAATTGATTGAACAAGGTGCAAAGCCTATTTGGAACGGCTTTCAAGTGCTTGAAAGCTGCTCTGTTCTATGACGGGTAAAACATTCCTTTTACTGAAAAGGTTGATTTTAATTCGAATCTGTTATACATTTTGCAACAGATATCCTTTTACATCCGGAATCACCAAGATCCGGAATGGGCAGGAATAAGAGACAGCCCTGCGAATGTGCAGTAAGGGAACCTCTATGAGGAGGAACATGATAAATGGCAGATTATTTAGTAATTGTAGAATCGCCCGCCAAGGCGAAAACTATTGAACGCTACTTAGGCAAGAAGTATAAGGTTCGTGCTTCCATCGGGCATTTGCGGGATTTGCCTCGCAGTCAGATGGGCGTGGACACTGAAAACAATTATGAACCGAAATACATCACGATTCGCGGGAAAGGCCCTATATTGCAAGAGTTGAAAAAAGACGCTAAAAAAGCGAAGAAAATCTTCCTCGCGGCTGACCCCGACAGGGAAGGAGAAGCAATTGCATGGCATTTGGCACACCAATTAGGTGTGGATATCAACTCGGATTGCCGCGTCGTGTTCAATGAAATTACAAAAGATGCGATTAAGGAATCTTTCAAAGTTCCACGTCCGATAGATATGAACCGGGTCGATGCCCAACAGGCAAGAAGGATATTGGATAGACTCGTAGGCTATAACATTAGCCCGATCCTTTGGAAGAAAGTGAAGAAGGGATTGTCCGCCGGACGTGTGCAATCGGTCGCATTGCGATTGATCATTGACCGGGAGAATGAAATAAAGGCATTCATCCCTGAAGAATACTGGAGCATCAGCGGAAAGTTCAGTAAAGATGGCAAAACATTCGAGGCTTCCTTCTACGGTGATGCGCAGAAGAAAATGAAGCTGGAAAACAAAAAGCAAGTCGATGAAGTCCTTTCGAAAATGTCTGGCGATGAATTCGAGATTGCCAATGTTGTCAAGAAGGAGAGGAGAAGGAATCCAGCTCCTCCATTCACAACATCCTCCTTGCAACAGGAAGCTGCACGCAAATTGAATTTCAGGGCAAGAAAAACAATGATGCTTGCCCAACAGCTCTATGAAGGGATCAATACCGGCAAAGAGGGCATCGTGGGTCTCATTACGTATATGAGAACGGACTCAACACGAATATCAGAAAGTGCAAAAGGAGAAGCCGTCTCCTTCATCGAAACGATGTTCGGCAAGGAGTACATCGCTACGTCCAAGGCAAAGGCGAAAGAATCAGCCAACACGCAAGATGCACATGAAGCTGTTCGACCGACCTCGGTCATGAGGCCGCCTGAAGCGATGAAACAGTATTTATCACGCGATCAGCACAGACTCTACAAATTGATCTGGGAACGCTTCGTGGCTAGCCAGATGGCGCCTGCAGTGCTTGACACGGTCACGGCGGATCTGATGAATGGCGATGTAAAATTCAGGGCGACAGGCTCAGAAGTGAAATTCCCGGGCTTTATGAAGGTTTATATCGAAGGGGAAGACGATCAGGAAGAGGAAAAGGACCGCATTCTGCCTCCGCTTGAAAAAGGGGAGCGAGTGAAAGGGAGCGAAATCGATCCGAAGCAGCATTTCACGCAGCCACCTCCGAGGTTTTCGGAAGCGCGTCTTGTAAAAACACTCGAGGAACTTGGAATAGGCCGGCCGTCAACTTATGCGCCGACGTTGGACACAATTCAAAAACGGGGCTACGTAACGCTGGACGCCAAACGGTTCGTTCCGACTGAGCTTGGCGAGATCGTCCACCAAGCGGTGAATCAATACTTCCCTGATATCATTAACATCAAGTTCACTGCCGATATGGAGAAGAACCTCGATGATGTTGAGGATGGAGAAATTGAGTGGAAGCAAGTCATAGATGAATTTTATAAAGAATTCGAGAAGCACGTTAAAGTTGCCGATGAAGAGATGGAAAAAATCGAAATTAAAGATGAGCCTGCCGGTGAGGATTGCGAGAAGTGCGGTTCTCCGATGGTATTTAAAATGGGCCGATATGGGAAATTCATGGCTTGCTCAAACTTCCCTGATTGCAGAAACACAAAAGCAATCATCAAACCGATTGGAGTCACCTGCCCGTCATGTAAAGAAGGGCAAGTTGTCGAGAGGAAGAGCAAAACGAAAAGGATTTTCTACGGCTGTGATCGATATCCTGAATGTGAATATGTATCATGGGATAAACCGATTGCCAGACCGTGTCCGAAATGTCAAAACACATTAGTCGAAAAAAGGCTTAAAAAAGGTGTGCAAATCCAATGTACGGAATGTGATTATAAAGAGGATGCACAAGAATAAAGGCCGGAGACGTTTGAGCAAGTGAGAGCTGCACATGTCGGAAAAAATCCGCATTGTGCAGCTTTTTAATGTGTACATCGCCTAAAAATTGAACAAACTGTGTCTAAAAATACAGCAGATGTCAGACAACCTAAGACGATTATGTTGCCGGAACAATATAGTTTACGTTATAGTGAATCGTGGATGACTTTTGAATTTCCGAATTAGTTCTCCTATTCGATCAATAGTGAAAACCGAGCAGGTCAAAAAAAGAAAAAATAACCACTATTCAAACATGTTCCAATTTTGTTATAATTGACAGAGTGATTCATATGGGGGTGAAACACTTGCAACGAAATAGTCCAAAGGCTGTTCTTGACGAATACATATCCTATATTAGCCTCGAAAAGAACTATTCATCCCGGACAGTTTCGGAATATAGCAATGATATTCGCGAGTTCCTCTCCTTTTTATCCCAAGAAGGAATTTCTGAGCTAGACAATGTCGAATATCCCGAAGCAAGATTGTATATAACAACTTTGTATGACAAAGGTTTCGCAAGGAAAACGATTTCAAGAAAGATTTCATCGATTCGTTCTTTTTATAAGTTTGGCAATGCTCGATTCGGGATAAATGATAATGCATTCCGTTTATTGCACCATCCAAAGAAGGAAGAGCGGCTTCCGGCTTTTTTTTATGAAAAGGAATTGGAATCACTCTTTGAAACATGTGCTGGTGAAGATCCGAAATCATTACGCAATAGCGCGCTTCTAGAACTGCTTTATGCCACCGGAATCCGGGTTAGTGAGCTGACATCCATCGAATTAGGCGATATCGATAATTCTCTCGGCATCGTCAAAGTAATGGGCAAAGGCAGGAAAGAGCGTTACGTCCCATTCGGCAGCTTTGCTCAGGATGCTCTTGAATCCTATATGGATAAAAGTCGTCCTATGCTTATGAAGAAGAAAAGTCATCATTCGTTGTTTGTCAATTTGCGTGGTGACCCGATTACTGACAGAGGCGTACGTCATGTACTGAATGCAATGATGGAAAAGGCATCAATCCCCGGTAGGATATATCCGCATATGATCCGTCATTCCTTTGCGACGCATTTACTATCAAATGGTGCAGACATGCGAACGGTACAGGAATTGCTTGGTCATAGTCATTTATCTTCGACTCAGGTATATACGCATATCACGAAAGAGCATCTGCGGAAAACGTATATGAAAACACATCCGCGGGCTTAGGAGGATGAGCTAATGGAATTTCATTCTACAACAATCTTTGCCATCCGGCACAAAGGTGTTTGTGCGATGTCGGGTGACGGGCAAGTGACAATGGGAGAATCCGTTGTCATGAAAAATACTGCTAAAAAGGTGAGAAGGCTTTTTGGCGGTAAAATAATTGCAGGATTTGCAGGGTCTGTCGCTGATGCTTTCACCCTCTTTGAGTTATTCGAAGGCAAGCTCGGCGAATTCAATGGCAATTTGGAACGCGCCTCTGTGGAATTGGCGAAAGAGTGGCGGGGTGATCGCATCTTAAGGAAGCTGGAGGCGATGCTGCTCGTCGCTGACAAAGACAAGCTTCTGCTCGTTTCAGGAACCGGTGAAGTAATTGAGCCGGATGATGGCGTGCTTGCAATCGGATCAGGTGGAAATTATGCATTGGCGGCCGGTCGTGCTCTAAAGAAATATAGCGGTGATACACTCGACGCCGAGCAAATTGCCAAGGCTGCACTTGAGACTGCTGCAGAAATATGTGTCTACACAAATGATCGGATAATTGTGG
Organism: Sporosarcina luteola; assembly: GCF_023715535.1. GTDB lineage: Bacteria > Bacillota > Bacilli > Bacillales_A > Planococcaceae > Sporosarcina > Sporosarcina luteola_B. The sequence continues at coordinate 349,367 of NZ_JAMBOI010000002.1, read as the reverse complement.
AGGTACTCAAATGAATAAGAAGCAGGAATTGACCCCGCGGGAGCTTACTGCTTACCTGGATCGGTATATTGTAGGACAGGATGCTGCAAAGAAGGCAGTTTCCGTCGCCATCCGAAACAGGTATAGAAGAAGCCTTTTGACTGATGAGGAAAAAAGGGAAATTATCCCTAAGAACATTTTAATGATCGGACCGACAGGCGTCGGGAAGACGGAAATAGCTAGAAGGATAGCTCGGCTCGTTAACGCCCCGTTCGTTAAAGTGGAAGCGACGAAATTCACGGAAGTCGGATATGTAGGAAGAGATGTCGAATCGATGGTAAGGGACTTGACCGAGTCGGCCGTCCGCATCGTCCGGGAGGAAATGCGGGAGTCCGTTAAAGGTCAGGCGGAAAAGCTTGCTGAAGAACGACTCGTCGAATTGCTCGTTCCGGAAAAAAAGCGCAAAGTCAATATGCAGAACCCTTTTGAAATGCTATTTGGACAAAAGGACGATGAGGATGAGAAGAATCCTGAGGAAGCGGATGATATGAGCCGGAAACGGTCAGAAATCGCCCGTCGTCTAGCCGCTGGTGAATTAGAGGATCAATCGATTACTGTCGAGGTTTCCTCCCAGCAGCCTTCCATGTTTGATGCACTCCAAGGTTCGGGAATGGAGCAAATGGGTGCAAGCATGCAGGATGCTTTATCTTCCTTAATGCCCAAAAAGATGACGAAACGCACAATGAAAGTGAAGGACGCAAGAAAAATCCTTCAAGCCGAAGAAGCGGATAAATTGATCGATCATGACGAGATCGCGAGAAGGTCTGTTGAACTCACTGAGCAATCCGGCATCATCTTCATCGACGAAATGGATAAGATCGCAAGCCGCGGCAACGGTGGCGGGTCATCTGCTGATGTATCAAGGGAAGGCGTCCAAAGGGACATACTTCCGATCGTAGAAGGCTCGACAGTAACAACCAAATATGGCCCGGTAAAAACGGACTTCGTACTTTTCATCGCTGCAGGTGCATTCCATATGTCGAAGCCTTCGGATATCATTCCGGAACTCCAAGGCCGTTTTCCGATTCGAGTGGAACTTGAAAAGCTCACGAAAGAAGACTTTGTCCGAATCTTAAAAGAACCTGACTTTTCATTGATTAAGCAGTACGAGAAATTATTGGCGACGGAAAATGTCGAAATTGAGTTTTCGGAAGATGCCATCGAAAGGGTGGCGGAAATTGCGTTCGATGTGAATGATAATACAGAAAACATCGGCGCAAGAAGGCTGCACACGATATTGGAAAAATTGCTCGAAGAGTTGTCGTATGAAGCTGCGGAAATCGGACCATCTTCGATCAAGATAACTGTGGCATATGTCGATGAAAAGTTGAAGGATATCGTAAAAAACAAAGATTTGTCACATTTTATCTTATAGTGAAACGTTTTAGTTTAATTAATGATTGAAAAGCTTTAGAATATTCTTAAACCCATAAGGAACTATTAGGAGGAAAAATAATCATGTCTTTATTAACAAAAACAAGAAACATCAACGCAATGCTTCAAGAAACTGCTGGAAAACCTGTAAACTTCAAAGAAATGGCTGAGAAATTAAGCGTAGTCATCGAATGCAATGCATTCATCGTCAGCAGAAAAGGAAAACTGCTTGGCCTTGAAATCCACCATCAAATTGACAATGAACGTATGAAGCAAATGTTCCAGGAGCGTAAATTCCCTGAAGAATACACGCAAAAACTTTTTGAAGTGAATGAAACGTCTTCGAATATTGATGTATACAGTGATTACTCGGTCTTCCCTGAAGAGGAGCGCGAACTATTCAAGGAAGGTTTGACGACTGTCGTTCCAATCATCGGCGGCGGCGAACGTCTTGGAACACTTATCCTTGCACGTCTGAAAGAGAAATTTACTGAAGATGACCTTATTCTTGCTGAGTACGGCGCAACAGTTGTCGGTATGGAAATTCTACGTGAGAAATCCGAGGAAATTGAAATCGAAGCTCGCAGCAAAGCTGTCGTTCAAATGGCTATCAATTCATTGTCTTACAGTGAACACGAAGCGATTGAACATATCTTTAAAGAGCTGAATGGCAATGAAGGCTTACTTGTAGCATCCAAAATTGCAGACCGTGTCGGGATTACACGATCAGTTATAGTCAATGCTTTGCGTAAACTTGAAAGTGCTGGTGTTATCGAATCCCGTTCACTTGGTATGAAAGGAACATACATTAAAGTGTTGAACAACAAATTCCTTGAAGAGCTTGAAAATCAAAAAAATTAATAAATTATAACACTCCGGGTGAACTTTCCGGAGTGTTATTTTTTTGTGAAGAACTTGAAGGAGAAAGAATTACGGAGTACTACGATACTTCCGGGTTACGCTATTAGTCATAAGCACTATAAACTGGGTGTGTGCACTGATTTAAAAGGGTCGTTTCGACCTAATCTATTTTGATTAATATGATGGACAAAGTTCGCCAAAATCCGATACAATAAGATATGTGTTTTAATTGTAAGTTTACTAGAAAAGATTATTCCTCATATATAACTATTAAACAAGTAGAGGTGAGATAGATTAATGAACATTTATGGATCAACAATTTCACTGTTGGAGCAAGGTTTGAACTTTTCTTCTACAAAAGGAAAAGTTATTTCGCAAAATATTGCAAATGTCGACACGCCGAATTACAAGTCGAAACATGTCAACTTTAAACAAATGATGCAGGAAGCCCAGAGTAAACCGATTAATTCATATCGGACGGATGTACTCCATTTTGACTTCTCTTCGAAAGTTTCGAATTCGGGTATAGCCAAATATGCCGATTATAATTATCGGCAAGATGGCAATGGGGTGGATATGGACAAGGAACAGGCAGATCTGGCGGCAAACCAGATTTACTATAATGCATTAGTCGATCGTCTGAACAGCAAATTCAACTCCCTTCAAAATGTCATTAAAGGAGGCAGATAACAATGTCTATATTCCATAGCCTGAACACTTCCGCCTCGGCCCTCACTGCTCAGCGGCTAAGGATGGATGTTATCTCGTCCAATATGGCGAATATTGAAACAACGCGGGGGAAGATGGTAAACGGCGAGTGGCAGCCGTATCGCCGCAAAACTGTCAGCTTCCAACCGATGGAAGGACGATTCTCTACGATGTTGCAATCAGCAATGGGAAGCCGCGATAGAGGAGCGGCGGGGCACGGGGTGACAGTTTCCCGCATACAGGAAGATAGGGAAACTCCGTTCAAGCTTGTCTATGATCCAAGCCATCCTGATGCTAATGACGAAGGATATGTTCAAATGCCGAATGTGGACCCGTTAAGAGAAATGATTGACCTTATGTCCGCGACAAGATCCTATGAAGCGAATGTGACGGTGTTGAACGCAAACAAAGCGATGTTGATGAAAGCACTTGAAATAGGGAAATAATGACCAGGAATGGAGGAGATGACTAATGCCTATACAATCTATCCAAGGCGCAGTAAGCATGCCGGGACTATTGAAAATCAACGATAGTCTCAAGCCGACGCCGTTTGAATCGCAGAAAAACTTCGGTGCTTTTTTGAAGGAAGCCATTCAGGAAGTGAACGTCAAACAAGTCGAATCAGATAAAATGACCCAAAAACTTGTGTTAGGGGAAGACGTAGATTTGCATAACGTCATGATCACCGCTCAAAAAGCCTCTATCGCATTGAGTGCGACGATGGAAGTGCGAAACAAGGTCATCGAAGCGTACCAGGAAATTATTCGGATGCCTGTCTAATCCGTATAACTCAAACTATAGATTATGTTAGCAGACCGGGGGATCAGAATGAAAGAAAGATTGACGAAAATTGGAACTGACTTGAAGCAGTTCTGGTCGAGTCGCACAAAACGACAAAAAACAACATATATCGGGTCCGCGGCTGCTATTATTGTTCTTGCTGCATTCTTGACTTACTTCCTGTCAAAGACGGAATTTGTCCCTCTATACAGTGACGTCTCGCGCGCGGAAATCGGGAGGATCAAGGAAGAGCTTGATGTACAGGGCATCCCGAGCCAAATTGCACCCGGTGGCACTTCGATCCTCGTTCCGAAAGAACGGGTCGATGACCTCCTTGTCACCCTTGCTGCGGAAGGGTACCCAAATACGGGAACTATCGATTATTCGTTCTTCTCACAGAACGCCGGTTTTGGAACGACAGACAATGAATTCAACATGATCAAGCTTGCTTCTATGCAAACCGAGTTGGCGAATCTTATTAAAGGGATCCAAGGGGTGCAGGATGCAAATGTAATGCTCACATTGCCGACACAAAGCGTCTTTTTGAATGAAACTGTACAAAGTGCAAGTGCTGCAATCATGTTGAAGACGGAGCCTGGACATCAGTTTACGGAACCTCAAATAACCGCCTTATATAATTTAGTATCAAAAAGTTTACCGAATTTATCTACAGACGATATCGTTATCATGAACCAGTATTCCGAGTACTTCGATTTGAAATCATCCGATCATTCAATTGGAACGAATGTTGTTAATCAAATGGATATGAAAAAGAACATTGAACGCGATCTCCAACGAAAAGTGCAGATGATGCTTGGCACGATGTTGGGACAGGATAAGGTCGTTGTCTCCGTAACGACAGACATTGACTTCAAACAGGAGAACAGACAAGAAAATCTTGTTGATCGCATAGATGAGGATCTTGATAGCCTTGCAATCAGTGTCCAAAGGATCACAGAGTCATTCTCAGGGGAGGGTGCTGTTGCCGGTGGCGTTCCTGAAGGCGAAGATCCTACAGATAACCGGACTAGCTTTGTCGGGGGCAACAACGCTAACGGCGATTATGAGCGCTTGGAAGAGACAATTAACAATGAAGTGAACCGTATCAGGAAGGATATCGTAGAAAGCCCTTATAAAATTCGCGATATCGGTATTCAAGTTATGATGGAACCATCCGACGGGAATAACGTGGAAGGTGACATTAGGAATATTCTAGAGACGATTATCAGTACTTCCATTGATAAAACCTACTTGCCGGCAGAACTTCCAGGAGATTACTGGGAAAGCAAAATTGCGATCACTACTCAAAACTTTAATGGCAAGCTCGTTACCGTACCTCAATCTTCAAAAGGTGCAATCCCTTGGTGGGTATATGCAATTGGTGCAGCTTTACTAGCAGTCATTGCCATCTTGGTCGTTGCTTACTTCCGCAAACGCAGACAGGAAAACGAATTGGAAGAAGCGATGATACTCGAAGAGCAGCGGGAAGCGTTGCAGGTAGACGATATCAATATGGAACAAAACGAAACAGAAGCGACCCTTCGCAGAAAGCAACTTGAAAAGATGGCGAAGGATAAGCCTGAAGAATTTGCCAAGTTGCTGAGAACATGGATTGCCGAAGAGTGACGGAGGGATGAACCAGTGGTAAAGAAGGATAAAGGAATGACGGGTAAGCAAAAAGCTGCACTTCTGCTCATATCTCTCGGTCCGGATGTTTCGGCAGCCGTCTATAAGCATTTAACAGAAGAGGAGATCGAACGGTTAACGCTTGAAATTTCCGGTGTAAAGAAAGTAGACTCCAACGTCAAGGAGGAAATTATCGAGGAGTTTCATAATATTGCACTTGCGCAGGATTATATATCACAAGGCGGAATCGGTTATGCGAAAACCGTATTGGAACAAGCGCTTGGTAAAGAACACGCACAAGCAATCATTAATCGCCTGACTTCATCTTTACAAGTGAGACCTTTCGATTTTGCAAGAAGGGCAGAGCCTGGTCAAATTCTGAATTTCATTCAAAATGAACATCCGCAGACGATTGCATTGATTTTGTCTTACCTAGAAGCGGAACAGGCAGGCATGATTCTGTCCTCCCTTCCACAGGAAATGCAAGCGGATATCGCAAAACGGATAGCTACGATGGATTCCACTTCCCCCGAAGTCATCAGCGAAATCGAAGCTGTTTTGGAGAGGAAGCTATCTTCCACAGTCACACAGGATTTCACGGAGACAGGCGGGGTCGATGCGGTTGTACAAGTGTTGAACGGAGTCGACAGAGCTACCGAAAAGACCATTTTGGATGCGCTCGAAATCCAAGATCCGGAGCTTGCGGAGGAAATTCGGAAAAGGATGTTCGTTTTCGAAGACATTGTCACATTGGATAATCGTTCGATTCAGCGCATTGTCCGTGAGTGTGAAAATGAGGATCTTATCTTGTCGATGAAGGTGTCCAGTGGAGAAGTGAGGGATATCCTCTTTAAAAATATGTCACAACGGATGGCCGAATCATTCCAGGAAGAATTGGAAGTCATGGGGCCAGTTCGTTTGCGGGATGTTGAAGAGGCACAGGCACGAATCGTATCTATTATCCGAAGATTGGAAGATTCAGGCGAGATCATCATAGCCCGCGGTGGAGGGGATGACATCATTGTCTAACATTTTTCGTTCTTCCCGGACGATATCTGAAGAAGGCAACGTCAAGGAAATAACAATCCGTAATTTGCATATGCCGAAGATTGACGGAAAAGAGGAATTGATTTCAAAAGAATCCCTCATTTTAGAACGTGACCGGATATTGAAAGATGCGAGACGGCAAATCGAGCTGGAAAAAGCCGATGCGGAACATATGAGGCAAATGGCACAAGAGGATATTTCCGCTATGCAAGCAGCATGGGAGCAGGAGAAGACGGCGTTGCAGCAACAAGCCTATGAAGAGGGGTTTCAAGTCGGATACGAAGAAGGCAGGAGCAAGTCAATATCCGATATGAGCGAGTCTTTGAAAGCGGCAAATGAAGTCACTGTACATTCGAAGGAAAATGCACTGAAATACTTGGAAGAACAAGAAAGAATCATATTGGAAATTGCGATGAGGACGGCGGAGCGTATTCTTGGGAAGACGTTAGAAGAGGATGGGGATGCTTTCCTATCAATTGTGAAAAGAGGATTGAAGGAAGCGAGGGAAATGAAGGAGATCAAACTATATGTATCGGTCTTCCAATTTGAACTTGTCTCGTCCAACCGGGCTGAACTTGCTTCCATCTTCCCGCCTGATGTCCCTTTCCTTATTTTTGCAAATGACGACTTCAATACGAACGATTGTATTATCGAAACGAACCAGGGCCGTATAGTTGTCAGCGTCGATGAACAATTGAACGAGCTCAAAGAGAAACTCGTTGAACTGTTGGAGAGTGGTGACTAACGATGAAAAAAGCGAAGGAACTGTTGGAAGTCATTCCGAAAATGAATTCATTTCCAAAGTTTGGACGCGTCGTACGGGTAGTCGGCCTGATGATTGAATCACAAGGACCTGAAAGCTCAGTCGGGGATGTATGCCGCATTCACCTAAATAATGGAGGCAAAGAAGACTCTGTCATTTTGGCCGAAGTCGTTGGCTTCAGAGAAGAAATTGTCATCCTGATGCCGTATTCGAGTATCACTGACATATCGAGCGGCTGCCTTGTCGAATGCACCGGGAAGCCGCTTGAGGTGAAAATCGGAATGAACCTGATCGGAAAAGTCCTTGATTCCATGGGAAACCCGATTGACGGCAGTCCTCTTCCGAAAGGTTTGTCAACAGTGCGTACGGAACAGGATCCGCCGAATGTAATGACGAGAATGCCCATCAGTGAAAAACTCGCTGTCGGTGTCAAAGCGATTGACGGGATGTTGACCGTCGGAAATGGCCAAAGGGTCGGGATTTTCGCGGGGTCGGGCGTTGGAAAAAGCACTTTGCTCGGGATGATTGCAAGAAATACAACGGCTGATTTGAATGTTATTGGTCTGATCGGAGAACGTGGTCGTGAAGTCCGGGAGTTCATCGAGCGGGATTTAGGTCCCGATGGATTAAGCAAGACAATCGTTGTTGCAGCAACTTCCGACCAGCCTGCCTTAATGAGAATTAAAGGAGCCTTCACAGCTACGGCGATTGCAGAGTATTTCCGGGATAAAGGATTGAACGTCATGCTCATGATGGATTCCGTCACCCGAGTCGCCATGGCGCAAAGGGAAATCGGGCTTGCGGTAGGAGAGCCCCCAGCAACGCGCGGCTACACGCCATCTGTATTCTCGATTTTACCAAAGCTTTTGGAACGGACCGGAACAAACGATGTCGGCGCGATTACGGCATTTTACACAGTGCTTGTTGATGGCGATGACATGAACGAGCCTATTGCCGACGCGGTGCGAGGTATACTTGATGGCCATATTGTCTTGGATAGGACACTTGCCAACAAAGGGCAATATCCAGCCATTAATGTCTTGAAAAGCGTAAGCCGTCTCATGAATCATATTGCTAGTCCGGAACATGTCAGAGCAGCCGAAAAGCTTCGGGAATTGTATTACACATATGACAAGTCGGAAGATCTAATCAATATCGGAGCGTATAAGCGTGGCACTTCAAGGGAAATCGATGAAGCCATCGAATACGAGGCGCATATCACCAACTTTTTGAAGCAGAGTTATCAAGAGAATGTGAAGATGGAAGACAGCATCGAAGAATTGATATCGCTTGCTCCAGGAGGAGGTACACGATGAAACCTTATGAATACCGATTTGAAAAGGTGCTCAATTACCGGGAACAGGTGAAAACGGAGACCGAGATAGAATTCAAGAAAGCAGTCGAATCTTTCGAAACGGTCGCAACCGAATTATATGAAGTATTGAAACGGAAGGAAGACGTCATTGCCGAACATCAGGAAAAAATGACGACAGGCTTTTCCATCAATGAAATCCATCACTATGCCAGATTTATCGATAGCCTCGATAAACGGATCGAGGGCCTGCAGCAATCAGTCTTTAAAGCCCGTTCCAAAATGAATTGGTTTGAAGAGAAGTTGCTGGAGAAGACAATCGAAGTGAAAAAGTTTGAAAAGATGAAGGAAAAAGATAAAGAACATTATCGTACTGAAGTGGAACAAGCGGAAGCAAGTTTGTTGGATGAATTATCAACATTGAAGTTCCATCGAAGAGAAACAGGGTGGTAATTTGGCAAGGAACTCAAAACTGCAAACTGACGAGAAGATCGTTGAAAAGAAGAAAGGCACCCGCCTCTTCCAGGAAGTGTTGCTATGGACTCTCATTCCGCTTCTTTTCACGACGATGGTGCTATTGATCATCGCATATGTCGCTGATGTGAACGTTTTTGACAAAGCGAAGGAATGGACACAATCCCTTCCATTCACAGCAGAAAAGCAGGTTGATGATGAAAAAGGCAGCGACTTGATCATCGAAGAGCGTGTCGTCGAATTGCAGGCGAAAATCCAAGAGAAGGAAGCCGAACTGTTCAAACTCCAAGAAGATCTTGCGAAATCAGCAGACGAAAAAAAGTCTTTGCTGGATGAACAAAAAAGCTTGTTGGCTCAAATTGAAGCGTTGAAAACGGAGAAAGATGATTATAAACGCGACATGAAAGAAATCATTTCAACATTCGAGAAAATGTCGGCAAAGTCAGCAGCCCCCGTCATCACGAAAATGAGCGATGCGGAAGCAATCCAATTACTTAGCAACCTAAAACCTGAAGTTCTCGCACCGATATTAGAAAAGATGTCGCCTGAAGATGCCGCAAAGTACACAAGTCTCATGACAAAGTAAGCGGAAGCTGAAGGTGGCATTTATTGAGAGGAGGTGAAAAGAGAGTGAACATTGTAGCATTGCAAACGAGGATAGGCATAAATCAAGTTTCAACAAACAAAATGCAAAACGGCGGTCCGGCCAATTCCAAGTTCGGAGCGGTATTCGCCGGCGTTACTTCAAAAACGCCTAAAGCGAAGAGTCCGACTAACGGAGAAATTCCAATCGAATCGATTCCAAATCTATTTAATGCTACAACTGTTGAAGGTTTGGAAAGTGCTGTACAAGCGATTCAAGGTAACGAGCATGTTGCTTTTGGAAGCAGCGGAAGCTTAGAAGAAGTAGCAAATTGGTTGTCGATCAATCCTGAAGAAATGCTCAAAAAGCTTCAACAATTGTTGGAAGAAGCCGGCATATCTAAAGGCGAAACTGAGGAATTGAACATCTCCGCCGATATGTGGACATTGTTGAACATGATCGATGAAGCTGGAATCCGTTTTTTCGAAAATTTGAATGAGGAACTTCAAAATCCTGGAACAAAGAATGAGGCTACCCAACTTCTATCCTTACTAAAAACGATAGAATTGTTGGCTCCGAAATCAGATATGGATTTATGGATGGAGCAAAAGGTCGATAGTTTTCGCCATATGATGACAGCGGCTGCTGGTCATTTCGAACAGAGGATGGAAACAGCAGGGAAGCAGGAACAATTGCCATTCTTGAATCAAAAAACCGATTTTAGAATCGTCCTTGAAACGAATTCTTCAACATCCGCAAATGCAGAAGGATCTGGGCAGAAACAAGCTGATACAACACCGCAATCTGGTGCTGTACATGCAACTTCAACAATAGTTAAAGCAGAAATGCCTATACAGCAAGCTGAACCGAATCCAACAAATCGAAGCGAAACACTACTCAGGGAAATGCAGGCGTTAATGAAAAGGTCCAACTTCGGACAAGTTGGCGGAACTAATCGGATGCTCATCAAGTTATATCCTGAACATCTCGGCCAAATCCGTATCGAGCTGCTTGAAACGAATGGAGTCATGACAGCAAGGATTCTTGCATCAACGGCACTTGCCAAAGGAATGCTTGATAGTCAGTTGCATCAACTGAAACACGCATTTAATCAGCAGAACTTGCAAGTTGACCGCGTTGACATAGCCCAGACAATCCAAGAATCGCAGAGAAATGAACGTGAACAATCGTTTAATGAACAATTCAAACGTGAGCAACAGACGGATGATAACAAAAAGAACCAATCATCGGAAGAAGAGCTTTCGTTTGAAGAACATATGATTGAACTGGAGGTGTAGTGAATGATAGATGGACAAAAACCGATTACGGAATCAATGTTTCTTATAAATAAACAACGGGACCAACGGCAAACAGGTCCTGAAACGATGGGCAAGGATGCATTCATGAAAATCCTTATTGCACAGCTGCAAAACCAGGATCCGACAAACCCGATGAAAGATAATGAATTCATCGCACAGATGGCACAGTTTTCATCATTAGAACAAACAATGAACTTGGCAAGCGCATTTGAAAAGTTCGCTGAGGCACAAAACCAATCTCAATTGATTCAATACAATCAATTCGTCGGAAAGAATGTTCGTTGGCACGAAATGACCGAAATGAAGGACGAAGCAGGCAAACCGATCGTCAATGAAGGGACAGGTATTATCCAATCCGCGAAATTCGTAAACGGATCTGTCGTCTTTACAATGGCGGACGGAAAAGAACTCACACCCGGCAATATTTCTGAAGTGCTAGCAGACTCAGGAAATACGAATAGTTTAGTTGAAGCCAGTCTTTTAATCGGGAAAATAGTCGGCTATATGAATGGAGAAGAAGAAAAATCAGGTCTAGTCGTATCCGTTTCCAATAAGGAAGGAAAACTCCAATATATATTGGACGACGGTACAAGAATCGATGGCGATTCATTCACATCCATCAGTCAATAACAAAAAAGGAGCGAGTGTATGGACAAGTTAAACATCCACCACGTTCCATCGCAGCCACTCATCCGCCATGGACAACCTTTGAAAACACCGCCACAGCCGAAACAGTCATTTATCGAACAGCTGAACAAGGCGATCCAGCCGCAGGAATTAAAAATCAGCAAACACGCAAATGACAGACTGAAGGAACGGAACATTCATATTTCAGAAACTGAATGGGCGCACATCACAGACAAGGTGAATGAAGCAAAAGTGAAGGGAATCAAAGAATCGCTTGTACTGATGGATCAAGCAGCACTGATCATCAGCGCAAAAAATTCCACAGTCATTACAGCGATGGATCGCAAGGAAGCGAAAGACCAATTATTCACAAACATCGACGGCACAATCGTGCTCAGCTAACACCGGCAGGACCTCAGACAGAGGATGCCAACGTACTGCCGACTGACAGAGGCAAGTACACTCACAATCCGAGAGGGGAAAAATTAATATGTTACGATCAATGTACTCAGGAATCTCAGGCCTACGAAACTTCCAAACTAAATTGGATGTCATCGGGAATAATATAGCGAATGTTAATACTTATGGGTTTAAAAAAGGACGAGTCATTTTTAAGGATTTGATATCGCAAACGGTGGCGGGAGCTTCAGGTGGAAACAACACACTTGGTGGGGTCAATCCTAAGCAAGTAGGTTTAGGATCCCAAATCTCAGCAATTGATACTATTCATACTGGTGGATCTACACAATTCACAGGAAACATACTGGACTTAGCGATTTCAGGAGATGGATTTTTCCAAGTAGCGGAAGGTCCAAAACAAGGAGGAGCTCCTACCGGTTTTAATGATATCTCCTATACAAGAGCAGGAAACTTCTACATGGATAATCAAGGGTACTTAGTTGATTCAAGTGGAAAATACTTGGTTGGTGTTGCAGGTGTACCTACAAATGAAGAGTATCCAACTGCGGGAACTCTAACTTATGATACGGAAGATAGAGTAAACGAAACAGAAACTATACAATATCAACCTATTGTCGTTCCGACGACAGCCCAATCAATGTCTATTAGCCAAGATGGCACGGTTACATTTGTTGATGCTGAAGGAACATTAAGATGGGCAGGTCAACTTGAAATAGCTAAGTTTCCTAATCCAGCCGGCTTGCAAAAGGTGGGAGGTAATTACTTCCAAAGCACTGCTAACTCTGGAACGCCTGTTAAAAATGTTGCAACAACTGCTGGTCTAGGTTCCATTGAATCCGGCTTCCTAGAAATGTCCAACGTCGATCTTGCTGAAGAGTTCACTGAAATGATCGTCGCACAACGTGGTTTCCAAGCAAACACACGTATCATCACAACATCGGACGAAATCCTTCAAGAACTTGTTAATTTGAAACGATAAATATTGACTTTACTTTATATTTAAAAGTCATATAACCTTTATGTTGCCGTAGTTGCTTGAAGTGAAAGCGCGAGACTCCTGCGGGAATAGCATGAGCCTTGAGACCCCGCAGGTAGCGAAGCGGACGAGGAGGCTCAAGCCATGCCCGCGGAAAGCGAGTGCTGAAACGGAAAGCAACGGCCTAGTTTGGAGGTTAGATTCTTTTTATGCGCTTTTAGAAGCATTTATGCTTCTCCACAAACATTTATGAGCTTTTAAAAAGAATTATGCGCGTCTATTGCGATTTATGCGTAATAAATCGAGTTTATGCGTGAATAAACAACTTTATGCGTTTATAGCAAAGGAGGGTCGGGCCGGCCCAGTGCCCGGCCCCTTACATATGATCAAAGTAACTCGCCTCAATGGCAAAGCGTTCATGTTGAACGCACTATACATAGAAACCGTCGAATCATTTCCAGACACAACAATCACACTGACAACCGGCACCAAATACGTCGTCCTGGACCCGATCGACGAAGTCAATCGACGTATCGTCAACTTCTATCAATCGGTCCAACTCTTATCGAATCCGCATATCCGAGGTGAAGAAAATGAAAAATAAAGCTATAACCATCGCATTAATCATTGTAGTAACCTTGACGCTTGTCGGAATCATCGGTCTCTTCCTCACACTTCAATTAAAAGGGGATTCCGCGGATAAAGAGCCGACGATTGATGAAATCCTTGAAGCGTCCGTCGATGTACCAGAAATCATGACAAACTTATCTGGCCGTCAATTTATCCGCATTTCATTAAAAATCCAAACGACGAACAAAAAAGCCGCTGCAGAACTGGCGAAGAGGGATTTCCAAGTCCAAAACATCGTCATCCAGGAGTTGTCTGAAATGACTTCAAAGGATTTCGATGGAAAAGTAGGTAAGCAGGCATTCGAGGATTCCATCAAATCACAATTGAATCCCCTCATGCAAAATGGTGAAATCGAAAAAGTGTACATCGTTTCGTACATAATCCAATAACAAAAGAATTGACATATACTATGCCGGGAGGTGGCCTTATGCCGGGAGATATTTTATCCCAAAATGAAATTGATGCTTTGTTATCAGCATTATCGACAGGTGAAATGTCAGCGGAAGAGATGCAGAAGGAAGATGAGACCCGGAAGGTCAAAGTATATGATTTCAAACGTGCCCTCCGCTTCTCAAAAGATCAAATCCGTAGCCTGACAAGGATCCATGAAAACTTTGCCAGATTATTGACGACATATTATTCCGCGCAGTTGCGCACGTATATCCAAATTAACGTCGCATCGGTCGATCAAATCCCCTTTGAGGAGTTCATCCGGTCCATGCCGAATATGACATTGCTCAATATTTTCGAGGTGCCGCCGCTTGAAGGAAACATCATCATGGAAGTCAATCCGAACGTCGCCTATTCGATGCTTGATCGATTGATGGGCGGCGTGGGGAAAGGCCCTGGAAAAGCGGATAATATGACCGAAATCGAAACGAAGATATTGACAAACCTTTTCGAACGGTCATTTGATAACTTACGCGAGGCTTGGTCGGGAATCATTGAAATCGATCCGTTCCTATCAGAAATGGAAGTGAACCCGCAATTCCTTCAAATGATTTCACCGAATGAAACGGTAGTCGTTATTTCGTTCAACATCGCCATCGGGGAATCCAGCGGCATGATCAACATATGCATCCCGCATGTCGTCCTCGAGCCGATTGTCCCGAATTTATCGGTTCGTTATTGGATGCAGACCAATAAAAAGGAACCGACGCCCGAACAAAGCATCATTTTGGAAAAGCGGTTGAAGCAAGCAAGTTTGCCGCTTACATCTGAACTAGGAAAAGGTTCGATGTCGGTTGAGGATTTCTTGTATCTTCAAGTGGGGGATGTCATTTCCCTTGACCGGAAAATCGAAGACCCTCTCATTGTCAAAGTGGGAGACATACCAAAATTCACAGCACAGCCAGGTCATCTTCGAAACAGGATGGCTGTACAAATAATCGATATATTGAACGGAGGGGATGAAGATGATGAGTGATAACGTGCTTTCACAGGAAGAAATCGAAGCGTTGCTGCGTGGAGAACCAATCCGTACGGAAGAAACAGCAACATCGTCCTCTGAACATCAGAATTTAGACGCCCAATTAAGTGAAATGGAAAAAGATGCATTAGGGGAAGTCGGGAATATTTCCTTCGGAAGCTCTGCAACAGCCCTCTCCTCATTGCTTGGGCAGAAAGTGGAAATCACTACTCCCGAAATCTCTGTAGTGGACCGCAGTATGCTGGAACAAGAATTCGTTCATCCATATGTTGCAATCCAAGTGGAATATACGGAAGGGTTGAATGGCACGAATCTCCTCGTCATTAAACAAAGTGATGCCGCAATCATTGCTGATCTTATGTTGGGCGGGGATGGAATGGCTCCAAATGAAGAATTAAATGATATCCATCTCAGTGCTGTACAGGAAGCGATGAATCAAATGATGGGCTCGGCCGCTACGTCGATGTCCACCGTACTCAATAAGAGAGTCGATATCTCCCCTCCATCTATAGACTTAATGAATATGGAAGATGAGGAAAGCATCGATAAGATTCCGAAGGATGAAATGATGATTAAAGTTTCATTCGAGTTGAAAGTCGGAAACTTAATCGATTCAAACATTATGCAATTGTTCCCGCTTCAATTCGGAAAAAACCTTGTTGCGTCGCTTATGGACATGGGCGCACAGGAGGAAGCTGCTGTTACATTGGAATCGCCGGCCAGAACGGCTCTATCCAACGAACAAAAACCGCGCCAACCTGAAAATCCGCAAGAGGACCATTCAGGTAATAATTATGGGAAAAGTGCATCTCAATCGATAGCCTCCCCTGCTTATGAACAGCCTAATTATGAACAGCCGGTTCAGCAACGGATGCCTCAAAGGCGGCAACAACCACCAGTACACGTACAGGAAGCGCGTTTTGCGAACTTTGAAGGTCCGTCCTTAAATCAAACCGAAACGAACAACTTGAATATGTTGTTGGATATCCCTTTACAGGTGACTGTGGAACTAGGAAGGACGAAACGGTCGGTTAAAGAAATCCTTGAAATGTCCAGCGGTTCCATCATTGAATTGGATAAATTGGCAGGGGAACCGGTCGATATTTTGGTAAATAACCGCCATATCGCCAAGGGGGAAGTCGTCGTTATTGATGAGAACTTCGGTGTGCGGATAACGGATATTTTGAGCCAGACGGAACGATTGAATAATTTAAGATAAGATCCGGGAGGTCATGAGAATGGGTAAACGTATTTTAATAGTGGATGATGCAGCTTTCATGCGCATGATGATTAAGGATATTTTGACAAAGAACAATTTTGAAGTGGTCGGTGAAGCTGCCGATGGTGCGCAAGCTGTTGAAAAGTATATGGAGTTGAAGCCGGATCTAGTAACGATGGATATTACGATGCCTGAAATGGACGGGATTGCGGCGTTGAAAGCCATTAAAGAAAAGGACCCGTCAGCAACAATCATTATGTGCTCGGCAATGGGACAACAAGCGATGGTCATCGATGCAATTCAAGCTGGGGCAAAAGACTTCATTGTGAAGCCGTTCCAAGCTGATCGTGTTGTTGAAGCAATCCAAAAAGCAATAGGTTGACTTATGAATTTATCAGTTTTGCAAAAGTTTTCATCGGTTTTCCTACTGGTAATCGTCCTAATCAGCTCTCTCCCTACCGTGACACAGGCAGACGACAGTCCTACTAAATCTGTATCTGATTGGTACGGAAAGGATAAGGACAATGGAGAAGAAATTACAAATGTAATTGAGGAAGACGAGCCAGCTGCCGACCGCACGCAAGACGGGGCAGCTGTCGGCTTGTCTTGGTGGGATTATGTAAAGACGCTTTTGGCGTTGCTCTTTGTAGCCGGAATTCTTCTCGCGCTATTAAAATTCATTAACCGGAAGAACCGAATGTTTGGCCAACATCGATTAATGAAAAATGTCGGGGGTATCTCGTTAGGACAGCAGAAATCCATCCAATTGGTCGTTATCGGAGAATCTTATTATCTAATAGGCGTTGGTGACGAAGTAAGGCTTCTTAAAGAGATTACAGACCCGAAAGAGATCGCGTCATTGGAAAGTTATCTCGATACTGATGATGGGCTTACTACTCCGCCGGGCGCATTGAATAAATTACTGACGATGCTTCCTCTAGGCAAAGGGGATTCATCGGAAGAAAGCGAGCAACCCGCAGATTTTAAGAAGATGTTCACTTCCAGACTTGATGAATTGAAGGCGGAGAGGAAAAAGCATTTGAACCGATTGGCAGAAAAGGAGAGCAGAGAAGATGAATGATTTCGTCCAGTTTTTTTCGGACAGCAACCCAACTAATGTATCGACATCCATCAAGATGCTTCTCCTTCTAACAGTCCTATCACTAGCGCCGGCAATCCTCATTCTTATGACGTCATTCGCAAGGATTGTCATTGTTTTGTCTTTTGTCAGGACTGCACTGGCAACGCAGCAAATGCCGCCAAACCAGGTTATTGTCGGGCTTGCTCTGTTTTTGACCTTCTTTGTCATGGCGCCTACTTTCCAACAGGTGAATGAAACAGCCCTGACACCTCTATTTGCTGAAGAAATTACTCTCGAGGAGGCATATGAACAGGCAAGTTTGCCATTCAAAGAGTTCATGAGCAAACACACACGGCAGAAAGATTTGGAGTTGTTTTTACGATACAACCAAGCGGAGCGTCCTGAAACGTTGGAAGACATTCCATTGACAATGTTAGTGCCGGCTTTCGCTTTAAGTGAGATTAAGACCGCGTTCCAAATGGGCTTCATGATTTTCATCCCATTTCTTGTCATTGACATGATTGTTGCAAGTATTCTCATGTCTATGGGGATGATGATGTTGCCGCCGGTTATGATTTCTTTGCCATTTAAGATTCTGTTATTCGTCCTAGTCGATGGATGGTATCTTATCGTAAAGTCTTTATTGCAAAGTTTTTAGCTAGGAAGTAAAGAACGAAACCTGTCATCTCCCTTTCGGAAATCGGCAAATTAACAGTTTAGGAGTGATAAGTAATGACAGGCGAAGTAGTCATAGCGATAGCTGAACGGGCGGTGTGGGTCATTTTATTAACTTCCGGTCCGCTGTTGATTGTTGCATTGGTTTCCGGCTTGGTCGTCAGTATTTTCCAGGCGACGACACAAATCCAGGAGCAGACGTTGGCTTTTGTGCCGAAAATCATCGCCGTCCTTGTCGCACTTATCTTTTTCGGTCCTTGGATGTTGGCCAGGGTGACGGCGTTCGCGACAGATATTTTCGACAATCTAATTCGGTATATAGGGTGATGGAATGGAAGAACTGATTCCTTCCTTGGCTGCGTACTTGCTCATATTGACAAGAGTGACCGCCTTTATCGTAACTGTCCCTCTGTTTTCCTACCGCGCGATCCCGACGACGCATAGGATCATCTTTGCCGCATTATTGGCTTGGATGATGGTGTATACAATCGACGCCCCGGGAATTGAAATTGATGCCACATACATACTCCTAGTAATAAAAGAAGCTATTACCGGCATCTTCATCGGTATTATCGCCTATATCGTCATGTCGGCAATCCAGATTGCCGGTGGCTTTATCGATTTCCAGATGGGATTTGCCATTGCAAACGTCATCGACCCGCAAACAGGTGCACAGTCGCCGCTCCTAGGTCAATTTTTCAATGTGCTCGCCATTTTGCTGTTGCTGACATTGAATGGCCATCATATGCTCCTTGACGGAATTTTTTACAGTTACCGCTTCATACCGATTGATATGCTTTGGCCTGCATTTGGTGATGAACGGCTCATCGAATTCGTAATCCGGACATTTGCCACGACGTTCGCCATTGCATTCCAAATGTCCGTACCAATTGTAGCTACATTATTTCTTGTTGACTTGGCTTTAGGGATAACAGCGAGGACGGTTCCTCAACTGAATATATTCGTTGTCGGATTTCCCATTAAAATCGGTGTCAGTTTCCTCGTCCTTGTAACGATGTTCACGGTCATGATTGCGATGATGAGAAAATTGTTTGAAGTGATGATGTCGGCGATGAGGGACTTGATGATCATCTTAGGAGGTGGCTGACGGATGCTACGTTTAGATTTACAGTTCTTTGCAGGCGAAAAGACAGAAAAGGCCACTCCTAAGAAACGACTCGACTCCAGAAAGAAGGGACAGGTGTTAAAGAGCCAGGATGTTACAACTGCAGTTGTCCTTCTCTTCGTATTCCTGTTCCTTTTTTTCGCTGCCGGCTTTATGCGTGATCGATTTTTTGTGTTCTTTACACATTCATTTACAGAATCCATTTCAATAAAGGCATTGGACATCGACCAAACGATGATTCTTTACATAAATATGATTGTTCAAATGGCATATATCCTCCTGCCGATTATGGCCGTTGCGGTCATTGGGGGCATAGTAGGAAACCTGATGCAATTCGGGTTGCTGTTTACAGCAGAGCCTTTAAAATTCGACTTAAAGAAGATAGATCCGATTAAAGGGTTGAAAAGGATATTCTCCATTCGTGCAATCGTTGAATTATTGAAGTCTTTGTTGAAAATATCTTTTATCGGTTCAGTGACGACATTCCTTCTCATGACGAACATCGAAAAAGTGTTAGGTTTGGCTTTCAAAACGCCCTATGACACATTGGTGACGGTCGGGCAATTGGTCGCTTTAATGGGCATCATCGCTTCATTCGTCCTGTTATTCATTTCCGTATTGGACTATTTTTATCAAAAGTTTGATTACGAGAAAAACTTGCGGATGTCCAAGCAGGATATTAAGGATGAATATAAAAATACGGAAGGCGATCCGATCATCAAGTCGCGCATCAAACAGCGCCAAAGGGAAATGGCGATGCGAAGGATGATGCAGGAGGTGCCGCAGGCGGATGTCGTCATCACAAATCCGACCCACTTTGCAATTGCACTGAAATACGATGATGAAAAGATGGACGCGCCCGTCGTCATTGCAAAGGGGGCAGACTTCGTCGCACAAAAGATCAAGCTGATTGCGAAGGAGCATAATATTGTCATGGTGGAAAATCGTCCATTGGCAAGGTCACTGTACGACGATGTAGAGATCGGGGATCGTATTCCCGATCAGTTCTTTAAGACAGTCGCGGAAATATTGGCATATGTTTATCGCATACAACGGAAAATATGACTTGCTGATGCAAGTTAAGACTCCGGACGCAATCATTGATATATATATTTAGAGAAAGAGGGGATGGCATGCAGTTCAGAGATATCGGAGTGTTGGCAGCGGTCATTATGATTGTTGCCATGCTCGTCATCCCATTACCGCCTTGGCTTTTAAGCTTTTTGATCATTATTAATATAACACTTGCATTAATGGTCCTTTTGACATCGATGAATATGCAGGAAGCGTTGCAATTTTCGATATTTCCTTCGTTGCTATTATTGCTGACGCTATTCCGTCTAGGTTTGAACGTTTCAACAACCCGTGCAATTCTATCACAAGGGGATGCAGGCGGAGTTGTCGACACATTCGGTACATTTGTAACCGGCGGAAATATCATCGTCGGTCTTGTCGTCTTTGTCATTTTGATCATCATCCAGTTCATCGTCATCACGAAGGGGTCTGAGCGGGTTTCTGAAGTGGCCGCCCGCTTTACGCTCGATGCGATGCCGGGTAAGCAGATGAGTATCGACGCCGATTTGAACGCAGGAATGATTTCTGAGACAGAAGCAAGGATGCGCCGTGAGAAAGTGAGCAATGAAGCCGATTTCTATGGTGCGATGGATGGAGCAACGAAATTTGTTAAAGGAGATGCGATTGCCGGAATCATTATCGTCATCATCAACCTTCTCGTAGGGATGATCATCGGTGTTGCGCAGATGGACTTGCCATTTGCCGAGGCTGCGACCAAATTCTCCAAATTGACCGTTGGCGATGGGATCGTTTCCCAAATACCGGCTTTGCTCATCTCCACCGCGACAGGGATTGTCGTAACGCGTGCAGCATCCGAAGGAAATCTTGGTACGGATATAACAAGACAGCTTTTAGGCCAGCCCAAGCTTCTCTACGTTGCAGCTGCAACAGTTTTCCTTCTTGGACTGTTTACACCAATCAATGACATCCTTACGATTCCGATTGCAGCACTTCTTGTGTTAGGTGCCGTCACGATGTCTCGAAAACCTGAGGAAGATCCTGCGGAATTGCTTGAAATGGAAGAAGAAGTTGAAACGGAAGGGATGAAGAGCCCGGAAAATGTGGTCAACCTGTTGAATGTCGATCCGATCGAGTTCGAATTCGGCTACGGGCTCATCCCTCTGGTCGACGCCCAGCAAGGCGGGGATCTACTGGACAGGGTCGTTATGATCAGAAGGCAGCTTGCACTTGAATTGGGGCTCGTCATTCCGGTCGTCCGGATCCGGGACAATATCCAGTTGCAACCGAATGAGTATCGCATCAAGATCAAGGGAAATGAATTGGCAAGAGGTGAATTGCTTCTTGATCACTATCTTGCGATGAGTCCAGGGGGCGATGATTCGATTGTTGGAATTGACACGATTGAGCCATCATTCGGCCTTCCTGCAAAGTGGATTACTGAAGACGTCAAAGAGGATGCCGAAATAATGGGTTATACGGTCGTCGATCCGCCAAGCGTCGTCTCGACCCATCTCACTGAAGTGATTCGTGCGAATGCAGCCGACCTGATTGGGCGCCAAGAAACGAAACAGCTCGTCGATCATGTCCGGGAGACGTATCCAATCTTGGTCGATGAACTTACACCAACGCCTCTCTCCATAGGTGAAATCCAAAAAGTATTGGCTAAGTTATTGAATGAAAATGTCTCAATCCGCAACTTGCCTATCATTTTTGAGACGCTTGCCGATTATTCGAAGTATTCATCGGATATCGATTTATTGACGGAATATGTACGGCAATCTCTTGCAAGACAAATCACCGGGCAATATTCAACCGGGGTCGATGCGCTGAAAGTATTGACCGTATCAGGGAAAGTCGAGAAATTGATCGCGGATCATATACAGCAGACCGAGCAAGGCAATTATTTGTCGATTGACCCATCCCATTCCCAAGAAATACTGGAATCGATTGCTAGAGAGGTCGAGAGGGTGGCGCTGATGGACCAGTCACCTGTCATTCTCTGCTCGCCGGCAATCAGAATGTATTTAAGGCAAATTACGGAGCGGTACTTCCCGCAAATACCTGTTTTATCTTACAATGAGCTTGAAGCTTCAATTGAAGTCCAAAGTGTCGGGGTGGTGGATATCTGATGAAGATGAAGAAATATACAGCCGAGACGATGGTGGAGGCGATGAAGAAGGTGAGAGCCGATTTCGGGGATGAAGCTGTCATCCTCAGCTCAAATGTCGTCACCTCCAAAGGGTTTCTCGGCTTTTTTCAAAAGAAGTCGGTTGAAGTCGTCGCCGGTTTCGATGAACCTTCCTTTACGCCGGCAACAACCTCATTCATACCGAAACCGGCTGCCGAGTTTGTAGATCTGAAGCAGGAAGCAGAAATAAGGAAAGAAATGAATGAAATGAAAAGACTGCTTCAGGAAATGAAACAGTCCGCTTCATTCGCTAATTTCCCGGATGAGCTGAAGCCGTTGCTCACTTTTTTAGAAAGACAGGAGTTGTCGGAAGAGCTGACCCTCCAAATTGGAAATGAAATCTTTACGATGATGAAAAAGAAAAAGACGGATTTTTCAAAAGAGGAACAAGTGGAATTAGCGAAGACGTTCTTAACGAAAGAATTCTCGGACTTGCCTTTTGGCGGCATTTCAACTACCAAAAAATATATTAATGTCCTTGGCCCAACCGGGGTCGGGAAGACGACAACGATTGCTAAAATTGCGGCCAGGGCCCTTTTGGAAGATAAAAAGAAGATTGGCTTCATAACGACTGACACTTATCGAATTGCTGCAATTGAACAATTGCGCACGTATGCGAATCTATTGCAGGCGCCAGTTGAAATCGCCTATAACAGCAAAGACTTTGCAGAAGCCATTAGGAAAATGCAAGATCTTGACTTGATCTTCATCGATACAGCCGGCCGTAACTATAAAGAAATTAAATTTGTAGATGATTTGAAGCGTCTGATCGATTTCTCGCTGGACATGGAATCATTCCTTGTCTTATCTGTGACATCGAAGGAAGAGGACATGAGGACAATCATCGACAAGTTCACTTCCTTTCCGATCAAGAAATTCATCTTTACGAAAGTGGATGAAACGGGATCGATTGGTCCTATGTTCAATCTAATGAAACAATACGGCTTTGGCACCGCTTATTACACGGATGGACAGGAAGTGCCGGAAGATTTAACTGAAGCAGATGTCGATAGAATGCTTACATTGTTATTGGCAGGTGCTGAACATGCGTGACCAAGCAGAAGCACTTCGAATGAAGATGTTGAAAGCCCAGGGCGGATTGGCCAAATCCATTGCAGTTGTCAGTGGGAAAGGTGGGGTGGGCAAGTCGAACTTCTCGACGAACTTCGCCCATTCTTTAAGACTGAAAGGAAAGAAAGTCATTGTCGTCGATATGGATATCGGCATGGGCAACATTCATATTTTACTTGATGTAGCTCCGCAACATAGTTTGAAAGATTATTTGACCGGCCAACAACGATTGGAAAATGTTATAAATGCAGATGAGGATGGACTTACATTCATATCAGGTGGATCGGGATTGGATTCTGTACTCGATTGGTCCGAGGATATGTTTGAACGATTGCTTGCTGCTTTCGAACACCTTCAAAAAGAGTATGACTTCATC
The DNA here is from genome assembly GCF_023715535.1 of Sporosarcina luteola. Classification (GTDB taxonomy): domain Bacteria; phylum Bacillota; class Bacilli; order Bacillales_A; family Planococcaceae; genus Sporosarcina; species Sporosarcina luteola_B. The sequence continues at coordinate 325,628 of NZ_JAMBOI010000002.1, read as the reverse complement.
CTTTTTGATATGGGGGCAGGTGCGACGCAACGTTCCATCGAACTGATCATTGCGGTGGATGAAGTGATCGTCATTTCCACGACAGAACCCACTTCAATAACAGATGCCTATTCGATGATGAAGTTCATCTGTCTACGGGACCCGGATAAGAAATTCAGCATCGTCAGTAATCGGGTGTCAAAACTCGATGACGGCAATGAAGCGGTGACACGATTGCAATATGCGATGAGGAAATTCCTTGATAAAGACACATCCATTTTAGGTTGTTTACCGGAAGACGCTGCTGTCCATAAAGCGGTGGATGCACAAAAACCATTTATATTGCTCTTTCCCAATGCTCTTATTTCAAAGCGAATGGCAGCAATAGCCGGCGAATTTGTCAAAGGGGATCAAGCTGATGAAAAACAAGAAACCGGGTTTCTTCAAAAGTTGAAGGGGATTTTCTTGAAAGGGCGTGAATGATTTGGGATTTGGCACTGTGAAAAGAGTGCTTGTCGTCGATGATTCCGCGTTTATGCGAAAATTGATAACAGACATGCTTGCCAAGCATCCGCAGCTTGAAGTAGTAGGAATAGCACGTAACGGAAAAGATGCTGTTGCTAAAGCAGTTGAACTACAACCGGATGTCATCACGATGGATATTGAAATGCCGATCATGAACGGTCTTGAGGCTTTGAGACAAATCATGGAACAGCAGCCTACCCCTGTTGTCATGCTGTCAAACACGACTGAACTAGGAGCGGAAAACACGATGATTGCAATGGATTATGGTGCCGTGGACTTTGTCGCCAAGCCCGGCGGACCTATTTCACTTAATTTACATGAAATAGAACAGGAAATTGTCGGGAAAGTAGTTGCAGCTGCAAAAGTCAGAATTTCCAATCTCCTAAAACAACCATTAACACGAGCCGAGAACCAAATGAAGAACGAATATCCTCTCTTTGACAAGAGAACAGGGTCATCTGATTCAATAATCTCTCAAATAGATTCATTACACGCTAAAAAAATTCACAAAGGAATGGAGACTTTAGTTATAATAGGCACATCGACAGGGGGGCCACGGGCACTGCAAGAAGTGCTTACACGACTGCCATCTGATCTAAACGCCCCGATTTTGGTCGTTCAGCATATGCCGCCGGGATTTACAAAATCATTGGCCCAGCGATTGGACGGCTTAAGTGACATTAGGGTGAAGGAAGCCGAGGATGGAGAAGCTCTTTTGAAAGGTGTTGCCTATATTGCACCTGGCGGAAAACATTTGAAATTCGAAAGATGCCCGGGTGGCTTTTGTGTCAGGCTCGACGCCATGGATCCACCCCGAACAGGGCATAGGCCATCTGTAGACATACTGTTGGAGTCTGCTGCAACCATACAGGGACTGCAATATGTAACGGCCATCATGACGGGAATGGGGCAAGATGGTACGGAAGGGATGAAACAACTGAAATCGGCTTGTTATACGATTACACTTGCAGAATCCGAAAAGACGTCTGTCGTCTATGGAATGCCGAAAGCGATTAAAGAAGCCGGTCTCGCCGATCGTATTGTTGATGTGCAGGACATTGCGGCAGCAATTACGGAAATCTTACATTCTTGAGGGGGCGTCATGATGGATACAAATCAATACCTTGAAATGTTTCTCGAAGAAAGTAAAGAACATCTTCAAGCTTGTAATGAACAGTTATTGGAACTGGAGAAAAATCCGGACGATCTGGCGATTGTCAATGAAATATTCCGTTCAGCGCATACGTTGAAAGGGATGTCCGCAACGATGGGATACGAAGATATCGCTGACTTGACACATGAAATGGAAAATGTTCTGGATGCTATCCGGAACTCGAAAATCAGTGTTTCGACCGAAATCCTCGACATCGTTTTTAGTGCTGTCGACTATTTGGAAGAAATGGTGATGGATATAGAAGAGGGCGGTACAGGGAAAAAGGATGTACAAGAACTTGTTACTGCATTGAACCGTGTAGAGACTGGCCAATCAGCCATTGTTGCTCCTGTAATGGAGACGGCTGCCTCCACTTTGGCGGTCGAGCCGCTGAAACGAGATACTTCAGCCCTCCACTACGATGATTATGAACTGACGGTGATTGGTCAATCGCAGGAACAAGGTTTCCATGCATATGAAATATCCGTTACACTGCGTGAAGACTGTTTGCTTAAGGCGGCGAGAGTGTTCATGGTTTTCGAGATCCTTGAAAAATCAGGAGAAATCGTCAAGACAAAACCTTCCGTTGAACATTTGGAAAATGAGGATTTTGATGAAGTATTCACCATAGTTCTGATTTCTAAAGAAGAAGCAAGTTCACTAGAGGCAAAAGTGATGAAGGTTTCAGAAGTGGATCAGGTCGATATCCATCCGGTTATGGACGCATCCCTGACTACCGGACAGTTGCCTGCTGAGCCTGAGGCCGTTTCCGTGGCCACAACCGCTAAGGAAACTGGGAAAGAAATTGCTGTTCCTCAAAAAGGACGCCGAGCAACGAATGCACATAATGCGAACAAGACAATCCGTGTCAATATTGACCGGTTGGACATTCTTATGAATCTCTTCGAAGAGCTGGTCATTGACAGGGGACGTTTGAAATCGATTGCAAGTGAATTACATAATCCCGATTTGAATGAAACTGTCGAGCGGATGATCCGGGTTTCAGGAGATCTTCAAAATATCATCCTGAACATGCGCATGATTCCAGTAGAGACTGTATTCAATCGCTTCCCGAAAATGGTGCGTCAACTGGCACGCGATCTCGAAAAGAAGATTAATCTTGAAATCATAGGAGCCGAAACTGAATTGGACCGAACGGTTATCGATGAAATCGGGGATCCCCTCGTCCATTTGATCCGGAATGCATTGGATCACGGAATTGAGAGTCCTGCTGAACGACTCGCGAAAGGCAAGCGTGAAGAAGGTACTGTCACATTGAGGGCATATCATTCCGGCAATCATGTATTCATTGAACTGGAAGATGACGGGGCAGGCATCAACAAGGAACGGGTTCTGCAAGAGGCGCTTGCAAGAGGCGTTGTTACTGAAGAAATAGCAGCCAAGCTGACGGATCGGCAGATTGCTGAACTCGTTATGGCATCCGGATTTTCCACCGCGGAAAAAATTACCGATGTATCGGGCCGAGGAGTCGGTCTGGATGTCGTAAAGAGCACAATTGAATCACTTGGCGGTCACATTACAATCGATTCAAAGGAAGGGCAAGGCTCTCTTTTCCAAGTGCAACTGCCATTAACGTTATCCATTATTTCGGTAATGCTCGTCAACTTGGATAAAGATATTTATGCAATCCCGCTCTCCTCGATCATCGAAACTGCTATCATTCAAACTTCCGACATCTTGAATGCGCATAACCAGAAAGTGATTGATTTCAGAGGGAGCATCGTTCCGCTCGTCAACTTAAAAGGGATTTTCGAGATGGATGGTGCACGGGAGAAGGAAGAATTCCAATCTGTAGTCATCGTCCGTAAAGGTGAAAGAATGGCTGGACTCGTCGTAGATTCGTTTATCGGGCAGCAGGAGATCGTATTGAAATCACTTGGTAATTATCTTCAGAACGTATTCGCTATTTCCGGCGCTACAATATTGGGGAACGGACAAGTTGCGCTTATCGTGGATTGCAATGCATTGATCAAGTAGGCTGGAGGGGATTGCAGTGGCTGAAATAAGTGGAAGTACTAAAGAAATCAAAGTGATCGTATTCCAGTTGATGGATAAGGAATATGCCGTTGGAGTCGACGTTGTTGAGTCGATCGAGAAGCTCATATCGATTACAAGAGTTCCGAAAATACCTTCCTATATAAAAGGCGTCATCAACTTACGAGGGGTCGTCACTCCGATTATCGATCTGCGCGAGCGTTTTGGCATGGAAGTGAAGGCTATTGATGACACTAGTAGGATCATTATTGTTTCATTGGAAGAATTTGAAGTGGGACTTATCGTTGATTCTGCAAACGATGTGATCGATATTCCGGTCAATTCCATTGAACCTCAGCCTGAAGTCGTAGGATCGATTGAATCGGAGTTCATTTCAGGTGTTGCCAAAGTGGATAAGCGCTTATTGGTCATGTTGAATCTTGAAAAAGTGCTTGATCCTGTGAAAAGAGTGACCACGGATGAAATCTGATTACAAGATTACAGATATGCATCTTGACGTGCTGAAGGAAATTGGCAATATTGGGGCAGCCCATGCAGCAACTTCCCTTTCCCAATTGCTCGGCAGGAAAATTGAAATGCATGTTCCGAAAGTTTCACTCGTCTCATTCGATGAAATGTTTGATTTGGCAGGCGGAGCCGAACGAATTGTGGCAGGCATCTACCTGAGAGTTCAAGGGGACCTATCAGGCAGCATGTTCTTTGTGCTGCCGATTGATTCCGCAAACCAGCTCATCCGTAGATTGATCGGCGACAAAGAATTCAACTTCTATAAATCGCCGATTCCGGAGATGGGAATTTCGGCAATGCAGGAGCTTGGAAATATCTTATCAGGTTCTTATTTGTCTGCATTATCGGATTTCACAGCGTTGAAAGTCCATCCGACAGTTCCATCATTGAGTGTAGATATGGTTGGAGCCATTGTCAGTTTCGGTCTTATAGAAGTTTCGCATTATAGCGATGAGGTCATCGTCATCGATACGCGCATTGAAGAGCAAGGCGATGACGGAAATTCAAGTGTGGATGGGTATTTCTTCCTGTTCCCCGACCCCAAATCATATATAACGATTTTCCGGTCGTTAGGTGTGCTGTAAGATGAGCGAAATGAAATCAGTGGTAAGGGTCGGTATCGCCGATATGAATTTGGTGCATGCGCCAAATTCCATCAGGACATCAGGTTTAGGGTCATGCGTCGGAGTCGTGCTCTATGACGAATCGAAGAAGATTGCAGGACTTCTTCATGTCATGCTTCCGGATTCGAGTTTGGGAAGGTCGGACCGTTTGAATGCGGCAAAGTTTGCGGACACCGGCATCTATTCATTAATGGAATTGTTGAAAGCGGAAGGGGTTCGCCCGTTATCCTTAAAGGCCAAGATTGCGGGAGGCTCCCAAATGTTTCAATTCGGCTCCAGTGATTCCATCCGCATCGGTCCACGGAATGTCGAAGCTGTCAAAAAGGAGCTTGCGCGACTTTCCATTCCGATCATAGCGGAAGACACGGGCGGTTCCAGTGGGCGGACTATCGAGTTCGACCCGATGACTAGCGTATTGAGCATCCGAACAGTCAATTTGGGGACTAAAGAAATTTAATGCGATTTTAAAGAGAATAGATGCAGCAAGGCGACTGAACGATTCAGTCGCCATTTTTTGCCGGAATTTGCTATAATAGAAATCATACAATTTCTTTATTTTTATCGGAAACATCATGGAAAGTGAGGGATTCGATGTCCAAAGAGGGTCTGACAGAAGAAGATGCATGTTGGAAACTATGGTTGAATGATCGGGATCCCGATGCCGGCGATAAACTTGTCAGGAAGTATACGCCACTCGTAAATTACCATGTACAGCGAATCGGCTCAGGGCTTCCACGCAATGTTTCACGGGATGAAATCATGAGCCTGGGACTTCAAGGGCTATTCGATGCTTTGACGAAATTCGATCCGGGTAGGGACTTGAAGTTTGATACGTATGCTTCCTTCAGAATCCGTGGATCGATCATCGACGGTTTGCGGAAGGAAGACTGGCTGCCGCGTTCTTCCCGCGAGAGATCGAAAAGGCTTGAGGAAGAGATCTCGAAACTGGAGCAGAAACTGCAGCGCCATGCAACGCATGAAGAGATAGCGGACCATCTTGGGGTTTCAGTTGATGAAGTCTATCAGACTGTTCAGGAACACTATTTTTCGAATGTTCTATCCATGGATGAGCGTATGAATGATGATGAAGAGGAAGGACACAAATCCTTTATTATAAAAGATGAGCATGAACGTACTCCCGAACATCAGATTATCATGGGAGAGCTTGTCAGTGATTTGGCATTGAAAATAAAAGAACTCAATCATAACGAACAATTTGTTTTGAATCTGTTTTATACAGATGAAATGACGTTGACCGAAATTGGGGAAATCCTTAACTTGTCAACATCAAGAATTTCGCAAATCCATTCAAAAGCACTTTTCAAACTACGTAAATTACTGTTGCCGGAAATTGTCGATGGAGGAATTTTATGAGCCTGAAAGGAATCGAACTCCAAATAGCCATCCCTAAAACGTTTGAGGCGGGAAAGATGGCAGAACAAAAACAGCAGCAATCACAACTTAACCAGGACCAGGCACAGCTTCAAACTGAAAGAGAGACATTGAAGAACAGGGAAAGTGTCCGTCATTCCGAGAAGTATGCCAAAGCGGATAAAGACGCAAAAGGGAGAAGTCAGGACCATGAACGGAATGAAAAGGAACATCAACATAATGAAGAAGGAAAGAAGACCACGCATCCTTACAAAGGTTCGTTTGTCGACTTTACAGGATAACTAGCATGCAAACCGTATTTTTATTATTTTTATTCATTTTGCAAATGATCAGCTTTTATTTCATGGCGTTGCTTTACATGAAAATATCAAAATTCAACAACTTGGAAAAGAAGCAACATAAACTGATGGCGGAAATGGACGATGCGATCGTTGCATACTTGTCCGAACTGAAAGAGGAAAATGATCGACTCATCAATATCATCGAGAAGCAGCAGGAAGACAGGAGTCTCCAGGAAACTGCGCGTGAGGATCGGCCAATAGATGATTCCATCAAGTCATCGGAGAAAAAGACAATTCCCATAAAGACGCCGGGTTATCCAATGAAAGCCGCGTTGAAATCCTATAAGACGGCGCCTGCTTTGAACAAGGATAGCTTGGCCTCACAGGTAACCGAAGAATTTGAATTGGATCCTCGGACGCTTGCGATCCGCATGCATGATAACGGAAAGCCGATCGAGGAAATTGCAAAAAGGCTTGGCAAAGGGAAAACGGAAGTGGAATTGCTTCTTAAATTCAGGAAGTGAGTTGCAATCGGATGACCAGTATGTTATATTATCATATGGTGTTACTACACACGTATGTGGATGATGGGAAATGGTGCCGACAGGTCGTCCCATCGCATGATATATACGGAGGAATATAACCAAATTGGAGGAAAAACAAATGTCAGTAATCTCAATGAAACAACTGCTTGAAGCAGGTGTACATTTCGGACACCAAACTCGTCGTTGGAACCCGAAAATGAAAAAGTATATTTTCGTGGAGCGTAACGGAATATACATCATCGATCTTCAAAAGACGGTGAAAAAACTTGAAGAAGCTTATGACTTCATGCGTCAAGTAGGTGCAGATGGCGGAAAAGTTCTTTTCGTTGGAACTAAGAAGCAAGCACAAGATGCAATCAAAGAAGAAGCAGAGCGCGCAGGTATGTACTACATCAACCAACGTTGGCTTGGTGGTACTCTTACAAACTTCGGTACGATCCAAAAACGTGTTGCACGTATGAAAAAGATCGAAACGATGGAAGAGGACGGTACATTTGATGTACTTCCTAAGAAAGAAGTTTCTGAACTACGAAAAGAACACGATCGTCTTGTGAAATTCCTTGGCGGTATCCGTGATATGAAATCATTGCCAGACGTCATCTTCGTTGTTGACCCTCGTAAAGAGCGCATCGCTGTGGCAGAAGCAATCAAATTGAACATTCCACTCGTCGGTATTGTTGACACGAACTGTGATCCGGACGAAATCGACTATGTCATTCCTGCGAATGACGATGCAATCCGTGCGGTTCGTCTACTTACTAGCAAAATGGCAGATGCATTAATCGAATCAAGACAAGGCGCTGATGAAGAAGTATCTGAAGAAGCGACTGAAACAGCAGCTGCAGAGTAATAGTAGTAATAGAACAGACGATAAGCGGCCAACCCCTTATCGTCTTTTTTAAAGGTGTCGACTCAAATCACTCATACAGGAGGAACTAACAATGGCAATTACAGCACAAATGGTAAAAGAACTGCGCGAAAAAACAGGCGCAGGTATGATGGACTGCAAAAAAGCACTTACTGAAGTAAATGGTGATATGGACGCGGCGGTAGACTTCCTTCGTGAAAAAGGTCTATCAAGCGCAGCTAAAAAAGCTGACCGCATCGCTGCTGAAGGTACAACAGACATCATCGTGAACGGTAACGACGCTGTCATTTTCGAAGTGAACGCTGAAACGGACTTCGTTGCGAAAAACGAAGCGTTCCAAGCTCTTGTAAAAGAACTTGGCGAACACCTTTTAGCAACAAAACCGGCAACAGTCGAAGAAGCATCCGAATCGAAAATGGAAAACGGCCTTTCAGTTGCTGACCATATTTCCAATGCAGTTGCTAAAATCGGTGAGAAAATCACTCTTCGCCGTTTTGAATTGAAAACAAAAACAGACAACGATGCTTTCGGTCCTTATCTTCATATGGGCGGCCGCATTGCAGTGCTTATAATCCTTGAAGGTACTACTGATTCCGATGCTGCTAAAGACGTTGCAATGCACATCGCAGCTATGAACCCACAATACATTTCACGTGATGAGGTTTCAGAAGACGAAGTAGAGCGCGAGCGTAAAGTCCTTACTGAACAAGCGTTGAATGAAGGCAAACCGGAAAACATCGTTGCGAAAATGGTTGAAGGACGTCTTGGAAAATACTTCGAAGATATTTGTGTTCTTGACCAAGCGTTCGTTAAAAACTCCGATCAAAAAGTGCGTGATTTCGTTAAATCGACTGGCGGAACTTTGAAAGAATTCGTTCGTTATGCTGTCGGTGAAGGAATTGAAAAACGCGAAGACAACTTTGCTGATGAAGTCATGAGCCAAGTAAAAGGCAACTGATCAGATAAAAGATCAATTAGGGGACACAACCTTGTGTTCCCTATTTTTCGAGAAAACACAGTAGACGGAGGGTACATATGGGCGTCCCAAAATATAAAAGAATTGTTTTGAAGCTTAGCGGCGAGGCACTTGCAGGTGAAAAAGGCTATGGTCTATCACCGGAAATCATCAAGACAGTCGCAGTACAAGTGAAAGAAGTAGTTGACCTTGGTGTGGAAGTTGCAGTCGTAGTTGGTGGAGGAAACATATGGCGAGGTAAAATAGGCAGCGAGATGGGCATGGACCGGACAACTGCAGATTATATGGGAATGCTTGCCACGGTCATGAATTCATTGGCTCTTCAAGACGCTCTTGAAAAGTTAGACGTAGAAACACGTGTATCGTCATCGATCGATATGAGGCAAGTGGCTGAGCCGTATATCCGTAGGAAAGCGATCCGCCATCTTGAGAAAAAGCGTGTCGTCATTTTTGCCGCGGGAACAGGGAATCCTTATTTCTCAACGGACACAACAGCTGCTCTTAGAGCGGCGGAAATCGAAGCGGACGTCATCTTGATGGCGAAAAACAATGTTGACGGCGTCTATTCAGCAGATCCATTAAAAGATGAGACCGCGGTGAAATATACGGAATTGACGTACTTGGAAGTAATCAGCCAAGGCCTTGAAGTCATGGATTCAACTGCTTCAACCCTATGTATGGACAATGATATCCCTCTCGTAGTATTCTCAATTATGGATAATGGAAATATTAAAAAGGCTGTACTCGGTGAACCAATCGGTACGGTTGTGAGGAGGAATGGGTAAATGCCGAAAGCGGTAATGGATCAAACGAAGGAAAGAATGGACAAAGCGATCGGGTCTTTCACAAGACAGCTTGCTTCCATCCGGGCAGGACGTGCAAATGCTTCATTGCTTGATCGGATTTCAGTACTTTATTACGGAGCTCCGACTCCGTTGAACCAAATGGCAGGCATCTCAGTGCCAGAGGCGAGACTGATGGTCATCCAGCCGTATGATAAGACGACTTTAGGTGATATTGAAAAGGCGATATTGAAATCGGATATCGGTATCACTCCTTCCAATGATGGATCGGTCATCCGTTTGGCAGTCCCTGCTTTAACGGAAGAGCGACGCAAGGAATTGGTGAAGGAAGTCAAAAAAGAAGCTGAAGACTCCAAAATTGCAATCCGCAACGTACGCCGGGATGCTAATGACGAGTTGAAAAAGCTTGAAAAGGATGGGGAAATCACAGAGGACGAACTACGGCGTGAAGGTGAAGAAATCCAGAAGTTGACTGATTCCTATATCGTTAAAATCGATGAGCTTGCGAAAGATAAAGAAAATGAAATTATGGAAATCTGATCGAAGAACTTTCTATACACTGGGGCGTCCTACTTTCAGGACGTCTTTTTTTCTGGTCGTATTTCATTCGCTTTCCAGAATGATAAATAATTCACTACACAACAAGCATAATCTAAAAGACCACAATCATTATTTTTCAACTGTTTTAAATGAAATTTATCGGCCGATTTGATACGATAGACTAGGTACTTGCTCAAATAGCAGGCGAGTGGAGGAAACGGAATGCTAGATAAACTGTTACGGAAAAAAACTGTAGAGAACCAACCATCAATTTCCGACAGGCTTACGAAAGTCAAAAGTAGAACAATCCCTTCACACGTCGCCATCATAATGGATGGAAACGGCAGATGGGCAAGACGACGCAGTTTACCGCGGATTGCCGGCCATCATGAAGGCATGAAGACCGTCCGGAAAATCACCCGGATTGCAAATGAAATTGGCATCAACGTCTTGACATTGTACGCTTTTTCGACTGAAAACTGGAAGCGGCCTAAAATGGAAATCGACTTTTTGATGAAACTGCCCGGTGAATTCCTGACAACGTACTTGCCTGAACTGATCGAACAGAACGTAAGGGTTGAAATGATCGGGAATTTCGATGCCCTTCCGCCACATACGAAAGAGGCAATCGTAAAAGCGATAGAGGCCACTTCCAGCAATGATGGACTTGTCCTGAATTTCGCAATGAATTACGGCAGCCGTCTGGAAATGGTGGAAGCAGTGAAAGAAATCGCCAAAATGGCTGTCGACAACAAAATAACAGTCAATGAGATTGACGAATCATTGATCGGTTCACATCTCATGACATCACACTTACCCGAACCTGATTTGCTCATCAGGACGAGTGGGGAAGTACGATTGTCGAATTTCATGCTTTGGCAGCTAGCTTATTCGGAATTTTCCTTTACAGAGGTTCTCTGGCCGGACTTCGATGAGTCGTGCATGTTAAGTGCAATCGAAGAATTCCAAATGCGCAATCGAAGATTTGGAAGTGTGGAAGGGGATAAAGGAGTTTGAAACAGAGAATTATTACAGCGATCGCCGCATTGGCCATATTTTTCCCGCTTGTCATCATCGGTGGGCTCCCATTTACAATCGCCATTTATATTATTGCTTCAATCGGATTATACGAATTGCTGCGCATGAAAGATATTCGGATTTTTTCTTTCGAAGGCATTACCGTCTGGATTGCACTCGCCATTTTATTACTGCCATCAAAATGGACTGTTGAAGTAGAACAGTGGATCGGGTATTCCAAAATTGAAATGATGTTTGCACTCATTCTTATTTTATTGATTTATACAGTCATCTCTAAAAACAGATTTACATTCGATCATGCAGCGTTTACAGCATTCAGTGCATTATACGTAGGCATAGGATTTTATTATTTGATCGAAACACGGTTTTACGGGTTTGAGTATGTTTTTTATGCACTTCTAGTAATTTGGACAACAGACTCAGGTGCATACTTTATTGGCAGGAAGATCGGTAAACGGAAACTATGGCCGGATATCTCTCCGAATAAGACAGTTGAAGGGTTTCTCGGAGGTATCGTATTTGCCGTATTGTTTGCTTGCGTGTTCCAAATCTTTTATCCGTTGGCGCCTTCTATCTTGATGTTGATCATTGTTACAATCATCGCTTCGATTGTAGGACAGTTGGGTGATTTGGTAGAGTCAGCGTTGAAGAGGCATTTCAATGTGAAGGATTCCGGGAATCTTTTGCCGGGACATGGAGGAATTCTTGATCGTTTCGATAGTCTCCTTTTCGTGTTGCCGCTCATTCATTTTTTACATCTAGTCGGTTGATGGAAGGGAAGATATTCATATTATGACAAAGAAAATAAGTCTGCTCGGTGCCACGGGGTCTATTGGCACACAGACTCTCGATATTATTCAATCAAACAAAGAGCAGTTTAAACTCGTATCTTTTTCAGCCGGGTTGAATATACCGAAAGTAAGGGAAATTACGGCGCAATTCCGACCGGAGATAGTATCTGTCATGCGAGAGGAAGATGCAGTTGCATTGCAATCGGAATTTCCGGAAACGCGTTTCGTGCATGGCAAGGAAGGGCTCGTTGCCGTAGCGGCGCAGACCGGCGCGGACATGCTCGTCAATGCTGTCATCGGGAGCGTTGGTCTGGAACCGACTATGGAAGCCATTCGGCAAGGCATCACTATCGCCATTTCAAACAAAGAGACGCTCGTCGCGGCTGGAGATATTGTCATGGAAGAAGCCCGAAAGAGGAACGTCGCACTTCTACCTGTTGACAGTGAGCATTCAGCACTTTTCCAATCCTTGAATGGCGAGAATCCGAAAAGGGTTTCCCGGCTTATTCTGACAGCTTCCGGCGGGAGTTTCAGAGATCTCTCAAGGGATCAATTGCAAGGCGTTACAGTACAGCAGGCGTTGGCTCATCCGAATTGGTCCATGGGCAATAAGTTGACGATCGATTCCGCTACAATGATGAACAAAGGACTTGAAGTGATTGAAGCTCATCATTTATTCAATATGCCATATGACAGGATCGAATGCCTATTGCACAAAGAAAGCATCATCCATTCCATGGTTGAATTCGAAGATACAAGTGTCATGGCTCAGCTCGGCTCCCCTGACATGCGGGTGCCGATCCAGTATGCAATGACGTATCCGGATCGAATTCCGATGCAAAACGCCAAGCCGCTCCGTCTAGAGGAAATTGGAACACTCCATTTTGAAAAGATGGACTTCAAACGTTTCAAAGCACTAGCCCTCGCCTATGAGGCAGGCAGGCAAGGCGGAACGACGCCGACAGTAATGAATGCCGCAAATGAAGTTGCGGTCCAACTGTTCATGCAAGGCAGAATTCCTTTCCTGCAAATTGAGGAAATCGTTGAACAGATGATGGACAATCATCAATCGATTTCATCTCCGGATTTGGAAGCGATTTTAGAAACCGATTCAATCACCCGCAAAATGGTGTATGATATGGTGAAATAAGTATTTCATAAATCGGCCGGTGGGGCCAGTTAAGGTGGTTTTTAATGGAAACCGTTATAGCTTTTATTATCATATTCGGCTCTCTTGTCTTTTTTCATGAATTAGGGCATTTCCTTTTCGCGAAAAAAGCCGGCATCATGGTACGTGAATTTGCAATTGGTTTTGGGCCGAAAATACTTGCCATCCGCAAAAAAGAGACTCTTTATACGATCCGAATCCTTCCGTTTGGCGGTTATGTAAGAATGGCTGGCGAGGATTTCGACACTATCGAATTACAACCCGGATACCGGGTAGGCGTCATTCTGAATAGTGACGATAAAATCGAAAAGATCTATTTAAACCGTGATGTATCCAATCCGAATGTCTTGTTTTTGGAAACGGAATCCGCAGACTTAAGTAAAGAACTTTTCATTGAAGGATATGATGAAGACGGAAGTCTTGTAAAATATGGAATTTCCCGGAATGCTGTCATCTATGAAAAAGGGCAGGAGACGCTCATTGCGCCTTATGATCGCCAATTCGATTCGAAGTCCTTGGGAAGCAGGGCGATGGCTATTTTTGCCGGTCCCTTATTCAATTTCATCCTCGCGTTTTTCATCTTCTTGGCGATCGGTCTTCTTCATGGAATCCCGACAAACGAGCCTATTATTAAAGAAGTTGTCACTGATAGTCCTGCTTATGCAGCTGGTATGGAAGCAGGAGACTTCGTTAAGGAAGTGGACGGACAACCGATTGAAAGTTGGCAGGAATTCACTGCAACAATCCAGGAAAATCCCGGTAACAATCTTCAATTGAAGGTGGAAAGAGCCGGTGAAATGGTGACATTGGCGGTCGTTCCTGAGAAAGTTGTCAAAGATGGAAATGAATTCGGACAGATTGGTGTCATGTATGAAAGTCCAGTTGAAAAGAGTGCGTTGAAAGCATTCGCCTTTGGTGCGGAGCAAACGTTTAGCTGGATGAAAAGGATATTCGAACTTCTCGGTATGCTCGTCACCGGCAAATTTACAATTGACGCACTAAGCGGACCTGTCGGCATTTACAAAGCGACAGAGGAGGTCGCTCAATGGGGTGTGTTTTCCCTTATGAACTGGGCCGCCGTGTTAAGCATCAACCTGGGAATCATGAATCTGTTGCCGCTGCCTGCATTGGACGGCGGAAGATTGCTCTTCTTCCTATTTGAAGGAGTCCGAGGGAAACCCATCGATAAACAGAAAGAGGGTATGGTCCATTTTGTTGGCATCATGTTACTGATGGTTCTCATGCTCGTTGTCACCTGGAATGACATACAACGATTCTTTTTTTAAAATATAGCCCAATAAAGAAATTCGAGGTGAAATCTTCATGAAACAATCACGGACATTCATCCCGACTATGCGTGAAATACCGACGGATGCCGATATCATTTCCCATCAACTTCTGCTCCGGGCAGGATATATCCGCCAACATATGAGTGGTGTTTATTCTTTCCTTCCGCTTGCGAAAAAAGTGATACGGAAGATTGAGAACATCATACGGGAGGAGATGGAGGCGATTGATGCTGTTGAAATATTCATGCCGACGTTGCAGCCGTCCGAACTTTGGGAAGAGTCAGGGCGATGGTCTTCGTACGGAGCTGAACTTTTCAGGCTGAAAGATCGACATGATCGTCAATTGGCTTTAGGCCCAACTCATGAAGAAGTGGTTACATCTCTAATTCGGGATGAAGTGAAATCCTATAAAAAACTGCCGCTGACGGTCTTTCAGATCCAGACGAAGTTCAGGGACGAAAAACGACCGCGGTTCGGACTGCTTCGCGGCAGGGAATTCATCATGAAGGATGCATATTCATTCCATTCAACAAAAGAAAGTCTAGAAGAGAAGTACAATGAAATGATGCAGGCATACTCGAATATCTTTTCGAGACTCGGTTTGGATTTCCGGGCTGTCATTGCTGATGGCGGATCAATCGGTGGCGATGGAACGCATGAGTACATGGCATTGTCCGATATCGGAGAAGATACGATCGCTTACAGCGACGCTTCCTCATATGCCGCAAATATTGAAATGGCCGAAGTCACTACCGAATATGTAAAATCCACAGAAACGTTGAAAGAGCTTGTGAAGGTAGATACGCCAGGAAAGAGAACGATTGCAGAAGTGGCGGAGTTCTTAAATGTAGATCCTTCTAAAGTGATAAAAACGCTCCTCTTCAAAGTGGATGAAAGGCTAGTTGTCGTTCTGTCACGCGGTGATGATGACATCAACGAAATCAAGTTGAAAAATGCATTGCAAGCAAAGGATATCAACCTTGCTACTGAAAACGAGATTGAGGAAATGCTTTCTTGCAAAGCTGGTTCCATAGGTCCTGTCAAACTTCCTCTAGACTTGAAAGTGTATGCCGATTTTGCGGTCGAAAAGGTCGTAAATGGCGTTTGTGGGGCAAATGAAGATGGATACCACTTGATGAATGTTAATCCTGAGCGTGATTTTGCTATTGAACGTTATTTAGATCTAAGATACATCAGGGAAGGGGATCCTTCACCGGACGGTATTGGAACGATCCGATTTGCCAAAGGAATTGAACTTGGCCACATCTTTAAATTAGGAACTGCTTATAGCGCACCGATGAAAGCGACGTACCTCGATGAAAACGGCAAGGCCCAACCTTATATCATGGGGTGCTATGGCATTGGCGTTTCAAGGATCTTGGCTGCAGTCGCTGAGCAGCATAATGATGCAAATGGGTTGAAATGGCCGAAGCATATTTCCCCGTATGATATTCACCTCGTAACGATCAATATGAAGGATGAAGCGCAATCAAAACTGTCGGATGAGCTTTATCATCTGCTGAAATCATACCGATATGAAATTTTACATGACGACCGTGACGTGCGACCGGGTGTGAAGTTCACGGATTCAGATCTTATCGGATTGCCAGTTCGTTTGACAATCGGCAAGAAAGCGCAGGAAGGGATCATTGAAGTGAAATTCAGGAGCACAGGCGAAACCGTCGAGTGGCAAAAAGAAGAAGTTACTGAAAAGCTGCAAGCCTTTTTTGGTTGAAAAATAAATGGTAGGGAGGGGAGGCCGGAAACCGGTACTTCCCTTCTTTTCACTGTACGAAGCGGGGGGATACATATGGATGCGAAATTGAAGTTGCTGACATTGTTGCAACAAATCGGTATGGCAGATGATCAAACTATTGTACATTTCGAACACGGAACATTAGAACGGGTCGATATTCACCGTAAATCTAGAATGTGGCAATTTAATGTGGAGCTTGAAAAAACATTGCCCGTCCAAGTCTTTCAGTTATTCCAACAAAGGATGACAGAAGCCTTTACGTCCATCGCCGCAGTACGCATTCAAATTACTGTGCGGACGAAAGAAGGGGATCCAGAACTGATCGTCGGCTATTGGCCATTTGTCTTGCAGGAAATGCGGGATATGTCGCCGCCGATCCGCGAGAGGCTTGCCGGACAAAAGCCAGTACTCGTTGGCGAGAAAATGACATTGACTTGCGTAAATGATTTTGAACAACAAACGATGAAAAATAAATATGGCCGTATAATCGCAGAGGTTTATGAATCTTTCGGTTTTCCATCCATGGCAATCGAATTCACGATTTCTGAGGAAGCGGAAAATAATGAAGCAGAAATACTTGCTTTCATGGCGCAAAAACAAGCGGAAGAAGAAGCGTATGCCAAGAATGCCCTAGCCAACCTTCAAAAGATGGAAGCAATGAAGAAAGAGAACGGGGATTTCGGGAACAGACCATTTGTTTTGGGAGTCCCGATCAAACCGGATGAACCAATCATCGGCATCCAGGAAATACAGGATGAAGAAAGACGCCTAACAATCGAAGGTTACGTTTTCGATGCGGAGGTTAGGGAATTGAGAAGCGGCCGATCATTGCTCACAATAAAAGTGACGGATTACACAGATTCCATTCTTGTGAAAATGTTTTCTAGGGATAACGAAGATGCAGAGCTCATGAAAACGTTGAAAAAAGGTGCATGGGTACGTGCGAGGGGCAGCATCCAGAACGATACATTCGTTCGCGATCTTATCATGATGGCCCAGGACATCATGGAAGTCACTCCAGTCATCAGAAAGGACAGCGCACCTGAAGACCGGAAACGGATTGAATTGCATGCGCATACGACAATGAGTCAAATGGATGCAGTAACATCGGCATCGGCATTAGTCGCTCAGGCTGCGAAATGGGGGCATCCTGCAGTTGCAATTACCGATCATGCAAATGTCCAATCGTTTCCTGAAGCTTATTCTGCGGGCAAGAAGCATGGCATAAAAGTGTTGTTCGGATTAGAAGCGAACTTAGTGGATGATGGTGTGCCGATTGTCTTTGACGAGCAGCATCGAGAGCTCGAAAACGATACATTTGTCGTATTTGATGTGGAGACGACAGGTCTATCCGCGGTGTATGACACAATCATCGAGTTGGCTGCAGTCAAAGTCGTAAATGGTGAGCTTAAGGAAACATTTGAAAGGTTCGCGAACCCCCATCATCCCTTATCTTCCACAACGATTGAACTTACTGGCATAACAGATGATATGGTGAAAGACGCTCCTGAAGTATCGGAAGTCATAAAGGATTTCAAGGAGTTCATCGGGGATGCAATCCTTGTCGCTCATAACGCATCATTTGATATGGGCTTCTTTTACGAAGCGAGCAAAAAAGCAGGTCTTCATGACAAGAACTATCCTGTCATTGATACACTCGAATTGGCACGTTTTCTCTATCCGGAAATGCGGAATCACAGATTGAACACCTTGGCGAAGAAATTCGATATTGAACTGACGCAGCATCACCGCGCGATTTATGATACCGAAGCTACAGCCTATCTGTTCATCCGGCTTATGAAAGAGGCAGCAACGGAAAAAGGAATCGAATACTTGGATGACTTCAATAAACATATTGGGGAAGGGGATGCCTACAAACGTTCAAGGCCATCTCACTGCACTTTGCTTGCAACGGATGACGAAGGCTTGAAGAATTTATTCAAACTCGTCTCCATTTCCCATATGAGCTACTTTTACAGAGTACCGCGCATTCCTCGTTCTTTATTAATGAAATACCGCAAGGGACTCCTAGTGGGTTCGGGCTGCGACAAAGGTGAAGTCTTCGAGGGCTTAATGCAGAAATCAATGGAAGAGGTTGAGGAAATCGCAGGCTTCTATGACTACCTGGAGCTGCATCCGAAACCTGCCTATTCCCATTTAATTGAATTGGAATTGATCAGGGACGAATGGAATCTTGAAGATATAATGCGAAAGATGATCAAGCTTGGGAAAAAGGTGGGGCTTCCCGTATGTGCTACGGGGAATGTCCACTATATTGACGAGACGGACGCGACGTATCGTCAAGTTCTTGTCCGATCCCAAGGCGGAGCAAATCCGATGAACCGTCACTCATTGCCTGAAGTCCATTTCCGGACGACTGATGAAATGCTTGAGCACTTCTCATTTTTGGGCAAGGAAGTCGCTGAAGAAATTGTCATCGATAATCCGCAGGCAGTGGCCGACCGTATCGGAGATGTGAAAGTGATCAAAGATGATTTGTATACACCGACGATCGTAGGTGCGGACGATGATGTTCGGGAATTGACCTATTCGACGGCACGCCATATTTACGGTGAGCAATTGCCTGAGATAATCGAAGCGCGAATCGAGAAAGAATTGAAATCAATCATCGACAACGGCTTCGCGGTCATTTATCTCATATCACATAAGCTCGTCAAGAAATCATTGGATGATGGATATCTCGTCGGCTCCCGTGGGTCGGTCGGCTCCTCCCTCGTCGCAACGATGATGGAAATCACTGAAGTGAATCCGATGCCCCCGCATTACGTATGCCCATCTTGCAAGCTATCGGAGTTCTTCGATGATGGTTCTGTCGGATCCGGATTCGACTTGCCGGACAAAGCGTGCCCGTCATGCGGGGCGATGTTCAGAAAAGACGGACAGGACATCCCGTTTGAAACATTCCTTGGTTTCAATGGAGATAAAGTACCGGACATCGATTTGAACTTCAGTGGAGAATACCAGGCACATGCACATAATTATACAAAAGAGCTTTTCGGAGAAGACTATGTGTATCGTGCGGGAACAATCGGAACTGTTGCCGAAAAGACGGCATACGGCTATGTCAGGGGTTATATGAATGATAATAACCTTCATTTGCGCGGCGCGGAAATTGACCGGCTCGTGCAAGGCTGTACAGGCGTTAAACGGAATACAGGGCAGCATCCGGGCGGAATCATCGTCGTCCCGGATAATATGGAGATTTTCGACTTCACGCCGATCCAATTCCCGGCAGACGATGCCGGGTCAAGTTGGCGTACAACGCATTTCGACTTCCATTCAATCGATAATAATCTTTTGAAGCTGGATATTCTGGGACATGATGATCCGACGATGATCAAAATGCTTGAGGACCTGTCAGGCATCGATCCGAAGACGATTCCGCCTGATGATGAAGGGGTCATGGCGCTGTTCAGCGGGACATCCTCATTAGGGGTCACGGAAGAGCAGATCGATTGCAAAACGGGGACTTTAGGTGTTCCGGAATTCGGTACGCGCTTCGTAAGGCAGATGCTTGAGGAAACAAAACCATCCACATTTTCGGAGCTAATCCAGATTTCCGGGCTTTCCCACGGAACCGACGTGTGGCTTGGCAATGCCCAAGAGCTGATTCAAAATAAGATCTGCCAATTGTCCGATGTAATCGGCTGCCGTGATGATATTATGGTCTACTTGATTTACCAAGGGCTAGAGCCTGCGATGGCATTCAAGATAATGGAATCAGTGCGGAAAGGGAAAGGGCTGACACCTGAATTTGAAGAGGCAATGAAGGCGAACCAAGTTCCCGGCTGGTATATCGATTCCTGTAAAAAGATCAAATACATGTTCCCGAAGGCGCACGCCGCCGCGTATGTTCTCATGGCACTTCGCATTGCTTATTTCAAAGTTCACCATCCGATCATGTATTACGCAGCGTATTTCACTGTCCGTGCGACCGATTACGATCTAGCGACAATGACGAAAGGCAATGCTTCCATCCGGGCGAAAATCAAAGAAATCAATGATAAAGGCTTAGAAGCATCGCCGAAAGAAAAGAACTTGCTCACAGTATTGGAGATTTCATTGGAAATGTGCGAGCGTGGCTTTTCATTCGCTAAACCGGATCTATATAAATCCGACGCCACGGAATTTCTTATCGATGGCAATCAGTTGATACCGCCTTTCGACGCAATTCCATCCCTAGGGACGAACGTTGCCAAAGCGATTGTCGAAGCTCGTAAGGATGGCATCTTCTTATCGAAGGAAGATCTGCAGCAACGGGGGAGAGTTTCGAAAACGGTCATTGAATATATGGATTCATTAGGCTGTCTGGAAGGCATGCCTGACTCGAACCAACTTTCCCTTTTTTGACTCAATTGGCAACGGCAAGCATGTGACATCGTCTATACTCGTCTAGACTCCGGGCGCCAGAGGCTCGGGTCATAAGTCAAAGATGCTCTGTGGCAAAAAAACGCCACGGCGCATCTTCGCCTTATGCCTGTCGCCTCTAGGCAGGCGCCCTTCGCTTTTGCAGATTGTTTGCATTGACACCTAGCAGATGGTACAATTGGAGCAACTTTTGCTATATGTCTTGCGAAAAAAGAGTGGGATTTCCCGCTCTTTTCTGTTGTTTATTCGTATAAGACAAGTTTCAATCAAATTTCGGGAGGGTTATGATGAGTAAAATTACAGAGGAAGTTGAAACGCTCGTCAGTCCGATAGTGAATGACCTTAAGTTGGAATTAGTTGATGTTGAATTTGTAAAGGAAGGAAGGGACTGGTTTTTACGGGTTTATATCGATACGCCGGAAGGGAATATCGATATTGAACAGTGTGCACTCGTCAGCGAAAGGCTGAGCGAAGAACTGGACCGTACTGATCCCATCCCCCAAAACTATTTCCTTGAGGTTTCCTCACCCGGCGCCGAACGTCCGCTCAAAAAAGAAGAGGACTTCGTAAAAGCGGTCGGGCAATATGTATTCATTAAAACGTATGAACCGATCAACGGCATGAAAGAGTTTGAAGGATACTTGCTTTCCTACGGTCCTGATGCTGCAGAAGTTGAAATCCGCATCAAGACACGAAAATTGCAAGTCGTCATCGACAAGGAAAAAATCGCATTTGCACGACTAGCAATCGATTTTTCCGCATAATTGAATATAGGAGTGATTAATTATGAGTAGTGATCTACTCGATGCATTGACAGCCCTTGAAAAGCAGAAAGGTATTTCAAGGGATGTCATTGTTGAAGCAATTGAGGCGGCACTTGTTACCGCATATAAAAGAAACTTCAACCAGGCGCAAAACGTGCGCGTCGATTTGAATTTGGAAAAAGGGACGATGAAAGTATATTCCCGTAAAGATGTCGTGGAAGAAGTGGAAGATGAGAGACTTCAAATCGCACTAGAAGACGCGTTAGCCATCAACCCAGCCTATGAACTCGGAGATATCGTCGAAGAAGAAGTGACGCCACGTGACTTCGGCCGAATTGCAGCACAAACCGCCAAGCAAGTTGTTACGCAGCGTGTTCGTGAAGCTGAACGTGGTCTGATCTACGATGAGTATGTAGATCGGGAAGACGATATCGTCAATGGGATCGTTGAGCGCCTGGACGCAAGGAATCTATATGTAGGGCTTGGGAAAGTGGAGGCCGTGCTGCCTTCGAGCGAACAGATCACTACAGAGTCCTACAAGCCTCATGACCGCATCAAGGTGTATATTACAAAAGTTGAGCGCACTTCGAGAGGACCTCAAGTTTTTGTTTCCCGTACGCATCCAGGACTTCTGCGTCGGCTGTTTGAAATGGAAGTTCCGGAAATCTATGATGGAACAGTTGAAATCAAATCGATTGCCCGTGAGGCGGGAGACCGATCGAAAATTTCAGTCCATACGAACAATGAGGAAGTCGATCCAGTTGGTTCCTGCGTAGGGTCCAGAGGGGCACGCGTCCAATCCATCTCAAATGAATTGAACGGGGAAAAGGTCGATATCGTAGAATGGTCCGAGGATCCTGTCATCTTTGTCGCGAATGCATTGAGCCCATCCAAAGTGTTGGACGTGCAAGTGAATGAAGAAGACAGATCCACAACGGTCGTAGTGCCAGACTACCAGTTATCGCTGGCAATTGGGAAACGTGGACAGAATGCCCGTTTGGCCGCTAAGTTGACTGGATGGAAAATCGACATCAAAAGTGAAACGGATGCTCGTGAGCTAGGCATCTATCCACCTGCCTCCGATCAATCTGGCGGAGCACGGCTATTTGAAGACGATGTATATGCCGTTACCGAAAATGGAAATGATGAATATGAAGAGGATCCGTATTTAGATAATGAACCGGATGATGAATCCGATCTCGAAACAATCGATTTATATTCAGAAACCGACTAAGACAATTGAGTTGAAAGGATGATTGCCCATGACAAGCAAAAAGAAAATACCTTTGCGTAAATGTGCGGCGACAGGCGAGATGTTGCCAAAGAAGGAAATGATCCGCATAGTCCGCACAAAAGAAGGTGAAGTTTCGGTCGATCTGACAGGCAAAAAATCAGGACGTGGTACATATGTATCAAAAACTGAAAAGGCTGTTGAAACTGCTAGACGCAATAGATCGATTGAAAGCCAGCTTGGAACATCGGTGCCTGAGGAAGTCTATGATAATCTTCTGCATGCAATCCGTCGTGAGGCATTGAAATGAATCCTACAGCAATCTTTCAATTGTTAGGAATGGCTGCGAGGGCCCGGAAACTGATTACCGGCGAAGAGCTGGTCGTCAAAGAAGTGCGATCGGGCAATGCACGCTTAGTCATCGTTTCTGAAGATGCTTCAAAAAACACACAGAAAAAAGTGAATGATAAATGTAATTTTTACAACGTTGAGAAGCATGTGTTTGGGAGCCGGGAAGCTCTCGGCCATGCAATCGGGAAAGAGTCGCGGGTCGTACTCGCGTTAACGGATGCCGGCTTTGCCGGAAAATTATCCGGGCTCCTCAACGAATATAACCGGGGGTGGGCTAATGACGAAGATACGTGTACACGAATACGCGAAACAAGTGAATCGGACGAGTAAAGAAATCATCGAAGAGCTTGGAAAAATAAATGTGAATGTAACGAACCATATGTCGATGCTTGATAGAGAGGCGACATCAAAATTGGATCAACGTTTCGGTAAAGGCGGTTCTACTCCATCCGACAAGCCTCGAAGTGGACAAAACGACCGGAAGCCAGTTTCAAATGCATCACGTCCAGCAGGCAATAGCCAGGATAACAAGCAACAAAGCGACCAACGTCAAGGACAAGGTGCACAAGGCAGCCAACGTCCAGGACAAGGCGCACAAGGTGGCAACCGACCGGCACAAGGAGGCCAACGTCAAGGGCAAGGCGCTCAAGGCGGCAACCGTCCGGCATCACAAGGCGGCCAACGTCAAGGGCAAGGCACTCAAGGCGGCAACCGTCCGGCATCACAAGGCGGCCAACGTCAAGGGCAAGGCGCTCAAAGCGGCAACCGTCCTGCATCACAAGGCGGCCAACGTCAAGGGCAAGGCGCTCAAAGCGGCAACCGTCCGGCAACACAAGGCGGCCAACGCCCGGGACAAGGCGCTCAAGGCGGCAATCGTCCTGCATCACAAGGCGGCCAACGCACTGGCCAAGGAACGCAAACAGGCAACCGTCCGGCATCACAAGGCGGCCAACGTCAAGGGCAAGGTACTCAAGGCGGCAATCGTCCGGCGACTCAGGGCGGCCAACGACCTGGACAAGGGGCTCAAGGCGGGAATCGTCCGGCTGGACGCGGCGGAAGACCACCTGCACGCGGCATTAACCAAGGGCGCAGAAGACATCGTCCGGCAGCAATGCCGAAAGTGGAAAAGCCATTGCCGGAAAAAATCACATTCTATGAATCGCTTACAGTCGGTGAACTCGCGAACAAACTTGGCAGGGAACCATCGGAAATCATCAAAAAGCTATTTATGCTTGGCGTCATGGCGACGATCAACCAAGAGTTGGATAAAGATGCTATCGAGCTGATTTGTGCGGAATATGAAGTGGAAGTGGAAGAGGAAATCCGCATCGATGTGACGGATCTTGAAATTTACTTCGAGGAACCTGAAGAGACTGAAGCGGAATTGACTGAGCGTCCTCCAGTCGTAACAATCATGGGTCACGTTGACCACGGTAAAACAACGCTTCTCGATTCAATCCGTGATACGAAAGTGACACAAGGGGAAGCTGGCGGCATCACGCAGCATATCGGCGCATATCAAATAAACGCAGATGGCAAGAAGATCACGTTCCTGGATACGCCTGGCCACGCAGCATTTACAACAATGCGGGCGCGTGGAGCAAAAGTGACAGACATTACGATTCTTGTCGTCGCAGCAGATGACGGTGTCATGCCTCAAACAGTTGAAGCGATCAACCATGCGAAAGCGGCTGAAGTGCCAATCATCGTAGCTGTAAACAAGATGGATAAACCGACTGCGAACCCTGACCGAGTCATGCAGGAGCTGACAGAACATGGCTTATTGGCTGAAGCATGGGGCGGGGATACAATCTTCGTACCGATTTCAGCATTAAAAGGCGAAGGAATCGACCAGCTCTTAGAAATGGTCTTGTTGGTGGCGGAAGTGGCGGAATTGAAAGCAAGCAAGAATATCCGTGCAAAAGGTTCTGTCATCGAAGCACAATTGGACCGTGGAAAAGGTTCGGTCGCAACGCTTCTCGTCCAGGATGGAACACTCCGTGTAGGTGATCCGATCGTCGTTGGAAACACATTCGGAAAAGTACGTGCGATGATCAATGACCTTGGCCGCCGGGTGAAGGAAGCAGGTCCATCTACGCCGGTTGAAATTACAGGCCTTAGCGATGTACCGCAAGCGGGCGACCGTTTTGTCGTCTTTGAAGACGAAAAGACAGCCCGTCAAATTGCCGAATCACGCGCAGGCGACGCATTGCAGGAGCAACGCGGCGAGAAAACACGTGTGACGCTCGATAACCTATTCGATCAGATGAAACAAGGGGAAATGAAGGAATTGAACCTTATCGTCAAAGCTGACGTTCAAGGAACAGTCGAAGCGATGGCAGCTTCCCTTATGAAGATCGAAGTTGAAGGTGTCAATGTCCGCATCATCCATACTGGAGCAGGCGCCATCAATGAATCGGATATTTCCCTAGCGGCAGCATCCAATGCAATCGTCATCGGTTTCAACGTCCGTCCGGATGTCAATGCTAAACGTGCAGCTGAAGCGGAAGGCGTCGATATCCGATTGCACCGTGTCATATACAAAGTGATCGAGGAAATCGAATCTGCGATGAAAGGATTATTAGATCCTGAATACGAGGAAAAAGTAATCGGCCAAGCAGAAGTACGGGAAACATTCAAAGTTTCGAAAATCGGAACCATTGCAGGAAGTTATGTGACGGAAGGCAAACTTACACGGGATGCTGGCGTCCGTGTCCTCCGGGATAATATCGTGATCTTTGAAGGCGAACTCGACACTTTGAAGAGGTTCAAGGACGATGTGAAAGAAGTCGCTAGAGGCTATGAGTGCGGAATAACCGTGAAAAACTTCAATGATATTAAAGAGGGCGACATCTTTGAAGCATTCGTCATGGAGGAAATCAAACGGGCATGATCGTCTATGCGGAATGCACATTCTTCATCCCTGACGTCCATTCATTGAAAGGCAAACGATCCGTCTTGAAAAGAATGACAGATCGTGTGAAAAATGAATTCAACGTTTCCATCGCCGAAATCGATCATCAAGACTTATGGCAAAGAACTACAATCGCTCTCGTTTCGGTCGCGTCTTTAAAAGACGCTGCCGAAGGGGAGACGAGAAGAGCCATCCGTTTTTTGGAATCGAATCCGGAATGGGAAATGACAGAAATGATACTTGACTACTATTGATAACGGAATCGGGGTGACCATCCATGTCTATGCGTGCGAATCGTGTTGCTGAACAGATGAAGAAAGAGTTAGGTGGAATCATCGGCCAAAAATTGAAAGACCCTCGCGTCGGCTTCGTCACTGTGACGGACGTTGAAGTGACTGGTGATCTTCAACAGGCGACCATTTTCATTTCAGTACTTGGTAATGAAGCGGAAAAAGAGGCGACTCTTGCCGGCCTGACGAAGGCAAAAGGGTTTATCCGTACCGAAATCGGGCAGCGGATCAGACTCAGGAAGACACCGGAAATCGAATTTGCATTTGATGATTCTGTCGAATACGGAAATCGTATCGAATCACTGCTTCGTCAAGTGAACAGCGAAGAAGAATGAATGATTGGAGGAAGTCGGCGTCCAAATGGACTTTCCGGCTTCCTCCATTTTGCTTACTAAAGTTAAAATGAGGAGGATGTATATGGATGGGATTCTACCTTTATGGAAACAAAAAGGTATGACTTCACATGATTGCGTATTTAAGCTCAGAAAAATCTTAGGCATGAAAAGAATTGGGCATACCGGGACACTTGATCCGAACGTGGAAGGCGTACTGCCAATATGTCTTGGACAGGCTACAAAAGTTGCGGAATACATCACTGATTCAGGTAAAGAGTATATTGCCACCGTCTCGATTGGCACCTCAACTGAAACGGAAGATGCAGATGGCGCGATTGTCTCGGCCGATGATTCCTATAAAAAAATCAGTCGGGAAGCCGTTCTTCAAGTACTTGAGCAGCTTACCGGCGAAATTGTTCAAATACCACCAATGTATTCCGCTGTAAAAGTGAATGGCAAAAGGCTGTATGAATACGCCAGAAAAGGAATTGAAGTTGCAAGACCCGAACGAACTGTACATATATACGAAATCGAATTGCTGGATGACCGGGAGTCGTTCGAAGGGGAAGAGATCCAGTTCGTGATCCGGATTGCATGTGGAAAAGGAACATATATCAGAACATTATCCGTACAAATCGGAGAGAAGCTTGGGTACCCCGCACATATGGCAACTTTGGTCCGTACGGCTTCCGGAAACTTCCGTCAAGATGATTGTTTGACACTTGAGGAAGTGGCAGAGAAGAGAGGTCAAAACACTCTTGGACAACAAATCCGGCCGCTTGAAGAGGCACTTGGCGAGTTTGAACTTGTCGAAATCGATGATGAATTATATGGTAAGATAATAAACGGACAAGTGTTACCGCAGCATCCTTCACTAGCAGATAGAGAGGCTATCGTTTTTACGAAATCGGAAAAGGCGATTGCCATCTATTGCAAGCATCCGACTAAAGAAGGATTGATGAAACCTGATAAGATGTTTCCATTCAATCAGTAGGGGAGATTCTCATGGAAATTTACCATTTGCATTATCCATCTCAAACAACTATCGACGACAGAGGCCCTTTTTCGCTTGCCATCGGTTTTTTCGACGGGCTGCATAAAGGACATCAAACAGTGATAAAAGAAGCGAAAGCCAAAGCGGAACAATTAGGAATCCGCTCGGCCGTCATGACGTTCGACCCTCATCCATCACATCTGTTTGGCAAGGGTAGAGAAAAGGTCGGTTACATTACCAAATATCCCGAAAAATCACGCCTCTTGGAAGAAATGGGAATTGATGCACTTTTCATCGTTGCATTTGACTGGGACCTTGCTTCCCTTTCACCGGAGCGATTCATTGAAATTTTTATTAAAGGCCTAGGGATCAAGCATGTCACCGCCGGCTTCGACTTCACATTCGGCTCGAAAGGTTCTGGCACGATGGAACAGATGGCTTCGCTTTCTAATGAAGAATACGGAACGACGGTCATCGGAAAAGTAACGGATTCTGAAGATAAGATCTCATCAACACGGATTCGTAAGCTTCTTTCCGAAGGGGGCGTTGAGAAGACCGCTTCATTGCTTGGAAGACCGTTCAGAACGGTCGGAACTGTCATCGACGGCGAAAAGAGAGGCAGGCTGCTCGGCTTTCCGACGGCAAACGTATCCATTGACGAAGATACAATCCTGCCTGCAAACGGGGTTTACGCTGTCCTATTCTCCATTGACGGACAATCATATAAAGGCGTATGCAATGTCGGGGTGAAACCTACCTTCCACGACCCCACTAAAGTGAAAACAAGCGTAGAAGTCCACGTGCTTGATTTTAATTCCGACTTGTACGGAAAAGAAGCAGCAGTAGACTGGATCGCCCGCATTCGCCCAGAGAAGAGATTCGGTTCAGTTGACGAACTGATTGAACAAATAGGGAAGGACAAGGAAACCGCTAAGCATTTACTGAACATGATGAACTAATAAAAAGTGATTCTAGCTACTTGGAGTGTAGGGCGGCGACTCCTGGGGGATTAGCATGAGCTGAAGACCCCGCAACGAAGCGGAGCGAAGTGAGGAGGCTGAAGCCATGCCCCCCGGAAAGCGTCCGCCCGAAACGGAAAGTAGCGATTCATAATGGACTTCTTTGTTGCATCCATAATCCGCTCATGTTATGATAAATCAGTGCAACAGCACTAACCTTTCCTTGGCAATTCGAATCACCAACGTTTGCTCGGGATTTGGGGATATTTCATTATTAGGAGGTGAAAAGGATGGCTATTACACAAGAACGTAAACATGAATTGATCAACGAATTCAAAACTCATGAAAACGATACTGGATCTGCTAATGTACAGATCGCTATCCTTACTGAAGAGATCAACAATTTGAACGCTCACTTGAGCACTCATAAAAAAGACCACCACTCACGTCGTGGACTTTTAAAAATGATCGGTCGTCGTCGTAAGTTGCTTAAATACCTACGCGAAACTGAAGTTCAAAGTTACCGTGATCTTATTGCTAAGCTCGGCCTACGCCGTTAATAAGATGTATACGAAAAGCGGGCCTTGCCCGCTTTTTTTTATTGAATGATATTTTTCGCATATGTCCTTCTTTTTTGATACACTACTACGTAATACATACTTCGTATGCTATCCATGTTTGAAATTAGAGAGGGGTACCATAATGACAGAACAAAAAAAGGTTTATTCATTTGAATGGGCTGGGAGACCGTTAACAATTGAAACGGGCCAGCTTGCGAAACAAGCGAACGGCGCTGTGCTTATCAGATACGGAGATACAACAGTCCTATCTACAGCGACCGCTTCGAAGAAACCGAAACCGCTTGATTTCTTCCCGCTGACAGTTAATTATGAGGAAAGACTATATGCTGTAGGGAAAATCCCTGGTGGATTCATCAAACGTGAAGGACGTCCTTCAGAGAAGGCTGTATTAACAAGCCGTCTCATTGACCGCCCGATCCGCCCGTTGTTCGCGGATGGATTCCGAAATGACGTGCAAGTCATTTCTCTCGTTATGTCAGTCGATCAGAATTGTTCTTCCGAAATGGCAGCCATGCTCGGATCATCACTCGCATTGTCGATTTCCGACATTCCTTTTGAAGGACCGATTGCAGGCGTGCAAGTCGGCCGCATCGATGGACAATTCATCGTGAATCCGACTCCTGAGCAATTGGAAATGAGTGAACTTGACCTTGTAGTCGCTGGAACAAAAGATGCCATCAACATGGTTGAAGCCGGCGCGAAGGAAGTTGCCGAGGATATCATTCTCGAAGCGATCATGTTCGGTCACGAACAGATCATCCAGCTGGTTGAACTCCAAGAGAAGATCATTGCTGAAGTAGGCAAGGAAAAGATGGAAATCACTTTATTCCAACTTGACGAAGAGCTGTTGGCTGAAGTGAAGAATAAGTGTGAGAACGATCTGATCAGCGCAATCCAGACTGAAGAGAAGCACGCACGCGAAGAAGCGATTAACGCTGTGAAAAATGAAGTGATGGACCACTATACTAATGTAGAGTCGGACGAAGAGACGATGAAGCAAGTGAAAAATATATTGGATCATCTTGTGAAAGAAGAAGTCCGCCGACTCATCACTGACGAAAAAGTCCGTCCTGATGGCCGTGGTTTGGATGAAATCCGTCCACTATCCACTGAAGTAGGCATTTTGCCTCGTACACATGGTTCTGGTTTGTTCACACGTGGACAAACTCAGGCGCTAAGCGTTTGTACATTAGGAGCTCTCGGTGAAGTTCAAATTATCGACGGTCTCGGACTTGAAGAGTCGAAGCGATTCATGCATCACTACAACTTCCCGAACTTCAGCGTAGGGGAAACAGGCCCGATCCGTGGACCAGGCCGTCGTGAAATCGGTCACGGCGCTTTAGGTGAACGTGCACTTGAGGCAATCATTCCTGACGAGAAGGAATTCCCATACACGATCCGTCTTGTAGCGGAAGTATTAGAGTCGAATGGTTCATCCTCCCAAGCATCAATCTGTGCCTCTACAATGGCGATGATGGATGCCGGCATCCCGATCAAAGCTCCAGTAGCGGGAATCGCAATGGGACTTGTGAAAAAAGGGGACAACTATTCCGTCCTTTCCGATATCCAAGGGATGGAAGACCATCTCGGCGATATGGACTTCAAAGTGGCTGGAACTGAAAAAGGAATTACAGCTTTGCAAATGGATATTAAAATCGAAGGACTATCCCGTCAAATTTTAGAAGAGTCATTAACTCAAGCGAAAATCGGACGGATGCACATCCTTGAACATATGATATCGACAATTTCCACGCCGCGTGAAGAACTATCACAATATGCTCCGAAGATCATCATGATCCGTATCAATCCTGACAAGATCCGTGATGTCATCGGACCTGGCGGAAAAGTGATCAATAAAATCATTGAGGAAACGAATGTTAAAATCGACACTGAACAAGATGGAACGATTTACATCTCTTCTCCTGATTCAAACATGAATGAAAAAGCGAAGGCGATGATTGAAAACATCGTACGTGAAGCAAAAGTCGGAGAGTATCATTTAGGTAAAGTGAAACGGATTGAGAAATTCGGTGCATTCCTAGAGATCTTCCCTGGTAAAGATGGACTTCTCCATATTTCTGAAATTCAGGAAGAGCGTACGAAGGCTGTTGAGGATGTATTGAAGATGGGCGATGAACTACTTGTAAAAGTCATCGAGATCGACAATCAAGGTCGTGTAAACCTTTCCCGCAAAGTCGTTTTGAAAGAAGAGAAAGAAGCGGCTGAAAAAGGGAAGAGCGAATAACTGATTAGCATACTATAATGGAAAGCCCCTCTTTACGATGGTGTGAAGATGGAGGCTTTTTATTCTTTTAAACGGGGGTAAAAAATTGATACAAAAAGAAATCAGCCATAACGGCATTAGAATCATCCATGAAAAAATGCCTTATGTTCGCTCATTGGCAATCGGCCTATTTGTAAAGGCCGGTTCCATCAATGAGACGGAAAAGGAATGGGGGCTCTCCCACTTTATCGAACATATGCTTTTCAAAGGAACGAAAACGCGCACCGCAAAAATGATAGCGGAACAATTCGACGGGATGGGCGGGGATATAAACGCTTACACGTCCAAAGAGATGACTTGCTATTATACAACGGTGCTTGATCATCATGCGGAAGAAGCGCTGACAATTTTGGCGGACATGTTTTTTAATTCGCGGTTTGACGAAATAGACATGCAAAGAGAGAAATCCGTCATCTTGGATGAAATTGCATCAGTGGAAGATACACCCGATGATGATGTCGATGAACGTCTTTGGTCTGTCATGTATCCGAAGCATCCGATAGGAAGATCTATCGGCGGAGTAAAGGAAACGATTGAACAATTTAATAAGGGAATGATCGAGCGTTATATCTCAAAGCATTACACTGCTGATAATATCGTCATTTCTATTGCTGGAAATTATGATGATAAATTAATCGGTTTCATCGAAAGCCTGTTCAGCTCATACGCAGCTGGCGGGAATCTGAAAGAAACGAATGAAGATTCCTATCCTGTTTTCCATAGCGGAAACACAACAAAATATAAAGAAATTGAACAGGCGCATATTTGCATCGGTTACCCCGGCTTGGCCCTTTCTGATGACAGACTCCATGATCTGATTCTGCTGGATAGCATTGTCGGTGGCACGATGTCGTCGCGGATGTTCCAAAAGATTCGGGAGGAGAAAGGGCTTGCTTATTCTGTGTTCTCCTATTATTCATCCTACTTGGCAACGGGCTCATTCGTCATTTACGGGGGTACCGGACCCGAACATTTGGAGGAGATGGTGTCGACGATGGATCAGCTCATTGGTGAAATCGTATCGGATGGGGTTACGGAGAAGGAATTGCATAATGCGAAAGAGCAATTGAAAGGCAGCTTCCTGCTTGGCCTTGAAAGTTCGGAATCGAGAATGCACCGGAATGGAAAGAACGAACTGATTTTATCAGAGCATAAGTCAATTGAGGAAGTTGTCGAACTGATCGATAATGTGCAGCTAGACAATGTCAATAAGATTGCATGTGAAACGTTTGCCCGTGAGCGTGCGATTTCAATCATCGCTCCCAAAAAACGGTGAAAGAATCGAATTGTAGAAATATGCAGCTTTGCCTCCCCTGAATCATATGATAAGTCAGGACAATTAGAAGGGGGCAAGGAAATGCTGCTATCTGAAATGGCGCAGAAAGAGCTTATTCAAGTAGAGGAAGGAATCCGCTATGGATTTCTTGCGGATACGGATCTAATCTTCAATCGAAAAACGGGAGCGATCATAGGCTTCGAAGTGAAAAAGAAATTTGGACGATTTCCATTCCGCAACAAAGAGCAAGAGACTTCGGAATTCATACCATGGAGTGAAATCGTATTGATTGGAGAACATCGAATCCTATTTGGAAAAACATATAGTATGGGGGAATTTGACATTGACGATAATTGACGGAAAGTGGCTGTTCATTGGAACGGACCTCAGATTATCTGAATGCAGCCGAATAATGGGAGAGAAAGGCTTCGATGTGTTCCACTATGATGGAAACAGTTATTCAGAACAGTTAGCCGGCATCCTTGATGAAATTACTCCCGATCATATCGTTTTTCCGATTCTGCAAATGGAAGACACCATTCCAGTGGACAAAATTAATAAATCTGCAATTCTTTATCCGGGAGTAGCCGCTAGTGATTGGCTCGCTCCTTTTTCGGAAGCAGGCTTCACTATCCGGCCGTATTTGAAAGAAGTGGAATTCGTCTGGGAAAATGCAGTTTTGACGGCAGAGGGATTTTTGCTTGAATACTACCCTTCAGCAAAACGACGTATTTCAGGTGAACACTTCTATATCGCCGGGTTCGGCAAAGTCGCAAAAATGACTGCAGCGGTCCTGGCATCGCTTGGAGCCTCTATAACCATAGTAGCGCGTTCCCCGGAGCAGCTTGGCGAAGCAGCTGCAATCGGCTACCAAACAATGCACTTGCCGACCGGGTCGGTTGATGTAAAAGGTATTCTCATAAATACGATACCCGCGAAATGGTTGCAAGTCGATGCAGATTCAACATTGCGCATTTATGATTTAGCATCTGCGCCCGGTTGCCTAAAGGGCAATTCCCCTGATGAATACTATACAATACACCTCGGATTGCCGGGAAAACACTTTCCGGTGGACGCAGCTAAGGCTTTGTCCGAAGCTTTGCTGAGGATGAATAGTAGATGAAAGGGGAAAAAAATGCTACAGGGGAAAAGAATCGGCCTTGGAATTACGGCCTCCCATTGTACGTATGACCAAATATTACCCGTCATTAGCAATTTGCAAGAAAACGGGGCGACTGTCGTTCCTGTCATTACACATTCCGTGCTCACTGCAGCGACACGGTTCGGTACAGGCGAGGAATGGATCGCAAGAATTGAAGAAGCAACAGGCGAAAAAGTCATCTCCACAATAGTAGGAGCTGAGCCATTCGGTCCAAGTTCCCCGGTCGATTGCATGATCATTGCGCCGATGACTGGAAATTCGATCAGCAAATTCGCTAATGCCGCTACAGATTCACCTGTATTGATGGCGGCGAAAGCCACGTTACGAAATGGCAGCCCTGTGCTGCTCGGCATTTCAACTAATGACGCATTAGGATTGAATGGACCAAACATCATGAAGTTATTAAACATGAAGAATGTATATTTCATTCCATTCGGTCAAGATGATCCTTTCAAAAAGCCGAACTCATTAATCTCCGATTTTACATTACTGGTCCCAGCTACGGCGGCCGCCCTCGAACACCGGCAACTACAACCACTGTTAATTATTCATAAATAAAAGTAAAGTTACAAAGCAGAAAAATTCATAATATGATATACTTTCTCCAATGAACTCTTATAGGGCGCAGGGTAGGGTTTTATTGATGCACAAGACGAAGATTTCTTCATTTGTATCAATAAACAATATACTGTATATATATCCGTCGGTCCTTAAAATGAAAGGGAGATTGAGATGAATAGAGAAAACTTGAATGTGGCAATCGTTGGAGCAACTGGAGCAGTGGGAACAAAAATTCTAGAAAAACTTTTAGAACGGAATTTCCCTGCAAGATCGATTAAATTGCTAGCTTCGAAGCGTTCGGCAGGAATGGAAATTGCTGTCGGCGGTCAAACATATATTGTTGAAGAAACGGTTCCTGAATCTTTTGAGGGCGTCGACATTGCATTTTTCAGTGCGGGAGGTTCCATCTCCCAAAAGTTTGCGCACGAAGCGGTGAAACGCGGTGCGGTCGTCATTGATAATACAAGCGCATTCAGGATGGATGAAAACATTCCACTCGTCGTACCTGAAGTGAATCCACATACATTGAAAAACCATACAGGGATCATTGCGAACCCAAACTGTTCCACGATTCAAATGGTTGCAGCGCTTCAGCCGGTCAAAGAGAAATTTGGCCTCAACCGAATCATCGTATCAACGTATCAAGCAGTTTCAGGA
The DNA here is from genome assembly GCF_023715535.1 of Sporosarcina luteola. Classification (GTDB taxonomy): domain Bacteria; phylum Bacillota; class Bacilli; order Bacillales_A; family Planococcaceae; genus Sporosarcina; species Sporosarcina luteola_B. The sequence goes on along the minus strand of NZ_JAMBOI010000002.1, from coordinate 290,630 downwards.
GCGGGTGCTGAAGCGATTGATGAACTAGACCAGCAGAGTACGCAATTTGCGGACCGTGCAAACATTAAAGCGGAATTGCTCCCAAGCGCTTCTGCAGAGCGCCATTATCCGATCGCGTTCAACGCCATTCCACAAATCGATGTTTTCGATGAATCGGGGTACACTTTAGAGGAACTGAAAATGATGAACGAAACGAAAAAAATATTTGGCGATCAGCAGATGGCTGTCACTGCCACGTGCGTCCGGTTGCCTGTCGTCACAGGACATTCGGAATCGGTATATATCGAAACGGATGATGAAAATGCCACTGTTGCCGATATCCGTTCTGCGATGGAAAATGCACCGGGTGTTATCGTCCAGGATGACCCATCTTCACAATTGTATCCGATGCCGTTATTCGCTGAAGGGAAAGATGAGATTTTCGTCGGCCGCATCCGCAAAGATCCGAAATACCCTGCCGGCTTCCATATGTGGATCGTTTCAGATAACTTGTTGAAAGGCGCGGCGCTGAATTCGGTTCAAATCGCTGAGGAATTGATTAAAAATTGATTGAAACGGTTGGTCCACGCCAATAGCAGGCTTGGGAGACCGAAGCATTTGCTTCACCATAAAGCCATGAAAAGGAATGGTCAGATTGGAACTTGGACAAATAGGCACAGCGATGGTCACTCCTTTTTCTAAGTCTGGAGCAATCGATTTTGACTTGACGGAACAGCTGATCGAGCATTTGATCGCGACGGGGACGGATTCCTTAATCGTCTGTGGTACTACGGGGGAATCACCCACGTTAAATCATCAAGAGAAATCGGAACTGTTCAAATATGCAATTGAAATCGTCGGAAAAAGGATTCCCGTCATTGCAGGTACTGGAACCTTCAATACCGCGGAAACAATCAAACTGACAAAACAGGCAGATGAGCTTGGTGCAGACGGAATCATGCTAGTGACCCCCTATTACAATAAGCCTGACCAAAAAGGGATTGTCACGCATTTTACCCATATTGCAAAAGAGACGGACCTGCCTATTCTTCTCTATAACATTCCCGGCAGAGCCGCGGTCAATATGGAGGCGGAAACCGTCATTGAATTATCGAAAATAAAAAATATCCGGGCTGTCAAGGAAGCTAGCGGCAGCCTCGATCAAATGTCCGATATCATATCTGGAACGGATAAAGGGTTCAAAGTTTACAGTGGAGACGATGCATTGACTTTGCCGTTATTATCCATAGGCGGAGATGGAGTCATTTCAGTCGCTTCCCATCTCGTAGGTGCCGAAATGCAGCAAATGATCAATGCATTCAAAGCTGGTGATACGGCAAAGGCTGCAATGATGCACAGAACATTGTTGCCATTATTCCATGCCGTATTTTCCGCACCGAATCCCGTCCCTGTCAAATATGCCCTTAACAAGATGGGGATTGAGACGGGCGGCGTCCGAATGCCGTTGACCGCTTTCGGAAAAGACTCCGCCGCCTTCGACGAAGTATGGAATAAATTCAAAAAAAACGAGCATGTTTTTCAATAAATTAAAGCCGGTAGCAATCACCGGCTTTTTTTGTTTGTGTAGTAGGGTCATTCTCACGTATAATGAAACTTAGTCGTTGTGGACGGGTTTTCATTAAACAAGAAACAACAGTTATCATTGAAAATGGACAGTTGGAATTTCACTTAGAAGTATAGGCGACGATAAAAAACACGCCAGAAAAACATACATAGACGGTTCATGATCCAACACCAGTCTTTTTCAAACAATGTATAGGAGGAAACAATGTGGCAAAAACAAAAAATGAAGTTATTAAAGTAATTCCGTTAGGAGGGGTCGGGGAAATCGGAAAAGCGATGTACGTCATCGAAATCGACGACGAGCTCTTTATCGTCGACGCGGGACTCATGTTCCCCGAAGGCGAAATGCTCGGTATTGACATCGTTATACCAGACCTGACATACATCGAGGAAAACAAAGATCGGGTAAAAGGTATCTTCTTGACGCATGGACATGAAGATGCGATCGGATCCATCGCCTATCTCCTACAAAAAGTGCAGGCTCCAGTATACGGTTCCAAACTGACGCTCGCGCTCGCCAAAGAGCATTTGAAAGATATGCCCGCACCCGCAGGAGTGAAATTCTTTGAAGTGACGAATAAAAGCAGGATGAATTTCAAAAAGACGTATGTGACATTCTTCCATACGACTCATAGCATTCCTGACTCCCTTGGCATCGTCTTCCATACGAGTGAAGGCGCAATCGTCCATACAGGAGAATTCAAATTCGATCAATCGGCAAAAGGGAAATATCGTCCGGACTTTGCAAAAATGGCAGCTTTAGGCGAAGAAGGAGTCTTCATTCTGATGTCCGATTCGAATGAAGCTGAACGTCCGGGCTATACAACATCCGAAACCGTAATTGAAGATCGGTTGTCAAATACATTTCATGGTGCGGAAGGGCGTATTCTCGTTGCGTTGTATGCATCCAATTTCATCCGGATTCAACAGGTTTTCGATAAAGCACTCGAAACAGGCAAGAAAGTCGCTGTCGTCGGAAAGAGCTTGGAAAGCTATTTTGAAGTCGGCATGCGGTTGGGGTACTTGCAAATTGACGAAGAAACGGTCATTTCCGTAAAAGATATCGGGAAGTATTCTGATGATCAAATCGTGATTATCGTAACGGGCAATCAAGGTGAACCGCTCGACGCGCTTGAAAAAATTGTCCGTAAACACCATAAGGATATTAAAATCAAAGAGACTGATACAGTCCTCATTACATTCACACCATCCCCGAGCATGGAAGTGTCCATGTATCAGATGGCGAATGAGTTGGCGAAAGCCGGAGCAAACGTCCTCACTGCTTCAAAGAATGTCCATGTATCTGGACACGGCAGCCAAGAAGATTTAAAAATGATGTTGAATCTGATGCAGCCGAAGTATTTCATTCCAATTCAAGGTGAGTATAAAATGCTGATCGCGCATTCAAAGCTCGCCCAGCAGGTAGGATTGCAAATGTCCCAGATCTTCATTGCGGATAAAGGGGATATTGTTGAATATAAAAACGATAAAATGAGGATGAGCGGCCGTGTGCAAGCAGGGAATATCCTCATTGATGGAATCGGGGTCGGAGATGTCGGCAATATCGTCTTACGGGACAGAAAGCTGTTGTCTCAAGATGGCATATTCACTGTCGTTATAACATTGAGCCGCAGACAGAAGAGAATTGCTGCAGGTCCCGAAATCGTCTCCCGCGGTTTCGTCTATGTAAGAGAGTCCGAGGAACTGCTCGATGAGTCGAGGAACCTCGTGAGGAAAATCGTGGAAAAGTATGTGAATAAAGATACGTTCGAATGGACAAACATAAAGCAAGAGATCCGTGATACATTAAGCTCCTATTTATTCCAACAGACGAAGAGAAGACCGATGATCATTCCAATCATCATGGAGTATTGAGATAGGTCTGCAACGGAACATAAACGGAGTCTGAACGGACACCGACAGAACTCGAGAAAAGGATTTCCATGCCGACCGGACGGCGGGAAATCCTTTTTTCAACAGGAGGAATGACATGTCTAAAAAAACGAAGAAAAGAAGAAAGGCGGCCGCAAAAAAGAAAAATGAAGGCCTCCATCCATTACTGTATGAAGTAGCGGGTTTGACGATGATCGGCTTCGCTATCATGATCATTTTTGAATTTGGCATTGTAGGAAGGGGTTTATCATCTTTTACAAGACTGCTATTCGGGAATTGGCATGGAGCTATTCCCCTTCTATTGATCGTCCAGGCCTTGCTCTTCATGGTGAAACGGAAGACGGTCGGATGGAAAAACCGGATTGTCGGGGGAAGCTTATTCATACTGGCAAGTTTGCTATTATTCAGCCACATCTATTTGTTCAAGGGATTATATGAAAGCAAAGTGCTTATGTCGAACTCGGCTTTTAAAGAGACGTGGAAAGTACTTGTCACGAACGAGGGGATCGTGTCGAGAAGCGGAACCCTCGGCGGAGGACTGGCAGGAGCGATGCTGTTTGCGCTCTTCCATTCGTTATTTGATTCGGCCGGAGCGACCGTTGCGGGAGTACTCCTGTTATTGATAGGTGTTGTTCTGCTCACTGGAAAGGCACTCGTCCCATATATTGCGGAACTTTATCCGAAGTTGCTCGCTTCTTTGAAATCCAAAACGGAACGTAAAGAAACGAAAACTCCTAAAAAAGGAAGTCAAACTGCACTCTCAAGAACGGCAAAGCGTTCCAAAAAGTCACATGCAGTTGTGGACGAGCAGGCGGATACTGCGTCTGTTGCCACTATTGAGGAGCAGGAAGAAATTCATTCGAAGCCGATCATTTCCGCATTTAATGAACGGATAGAGCCGGCAACTTCCAATGACGAGCATGCCGCGGTTATCGAGAAGGAAGTAGAGGCATCGCCAGCTATCGAACCGGAAACCGGCGATGTTCCGGCATATTCAATCATATCTGGCGAAGAGGAAAATGTTTCCTATATTCTGCCGCCTCCGTCATTGCTTAAGCAAACGCCAGCCAATGATCAATCTGCAGAATATGACTCCATTCACGCAAATGCGCAGAAATTGGAAAGGACGTTTTTAAGCTTTGGAGTGAAAGCGAAAGTAACTCAAGTCCATTTAGGGCCGGCTGTAACGAAATATGAAGTGCTGCCTGACACCGGCGTTAAGGTGAGTAGGATCGTCAGCCTGGCAGACGATATCGCACTTGCCCTCGCGGCGAGTGATATAAGAATAGAAGCACCAATCCCCGGAAAATCGGCGGTGGGAATAGAAGTGCCGAACAAGTCGGTTGCCATCGTCAGTTTACGGGAAGTGATCGATTCGAAGGAAAATAATCGACCTGATTCGAAGCTGAGTATCGTTCTCGGCAGAGATGTGACTGGTCAGGCAATGATGGCCGAATTGAACAAAATGCCGCACGTCCTCGTCGCAGGATCGACAGGAAGCGGGAAAAGTGTATGCATCAATGGAATTATCATCAGTATCTTAATGCGCGCCAAGCCGCATGAAGTAAAGATGATGATGATCGACCCGAAAATGGTTGAATTGAATGTCTACAACGGCGTTCCTCATTTGTTGGCGCCTGTCGTGACCGATCCTCGGAAAGCCTCCCAGGCATTGAAGAAGGTCGTTTCCGAAATGGAAAGAAGGTACGAGCTGTTTTCCCATACAGGCACTCGTAATATTGAAGGATATAATGAGCACATCGAACAGTGGAATGAGGAAAACGAAGAAAAGCATCCACGTATGCCGTACATCGTTGTCATTGTCGATGAGCTTGCAGATTTGATGATGGTGGCTTCAAGTGATGTGGAAGATTCGATTACACGTCTTGCTCAAATGGCGCGTGCGGCGGGAATACATTTGATTATAGCGACGCAACGGCCAAGCGTAGATGTTATAACAGGTATCATTAAAGCGAATATACCATCACGAATCGCTTTTGCTGTTTCTTCCGCCGTTGATTCAAGGACGATTTTGGACGGGGGCGGAGCAGAGAAACTGCTAGGACGCGGAGATATGCTATTTTTGCCTGCTGGCGCATCCAAGCCTGTCAGAGTTCAGGGAGCTTTCGTATCGGATCAGGAAGTGGAGGCTGTCGTCGATTTTGTTATTGAGCAGCAAAAGGCGCAATACCAAGAAGAAATGATACCGACAGAGGTGGAAGAGGTCCAGCCTCATGAGGAGACGGATGAACTCTATGATGATGCCGTCCAACTCGTCACAGAAATGCAGACTGCATCAGTCTCAATGCTGCAGCGCCGTTTCCGGATCGGCTATTCTAGAGCGGCTAGAATTGTTGACCAAATGGAGATGAGGGGCGTCGTAGGTCCTCCGGAGGGCAGCAAGCCGAGACAAGTCCTGACATCTACCGTAGACTCAGACTATCGTGCGTGAAAAACATGACAAAAGATGGACAATTTAAAAGGAATTCTTACAGTTTCAAGTTTTTTTGAAAAACAGATGTTTATTTTGGAGAAGTAAAATGATATAGTATGGATGATTGAGAAATGAGGTAACACATCAGAGGTCTTACCTCATCGGGAGGGGGGATATTAATGGTGGTAAAAACGGATCACAGGCATTTGTATGTCCAAGTGATCGAGCGGCTGAAAGAAGATATCGACTCCGGAGTCTTCAAGGAGAACGAAAGGTTCCCATCCGAATTTGAACTTGCCAGAACGCTTGGCGTCAGCAGGGCGACGCTTCGGGAAGCGCTCCGTGTCCTTGAAGAGGAGAAAGTCATCGTCAGAAAACACGGTGTCGGGACTTTTGTGAATCCGCGGCCATTATTTACATCCGGAATTGAGCAGCTATCAAGCGTCTCTTCCATGATATGTGATGCAGGAATGGTTCCTGGCACGATTTTTATGGAGGTGCAAGAGGATCTCCCAAACGATGAAATGGTTGGAAAGTTCGGCTGCGATGAAAATGATAGTCTTGTAACAATTAAAAGAGTTAGAACTGCAGACGGCGAGCCAGTCGTTTATTGCATTGATCATGTCCTATCAAAAAATCTGGACGGAGGATCGGATGTCATACTGAACGAATCCATTTTCGACTTGATTGAGAAATCCGGCCAGATCAGGATAGCTCAGGCTGTTGCGAACATCGAACCTGTCGGCTATGACGATGAAGCATCTTCCATACTAAGATGTGGAGTGGACATCCCCCTCCTTGTATTGCTTCAACATCATTACAGTGAGGAAGGCGAAATGGTCCTTTACTCCAAAAACTATTTCAGAGCTGATAAGTTCAGCTTCCATGTAGTACGAAAAAGGGTATAAGGCACATTTATGAAGCAGTCGGTAAGCATGCTGAGAATGACGGGCAACAAATGCAAGTGCATCGACCGCCTGTCTTTTTGACTGCCGACGGAGTGCTTTCCAAGTGTGCATTTAAGACGTTCACACGTCATATTTTAATACCAAAATAAAAAACAGGGAGGTCCAATCGGTGAGCAAACGTAAATACGGTCTTGCATTATCATTGGTACTAGCAGCTGGCACATTACTCGGTGCATGCGGCACAGAAAAAGAAAAAACAACTTCTAAAGGTGGAAACGAATCAGAGTTTTCACTAGCAATGGTCACGGATGTCGGCGGAATTGACGACAAATCGTTCAACCAATCCGCTTGGAAAGGTATCAAAGATTTCGGTGAGGCTAATGGTTTGAGTGAAGGCGACGGCGGATACGCATACCTTCAATCAAAAGGTGAAGCAGATTACACGTCCAACTTGAATGCGCTTACCCGCCGTGACTTCGATCTTGTTTTCGGTGTCGGATTCATGATGGAAGAAGCGATCAATACAATTGCTGGACAACAAGCTGATACAAACTTCGGAATCATCGATGGTGTTGTTGATCAGCCGAACGTGGCAAGCATCCTGTTCAAGGAACAAGAAGGTGCATTCCTTGCTGGTGTTGCTGCTGCATTGATGACAAAATCGGATAAAATCGGTTTCGTTGGCGGTATGGAAATTCCTGTTATTGAGCGCTTTGAAGCTGGATTTATTGCGGGCGTTGCAGCAGTAAAACCGGATATCAAAGTAGATGTGAAATATACTGGGGCATTTGACAAAGCTGAGCTTGGGAAAGCGGAAGCTGGCCGTATGTATTCATCTGGCGTAGATATTATCTTCCACGCAGCTGGTGGTACAGGAAACGGTGTCTTCACGGAAGCGAAAGAGCGTAAAGCTGCTGACAAAGATGCATACGTATGGGTTATCGGTGTTGACTCCGATCAATATGACGAAGGTCAAGTCGGCGATGACAACATTACGTTAACTTCAATGCTTAAACGCGTTGATGTAGCGGTTCAAGACATTGCGAAGCTTGCCCAGGAAGGCAAATTCCCAGGCGGTGAAACGAAAGTATACGGTCTTGAAGATGACGGTGTTACATTGGCGGATTCCCGCGGTGCGATTCCACAAGATGTAATGGATAAAGTGGAAGATTTCAAAAAGAAAATTGCTTCTGGTGAAATTGAAGTACCTGAGTTCGTTGAATAATTAAAAATGCGACAAAGGCCGGATCAGTCCGGCCTTTGTTGTGAAAAAAGCACTGAGGAAAATGACAGACTAAAAGGTTTTTACACAAAAGAACCTTTTATTGTGTTCATTTTAATAGCCAAATATAAAGAGAAACTATTATACGAGGAAGTGAAACCATTGGAATATGTCATTGAGATGTTGAACATTACAAAGCAATTCGGTAATTTCCGGGCGAATGACAACATCACCCTGCAATTGGGGAAAGGGGAGATCCATGCGCTTCTAGGTGAAAATGGCGCAGGGAAAACCACTTTGATGAATGTGTTGTTCGGGCTGTATCAACCCGAAGAGGGAGAAATACGCGTCAATGGAAAAAAGGTCAATATTACAAGTCCGAATGTTGCAAACGACCTTGGAATTGGAATGGTCCATCAACATTTCATGCTCGTCGAGAATTTGACGGTTACTGAAAATATCATTTTAGGCAATGAACCGAAAAAGATGGGTATCGTCAATAGTAAAGCCGCAGCAAAGAAAGTTGCGGAGATTTCTAAAACGTACGGATTGAATGTCGATCCATACGCAAAAATTGAAGATATTTCGGTCGGAATGCAACAACGAGTGGAAATTCTAAAAACATTATATCGTGGTGCAAATATACTAATTTTTGATGAACCGACGGCTTCTTTAACTCCCCAGGAAATACAAGAATTAATCGGAATTATGAAAAAACTAATTACTGAAGGAAAGTCAATTATCCTCATCACTCATAAACTTCAAGAGATCATGGATGTATCCGACCGGGTTACTGTAATCCGTAAAGGGCAGGGGATAGGTACGGTTGTCACGTCTGAAACAAATCCTGAAGAACTTGCAACGTTAATGGTAGGAAGACAAGTTACATTCAAGACGGAAAAAGGTCCTGCAAATCCGCAGGAAGATGTTTTAAGTATTGAAAACCTTGTTGTCGTTGACTATAGAGGCGTCGAAAAAGTGAAGGGCTTGAATTTATCTGTCCGGAAGGGCGAGATTGTCGGCTTGGCTGGAATTGATGGCAATGGGCAATCCGAATTAATTGAAGCGATTGCCGGCCTGCGGAAAGTGAAGAGTGGAAAGATCACCATCAATTCCAAAGATATTACCTCATTGAAAACGAGAAAAATAACGGAATCGGGTTTAGGTCATATCCCGCAAGACCGTCATAAACATGGGCTTGTACTTGACTTTTCTGTTGGCTACAATGCTGCCTTACAGGAATATTACCACCCACCCTATTCAAAAAATGGCCTCATGCATTATGACGTAGTGTCGGAAAAGGCTAAGAAAATCATTGAGGAATATGACGTAAGAACACAAGGTGAACACGAACTTGCCCGGGCATTGTCGGGAGGGAATCAGCAGAAGCTGATTATCGGACGTGAAGTTTCACGTGATCCTGACTTGCTTATTGCGGCATTGCCGACGAGAGGTTTAGATGTCGGGGCAATAGAATTTATCCATAAAAGGCTAATTGAACAGCGTGATAAAGGGAAAGCGGTTTTCCTTATTTCCTTTGAGCTAGATGAAGTGATGAACGTTTCTGACAGGATTGCAGTCATCCATGATGGCCAAATCGTCGATACGGTCATCCCTTCGGAAACGACCGAAAAGGAGCTAGGTCTATTAATGGCTGGGCATTCAAAGGAAGCGAAAGTAGGTGCGGATCGAGATGTCTAATAGAGTGATCAAAATTTTAGTACCGGCCATTTCGATCATCCTAGGTTTACTCGTAGGAGCAGTCGTCATGCTATTCAGCGGCTACGATCCTGTGGCCGGATATATAGCATTATGGAATGGTATTTTCGGAGATAGCTATGCGATCGGTGAAACAATCCGGCAGATCAGTCCGTATATCCTTGCGGGTCTGGCAGTCGCATTCGCTTTCCGTACAGGGCTTTTTAACATTGGTGTCGAAGGGCAGCTTATGGTCGGATGGTTTGCCTCGGCATATGTCGGTGCTGCATTTGAATTACCGATGTACATCCATTTGCCTTTCGCCCTATTGGCTGCTGCCTTGGCTGGGGCGCTTTGGGGCTTGGTGCCCGGCATTTTGAAAGCGACATTACGTGTCCATGAAGTAATTGTTACAATCATGATGAACTATGTTGCACTTCATGTCGTGAACGCATTAATCAAAACAGTATCCGGCGGAAGCTACAAGACGGATAAAATACAACCGACGGCTTCTTTGCGCTCGGAATTCCTCTCTAACTTGACCGATTACTCTACTCTCCATTTTGGAATTTTCGTGGCACTTGCCATGGTAATCGTCATGTGGTTCATTCTTGAGAAGACAAAAACCGGATTCGAATTGAAGTCGGTTGGATTTAACCAGAACGCATCCCACTATTCCGGGATGAACGTAAATAAAAACATTATTTTGTCCATGGTCATCTCGGGCGCTTTTGCAGGACTTGGAGGCGCCATGGAAGGCCTAGGTACTTTTGGAAGCATGACGAACCAAGGCGGGTTCACTGGGATCGGGTTTGACGGGATTGCCGTAGCTTTACTCGGTGCCAACTCCCCACTCGGCGTCATCTTCGGTGCATCATTGTTCGGTTCATTGAAATACGGAGCGAATAATATGCCAAATGCGGCTAGCATTCCACTAGAAATCGTTTCAATCGTCATTGCACTTATCATCTTCTTCGTTGCGTGCGGATATATCATCCGGGTAGCGCTGGAACGATTGAATAAGAAAAAGGAGGCGAAATGACATGAGCTTTTTGGAAGTGCTCTATTTTATCGTGCCGACTTCGATCGCTTATGCCGCCCCTCTCATTCTCACTGCCATCGGAGGCGTGTTCTCTGAACGATCCGGTGTGGTCAATATTGGACTTGAAGGCCTTATGGTCATGGGCGCGTTCATAGGGATTGTCTTTAATTTGGCTTATGCAGACGTCTTCGGTTCATGGACGCCATGGATTGCTTTGTTGGTTGCTATGCTAGTTTCGGCTATCTTTTCGATTTTGCACGCCATTGCATCTGTCTCATTCCGAGCGGACCAAGTCGTTTCCGGTGTGGCCATCAATATGCTCGGTATAGCAATTGCCTTGTTTTCTGTGAAAATGATGTTCGGAAAAGGGCAGACAGATTTCATCCAGAAAAAAATTCCGCGTATCAATATACCGATACTGCAGGATATTCCTGTAATCGGACCGATGTTTTTTAAATCAGTATACGGCACTTCGGTATTGGCGATAATCGTCGCTGTGATTGCCTGGTTCGTCATCTATAAGACTCCGTTCGGGCTCCGTCTTCGTTCAGTAGGAGAGCATCCGATGGCAGCAGACACGATGGGCATCAATGTTACGAAAATCCGTTATACAGCAGTTATTTTATCAGGTGGGTTAGCTGGTATAGGCGGTGCAATCTACTCTCAAACAATGACTGGAGACTTCGGTCATGCGACGATCAACGGCCAAGGATTTATGGCATTGGCGGCGATGATTTTCGGTAAGTGGCACCCGATCGGTGCGATGGGCGCAGCATTATTCTTTGGGTTTGCCCAAGCGCTTGCAATCAGTGCGGGATCGATTGATCTTATTAAGAATATCCCGACGGTCTACTTCCATATCTTGCCGTATGTTCTGACAATCCTTGCCCTTGCAGGGTTTATCGGAAAAGCAAATGCTCCAAAAGCGAATGGTATTCCTTACATCAAAGGCAGCCGATAAACGACTAACTACCGCTTGGTTCCAAATTTATTGGATACCAGGCGGTTTTCCGTTTTGGAAAAATGCGTTTATTTTGCTATACAGATATGATGAAATGTATATTGTAGAAGGGTATTCGTATAATAAAGAAAAAACGAGGTGTTCGTATGTTTACAAAGGTCGAGCTTCAAAAGGGAGTCAATTTATATATACGCAGGACGGAGCAGTTTAAAACGATAACAATGTCCATCAAATGGCTGTCTGAACTTGATGAGAAACAGGCTGCATACAGGGCGGTCTTATCAAACGTACTCCAAGATTCGAGCGCTGATTATCCAAAACAAAGCGATTTACGGAAAGCGCTGGACGAATTATATGGTACCGTATTCTACATGGATGCAGGGAAACGAGGCAGCTCACATATCATCTCATTGAATATGGAATGTGTAAACGACGAATACCTATCGACATCAGGCGTCTTCGATGAAGCATTGAAAATGATGAGTAGAATCATCTTTAATCCGAATTTAAAGGACGGAACATTCGATGAGTCCGTCGTTAACAGGGAAAAGCGGACTGTGATTGAAAGGATCAGATCCATATATGACGATAAAGGAAGGTATGCGCATAAACGCATGCTTGAACTGATGCGTCCGAACGATCCTGCTTCAATGTCTGCAAGCGGAACGGAAAAGGATGTTGAAAGCATCACAACTGCGTCACTCCTGGATACATACAAGAGAATGTTGGATGAAGATGAAATCGACATTTATATCGTTGGAGATGTCCAAGAGGATGAACTGGCAGAAAAAGTAAAATCAATGTTCGGTTTCCCGGCAAGAGAAGCTGCGAGGAAACAATATGAACAGCCCGACATGAAGAATACAGAGGCCCGCCAAGTATTTGAACGGCAGGATATGAAGCAAGGGAAGCTGCAAGTCGGATACAGCACCCCCGTTTCCTTCTTCCATCCAGATTACCCTAAAATGCAAGTTGCCAATGGTGTGCTTGGCGGGTTCGCTCATAGTAAATTGTTCATGAATGTGCGGGAAAAAGAAAGTATGGCATACACTGTAAACAGTGCGTACGCAGCATATTACGGCATTGTATATGTCATGGCGGGAATTGATGCGGACCTCGAGGAGAAAGCCGTAAAGTTGATCGGTGAACAGATCGACGCTCTGCAAAACGGAAACGTTTCCGATTTGGAGCTTGACCAAACAATCGCCTTATTGACGAACAGCATCCGCAGCGCATTCGATTCTGCAAGAGGCCAAATCGAATTGTACGATCAATACAAACAATTGGATGAAAATTTCACGGCCGATAAATGGATTGCTCAATGGGAGGCGGTCTCAATCGAAGATGTTCAGCAGATGGCATCTCAGATCCACCTGGAACTCATCTACTTGTTATCGGGAAGAGAGGCGTAATGATGGAAAAAATTACTTTTGACAACTTACAGGAAACCCTATTCCACGAAAGGCTTGACAATGGCCTGCACGTGTATATATTGCCTAAGCGTGGATTTTCGAAGACGTATGTGACGTTTACGACGAAATATGGTTCAATCGACAGGACGTTCATTCCTAGGGGCAAGGAGGAATATGTTACAGTGCCTGACGGGATTGCCCACTTCCTGGAGCATAAGATGTTCGATAAGAAGGATGAGGACGTATTCCAGAAGTTCGGCGTCCTTGGCGCTTCCGCGAATGCATTCACTTCATTCACGCGAACATCCTATTTGTTCTCCACGACCAATAACTTATATGAAAATACTAAAGTGCTGCTCGATTTTGTGCAGGAGCCTTATTTCACAAAAGAAAAAGTGGAGAAAGAAAAGGGCATCATCACACAGGAAATTACGATGTATGATGACAATCCTGATTGGCGGAATTATTTTGGGACGATTCAAAGCTTATACAAAGAATTTCCTGTCAATATCGATATTGCGGGAACCGTCGATACAATCCAAGAAATTACTGCAGAGCACCTGACTGAATGTTATGAAACGTTTTATCATCCTTCGAATATGACTGTATTCGTCATAGGTGCTGTAGATCCGGATGAAATGATGAGCTTTATCCGAGAAGACCAAAACAGCAAGGAGTTTTCCGAGCCCGAAGAAATAAAACGGAAGTATCCTGAAGAGCCAAAAGAAGCGAACAGGAAGAAAACTGTGCTGGAAATGGATGTTCTAAGACCAAAATTCAATTACGGTATGAAGTGCAATCATACAATTTTGGATGGAGATGAAATGCTCCGCCAGGATTTGTCGGTTAATCTTCTCCTCGATATTTTGTTCGGGAGGACTTCAGAATTCTACACAAAGGCGTACAATGATAATTTAATTGATGAAACATACCACTATGATTTCGTATTCGAGAAAGGCTTCGGATTCGCAATGGTTGAATCGGATACGGATAACCCGGAAGAGTTGGAAGCGGCAGTTCGTAGTACGATGAAGTCATTGGCAGAAAAATGGACGATTACTGAGGATGATCTTAATCGCGCGAGAAAACGAAGAATCGGTCAATTCATGCGTTCGTTGAATTCCATTGAATTTATTTCCAATCAGTTCACTCAATACAATTTCAATGACATGAATTTATTCGATGTTGTGCCGACACTTGAAAATATTGAAATAGGACATTTAAAGGACGCATTCGCAACAATCTCCAACGAAGAAAGCCATACCGTCATGACAATCATTCCCGGTTCAAAAGAAGACTGAAATGACTAGACACGCGGTGATTCTCGGTTCATCCGGAGGAATCGGGGAGGCGGTTAGCCGCAAACTTGCCGATGACGGGTGGACCTTATATCTTCATTACAACCGAAACGAAGAGCGGGCGCTGGACTTGCAGAGGAAACTGACAGAAAAACATCCTGAACGAGACTTCCGCATTGTACAATCGGATTTTTCGAAGGAGGATGGCGCCTGGAGGCTTGCAGAGCAAGTGGGACAAGTCCAAGCGATTGTTGTCGCTCTCGGGCAGTCGGTGTTGAAATTATTGACCGACACGAATAGCGATGACATGGATGCTTTATGGCTTGTGCATATGCGGAACCCCGCACTGTTCATAAGCCTCACATCCCCCCAGTTGCGCAGCCATCCCGTTTCATACGTCCTATTCATCGGTTCGATTTGGGGGAATACGGGTGCAGCAGGGGAAGTGATGTATTCCGCCGTGAAGGGAGCCCAGCATGCATTCGTCAAAGCGTATGCAAAAGAGGCAGCTTATACGGGAACACGGGTGAACGCCATTGCGCCTGGCTGGATCGAAACTGAAATGAATAGCGAATTGTCATTGGATGATAAACAACTCGTCCTGGATGAAATACCTCTTCAGTCAACCGGCCAGCCTGAGCAAGTGGCTGATCTTGCTAGCTTCCTTCTCAGCGGAAGAGCGGATTATATGACGGGGGAAGTTTTGAAGCTCAATGGCGGATGGTATATCTGAACTTGAAATCAGTACGCAATTACGCCGTGATGTAATTGATGTTATAGGGGAGACAATTATCCCCTTTTTCTTTTTTCCTTTTCTTCAGCTGTCGAATCCGTTATTATAGAACTAAGTTGCGTCTTTTGCGTCCTACTACTTGAACCGTTCTAAAAGGGGCCGTATAATCAAATTCGCTATAGTGAAAATGGTTCGGAGGGGTGTGTCGAATGGGTGAATGGTATGTCGAATATGAGATACAGGTGAATCGGCCAGGCTTGCTCGGAGACATCGCTTCCCTATTAGGGATGCTGCGCGTCAATATTGTAACGATCAACGGTGTGGACGGCGGACATCGCGGCATGCTAGTCCGAACTGAGAATGACGATCAGATTAAGCGCTTCGAATTAATTGCATCCACGATGGAAACCATTCAAGTGAAAAAGATCCGTGAACCGAAATTGCGCGATATTTTGGCAGTGAGGCATGGACGTTACATTCAACGGGATGTGGATGATCGGAAAACATTCAGATTCATTCGCAGCGAATTGGGTGTCCTCGTAGATTTCATGGCGGAGCTGTTCAAGCAGGAAGGCCATAAATTGATCGGCATCCGGGGTATGCCTAGGGTCGGAAAGACGGAATCCGTCGTGGCCGCAAGTGTGTGTGCGAATAAGAAATGGATTTTCCTTTCTTCCACG
Organism: Sporosarcina luteola; assembly: GCF_023715535.1. GTDB lineage: Bacteria > Bacillota > Bacilli > Bacillales_A > Planococcaceae > Sporosarcina > Sporosarcina luteola_B. The sequence goes on along the minus strand of NZ_JAMBOI010000002.1, from coordinate 274,786 downwards.
ATGATCAAACAGACCGTACGGAACACCTTGGCGGGAGATGAGTTTTCGAAGGATAATATATTTATCCTCGACGGCATCGTCACGCGTAAATCCGGTGATGAAAGGCATATGCAGCTTGTCCGTGAAATGATGAGCATGCCTACCATCAAAGTGGTCGAACACCCTGACATGTTCGTTCAGCATTCTGAATACGACATGGAAGATTTTGATTATATTATCGAATTACGGACAGACCCCGACCAGGAAATTACATATGAAATGATGGAGAAAAACCATATGATGTCCGATGTAGGACCAATGGGTGGGTTTGGTACGTTCAACTTTTAAACAGGCAGGTGATAAAATTGACCGGATTAGGTGATCGTCTTAAAGAGGCGAGAACAGCTAAAGGATATTCACTGGATGATTTGCAATCGATAACTAAAATTCAAAAACGGTACCTTTCCGGTATTGAAAATGAAGATTACAGCATGATGCCCGGCGCTTTCTATGTACGTGCGTTCATCAAGCAGTATTCGGAAGCTGTCGGTTTGGATTCCGATGAAATGTTATCCTTATATAAAGAATCGGCCATGCATGAAAAACTCGAAGAAGAGAATGCGCAGCTCACTCCTCCCATGTCGAGAAGCCGCGGATTAGGCAACAGCCGTCTAAATGAGTTGTTTCCGAAACTTATTGTGGCATTATTCATTATCGTCATCATCGTTGTTATCTGGACATTCTTCCAAAAGAACGCTTCCAATAAAACGGGGATGGATGTGGAGCCGGACAATCCAATTACGATGGATAGCAATCAGCCGCCTGCAGGCAATACCGATACAGACGGCGGTGCGTCTGGTGACGATTCTGATAAGGAAGAGACGACTGAGACCGATCCAGAACCAGAGGAAGTAGTGAAGGAACAAGCTCTCACGTACGTAGGCACAAGTGGGGAAGATTCTACGTATACTTTGACGGACGCTGATGAATTCAAGCTGAAAATCGATACATTTGGAGATACTTGGATAGGCGTACAGAACGAAAACAAAGAAGAACTCACAACGCAAGCAAGGGTTATGAAAAACGGCGAAACGATTGAGTTGGATGTTTCGGATGTTGAACATGTACGTATTCGTGTTGCGGTGACCTCATTTGCGGATATCTATGTAAATGGGGAAAAGCTTGAGTATGTAACAGACAAGTCACCGCAAAACATTTTTATAGAATATGAGAAATGAAAAATAGTCATCTACAAAGATGACTTTTTTCATTCCGGAAGGATAGGTGAGTCTATTGAATTTACCAAATAAAATTACAGTGTCCCGAATTGTGCTCATCCCGATATTCATTATTTTCATGGTGGTGGACTTCGGATTAGGATCATTTGCAATTGGAGGCACCATTCTCTCCGTGGAGCATCTGATCGGTGCGTTGTTGTTCATCATTGCCGCAGCAACAGACTGGTTCGATGGCCATTTGGCGAGGAAATATAATCTTGTAACGAATATGGGGAAATTTCTTGATCCGCTCGCGGATAAACTTCTCGTTTCAGCTGCGCTCATCATTTTAGTTGAATTGGGATCTGCCGCTTCATGGATCGTCATCATTATCATCAGCAGAGAGTTCGCCGTCACGGGATTGAGGCTTATCCTTGCGGGTGGCGGTGAAGTAGTGGCAGCAAACCAATTGGGGAAAATAAAAACAGCGACTCAACTGGTCGCTATCGCTTCGCTATTGCTTAATAACATTTTCTTTGAAGCGATCAATTTTCCATTCGGTTCGATCATGCTTTATATTGCCTTGTTCTTTACAATTTGGTCAGGCGCGGACTATTTTTATAAAAACCGGAGGGTCTTACTTGACTCCATGTAAGGAGATGTCGGAATGAAAGCGGAAATCATCGCAGTAGGATCGGAGCTTCTATTAGGCCAGATTACAAATACGAATGCGGCGTTCATTTCTTCACGTCTTGCAGAAGCCGGCATCGATGTGTACTACCATACTGTCGTCGGGGACAATCCTAAAAGGTTAGAGGAAGCGATAATGATTGCGCAGAACCGTGTCGACCTTATCGTCTTTTCAGGAGGGCTAGGTCCGACAAAGGATGATTTGACGAAAGAAACGATTGCCAAGATGCTTGGGGCTGAACTTGAAAGCGATCAGTCAGCACTATTATCCATTGAAGCGTATTTCAATCGGACAGGCAGGATAATGACTGAAAATAACAAGAAGCAGGCGCTTGTGCTCTCTGGTTCGACAGTTTTGATGAATAATCACGGGATGGCACCCGGAATGGCTATTGAAAAGAATGGTATAAGTTATATTTTAGTACCTGGACCGCCTCATGAGATGGGACCGATGTTTGAAAATGAAGCGATTCCCTATTTACTCGGGACTTTAGGGAAACGTGAAGTCATCGTTTCCCGTGTATTGAAATTTTACGGAATTGGCGAAGCAGAGCTCGAGTATCGGGTCCAGTCGATTTTGGAGAACCAGACAAATCCGACAGTTGCCCCTTTGGCATCACCAGATTCAGTGATTTTACGATTAACTGCAAAAGCTCAATCGATTGAGGCGGCGAAAAACTTTATAGCGCCTGTAGAAGCAGAAATCCGTTCATTGGTCGGTCAATTCATCTACGGCACAGACGATGATACGTTGTCATCAAAAGCGGCTGAATTATTAATAGGAAGCCAGTTGACAATCGCCGCTGCTGAAAGCTTGACAGCTGGTCTCTTTATGGCGGAATTGGCTGATGTACCAGGCATCAGTTCCTCCCTGAAAGGCGGCGTGGTCGTCTATGATGAGGAAGCTAAGAAGGTCCAGTTGGATATTCCTGCTTCCTTGCTGGATGAGTTCGGCGTTGTCAGTCCGGAATGCGCAGCGGCACTTGCGCGGAATGTAAAACGGAAATTCGGTTCGGACATCGGCATTGGATTGACGGGTGCGGCCGGACCGGATCCGCATGACGGAAAACCGATGGGGACTGTATGGATCGGGATTACTTTGCAGGATGGAAAAGTGGAAACATATAAACTGAACCTTTCAGGATCCAGAAATGCCAACCGGAAACGCGCAGCCAGATTCGCTCTCTATTATCTCATTCAAGAAATGAAGAAAAGGGAATCGGGAATTTGATTTTTGCCCCCTATTCTCATTTAAAATACATTTTTGAGCCTCATTCTCATTTAAAAATTGTTTTTGATAAAATAAATCGAATAAGCGTTCGTTTTTCATTTGAGTATTTCTCATAAAAGGAGTATAGTAGAGACAGGAAGAAAAGAATAACGCCTTTTAAGGGAGGAATCGTTTTTGAGCGATCGTAAAGCAGCTTTGGACCAAGCTTTGAAACAAATTGAAAAACAATTCGGGAAAGGTTCTGTCATGAAATTGGGGGAAAAGACCGATCGGGAGATTTCAACGTCTTCAACCGGCTCGCTTGCTTTGGATGCAGCATTAGGGGTTGGCGGCTATCCAAGAGGACGCGTCATTGAAATCTATGGACCAGAGAGCTCCGGTAAGACAACTGTTGCATTGCATGCAATTGCGGAAGTACAAGCTTCAGGCGGACAAGCAGCGTTTATCGATGCTGAGCATGCGCTGGATCCGGTTTATGCACAAAAGCTTGGCGTGAATATTGATGAATTGCTATTATCCCAGCCTGATACGGGCGAACAAGCGCTTGAAATTGCAGAAGCACTCGTTCGAAGCGGTGCAATCGATATCGTCGTCATTGACTCCGTTGCAGCATTGGTGCCAAAAGCGGAAATCGAAGGGGAAATGGGCGACTCTCATGTCGGCTTGCAAGCCCGTCTCATGTCCCAAGCTCTTCGTAAATTGTCCGGCGCTATCAATAAATCGAAGACCATTGCAGTGTTCATCAACCAAATCCGTGAAAAAGTAGGCGTCATGTTCGGAAATCCAGAAGTGACACCTGGCGGTCGCGCATTGAAATTCTATTCGTCGGTCCGTTTGGAAGTACGTCGTGGTGAAGCTATTAAACAAGGAAACGACATCATGGGTAACAAAACACGTATTCGTGTCGTGAAAAACAAAGTCGCTCCTCCATTCCGTACTGCGGAAGTGGATATCATGTATGGGGAAGGGATTTCCAGAGAAGGTGAAATCGTCGACCTTGGTGCCGAGCTTGAAATTGTACAAAAGAGCGGCGCATGGTATTCCTATGAAGGAGAGCGCCTTGGCCAAGGACGTGAAAATGCGAAGACATTCCTGAAGGAAAACCCGGATATCCGTTCGGAAATCGCAAACAAAATCCGTGCTTCTTATGGGATGGCTGCTGCCAACTACGTTATTGCAGCGCATAGCGAGGACGAAGAAGAACTAGATCTATTACTTCTAGAAGAAGAAAAATAATTGATTATATGCGGACTGCCTTCAATGGGCGGTCCGTTTTGTATTTGAAGTTTTAAAAGCTATTCGGTTTGGAGAAGCGTCCGTTCGACGCTCGCCCACGGAAAGCGAGCGGTAAGCTTCGGAAAACATAGTCTCAAGCTTTACAATCCTTGACATGTCAAAATTTCATAGATACAATTAGAATTGTATAATTTCACACCAATGAAATCATAATGGCAGTATGTTGAATGTTAATATACGAGCCGACTGAAAACGAAAAGAATAGCAGGAGGAGGTGACCTGGATGCCAGATGGAATCATCGGAATCATCATCTCCGCTTTGGCCGGTCTATTCGTCGGTGCAGTTGTTATCTATTTAGTTATCAAAAAAGTGAATGATTCGAGAGTGACGGGTGCCAAAAACTCTGCCGAACAAATCGTGGAAGATGCGAAACGTGAAGCGGAGGCTTTGAAAAAAGAGGCACTGTTAGAAGCGAAAGATGAAAATCACAAACTGAGAATTGAAGCGGAATCAGAAATCCGTGAACGAAGAGCGGAACTGCAAAAGCAGGAAAACCGCCTTTTGCAACGGGAAGAAAATCTAGACCGCAAAGATGATGCTCTCAATAAAAGAGAAGCAGGGCTGGAACGCAAAGATGATGCGCTATCCAGTAGACAACAGCATATTGAACAAATGGAACGCAAGGCGGAAGATCTTGTTGCGACACAACAGACGGAACTTGAAAGAATCTCGGCTCTTACACGGGATGAAGCGAAACGGATCATCCTGGATGACGTCGAGAAGGAACTTTCCACAGATATCGCAGTAATGACGAAAGAGTCGGAGCAACGTGCAAAAGAGGAATCTGAAAAGAAAGCCCGTGAAATCCTTTCCCTTGCATTGCAACGTTTTGCAGCAGACCATGTTGCAGAAACAACCGTGTCTGTCGTGAACTTGCCGAACGATGAAATGAAAGGCCGTATCATCGGAAGGGAAGGTCGAAATATCAGGACATTGGAAACACTGACTGGTATCGATCTGATCATCGACGATACGCCGGAAGCTGTAATCCTTTCCGGGTTCGATCCTGTACGTCGTGAAACTGCCCGCCTCGCACTCGAAAAACTCGTGCAAGATGGCAGGATCCACCCGGCGCGCATTGAAGAGATGGTGGATAAGGCGCGTAGGGAAGTGGATGAATTGATCCGTGAAAAAGGGGAACAGACTACATTCGATGTAGGCGTTCATAATTTGCATCCGGATCTGATCAAAATCCTTGGAAGATTGCATTTCCGTACAAGCTACGGTCAAAACGTCCTAAAGCACTCTGTTGAAGTCGCTTATCTTGCGGGATTGTTGGCAGCTGAAGTTGGCGAAGACGTCACTCTTGCAAGGCGTGCAGGTCTTCTCCACGATATCGGAAAGGCAATCGACCATGAAGTCGAAGGAAGCCATGTCCAAATCGGAGTTGAGCTTGCAACGAAGTACAAGGAGCACCCTGTTGTCATCAACAGTATCGCTTCCCATCATGGCGACGAGGAAGCAACTTCAGTCATCGCAGTACTGGTAGCTGCTGCTGACGCATTATCGGCAGCTAGGCCGGGTGCACGCAGTGAAACACTGGAAAATTATATTCGTAGACTACAAAAACTCGAAGAGATTTCGGAATCATACGAGGGCGTGGAAAAATCATTCGCCATTCAAGCGGGCCGTGAAGTCCGCATCATTGTACGACCAGACCAGATTGATGATATTACAGCTCATCGCCTGGCTAGGGATATTCGGAAACGGATCGAGGAAGAACTCGATTATCCGGGTCACATCAAAGTGACGGTCATTCGCGAAACGCGTGCAGTCGAATATGCAAAATGATGAAAATGACTCCTGTCCATCCATGGTCCAGGAGTCATTTTCTTATCATTTCAAATTAAGTTCTTATTAGTAGAAAGAGGTTGCAAAAAATGAAGGTAATTTTTATAGGTGATATTGTAGGATCAATCGGAAGGGACATGGTGTTTGATCATATCGCACGATTGAAACGAAAATACAAGGCGGATGTAGTCATCGCCAACGGTGAAAATGCCGCATCCGGAAGAGGCATTACAAGAGCGATTTACGATGATCTACTCCGTTCGGGAGTCGATATCGTAACAATGGGCAACCATACGTGGGACCAAAAGGAAATATACGATTTCATTGATGAAACAGATTACTTGATTCGTCCAGCGAATTTTTCAGATGAGGCTCCAGGAAAAGGGATGACGACAATTACAAAAAATGGCGTGACGTTGTCAGTCATCAATTTGCATGGCCGTACCTTCCTTCCTCCACATGGCGATCCGTTTGACAAGGCCGAGGAATTGATTGAAAAGGCCGGCCAACTATCTCCGCTCATCTTCGTTGATTTCCATGCAGAAGCGACGAGTGAAAAGATTGCAATGGGATGGCATTTGGACGGAAAAGCATCTGTAGTCGTAGGGACCCATACTCATGTTCAAACGGCGGATGAGCGAATATTGCCAGGCGGTACGGCATATTTGACGGATGCCGGAATGACTGGACCGTATGATGAAATCTTAGGAATGAAGAAAGAGGATGTCATCTACCGTTTCCGTACGAATTTGCCTGTCCGATTTGAAGTGCCGAAAAGAGGACGCGCCCAATTGAACGGGTTGTATGTTGAGTTGAATGACCAAACCGGGAAAGCGGTCGCAATCGAGCGCATTATGATTAATGAGGATCATCGATTCGAAGCATGATGTGCGTCTAATCATCTCTTTCTTTTCATAAGATGACTTATGGATAAATACATTCCATAGACATCGTGAAAACAAGGAGGAAACATGGTGAGTCCATTGAAAGTATCATCCCGCTCTAATCCGAATTCCGTCGCAGGAGCACTCGTAGCGGTGATCAGGGATCAAGGGTACGCAGAAATGCAGGCTGTCGGTGCAGGCGCATTGAACCAAGCCATCAAAGCAGTCGCAATAGCACGGGGATTTGTCGCCCCAAGCGGAAGCGACCTCGTTTGCGCACCGGCATTTACCGATATTGAAATTAACGGCGAAGGCAGAACGGCATTGAAGCTGTTAGTTGAAAAAAGAAAAAGAAATTAAGTGCAATAAAATAAGAGCTGTCGAAAAAGTCTTAATAATGACTTTCTCGACAGCTTTTTATAATCGCGTCAAATTCCAGCCGCCTCGCGTCTTTAGCAAGCCCCCGCTGTCACACAGTTGCCCAAAACACCTACAATTCCGGAAATGAAAGAATTTAGCCACTTCAAAGTGATAAGATGTTCATGTATAATGAAGTCAATCTGTTCAATTCCCACAAAGTTTGAAGAAAGGGGAAGTTTTTGCATGAATGAAGAACAACGCCTGGAAGCCGGGCTTGTCAAACCGGCTACAGTGAAAACTGCATCTGCACCGGAAAAGGACTATAGTAAATATTTTGAAACTGTCTATACACCTCCATCTTTAAAGGATGCTAAAAAGCGTGGGAAAGAAGAAATTTCCTACCACGACGATTTTCAAATTGAAGAGCGCTTTCTTGACATGGGTGCTGGACGTAAGTTTTATATACGTACATACGGTTGTCAAATGAACGAACACGATACCGAGGTAATGGCGGGCATTTTCACGGGTTTGGGTTACGAAGCCACGGACACTGTGAACGACGCGGATGTCATTCTATTGAACACATGCGCAATCCGTGAAAATGCAGAAAACAAGGTGTTCGGTGAACTGGGACATCTGAAGCCGTTGAAGCTTGAAAAGCCGGATCTGCTCATTGGCGTCTGCGGTTGCATGTCACAGGAAGAGTCGGTCGTCAATAGAATCTTGAAGACATACGATCAAGTCGATATGATTTTCGGCACGCATAATATCCATAGATTGCCGAATATTCTTCACGAAGCATATATGTCGAAGGAAATGGTCATCGAAGTATGGTCGAAGGAAGGAGATATCATTGAAAACCTTCCCAAAGTGCGCCATGGCAATATAAAAGCATGGGTCAACATCATGTACGGCTGTGATAAGTTTTGCACATATTGCATCGTACCGTACACGCGCGGGAAAGAGCGCAGCAGACGTCCGCAAGATATCATCCAGGAAGTTCGGCAGCTTGCCGCTCATGGATATAAGGAAATCATGCTTCTCGGGCAAAACGTCAATGCGTACGGCAAAGATTTCGATGATATCGATTACCGCCTAGGTGATTTGATGGATGACCTTCGCAAGATCGATATTCCGCGTATCCGCTTTACTACGAGCCACCCTAGGGATTTCGACGACCATCTCATTGAAGTGCTTGCAAAAGGCGGTAACTTGCTTGATCATATCCATTTGCCTGTGCAATCGGGTTCAAGCGATATCTTGAAAATCATGGCACGGAAGTATTCAAGGGAACAGTTTTTGGAACTGGTCTCTAAAATTAAGGCGGCTATTCCGAATGTCACTTTAACAACGGATATCATTGTCGGCTTCCCGAACGAGACGGACGAGCAATTTGAAGAAACGCTTTCTTTGTACAAAGAAGTAGGATTTGAAATGGCGTATACATATATTTATTCTCCACGCGAAGGTACGCCTGCTGCAAAGATGGTGGACAATATTCCTATGGAAGTGAAAAAGGAACGTCTGCAACGCCTGAACAAGCTCGTCAATGAGATGTCGGCGGAAGCGATGAAGCCATATCAAGGTAAAACAGTCAAGGTACTAGTCGAGGGAGAGAGTAAAAGGAATCCCGATGTGCTTGCCGGTTATACAGAGAAGAATAAACTTGTCAATTTCAAAGCGCCACGTTCTGTGATCGGAGAAATTGTCAATATAAAAATAATCGAAGCCAAAACATGGTCGCTTGACGGCGAATTCATTGGCGTCGTAGAAGAGGAAAAGGTGATGTCAAAATGAAAAGAAATTTTACAAAAGAAGAGATAATCGAAAAGGCCCGGGAAATTGCGCATATGATCGCAAATACAGAGCAAGTCGAATTCTTCAAACGTGCAGAAGCACAAATCAATGAAAATCAAAAAATCCGTGAAAAAATCGCGAGCTTAAAATCATTACAAACACAAGCGGTTAACTTCCAAATGTATGAAAAAGAGAGGGCACTTGCAATCATTGAAGGAAAGATCGAAACGATTCAAGCGGAAATCGACGAAGTTCCGATTGTACAAGAATTCAAGCAATCTCAGCTTGACGTGAACCAACTACTCCAGTTAGTGTCGAACACGATTGCCAATAGTGTGACGGATGAAATTATTGAATCTACAGGCGGAGATGTACGTCGCGGTGAAACTGGTTCATATGTCAGAAGTACGCAGCATAAGCCGTTATCATAATGTAAACCGATGAGGATAATTTCCTCGTCGGTTTTTTTCACTTTCTGGGCTTCTGGTGCATAGGATAAATAGACGTTAACGAAGGAGGAAACGAACTGAAGAATTTACGGCAAATTGTGACGAAGGCAGTCATTGCAAAAGGGAAGCTGCGGACGGAATCGAATGTCTCTCTGAAGCCGCCGAATAATCCATCAAGCATATTGGGCTGTTGGGTGATCAACCACACGCATCATGCGAAAAAAGTGGGGCGATACATCGAAGTGACAGGTAAGTTTGACGTGAATGTATGGTATTCGCACCATGACCACTCAAAAACATCCGTCTTTTCGGAATCGGTGCCGTATAAGGATAAGATCAGGCTCCACTATCGGGACGAACCGGTATCCGGCCAAGAAGAAATCATCGTAAACGTTGTCCAGCATCCTAATTGCACAGAAGCGCTCATCTCGGAATGCGGTGAAAAATTCATCATTAAAGTGGAAAGGGAATTGGTAGCGGAAGTCGTTGGTGAAACAAAAGTGTGTATCACTGTCCATCCACATCAATTTGAAGAGGAATGGTCATTCAAGGACGAATCTTCTTCTCATCATGGCCACAGCCATGAACATGACCACCACAAAGCAGACGAAGAGAAGCGCCATGAGGACAGAGGAAAAGATTCACGCCCGTTTTAAGCCGGAAGGAGCATCCGGCTTTTTTTTATTGTGATAACTCCGGCTTTTTCACATTGTTACTTTGAAGCAGCATGTTTTGATATAATATAAGAAAATGCAAGATTAGCGAGGTTCTGGAATGACTACATACACACCAATGATTCAACAATACTTACAAGTGAAAGCGGAACATGAGGATGCGTTCCTCTTTTTCCGTTTAGGAGACTTCTATGAACTGTTTTTCAACGATGCGATAGAAGCATCCAATATCCTGGAAATTACATTGACGAGCAGGGATGGCGGTAGCACGGACAAAATCCCGATGTGCGGAGTGCCTTACCACTCAGCGGAAGGCTACATTGAGACATTGGTCTCAAAAGGCCATAAAGTGGCGATCTGCGAACAGACGGAGGACCCTAGGGCAGCGAAAGGGATTGTGAAACGGGAAGTCGTTAAAGTTGTCACGCCGGGCACGATTACTGAAGGGAAATCCTTGGATGCCAATGCAAATCATTTCATCGGGGCTGCTGACCAGTTGGATGAAAGGCGTTATGCGTTAGCCTATGTCGATCTTGCTACAGGTGAGGGGAAAGCGGAAATCGTTACAGGTGATGAGCGAACATTGATTGCCGAGATTGAGGCACTTGGAATGAAAGAGATTGTTGTCCGGGAACGATTGCATATTAGCTTGAATGAATGGATGGCCAAAAGGGATATTGTCCTCTCTATGGAAAATGGGGATAGTGATGATAGCTCTAAAGACAACCAATCGCAAGTCCCGCTTGAGTTGGGTGAGGCGTGCGACATACTGATTTCTTATTTGAAACGTACTCAAAAGTCCTCTTTGGAGCACTTACGTCCTTTTGAATACATACAGAAGTCAGGCAAACTATCAATCGATGCCAATTCGATGCGCAATCTTGAGCTAGTCCAATCAATCCGGAATGGAAGCAAGGAAGGAACTCTATTCTGGCTTCTGGACGAGACTTCAACAGCGATGGGTGCCCGGAAACTGAGAATTTGGATTCATCAGCCTCTTGCGGACAGGACTGCTATTGAGGACAGACTGACAATCGTGTCGGACTTGATTGAGGATTACTTTCTTCGTGACGATTTGAAAACATCGTTGAAAGAAGTATATGACCTTGAACGTTTGTCAGGCAGGATCTCCATGGGAAGTGCCAGCGGAAGAGATCTAGCGCAGCTGCGTAATTCCCTGCGATGTGTGCCTCATTTGAAAAATGCGCTGGAGCAATCCGGCCACGAGCGTCTGCAGCGTTTTTCCGAGCAGATTGATCCGTGTACGGAAGCACTCGGTTTGTTGGAGAAGTCGATAGCGGAAAATCCGCCTATTTCTGTAAAAGAAGGCGGCATCATTAAAGACGGCTATAACGAAAAGCTTGATCAATATAGGGATGCTTCGAGAAACGGCAAGGAATGGCTAGCGGGGCTCGAACGTGATGAACGGGAACGCACAGGTATTAAAAACCTGAAAATCGGCTACAACCGCATTTTCGGCTATTTCATTGAAATTACGAAATCTAATATCCATCTGGCAGATTTGACCCGCTATGAACGTAAGCAGACCCTTGCTAATGCGGAGCGCTATATTACGTCCGAGTTGAAAGAGAAGGAAGATTTGATCCTGAACGCCGAGGCTGAAGGTCAGGAGCTTGAATATAGCCTTTTCTGTGCTGTGCGTGATGAAATGAAAGACCATATCCGCAGAGTCCAGCATTTGGCAAGTATCCTGTCTGAGCTGGATGTACTACTTTCATTCGCTGAGGTGTCCGAAAAGCAACGGTTCGTCAGACCGCAGTTCCATGACGGACGGGCATTGGAAATAAAAAACGGAAGACATCCGGTCGTAGAGAAGATGATGGATCATTCATTATATGTTCCGAACAGCTGCACATTGACCGAAGAGGCAAACATGCTGCTCATCACCGGGCCGAATATGTCTGGTAAAAGTACATTCATGCGTCAAGTCGCTTTGACGGTCATCATGGCTCAAATCGGCTGCTATGTGCCATGCGAATCTGCAATTCTTCCCGTTACGGATCAGATATTCACGAGAATCGGGGCGGCGGATGACCTTGCATCCGGCCAAAGTACGTTCATGATGGAAATGATGGAATCAAAATATGCAATTGCAAATGCGACCGGAAACAGCTTGCTTCTCTTCGATGAAATCGGCAGAGGAACATCTACGTACGATGGAATGTCGCTTGCTCAGGCGATGATGGAATTCATCCATGATGAAATTGGCGCAAACACATTGTTTTCAACACATTATCATGAGCTCACAAAGCTTGACATGGAATTGGAAAGGCTCTCGAATGTCCATGTAGCCGCTATGGAGCAGGAAGGGAGAGTCGTCTTCCTCCACAAAGTGATGGCTGGGCCGGCGGATAAGAGCTACGGGATTCACGTTGCCCAACTGGCTGGCCTTCCGGAGTCGATTGTAGTCCGTGCGAAAGAGCTGCTTGATGCTTTTGAAAGCGCAGAACAGTTCGGTGCCGCGACTTCGGCATCCGAACAATTGACGTTCTTCGACTTGCAGGAAGAAACTGCTTCGATATCTGAATTGGATATCGATGTTCTAGATCAGATGAAACAGGCGGACTTATTGAACATGACGCCTATGCAGGCGATGAACTTAATCCTAGATTGGCAAAAACAATTGAGTGCATCTACTAAAGCGGACTGACCAATAGTGTCCGGTGCCTATTGAATTCATTACTACGACAAAAAGACAAAAAGGAGGGATCTAGTGGATATCATTTCAGTCATGGACGATTCATTGTCCAATAAAATCGCAGCAGGGGAAGTCGTCGAGCGACCGGCTTCGATTGTGAAGGAATTGGTAGAGAACTCGATTGACGCGGGCAGCACTTCGATTGAGATTGCGCTTGAGGAAGCAGGGCTCACGTCTATTCGGGTGACAGATAATGGAAAAGGGATGTCACGTCACGATGCCGTCCTTGCATTTGAGCGCCATGCAACGAGCAAAATATCGAATGAACATGACCTGTTCCGGATCAGGACTCTTGGATTCAGAGGAGAGGCGCTCGCTAGTATCGCTTCCGTATCCAAGGTCAGCCTCTTCACGTCTGACGGTGAAACAGAAGGTACGGAAGTGCAGCTGGACGGCGGAATTGTGATCAAACAATCCAATGCAGCATTCAGAAAAGGGACCGATATGACGGTTTCACAACTTTTCTATAACACGCCTGCAAGGCTGAAATATATGAAGACGATCCAGACAGAGCTTGGACATACGATCGATCTCGTCAACCGACTGGCGCTCAGCCATCCTCAGATCGCTTTTAAGCTGTCTCATCACAGCCAGACTGTTCTGCATACGTCAGGCAGCGGGGATCGCCGGAAAGTCCTCACGGATATCTATGGAATGGCTGTCGCGCGGAAGATGGTGTCATTTTCAGGGGAAAACGCCGACTTCAAAGTGGATGGATACGTCACGTTGCCCGAGATGACAAGAGCATCCAAAAACTATATGACGCTCATCGTCAATGGAAGATGGGTAAAGAGTTATGCTGCAAACCAGGCTGTAATCGATGGCCTTCATACCTATTTGCCAATTGGAAGGTACCCGATTGCAGTCATCAACGTAGAAGCAGACCCGTTTTTGACGGATGTCAACGTGCATCCTTCCAAACAGCATATACGCATGAGCAAAGAGGGCGATCTGTTCGACCTCATCAAATCGGCTGTCCGAGATGCGGTTAAACGGTCAATTATCGTCCCCGATGCCGTGAAGCGGGAACCAGTCAAGAGAATGCCCTCCGAGCAAGTGACAATCTGGAACGACTTCCGGCCGGCAACTACTGGGAATGAAAGAGAAGTAGCACAAGAGAAGGTCGAAGTTGATCAGAAAGTGTCTCCGTTTAAGCAGGAAGAGTCGATAATTGAATCGAATCTGTTTGAGAAGAAACCGCTCCAAGCTGTTTACGAACCTGTCAAGCAAGAACCAGTGCAAACGGATCAGCCCGAAAAGGTAATGGAAGTGCAGGAAATACTGTCTGAGCAGGAAGTGCATGTTCCTGAAATAGATGCAACAACTGAAAAGAAGGAGAAAAGATTCCCGCCGCTCGTACCAGTCGGTCAAGTCCATGGCACATACATCGTCGCTCAAAACGAAGACGGATTTTACATGATTGATCAGCATGCTGCTCAAGAACGTATTAAATATGAATTCTTCAGGGAGAAATTAAGTAAAGTGGAAGAGGATGAAAGGCAAATGTTGCTAATGCCGCTCATCTTCCATTATTCTGGCGACGAAATGGTGAAAATAGAGGAGAATCTGGAAGCGCTGAATGAAGTCGGTGTCTTTCTGGAGGAATTCGGACCCTCCTCATATACAGTAAAAGAATATCCGGCATGGTTTCCTGCAGGAGAAGCGTCGACTCTTATCGAAGAATTGATAGAACAGGTGTTGACGAATCGGAGGACGAATATCGGGAAGCTGCGCGAAGAGACGGCGATCATGATGAGTTGCAAGCGTTCCATCAAAGCGAATCATCATTTATCGATTGCAGACATGGAAAGACTTCTGAACGATCTGTCGCATGCGGAGAATCCATATACATGCCCGCATGGACGTCCAGTCCTTATCCATTTCTCAACTTATGAAATTGAAAAGATGTTTAAGAGGGTAATGTAACTCTGTATCGGAAAACCTATAGTTGAACAAGGGAGCGGGTTACCAATGGGTGAGTTCATATTAACGATCGACCAAGGGACAACTAGCACGAGGGCAATTCTATTCAACCGGAAAGGCGAGATTGTTCATACTGCGCAACGGGAATTCAGGCAGATATTCCCGAAACCGGGCTGGGTGGAACATAATGCGAGCGAAATATGGGGTTCTGTTTTAGCTGTCATCGCTTCGGTACTGACGGAAAGCGGACTTCAACCTGAAGACATCGATGGAATCGGCATTACAAACCAGCGGGAGACGACTGTAGTTTGGGACAAGCTTACTGGACAACCCGTCTATAATGCAATTGTTTGGCAGTCAAGACAGACACAGCAGATCATCAATGAGTTAAGAGAAGCAGGCAAGGAAGAGAGCATCCGTCAAAAGACGGGTTTGCAGCTTGATCCATACTTTTCCGCTTCGAAAGTGAAATGGATTCTTGACGAGGTGGAAGGTGTGCGTGATCGGGCTGAAAAAGGGGAGCTTCTATTCGGTACGATTGATTCGTTCCTCATTTGGAAGCTGTCGGAAGGAGCTGTCCATGTAACCGATTATTCGAATGCTTCGAGGACGATGCTATTCAATATTCACGAGCTCGAGTGGGATAAAGAGCTATGCGCAATGTTGGATATCCCAATGGGCATGCTGCCTGAAGTGAGGATGTCTTCTGAAATCTATGCCCATACAGATCCATCCGTATTCTTTGGTGCTGCTGTTCCAATCGCCGGTGCCGCCGGAGATCAGCAATGTGCTTTATTCGGGCAGGCCTGTTTTCACGTTGGCATGGCCAAAAATACGTACGGTACAGGTTGTTTCATGTTGTTGAATACGGGCGAACAGCCTGTTACTTCCGAAAATGGCCTGCTGACCACGATAGCCTGGGGGTTAGGTGGCAAGATTACATACGCACTTGAAGGCAGTGTGTTCGTCGCAGGTTCTGCTATCCAATGGCTCAGGGACGGGATGCGCATGATCCAGAAAGCCTCGGATTCAGAAATGTACTCGACGCGGATCGCTTCTACGGATGGTGTGTATGTCGTTCCTGCATTCGTTGGACTCGGTACGCCATATTGGGATTCAGATACTAGAGGGGCAGTATTCGGATTGACCCGAGGGACCGAAAAAGAGCATTTCATCCGTGCAACTGTTGAAGCGCTGGCCTATCAGACAAAAGATGTACTGTTGACGATGGAAAAGGATGCTGGCATCGACATTGATGTATTGCGTGTAGATGGAGGCGCTGTCGCGAATACATTCCTCATGCAATTCCAAAGCGATATGCTGCAGAGCGAGGTGGAGCAGTCGGCGTATATGGAGACGACGGCACTCGGGGCGGCATATCTTGCCGGACTCGCGACAGGATTTTTCGAGTCTTGTGAGGCAGTGGAAGCTTTATGGGCGAAAGAACGGACATATTCTCCGAAGATGGCAATGGAAGATCGGGATGCCTTGTACGGAGGCTGGAAGAAGGCTGTCGAGGCGGCGCGGCTATTCAAACTTTGACTGGAGGAGAGCGAAAGATGTTATCATCGATCACAAGACCGAAAGTGAAACAGTTCATGCGCGACTATCAGTTTGACCTGCTAGTCATTGGGGGAGGGATAACCGGAGCCGGCATTGCTCTTGACGCAGTGACAAGGGGATTATCCGTCGCCCTTCTCGACATGCAGGATTTTGCGGCGGGCACTTCCAGCAGATCGACGAAACTGATCCATGGAGGCTTGCGGTATTTAAAGCAGATGGAGTTGAAAATCGTTTCCGAAACAGGGAAGGAACGGGATATCGTCTATCGGAATGCAATTCATGTAACGGAGCCCGAGCGTATGCTTCTACCTTTCCACAAAGGCGGCTCCTTCGGAAAGCTGACCACTTCCGCAGGACTATTCGTCTATGATAAATTGGCGGGTGTAAGAAAAGAGGAGCGCCGTGAAATGCTGTCACCCGACGAGACGCTCGCAATGGAGCCGTTAGTCAGGGAAGAAGGTTTGCTTGGCGGAGGACATTACGTAGAATACCGTACCGATGACGCACGGCTGACAATAGAAGTAGTAAAGAAAGCTGCACAAAAAGGTGCTCTTTGCCTTAATTACATGAAAGTCGAGCAATTTACGTATCACGACAAAAAAGTGTCGGGTGTAACTGTCCGGGATATGCTCACTGGAGAAGTGATGGACATAAGCGCTTCCGTCATCGTCAATGCGACTGGCCCTTGGGTGGATGAATTGCGGGAAAAGGACGAGGTGTCGAATGACAAACGGCTGCGATTGACAAAAGGAACGCATATTGTAATCGATAAGTCGAGATTCCCTTTGCAGCAGGCAATCTATTTTGATTCGCCTGACGGCAGGATGATCTTTGCAATCCCGCGGGGCAATAAAGCCTATATCGGAACGACAGATACCTTCTTTGACGGTGACCGGGCCAATCCGGTTGCAACGGAAGAAGACATCGCTTATCTTCTTGATGCACTTCATTATATGTTCCCTTCCGTAAAAGCTGGCCGCAATGACGTCGAGTCGACTTGGGCAGGTGTGAGGCCGCTTATTTATGAAGAGGGTAAGGACGCATCCGAAATTTCACGAAAAGATGAAATTTGGGAAGCGGGAACGGGATTAATAACAATTGCTGGCGGGAAATTGACCGGCTATCGCAAAATGGCTGAAACCGTCGTAGACCATGTTGTAAAGAGGTTGCCGACAACTTCGTTCGGGCCATGCGTAACGGAGTATCTCCCGTTGGCGGGTGGAGACTTCGAGAATGAAGAACAGTTCACAATCTTCCTCGAGAGTAAATCGAATGAAGCTGAATTATACGGACTTACGAAGGATGAAGGACGAGCGCTTGCCTCATTATACGGATCGAATGTCGATCAGGTCTTTACCTATGTTAGTGCGGTTTCAACAGAGAAGACAGTTTTACCTGCTCTATTGAAAGCGGAAATCCTCTACTCCATCCATAATGAAATGGCCATGACGCCGTCTGACTTCTTCATAAGGAGGAGAGGGGATCTCTATTTCAACATGCCGTTTGTAAAACTGTATAAAGAGGCGGCAACGGACTATATGGGAGCTATCCTTTCCTATACCGAAGAAAAGAAAGAGTTCTACCTCTCCCAATTGGAGAAGCAGATAAAAGCAGCAGAAGGAAAGGTCGGTGAACGTGTGTGAATGAACAGGTGCTGATGATGTCAGATGGTTTTTCCATCCATTCAGTGTATGCGCAACCTGCAGATCGCCCAATAGCCCATATTCATCTGCTTCACGGAATGGCGGAGCATATCGGCCGATATGAAGAGTTCGTAACATATCTTACAAGCGAAGGTTTCGCGGTATCCGGACATGATCATCGCGGCCATGGCAAGACAGCCGATTTAAATGGGAAATTAGGAGATTTCGGCGAAACTGCCGGCTTTGATCGAGTCGTTGAAGACACGTATGAAATCATCAGCTTTTACCGCAATAAATTCCGAGCGCCACGTGTAATCCTTTTCGGGCATAGTATGGGGTCATTTGTAGCGAGGAGATACACCCAAAGATTCGGAAGGGAACTCGACAAGCTTATTTGTTCAGGAACCGCCGGCAACCCTGGTGTGAGCCGCATCGTTGGAAAAGCTCTAGCATCGATGAAAGGCAAAGCAACAAAATTCGATGAACCGGATTATTTCATTAATAAATTGGTTTTCGGAGGGTTCAATAAAAAAGTGGGCACACCAAAAACATCCTTTGATTGGCTATCGAGAGACAATGAAAAAGTGGAGCAATACATTAATGATCCGTTATGCGGTTTCGTACCGACTACCCGTTTTTTCATCGATCTCTTTGACGGACTTGCGAAAATCAATGACTTGGACTGCATCAGGCAAGTCCCTAGCAGATTGCCGATCCTGTTCCTTTCTGGTTTAGATGATCCTGTCAGCAATAATGGCAAAGGAGTCTGGCAGGCTGCACGGCAATTTGCCGATGTCGGTATCGAGGATATAACAGTCATGCTATATGAAGGCGGTCGACATGAAATGTTGAATGAAGTGAACCGGGAACAAGTATTTAATTTCGTAAAGGATTGGATAAAAAAAGAATGAATCAATCAGATAAAGTCATCGCAATCGTCGGACCCACTGCTTCAGGCAAAACGGCACTAAGCATCGAGCTAGCCAAAAGGCTTGATGGGGAAATTATCAATGGCGATGCAATGCAAGTGTATAAAGGATTAAATATCGGCACAGCGAAAATAACAGAACAAGAAAAAGAAGGAATTTCCCACCACCTCTTCGACATCAAGGAACCGAACGAGTCGTTTTCCGTAGCGGAATACCAGTCGACTGTGCGTAACTGTATTGAAGAAATCCAAAGCCGAGGCAAACAGCCGATCATTGTCGGCGGCACGGGTTTGTATATCCAGTCGGTCCTATTCGATTTCAGATTTACCGAAGAGGCGGGAGACGAAAACGTCAGGGCTGAATTGGAAAATGAACTTGAAACGGAAGGCGGCGCGGAACGCCTGTATAATCGGCTTCAAAAACTCGATCCTGCAAGTGCAGAAAAAATTCATCCGAATAACCATCGACGTTTAATACGTGCGCTTGAAATCATCGAAGTGACTGGCAAAACGAAGAATGAGCATGAACAAGGGGCAGGTGGGGCTCCTTTATATAATCATTTAATTGTGGGCCTTACAATGGACAGGGAAATCCTTTACAAGCGAATCGATGTTAGAGTGGACCAAATGATGGAGGATGGATTGCTGGAAGAGGCTCGGGGTTTGTGGGAAAAGGGCATCCGAAATGTCCAGTCGGTCCAGGCGATCGGATATAAGGAGCTGTATCAATATTTTCAAGGCGATTTCTCTTTGGATGGTGCAGTAGAGTTAATAAAGAAAAATACTCGTCATTATGCGAAACGCCAAATGACGTATTTTCGGAACAAAGTGAAAATCAGCTGGTTCGATGCAAATTCGGATAAAGAAAAGATTGTCGATGAAATTGTATCAATTTTGAAGGGTTTTGAAGAAGCGGAATCGAATAAGTAAAAAGGCAAGAGAAATATAGAAGTAATTGGAGGCTGGGGTGTATGTCACAAGGTAATATGCAAGAAACATTTTTGAACTCACTACGGAAAAACAACACGTTCGTCACGGTATTCCTATTAAATGGTTTTCAGTTGAAAGGCCTTATCAAATCATATGATAATTACACCGTACTTTTGGAATCGGACGGCAAGCAGCAATTGATCTACAAGCATGCAATATCGACCTATGTGCCTGCTAAACCTGTAGTGTTAAAGGACGAAGAATAAAAAACATATGTCCCAATGAAGGAGCAGGTTCAATTAGCCTGTTCCTTTTTCCATTGGACATATCATGAATTACTGATAGGCAATTCCCAGTGATAATGGTAAGAGAGGATTCGTAAAGTAGCGACAACGACTAGCAGTGCGTACAGCGCCCAATCATGACTATAAAGACCGATGCCGACGAGAAATCCGGCCCCTGCTGCCCAAACGGCATAAATGTCCCTCTTAAAGACGAGAGGACGCCTTCCAGCAAGCAGATCCCGGATTACTCCTCCGCCTGCACCTGTCAATACGGCAGCAACCATTACTGCGTATAATGACATATTCATATTGACCGCAAGCATTGCCCCCTGGATGGCGAACGCAGACAATCCAATGGCGTCAAAATAAGTGCCCCACCGATTCCAATGATTAATGATCGTTTTTGAAAAAAAGAAAATGAAAGTTATTAAAATCGATGCGACGATAAAAAGAAAAGTTTGACTCCATAAAACGGAAGAAGGCAACCCAAGAAGAACATTCCGGACAGCCCCTCCGCCGAACGCAGTCACCATACCTAATATATAGACCCCGAATATATCATATTTCTCTTCCATTGCAATTAGCGCTCCTGAAATGGCAAAAGCTGCAGTTCCGATAAAACTAAAAACTTCCCAAGCCAATGAGGTTCCTCCTTGCTCCAAACACTTCATATAGTATATCAAAATAGAAGCTTTGCCAATACCGATCAATTTCCATTGACCAATCCCGACAGACTGATAAGATATTATAGTGACTATTTGTAGGAATGAGGAAATTGGAATGATGATACATGAATTTGCTTCTGAAATCGAAACAAAGGCGGAAGCCGCGGAACAAAAACTTGCTTCTTATTTCAAAGAAGTGGAAAAGACGGCATTCTACAATCAACGGAAGGTGCTGGCAGCTTTCCGAAAAAACATGGTGAGCGACTTTCATCTAACCGGCTCGACTGGATACGGATATGACGATAGCGGCCGGGATGTACTGGAACAAGTCTATGCAGATACTTTTGGCGCGGAAGCATGTCTCGTACGCAACCAGATCATCTCCGGCACCCATGCCATCTCATTGAGCCTGTTCGGAGTACTTCGGCCGGGGGATGAACTCCTTTATATAACAGGTAAACCTTACGACACACTGGAATCAATCGTATCCGGAAACGGTGAAGATACAGGATCGCTCATTGATTACGGAATCACATACAAGCATGTCGATCTTAAAGAGGATTGCTCAGTCGATTACGAAGAAGTAAGGAAGAATATCAATAGTAAGACGAAAATGATCGGTATTCAGCGTTCAAAAGGATATTCAGAACGTCCTTCCTTCCAAATTGAACAAATCGGTGAAATGGTACGCTTTGTCAAATCAATTAACCCGGAACTTGTTGTATTCGTCGATAATTGCTACGGTGAATTCGTGGAAACGAAAGAGCCGGTTGAAGTTGGGGCCGATCTGATGGCGGGCTCACTCATAAAAAATCCCGGCGGAGGACTTGCAAGGACCGGAGGATATATCGCCGGACGCGCCGATCTTGTGAAAAAATGCGCTTATCGCATGACATCGCCAGGCATCGGGGCCGAAGCGGGTGCATCGCTTGATACGCTTTTGGAAATGTACCAAGGCTTCTTCATTGCGCCACACGTCGTCAGCCAAGCCGTGAAAGGCGCTCTCTTCACAGCAGCATTCCTTGAAAGCTTCGGATTTGATACGACTCCGCATTATTCGGCTGCGCGGACCGATTTGATACAATCCGTTAATTTTGGCAATGCCGAGCAAATGATCGCATTTTGTAGAACCATTCAGGAGAACTCGCCGATAAATGCGCATTATGCGCCTGAACCGTCGTATATGCCGGGCTATTCCGACGATGTAATAATGGCTGCGGGGACATTCATACAAGGCTCAAGCATTGAACTCACTGCAGACGGCCCGATACGTCCGCCGTATACGGCTTATGTACAAGGCGGATTGACATATGAGCATGTTAAAGCGGCAGTCATGTCTTCCATGGATAAGCTGCTGAAAGATAAGATGCTGGAAAAATGAATTGAAAAGAGGATGATCCTTGTCGATGCAAGCCGACACGGTCATCCTCTATTTTTACGTACTGATTCTTGATTAATGAATCTGGCGATAAACGCCGACAACTTTTCCAAGGATGGAAACCGAATTGACGATGATCGGCTCCATCGACTCATTTTCCGGTTGCAAACGGAAATAATCCTTCTCTTTAAAGAAGCGTTTCACCGTTGCTTCGTCCTCTTCTGTCATAGCGACGACAATCTCGCCATTATGAGCAGTATGCTGCTGTTTGACGACGACATAATCCCCATTCAAAATTCCGGCTTCTATCATACTATCTCCGACAATTTCAAGCATGAATAATTTATCGTCGGACGTGCCATACGTATCCGGCAACGGGAAGTATTCTTCAATATTTTCAATTGCAGTGATCGGCAAGCCGGCGGTTACCTTTCCGACAAGCGGAACGTGGACAACTCCCGATTTCAGTGCAGTCAGACCCTCGGGATCCAGCACCTCGATCGCTCTCGGTTTTGTCGGATCCCTCCGGATATAACCTTTACTTTCCAATCTGGCCAGATGACCATGCACGGTAGAACTGGATGCTAGTCCAACAGCTTCTCCGATTTCACGAACGGAAGGCGGGTACCCTTTCAGCTTCACTTCATCTTTGATAAAAGATAGGATATCCTGCTGTCTCTTTGAAATTTTCTTCATTTTTCCACCCCTCCAATTAATAGAATCAATGATTAGCAATTGTGCGAACAAAGGTCCGCCACCACAATTGTTTCTTAAAGAGAGTATAACAGGTGTTCGGGTAATTGGCAAACAAAGGTTCGAAGATTTTATTGACTTCTAAAAAAACCTGCCCTATAATGGGAACAGGTATTCCGAACAAACATTCTTGGAGGGGTTTCTAATGACTTTCATTCAAAAATACGGCTTTATTCTATTAATTATTTTCCTTTGCACAGCATTTACACTCGTAGGTGTCATGAAAGAAGCAAAATCAGCCTCAACTTCATTCGTTGAAGTTACAATAGCAGAAGGCGATACACTTTGGGGATTGGCGCAAGATCATTCCTCTGATGAAAATTCGAAGAAATGGATAGCGAAAGTAATGGAAATGAATGACATGCAATCCACTATGATCAAATCAGGAGAAATATTGAAATTGCCTAAAGTTGATTCAGCAATACCTGATCCAATGATGACAGAATTGGCAGGAGACTAATGATGATAGGGAAAATGCAGACCTGTGTCTTATATTGCCGTGTCAGTACGGAAAAAGACTCTCAAGTTGCCTCCTTGTCCAGGCAAGAAGAAGAACTGAAGCGGCTTGCGGAAGAGCTAGGGCTGAAGCCTATACATATATTCAAGGAAAAACATAGCGGCTACGATATGGATCGAGAGGGATTGCTCGACTTACTGGACTGCGTCCGTGATGAAAAGATAGATGCGGTACTCGTACAAGATGAGACTAGGCTCGGGAGGGGTAACGCCAGGGTCGCCATCCTGCATCTTCTTGCCAAAACGAATACAACAGTCATTACGAACCACGATAGCGGCGCGTTGAAATTGAACGAGATGGACACGATGCTACTTGAAATATTGGCGATCGTTGAAGAGTACCAACGCAAATTGCACAACGCCAAAATCCGTAGAGGCATGAAGAGGGCTGTCCGTGAAGGCTACAGGCCGGAACGGAATTTAAAAAACAAAGGAAATCTCGAAGGACGCGAACGAATCGAAGTACCGATCAGTGAAATCGTGTCCTTACGCCAAAAAGGCCTAACCTTCGAAGAAATCGCCGGCGTATTGAAAGGCCTCGGTCATAACGTAAGCAAAGCAACGGTCCACCGCAGATATAAAGAATATGAAACAGAGCAGGAAGGGTGATTAGTTGCACTTCCTGCTCTTTTTGTATACCTTCAAAGTATAGTTTTAATGAGTTCCACTTCAATTGTTATGGTATAACAGTTGGTTGATGGACGAAATAATTGGAGGAATTTTATGTTATCCCAAGATAAAATCAAACGTATCAACGAACTATCCAAAAAGGCGAAAACAATCGGCCTATCAATCGAAGAAGCAAAAGAACAAACACAACTACGCAAAGAATACCTGGAAACATTCCGTTCATCCATGCGGGACACAATCGAAAATGTCAAAGTGATCGATCCTGAAGGCAACGACGTCACCCCGGAAAAAGTGAAAGATGCACGAAACAAGAAGTTCCTGAACTGAGTTTCCGTTCATAGGATGGATTGTATTTCATCTATTTATTGACTACACTATAGAAGGTATAACAATTGCAACTACAAGATAAAGCACGGGAAAGGATGTTCTGAATGACCGAAAAGATTGACCAATTAGCAATTAATACGATTAGGACGTTATCCATCGATGCAATTGAAAAGGCGAATTCCGGCCACCCGGGATTGCCAATGGGAGCTGCTCCGATGGCTTACACCCTATGGACGAAGCATATGCATCATAACCCTTCCAATCCTGAATGGTTCAACCGCGATCGGTTTGTCCTTTCGGCAGGTCACGGTTCCATGCTGTTATATAGCCTGCTTCATTTGAGCGGCTACGATTTGCCGATGGAAGAAATTAAAAACTTCAGACAGTGGGGATCAAAAACACCTGGTCACCCGGAATACGGCTATACAGTTGGTGTTGAAGCGACTACTGGTCCACTCGGTCAGGGAATCGGAATGGCAGTCGGAATGGCCATGGCTGAAAAGCATTTGGCTGCACTTTACAACCGTCCAGGATTTGATATTGTCGATCACCATACATTTGCACTTTGCGGCGACGGTGACCTTATGGAAGGCGTTGCAGCAGAAGCGATTTCCCTTGCAGGTCATCTGCAGTTGGAAAAATTGATCGTCCTTTATGACAGCAACGACATCTCCTTAGACGGAGAATTAGATATGTCATTCACAGAAAACATCCGAAAGCGTTTCGAATCATATGGATGGAACTATATCCGTGTTGAAGACGGAAATAATATTGAACTTGTTTCAAAAGCGATTGAAGAGGCGAAAGGCAATTCAGGCGGGCCGACAATGATCGAAGTGAAGACGGTCATCGGCTACGGTTCGCCGAATAAATCCGGAAAAGCTGACGTCCATGGTGCTCCTCTTGGCGAAGATGAAATGAAGCTTACAAAAGAGTACTACAAGTGGACATATGAAGAGGATTTCTGTGTTCCTGAAGGCGTCTATGAGACATTCAAAGAAGCGACAGATGAATTGGGCGTCAAGAAGGAACAGCAATGGAATGAACTGTTTGCACAATACGAGAGTGAACATGAGGACTTGGCCAAACAATTGAAAGCGGCAATCAAAGGAGAAATGCCTGAAGGACTTCAAGAAGCGCTTCCGACATATGAGGCCGGTTCTTCACATGCTACTCGATCCGCTTCAGGAGATGCCATCAACGCTATTGCAAATGTGCTGCCTTCGTTCTTCGGAGGAAGTGCAGACCTTGCAGGTTCCAATAAGACGACGATCAAAGGTGCAGGAGATTTCCTCCCGGGCGATTACAGCGGCCGAAACATCTGGTTCGGTGTCCGTGAATTTGCGATGGGAACTGCTTTGAACGGAATGGCGCTTCACGGTGGCTTGCATGTATTCGGCGGAACGTTCTTCGTATTCAGCGACTATGTAAGGCCGGCCATCAGATTGTCTGCCCTAATGGGTATGCCTGTCACATACGTATTTACGCATGACAGCGTCGCAGTAGGTGAAGATGGACCGACTCATGAGCCGGTTGAACATCTATCATCCCTTCGCTCAATGCCAGGATTGACAGTCATCCGCCCAGCTGATGGCAATGAAACTTCGGCTGCTTGGAATATAGCGGTCTCGTCGAAAAACAGACCGACAGTACTTGTATTATCCCGTCAAAATCTGCAAGTGTTGCCGAAGTCCGGTGAACTAGCAATGGATGGAGTGAAACGTGGAGCTTACACGATTTCTCCTGCTGAAAAAGACGTAGCAGACGGAATCTTGATTGCAACAGGCTCTGAAGTAAATCTTGCCGTCGATGCACAAGCAAAACTCCGGGAAGAAGGAATCGATGTTTCAGTCGTGTCCATGCCTTCTTGGGACTTGTTCGAGCAGCAGGATGAGCAATACAAAGAAAGCGTACTGCCAAAAGCAGTCAAAAAACGCCTATCCATTGAAATGGGTGCTTCCCTCGGGTGGCATAAATATGTTGGTGATGAAGGCGGAGTCATTGCAATTGACACGTTTGGAGCAAGCGCTCCAGGGGAAAAGGTTATTGCAGAATATGGCTTCACTGAAGAAAAAGTCGTTCGTGAGATGAAAACGATCCTCGGTCGTAATTAATCTTTACCGCTTCGGAATGTCATAAGACTACTTATTCCGGAGCGGTATTTTTCGTTAAGAGTATGACTTTCTATTGCGAAACTTTCGACAACAATAGTGTCTTTCTTTACCGTGTTTTGACAAACTTTTTACTTCTAGTGGGATAGACTATGTAAAAAGGAGTGACGGTCATGAGAACTTATGATATTTATAAAGTAAAAAAAAGATACCAATCGTTCATTCTAGGAAGGGAAGGGCTTCTCTATGATTTGCTTAAAGATCATGCGCAGGAGCAACCACCTTTGCAAGAAGTCCGTTATTTATGCGATGAAATAGAAGAATCCGCAATTGACCAAGCAATTCTTAGCAATTTGGGGAAAAGTTTTACAACGGTCGAAAGCGATGATGGCGAATATAAATTATCCCATCCAGTGAAAGGTTCCATTCATATTTCACTTAACCCATATTCCCTTCAAGCTTATTGCGATGGCTCGCGTATGTTGGACCTGGATTTGTTTGTTGCATTATCCGGATCGGACGATCGATTCTTTGCAGTGATGGACACGCATGGCGAGTGGGGATGGTTGAAACCTGTCAAACAGGAAAACCATCTAGGAAATGATCGTACATTTTTATTTTAAATCTTTATTCGGTATAATATAGAAATATTAACAGCCGGTCATTGCTATCCGCGGCCTCTTTGTTGTATAATCCATCATGGTAGAGTATTCTCGAATCACGGTAGTGGAGGAGGTATAGCGGATGATAAGCACGATTTGGGTAATCCTCATTGCCGTCGTCGCGTTAATCGCAGGTGTGGCCCTCGGATTTTTCATTGCACGTCAATATATGATGAAATATTTGAAGGAAAACCCGCCGATCAATGAGCAAATGTTACGTATGATGATGATGCAAATGGGACAAAAACCTTCACAGAAGAAGATTAATCAAATGATGGCACAAATGAACAAAGTAAGTGACAATGCGGGCAAGAAAAAATAAGCTAGCTTATTTTCCTTCTATAAATGTTATTTTCATTTGAGTTATTTGGACAAGCTATCAAAATGATACAATCGACAAAAACCACTTTTTACTGATGATAAAATCAGGGAAGTGGTTTTTTTATGCATTTATTCATCGTGATTATGGTTTTTAACTTTGAGTATCCTTTCTGACTTTGGACAAGTTAGTCGATGAAATAAAAACAAGAATTATGAAACGATTTGGATTGTCATCCGTATAATTAAGAGGCAAGGGAAACTAGCTATATGGAAAACAAACAGGTAGGGGAGTGAACTTCATGGAAACCTTTGGGAGAGGTTGCTTTTATATTATTGTTGGCGTAGTAGTTTTGACGCTTATGTCAGTCATGCTGCAAAGCCAAATTGACATACCTTGGATCATTGCCATTCCACTAATTGGACTGGCATTTTGGGGAGCGAGTAAAAAAACTAAAGGTAAAGACAATAAGTAATTTAATTGACGTTTCTTGAAGTCTTAAAGGAGGAACTGTTATGACTAACGAATATAAAGAGAAAGAGAGCAAACAAATGGAGGGTTTTGACTTAAGTTTTAGAAATCCAGAAGTCCGTGTTTGGATTACAATCATGCTGCCTTCTTTCATAATAGCTAGCTTACTCTTGTTTTTGACTGACATCCCTTCTTGGTATGCCACGTTCGCACTTCCCTTTGTCTCTTGGATTTCTTTTTTCATTTGGCGATTTCTTTATAAGAGAAGACAGGTTAAAGATTCTCTGGAGTAGAAGTAGAAATATCAGGAGGAATTGTATGAACTATATTAAACTTTGTAATCACGGTGTACGAAGGAGAATAAAATGGGGGCGATGTTAATATCTATTAAAGATATGGTTGAAAGTATTATCTTTCAATTCTCAATACGTCCTAATCAAGCATGTCCCTTGATAATTGGAATAGATGGCTTAGGCGGAGCTGGAAAAACTACATTAGTTAAAGAAATTGTACAGGAATTAACTTATCACAACTATCAAGCTGTCTCTTTTCATCTAGATGATCACATTGTTGAAAGGAAAAACCGATACCAAACAGGACATGAAGAGTGGTATGAATATTATTACTTACAATGGGATTTTACTTAGTTGACGGCTGCTTTATTTGAACCGTTGTCTATTGGTTGTGACAATATTCAGCTTGATTTTTATGATAAATTTACTGACACAACTTCAACCAATCTTGTTAATGTAACATCCGACAGTGTTGTTCTCATTGAAGGTATATTTCTACAAAGGCAAGAATGGAAAGGGTTTTATAGTTTTGTCATATATCTGGATTGCCCGTGGGAACTGAGGTATGAGAGAGTATTAAATCGCGATTTGTATATCGGGAAGTATGAAGAACGACTTACTAAGTATCAAAGAAGATACTGGTTAGCTGAAAATCATTACATGGAGAACGTAAAACCAACTATGATTGCAGATTTAGTATATAACTCATAAATTTAATAAGGAAAAGGGGAATGAAAAATGGACATTAAATATCCAATAGGTGAATTACGAGTTCCTGAAAAAGCAACACTAGCAAATGTGCAAGAATGGCTAAAGGACATCGAAAAGTACACGATTCAATTACGAGAAGTTGTTCATTCATTAAATGAAGAGGAATTAAGCAAAACTTATCGGGATGGCGCCTGGACAGTACGTCAGCTCGTTCATCATATTGCAGATTCTCAGTTGAACATGTATCAACGGTTAAAACTGGCATTAACTGATGAAAATCCAACAGTACCGGCGTTCGATGAAGAAAAGTGGGCGATTCAACCGGATACACAGCTTCCTGTGGAAAGCTCCATTAAAATGCTTGAAGGTATTAATGAGCGAATCGTAGCATTGGGAAAGAGTTTAACTGAAGAGCAGCTAGATCGTATTTTTACCCACCAGAAAAACGGTGAAATAACAGTTGGAACAAAAGTTGCAAAATTAGCTTGGCATGAAAATCATCACTTGGCGCATATAAAAATTGCATTGTCCAAATAAACTTGCCACATATCATTTGCTATTTCCTCGTGCATCTGTTATTCTTAAGAAGAATTATTTTTGTTCTGTTTCAGATCGAGATTAGATTTTGTTTTTCGTCTAAAGTATTTGAGCAAGGATAATAACACATTGTGTGGATTACCGCACTAGGAGGCAACAATTATGGAACAAGGTACAGTTAAGTGGTTTAATGCAGAAAAAGGTTTTGGATTTATCGAGCGTGAAGGTGGAGAAGACGTATTCGTACACTTCTCAGCAATCCAAAGCGACGGTTTCAAATCTTTAGACGAAGGTCAAAGCGTAACATTTGAAATTGAGCAAGGACAACGTGGCCTACAAGCTACAAACGTTCAAAAAGCTTAATTATAGCTAAAAGAAACCCTCTTTCCGATATACTGGAAAGAGGGTTTTTTGTCATGTCATGTAGTCTGAAAACCGAAAATATGTAGGAAGTGCAAGACTTCCTGTTCGTATTCCTCTGGATTCTCATTGAATGACTTCGCATGGGCACCCTTATCGAATAGCTTCATCATCTTCTTGTCTTCCTTCAACTCGTACAATTCCTTCGTCATTTCCGGCACAATGAAATCATCTTCCATACTATGGATGAACAGCATCGGTTTTTTAATGTTCGCGATCGCTTCTCTTGGCGAAATGAGACCTGTCGTATAGCCGTCTCTGATCTTCAGGAACAGATTGGCGGCCCGCAATGTCATCGAAGAGCGAAGAGGTGTGCTCGTACGCATAATATGAAGGATCTGCTCGGTGAAATCGGAGAATGGACAATCGACAATGTAAAAATCCGCTTCATCTTCATATTCTCCAGCATATAGGATCGTCGTCGCAGCTCCCATCGATTCACCATGGATGCCAAGCAATGCCCGGCTGCCGATCCGGTCGCGTACAGAGGATACAAGAGCATTCAAGTCAACCTTTTCATAAAAACCGAAGCTTGTCGTCTTTCCTCCCGAATCTCCATGGCGGCGGTGATCGTAAATGACTGAATTGAATCCCAGCCGTTCAAATAATCTCGCATATTTGATTGAGTTGATTTTATTCTCCGTCACGCCATGGCAAATGATTACTGTTCTAGTCGTGTCAAGCGGTTGTAAAAACACCGCACGCAACGGGTAACCATTCGGGGAGTCCACCCAAAAATCCTCTTTCCGCACTGTTTCATACCAATGCTCATCAAACCTTTTGGCAATGATTTCACGTTTTACAATCAAGTCATGATCTTTCAGTTTCATGAACATCAAACGATTTGCCGCGTAAAAACCGAGAATTGTAAGAATAGCGGTATATATGCTTCCAATAATGCCTGTAATATATAGGAAGCGCCGTTTCAATCTACTTCAACTCCTTCAGCAGCTGCGATTTTTGTGTAATTTGGACATTCCTGTGTCGATAGGATGCGAAACAAGAGGAGCAATCATTCCCACAGCTTCACAAATCTTTTCAACGCTGATCCCCGTTTCAATTCCTAGGGAATCAAGCATATGGACGACATCTTCTGTCGCTACATTGCCTGTTGCGCCGGGGGCGAAAGGACATCCACCCAGGCCGCCAGCGGAAGTATCGAAACGGTCGATACCTGCCTGCAATGCAGCAAAAATATTTGCGATTGCCATTTTACGCGTATCATGAAAATGAGCTGTCAGAAGAACTTCCGGAAACTGCTCTTTCAACAATTTGAAAAGCTCGTAGCTTTCAACTGGATTTGCCATCCCGATCGTATCTGCTACGCTCAGTTCATCCACTCCCATTGAAACGAATCGCCTGCACAGGTTACTAACTTCCTCTTTTTCTATCTTCCCTTCATACGGACAATAAAACGCGGTTGAAATGCATGCCCTCACGAAAAGGCCATCTCTTTTCAATTTTGCGATGACAGGTTCAAGTGAGTCCATGCTCTCGGTTGTCGTCCGGTTAATGTTCTTTTTATTAAAAGTATTGCTGACACCGACAAAGACGGCGATACTTTCCGCACCTGCTTCAATAGCTAGGTAAGCCCCTTTTTCATTTGGTGCCAATACAAATTGGCGGCCAATCTTCGTTGTTTTTGCAACGATATTTTTTGCATCAGCCATTTGCGGTACCCATTTTGGTGAAACGAAAGAGGTTAGTTCCATTTCCTTGATGCCAGCAGCTTGCAATGAATGAATGAAATCCAATTTGTCCTTTTCATCCACATGATTCTTTTCGTTTTGAAGGCCATCTCTTGGCCCGACCTCGATAATTGTGACGTTCTTTGGTAAAATGAACATATCATCCCTCCTCTATATATTGTACTGAAGGGATGCGTCAAAGGGCAACGCGGAATAAAGAAATCTCTGAAGTTATGAAAGCGCAAACAAAGATAGGGGGAATCTGTATGTCAAACGAAGTAGTTATTGTCAGCGCCGTCCGTACGGCAATCGGATCTTTTCTAGGGTCATTGAAGGATGTATCTGCCTCAGAGCTCGGCGGAATTGTCATTAAGGAAGCACTTACGCGTTCGGGTGTCAAGGCGGAGGACGTGGATGAAGTAATCATGGGGAATGTGCTGCAGGCAGGCCTAGGTCAAAATCCGGCCCGGCAAGCGGCGATTAAAGGAGGACTGCCTGAAACGGTTCCTGCCATGACGATCAATAAAGTATGTGGATCCGGTTTGAAAGCGGTCCATTTGGCGAGACAAGCAATCCTTGCTGGTGATGCGGATATCGTCGTCGCAGGCGGGATGGAAAATATGAGCCAAGCACCATTTTTACTTCGCAATGCAAGGGAAGGCTTCAAGATGGGTGATCAGAAACTCGTCGACAGCATGATCTCTGACGGACTTTGGTGCGCGTTCAAAGACTACCATATGGGCATTACAGCGGAGAATCTTTGCGACCGTTATTCAATTACAAGGGACGAACAGGACGCATTTTCAGCTGCATCTCAAGAGAAGGCTGCCACTGCAATTGAAAATGGCAAATTCAAAGATGAAATCGTTCCTGTTGAGATTCCTCAACTGAAAGGTGAACCAATCGTATTTGATACAGATGAATATGTTAAAGCAGGTACGACAACAGATAAATTAGGGAAGTTGCGTCCTGCATTCAGAAAGGATGGCAGTGTAACTGCAGGAAACGCTTCCGGCATCAACGACGGTGCAGCTGCATTTGTAATTATGTCACGAGCGAAAGCGGATGAACTCGGCATTGAACCGTTAGCAATCTTGACCGCTAACGCAAATGCGGGTGTCGATCCGTCAGTCATGGGTATCGGACCAGTCCAAGCAGTGAAAAACGTCCTTGAAAAGTCTGGATTGGATCTTGCGGATATTGACTTGATCGAAGCGAACGAAGCATTCGCAGCACAATCACTTGCAGTTGACCGCGAGCTGAAGTTCGATAAAGATAAATTGAATGTCAACGGCGGCGCAATCGCTTTGGGCCATCCAATCGGCGCAAGTGGTGCGCGGATACTGGTCACGTTATTGCATGAAATGAAGCGTCGCGATGCCAAAACGGGTCTTGCTACATTATGCATCGGGGGCGGACAAGGCGTTGCCACAATCGTTCAACGTCCTTAAGGAAAGAAGGTGGACTGAATGGCAAAGAAAAAATCGAGGACAGCAACTCCCATAAAAATCGAAAATGAAAAAGCGACGCTCTCTGAGGCGCTCGATAATGATGTTTTAGCGAAATTAAAAGCAGCCAAGAAGGAAATGATGGCAAAAGCCGAGGCTGAAGAAGCAGAGCGTCAAGAGATCATCCGACGCGAACGGATTGAACGTGAGAAGAACAAAAGCTTTGCTGAGTTGCTCGATGAATTTGGGGACAACGGCACAAAATATTGAAACAATGATAGCCGGATGGGTATTCTCCATCCGGCTTTTTTTATCTGAAAAACGAAAAGCAACGAATAGAAGAGCAAATCTTACACATTCTATTGCTATCATATGACAAGGAGTGATATAAGGATGAAAAAATTAGCGATTTCGCTTTCGTTGCTACTCATGCTTGCTATAGTTGGGTGTGCTAACAACAAGGACAATAACAACACGAATGGAAATGCGACAAACGGCAATAACAATGCAGCGGAAAATACCGGTGTTGGGGAATCTGCTCAAGGAAACAATGATAATACGACAACTACTAACAACGGCCAATCAAAAGTGGAAGTGGCAGATGACGCAGCAGAAAAAATTACAGCGATGGAAGAAGTGTCAGCTGCAAACGTTCTTGTAACCGATCAAAATGCTTATGTCGGTGTCGCTTTAAAGGAAGGCGTTAAGGAGAACGAAGATTTGAAAAAGAGGGTAGCCGATGAGGTCCGACGCGTGCATGCCAATTTCAACAATGTCTACGTGTCGTTCAACCCGGATGTCGCCAAGCGCTTCACTGAATATGGAAATCAAATCCGTGCTGGAGAACCGGCCGAAGGGTTCTTTGAAGAATTTACAACGAGTATTAATCGAATGTTCCCAGAAGCGAAATAAAAATTAGAAAAATCATTTTAATTACCATTTTAAGGTTTAGTGGGCGCGGGGAAGGGGTAGTTTATGCATACCTCTTCCTTTCTATTGTGACGATTCTGTGACAAATGTTTTATTTCAAGAATTTCACACACAATTCGACATTTTTTTCAAATGGTCTACATTATGATAGGCAAAGGTAAAAAAAATGACGGAGGAAATGCGCGATGCGATTGATAGGAAAACAGCTTTTATCTTTTAAGATTCACATGAAAAGATCGAAGATGGTCAAGATAGCAAAGGACCGTGGATTTACTCATCCAGCAGTTGTAGCTTGCAGCCAAGAATTGGATTCTTTATTGAATCGTTATCAAAATATAGCGTGAAAAAAAGACATACCATATTCTGGTATGTCTTTTACTGTTATGCCAGTTTTGCGAGCTCGCTTTTCAATTCCACAATCCAATTGAAGGAATCGGTTTCATTTCCAGCCTGAATGTTGGAAAGTGTGTCGAAAAGACGCTTCGCCAATGGACCTGTTTCACAGTTGTTGACGACCATCTTGTAGCCATCCCAATTCAATTCACCGACAGGCGAGATGACAGCCGCAGTTCCCGTTCCAAAAACTTCCTCAAGCTTTCCTTCATCATAGGCTGCCCGAATTTCATCCATTGAGATTTTTCGTTCTGAAACAGGGACATCCCAATGCCGCAAAAGCTGCAAAATCGATTTCCGCGTAATGCCTTCCAGGATACTTCCGTTAATAGCCGGGGTAATGATTTCGCCGTCAATCTTAAAGAAGATATTCATGCTTCCCACTTCTTCGACATATTTCCGCTCGACGCCGTCCAACCAGAGCACTTGTGAATAGCCCCGCTGATCTGCAACTTGCTGCGCTTTCAGACCTGCCGCATAATTGCCTGCAGTTTTCGCACCGCCCGTGCCGCCTTTCACAGCTCTGACAAATTCGTTTTCAACAAGAATTTTTACTGGATGAATGCCTTCTTTGTAATAGGAACCTACTGGAGATAGAATTATGAAAAACTGATATTTTCTCGCAGGAGCAACACCTAGGAATGCTTCATTTGCTATGACAAATGGTCGTATGTACAAAGAGGTTCCTTCCAACGTCGGTATCCAGTCCTTTTCAATATGAATGAGCTGTGTCAGTGCATGCAATGCTGCTGCTTCATCGATTCGTGGCATGCATAGCCGATCCAATGAAAGATTAAGCCTTTTCATATTCTCCTCAGGACGGAATAACCGCACAGTACCATCTTCGGCTGAGCGATATGCTTTCATGCCTTCGAATACGGTTTGCCCGTAATGCAAGACAATGGAAGCGGGATCCAAAGTGACCGGGGCATAAGGGACTATGCGGTGGCTATGCCAACCTTTTCCTTCGTCGTAATCCGCAACAAACATGTGATCGGTGAAACTTCTGCCGAATATGAGATTCTCGGGATTCGGCTTCTCTTTTTTCGAGTCGCTAAGTTTAATCTGGATGGGGGTTCTTGTCATTCCGATCAAATCTCCTTATGAATAGTCAAAAAGACTATATTTTATTGAATAAAATAAGTATACTGCTTTTTTAGAAAAATGGAAGACTTACATTGTTATAAAATTGTTACGATTTTGAAAACGGTTACAAATTAGCTATGATTGTATGTATGTTTTCCGGCTTGTACAATAGAACTAAAATAAAGAAAAGGTGTTAGACATGGAACGGATCATCGTAATCGGTGCAGGAATTCTTGGCGCTTCCACGGCTTATCATTTGGCGAAGCAGGGAGCAGAAGTGATAGTCGTCGACCGGAAGGACAAAGGTCAGGCAACAGATGCGGCTGCAGGAATCATTTGCCCGTGGTTATCGCAGCGTAGAAATAAAGCTTGGTATGCTTTGGCAAAAGGAGGAGCATCCTATTATCCTGAATTGATTCGACGGTTGGAAGAAGATGGCGAGGGCGAAACTGGTTATCGGAAAGTTGGTGCGATCAGTTTGCATACGGAATGGACCAAGCTTGAGAAGATGGAAGCTCGCGCTTTGGATAGAAGGGTAGAAGCTCCTGAAATAGGGGATGTAACCTTGTTGCATGAACGTGCAACTTCAACTCTTTTCCCTCTTTTAGAAGAGGGCTTCTCATCTGTACACGTAGAAGGAGCTGCGCGGGTCGATGGTAGAGCGCTGAGAGAGGCGCTGCTCAATGCTTCTGAAAAAAATGGTGCCACTATTATGCATGGCTCCGCAACGCTTGCTGTAGAAGAAGGCCAGGTCGCAGGTATCTATGTGGACGGGGAATTGATGAAAGCATCGAAAGTGATCTTAGCGGCTGGTGCATGGGCTAGTGAATTATTAAAACCGCTCAAGTTGAATGTACAGGTGACCGGACAAAAGGCACAAATCGTCCATTTGCGCTTGGCAGGGCATGACACATCACACTGGCCGGTCATCATGCCTCCAACCGATCAGTATATTTTGCCATCAGATAACGGGAAAGTGATAGTTGGGGCGACCCATGAAGATGAAGTGGAAGCGGACGATATGGGTAACCCGACAGCTGTCGGTATTCATGAGGTACTGGATAAAGCTTTGAAAGTGGCACCTGGTTTGAAGGAATCGATATTTGAAGAAGTACGTGTCGGTGTTCGGCCGTTCACACCAGGTTTCCTGCCTGTCATCGGGGAAGTGCCCGGACATCCAGAGCTGCTATTTGCAAACGGATTAGGTGCTTCAGGATTAACGGTCGGTCCGTATCTTGGAAAGCAGTTGGCCAGTATCGCTCTTGGCGATGAAGTCGATATCGACTTATCATTATATGAAGTCGAAAAAGCGATAAGTGTGCAACATGATGACGAGTTAGAAATGTAACTAAAACAAGTTATATTTTTTTGTTGCAATCAGCGAAACAAAAGTTTACAATTAAAACAAATGTTTAAAGGGTGATGGAATTGAATGAAAAGGAAAGGGCTGTTCTTGACTTAATTCGAGCCAACCCTTATTTATCACAACAGGAAATGGCAGATGCCCTTAGCATGTCCAGACCTTCCTTGGCAAACATCATTTCCGGTCTGATTAAACAAGGAAAGATTTCAGGAAGGGCATATATTCTTCCGGAAGAAAAAGAAATCATCTGTATTGGGGGAGCCAACATAGACCGGAAATTCCATCTCAATGAAGAAACACAACTTGGAACTTCAAATCCGGCTTCCATGACAGTTTCAGTTGGCGGCGTTGCCCGGAATATTGCAGAGAATTTAGGTCGGCTCGATCACAATGTCAGGCTTCTGACGGTTGCAGGAAATGATAGTGACTGGGACGTGATCGTCCGGGAATCATCTTCGCATATGGATGTAACGGACGTTGGCCAATTGATCGGGAAATCGACTGGTTCCTACTCGGCTGTATTGGATCAAGACGGTGAGCTTGTCATTGCATTGGCGAATATGGAAATCTATGATTATTTGACCCCGGTCTACTTTGAGGAAAAATCGAGAGTGATCTCAAACGCTGCGATGATCATCATCGATTTGAACTGTCCAAAAGAGTCCGTCGATTATATTAAAAACCTGGCGAACCAAAATGGAAATCCACTTGTCATCATTCCTGTCTCTTCACCGAAAATGAACAGGATGCCGAGTGACCTGAAAGGTGTCACATGGTTCATCTGCAATCGGGATGAAGCGGAGACATACACAGGCCGGTCGATTGATAATGACGAGGATTGGAAGATAGCTGTCCAGGAATTGCTTGCGTTTGGCGCTGAAAATGTCGTCGTCACTTCTGGTTCGAAAGGAATCATGGCTGCGAGTGCGGGCGAAGAACCGATTCACTTCCCTGCAGTGGAAGACGTGCATGTTGAGGATGTAACTGGTGCAGGGGATGCATTCGTATCAGGATTGCTTCATGGACATTTGATAGGGGAAACATTAAACGAAAATGTCCGTATGGGATTGTTGAATGCGGCCAAGACGTTGGAAAGCTCCTTTACCGTAAGACCTGAACTGACAAAAGAACTTCTCAAAAAAGAATTGGAGGAATTACAATGAAACAATATCTAACGTATTCAAACGAAGTGCAAGAAGCTACGGCGGCAGGAAAACCGATTGTCGCTTTGGAATCCACAATCATTTCACACGGCATGCCATATCCACAAAACGTGAAAACTGCTCGTGAAGTAGAGCAAATTATCCGCGATAACGGTGCTGTTCCTGCAACGATCGCCATCATCGATGGGAAAATCAAAATCGGCCTTTCTGACGAAGAGCTTGAAATGTTCGGGAACAGCCAAGGGGTCGCGAAAGCATCGAGAAGAGATCTTGCGTACTTAATCGCTACGAAGCAGCTTGGAGCGACTACAGTTGCCGCTACAATGATCTGTGCAGCGCTCGCAGACATCAAGATTTTCGTAACAGGCGGAATCGGTGGCGTCCATCGAGGTGCTGAAACGACAATGGATATTTCTGCTGACTTGGAAGAGCTTGCGCAAACAAATGTAGCTGTCATTTGTGCTGGTGCGAAATCAATCCTTGACCTTGGCTTGACGCTTGAGTATTTGGAGACGAACGGCGTTCCGGTTGTCGGTTACGGCACAGATGTCCTTCCTGCATTCTTTACACGCGAGAGCGATTTCGGATTAAATATTCGTGCGGACAAACCGGAGACGGTCGCTGACATGCTGCGCGTGAAATGGGACCTTGGATTAAAAGGCGGCGCAGTCATTGCTAACCCAATTCCGGAAGCTGATGCAATGGACAAGTCGTTTATCGACGGTATCATCGAAGCGGCGCTTAAAGAAGCAGATGAGCTTCACATCGCTGGGAAAGACGTTACACCATTCATGTTAGGCAAAGTGAAGGACCTGACAGAGGGACGCAGCCTAGATGCGAATATCGCATTAGTGAAAAACAATGCAGTGATCGGTGCGCAAATTGCAGTTGCATTGAACGCTTAATAAGAGAACGTTGTATAGGAGCTGTCCGGGAAGTCTTCCGGACGGCTCTTTTTTTGATTTGCTACCTCTCGCGCTCAAAAACAGCTGGTTCGCGCTCAATATTAGCGTTCTGCGCTCAAGACAGGCCGTTCAGCGCTCAAAGCGAACTATTTCGCGCTCAAAACATCTCGTTTCGCGCTCAAACCAAGCTGTCCCGCGCTCAAAGTGTGCCATTTTGCGCCCAAAGCAAGCCATTCAGCTGCTACTATTCTTTGAGGAATACCCCTTTTCTAGTACAATGAAAAGTATTGCGGAAAAAAGGAGTTTTTAGCATGAAGTTGATATCATGGAATGTCAATGGGTTACGAGCTTGCGTCCGGAAAGGATTTTTGGATTATTTCAAAGAACAGGATGCCGATATTTTCTGCATCCAGGAGACGAAGCTGCAAAGCGGTCAAATAGAACTTGAACTTGAGGGATATCACCAATATTGGAACTATGCACTAAAGAAAGGTTATTCGGGTACCGCCGTCTTCACGAAAGAAGAGCCGATTTCCGTAACATATGGAGTAGGGGATTCGGAAACTGAAGATGAAGGCCGGATTTTAACGCTGGAATTCCCTCAATTTTACTTGGTGAATGTGTACGCGCCAAATGCGCAAAGGGATTTGGCCCGCCTTCCTGTACGGTTGGATTGGGAAAGTAGAATGAGGGAGTACCTGATACAATTGAAAAGCAAAAAATCTGTCATCCTTTGTGGAGATTTAAATGTTGCCCATCAAGATATTGATATACGTAACTATAAATCGAACGTAGGGAATTCAGGATTCACGGTTGAAGAAAGAGGAGAGTTTTCAGCGGTATTGAACGAGGGATTCATTGACACTTTTCGACATCTACATCCAGACACTGAAGGGGCGTACACATGGTGGTCCTATATGCGAGATGTGAGAGCTAGGAATATCGGTTGGCGAATCGACTATTTCCTCATATCGGATTGTCTGCTTCCGTCTTTGAAAACAGCGGATATTCATGCCGAGGTGATGGGAAGTGACCATTGTCCGATCGTTATGGAGGTCGATTTTACATAAAAACAGCTGGAAACGGTGATAAAAACCGTTTCCAGCTGTTTTATTCATTCAATAGATAGGAACCAATCATCCATTAACGGTTGCTATTATTGTTATCGTTTTGTTGAGCGCGGGCTTCTCCGCCTTTTCTGCCGATCTCTTCATAGAAATCTCTGTCATGATTTTTCGCAGTAGCTTCTCCGCCTTTGCGTCCGATTTCCTCATAGAAATCTCTATCATGATTTTGTGCTGTGGCTTCTCCGCCTTTACGTCCAATTTCTTCGTAGAATTCTCTGTCATGGTTTCTTGCAGTAGCTTCTCCGCCTTTACGACCTGCTTCCTCCAAAGACATTTTCCCGCGGTTGTTGTTGTTGTTGTTGTTGTTGTTGTTGTTGTCGTTTTTAGCCATAGTAAATATCTCTCCTATTCGTTGATATATTTGTAGTGGCCTACAGTCCATCTATAACCCTGAAAGTTGAAGGATAAACTAGATTGCGAGGTAATTAATACTACTGAAATATTGTTAATTCAGTTGAAATAATCGTTATAAATAAGTAAAATAAATAATATGAATTATAAATTAACTACTAGATAAATCAATAAATAAGTGGTTTATCCATCTTTGTATCTTTTATAGTATTTTCGTTCATAGATTTAACATATTTTAACGATAAAAAACCATTGTAACCTGTCCTGTGCATGATATAATTAAACCCTAATTAATATAACATCCACTCATATAATCGCAGGGATATGGCCTGCAAGTTTCTACCGGTCCACCGTAAATGGATCGACTATGAGAAGCAAAGAAAAAAAGGTTCATGCGCAATCTATGCATGCGGCTTTTTTATTCATTCGGTTAACTACAAACCCCGGATGACCTTGCTCCACTCATGTAATGAATGGATGCACGGTCATTGGGGGTTTTTTAATTCCTTCTGATCGTGAATGAAAAAGGAGGAGCATCATGTTGAAGCAGCTACAGGAGAAAATCATGCAGGATGGGAAAGTGCTTTCCGATCAAGTATTAAAAGTGGATTCGTTTTTGAATCATCAAATCGATCCTCCGCTTATGAAAGCGGTCGGAGAGGAATTCGCAGAACGTTTCAAAGAGGACGGAGTGACAAAAGTGCTTTCCATTGAATCATCGGGAATTGCCCCCGCAATGATGACAGGCTTAGTACTCGGGGTACCTGCAATCTTTGCCCGTAAACGCAAATCATTGACGATGAGTGAAAATTTATTTACTGCTGATGTTCATTCCTTCACGAAAAATGAAACGAATGAAATCTCCGTCTCTAAGGACTTCTTGAAAAAAGGGGACAAGGTTTTAGTCTTAGATGATTTCCTTGCCAATGGACAAGCAGTCCTTGGGCTTCTTGACATCGTAGAGCAGGCAGAAGCGGAGCTCGTTGGCGTAGGCATTGTTATTGAAAAAGGATTCCAACCCGGGGGAGCTATGATTCGGGAAAAAGGGATTCGGGTTGAATCATTGGCAATTCTCGAATCGCTTGAAGATGGAAAAGTCGAATTCAGGGAAGAAGGTACTTCATTATGAAATCGGTCGTATTAGGTTTTCAACATTTACTTGCCATGTATGCAGGCGCGATTCTTGTCCCGCTAATTGTAGGACAGGCAATCGGCTTAACTTCTACTCAATTGACGTACCTTGTATCCATCGATATTCTCATGTGCGGAATTGCGACAATCCTGCAAATCATGAACAACAAATTTTTCGGAATCGGATTGCCGGTTGTATTAGGATGCACGTTCACAGCTGTCGGGCCAATGATTTCCATTGGGGATAAATATGGGATATCTGCCATATATGGGGCAGTCATCGCTTCTGGGCTAATTATCGTCCTCATCAGTACGTTTTTCGGGAAGCTGATCAAGTTCTTCCCGCCAGTGGTAACAGGTTCTGTAGTTACAATCATCGGAATCACATTAATTCCGGTAGCTTTGAATAATATGGGTGGGGGATTCGGAGCACCAGATTTCGGATCGATCACCAACATCCTTCTCTCTTTTGGAACACTTCTATCCATCATACTTCTATATCGATTTACAACCGGTTTCCTTCGATCAATTTCGATTCTTCTAGGAATGGCTGCAGGCACAGTAGCAGCGATGATGTTTGGCATTGTAGATTTCGGTGCAGTGAAAGAGGCTTCAGCCTTCCATTTACTAACTCCTTTCTATCTTGCAACCCCGACATTCCATCTCGTTCCGATCTTAACGATGACGTTGGTCGCAATGGTCTCATTGGTAGAATCCACTGGCGTATATTTTGCATTAAGCGATATTACTGAAAAGGAAATCACTGAGAAAGACTTGGAGAAGGGGTATCGCTCCGAAGGATTGGCTTCATTGATCGGCGGGATTTTCAACGCCTTCCCATATACGACATTTTCACAAAACGTCGGTTTAGTGCAAATGTCCGGCGTCAAATCACGCAAAGTCATTCTAATCACAGCCATCATGCTCGTCTCATTGGGCTTTATGCCGAAAATCGCTGCGATGGCAACCGTCATCCCGACATCCGTATTGGGCGGCGCAATGGTCGCAATGTTCGGCATGGTCATTTCACAAGGGATTAAAATGTTAAGCAAAGTAGTAGGCGAATCTCAGGAAAACGCTATGATCATCGCTTGTTCAGTTGGCCTAGGCCTCGGCGTTTCGGTCGTCCCAGACATTTTCGCTAGTCTTCCTGCAAGCATCCAAATGTTAACGAGCAATGGCATCGTAGCCGGCAGCTTGACGGCAATTGTGTTAAACATCATG
This sequence comes from Sporosarcina luteola, assembly GCF_023715535.1. Classification (GTDB taxonomy): domain Bacteria; phylum Bacillota; class Bacilli; order Bacillales_A; family Planococcaceae; genus Sporosarcina; species Sporosarcina luteola_B. Next base: position 231,825 of record NZ_JAMBOI010000002.1, on the reverse strand, counting down.
TTCAATATGCTTCCTTCGAAAAAGCGCAAGAGAGCAGCACAGGTACGGTTGACTGAGCAAGAAGTATGATTTAGTATATAACAAAAAAACGAGACTCCAATTCAGAGTCTCGTTTTTTTGTTCGCTTATTTGCTGTCGTCAGTATCTGTGTCAGTATCCAAGTCAGCATCAGTATCTGTACCGTCATCTACATCAAGGTCGACATTTGTATCTGTTCCGTCGTTAACGCCGTCATCTACTTCAGCTGGTGGATTATTCACATCTACGTCCGTATCATCGTCGCCATCTCCGCATGCTGCGAGTAGTCCAACGGAAAGGAATGTTGCTGCTCCAAGCTTCAACCATTTTTTGTCTTCTGTAAGTAGTTTCAATGAAATCTCCTCCAAGGTGTAATCGTTAATTGGTGCCTACTTGTTAGATACCCGTGAAGGAGTTTCCTAATCATTACAGATTTATTACGAGAGCATTACAGAATCATAACCGGTGCTGTTCGTATTGATGTACTTCAGTTAGTTGTGCAATTGAGGCTATTTCGGATTGCTCGTCTTTCTTTTCATACGCTAAGATTGTATCAAGAAGCTGATCTTTAGAGCTGGCACCGATCAAAGCGGAAGCAACTACATCTTCTTTTAAGTTGAATGCTAGGGCGAGCGCATGCAGATCGCTTGAAGTTTCATGCAACTCGCCGACGGTCCTCTTCAAGTCTTTAGAATCATATGCCACAAAGCCGTCCATCTTACTGACCCGAGTAGGGCCTTCGTCCGTCAATAATCCTTTTGCCAATGTCCCCCTTGTGATGACGGATGCTCCCGCTTCACGGATCATAGGGAACCATTCCTCAGGCCGTCGATCTAGCAGGCTGTATTGCATCATGACGGAAACCGCAGAGCTATTCGTTAAAAAGCGCTCGATGACATTCGGTCGAATCGACGAAATGCCGTACTGCCGAATGACCCCTTCCTTTTTCAATGCTTCAAATGCTTCAATCGTTTCCGTTGCATCATCTTCCATCATACCGCCATGCAATTGATAAAGGTCGATGTAGTCGGTGCCAAGACGTCTAAGGCTGTCCTTTACTGCTTCCATTATATATGCTTTTGAAGCATCCCAGCGCCATCCTTCTTCGCCTGGGATCATCCGGTTGCCGACCTTCGTCGCTAGAATGATTTCGTCACGCCGGCCTTTCAACGCCTCGCCGAGAAGCCATTCATTCCTGCCTCCATCATATAAGTCAGCTGTATCAAATAAATTGATACCTGCATGGATCGCCGCATCGACAATATTATTTACTTCCTTCACGTCATCGGGGAATGACATGCACCCGAGTCCCAGTTCGGATACATAAATTCCGCTATTTCCAATCTCCCTCTTTTTCATTGGAGCACCTCCGTAATTGTTTTCCTCTACTTAAAATAAACTGTACAATGTAGAAGGTAATAGGGAAAGTTTGTTGCTTAATTGAAAGAAAAGGAGCGTGTCACTATGAATCGTTTTGAGGAAAAGACTGTTGCATCCGAGGAAATATTTGAAGGGAAAATCATCTCCCTTCGTGTCGACGATGTCGAACTTCCTGACGGAAAGCGTGCCAAAAGGGAACTCGTCGATCATCCAGGAGCCGTCGCCGTCATCGCGATTACCGATGATGGAAAAATGGTTCTTGTCGAGCAATATCGAAAGGCATTAAACCGATCCATCATTGAAATTCCAGCCGGAAAGATCGAGCCTGGAGAAGATATTAGGGTCACCGCGCTTCGTGAACTGGAAGAAGAGACTGGCTACGGAGCTAATCAATTTGAATACCTGCAATCATTCGCAACATCTCCCGGATTTGCAAACGAAATCATTCATATTTTCGTAGCGCAAGAACTATATAAAGTAGACAAGCCTGCTGCAGGGGATGAAGACGAGTTCATAGAGCTAATGGAATGTACGATCGAAGAAGCGGAAGAGATGGTGCTGGATCAACGGATTTTCGACGCCAAAACAGCTTTCGCAATCCTTCACGCAAAAAGACTTTTTAATAATTGAGCTATTTCGGAACGGACAAGCATACGTTATAGAAACGATGCGGAGGTGAAGCCTATGGTCCGTTCCTTATCTTTTATCCATCTATTTATCGTACTAGCCGTCGGATATATCGGCGGGGCATTGTTGTTCAGGGAGATCCCAATAGAGGCATCCGAAAGGTGCATCGGCTTTTTCGATCCACGAGTCATTTCAACTTCCGATGGGTCTGCATGGAGACCCTTTATAACATTGCTGTTATTTTTTTTAGTGACATTTCTTCTATCTGTGAATAGTAAAACAAGACATGTCATATTATTTTTTGGTGCAATCAAATGTGTTTTATTCGGATTGTCATCGTCCTTTCTCCTTTATTCGGGAATGAAAATATGGCAATACGCTATTTGGTGGTTCCCATTCCAGTTTATTTCCTGTCTGCTATTCTTGATTTATTGTGTTGTTTTGAGCCCTCCTTTTTTCAACAGAGTATCGAGGAAAGCGCGGAATCTACAAGGGGTTCCTGTGTTGGCGGGAATGGCATTCTTCATTTTTTTAGTAGAGATTACGATCTTTCATTTTCTAGTTCGCTAACCGATTGGGAGTCTTCTATTTCCTTTCTGTTGTCACAAAGATCGCCTCTTTGATATAATGGTCTCAGTGTTGAGGGGGGCGTCATATGGAGAGCCGGATTGAACGGATCAAAAAGCAATTGCATGGGGCCAGCTATAAGTTGACGCCTCAGCGGGAAGCTACGGTCTTGGTCCTTCTTGAGAATGAAGAAGATCATTTAAGTGCTGAAGATGTTTTTTTACTTGTCAAAGAGAAGGCGCCGGAAATCGGCCTTGCCACTGTCTATCGGACATTGGAGTTGCTGACGGAGCTGAAGATCGTCGACAAGATTAATTTTGGTGATGGCGTCTCCCGTTATGATTTGCGGCAAGAAGGGGCATCACGTTTTCACCATCATCTCATTTGCATTGAATGTGGAAAAGTCGCTGAAATACAGGAAGATCTATTAGGCGATGTAGAGAAAATTGTCGAAAGCCGATATGGATTTAATGTAAAGGATCATTGGTTAACCTTCCACGGAGTTTGCGAAAGTTGCAAATCCGCGGGAAATGACAGTGTAAAGTGAAATGGGGATGGCGCGAAGCTGTCCCTTTTTGTCATTGCATCTAGACTTCGCTTTTGAAAGAAGGAGTGATTTGCATGGAGGATGCTAAGTTTGGGTTGGAGGATTACATTCATTTTCTGAAAGTGGAACGGCAGCTGTCTCAAAACACGGTTACTTCCTATAAACGAGACCTTTCCGATTATCTCCTTCAACTGAAAAAGGCAGGTGTCGGCTCGATTGACGACATCGATCGTTCCGCAATTCTGCATTATTTGCATAGCATCAAAGAGCAAGGGAAATCGTCAAGGACAATCGCAAGGCATATATCTTCCATACGCTCGTTTCATCAGTTCCTTCTACGGGAGAAAGTAACGACGCAGGACCCGACAGTCCATTTGGAAATGCCGAAGCTTGAACAAAAACTGCCTTCGGTCCTTTCCGTCAAAGAAGTGGACAAACTGATTTCCATGCCGGAAAGCAGCAAGCCACAGGGGATAAGGGATATTGCATTGTTGGAATTGCTTTATGGCACCGGAATGCGCGTCAGTGAGCTGATCGGTTTGGACGTGGACGATATTCACATTTCCATGGGGTTTGTCCGTGTTTTCGGAAAAGGCGGAAAGGAAAGGATTATCCCGCTGGGCGGCGGTGCGATGAAAGCCTGTACAACTTACATACATGAAGCGCGTCCTGTTTTCATCGCAAAAACGAAAGGGACAGATGCGCTATTTGTCAACATGAGAGGGAGTCGCTTGACTCGGCAAGGCTGTTGGAAAATAATTAAAGGATATGCATCCGAAGCCGGTATCCAAAAAGAACTGACCCCGCATATTTTGCGTCATTCTTTTGCGACCCATCTCATTGAGAATGGGGCGGATATACGGGCTGTCCAAGAAATGCTGGGACATGCCGACATCTCAACGACACAGATTTATACACACGTCAGCAAAGCGAGATTAAAAGATGTATACGTAAAGTTCCATCCGCGTGCTTGAAAACATGGCGGACATTTTGGGAAATATGACTACTGGAGGTTCGAATATGGAAGAAACGAAATTTAACCGCATACATTTGATTGTTCTTGATTCTGTTGGAATTGGTGAATCGCCAGACGCTCATTTATTCGGAGATCAAGGCGCAGATACGCTTGGCCATATTGGTGAAGAAATGGGCGGATTGAAAATGCCGAATATGGGGCGGCTTGGCCTTTCGAACATCAGGGAAATCAAAGGCATTGCGGTTGAAGCTAATCCGGTCGGCATTTATGGAATGATGCAGGAAGCGTCGGTAGGTAAAGACACGATGACAGGCCATTGGGAAATGATGGGCTTGAACATAACTAAGCCTTTCAAAGTCTACCCGAATGGATTCCCTCAAGAGCTTATCGATGAGCTCGAAAAACGGACAGGGAGAAAAGTGATTGGGAATAAGCCGGCTAGCGGCACAGGGATCATTGATGAGCTAGGTCCGGAACATATGGAAACAGGCGCGATCATCGTCTATACATCCGCAGATCCAGTATTGCAAATTGCAGCTCATGAAGGGATCATTCCGATTGAAGAGCAGTATCGCATTTGTGAAATTGCCCGTGAACTTACGTTGGATCCTGAATTCCTAGTTGGCCGTGTTATCGCAAGACCGTTTGTCGGAGAACCTGGAAATTTCACCCGTACGACAAATCGTCATGACTATGCATTGAAGCCATTCGGAAGAACGGTCATGACTGAACTGAAAGACGCTGGGAAAGCAGTCATTGCCGTCGGAAAAATTTCCGATATATTCAATGGTGATGGTGTAACAGAAGCAGTTCGGACAGTAAGCAATATGGACGGAGTAGACAAATTGATCGAGGTTATGAATTCCGAATTTACTGGCTTGAGCTTTACAAACCTCGTCGATTTTGATGCGTTATTTGGGCATCGGAGAGATCCGATCGGATATGGTAATGCATTGCAGGAATTCGATGCACGCTTACCGGAAATTATCAAGTCATTGAAACAGGAAGATTTGCTAATCATCACAGCAGATCATGGTAATGATCCAGTGCATAGCGGAACTGACCATACGAGGGAGTATGTACCATTGCTCATGTACTCACCAGCTTTCAAAGGTGGAGGCGAATTGCCAGTGCGAAAGACATTTTCAGATATTGGCGCAACGATTGCCGATAACTTCAACGTGAAAGCTCCAGAGTTTGGAGAAAGCTTTTTAAGTTCATTAACGGAAAAGGTGTGATGATTGTGTTCAGGATGGTTGATATCATCGAGAAAAAAAGAGATGGGGAAATGCTTTCCAAGGAGGAAATCACTTTTTTCATCAACGGCTATACAGACGGATCCATACCGGATTATCAAGCGAGCGCCCTATTGATGGCGGTTTACTTTCAAGGCATGACGCCCGAGGAACAAGGCCACCTGACAATTGCGATGGCTGAATCCGGCGACCAGATTGATCTGTCGGCGATTGAAGGGTTGAAGGTCGACAAACATTCGACCGGTGGCGTCGGCGATACGACTACATTGATCCTGGCTCCATTAGTGGCAGCTTGTGGAGTGCCGGTTGCTAAAATGAGCGGCCGCGGCCTTGGCCATACAGGAGGCACGCTCGATAAGCTTGAAGCGATCGAAGGATTCCATATCGAGCTTTCAGAAGAGCAGTTCGTCAAACAAGTGAATGAGTTGAAGGTCGCTGTCATCGGACAAAGCGGCAACTTGACGCCCGCCGATAAAAACTTGTACTCCTTACGGGACGTAACAGCAACGGTCAGCAGCATACCGCTAATCGCCAGCTCCATCATGAGTAAGAAGATAGCAGCGGGAGCTGACGCAATCGTATTGGACGTAAAAACAGGCGACGGTGCATTCATGAAGACATTGGAAGATGCCGAAGCGCTCGCTCATTCCATGGTCGCAATCGGCCGCCAAGTCGGAAGAAACACAATGGCAGTTATTTCTGACATGAGCCAACCTCTAGGTTATGCAATTGGAAACTCGCTTGAAGTAAAAGAAGCGATCGATACACTGAAAGGCGAGGGTCCTGAAGACTTAACAGAGCTTTGCCTAGTCCTAGGAAGCAAAATGATCGTTGCCGGCGAGAAGGCGGAAACCGTAGAAGAAGCACGCGCAATGCTCGAAGCAGTCATCAAAGACGGTTCCGCATTGAATCTATTCGGTAAATTGATCGAAGCGCAAGGCGGAGACGCACGGATCGTACACGATCCATCATTGCTCCCTTCTGCGAAATTCCAAATTGAAGTCCCTGCCTTGACATCAGGAACGATTTCCAAAATGGAAGCGGACGAAATCGGAGTCGCTGCAATGCTACTAGGAGCTGGAAGAGCAACAAAAGACGACGTCATCGATCTAGCTGTCGGCATCGTCCTGAAGAAAAAAATCGGGGACAAAGTAACAGCAGGCGAACCACTTGCCATTATCCACACCAACCGAGAAGACGTTGCAAAATCCCTAGAACTAATTCAAGAACACATCCACATTTCAGATCAAGCACAAGCAAAACCAACCTTGATCCACGAAATGATTAATGGCTAAGATCATTTAACATGGGGACTGCCCGGGAAGTCGATATATCGACTTTCCGTGGCAGTCTTTTTTAGGTGGAACGGCATTTTGTGGCCACTTGTTCGGGGCTTATGATCACTAGATGGGATTTCTGGATAATGGAATCTACGTTGATTGAAGCGTAGGGCGGCGACTCCTGTGGGAAAAGCGTCAGCTGAAGACCCCGCAACGAAGCGAAGCGCAGTGAGGAGGCTGAAGCGACGCCCACGGAAAGCGTCCGCCCGAAGCGAAAATCAACATTGCTGCAATTCAAAAGAGAAGTGAGCTATTTATTCCTAACATGTGTAAACTGTCCTAAAAATGGATAGACTTTTTCAGGTAGAATGCTTTGTCGAAAGATAGGAAAAACACAAAGTTACTGACTAGTTATGTCAGGTGAAAGGATTTCCCTTGCCCAATGTTGAATTTAATCCGCATGAAGGAGGGATTCAGCATGGCTGATATTAAACAAATTGATAGCATTGTGGTCGTAACATTAGCAGGGGAGTTGGACAATCTTGAAGCAAACAGGATCCGTTCCACTATCACATCTTCCATCTTCACAGGAAAAGTGAAAGGGATCATCTGGGACCTGAGCCGACTCGGATTCATGGATAGTGCAGGCATCGGGCTCATACTTGGCAGGATGCGTGATTTGGCACCGTTCAATGGAGAGACGCTCATCTTGAACCCGTCTCCGACAATGGAGAAAATCTTCAATTTTTCCGGCTTAGGTTCCAACATCAGACATGGCTCGGTCGACAGTGTAATTGGTGAAATCGGAGGGGTCTTACATGAGAAATGAAATGACATTATCATTCGTTGCAATCGAGGAAAATGAAGCACTGGCGAGGATGGCGATGACTTGTTTTATCACGCCATTGGACCCGACCCTTGAAGAAATATCGGAATTCAAGACAATCGTATCGGAAGCCGTCACCAACGCCATAATCCACGGCTATGAAAGTGATGGAAAAAGCATGGTCACAATCCATGCTGTAATTGATGAAAATAAGGTGACGATGACAGTCGAAGACAAGGGTGGAGGAATTTTTGACGTGCAGCAGGCAATGGAGCCAATGTTCACGACAAAACCGCTCATGGAACGGTCGGGAATGGGATTTACGATCATGGAAAGCTTTTCGGACCATCTCTCAGTGGAATCGTCCTTTGGAAATGGAACGGTCGTGCGGTTCGAGAAAATGTTTTCTCCGGTCACGGAAGCAAGCAGAATGAGGTGACCGATGGATACATCAGTTGAGCGACAAGATGCCCTGTTGTCACAGGAAAAAATGAGAGTGCTCATTCAACAATCCCAGGATGGCGACAAAGATGCAAGAAGAATGATGGTGGAAGGGAATACAAGGCTCGTCTGGTCAATCGTTCAACGATTTGCCTCCAGGGGAGCCGACCTTGAAGATCTGTTCCAAATCGGATGCATCGGCCTCATGAAATCGATTGATAAATTCGATCTATCGTATGAAGTGAAGTTTTCCACGTATGCCGTTCCGATGATTGTAGGGGAAATTCAACGTTTCCTTCGGGACGATGGCATGGTGAAAGTGAGCAGATCAATTCGTGAATTGAGTTTTAAAATTCGCCATGCGACGGACGACTATGTTAAAAACCACGGAAGATCGCCTTCCGTTTCTGAAATTGCCGAAGTGTTGGATGTGTCGATCGATGAAGTCATTCTCGCATCGGATGCTTTGAGAGATCCAGCTTCTCTTCATGAACAGCTTTACGAAAATGAAGGGGATAGTTTAACGTTGATGGACCAGTTGAGGGATGACCGTTCAGAGAGGTTTTTTGATCACATACCACTCCGGGATGTTGTTTCCAAGCTGAACAAACGGGACCAGACAATCATTTATATGCGGTATTATTTGGACTATACGCAAAGCGACATCGCTGAACGCATCGGCATTTCGCAAGTGCAAGTTTCTCGGTTGGAGAAGAAGATATTAGCCCAGTTGAAGACATGGATGAGTGCACAACCAGAGGAAAGCGAAGGTAAAGTGAGGACGGAATAATACATGGCTAAGCTATTTACATCTTTGGAAGACGGAGAAGAGTGGTTCCACAATAAATTCGGTGAAAATGAAACATTCGATGCTACGGCGAAAACCGTCCATTTATGGGGGATGCCTGCATTATTGCTTTACATTAATGGACTTGTGGATGGAAACATTTTGACAACGTTGCTAACGGAAATGCAAGAAGGTCTAAAACCGGAAGAGGAAAACAGGGATGATCCAGCGTGGTTTCTTACGTACTTCCCTTATTACGCCTTGTCGGATGTCGATGAGAAAGAGAAACTGCTCAACAATGTATTAAGTGGGCAGGTCGGCTTCGTGCTCCCCGATGGTTTTGTATTCATCGGGGATATTCGTAGCTACCCGGGAAGATCGCCTGAAGAGCCGGACACTGAAAAAGTCATCCGTGGATCTAGAGATGGCTTTACAGAGAACATCATTACAAATACGGCTCTTGTCAGAAGGCGGCTCAAGACGGAGGATCTTCGTTTTGAAATGCACCAAACGACTGTGAACGGCAAGACGGATGTCGCCATCACATTCATGAAAGGTGCTGCTAGTGAGGAGCACCTTTCCTACATCCGGAAAAGGCTGGATGAAATTAAACATGATGGACTGACAATGACAGATAAATCATTGGAAGAATTCCTGTTTAAGCAAAGATTCCACCCTATGCCATTCGTCCGTTTCACAGAAAGGCCGGATATTTGCGCTGCGCATCTCCTTGAAGGTCATATCGCGATTATCGTCGATACATCCCCTTCAGTCATTTTGGTTCCTGCGACCATATTTCATCATTTGCAGCATGCTGAGGAATATCGTCAAGCTCCGTTCATCGGAACGTTTGTGAGATGGGTCCGCCTGATCGGTGCGTCACTCAGTCTATTGTTGCTACCGTTTTGGTATTTACTTGCGACCTATCAGCAATACTTACCGATTTCACTTAGTTATATCGGTCCGAATGATCCGGGATCCGTCCCTCTTCTCGTTCAATTATTAATTGCGGATATCGGCATAGAGGTCTTACGGATGGCCGCTATACACACCCCATCTCCGATGACGACTGCCATGGGACTCGTTGCAGCGATTGTGATCGGCCAAGTGGCAATCGATGTCGGTCTATTTACGGGAGAAGTCATACTGTACGTTGCTGTGAGCGCTATCTTCACATTTGCGATCCCATCGTTTGAATTGAGCATTACAACGAAAGTGTTCAGGATCTTCATACTTATATTGACGGGAATTCTTGGGGCTCCTGGGTTTTTCTTGGGAATCGCTTTCCTGTTTTATTATTTGGCATCCCTCAAACCAATGGGGACACCATACTTATGGCCGGCAGTTCCGTTTTTCCCTGAGGCAATGAAGCGTGTATTGATCCGTTATCCAATGACGATGGATGCACCGAGGCCTTACATTACAAAAGCTCCTGACCGGAATAGGCTTTCGTAGATTGATTCCTGCCTTCTAGTTATGATAAAGTTTTAACAACATGACTTGGAGGGATGAAAATGCATCTATATGGAACTCAATCGGTGAACAATCAGGGCCACTTGACGATAGGCGGAGTAGATACAGTAGATCTTGCGCATATATATGGCACACCTTTACTCGTATATGATATTGCTCTTTTCAAGGAACGTGCGATTGCCTTCCAGGAAACATTTGCGAAGGCTGGAATCGTTGCGCAAGTAGCATATGCAAGCAAAGCTTTTTCTTCCATAGCCATCTATGAACTTGCCAAGCAAATGGGGCTATCATTGGATGTTGTATCAGGAGGAGAGCTTTATACGGCGGCAGCTGCAGATTTCCCACGGGAAAAGATTCACTTTCACGGAAATAACAAAAGTTATACGGAATTGCAGTTCGCTTTTGATGAAAAAATCGGATGCATCGTAGTAGATAACTTCCTGGAGATTGAAATGCTTAAGGAGATTTCAGAATCTCGCAAGGAGAAGATGAATGTTCTGCTGCGTGTTACTCCAGGTGTTGATGCTTCAACCCATGACTATATTACAACTGGTCAAGAGGATTCGAAATTCGGCTTTGACCTGAAGAATGGCCAAGCGGATGATGCTTTCCTTAAGCTTTTTAATCATCCTTACATTACTGTGCTCGGATTGCATTGCCATATCGGTTCCCAAATTTTTGAAACCGAAGCATTCCGTTTTGCAGCGGAAGCATTGATGGTGAAAATGATTGAGTGGCGGGAGAAATTCAAATTCGTATGCACAGTGCTCAATTTAGGTGGAGGGTTCGGTATTAGGTATACGGTCGAGGATACACCTCTTCATCCTTCCGCCTATGTTGAGGAAATGGAAGATGTTGTGCTATCAATGTCGCGAAAAGCTAATTATCCACTACCGGAGATTTGGATTGAACCTGGCAGATCGCTCGTCGGTGACGCGGGCACGACACTGTACACGGCAGGCAGCAGCAAGGAAGTTCCAGGTGTAAGGACTTATGTTGCAGTTGATGGAGGCATGTCTGATAATATCCGTCCAGCTCTATACCAGGCGAAGTATACAGCTGCTACGGCGAACAGAATGTTGGATCCTCATTCCGACATAGTTACAATAGCAGGTAAATGCTGTGAATCAGGTGATAAATTAATTGAGGATGCGTATATTGCAGAACCTGTGGAAGGGGACATCATTGCTGTCTTCTGTACAGGGGCTTATACATACTCCATGGCGAGCAATTATAATCGACTTCCGAAGCCGGCAATTGTGTTTTGCGAAAACGGGCAGCATCAATTGGTAGTTCGCAGGGAAACATATGAAGATGTTATTAGGCTGGACATTCCTTTACAAAGGACAGAGAAGGAAATTACAACATGAAAAAGCGCAATATGATACTTTTCCTGTTCATAGTCATTGCTGCCATCATTTGGGGTGGCGTGTACTGGTACTTTATTGCCCCATTTGCCGGACCGAATAAATGAACTTTCTTGATCATTGAAAAAGCCTAAGGTATCATGTACGATTATCATAATCCGGCATAGGTCCTCTAAATCAGGAAGGACAGTCTTATTGCCGATGCCTGAGGATTTTTTGAAAAGAAGGGATTTCAATGATGCTTTTACGATACAAAAAGGCGTATGAGAAAATTGCCATGGGCCTGCTCTCTTATATGCCCGGTGATAAGTCTGTAAAAAAATTGCAGGAAACGATTCATCAGTACGAAAATGAGGAAAATTGGCAGTTGTTCCTTTTGAAGCAAGATGAAGATATCATTGGCCTCGTCGGAATCATCTTGGACGCAGATTCGTATACCGTAATGCACCTTTCTGTCAATCCGTCGTTCCGGGGTGAAGGGATCGGCAGCAAAATAATCACGAAGCTCGGAGACCTTTTTCCTGACTTGGAATGTAAGAGTAATGAGGAAACAGAATCGTTCTTGAGAAAATGCCGTCAAAAGGAAGAAACACACCTAGACGAATGAGGAAAAGGCGCAGATCAATGTGGTCTGCGCTTTTTCTTTTCGCGTTCCTCAAGAATATCGGAACGATCCCGAAGCATATGTTTATGAATGACAGCATCACTTCCAACAGGAAGAAGTTCCATCGACGAGGCAATTTCTTCAACTGACTGTTGAAGGGTTTCTGAGCTTAAAAGTATCAGAAGCGGGGAAAAAGGATCACCATTTTTCAATTTAGTGACAGACGTTGCCGTATCCTGTACAAGCCGTCCGTAATCGATATCTTCCGTATATCGAATGTCGAACTCCTGGAAGGCTAGCATTTTATTTTCCGCTTTTACAAGTGTGCGGTAAGCTCCCTCTACATTCCCCCTCCTCCAATGGTAGAGTCCTGTGGATAAAAGGATAAAGGCAGTAAGTGGATGATTTTTCGTATAATCCGGTACGGATTTCCAATACTCTTCAAGCACTTCATGACACTCGAAGTAGTCTTGATTCCTATTAAAATAAACAATAAAATTTAAGAACAGCGGATGATGATATGGATGCACACAACCATTCCTTTCTATATGATGAAGCAATAATGCGTAAAGGAGCAATTCCTATTGACTTACAAAGTGAAATTGGAGGCTTTTGAAGGGCCCCTAGATCTATTATTACATTTAATCAACCGACTTGAAATCGATATCTATGATATTCCGATGGCAGAGCTGACAAATCAGTACATAGAGCATCTTCACGCAATGCGAGTATTGGAACTTGACGAACTAAGCGAGTACTTAGTTCTGGCAGCCACATTAATTGAAATCAAAAGTAAAATGCTATTGCCAGTACATGAAGGAGAAGCATTGGATGAAGACTCGGAATTCGACTTCGAGGAAGATCCGAGGGATGAATTGGTCGCCCGTCTCATAGAATACAAAAAGTACAAAGAAGCCGCCAATTCCTTATTGGAATCAGCAGAAGATCGGGCGGATCACTTCACGAAACTGCCTGGGGACTTATCGGAATATGGTGAGGTGGCCGTAACGATTCCAGAAGAAAAAATGAATGTTTTCGACTTGATCGGCGCGTTCCGGAAAATGCTCGAGCGAAAGAAATTGCGTGCTCCGTTGACCGCCAATATTGTAAAAACAGAGCTTTCGGTAAGTGAAAAAATGGACAACATCATGATATCGCTTGAAAGGCTGGGCGGGAGTTGTGATTTCGAAAGTTTATTTGAAAGAGAAGACATAGAAGATTTAGTCGTGACATTCCTTTCATTATTGGAATTGATGAAACGGCTTGATATTATCGTAAGGCAAGAAAATAATTTTGGCAAAATGACAGTCATAGTAGGAGGGGAAGAGACTGATGGAAACAATCGATGAACGGCTCAAAGGAATGTTGGAAAGCTTTTTATTCATAGCTGGGGATGATGGGTTGACATTAAGTCAGATTGCCTCACTTCTTCAAATAGAGACGGATGCAGCGGCTGAAATCGCAGAAAGGCTGCGTGTAAATTATGAAGAACGTCCGGATTCGGGAATTACACTCAGGCTATACGGAGGGCATTACAGGCTAGTGACGAAAGCCGAGTTCGCTGATGATATTGTTAGGATGCTCGAAAATCCGACACGCAATTCAATTACACAAGCCTCAATGGAAGTGTTGGCAATCATTGCGTACAAGCAGCCTGTCACCCGTGTTGAAATTGATGATTTACGCGGTGTGAAATCGGACGGTCCGATTCAGACACTCGTTGCAAAAGGTTTCATTTTGGAAAAAGGGCGTATGGAAGGCACGGGAAGGCCAATACTTTATGGGACGACTGATTTATTTTTGGACAGATTCGGTTTGGAATCGATTGATATGCTTCCTCCATTAGTGGAGGGGGATGATGAGGAGTCATTCGGGGATACCGATCTATTCATGACGAAATTCCAAGAGGCATTTGAGATGACAGAAGAAGGAGGACACAGTGATTGAGGCAGGCAGTAGCCATTGTACTGTTTTTATCGGTCTTATTGACTGCATTCCCGAAAGAAGCGGCGTCGGGAAGTGCATGGGTTGTAATCGATGCGGAAACAGGACGTCTATTGAGCGGATCTAATGAAAATCTTCAATTGCCGATTGCAAGTCTGACGAAAGTTTGGACAGCCTTGACATTCATTGAAAGCGGTGCAGAGGAAGGTGAAATTGTCATATCACCGGCGGCTGCCTCTGCTGAGGGCTCGTCCATTTATTTGGAACAAGGCACGCGAATCGATGCCGATGCATTGTTATATGGACTTATGCTGCGGTCCGGAAATGATGCTGCATACGCACTCGCAGAGCATGCCGGCGGCTCGGTTGACGGATTTGTCGACTTGATGAATAGTAAAGCTGAATTATATGGCTTGGAACGTACGACATTCACGAACCCGTCAGGACTTCATGATGACCGGCACTTGTCAACTGCATACGAGACGGCATTAATGCTTTATTTCGCTATGAAGAATGATAAGTTCCATAAAATTGCTTCATCGGAAAACTTCGTCTATCGAAAAGGAGATGAGGTAAGAAGCTGGCGGAATAAGCACCGTTTAATTCATACAAATGAACATGTCATCGCTGGCAAGACCGGATTTACGAAAGCGGCGGGTAGGACTCTTGCAACTTACTTCGAAAAAGACGGCAAGAAACTGATTGTCGTCACATTGAATAATGGGGACGACTGGAATACACATGAGCAATTGGCCAATGAGACATTCAGGAAATTCGAAAACGTAACCGTAGCGAAGAAAGGCAAGTACCGAATTCTTCCAGGGTTGAATGGTGAATTGAAAAAGCCGATTGTCCTCTTATTGAATGAGGATGAATTGGAGAGAGTATCCCATGTTGTCTATATTCCGCGGAAGAATGATCGGAAAGTGAAAGGGACATGGGCTGTATCACTAGATAATGAATTGCTGGTTACCGCTGAAATTGAGATTCGGAAATGAACTTTCGCCATTTGAATATGAAGCAATTAGGGAAGACTGACTGCATATAGGTCGGTCTTCTTTCCATTTGCATAGAAATATGACATAATTTTTTGAGGTAGAAAGAAGGTGACGAGTTGGAAAGATTACAAAAAGTATTAGCACAAGCGGGAGTTGCATCCCGAAGAAAAGCGGAAACACTCATCGTTGAGGGGAAAGTGAAAGTGAACGGCAAGGTTGTTACTGAATTGGGCACTAAAGTGACACGCGCAGACCGCGTGGAAGTCGAAGGTGTGGAATTGGTCAAAGAGCAATTCGTTTATTATTTGCTATATAAACCTAGAGGCTATATTTCGACGGTCAGTGATGAAAAAGGGAGAAAGACGGTTCTCGACCTCCTTCCGATGGTGGAAGAAAGGATTTTCCCTGTAGGAAGATTGGACTTTGATACATCAGGAATTATCATCATGACGAACGATGGTGACTTTTCCTATCTGATGACACATCCGAAGTTTGGCATCCAAAAGAAATATGTTGCAAAAGTGAAAGGGATACCAGACCGGGATGCATTGAAAAGATTGGAACGCGGCATCGAACTAGAGGATGGCATGACAGCCCCTGCCCGGGTGAAAATGCAGTCATTCGATAAGAAGACAGGCTCTGCACTCGTTGAAATCACAATTCATGAAGGGCGCAACCGCCAAGTCCGCAGAATGTTCGACGCGATCGGTTGCCCGGTCCAAAAGCTGAGACGGGAGTCATTTGGGATGTTGACGACGCACGGTCTAAATGCCGGTGAAGCGCGTGAATTGACGACCCATGAAGTGAAGCAATTGCGGGTTCTTGCTGAAACTGGGAAGATCGGATAACGTTTAGAGCGTAATTGTTCACAAAGCTATCAAGACTTCGCCATTATTACGATAATTGTTTTGCTATACTTAATATCGGAATCTTATTACGTTAGGGGGCTACTATCAATTGTCCAAGGCGAATAAAAAGCAATCGCGCCTCATTTTCAGGGGTGTTGTTTTACTATTGCTTGCTTCAGCCATTTTGTTTTCCATTTTCTCAAAAGACAAAGTCAAAGTTCTGGCAGTAGGTGACAAAGCCCCGGATTTTGAACTTGTCGATCTTGATGGGAACAAGCATCGGTTATCCGACTATGCAGGAGAAGGTGTCTTCCTGAACTTTTGGGGAACGTGGTGTCCACCTTGCAAACGGGAAATGCCATACATTGAAAATCAATACCAAGCTTTCAAGGAAAAAGGTGTACATGTATTGTCGGTGAATATCGCGGAGTCCAACCTGAAAGTGGATACATTCCGTGACCAATATGAACTGACGTTTCCGATCGTCATCGATAAAAACAAGGATGTTAAGGAGCTATATAACATTTTACCGCTTCCAACGACATTGCTCATCGATAAAGACGGGCGGATCACGAAGATCATCACTGCGGAAATGACGGAGAAGGAAATCATTTCGTACATGGAAAGCATCCAACCTTGATAAGGAGTTCGTACACATGAGTAAAATCAAATGCCAATGCGGTCATGACAACCCATTTGGAACGGTGCTATGTGAAAAATGCGGCCGTCCGATGACCGAGGAAGCGAAAAACAGTGAAGTCGTCGATATGCGTTATGAAGGGTCTGCCCGCAGGTCTCAGACGTATAAACGGTCAATCATCGATAAAATCTGGAACTTCTTCTCCAGTGTGAAAATTGGCGTAAGCATTATCGTAGCGGTTCTTGCCACATCAGCGATCGGTACGCTTTTTCCACAAAAGTTTTATGTGCCGGTGAATCAGGATTCACCGTCGGAGTTATTAGCATATTATGAACGTCTGTATGGATTTGTAGGTACACTCTATTACAAATTAGGCTTCTATGATATGTATAATAGCTGGTGGTTCAAAATACTGATCGGCATGCTTGGAACTTCCATTATTATTGCGAGTGTCGACAGGGTGATTCCACTTTATAAATCATTGAAGAAGCAACGGACAAAGCGGCATCCGTCATTCATGAAACGGCAACGCATCTACGGTGTTGGCCATTCCGAAAATGCCGATGAGTCACTTGCGAAAGCGGAAGAGAAATTGAAGGAATTGAAATACAACGTAAAGACGGAAAATGGTGCGATTTTGGCCGAAAAGAACCGTTTTTCTCGTTGGGGTCCATATATCAATCATACAGGACTAATTATTTTCCTATTCGGTATCCTATTGCGCGGCATCCCCGGCTTCTATGTTGATCAGACGATGTGGATACGGGAAGGTGAACTGCGTTCAATCCCTGGCGCTCCGGGCTATTATTTGGAGAACAAGGATTTCAGCATGGAGCTGTATTCGAAGGAAGAGGCTGATGAAGTTTTCGGAACAGCAATCGATCGTGTTGGCACAATTGTGAAATCATATCAGACGGAAGTCTCGTTATACAAAACGAAAGAGGACAACCTACCAGGTTCGACTGATCTGGAACACATCAAAGACTATCCGATCATCGTCAATAAGCCTTTAAAATTTGATGGGTACAACATCTTCCAAATGGATTACCGTCAAGATGAACTAAAATCAATGACAATGGAGCTGATTGAAAAGGAAACAGAGAAGTCCTATGGCCAATTTACGATTGATCTTGACAATCCGGAAGGCGTCTACGAATTGAATGACGGAGCGCGTGTCGATTTAATCGGCTATTATGCGGATTACGACGGTGTTGAAAACGGGGAGCCGGTTTCAAAGTCGCCGATTCCGAACAACCCGGCTTTCATTTTTAATATGATCACTCCAGAGAATCCGAAAGGCGAAAAAAGCTTTGTCGCCATCAGGCAAACGCTTGAGACACAAGAAAATGTCAATAAAGTGAAGTTTGTCGGTGCGGAAACAAGAGATATTTCCGGATTGACGATCCGGAAGGATAAAACGTTGTATGTTCTTCTGTTTGGCGGACTCATCTTTATGATCGGCGTTATTCAAGGGGCTTATTGGAATCATAGAAGGATTTGGATCCAGAAAGGGGAAGGCGAAGAGCTATTGGTTGCCGCCCATACGAATAAAAACTGGTTCTCGTTGAAAAAGGAATTGAATGCCGTGAAAGATGTTGCCGGCCTGCCGAAATATGAAGACAGGCAGGACAATGAGTCGTCAACTGAGGAAGAGGAAGGAGAAAAATAATTATGGGATTAGCATCGTTAAGCGCGAATCTGCTTTTAGTCTCTTTCATTGCCTATTTGGTAGCCACTCTGTTTTTTGGCGGAGCAGTGAAAGGTGCTAAGTCAGAAGCATCCTATAGAAATCATAGATGGGGCAATGTAGGGATTACGATCACTATTATCGGCTTCATCACTCATCTCGGATATTTCATAACGAGATGGATAGCTTCAGGACATGCTCCTGTTAGTAATATGTTTGAATTTACAACTGCGTTTGGCATGATGCTTGTAGGGTCTTTCATTCTACTGTTTTTCTTGTATAGAACACCATCCCTTGGATTATTTGCATTGCCGATTGCAATCATTATTATCGGTTACGCAAGCATGTTCCCACGGGAAATTACGCCACTCATACCCGCGCTCCAAAGTTACTGGCTGACAATCCACGTCATAACTGCTGCGCTTGGTGAATCAATCCTCGCAATCAGTGCGGTGGCGGGACTTATTTACTTAGTGAAAAATATTGATATGACTAAGCCTTCGAGACAGCGATTTTGGATTGAAGCGGTCATGTTCACAGTTGTCCTTGTACTTGGTTTCGTCCTATCATCGACGACATTCAAGCTGACGGGGTATGAGGCGCATTTCACGTATATCGATAAAAACCAGGCACCAGCGAAAATCGAGTACAATTATCCGCCGTTATTCGGAATGCACGAATATGAAGCCCAGACTCCTGAAGCAATGACTCCTTGGGCCGAAATGCCGGCTATCGTCAATGCAAAAACATTGACGACGTTCGTTTGGTCAATCGCTACGGGAACTGTCCTTTATCTTCTGTTACGGCTTATATTCCGTAAACCGATTGCGGCTATATTCCAGCCTTTCGCGAAGAAAGCCAATTCACAGCTCATGGATGAAATCGGCTATCGTTCGGTTCTTATCGGCTTCCCGGTCTTCACACTAGGTGCTTTAATCTTTGCGATGATCTGGGCGCATGAAGCGTGGTCAAGATTTTGGGGCTGGGATCCGAAAGAAGTATGGGCCCTTATTACGTGGCTGTTTTACGCTGCCTTCCTCCATCTTCGACTGTCAAAAGGTTGGGAAGGGAAAAAATCAGCATGGCTTGCGGTTATCGGATTTGTCATCATCATGTTCAATCTGATTGCCGTCAATTTAATCATTGCCGGTTTGCATTCATACGCGTAAACCGATTGGACTGCACAGAGCCGAAAAGGAGCTGTGCAGTTTCTTTTTTTATGTACAGCTTGTACAATGAGAACAGAAGCGTTGTTGAAAGGGGACATTGACTATGGAAGAGAACGTTAGGTTATTAGTGGTGGACGACGAGGATCGGATTCGCCGTCTTCTCAATATGTATTTATCCCGCGAAGGCTTTGAAATCGATGAGGCAGTTGATGGTGCCGAGGCGATCGAAAAGGCGCTTGCTAATCAATATGACTGTATTTTACTCGATTTGATGATGCCTGAAAAAGACGGCCTCGAAGTGCTACAAGAACTTCGTGACGAAAAGAAAATGACACCTGTCATTCTTCTAACAGCGAAGGGAGAGGAATCCGATCGGGTAGTTGGATTTGAAACAGGCGCAGACGATTACATCGTCAAACCGTTCAGTCCACGTGAAGTTGTGCTTCGTGTGAAGGCCATTCTGAGAAGATCGGTTAATTTCCCGGATGCAGCGGCCACGAACAGTTCGAAAGATCTTGTAGTCTTCCCGCAATTGACAATCGATCATGACGCACACCGGGTGACAGCTGAAGGAAAAGAAGTGAACTTGACACCGAAGGAATACGAATTGCTTTATTTCCTTGCAAAATCGCCGGATAAGGTATTTGACCGTGAGCAATTATTGAAGGAAGTTTGGCATTACGAATTTTTCGGCGATCTGCGGACAGTCGATACACATGTGAAAAGACTGCGGGAGAAACTGAGCCGTGTTTCGGAAAGTGCTGCTAAAATGATTGTTACTGTTTGGGGCGTCGGATATAAATTCGAGGTTCCGAATGAATAGAATATGGCATTCAATCGTCGGGAAGCTATGGGCAACCATATTGCTTCTCGTTTCCTTTGTACTTTTTATCGTAACCGTATTTCTCCTTGAATTTCTTGATAATTTCCATACGACGCAAGCGGAGGATTCGCTCCGCAGAGAAGCGACGACAATCGGTAAAATAGTTCTTGATCACGAAAGCGAATCAGCCATGCAACTCATTATCCAGGATATATTGGATAATGAAACGAATGCGATGATCATCGATTCGGATAAAAAGGTCTATTATTCATTTCATCGGGGGCTGAATCAGGAAAAGATAGAGCAGAAAATCTTATCGGAGCCGAAGTTTTTCTCGAATATTAAGATTAATGAAAAGGTCGTGAAGGAACAGATTCTTCCTTCTCTTGCTGAAGAGAACGCCATGGAAAAGTTTTTGGTCCTCATGTATCCATATGCCGAAGTCGATGGCGCCATGCACTCCATCGTCATGTACCAAAGCCTTGACGCTATTCATCGCACAACAAAAAGAACGACGCATATCATATTCTTATCCGCCTTCATCGCTTTTGTCTTGACAACCATTTTCGCCTTCTTCCTATCCACGAAAATTACTTCGCCATTGCGGGGAATGAAGCAAGCGGCCTTTGAATTGTCGAAAGGGAATTTTGAAACGCGTCTTCCCGTCATGCAAAATGATGAAATCGGTCAACTTGCGACAGCTTTCAATCAGATGGGCAGACAGCTGAAATACCAGATGGAATTGATCAAGCAGGATAAGGAGCAGTTATCAAGCATTCTCACATCGATGACGGATGCGGTCATCACATTCAATCGGGATTATTCGATTCTACTAAGCAATCCCCAAGCTGAGCGATTATTGCAGAAGTGGTATTTTGCTAATGGTGCGGATGACAAAGTGTTGCCGAAAGAAATCTTTCATATGCTTGAACACGTCATAACGTTTGCGGAGGAAGTGGAGGATGAGCTTGAAATCGGAGGCCAGTTTTATGGCATTTCCATCAGCCCGCTTTACAGTGAAAACAGCATCCGCGGCGCAGTAGCCGTGTTGCGTGACATGACTGAACAGCATAAGCTTGAAAAACTCAGATCCGATTTCATAGCCAATGTATCACATGAGCTAAGGACGCCCATTTCCTTACTGCAAGGTTATAGTGAGGCGATTCTCGATGATGTAATGTCAAGTGATGAGGAACGCAATGAAATGGTCCAGATTATTCATGATGAATCGAAACGAATGAGCCGTCTCGTTACAGATCTGCTTGACCTGGCGCGTATGGAGTCTGGGCATATGAGGTTATACAAATTGAATTTCCCATTAGTTCCTTTTTTAGATAGAGTTCAAAACAAATTCATGCAAATTGCGCGGGATTCGAATGTTGCACTCACGTTGGACGTTGACGATAAAGAGATTATTCTATTTGCAGATGACGACCGTCTCGAGCAAGTATTTACAAATTTGATCGATAATGCAATTCGTCATACGCCGGATGGAGGGAATGTGACGGTCGGTGTCGAAAAGAAAGGAGATATGGTCGAAATCTCCGTCTCCGATACGGGGAGCGGCATACCGCAAGAGGACCTGCCTTTCATTTTCGAACGTTTTTACAAAGCTGATAAGGCGAGGACGAGAGGGAAAGGCGGCACTGGACTCGGGCTTGCAATCGCGAAGAATATCATCGATTCCCACGGAGGCAGGATCACCGCAGAACTTGGCGAAACGTCCGGGACGATCTTCAAATGCGTATTGCCTGCCGGACCTGCAGAATTCAACGAAGAAGAGCTGTAAAAATGCATTAAAAAAATTGTGGGCTGAAACTTTTCATCTTGAATTACGACTAATGTAATGAACGGGGGGATTTCGTGGATGACTCCGTTTTCCACAGGCTATACGAGCAATATCATCAAGACGTGTTCAATTTCCTCATCTATTTGACGAGAGATCGACATTCGTCCGAGGATCTTATGCATGAAGTGTACGTCAGAGTGTTGAAAGCGTATGCGGGTTTTGAAGGAAAGAGCTCTGAAAAGACCTGGCTCTTCTCCATCGCGAAAAATGTTGCGATCGATCACTTCAGGAAGAAGAATGTGCGTCAAAAACATAACTTTGATAAATTTGACTGGGAGCAGAGTGAATTGCCCTCGACAGGAAGCACTCCAGAAGAAATTGCATCGTTGAATGAAGAGATGAGACAGTTGCTGCGGGTTTTAGATACATGCACCGGCGACCAAAAGATGGTGATCATCTTGCGGTACTTTCAAGAGCTCTCCATAGCGGAAACCGCCGACACCCTCGGCTGGACGGAAGGAAAGGTGAAGACCACCCAACACCGTGCAATCAAATCATTGCAAAAGAAATTGAATGCTCTTTCGGCAGAGGAGGGAAAATGAATGACAAATAATCAATGGGATGACGATAAGCTGGAAAGCCTTCTTCATTCAATGCCGAAAATTGAAGATAACCGTTCGAAGGAACTAGTTTTAGAGCGTCTTAAACTGGATCAACGTTTGACAAAACCACGCCGGATGAAACCGAGGAAATGGATGCATATTATTGTGGCGGCGGCTGCGCTGCTCCTTCTTAGTTTGCTTGTCCCTTCGATGCTCAAAAACAATGAAGGGGCGATCGAGGACGCAGAGACTATTTCCTTTGACATGAAACGGTCAATTGAAACTGAAAATGGGGCAGCTGAGGAATCAGCAGATACATTTAGCGTGTCCGAAGCGAAGGAATCGGCAGCGATGGAGTTTCCGACTGTTGAAAGCCACGTAGTGCTTACTGATGATTTTGAGGATGTACGAACTTTCCAAATGGGTTTGGTGGAATCGGCAAATGTCGTTCCAATCACATTTTTAATTCCTGAATCACGGATCCAATCGGATTTTCCGGAAGGGGATCCGACAACTGTTGAACTATACAATAAATATGCAGTTGAATTTCCGGAAGAGGAACTAGGTTTCGATGATTATCATCCATTTGAAGGCAAGATATACGAGGAAAATGACATTCTTCACCACCAGATTCTGTCCGACCATACGTATGACTTATCGTCCGCTACGAATGAAGTTTATTTTAAAACGATGCGTGAAACCTTTTATGAATTTGACTACTTGCAGATTGTAAATGAAAGCGGAAATCCGACATCCTTTGGAAGTATTGGAAAAAGCGATCTGCAGCCATTGAAACAACCTTTTCCTTTTTATCGCTATACGATGCCTTCCGGCAAAGTTTATTTAGCTCCTTATAATCCTCTGAATGATACGGATACAGTGGTTGAAGGGCTTCTTGAGATGAAAGTAGTGAACGGGAATGTTGTTAAGACTTTAATTCCGCGCAATGTGGAATATGAAGTTCGGGAAGAAGATAATATTGCTATCATTACGTTCAAAGAGCAATTGGATATCACTGCATTTGAGCAAAATGCAGTAAATCAAATGATTGAAGGATTCATGTTGACTGCTAAAGGTTATGACAAACAAGTTCGGCTTGAAAACGTAGTTCAAGAGAGCTTTGGCAAGTATAATCTAACGAAAGCCTTACCGATGCCGGTTGGCAGCAATCCAACATGGTTCACTCCATAATCATAGAAGAAACGTCTTGTAAACAGTAGAGTTTACAAGACGCTTTTTTTTCGGTACAATAGATTTGTAACATAATATTGATTCATCTTCGGGGCAGGGTGTAATTCCCGACCGGCGGTAATGGAAGTTCCAACTCCTAGCCCGCGAGCCTAACAGCTGATACCGGTGTGATTCCGGAGCCGACAGTATAGTCTGGATGGGAGAAGGTGAAGGTGCAGCCGTCTTTTTGTGTTGTCCACAAAAAGGGTGCTTATTTAAGTATGGGAACGTGCAAAGGGAAACTGCCTTTTTACACACACCCTTATTTGATGATGCCTTTTAAACTCTCCCTAAAGCTTAATTGCTTTAGGGATTTTATTTTGGACAATTACTAAATAGCGGTCAGACCTTTCCTCTTTTGAAGTGAATCGCAAAAGGAGAGAGGGTTAACATGAACAACAAGAAATTGCGAAGGATGATTCTCATTGCAATACTGGGAAGCATTTCAACAGTATTGATGCAGTTGAATTTCCCACTGCCTGCATTGCCTGCATTCCTGAAAATTGATTTTAGTGAAATTCCGGCCGTACTTGCAATTATGACAATGGGACCGGTCGCAGGAATCGCCGTGGAACTGCTTAAAAACGTATTGCATTGGTTTTTATCAGGCAGCCCGACAGGTGTTCCAGTAGGGGAGATTGCGAACTTTGCAACAGGAGTCCTATTCATTATGCCGATCTATTTAATCTTTAAGAAAATCCGATCGACAAAAGGCCTGACTGCTGGATTGGTTGCCGGCACGATTTCTATGGCTGTCGGAATGAGCGCATTGAATTATTTCGTATTCCTGCCGATGTATGTATACTTCATGAATATGCCAGCCTACACAGGCGATGCCATGTTCAACGTGATTGTACTAGGGATTCTACCATTCAACTTGATAAAAGGCATCATGCTGATGGTCATTTCGTTGTTACTGTATAAGAGCATGAGCAAATGGATTGACCAACAAAACCGTCAGTTGACGATGTAATAGATATAAACTATGCGAGTATGTGAACAGCTTAATGTTCGCATGCTCGTTTTTTATTCCAACCAACCAATTCACTTGAAACTACTAATATTAATAATAATAAGGTGTTATACTTGTTGTGCAAATTTGAATAGTATTAAGGGGATGAAAAGATGTTTTTCTTAACACGTGAACGACAGGAAGTGCTCGACGCAGCAAATACATATCCCTTTGGAGAAGAGTTCGATGATGAATTCGAAGAACATTTATATAAACATTTAGCCCAGTATATAGATGTCGTGCCACAAGAATTTCAATCTGAAATTACTGAACGAACATTATTTCGAAATGACATGTTAATGGATGAATTTGAAGAATGGTGCAATGTGACAATTGAGCAGTTCACAACTAAGCGTAATGCTATTTATGAAAAGCATGAATCAATTGTTAAACGCCTAGACCCATCTGCACAAACCGTTTTTTCGCAATCATTTCATGACGGTGCAATTTTAAATGCTGAGCATCAAGGAAATGAATTTACGCTTTTATTAGATATGAGAGGTGGGTTTACTGTCGAGTCCATTGTGCAATTAGTTTTTCACAATGCACAAATAGAGGGCAAGCTTGAGGGTTATTACGTGTCTGACGAGCTTATAGAAATCAAAGAAGGTTTTGCATTACGCGTTTTATCTAGTTTTGGTAGCCCATATAGGGAATGGACGATTTTTTTCAAAGAAGTCACAGCGAGTTGCTTGTATCGCCCTGCAGTGTATATTGAACCGGGAGAGATCGCTACGTGGGATGAGTACGTTTCTGCGCTCAATCCGGATGACAAATACTATATTGTAAAAGACATGCGCTTTGTTGAGATTGATTTGGCTAGTCCTTCGCAAACCGAGAATGGTATTTCCGCCGGTGGGATATCACTTGGTGATAATTTTGAGGAGGCGAGAGAGAGGATATATTGCGCTACTTATGAAGATCCATACGCTCATTTTAGTGAGCCGATTCCGACTGATGAGTTGATGTCTGCTATGTTTGATACAGACCCTACAATACGAGTACGAGCCTTCAATACAATTTTTGCACTGGGGGAGGATGTATCATATATCGTTAATGCTGCGCTACGTAAAGCCGATGTAAACGAAGAGGAAGATATGTACTTTGGAATTCTAGCAAGCCAATTCGATCAACTTGGTTGTTTAGAGGATGACGTTAAACAAAAATGGATTGGTGAATAAGACTGGTCAGCTGGTGCTGAATGAACGCCGTCGGGCTCTTTTAATGAGACCAACGGGGCGCAACGAAGGGGGCTAGTCCAACAAGCGGTGTTATTAAAAAGGAGGGAGTACAAACCTATCTCTCATTGTTGAAATAGTTGAAACTCTTTGTAATAAAGTACGTATATAAAGGTGAGAGGAGGGATTGTTGTGGTGAATAAGAAGAGAAAAACCATCAATTTATTGTTTCTAAGTTTGGTGTTACTACTTTCTGGAGTATTACTGGGTGCCTGTTCAAAAGCTGATGCAGAAGACTCGAATGTAGACGTAATCGAAAGTGTCCTTAAACTCCAATTCAATGGTCCAGATGAGACATTGATGAAGTTGCTACAAGACCCTAAATATAAGACTGTCGTGGATGGTATAGAAGTAAATGAGGAATTTGATAAGTATGTGGCAGAAGTATACGGACCTTATTTTACAGAGTTCTACCTCGGTACATTTCTTAGGATGTACGGAATACATTACCCGTCTAGTGCTCACATGTCAGGTCATAAATTAAACTTGAAAAATGTCGTCATTCAGAAGTCAGAGAATGCCTCAAACCGTTACACATTCACAGCGACAGTGAGCTATGCAAGAGACGGAGAAAATGAAAAAACGGCTAATGTGTCAGGTGTGGTTCTCATCTCCACTAAAGAAGAAGGGAAAATCGGTAAGTTTGAATATAGAGATGACAATGGGCTCTATAAAGAATTAAGTGTAAGTGAACGATAATCTTAATATAATCGGGTGTAATTCATAAAAATCAGCACCTAATGTGTAGAGATTGGTTCTATTCACCAATCATCCGAACCAGTTAATATTTAATAGGTTCGTTTTTTAAAAAAGTTGCTGTTCCTAACCTTGCAATTTTGTTGGTATGCATGATTTATCTAGTCAAAAGAAATTTATAGTTTTGTCTAATGTGGATACACCAAGGATTGTAGCGGAAGGCGGCGACTCCTGCGGGAATAGCATGAGCTGAAGACCCCGCAACGAAGCGAAGCGAAGTGAGGAGGCTGAAGCCATGCCCGCGGAAAGCGACCGCCTGTAGCGGAAATCTGTGTTTAAAAAACCAAGAGGCTATCCGGATTTTATTCCGGGCAGCCTCCTAGATTGTGCGACTCAGTCCTCATATTTTAACGGATCGCCGTCGAACGGTGCATCAGCGACTTTGATCGAATCCGTCGGACAACCGTCAAACGCGTCTTCCATATCTTCCATTAGTTCTTCTGGAACTTCTGTAACGCCCGTGTTATCATCAAGAATAACGTAGGCAATCCCCTCATCGTCATAATCATAGATGTCAGGTGCAGCAGCGCCGCAAGCACCACATGCAATACATGTATCCTGGTCAACGATGGTGTATTTTTTGCTAGTAGACATTGACGTTCTCTCCTCTTTTCTCCGCACTATCTATTTAGTTCCCTTACCATTCTAAAGCTGTTTTCATTTGTTTTCAACAATAAAACATTAATTTTAAGGGGGGCCAACCATGAATTTGTCTTCCATTCTTCTATTTGTCATAAGTAAAATGAATGGGCAACGGACTTTGAATGCCGGACTCCATCTATTACGCGGAAAAAAATCAGGCCAAACATTGACAGACGTGGAATATTTTAATGTCAAGCCTTTCTTCGCCATTCTTCCGAAATTGGAAGAAACGACTTACACAAAAGCAATTGACAAATTACTCGACTCGGGATTAATTATCCAAAACGAGAAATTCATCAAACTGACTGTAGAAGGGAATAAAAGAGTTAAAGATTTGCCCGATTTTCATTTCAGAGGATGGGACTATCGAGGACGTGAAATGATTTTCTTTGGCAGAATTGCTCTACTTGTCCAAACCTTATCCTACGTGCGGAAAGGGGAATTCTCATTCAATCCGATTCAAAAGGATCGGGATATCCAGATTTTCGTTAAAATGCTTCTTGAACGCCAACCAATTACCGATCCCGGATTTGCCAAGAAAATAGGCGAAGAGTTGAAAATGGCACTTTTGAAAAGTGGAATGAGCGATATCCAAAAATACATATTCGCTTGCCGGTTAACCGGTAGTACCGAAACGGCGAAGACATGGGATCAATTGAGTTCTGAATTGGAGATGGGCACTGATGCCTTACGTCTGCAGTTCATTGAAAGCCTCCATAGACTTTTGCCAATCGTAGAAGATTCGGCTGAATTTCCTTTTCTAAACAAAATGGCTTTCGGCATAAAAGTGCATTCCTACCTGACTGATTCGGCGATGCATACGAAAAGGCTTTTTGACCAAGGACATTCAATGGCGAGCATCGCTACGATTCGAAAATTGAAGATGAGTACAATCGAGGACCATATCATTGAGATGGCGATGAATGATAAACGATTCCCGGTTACTCATTTCGTTTCGGAAGAACTCATCCATGCTGTCGTTTCAAAATCGCAAGAGTTGGGAACGAAGCGCCTTAAGTTATTGAAAGATGAGTTTGACACATTATCCTATTTTGAGCTGAGGCTTATCCTGACTGCTTATAAGGAAGTGGATTAGATGGACTTGAAAAGAATTTTGCTGGATCGATTCGGATATGAGAACTTCCGGCCTGGACAAGAGGAAGTGATTCGTCATGTATTGGACAAGCGGGATACGATTGCCATTTTACCGACCGGAATGGGTAAGTCGCTTTGCTATCAGCTGCCAGGTTCTATGATGGAAGGATCCGTCATAATCATTTCCCCGCTCGTTTCCTTAATGGAAGACCAAGCGATGCGAATGCGGCAGAGCGGTGAAAAGAGGGTTATCGCGTTGAATTCCTTTTTGCCATATAGCGAGCGCCAGAGAATTCTTGGGCAGCTTCAAAATTACAAATTCATCTTCATTTCTCCGGAGATGCTGTCACAGGAGGCATTTGGCCGTCAATTGAACCGGATGCGGATTTCGCTCGTTGTCATAGATGAAGCTCACTGCATTTCCCAATGGGGATTTGATTTCCGCCCGGATTATTTACGGATCGGTGATTTCCTGAAACTGAAAGGGCGTCCTCCTTTATTGGCGTTAACTGCTACGGCGGATGAGAAAGTGTTGAACGATATCCAGCAATATCTGCAAATGGAAAAACCGATTGTGCAACGGCATTCATTGGATCGGCCGAATATCTCCTATTCGATCGTGGAAGTGAACTCGCCGCTTGAAAAAACAGCTTGGATCAAGAACCGGATCGCTCAAACGGTCGGTCCGGGGATCATCTATGCAGCATCAAGAAAACGGGCGGACGAATTGGCGATCGAACTTCAACTGGAAGGGGTCGCTGTACAATCGTATCATGCAGGAAAGGAGCAGGATGACCGCTCCATCATCCAGGAACAGTTCCTGAATGGCGACCTAGAATGGATTTGTGCAACAAATGCATTTGGAATGGGAGTTCATAAAGACGATATTCGGCAAGTGATACATGACCACCTCCCCCCGGCGGTAGCTGCGTATATACAAGAAGTCGGAAGGGCGGGCAGGGACGGACATCCCGCTGCTGCGTCGTTGCTGTATATGCCGACTGATGAGCAGACGACAAGTTACATCATTCAATCGGATTTGCCGCGTGAAGAGGAGATTCGCTATTACCATAGAATGCTAACAGAAGGGCATTCTCCAGGATCGGCTTCAGAGCTTGCTAGCTTGACTGAGACGGGCAAACGGGTACTTGATTATTATATGGAGCATTATCCGCTTGAAGAAATCCTGCTACGTTTACATGGACTTTCCAATGAAAAGAACGAACAGCTGCGGCAGATGGTCCAACTTGTCATAGGCGGAGCGTGCATTCGACAACGTGCATTGTCGTATTTTGGAGAAGCGGGTAGAAACAAGCCCGTTGAATGCTGTTCAATCTGTGGTCTGGACCACGTAAATTGGCTTTATGACAAATCGATTACGAAGAGTGCCGAAGAAAAAGTCAGTTGGGATGAAAGGATTACCAATCTACTTGGGTAACAGTTCTGATGTCCGTTTACTTTTACGACAATATTCGTCATAATATAAAGAAGAGCAGCACTGAATAGGAGAATATGTCGATGAAAAATAATGATTACAAAGTTGAATTCGAAGAACACCGCAGAGAGATCGGTATTGAACGAACTGATGATGTAGTCCTGCCATCGCGTGCAGAACGTCATGCGCGACGACGTAAACGGAAGAAAACGTCACGCTATACGACAATCAATTTAATCCTGGGCATTTTTACATTCATTCCGATCTTAATATTTGTCTATGTCATTTATAATTTCTACTTTGGGTCAGATAGTGGATCGGCTAAGGTCGATAATTTACAAACACCTGTTGAGTACGGAACGAATGCATCACCTGGAAAAGGTGATGGCCTTGGATCGGTTGTCATTGATTCCGACAAGGAAAAAAAGAATGAAGAACAATCGAGTGGGGATGCTGACAAGGGAACTTCATCAGTTCCGGAGAAAGATTCTAAAAAACCGCCTGTAAAAGTCAATGCTCCGGCAGTTGAGAAGGAAACTCCTAAGCAGCCAGAAACGCCTAAGCAGCCAGAAACTCCGAAAGTGGAGGAAAAACCGAAGACTGAAAAGAAGCCCGAGGAAAACACGAAAGCTAGGACTCATATTGTCGCGGCTAATGAAACACTTTATCGGATTTCGATGAATTATTACGGATCTGACACCGGAATCAATAAAATCAAAAAAGCAAATGGCCTCTCATCAAATGATATTATGGTGGGGCAAAAGCTGATAATTCCCTGATGGACACTAAAGAAATGGAAGACAAGGCAAAGTCAGCTCTTTGCCTTTTTCTTTTTATGGCAGGTGCAAAATGAAAAATGTATTAACTGGTTTAGCGTGCTTTGCAGGAATGATCGCAGGTATTCTTGCATATATGTTCACTTATGCACGTCAGAAGAATATCATCCACCATTCATTCTCCGTTCGGAAAGACGACAGGAGCGATAAAGAGTTATCTGTTTTTTTCATTTCGGACATTCACCGAAGAAGGATAGATGGGAAACTGATGAGCAGAGTGAAATCTTCTGGAAAGATTGATATCGTCATCATAGGCGGAGATCTTGCCGAAGGCGGCGTTCCTCTTTCACGCATTGACCGGAATGTGAAAAAGCTCTCGCAGCTTGCTCCATTATTTTTCATATGGGGCAATAATGACCGGGAAGTCGGGGAACTGGAGATCCGCAGTATTATTAAGAGGCATGGCGGTAGAATATTGGAGAATTCGGATGCAATTATCGAAAGTCATCCGCTTTGGGGAATTTGTGGAACGGATGATCCTTCAAGCGGAAATGTGGATATCGATGCTGCTTTGAAAAATGCGGAGGCGTACGATTATTTGATTGTCGCCACTCATACCCCATCCTTATTCCGTAAAGTGGAGAAGGTTTGCAAACCTGAGCTTATGGTGGCTGGACATATGCACGGAGGACAAATCAGACTTGGCAGATTTGCATTGCATCCTTTAGGGCAATTCAACGAAGCGGACGGAAAAGCAAGATTGATCAGTAACGGATATGGTACCTCTATAGTCCCGCTTCGTTTTGGGGCCGCTCCGGAAAGCCATGTCGTAACGATAAAATATTGAATAATGAAGCAAGTTGCGAACGATTGTAAGGAGAATGATGAAATTGATTTACAAAGATGCAATTGTGATCGGCGGAGGACCATGTGGTCTTTCTGCCGCCATCGAATTGAAGAATATCGGGTTGGACGTTTTAGTGATTGAAAAAGGGAATATCGTCAACTCGATTTATCGTTATCCGACTCACCAGACTTTTTTCAGTTCGAGTATTAAGTTATCCATTGGAGATATCCCTTTCATTACCGCGAAAGAAAAACCAAAACGGAATGACGCACTCGTCTATTATCGGACTGTAACAGAACTGAAAGATCTTTCTGTAAATAACTTTGAAACTGTTGAAACAGTCGAGAAAAAGGATGGCATTTTTACGGTGAAAACGGATGTTGCTACCTACAATGCGAAGTTTGTCATTGTCGCCACAGGTTATTATGACAACCCGAATTCTTTAGGCGTACCCGGAGATACATTACCGAAAGTATTCCATTACTTCAAGGAAGCTCATCCGTTTTATAGGAGAAAGGTGGCTGTCATAGGCGGCAAAAACTCGGCGGTAGATGCTGCCATCGAATTGGCACGCGCTGGGGCTATTGTGACAGTCATTTATAGGGGATCCGATTATTCGCCTAGCGTCAAGCCATGGATCCTTCCGGGTTTCGATAGTTTGGTTCGCAGTGGTGAAGTTGATATGCATTTCAATTCTAATGTTGTCGAAATAACAACTGATTCCATTATTTTTGAAACGGCTGGCGTGCGCCGGACGATTGAAAACGATTCTGTTTTTGCGATGATCGGTTATCACCCTGACCATGAGTTCCTAAAAAGGATGGGAATCCAAGTCGACGAGGAGAGCGGCCGACCTGCTTTCAATGAAAATACGATGGAGTCCAATGTGGATGGTCTGTATATAGCAGGAGTGATTGCTGCTGGGAATAATGCAAACGAGATTTTCATAGAAAATGGACGTTGGCATGGCGGTTTGATTGCAGAGCATATAGAGTTAATTTCAAGCGACCGCAAATGAAGGCAGTACGTTAGAATGGCAGGGAGGGGGCCGCCTGGTAATGATCATATTGGTGACAGTAGCGATTGCGCCAGGTTTGGCGCTTTTCAGCTATTTCTATTTGAGAAAACAGATTGCTAAAGAGCCTTCACGTACATTGTTTCATACATTCATATATGGTGCGATGATGACCTTTCCGATCATGTTCATACAGCACGTCTTCGAAGAGGAGAACATCATACCGAATGAGTTTTTCAGGAATGCGATTTTCACAAGTTGGATTGAAGAGTTTT
Source organism: Sporosarcina luteola (assembly GCF_023715535.1). GTDB lineage: Bacteria > Bacillota > Bacilli > Bacillales_A > Planococcaceae > Sporosarcina > Sporosarcina luteola_B. Next base: position 198,855 of record NZ_JAMBOI010000002.1, on the reverse strand, counting down.
TCAAATGGCTCATCCTGTTAATAGCAATTTTCAAGCATGTGGAATTCGAAGACGCATATGATGGCATCCTTTATGGTGCCAGTGTATCGCTCGGTTTTGCGACTGTGGAAAATATCCTATATCTATTCATCTTCGGAATGGACACAGCTTTTCTTAGAGCCCTCTTGCCTGTATCAAGCCATGCGTTGTTCGGTGTCGTTATGGGGTATTACTTAGGAAGGGCGAAGTTTACGACCGTCTCAAACCGTAAAGGCATGTTGTTCTTCGCCTTTTTCGCGCCCTTCATCCTCCATGTCATATACAATGGCATCTTGGGTGTGAATGATTTCTCGTTATACTTAATAATTCCATTCATGCTCTACCTCTGGTGGTTCGGATTGACACGAGTGAAATTCGCCCATACTTTCGCGATGCAGCAATTCCGAAGCAAGGCTGATAATGAAATGAAAGTTAAGAATAATAGCATATGATTAACAAGCGAGGATCTGGCCAAGAAGCCAGATCTTTTTTTTATGCAATAAGGATAATAAAAAGAATTTGTTTGGACAAACTGAGAGAAAGGAGGGCATGAATGTGAAGAAATTACTACTACGTATAATGACGGTTGCATTATTGCTTGGAACGGCTTATGCGACTTCCCCGATTGAAATTGATGCGTTCAGCTCGCGCGATATTGCAAGAGGGGCTACCGGAGATGATGTAATCGAGCTTCAGGCAAGACTTCAATACGCAGGATTCTATAACGGTAAAATCGATGGGAAGTTCGGGTATGGCACCTACTGGGCACTGCGAAATTTCCAAGACAAATACGGTTTGCCGATAGATGGCATTGCCGGCTCCCAAACGAAAAAGAAGTTGACGTCTGCTTCCAAGTACGATGAGAAATTTGTAATGGATAATTTGAAAAAAGGAAATCAGTTCACCCATTACGGTGGAACCCCTCTTTCCGCTCAAGTGAAGAAAGGCGGAGGTGGAGGCGGCGGCAATGAGAATATGAATTTGCCATCAAAATACTCACAACAAGACTTGAATCTCATGGCAAATGCCGTTTATGGGGAAGCCAGGGGAGAGCCGTATGAGGGGCAGGTTGCTGTTGCAGCCGTCATATTGAACCGAGTGGAACATCCCGATTTTCCAGATACCGTCTCAGGAGTCATCTTCCAACCGCTAGCCTTCACAGCTGTGGCTGACGGACAAATTTGGTTGACGCCGAATGAACGGGCGAAGGAAGCGGTCCTTGATGCATTGAACGGATGGGATCCTTCTGAAAACTCGATCTATTACTTCAATCCGATCACCGCTACGAGTAAATGGATTTGGTCCAGACCGCAAGTAAAGAAAATCGGCTTGCATATCTTTTGCCATTGATGGCAACGTGAAAGGTGGATTGCGAATGGCTCTGACAGGAAGGGCTATTTACAGTGACTATGAAAAAAATGATATTTGTGCTTGCCTATGCATTAGTCGTAGTTTCAGTTTTCGCCTTTACGAAGGCAGCTGAAAATAATAAATTGGCGATTTTATTAAGCAACCAATATACCCAGCAAATGGCGGACGCCTCGGACAAAATGGAGGAGCTTGATACTGCTGTAAAACAGACGCTCCTCTTCAACCATTCCGAAGGCTCTAAAAAAGCGAGAGAGGATATTTGGAGATTATCTTCGGATATTAAGCGATCTGTCGCTTCATTACCACTAGACACAGCTTTTTCGACCTCATGGATGAATTACTTGGGGAGAATTGGTAATTACGCTAAAGTGGCCGATAAATCAAGCGATCCTGGGGAATATCATAAAGTGATGTCCCAGGCTTCTAAAAACTTGGGCGTCATGCATGATGATTGGAGGCTTGCTACAGCAGGGCTCATCAAGGGACGGTATTCAATGGAAGAATGGAATAATAAGCTGAATGCCTCGAATCCTGATTTTGATTGGTCCAATTTAGGCACTAGCATTAAACAATACACAGAAGCCGACTTTCCTTTGACTGCCAGCGAGTCTGACGCCATGAAAAAGAAGGAATTGAAAAACATTGACGAGGCTAAAGTGACTCAGGCAGAGGCGGTAGAACGATTCAAGACGCTCTTTCCACAAGTGTCGAGCGATGTCGTCGGTGTGGACAGGAGCAAGCCGGGTTCTCCTTACCCTTTCTATCACATCCGTTTTACTGATGGGGAGTCCATTGGCTACATTGATATTACTGAAAAAGGTGGACATGTACTTTCCTATCTGGCGGAAAGACCATTTGGCAAGAATTCCGTTCCTTTTGATGACTTGAAAAAGTATGCGGAAGAATTCCTCAAGGCTGCAGGATATAAAGACCTTGTCTATGAAGAAGCACGGGAAAATAATACAGCATGGCATTTCGTATTCGTGAGGGAAGAACCATTCTACGGCGCAAAAGTGTTCTCCGATGTCATCCATTTAAAAATCGCTAAGGATACGGGGGATATCATCGGCTTAAATGCTATGGAATATATCCAAAAAGAGAAACTTCATCGTCAGTCCATCAAGAAAGTGGATTGGAAAGAATTCTTCCACAAAGATGTTCAGGTCGTGGAGAATGAACTTGCTTACGTGGAGAATGAAAGAATGGAACAAAGGCTTGCGCACTATTTAAAGGTGACTCGTGACGAGAATGGGCATAATGGAACGTATAATGTAGTCGTTGATACCGAAACCTCCGAAGTCATCAAAACAGAAAAGCTCGAATGATGCATATGTAGTTCTAATGGACCGAAATTTGACATTGGAATTTACACCTACCCGTGACATAATAGATGTATCTATAAAAAGGTAGGTGTGTTGCAATGCGTCTTTCAATTGGTACGAGTGTAATGATCGATAAGGATTTCACCAAAACCGGTGATAAGTATAAAAGTAAAATTGTTGACTTCAGCGACGGGTTTGTATTGATCGACTATCCTACTCATATCGACACGGGTAAGACTGCCTTCTTCATGGATGGAACGCAGCTGCTCATTTCCTTTGTGGAAAACAAAATGTCGTATGCGTTCCGTTCAGAAGTGGCAGGCAGGGTGAATAGAGGCATACCTATGTTGAAGTTGGCCTATCCCGGGGATGATCAGCTGATTAAAATACAAAGGCGTGAATTTGTTCGAGTCGAGACTGCGATTGATGTTGCGGTTGCTAGTGAAGGTGTTTTCCAACAGTTTGTTGCGGAGGACATCAGTGCTGGAGGGATAGCTCTCAATATCGGTCAGGATGACCCATTCGAAGGAACAGACTTTGTTTCGTTGACAATCGCACTTCCTTATGTCAACGATGATATTAAATACATCAGGACCGAAGCAAAAGCGGTACGTGTTTGGGAAAAGGATGATCGCCGGATCGCCTCTCTGGAGTTTTCCGAAATTAATCCTACGGATAGACAAAACATCATTCGCTTCTGCTTTGAAAGACAATTACTTGCAAGGAATGAATTGTGAAGTGTTATGCAGGGGAAAGTCCTATTGGTTCAGGACTTTTCCCTTTTCTGTTTAAAAAGCGGTAGGTGGCGGTTAACTTGTGACTCGAGCACCTGCCACCTGAAGCTAGATTGTGTTACAATGTTTTCGAATTGAATTCGGGGGTAGATGATATGTTAAAAGGAATTAGCATTGCAATTGATGGACCTGCAGCAGCGGGGAAAAGTACGATTGCAAAAAGGATTGCCCGGAAATTGCATTACACTTATATCGACACGGGTGCGATGTACCGCGCTTTGACGCATAAAGCGATCCTTTCGGACATAGATATGGATAGTGATAACGAATTGGCGGAATTACTAATGAACACGGAGATTCTATTGATTCCTGACAAAGACGGCCAAGCTGTATGGATCGATGGAGTCGATTGTTCAGACGTAATCAGGTCTCAGCAAGTGACTGGAGCTGTTTCCAAAGTGGCTACACATCCGACAGTCCGTAAAATGATGGTTGATAAGCAACGGGTGCTTGCAAACGCCTCGGGTGTCGTAATGGATGGACGCGACATCGGTACAGAAGTTCTTCCGCATGCGGATTTGAAAATCTTTATGACTGCTTCTGTGGAAGAACGGGCAGAAAGGCGCTTTCAGGAAAATGAAAAGCGCGGGATTCATTCTTCGCTTGACCAGCTGAAAACGGATATCGAAAATCGCGATCGTGCTGACAGTGAACGGGAAGTATCACCATTGAAAAAAGCGGATGATGCCATTCTTGTTGATACGACTTCTATGTCCATAGACGATGTAGTCGATAAAGTGATAGAGCTTGCGGAAGCGAGGATGGAACGATGAATCTATATCCTTTCGGAAAATTTCTTGTCAGTACGATACTCTATCCTCTTTATCGAGTCAAAGTGATTGGCGCTAAGAATTTCCCTGCTGAAGGCGGTGTGCTCCTGTGCACGAACCACATTGATAACCTGGATCCGCCAGTCGTCGGCATGACTTGCCCACGGACCGTTCACTTCATGGCGAAGGAGGAACTGTTCAATGCTCCACTTCTTAAAACCATTCTTCCTAAAGTGAACGCCTTTCCTGTTAAACGGGGCATGAGCGATCGTGAAGCTTTCAGAAAGGCTTTGAAACTACTGCGAAGCGGCCATGTAGTGGGAATGTTTCCGGAAGGGACGAGGAGCAAAACCGGAGATCTTGGAAAAGGACTTGCCGGTGCGGGCTTCTTTGCATTAAAAGGAGAAGCGGTAGTAATGCCGTGCGCAATCATAGGACCTTATAAAACTTTCCGTACGTTGCAGGTCGTCTATGGCAAGCCGATAGATATGACACCGTACCGCGAAAGCAAAGCGTCAGCGGAAGAGGTAACGGAAGTCATCATGAATGAAATCCGCATCCTTTTGGAACAGCATAAATAAATTAATAAGGGTAATTTTTTGTTTTTATGCATCGATTCGAATAATATAGAGATAGGATTCATTATGGAGGAGGACTACATATGACTGAAGAAATGAATTTGGATGAAATGAACGGATATAAGGAAGGTGACCGCGTCACTGGTAAAGTGACAAAGATCGAAGATAAATCCGTATTGGTCGAAATTATTGGAGCACCTTTTGATGGTGTCATCCCCATCAGTGAACTATCTAGTCTCCACGTTGAGAAGGCTTCCGATGCAGTACAAGTCGGAGATGAACTTGAATTGATCATCACGAAAGTGGAAGATGAGAATTATGTCCTTTCCAAGCGGAAAGTCGATGCGGAAAACGCATGGGATTCACTTGAAGAGAAATTTAATAACCAGGAAACAATTGAAACAGAAGTGAAGGATGTTGTAAAAGGCGGCCTTGTCGTAGATCTCGGCGTCCGCGGTTTTATCCCGGCATCGCTTGTTGAAGACCATTTCGTTGAATCATTTGAAGATTATAAAGGGCGTACGATGGAATTCAAAATCGTCGAAATGGACAAGGAGAAAAACCGCCTTATCCTTTCCCACCGTGCCGTCCTTCAAGAGGAAAAAGCGAGCAGGAAAGAAGAGGTCCTTGAAGATCTGAAAGAAGGCCAAGTGCTGGAAGGGACTGTGCAGCGCATTGCTTCGTTCGGAGCTTTCGTCGATATTGGCGGAGTGGACGGCCTAGTCCATATTTCACAGCTTTCCCATGAACACGTGGAAAAAGTGTCCGACGTGTTGAAAGAAGGGGAGAAAGTGAATGTGAAAGTACTCTCGGTCGACCGTGATGCGGAACGGATTTCTTTATCCATCAAAGAGACATTGCCTGGCCCGTGGGAGAACATCGAAGATAGAGCGCCGAAAGGATCCGTTTTGGAAGGCACTGTAAAGCGTCTCGTATCGTATGGCGCATTCGTTGAGGTATTCCCGGGCGTGGAAGGGCTAGTCCACATTTCCCGGATTTCCCACCAACATATCGGAACCCCTCATGAGGTGCTTGAGGAAGGGCAAAAAGTCGATGTGAAGGTTGTCGATGTTAATGCAGCGGAGAGACGGCTTTCCCTCAGCATTAAAGACCTTCTTGAAAAAGAAGAAGTCGAGTCATACGGCGATTATGAAATGAAAGAAGAGTCGGGCTTCTCCTTAAGTGATGTCATCGGAGACCAATTGAAAAAATTCACTGAGTGATATTTGACAAATTATCGAACAAACGAATGAAACGGAACTGTATGGGTGATGGTGCTTACATAGGCATCATCATCTTTTTTGTGTATAATACACAAGAGATATATTGGAAGGGTGTTTAATAAATGAGTAAACCAACCGTAGCGATTGTCGGAAGGCCGAACGTAGGGAAGTCGACAATCTTCAACCGTATCGTTGGAGAACGTATTTCGATTGTAGAGGACGTACCCGGTGTAACAAGGGACCGGATATATAGCTCGGCTGATTGGCTATCGCATGATTTTAATCTGATTGATACAGGCGGCATTGACATCGGAGATGAGCCAATCCTGGAACAGATCCGGATGCAGGCGGAGATTGCCATCGAAGAAGCCGATGTCATCATCTTTTTGACAAATGGTCGAGAAGGCGTAACTGACGCGGACGAGCATGTTGCCAAGATCCTTTATAAAACGAAGAAGCCGATAGTTTTGGCAGTGAATAAAGTTGATAATCCGGATATGCGTGATATGATCTATGATTTTTATTCGCTCGGTTTTGGCGATCCATATCCTATTTCCGGATCCCATGGGCTTGGACTCGGTGATTTGCTGGATGCTGTTGCAGCAAGCTTTCCCGAAGCAGGGGAAGAAGTCGAAGAGGATGACGTTATCCGCTTTTCATTAATTGGAAGACCGAATGTCGGTAAATCATCACTAGTAAACGCATTGCTTGGTGAAGATCGTGTCATCGTTAGCGATGTAGCCGGAACGACAACGGATGCAACCGATACACCGTATGAGTACGAAGGTCAGAAATACAAGATCATCGATACTGCAGGTATGCGCAAAAAAGGTAAAGTGTATGAGAATATGGAGAAATACAGTGTTTTACGTGCATTGAAAGCAATCGACCGATCGGATGTCGTCCTGATTGTCCTCAACGGCGAAGAAGGAATCCGTGAACAGGATAAGCGGATTGCGGGTTATGCGGAAGAAGCCGGGAAAGGCGTCATGTTTGTTGTGAATAAATGGGATGCTATCGAAAAGGACGATAAAACAATGAATCGTTTCAATGAGGATATTCGCAAAAATTTCCTCTTCCTTGACTACGCGCCGATTGCCTATGTCTCAGCAAAGACGAAGCAACGAGTCACGACATTATTCGACCAAATAAAAATGATAAGCGAAAATCACGCTTTGCGTATCCAATCAAGCGTATTGAATGAAGTGATCGAGGATGCTGTCGCACGTAATCCTGCCCCGTCCGATAAAGGTCGCAGACTGCGCATTTATTATGCGACGCAAGTTGCGGTCAAGCCACCGGTCTTCATTGTATTTGTCAATGAACCGGAACTGATGCACTTTTCCTATGAAAGATTTCTGCAAAATCGCTTAAGGGAATCTTTTGGATTTGAAGGGACGCCAATCCGGCTGATTACACGTGCGAGAAGCTGACGAACTTAAGGTTTTACTGAAAGTTAATCGTCGGATATAGTATCGTAATTACTAATGAGGTGAATGTATTGGAAAAAGTATCAGTGATCGGGGCAGGTAGCTGGGGAACCGCAATTGCATTCGTCCTCGCGGAAAACGGCCATGATTGCCTGCTATGGACGAGAAGGTCGGAACAGAGCGCCGAAATTAATGAAAAACATTCAAATGCTTCGTATTTGCCGGGCATTGCATTGCCTGAAAATCTTAAGGCGAGCTCCGATTTGAAAGAGGCCGTGCAACATGCTGATAGTATTGTCATTGCAGTTCCGACGAAAGCGATTCGGGCTCTAAGTTCCGAAATCAATCAGCTTGCAGACCAATCCAAGCTGATCATCCACGTTTCCAAAGGCATCGAGCCGGATACGTTGAAGCGAATCTCCGAAGTGATCGAGGAAGAAGTTTCTCCGGGCAAACGCAAGGCGATTGTTGCACTATCCGGTCCAAGTCATGCAGAGGAGGTCGTTCTTCGCCATCCGACGACGATCACAGCGGCATCATTCGACAAAGAGGCCGCAGAGCACGTACAAGACCTGTTCATGAATGATCAGTATTTCCGGGTATACACGAACGATGATCTGATCGGTGTGGAACTCGGAGCTGCATTGAAAAATGTCATTGCCTTAGCAGCCGGAATCACGGACGGCATCGGTTATGGAGATAATGCCAAGGCGGCGCTCATAACGCGCGGTTTGGCGGAGATCACTAGACTTGGCGTGAAGATGGGGGCGAATCCGCTGACCTTCTCAGGCTTGACGGGTCTTGGAGACTTGATTGTGACTTGCACAAGCGTCCATTCGCGAAATTGGAAGGCCGGCAATCTATTGGGCCAAGGGAAGTCATTGGATGAAATCGTTTCGGGCATGGGTATGGTCATTGAAGGGGTGCGTACAACAAAGGCCGCCTACCAACTATCGAAGCGCTATGATGTATCAATGCCATTGACGGAGGCGTTATATTCGGTCCTCTTCGACAATATTCCGCCGAAGGAAGCTGTCGATCAGCTCATGAGTCGAATGAAAAAGCAGGAAATTGAAGATATTTATTTCAAATAAGTTGTTTTTAGATACGAAAGGATGATTCACTTGTCCTCACTGGATAAAATGTGGCTGTCGTTTTACGCAATGGGTTTCATGGCTATTTCCATGGGACTCATTTATGTAAGCAGACATAAGCTTTCGAATAGATTATTGAAATTCATTTTTGCCCTTATCGCTTATTCGTTATTGATATTTTCATTTTTAGCGATGGTATACCTAGTGTTCAGTGGGCCTACTGGAGGGGGAAGATGAAGATGATGCGAAAAACATCCGTTTTGCTTCTATCCGTTATTGCCATTTCGCTTCTCCTTTCTGGATGCATGTACAAAGGTGAAGAAAAGGCTGTCAGAGAAAATCCTTATGAAGATCAATTAGAGTTGATCCAAAAAGCCGTCAATGCTTACAAGGAAAACAACGGAGGACTGCTCCCGATTAAAACGAAGGAGCAGGAAACAGATATGTACATAAAATATCCTATTGAATTTTCCAAGATAGTCCCTGCATACACTGAAAAAATCCCTTCCAATGCATACGAAACCGGAGGGATTTATCAATATGTCCTCATGGATGTCGAGGAAAATCCGACAGTGAAGCTAGTCGATTTGCGAATTGCCGAGCGGATTCGTGATTTGAATCTCAGAAGGCACATCAATGGAAAGCTTCCCTTCAAAGATCCTGTAGGGGAGAATGTGTACGAAATCGATTATGAAGCTATGGGGTTCAAGGAGCCATTAAAGGTTGAAAGCCCCTATTCTGACGCCTTGCTGCCTATTGTGGTCGGAGGGGACGGTCATTTTTACGTCGATTATTCCATCGACTTGAACAGGATTCTTCAGGAGGAAAAGCCTGACGTGCAAGAGGGGGAAGATATCCGTTATCTTCTGTCCGATTTCTACCCGATTTTGCCCGCCTATTCCTTGCCGTATACGGTGAATGAAAAAAACGAACCTGTTTTCTTGAAGAAGTGACTAACTTCATATGAGTCTATTAAAACGTTTCATGCATTTTTAGCATGAAACGTTTTTCATTTACATAAACTAATATGCGCGAAAAAAGGAGGGCTTAGTATGAAAGAGGAATTATATGAAAATCTGGCTAGAAGAACGGACGGGGATATTTATATAGGTGTGGTCGGCCCTGTTCGTGTAGGAAAATCGACTTTTGTAAAAAGGGTGATGGAGGAGGTCGTCATACCGAATATGACGGATGCAGGCGATAGGGCAAGGGCACAGGACGAATTGCCTCAAAGCTCGCCAGGTCCGATCATCATGACGTCTGAACCGAAATTCGTTCCAGCGCAAGGCACCCAGGTCTCGATCGGGGAGGGGGAGCTATCCTTTCAAATTAGACTTGCGGACTGTGTCGGTTATGTGATTGACGGAGTGAAAGGATATGAGGATGAGGATGGTCCAAAATATGTCCATACACCTTGGCATAATGAACCGATCCCGTTCGAGGAAGCTGCACGCATCGGCACGGACAAAGTGATTAGGGATCATTCTACAATCGGGATTCTTGTGACGACGGATGGGACAGTGAACAATATTCCAAGAGCTTCTGCAGAGGTGGCCGAAGAGGAGATTGTCGGAAAGCTGAAAGAAATTGGCAAACCGTTTGTTATTGTCCTGAATTCCAAGATGCCAGCTCATGAAAAGACTGTCGCCCTAAAGGAAAAGTTGCATGAAAAACATGGAGTACCTGTCATCGCGATCAGTGCCGACCAATTGAACGCGCAGGAGATCCAACTTATTTTGAAGGAAGCATTGTACGAATTTCCAATTACGGACATCGAATTGCAAAAGCCGGACTGGATGGATGTGCTTGGGTCCGAACATGAGTTGAATGCAGCAATTGATAATGTCATCAATGAAGGATTCCTCGAAGCGTCAAAAATTCGAAAAGTACAAGAACTGGCAGAGCGTCTGAAGGACGAAAAGTACGTTAGAAATGCCGAAGTGGTCGATGTGGATGCGGGGAAAGGAAAGGCCACTGTTAATATCGAGATGGATGAACAGGCATTCCGTGAAGTATGCGAAAGCCTCATGCAACAAGAAATGAAAACGAAAAAAGATTGGCTTCTCTTTGTCAAAGATGCTGTCAAAGCGAAAAAATCGTATGATATGTATGCTGAAGCGATTGAAACCGCCAAAAAGACCGGTTATGGAGTCGCATTGCCAACTATCGATGATTTTCAACCTTCTCCTCCGGAACTTATCAAGCAAGATAATTTCTATGGAGTGCGCATGAAAGCGGCAGCGCCGTCCCTTCACATCATCAGGATTGATATGGATGCGGAATTCTCCCCTTTGATCGGCTCGGAATTCCATAGCCATCACTTGCTGAAGGAGTTGAAGAATGCCTATCTTCACGACCGAGAAGCCCTTTGGCAAACTCAGCTCTTCGGTACACCATTGCATGAAGTGATGAAGGAGAGCATCCGCTTCAAAACGTCCTCCGTGCCGCCGAACGCTAGGAAGAGGCTCAGAGAAACAATCGAACAGATGGTCAATGATGGAAATAAGGGTATGATTACGTTCATCGTATAGACAGGAAGTCTTTCGTTAGGTCATTCAATTTATTACGACTATTCGAGGTTAGATAAAGCCTGATATGTCAAGTGATATAGCGGTTTTTCAGAAAAAAGATCCGTTTTTGACGGGTCTTTTATTTTTTTACTGAAATAATCCTGAAAAGCCGTATAAACGTTGTTAATATTGTTGCGTCGCGGTTTTTAGTATGTTACTCTTTTTACAGTGTTTAAAGCATTTATGCTATAACCTTTGAGAGGAGGTGAATGGTGTGAACAAAACAGAATTGATCAACTCAGTTGCCGAAGCGGCAGGTCTGACGAAAAAAGATGCTACTAAAGCGGTTGAAGCTGTATTCGATACAATCCAATCAACACTTGCAAATGGTGATAAAGTACAATTGATCGGATTCGGTAACTTCGAGGTGCGTGAGCGTGCTGCCCGTAAAGGTCGTAACCCACAATCAGGTGAAGAAATCGAAATCGCAGCAAGCAAAGTTCCTGCGTTCAAAGCAGGTAAAGCGCTTAAAGATGCTGTTAAGTAATCTTTAAGTTTACATAGGAGCCCCTCCGCCATGTCTCATCGACATAAACGCGGACGGGCTCCTTTTATATGCGCTCTCGATTTCTGCGGACGTTGCTTTAATTCTTGCTCCCTTAAGGTCGCACAAAACATTGCTCCCTTAAGGTCGCACAAAACATTGCTCGCAACGCTACGCTTGTGCTCGCAAACGCCGTTCTTCGTAACGGCTCTTGTAAAGACGTGCTCGCAACGCTGTCGCTTTTGCTCGCAAAAGCCGTTCTTCGTAACGGCTCTTGCAAAGGTGTGCTCGCAACGCTTCGCTTTTACTCGCAAACGCCGTTCTTCGTAACGGCGCTTGCAAAGATGTGCTCGTAACGCTTCGCTTTTACTCGCAAGCGCCGTTCTTCGTAACGGCGCTTGCTGTACGTATCTGTGCGAGTATGCTACTATCTTTGAAGGAATAGCATTAGATTGGGATGAGGAGGAAGTCTTTATGAGAGAAGTGGATCTCGGTAAGATAGAGAAAGCAGTTTCGATGATCCTGGAAGCAATAGGTGAGGACACCGAACGTGAAGGTTTACTCGACACCCCGAAAAGGGTCGCGAAAATGTACGCAGAAGTTTTTGAAGGACTACATAAAGATCCTAAACAATATTTCGAAACGGTGTTCCATGAGAACCACGATGAAGTGGTCCTTGTGAAGGACATTCCGTTCCATTCGATGTGTGAGCATCACCTTGTCCCATTCTTCGGGCACGCGCATATCGCATACATACCACGCGACGGAGTCGTTGCAGGACTTAGCAAATTGGCTAGGGCTGTCGAAACGACTGCCAAGCGACCGCAATTGCAGGAAAGGATCACATCTACTGTTGCAAACGCGATGATGGATATGCTTAATCCGATTGGCGTCTATGTCATTATTGAAGCGGAACATATGTGCATGACGATGAGAGGGATTAAAAAGCCTGGTGCGAAAACAGTAACGACTGTCGCAAGAGGGATTTACGAGCACGACGATGTGAAAAGAGCAGAAATTCTGTCTCTTCTGAAGTGATCTGATGCCTTTGCGGATCAATTCATTTCTATGATATGATGGAATGTATATGGATGACAGGAGATGAGAACATGTCACAACCTGATTTTATCATGATCAAAGCGCAAGAAGATGGAGTGAATGTCATCGGACTCACTAGGGGCAATGATACGAAATTCCATCACACTGAAAAATTGGATCGTGGGGAAGTGATGATTGCCCAGTTCACTGAGCATACGTCCGCCATGAAAATTCGCGGCAAAGCCGAAATCCACTCTGCGCATGGTATTGTCTACAGCGATGGAAAAGAATAGACATACGGGACCCTACTCATATGGTCTTTGAATGGAGAACCGAAGATGGACAGACAAACTATCAATCGATATATTCAAAATTATATAAGCGAAGTCGAACGTTCCATACAAGAGCCCATTCTGTACAGGGAGCTTGGGAAGACGCCACTTGACGAAGCGAAGGCGTTTTTCCTCCTCTTACCTCTGTTGAATAACGAGGAGTGGACATCTGAGATGAATATATCTGCGGTTGCGGTGGGCGCTGTACATGCTGCCTTCGATATGCATGACAGAGTGGACATCCTGGACGCAACTTCAAAGGAGCAACAACTAATGGTACTCTCCGGAGATCATTTCAGCGGCATACACTATCGTTTATTGTCATCGCTTCCAGACTTCAAGCTCATCACTTCCATGTCGGAAATGATCGGGCATATTAATGAGACAAAGACGAATCTGTTAATGGAAGATTCTGATGGAATCGAGTTGCTTATCGACTCGATGATCAGTATAGAATCTGGGTGCATCGTTGATTTTCAGAGCAGATACGGCTTAACAAGATATTCGGAAATCGCTGAAACGGCATTGGGTCTCATTTGGTTTTTCAAGAAGTTGATGAAAGATCCGACCGTCGAGCAAGTGTGGTCGGGAAATAGGATTAAAAAGACCGATGTAGAAGATGCGATTTCCATTCTAACTTCGAGGTTGCAAAACCAGCTTGCCAATGCCGGATTTTTGACCCCGTTTTTAAGACAGGAAATTCATAGGTTTGCTACACCGCTCTTAGGCAAGCCTATCTAGAGAAAGTAGGGAAGACATATGGGGACGTCCAAAGAAGAGAAAGTCCATCACGTCTTTGAGAAGATTGCGGTTGATTATGATAAGATGAATTCCGTCATAAGCTTTAACCAACATATAAAATGGCGAAATGATATTATGAAACGAATGAATGTCCATAAAGGATCCAGTGCATTGGATGTTTGCTGCGGCACAGCAGATTGGACGATTGCATTAGCAGAGGCTGTCGGGCCTGATGGACATGTGACCGGCCTCGACTTCAGTGAAAGCATGCTTGCGTCCGGAAAGCCTAAAGTTGCCAAGTACAAAAACGTCGATCTTGTTCAAGGGAACGCAATGGAGTTGCCATTCCCGGATAATAGCTTTGACTATGTGACGATTGGATTCGGTTTACGGAATGTTCCTGATTATGGACAAGTCTTGCAGGAAATGAATCGGGTCTTGAAGGCGGGCGGCATGGCTGCGTGCTTGGAGACTTCGCAAACAGAGATCCCAATATACCGGCAATTATTCCGCTTTTATTTCAAGTATATCATGCCGTTATTTGGTAAGCTTTTTGCGAAGAGCTACAGCGAATATTCTTGGCTCCAAGAATCCGCGGATGAATTTCCAGGATCGAAGCAGCTTGCCCAAATGTTCGTAGATGCCGGTTTTCAAGAAGTGTCTTATAAGAAGTATAGCGGTGGAGCTGCAGCCGGGCACATCGCGTTCAAATAATTGCAAGTAGGGGAAGGTAATCGTCTTGGAGAAATTGAAGTTAATGTCGCTTTACGCAGATTTCCGAAAGGATCTTTCATTCATCGAAAAGGAACTTGAACGATCCGTCGATTCCTCTTCCCCGGTCATTCGACAAGCCTCCCTGTTACTATTGCGGGCAGGCGGAAAAAGGATACGTCCGATATTCGTCATCCTTTCGTCCAAGTTCGGTGAATATTCGATAGAAAATGTGGCGAAAGTGGCAGTATCCTTGGAATTAATCCATATGGCTTCCCTTGTTCATGATGATGTCATCGACAATTCCGATTTTCGACGAGGCTTCGAGACAGTGAAGGCAAGGTGGAATAACAGAATTGCTATGTACACCGGCGATTATATTTTTTCGCGTGCACTTGTCTCAATCGGAGAAATTGAAATGCCTGCTGTTCATCAACTGCTTGCTGAAACGATGCTGGAGATTTGTAAAGGTGAAATCATTCAATTTGAATACCAACAAAAAACGGACCAGACATTCCGTGACTATTTGCGTCGAATTAAAAGGAAAACTGCGTTATTGCTTTCTTCCAGTTGTGAAATGGGAGCGCTTGTCTCCGACGCAAGCCCGGAAGTTGTAGGTAAGCTGAAGCGATTCGGTTATTTTGCGGGAATGGCGTTTCAAATTGTAGATGACATACTCGATATCACATCTACGGATGAAAAACTCGGAAAGCCTGCTGGCAGTGATCTGTTAAATGGACATTTGACGTTGCCGACGCTATACATAAAAGATGATCCCGAGTTCCAACCATTCCTATACCGTTCATTTGAGGGTTCGTTGACAGAAGAGGAACGGAGTCGGATGCTCACCTATATCCGTGAATCCGGCGCGATAGAAAAATCACAGCAAGTGAGCGATATGTACTTGAGGAAAGCGATTGCGGAAGTGGAATCACTGCCGGATAATGAAGCGAAGAAGTCACTGCTGCAAATTGCGGACTTCCTCGGAAAAAGAAAGTTCTGAGCAACAGCCTACCAGTTGAAAGATCGGGTCCCGAGTGGTACGATCAGTAAGGATAAAATTCCATACATACGTGAAGGAGTGTTTATAAATGGAAAAAACATTTTTAATGGTTAAACCTGATGGCGTTCAACGTAATCTAATCGGTGAAATTGTAAACCGTTTCGAAAGCAAAGGGTTCACATTGGTTGGCGCTAAATTGATGCAAATCAGCCAAGAACTTGCTGAACAGCATTATGGCGAACATAAGGAGCGTCCATTCTTTGGGGAGCTTGTTGACTTCATCACTTCTGGACCAGTTTTCGCAATGGTTTGGGAAGGTGAAAACGTTATCTCGACTGCACGCTTGATGATGGGTGCGACAAATCCGAAAGAATCTGCACCAGGAACAATCCGCGGCGACTTCGCTGTCACTGTCGGCAAAAACATCATCCACGGTTCAGATTCACCTGAATCAGCTGTTCGTGAAATCGGTCTTTTCTTTAAAGAAGAAGAACTCGTCAGCTATGACAAATCAATGGTAAGCTGGATCAACTAATCTGCAACCACACTCAAACAGCCAAGCGGTCAAACGCTTGGCTGTTTTTTTATCATTTGTTTTTATTCATTATTTAGGATATAGCTTGTTTCATTCCAAAGTATCTTTATCCAAATGAAGATACATTGGGGAATTGTCACATTTGTTACCATCTTTCCGGTATAATAGGGAAAAAGAGAACCAGGGGGACTATTCGTGTCAGATTACATCGATTTCATATCAAAAATAAAGAAGAAGACCGGAATCGACTTATCACTATACAAAGAAGCCCAAATGAAAAGAAGGCTGACATCCCTATATGAAAAGAAGGGTTTCCGCAATTTCTCTGACTATTATTTAGCCATACATAACGATCAACAGCTCCTGAGCGAATTCCTCGATAGAATGACAATCAATGTCTCGGAATTCTACCGGAACGCCCAGCGTTGGGACGTCCTCGACAAGAAAATCTTCCCCATGTTGTTAGCCCAAAGGAAAAAACTGAAAATATGGAGTGCAGCCTGTTCTACAGGGGAAGAACCATATTCCCTCGCCATGGTCCTATCATCTCACTTGCCATTGCGGGATATTTCGATTTTAGCGACAGACCTTGATGCCGGGGTATTAGAACGTGCAAAGGTCGGCCTTTATCAAGAACGGTCATTGAAAGAAGTGCCTAACCCTATCTTGGACAAGTATTTTGTCAATGAAGG
Source organism: Sporosarcina luteola (assembly GCF_023715535.1). Taxonomy (GTDB): domain Bacteria; phylum Bacillota; class Bacilli; order Bacillales_A; family Planococcaceae; genus Sporosarcina; species Sporosarcina luteola_B. Next base: position 182,149 of record NZ_JAMBOI010000002.1, on the reverse strand, counting down.
ACAGCACTACCAAGTGAAAGATGAAATTAAACAGACAGTCCAATTTAAACAGCAAAACCTTTTAGGGGATCCCTACGGTTCAGGTTTCGACCTTATCGTTTGCAGGAATGTGATGATCTACTTCACGGAAGAGGCAAAGGACCATATCTACACCGACTTTTCTAAAGCGCTGGCTCCCGGTGGAATTCTTTTCGTCGGAAGCACCGAACAGATTTTTAATCCATCCAAATACGGCTTCGAATCAGTCGAGACATTCTTTTACAGAAAGCTTTAATGGACAGCAGTTTATTGCAATTATCCTTTAAATCCGGAAAATATCCGGATTTTTTCATTAATACCTATAGTCAAAATTGTTTTAGTTTGATAAAGTGCTATGAAACGGATGTTTACTCCATCCTTAAGAAAAGAGATAAAGGAGGAAATGAAATGAGGTTTTTTACAGCTGGCGAGTCACATGGACCACAATTGACAGCCATTATTGAAGGGCTACCTGCTCAAATGCCTTTAACGGCAGAAATGATCAACAATGAATTGAAAAGGCGTCAAGGCGGCCATGGGCGTGGCCGTCGGATGCAAATAGAAAAAGATCAGGTGCTTATCACGTCCGGTGTACGGCATGGGAAGACGCTCGGGTCGCCTGTGACGCTGACGGTCGTCAATGATGACTGGAAGCATTGGACAAGCATCATGGGAGTCGAACCGTTGGCGGATGACGTAAATCCCGAAGACATCAAAAGACAGATCACAAGACCTCGGCCAGGACATGCGGATCTAGTCGGTGGCATGAAGTACGGACACCGCGATCTGCGTAATGTTTTGGAACGATCCTCTGCCAGAGAGACGACGATGCGTGTGGCAGTGGGCGCTGTAGCTAAACAGTTCCTTTGCCAACTAGGCATCCAGACTGTCGCTCACGTAACGGAAATCGGCGGGATTACAACTAATCCGGACACTTATTCCGGATTATCGTTGGATGAACTGCGAGCGATTGTCGAAAACGATCCAGTCTACTGCGCAGACCAGGAAGCATCAACGCGGATGGTTGCAGCCATCGATGACATTAAAGGACGCGGAGACACGCTTGGAGGAGTCGTGGAGGTCATTGTGGAAGGATGCCCGCCAGGTATAGGAAGCTACGTCCAGTTCGATCGGAAAATGGATGGGAAGCTTGCCGGAGCGATGATGAGCATCAATGCGTTCAAAGGGGTTGAATTCGGATTGGGCTTTAAAATGGCGCAAAAACCTGGCAGTGAGGTTCATGATGAAATTGCTTGGTCGGAAGAGCTCGGCTACTACCGCAAGTCAAATCGGCTCGGTGGGCTGGAAGGCGGTATGACGACAGGCATGCCGATTGTCATCCGAGGCGTCATGAAACCGATTCCGACATTGTATAAGCCGCTTGAAAGCGTGGATATCGATACGAAAGAGCCATTCGTAGCAACAATCGAAAGATCAGACCCTTGTGCGGTGCCGGCAGCTTCTGTCGTTGCGGAGCATGTCATTGCAACTGAAATGGCAAAAGCGATCATGGAGGAATTCCGTTCGGATACGATGGAAGGCTTGAAGGAAGAAATTGAACGATACCGACACTATGTAAAGGGGTTTTGATATGGGAAAATTGACCGTTCAATTGCCCGATGCGCAATATGATGTCCATATCGGTGAATATGTGTACGACTTGTTTTCTTCCGACTATAAAGGCTTATTCCAGAGCGCTGATCGGGTTGGCATCATCGCAGACGAAAATGCTGCCAATCTGCACTTGCCCATTCTACTCGAAGCTTTACAAAAAGCTGATATTGCACCTCTAGTAAAAATCGTCCCTCCAGGGGAAGAGTGTAAAACAAAGGAGGTCTTTTTTGAGTGCCACTCCTATTTAATAAACGAGAATTTCACTAGGAATTCCTTGCTTATCGCTTTCGGAGGAGGGGCATGCGGTGATTTGACAGGATTCGTCGCCGCTACATACATGAGGGGAATCAGGTTTGTTCAATGCCCTACGACAATTCTGGCACACGACAGTGCAGTAGGCGGCAAAACTGCCATCAATCTGCCGGAAGGGAAAAACATGGTCGGCTCTTTCCATCAGCCGTCAGCGGTACTCTTCAATACTACGTTGTTAACGACGTTGCCGCCGCGTGAAATTCGTTCTGGAATGGCGGAATTGATCAAACATGCATTCATTTCCGATGAGAACTGGTCAAAATCATTGCTGGAAGAAGAGACTTTTTCCAATCCGACGGAACAGTGGTTAGCAGCAGAGCTTTTAAAAGGGATTCAAGTGAAGGCGGATATCGTTGCGGAAGATGAATTCGAGCATTCCACTAGGAAATTCTTGAACTTCGGCCATACATTCGGCCATGCTGTGGAAGCCGTTTGCGGTTTTGGAGGATTGAGTCATGGGGAATGCGTCGCGATAGGCATGGCTTACAGTTTCATCCTGAGTGAACGTCATGGAACTATTGACGAAGCTTTTACGAACCGGTTCATTCGCTTCGCCAAAAAAAATGGCTACTCGTTTGATCCTGTATTGGAGCATCCATTTGGCAGTTTCCTTGTTTTCATGGAAAAAGATAAAAAAGCCGCTTTCGGCGAAATGAATTTCGTCATGTTGGAGCAGCTTGGATCACCTTTTGTGAAAAAAGTTTCAGCGGTAGAATGTGAACAGGCTTTTTTCGAATTGCGGAATAGAATCGGAATGGGGGAGCGGTCATGACGGTTAGAGGGATAAGAGGGGCAACTACCGTTGTTTCAGATCAAACTGACGGAGTACTTGAAGCTACAAGAACATTGGTAATGGAAATGGCTGAGCAAAACGGCATTGCTCCAGACGATATCGTTTCAGTCATTGTTTCAACTACACGAGACATTGAATCTGCATTTCCTGCAAAAGCGGTCAGAACACTGGATGGATGGAAGTATGTACCGGTCATGTGTACGCATGAAATGGATGTACCGGGATCAATGCCGCTATGCATAAGGATTCTCATGCACGTCAATTCTGAGACGCATCAAAAGGACGTCAAGCATATCTATCAAAACGAAGCAGTGAAGCTGCGTCCAGACTTGCAAAACTAAAATACATGCAGACCGGAGGAGTACATATGCAGTGGAAACAAGTTTTATCTACTATGCAACCTTATAAACCTGGCAGATCTAGTGAAGAAGTGAAACAGGCTTATCACTTAACGAATGTCGTTAAATTGGCTTCAAATGAAAATCCCTACGGTTGCGCTTCTACAGTAGCCGAGTTTTTAAGCAGTACCTCAATGCCGTTTGAGATCTATCCAGATGGACACGGGACAACCCTTCGTGCAAAACTGGCAGAGAAACATGGTGTTGAGGAATCCTCGATCCTTTTCGGAAATGGTTCGGATGAAATCATCTCAATCATTTCACGTGCTTTGCTTGACGAAAAAGTGCATACGATTATGCCGAGTCCATCTTTTCCGCAATACGCCCATAATGCTAAAATTGAAGGTGCGGATATAACGGAGATTCTCTTAAAGAATGAACATCATGATTTGAACGATTTTATTGAAGCGATAAATGAACGGACGGCAATTATCTGGGTGTGCAATCCGAATAATCCGACCGGAAGTCTTATTCCAACAGCCGAGCTGGAAAGCTTTTTGGAGCGGGTTCCTGAAAACATCTTAGTGGTACTTGATGAAGCTTATTTTGAATACGTAACAGATTCTGATCATGTCGATTCGATTGGACTGATAGATCGGTTTCCTAACGTTCTCGTGTTGCGTACATTTTCGAAAGCGTACGGCCTTGCGTCCTTTAGAATAGGGTATGCGGTCGGCTCATCCGATATTATTACCGAGCTGAATAAAGTGCGCAACCCATTTAATACCAATACGTTAGCTGTAGCAGTTGCAACGAAGGCTCTGGAAGATGATGCATTCATCGACATGTGCCGGGAATTAAATGAAGAACAGAGGAAACGTTATAGTTCTTTCGCTAATGAAAAAGGAATCCATATGTATGATTCGGAAACGAACTTTGTATTAATGGAAGTACCCGGAGATGCTGATGAAGCATCTGAATACCTCTTACAACACGGCTATATCATTAGAAGCGGCAATGCACTCGGTACACCAGGGTACGTTAGGATCACAATCGGAACGGAAGAGCAGAATACAGGATTACTACAGGCGTTCACTCTTTTGTTACAAGAAAAAGGTAGATAACAATGAATGAAAATGTAGCAATTATTGGCTTAGGTCTTATTGGAGGTTCCTTGGCGCTTGCATTGAAGCGCGGCGGCCGCAATTTGCATGTAACAGGATTTGACCGTTCATATTCAACCGCGGACGAAGCTTATCGCCGTGGCATCATCGATACAATTGCCCCATCCGCAAGAGCGGCATGCGAAAAAGCCGATTACATCATTTTTGCGACCCCTGTGAATACGACTATCACATTGATGGAGGAGGCTTCGGAGTGGAAATTCAAAGAAAATGTCATCCTGTCGGATACAGGAAGTACAAAAAATCCGATCATGCAAGCTGCCAAGAGACTTCAAGACAGAGGTTTGACATTCATCGGCGGACATCCGATGGCAGGTTCCCATAAAAGCGGCATCGCTGCAGCGAAAGGGCATCTGTTTGAAAATGCTTATTATGTGTTGACGCCTAGCAATTATGCGAGCTCTGAACAAGTTGATAGCCTATCCAATCTATTGACACCTACAAAAGGCAAAATCGTCATCTTGGATGCGGCCGAGCATGATCGGATGACAGCGATTGTCAGTCATTTCCCTCACATTATCGCCTCTTCGCTCGTTGGCAGGCTGGCTGACCAGGAAAAAGTTCAGCCATTCGTGAAAGATCTAGCTGCCGGCGGTTTCCGTGACCTTACCCGAATCGCTTCTGCAGATCCGACGATGTGGCGGGACATTACAATTCAGAATCGGGAAGAATTACTTGGGCAACTGGATGGCTGGTTACAGGAAATGAATTCAATCCGCTCCATGATCCTTGAAAACGATCCCGACCGAATATATGATTTCTTTTCTGATGCGAAGGAGTTCCGGGATCAATTGCCTTCCACTTTCAAAGGGGCAGTGCAAGGAGCTTTGTATATGACATTCGATTTGCATATCGATATACCGGATCATCCTGGTGTCATATCCGAAATCACAAAAATACTTGCTGATGAGCAAATCAGCATCACGAATATCCGGATTGTAGAAACACGAACAGATGTATATGGAATCCTCGTCATCAGTTTTCAGACGGCGGATGATCGGAAGGCTGCAAGGTCAGTCCTTGCGAAAAAAACGGATTATAGCATGCATATTCTCTAAAAAGGGAGGGCTCTTCATGGTGGAAACAAAAACAGTGACATTCAACAAGCCGATAGTAAAAGGTTCTGTAAAAGTGCCGGGGGACAAATCCATTTCCCATCGTGCTATCATGTTAGGGTCGATAGCGGAAGGCCGCACGAGGATAAAAGGATTCCTCGATGGAGACGATTGCTTACGGACAATCGAGATTTTCAAGCGATTAGGCGTCTCCATCGAGCGGAGTGGAACAGACGTCTTGATTACGAGTCCCGGGATTAAGAAATGGGTCACTCCCACTGAAGAGTTATATGCGGGGAATTCAGGCACAACGGCTAGACTGATGCTCGGGATATTGTCGGGCTCTGCGGTCACCTCCACATTGACAGGCGACGCTTCATTATCCAAGCGACCGATGAAAAGAGTGATCACCCCTCTGCAATCAATGGGAGCATCGATTTCAGGAGATGAGGAAGGTGATTTCCTTCCACTTACAATCGTCGGTTCAATGCTTGAAGGAATTGACTATAAGATGCCTGTGGCAAGTGCACAAGTGAAGTCTGCAATCCTTTTTGCCGGCTTGAACGCAAAAGGAGAAACGGTCGTCAGAGAATCAGCCGTTTCAAGGGATCATACGGAAAGGATGCTTCAACAATTCGGAGCTGAGCTTCTCAAGGATGGAAATACGGTACGCATCCAAGGAGGACAAGCTTTATCGGGGACGGACGTGATTGTTCCCGGTGATATTTCATCCGCGGCATTTTTCATGGCTGCTGCTGCTATGATTAAAGACAGTGAAGTTATATTTAGAAATGTCGGTTTGAATCCGACGAGAACAGGAATCATTGAAGTGCTGCGTCAAATGGGTGCGGAAGTGGAAATACTTGAACATAACGGTGAAAAAGGCGAATATTACGGAGTAGTTAAAGTGGCGCATTCCCGATTGGAAGGGATTGAGATAAGTGGAGATATCATACCGACACTTATCGATGAATTGCCGATCATTGCGTTGCTTGCAACCCAAGCGACGGGTACAACAGTCATCAAAGATGCTGCGGAACTGCGCGTCAAGGAGACGGACCGTATTGCCGCCGTCACGGATGAACTGACGAAACTCGGCGCGAAAGTGGAAGCGACGGAGGATGGGATGATCATAGAAGGACCGACACCCTTACTAGGGGGTGAAATGAAATCCTACGGCGATCACAGAATTGGGATGATGGCCGCCATTGCCGCTTTGGTGTCAGTTGGACCAATCCATATTGAAGACCCATCTTGCATCGCCATTTCCTATCCAAACTTCTTTGATCATTTATCCCAACTCGTCCAAGCACGTAGTGAAGAATAAATTTCCTAATGTATACAACATGAAGGAACAGGTGAAAATATGATGCAGTTACATGATTTTGAAAAAGCGGTACTCGATGGAGATATCGGGCTACTAAATGATTTGATTGACCGGGTGGAAAAAACAGGGGACTTTGACCTGCTATATGAAGCGGCAGGTTTATTGGTCGATTACGGATATGTCGGACAAGCCGACCATATTTATGAAATATTGATTGCCTATATGCCTGATGAACCACAGTTGAAGATTGACCGGGCCAATACATTGATGGAGCTCGGCGATGAAGATGATGCATTGCTGTTGCTGTCCGAAGTGACGCAAGATCAGGAGGAGTATACCCAGGCGCTGTTAGCTCTAGCCGATTATTATCAAATGATCGGCATGGCGGAGGCGGCTGTCGGAAAGGTGAAAGAGGCTCTTTCGCGATCACCTCATGAGCCTGTCATCCGTTTTGCATATGCTGAGCTGCTCCTGGATGCAGGAAGATATCTTGAAGCTGCAAAACTTTACACCGAACTTTACAATGAAGGCCATAATGAAATTGCTAGTATAATGATTCCGCTCAGACTGGCTGAAACGTATAGCGCCGGAGCTGCATATGAGGAAGCATTGCCTTATTACGAAAAACTTTTGAAAGATGAGCAGCTTCCCGATACGCTGTTTGGCGCAGCGTTTGCCTATTACCAGAGCAGTCAGCCGGAAAAGTCGGTCCAGTTGCTTGAACAATTGATTGAAATGGATCCCGATTACTTCTCCGCATATATGCTCGCAGGCCAGGCGCAGTCCCAATTGGGCGATGATGAACAAGCATATGGCTTATTCGAACAGGGCATCAAGCGAGACGAATTTGACAAAGAACTTCGCCTGTCCGCGGGCAAATCGGCATTGAAGCTAGGAATCCCCCTTGAAGCGGAAGAACATTTACAGCATGCGATTGCGCTGGATCCCGAATATATAGATGCAATCGTCACACTCGCATCCCTTTATAATCAGCAGGAAGAAGACGAAAAATTATTATCCTTGCTGACCGAAATGAATGAAGAGCAGATGGATATTCCACTATTGTCGGCATTCAAAGCATATGCTCTGGAAAGAGAGGAACAATATGCACATGCATACGTATCTTACAGTAAGGCATATGTTGGAATGAAGGATGATCCATCTTTTCTGGATAAATACGCAAGATTCCTTTTGGATGAAGGAAAACGTGATGAAGCTATCGAAGTAGTTAGGACGTTGGTAATCCTAGAACAACCTGAGGAATGGACCGCTTTTCTTGAAACGTTGAATGACGAGGAGGTGTGATATGACAGCCATGATTCCTGTCGCTGCCAAAAAAGACTTCGTACGGTGGTTTTTAAAGCGCTATAAATTGAAGCGCCGGGAATGTGTGTGGATTCTGAATTATCTTCTAAGCCATGAACAACTACTTCAAAACGTCCACTTTACGGATGAGGCACATTATTGTCCGAGGGCGATGGTGATTTCTACAATAAACTCGGAAAGCATCCCTTTCCGATTTTACAAAGGCAATCTGATGACGGCCGATGCGGAAAAATCATTCCATGATCTCCGACTCCATCCTGATGAAAAAATGTACATTCAGCTGAATTTTCCGAACAGCCATGCTTGTCCTCAATATGCGAGCGTACGTGAGGAAAATCCTTTCCTTCCAGCTGAGCTTCAGGTGAGTGCACGAGATCGTAAGATTGCTGAGCAACTGCTAGAAGAAAGTGCCGCCTCTATGTCCCTGGATCTGCTTATGAGGAGGGTCGATGAAGCGCTTGATGCCAATGACCGGGAACGTTTCCTCATTCTATCGGCAATGCTGAACGACATGAAAATTACAAAAGAGTAATGACTCCGTCTTTCTGACGGAGTCATTTGTATGAATACTATTAGGAGGCTGTTTAACTATGAATTGGACTGGCAAGGACATGGATACATATTTGCTTCAAAAAGAATATATCGACACATTGGTGATACCGCTTGTAAAAGTTGAAACGAAGATGGATAATATGAAGACAAGCGCTTCTTCGACAGAATTCGTCATGCATTTGGCTTCCCTCATTGAAACTCAATTCAAAGGGAGGATGATGTTTGCTCCGCCTTTCGCTTATACACCGGAAACGGATCAACAGCACATGGCGCAAACGACATTGCGGGAATTTTCCACAACAACTTTTAAACATGTTTTCTTCTTGACGACGGATCACACTTGGACAGCAATGGAATTGCCAGGACAAGTCATTTGGATGCCTTCCATCCCTCTTGAAAATATGGATGCATCTTTACGGAATTCAATTCTTGAAGATCAACTGCGCCAAGCACTCCCGAAATTCACTGAGGAATGGTCGAAACATTAATCGGTTTTTCTTCATGTTGGAATAATGATCATCGGGTGGATATGAATGGGACCTGTGTAAAATTCATGAAATGTTCACAATCTGAACATACAGCTGAAAGCATGATTGAATTTACATTAATATTGATATATCATAGATATGTCCTAGTATTACAATTAGTAAAAGTATGTCCGTTGGACGGAACTTGGAGTAAGAGGAGGGAAACTGATGAGCAGCAAAGTGTCTAGACGCCAATTCCTAAGTTATACATTAATGGGTGTCGGTGGATTCATGGTTTCAGCTACATTGATGCCGATGGTCCGCTTTGCGGTCGATCCAGTATTGCAACCAAAAGGTGAAGGTGATTTCATTCCGACTCCACAAAAAGTGGACGAGTTGACTGAGACTCCTGTACGTGTTGACTTTACTATTAAAGATCGTAAAGATGGATGGTACAAGTCCGACGTATCGAACACAGCTTGGGTCTATAAAGAAGGCGATACGGTCATCGCACTTTCTCCTGTCTGTAAACACCTTGGATGCACGGTGAACTGGGAAGGCGACGAGAAGCATAAGAACGAATTCTTCTGCCCTTGCCATAATGGACGTTATGAGAAAAACGGTAAAAACATACCGGGATCTCCACCACTCGGACCACTTGATGAATATGTGGTAGAAGTCGTGGATGGCTATGTACATCTTGGAAAGACGGTTCCAAACACATTAGTTTAATATGTAAGGGGGTACGACCGAAGTGCTGAATAAAATTTATGATTGGGTTGACGAACGGTTGGATATCACCCCGATTTGGCGTGATATCGCTGACCACGAAGTACCTGAGCACGTAAACCCTGCACATCATTTTTCTGCATTCATTTATTGTTTCGGAGGTTTGACGTTTTTCGTAACGGTCATCCAGATTCTATCAGGTATGTTCCTTACAATGTACTACACCCCGGATATTGAAAATGCATGGAAATCCGTTTACTATCTTCAAAATGAAGTTGCATTCGGTGAGATTGTGCGTGGGATGCACCACTGGGGAGCATCGCTTGTTATCGTTATGATGTTCTTGCATACACTGCGTGTATTCTTTACAGGCTCGTATAAAAAGCCTCGTGAATTGAACTGGATCGTCGGCGTATTGATCTTCGTCACGATGTTAGGTCTAGGATTCACTGGTTATTTATTGCCTTGGGATATGAAAGCGTTGTTTGCGACTAAAGTAGGTATTGAAATTGCAGCATCGGTGCCATTCATCGGTGAGCAGATTAAGATCCTTCTAGCTGGTGACTCCACTATCCTTGGAGCTCAAACATTGACACGATTCTTTGCGATTCATGTATTTTTCCTACCTGCTGCTTTGCTTGGGTTGCTTGCGGCACACTTTATCATGATCAGAAGACAAGGAATCTCCGGTCCGCTATAAGATTCACATCGGAAACGATGTTGATTGTCTGAAACTAGAATAAGGAGGGGACAAAATGCAACGCGGAAAAGGTATGAAATTTGTTGGTGACTCGCGCATCAAAGCTGAAGGCAAGATGCCGAATGTCCCTAAAGACTACTCGGAATATCCGGGTAAAACAGAAGCTTTCTGGCCGAACTTCCTCTTGAAAGAATGGATTATCGGTGCCATCTTCCTAATCGGATATTTAATCCTGACAGTTGCCCATCCGTCTCCGCTTGAACGTCAAGCAGACCCTACGGATACAACATACATACCGGTTCCAGACTGGTATTTCCTGTCCATGTACCAATTGCTTAAGTATGAATTCGCATCCGGACCATATAACGTCATCGGTGCGATCATCATGCCTGGCTTGGCTATCGGAGCTTTAATGCTAGTTCCTTTCATGGATACATCGAAAGAGCGCCGTCCATTCAAACGCCCTCTTCCAACAGCTTTCATGCTCCTTTCTTTCGCAGCTCTTTTCTATTTGACATGGGAATCCGTTGTGAACCATGACTGGGAAAAAGCGAAAGCGCAAGGTGCAATTGTTGAAGAAGTTCAATTTGATCCAGAGTCTGAAGGGTATCAGATTTACGCAGGATCTTCATGTATCGGCTGTCACGGCGATGCTTTCCAAGGTGGTCTTGGACCAGCTTTGATCAACACTGGACATACTGCTGAAGAATTTATTGACATTGCGCATAATGGTATTGGCACAATGCCTCCGAATCAGTGGGATGGCTCAGAGGAAGACTTGCAAAAACTAGCAGAGTTCCTAGAAGGCTTGAAAACAGCAGAGTAACTCACACGAAAAAAGAGTCAGGTGACTGACTCTTTTTTTTTACAAACTATTATACATAATTTATTACATACTTGTGTTTGGGGAGATGGACATGATTTCTTTAGTCGATCGAATTTGGTTCTTGTTAACACATAAATCATTCCTTTGGATTTTACTATTCATCAATCTGCTCGGCACGGTATACGGCTACGATTGGTATATGTGGCAATTGGAAATAACAGAACCGAAATTCTGGATTTTTGTTCCGGATAGCCCTACGGCAAGCCTGTTCTTTACACTTGCAATCATCGGTTGGTTGATTGGCAGGAATTTCAAAATCATTGAAGCGCTGGCACTTATTACGCTTGTCAAATATGGCTTATGGGCTGTTGTCATGAATCTGCTTACTATGTTGGAAATTGGCTCCTTAGATCCTGTCGGTTGGATGCTTATCGGTTCCCATTTCGCAATGGCCGTACAAGCAGTTCTCTATAGTCCTCTGTACCGATTCGAGTTCAGACATATCGTTATCGCGGCAATTTGGACATTGCATAATGATGTTATCGATTATGTATTCGGCCAAATGCCGATTTACCATGACTTGATGAAGCATATGCAGCAAATCGGCTACTTTACATTCTGGCTCTCCATTGCATGCATCGCCTTGGCATATGTTCTATGGAAGAACAGGAAAAAAAGGGTAAACGCTATAGTGTGATAGCAAAAAGTTGCGGTTAGTTCGGGCACATTATAAAATAGAAGTAGATAGAAAGGGAGGGGAAACATAAATGTCATTTTTGGTTTACCTGGGTATTATCATTTTGCTTCCGTTGTATGCCCAATTCAAAGTGAAAAGTACGTATAATAAATATGCGAAAGTACGCTCAACATCTGGTATGAACGGAGCGCAAGTAGCCCGTCTCATCCTTGACCGAAATGGTTTGCAAGACGTAAAAGTCATTGAAAGTAAAGGGTTTTTAAGTGACCATTATAATCCGTTGACCAAAACGGTGGCATTGTCATCCCAAAACTTCCATGAAGCTTCAGTTGCAGGCACAGCGATTGCAGCCCATGAAGTCGGCCACGCAATCCAGGACGCAGAAGCTTATGCATTCTTGCGTTTCCGCCATCGCTTGGCGCCAGTAGCTAATATTACATCGAATGCATCTTGGGGATTCATCATGATTGGAATAATCTTCTCAAGTATGAACTCTTTGCTCGGCATCGGGATTCTCTTAATGGCAGTGGGTGTTTTGTTCCAGATTGTTACACTGCCTGTGGAATTTAATGCATCGAGCCGTGCAATGAACCAAATTGTTGAACTCGGAATCATTCGGAATGAAGAAGAGCCACATGCGAAGAAGGTACTAAGCGCCGCTGCAATGACATACGTCGCTGCCACTGCAGTTGCCGTAATGGAATTGCTCCGCCTCATTCTTATTTTTCAAAGCAGAGACTAAAACTAAAACCCGACCGCTTCTGGTCGGGTTTTTCTATATTTTTCTTATCTGTAGATGAAGTATATGTGTTACTTCAGGATTGAAGCCGTGCCCGCGGAAAGCGTCCGCCTGAAGCGGAAATCCGGTTATACATAGGGTGTTTGTCAATGATCCAAAGGCCGTTTCTGGTCATCAAGTGTGAAGCCTTCGCCCAACACATCATGCACATCCGTAACCGAAACAAAAGCATGCGGATCAATCGACGTAACAATATTTTTCAAACGCATCATTTCATTTCTGCCAACAACACAATATAATATCTCACGGTCTGATTTCGTGAAATGGCCATAACCTCTGAAAACAGTAACGCCCCGATCCATTTCCAGCGTTATAATGGAAGCGATCTCGTCCTGTGCCTCCGATATGATGAAAGCCCCCTTAGCGGCGTAAGCACCTTCCTGCACAAAGTCGATAACTCTGGCGCCGACGAATAACGCGACAAGCGTATACATCATGGACCGATGATCCAAGTAGACCGCCCAAGACAGCAAAATAACGAACGCATCAAACATAAACATTGTTTTTCCCATGCTCCAGCCTATGTACTTATGCGCCAAACGTGCGATAATATCTACACCGCCAGTTGTTCCGCCATACCGGAAAATGATGCCGAGCCCAACTCCGATGAAAACTCCTGCAAACAGTGCGACGAGGAACATATCCCCCTCCAAGTGGATGTTGAACTGGTATTTCATGAATATTTTCAAGAACACCGATACCGCAACTGTGCCGATAATTGTGTAAATGAAAACTTTCCTACCGAGCAGTTTCCAACCGATGATGAACATCGGAATGTTTAACAGGAGGTTCATAATAGCAGGATCCCAGTTGAAGGCAAACAGGAGGATAAGTGTGATTCCAGTAAATCCACCTTCCGCGAGTTCGTGCTGGATATTGAAATGTACAAGGCCGAAACTGAAAATGGCGGCGCCCAAAATGATGAAAAAGATATTTTTAAATTTTATTCCACTAAGCAAAAGATGACCACCTTTCCTTGGTGCGCATTTACATTGTCGTTCATTACAGAAATTTTGACAATAGTCCTATGAATGAATACGATAACAAATGAAGGGGACGGAAGCAAATTGGAACAAGCTAAAACGATGAAAAACCTGCAAGAAGAAGTCCATTCATACATATCGGGCTTTGAAGAAGGCTATTTTCCTCCGATGGAAATGCTGGCCAGGCTAACAGAAGAGCTGGGGGAACTTTCTCGGGAAGTGCAGCATATATACGGCATGAAGAAGAAAAAGGATAGCGAAGAAATAAAATCATTGGAAGAAGAGACAGGTGACATGCTGTTTGTTCTCGTCTGTTTTGCAAATTCACAAGGCATCAGCTTAGAAGACGCACTGATGGGCGTACTGAATAAATTCAAAGAGCGCGATGCAGACCGATGGACAAAAAAGGAGGATTTTTGATGAAGATAAAAGTGGCCATCGCCGGAGCCCGGGGAAGAATGGGAACGACGGCGATAGAAGCGATAGAAGCAGCAAAAGATGCAGAAGTGGTAGCTGCACTTGATTATAAATACGATGGTTTGCATTTACATAACGGTGTTATAAATGATGAGAAACAAGGTATTCCAATCTATACATCGCTTTCACAGCTTTGTGCGGAGCTTCAACCGGCCGTACTGTTGGATGTGACTGATCCGGATGCAGTATTCAAAAATGTGAAAGATGCTTTGTCGCTAGGCGTCCATCCGGTTGTTGGGACGTCCGGCCTGTCGAAGCAGGAGCTGAAAACCATTTTCGAAATGGTGGAATCGACACATATCGGGGGAATCATTGCACCGAACTTTTCAATCGGAGCAGTGCTCATGATGAAATTTGCAGCGCAGGCGGCCCGCTATTTAGGGGATGTGGAGATACTGGAAATGCATCACGATCGGAAACTGGATGCCCCTTCAGGAACGGCTGTAAAAACAGCGGAAATGATCAAAGAAAACAGGCCGGCTCATATCCAAGGACATCCTGAAGAGCAAGTCCATTTGGAAGGGGCTCGGGGAGCCGATGTGGAAGGGATGAAAATCCACAGCATCCGGTTGCCTGGTCTGCTTGCTCATCAGCAAGTGCTTCTCGGAGGAGAAGGGGAATTATTGACGATACGACATGATTCATTTGACAGGAAGAGCTTTATGCCAGGCATCATGATGGCGATTCGGGAAGTGATCGGTCGGAAAGATCTTGTGTATGGCTTGGAGAATATTATCGATTAACGTTTGTTGGAAGAGGTGCAGTATATGAAGAAATTGAAAGTCGGTATAATATGTTATCCAACAGTGGGGGGGTCCGGTGTTGTAGCGACAGAGCTCGGATTGAAAATGGCGGAAAGGGGACATGAAATGCATTTCATCACTTCAAGTCGGCCTTTCCGTGTCCCGGATATCCAACCCAATATTTATTTCCACGAAGTGAAGATTGACGGTTATGCCGTTTTCAAATATCCGCCTTACGATATCGCACTAGCGAATCGGATTGCACGGGTGATCGAAGAGGAAGGACTTGATCTTTTGCACGTCCATTATGCAGTGCCGCATGCCATTTCAGCAGCTCTCGGCAAGGATATGGCGAATTCCGACATTGGCGTCATTACGACATTGCATGGAACGGACGTGACAATTCTAGGTCATGATCCTGCTTTGAAAAACACGGTCCGTTACGGAATCGACAAATCTGATATGACTACAGCAGTTTCTGAATCACTGCGGCAGGATACGCTTTCATTAATCGAGCCTCAAAATGAAATTCTGACAATCTATAATTTCATCGATGAAGAGAAATACCGGCCGGTCGATCCAGGTTCATTGAAGAGCGATATGGGAATCCGGGATGATGAAAAGGTCATCATCCATATTTCAAACTTCCGCAGTGTCAAAAGGATAGGGGATATTATTGACAGTTTCAAGCTTATCCGAAAGGACATTAATGCAAAATTAGTATTGGTAGGCACGGGTCCAGAAAAGCTTGAAATGATGGAGAAGGCAAGAAAAGAAGGATTGGAAAAAGATATCATCTTCACAGGGAAACGGGATGACTTACCGGAACTTCTAGCAATTAGCGATGTCATGTTCCTTTTATCTGAAAAAGAGGCGTTCGGTCTTGTGCTTCTGGAAGGATTTGCTTGCGGCGTGCCTGCGATTGCAACAAATATTGGCGGAATTCCCGAAGTGATCGAAGATGGGGCGAATGGATTCCTTATCGAGTTGGGAGACGTGGAAGCTGCGGCAATGAAAGCGAAGCTGCTCCTCGAAGATCCAATCATGCACGAAAGCTTCCGCGAAAGTGCATTTAGGACAGTCCGCGATAAATTCAATTCTGCCTCCATTGTTCTCGAATATGAAGAGCTGTACTACAGAGTGGCGGGTATAACATGACATCGGAATTTGGAACAGCGACAAGTCGGAAAGTCGTCCGTCAATTGGAGGATGCGGGATTCGAAGCGGTATTTGTAGGTGGAGCGGTCCGGGACCATTTGCTTGGCAAGGAGGCGTCCGATTTCGATATTGCCACGTCTGCGACTCCTGAAGAAGTGAAGCGGGTTTTCCCCCACACAATTGATGTGGGAATTGCCCATGGCACAGTACTCGTGCTTTTGGATGACGAACCGATCGAAGTGACGACGTACCGTACGGAAAGTACATATACGGATCATAGACGACCTGATGAAGTGAAATTCGTCAGGTCCTTGAATGAGGATTTGCAGCGCCGGGATTTTACTATGAATGCTTTGGCATTGACGCTTACAGGTAAACTGATTGATCCTTTCGGCGGCATCAAGGATCTTCAGAGCCGTCGAATCCGGGCAGTCGGCGACGCAGCAGACAGATTTCATGAGGATGCTCTGCGCATGATCCGCGCGGTCCGTTTTGCTTCTGTTTTAGGGTTTGCAATCGAGGAACATACTTTACAGGCAATTGAAGAAAATGCCGCTAGTATCGTTCATGTTTCCGTCGAACGGATCAAAGTGGAGATGGATAAGTTATGGAAGGGTGCGGATTCAGGCAAGGCACTTGAAATGATAGCGGATACCCGCCTATCGGAGCATTTACCCCTCTTTCCGGATGATGATTGTCTGTTATCCAACTGCGCCCCATATTCAACAGCGGAGCAAGGCTGGTCCGCATTGATGTTGGCTGGTCATTTTTCGGCTGGAGAGATTGCTCGGGCATATAAACTTTCCAATCGTGAGAAGGATTTTCTGGCAGACGTCCAAAATGCGTTTGCTAGGAGGCAGTCAAGTCGATTCACGATTGATGATTATTACCGCTTTACATTGGACGTGTTGATTGCAACTGAAAAAGTTTGGCAATCCATTTATCCGGCAGAACCCGGAATTTCAATCTTGGAAATGAATCAAATGAAAGAAAGCCTCCCGATCCATTCCAAAGATGACCTTCAAGTCGACGGGAAAGATCTGATGGAGTGGGCAAGCAAAAGAGGCGGCAGATGGGTTGGCGAATGGATGCGAAAAATCGAACATTCGGTGCTCCATCAAATTTATCCGAACGATGCGGAAAAGATAAAGGAATGGTTTCTAAGTGAATACGAACATCAAGAGTGAATTGTTGAAAAGACTTTTTGAAGCTCAAGGAAATCCGATTTCTGGACAGGAGTTTGCGGATGAATTCGGGTTGTCCAGAACGGCGATTTGGAAATATATTAGAGAGTTTGAAGAGGAAGGCTATGAAATCGCATCCATCCGTAAAAAAGGGTATGTGCTTATCGCTTCACCGGATCTCGTGAATGCCGCAAATATCAAAAAGTATTTACAGACAGCAACCTATGGCAGAAAAATCGATTATCATGTCAGTTGCGGATCGACCCAAATACTAGCGCATGATGCTGCACAAGCTGATGTCCCCGATGGTACCCTCATCGTTTCAGAGGAACAGACTGCCGGCAAGGGGAGACTGTCCCGTCCTTGGGATTCAGCAGCCCAAAAAGGGATTTGGATGAGTTTGATCATCAGGCCTTCCCTCATGCCCCAGCAGGCTCCGCAAATGACACTTGTGGCTGCCGTCGCAATTGTTAGAGCGATTGAAAATGTCGCCGGCATTGAAGCGACGATCAAATGGCCGAACGATATATTAATCAACAACAGGAAGGTGACGGGCATACTGACTGAACTTCAATCCGAGCCCGATCGCGTGAAAGCGATTATTCTCGGAATCGGAATGAACGTCAATCAGGATGAAGATGATTTTCCATCAGAACTGATAGAAATCGCCACATCCTTGAAGATTGCCGGAGGAAAGCCCATCGATCGCGCAAAGTTGATCGCCGAAATCCTTTTCTTTATTGAATCATATACGAAAATGTATGAGAAACATGGCTTCGGACCAATTAAATTGCTTTGGGAGGGCTATTCCAATATAGCAGGAAAGCGAATCCAAGCTGTTATGTTAAATGAAACGGTCGAAGGCACCGCCTTAGGCATTTCAGAAGAAGGGCTATTAGAGTTGCAGCTCGACAATGGAACAGTCAGAGGCATCTATTCTGCAGATGTCTTTATTAAAGATTGAACTATACAAATCTTTCTTGATTTGCTATAGTTATGGCGAAGGGCAGTATCAACCGGAATTGCACCTTCAGAGCTATATGCTTGTCAGAAAACCCAATAAGATCTGCCTTGATCTTGTAAAAGACAGGGACGGAGGAAACCAAAAATCGTTAGTACACAATCCTTCTGCCCTTTTTTAGGTCGGAAGGATTTTTAATTTTCGGTTTTCTCTACTTTGAACAGAAAAGGGAGAGGATACGGATGAAAAGCACTACTGATTTCACGAAAATGAAACGGACTGGGGAAAAAATCGTCATGGTGACCGCGTACGACCATCCTTCTGCACAATTGGCGGAGGAGGCGGGCATTGATGTAATCCTTGTAGGCGACTCGCTAGGCATGGTCGTTTTAGGTTATGAAACGACTGCTTCCGTTACAACCGATGATATGATTCATCACGGAAAAGCGGTCAGGAGGGGAGCTAAGGACACCTTCGTCGTCGTTGACATGCCTTTTGCTTCCTACCACGGTTCAGAAGATAGGACGCTGGAAGCCGCTGTCCGCATCTTCCAAGAGACGGGAGCAAACGCTTTGAAACTGGAAGGCGGGGGAAAGGTGATCGACGCCATCCATCTCTTGACGGAAACAGGGATTCCAGTTGTTGCACATCTCGGTCTCCTACCTCAATCAGCTGCAGTAGCTGGGGGTTACAAAGTGCAAGGGAAGACCGCGGAAGCAGCGGAAAAACTTATTCAGGACGCAATCGCTTGTGAAGCGGCAGGCGCCTGTATGATCGTGTTGGAGTGCATTCCCTATCAATTGGCGGAGCAGGTTTCGAAAGCGGTCGCAATCCCTACAATTGGGATAGGTGCTGGCGCAGAGACGGATGGTCAAGTGCTTGTTTTCCATGACACGGTTAAATACGGAAATCATCATATCCCTAAATTTGTCGAAGCGTACGCTGATATTGGAAGCGATATTCGCGATGGTTTAAAGAAATATGCATCAGCCGTCAAGACGGGAGAATTTCCTTCTGAAGCACATCGTTTTGCTATGAAGGAAGAAGAACTGGTCGCATTATACGGGGGAATGAACGATGTACGTTGATAGTCCTGACATCCAAGTAATAGAAACGATTGAAGAGCTCCAAAATAAACTGAACCGAAATGAACGAAAAAATACAACAGTCGGCTTTGTCCCGACAATGGGCTATTTGCATGCAGGGCACCTATCTCTTGTGAAGCAAGCAAAGGAACAAAACGACATCGTTGTCATGAGTATTTTTGTCAACCCGGCACAGTTCGGACCCGGTGAGGATTTTGAATCCTATCCGCGTAATCGGGAAAGGGATATACAGCTTGCAGAAGAAGCTGGTGTCGATATTGTTTTTATTCCGTCAGTCGAAGAAATGTATCCGACTGACGGCGGAATCCGTATATTGCCGGGCAGGCAGGCGCATGAGCTTTGCGGAGCTTCAAGGCCCGGACATTTTGACGGTGTTCTCAAAGTTGTTTTGAAACTGTTCAATATTGTCGATCCGGACCGTTCTTATTTCGGCATGAAAGATGCTCAACAACTGGCCATAATCGAAACGTTTGTACGTGACTTCAATGTACGGACAGCTATCGTGCGGGTTCCGATTGTACGGGAAGAGGACGGCTTGGCGAAAAGCTCGCGCAATGTGAACTTAACATATCTAGAGCGTTCGGAAGCGACTGCGATCTATCGGGCATTACAAATCGGTGCAGAGTTGTCCGCGCAGGGAGCCGATCCGAGCGCTATTGAGCGGCAAGTGTCGGAATACATCGTTTCAAATAGTTCAGGGAAGATTGATTATGTGAAAATGCTGGCATACCCTGGATTAGGTCCTGTAACAGTCGGGGCGCAGGAAGTGATTTTAGCTTGCGCAGTGAAGTTTTCGTCAACTAGATTGATAGATAATATTATTATGTCAACAAAGGATGGTACCTATGTTCCGAATGATGATGAACAGTAAATTGCATCGCGCAACAGTGACAGAAGCAAACTTGAATTATGTTGGAAGCATTACGATTGATAGCGACTTGTTGGAAGCGGCGGGTATGCTTCCGAATGAGAAGGTCCATATTGTCAACAATAATAATGGAGCGCGTTTTGAAACATATATTATTGCGGGCAAGCGCGGAAGCGGAGTCATTTGCGTCAACGGCGCAGCAGCCAGATTGGTCCAGAAAGGTGACATTGTCATCATCATTTCATATGTCTATGTAACAGATGAGGAGGCCACCACCCATCAACCGACCGTCCTCCTCATGGATGAAACGAATGGGATCAAAGAAGTGATTAAAGAAGTGCCGGGCGTAATTGCCTGATGGTAGTAGACGCCGGTGAAGGATTGGAATTTTCCTTCATCGGCATTTTTTACTTGTATGGATACCTAAATGCGCAATCGGACCGCGGAATATGATACAATCTGCTGTAGTATTCATTACAGGAAGTTGATGATTGAATGGATAATCGTACATATGCAGTCGTTGACTTGGAGACGACTGGACATTCCCCTTCAAGAGGGGACAGGATCATACAAATTGCAATCGTATTCATTGAAAATGGAACGATAACGCGTCAGTATGCCCGATTTGTCAATCCGGAACGTGAAATACCTCCGTTCATCCAACAATTGACCGCGATTACGGATAAAGAAGTGCTATCTGCCCCTTCCTTTGAAAAGATTGCGCAAGAAGTATCCGATATGTTGCAAGGGACGGTATTTGTCGCTCACAATACCGATTTCGATCTGTCATTTTTGCAAAGTGAATTCAAACGATGCAATGTGGCCGGTTGGTCCGGAAAGAAAATTGATACTGTTGAGTTATCCAAAATCCTTTTCCCATCCTCCTCAAGCTATCGTTTGCAGGATCTGGCAGAGGATTTGGATATTGAGCTGCCTGCCGCACATAGAGCGGATGATGATGCGAAAGCGACTGCCAATTTGTTATTGACAGCATTGTCCAAGCTGCGGACCTTGCCGGAAGAAACATTGAATTTATTGCATAGGCGATCATTCTCATTGCGCTCGGATATTTCGACACTCATCTATGAAGCGCTGAAGCATGTCCGTACATCAGTAAGCGGCGGAAAACTACCTCTATTCAGAGGGATTCCTTACCGTAACGTACCAAAGCCTACAGGTTTCGTGGCGGCTCGTTTTGCTTACCCAACGAAAGATGAGGAAAAAATAGAATTATTGAAGAAAGGCTACTCATCCTTTGAATACCGGAAATCCCAACTGTCTTTCATGGATGCTATTTGGGAAACATTATCTTCACATTCTGAAATCGTCGCCGAGGTCCCTACCGGCGTCGGGAAGACAGTAGGCTATTTATTGCCTGCAGCGATCCGTTCCTATCAAACGGGGAAGCCTGTGGTGATCAGCACGTTCACGAACCACCTTGTTGATCAGATCTTGGAGGATGAAGTGAAGCGTATCCGTAAGATTCTTGGCATCGATTGCACTGCAACTGTCCTTAAGGGCAAAGAGCAGTATATTTCGCTCGGAAAGTTCGAAGAGTTATTGAGGATTACGGATGAATCGTATGACGAAACGTTTACAATCATGCAGATTCTTGTCTGGCTGACAGATACGGAAACCGGTGACGTTAATGAATTGAATGTGTCCGGCGGGGGACAATTGTTTGTCGATCGGATCCGTAAACGGAATAATCGGCTGAGGGAAGATGAAAGAGTGGCGGACTATCATCAAAGGGTGATGGACGCTTGCAGCCATTCAAACCTCATCATTACGAACCATTCGATGCTCCTATCGGATGTCAATCGTGAACAAAAAATATTCCATGACTTTTCCGGCCTGATCATCGACGAAGCCCATCAATTTATTCATACAGCTGCTAATTCCAATGAGACGGTCTTTTCCTATATGAACTGGAAGTATGTCATGGGACAGCTAGGCTCAGACGCGGTTGGCCAGCTTCTCCATCAGATGATGAAACTTCATAGGAAATTTGGCAATTATGGAAATCAGGTGTTTGGAAAGCTAGCCCTCTCCTATGAACAATTCACAACTGTCTTTGATGACGTCGCTGCATTGTTGTCGAACCACCGCCCTCAGATGAAAGGAAGTCAACAAGGGAACAGGGTCGTTTTTGGTCTCGAGGAGTTAGTCGGGAAAGATTCCCTCTTTTCCACAATGGCCGAAAAGATGAATGGATATATTGAGAATGTACAAATAATTAGTTCCCGTCTGGAAGTGCACAGAGATAAAATGTCGCCGAAAGAGCAGGCATTCTTATCAGAATGGGAGTACTGGGTAAGGGAATTGCAAATTAAGGCTGGAGAATGGGTTGAAATATTCCTCGATGATGAAAAGAGGAATTTTACCATTTGGATTGAGAAGGATAAACGTAGTTTGCCTGGTAGTCTAACTGTCGTCAAAAGCCCAGTTGAAGGGTCGGCGATTACAAGGGAATTCATGCAAAGCCTTAAAGATGAAAAGATTGGAATCATATGGACATCTGCAACAATGACAATCAACCAGGATGAACGTTTTGTTTCCAGGCAGCTAGGAATTGCTGAAAGTGTACCCGTCTTAACATTTGAAGCTCCCGCACATTTCTATGATAACGCAGGGATATTCATCATCGATGATATGCCGTCCATCCAGCATGTGTCCCAGAGCGAATATATTGAAGCCGTGGCGGATGCAGTCGTCCAGACAGTGTTCGCGACCGGCGGAAGATTGTTCGTCCTGTTCACCTCGCAGGACATGCTTCGGAAAACGTACGAATTGATTTTGGAGAGTGAACTATTGAAAGATTACGCTCTCATTGCGCAAGGAGTGAGCTCAGGGAGCCGAATGAAACTGTTGAAATCGTTCCGTCAGTTCGAGAAATCGATTCTATTCGGCACAAACAGTTTTTGGGAAGGCGTGGATGTCCCGGGTGAGGCATTGTCTGCGGTCATCATTGTCCGTCTTCCGTTTTCATCCCCGGATGAGGTCGTCTTTAAAGCGAGGGCGGCCAGGCTTGCAGCGAGCGGATCCAACCCATTCACAGATTTGTCATTGCCGGAAGCGATATTGAGGTTCCGGCAGGGATTTGGACGATTGATCCGTTCGTCTGGAGATAGGGGCTATTTCATCATTTTGGATAGACGAATTGATACTAAATCATATGGGAAGCGGTTTTTGAATGCGTTGCCGTCTGTTCCCGTTCATAAAGTGTCATTGGAACATATGGTGAATGAGCTCGAAGATTGTTATAATAAATAGGGATACAGTAGAAGGCGGAATGCGAAAAGCTTTCCAATTTGCAGTTTGTATATAGGAAGTGAGAAGAATGATGAATTGGATCAAATTCATCGCAGCTTTCCTTCTGGCGTTATCTCTTATCATTATTGTCATCGTTTTTTATAATGCCAATACACCTTTTTCAAACGCCAAAGAACAGGCGGAAGAAGATGCATTGAAGTACGGTGCTTTGAGTTCTGTCGATCGTACTACGATCTATAATGGCGCCGTTTCGATGGTGACCGTATTCGGCAAAGATGACAAAGACAATGAGAAAGCGGTTTTCATTGAAGGAAAAACAGGAGAAATCCTTGATGAAGTAGTTTTGAAAGATGGCATCGATGCACAAGCCGCAATTGAAACGGTTAAGGCGGAGCTGCCAGTGGAGAAGATCCTCCACGTAGTGCTTGGCTTGGAGGAAGGCCATCCTGTATGGGAAGTCGCATTTAAAGGCGAAAATGGCAAATTGAATTATGTATATGTCTTTTTTGAGAACGGAGAATGGTGGAAACGGATTTTAAATCTTTAGGATTGATCCATTTACATTCGATAGATGAAGGGACAAAAGGGAGAGATTCAATTGACAAAGAAGTTAGCAGCAAGAGTAAGTACGTTATCACCATCCACAACCCTTGCCATTACGGCAAAAGCGAAAGAGATGAAAGAGTCGGGCATCGACATCATCGGACTAGGGGCGGGGGAGCCGGATTATAATACTCCCGTAAACATTTTGGAAGCGGCTTATCAATCCATGAAAGAAGGCAAGACAAAATATACGCCTTCCGGTGGCCTTCCTGCATTGAAGGATGCCGTGATTGCCAAACTGAAGACGGATCAGCAGTTGGATTACTCAAGACAGGAAATCATGATCGGCATCGGGGCCAAGCATGTTCTTTACACATTGTTCCAGGTCTTATTAGATCCGGGTGATGAAGTGATCATCCCGACACCTTATTGGGTGAGCTATCCCGAACAAGTGAAGCTGGCTGAAGGTGTTCCAGTTTTCGTTGAAGCTACATCGGAGTCCGAGTTCAAGGTGACGGCAGAACAGATCAGCAATGCTATTACATCTAAAACGAAAGCTGTCATTATCAACTCGCCAGGAAATCCGACTGGCATGATCTATTCGCAAGAGGAACTCCGCCAAATTGCAGAGGTTTGTCTAGAAAAGGATATATGGATCATTTCGGATGAAATCTATGAAAAGTTGATCTATGGAAACGAGAAGCATGTTTCGATTGCTCAGCTATCGGCGGATGCGAAAGCGCGGACATTCATCATTAACGGAGTATCTAAATCCCATTCAATGACAGGGTGGAGAATCGGATATATTGCGGGAGATGCAGAAGTGGTGAGTGCAATGACGAACTTGGCCAGCCATTCGACATCCAATCCGACAACGACTTCCCAATACGCTGCGATTGAAGCGTATAATGGTCCTCAGGAAGCAGTGGAAAGCATGCGGAAGGATTTTGAATCGAGGTTGGAACGAATCTACCCTCAGTTGGCGGCTATTCCCGGCTTTACAGTCGTCAAGCCTCAAGGTGCTTTTTATCTGTTGCCGGAAGTTACTGAAGCAATGAAAAAAACAGGCTTCTCAAATGTAGATGACTTTGCATCAGCACTTCTGACGGAAGCGAAAGTGGCTGTCATACCCGGCTCCGGTTTCGGCTCCCCTGAAACGATCCGCTTGTCTTATGCGACATCGATTGATCTGCTTGAGGAAGCGGTAAAACGAATCCGTTCATATGTTGAAGCAAACTGGAAAGAATAATAGTTCATACTCACGGAGGTACTTATGAAAACAATCATGATTCACGAAATGCCCGATCACGTAGGAGAAACAGTCCGGATCGGAGCATGGGTAGCAAATAAAAGATCGAGCGGTAAAATCGCATTTCTGCAACTTCGCGATGGATCAGGTTTTGTACAAGGGGTAGTCGTCAAAGAAGTTGTAGGTGAGGATGTTTTCGCAAAAGCAAAATCCATCCATCAGGAGTCTTCCCTTTATGTAACAGCGGAAGTGACAGAGGACGAACGTTCTTCATTCGGCGTCGAACTGCAAGTGAAAGATATTGAAATCATTCATGAAGCAATTGATTATCCAATTACTCCGAAGGAACACGGAACTGAATTTTTGATGGATAACCGTCATTTATGGCTACGCTCTCGCAAACAGCATGCCATCATGAAGATTCGTAACGAAATTATCCGCTCCACATATGAGTTTTTCCATTTGAATGGATTTGTAAAAGTGGATCCGCCTATTTTGACGGGCTCTTCGCCTGAAGGAACGACGGAACTTTTCCATACGAAATATTTCGATGAGGATGCTTACTTATCACAATCAGGACAGCTTTACCTGGAAGCTGCAGCGATGGCTCTCGGGAAAGTATTTTCATTCGGACCGACTTTCCGTGCAGAGAAGTCGAAAACACGACGTCATTTGATTGAATTCTGGATGATTGAACCTGAAATGGCATTCGTCCAACATGAGGAGAGCTTGGAAATCCAAGAGCAGTATGTTTCGCATATTGTCCAGTCCGTATTGCAAAACTGCCCATTGGAACTTGAGCGTCTTGGAAGGGATCTATCAAAACTCGAAAAAATCCAGGCTCCGTTCCCAAGGATCTCTTATGATGATGCAATTACGTTCCTTCATGAAAAAGGCTTTGACGACATTGAATGGGGCGATGACTTTGGTGCGCCGCATGAGACTGCGATTGCCGAAAGCTTTGATATGCCAGTCTTCATTACCAATTATCCAAAGGATATTAAATCGTTCTATATGCAGCCGCATCCAGATCGCGACGATGTCGTTCTATGTGCTGATTTGATCGCTCCGGAAGGTTATGGAGAAATCATCGGAGGTTCGGAACGTATTTATGATTACGAATTGATGAAGCAACGAATCAAAGAGCATAATTTGGATGAATCTGCCTACGCATGGTATTTGGAATTAAGCAAATACGGTGCGGTTCCACATTCCGGCTTCGGTCTAGGATTGGAACGGACAGTGGCGTGGATTTCAGGCGTAGAACACGTTCGGGAAACAATACCGTTCCCACGTCTGTTGAACCGTCTTTACCCTTAATTGACGCAGATTTAATACTAGTGAGGTGTTCGGCATGATAGATGAAGAACCGCTCCGTATTTGGATTGAGCAGGGGAATGTCACTATTCCCCAGCTCTTTTTTCAGCACTATAAAGCATTGGATATAAAAGATGTCGATGCGATGCTACTTTTGCATATGTGTGCGTTCCAGGCAGGCGGTTCGCAGTTTCCTACTCCAACCGACCTTGCAGCACGCATGCATCTGACTGAGAACCAAGTATCCGAAATCCTCCAACGTCTCATGCAAAGAGGATTGTTGGAAATCCGGCAGGGACAGGATGAAAACGGAGTGCTGTACGAGCAGTTTTCGATGCAGCCCTTATGGAGCAGGCTTGTAAACATTGTGGTTACAGAAAAGACTGTGGTAGAAGAAAAGAAGGACAAAGAGGAAGAAGGAGAAATCTTCACGTTGTTCGAGCAGGAATTCGGCCGTCTTTTATCTCCGATGGAATGCGAAACGATTACAATGTGGCTGGATGAAGATGGACATGCCGTCCAGATAATAAAGGCAGCCCTGAAAGAAGCCGTACTGGCCCAAAAACTCAGTTTACGCTACATTGATCGTATTCTGTTCGAGTGGAAGAAAAAAAGAGTGAGAACGTTGAATGATGTGGAGAAACAATCCAGGTCGTTCAGGACAGCAATGATACGTCCAGTTCAAAATCGGGAAACTGTCGTAAAAAAGGTTCCTTTTTATAATTGGTTGGAAGAACGGGAATAGGTGATGGAATATGTTGACGAAGAAACAATGGGAAATCTGTCTAGAAGAATTTGGTAGAATGTTTCCCGATGCTCATTGTGAGCTGGTACACGAAAATGCCTTTGAGCTACTCGTCGCCACATTGCTCTCCGCTCAATGTACGGATGTTCTTGTGAACCGCGTTACCGCGGATTTATTCAAAAAATATAAGAAACCTGAAGATTATTTGGCGGTAGAAATAGAGGAGCTTCAAAATGATATCCGCTCGATCGGCCTCTATCGGAATAAAGCAAAAAACATTCAAGCGTTGAGTGCCATTCTGATCGAGAAGTTTAATGGTGAAGTACCGGGCGATAGGGATGTGCTTACGACTTTCCCTGGCGTCGGCAGGAAAACGGCGAATGTCGTTGTTTCCAACGCGTTCGGCATCCCGGCATTGGCAGTTGACACACATGTTGAGCGTGTAGCCAAGCGTCTTGGCATGAATCGTTGGAAAGATTCACCTCTCATGGTGGAAGAAAAGATCATGCGATGGACGCCTATGGAAAAATGGACGGATACACACCATCAGATCATTTTCTTTGGACGATATCACTGCAAAGCCCAAAATCCGGCTTGCGGTGAATGTCCGCTCCTTCCTTTATGCAGGGAAGGGAAGAAACGGATGAAAGGCATTGCATAAGGCCGGAATGGACAGGAAGGCACTGCTATATTCTTGTTGGAACAATTGGCTGGACATGAAAGAAAAAATCGAGGAAGCATATAAGCAAAAGAATCCCGAAGCTGCCAACTTGATTGATATAGCAATCGGAAATTATTTGGAAATGCTAGGTTTATTTATGAACACCGAATCTTCTTCAATTGATATGTCACTGATTGAACCGTTGAATGGAATAGAACGATTGCAATACATCCGTACGAAAAGAGCGGGGCATTTTGCATACGTGCAGTTGGATGCCCTGTATTCCGAGGCGATGAAAAAAGCGGTTAGCCGATTGGCAATGATAAAATAGAAAGGTTCTTTGTCAAATGGCGTTGGGCGAAGAATAGTAGCCAACCATAATTTATTTATTGTAGGCTATCCAAGAAGTCAGTAAATCTGATTTCTCAGGATAGTCCTTTTTCATATAGTCCCCCATATACCCGTTGTTTTCCGTTCCAGATGGACGCTTTCCGCGGGCACGGCTTCAGCCTCCTCGTCGCGAAAAGCACGCTCCTGCGGGGTCTTCAGCTCGCGCTGTTCCCGCTGGAGTCGCCATCTTACACTCCAAACAACTAGTATTGCAATTGTGAATTACATAAAAATAGACAAAAGACTTCTAAGCCTGTTAAATCCTCATAAATGTTACAGCGTCAAAATGGTTCCTGCTGTTTAGCGATGGTTTTAACTTGAAGTGTATAAGAATTTGTTATCTATAGTTCTGGAAGTTTGTATATATATAGGGTACACAATTCAATACCTTGATCTTATTGCTGTTCCCTTCAATCTTCCGTTATTGTAGTGGTAAATAAAACTTTTTAATAAATAGAAGATATTTCCTCAATATATTTAATCTCGTTCTCATATAATTTGAAATTGCAGATGGAAAAGGTTTTTTAATACAAGATGATAGTGCTCTGATGTCCTAATTGGCATAGATTCCATTAATCCTCAATAAAGTTCTTCTCTTATAGTGCAGGATTATACTATAACATCTCACCTACAATACTTTGCCCTTTACGTAGTCTAAACAACGGAGAATACTTATATTTTATGCTGGATAGATCTGTTCGTATTTTTTAATAGTAGCTTCCAGTAACGCTTTAGACGACAATATTTCTTCATAATATCATCCCCATTGGACGTTCGAAGTTGGTTCATGACCTGAATACGACAATTATTTATAGATCGATTAATTAACTGAACCAGATGAAATCGGTCAATGATAATTTTAGCCCGTGAAAATAGGTTCCTTCAATTACACAATCCCCGTTAAAATTAATGTTTTGGTCTTGAATATCAAGCATAGATTTAATACTTTTGGAACATGACAATTGAATTTCCTCCTGGACATGGTTTTGGTCGACTTTTATTCTACAGGGAATCTCACTTGTTTTCTATTTATATAAAAGGATTTTATTTTACCTAGACTCTTCAGCTGGTTGAAGTGGAAAGCGGCGACTCCAGCGGGAACAGCGCGAGCTGAAGACCCTGGACTGAGCGTAGCGAGGGAAGCGGCTGAAGCCGTGCCCGCGGAAAGCGTCCGCTTGGAACTGAAACCAGCGGATTGTAGGATTACCTTATCCAGTATTTATATAAAAAATGACGTTAGTGAAAATCCTCCTCATCTCCTTTTATAGAGATGGAGATTTTCTTTTACCAACGTCATTTTTTGTACAACCAATAAAAAAGCCTGAAGTGATGATTTCCATCACTTCAGGCTTTTTTTAGTTATCCTCCACTGCCATCATCGGTTCCGTCGCCGGAGCCATCATTTCCGCCCGTTCCTGGATCGGTTGTCGCATCACCCGATGAGCCGGAACCGTCGGTCGTATTGTCAGCGTCTCCATCGTTTTCATTGTTGCCGTTGCCATTGTTTCCGTTGTTATTACCGTTATTTCCATTGTTACCACTTCCATTGTTGTTTCCATTGTTGCCGTTATTGCCGTTATTATTTTGGCCATTGTTTTCGCTGTTGGTTTCATCATCTTCTCCGTCATCTATCGAAGGGTCCTCGTCATTCTGTCCCTCTATTAGAAGGGAAGTGGAAACTGGACTGCTTTCAATTTCCCCTGAAATCGCTTTGACATAGAAGGTGTATGTGCGGCCCAGTTCAACTCCGGAGAATGTTACATCATTTACCGAAGTCGTCGTCATGTGCTGCGGCTCACTGCCATCTACTGAAACGGAGATGCTAAATTGTACTGGTTCCGGAAGCATAAGTGCATCTGGATTGTCGTACGACCAATTTAATGAGACAGAGTTCGACTCTGCAACATATTGCGCAGACAAGCCGCTTGGCGCTTCCAGTTCAGTAATTACCTCTTCATCCATTTCAGTCGGCACCGTTCCTCTAACGAACAGCTCTGTACTCTTCAAAGCATCCGGTGTCGAATTGCTTGCAAGAATTGGGGGATTAGATCCCTTGACAATGACCGCTTCTTCAACAGAACTTGGCTGCTTGAACCTCGGTGTAGTTTTTCCTGACACGAGATCAGTCATTACATTCCTGAAAAGGATTTGCGGGACATAGCGGCCTCGATCGTATGTTGAAATGGGTGTATTACGATTTTTGTAACCGCCCCAAACGGAAATCGTGTACTCCGTAGTATAACCGGTGAACCAGCTATCTGGTACGTCAGTGTTTTTCATTCCGTATTTCTTCATTGTTGCAGCATCATAGTTCGTCGTCCCTGTCTTACCGGCCATATCCAATCCAGAGACGTTAGCCGTCTTTCCGGTTCCATAGGTGATGACATCCCGTAAAATATCAGTCACCATATAGGCGGTTGAATCTTTCATGACAGTGACAGGGTCCGGTGCCAAGTTACGCTTGGAGCCATTACGGAAAATGATTTCCTTGACTGCGTGGGGCTTTGTATAAATTCCGCCGTTGCCGAACGGGGCATAAGCACCTGCCATTTGAATTGTCGAAAATTCATATTCTCCTCCGCCGATAGCAAGCGTGGAAGTCATATCATCGTATTTCAGACCAAGCTTGCCTGCAAATTCACGAGCTCGTTTCGTTCCGACTTCCTCAAACACTTTGATGGCTGGAATATTTCTTGAACGGTATAATGCTTCCCTCGCAGTAATCGGTCCCATGTATTTCCCATCTACATTTCGAATCGATATGTCGGTGCCTTTGTATTTATATGGTTCGTCTTTAACGATTTGGGCAGTGGACCAGTTTTCGTTTTCAATGATTGGGCCGTACGACAAGATCGGCTTGATAACCGAGCCGGGTTGCCTTGGGTTATCACCGGAGGCGAAGTTTAAATTGCGCCCGGTAAAGTTCCGTCCACCGCCGATTGCGACGATTTCTCCCGTCTTCGTATTCAAAACGGTCATACCTGCCTGCATCTCATCCGACTCATAGATAGGCGAATTGATCGCCTTTTCTACAGATCGTTGCGCCGACGGGTCAAGGGCCGTCTGAATGGTTACCCCTTCTGAGAGAATATCCATCATTCCGGCTGCTTCCAATTCATCTAATACGATGTCAACATATGCAAGATACTTTGAATCCTTATTTTGTTGGCGTTGATCCTCAGGAAGGAGTGTTTCCGTGACAGGAATGGCTTTTGCCTTCTCCATCTCATCCTTCGAGATTTTTCCGTGTTTGTACATAAGGCTGAGTACAGTATTCCGGCGCTTTTCAGCCCGCTCGGGATTCTTGAACGGATTATAGCGGTTGGGGGATTGAGGCATCCCCGCCAGCAACGCCATTTCATGCAATTCAAGCTCATTCAGATCTTTTCCGTAGAAATCTTTTGCAGCTGTACCAATTCCATAAATGTTGCCCGACATCAGGATTTTATTGAAATACATTTCAAAAATCTGTTCTTTTGAATACTCCTGTTCAAGCTTGAAGGCGAGCCATGCTTCCTGTGCTTTACGCTTTAATGTCTTTTCATGTGATAGAAAAGAGTTCTTAATGA
This sequence comes from Sporosarcina luteola, assembly GCF_023715535.1. Classification (GTDB taxonomy): domain Bacteria; phylum Bacillota; class Bacilli; order Bacillales_A; family Planococcaceae; genus Sporosarcina; species Sporosarcina luteola_B. The sequence continues at coordinate 150,185 of NZ_JAMBOI010000002.1, read as the reverse complement.
CTTGCTGAGTTAGCGTCGATGCTCCTTGTGACCCGAAGCCGCTTCGGAAGTTGGCAAGCACTGCACCGCCCAGCCTCCAGAAATCCATTCCATGGTGCTTGTAGAAACGGATGTCCTCGGTAGCGAGGACGGCATCTTCCATCTCTTTCGGTATATCTTTGTACGGAACGAACTCCCGCTTTTCTGCTCCGAATTTCATGAACACATTTCCATTGCGGTCGGCAATATCGGATGTGAGCGGATCTTTCAATAGATTTTCATCAAGATCCGGTGCGCTGCTTGCGTAAAATGCGAATAATCCAGCTCCACCGATTAGAACCGCTACACCAAGTGCAACGATGCTGAGAATGATTTTCTTTACTAGATTGCTGCCGTTTTTCTTCTTATTATTCTTCCCGCGCCTTTTTTCCGCTTCCATCTGCCGACGTCTGGCTGATCGAGATTTTGTTTGATCACTCATAAGTTTTCCTGCCTTTCAATTGTTTCTGTTCCAGGTTTCTGCAAAAGTGAATCCATAGCAGACAAATAGTCTAGCCGTGGGTTAAAACCTGCATGTATTTCTATGGATATATCTTCCATTTCGGAGAGTGTAATAGATTTCCTTCCTCCTGCTATCATTCTTTCCCACTTTTTTTCGAAGTACTCGTACGGGACGATAAAATAGCGGTCGAGAACGGTGAATTTCACTAACAAAAACGCGATGCCTGCTTGCTCGGTCACTCTTTTCATATGCTCGACCTGATGCTCATGGATATTTTGCAATGGAAAAGAGGACGTACTCTTTGTCTCCTTCGCTTCAAAATCAATATATTTCCCATTCCAAACTCCATTAAAGTCTGTAGTGGATGGAGATCTGAAATATGCTTCGGTAATGACAGCCGCGCTTCTGGCAGGATATTTAACGTGTACAATTTGGATAGGGACCGGCTTCTTATGGATGACGGCTTTATTGTTGGCTAAATAATATTCATTCGTTTCGTTCAACTCGTCCTCTAAGGTTTTTCCCCGGTTGCTGAACGATAGATTTTTATTATCCACTCGGGCAGAGCGTTGTACCGGAATATATTTTTTCCCGTTCGGATATCGAATTGTCATTCCTACCACCTCGCATTTCCTATCATACCATAATGATTGGACGGATTATCGTTCTAAAAGTTCCGCAAAAGTATTGTTCTGCAGGTTTCAAAGAATACACGTTCGTTTAGGTTTGGTGTCCCCACGAAGTTTTGATAGACTATAGGAAAGACTTTGGAGAGGATGGTTCACTTGTTAACTTTATTAGAAAAAACGGAACGGCTCCTTTCTGTTTGTGAAGAGTGCTTGGAAAGACTCCCAGCGATGCGGGAATTGGATCGGGAGCCTGACTTTTTTACAGAAGTAAAACCATATGCAGATACAAACCATAGATTGTTGGACGAATGGACCGAGGAAATCAGAGCGTTGATTCGGGAAGAGAGACCGAAATACATTCATCTTCATCAAATTGAATCGTTGAATGAATCAATGAAGCAATTCATCGTTCAATCTTTTTATGCGAAGACCGGAAAGAAACGTTTTGTCCTTTCCATTAATTCAGCGACGTACACATTAAGAACGGTCTTAGATGAATTGCAACAAAAAGGGAGTGAGCAAGGATGAAGAAGACAAGCGTCCGTGAAACGGTCGAACACTTCTTATCCGACCCTGAATTATCGTCCAATGTTCGCCACTATGAAAAGATTGATGGGAAACTTGCAGAATACGCTGCATTTCCAAAACAGCTTCATCCTTCCATTGTGAAAGCGTTAGCTCAGAAAGGGATAGAGCGCCTATACAGTCATCAGCGCGAAGCGTTCGATATTGCGACGTCAGGTGATTCGATAACTGCTGTGACGCCGACTGCTTCAGGGAAATCACTATGCTATCATCTGCCAGTCTTGCAAAGCATTTTGGAGGATGATTCGTCCCGTGCGCTTTATCTGTTTCCGACAAAGGCGCTTGCACAAGACCAGTTAGCGGATTTGCATGAATTGATTGAGGCGAGCGGAGAGACGATCCTTAGTTACACGTATGACGGGGATACAGCGCCTGGATTACGAACTAAAGTTCGGAAGTCGGGCCATATTGTTTTGACGAACCCCGATATGCTGCACTCTGGCATTTTGCCACACCATACAAAGTGGGTGTCCCTTTTCGAAAATTTGAAATATATCATCATAGATGAATTGCATACGTATAAAGGGGTATTCGGGAGCCATGTCGCACATGTATTGAGAAGATTGAAACGCATTTGCAATTATTACGGATGCAACCCGACGTTCATCTGCACATCGGCGACTATTGCCAATCCGAAAGAGCTTGCCGAGGCATTGACCAATACGCCGATGCGGCTCATATCCAAAAATGGCGCACCTTCTGGCGTTAAGCATTTCATCTTCTACAACCCTCCGATCGTCCATAAAACATTCGGCATCCGGCGAAGTGCCATCCTAGAAGTTCGTGATATTGCATCGTTTTTGTACAGGGAAGGTGTCCAGACGATCATCTTCGCAAAGAGCCGGGTGCGCGTTGAAATGCTTGTCACGTATATGAAGGAATTGACGAAGAAAAAACTGTTTGATCAGACGATCATGGGGTACCGTGGCGGCTATTTGCCATCTGAGCGCAGAAAAATTGAAAAAAGGCTGCGCGACGGAGATATCAAGACAGTCGTAAGTACGAATGCGCTCGAGCTCGGAATTGATATCGGGCAGTTGCAAGCATGCATCATGACCGGCTACCCGGGAAACATTGCGAGCGCCTACCAACAGGCCGGCAGAGCAGGGAGGAGGCAGGATGATGCGTTGATCATCTATGTTGCGCAATCGATGGCACTTGACCAATACATCATTCAGCATCCGGAATACTTGCTTGGCCAAACGCCGGAAGAAGCGAGGATCCATCCCGATAATATGCTTATCCTCATGGATCATTTGAAATGTGCATCATTTGAATTGCCGTTTACGATGACGGAAACATACGGGGAATTTGAAGTTCAGGAACTTCTCGCCTTTCTGGAAGGTGAAGGGGTGCTCGTCAAAACATCCGATAAATGGCATTGGATGACAGACCGGTTCCCGGCAAGTGAAGTCAGTCTACGCTCCGCCTCCCAAGAAAATGTCGTCATTATCGATAAAACGATTCCTAAAGGGACCGTCGTAATCGGTGAGATGGACCGCTACAGCGCAATGACCTTGTTGCACGAAGAGGCGATCTATATGCATCAAGGAAAGCAATACCAAGTCGAAATGCTAGATTGGGAGGAAAAGAAGGCATACGTGACAGAAGTCGATGTCGATTATTATACGGATGCTAATTTAGCTGTGGAATTGAAAGTGATCAGTGAAGATGAAAGCGAGCAACTGGGAGAAGCGAAAGTGGCGTACGGAGATATTGCTGTTTTGGCGATTCCTACGATTTTTAAGAAGATCCGTTTCGACACACATGATAATATCGGTTCCGGTCCAATCTCGCTGCCCGCAGAGGAGTTGCATACTTCATCCACGTGGTATTCATTCGATACCCCGGAAGGATGGAAAGAGTCCGATTTGACGGATGCGCTGACAGGCGCGGCGTACGCAATCCAATCATTCATACCGTTGTTTGTCCGCTGTGATCGGTCAGACATCCATGTTATCCCACAAGTGAAGGCAATCCACACGGGGAAGCCGACAGTTTTCATTTACGATAGTTATCCGGGAGGCATCGGGTTAAGCGAAAAGATCTTTGGCCGTTGGGATGAATTACTGAAAAAGGCTGCGGACCATGTGCGAGGATGTCATTGCGAGAATGGATGCCCTGTCTGTATCGGTGCACAAGAAGAGGGAATCCGGGTGAAACAGGACGTCATCGCTCTTCTGCAAGCCCTCGTTGGAGGCAAGACAAATGTCATATGAAGCAAAAATGATGGAAATGAAGAAACTTCTTAAAAAGAAAGCTCCTAAAACTGACGAAAAGCCCCAAACACAGAAACGTGAAACGCCTCCGCCGCCTCCTTATGAGAAAAGATGGCTCGCGGCAGGATTGACGAAAGAGGAAAATGAATTCGGTGTTGTGTACAAGAAAACTGTCGTTTATGATCTGCATCATCAACATGGGAAATACAAACTTTCAGGTTTATTGAACACCGTGGAAAGATGGCGCGAGTCGCAGGAAATACATCCTCTGGCTCCAGATTTCACTAGGCCGCTCGTCTTCTTCGATACAGAGACGACCGGATTGAAAGGCGCCGGAACGCTCATCTTCCTTATGGGCTTTATCGAATATACAGACGAAGCGTTCACATTGACGCAATATGTGCTGCCAGGCCCCGATCATGAAGCTGCATTCCTCTATGCTTCTGACCTCTGGAAAACGCCTATGTCGATCGTCATGTATAACGGAAAAAGCTTCGATATGCCACAAGTGCAAACGAGATGGACCATGAATAGAAATGTGTTGCCGCAGTTGCTGAAGCATACCGAAATTGATTTGCTCCATGGATCGAAAAGGATCTGGAAAAATGAAATGGACACGTTCAAATTGACCGCGGTTGAGGAAGAACAGCTCGGCTTCTTCCGGGAAGGCGATATTCCCGGCCATATGGCACCAATCATCTACCAGGATGCAGTGAAAAATGGCCGAGCCGAATTGCTGATGAAAGTCCTTCTTCATAATGAATGGGATATCCTTTCCCTCGTCACCTTATATATCCGTTCAACCGACCTCCTATTGCATGGCGATGCGATTTCCTCCGCGAATGCAAAAACGAATATCGGTAAATGGTATACCGATCTAAAATCATTTAGCCGAAGCAAAGATGTCCTTATGGATGTCATTGCAGAATACGGTACAGAAGAACCTATGGCGCATTTCCATATCGGATTCCTCATGAAGAAGGAAGGACTGCATGCAAACGCGATTGAATCATTTGCAACTGCAGCTGCCGGTCTGAAGGGAAGGGAAAAAGTCATCGCGCTTGAGGAATTAGCGAAGCTGTTCGAACATAAATTGAAGGAGCTGGAAAAGGCTCTTTATTATGCGAAGGAAGCAATCCATGCTTTACATGAAGAGCAGGACATGACGGAACGGTTTAAAGTGAGGATGGGAAATGGATTAAGGCACAGGGAAATAAGATTGAATAGAAAGCTATTTCCCGGGGAAGCGCAGTAACCGACAAAATACTGCTCTCAACCGGAAATAGAAAGACAAAGTTGTACAAAATATGCTATACTTGCGACATGTAAACATTGATGGAAGGGCGTCATTTTATGGAAATAAAGCTTGATTCTAAATCAATACTTGAAAAAGAATTTAAAACAGGTTTACGTGGATATAATCAAGAAGATGTGGATTTATTCCTGGACACAGTAATTCAGGATTATGAAGCCTTTAAAAAAACAATTTCGGAATTACGTATGGAAAATGAAAAGCTGAAGGATGAACTTGCTTCAGCAGTCAAACGTCCAGCGGCAACGAATGCCAATACAACGAACTTCGATCTGTTGAAACGGATTTCAAATTTGGAGAAGCACGTATTCGGCAGCAAATTGTACGATCACGAATAAGCAAGTGATTGGCGTAGAAGAAAAACGTTGATATTTGTCGAAAATTGCAGTATACTATTGTAACCATAGTGTGAATTCAGGTAATCGCTGCAACATCAGTTGTAGAGGAAAGTCCATGCTCGCACGGTTCTGAGATGACCGTAGTGTTCGTGCTCGGCGAAAAGATAAGCCGGGGCTTTGCGCAATGCGCATTGACGGCGGGGATAAGTCCTACGTGTGCTTGCACATATGGATGAGGTTCCCTGAAAAGTGCCACAGTGACGTAGCCGACTCGGAAACGGGTAGGATGGAACGCGGTAAACCCCACGAGCGAGAAACCCAAATTATGGTAGGGGCGCTCTTCTGAAGGAATTTAACGGATGAAGGGACAGACACTTCTTTAGACGAGTCTGTAGATAGATGATTACCACCCTAAGTACGAGGCGCAAGCCGTTTGAGTACACGGGAACAAAACATGGCTTATCGAATTTACGATGGTTCAACATAACAATCAATGCTCTCCTTTTCGATTGGAGAGCATTTCTTTGTTATTTGGGATAAAAATTGATGTAAATGACAATAGTAGGCAGACTACATATAGATACGATTAGAATTGGAGTTGGAAATGCATGACAAACTATAAATTGGTCGCCACATCCGCCATGGGGCTTGAATCGATTGTTGCAGATGAAGTGAAGGAACTAGGCTTCCACACACAAACCGAGAACGGCAAAATCTATTTCGAAGGCGATGAAACAGCAATTGCCAAAACAAACATGTGGCTACGTGTCGCGGATCGTGTCCGCATCATAGTCGGTGAATTCACTGCAACGACGTTCGATGACCTTTTTGAACAGACGAAATCCCTTCCTTGGGAACAATATTTGCCTGTAGATGCAAAATTCCCTGTCGCTGGAAAATCGGTGAAATCGACATTGTACAGTACACCTGACTGCCAGGCAATCGTGAAAAAAGCGATTGTTGAACGTTTGAAGACTGCATATAATCGGGTCGGTTTCTTAGACGAAACAGGTCCATTATTTAAACTTGAAGTATCCATTTTGAAAGATAAAGTTACATTGACAATCGACTCAAGCGGGGCCGGCTTGCATAAACGCGGATATCGTGTCGGACAGGGGGATGCTCCGCTTAAAGAGACAATGGCGGCGGCCCTCGTCAAATTGACGCGTTGGAATCCGGACAGACCGTTCGTTGACCCGTTTTGCGGATCTGGAACGATTGCAATCGAAGCGGCAATGATCGGGCAGCAGATTGCACCAGGATATAACCGTGACTTCAGCAGTGAGGAATGGCCGTGGATGGATCAGGCAATTTGGGACCGTGTCAGGGAAGAAGCGGAAGATATTGCGAAGTATGACCAGCCGTTGGATATTACAGGTTTCGACGTAGATCCCCGAATGATCAAAGTAGCACAGCAAAATGCAGTTGAAGCAGGCTTCATGGACATGATTCGCTTTGAGCAGCGTGACGTCAAGGATTTGACTGTTGAAGGTTTGAATGGCGTGCTTGTCGGCAATCCTCCTTATGGAGAACGATTAGGTGAAATCGAGGAAGCTGAGGAACTTGCCCAGATCCTCGGTCATATAATGGATAGGTATCCTTCTTGGTCCGTATACATGTTGTCCTCATTGGAAAACTTTGAAACGATGTACGGAAAAAAAGCTACGAAGAAACGAAAGCTGTTCAATGGATTCATCCGGACAGACTTTTACCAATACTGGGGCCAACGAAAATAAGCAAGCAGAGAAAACGGAAGAGGTCATGCCTCTTCCGTTTCCATGTGTGAAAAGGAAGGGGAGCGCAAATGAAAAGAAAAATGCCATTTTCATTAACAAAAGAAAAATCATTCTATGAATCCTTGAATGACTGGATTGGCGATACATTGTATGATGATTTGACCGAAAAGGGATTCGAATGCAGAGATGAACAAATCTATATGGCATTTCAAATTGAACAAGCGCTGAAAGAGAAAAAAGTCCTTCTGGCGGAAGCCGGTGTCGGAACGGGGAAGACAATCGCCTATTTATTGCCGGCTATCGCTTATGCGAGATATACGGGCAAACCCGCTCTGATTTCCTGTGCGGATGAAACATTGATTGATCAGCTTGTGAAAGAAGAGGGAGATATCCGCAAAATAAGCGATGCGTTGAAAATCGATATTGACGTCCGTCTTGCAAAAGCAAGAGATCAATATTTATGTCTGAAGAGATTGGATGAAGCAGTAGACGCATCGACAGAAGAATTTGCGGAGAATGTGCATAGCGGATTGCCGGACTTCGTAAACGGCAATGTTTCTTTGCAATCGATTTTTCCTTATGGAGAGCGATCGGAATATCCTCATTTGAATGACGAGCAATGGAAAACAATGAATTTCCATCCTATCCAACAATGTGCGGCGTGTGATGTCCGAAATCGCTGCGGACAGACAATCCACCGGAATCATTATCGTGAAGCGGCGGACTTGATCATTTGCTCGCATGACTTCTATATGGAGCATATTTGGACACAAGAATCGAGAAAGCGCCAAGGCCAAATGCCGCTGTTGCCTGATGTATCCATGATTGTTTTCGATGAAGGGCATCTACTTGAATATTCCGCTCAACGTGCACTCACGTATGAGGTTCAAAATCATACGTTACTCAATCTATTGGAACGGGTAATGGTTGACGGAGTGCGTGAAGAGACACTCCAATTAATGGAACGTTTAATTGATGTGCATGAACATTTCTTCCGTCTATTACAGTCCGCAACGGAAGAGAACGGGGATGAACGGAAAGCAATCCGAAAAACCGGGGAAATTCACTCGGCCGGTAGGGAAGCGATCTCCATCTCAACGTCACTGCTCGAAGAGTTCGTCTTTGAAGGTGAGCTATATATCATTCCGGAATATGATTTGAAAATGGTCGAGGAATACTTGGAGCAATATATTTACTCTATGGAATTATTCGTCTCCGAAAATGATGCGGTCGATTGGTTAGAACAGAATGAAAATGGGATGACGCTCATCATCATGCCACGACTTGTCACAGATATATTAAAAGAAAAGCTGTTTTCATCCAATGTTCCAATTATCTTTTCATCCGCGACGCTTTCAGTCGGACAGGATTTCAGGTATATATTAGATAGTCTTGGCATCGATGATTTCCTTTCATTTTCAGTGGAATCTCCTTTCGACTACGAAGAGAAGATGGAAGTCATTGCAGCTGATCTCAACATAGGGGAAAAGCCCGAATATGTGATGGACTTGTTGAAGGATGGACAGCAAACATTGTTGCTGTTCAAATCGGAACAATCGATGAAAAGATTTCGGGCAGAATTAATTGAAGAACAAAGAACCGGAATCGCTTTCGAAGGGGAACGGGAATTATCATCCATTATCCGCGACTTCCAGCAGAAGGAAATTTCCGTACTATGTTCGTATCATTTATGGGAAGGTCTTGATATCCCGCAAGATGCCCTTACCCGGGTCATTATTTACGACCTGCCGTTTCCTCCTCACGATCCTCTCTTTGATGCGCGCAGGAAGCATGCTGAAAACCCGTTTGCAGAAGTGGATCTGCCATTCATGCTTCTCCGTTTAAGGCAAGGTGCAGGTCGCCTGATTCGGACATCGGAAGATTCCGGAACGGTGCATATACTGTTGGAGAATAGTGAACAGGAAATGAAAGAACTGATTGCCGGCATTTTTCCGGTGGAGCTCCAAACGTTCGTCAAGAAATAAGGAATGAATAAAAGCTGTCTCATCGAGGGTGCTCGATATAGGCAGCTTTTCTTATACATAACTCCGAATACTCAATCAAAACGATCACATAAAGAAAAATGGTATAGTAGATAGAGAATGTTAGGAAGGATCGAATATTATGTTTACTAATGATATTTTAGAAAAAACAGCTATTTACGGTCATTTATTTAACAAGAATCATGACGAGGATCGTGTAAAGAAAGCAGCTTCCTTAGCACGAAAAGTAATGGATGAAGAATTTGTCATCGGATTTGCAGGCCATTTCTCTGCAGGTAAATCCTCCATGATCAATGCATTGACAGGCGAGGACTTTTTGCCGACCAGTCCAATCCCGACGAGCGCAAATATCGTCAAAGTGAAGAAGGCCGATGAAGAATTTGCAATCATCCATCGGACGGATGGCTCGCTCGTGAAGTACAAAGGTCATCGTTTCTTTGAGGCGATCAAATCCTTCAGTAAAGACGGAGAGGAAATTTCTCTTATTGAAATCGGGCATCCCGGATCCAAGTTACCTGAAGCGATAACAGTTATGGATACGCCAGGAGTTGACTCGACAGATGACGCCCATCGGTTGTCTACAGAATCGGCACTTCACCTAGCTGATCTCGTTTTCTACACGATGGATTACAATCATGTCCAGTCGGAACTGAATTTCAAGTTCACAAAAGAGTTATTGCGGTATAACACCAATGTCTATCTGATTATTAACCAAATTGACAAGCATCGGGAAAGTGAATTGCCTTTTGAGGACTTCAAAAAATCCGTTGAAGATTCTTTCAAACTATGGGGTGTCGAACCTAAAGGAATCTTCTATACATCCTTGAAATCCGATAATCTTCCTTTCAACGATTTTGAAAAAGTGAAAGACATCGTTGAAGGCTCGATTGTCAATTGGAAAGATCATTTCCTGGAGAATGCTGAACAATCGCTTTTGAAATTGAAAAAGGAGCACCTCGAATTTCTTGAAGATGAGAAATCCGAGTGCAGAGCGGCATATGCGGATATCGTTTCCGATGAAGAGTGGAATGAGTACGAAGAGCTTTCGGCAGAATTGACTGGGTTGAAGAAACGTGCTTCCCTTCTGTCGGGGGATGAGTTGTACGCAACATTTGAAAGGGAACGGAATGAATTACTTAGAAACGCATCGATCACCCCTTTTGAAACGCGCGAGCTATTGAAGGATTATTTGGAGTCGAAATCCCCTCGATTCAAGGTAGGCTTATTATTCGGTGCAAAAAAAACAGCAGAGGAAAGGGCGAGGAGAAAGGATCACTTAGCTTCCAACCTATCAAAGCTGATACATACACAAATTGAAGTGCATTTGAAAGCACTTATGAAAAAGACGCTCAAAGACGCAGGGTTGATGACGGATGAGCGGTCCATTACTATTGACGAAATGGATATGTCGGTGCCTTTCGAGGAGATTGACATAACTTTGAATGTTTCTGATGTCGTTACCGGAGATACTGTACTGAATATGGCGGAGCAGATGAAGACTGCCATCCAGCAGGTTTTCCGAAGACGGACAGAAGACTGGAAACAAGAAATGTCCGCAATTGCCGCATCCGCAGGTAATGAACAATTGGAAGCGCTCCTTCAAACAATCCACACGCTTGAGCGAAAGCTTGCGGCCATTGCACAAGTGAACGAAATCGAACATCAACAGGCCGAGTTCACTGCTAGTCTAGCAGCACCGACTGCAACCTTACAGGCTTCCGGTTATTCTTTACTCAAGAAGTGGGAAATGAGGCCGGACATTGAAACCATTGAACTCGATGAATTGGAAACAGCGGCGGCAAGCGTGACGGAAACTGAATCGGTCGAGCATAGCCAAGTAAGAACAATGGAAGTTCATTCTAAAGGTCCTGACGCGGAAAGTATCATCGATCAGGCGCTTCATATCGCTCATTCGGTGATGGATATTCCCGGATTTTCGGAGACGGCCGAGTATTTGCGGAATAAAGCGGATCGGCTTTCTAGTCAGGAGTTCACTGTCGCTTTATTCGGTGCGTTCAGCGCCGGGAAATCTTCCTTTTCCAATGCTTTGATCGGTGACCGTGTGCTGCCGGTTTCTCCTAACCCGACAACAGCCGCGATTAACAGGATCAGACCGATTGCAGCAGGGAAAGAGGATCGGACAGCGGATGTTCATTTAAAAACGAATAGCCAGATGACCGAAGACGTGGCAGTTTCATTTGAAGCGCTCGGGATGCCGATTTCAACATTGGAAGACGCGTTCCAAAAAGCCGGTGTCGTCTTAGGGAAAGAGCTGGAAAACGAAAGCTTGCACATTCACAAAACATTCATTCGTGCATTTCAGACCGGCTACCCGGTATATAAGGATAAACTCGGGACTGTCATGAATGTCCATCAAACCGAATTTACCCGATTCGTCGCGGAAGAGGAACGGAGCTGCTTCGTCGACTCAATTGATTTGTATATTGACTGTCCTTTGACGAGGCAAGGCATCACCCTTGTCGATACACCAGGGGCAGACTCCATCAATGCGCGGCATACTGACGTCGCTTTCGAATATATAAGGAATGCTGACGCAATTCTTTTCATCACTTATTATAATCATGCCTTTGCGCGAGCCGACCGTGAATTCCTAATCCAGCTTGGACGAGTGAAAGATGCATTTGAATTGGATAAGATGTTCTTCATCGTTAATGCGATTGACTTGGCGAATGATGCGGAGGAAGCGGAGACCGTCCTTTCATTCGTTGAACAGGAGTTGGCTGCTTTCGGGATCCGTCATCCACGAGTTCACGGCATTTCTAGCTTGCAGGCATTGGAAGCGAAGATCGACGGTCGTATGGATAGCTCCATGGAAGTTTTTGAACAGCATTTCAACCATTTCTTGAAGGATGACCTGAAAGGGCTTGCCGTTCAGGCATTGGACGAAGAAGCTGCTAAAGCCGTCAACAGGCTTGCAATATTAATTGAACGTGCGAAAGCAAATAAATCTCGTAAGGCCGAGCGCTTGGTGGAACTCGACCGATTTGAACAGGAGGTGCGGGCACGTTATGCACATGGTTTTGCAGAAGTGTTCCGCAAAGCTTCCAGCAATGAATTGAATGAATTGGTTTACTATATTTTACAGCGGGTATTCCTTCGTTTTGGAGACTTCTTCAAGGAAGGCTATAGTCCGTCAACGTTTGCCAATCATCCGGCTGAAAAGGCACTAACGATGGCACTTGCTGAAACGGTACACATGGTCGGTTTTGATTTGACACAAGAGTTGAAAGTGACCAATTTACGCATGCTCAATTTCATGAATAAGTTATTGAAGGAGCGGGAGCGTTCCGAAGTGCGGTTCCTTAACGGTCAGGACAGTTCCATTTCCCCTTCACCGTATGAAACGGAAAAGTCCGAAATGCTGTCGTTCACCACGCCTTTCGAAAATCCGGCCATGTATAAAGATGTCAACCGTTCATTTAAAAATCAGAAGTCATTTTTCGAAAGAGGCGAACGGCTCGTATTGAAAAACCAGCTGGAAGAACGGTTGAAACAAGATGCCGCTATCTATTTAGGTAAGGAAAAAGAACGGATCGAGTTTTGGTCGGAGCAGTGGATCGAGGCGGAAGCGGAAGGGTTGCGGCTTCATTTACTGAACCAGAGCAACAAGCAGATTGAATCCGAGCGCTCCCTCTTGCAGGATACCGAGCAATTGGAGGAATGGAGAGCAATCCATAAGAAAATTCAACTGAAGGGGATGAGTTGAAATGAGTGTAGTTTTCAAGTCGGTCAATGAATTGGATACTAAAGATGTAAAATGGATTGATGCACGTTTTTCATTGCAGGACAGTGAATTGGGGAGAAAAAAGTTTGAAGAGGGGCATATTAAAGGGGCGCTCTACTGGCATCTCGGGAATGACCTTTCCGATATGACGAAGAAAGCGGGAAGGCATCCATTGCCCGCCAAGGAGTCGTTGACATCATTATTCAGGAAGAGCGGTCTAGAACTCGATGACCGGATATTTATATATGATGACGGCGGCAGCCCTTTTGCGGCAAGGGCTTGGTGGATTCTCCAATACGGGGGATTCAAAAACTCCTTCATTTTACAGGAAGGCTTCGAGGAATTAGCGGTAATGGGGGTTCCTGTATCCAAAAGTACGGATGCGTCTGTACCTTCCAATGTCGTCCCTGTCTGGGATGAAAGTATCTTTGCCACTCGTGAATTCGTCGAAAAGACGGTAGAAGGGAAAACAGGCAATGTGCTGCTTGATGCACGTTCCGCTGAACGGTATCGCGGAGAAGTCGAACCGATCGACCCGATCGCTGGACATATTCCCGGGGCATTGAATTTCGACTGGGAGCAGTTGAAAAAAGACGGTTCTTTTAACTTGAGTGACGCTGTGGGTGAGCAGCTTTCCGTAATCGTGAAGCATGATGAAGAAATCGTCGTATACTGTGGAAGCGGTGTAACAGCCGCTCCGTTATTTGCGATGCTGAAACAAAATGGCTATGAGCACGTCAAGTTGTATGTAGGAAGTTATAGCGACTGGATTTCAAGGGAAATCGTAGAAGTGGAAAAGGGGTAAATGAAGGCGGTGGACCATGAAAATGCAATATGCAATTATAGGGGATGTTCATTCCTCAAAAGAGGATTTATCGGACGTCCTCTCCCATATTAAAGAACGGGCACCCGGAGCTGTTTTGATCGGCACCGGGGATCTGTTCGAATGTACGATCAGCAAGCGCTTTGTGAATGAACGCACGTTTGCAAGCCTTGAAGAGGTAATGCTTATACCCAAAGGGTTTGTAGAGCTGCTAACTTTCCCATCAGTAAAAGGGAATCAGGAAGAACGAATTTTGTTCATAACGGAAACGGATGACCCTTTGCTTGGATTGCTTTCCGCGATGCCTGAAAGAATTGAACTTGGCGAGGCGGAAGTGATCCACGGCCATCAATGGAAGTGGGGCGGTGAACCGTGGTCCTTATTAGAAGCGGAAGTGTCGAAAAACCTTACGTTCTATGGCCATAGTCACCGTTCACGGTTGCTGCGAAATGGAACTGAGGAAGAAGTCATCCTTTTCGATCATCCATATGAGGTGAAGGACGGCCAAACCCTCGTCAATGTCGGTGCAGTCGTTTCCGATAAGGAATGGGTGCTTTACGACAACATGCAAGACACCGTTACATTCATGAAAGCGAAGTAGGGTAAAGGATAATTGCTGGACGGGGAATGATTCTCATTACTTTTCTTCCCCGTCCTTTTTCCCTTGTTTATGGATCGCTTCCCGGGCAAGTGCGTCCGCAGCGCGATTTTCGGTATCTGGTATCCATTTGATGAAAAAGAAATCGAACGATTTGGCAATGGATAGGATTTTATTCAAATAGTCCTTATGTAATTCGTTTTTCACAAACTCATTTTCCACAGCCGAGACGACAGCTTTTGAATCGGAGCGTGCCGAAACGATTCCATTTGTCAGTTTTGCGGCTTCCTCCATTCCGCGAAGAAGGGCTATGAACTCTGCTGTATGATTGTTCGTCGGCTCAATCGGTTCGGAGAATTTGACAATCTTTCCTTCCCCTTTGATGTATATCCCGATGCCGCTCTTGCCTGGATTTCCGGCACTTGCGCCATCAACGTATAATTCGATCATGCTTCATCTCTCCTTTTCTTTGTTGCAACCTGCTGAGAAGCATATTAAAATGAATGAACGACTTTACCGGGAGGCTGCTATGAATAAATTGACAGTCATGAATGAAATCAATGAAGTGCTTGATACGTATTGTGCAGGATGTTTTGTCAAAAGGCAACAGGCGAAGGACATCGGGAAAACTGGGGCGCATCAGTTTTGCATCCAAACATGCACAATCGGGGAACAACTTCAATTTTTAGGGAATGAAATGAATAAATTGACAAAATAATATCCCGCCTGGATTTTCTAGGCGGGATATTGTACATATAATCAATCATCATTCATGTTATAGTCAAGACATTTGCCGCTTGGGGTCCGCGGTTACCTTCTATGATTTCGAAGGATACGGTCTGGCCTTCATCCAATGTCTTGAATCCTTCTGACATAATGCCAGTATAGTGGACAAACACGTCCTCACCGTTATCCGTTTCAATGAAACCATAACCTTTTTCATTGCTGAACCATTTTACTTTACCTTGGTACATGCTTATTCCTCCCTCGGCATTTCAATGTCTTCCCCATTATTAACATGGATGCATTTACTATACATGAATCGACAATTAACGTCAACGACACGCCTAAATCTTCAGTCGATTTGATCTTTATAAGAATTAAAAAAGGATGGATACTATGGAAACGATAATAAGAAATGTAACTGAGCGGGTAATCGATATTTATAGGAAATTCGATGCCAGCCATGATTATGATCATATTTTACGGGTTATGAAAAATGCGGAGGAGATTGCGCTTACAATGCCTGAAGCGGAATTGACAGTCATTAAGCTTGCTGTCCTGCTTCATGATATCGATGATCCTAAATATAAAACAAACGGCAACATGTCCACATCAGAGCTGCTCCATTTCGCAGGTGCAGATGACGAGTTGGCGATGAAGGTTCTTAAAACGATCAAAAGTGTTTCGTTCAATGGCGGCAACGAAGAAGAAATTGTTTCAATTGAAGGTGCGATTGTCAGGGATGCGGATCGCCTCGACGCAATCGGCGCAATCGGTATTGCCCGGACGTTCGCTTTTGGAGGAGCGAGGGGAAGGAAATTATACGATGCGGATGAAATCGCGAGGACAGAAATGTCCGAGGATGAGTACCGTTCCAGGAACACGGCTTCCGTCACGCATTTTTATGAGAAGCTGCTTTTATTGAAAGATTTGATGGTGACCGAGGAAGGAAAGCGTCTTGCCGAGGAGCGCCACGCCTTCATGATTGAATTCTTGGAACAATTGAAGGCGGAAACCGGTTTTGATGGAAACGGCAAATAAGCTGCCATAATGGTTTCGTGGTTTGGTTAACAATTATTTTCAAATGAAAAAGTGAGTTGAAGAGTCCCCCCCCTTTGGAGGTCCAAGGGGGGGTAAACTAATGTCGATAAGGTGATTTATAGGAGATCTAATTCAGGTGTCTTTTTGTAAATCTTTTGTTGGACCAATTAAGTTTAGCAATGTTAACTATAGGCGAATGCACAGACTGTCATACCTTACATTACATAACCTAAACTGACATCAAAAGGAGGAGAAATATTGACACGATTTGATTTCGATCGCGACAGATACGATGATGATGACTACGAATACGACAGTTACGGAAGACGTCGCAGAAGACGTCGCCCACGTTTTCAATACCCATTTTTCCCGATTTACCCATTCTACCCACCATACCCACCATACCCACCATACTCTCGCTATCCATACTATCCATACTACAACCAACCATACAACCGTCCTTACGGCTATTAATAGATAAGTTGCCTACTCTCTAAATATAAGGACCGACAGTATTTTTCAGATACTGTCGGTCACTTTTCGTTTATATTTCAATATCATATGAGAATGCGACCAATCTAGTATTGAGTAAAGATTAGAGTTACAGATCATGGAACAATTTCAAAGATGGTTCCTTTGTTATAGTCTGTCACATTCAGAGAGCCATAAACCCCTAAATAAAGCTTGGTTTGATTTAGATTCGTTCCTAAACTAACATAATGAGCTGATTGAGACCCAAAATTATAATCAGTTTGTATAACACTAAAATCATTTGGTTTACCATCTGTTCTTACTCTGGTATAAGCTAAAACTCCTCTACCCGGTTGAGATCCCTCATCCCGGGCGATATCGGTAAACACAACGCTTCCCGTTAAATCGGGTATTCCATTCCCCATGTAGGCTTGCACTCCTGTAAGCGCAGTTCCTCCAAACTTATCGGGTCGGGGATCTTGATGAAAATAACTAGTTAAAGGCTGAAGACGCTTAAATGAGGTTTTTACTGCATCATTGTAATAAGCAATTGTTTTCTCATCCAATGTCGGATTTGCAGAGCAGCCCCTTATTATCGAAGTAGGAAAAGCACCTTCCCACCCACGCCAGCCAAAGTTAATAAATCCTTCCTGGTCAGATTCAGCGTTTCTTAAAGAAGCTTGAATGAGCTGAGTAACCGGTATTGGTTTATATTGAACGTATGAAAAAATCGACTCTACTAAATCCTGTCCGACATTTCCCACATACTTGATATATTGATTGTAAAACCTTTGATATGAAATGCCTGGTATATTTCGAACCCCTTTAGCAATTACAGTTAGTGCTTCCTGAATGCTTACTGGAAGTTCATTAAAACGTGTGACTACGGGTGGATTATTGATAAATGTATTCTTAGTTACATCAATTTCAATTATTTTACCCGCAATTTCCATATCGTTCTGACTTAAGTTAAATGGATCATAGCCAGATCCACCATCTCCGGTTGTTAACACAAGTTTTCCTGTTTCAGGTGAAAAGTTTAAGCTGTTGACACCATTATGATTAAAAAATGGCCTTCTTAAATTAAGTAACGTCCGCCGTTTTTGAGGTTGACCATTTGATTGTATAATCCATTCTTCAACTGTATCAATATGATCATATTGCGTTTCCCTATTTATCCACCTTAGGTTTAAGGTACTAGGGTCACACGGATTAGGATTAAAAAATTCAGGAAGAGCATTTTGAGCTGGTCTTGCAGCTTCTGACTGAGGTAGAGCACCTGGACCTTGTGTTCCAGCTACTGAATAATGAAGATAAAACAGACCGTTATAATAAAAACTGGGATGAAACGCTAGACCAAGCAATCCCCGTTCGTCATAACCTCCACCAGCAGCACCTAGTTTTAAGACGCGCGGACGAATATCTAAAAAATTTCTTATATCCCCGTTTCCTATGTAATAGATTTCTCCTATCTGGGTTGCAATAAATAGCCTTTCAATTGTGTCCCCCGGAAGTATAGCTGTTTTCATAACAGTGGGTAAATTTATATTGTTTACAACGGGTCGTAAACCAACCTTAACTTCTCTCAACTAACTTTACACTCCTCTGATTGTTTTCTTTAGAATATGATTAGGATTGTTCTATTAGTCCAAATTAAGGGCGACGCATCTGGCAAAGTATCGCACCATTTTTTATGCGAAAAACGAAAAACATCATCTATTGAAAGATGATGTAGAACGGTAAACCTTGTTGTATAAAGGTTTTGAGTCATATGAAATCTTCTTCTGAATTAATATTCGTCATTCGACGAGGATACCCGCTTTTTTCAATGCGATTTCGGCATTGTCAATTTGATGTTGTTCGTCCGCGATGACCGTATGAAGATGGATGCCGCCTTCAGCAAGCTTGGCCAGATAAACCGCGTTCGCTTCATTTACCCGCCTCATGAATTCCTTCACTTCCAGACGATTCGCCACCATGATCGAGGCACTCAAATCTCCGTAGACGGGGTGCTCAATTTTCACATCTTTCACAGTCAGCCCATGATCGACGAGGATGTTCAACTCTTCCTCGGTCTGCTCGGGTGTATGGTGGCAGACGAGCACTTTCTCGATTTTCTCCGGTCCTGCCGATGCATGCATATAGATATACCCTTGACTTGTTGCAAGTATCGGTTCCTTCTTCGCTTTTAATAATGTTATATCTCCGACGATGACTTGGCGGCTGACATTTGTCAGTTCACCAAGCTCTTTGCCTGTCATCGGATTGTCCGCTTTCTGCAGAGTTTCCAAAATCAATTGCCGGCGTTCTTCTCCGGGCATTTTCTCAGTTCCAGTCAATGTCATCCCTCCATTTCAACCATTTTACCATATCCGTTGCCACAGTTTCGTGTATAATGAAAAAATACATAGCAGAAGGGGGATTTACGATGACCAATTCAGTAATCGAAGTTGAAAATACCTTGAATCCGAAAACGAAGCCGGCATTCGATCAGCTTTCCTTCGGGACGATATTTACCGACCATATGTTTACGATGGATTATTCGGAAGGGCAAGGTTGGCATGATCCGAAGATTGTTCCGTATGAACCGATCTTGCTCGATCCTGCGGCAATGGTATTCCATTACGGCCAAACAGTGTTCGAAGGACTGAAGGCATATGTGACGGATGATGAAGAAGTGCTCCTTTTCCGACCTGAAGAGAATATGAAAAGATTAAACCGTTCGAATGAAAGGCTTTGCATTCCGGCTTTCGATGAAGAACTCGCTCTCTCCGGTCTTCGGAAACTGATCCAAGTCGATAAAGACTGGATTCCCAATATTGAAGGGACATCTCTTTATATCCGGCCATTCATCTTTGCGACGCAACCGTATCTTGGTGTCGCTCCATCGAAAACGTACCGCTTCATGATCATTCTTTCGCCGGTCGGTGCCTATTATAAAGAAGGCATCAATCCTGTCAAGATTGCGGTCGAGTCCGAATTCGTCCGTGCGGTAACGGGTGGGACAGGCAGTGCAAAAACGGCAGGCAACTATGCCGGCGCAATGAAAGCCCAAGAAGTGGCGGAAGCGAAAGGCTATTCGCAAGTACTCTGGCTCGATGGGAAAGAACACCGATACATCGAGGAAGTCGGCGCGATGAACGTCTTCTTCAAATTGAACGGTGAAGTCGTTACACCCGAGCTCAACGGAAGCATTTTAGAAGGAATCACACGAAAATCCGTCATTGAATTGCTCCAACATTGGGACATTCCTATTACTGAACGTAAGATTTCCATGGAAGAGCTTTACGAAGCATATCAGTCGGGGATTTTGGAAGAAGCTTTCGGCACGGGAACTGCAGCGGTCATCTCTCCAATCGGTGAGCTTTATTGGAACGAAAAGAAAATCACCATCAATAACGGAGAGATCGGCGACTTGGCACAAAGAGTCTATGACACGATGACGGGCATCCAGACCGGAAGAGCGGAAGATCCGTTCGGATGGCGGATGACAGTTGACGTTGAAACAGTAAAGTAAGTACAAGCATCCTGTCGTAGCGGCAGGGTGTTTTTTACGAATTTATAAGAAAGGGGTATCGATTTTGCAAATTACCCAAGTGACAATCCGCAAGATGAAAATGAGAATGAAAGAGCCTTTTTCAACGAGTTTCGGTACGATGCAGGATAAGCATTTTCTTCTGTTGGAAGTTTGTGATGAGCTGGGGAATACAGGCTGGGGCGAATCGGTTGCATTCGACGCGCCATGGTATACGGAAGAAACGGTGGAAACGAACATACATATGCTTCGTGATTTCCTTATCCCGCTTCTGCTTGGGAAGGAAATTAGCCATCCTGATGACGTCGGCAGCCACTTTGCGCCGATCCGGGGAAACAATATGGCGAAGGCCTCTTTAGAATGCACCATTTGGGATCTGTACGCGAAACGGAAAGGCATTTCATTGGCAGAAGCGTTAGGCGGTCAACGCGAGCGGATTGAAGTCGGCATCAGTATCGGCATTCAAAAGGATTTAGCCGATTTGGTTGATAAAGTGCAAAGGTATTTGGAGGAAGGCTATAAACGGATCAAAGTGAAAATCAAGCCTGGAGCTGATGTTGACGTCCTCCGGGGATTGAGATCCGCTTTTCCGCAAGTTCCGCTCATGGCGGATGCGAATTCGGCCTATTCACTAGATGATATCGACCTGTTGAAGCGGTTTGATGAATTCGACCTTCTGATGATCGAGCAGCCGCTCGCACACGATGACATTATTGATCACGCGGTTTTGCAGAAACAGTTAAAGACGCCGATCTGTCTTGATGAAAGCATCAATTCATTTGAAGACGCAAGGAAAGCGGTCGAGCTTGGAAGCACTAAAGTCATCAATGTGAAAATCGGGAGAGTCGGCGGCTTGTCTGAGGCGAAGCGGATCCATGATTATTGCATGGAGAGAGGGATTCCCGTCTGGTGCGGCGGCATGCTGGAGGCGGGAATCGGGCGCGCCCATAATATTGCATTAACATCACTCCCGAATTTCAATCTTCCAGGCGATACGGCAGGCTCGTCCCGTTATTGGGAAAAGGATATTATTGAGCCCGAAGTGGTTGTGGAGAATGGCTATATAACTGTTCCGACTGTTCCCGGAATCGGTTTTTCACCCAATTTTCGTGCGATTGAGGAATTCATGACGGACATATGGCATTTTAAAGAAGACTGAATGGAATGACGGAATCCGCAAGAATGAGAACTCTTTCGGTTTAAACGAGAACTTTTTCAGTTTCGTGTTCCATGCAACTTCTCTTGCAGAATATCCGTCTAATGGATTGATGAAGTGCGCAGATTCCAGTAAAATGAATGTAGGTTTTGTAGAGAGGAAGTTTATTTGTGAAAAAAATTATTAATGCCCTTGCTGTCGGCTCACTCGTTCTTTTGCTGGCCGCTTGCAGCAATCCAGGAACGGCTCAAAAGAAAATGACGGCTGGAGATTTATTGGATAAATCCCAAAAAGCAATGGAAGAATCGTTGAAAGCTGTACGAGCCCATATTGTCTACGATGATTACGCAGTGACTGTGTATGACGGAGATATCGAAAATCCTGAAAAAGCTGGCGCGAAATTCGATATGACGATTGACGCTTTCCTTGATCCGATAAAAGTACGCCAGAAATCAATCATTTCCCCGCGAGGCGTGAGAAGCTGGAAGCAAGATTTATACCAAGTGGGTGACCGGACGTTTGCAAAGCCTGAAAAGGAAAATGACTGGGAAGAGCTGCCAGCCGGATCGATCGAAGAGTTGTTCGGAACGCTAGCTGCCGAATCACATCCAATGCTTGACCTGTCCAAATTCAAAGAATTCGAGGACGAGTTTGTACTCGAACCGATTGAGTATGGATATGCATTGAAATTGTCACTAGACCGCAACGATTACAAGCGGATTAAAGAACTTTTCCCAGATATCGGACCATCTCAGGATGGCTTCAACATCGTTGACAAAATTGAATTGGTTATCACATTCAATAAAAACACGTCTTACGTGACGAGCTTCAAATGGTCTTCCGACATGAGGAATTATCGCGATGGCAATTCATATCGTTCGCGTCAGAAATTGAATGCGACGTATAGCTATTTCAATGACATTGAAGACTTCAAGTTGCCGAAGGAAGTCAGTGATTTGGCAACGGAATGAAATGAAGAAGCAAGAACACCCCCAGAAGTTATAGTTAAGCTTCTGGGGTGTTTTATTATGATCTGATTGGACGCAATGCCATTTGGCAGATGCTTCACTGATCCGTTAATTTCTCTCCTGTAACGATTTCAAATAGTTCTGCTGACATACCTTTGTCTAATTTAACATATTGATTAACACCAATGAGTTCTACTTTATCTTTGTTTGGAGTTATCCATAGTTGGTATAATACGGCTTTGGCTTCAATATTAGGGTTTTTATAACGAAATGCAAATTTATAATCAGGAGGGTATGCCATTTCTGCTTTTGCATTTATCCAATTTACATCCTTTAAAATCTCTTTCAATTTTTGCACTTGCTCATTATCGGTGACCTCTCTGAAGTCTTCATAATTATTTTCATCGCCAATACGCTTTTCGATTACTATACTTTGTTCCGTGTTCTGTAAATCGTTTGAACAACCTACTAATAACATTGAAAATGTCCCAATTAAGATGAACAATTTTAAGGTTTTCAGAATTCTTTACCCCCTGTTTAATTAATTAGACGGTTATGACTTTGAAAGGTAGCGTTTAATTTCATTGTAATTCATGTAAATTGATATCACAAAAACTGGGACTTACCCTTGTAGGACTAGTCATTTTCAGTAATGTAGGTAATGAATCAACAGAGGGGGGATATAAGATGATTGACGACCTTGAGCCAATAATTGTTGAGTTTCCTTTGAGAGGTGAATGGTACTCTCCTAATACGCCGGGGACAAAAATTCCGAGTCACGGTACAAACCGATTAGGATCAAGATATGCTTATGACTTTGTTCAGGTCGATTGGGAAAGAATGGGCTGGCCCGCCTATCGCACTAGTTTGGCGCAATATCTACTTTTTGGGGTTCCCGTAGATGAATATTATTGTTGGGGACAAGAAATATTTGCTCCTTGTGAAGGAATCATTCTCCAAGCTGAGGATGGTTATAAAGAACGAGCAAGAACAAAATTGCTTTCAGATATGTCAAACGCTTATAAAAACGCTCATTATTTCGACCCCAAAAAAGACGACATACAATCAGTTGCTGGGAACTACATTATTATAGAATGTGCCGACAATGTATATGCTGGATTAGTCCATCTTCAAACGGGGTCAATTCAGGTTGCAGTTGGTCAGCATGTGCAAAAAGGTGAAATTATTGGTAGGGTTGGTCATTCTGGTAACTCCTTTGCTCCGCATTTGCATTTTCAACTTATGGATAGTAGTGACATAGCTACTGCAAACGGATTGCCTGTTGCCTTTGAAAAATATGAAATATTTAATAATGGCATATGGGAAAAAGTAAATAATGGGATTCCAACAAATAAGGATAGAATAAGATTCCATAGACTTGATGAATGGGAATAAATTAAAACTGCATAAAAGGGTACCGTCAGGAAAATGCTATTTCAGCGATATTGAAGAGTCCAAGCTGCCGGAGAAGTAATATAGTAGCGAAATAAGATGGAGGAGCGTCTATCTTTTGAGGATGGATGCTTTTTTATTTGCAGAATATAAGTCCAATAGACTATTCCACAAAAGTCCACTTTCCATTTTTCCCAATTGGCAATAAGGACCATTGAATATGAACATCTGTTCTGGGTATACTATACAGAACGGATGTTCTTTTTACTTTCGGGAGGGATATGCATGTATGAAGATTTGCCGGACCGGAAAATTGTATGTCTGGATATGCGAAGCTTCTATGCCAGTTGTGCGGCTGCAATCGAAGGGCTCGATGTTATGGATACGCCGATTGCGATTATCGGCAATAAAGAACGGAAAGGGGGCATCGTCCTGGCTGCTTCTCCCGCGTTGAAGAAGGAATTCGGTGTGCAGACCGGAATGCGGCTCTATGAAATCCCGGATGACCCATCCATCCGGTTGATTGAACCGAAAATGCAGTTTTACATCGATGTTTCGATGGAAATCGCCAAAAACTTGAACCGTTATGTGCCGAAAGAGGCGATCCACGTGTACTCCGTCGACGAAAGCTTCATTGACTTGGGAGGGACCGAGCGGCTATGGGGTGACCCTGAGGAAACGGTCGAGCGAATCCAAGACGAGCTTGTCAGCCAATACCAGCTCCGATCCGCCTGCGGCATGGGGCCGAATATGCTCATGGCGAAGCTCGCCCTCGATTTGGATGCAAAAAAGACCGGCTTCGCACGTTGGACATACGAAGATGTCCCGTCGAAGCTATGGCCGGTCGCGCCGCTTAGCCGGATGTGGGGCATCGGCAGCCGGCTTGAAAGGACGCTGAACAATATGGGGATCTTCTCAGTGGGTGATTTGGCCCGTACTCCTCTCAAACGGCTTGAAACCAAATTCGGCGTCATGGGCAATCAATTGTATCATCATGCACACGGCATCGACTTGTCCGATCTCGGTGCGCCGCTCATTGAAGGACAGATCAGCTACGGAAAGGGGCAGATTCTATACCGCGATTACACGAAGCGGGAAGACATCCTCGCTGTCATCCTCGAAATGTGTGAAGATGTCGCATTGCGGGCGAGGCAGGCAGGCAAGGCGGGTCGGACGGTCCATCTGTCCATTGGCTATTCGAAGAATTCACTTGGAGGAGGCTTCGGCCGTTCCCGTTCGATGCATGAGGCGACAAATGACACGATGGCTATTTACCGGCTTTGCACAAAGCTGCTCGACGAATTCCACGACGGCCGTCCCGTACGGCGCATCGCCATCAGCTTGGCAAATCTTGAAAACGAATATGCCATGCAGCTCAGCCTTTTCGATCAGCATAAATGGCGCAATCGCCAACTCGGGGAAGCAATGGATTCATTGCGCAAAAAATACGGCTCCACAGCTATATTGCGAGCAGTTTCCTACACAGACGCAGGAACCGCCGTTCATCGCTCCAAACTCATCGGCGGGCACTACAAGTAGACGCATATAAAAAAACCATCCAACTTGGTCAGGAGTCGGGTGTCTATTAGCCAACATCATTTAGTTTTCGTTTTAATTCAGCCAACTCACCTTCAAGTTTCTCTGCGTGTCAACAGGTATTTTTTCACCTCATCTTTGTTGGTCATTTCTTGTATTATGGAAATTTGTGGAATAATTCCCTGTGGTTATCAATTGAACTTTTAAATTAAGTATCTTCTAGGATTGGAGCGGAAGGCGGCGACTCCTGCGGGAAAAGCGTCAGCAGAAGACCCCGCAACGAAGCGGAGCGAAGTGAGGAGGCTGAAGCGACGCCCGCGGAAAGCGTCCGCCTGAAGCGGAAATCCGGTTATTAATTAGTCAAGGGAGATGATAAGATGATCCGTGATCGAGGACGTATTAAATGGACGTCGATGATGCTGCCCGAACATCTCGAACAGCTGCGCGAATGGCAAAAAGAAGACGAGCATCAACTAAGGCAACAGCCCGATGAACAGCAACTCGAACAATGGAACTATCAAATCCACGAAGCTGCAGAAAGGAATTTGCGAATTTTCATACACTATTGGGACCACGAAAAAGTAGCGGAAAGCAAAGGATACATCCAAAAAATCAACACGCTGGACGGAACGTTGCACCTCATTTCCGACAACGGCGAAACACATCGCATCCCCTTTGTCCACCTGAAAAGTATTTCAGAATCCGAATAATTTGAGTTTCGTACCTTTTCTATTGTTCGGACTTTTGATAGACTATTCAAAGATAGAGAAAAAGGGGGATTACTTTGAAAGTTTTACTGCAGCTTGGCTGGTTTTTCAAACAACGGAAGAAACAATATGGACTTGGCGTCGCAGCGCTCGTGTTCGTCTCCTTATTGCAATTGCTTCCTCCGAAAATCATCGGTTATATCGTCGATGATATTACATTGGGCACATTGACAGCTTCCGAGCTGACGAAATGGCTCATCATCTTAGCGGTTGCCGGAGTGTTAATGTATCTGTCACGCTATTATTGGCGCGTCATGATTTTCGGCTCCGCGGTGTTATTATCGCGAACGATGCGTGAGAAGTTATTCAATCATTTTACAAGAATGTCACCTTCCTTTTATCAAAAAAGAAGGGTTGGGGACTTGATGGCCCATGCGACAAATGACATTAACGCCGTTCAGCAGACGGCAGGA
Source organism: Sporosarcina luteola (assembly GCF_023715535.1). GTDB lineage: Bacteria > Bacillota > Bacilli > Bacillales_A > Planococcaceae > Sporosarcina > Sporosarcina luteola_B. The sequence continues at coordinate 123,714 of NZ_JAMBOI010000002.1, read as the reverse complement.
ATGGGGATTTTGACGCTTGTCGACTCCATTTCCACGGGCGGTTTCGTCATCTTGACAATGGCATTGACCATCAACTGGAAATTGACAGTCATAGCACTTATTCCGTTCCCATTCATGATTTTCCTAACAAGCTATTACGGAAGATTGTTGCGCAAACGCTTCCGATTTGCACAAGAGGCGTTTTCCAATCTGAACGATAAAACGCAGGAAAGCATTTCTGGCATAAAAGTAATCAAAACATTCGGTCAGCAAAAGGAAGATATTGAAGATTTCACGGATTTGTCGACGGATGTCGTCGCTAAAAATATGAGAGTGGCGAAAGTGGACGCACTATTCGATCCGACCATCACTGGCATATTTGCGGTATCTTATATCCTATCTTTCTACTTCGGAACAAAATTCATCATTTCAGGGGATATGTCCATCGGTGACATGGTGGCGTTCAGTACATATCTTGGATTGCTCGTATGGCCAATGCTCGCATTCGGATTCCTGTTCAATATCGTGGAACGCGGAAATGCTTCGTATAGCCGTATTACAGAACTATTGTCCATCGCTCCGGATATTAAAGATGTCACAGGAGCAATCGATCGCCGTCCCGAGGGGGATCTCCACTTCGACATCGATGAATTCAAATTCCCTGAAGATGAAACGCCGGCACTCCACGATGTCCATTTCACTTTGAAACGCGGAGAGACGCTAGGCATTGTAGGAAAGACCGGTTCCGGAAAAACGGCAATCCTGAAATTATTGCTGAGGGAATTTGAAGGGTACAAAGGAAGCATCGTGTATGGCGGCCACCCGATCAATCAATACAAACAACAGCGTTTACGCGAGTCAATCGGCTACGTGCCACAGGATCATTTCCTATTCTCAACGACGATTGCGGAGAATATCGCGTTCACAAATCCGAAAATCGATCGGGAAAAGATTCATGAAGCAGCAAGGCTCGCTCATATCCACGATGATATTGAAGGATTCGCAGAAGGCTATGAAACAGTCGTTGGGGAACGTGGGGTTTCCTTGTCCGGAGGCCAGAAGCAACGGGTATCCATTGCACGCGCACTGATCATGCAACCCGAATTGCTCATTTTGGATGATTCGCTGTCAGCGGTTGACGCAAAAACTGAAGAAGCGATCCTCGAGTCGCTGAAGCGGACACGCACAGGCGAGACGACAGTCATTACGTCTCACCGATTAAGCGCCATCCAGCATGCCCATAAAATAATCGTCATGCATGAAGGTACGATTGTCGAGGCGGGCACACATGAAGAATTGATTGCAATGGACGGAAGATATAAGGAAATGTACGACTTGCAGCAATTGGAAGTACTTGTCGAGCAAGGAGGGGAAGAATGATGCAGTTGGAAAAACAGCCTAAATTGACAGCGAAGGATCAATGGAAAGTGTTCAAGCGGTTGATGCGCTATGTAATTCCACATAAAGTAAGCATCTCAATCGCGTTATTCTTCCTTGTTTTAACAATAGCAGGAAGCATTATCGGCCCACTCATCATCCAATCATTCATCGATAATTATTTGACGCCGCTCAACTTCCCGAAGAATGAAGTGATGACGCTTGCGCTCGTCTACATCGGGTTGCAAATATTCATTGTCGTCGTGTCCTATTTTCAGTCACTTCGTTTTCAGGACATCGCCTTAAAGGTAATTCAACAAATGAGGATCGATGTGTTCTCGAAAGTCCAAGGGCTAGGTATGCGTTACTTTGACAGGACACCTGCAGGAAGCATCGTGTCACGAGTGACGAACGACACGGAATCAATCAAAGAGATGTTTGTCAGTGTCGTTGTCACGTTCCTGCAAGCAATCTTCGTCATTATCGGTGTCTATATCGCTCTCTTTTCACTTGATGTGAAACTATCGTTTGCTTCCATGGTGCTTTTGCCGTTATTCTTGGCAATCATCATCGTTTACCGACGATACAGTGCGGATTTCTATCAGGATATCCGGGAGAGACTGAGCCAGTTGAATGCCAAGATTGCCGAATCATTATCAGGCATGGGCATGATCCAGGCTTTCCGGCAAGAGGAGCGTTTGTCTAAGGAGTTCGATGATATCAACGAGGGACACTATCGTGCAGGCATGCGGAACATTAAATTCGATAGTGTGCTGCTAGGACCATTCATCGACTTGCTATATGCATTCGCAATCGTTTGCGTCCTTGGCTATTTCGGATTCATGTCACTGGATAGTGCTGTCGAAGTAGGGATCATCTATGCATTCACAACGCTGATCGGCCGTTTATTCCAACCGGTCCAACAAGTGATGCAGCGGATGTCCATTTTCCAACAGGCGCTCGTTTCGGCGTCACGTGTATTTAAATTAATGGATGATCCTGACATGGAGCCTGCGCAACAGGAAACCGAGCATAAGGAAATCCAAGAAGGAACGATTGAATTCCGGAATGTGACGTTTTCCTACGACGGCAAGAACGATGTATTGAAAAATATCTCTTTCACTGCGAATGCCGGCGAAACCGTTGCGTTGGTCGGTCATACGGGAAGCGGAAAGAGCTCCATCATCAATCTGCTCATGAGGTTCTATGAGTACGGCCAAGGAGAAATCCTCATTGACGGTGTTTCCCTGAAGGACTTGCCGAAAGCGGAACTGAGGAAGAAGATTGGGTTAGTCCTACAGGATCCATTCCTGTTCTATGGCGATATCGAAAGCAATATACGCCTTCATAATGAAGGGATGTCCTCGGAGGAAGTACGTGCCGCAGCCGAATTTGTCCAGGCGAATGAATTTATTGAAAAGCTGCCGGATAAATATTCACAGAAAGTGACGGAACGGGGATCGACGTTCTCAAGCGGACAGCGCCAACTTGTCGCGTTCGCACGGACAATCGCGACAAATCCGAAAATCCTCGTGTTGGATGAAGCGACTGCTAATATCGACACGGAAACGGAAGTCGCCATCCAAGCGAGCCTGGAAAAAATGCGGAAGGGCCGGACCACAATTGCCATCGCCCATCGGTTGAGCACAATCCAGGATGCAGAACTGATCCTCGTCCTCCACCAAGGCGAGATTGTCGAACGTGGAAACCACCAGCAATTGCTGACGCAAAAAGGATTGTATTATATGATGTATCAGCTTCAAAATGGAATTATGGATGACGCAATATAAGATATAGATGAACCGGCTTGCTTGCATTAAAAAATGCGATGCAAGCCGTTTTTTTTTGACAAGAAATGATGTCATAAACATTTCACAGTTAAAATAAGCGAATTTCGGCTTCAGATTTGATACGATGGGAGAAGAAAAATGAAGGGGAGAGAATGATGGCAACTGATTTAAATATATTCCTAGCATTCGGCGCAGGTTTTCTCAGTTTTATTTCGCCTTGTGTCCTGCCATTGTATCCGGCATTCATATCTTATATTACCGGCATGTCGATCGACGATTTGAAAGCGGATTCGAAACGGATGAACCGCAACGGCATACTCCATACGATTTTCTTTTTACTCGGATTTTCGGTCGTTTTCGTCTTTTTAGGGTTCAGTACATCATTTGTCGGCACTTTCTTCATCCAGTATAAGGATCTGCTCAGACAAATCGGTGCCATTTTCATCGTGTTATTCGGACTTATGGTCATTGGATTGTTTACACCGAAGTTTTTAATGAAAGAACATCGGTTGCAATTCAAAAACCGTCCTGCCGGTTATTTAGGGACAGCATTGATCGGGCTCGCCTTTTCTGCGGGATGGCAACCGTGCATGGGACCGATCATCGGAGCCATAATCGGACTGGCGGCAGCAAATCCTGGTTCCAGTATGCTATACATGATGATGTATGTACTCGGTTTTGCGATTCCGTTTTTCGTCTTGTCGTTCTTCATTACACGACTTGGCTGGATTCGAAGAAACAGCAACCTAATAATGAAAGTCGGCGGTTATATTATGATTGCCTTCGGACTATTGCTGTTCTTTGACGGCATCGTTTTCCTAACAAGCTTACTAAGCCCGATATTCGGCGATTTCCAAGGTTTTTAACAATAATAGCCTCCGAGCATCTTGCTTGGAGGCGTAATTGATTTTTGAAGTGGAGGAACTGCCGATGAACGAAATCGGATCTTTTGAACAATGGCTAGATATCACCGCAAGTGAGCCGCGGCTATTATTGTTTGTCAAAACGGACCATTGCTCCGTCTGTGAAGGGCTTTATCCGCAAGTGGCCGAACTGGAAGAGGAATATCCATTCCCTTTTTATAGAGTGAATGCTGCACAAGTTCCTGAAATGGCGGGACAGCTTGCCTTATTCACCGCCCCGGTTGTCCTTCTGTTCCATCGGGGCAAGGAAACAGCCAGGTTTGCCAGATTCGTACAGATGGAACAGTTGAAGTACCGTTTGGACGAGTTGGTGGAGTGGGGGGAGGACCATGCTTGAGCTTGAGAGAATCGTTGATTTCATTTTCAATGAAATACCATCCGTCTACTTGATTGTCGGCTCAACGCTATTGTTTCTCTTTATGGGAACTATGGCGTTCATCGTCCGGACAAAGGCGGCGAAAAGACCGATTTCACCGAAAAGGATCATCTTGCCGCCACTGTTCATGTCGACAGGGGCGCTTATGTTTTTATTTGAAGAATTCAGGGTGCCCTTGCCCCAAGTCTTTGAATCGGTAATTGTCGGAATGCTATTTTCGATTGTGTTGATCAAAACAACAAATTTTGAAGTGAAGAATGAAAAGCTTTATGTCAAAAAGTCGCGAGCTTTCCTATTCATCCTATTTGGTCTGCTAATTGTACGTTTTGTCGCAAAATTGATTTTAAGCAGCACCATCGATGTCGGCGAGCTTGGAGGCATGTTCTGGATATTGGCATTCGGCATGATTGTTCCTTGGCGTATCGGGATGCTAGTGAAATTCTACAACCTAAAAAACACCATTAAAAAAACCTCCTAAATGTAAAGGAGGTTTTTTAGGTTCACGTCTAGACTCCGGTGACCAGCCCCTCGAGTCGCTTCAGTCTTGAAGCATAAGGCAAAGAACGCCTTATGTTCAAGCCTTCCAGCGCTTGTCGGGGCTAGGCGGTCACCTCCGCTTTTGTTAATCAAATAAATGCTCGTAAGGTGTGATATCGATTTCCATCGAGTCCAATTTCCTGCGTAAAAATTTATGATCTCGTTTCGGAGTAGCGATAATGTAACCGCGGATAATATGATCGAAGCTTATTGTCTTTGCACGGTCTTCCAACGCAATTTGACCGATTTTAGAGCCGATCTTCTGCTTGGCGACGTCACGGAATAATTCCGGAACGGGGCTGACGAGTTCATTCAATAAATCTTTCGCTTCCTCATTCCAGAGATGAAGGGATTCATTCACATAATGCTCTTCCCAATCAAGCGTCGATTTACCGTCCGCCTTCGGAAACACTTTCAGGAATTTGCGGAACATGAAAAAGCCGCCGATTCCAAAAAGGCCGATCAGGACGACACACCAAAAAATGATGAACCACATAAAAAAATCTTGCAACTGTCTTCACCTCTTCCATTCTATTCCCCATTATAAGAGCTTTTTCAAAAAAATACACGGACAAAGTATCCTTTCCTCCATTTCGGGTCGCATTGGAGGCCTTTTTAAATTCAATCCAGCGAAAGGCACACTGCGCTTGTTTCATTAAATGTGAAATGAACTTCACCGAAACGTCAAAGATTGGACAAGAACGATGACCCCATGCGGTTGTTTGATAAGTATGCATCTACTATGATAAAGTAAGTACTGAAAGTGGAGGAGTCCGTATATGCGCAAAAAAATATTTTTATTGTCCATTATGATGCTTATGCTAGTATTGAGTGCATGTTCAATGGGCGGGTTCAAGGCGGATCATAAATATAAGATTGACCCGTTTGAATTTACGAACCAACATAATGAGAAAGTATCCCTTGACGATTTGAAGGGGACTGTCTGGATTGCCCAGTTCGTCTTCACAAACTGTGAAACCGTCTGCCTGCCGATGATGGCGAATATGACAGATTTACAGAAAATGCTGCATGACGAAGGCGTCGTAGATTATAAAATCGTATCTTTCAGCATAGACCCTAAAAATGATACGCCTGAAGCTTTGCAGGAATACGTAGATGCATTCGAACCTGTCGATCAAAGCAAATGGGAAATGTTGACTGGATATAGCCAGGAAACGATTGAAAACTTGGCGATTGGATCTTTCAAGACGTTCGTCAGTAAGGCTCCAGGGGAAGACCAAGTTGTCCATGGAACGGCATTCAGCTTAGTCAATAAAGACGGAGTGTCTGTAAAGACTTACAGTGGTGCGGAAGAAGTTCCTTACGAGGAAATTGTGAAAGACATGAAAGCGCTCATTAAAGAAAAGCCTAAATCGTAACGAGAATGAAATGAAAAGGGTGGTACAGTGAAGAAGAAGAAAAAGGGGTTATCTATTAAAACGAAAATTTTCATGATCGTTTTACTTATCCCTATTGCTGTAACCACCTTCACCATATCGGCTATTATTTGGACAGGTATCCAAAACCCCGAGCTCATAAAAAAATCTGCAAGCACGTTGCTGGAATTCCAAGATCGTCATACCGCATTGGTCATACCGGAAGAGTATATTCCGGTCTATCAAGCGGCTGCAACGGAGTACGGCATTCCTTGGACGCTTCTCGCTGCCCATCATCGGATTGAAACACGCTTTTCGACGATGGATCCTTTATTATCTCCAGCCGGTGCGGAAGGTCATATGCAGTTCATGCCTTGCACATTTGTAGGGTGGGGATATCCGGGATGCGAAGGCCTTGGAAAAGGGAGTATACCCGATAAGGACAAGACCGATCCTGCTGTCATTAAAAAATATGGAGGATACGGAGTCGATGCTAACGGGGATGGATTTGCAGATCCTTTTGATATTGAAGATGCGATATTCAGCGCCGCACATTATTTGTCCAAAAGCGGGGCAGCCGATGGGGAGATTGAAAAGGCGGTATTCCATTACAACCATAGTGATAAATATGTAGAAGACGTCTTATGGTTCTTCAATGAGTTTGAAGCTCAAAGACTGGAAAGTAAATGAAAAGAGCGTCAAGAGAAAAATCTCTTGACGCTCTTTTTCATTTTTACATTAGGTAGCTCTGCGCATCGATTTCATGATCAAGCTCACAATAAACACGAGGATGATCGCGCCGAGTAATGCAGGTAGGATATAGAAGTCCGAAACTTTAGGACCCCATGATCCAAGCAACATACCGCCAATCCAAGCACCGATGATACCGGCAATGATATTACCTATGACTCCACCTGGAATATCTTTTCCTAAAATAAGTCCTGCGAGCCAACCGATAATTCCACCAATAATTAGAAACCAAATAAAGCTCATTTAATCCATCTCCTTTTTTAGTGATTCATAATTTCTTATGTAGTATTTGGATATCCGTTTTTTCAATACCTTAAACATCTACAGAAGAGAATCACTAAAAAAATATCGATATTAGCGGATAACTTTGGCCCCGAGTGTCTTTTCAAAATGTCGTAGTGCCCATTCATGGCCAGCAGGGTCAAAGCTCGCAACCCCTCTTTCGTGGATAACGATATCAAAGCCTCTATTATAGGCATCGACAGATGTATGAAGAATGCATATGTCCGTGCAAACGCCGACAAGATGCAATTCAGTTATTCCGCGTGCTCGAAGCTGTAATTCGAGGTCGGTTCCTGCAAAAGCGCTAAAACGCGTTTTATCCATCCAGATAATCTGATCTTGATTCTCTTCATATAAAGCGTGAAGTGCACCGTATGGATTCCGTCCCGCTGTCCCTTTAATATTGTGCGGAGGGAACATCCTTGATTCGGGATGGTAAGTGTCATTTTCTTCGTGAAGATCGACGGGCATTATGACAAGATCCCCTTCGGCCAAGAACTCCTTTGTCAGGTCAACAATATACGGTTCCAAGTCGATGCCTGGTTGACCGCATGACAATGCTCCGTCCTCTGCAACGAAATCATACGTGTAATCGATTACTAACAATGCTTTTTTCAACAATCCCACTCCCTTTTCCATATCTTCCTATCTATAATGCCACATATATAATAAAAACTCAGTAGATTTCTATTACACAGATTCAAAACTTTGCGCGAACGAGTTTTTCAGAATATACTTGACAGTGAGCTGATTCTTTATGCCTTCATACATACGGTCATCAGGTTTTCTTATGAAAGACTATAATTTTTAAGTATTTTACTTATGAACTTAGCTGTACTATGATGGAGTAGAGAAACGCTTACACAAAACCTTTTCAATAGATAAAGGAGGAATTCACAAATGGCGAAGAGTAATTTGCACAACAGCCGCAAATCTTTCGAGTTGAAGGGTAAAACATATAACTATTACCATATTAAAGCACTTGAAGATGCCGGCGTTGCGAATATTTCCAGACTACCTTATTCAGTAAAAGTGCTACTTGAGTCCGTCCTGCGCCAACATGACGGGTATGTGATCAAAGACGAACACGTTGAAAACCTGGCAAAATGGGGCAAGGATGCAGACAAGGACGCAGAAGTCCCTTTCAAACCTTCCCGCGTAATCCTACAAGACTTCACTGGAGTTCCAGTTGTCGTTGACCTAGCATCTCTGCGTTCAGCTATGGCTGAAATGGGCGGAGATCCAAACAAAATCAATCCGGAAATTCCGGTTGACCTTGTTATCGACCACTCGGTACAAGTTGACCGCTACGGCACATCAGATGCACTTCGCCTTAACATGGAACTTGAATTCGAACGTAACGCTGAACGTTATCAATTCCTGAGCTGGGCGCAAAAAGCGTACGATAACTATCGCGCTGTACCTCCTGCAACAGGTATCGTTCACCAAGTAAACCTTGAGTACCTTGCTGCGGTTGTCCATGAAGTGGAAAACGAAGATGGCACATTTGAAACGTATCCGGACACACTTGTCGGAACAGACTCCCACACAACAATGATCAACGGTATCGGAGTTCTCGGATGGGGTGTTGGTGGAATTGAAGCTGAAGCAGGAATGCTTGGACAGCCTTCATATTTCCCAATTCCAGAAGTAATCGGTGTGAAACTAGTCGGCGAACTTCCGAACGGAACGACAGCAACTGACCTTGCGCTTAAAGTGACACAAACACTCCGTGCACATGGTGTTGTTGGTAAATTCGTCGAGTTCTTCGGACCTGGCGTATCGAAATTACCTCTTGCAGACCGTGCGACAATTGCTAACATGGCTCCTGAATACGGCGCAACTTGCGGTTTCTTCCCAGTTGACGAAGAATCTCTTGATTACATGCGTTTGACAGGCCGTGATGAAGAGCATATTCAAGTCGTACAAAAATATCTTGAAGAGAACGACATGTTCTTCACTCCTGATAAAGAAGAGCCGACATATACGGAAGTAATTGAAATCGATCTTACAAAAATCGAAGCGAACCTTGCTGGACCAAAACGTCCACAAGACTTGATTCCGCTTTCCGGATTACAACGTTCGTTCAAAGATTCTGTTGTAGCTCCTGAAGGGAACCAAGGCTTCGGTCTTACTCCGAAGGAATTTGAAAAGAAAGCTACAGTCGAGTTCGCAGACGGCCGTACTGTCGGCATGACAACAGGAGACCTTGCAATTGCAGCTATCACTTCTTGTACGAACACTTCCAACCCATACGTAATGTTAGGTGCTGGACTTGTTGCGAAGAAGGCTGTCGAAAAAGGACTTACACCTCCTGCATACGTGAAAACATCACTTGCGCCAGGTTCAAAAGTCGTTACAGGCTACCTCGAAGAATCCGGCCTTTCCGATTATTTGGATCAAATCGGATTCAACACAGTCGGTTACGGGTGTACGACTTGTATCGGAAACTCCGGTCCACTTCTTCCTGAAATCGAGAAAACGATCACGGAAAACGACCTGTTAGTTTCATCTGTTCTATCCGGTAACCGTAACTTCGAAGGACGTATCCATCCGCTTGTAAAAGCGAACTACTTGGCTTCACCGCCACTTGTTGTCGCTTATGCACTTGCTGGTACTGTCGATATCGATTTTGAAAAAGATCCAATCGGTAAAGCAAAAGACGGCACAGATGTTTACTTCAAAGATATCTGGCCAACAACGGAAGAAGTGAAGGAAGTCGTCAAAGCGACAGTAACACCTGAACTATTCCGTAAAGAATATGCTCGCGTATTCACTGAAAACGAAGCATGGAATGCTATCGAGACAACTGACGATTCATTATATGATTTCGATGAAAACTCGACATATATCCAAAACCCGCCGTTCTTCGAAGGGCTTTCAAAAGAGCCTGCTGATATCGAAGCTCTAGCTGGACTTCGTGTCATCGGTAAATTCGGTGATTCAATCACGACGGACCATATTTCTCCTGCAGGTGCAATCGGTAAAGATACACCGGCTGGTAAATACTTGCGCGAACACGGCGTAGAGCCACGTTACTTCAACTCATACGGTTCCCGCCGTGGTAACCATGAAGTGATGATGCGCGGTACATTCGCGAATATCCGTATCCGTAACCAAATTGCGAAAGGCACGGAAGGCGGCTACACAACATATTGGCCGACAAAAGAAATCTGCCCGATCTATGACGCAGCTATGCGTTATCAGGAGGACGGAACAGGTCTTGTCATTCTTGCTGGTAAAGATTACGGAATGGGCTCTTCACGTGACTGGGCTGCAAAAGGTACTTCACTACTAGGTATCAGAACAGTCATCGCGGAAAGCTATGAGCGTATCCACCGTTCAAACCTAGTCATGATGGGTGTTCTTCCTCTTCAATTTATGAAGGGAGAAAGCGCTGAAACTCTTGGTCTTACTGGCGAAGAAGAAATCAGCGTGAACATCGCGGAAGGTGTAAAACCTCGCGATATCCTGAAAGTGACAGCAACTGCGAAAGACGGTTCTGTTAAAGAATTCGACGTGCTTGCACGTTTCGACTCTGATGTAGAAGTAGACTACTACCGTCACGGCGGAATCCTTCAAATGGTTCTTCGTGATAAAATGAAAAACAACTAATAGACACAACAAAGGCGTCCGATTAAATCGGGCGCCTATTCTTTATGTTCTTTTCTTCAATGGACAATCATACAATCTAAAGATGGCTATCAACCACAAAAAGAGATGTAACCTAGGAGGGTTATTTTAGTGCGATTGAAAAAACTTAGTATGATTGTAACTTCTTCCGTTTTGTCTATTGGCATGTTTTCATCGATTGCCGGTGCTTCAACCACTATGAATGGACAACCAGAAAAGGTACGGATCCAAGTCGCGGCCACTAATACGATTATCTCGAAAGACGAATTGGTCAAGAAATTTAAGAAGATGTTCCCCGATCGGTTTGATTTCCTGACGAACAGTGATTTTCAATTGAACAGTGCGCATATTTATCCTGAAGACGAAACGGTGCGTCATGATCTTTATTTCACCAAAATGATTGATGGGAAGAGAGTGCACGGGAATATAGGTTTTGTCGGGGAGGAGCTCGCTATTGAATCCTTTTCCTATCAGCCTCCAAACGTAAAAGATGCATTGTTTCCGGCAAAAGTTTCAAAAGAACAAGCAAGGAAAATCGCAGAAGATTTCATGAAAAATTTGATTGACGGAAAAGACTATCAGTTAGAAACGGATACCTTCAATTATTACCCACAGCAAATCTTAACAGAGCCGGTACGTTACTCATTTTCATTCACACGCACGGAAAATCAGGTGTCCATCGCTGATCAAAGAATGGAGATATCTGTATTAGGGAACGGTGAAGTCGTTAATTTTTACAAGATGTTTCCACAGTCTACATCATCCACTTTTGATGATGTTACACAAATAAAAGATAAGGATGCAATGGTAAAGCAAGTAAAAGATAATTTTTCCGTAGATTTGAATTACCAGATTAACTATGATTACCAGACGGGTGAACGGAGTGCAGAGCTCGTCTACCGACCAACGGCGAAATTGCAAGGTGTAGAAGCGGCAACAGGGAAATGGTTGACCGCAAATGGATATGCATCAGATTTTCCGGCGAAAACTAAAATTGAACCAATTACGGAGAAACCTCTTCCGATAAAACAAGATGGGATTACTATAGAGGATGCAAAGAAAATTGCTGAACAATTCCTTGCAATTGATTCCCAAAAAATAAAGTTAAAGATAGAGTCGATCCACGAAATGGAGAACTATAATGGTGTACCCGTCATTTATGTCCAATATATGTATCAGCATGCAAACGGCGGATCAGGATCGAGCTTGGAAATCAATAAAAACACCGGAGAAATTGTCCATTACTATAATATGAAAGACCATTTGCTAGTGGAAATTGGGGAGGAGCCAAAAACAGAGGATGCACTTTCCCGACAGGAAGCACTCAGTGAAGGTGTGAAGTTTCTAAAGAAATGGGCTCCTTCCAATTTGCATACGTATGCAATGCCTATAGATGAACCTTATTTTGATGAAAGATTGGGTACTTATTCCTTTGCGTTCCCAAGAATTATGAACGGCATTGTCGTGGTTGGAGATCAGATCAGTGTAGGAATAGCGGCGGACGGGTCATTAAACAGTCTATATGTCAATTATCAAGAGATGGAGAACTGGCCGTCAAGCGACGATGTCATTTCAGAACAAGAGGCAAAAACATTATTTGAAGAGGCGCTTACCCTGAAGCTCACGTATATGAAACATGCAAAGAAGGAAAAGGAAAGCCATTACGACCTCGTCTATTTACCTGTATTCAATGAGGATCCATTCAGTTATGTGAATGCCAATACAGGAGAATGGAGTAACATGTTGAATGGCAAAGACTCAATCACAGTGAAACATCCTTGGGCGGAAGAAGAGCTCAATTATCTCATTAACGCTAAAGTATTGGATGTGAAAGATGCAAAGAGCTTTAACGGGGATGCCGCCATATCAAAGGGTGAAGCATTAAAGGTGCTTATGAACTCACTCACTTATTTTTATTACGGCGGTTATTACTACGGACAGGAAGAACTCAATCAGACGTTTGACAATATTGACCCTAAACATCCATTATATCAGGAAATTGAACGTGCCGTTGAAGCGGGGATCATTAAAGCGGATGGTAAGAATTTCGCTGTCGATGCACCAGTCACAAGAGAAGAACTTTCCACTTGGATGATTCGAGTATTAGGGCTTGAGCAGGCCGCAAAAGATGACAGCATCTTTAAGCTTGGCTTTGTGGATGCCGATAAAGTGCAATCCGCAAATACGGGTTATGTAGCTATAGCAAACTCATTGGGCTTACTAAAAGAAGAGAAAAACCGATTCAATCCTGAACGTGAAGTGTCCTACGCAGAGTTGGCAGTATCAACCATTCGGCTAGCGCATGCAATTGCAGAAAATGGAAGAGGTTTGCGTTATTAATAATCGTTAAAGACCGCTGAGAAAACTGTAGACCGCATTCTTCCCTTCGAGGGTCGAATGCGGTTTTTTCGACTTGCTATCTAACTGACTTTACTTTACGTACTAGTTGTAAACATATATAATATACATAATTATGAAATATTTTATATATTTTGTAATTTAATTATTACCATAGTAAGTAGAAATATAGAAAATGGGGGGATGAAGGGCAAATAGGTTGTACTATTACGAAAATAGGGGGATTATTTTGGTGAAATTTAAAAAAATGGGTATGATGTTAACCTCATCAGTTTTGTCGTTCGGCATGTTTTCATCAATTGCAAACGCTTCAACTACAGTTTATGGACAACCAGAAAACACACGAATCGAAGTTGCAGCTGCTGACACTGTTGTCACGAAAGAAGAATTGATCAAGAAATTTCGGGATATGTTCCCCAAGCAGTTTAACTTTTTAACGAATAGTGATTTTCATGTGAGAAGTGCATATATTTATCCGGAAGATGAAAAACTGCGGCATGATTTAACTTTCACAAAGACCGTAAATGGGAAGCAGGTATACGGGAATGTAGGTTTTGTGGGTGAGAAACCGGAAATCGAGTATTTTTCCTATCAACCTGCAGAGGTGAAGGATGCTTTGTTTCCTGCAAAAGTTTCCAAAGAAGAAGCAAAGAAAATAGCAGAAGGTTTTATGAAAGAGATTCTTGACGGAAAAGACTATCAATTAGAAACAAACACTTTCAATTATTCTCCGCAACAAATCTTAACAGAGCCGATTCGTTATTCATTCAGTTTCGCACGGACAGTAAACCAAGTCTCCGTTGCGGATCAAAGAATAGACGTGTCTGTTCTAGGAAATGGCGAAATCGTTGGTTTCCACAAAATGTCACCATCAGTTGCATCATCCACCTATGAGGACGTCACACAAATAAAAGATATGGATGAAATGCTAACGAAAGTTAAAGAAAATCTTTCTGCAGACTTGAATTATCAAATAAACTACGATTACCAAACGAACGACCGCACTGTAGAGCTCGTCTACCGTCCAACAGCAAACATACAAGGCATTGAAGCGGCAACTGGGAAGTGGATGACTGCAAACGGCTACGCAGCAGACTTGCCAAGTAAGATGAAGATCGAAAAAATTGCAGCAAGTCCACTCCCGGCAAAACAGGATGGGATTTCAGTAGACGAAGCGAAAAAGTTTGCCGAACACCTCCTTGCGATTGATTCCGATAAAATAAAATTAACGATCGAGTCAGTTCAAGAAATAGAGAACTATAATGGTTTGCCAGTTATTTCAGTCCATTATATGTATCAATATAGAAATGGCGGAAGTGGATCAAATTTAGAAATTAATAAAAAGACAGGCGAAATTGTCAACTACCATAATATGAAGGATCACCTACTGTCGGACTTCGAAGAGGGCACTACCAACAAGGATGGACTCTCCCAACAGGAGGCACTCAGCAAAGCTGTAAACTATTTAAAGGAATGGTCCCCATCCTATCTGCATAACTACGCAATGCCAATAGGAGAACCTTATGTTGACGAACGAGTAGGCTCGTATCACTTCACATTCCCAAGAGTCGTAAATGGGATTATCGTCCATGGAGATCAGATCTACGTATCAATAGCGGCTGACGGTACATTAAACAGCCTGAATGTCGATCATCAAGAGGTGGAAAACTGGCCATCGGTCGATGATGTAATTTCTGGGCAAGAGGCAAAAACATTATTCGAAGAGGCGCTTAACCTTAAGCTCACGTATATGAAGCATGCTAAAAGTGGAAAGGAAAATCATTATGATCTCGTCTATTTGCCTATATTTAACGACGAGCCGTTTAGTTATGTGAATGCGCGTACAGGCGAATGGAATAACTTGTTTAGCGGCAATGATTCAGTGACCGTTTCTCACCCATGGGCGGAAGAGGAGCTCAATTACCTCATTGCCGCTAAAGTATTGGACGTGAAAGACGGTAAGAGCTTTAACCCCGATGCTGCCATTTCAAAAGGAGAGGCATTGAAAGTGGTTATGAATTCGCTCTCCTATTTTTATCGTGGCGGTTATTACTTCGGACAGGAAAACATGAACCAAACGTTTGATAATATCGATCCGAAACATCCGTTATATCACCAAATTGAGCGTGCGGTTGAATTGGGCATCATCAAAGCGGATGGAAATAACTTCAATCTCGATTCGCCAATTACAAGAGAAGAACTTTCCGTTTGGATGATTCGTGTGTTAGGCCTGGAGCAGGCAGCAAAAAATAACAGCATCTTTAAATTAGATTTTGCTGATGCGCAAAAGGTACAGTCTGCGAATGCAGGTTATGTAGCGTTAGCAAATTCACTAGGCTTGTTAAAAGTGGAGAAAAATGAGTTTAATCCTAATCGGGAAGTGACATATGCAGAGTTGGCAGTGTCGACGATTCGTCTAGCCCATGCAATCGCTGAAAGTGGAAGAGGTCTGCGATATTAACGAGTAGCTATTGACATAAACAAAATGCTCGCATATAATACAATAAAATTAATTATCAATAAACGAGCGTTGAGAAGGACTTGAATCATTTCGAAAGCATTGCCAGAGAACAGGACCATGGCTGGAAGTCCTGTAGCGGAAAAGATGATTAACCACCTTCGAGCTATCATAGAGGACTGCGTATGTAGAAAACTATGATCGGGAGACCGTTATCGATTGAGCGCCTTGTTTTTAACTATGGCGAAATCAGGGTGGCACCACGACCGCATTCGTCCCTTTATTGGGGAAGAATGCGGTCTTTTTTAATTTCATATTCAGCACTGAGAAGGACATGAATCATATCGGAAGCTTTACCAGAGAACAGGATCATGGCTGAAAGTCCTGTGGCGGATGAATTGATTTACCACCTTTAAGCTATCATTGGGGACTGCATCTTGCAGGAAACTATGATCGGGAGACCGTTATCATTTGAGCGCCATGTTTTTACATATGGCGAAATTTGGGTGGCACCACGACCGCATTCGTCCCTTTACGAGGGAGGAGTGCGGTATTTTATTTTTATACAAATAGGAGGAATTACAATGTCAGTACAAATGGATATTGAAAAAAGGAATCATCGTAAATTGGGCCAGGAGCTTGAATTGTTTATGTCGTCGGAGGAAGCACCAGGCATGCCGTTTTATTTGCCGAAAGGGATGATCGTACGAAATGAGTTGGAGCAGTTTTGGAAACGAAAGCATCAGGAGGCGGGATATGAGGAGATCAAAACTCCGATCATGATGAAGCAGGAACTTTGGGAGCAATCCGGCCATTGGGATCACTATCATGAAAACATGTATTTCTCCGATGTGGATGAACAGCATTATGCTTTGAAGCCAATGAATTGTCCGGGTGCCATGCTTATTTTCAACCATAAACGGAGAAGTTACCGGGAACTGCCGATCCGTTATGCAGAATTGGGATTGGTCCATCGCCACGAGTTATCTGGGTCATTAAACGGACTTTTACGTGTTCGTGCATTTACACAGGACGATGCCCATCTTTTCGTCCGAAAAGATCAAATTGAACGGGAAATTGACAGCGTGTTGAATTTAATCGATGAGATCTATTCGGAATTCGGTTTCAGCTACGAGGTCGAATTATCAACAAGGCCTGAGAATTATATGGGTTCAATCGATTTATGGAACGAAGCGGAACAATCTCTGGAAGCAGTGCTGAAACAGCGGGGAATGGACTATCGGGTAAACGAAGGTGATGGCGCGTTCTACGGTCCGAAGATTGATTTTCATATATTAGATTCGTTAGGTCGGAGCTGGCAATGCGGCACAGTTCAACTCGATTTCCAAATGCCGGAAAAGTTCAATTGCCGTTATATTAATGAACAGAATGAACTGGAGTTTCCGATCATCATTCATCGCGCTATTTTCGGTTCAGTCGAAAGATTCCTCGCAATCTTGGTTGAGCATTACGCGGGGGAGTTCCCATTATGGCTCGCACCGGAACAAGTTAGAATCATACCGATTGCCGATAAACATGTTTCCTATGCCGAAGAAGTGAAGAGGGCGCTTGCTGCAAAAGGATATCGTGTAAGAGTGGATGATCGCGCTGAAAAGATGGGGTTGAAAATTAGGGAGTCGGAGAAGCAGAAGGTTCCTTATATGATGATTGTAGGTGATCAGGAATTTGAAAAACAAATGGTATCTGTCCGGAAGCGGAAAGAAGGGGATATCGGAAAATTGAAGATAGAGGAAGTGTTCGATATGCTCAACTGACTAATCTGTGCACTGACAGTATCCACCAAGGGCTAAGCAACCAAACTGCTTAGTCCTTTCTTTATTTCTTTTCAAAATCAATAGAGTTATAATTACCTAAAGTTAGAAAATACCGTAATGTGAGGGGCTTTGATATGTGGGTGCAACGTTTTATCGAGACGTCGCGAGGGACTTTTGAAATCTTTGAAAAAGGAGAAGGAGAGCCGATAGCGGTTACTCATCTATACAGCGAATACGATGAACGAGGAAATGCGTTTGCGAATCCGTTTACGGGGCACTATCATGTCTACTTGATCAATTTGCGGGGAGCAGGGAATTCGATAGGTGCGCAATCAGATGAGCAATATAGCATGAAAGAAACTGTACTGGATTTGGAAGCAATACGGGAAGCGTTACATTTACCGAAATGGGGATTCGCAGGTCATTCGACGGGAGGTATGTTAGCTCTTGTGTATGCTGTGATGAGGGAAGAATCTTTAACGAAGATCATCGCTGGCGGCGCTGCGGCAAGCATCGAATATAGTGCGGATCCAGGCAGTATTTATTGTAAGGAAAACCCCAACTTTGAACGCATTGTTGAAATCATGAATCGAATGGATACACCAGATGTGTCTTTGGAGGAAAGACGAACTTTAGGCCGTGAATGGAATTTGATGTCTTTTCATTCAGAGGAGAAAATGGAGGCGGCTTTTCAGAAGCCGAATAGCGGCAAGACGGTCGGGAATCGATTGACGTACTTCAGAAAAGTGGACTGTAAGACATATGATGTCAGGAATGATTTGAGGCAAATTGACTTGCCGGCTTATATATATGCAGGAAAATATGATGCCCAATGCCCGTATAAATTCGGTATTGAAATAGCGGAATGCCTTCCGAACGCTAAATTCACTTCTTTCCAACATAGCAACCATTATCCGTTTTTTGAGGAAGAGGAAGAATTTGCTGAGTTTGTTAGAGGTACATTGATTCCGGGGTGAAAATGATGTTTGTAAAAGGATTAAATCATTTATTATTTTCAGTTTCCGATTTGGAACGGTCGATAAAATTTTACCAAGATGTTTTTGAGGCTAAGTTGTTGGTTAAAGGGACAACCACTGCTTATTTCGATTTGAACAGTATTTGGTTAGCTCTTAATTTGGAAAAAGACATTCCCCGTAATGAAATTAGTCAATCATACACTCACGTTGCTTTTTCAGTAGAAGAGTCAGATTTAGAAAATATATATAACCAGCTAGAAAGACTAGGTGTAAATATTTTAAGTGGTCGTCCAAGAGATAAAAGGGATAAGAAGTCGATTTATTTTACTGATCCTGATGGACATAAGTTTGAATTTCATACTGGTACTTTACAAGACAGATTAAACTACTATAAAAAAGATAAACCGCATATGGAATTTTACAAATGAACATTATATTGCTTAATTGCCCTGTAGGGTGGGAGGCGAATTAAGATAGATAATAAAATATTTGCATACCATATCGTCACGAATAAGAAAATGGAACTTGGACAGATCATCAACTTTGATGACAATCAACAAAACACATTGTATCGCTTCTTTTTCGAGCAAGAACAATTGAATTCTAAAGGAGAAGACTCTCAACGGATTCTACAGGACCACTATACAATCGATGGCTTGAATTTGAATAAGGAAGAAGCCGAAGTAGTTAGCAGGTATATGGGGCAAACGATCAGAGCTATTAGAGAAGTGATAACAGAAATGGTGAGATTAGAAGAGTATCCTGATTATCCTTCAAGATTATCTTGCTTATACGCGGCAAAGTCATATGAGGATGCATTGAAGTGGAAGGAATTGTTTGACTCCTATAATAGAAAAGTTTTACAGATTGTGAAATTACGAGTGAACGGAAGTTGTTTCGCTGGCGATGCTGCCCTTCTTCCAAAAGAAGATGGCGTACCTTTTGCTATAAAAATTGACCAAGCGAAAGAGTATTGGAAGGGGAACTCGAAAAGCGAGCTGCCTGAGCTATTGATTAATGGGGAAATTGAGGTAGTAGAAATCATTGATGATTTTTCATAAGTTAAACGGGGATCTAGAAATGATTAGATTGGACGTGAAAAGTTAATGAAGAAATTGTGCTGCTCATTTTTGTTATTAACATTTCTTTTCGTCTTAACCGCCTGCAATGCAAGTGAAGAAGAAAAAAATCCAGAGGAAGGGGCCCACACATCAAGTAATGATTACGTAAAACCGTCTGTGAAAGGTGCAGAAAATGTAGATGTGCTCAACACCCACGGAAGCATTGATGGATTGGAAAGAATGCAGAACTTCTATGCTAATTTGCAGAAGGGTATTTCATCTGATTTACGAATTGTCCATTACACAATTGAAGGAGATCCAATCGTTACAGACTTGAAGTATAAAGAAGACACTATAAATGTGACTTATGATTCAACACGTGACAACTTCGGCAGTGGTGAAATAACGACTGTTACTTGCAGCGATTTGATAGAGGAGGTCAATCCCACGAATACTAGCTATATCGCCACAGGATGCTCAGATGGCTTTTTCGGTATGGTAGAGATTATGGCTGTAGAATACAATTTGGGGAGACAAGATCTTTTCGAGTTGGAATTGAAATTCGGAAAGAAACTGGAAAATGAAGTGAATACGAAAACTAAAGAAGTTACAAAAGTCATTAACTCTAAAGAAAAAAGGACAACTAGTGACTTTCAACTATCCGCACAAGTGAAACAAGAAATCTTTAAACGGCTAGTCATGGCAAATTATTTAGGTGAACTCGATTTAAAGAATACATGTAAGTCAGTAGAGTCCAATAACTATTATCTAAAAGTATATATTAATGGAGGTGATCGTGAATATCATTGGTCCAACTGTGATCAAGGTTCGGACGGTACAAAATTTACCGAGATAGCTGAATATATTATTATGCAATCTGAAATGGAGCAAACTGAAAATCCCGAAACTGTCATTCAAGGGTATATACTTCAAGTGAATAATGACACGTTGTTAATCGGAGAAGATTTGAATATCTTGCAGTACGAATGGCTCAAAGATGAAATAAAACATACTAGCCTTGACGCGTACTATTTTAACTTTATCAGCTTGGAAGGTGTTAACACCGATGATTTCAAGATTGGCGATAAGATTGAAGCGATTATTAAAGGAAGCATAACAGGTTCAAATCCGGGAAGAGCTAATGTGGAGGAAATGAAGAAGCTACAGCTAATAGAAACACCCTAAATTAATAAAAAAACTTATATAACACCATTTGCTTGTAATGCATGCGCTCGACTACTGCGAACGCCGTTACAAAGCACGGCGTTTGCGAGCACAAGCGCAGCGTTGCGAGCAATGTTTTTTGCGACCCTAAAGGAGCAGAATGAGGATGCCTTAATTTCTGCAAAAAGCGCAGAAATACGGCAAATCGAACTCTTCGTGGTTCGATTGGCTCAAGCCATGCCCGCGGAAAGCGAGCGCCGGAACGGAAAGCAACAGCCCGTTGAGAGCATAGCCCCTTAAGTTACACAAACAGCAATATCTAGCTCTCTTTTGTATAATGGACAACAGAGGTGATGATAGTGTTTGTCAGTGAAAAAGAAGTGGAAATTAGATATGCGGAGACGGACCAGATGGGGGTCGTCTATCATGCCAATTACTTAGTCTGGATGGAAATTGGCCGAACGAGCCTTATTCAAGACTTAGGCTTTACATACGCGGGTCTCGAGGCGGAAGGATATCTGTCCCCTGTTATCGACTTATCAATTCAATACAAGGCAGCCATGAGATATGGACAGACCGCAACCGTCCGGACTTGGGTCGAGTCCCATGGGAAACTTCGCACAGTGTATGGCTACGAAATTCTACATGAAGATGGAACGGTCGCAGCAACCGCCACTTCTGAACATATCTTAGTCAAAAGTGAAAACTTCCGTCCGGTTTCGTTACGGAAAATCGATCCGGAATGGGACGCCAAGTATACCGAAATCTGCAGGGTGGCCGACTGATGGCGTTCGGTATTAATCGGACAGAATTGAAAGCGTGGAAAGAAGCGGTCCGTGCCGGGGAAATTGCATTTCTCACCCATTACTGGCTCGATGATCGTTTCCCAGGCTGTAAAACGGTAACGAAGGCGGGTTGTGCGGATCTTGATAAATTAATCGAATGGGGTAAAAGATACGGGTTGAAACCAGAATGGATCGACCATCGTGAGGATTATCCTCATTTCGACCTTTTCGGTAAAACTGAGTTGCGAGCATTGCTGGACGCCGGTCTAATGGAACAAGTGAATCGATTTAACTTACTAAGTAAGCATGAGGGATAGCCCTTCATGCTTATTTAATTTGCCTAAGGTATTATGATGAATCCGCATACAATTGAAAGAAGAGGATTGTCTTCACGGAAGGATGAAGCAATGGGGGCAATTGTGTTTATCGGATCTTCAATGTCTGGATCAAGCATGGACGCACTGGCGGCTGCTCGCCGGTTAGGCTACACTGCCATTTTGGTGACAGATCGTAAAGCATTTCTGCGAAGGCGGCTTGTAGATGTTCAACTCATTTATCTGGAGCTAATGGAAGAAGGAATTATACGTAAGCAACTTATTCAACTACTTCAATCAGGTCAAAACATTAAAGCAATCATCAGTTTTGTCGATCCATATGTCTCGATGGCAGCGAGACTTTGCAATGAGTTCTATGGATCTGTCATTTCTTCCGAAGCATTGCGATTAATGGAGGATAAAGTGGCAACTCGTATTGCATTAAAAAACCTTAGTGCATCTTGCGATTTTGAGATAATTCCTTTAGGGGAATCAAAACTATCAACTACTAAATATCCTGTTATTATGAAAAATCCGGTTTCCAACGGGTCCAAAGATGTTTATTTAATTCAAGACGAAGAGCAATTTGAGATTGCTGTAAAGCGGCTGACAAAACGTGTGGCCGGAGAGTATGTTCTCATAGAGGATTTCATAGATGGACCGCAATATATTATTGAAGTCGTTGTCGTCGATGCAATACCGATCATTGTGGCAGTCATTCAGCAGGAAATCAGCCAGGATTACACATTCATTGTCACTGCGTATGATGTTGTCACGGAAATGGATGAGACGCACTATCGGGACTTATGGGAAACTGTCACCGGCATACTACGAGAAATAGGCTTTCAGCATGGTGCGTGCCATTTTGAAATGCGATTATCTAAAAGCGGTTGGAAGCTGATTGAGCTTAATCCCAGGATTTCAGGCGGCGCTATGAACCGTATGATCGAAGAGGCTTTCGGTATCAATCTAGTGATGGAGACGATAAAGATCTATCTCGGCGAAGAGCCGGATTTGATTAGAAAGAAAAAGAAGTCCATCCATACTTCCTATATAACGCTCAATGGCACTGGTATTTTACTGGACATTGATGGAGTCGAACAGGCTGCTCTGTATCCGGGAATTGTTGATGTCCAAGTGAAGTCGTCAATCGGTGCCATAATGTTGCCGCCACTATCTATGGGTCATCGGAACGGATATGTGATGGCGATCGGAGAGGCAATGGAAGAAGCAAAGGAACGGGCAGAAAATGCTGCCAGATTGATAAAATTCTACATCGAACCGTTCTAACTTGATGGAATGTAACAAAAAGGGAGGGGAAAGAGTTGAGGAAGTGCTTTCTTTGTGAAGAAATGAAGGAATTATGGCAGGAGCAGCAATTACTCGCGGAGTTTGGAAAGGGATTCCGTTTCATTCATCTGACGGCCAAGGACACCATCCCCTTCATGCTGCAATCTACAAACCATTCCGACCCTTTCACCGCGATACTGGATGGAATTGCAACTCCATATTTCAGAGTGGAGAGAATTAACGAAGACAGCTGCATTGCTCTTTTATCTTTGCTTCAACCGGTCGATTTAAAAGGTCAGCCGGCATTAACCGATCACGAACTATATACGTTGAAAAAGACATCCCAGTCCATCCTCGTAAATCTTTGCAGCTTTTGTGCAATCACCCCGCTTTCCCACGAACTTGTCGACCGACCATTGCCATTCATCGTTTCAAAAGCATAGAGATGGAAAACTAAATCCCCTGCCTGTAAACTCTTGTCCTTATCATTTCAGATGCGTATGAATGTACTAGAGAGAACCGTCAAATAGAGTAAAGGAGAATGTTCATGACGATTATAGGCATGTTGCATCATCGGAAAGATCCGGACACTGTCATGAAAGCTTATGCATTTGCGGCTGTAGCAGAAGCGGAAGGGGCAAAGTTTTTCTATTTCTCGCCTGGAGAAGTGAATTTTTTGAATCGTACCATCAAGGGACAAGTGTATGAAAAAGGGGAATGGAAGACGAAAGTCATGCCCTTTCCACATGTCATTTATAATGCAGGAAGTCCGGAAAAATTATTGAAGTCGAATGAGACAATCGAAAAGTTAAAAAAAGAGATTCCTTTTACGACATATTCAATCGGCAATAAATGGAGCGTAAACCGTCGATTGAAAGAAGCAAAAGATTTTGCGAGCTATCTGATACCTACGGAAGTCGTGAAGAATACGGACCATTTCTTCAAATTCCTTTCAGCTTTTGAGAAAGTGGTTTTCAAACCGATTGACGGCCGAAAAGGAAAAGGGATTTTTTTTATTGTGCAAGAAAAAGGACGTTTCGTTTTAAAAGGGGAAGGAACGAACAGGATCTATGAAAAACCCCAATTAAATGGCTTCCTTAAACAGAAATTAGCCAAGGAGACATTCATCGTCCAACCTTATATCCAGTCAGTTACGAAGACGGGGCAAGTTTTCGATTTTAGGTTGCATGTTCAAAAAGACGGAGATGGCGAGTGGGTAATTACGACAATCTATCCACGGATTGCACCGCAGGGTTCCATCATTGCGAATATCAATAGTGGCGGCTACACGAATTATTTAGATCCTTTTTTGGAGCATGAATTCAAGGAAGATGCATTCAATATCCGAAAGAAACTGGAGTTCTTTTCATTATCGCTCGCCAAGCATTTGGATGAGCTTCAAATGGAGAAATTCGGCGAAGTAATTGATGAAATTGGAGTAGACGTCGGAATGGATGATCAATTGAAATTATGGATCTATGAAGTGAACTGGCGTCCAGGCTGTCCTCCGGCATTTTATTTGGAATTGGATGTTGTTAAAAATACGATCAAGTACGCGATGTATGTAGCAAAAAATCAAAAGTCCATCCAATCGAGAATAAAGGAAGTAAAACGCAAAAGGTCTGCTAATAAGCAAGCAACGCCGATTATCGCGATTACAGGAAGTGCCGGAAAAACGACGACGAAAGCTTTTCTTTCCTCGATCCTCTCAAAGAAATGGAATGTCTTCGAATCAAAGGACTACTGGAATACCACGGAACATACGAAAAAGCATGCAGCTGAAATCAATTCATCCCATCAGGCGGTTGTCCTTGAATATGGCATGGCCTATCCGGGTGTAATTACTGAGCATTGCCAGATTATCCAACCGAATATGTCGATTGTAACGAATGTCGGGTTGGCACATGTAGGGAACTTCAACGGTGATCCAAGAGGCGTTGCGAAAGCCAAGTCGGAATTGATTCATGGGATGAATCAATATGGCGTGCTCTGTCTCAATCGGGATAATGACAATTCGAGATTTTTGGAGACGCAAAGCTTCAAAGGGAAGACGATTACGATTGGCATACAGAAACCGGCAGACTATCGCGCCTATGACGTACAGTATACGGATCAAGGAATGAGCTTTAGATTGAAGCTCCAAAATGAAGAAGTCGAATTGTTCATCCCGATTTTCGGGGAGCATCATGTGTACAATGCATTGTCGGCCATTGCAATTGCAGACCAGTTAGGATTTTCACCGATGGAAATCAAGGCGGGCCTCCTATTCAAAAAGCCTCCACGACGATTGACGATCTATAATTGCAAAGATAATATCACACTGATTGACGACACCGTCCACTCCCATCCGGAAGGAGTGCGTGCGGCGATTGATGTCCTTGTGAATCTCGCAAAGCACCGGAAAATTGCCATCATAGGACAAATGAGGGAACTTGGCGATTTGCGTGATAAGGAATACCGAAAAGTGGGGGACTATATTCAACAGCAGGGGATTGATCTACTAATCACCTATGGATTCCGGACGGAGGAAATCGGCGCTCAGGCAAAAAGAAAGGGAATGGCTGCAGATAAAATCCACCATTTCACGGATCGGGATAAATTGCATGCGTTATTGCAGAAACTGATCCGCAAGGACGACACCATCCTTATTAAAGGAGCCAGCAAAACAAATATGTTTGAAACGGTCAAATATATCGACCAGAATTACAGCTGAACAAACGAGAGGACTCCTTTTTGCGGGAGCCCTCTCGTTTATTGCTTCAAGTGAAATTGAATTTTTTCCGCTGCCTTTTTCGCAAATGATTTTGCCATTTCCAACGTCGTGCCTATGGCGATGACATATGCGTACCGATGACCCATCGATAGTGGCGGCGTGAGTTGCGTCCCTTTTCGTGGCTTCACGTACACTTCGACGACCCCTGGCGATTTTCCAGCCCTCTTTTTGCCTGTCACTCTTTCCAAAATCCCTTTTTTCTCGATGATGACATATTGGGTAAAGACGAAATTCCGCTGTCTCTGAACTAATGAAGGTCTTTCACCTAAGTATAATTTTAGTGTTTCTTCGACCAAGTCAAAACCGAATGCCGCTTTCAGCATATTGTTCATTGCCCCGCCTGAAATCCTTGGATTGATCTCAATCAGCCGCCATCCGTTTTTCGTCAGACGCATTTCAAGATGCAACGCTCCATTTCGGATGTCGAATTTCGCCATGATCGCGTTCAACACTTCCAGGATGCTGTCATTCAATTGCTTTGGAACAATTGCAAGCACGCCGTAACCAGTGATGATGAATCGTTTGCCATATGTGATTTCTTGTCGGATGACACCGGCGATTTGGATTTCCCTGTCGTAGATTACCGCCTCCACTAAGTATTGGTCCCCTTCGATGAATTCCTCGATAATAATTGACTCATTCGGATCTTTCTCAGTGAATTTCCGTATATGTTGCTTCAACTGTTCCAAATTAGTTGCTTGCAAAACATCTTTCGACCCTGTGGAGGAAGATGATTTCACAATAAGGGGAAAACCAGGTAAAGGCTCTATTATTGACGGTTCGAGTTTCGTTTTCGGGTGAATTGTTATGAACCTCGGAGAAAACGGAAACTCACTTAATGAAGCCCTTGTCCTTGCTTTGTTCTCCATAATATCAACAGCGTTAGGGGAGGTGCCGTTTGGACAGAACTCTTCACACAGCTTTAAGGCACGGGCGACATTCGAGTCGACAAAACTGACAATCGTCATCACAACGTTTCCCTTGGATAGCAAAGAACGGATTTCTAACCGCATTGAGGCTAAATTAGTCGTGTCTACAAATATCATTTCGTGGACATCTGCGTACTCCTTCCGTTGCTTGATCTGTTTTTCGTTATTTGTAAATAACACGGTGAAGTAACCGATCCGTTCTGCAGCTCTGATCGCTTCCCTGCTGGAACCCGATTTATTTGTTCCGATAAAGATGATTGTTTTCAACAAGTCCAACTCCTTCATTTAGACAACTCTATATAGGTTATGAAGGAGCTGTTTATCGACATGGTTATACATCACATAGGTCAGTAACTATCGCCGATTTGGTGTACTCAGGTTTTTCGTACAGGCTCTTTACAGCGACAAGGCATACGATAGGAAAGGGGAAGGGAGTGAATCATATGAAACCTCTAACGACAGGATATATCCGGATCATCATATCCGGCAAATTAGTTCTAGGAAAAGATGACCTGCCTATACGGCATGGGGCTTATCGTCTCAAACAAGTGAGGCATCCCCATACGATCTTATTTTTAAAACGCAATATTGTCAGATGGGAGAAGTTAAAGCCATATTTTCCACTTGCAATTGTGACTGAGCGGGAGATGGATCTGAAAGGACAACAGATCGAGGATTTGACGATTATTAAAGTTGACAATCTGCAAGAAGCTTATTGGAAGTTCATAGACAACTACCGGTCTTCCATTACTATTCCAGTAATCGCCGTAACAGGTACATCCGGAAAAACTACGACAAAAGAGATGATCCGTCACCTATTATCTTTTAGTAAGAAAGTGGCGCATACGAATCGTACAAATAATTCGAGGACTGCGCATTTGACATATCTCCTCAGTATAGACGATTCGACAGAAGCTGCAGTGTTCGAAACGGCTGTCGGTGCGCCTGGCGATATTACAAATGCAGCTGCCTATTTGAAGCCGACAATTGGCATCATCACAAACATTGGCGAACATCATCTCAATTACTGCAAGACAGTGGAAGGCTATATTGCTGCAAAAGGGGAAATGTGCAACGCTCTTCAATCAGATGGAGTTCTCATTTTAAACGCAGATGACCAGAACACAAAGAAACTTGATTTGGAAAGCTTCAAGGGAACGATTATAACGGTCGGCCTCCAATCGAAAAGCGATTTTAAAGCAAGTGATGTCTGTTATTCATCCGAAGGCATGTATATGACTGTGGAACATCGGCAAATGAAGTGCAGAATGCTTGTTCCGGGTCTCGGCGAACATCAAGTTTACAATGCGCTCGCGGCAATTGCAGCGGTTCATCATATCGGTATGGGACTTGCTGACATAGCAGTTCACTTCAGGTCTTTCCCCACGCTCAATAAGCAGTTGCAAGTAGTGGAAGGGATAAATGGCGCTACAATCATCGACGACACATGGAGCATTACAACAACTTCACTTCTAGCAGCATTGAAAGTGTTGCAGGCAATAGAACCCGCTAAAAAGAAGATTGTTGTCGTCGGAACAATAACTGATCTAGGATCTTGGGGATATACAATTCATCAACGAGCTGGTGAACTACTATATCAAAGTAAAATAAATGTACTGCTCACAATTGGAGAACATGCAAAAATAATGGCGGATACAGTTTCCCAAAAAAACACCAATATAGAAGTCCACTCGTTCAACAATCATATCCTTGCGTACGAGTACTTGGATAGTATTACAACAGAAGACTCAATCGTGCTTATCAAAGGTGACATGTTGAGCGAATCGATCAAAAAGCTTGCTACTCTCTTGCGAAGAAAGTCTGACAAACAGATAGGCACTTGATGAAGTTGGCATAATGAAATAATACATTTGAAATTATTAACTACCCAAGTTGGGACAAACACCAAGCCGCCTCCTTCCATACATCAATATAGTAGAAGTAGTTCAAATAGAAAGGGGGGATATCATTATGGGTGTGGAATGTCCATGTGGTGTATTAGTTAATGCAGTGTCAAGAAGAAACAATGTCCGCTTCACTGGACAGATGGGAACTGTTAGAGGTGACTTGATGTACATGGCGAACGTATGTATAACGACTTTGGCTACGTCATCCTTGTCTCTGCAATTTACAGATACAGAGACGATGGGTGGAGTGAACAGCTTTACATTTACCGCAAACTCAATCACTTCTGTTGTGTGCAATAGGGAAGGTCAAAATTGTGAAGTGACCGTTACCGGCACTGGACTCATCAACGGAGTTCAATTTCCATTTGAGGCTGTCTTCAGAGACCAGGTTGCCTCAGCAAATGTTGATAATGTACAAAGCTTTGTCATAACCGGATTCTTCGATCAGACTGGAGCGGCGCCGGTCGCACAAGGTTCGATTGTTGCACTAGGTTGTCAGGAAGATTAATGATGTGAGAACTCCCGATTTCTTGTCGGGGGTTCTTCCTCTACTATACTGTAACTGAAGGAGGGTAATCTGTGAGGGGCATTCGGGGTCGTTATGGCCAACATAGGATTTTGGAGACGGATACCGGTTTATCAATGCATCTATTGGATACAAAACTGTTTTCAGAGTCGACGTTCTACAAGTTTCTTAAGATATATAAGTTCCTAATCATCAAACCGCTAGTGGGGCCGCAAGAAGTCCGCATTACGGTAAACGATGAAGTAATCGAATTGGCGACAAGCATTGAGGTCTTTCGATTTTCAAGCAACGAAGAAGCATATGATTTTTTGATAAAGCAAATTTGCACAGGAAAGTATTATATCGTTCAAGCTTTCCCTACAAACCCATCAATCCTCCATTATTACCGTTTCACCCTTCACAGAAAATCCCCGAAAGCCACTTGGAAAATCGTCCAAAGCGCATCTCTAGATGAAAACAACGTTTCTCGTTCTGTACAACATCATGTATGGAAGCTTAACAGTTCGGTAATATCAGCAGCTAAAAAATTGGGTACCGCTTTTCCAGATTGCCATACAATCGTAGTAGAGGTCGTTAAAGTCGGATCCGGAAATTTCTGGATTACTGACACAATTTTGCATGAACGCAATAGTAAATGGAGCCAATATCATTCACTTCATCAAAAGAGGTCTTTACGTCCATTCCTGCCAGCTACGGATTTGTGTACAAAAAAGACATTGCTTGCATTTTTGAATACCTATCCAGAGGTGATCATCAAGCCGTGCGTAGGACAACAGGGAAGAGGAATTGTAAAAATATCAATAACTGGTGATTTGACTTTTGAAGTGCATGAAAAGCAAAACAGAAAAGTCCTAGATGATTTTGAGCAGCTTTTCAGTTATGTATGGAACCACTATCTTTCAAAAAAAGACTATATTGTTCAGCAAAGAATATTTCTAATAGAGATTGATGAGAAACCTTGCGATGTGCGGGTGATCACCCAGATCGATGAAGGCAGCTGGATTATGACAGGGCAGGTTGTTAAAGTTGCTGCAAAGGATTATTTCGTTTCAAACAGGGCTAGTAAATTACTCACATTTGAAAACGCACTATCAGCTCAAGCTAATGAAATATCATTTGAGCGCTGTGCAAAATGGATTGAAAAGGTTTGCAAAAAATCTTCAAAAAGATTATTTAAAAATAATGGAAAACTTTCAATCATCGGATTTGACATTGGAGTTGATAAAGATGGGATGGTATGGGTGATTGAAGGAAATTATGCACCCTCTCTCTCCATGTTTTACATGTTCGACAACAATGAAATCCACAAACAGATTTCTTACTATATCAAGAAACATAAAAAGGGTGACTGATCGAAGTAGGTTGGAAGGGAGGAAATGCAATGAAGCCGATAGCTGTCAACGACATCAAAAAAATAATCGGAGGAAAAATCATCACCGGACCGGTAAATTGGAATGTGGAAAATGCTATCTACTACACACGACATGACCACACGAGGCGTAATTCCCTTCTTTTTGCGAGCAGGGGAGAAGCGATTAATTGGATGGAGATCGATAGGAAAGGCCCTTCCCTTGTCATTACCGATAAGTCCTCAATTAACGTAGAAGATGTATTGCCGAATACGACGGTCATGCAAGTGACGAGCCTCGTCCAGTCCTATTGGAAGTTCATAGATTATTATCGGAATCAGTTTCAACTACCAGTTGTGACGATAACAGGAACTTGCGGCAAGACAACAACGAAAGATATGATCAAACATATGCTCTCAGAAAAATGGAATGTTCATGCGTCGGTCAGCAGCAAGAATGAACCGAGACGTTCATTTCCTTATTTGATGGGGATCGATGAGCACACGGATGCTGCAGTTTTCGAACATGGCCTCGGCAATTCAGGCAATATTAAGCACCAGTGCATGATTTATCAGCCGACAATCGGGATCATCACAAATATTGGGGTTCACCATTTGGACGGGTGTGTAAATCTGGAAGGCTACATTAAAGCGAAAGAAGAGATCATCGGCGGCATCAAGGATGGCGGCACGCTGATCATAAATGCAGATGATCAGAATAGTAAAAAGCTGAAAATTCACCGGTTCAAAGGTAAAATCATTTATTTTGGAACGGAAGGAAAGTCGGATTTCAGAGCTTCGCGGATCACTTACGCAGAGGGCGGCATGGATTTCATTTTGCATGTGGATCGCATGGAGTATAACGCCTATGTTCCCGGTTATGGGGAACATCAAGTGAGCAATGCGCTTGCTGCGCTTGCTGCTGTTCACGAAATGGGAATGGAGTTGAATGCTGCAATCTCCCGTTTGAAAACGTATAAGAATATGGGCAGGCATTTGGAATTCTCGAATGGGAAAAATGGCTGCACAATCATCGATGATACTTGGACGAACAATCCAACATCAGTTGAAGCGGCACTGAAGGTGCTTGACTCAATTGGAAGAGGGAAAAAGGTCATCCTCATATTAGGGGATATAAACCGTCTTGGGAATTTCGAAAAGAAATACCACCGTGAAATCGGCAGCATGGTCGCGGTGCGGAACATCCACGCATTAATTACAATTGGTAAAAAGGCGGAAGAAATTGCGAGGCAAGCAATGCGGGATGGAAGCACCGCTACTATAAGGATATTCAAAGATGTAAGCGATATCGGAAATCGGTTGGATCATTTATTTGACGATCAATCGATTGTGCTGATTAAAGGACCGATGTCCAGTCGTGGCATGATTGAATTTGCCAGGTCGTTGAAGAAATGAATAAAAAAGAAGCACTGATGTCTACATCAGTGCTCCTTTTCTAGTTTTAGTTTGAAAGTACACGGGCCGCTTTCACAAAGTTCTGCGTTGCCCATGTAGAAGACAAGTTTTGAGTTTCAACTTTTCCAGTAGTGGAGAGGCTAATGAATTGGTTCCCACCAATATAAATGCCAGTTTGGTTGATGCGTGTTCTTTTATTATCCAAAGAGAAGAAGAGAAGATCCCCTTTTTGAAGATTGGATTTCAAGACAGCAGCACCGACTTGTGATTGTTGGCTAGCCAATTTGCTTTTCAAATCGATTCCTTGCTGTTTATATACATAATAAGTGAAACCTGCACCTGTGAATGTCAATGTACTTTCATTATATCCATATCCGAATTTCGCTTTGTTTGTTAGGCTTTTTGCGAAATTGACTAGCTTGTCCGCAGAAGTCGTTGTTGTAGTTGACGGCTTGGACACTGGTGGTATAGATGGTGTAGGCTTCGAAACGGAAGGCGTTGAAGCCGTATTGTCCGTGAAGACTCTCTTCGCCGTAATATATCGATCATTATAGTAATCTACGAGTTGAACTCTTGTAATGACTGCGCCAGTAGTAGGGATGATCAGACGATGATCACCTGCATAAATGGCAACTAGAACTGGAGTAGTTGAGCCTTTCGAGCTCCCGAAGAAGACTAGATCGCCTTTCTTTAAGTTGGAACGGGAAACGGTCGTACCTTTGCTTTGAAGGGCTTTTATGCTAGATGCATTCAACGTGACTCCGTTGTTTTTATAAACATAGTTGACGAAACCGGTGCTTGTGAACTTTTTAGTGCCTTCATTGTTTACAGAACCGATTGTCGCTTCATCTTTTAAGTCATAAGCAAGATCGACGATGTTATCGCCTTTCGTTGCCGGATTGGATGACATCAAGCTTGGGAGTACACGGCGTGCGCCGATATAGCTCTCTGTATAGTATGGTTTGCTACTGAGGTCGGAAATGACGATATTCTGTTTTGGATCTGCCATATGAATGACCTTGTTATCACCGATATACATGGCTACATGATCCGGTATCTTCGATGCCTTACTACTGAAGAAGAGGAGATCTCCTTTTTTCCATTGACCTTTTGCAACCGGAGTGCCTTGCTGCATCATATAGTCTTCATTGTATGTCGCCAGGTCCACGCCATTTTTCTCGAAAATGTACATGAGGAAAGTAGCGCATGAAAACTTATACGGATATGTAGGCTTATAGACTGCCGTACTGTATGTAGATTTTCCGATCAAGCTTTTTGCCGTCTGGATCAATTGTTCAGCTTTAGCTGCCACAGCCTGTTGCGATGTTTGAGATGTTATCGTGGCGGCAGAGACTGTTTGAGATTGATCGTATGAGGGTATAGCCAAAGAGCTAACGCTGACACACGTAATTAATGCTGCTGAAAGAAGTTTGCGTTTCATGTTTTGCCTCCTGAGATTAGTTATTTCGTACCTGAGAATGATCGTAGCACGGAATAACAGGATAGATTTGAGGCAATTTTTACCTTTCGAAAATGAGGTTTGCGAGATTGCATGCCAGCAGTTGACTGAACGGACTTCTTTACAAATAGATTACAACGAAAAATTGGTAAATCGAGGAATAAAAAAGCGTGAGGCTAAGCCATCACGCTTTTTCATACGTATAAACGAGTTCATTTAATTTCGGATTAACATCTACATGTAGGTCATGTTCATCGAAAAACCAGTAATCCCTATGTTCAATATAAAAATGCACTCCGTCCCTTTCCATCTCGACCGCCAATTCGTCAGGCTGTTCTTTCATGATGCCGAGCGAGAATCCATCGTGCAACGGACTGGACCCGCCATAACGAGCGAAAAATTTTATATAATCGCCTGTATGAGCTTCCATTTCCTCTTCAAACCATCTACGTGCATCATCCGATAAAACGATTTTCATTTCAGTATCCCGCCTTTCGGTTGCTGCTTCCATTGTATTACAACCACTTCACTTTAGGCTCGGTACCCGCCTTGATCCTCGCGATGTTCGCTCGGTGCCTGTAGAAGATGAATACACCCATCAAACCGACGATAATCATTAAATAGAAATCGCCAGTCCATAAATAGAAGGCGATACAGTAAATGAAACCGACAACCGCCACGATCATGGACGAAAGAGATACCATTTTAGTTATCTTTAGTGTAATAAGGAAGGTAAGAAGGACGATGATGAATATCGGCCAGTTATATCCGAGCAAAACACCGCCCGAAGTGGCAACGGCCTTTCCGCCTTTGAATTTCGCAAAGACAGGGAACATATGGCCGATTACCGCGACAACCCCGAGTAGAAGTGGATGAATACCTGCTGTCGTGAAATAAGGAAGTAAGGGAAGCAAAACAGCAGCCGTCCCTTTCAAAATATCTAGAATTGTGACGAGTAGGCCTGCAGTTTTTCCAAGAACCCTGAATGTATTTGTGGCACCGAGGTTTCCGCTGCCGTGCTGCCTGACATCCGTATTGTAGAACAACTTGCCGATCCATAATGCAGATGGAATGGAGCCGAATACATAAGCGATTAGTATAAGAATTAAAATTTCCATGACGCTCCCCTTTACCATTATTGAATAGTTATGTGTTTCAAGTTTAGCAGAACAGATGAATGCCGACAATGGAATGAATGAAGTTCCGGAGATAAGCGTATTGTCTAGATTTTCCTCATCTCATTGCAATCATCCGGTTTATTCTATACAATTAATTGAGCAAGCTTCTTGAAACGTTGATTTGACAAGCTTTACAGGAAGCGATACGATAGTATACAAAGAGAAAGAGAACATTCGTTTGATGGGGGTTGCAATTTGACGAAGAAAGAAGAAATGTACACATATGATGATGATTCGATACAAGTGCTGGAAGGTCTTGATGCAGTAAGGAAACGCCCAGGGATGTATATCGGGTCCACTGATTCCAGGGGACTTCATCATCTAGTCTATGAGATCGTCGATAACGCAGTAGATGAAGCGTTAGCCGGACACGGTTCGGAAATTGACGTTACGATCCACAAAGATGGCAGCATAGGTGTACGCGACTACGGACGCGGTATGCCGACGGGGATGCATAAGACAGGAAAGCCGACGACGGAAGTAATTTTGACCGTCCTTCACGCTGGCGGAAAGTTTGGGCAGGGTGGCTATAAGACGAGTGGGGGTCTACATGGCGTAGGCGCATCTGTCGTCAATGCCCTTTCCGAGTGGCTGGAAGTGACGATTTTTCGCGATGGAAAAAAATTCAGGCAACGGTTCGAAAATGGCGGAAAGCCTGTCACTACATTAGAAGAAATCGGTTCGACACGTGAGAAAGGGACATTGATCCATTTCAAACCCGATCCGACGATTTTCTCAACGATTAAATATCAATATGAATTATTGTCGGAACGTCTACGAGAATCCGCATTCCTCCTGAAAGGCTTAAAAATCGACCTTAAGGAAGAAGGAACTGAAAAGCATGATGTTTTCCATTACGAAACCGGAATCGAAGCATTCATCTCCTATTTGAATGAAGAGAAGGACGTTCTTCACGATGTCGCATACCTTGAAGGGGTATCTGAAGAAATTGAAGTAGAATTTGCATTTCAATTCACTGATGGCTATTCCGAAACAATCCTTTCCTTCGTCAATAATGTGAGGACGAAGGACGGCGGGACACATGAAACAGGTGCGAAAACCGCAATGACCCGTGTATTCAATGAGTATGCGAGGAAAACCGGCATTTTGAAGGAAAAAGACAAGAATCTCGATGGCTCCGATATTCGGGAAGGGATTTCCGCAATTATATCAGTCAGGATTCCTGAAGAGATCCTCCAATTCGAAGGTCAGACAAAGGGGAAACTGGGGACGAGTGAAGCTAGAGCTGCAACTGATGCAATTATCTCACAGCAACTCCTTTACTTTTTGGAGGAGAATGCGGAGCTCAGCGGTAACCTGATCCGAAAAGCAATCCGTGCCCAACAGGCAAGGGAGGCTGCCCGGAAGGCCAGGGAAGATGCTCGTTCCGGTAAAAAACGCCGCCGTTCGGATACTCTGCTTACAGGAAAGCTGACACCGGCACAGTCAAGGAATGCTGCAAAAAATGAGCTGTACCTAGTCGAAGGGGATTCTGCCGGAGGCTCAGCCAAGCAAGGCAGGGACAGGACGTTTCAGGCAATTTTGCCCCTTCGCGGTAAAGTGATCAATACCGAAAAGGCCAAATTGGAAGATATAATGAAGAACGAAGAGATCAATACGATTATCCATGCAATCGGCGGAGGAGTCGGCGCTGATTTTCAAGTCGATGATATCGCTTACGACAAAGTAATCATCATGACAGACGCAGATACTGATGGGGCGCATATCCAAGTGCTTCTCCTGACGTTCTTCTATCGATATATGAAGCCATTGATCGAGGCAGGAAAAGTGTTTATTGCACTACCGCCACTTTACAAAGTCTCAAAAGGGGCTGGCAAGAAGGAGCAAGTAGAGTACGCATGGACGGAAGCCAATCTTGACGATGCGATAAAAAAAATCGGTCGAGGCTATATGTTACAGCGCTACAAAGGACTCGGTGAGATGAATGCCGATCAATTATGGGATACGACGATGAATCCGGAAACCCGTACACTCATCCGCGTGACCATCGAGGATGGTGCGCAATCGGAAAGACGTGTCACCACACTTATGGGGGACAAGGTCGAGCCGCGAAGAAAATGGATCGAGTCAAATGTCGATTTCGGTACCGAAGACCATAATATTTTAGAAAATGAATTTTTGCATGTTGAGGGGGACTTTGAATGACTTCAACTGAGCGATTTCAAGACTTGCCGTTGGAAGAAGTGATCGGCGACCGTTTTGGACGTTATAGTAAATACATCATTCAGGACAGGGCACTTCCGGACGCAAGGGATGGATTGAAACCTGTTCAAAGAAGGATTCTTTACGCCATGTTCCATGAAGGCAACACTCATGATAAAGCATTTAGGAAATCCGCAAAGACAGTCGGAAACGTCATCGGGAACTATCATCCCCATGGCGATACTTCCGTGTATGATGCGATGGTCAGAATGAGCCAGGAATGGAAACTTCGCCATCTAATGATTGAAATGCATGGGAACAATGGATCGGTTGACGGGGACCCGGCAGCTGCAATGCGGTATACAGAAGCGCGGCTTTCTGCAATTGCATCGGAAATGCTCCGTGACATCGGGAAGGACACGGTTGAATTCATTCCGAACTTTGATGATACCGAACCCGAGCCGACCGTATTGCCTTCCCGATTCCCGAATTTACTCGTCAATGGGTCAACAGGGATCTCTGCGGGATATGCGACGGATATTCCTCCGCATGCTTTACATGAAGTCATCGATGCAGTCCTGATGAGAATGGACGAGCCGGACGTGTCAGTCGAACAATTGATGACAGTCTTGAAAGGGCCTGATTTTCCTACGGGTGCAATCATTCAAGGGACGGAAGGAATCAAGACGGCCTACGAAACGGGGAGAGGCCGCTTCATCATCCGCGCTAAATCCGAAATCGAACCGTTGAAAGCCGGTAAATCACAAATTGTCATCACCGAAATTCCTTACGATGTAAACAAGGCGAATTTGGTGAAGAAGATGGATGAACTCCGGTTAGATAGAAAGCTCGATGGAATTGCTGATGTGCGCGACGAATCTGACCGTACAGGACTTCGGATTGTCGTGGAGTTGAAGAAAGATATGGATGGCAATGCCATTTTGCAATATTTATTAAAAAATACCGATCTTCAAGTGACGTATAATTTCAATATGGTAGCCATTTCAAATAGAAGACCGACTCTCATGTCGCTTCCGATGTTATTGGATGCTTACATCGACCATCAAAAGGACGTCGTTACGAGAAGATCGAAGTATGACATCCAGAAAGCGAAAGATCGGCTTCATATCGTGGAAGGTCTTATGAAAGCTTTATCAATTCTCGACGAAGTGATTAAGGCGATTCGTGCATCGAAAGACAAACGCGACGCAAAAAATAATATCATTGCGAAATTCGGTTTTACGGAAATTCAAGCCGAAGCAATCGTTTCCCTCCAACTATACAGATTGACGAATACCGATATTACTGAGCTGAGAAAAGAGGATGCTGACTTACGGAAGCTGATCGAACAGCTGGACGCTATTCTCAAGAGCGACAAAAAGCTTTCCGCGGTCATTAAGAAGGAATTATTGGAGATCCGCAAGCAGTTTTCCGAACAAAGAAGATCAGTCATCGAGGAGAAAATCGAAAACATCAAAGTCGATCTCGATATCCTTGTACCAAGCGAAGAAGTCGTCGTATCGGTTACAAAAGACGGCTACGTGAAGCGGACGAGCATCCGTTCGTATAGTGCGTCAAACGGCACCGGACAAGAGATGAAGGAATCTGATTACAGTCTCATGGAGACAGTCATGAATACCCAGCATCATCTCCTGTTGTTCACATCGCTTGGCAACTACTTGTATCAACCAGTGCATGAGTTGCCTGACATCCGTTGGCGTGATCTAGGTCAACATATATCAAGCATCGTCTCATTGGAACCGAATGAGGAGATCATATCAGCAATTGGTATCGAAA
The DNA here is from genome assembly GCF_023715535.1 of Sporosarcina luteola. Classification (GTDB taxonomy): domain Bacteria; phylum Bacillota; class Bacilli; order Bacillales_A; family Planococcaceae; genus Sporosarcina; species Sporosarcina luteola_B. The sequence continues at coordinate 85,013 of NZ_JAMBOI010000002.1, read as the reverse complement.
GCTTCGATGACCAAACATCCGTTCTGACCGCTGCAGATAACGGGAATGTCAAAATTTCCAAGCTCTCCGATTTCCAAGTACAACGATATTCCCGGACGTTCAAGGCAATGAACTTGAAAAAAGGCGACCGTATGGTTGATGTGCAGCTCGTGTCGGGGGAAGAAGATATAATCCTATTCAGCGAACAGGCGTACGCACTTCGATTCTCGCTCACTGAATTGTCGGTTACAGGCGTACGAACAGCCGGAGTACGAGGTATCAATCTAAGGACAGAAGATAAACTTGTATCAATACTAGTTGTCCGCGATGAAGCAGAATCAGTATTGATTGCCACACAAAGAGGATCCGTCAAGAGAATGGCTTTGAAGGAATTGGAGAGTGCGGCTAGGGCGCAACGTGGTGTTGTTGTGTTGAAAGAATTGAAAACAAACCCGCACCGGATCGTTGGTACGCAATTAGTCAAACCAAGCGAAATTGTTATCCTTTCGACTAGCAAAGATAATAAAATCACTCTCGAGACGGGATCATTGAGGCTTGTCGATCGCTATTCGAATGGGAGCTCACTGGTGGACGAAAACAAAAATGGAAGAATAACTGCAATCTATAAAGAACTGAAAGCTGAAACGAAAGCATGATGAAGAGCGTCCGCTGGCAAGGATGAATTCCTGCCAGTGGACGTTTTTTTGCATTGCATCTGAAGTATAAAATATTCGTGACAATAGGAAGATTTTGACGTATAATAATTCGAAAGTCGAAATATATAATAAATTAATTACTAATGGGGATTGGTGAACGTGAATGTGGAAAAACCGTAATGTTTGGATCATTTTATCTGGTGAAATGATTGCCGGGCTCGGTTTATGGACTGGAATTATTGGAAACCTTGAATTTTTACAAGAAAAGATCCCATCGGACTTCGTAAAGGCGATGATCTTATCAATCGGTTTATTGGCTGGTATTATAGCAGGTCCTACAGCTGGGCGGATCATTGATCAGTCGAGAAAGAAGACCGTATTAATTGTAGCGGGGCTAGGAAGGCTGATCAGCGTCATATTCATGTTGCTGGCCATTGCAACAGGATCTGTCTGGTGGATGGTCGCATTCATCATTTCCATTCAATTATCGGCAACTTTCTATTTTCCAGCGTTGCAGTCGGCAATCCCTCTTGTCGTAAAAGACGAGGATTTGCTGACGATGAACGGAATGCATATGAACGTCGCTACGATATCGCGTGTCCTCGGTACTGCACTCGCAGGTGTCATGCTCGTTTACTGGTCGTTGTCATCATTATATTGGGTTTCAATGATTGCGTACGCGGCACTGTTGGGCTTCACAATGATGCTCAAGATTGATGAAGGGAAGGGGAGTGAGCGCTCCCTGAGGATAGATGGGGACAAAGGCGGTTTCATGGAAGTGTTTCCTGTCTTAAAAGAGTTTCCAGCAGTCGGCATGACATTAATTATGACGATGATCCCCTTATTATTTATCGGGTCATTCAACCTGATTGTCATTAATATTAGTGAAATCCAGGATTCCGCATCGATTAAAGGATTGATCTATACGTTTGAAGGGATTGCCTTCATGATCGGATCATTTGCAGTAAAGCTCATTACAAGAAAATGGAAGACTACGGTCATTTTATTCTTCTTCGCGACAATGGTGGCTGTTGCTGAATTCATGCTATTTTTTGCACATAATATAATTGTCACATTGGCTTCATTTGCAGTATTAGGCTTCGCGTTAGGATGTTTTTTTCCGACAGCAATGGTTATTTTTCAGAAACAGATGCCGAAAGCGTACCATGGACGATTTTTCTCATTCCGCAATATGTTGGAGCGGGTCATGTTCCAAGTAGTATTGTTGAGCGCTGGCGCATTTTTGGATATTGTCGGACTACAGATGATGGTGATTATTTTCGGGATGGTCAGTCTAAGTTTGACGTTGTTGTTTTTTATTCAAATGAAACGAAGGAATATCGTATTAGAAGAGAAACTAACAGATCCTGCAGCGGAAGTCATTTTATGATCCGTTGCAGGTTTTTCATCTCAAAAATTCGGTTTCGTCTCACTGTTTCAAGTATACTTTAATGTGATATTTAGTGTCCGCTAATATATATTATGACGGGGGCGTTCTTTGAGAATTAAATTGTTTACTTCTCTATTCTATATCTATAGTTCCTGCTCTTACTTTCTTCTATATTTATGAATTGCACGCTATGTTCAATTAGATCATTGATGAATATATTGTGATCCTTTGCCTTCTTCTTTATTTCTTCTAATAACTCTTTGTCGTATGTTGTTTTATATTGTACTCGATCTTTCGGTCTTAAGTCTTTATTGAACGCAATTACATCTAGCTTTAATACATGCAGCAAACCACTTTCTAATAAATAGTTCGTATGGGTATCATTTTCCTCTGCTAGTTTGTTTAAATCATTTAGTATCTCTTTGCTAATGTTTGTTCTAAATTTTACTCGATCTGTATCCGAAGTTTGTTGCAACTTACCATTTACTAATTTCCACATATTATTCACTCCAATTGCAAAATTGTTTGTTCCGATATAATGGCATGTTGAATCATTCTTAACCTTTTATTTTCGTTAAACAGTTCACCAGCTTCCTCGTAAAGAATATTAGCGAGTTTAGGAAGGTCATGTTTTCCTTTTACCCAAATACGATAGATGGTCTTCTTGGATTGAGTTAGTTCAATTGTTATTTCCGAACGTAAATTCCAATCTTGTAATACTGACAAAAGCCCATTCGCAAACAATTCGCTTGCTGTAGTCACATTCATTACATATCCGCGATTCTGCACCCAACCATCTCCATCAATAACGCCTCTGACAAACGCGGGTAAAAATTCTTCTGGTACATTCGGAAAGGCCACTGAATATGATTTGTTCGGTGTGACACCAAACCGCTCAAGATCCTGCTTAATAATTTTTGAGTTAATAATCAACATTGGAGTTGTTCTCGTACCGGTACCTTGTGCAATTGTCGGATTCGCATCCATAAGCTTGGCTACTTTTCTCAATAAATCTTCATCTTTTTGGGCTAAATACACAGAATGGACTTTCTTATTCACATGGCCATCCGTAATGAATAATCCCAATACCCAAGCCATCTCATGAGACCATGTTTTGAAGAAGTCTTCATTTACTTTATGGATTCTTCGACGGCCAATCGGATTCAATGCAACCCCATTCTTTGTCAATACATTACGGATTGCACGATCCGACAATCCAATTATGTTACAAAGTTTGTCATAAGACAATCCGCTCTTATACAATTCAATGATCTTTTCGTCTGTCATTCCCGGATTTCGAGGCATTTCATTCAATCCCCCTCTTAATCCATTATACAAACTAACGTTCTCATTTTCAACTAATTAACTGAATATAAATGCAAATAGGCCACTCTGTATGAAAGTGGCCATCTCATTCCTACTTTATATAGCGTACTCTATCACTCGCTTGCAATTCCGCCAATGTAGATGCACCGACACCGAACATGGCCATTCGCAGCTCGAGTTCTTTCGTTTCCATCACTCTTATGACATCTTCTGGAGACTGAGTCGCCTCTTTCAAGATAGATCTTCCGAAACCGACGACATCCGCGCCTAAAGCGATTGTTTTCGCAGCGTCCAGTCCAGTCGACATGCCGCCACTTGCAACAATCGTTTGCGTATCAATCTTTTCACGGACAGACACAACACATTCGACCGTGGGAATGCCCCATACGCTGAACGTTTCAGCAGCGGCTTGCTTTACCGGATCGGTTGAACGGTATTTCTCCACTTGGCTCCAAGATGTTCCGCCTGCTCCCGCTACGTCAATAAAAGATACACCGATATCACATAGCTTTTTGGCTGTCTCCCCGTCGATTCCCCAACCGACTTCTTTCACACCTATAGGAACTTCCAATGCATTCGTCAATTCTTCGATTTTCACTAATAAATCCTTGAAATTCAGATCTCCGTTAGGTTGAATAACTTCCTGAAGACTGTTCAGATGCAATACCAAAGCATCCGCATCCGTCATTTCGATGATTTGTCGGCATTGATCGACGCCAAATCCGTAATTCAATTGAACCGCGCCTAAATTGGCGATGATCGGAACAGTTGGCGCGTATTGTCTAACTTGGAAGGATGCCCGATGCTCTTCACTTTCAATTAATGCACGCATCGATCCCAAAGCCAATATCCACCCTTTTTCTTCAGCAGCAAGCGCTAAATTACGGTTGATTGCTTCAGCGAATGCAGCGCCGCCAGTCATGGAGCTGATCATAAAAGGCGTTGGGCGCATTTGGTCCACAAATTTACTTTCGATGGAGATATCACTAAAGTCAATTTCAGGTAGTGCGTTATGAATGAAGTGAACCCTTTCCAATCCGGTTGTAATATGGTTCCCTGTCACTTTTTCATTGAGCGTGATGTCGATATGCTCCGCTTTCCGTTGATGAATCGAACCAGTCATTATCCAACATCCCTCTTCCCTTAACATTAAAATACATAACTCACTCGATTATAAACCATTTTCAGTTACTAATTCACGCCGTTCTTAAGGTTCATTTTTCAATAAAGTATTTTGACCCATCTTTTTTAAATAAATTCATAAAAACCTATGCTCTTCCTCATGGAATCCCTATTTATCTTATCATTGAATCACGCAGATGACGAATAATCTCATATTCATTGTACGCTCAGTAACTTGGCAACTGTTTCAAATGTATGTTAAATTTGAATCGGTCAAATCAAAACGAAACTTCGGGGCAAGGTGAAATTCCTTACCGGCGGTGATCAAGCGCTATGCTTGTCAGTCCGTGACCCGTTCTTCCCTACGGAAGACGGTGGAGCTGGTGAAACTCCGGCACCGACAGTTAAAGTCTGGATGGGAGAAGTTGCTCGTGTTTGATGGCCATGCCCAACTCTATCCGCCCTTTCCAAAATGAAAGGGGGAATTCGATGGACCACACCGATTACATGGAGTCATCTCTGTTGGAAAACTTGAAGCAGGTGTGTGTACAGACACAATCAATGCAAGCGGCAGTCGCCGTTTCTTCAACGCGTCCATTAATCCGAATTCTTCTTTCACTTGTAGAGGGATTAGGCTTCTTCAGGATGCCGGAATTGAAGCAATCATGATTTTTTGTAAAAAAGAGGCGGATTTCAGCAACCGGGCATTTTCATATCTAAAGTTCCAAAAAACTACGTCAATTATCTTCCAGAAAACCCTTTCCTCACCACCCGTTTGCCCCATGGTGGAAAGAACCCTATACGAATTATTTTAGATAGATGTCTAAGGCATCTTAAGCTTCAAGCACTTTTCAGATTGGAGGTGTACGCTGATTGTTTACAGGAATTGTTGAAGAAATTGGAACCGTTCATGCGATAAAGAAAGGTTCTTCTTCGATGCAATTGTTAATTAAGTGCAGCCATGTACTTTCTGACGTAAAAAAAGGAGATAGTATTTCAGTTAACGGAGTATGTCTTACCGTATCGGATTTCTCAACAACGCAATTTGCAGCGGACGTTATGCCTGAGACGTTCCTGGCAACGACGCTATTCACATTAAAATCCGGCAGCCGTGTAAATCTGGAACGTGCAATGGCCGCGAAAGGCCGGTTTGGCGGCCATTTTGTGACAGGTCATGTCGATGGCATCGGTGAAATTACTGCGGTCAGACCGGTCGAAAATGCGATCTATATGGACATTCAATTGGCTTCTGAGTTTCAGTCGCATCTTGTTCCGAAAGGTTCCATAACGGTTGACGGCACATCATTAACTATTTTCGGCATTTCAGATCAAGGGTTTACGATATCCCTTATCCCCGTAACTCAAGCTGATTCAATCATTGGTCATAAACGTGCTGGGGATTTAGTGAACGTAGAATGTGACATCCTTGCAAAGTATTTAGAGCGGATCGTATCCAGGAAAGAAACTAGACCGTCCGGTGGATTGACGATGGATGCACTCGCCAAAAGCGGATTTTTAGATTGAGAGGTGAAGACGATGTTTGCAACGGTTGAAAAAGCGATCGAAGAATTAAAAAAAGGGAAAGCGATCATTGTCGTGGATGATGAAAGTCGTGAAAATGAAGGTGACTTTGTTGCACTCGCTGATTATGCGACTCCGGATATGATCAATTTCATGGCTAAAGAAGGCCGCGGCTTAATTTGCACCCCCATTGAACAACAGATGGCGGACCGATTAGGATTGGCGCCAATGACCAATACGAATACCGATGTACATGGGACAGCATTCACGGTCAGTATTGACCATTCATCTTGCCATACAGGTATTTCAGCATTTGAACGCTCGGAAACGATCTTAAAAATGCTGGATAGAGAGTCAAAGTCTTCTGACTTCAGAAGGCCGGGCCATATTTTCCCGTTAGTCGCGAAATCGGGCGGCGTTTTGGAGCGCCCGGGACATACGGAAGCTGCAGTCGACTTGGCCCGTCTTGCAGGGACGACTCCAGCGGGTGTAATTTGTGAAATTATGAATGATGATGGAACAATGGCCCGAGGACAAGAGCTATTGGAAATTGCAAAGCAACACGAACTCGTCATTTTAACAATCGAACAATTGACAGCATACCGGAAGCGAAATGAAACGCTTGTCGAAAAGGTCGTCTCGATACATTTACCTACTTCGTATGGAGATTTCACAGCGACAACATACGTAGAAAAATTGACTGGACGTGAACATATCGCTTTAGTGAAAGGCGATCTTAATGAAAACGAGTCCCCTCTCGTCAGAATCCATTCGGAATGCCTGACAGGTGACGTATTCGGGTCATGCCGATGTGACTGTGGACCACAGCTGCAGGCAGCGCTTGCCCAGATTGAGGAAGCCGGGACAGGGGTCCTTGTCTATATGCGCCAGGAGGGCCGCGGAATCGGTCTTGTCAATAAAATGAAAGCTTATAAACTTCAGGAACAAGGATATGATACAGTCGAGGCAAATGCACACTTAGGTTTCGGGGATGATTTACGGGAGTATTTCATTAGCGCGCAAATGCTTTCTGATCTAGGATGCACCCGAATACAATTGCTGACGAATAATCCACGTAAAATCGAAGGCCTATCAGAACATGGCATTACGATAGAGAATCGGATCCCTATCGAACTTCCTGCTAAAGATAGCAATCGATTCTATATGGAGACGAAAAAGACGAAACTAGGGCATTTATTGCATAACTGAGGAGGAAATACGAATGAGTATGACATACGAAGGACATTTAATTGGTACAGGACTTAAAATCGGCATCGTCGTATCCCGGTTTAATGATTTCATTTCGGGGAAGCTGCTTGGTGGAGCTGAGGATGCATTGCGCCGCCACGGAGTTGACACCGATGATATCGAAATCGCATGGGTCCCTGGCGCTTTTGAAATTCCGATCATCGCAAAACGGATGGCGGCTTCAAAGAAATATGATGCCGTCATTACATTAGGCACTGTCATTAGAGGGTCTACCCCCCACTTCGACTATGTATGTAATGAAGTCGCAAAAGGAGTTGCCGCCATCAATATGACAGAAGGGATACCAGTCATTTTTGGCGTATTGACGACAGACTCAATTGAACAAGCGATTGAACGTGCCGGGACGAAAGCAGGAAATAAAGGATGGGACGTAGGAGTCTCCGCGATTGAAATGGCAAATCTCATGAAACAGTTATAAGAAAAGAAAAAAGCAAGTCCCTTGTTGGGATTTGCTTTTTTTATCGTATTGATTAGACACCCATTTTTCGGCTCGATTGTGTTACTTTCTTCGACTGTTGGCTCTTCATTTTCGGTGTTTGTTGAATTGGATTACCATTTGCTTTCGCTGACTGCGTCTTATTTTTCTTTGCCTCAAGCTGTTGTTTGACTGCATCTTTCAAGCTGATTTTCCCTTTTTCCCCCGATTGTTTGTTCGTTTCCATTTTGGTCATCTCCCTCCCCTATTGTCGGTTAGTAAATTTTAGCACTCCTGATGAATGATTGTCTATATAGAAAATACGCTGGATCGTCAAAGTTAAAGTACTGCCTTGCTTCCCCTTCTTCGCAGTAATAGCCAAATGACCGAAAAAATGATGAAAGCCACCGCTTCCAGTGACAATATATACCATGGGTAAGGACCTAGAAAATCAAGCAAGCTGCCATTGTGGGGTTTCATTCGAAGAAACATATAATTCCCATCAAAGAGCCAGTTTACAGCTAGAATAAACGGTACAATCGTATTGATGATCAACATTGTTTTCATGACACCTTTAAACGTAGGTTCATACCCTTTCACCCATACGAAATATAGCCCCGTTACGATAATTCCCGCATGTGTATAGAAAAAATGGAAAAAGCGGAAATGAGGAAAATCCTTATCAAGAACAGGTGTTGCCATTGCTTGGAGAGCGCCACCGATGCCAGCGAAAATGACAAAATCGATCAAGTGCCGATTACCGGTCAATAGCAGCACAATTGAGACAAATAAAGAGATGCTACATAATTCTAGCGGCAGTGAGTCATCCAATCCCCAACGTCCAGTCGAAATGAGCCATATATGATACGAGATATCCATCGCCAATAAAGACAGCGCAAAATAACGTTCAGCCATCTTCAATCCCTGAACATTCTCTTGCAATCTCTTCCGTTGCATATAAAGAAGAATAACCATTATAGCGATTAATGAAAGAACCGATAGATGTACAAAAGAAAACATAACGAACTGAGAATCTATTCCACCGCCGCCCATTGCCATTCCTCATTCCTACGTACAATGATTACTCCAAATTATAACATTGGTTAATAAGAATAAGTAGAATGCGGTGAATCGGTATAAGGAGATTTCCTCTCATCGATGATTTTTCCATGATCTAGAAATAATATTCGATCCCCTAATTTTTCGGCTTCTTCCCTATCATGCGTTACAATAATGAACGGAATCTTCCACATTTCATGAAGGCGGATCAGTTCATTTTGGCAATCAATGCGTGTTTGTTTATCCAAAGCGGAAAGAGGCTCATCCAATAACAGGATGGATGGCTCGGATGCCAATGCTCGCGCAAGAGCCACTCGTTGTTTTTCACCGCCGGATATTTGGTGGGGGTATTTCACTAAAAGTTGATGAATGCCCAACACTTGCAGGAGTTGACCAATGACAAAAGAACGGTGCTCGTCCTTCCTCTTCATACCATACTGAATGTTCTGCTCAACCGTCATATGCGGGAACAAAGCATAATCTTGGAATAACATGCCTACGTTCCTTGCCTGGACTGACATGGAATCTTTTTTGCCACTGTAAAACGCCTTATCCCCCAATTTGATCGTTCCTTCGTCTGGCTTTGTCAATCCCACAATCGTATGTAAAATCGTCGTTTTGCCGGAACCGGATGGCCCGAACAGGACAAGGATTTCATCTCCCATACTGAAATCGACTTCAAGATTATAATGGGATAACCGCTTTTTTATATCCACTTCCAACATCGTATCACCTACTTCGGTTTTCATTCGCATAGCGCAGCATGTTTCGTCGGCTCCACCAATTGAGCCACAAGATTGTACTGAAGCCCAATGCGACGATGATGACAACCCAAAACACAGCTTTCTCCATTTGTCCCGATTCAACAGCGAAATAGATTGACATCGGAATCGTATCGGTCTTTCCAGGTATATAGCCTGCAATCATAAGGGTGGCTCCGAATTCTCCGAGCCCCCTTGCAAATGACAAGACTAGACCGGCGAGCAGGCCTGGCCATGCCAACGGGAAACTAATGGTCCTGAATACACGCCATTCTGATGCTCCCAATGTTCGGGCGGCATTTTCGATACGGTCGTCCATGCTGTTGAATGCCGCTGCAGCACTTTGGTACATCAATGGGAAGGAGACGACAATGGAAGCGATGACTGCGCCAAGCCAAGTGAAAACAATTTGGACATCGAACCACTCGAGAAGCCACTTTCCGATCCAACCATGCTTGCCGAATAGAAGCAGCAAGGCGAAGCCAACCACAGTAGGCGGTAAGACGAGAGGCAATATGAAGATGGCCTCGATCACCGATTTACCGAAGAATTGTTTTCTTGCAAAAGCGCGTGCGAAAAAGACACCGGAAATGAATACGACCGTAGTGGAAATTGCCGCCACTTTTAAGGAAAGCATTAAGGGTGAATAATCCATGCCCGTCGCCCCCTCCTCTTCTACTTATTTAAAGCCATGCTTATTTGAAGCCATACTTCTGCAATACCGCGCTTCCCTTTTTCCCTGATAGGAGATCCAGGAAATCCTGTGCCTCGGCTGGATAATTGGAATCGCTCACAACTGCTCCCGGATAGATGATGTTTGAATGCCAAGAGGAATCTGCTACCGCCACGACAGTCACTTTATCTGAGCTCCATGCATCACTTGCATATACAATGCCATAATCTGCATTCCCCATTTCAACATGCGTCAACACTTGCCTTACGTCCGACCCCATGACAAGTTTGTCTTGTAGAGGCGTCCATAATTGCAGATGCTCCAGAACTTCCTTCGCATATCTTCCTGACGGGACAGTATCCGGCTCCCCCATGGAAATATGATCGGACTTAGCGCTACCAAGCTGTTCGTATGATGAAACGGGAATCTGAACTACATTATTCGTGATTAACACTAGAGAGTTTTCTGTGAAATCCACGATTGTCGACTCATTGATTAGCCCCTGCTCCTTCAACCTCTCCATGTCATCCAAACTAGCTGAAAGAAAAATATCAGCGGTGGCGCCTTGCTCAATCTGAGTTGCAAGCTTCCGGGAACTTCCGAAATTCAAAGTGATGAAAACGTCATCGTGCTCGTCTTCATATACATTTTTCAATTCGGTCAAAGCATCCGTTAAACTGGCGGCTGCTGAAATTGCTATCTCCTTTTTCTTCATACCCTCCTCTCCTTTATTTGCACACCCTAATGGAATGGCAGCAATAGCGAGAAGTAGCATCGTTTTTATAAACTTTTTCACATTACTCCTCCTTTCCACTCGTTACTACTAGATATATTCATATATAACACAATATAACAGGATATATCTACTTATAACTAACTATATCTTCATATTATTGTTTATATCTATTTATATCTGAATATATTGCTATTTTATTCGATATAAGAGAAAATAGAAATAAGAATCTGACAGGAGGTTACTTATGACTGGAAATAAGGAAGCGTCGTATACGACCGAGGAAATCGCGGATCTTTTGAAAGTCTCTAAACTGACCGTCTATGATCTTATAAAAAAAGGAGATATTCGCGCATACCGGGTAGGACGGCAAATGCGTGTCGATTCAGAAGACCTGGAAGCTTACAAGGATAAATCGAAAAGTGGTGGGATTGTTGTCAAACAGGAAAAAACGGCTTCCCAGACAACACCTGAACTACCGATTCAAAGGACTGAACCAAATCCGCCACCCCAACCGTATCAGCCAGCATCACAAAGGAAACTGATCATAAGCGGACAGGACATCAGCCTGGACCTGCTTGCAAATGCGATTGGAAGAAGCGGTGCTGGTTACCGTCCACTCCGTTCGTACACAGGCAGTTTGAACAGCTTGATTGCAATGTATGAAGGGGAAGCAGACATTGTCAGTACCCATCTATTCGATGGGGATACGGGAATGTATAATATCCCCTATATTAAAAGAATTCTTACCGGTCATGAATTCGTAGTCATCAATTTGCTATCGAGGTCGGCTGGCCTATTCGTACAAAAGAACAATCCGAAAAATATACGGACGTGGGCGGATTTCAGCAATCCCTCCATCAAAATGGTCAATCGGGAAATAGGGTCAGGCGCGAGAGTGTTGTTAGATGAAAAGTTGCGGTTGGAAGGCATACTTCCCCGATACGTCGAAGGTTATCATATAGAGGAACTGAACCATATCTCCGTCGCCAGCAAAGTGGCATCCGGAATTGCGGATGTCGGTGTTGGGATTGAAAAAGCTGCGGCAATGGTAGGCGTAGACTTCATCCCGCTCGTCCAGGAACGGTACGACCTCGTCATGTACAAGACTCCCGAGAATGAATTCTTACGTAATTCTATCTTATCCATCCTTCACTCACCCGCATTTCAAAATGAAATCGGAGCGTTAGGAGGCTACGATCTTTCATTAACCGGGACAATCATGTATGAGACGGATTAGGTTAAGGGCACATCGATGTAGAATCGGGTGCCTTTATCAATTAAATACAAGTTTACGTAATAATATTATCGAACAAAAAATGAACGCCCGATAGCGGACGTTCGTTTCGTTTATTCTTGTACATCTTCATAATGCATAGCGCGATCCGGCTCGTACTTGTTATACCTGATCTTCAGCAACTTGAACATATGCGTTAAAACAACCTTCAATAATGCGTATCCAGGTATACCTAGAACGACTCCCGCAACCCCGAATAAAGACCCCGCAGTCAGTAAAACGAAAATGATCGTAATCGGATGGATTTTCAATGATTTGCCCATTATTTGCGGGGATATGAATTTCCCGTCGACCAATTGAACAATCGTCCAGACGGCGGCTAGCTTCACAAGCATTAGTGGCGAAGTGACGATGGCAATGATGACTGCTGGCGTAATCGCAATAAGTGGACCCAAGTACGGAACGACGCTTGTGAACATCGCGAGTGCGCCTAATAGCAGTGCATATTTCATGCCAATGATTTGAAAACCGATCGATACCATTATTCCAATGCTTATGGCAACAAGAATTTGACCTTGGATATAAGCACTGATCTGATGATCTGCATCATCGAGAATCACTTCCGCATCATCCCGAAGGCGTGGCGGAAGCATTTTTTTAATCATCTGTGGAAGCTTATCCCCATCCTTCAATAGATAAAAAAGGATGAATGGAACGGTCACAATCGCAAGAATGAAACCCGTCAATGCTGAAATGAATGAGGTGATCCCGGAAGCGATTCCGCCGACTGCATCTGTTATGAATTCACCAATGTTCCCTTTCCCGTTGTCGAGAAAACTGTTGATGTTTATATCCATTTCTTTATAATACGTTGAAAAAATCGAGGTCCGCAAAAATGTGTCTACATTAATGAGCATTTGATTGAAATACGTAGGAAACTCTTCAATCAAGTTTGCGAATTGCATCTTTAGAAAAGGAAAAACGAGAAAAACCAATAAAGTAATCAAACCGATGAGACCGACAAATATGATGAAAATCCCCCATACTCTCGGAATCTTTATCCGTTCAAAGAAACGGAGTATGGGCCGCAACAAATAATAGGCGATTGTTGCTAGGATTATTGGCAGTACGACAGTTGAAAAGAATACTCTTATCGGGTAAAAGACGAAATCCACTTTGCTGAATACTAAAATAATCAGGCCAATCAACAAGATTGATAGGAGCACGAACATTGTGGCTCGTCCTCCTAGGAAACGGATAATTCGCGGTGTGCCATCATTCAGTTCTTTGCGCGCTGTCGACCTAATTTCTTCGTAATCCATTGACTCCCCCACTTTCCATCACTCAAGTTCTAAATCAAGAAAGGCTGCAAGTGCCTCTTTATTCTTTTCAACATCAAGCTCGATAACCGACCCAGCATGTGCATAAGAGTTGAAGCGATACGTACCTTCAACAGGAATCGTCATCGTTTCCAAATCGGCTTTGCCCTTCACCAAAAGGGTGAACGCTTTTGAAATTTCGTCTTTTGTCGTTAAATCGGTCTCAATGAAGCCGGATAATGCACCGGATAATTTCGGAACATGAAGAAGCATTCCAGGACTCATCGCCTCATCTTTAACTGCGTTCATTACTTCCTGCTGCCTTGCCACCCTGCCGAAATCTCCCTGTGCGTCGGCGCGGAAGCGGGCATATCCAAGCAGTTCCTTACCATTCAAGCGCTGTTCGCCGGGCATGAGCGTGACGCCGATCTTTTCGGACATCTCTTTTTGGACATTAATTTTTATTCCACCTGGAAACGCAATATCGATGATCGACTCGAAATTGTCAAAATCCACAATGGCATAATGGTGAATCGGGATGCCGAACATGCCTGTAATTGTATCCTTAACGGTCTGTACCCCGTTCAAGTAATAGGCTGTATTGAGTTTATAGGATTGATATCCAGGAATATCTGCATAAATATCCCGCATGAACGAAACAATGCGGATCGACCCTTCTTGTTTATTCCAAGAAAGGACCATCATTGTGTCCGTGCGCGACTTTCCGCTCCCATCATCGTCAATGCCTAATAACAGGTAATTCTCGACGGATGGGTTCTGGGGATCGATTACATCACCATGGAAAGGGCCTGGGTCAATGATATTCCCTTTCGCCAATGACTTCCCTTCCTTATATTGAAAGTATGAATAAAGCCCTGTCGCGATGAAAACGATGAATAGGATCGTGAAGAATAACCTGCCTATCCGTAGCTTTCTTCTCCTTCTTCTTCTCGGCACCGGGCCTTCGTACTGGTCTTCGTTCAAGGTTAATTCCTCCAAATTGTAAAGTCACGTATAGGACGATTGTTGAATGCCAATGGTTGCGTATGTATATGGATAGTATACCATGCGAGGACTCTTAGATAATGCTACGGAATCTGGTCATTTCCCCATACAAGTAGTGAAGCGAAGCATAGTCTATATTGAAGGTGGTGGTATATATGGGTCGTGAATACGGGGGCGGAAGCGGTTACGGTTCTTCCTTTGCTTTGATTGTTGTGCTTTTTATCCTGTTAATCATTATTGGCGCAAGCTTTGTCTATTAATTCATAATACAATAAAGCACAACCACTCATTGGCACTTCGAGAGAAGGTTGCATTCCGGTCTTGGATGACCCGTATGCAGCCTTTCTTTCGTGTGCTACAATTTAGAGTATACATTGAAAGGGGTTGTAGACGATGACAAGTGAAGGAATCGAAAAAGCGGTATTCGCCGGAGGTTGTTTTTGGTGCATGGTGAAGCCATTTAAGGAATGGGATGGCATTGTTGACGTTGTGTCGGGCTATATGGGTGGGCACGTTGAAAACCCTACTTATGAAGACGTGAAAAAAGGGGACTCGGGACACTTGGAAGTCGTCGAGATCACATATGATCCTTCTATATTTACATATGAAAAACTTCTGGAGTTGTATTGGCCCCAGATCGATCCGACAGACGCGGGCGGACAGTTCCACGACCGTGGACATTCCTATACGACAGCCATCTTTTATTATAACGAGGAACAAAGGAAAGCTGCGGAGAAGTCGAAAGAAGAGCTCGCCAATAGCGGCAGGTTCGCGAAGCCGATCGTGACAGATATCCGTCCAGCGGAGACATTCTACCGTGCCGAAGAATATCACCAGGACTACCATGAGAAAGAGCAGCAACATTATGAAGAGGACCGTGCCAAATCAGGACGGGACGAATTCATATCAGAATACTGGAAATGACTGATTCAAAAAACAGGTGAAGGATTTAATCCTTCACCTGTTTTTAATTCCTATTCCATTTTCTGCTCACGGTCACCAATCATAAACGTCAAGATCATCATAGTTACAAACAATCCCATGAAAATCATCAATGTATATTGATGCTCGCCAGTCCAGTCGTAGATCAATGCAATCAATAACGGCAAAAAGCCTGCAATTAGATAGCCGCCCGTCTGCATCATTGCGGTCCATTCATTTGTATCCTCCGCTGTTTCGGTCGCATCCAATGGAAATAACAACGCAATCGGGAATAGTCCAGCCAGAGGAATCGCCATGAGAATGGAACTCACCCACATTAGCGTGCGATCTCCCGTCCAAAACAAAATGAATGCAAGTAATCCCATTGTTAAAAACACAAACAACCAGAATCTCCTTTTCGGAAAACGTTCATAAACGATTGGAAAGAGGAGATTCAAAAAGATTTGCAACGTCATCATTACACTTAATAGAGTGCTCGCTTGCACGAGTGACATACCGGCATCTGTCGCAAGCGGAACAATCCACGTAATGATGCCAAAGAAACTTGACGCTTGTAAGCCGAAAAAGAGCAAGTACAGCCATGCTTTTCTCTGTCGCCATGGTGACAAGGCGTCCACTTTCCTCTTTTCCCCCTTCTCCCTTACCTCCTGATGAAGATTACTATCCCCTTTTACTGAGAGTCTCCAGAAGAAAATTGCCGCAACCGATAGAACAGCCCAGATGCCAAGTGCAAACGGGTACGAACCGGTGGATTCGAAAAATAGCGCGGTAAGTCCTGCTCCTAATGAAGAACCGACTCCCATACCGAATGAATAGACACCGATTACACTCGTGGCCCGTTCCGGAAAACTCTGTTTGATCATCGCAGAGAGAAGTGGACCCATGACGGCAATTGCAATCCCGATAATTATTGCAGATAGGAGCAACGAAGCATAATTAGAATATAATCCCCTCATCGCTGTCATTAAACCAATGACAAACAGCATGAGATACATTGAACGTGTTAGCCCTAGCTTGCGATTCAGAAGAGGTGCCAAAGACGCAAACAGGCCCATGCAAAATACCGGTAAAGCCGTCAAGAGACTCACTTTTGCGTTTGTCAAAGATAGATCATCCCGAATGATATCGAGCATCGGACCAATTGATGTTATGGCTGGCCTCATATTGACCGCAACGATAAAAATCGTAATGATAAGTAAGATGGTGTTATGTTTCAAAGAACGTTGTGACATTACAAAACTCCTTATACTATGTTGATTGCGAACTTGTGTTCCTTCCCTTTTTCGACTATACTAAGTAGTGAAAGGAAAGATGTACCATGAAACTTCTCCATTGGGAATATACTCGGAAGTATCAAGTAAAATGTAGATTTGATGAGTTTCCCCACACTGTTTTTATTTTCCGCAAAGTGAAGGACTATTATTTTCTGTTCTCCATGTCCGGATTGGATAAGCATGCCGTTGCAACAAAAAAGGATTATGTGCGAATGGAATATTTATTGAATAAAGAGCTATGTTTATTGGACGCATATCGGCAACGAAGCGTATTCAAATGTTGATCCCCTAATATGGGGGTTTTTTTTGTGGAATTGGATCGGAGGTAGAATAGAAACAGGCGATGCAGAAAACATACAGTACAATCATACACGAGATGAACTGAAAAAGTGTGAAAAGCGGATCGAACCCGTACCACTCGATGAAGAATCCGTGTTATAATAGGAGCATTGTGAATTTAGGAGGATTTTTTATGATAGCAGTTAGTAATGTTAGTCTTCAATTCGGTGACCGTAAACTGTTTGAAGATGTGAATATACAGTTCAACCCTGGTCATTGTTACGGATTGATCGGTGCAAACGGAGCCGGAAAATCAACATTCCTTAAAATTTTGTCAGGCGAACTTGAACCTCAAACAGGCAACGTCATCATGAACAAGGATGAGCGTTTGGCAGTCCTTAAGCAGAACCATTTCGAATATGAGGAAAACGAAGTGCTTGATACGGTCATCAGAGGACATCAACGTCTTTATGATATTATGACCGAGAAAAATGCCATTTACATGAAAGAGGATTTTTCAGATGAAGATGGCATGCGCGCAGCTGAACTTGAAGGTGAATTCGCTGAATTGAATGGTTGGGAGGCGGAATCGGAAGCCGCAATCCTTCTTCAAGGTTTGGGCATTCCTGAAAGTCTCCATCATGTTAAATTGGCTGAGCTGAGCGGTTCGGAAAAGGTTAAAGTACTTCTTGCACAAGCGTTATTCGGTAAACCGGATGTCTTGCTGCTGGATGAGCCGACGAACCACTTGGACTTGAAAGCCATACAATGGCTGGAAGAATTCCTGATTAACTTTGAGAACACTGTCATCGTTGTTTCCCATGACCGTCATTTCCTGAATAAGGTTTGTACTCAAATCGCGGACCTCGACTTCTCGAAAATCCAACTGTACCCAGGAAACTATGATTTCTGGTACGAGTCCAGCCAATTAGCACTAAGAATGGCACAAGACCAGAACAAGAAAAAAGAAGAAAAAATTAAAGAATTGCAAGCGTTCGTCGCCCGTTTCAGTGCGAATGCGTCAAAATCGAAACAAGCTACATCCCGTAAAAAAGCACTTGAAAAGATTGAATTGGATGATATCAAACCTTCATCACGCAGATACCCATTCGTCAACTTCACAATTGGACGTGAAATCGGCAATGATGTGCTAAGCGTAAAAGATCTGTCCAAAACACAAGACGGCAAAGTCATGCTGAAAGATGTTACATTTACGATGAATAAAGAGGATAAGATTATCCTTTTAGGCAATCCACTAGCTAAAACGGCATTGTTGGAAATTCTGGCCGAAGAAGCTCAACCAGACGCAGGGACTTTCAAATGGGGCGTAACGACTTCCCGTTCCTACTTCCCTCTTGATAATAACGAGTACTTCCAAGGATCTGAAACATCATTAGTTGAATGGCTGCGCCAATATTCACCTGAAGATCAGACGGAAACGTTTTTACGCGGATTCCTTGGCCGGATGCTTTTCTCCGGTGAAGAAGTTAAAAAGAAACCATCCGTATTATCAGGGGGAGAAAAGGTCCGTTGCATGCTTTCCAAAATGATGTTGAATAATGCTAACGTCCTTCTGCTTGATGAGCCGATGAACCACTTGGATTTGGAGTCGATTCAGGCATTGAATAACGGCTTGATCGCTTTTAAAGGCGCTATGATCTTTACTTCCCATGACCAGCAATTCATTCAGACTGTAGCGAATCGAATTATTGAAATCCGTGAAGACGGAACGATTCTCGATAAAATGATGCAGTATGATGAATATTTGGAGTGGAGAGACCAGCAATCTGTCTCCAACTAATACGGAAACCGTTTTCCTTTTATGGAAAACGGTTTTTTAGTTTTGAAAATCGGGCATCGGTAATGGATATATATAAGGATATTCATCATCTTATCGGCAATACTACCGGAAAGGAGTGTGCAGCAGATGAAGAGAAAATCCATAATATTACACGTCTTACTTTTTGCGTTGATCGCTTCCGGTTGTACGAACAAAACTACGAGCTTGAACAATTCGGGAAATAGTGGGGAAACAACAAAACCGAACGAACAACCAGGGAATACTGAGGAGTCTGACACAAAACCGAATCAAAACGACCAATCATTACTTGACTTCTTCCTTCCGGCAGGATCAACTGCGCGGTATAAAGGGGAAGGAAATGAATTTGCAAAGTTGGATATTGATTTTGCCCATCCGTATGAAGATTATGTAATTCTTCATGAAAATAATGGTGGCGCAGTAATCAGGCGCATTTACAAAATTGAGAAAGAACAGATCTTGAAAATTGAAGAAAAACCAGTGGATTTACATGAGGACTTCCCTTCCCTGCAAGATATTAATGCGATGGAACCAATCGGCATTTACCTCAAGAAGCCTTTGAATGTCGGCACGGTATTCGGCAATTGGAAGATTGTCGAAAAGGATGTAACAGTTGAAACACCTTATCAGACATTCGATCATGCTTTTGTCATTGAAGAAAAAGGCGAGGATTTCGTCAACCGCAAATATTTTGTGGAAGGATTCGGAGAAGTGAAGCGCGAGTCAATTATGAAATCGGTTGATGAGGAGTATATCGTCACTTCAACTTTGGAATCTGTTACCAAACCTGAATAGAATACGTCTAGCTTCAGCGGCCAGATGCGACAGGCCGCCTCCGCTTTTGTACGTAAAAAAGAGGCACCTCTAGAGGCGCCTCTTTTGTCTGACGAATTATAGTTTAACTACGTTAGCAGCTTGAAGACCACGATTGCCTTCTACGACTTCGAACTCGACTTGTTGTCCTTCGTCCAAAGATTTAAATCCGTCTCCCTGAATTGCAGAGAAGTGTACGAATACATCGTCTTCCCCTTCAACTTCGATAAATCCGAAGCCTTTTTCAGCGTTGAACCATTTTACAGTACCTTGTTTCATTTGTGTCTACCTCCAAATAATTGTTCTTGCTAATATATGAAAAAAATTCACATATTACAAAAAGCACCGACAACGCCGATCACCTTTTGTAATACGTGAATACGTCTGCTTCGGTAAATCGCTTTATCTTACTGCTACTATACCATACCCAAATTAATTGTCAATATAACATTATCAAATATTCGAATTATTCATCATCATAAGTGAAGCTGGCTTGCCGTTCGTCAAGGAAATGATTCCATGAAAAATTTGCAAATCCTCATCGCAACCATCACAGAAGATGCGTTCACTATCTGACCAGTATGCGAAAAAACAATTTTTCCGCTCTTCTCGGTATTTATATTTTGACCCGAATTCCTTGTTTACCTCACGTAAGTATTCCAACGCCTCTTGAGCGGATTCAAATGCCTGCCTTGATTGGATTTTCTTTTCCCAGTCTTCAAACATCCACCAGGGCTCGTAATCCGCTTTCATATAGACAACTTCATATTTCATTAACGTTCCCCCCTAACTAAAAGCCGTGAGTGGATTCATTCTAACAAATCCCGATTAACTATCCAAGTAAATGAATTCATACGCCCATTACAATGTATTTCCGTAAGGATTCAGGTATAATTGGACTAAGGGGATGAAACTTTTGGTCATTTCAAACGTAGTAAAGGATAGAGAAAAAAGGAGGCCTGTAGACGATGCAAGAAGTTAAGCAGTTTTTCCAACGGCACTTAATAGCGGCGCCAATCAGCTTCGGCTCTTGGTTAACGATGATCCTTGCTGCAGGCATGAATCCAGTTGCCGCAACCGGTCTGATGATCGCAATATACTTAGGTGGTAATTTCACGATTAAACAAATACAGCTTTCGTCAAATGTCAAGGAGCTGGGCATGTCAAGATCGGAATATAAGCATATTAAAACACAGATCACTGAAGCTAAATCAAAAATAAATAAATTGAACGGGTTATATGGTCAAGTCCGCTCTGTCCAGGCATTTAAACAAGTATACGAGATGAATAACTTGGCAAAGAGGATTCTTACCATAGTACGCAAAAACCCTAAGAAATTCTATCAT
Organism: Sporosarcina luteola; assembly: GCF_023715535.1. GTDB lineage: Bacteria > Bacillota > Bacilli > Bacillales_A > Planococcaceae > Sporosarcina > Sporosarcina luteola_B. The sequence continues at coordinate 64,075 of NZ_JAMBOI010000002.1, read as the reverse complement.
GTCGAGAAATTTTTCTATTCACATCTCGATTCTGCTGTCGAGTTGACTTCCAAATATGCAATGCTGGTCAATCAACCATTGAATGACCAGGAAATCAGGGTTGCCCTCCAACATACAAGAGAAACACTTACAGAAGTGAATAAACAATTGGAGCAGGATTTACGAGGCGCCTTGGCAACAGACATTGAACAGTTGCAACTTGAACTGGACTACGTGGATGTGACGATGAAAAAGAACAAACCGTTGCTTGAGATGAAAGGAGAAATGCGTAATGACAGAAAATAACGTGACGAATTCTGAGGTAAAAACAATGGATGACCTTTTGGACAATCCATTTACTATGAATGAACCGCTTTTACCGAAAGAAATGCAGACGGAGCAAACGAAGGGCCAAGTGGCTGTAAAACTGATGGATCGCCTGACACCCGAAGAACAGGAAAAAGCGAGACAACTAGCCGAACAGATACCTGTAGGTAATTATGAAGCGATTATCACTTATGGTGCAAATGCACAAAATGAATTATCACGTTTCTCCCATAAAATGTTGGACCACGTACAAAGCAAGGATATTGGTCCTGTTGGAGATGTATTAAGCGATTTAATGGGCAAGTTGTCGGAAATTGATCCCGAGGACCTGTCCGAAAAGAAAAAAACCGGACTGAGCCGCCTGTTCAGCAAAGCTACTCGATCAATCCAGGAAATGATGACAAAGTATCAGAAGCTGAGCACACAAATCGATCGCATCGGTGTCCAATTAGAGCATTCCAAACGGGGCCTGCTTGAGGATGTCCAAATGCTTGACAGCCTTTACGAACAAAACAAGACATACTTCCAGGCATTGAATGTCTATATTGCTGCGGCAGAACTGAAACGAGACGAAATTGCAAACGTCATTATTCCTGAAATGCAAAGGAAAGCTGAACTTTCGAATGACCAAATGGCGTTCCAAGAAGTGAACGACATGGGTCAATTCCTAGATCGGTTGGAAAAACGACTGTACGATCTACAGCTTTCAAGACAGATTACGATTCAAAGCGCTCCGCAAATCAGGATGATTCAACAGACGAATCAGACGCTTGCCGAGAAGATCCAATCTTCCATCATGACTTCCATTCCGTTATGGAAGAACCAGATCGCTATCGCGTTAACATTGAATAGACAGCGGAAAGCCGTAGAATCCCAGCGTCTAGTGACAAAAACAACGAACGACCTTCTTTTGAAGAACTCTGAAATGTTGAAAGTGAACTCAATTGAAACTGCGAAAGAAAATGAACGCGGCATCATTGAGATCGACACATTGAAGAAAACGCAGGAAAACTTGATTCAGACAATCGAAGAAACGCTAGTCATCCAAGCGGATGGGCGTGCGAAGCGAAAGCAGGCAGAAGTGGAAATTGCCCGTATGGAAGAAGAATTAAAACAACGCCTCCTTGCCGTACACGAAAAAACACAGTCCCCAAATCGACCACTATAACATTCAAAAAACCGCCCTCTTGGCGGTTTTTTCCTTCTCTCAACCCACTACAATTGCTAACAGTTTCCTTAAAATTCTCAATGTCTGGTCCGTAAAATGGTCAACAGATTGCGATGCTGCCGATTTACTTCCGAACATCATTGAGAACAGTGCACGCTGATCATCTGTCGGCTCCTCTGATGCTAAGAACAAATGGATGACAGAGACCCCCATTTTCTCTGCCTCCAATACAGATTCCCTCGTATCCAGAATTCCATTCCGATCATAACCAAAGGCAGATGGCTCACCGTCCGAAAATACGAGAAGGAATTTATGCTTCTCCGGTATTCCTAGCAACCTGCGCGTCATCCATCTAATCGCAAAACCGTCCCGATTATCCTCATTCGTCTCAAATGAGAGAATAGTCAATCCGTCATCTTTCCACTTATCTTCAAATGTATGCATCATTCCAAACACATTAGGCTGAACATCCTTCGAAGCATAGTTGGCATCTTCGTAATAGGAGGATATTTCATGTTGGACGGATAGCTCCCTTAATACATCGTGGAATAGCAAAACAGCTTTCTTCGTTTCATCCAACTTATCCATCATTGATGCAGAGCCATCTACTAGCAAACCGAATACCGCGTCCAGATTTTCCGAAGGAACGTTTTTCCGATAAAAAGGACGAGGGCGTTCATCCACTAGCAACGTCGTCAATTTCGTCGACAACCTGCCCTTCATCAACCGGTTCCTTTTTGCATCCGCTTTCAACTCGATCCGCTTTCTCATTTCCTCTGCAAATGAACGGACGTGCGGTTTTTGCTCTTCGCGCCATGTTAGCAGCTTAGTCAGATTCGCATCATCGCGCACTGCTTGAACTGCCTGCTCTTCATATACGACATTGATGTGCTCCTTGCCGAAGTCATGACCTGCAGTTTTCCGCTTTGACTTCTTCCTAGAACCGCTCCGTTCTTCATCAGACCATTTGCTGCTTTCATTTCCCTCTGAGTGTCCAGTTCCTGTTTCTTGGACATCGGCATTTTCATTGCCTTCGGTCGAGTTTTCGCCTTCCCCCCTGCCCGCTCGGCCATGCTCCAGCTCGTATTCAAGGTGAACGCCCGATTCGCTCTCACTTTCACGATGCCACGTACGGAAGATTTCCTCAATCGTTTCCTTCGGTTCCAGTTCCCCTTGTTCTGCATCCGTCATTCCTTCGTGATAATGAAATACGGCTGTCTCTTCCGAGATGGCGTCTCCGACAACATAATATTGATGAATAAGGTCATTTTCGATGATTTCCTCGACCATGAAGATGATACGCTCTGCCAATTTGGACACTTCTTCAGTTGATTTCGCGTCTGTTGCATACATTGCAATCATCATAATCTGGCTGATCGGCAAATTCCCATCTACCTGCGATTCGGTCAACAACCCTTCATGCAATGTGATGTACAGCTGATTCAGTAAAGCATCAGCCAAGAACGCCTTATTGGTATTGGATAGGAGCCGATCCTTGTGGAAGTTTAGCATAAGTTGCCGTCTGATTGAAAATGCCTTGGACGTTCCCGGTCTCTTCTTTTCAACGACATCCATCAGCCTGAATTCTTCCAACATGAGCAGCAACTCTTCAGCAAGCTTCCGTAATGGGTGGCTTTTGTACTTATTTCTGAAACGGATCCAATCTGAAACGGAAAAATGCTTCCAAAAACCCGCTGTCAATAAATAAATATCTGATAACCGGCCGGCATGCGTCACTTCTTCGGCACGATGCCTCCAAAACACACTAATTGAAATGGTACCTTCCTTCGGCTGGAATTCGAATAGTTTACGCTCTGTCAATTCAAGGAATTCCGCATCCGCAAGCGCTCGCCCTAACCTTTCGTAAAGCAATAGCAAATTCGCATCAATCATTTCATCATTGAATTGTATGAACCGATTTATTTTGACCATTGTTTCCGCCTCACTTCACCCATGTTTCCACTAATTCCATGACGAGATCCCTATCCATCCTGTCTTCCAGTTTTTCCGCAATGGCGTACCCGATGGCGCGTCTTACCGGTATGTGCTCCGCCAGCGCTATTGCATCCAATAAACTCCTGACTGAAGCAGCTTCCTCAGACAATAAACCATTGACCACTTGCTTTCTAAGATCTTCATTGATGTTCATCATCGTATCGACTAAAAATGCATCTGCTTGAGGATAAAGATCCTGAATGATTTCCCGTAATTGTTCCCCCGTCAAATAAGGGATTGAAAATGAAATGAATCGGTTTTTCAGCGCCTCGTTCATTGGTGAAGTTCCGACGTATCCTTCGTTTATAGCAGCAATTACAGTAAAATCAGGATGAGCATGAATGACTTCACTTGTAAAAGGATTTGTAAGCATTCGCCTATGGTCAAGGACGCTGTGTAAAATGGGGAGGGTCTCCGGTTTCGCCATATTAATTTCATCTATATAGAGGATATGCCCCTCTTTCATCGCCTGAACAACCGGGCCCTCAACAAATTCGATGATGGATTGCCCACTGCTCACATTAATCGTCTTGAAACCTAAAAGAGATTCAGCGTCCAAGTCCACAGAGCAGTTCACACTATGCATCGGCTGATTGAAAAAATGAGAAACGCTCTGTGCTAGCTTTGTCTTACCGGAGCCGGATGGGCCTTTTAAAAGTACAGGCTTCTTCAATACGACGCCAACTAGAATATCCTCCCATAGATTTGGGATAGGGGAAATATAGCCCCCTTCCTGTATTAAATCTGTATATTTCCTTTCGTAATCTCTGCCATGCCGAACTGACCTTTCATTTGCAATAAATGGATCCATGAATTGCTCATCCTCCTAAAAAATGCCCGGTACCGAAAAGTGGGCACCGGGCGTAAAAATTCATTCAAAATATGTTTTATAATAGCCGCCGACTTTCCCGGTATTATCCACGATGAAAATGAATTCCTCTGTTTCGTTTTTTACATCATATTCTTTCCCGGGTGTTAAACAATCGTTCACGACATACTTAGCCGCATCCGCATGCTTACACATGACTTTACGAAGTGTCGGGGCAGTCGTCCACTCTTTAAAAGACATTTAGTTCACCATCCAATTTCAGTAATTTGAAAAAGCCCGAGAAACTCGGGCTTTTCAGTTAAGCAGAGATCAAGATCCAAGAAGCAGATCTTCTGGGTTCTCAATCAATTCTTTGACCATCTTAAGGAATCCGACTGAGTCTTTTCCATCGATCACACGGTGATCATAAGACAATGCAATGTACATCATCGGACGAATCTCCACATTATCGCCAACAGCTACAGGACGTTTTTGAATTGTGTGCATTCCTAGGATACCCACTTGAGTCCCGTTTAAAATCGGTGTCGAGAACAAAGATCCGAATACACCGCCGTTTGTGATTGTGAATGAGCCGCCTGACATATCCGCAATCGTCAATTTATTGTCTCTCGCTTTTCCAGCAAGCTCTCCGATTGTAGATTCAATCTCAGCAAAATTCTTGCGATCAGCATCACGGACGATTGGAACAACCAATCCGCCTTCAGTTGAAACTGCGATTCCTACATCGTAATAGTGTTTCAAGATAATTTCATCGCCATCAATTTCCGAGTTGACGTATGGGTACTTTTTAAGAGCAGCGACAACCGCTTTTGTGAAGAAAGACATGAATCCAAGACGTACATCATTCTTGTCATAGAAATCGTCTTTTTTACGTGAACGGAGTTCCATAACAGCAGTCATGTCGATTTCATTGAAAGTTGTCAGCATTGCAGTCGATTGTCTCACTTCCAATAGACGTTTCGCAATCGTTTGGCGGCGACGCGTCATTTTTTCACGCGTTTCACGGCCATCTTGTACCGGTGCTGCAGCAGCTTTCGCTGGAGCTGCAGGCGCAGCCGGGGCTTTAGGAGCTGAGCCATGTGCTGATACGTCTTGCGCACGAACGCGGCCCATTGGATCTACTGGTGATACGTCAGCAAGGTTGATGCCCTTTTCCCGTGCAAGCTTTCGAGCTGCCGGGCTTGCGATTGTACGATCGGAAGAAGACTGTTCAGTTGTTTGTGCAGCTGCCGCCTCTTGTGGTGCCGGTGCTGTTGCAGGAACCTCTTCCGCTTTAGGTGCAGGTGCAGATGGTTGTGCCGCTGGTGCTCCGGAACCTTCGCCTACGACTGCGATGACTTGACCGACTTCTACTGTGTCACCTTCTGCAGCAAGAAGTTCTTGGATGACTCCGGCTTCCTCGGAGATGACTTCCACGTTTACTTTATCCGTTTCCAATTCTACGATGAACTCGCCTTTGTCAACACTTTCACCGGGTTGTTTCAACCACTTTGCAATCGTTCCTTCAGTAATCGATTCTGCAAGCTCAGGTACTTTGATTTCAGCCACAATAAATTCCTCCTCTGTTCTACCGTTTCAACGGTGGCAACAAATATCTTTAATTAATGTGAAATTATTTTTTCAAAGCTTCTTCGATGATGCGTTGTTGCTCTGCTTTGTGCGCTTCCCCATTACCTTCGGAAGGGCTCGCGCGATGAATACGGCCTACGTAGGAAACTGATTTCTCATCTCCGGCGATTTCAAGCATGTATTCCAAAGCAAATGACCAAGATCCCATATTTTTAGGCTCTTCTTGGACCCAGACGAGCTCCTTCGTTTTTGGATAGCGCGCTGCAATTTCCGCAATTTTATCGGATGGGAATGGATAAAGCTGTTCCACGCGGACAATATGCAAGTGGTCGAAGCCTTCTCCATCCTTCACTTTCTCAGCAAGATCGATTGCCATTTTACCGCTTGCGAATAGAATCTTTTTCACTTTGTCAGGATTTTGGCCTGTTCCAGGCTGCTCAAGAACAGTTTGGAAATGTCCGCCTGCCAGATCGCTCACTTCGGCGCCGACGAGCGGATGACGAAGAAGTGATTTCGGCGACACGATGACAAGTGGACGTTCCACGTCAGTTCCAAGCATCATTGCCTGTCTGCGCAAGACGTGGAAATAGTTCGCCGCGCTTGAAATGTTCGCAACCGTCCAGTTATTCTCCGCGCTTAGCTGTAAATATCTTTCTAGACGTGCACTTGAGTGTTCCGGTCCCTGACCTTCGTATGCATGTGGCAGTAGAATGACCATACCGGACTGTTGGCCCCATTTCGAATGACTGGAAGAAATGAATTGGTCAAACATCACTTGTGCCATATTTGCAAAATCCCCATATTGGGCTTCCCAAATTGACAACGCCTGGTCTTTCTCCAAGTTATAACCGAATTCATAACCGACAACAGCAGTTTCAGTTAATGGACTATTGTAAGCGACAAATGAAGCGTTCGAGTCACTAATATGATGGAGTGGTACAAACTCTTCCCCAGTCTTTTCGTCGTGCAACACAAGATGGCGATGCGCGAAAGTACCTCGCTGGACGTCTTGCCCAGTAATGCGAATCGGTTTACCGTCTTGCAGAATGGAACCGAAAGCCAATTGTTCGGCATGTGCCCAGTCCACTTTTCCTTTTCCTTTGAAAGGCTCTTCACGACGCTTCAATATCCGATCCAACTTGCTGAATACTGTGAAGTCATCCGGATACGAAAGCAGCTCTTCATTCATCCGTTGCAATCTGTCGTGATCTACACCAGTTTCAAGATCCCTTGGGTATCCCGCCATGACAGAATCAGGCGTTGCATTAGATCGTTCTTTCGCTTTCGTGGAATCCTCTTTCACTTTGTCGTATGCGGCTTGCATCACCGCAAAGACGTCAGCATCCATCTTTTCGACATCCTCAGCTTTCAAGATGTTCGCTTCTACAAGTTTGGAACCGTAGATTTGGCGTGCAGTTGGGTGCTTATGGATCGAGTGGTACATGACAGGGTTCGTCACTAACGGCTCATCCATTTCGTTGTGCCCGTATCGGCGATATCCGATTAAATCTATTAAAATATCCTTGCCAAACTTTTGACGATACTCGAACGCAAACGACGCCGCCGCAATGACATCTTCCGGACTGTCAGCATTGACATGCAATACCGGAACTTCAAAGCCTTTTGCAGGGTCTGACGAATAATGAGTCGATCTCGAATCGTAAAACTCAGTTGTAAAACCAATCGTATTATTGGCGATAATATGGATTGAACCGCCAGTCTTATATCCGCGTACACGGCTATAGTTGAATGTTTCAGGTACAATTCCCTGGCCTGGGAAAGCTGCATCCCCATGGATCATGATGGCATACGCAGCTTTCATATCCTGTTTAGGCTGGCCTTCCTGATTTGTCGATTCCTGTGCAGCACGGGTTTGCCCGGCAACAATCGGATTGACGACCTCCAAGTGGGAAGGGTTGTAAGCTAAGAAGCGTTCAGTTCCTGAAGGAGCTTTATATAGAGCTCCCATATGGTATTTTACATCACCGAACCAGCCATGTGTCGTCGCAAGTGAACCATCTTCAGGTAGAAATGGCTCGGATGGGACGCCGGCAAATTCAGCGAACATCATTTCATAAGGTTTATTCAAAATATGGGTCAATACATTCAAACGTCCACGGTGTGCCATGCCAATCAGTATCTTCTTCACTCTGTCAGCCTCGGAACGGCGAACCAACTCATCAATGAGGACGACTAGAGAGTCAAGTCCTTCAATGGAAAAACGCTTTGCCCCGACAAATGTGCGGTGAATGAATTTTTCAAAGCCTTCGACCTTTGTAAGCCGTTCAAGTAAAGCCTTTTTATCATCCTCAGAAAGCTGCACGGAGATTTCTCCGTTTTCAATTTTCGATTGGATCCAAGTTCGCTCTTCTTCATCAATTACATGTGAGAATTCATAAGCAATCTTCCCAGTGTATAATGATTTCAAATAGTTTACTGCATCCAGTCCGCTTTCTACATGGGCGGGCGGATTTTTCACAAACAAGGAGGCTGGCATCGACTGCAAATCACTCTCGGATAAACCATAATACGAAAGTTCCAGTCGCGTTGCATCTTTAGGTCTATCGTTCAGCGGATATATATCCGAGGCAAGATGCCCGTATGTGCGGATAGCGTCGATTAGCGTGTAGGCGGCCAGAACTTTTCCAAAATTACTTTCTGGCACAGCTGACATTGCTGTATTTTGATCTGCCCCCTCTATAGAAGGCGCACCGTAGCTTCTGAACATTTCAGCAAGTTCGGGATCCACCGATTCGGGTGACACTTTAAACTGATCATACATTTCCATTACATACCCAAGGTTCGGACCAGCGAATACCGAATAAGGGGAACGTTGGGTACCAACATTGTTCGACATGTAAAATGACCTCCACATTTTGCCTATTGGCATGTTGTGTTTCTATTTTTTATCCGTATCCATATTACCACGCAAATAATAGAACGGGAAGGGATTAGTACTATTTTATTGACATATTAGCATTCAACAAAAATAGATTCCTGTTTATTTATTTGCAACTCTCTTTTTTCATTTTTCAGCTGCAAAAATCTATTCCAGCTAATTTTTGTATGAAAGAATTAAATCCACCATTGTTTCTGGAGATTTCGTGTGTGAGACTTTTCTCATATTGGATACTAGAGTATCCCCATCTTCCCTGAGTGAATTGAAAAGTTCAGCCATGGAGTTTTCACTCAATTCCTCTTCTTGCATCACTTTTGCAATGCCAAGGGCTTCGAAAAGGGATGCATTCAATAGCTGATCCCCTCTGCTTTGAGAAGCGGATAAAGGAATAAGCAACATCGGTTTTAAGACGGACAACAATTCAAATATGGCATTCGACCCCGCTCGAGATACAGCATAATCGGATGCCGCCAATAAATGCGGCAGCCCTTCGGTCACATATTCAAACTGTGTGTAGCCCTTCATCTGTTCTAAAGACTCATCAATATTCCCTTTGCCGCAAAGATGGATAATTTCAAAACGATCGAGCACAGCATCCAATTCTTTTCGCACGGCGTTATTAAGCAATGCTGATCCTTGGCTGCCCCCCATGACGATAACTATCGGTTTCTCTCCTGTCAAACCTGCGATCCGCAGCCCTTCTTTCCTGGCGCCTTGGAATATTTCAGGTCTGATGACAGCCCCTACACAAGTTGCTTTTCCGGCAGGTACATAGTCAAGCGTCTGTTCGAAGACCGTAAAGATATGTTTGGAAAACGGCAGAGCGAGCTTGTTCGCAAGTCCAGGTGTAACGTCCGATTCATGTACGACAACTGGAATTTTTGCAAGCTTCGCGGCTAAAACGACAGGTACTGATACAAATCCGCCCTTCGAAAAAATGATTTCCGGCTGTACCTTGCGCAAAATGGAATATGCCTGCAAGACCCCGGCTCCTACCCGGAATGGATCGGAAAAATTCTTCATGGAAAAATACCGTCTTAACTTGCCGCTTTGGATTGCATGGTAGGTCACTTCTCGATGACCATCCTTTATCAATTCTTTTTCAATTCCGTCGTGGGAACCGATATAATGGATTTCATATCCTTTATCAATGAATTCGGGTATCAGTGCTTCATTTACCGACACATGACCTGCAGTGCCGCCCCCGGTTAGTAATACAACAGGCCGTTTCATGGCCATTCACCTCATCTATTCTCAAATATATGAATTCATCTTATTTGAACTCCATAGTCATTATAGCAAACGAACCATGGTACAATGGGGGTAATTTTGGATTAAAGGATGATTTACTTGCAAACTACCGTTCCATTTAATAAAAAGCCGTTAAAACTGGCGACAATTGTTATGCCAATTCTTATTACGCAGGTTGCCCTGTACATGATTACCTTCTTCGACATTCTTATGACTGGGCGATATGATACATACCATCTTGCAGGTGTAACAATCGGTTCTTCGTTTTGGGTGCCTGTCTATACCGGTCTAGCCGGCATCTTGATGGGGTTGACACCCATAATCGCCCAGCTAATAGGTTCCCGCCGGAACGGAGAAGTGAAATTTACTGTTCAGCAAGGTCTCTATGTGTCAATCGCCCTCGCTAGTGTCGTTTTCATGATCATTCGATATGGAGTTTCACCCATCCTCGAATCAATGCCGCTCGAAGAGGAGGTCCGGATTGTAGCTGCCGACTACTTGGAAGCTATGAGCTTAGGGCTGTTTCCGCTTTTCGCATACACCGTATTACGTTGTTTCTTCGATGCACTCGGCGCTACACGCGTCTCAATGGCTATCATTCTGTTATCAGCGCCACTTACGATTTTTACGAACTATCTTCTTATTTACGGAAACTGGGGTTTTCCTGAATTAGGTGGTGTCGGAGCAGGTTATGCAGCTGCGATCACCTATTGGCTCATTTTTTTCATTGCCTATGGTGTCGCTTGGAAACACAGATCGTTCAGCGAATACCAGCTATTCAATAAATGGGGCAAGCTTTCATTTGTAAGGTGGAAGGAGATATTATTCATCGGCGTGCCGATCGGAATTTCGATATTTGTCGAAACGAGCATATTTTCCGCGGTTACATTGATGATGAGTAACTATTCGACCATTGTTATTTCGGCACATCAGGTTGCCCTGAATTTCTCGTCTCTTCTCTATATGATTCCGTTGAGCATTTCGATGGGCGCAACAATTCTAGTCGGACAGTCTGTCGGCGCTGGGCAATTCCGTGATGCGAAGCAATACAGTTTCTTGGCTGTCGGTCTTGCAATTGCATTCAGTGCCATAGCCATCATCATCCTCCTCATCTTCCGGGAACAAATCGCCTCTCTCTATACGACAGACGTGCGCATTATCGGAATTGCGGCCCAGTTCCTCATCTATGCAGCGCTCTTTCAATTATCGGATGCAATCCAAGCACCCGTCCAAGGCGCGTTACGCGGATATAAAGATGTCAATATGACGTTTTTAATGGCGATTATGTCTTATTGGGTGCTGGGTTTGCCCATCGGCTATCTTTTGGCGACGTTTAGCGATTTGGGTCCATTCGGTTACTGGGTCGGCCTCATTTCAGGTCTGACGGTCGGAGCACTCGCGTTGTCACTACGTCTACTCCATATTCAGAAAAGAAAATTCAGGTAATAAGAAACCCGCGATACTAAATACTAGCTCGCGGGTTTTAATTTAATTTATTATACCGGTTCTCGTAATTTCAACATCGACTTTTACATTGATGTCGAGTTCAGAAAATGTATCTTGCCATTTCCCTTTTTTCCATAAGTGAGGATGGAACGCACGTACTGTTCTACCAAAGCCCACAGGGTCACTTTTCGCTTCCTGTAATTTCTTGATCACCTCATTAAAATCATTCGTCAGTTCTTTAGAGAGAAACCCCTCCAACTCTTTCCTTTTCTTCTCTTCATCTAAATGATTATAAGCAAATTCATTAACCTGGACTTTCATTTTATAGGCAGCATTGATCTTGCTATCCTTTATGTTCCACTTCTTATTGTACTTGACTAGTCCCACGGTAACCGGATACTTTTTACCTTCTTTTTCCCACTCGAATGTGAACATCGTCTCGTCCCCAGGCTTCTTTTTAAGAATTTGAATGATGGTTGACTCCTTTGTATCTAACGTGTGACCCGAAAAAACTTTGTCACTGAACAATGCGACTCCCGCCACTTCAGGTGTGCCTGTCGTTTCCGACATTTTCACGTAAGGTAATTGAAGGTCAATCCCTTCGTCTAATAGTAATCTGACAGCTAACTGGATATCTTCGTCAGGAATAATAGAAGCAAATATAGCAGTGTTTAAAGTTTCATCATAGTAATCGGGGACCTCTTTACCCATTTTTTCTGTCTTTTCCATAAAAGGAGCTAAATCCCCTTCCACTACGACAAAGCGACTGCTTAACCGGGTACGCGGCATTCTATAAGCGATATCGAAAGTCTCCAAGAGATCCGTCTTTACTGCTTTTGTAGAGAGAAGTACGACTAGAACTTGCGTAGGATCAAGTGATTCACTCGTCTTCCGATTTGCATCGAGCCGGGCTTCCTCTATGGAAACGCCGCTTCCTTCAACAGTCGAAAAGCTAATGCTATCAGGATTAGCCACTACAGCATGTGTAAAGTAGCCTGTCCATTTCCCGGGTTCTCCATCATAGCCCATTAGCGGGACGATGGTAATATCCTTGTATAGTCGTTCATCCCAACAACCTGCTAGTAGAAGTGAACAGGCGATAGAAACGAGTAAGATTTTCTTCATTTCCGCTTCCTCCGATTCGTAATTATAACGGTGACCGGAACGAGTAAGCCAAAAACAAGATACACATAAATGATCAAATCATTCAGTTGTTCCATAGATTGTTTGGACAAAAAGAGCATAGGCAACAAGACGAGGAGTATGTGCCAAATGATTGTATCCCTTTTGTCATGCTTAGTACTATGAAGCCGGTGAACATACAATGCAGCAAAGGAGATTATCGTTACGGTGACAATGGTCCATACCGTCCAAATGTATAAAAAAAACAAATCGAGGCGCTCAACAAAAGTAACTTCCTGTGCTTTTAATAGAAATAATAGCGGTTCGGGAATCCTTTCCAATCCCTTGGGAGTGAAATATAAGAGTATTATGACGACAGAGAAGAAAAAGAATAAGAACCACACCAGTTGATAGACAAATAACGGTCGACCTTTTATTTTCTGTTTCTTGTCAACATGCTTTCTGAAAAACAAATACAGTTCAATACCTATGAAAGCGAGCTGTGCTTTTAGTAGCCCTTTCGTCCATTCCACACTCGTCGACTCACCCACCGGAAAAAGATTCGTCCACACTAAATCTTTCCAAGCGAACTGTAGGAATACTAAAAATAATAATATTAGTGGAATTAACAAGACAGACAAGTTTATTACCGTTTCCGCCCTGCTTAAATTAGCATACAGAGATACACTGACTAGAACTGCGATAACAATGAATTGTGGTGTTTTCGGGAACCCCCATACCGCTAATGTATAATCGACATAGGCAAGATATACGATGGATACAAAAAGCCAATAACCTTTATACAACCATCCGACAATTTGACCAATCTTAAAATGTTTGTAATTTTGTTCATAGAAGAGCAACATCACATAGTGGAACGCCCCTGCAACGAGGAAGATAAGCCATGCATCCCTCCCTGCTGCATTGATAAAAGGAGACGGGAAGGAGAAAAATGATGATCCTGACTGGACTATAAAAAGAAGAAGAAAAAACTGACCTCTAGATATATTGAAGTTCAATTTCTATCCCCCTTCTTCCGCTTTCCTCCGCCGTGTTTAAATGTTTGTTGTTGCTTATGATTCTTATAATAAGGAAGCCTGAAGAAAATATTTTTAAAACGGGAAGGGTCAAATGGGACAACCGGTGATAGATAGGGTTGGTTCAGTGAAGATCTATTCAGTAAATGGATAAACAAGATGAGTGCTAAAATAGCGATGCCGAAAAAACCAAAAAATGTGGCAGCAAGCATGAATGGAAACCGGATTATCCGTATTGTCGTGTTCATTTCGACGCTCGGCACGACAAAGCTTGAAATTGCAGTCATTGCCACGACAACCACCATTAAATTCGACACGAGACCCGCATTGACAATTGCGTCTCCGATTACGAGACCACCGACTATCCCGATTGTTGGACCAATCGGCGCTGGTAGCCGGATTGTCGCTTCCCGGATGATTTCTATGAAAAGTTCCACAATTAGTGCTTCAATTATTGGACGATATGGGATAAATTCCACAGCTAATTTCACTTTTCTACTTAGGTCGAATGGCAAGATTTCCGAATGGAAGCCGACGACAGCAATGTAAAATGCGGGCAGGAAAACGGCGATCAGGAAACTGAATAATCGAAGCATCCGAAAGAATGATCCGACGATGACACGTCCATTAAAATCGTCCGGTGACTCATAAAACGAAAAAAAAGTGACCGGTGCAATGAGTGCTGAAGGAGACTGGTCCGTGAAAATGACAATTTTCCCTTCCAATAAATTCGCCACGGCACGATCCGGTCTTTCTGTGTTCAAAAACTGGGGGAAAGGAGACCAAACCGAATCCTCCAAATAATCCTCGATTTGTCCAATGCTGTATATTTTGGAACGATCAATATTTTTAAGTCGTGTTTTAACTTCGTTTACGACATTTTTATCAGCGATGGACTCGATGTACACATACGTAACTTTCGTATTCGTATCTGTTCCAATCAGTATATCCTTCCTAACTAAATCTGGAATGGGTAGATGCTTCCGGATAAGCGAAATGTTTTTGTCGATGCTTTCCACGAAACCTTCATGGGGACCGCGAATGACGAATTCATTAGTCGGCTCGGTCGTTGAACGTACTTCAAATGAGGGGATTGTAATGGTCATTAACAGATTCGTTGCAGGGAAAAAAATTGCAACAAATCCATTGGTAACACTATTGACCAATTTCGGTACTGAAAATGCTTCTACACTCGAGGTTGCGGTTCCCGCCCAATTTGGAAGTTCAGCAATTGAACGAAGTCGAAGAATCTCAATCTGCTTATTCACTTCGCTGCTTTCCGTCATTGTAGAGAAGAAACAGATAATCCCATCTCCATCTTTCCAAGTGATTTTCCGCACAATAAGATCTGCGGAATCATGGAAAAGGTTTTGTATATATAAAATCAAACTGTCATTCGATTTTACGTCATCCATGATATTCACCTCTTGGAAAAGTATGTGCCCAGCAAAAATGTTTTAAACGTTTTGTAATGGCTCATATATGGGAATCACCTGAATTGCATCAAAAAAGTCACCCTCTGTACCATGGCGGCACAAAGGATGACTCTTCAATTGCAATTATTTTTGAATGAACTGTTGTGTCCAATAGTTCCCGTTTGCATCGTAACCAATGCCGATATGAGTAAAGTTCGGTGTCATAATGTTTTGTCTGTGACCCGGGGACTCCATCCAAGCTTTCACAACTTCTTCAGCAGAACGCTGACCCATTGCGATGTTTTCAGCAGCAGAACGGTATGTAACGCCGTTCGCTTTCATTTGATCAAAAGGAGAGCCATATGTCGGGCTCGTATGTGAGAAGTAATTATTTCTCGACATATCTGTTGATTTTTGACGAGCAGAGTTCATTAAATTTTTATCGATTTGCAAAGGCTGCAATCCCGCCTTTTGTCTTTCGACGTTGGTCAAATCAAGTACCGCTTTTTCAATAGCGGAGATGTTTTCATTTTGCACAGTGTTTTTAACCGGTTTTTCCTCCAAAACAGGCTCTGCCTTTTCTACAGGTTTTGCTTGTTCAATCGGTTGAGGCTGTTGAACCGGTTTTGGTTGTTCTGCTGGTTTTGGTTGTTCTGCTGGTTTAGCCTGCTCCATAGGTTTTTCCTCTACAGGCTTTCTAACCGGAATTTCAGGTTGTTGTAGAGAAACCTCTATGTTTTTACCAAAATACTTTTCAAGTTCATTCAAGTACGTATTTATATACTGAGTAACCTCTTTTGAATTGTACGCAGAATAGTTCCCTTCATATACATAGTACTGAACGTTTTGCACTTTCAAGTCGTTATTGCTGTAAGAAGCTTCAGCATTGTTTGTGTTCGACAATAAGAACGCCGAACCGAGCAAGATGACTGCCATCGATTTTTTCATCTTATAACTCCTCCCTTCGCAAACTATCATAACGCATGGGAGAAGTAGAGAATCGGAATGAATTTCCAAAGGGACCAGTTAATTTCTGAACACGATGGCAAAGGCGGTTCTACAATAAGTGAATTGGATGGTTTTGGCTGATTCTACTATTATTTCATTTAATACGGGGTTGACAGTCACGCCACTGCTATTATTCCTTATACTCTATATCTTTGATTCCCTCTCCGATGATTACAAGTTTCGGTTCCATTTTTATATACTCCGGTAGCCAATTGACCATTCCGTATGCATACTGGAAAAGGTAGGGGTTTGTTATTCCTTTAACCGGCACGTAGCCTTTCATCCGATAAACTGTATCTGGTAGTGATTTGACCCACTCTTCGAATTCCTCTTTATCAACCGGCTCATCAAACGTTATCAACTTGGATGTCAAAGGTAGGTTCCGACCAGAAACGATGGAATCCCGTGTCGGTTTTGGAGCCTCACTGAGCATTTCTTCGATGAAGGAGAAAGAGATTTCTGCATTCGTAGTCTGGATAACGGGCGCAGCATTATTGAAATTGGAAAGTTCCATTGAAACGGTTGCTAATTCCGATTCTGACAATAAATCAGTTTTATTAGCCAAGAGAACATGCGCATGGCGAATCTGTTCCATGAATAATGATCGGATCTGAGGCGACATCTTATTCCTTTCCAGCCATCGTTTTGCGTCTGCCACAGTTACAATTCCTTTGAAATGCAGCCTTTCTGCGAAAATAGGCGAGAAAACAGCGTCTAACGCTTCTACAGGATGAGCTGCACCCGTCGTCTCAATCAATATGACATCGATGTCATCATTCTCTTCCAACAGTCCTTGCAGCTGCGCCTCCGTCTTTTCAGAACCGGTACAACAAATGCATCCATTTAAGAGTTCTTTCAATGGAATGTCTTTTTCCTTTCCGACTGTATCGGAGTCGATTGAAATAGATCCGAATTCGTTCATGAAAATCGCCGGTTTTTTTCCTTGTTCTTTCAGTTGGGAAATCAAATTCAGTAATAATGATGTTTTACCGCTTCCTAAAAAACCGCTTAACAAATATACGTCAATCATCTGTACCCCTCTTTTATACATGAAAAGCGCCCAACCGCGAGGAGTGGACGCTTTTCAATCATTTTTTGATCTGTTCCAATAAGACTTCTTTCGCTTTTAGCAACTGCGGATCTTCTTCATGGATTTTATTTCTCAGTTCATTCATCAAACCATATGTCGTATCGCCAACTAAAATGCCATCCGCTTTTAACGACAATGCTTTTTGGAGTTCTGTGACCGCTGTCTGCGTCGTTTGATCGAACAGACCATCGATCTCTCCCGGATCATATCCGACAGCGCTCAGCATTTCCTCAGCTGTCTTGATTGCAGGTGATACCATTCCCTCTTTCATTTCCATTGACGGATCAAGGAATGGGAGCGTGGCGTAAGATGGGTACGGGACTTCGATGTCAGGCTCGATTCCTTTTTCATGTATCCAGTTGCCATTCGGTGTCAACCATTTGGCTGTTGTCAGTTTCAAGTTGGAGCCGTCCGGCAAATCTTTTGGTGTCTGGACAGTTCCTTTCCCATATGTCTTAATGCCGATAAGAGGTACATTTGCAGATTCTTTTAAAGCGCCTGCCAAAATTTCAGATGCAGAGGCACTGCCGTCATCGATGATTAGTGTCACAGGGACCTCTACTTTTTTACCGTCGGATGCAACATATACTTCGGGATTATTTCCTTTGCCTTCATATTGGAAGAGGTTTTTATCCTTTTCAACGAATAGGTCAGAAATATCGATTGCCGTGTTCAGCATACCGCCTGGATTTTGACGGACATCCACTATAAGGCCGGCCATTCCTTTGTTTTCCATTTCATCCAACGCAGCCAATAATTCATCATACGTATGTTCAGAAAAGCTTGTTATATGAATATGTGCAATGTTGTTATCAAGCATTTCAGCATATACAGTTTCAATCGGAATGACGTCTCTTTCTATTTTCACGTCAAATGGCTCTCCAATTTCGCCTCGTCGGACGGAAAGAGTGACCGTTGTTCCCTTTTTCCCTCTAATTAGAAGGACAGCTTCTGATGAGGACATACCTTGGATGCTTTTGCCGTCTACTGCGATGATTAAATCATTCGGCAAGATGCCTGCGCGTTCCGCGGGCGAATTCTTTATAGGTGAAACGACATTAATATACCCGTTCAATTCCTGAATTTCTGCACCGATTCCTTCAAAACTCGAAGAAATACTTTCAGTTAATTGACGTGCTTCCTTCTCATTCAAATAGTCCGAAAAAGGATCGCCTAGCGCTTCAATCATCCCATTGATTGCACCATCGATAACTGCCGATTCATCAATTTCGTTATAATAGGTTTTTTTCATTTCATCATAAGCTTCATAAAGCTTTTTAAATTCCTTACGCTCTGCCGCCGGATTTTGAGGACTGACCACTTCAACGACCTTATCCTCCCCCGTCGTCAACGCAAAAAAAGTCACCGCGGCTGTCGCAAGAACAAGGCCGAATATGAGCATGACTAACGAGAACGGTTTCATTCGTATATAACGTTTTGCCGGTGGTTCGTAGTTCGTTTCAGCTTCAGGACCACCATTTTTCTCTTTTTCGTCCATCCCATTCCCCACTTTCATTCCCGTTATAACGGTTCATTCAAAAAAAGACCGCCGTTGATGCAGCGAGCGGTCCTCCGTTGCCTTATTATTGAATTGCAGCTTCAAGTGCAACAACAATCATGTCATTAAATGTCGTTTGGCGTTCTTCGGCAGTTGTGACTTCACCTGTAAGGATATGGTCGCTTACCGTCAATACTGCTAATGCCTGTCTTCCGAATTTTGCAGCCAATGTGTAGAGGGCAGCCGCTTCCATTTCGACAGCTAACACACCGTATTGCGCCAGTTTTTCATGCTCTGCATGCTCATTGTAGAAGAAGTCTTCTGTGAAGATGTTACCAACTTTCAACTTTAGACCCTTTTCCAGACCTGCATTATAAGCCTTGAGCAATAAATCGAAATCTGCTGTCGGTGCATAATCGACACCGTTGAAAAACGTCCGGTTGATTGGTGAATTCGTTGTCGCACTTTGTGCTAAAATAACGTCGCGCACATGCACGTCTTTTTGTATTGCGCCACAAGTTCCCACGCGGATCAATTTTTGTACATCATATTCTTGCATCAACTCATTAATGTAAATGGAAATTGACGGAACGCCCATACCTGTCCCTTGCACAGATATGCGCTTCCCTTTATATGTTCCTGTGTATCCGAACATATTCCTCACTTCATTATACTGTGTTACATCTTCCAAGAATGTTTCTGCGATATATTTTGCACGCAATGGGTCTCCCGGAAGGAGAATCGTATCTGCAATATCGCCTTTTTTCGCATTAATATGTATGCTCAATGTACACGCCTCACTTTCAAATTTCTTTTCTAATCATACAGTTAATCCTCATTTTATGCAATGAAGATGATGCTCCGGCCCTACTGGAACCGCTCTTTGTACAATGTATACAATTCATCGAAAACTATGCTTGGCATTTCGGGATCCGCTTTTTCCTCCAAGTAGCGGGAGAGAGGGTCGAAGCCTTTTTCATCTTTAGGAAAACTGTGATCATTGAACACCGCTTCTGCAAAAGTGGATTTTTCGTCGTCTTTCTTTCCGCCCCGAAAAGATAAGACAAATTGATAAAAAGAACGATCCATCTTACCCCTCCTTTCCGTCAGTAAATAAACGGGAATATTTCCCGTACCCTTCTTCTTCAAGCTCGTCTTTAGGAATAAATCGTAATGCTGCCGAATTGATGCAATATCGAAGACCTGCAGGCCCGGGACCATCAGGGAAAACATGTCCTAAATGGGAATCTGCTGTTCGGCTACGCACTTCCGTCCTCCGCATTCCATGGGTTGCATCGAAGTGCTCTGTCACTTCCTCGCTCTCAATCGGTTTCGTGAAGCTCGGCCAACCGCATCCTGCATCATATTTATCGTTGGAGCTGAAAAGCGGTTTTCCCGAGACGATATCTACGTAGATGCCCTCTTCATAGTGGCTATCGAATTCATTATTGAATGGCGGTTCCGTTCCATTTTCCTGTGTCACATAGTATTGCATATCGGTCAGTTTCATTTTAAGATCTTCCTTCATGATTGATCACCCCAATGTTCAGTTTTGAATTGCTCCCGTCCCGATCCGATAGAGTACCGTTTGTAGTGAGTAGGGTTTTTCGCATAATAGTTCTGGTGTCCTTCTTCCGCAGGATAAAATGGTTTTGCTTTTAAAATTTCAGTTTTGATCGGCTTGTCGAACTTACCGGAAGACGCAAGCTCCTGTTTCGATTTCATGGCTAGCTCTTCTTGTTCAGTTGAGTGGGTGAAAATCGTTGTTTGATATGATTCCCCTCGATCGAAAAACTGCCCCCCTGCATCTGTCGGATCAATCTGACGCCAAAAGATAGCAAGCAGCTCCTCATATGAAATTACAGAATCATCAAAGGTGATTTGAACTGCCTCACGATGTCCCGTCGAATTTGTGCAGACGAGTTCATATGAAGGGTTTTCAACATCTCCACCCGTATATCCGGAGATGACAGATAAGACGCCCTCATACCGATCGAAAGGCTTTACCATGCACCAAAAACAACCTCCGGCGAACGTCGCTTTTTGAATTGCCAATACTATCACTCCTCAATCATTGGGTATTGTCACTTCAAGTTCAATATTATCATTCACAAGATCGACCGATTTAGCCCGAACTTGTAAATTCCCTGCGATTTCCAGTTCCGATAAGTGGATGAATATTTCTTCCTCTTTAGGTCTGACGATCATCCATGGAGGCAACTTGAACGAATCGCGCAATACGCTTAAAACGGTCGACGGAGGAAGATTCAATGGGCCGATTTCCATAGAAGTCTGTTTCAGCATTAAATTTCCGTCTTTAAGAACAACCGGGTCAAAATGCATCATGAGGGGAAAAGTCATCCCAAATGCGGTCAATTCGGAATGGAGCATGACATCATCCTGCACTTCCATTGTTACAGGAAGCTTTTCACCCTTCATCGCTTTTCGGATATAATTATTCGCGAGCGCCTCCAAGTCATTACGGGTAGCCTTGACGCTCAATACACTGCCCTTTGGCGAATATTGATTCAACGGTGGAAGCGGATCCGAATCTCCTGGACCTTCAAGTAAAATCACTAATGCAATAATACCGGACACGATTATGCCGGCTAGCACGAAAAATGCTATTTTCCAAAGATTCACCAACGGTCACCTCTACATATCCAATTTTCCATCCGACAATTCCGTCAAACCGCATTGATCGATCTTTTCGATAAAGCGATTTGCCATCGATTCATATCCTTTTGCATTTGGATGAAAGAAATCGGAGTGGTATACCATGTTTTCATTGCTAACAAACAAGTCAACGACAGGCACGAAACAGGCCTTTCCGTCCATGATCGCCTGAATTTCAATTGCCTCATTCCAATCTTCGATGACCGTTTCAAATTCATTCGCTTCATCGGTGACGATGGATAACGGATTATATAAGCCGGCAACGACTATGACTGCATCACCATTTAATCCGCGTATCATCTTGAATATTTCATCGAGGCGATTTTCAAACTTGCCCAATTCGACATAAAACGGTTTTGCGGTCAAATTGAAAAGGTTCGCCTTGACGATTTTCATCATGTCATTTCCGCCGATTGTCATATAGATGACATCTGCCTTCTTAATTTGCGCCTGGATGTCTTCCTCTTCCAGTTGATCGATCAATTGGTCGCTTCGCCTTCCTCTTTTGGCCAAGTTTATTGAATCGATCTCTTCAACACCTTTCCAGTCATTCATTGCCAGTGCTACACGACCGAAATATCCGCTTCTCTTCAACTCATCTCCCACCCCTTGGGTAAGTGAATCCCCAAGCCCTATGACAGTAACCGGTTCGGGAATGAAATAGTCTGGTATGCGATAGTCCGATAGTGCCAAGCCTTCCCTTTCGGAAAATGAAGTTGTCTTATATATGGCATTTTCCTGGCATCCTGTTAAAACGAATGAGAAGACGATCAATAAGAAAATTCTTCTCATAAACACAGTTCCCCTTTTATTAAAATTTGAACCGCCTGCCAAGTGATCAGTCGGTATAATACATGAATCCAATCGCTCCTTCTCCCGTATGTGTGCTGATGATTGGCGAAGTGAAGGAGAACTTGACATCGTTCCATCCTGATTCTTCCATTAGCTGCATTAGCGGCTCAGCCATTGCCATTCCATTCGCATGGGAGATGCCGATTGAACGGATTATTTTGCCTGCCGTCTCTTCTTTGAAGGCTTTGAAAAGTTGCGCTACAACCTGCTTATGGCTGCGTGCTTTGCCTACTGGTGTATAGACGCCGTCTTGCAAAGTTGCAATCGGCTTTATATTCAAAAGAGAACCGATCAACGCCTTCCCTTTGCCGATACGTCCACCTTTAACGAGATTGTCTAACATATCGACGACAACGAATAGCGTCGTATTTTTACGTACATCAGCCAACCTCTTTACAATCTCGTCCACACTTCTCCCTTCACTGGCCATTCTGGCAGCTTCCACGACTTGAAACGTCAAAGCATGTGAAATAAACATGGAGTCAATGACAGTCACTTTCGAATCGGTCATTTCAGCAGCGGCTTCGGCAGATTTTACAGTTCCGCTCATTCCGCCCGTCATATGGATGGATATGATTTCACTGCCATCTTGGCCAAGGCGGTCGTATAGTTGTTTGAAAACGCCGGCGGCAGGCTGTGAACTCTTAGGAAGCTCATTGCTCCCTTTCATCTTTTCTATGAATGATTCTGGCTGTAAATCGACTCCATCGGTATACGTATTGCCGTCAATATGGATTGTGAGCGGAACAACATGGATATCATATTGGTCAATATAGTTTTCTATTAAATCCGCTGTCGAGTCTGTGACGATATGAATTTTTTTCAAGTATAGCACTTCCTTTATTATATTGGCGGCAGTCATAGTATGTTAGGATTGTAACTGCAAGGAGGTTTTATTATGTCCGAAGCATTTGATTATAAAAATCCAAGAGAGGAACTTTGGAATGCGATCACACACGGTATTGGATTTGCATTGAGCATTCCAGCACTTGTATTGCTCGTAATTGCAGGAATAAAACATGGCAGTGCAACCGCTATAGTCAGTTACACTATTTTCGGAGTGTCCATGGTGCTCTTGTTCCTAATGAGCACACTCCTACACAGTATGCCTGTAAAACTGAAACAATTGTTTTCCATTTTTGATCATTCCGCGATTTATATCCTAATCGCAGGCACATACACGCCATTTCTACTAGTCACGATCAAAGGAGCCCTCGGATGGTCACTTTTCGGAGTCATCTGGGGACTTGCCATTGCAGGAATACTATTCAAAGTGTTTTTCATCCATAAATACGAAGCTGTTTCACTCGTATTCTATATTGTGATGGGCTGGTTGATCGTTTCAGCCATTAAACCTTTATATATCAATTTGCCGATTGAAGGCTTCGTATTATTAGTGATCGGCGGAATCCTCTACACATTCGGTTCGATCTTCTATGCATGGAGGAAAATCCCTTTCAATCACGCAATCTGGCATATCTTTGTCATCGCCGGCAGTGCTTCCATGTTTTTTAGCGTCCTCCTTTATGTATGAGGACGCTTTTTTATTTATTTCTGCGTCTTATCATATATCAAATACGAATACGGTATCCCATCTTCAGTAAATTGGTCGGCCGATTGAGAAACAAGCTTCCAGCTATCGTCGATTTCAGGGAAAAACGTATCCCCATCAAACTCTTTGCGGATGACCGTTATGTATAAACGATCAGCAATATCCATCGTTAACTTGAAGATTTCAGCACCCCCGATAATAACAACTTCATCGGAGTACGATTTCCCTCGTTCAATTGCTTTGTGAAGATCATGGAACACTTCTGTTCCCTGGGCTGCATAATCTTTGTTGCGTGTAACAATAATATTCAATCGCCCTGGCAACGGTCGACCGATTGATTCAAACGTTTTTCTTCCCATAACCATGGCCTTGCCCATCGTTACTTTTTTAAAGTACTTCAACTCTTCCGGGATATGCCACGGCATTTTATTATCAATGCCGATCACCCGGTTAAGATCATAAGCTACAAGTAAAGAAATCATAGTATCATCCTCTTTCTAAGTTAAACCGCAATCGGCGCTTTAATTCTCGGATATGGATCATAGCCTTCAACTGCAATATCATCAATGGTCAATTCAAAAATGGATTTACCGTCCGTATTCAATTTCAATGTAGGCAGTTTTTTCGGTGTCCTTGATAATTGTTCCTTAACTTGTTCCATATGGTTCAGATAAATATGTGCGTCACCAAGCGTATGGATGAATTCTCCGACTTCCAAATTACATTCATGCGCGATCAGATGAACAAGCAATGCGTATGATGCAATGTTGAATGGCACACCAAGGAATACATCCCCGCTTCTTTGATAGAGTTGGCAGGAAAGTTTGCCGTTCGCAACGTAAAACTGAAATAGTGCATGGCAAGGAGGCAAAGCCATATCATTCACTTCGGATGGATTCCAGGCAGTGACAATATGTCTGCGCGAATCAGGATTTCGTTTTATCCCATCAATCAACTGATCAATCTGATCGATGACTCCCTCTCCCGCATTCCAAGATCTCCATTGCTTTCCGTATATCGGCCCGAGATCTCCATATTTTGCTGCAAATTCATCATCTTCAAGAATCCGTTTCTTATAAGCGGCCATTTCCTCTTTATATGTATTTGCGAACTCCTCGTCTTGAAGACTGCGCCTCCCGAAATCAGTCATATCCGGCCCTTCGTATTCCGAGCTTTCCACCCATTTTTCGAAACCCCACTCATCCCAAATCGGATTTCGGTCATTAATTAACGTTCGAAGAGTTGTGTCACCTTTTAAAAACCATAACAATTCTGAGGCAATCAGGCGGAATGCTGTTTTTTTTGTCGTCATCAAAGGGAATCCTTCTTGCAGGTCGAATCTCATCTGATAGCCGAACACGCTAATTGTCCCTGTTCCCGTTCTATCCTCTTTCACAGTCCCTTTTTCAAGGATATGGGAGCATAACTCTAAGTATTGTTTCATTGTTTTAACCCTCCTTGTGCTTACTTGACAGTATATCAAAAATCATAACCAATATCGCCTAGGCGGCATTGCATCAGGAGTTTTTATTGAACGTGGTCGATAAACCTCCTAGAAACCATTACCTTATAAACTGAACAACACCGGAACTCCTATCATTTAAACACCCTATCCGGGTTGCAATGTTCCAAAATAATTCTTGCTGCCGTTGCATATAGTAGGATTGAATACGATTAGGGGATGTGGTTACCATTATAGAAAGGGCACTGCTTTTTATCATTATTTTAAGAGTAATTTCAGGAAGCATAGAAATAACAGCTGCCGCATTTATGTTTAAGTTCAATGATTTGGAAAAAGCCTTTTATATTAATTCGCTGCTTGCTTTAGTAGGTCCATGTATTTTAATTGTTACAACTGGACTAGCCTTACATGGTTTGGCTGATAAAATTTCATTAACAAGAATGGTTTGCCTTTTCGCCGGAATTTCCCTCATTCTTTTTAGTTTGAAATCAAATTAAACGCTCATTATTTACATATCAGCATTATAAAAAGGACCCTTACAGCTCAACATTGCTGTTAGGTCCTTATTTTTTATTCCCCAGAAATGGACAGTAAAACCTTCACTGATTGAAGAATCGCTTTATGTTACTTTATTCGATTCTTCAATTTCATTGACTTTAATGAACTTAACAACAATGAACGTTAGGATAACACCGAGTACACCTGCGATAATATAACTTCCTTTAAGAAAATCTTTCATGGCTAGTGACATAATAGGAGGACCTGCTGCAACACCGATAAATCTTGCTGAACTATAAAAAGAAGAAACGGTACCCCTTAACTCCTTTTTTATATTTTCCGTAATAATTGCGTCAAGTGCAGGCAATAAAGCGCCAATTGCGATGCCCACTGCACTCGTGACGACTAACAGAAGGATAAGCTTTTTGCTCGTAAACCCAACGAAAATGACACTAGCTGACATTGCGATCAAGCAAGCAATCATTACTTTTTTAATGGTCGGTAGATTCCCTTTAATTTTTCGACCGGAAACAAAAGAAGCAACACAAAAAAATAAAAGCGGAATTGCAAGGACGAAACCTTTCTTAATGCCCTTTATATCATGGACTTTTTCCAGGTTTTCCGATAAGAAAAATAACATACTGAATAAAACCAGCATCACAAGAACCCCATTAAGAAATACGGTATACAGCCATTTGCCTTCTGTTTTAAATATTTTTTTTGTGTCACCTAAAAACTTTTTAAACTTTACTGGTTCATCTTTTTCTTTCGGAACTTTAACAAAGAAAAATATGAGTACAATTGAAATTAAACTGAGCGCTGAAATGGAGAAGAACGGCAGGAACCATAATATAGCGGCAAATACTGAACCTAAGATGGGGGCTAACACTTTTCCAAACGCGTTCGACGTTTCTATAATACCTAAACAAGAACTCGTTTTTTCGCTGTCATCTTGATATAGGTCTCCAACGAGTGGCAATACAATCGGCATGGCTCCAGCCGTCCCTATCCCCTGTAAAACCCGGCCGATAATAATAACCGAGTAAGGGTCCTCCATCTTCCACGAAGCAAAGCCAGCTACCAGACCTCCGATTAAAGAAACGATTAAACTAGGTAATATCACCATTTTTCGCCCAAAGCGATCTGATAAATAACCTGCTACTGGTATAAGGAAAATAGCCGCAACTGAATAGCTCGTAATGATCATACTCGATTGAAATGATGAAATTCCAACTTTGTCTTCCATTATAGGAAGCACGGGAATAAGCATGGAATTTCCTAGCGTCATGATGAGAGGAATTGAAGCCAAACTTACAATACACCAAACACTCACTTTATCAACACTTTTTCCCAAAACCACACCTCGTCCAATCAAAATTTTTGCTGATTAAAGGTATGGTTTCCTTACGTGTTTAATTTATGCGCTAAACCACTTTATACCTAATCCCTTCCCCATATCAAATCAATAATCACTCTTTTTCTCGGGACACGTACAATATATAAACGTCTAACAATCGTTGTAGATAACCATTGGCAAATCAATGCTTGAATGATAATTTCCCATACAATGACGTAACCAGTTATAACAAAGATGATGCCATTGATCCAAAATAGGGACTTTCCTGGATTGATTTTCTTGTACTTGGCAATAATCAACGCGATAACTCCTACGCCACCATTCGATACACCCTGTCTTAGAAGAATGGCAATTCCAGTACCCAAAAAAACAGATCCGAATAATAGGTCGAGCGAAACAGTTGAGAACGGGGAATCCATAGACACTTCAAACAGATTAACGGAGATTGAGGTGACGGTAATTCCAAAGAGGGTGCCAACTGTACTTTTGCCGCCGAGATAATGTAAGGCGAATAATAACATCGAAGCATTCATGATCCAAAGAGCCAGACTTAAAGGAATTCCGAACCAATAGTTCAACAATACTGTAAAGCCGCCCGCTCCACCTGAGGGAATATAGTTTGGAAACAGAAACACGCCCATTGCGAAGCCTTGGATAACGGCCCCTATTGTCACAAGAATATATTTTCTTAAGAAACTGCGAATGTTTTTAGCGGGTTGTCTATGAGTTCTTCTTTTCACTTGGCATCATCCTAATTAGGTATAGCACAATGGTTAGTGCTGCTTTAAGTCTATGCTTTGACAAAAGAATGGATACCATCATTTTGCCGGGACATTCGTCAATCGATTGTCCCGGCAAGTTTTTATAGGACGGCTTTAGGTACTGATCTGAGCTGATAACTAATCTCTTCCGACCTGTTTGGTTCGCTAGGATTCGGCTCATGAAGGATCTGCTTTAAGATTTGGTTGACAGTAGAAGTGAAGGTGGTATGGTCTCGTTGTCTTGGCCTCGGAAGTGGAATCGCCACATCTTGTGCAATCATTCCGTCTTGGAGCAGGATGACTCGATCTGCCAAAGATACCGCTTCTTCCACATCATGCGTAACAAGTAACGCCGTAAACCCGTGTTCCTGCCATATATTTTCGATTAGACTCTGCATCTCCAGACGGGTGAACGCATCGAGTGCTCCGAGCGGTTCATCGAGCAGCAACAGACTAGGCTTATGGATGAGTGCCCTCGCTAATGCAACCCGCTGTTTCTGACCTCCAGATAGTTTGGCGGGCCATTCATGGATTCGATGTTCGAGACCGACATGTTTTAAAACTGTCATAGCCTCATCCCGGTGAGATCCTTTCAATCCTAACGCTACATTATCCAAAACCCTCTTCCATGGCAAAAGGCGTCCATCTTGGAACATCATGCACGATTGCCGATTGATC
This sequence comes from Sporosarcina luteola, assembly GCF_023715535.1. GTDB lineage: Bacteria > Bacillota > Bacilli > Bacillales_A > Planococcaceae > Sporosarcina > Sporosarcina luteola_B. Next base: position 35,606 of record NZ_JAMBOI010000002.1, on the reverse strand, counting down.
GACATCAATTGTTCTTGTTCAATCAGGATCTGTCCGTCCGAGGGTTTTTCCAAACCGGAGAGTAACCGAAGCAACGTGCTTTTTCCACAGCCGCTCTTTCCGACAATCGCAACAAATTCCCCTTTACGAATGTTTAGGGATAACTCATCAAGTACCTTTGTGCCGTTATATGATTTCTGTAAATCCCTAAGCTGTACGTGAAATTTTTCTTCTTTCATGCTATCCTCCATCCCTAAAGTTGTTTCGCATATCCTGGATGCCATTTGAGCCATCGTTGTTCAAGGAAGCGTGCAATTATATCAGATAGTTTACCGAGGAAGGCATACAGTAAGATACTCAGGATAATGATATCCATTTGCATGAATTCCCGGGCATTCATCGCCATATAGCCGATTCCGGCTGTGGAGGAGATGGTTTCAGCAACAATGAGGGTAATCCACATAATTCCGAGTGAAAAGCGGATTCCGACTAAGATGGAGGAGAGGGCTCCCGGGAAGATCACATTGAGAAATAGGGAGACTTCATTCAAGCCATAAATCTTTCCCATCTCAATTAGCCCTAAGTCGACAGATTTAATGCCGTGGTACGTATTAATGTATATTGGGAAGAGTACCCCTGACGCAACGAGGAAGATTTTCGCTTCTTCCCCGATTCCGAACCATAGAATGACGAGTGGAATTAACGCCAGATGTGGAATATTCCGTAGCATCTGTACGGATGTATCAAATAACAGTTCAGATGTACGGAATAATCCGTTCACGAGCCCTAAAATGAACCCGATACTTCCTCCAATCAAGAAGCCGATTACAGCCCTCCCAAGGCTCACCCGAACGTGGCGGAACAGTTCTCCGGATTGTGTAAGCTCAACTCCTGCCATGAGGACATCCGATGGCGCAGATAGTGTTTTAGCGGATAGGATTCCTGTCATACTTGTTAGTTGCCATATGATCAGGAGCAGAAAGGGTACGACCCAAGGGAGTGTTTTGTAAAGGGTCTTCGTAAATGCGGGTCTCATTTCCCCCCATCCTTTTCAAATGAAAATACCCTTTCCTTTATGTTGATTTTTGTCGGGATGATTCCTAATTCAAAGAAAGTGTCTGCGATTGACTGCTGTTCAGCTATGATTTCTTCGGAAATCTCTTTCTCTACTCCATGTACCCGTCTTTCTACCGCTAATTTCATAGATGCTTCATCAATCCCTAATATTTCTGAGAGCATCTTTGTTAGTTCTTCAGGATTTTCATTGGCCCAGTTACTGGAGTTCTGGATTTCTTCGATGACTTCCTTCAAGATGTCGCTATGTTCAGCGGCAAAGTCTGACGAAGAGAGAAAGAAATCCCGGTCCGTAGTTAACCCTTCACCGTTTACTAAAAGTCGCGCACCTGTTGATACTTCTGTGTCAGCCGTATATGGATCCCAAACGACCCAAGCGTCTATGTCTCCTTGTTCGAACGCAACGCGAGCATCTCCCGGCGATAGAAATGCCGGTGTAATATCCTCATATTTTAGATTAGCCTTCTCCAAGGCTTTCACAAGTAAAAAGTGGGAGCTTGAACCTTTAGCAAAACCGATTGTTTTTCCTTTCAAATCCTCAAGTTCTTGGATGGGTGAGTCATCCTTCACCAAAATCCCTGAACCTTTGAACTTCGAGAATGCCACTGCTATATATTGCAGTGAAGAACCCGAGGACTGCGCAAAAACCGGAGGAGAATTACCCGTTCTTCCGAAATCGACACTCCCCGCATTTAAAGCTTCAAGAAGAGCTGGACCTGCTTGAAATTCATTCCACTCAACTTTATATCCTAGCGGTTCTAACCGTTTCTCTAACGTTCCTAAGTTCTTTAAAATGAACAACGGACCATTTTTCTGATAACCGATCCGAATCTTTTGGTCTGCAGTGGTTTGTGGTTTTGCATCTTCAGTGGTGCCGCAAGCGCTCAAGACCAATCCCATAACTAAAAGCAGGCTACCCAATAATGCTAACTTATGTTTGAATCTCTTTACGATCAACAGTGGTACACATCCCCTCAATATTTCAGCCATTTGATTGTAGTTGGGCAAATAGCTGGTTCATACAAAGTATGCATTGAGATGAATAAGGGCTTAGGCGTGTTCCCTGTAAGCAAGAAAACCGACCTCCCCTGAATAGGAAAAATCGGTTTTGTTAGTTCGTGCAAAATGCGTTTGTCTCTCTGCTTGAAAAGTTGATTTGCGCTCCAGGCGGACGCTTTCCGCGGGCACGGCATCAGCCAATCGAACAACGTAGGGTTCGATTTGCCTTAATTTCTGCGTTCTTTGCAGAAATTAAGGCAGCCTCCACATCCTGCTCGCAACGCTTCGCTTGTGCTCGCAAAAGCCGTTCTTCGTCACGGCTTTCGCAGGAGTCGCCGCCTTACGCTCCAATCAACGAATCTCTTCTAAATCAAAAGAGCAGATGCGCAGTGGTGTCCGGCTACCTAGAGCCATTGCGATCGATGAGGCGATACAGATGCCGGCACGTATCAACTGATCATTGGGAGTGCAGATAGACACGAACCTCTGGACATCTTACTCTAAGGATTATCCTGGAGGACAGAGTACAGTACTTACCCTGCTTCTTTAAAAAGGCACCATTTCGTTCTTTCTTTGAACGAAATGGTGCCTATTTCTTTGATATTTCTTACTGTGTTTCTCTCATTAAGGTTATTATTCGCTTTCAGTTGGTATTCGGGGAATGATCGCGCGATTTTCACATTTGTATTTATGCAGGTTAATCCCGTTGATTGGAGTGTAGAGCGGCGAAGAAAGATGCTCCTAACGCTTTGCTTTTACTCGCAAAAGCCGTTCTTTGTTACGGCTTTTCCTGTGGGATTAGCGGGACAGGTGAGACCCCGCAGGAGCGAAGCGACGAGGAGGCTCACCGCCCGCCCCACGGAAAGCGTCCGCTCGGAACGTAAATCAACAGTTATAGAATAAGCCCTCTTAAGCGGACTTATTATGATAACCATTTTGGCGGTGTGTTCTTGGACCAATATATATCACCAAGAGAATGATGCACTGTAAAACCGTCTTCTGCGGTATGGTAGTGGAAGTTATAGTAATAACCGTCTAGGGGCCGTTTCTCGGTCCGTACATGAAAGCGTATAAGATCTTTATTGTCATCTTTGTTAGAAACATGAAACATTTTCTCTGCGTAATCACCGGAAGGAGTCTCAGTAATGGAGAGCATACTATTCTCCAGCCCTCCAGCAGACGCAACCGTCTGTTGAATAACCTCTTCAATCTTCGGGAGAATTATGCTATCAAATTCATTTTGAATGACTGGACCTATTCTAGATCCAAACTTCAAGTATGCCAATTCCTTGGCGGGATGCATAAGAGCATCTTCAATTGATAGAGTATGTCCAAATGATTCTCGCCCGAAAATGGAATCCTCTAACCCTAACTGTAAGTCATGTTTGGAGGTAGTCGGAATGCCGGCTTGCCTCGAGTCGTCTTTTGGTTGCAGATTCGTCCATATCTCATGGTTTGGAGAAATAACGCCAAGCGTAAGGACCGCGACGAGTGCGATGATAAGGTTTTGCAAATGTTTTTTCATCAGGTCACCTGCTTCTTATTATGTATTTCAAAATTTCTAATTACTTAATTGCTAGTAATACTAACTCTCAATGTTTCATTGCCTCACTCATATTACGAAATGGGCTTGAAAAGGTTTCATATTTCTTAAATTCATTGTACAATAAAAATGAAGATAATTGTGAGGTTTTATGAAGGAGGTTTTTATAAATGAACGTAGAATTACTTATGGGAATCGGAATGCTCGCACTCGTCCTTTATTTAAGCTCATTGAACTTTACAAATTGATACAAAAAGCCGTCCAAACTTTAAATGTATGGACGGCTTTTTTCATCTGGACAAGTACCCGAAATGGAACTTGGTGTTCGGTCTAATTTTACGTTGCATGGCATATTGGCTGAATACGTTTGAATCGAACCTGTCTTTCACGACAACGCGTCGGTTGCATACTCGGAAAGCTTCCTCCATCCACTTTTCAGTCAAGGAAGTATGTACGCCTGCTTGCCGAAGAGGTTTGAAATTCGACGATTCTTCGATTGGAGTTTGAAACATCGGATCGATGTAGACAACATCCCACGAACGATTGGGCTGATTTTCCAAGAACTGAATAGCTTCAGAATGAACGACTTCAACCTTCTGCATGGCTGTCTCCAAAGCTTCGAAAGTGGCAGGAAATCTCCGAAGACCTGTTTTTACTAGAAAAGCAACTGTCGGATCCGCTTCCAATCCTAGGCATTTCCCTTCCGCCCCTATTATATAGGAAGCAACAACGCTATCAGACGCCAATCCTAGCGTACAGTCAAGGAATGTATCCCCTTCCGATAACTCTCCAGCCTCTATAAGTGGATCCGTTTCACCTTTCAATATGCGCTTAAGTCGGAAAGCCGCCGAATTCGGATGGAAAAAAAGCGGTTTTTCCATCCCTTCACAGAATAGTTCATAACGGTCTTTACCTGCGACTAGTACATCGGCTTCGTATTCACGCTGCATGCGTAAAACGGACCGTTTCTCTCTTTCGATAATCGGGAAACCAAGTTCCGAACTAGCAATTTCAGCTAATTTATACGTATTCGAATCTGGTCTCCCGGCCGTCGTGATGATTGTTTTACTTCGCACAAACTTGTTCGAGAACGCCGCTCAGATGATCTTTGATCTGTTCCATTTCAAAATTCTCGATCTGCTCCCTTGGAATGAAGTAGGAAAGCGCTCCGTCTTTCCATACAGCGATAGAAGGTGAGCTTGGAGGTACTTCAGGGAAATAGCTTCTCATTGTCTCTGTCGCTTCTTTGTCCTGGCCGGCAAACACTGTAAATAGATGATCTGGTTTATTTTCCACCGTAAGCAGCGACTCTCTCACCGCTGGACGGGCTAATCCTGCTGCACATCCGCAAACGGAATTGATGACAACCAATGCAGTGCCTTCTAGAGTTTTCATTGTATCTTCCACCTCTTGGGCTGTTGTCAGCTCAGTGAAGCCCGTTTGAACGAGTTCTTCCCTCATTGGTTTAACAATACTCTTCATATATTCATCGTACGCATTCATGGTCTATTCCCCTTTCGACAAGTCAATACTCTCAGTATCATTCTACAATGAATACAAAGCAATTTCATGTTTTCATTATTTACTGTACGTGTATACAGCTTTAGTTGTTTACATAATATTATTATGTGTGTTAATTTCGGTCATCTGCTTCCAGATGGATCCTTTCGCCTCTTCACCTTCAGTAATTCTTGCAATGGCCATCCTCACTTGCAGCTTCACTTCGAATTCCGTGTCGTTTTCTGACTCATGCAATGCGGGTAAAGATTTTTCGGTCCCGGATTCGTATAGGAACATCGCAGCACGCCATCTGACAAGCTTGTTCTTATCTTTCAACGCCTTCATTGCAGCATCCTCAAAACCGGCAAACCCTAAATCACTCATGCAATCGCCTGCCGTTCTGCGGACTGCCCAACTCTTATCTTTCAACGCCTTTTCTACATATGGGATGACAGACTCGTCCTCGATCATGCCGAGATAGACCGTTGCAAGGCGGCGAATCGACATCTTTTCGTCTTCCAATGCCCGATCAAGTAATGGAAGATCCGAAACATTCGGATCCGGCATCTGGTCAATCAGCTGGAAACGTTTTTCCCATTCTGGCACGTTGAAATCTGATAACGTTACTTTTCGCTTCCGTTCTTCCACATTGCTTTTTCCCTGTGCAAATTGACGAATAATTTCATGCAATCGGTCATCAGGATAGGCGGCTTCAACTTCCAGAACGACAGTTTCACCTATTTCCTGCATCTCACCATACCGGATGCCATAGTCAGACCACTTCCGAAGGAGAATATAGTTTTCCACCTCGGTGCTATGGACTTTTTCCATCGCATCCTGAAAACGTTCACTTAGACCAAATCTCAGTTCGGAATCGCTATCGAAAACTTTCACTTGAAGGGGAATATCCTTATACGTTTGGACGTGGACATACACTTCTCCGTAATGATCATCAGGTGTCTGTTCAGAATCTCTATTAACAAGTACAGATTCATCATTGAAAACAGCTTGCACTTCCGACAGGATATCTTCCCAAGCGATATTGCCTATTCGTTCAACCGCCATGAAATCCATGACGTGGTAGATTCCTTTGACCCCTTTGATTTCAAGTATTTTCGATACTGGGTGAGGTGCACCATCGGCATCTTCTTTCTTATAGTTATGGCTGACACCCATAGGCAGTGTTTCGTCCAATACAATCTTCATTGAATTCGGACTTGGTGTCGGTTCTATCGTAACAATATTCATATCGTAAACTCCTCTCCTTAGAATCGGGATAGTTCCTGTAAATATTCCCATCGTTCGAATAAACGCTCATATTCAGCATTCAAGTCATCCAGCTGCTTCGTTAATTCACTCAAACGGTCGTAGTCTGATCCCGATGCGACCATTTGTGCTTCTGTCGACGCAATCTTCGCTTCTACATCGGCAATGTTTGATTCGATGGATTCCCATTCCTTCTTCTCAGTGTAGGTCATCCGTTTTTTAGGGGCAGCTGGTTCCGGCTTATGTTCAACTTGGGATGGTTTTATGGATACGGCATCATTTTTTCTGGCATTCTCCATTTCCAAATAGTCCGAGTACACGCCATAAAGGGTTTCGATCGTACCTGAGCCGTCCAGCACCCAAAGCTTTGTTGAAGTCCGATCAAGGAAAAAGCGATCATGTGAAATAGTCAACACAACACCTGGAAAGGAATCAATAAATGATTCAAGCACAGAGAGAGTTTCGATATCGAGATCGTTCGTCGGTTCATCGAGCAGCAGTACATTCGGCTGCTCCATGAGCAGTTTCAACAAATACAGCCGCTTCCTTTCACCACCGGACAGCTTGCCGATCGGGGTACCATGGGAAGAAGAAGGGAACAGGAAACGTTCCAGCATTTGAGTCGCCGATATCCGCACTCCGCTGCCGTCTTCAATATCATTTGAAGTTTCCCTAATATATTCGATGATCCTCTTGTTTTCGTCCATTTTCGGAAGATGTTGATGAAAATGGGCAATCTTCACGGTTGACCCCATCTCAATGGAACCGTTGTCCGGCTGAAGATCTTTCGCGAACAGTTTCATAAGCGTCGATTTTCCAGCTCCGTTCGGACCGACAATAGCTATACGGTCACCCGATTGCAAAATACAGCTGAAGCGATCGATGACTTTTTTCTCGCCGTAAGCTTTTGTGATCGCATCTGCTTCGATCACTTTCTTGCCCAAACGGGAAGTTTTCAAGGACACGTCCATGTCAACCGCAGGTCCCTCTTTCTTTAAATTCTCCTGAAGTTCTTCAAAGCGTCCAATCCGCGCCTTCTGTTTCGTTGATCTGGCTTTGGCTCCTCGCCTGATCCACTTCAATTCCGTTCGGTATCGATTGCGCATTTTCGAGTCGGTCGCTTCCGCCATTTCTTCCCGAAGTGCCTTTGATTCCAAATAATCGGCAAAATTCCCCGTATGGGTGTAGAGTTTGCGGTCGGCCAATTCATAAATATGCGTGGCCACTTCGTCCAGGAAGTATCGGTCGTGGGTGATGAACATGACAGCGCCTTGCTCACCCTTCAAGTATTCCTGGAGCCAAGTGATCGAATCGACATCTAAATGGTTCGTCGGCTCATCCAGAAGCAAAAGATCTGTCGGTTCGATGATCACTTTCGCTAAAGCTACACGCTTCTGTTGCCCACCGGATAGCTCGCCCATCTTTTTATCGAATGAATCAATCCCCAATTTCGTTAGGACCATCCTTGCCTTGGTATTCAAGTCCCACGCCGATCTAGCATCCATCTCGTTTTGCAGCCGTGAGAAATGTGCCTGATTTTCAGCTGAAGAAGAATCGTTTGCAAGTTGCGCTAATGCATGCTCGTATTCCAAATTCAATTTAATAATCGGCGCATCAGACATAAAAACTGTTTCCATAACTGATTTATCCGGGTCGAGCTTAGGTGATTGAGGTAAATAAGAAATGCTATATTTATTCGGATGCTCTTTCGTGATCGCGTCCGCGTCCTCTAAACCCGCTATAATTGAGAGGAGCGTAGACTTCCCTGTTCCATTTATCCCAATCAAGCCTACCTTATCGCCACTCAAGATCGTGAAGGAAATATCACGGAACAACGTTTTTTCCCCAACACTTTTTGTTAGATTTTCAACAATCAATTGGCTCATAACAACACTTCCATTTCTACTAACTGCATATCTACATGATAGCTCATATTCAAACATTTTTGAACGCAGACGAACCGTTCTTCAAAAAACAGGTCCTACAGAAAAATATTCCAACAGATATTTCAATATAAATTTAATTTTAAAAATAATGGAGGTGTCAGAAAACATTATATTATCACGGTAAAAACAAATTTAAAATTGTCTATTTTTATTTTGACAATATAATTAATTTGTCTATATAATAATGAAATACTAAAGGAGGCAACATTTCAAATGTCACAAATTACGAAAGAGCAAATTGTTGAAAGCGTTCCCCAAAAAGGATTCTTCGGTCATCCAAAAGGTCTTTTCACTTTGTTTTTTACAGAATTTTGGGAACGCTTTTCCTATTACGGCATGAGGGCAATCCTCCTCTTCTACATGTACTACGAGGTTACCAAAGGCGGACTCGGAATTAGTGAGACGACGGCACTTTCCATCATGTCCATTTATGGTGCACTCGTCTATATGTCCGGCATAATCGGAGGATGGCTCGCAGACCGTCTGTTCGGAACGTCGAAAGCCGTTTTCTACGGCGGAATTCTGATCATGTTTGGCCATATTGTCCTTGCAATGCCAGGAGGAGCGACAGCGCTCTTCATCTCAATGGGATTGATTGTTCTTGGGACAGGTCTATTGAAACCGAACGTTTCGAGCATCGTCGGAGATATGTATGACATTAACGATATTCGCCGTGATTCTGGCTTCAGTATTTTCTATATGGGCATTAATATGGGTGGCTTCCTCTCTCCTTTGATTGTAGGAGAGATCGGATTGAAATATAACTTCCATCTTGGATTCAGCATCGCTGCAATCGGGATGTTCTTCGGACTTGTCATATTCATGTTGACGAAAAAGAAAAACTTGGGTCTAGCCGGTACGCAAGTCCCGAATCCATTGAAGCCTGAAGAACGCAAACGCTTCATGTTGACTACTTTGGGGGCTGTTGTTATCTTAGTCATCCTTATGGTCATTTCCATTCCTAGAGGATGGCTCACATTCGACTCATTCATCGGCTTAGTAGGGATCCTTGGATTCTTAATTCCTTTCTGTTATTTTGTCGTCATGTATCGAAGCAAAAAGACGAATTCAGATGAAAAATCAAGAATTCTTGCCTACATTCCATTGTTTTTGGCTTCTGTCATGTTTTGGTCGATTGCAGAACAAGGTTCAACCATTCTGGCGCTCTATGCAGACAAGCGTACGAATTTGGATGTATTCGGCTTCCATATCTCACCTGCGTGGTTCCAATCGTTTAATCCATTATTCATCATTGTGTTAGCACCGGTCTTTGCGTGGTTGTGGATTAAAATGGGCAATCGCCAACCGACGATTCCACAAAAATTCTCATTCGGAATTCTTTTTGCCGGGCTTTCGTTCATTGTCATTCTGTTGCCGGCCTATTTCGGTGGAGCGAATACGCTTGTGAATCCACTTTGGCTTGTCCTTAGTATATTCATTGCAGTATTAGGGGAACTTTGCCTATCGCCAGTGGGATTGTCCGCAACGACAAAACTGGCACCGACGGCCTTCTCCGCGCAGACGATGAGTTTATGGTTCCTGTCGAACGCAGCGGCTCAAGCACTAAATGCACAACTTGTGAAGTTTTACTCTGTTGAAACTGAAATGATGTATTTTGGTGTCATTGGCGGTGTGGCGATCGCTTTAAGCTTAATCCTTTTCGCCATCTCCCCAGTTATCTCGAGGTTTATGAAGGGTGTTCATTAATTATTGTAAAAAGCAATGCCATCGCTGGCATTGCTTTTTTATTTTCAATAGATTGTTCTCCTCTGAATATCAAAATGATATGATAGAATTGAAAGTTAATTCCGTTACAGAGATGGGGAATGATTATGATTTTGGGATTGTCGATCATCTTGGCTTTGGTTTTGTTCTTACCCTTTACCATCCCGTTCGTCGAACGCAATCTGGAAGTGTTCCTCTTCGTTATGGGCATCGCAGCGGTCGTAGTCAGCGGAGTTTTGAATAAGGATTTAGTGTTGAAAGCGCTGGAAGATCCAATACATATTACGATTGCCGTCATAGTAGCTGGCCTCATTTTCAAATGGTTGCAGAAGCCTTTTGAAAAAATGATCAAAGGAGTAAGTCGGATATTACCATTCAGACTATTTCTAGCGCTGGTCATTATTATTCTCGGGATTGTTTCAAGTGTCATCACGGCAATCATCGCAGCTCTAGTTTTAGTTGCGATCGTCAGTGTTTTGGAACTGGATCGCAAATCGGAAGTCCGTTTTGTCATACTCGCCTGTTATTCGATTGGAATGGGGGCTGTATTGACTCCAATCGGCGAACCGCTATCCACAATCGCAACAAGTAAATTGGATGAAAATTTCTTTTATCTTTTAAGACTTATTGGACCTGATGTCATCCCTGGAGTTTTCGCTTTCGGCTTATTGGCAATTATATTAATCCGACCCGTCAAAAAGTACGGGGGCTTAAAGGCGAAACAAGGGAAAGAATCGTTGTTGGATATCCTGATCAGAGGCTTTAAAGTTTATCTATTTGTCATGGCGTTGACACTATTGGGTGCAGGCTTCGAACCGTTCATAAAAAGATTCCTACTGGACTTGAACCCATATGTCCTCTACTGGATCAATATGATTTCTGCGGTACTGGATAATGCAACGCTTGCAGCCGCAGAAATCAGCAGTGAAATGGACGAACCTACAATTAAGGCAATCCTGCTAGGTCTACTCATCAGTGGGGGGATGCTAATCCCTGGGAATATCCCGAATATTATCGCTGCTGGGAAATTGAATATTAAAAGTGTCGAGTGGGCAAGATTCGGAGTTCCAATCGGTTTGATTGCAATGGTCATCTATTTCATTGTAATTGTCATATTCGGATAAAAAACGGCCAGTCACTGGATTATGAACCAGTGGCCGGCCGTTATTTTTATTTCTTTTTCGTAAGACGTCCCAGAAGGAATGCACCGGCAGCTAGGCCGATCATTGTATTTGTTTTCTTTGTAAACACCTGTTTTACGACTAGGTTCATATTTTGAGGCCTTTCAGCAAGGCGACGCATGAAATATCCGTACCAGTCTTGGCCAAACGGAACGTATGTACAGAAGTTATACCCTTCTTTCGCCAATTCCAATTGCATGTCCTTCCTGAAACCATATAACATTTGAAATTCAAACTTGTCGTTCGGTATATTGTTGTCTTTGACGAATTCCTTCACATGGTTAATGACATTATGATCATGTGTCGCAATGGATGTGAATTTACCGTTCAGCAAATGCCATTCAATCAATTTGATATAATTCTTATCGATCTCCTGCTTGTCTTGGTATGCGACTTCCGCAGGCTCTTTATATGCCCCTTTGACGATTCGGAGCCGGTAGTCTTTATGCTTGTGCAAGTCTTCCTCAGCGCGGAAAAAGTAAGCTTGGATGACCGTTCCGATATTGTCGTACTTAGTTGAAAGTTCGTCCAATAGATTGAATGATGGCTGGAGTCGGGCATGGTCTTCCATGTCGAAATTGACAAAAATCCTGTATTCATTTGCCGCAGCTACGATTTCCTCAATATTTTCCTTACAGAAATCATAGTCGATATCGAGGCCAAGTTGGGAAGGTTTTAATGAGATATGCGCATCCACTTCATTTTCATGGATAGCTTCAATGACTGCAAGTATTTGTTCTTTGGCAGTAATCGCTTCCTCTTTCTCATAGACGAACTCGCCCAGATTGTCGACAGTGCAAGAGATGCCATGTTTGTTCAATTCCTTAATGCTTTCAATCGTTTCAGCAATGTTTGTTCCTGCTACAACGTTTTGCGCACCCATTTGTAAACCGTATTTTTTTGCAGCATTATTCAGAAATTGGTTTTTGGATAGGCCGATAAAGAAATCTTTTAACATTTCCATTACTCCTCATTAATAATTTACTTTTCACAAATGCATTATATCATAGCATCCACTTTTCACCATCAAAACTTTCATTATTTATTAATATATCAATAAACAGGCAGACGATAGAAAACGGATCATATACCCTCGTCTGCCTGTTTATCTACATATATATTTAATCCACTCTCGAGTAACCTCCAAATTCCCTCTCAAGAAAAGAACCGAGCGAAAAGATGGCATCCTCATTTCCGTTTTTGCCGATGATTTGCAGACCGATCGGCATTCCATCACGATCTTTTCCGATCGGGACTGTCAGAGCGGGAAGCCCCCATGTGTTCGCATATGCGGTAAACGGCATGTAATTTAGGAATGTCTTTCTAATTGAAAAAATCTCTTTATAAACAATTCCATGCGGTGGGGCTGAGGTATGATACACCGGCATGACAACCATTCGTTTAGTTAAATAATCTGCCAAGAATTCATCGCCCTGATTTAGTAGATTCCCAATTTCCTCTTGTCGTTTACGCGATGGTTTGAACAGGGATGCACCGATTAAAGCCCATGAAAGATAACGGTGAATATCAGAAGTCCCACTTGTCCTTTCTTTTAAATAGGCTGTAAGCGGACTTCCCTTTCCATTCCGGAATGCTGTCTTTCTGGTCGACTCTCCTCCGTCTATTGACATGATCTCCTGCCAAATAAGTGCTGATTCTTTTAAGTATGGCAAGGGTTCCCTTTCTGTCGTATACGTATTTTTCAAGGACAGATATACGTTGTTCAATAATTTTACCGTCTCATCGGAAATCGGTAGTTCGGTCGTTCGGAATACATTTATCGAAAAATCCGCGATGTCCCGTTCTTCAATATGGTGTTCCGCGATAATCGAATAGATGAGTTTTGCATCCCTTACTGTTTTGGCAATCGGTCCGATTCCAAGCATCCTTTGCTGCAATGGATCTTCTACAAACGGGAAGCTGCCTACTTGTGATACTTGCCCTTTTCCGGATTTGAAGCCTATCACTCCATTAAAATGACTAGGAAAACGGATGGACCCGCCTATATCGGAGCCAAGCCCGGCAGCCGCTGCACCTATGGCTATTGCTGCCCCTTCCCCACCGCTAGATCCGCCCGCTGTTCGCTCCGTATTCCATGGATTATTTGTCCTGCCATACAATTTGTTATCCGTCTCCTGGCAAAAACATAATTCTGGCGTATTTGTCTTGCCGATGATGATTGCCCCTTCGGCTTTCAACTTCCTTACAACAACGGAATCTTCTTTCTGCACTGACCCTCTTCTGCCGAGCAGCCCGCCCGTCGTTTGCATTCCAACGACATCAAATGACTCTTTCATGCTCATGGGAACGCCGAACAATGCTCCTTTTGCATTTCCGTTCGATAATACAGCATCCGCCTGTCCAGCTTGCTCCATTGCTGCGTCGAAACGTTCTTCCGCTAGAAAATTCACCGATGGATTTTTATCCTTCATCCGATCAATGAATATGGAAGTCACATCGGAAACAGACATCCCCCTATTCAAGACCATTTCCCTAATTTCCATAGCATCTGCGTTCAAAATCAATTCTATATTCTCCATTACTATCCCCCACCTTCCGAAATGAACTACTATTCTATCTATTCATTATAAAGAGAAACCCATTTTTAAACAAATGAATAAAGCCTCTCTCCTATTTGGAAAGAAGCTTTTTGGAATTACATAAGATTTGTGAAGATGACAATGAGTATGATAAGGAACGAGACACCTAGCGCGGCCCATTGACCGGAATCAGGCTTGTCTGGTCTACTATCCCACTTTTGCATAACATCCTCTCCTTTACTTTGTACCTCCCTTTACAGATTTCCCGACTTCGAGAATCCCTAAACGGACAATTCGAAATTCGATTAATTAATTAGTTCGAATATGCTAAACTAGTAAGTAGAAATGGGGTAGTAAGATGTATGTATTTATCATCAATCCGACATCTGGAAAAGGGGCGGCATTAAAGATCTGGCGGGAAATCGAATTGACGCTTATCGCAAGGAAAGTCCAATATGAAACACATATATGCGTTTCCCCGGAGATGACACGAACTTTTATGATGGAAATGGGTTCATCACAGTCACTTAAGGCTTTCATCGTAGTCGGCGGGGACGGAACAGTGAGCTCCGTTCTACAACAATTGGCCGTTATGAACATTCCTTTGGCTGTTTTTCCAGCAGGCTCAGGAAATGATGTCGCTGGAAACTTCGGTTTGGTCGCCGAATCGGAGCAATTTGTCGAGATGCTGATTGCCGATGAAAAGATATCCGTGGATCTATTATATGTAAATGGAACCTACGGAATGACGGTAGCCGGAATCGGAATGGATGCGGAAATCGGAATAAGGGCTGATCGATCTTTTTATAAAAGATGGCTCAATAAATTCAACCGTGGTTCCGTTGCTTATACAATTGCCGCAATCATTGAACTGCTGATATTCAAGCCTTTTCGAGGGAAAATTTTCGTTGATGGGAGCCTAATTCTTCAGACTGACCTATGGCTCTTTGCAGGCGGCAACTTAAAAATGTATGGGGGCGGCTTGACAATTTGTCCTTATGCAGATTATAGCGATGGATTAATAGATGCAACCATTTTACATAATGCCAAACGTTGGAAAGTTTTATCAAGACTTTTTCCCGACCTACTGAAAGGAGAACCTGTAATTGCTAAAGAAGTCACCTATTTGAAGGGCAAGGAATTTATTATTGAGGGTAATCGTATATTACCGTATGTCATAGATGGGGAAATCTTTCACGCTGATAGAGTTCATCTCTCAATCCGAACTAAAGCACTGAAACTGGTCGATACATCTAAAAGTTGATTTTCTCATAAAGAAAACGCTTACATAGTTATCCGAATAATCCATTTTGATGAATCCGTTTAAATTCATTGTCAATTATGAACATTCTTATGTTCTTCTTCGACGTTTCATGGTAATATAATAAAATATTCATTTATGATACCGGAGGGAAAGAGCATATGACGAAAATGGCTAAAAGTGAAACGAATACCGTACAAGTGGAAGATATCCTAATCGCCAATCAATTGCTCAAAGATGTTGTGAACCATACACCTTTGCAAAAAAACGAGAGGCTATCGGAGAAATATGGCTGCAATGTTTATATTAAGCGGGAAGATTTACAATATGTACGTTCTTTCAAATTACGCGGCGCTTACTATAAAATCAAACGGATTGAAAAAGACGCACGCGAAAAGGGCATTGTCTGTGTAAGTGCAGGAAATCATGCGCAAGGCGTCGCCTATGCATGTGCACATCTGCAAATTAGCGGCAAAATCTTTATGCCACAAACAACGCCTAAACAGAAAGTCAACCAAGTGAAAATGTTCGGGAAAGAATTCGTTGAAATCATCCTTGTCGGCGATACGTTTGATGACTCTTCCATTCATGCAGTTAATTGTGCGGAACAGGAAGATCGGATTTTCATCCATCCTTTCGATGACAAAGATATCATCGCAGGTCAAGGGACAGTCGCTGTCGAAGTGATGAATGATATCGAAGAGCCAATCGATTATGTATTTGCAAGCATCGGCGGCGGCGGTCTCATGGCAGGGATCAGCACTTATATCAAAAACCTTTCCCCTATGACAAAGATGATCGGTGTTGAACCGGAGGGAGCAAGCAGTATGAATGCCGCCATTCAGAACGGCGCCATCATAGCATTGGATAATATCGATAAATTCGTCGACGGCGCTGCTGTCAAATGCGTCGGTGCCCAAACGTATGAAATTTGCCGGAAGTATGTCGATGCTATTTTGAGTGTTCCAGAAGGGAAAGTCTGCACATCTATTTTAAATCTATATAATGAACATGCCATCATCGCCGAACCTGCAGGCGCTTTACCAATAGCTGCACTTGACTTCTATAGAGAAGAAATTAAAGGGAAATCTGTCGTTTGCATCATTAGTGGCGGGAATAACGATATCGGCCGAATGCAGGAAATCAAGGAGAAATCCCTATTGCATGAAGGTCTGCTCTATTATTTCATCATCAACTTCCCACAGCGTGCGGGAGCATTACGGCAGTTACTTGACTCAGTGCTAGGACCGGACGATGATATTACAACCTTTGAATATACGAAGAAGCATAACAAGGAAAATGGACCTGGGCTTGTCGGCATTGAATTAAAACGGAAGGAAGATTATGCCGGTCTCTTGCTCCGAATGGAACAGAACGGTTTTCCATTCACCGAAGTGAATAAAGATAGCACATTATTTGAGCTTCTTATCTAATAAAAAAACCGCAAAACGGCGATACAGAGCCGTCTTGCGGTTTTACTTAGTTGTCGTAGTAATGATTGTCGCTATCCGATCAATTGCCGGGAGTGCAGTTGTTTTTTGGCCTTGGGTCAGAATGCTGAATATCAACGTTTCCCCATCTCTTGTTTCAGCATAGCCCGCCAATGAATTGACACGGTTCAAGCTACCCGTCTTGGCTACTACTTTCCCTTTTACAGCTGAGCCCGTTAATCTGTTTTTCAACGTTCCGCCGACGAAGCGGTCATTCATGCCTGACACTGGCAAGCCTTGCACGAAACTGCCATACCAAGGTGCTTGTCGCGCAGCAAACAGCAATTCTGTCATTTGTGCTGATGTCACTTTATTCTTATGGGACATGCCTGATGCATCCTCAAAATTCCATTCAGTTGAACGTAACCCTACGGATTGTCCAAATTCACGCATGACCCGCAGACCTGCATTCCAGCTTCCATCCCCATAAACTTGTTTTCCCATCGTCTTCGCCAATATTTCGGCATGTGTATTATTACTTAATTTCATAAAAGGTCTCATCAAACTTTTTAAAGGCATCGACTGCCTGGAAGTGATCACTGTTGCGCTTTGAGGAACTTCCCTTCTACCCACTTTCGATGATTTGGTGAATTTGATTCCTTTTGCTAAGAGCGACTTTTTAAATACGTCAAGCGTATACGCTGTCGGATTGGAGACGGTCACCCATTCTTTTTTCCCTGCGCTTCCAAGAGGTACATTACCCGCAATGATAATAGTATTCGTTCCATGTTGTCGCTTTATGGATAAGGTGTTTTTATTACCTTTCGGAACAGTGTTGCTTTTGTTGACGACTGTAATGATGCCCGTATCAGGCGTCATTGTCACTTTGGCTTTATACCCTTTTTTCGTTGGGCTGGCATTGACGATAACAGTGCCGGCATCATAATCGGAATTCGGGGATAAAGTCAATCCGGAAATTTGTGCGGCATAGTAATACGTTTCATCACTTTTATCAATTCCGGGCGATAGACGTACAGAGTCAAACCAACTGTCATCTCCTACAATGTCGCCATTAATTGTCTTTACCCCTTGCTTTGCCAATGTGGCGGCAAATTGATCCAAATCTTTTTTCGTCAGAGTCGGATCCCCCTGCCCCCGCAAATATAGATTGCCATTCAGTACTCCTTTTGCTATTGAACCATCTGTTAGCAGATCTGTCGTGAAACGGTATTCCTCGCCAAGCGTTTCCAATGCAGCAGCAGATGTAAGAAGCTTTAATGTGGAAGCAGGTGTCACTTTGCCATCCGCATTAGCTTCGTAAATTATTTCACCCGTTGAAGCCTTACGCACTGTCACGCTGCTGACGACAGATTTCTTTGAGGCGTCCGCTATGATCGCATTAATATTTCTTTCCAGTTTTCCGTATTGACTTGAAGCTTGTACATGTGTTTGACCCGGAGTTACCGTGAACACAGCAATAAACGACATAACAACGGCCATAATGAGCATGGCTGTTCTTTTGAGAACCAAATCATTTCCCCCTCTTCTTTGATGTCAATTTCATTTTACCATTTTTATCAAGTGAAATAAATAGACTTTGAGATAAATTGAGTTTTATTAATCAAGTCTGAAAATCCTAATAATGTTCTATTTTTGATAGACATAAAATAATAATGACAAAAAAAGACATTCATTTTACATGAATGCCTCTTCCACTCTTTATAATCCTACTGAAATATATTTGATTTCAATATATTCATCCAAGCCATGATGGCCACCTTCGCGACCGAGGCCGCTTTGCTTGAACCCTCCGAATGGTGCTTGGGGGGTTGATGGAAGTCCATCATTCAATCCGACAATCCCGTATTCCAATTTTTCGCTCATCCGAATGCCCCTTGAAAGATTCTCTGTAAATACATAAGCGGCCAATCCATAAATCGAATCATTCGCCCTACTTAGCACTTCTTCTTCTGATGAAAAAGTTGTTATGGGAGCGACAGGTCCAAACGTCTCTTCTTTCATGCAAACCATATCATCATTGACATTAAGTAAAATGGTCGGTTCGTAAAACAGGCCATCCTTCCTTGAGCCGCCGACAGCTATTTTTGCGCCTTTTGAAAGTGCGTCATCAACGTGTGATTGAACTTTACGGATTGCTTCTTCATCAATAAGCGGACCGATGGCAACCCCTTCATCCATTCCGCTTCCGACTTTCAATTGTTTCACCCGTTCAACCAACTTCAGTGAAAATTCCTCTGCAATCGTTTCCTGAACGTAAATGCGATTCGCGCATACGCATGTTTGGCCGGCATTTCTGAACTTGGCGGCCACGACTCCTTCAACGGCTTTATCGATATCACAATCTTCCATGACGATTGCCGGGGCATGGCCTCCGAGTTCCAGTGAAATTTTCTTCACCGTATCCGCAGCCCCCCGCATAAGTAATTTCCCTACCTCGGTTGAACCGGTGAATGTCAGCTTACGGACACGAGTATCCTTCAGCCAAGCATCGCCGATTGCACTCGCCTCCCCTGTGAGGACGTTGATGACACCAGCGGGAATACCTGCTTCTAATGCTAGCTGTGCCAATCGAATTGCGGTAATCGGTGTCTGTTCGGCTGGTTTGATGACAACTGTACATCCTGCGGCGAGGGCCGGACCTACTTTTCTTGTAATCATCGCCGCTGGGAAATTCCAAGGCGTGATGACAGCCGTTACACCTACCGGCTGTTTATGGATGAAAATCCGTTTACCTATATGACTTGAAGGAATCGTTTCACCATAAATGCGCTTCGCTTCCTCTGCATACCAAGAAATGAATCCGTTCGCATACTTTATTTCACCCTTTGCCTCTAATAGGGGTTTCCCTTGCTCCTCTGTCATCGTGTGCGCAAGGTCTTCCATATGCATATCAATCAACTCATGCCATTTCACCAACAATGAACTCCGATCATATGCGGAAAGACCGGACCATTTGTGAAATGCATCATATGCGGCATCCACGGCTAACGTGGCTTCTTTCGCCCCTCCATCAGGAACTGTTGCAATCGATTTTCCAGTTGCAGGATTAATGACATCAATTGTCTTAAGTTCTTTGCCGACTTCTTTTCCGTCGATAATCATCGAGAAAGCATTCATCTCTCATCCTCCTTCTCTCTTCAAATAAATGTTGAAAGTCTTTTCCCTGTACTATTCAACTCCGCGCCGTTCATTCCAAAGATAGAATTGTTCAATTATGATTGCAATGATTGTGCCGATAATGAGACCGTTTGATAAAACGGCCGCAAGGGCATTCGGCAGATCTGACATGCTTTCCTGCGGGATGAACATGATACCTACGCCGATCATTAGTCCAACGGCTGTCACCTTATAGGCACGTTCCTGTTTCGGCTCGGCTGCAAGTTCGCGGAATGCCATTTCCACCATTTTCGTAAAGATCGCAAATGTGACTGCATATGCAACCGATGAAGGCAAAACAGCAAAAACCGACATGATAGATGGAATGAGCGTTATCAGTACAACGATAACACTGCCAGTAATGAACGGTTTAAGTGTAGCCATCCTTGTCGCTCCTACAAATCCTGCTGCACCGGAAATCGGAACAGGTCCAATGGCCGAAAAAAATCCCGCGAATAGATGATTGATCCCGGAAGCGATTGCCCCCTGCTTCATTCGATCCGGCGGAGTGATCGAAAAAGATTGCTTAAGTAAACTTTCCATCACCCGGATGGACGCCATCATATTCGCAATCAGCAAAAGTGTGATAAAACCTGCAGTGATGAACATGCCGCTATCCCAAACCGGCTTCCCGTACACAAATAGATCAGGAAAACTTATCCATTGTCCAACCTCAAGCTTTACACTATCTGCCTTACCGATAAGAAGAAAAAGAATCCACCCCAAGCCGATTGACAATAGAACGGAATATCTGGAGACCCAAGAATATTTATTGTTCATTGTCATGAACGTTACAAGTAAGACTGCAAAACTCCCAAGGAATAAAAGACCGTCGATCTTATCCCCTACGCTGTCAACACCTACCATCCCTTTAAGGAAAGTACCGCTTAACTGCAAAGTGAGAAGCATTAAATATGTAAATGTAACTGACGGCGTGAAAAGATTTTTCATTTTCGTTATCAATCCACTAATCGCCAATATAATAAAAAGGAAGCCGCTGACTAGCATTCCACTTTGCAATGCTTGCAGGGCGTCCCGGGCCGTAGGATATGCAATGCTTATCATTCCTGCGTAGACTACGAAAATACCCCACCATAATCCTGCTGGCCCTTCATTGATCGGCAGTCGATGCCCTATAAAGGCTTGAATGAGACATGCAATTCCAAGTACAAAAATCGTACGCTGGATGAAAAGCGCGGTTTCGGCAGTATCCATTCCAAACATATGGGCAATCGCAATAGGAGCCGCAATAGAGGATGCGATTAAAAAAACCGCCCATTGCATCCCTCCGATAACTGTTCTCATAACTGCACCTCTTATCAGAAATCCATCTGGTCCAACTTCGAATAGTTATTATAATCGTCAGCTTGGCTGATGTCCATTCAACTCTATAGTATCAGCAAATCCTTTAATGTAGAACCCATCAGTTTCTGACCATTCACAATAAAGTATGTCAGCCACATGATCATATCCTTTCGCACCGATCCCTTCCTGCAGCCATTCGCTGGATTTACCAATGGCGTTCAGAACTTCCGATTTCACTTCACCATTATCGATGAGCAACACACTCGGCTCCTCTTCCTTCTTTTCGATTCCCAAATCATCGGCTACGACCGACTT
Source organism: Sporosarcina luteola (assembly GCF_023715535.1). GTDB lineage: Bacteria > Bacillota > Bacilli > Bacillales_A > Planococcaceae > Sporosarcina > Sporosarcina luteola_B. The sequence goes on along the minus strand of NZ_JAMBOI010000002.1, from coordinate 14,365 downwards.
ATATTTTGCGAACGTATTAATAGAAACTTGGCCTCCTGGTTCAATGTACATATCACGGACTTCCCTCAAGGAAAATATCCCTTGTTGACGAAGCATTGTTCGTACCTGCTCCATTTCCAATTGATTTTTCTTAAACGCTTTCCGATGGATTTTTCCATTTGAAATTAATTGATCGGGCTCCCCTTTTAGAAGAATGCGCAATCGATTGAATTTGAGCACCAACTTTTCAACTGTGAATATAGCTGCAGCCCATACAGTAACTGCAAAAAGAAACATCCATATCGAGATTTTTTCGTCATATAAAGTTTCTTCAAGTAGACCACCAAACATTATTAAATAGATGATGTCATACGGAGTCATCTCGGCCAAATGCTTCTTGCCTAACAGCCGAATGACAGCCATTAAAGCTATCAATCCTATAATAAGCTTCATTCCATTTAGTAGATAATCCATACCTCTCCCTCCTATTACTCCTGTTAGTTACCCGATTAGCTATGTTTTAAATCTATAAAAGTGCTGTTAAAACCTTCATGTTTGAAAATGATAGGTTCGGGTATTTCCTAGAATAGCAATTCGCTAGAACAATATTATTTTCAGGAGGAGTTTTTAAATGGTACAACGACATGTAGTAGGTTATTATGACAACGAATCGGAAGCTGTTGCTGCAATTGAAGAATTGAAACGACAAGGTTACACTTCAAATGATATTTCCATCCTTAGTAAGGACAGAGATCATGTAGATTACATTGAGGAACAAACAGGAACGCATGCTGCAGATGGTGCAGCTACAGGTGCAGCAACTGGCGGCTTGCTCGGTGGACTAGGTGGAGTTTTAGCAGGTATCGGAGCGCTTGCAATTCCTGGTATCGGTCCCATCATTGCGGCCGGTCCGATTGTGGCGGGAATTACCGGTGCTGCCGCAGGAGCGGGAGTCGGCGGACTTGCTGGCGCATTGATCGGGATGGGCATTCCGGAAGAGGAAGCGCATCGCTATAATGATTATTTCAATGAAGGTAAGATTCTTGTGTTAGTGGATGGTGAGTATAGAGATACACGTTTGGACTATCCAGATCGACCACTCATTTAAACGTTAGAAAAGGCTGTTCCCTAGTAATGGGAGCAGCCTTTTTACATGTTAATAATATGGAGAAATCAGAATATAAACGAGAACACCAGTAAAGCTGACGTACAACCATATCGGCATCGTCCAACGCACTATTTTACGATGACGCTCATACTCCCTGTTCCAAGCCCTTGCCACACTCGTTAATGCGAGTGGAACAATTGCAGCAGCTAAAATGATATGGGTAATGAGTACAAAATAATAGATCCCTGCTAATATGCCGCTCCCGCCATATGGAGTGGATGGCGCCAAATAATGAAAAGCGACATATGTGACGAGGAATAAAGCAGTCGTACAAAATGCGGCATAGATGAATTTCCGATGGACACCCACATTCCTTTTCTTTATGGCAATGAGAGCCCCGACTAAGAATAGGAAAGTGAAGCTATTTAATATGGCATTTATCAAAGGAAGGATGGTAACATCAAACGCATCGAAATCCTCCACCCCTTGCCTGCCTGATAAAAGTCCGATTACGCCTATTAAAACAATTGATAAAATGATGATAGCCGGCCGGTAATTTCTTTTTTTGAACGGCTTTTCTTCAGTGGATTGAATCATTAAAACATCTCCTTAATCACTACATTTCTATCCGTAGTGTACCATAATTATCGCACTATGAACCCTACTTCACATTGTTGTCGAAATGTAAAAAAACAGCCGGGCTACTTTCCCGACTGTTTCGTGGAACCGGCTGTTCATTTGGACAGTGTACGATATAAAAATGCTTTTGTCCTTTCCATTTGTGGATTACTTAATAAGTCCACGGGACTTCCAGATTCGACGATTTCCCCTTTATCCATGAAGATTGCTTTGTTAGCAACTTCCTTTGCAAATTCCATTTCATGTGTGACAACAACCATTGTCATATCCTCTTGAGCAAGGTCCTTCATGACACGAAGCACTTCCCCCGTCAATTCCGGATCAAGAGCCGATGTTGGTTCATCGAATAGGAGAACTTCAGGCTTCCTCATTAAGGCACGGGCAATGGCCACCCTTTGTTTCTGGCCTCCCGAAAGCTTGGACGGCAATACATCAGCCTTATCTGACAGCCCGACTTTCGACAACAACTCCATGCTCAATTCACGGGTTTGTTCCGCGCTACCCTTTTTCAAAAGCTTTGGTGCCAGTTCAAGGTTCTCCACGACAGTCAAGTGCGGAAACAGATTGAAATGCTGAAACACCATCCCCATTTCAGAAGTAATCTCTTTCAATTGTTGAGGTTTTGAATAAATGCCATCCTTAACAATATAGTTTCCATTAACTGAAATACTTCCTCCATCCAACTCCTCTAAATGGACAAGACTTCTGAGCATCGTACTTTTCCCCGATCCGGATGGACCGATGACAGCGATGACATCGTTTTTATTCACTTCAAAACTAATCTGCTTAAGCACTTCAAGCGGACCAAATGATTTTTTTATATTTTCCACTTTAAGTATTGGCATACTATACACTCCTCATTTAAATCACGAATAATTTCAGATGGATAGGTTTAAATTAATCAAACCGTAAACGTCTCTCCAACCATTTGAAGAACAGAGTCAAACACAATGTAATTATTAAATAGATGACTCCTGCCAGTAGAAATGGTGTTATTGTGAAGTCACGGTTGACTGCTGTTTGTGCAAAATGCAACAGTTCAGGGACCGCTACTGCATAGAGTAAAGCCGTATCCTTCACCAAAGTGACAGACTCATTCGCCACTGCGGGCAACGCGATGCGGAACATTTGAGGGAATACAACTTTTCGCATTGTCTGCCATCTATTCAATCCGAGCACTTTCGCCGCTTCGAACTGGCCTTTGTCGATAGCAAGGAGACCGCCGCGGAAAATTTCCGCGAAATAAGCTGCGTAATTCAAAATGAATCCTAAACATGCTGCGGTAAACCGGTCAAGAACCAGATATTCCCCGATCACCGGAATAAGCGGCAAACCGAAAACAATGAACAGGAGCTGCAGCAAGAGCGGCGTTCCCCGCATCAAATAAATATATGTATTCGCTAAATAAGCTAACGGTTTAATGGAACTTCTGACAATCAAAGTAAGTAGGAAGCCAAGCGGGATTGAGACGATGATGGCTATTAGGAATAATAGGACTGTCGCTCGGGCTCCTTCGAGCATTGGTATTAAAATGGAAATAAAATAGTCTATAGACATACGTAATGACTCCTTCTAAAAAGCAAAACAGGTTTTCATATCGAAAACCCGGCATGCTTGATTCATTATTTAAGTACTTTATTCTCCCCGAACCATTTCGTGGAGATTTCAGCTGCACTGCCGTCTTCATTCATTTTATCAAGAGCGTTTTGAAGCTTCTCAAGCAATTCTTCGTTGCCTTTTTTCACACCTACACCATATTCCTCAGGCGCTAAGGACTCGTCCAACACTTTAAACGCACCTTCTTGCTTGGACATGTAATAATCAATAACCACTTCGTCAATGATGACTGCATCAACACGGCCAGATTTCAAGTCGGATAGTGCTAGAACATTATCCGCATATTCGGAGACAGACTTGATTTCAGAACGGATCGGATTGGCGTTCAAAGCGTCTGCTGCTGAGGAAAGACCTTGAAGTCCCACTTTTTTACCAGATAGATCTTTTAGTGATGCAATATCGGAATTTGCTAACGTTGCTACAACTTGCGCGTTTTCCAAATATGGTTTTGTAAAAAGAACTTTTCCTTTTCGTTCATCCGTGATTGTATACCCATTCCAGATCAAATCAATTCGTCCACTGCTTAATTCCGTTTCTTTTGTTTTCCAATCAATCGGCTGGAATCTCACTTCCATACCCATATGTTCCGCTGCTGCTTCAGCATATTCAATATCGAAACCAGTGAGATTATTGTTTTCATCCCGGAAACCCATTGGAGCGAATTTATCGTCCACACCGATGACAAGAACATCTTTCCCGCCTGACTTTCCGGTTGTTTTGGAATTCCCGCAACCTGTTACGACGAGCAATGCAATTATTGATAGGATGAATAGCGTCAAATACCTCTTCATTGATCTCTCTCCTTTTAGTAAACTCGCTTTAACACTTTAGTCTGTTAACGTATTGATAATATATCATGCTTTACCAATAAAGAAAACCCTTTTATTAATTTGCAGAATTATCTTGTTAACTCATTTACCATTAGTATATGAATAAGAAACGTTTTAATTCTGTCCAAAAAGGCAATTGAACAATATAGAACAACGTTAAAAATAATAAAGGAGGATGTTCTTGATGGAGAAAGATTATATGGATGAAAAACAGCGGAGAGATAATGAAGAGCCTGAATTTAAAAACGAATATGTGGAAAACAGCATGCGGAATGAAGCGAGCCTAGACCAACTGCCTTCCGCTGGGCTTAATGAAAGTTATGAGTCGGATAAGGAGCCAAATGGAATTGACCCTGAAACCATTTTTGAAAAAGGGTACTCATTTCAGGAAACGCCTGAGGAGATTCGTTCACAAAAGATGAATCGTTTCGGGAAAGAACCGAATGGCATTAATCCTGATGAAAGATAGTAAAAATGAATAACGGCTGCCTGGATTAGCAGTGGAAAATGGCCCACCGGACATATTGTGAAATAGTAAGCGAACCTATTCTTTCTAATGGTTTATACATCAAAAAAGCTTGGAAGAGAACTCTACCAGGCTTTTTCTTTAAACTATCAATTATCTTCTCGCTATTAAGACTTGCAACGGTTAACTTTAGCTTGGTTCCTAACCTCAGCTATTGCAGCATGAATTTGTTTTGATTTGGCTGATTATCTTCATTACTAGAGGCAGAAATTAATAATCTCTTAATGAACTTTTCTAAGTGACTGAATTGCTTATATCCGGATGGGAGTTGAGAGCACTTCGACTTCAACTGCATAAAAATTAAACCGCCGGTGATGCAAACATATCGACTCCCAACAGTGGCTGTCCCGCTGCTGACAATTGACCGATAAGGAGTTATTCATTTTAATAAGCATTTCATTACTTATCAGGTGGAAATGGAATTGTACCCTCTTCTACGTATCCTTCAGAAAAAACATCATCAATATATACATGTTTTTCATACGTGAATGTACCGTCGTCATTCGCTTTAATAGACATAATTTCTTCTTTGTCTGTTAGATCTTCAAATACTGGAATTACGGTATTATCCTCTACGTTCATTTCATAAAGCCGACCGCCTTTTGTCACGGTACCATGTGCGAAACCAACAATCACAAATAGGCGGTTTTCGTCAATCCATTCTACATATTTAGGCGTATTTTGAGCATCAATGTTATCTTTGAGCTTATATATGGTCGATTTGTTCGTTTTCAGGTTTTCAATAATTAATAACGCTTCCCCTTCTTCAATTGCATTTTCGCCTTTTCCATCAATGGTTGCCCGTTGTAAACCATCAGGAGATGTTTTCCAGCCTGAATGGGAATTAGCATTTGCTATATCATAGTTGGCCCCTACTTTTATTTCAAAAAGTTCATTGGATACACGATCATATTCTCTGTTCTGTACTTCAGATATTAAGCTGGAAATCGTTTCATATTGTTGAGTAGAGATTTCATTAAAGTTTTCTCCAATTATCAACTTATCACTCGTTATGGAAATTGCTCCAGACGGATAATAACCCTTATTTTGTATATAAATATTATAATAAACTGGTGAATTATCCTCTAGCTTCTGCTGAGGCTTAGAAGATACTTCGTTTAACCAATCGGCTATGAATCCTATTGTTTCTCTATCTTCAATCGTAATCGATTCACTTGCAATATCAATAACCATCAATTCAACTTCAGATTCATTAATCATTATTTCAGCTTTTGTCTCTTCAACAAACATCGTTGAATTGTTGATGACCTGAGGATTCTCTATTGAATCCCATAATAGAACTGCACCAACTATACAAAAAACAGCGGCAGCCATTGACGTTGAAAAATACGTCCAATTAATTGATTTTTTCATGGGTTCCGTTATTTTTTGACGAGTATTCAACATAATTCTTTTTTTGTTTTCCACTGTATTTTGTAGCCGTTTCATTCGGTAATTAGTCATGCAACAATACCTCCCACTCGATATGTTCTAAACTCAATCTCAATGTCTCTTTACCGCTCCTCAACCTTGACTTCACGGTATTTTCAGAAATAGATAAAAGTGAAGCGATTTCTTTAATCGACATATTTTCAAGATAATAATAAATAATCGCCTCCCGTTTTTTGATAGGGAGTGATAGGATTGCTTCATCAAGCATATTTTTTTCATCCGTTTTAACTAGGACGTCTTTCTCTGAATAGTGTTTTTGTGCAAACTTTTTTTGTACGATTATTTTACGATAAGACCAACTTCTTAAATAATCTTTACAACGATTAATGGTCATTTTTGATAAATAAGCCTTTAGGTTTCCTTGTTCTTCATAATGAGATGAATGGTAATATTTTACGAATGTATCTTGTACGATATCTTCAGACACTTGTATATCTTTCGTATAGTAATAAGCAATTCGAAATAATAGATCTGTGTAATGGTCCATTATTTCTTCTAACAATTGTTCTTTATTCACAAGTCATTCCCCCTTTCATAAGTATAAACGAGGCTCATAGATCAAAGGTTCATTTCTCGAAATAAATATTCAGTTGCAACTATTTTCGTTCTTTCTTTTTCATGTCTGATATTCAAAGAGCCGGGTTAATTAGATAAAGTTGATTTTGTATAACAAATTAATTTATTCAAACAATGTTCCTTCTTTAACCCAGTGCTTTTCAGCATGCGCTTTGAAGATTATCTTTTGTTTCGTATTCTCTCTGAATCTCATCCCAGGTAGGCACTTCACATCACCATCCGCCTCCTTTATTTTCAAGTACAAAAAAACACTCCCGATCTAGAGAGTGTTTACTTTACTGCAATAGGATAGTTGGACTTTACTTTAAAGTTTTTCTATTTCCATAGTCGGGAAGTAACCGCCGTACTCATTTGATTCTTTTTCCGTGCGATTCATGAAGGAGAAAAGTGAAGCGCTTATTCAACAATTTCGCCCGACTGGTGAATTGAGTTAAATTACTTCTTGTCGCCTAAACGTAGATGTAGGTTTAACTCATTCAAATTAATTGGGATTTGAGTTGCAACTGAGTAATAGTTTTGGATTCCCATTAGAGTGACAGTCTGTGATGCACCGTGGTCGTTGGAGTCAGACTAACGGATGGGCTCAATGGCACCATAGTTGATCGACCTTCTTCGCCAGCCATACAAATCTATACCCGTTCTGAAATTTTTGTGGAAGTTTAAGTACATTTATTCACATATCCATAAAATCACTTTATTCTTAAGGCTGTTTGTATCCTTAATTCACTGTTAATATTTCTCTATCTTTATTTTCACCTTTATTTTTTCTTCGCTAGTTGTTACTGTTACTGTTTCAGAAATATTTTTAATAGAATCTTCAACTATTTGTTGAATCAACTTATCATCAATTTTTGCATCCAATCTCCTGTATACTCGCACCCTCACGCCACAACTGGCGAAAATGCATCAATTCGCCTTCTGTCCATTTCCAATTGACCGTGACATCATCAAACAACAAACGAAACACCTAATGCTTTACGGCGCTACCTATGCACGCCGCCGATCTATTGGACCAACTCCGGATTCATCTGAACACAATCACTTTCAATTGAATAGAAGCAAAAAAACTTGAATGAATATATAAAATAAATTTAGTTAGAAGCAATAATATACAAATACAAGAAATACTTAAATATCAACAACAAGAAGGTGTTTATTGCATAGAAAAGTAACAATCCGCATACAATATCAGCAAGAAAGGAAATAAATGAAAATGAGCGAAAACATTGTTATTGTAGTTGCACATCTTGTCGTAGTCCTTGCTCTTATCGATATCACCGAAAGAAGGTAAGGTAAAAGCTTTATTGTCCTTTAGAGGATGGTAAAGCTATGCAGTATAAATAGTAATAAACAAACTGATTTACATCGTTCCCCCCATTCCTCAACCTACATATTTCAAATAATGCAGCACATACCCCTTATCACTTTTCACACGATCGCACTCCATAAGGAAAGCCCGATGCGGTATCGACTTCCTTTCGCCTTTCTTTGCATCCTCCCAATTTCTGGCGTTTTGAATGCTAGAAGGTATATTTTTCATCCAACTTGGTGAAAGAACCAAGCAGGAATGCCTGGGCGCATTTTTGGTGCCATGATTTCAGTAGTTCGTATTGATGCTCGAAATGTTATTAAGCGAGAAGCTCGTCCGGCTTGATGTTTTCTTGGCGTCAAATACTATTACCCTTCCGTCATGAACACCCGAATAGTCCACCCATACCGCTTTTTGCGTGTACCCCGTCACCTTGCCCAGCCCCGTTGCTTTGTATCTGCACTGGCGTAGGCACCTCTCGGATGTCCGCGTCAACAGTACGGTACCCCGCTCGCGCTGGCTATTGTGGGCTTATCCGTCAAATATATCGGTTAAGTCCGTAACGAACACTAAACCCTTTCTCGGTTTTTCAACACAAAAAACCTCCTAATGAAAGTAGTTAGAAGGAGTCTGTAATTCAGAATTTGACAGCTCATAGACTCCTCTAAAAACTTCGCTAGAAGGCTTGATATATTTCGGTTTGAACCACATGTAGCTACGACCCAGGAGGACGTATATATATGCCGAGAAACGTTGTTGTTACAGCATTTACAACTATCTTGTGTTGTATTTGTGTTGCGTTTAAACGAATCGGATCCTATACTGAACTTCTTCTATGCTTAGTAACCATAAAAAACTTCAACTAATTATCGTTCTTCTCCAACCAGTCATTCAGCCAATCCGTCTCTTCTTTTGATAATTCCGTGACATCTTCAGCTCTATATAAAACATTATGCCAGTTAGCATCTTCTCACTCTAAGTAATTTTCCCATTCACGGATAGTTTTTTTCGCCTTCTCCGTTTCAATCTGTTGCTTTGTCTTAAAAGGAATTATCTTACCCAATGCAAACACCCCATCACAGCTTTTATATTCCTTCCATTTTATTATAGTGCACCTAGAGTAGCAAAAACTTAATGATCCTCAACTAAAGCACCCGTTGAACAATACCCAATCCCACATTAGTTAGAGAGTATTCTTACATACATTCCTCTTGTGGCTTTCTCATATGCTTTAGTATTCATATCTCTAATTTTCTCCGATAATTTCGACGCTGGTGTTAATTCTTCACCCTTAAAAATGGAAGTATCAATCATACGAAGTTTGTTTTTTCTATATATATCGTAGTTTTCTCTATCTTCTTTCACTTGTACATTAGGATTGATTTTTCTTAACAGATCGAGTAACTCCTTATCTTCTGACGATTTAATTTTACTTAATAATTCGTCATCTTTACCAAGGAAATCTTTTAGGTTTAATATTTTTTTTTCTAATGAAAGTTTCAGAGTCTTGGCTAACATATCATATCCATAGATATTTAACGGGTTCATAAAAAAATCAATAACCTCCTTGTAATATGTTTTGACGAACCATTCCGCTACCTCAATGTTTTGAAGATACATTCTCCCTTCGAAAACAATTAAGTCATGCAAAAAACGATTCACTTGCTCTAACGAAATATTCCCATAACCATACATATCACGAAGAGTGGAATCTACCCTATCCGCACATAATTCAGGTGCAGGTTGTTCCAATAATGTCCACTTTGAATCATCAAACAGAATTTCCTCATAGTTGTAATCGAATTTAGATAAAATTACTGGGATTTCAGATTTTTTAACGACAGAGCTAAATATCTTTTCATGATAGTTTTCTTCTTCATTTTCAAACACGAAATCAATTACATGAGAAAAGGCTGTGTGGGAAACATCATGCAACAACCCTGCAATCTGCTCTTCTAATGAGCCCCCAAGTTTTCTTATTAGCAACATTACACCTATTGAGTGGTCATAACGTGTTTCATTCCATTTCTGATTAACCAAATAACTTGCTCCACCTTGGTGAATTCCCTTTAACCTTTGAACAGGTCCACTTAATATTAACTCTTCTAGTACTTTATCTACTACGAACTCACCGTACAATTTGTCATGAATAATCATTAACATTCTCTCCTTAAACTACACTGGTAAAACAGAAAAAACTTTTTAACTAACATGCCTTGCCAGCAAAATAAGCTGTTGATCATATTTAACTAATGTACCCATAAGTTGAAGAAGAAAAAAGAGACGTTTATTAAACAATTGCGTCAGATTGCGGAATATCGTTTATTTTGTTCAAAGATTCCCTATGTTAGGGAGTTTTCAATCTGTTTTATAGTTGAAGTCCTTGCCTATTCATTGAAGGAATATTCCAAAAGTTTTCGTTTTACTACTTCAAAGCAAATTGTTTGGTATGGGGTACTAGATAGAAATATAAATAAACAGCTAATATAAGTCCAAACGAAGAAAAGATCACTGCTAGCATTTGCAAAGGAAACCACTTAGCAAGAATGCCTAAGGCAAACGTAAAGATGATTTGCGCAATGCTTTGCAGAAGATCAAGTGAACTACCAAAGCGCCCCATCAATCCAGGGGGGATTGTTTTTTGATACATCGTTGCGTATCCTGTATTACTAAATGCCATACAAAATCCAAGGGCTATAAAGCTTATGATTGCTAACCATAGTACGTTAGAGGCGTAAAAGATTAAATAGCTGAGCATCGTTAAAGAAAAGCCAGCACCAATATACGTTTGTACAGAGAGCTTTTTCACCAATGCAGTCGCACATAATCCGCCTAAAATCGCACCGATTCCAGCAACACTTACAACGATTCCATATGTCGTATCCGTTGTATGTAAGACATCTTTTAAAAAAGTCATCTCTTGAGAATCAAGTGCAAAGGCGAACATCAAGGCAGTAATATACACAACAAAAAAAGTAAGTAGTTTCGGTTTTTTTCGTATATAGTCCCATACTTGTGAAAAATCTTCACGAATGACGCTGAATGTTAAACGTCTAAGATTGTCGGTTTCTTCATTCTCAATGTTCGGTAATGAAGCAATTGCCCATGCACAGACGAAGAATGTAAGAGCATTCACCCACATTGCCACACCTGTATTACTAATTGCGATAATTCCTCCAGCAAGTGCCGGCCCAATCATAAACGAACCATAACTAAGTGTACTATTCAACGCATTAAATCTTAGTTTGTCTTCATCCTTTACGAGCTTTGTAATTACGTATGTGCTGCTCGGCCCAAAGAAACTACTTGCAATATTTGCAAGGAAGATAAGACCATAGATAACCCAAATCGTCGATGAAAACGGCATGATGCCAACGATGATTCCTCGAATAATATCACTATAAACCATCAACCATTTTTTATCATAGCGATCAATCAATGAACCTACAAAGAAATTACTAAAAATGCGGGCGACTGGGCCTACAATATAAATTCCTGCCACCGCTGCAGGTGAATGTGTTAAATGCCAAACCAGCAAATTCAATGCAATTAAATAAATCCAATTACCCAAATTGGAAAAGCCTAGCCCCCCTAATATCAAACCGTATTTCCTGAACATCTTCATCCCATTTCCCCCTAATTGCTACCCATACGCCGGCGTATTTCCTCACTCGCAGCAAATGCATGTTTGAAGCAAATGCTAGCTTGCTTATAAGCATGTAGTTTTTCATAAAATGCTGCCCATAATGGTGCATAATACAATGTTAATGAATAATACTCTTGCTGCATAAAATGCGGGAAGGCTCGCTCTTCTATTTCTTTCAACTTAGTAAGAGTGAATTTTCGTTCACTTGCATATTTCAATAAATCCCATTGATATTGATGATGAAGTACAACAAACCGTTCCCTGGGGTACTGTTCAAACAGATTTTTCAGTGTTTCCTCATCTTCATTCTGATAACTCGCCCTCATCCAATTAATAACTGTATGTAAATCATCTTTATATTTATTGGATCTCCCATAAAGTGTCATCGCATCAACGAATAAGCCTTGACATTCATAGCAGTAGGCAATGTTATTATAAAGAGAACTCCACTGCCTCGGAGTTTGTATTGATGGAACATTTTTCAACAAATCTATTCCTGCCTTAAATTCCATTATTGCGTCTTGGAATCTATGTAAATCATTCAAGATAACCCCCTTCATCGAATATAGCTTCAATTGGAATAAAGGTTTATAGTGGTGAGAGAACGCTTTTGTCGCCTTATTTATGTAATGCAGTGCTTGCTGGAATGAATAATAGCGGTGGTGCGCAAAAGCTAAGTGATAATAATAATTCGCTTGTTCGAATCGGCTAGCAAAATTCATAAAATTGCTAACATGCTGTTGTTCTTCCCTTACAATGATGTCCCGGAACTCTAAAAAAGATAAATGAGCATTCGTTGTGATTGCAATATACAATTGTGTTCCTCTGTCTTGATACCAAGTGATAAACGGCTCAATTTTCACAAGCAGCTCGCGAGCTTCAATCGGTTTATCAATAGATATTAAATACCGACTATAAATCAGTCCAGCTATCAAATCGACTTCTTGCTGGAACATTTCTGTTTGAAATGACTCCAACCTTTCAATTTCGTTTTTTGTAAGAATTTCATTTGATAATAATTTTGCGTAGACGGCTTCAAGAAATGAAAGTTTTATCTCCAACTTATTCTTTTCTTGAGCCAAATCGATGTTTAGGCGTGCTAACAACATTTCGTATACAATTTGTTCAGCAATGACAACACCATTTTCAATACGACTTAAGTAAGAAGGTGTACAAATTCCCACTGCAACATCATCTTGCTTTAATCCTTGTTGCTGACGATGATATTTTATCAGCAGGCCCCAATTCTTTGCCTCATTATCTGTCACAGCAATCAACCCCTCCAGTTTTACTTTAGCAAATTCTCTAATTCTTTTATTGTGTATATCTCGATAAACAACTGGGTTCATCTTTCTATTTACAGTGTACTTACACAAATTGAAAAAACCATTGTTTTTTATGATAGCTTGAACAAAACAACAATGGATTTCACCTAAAAGGGGTCGCATCAAGAAAACGTGGATTTACAACGGTAAGCAAATTATGGAATAGAAAAATCGGTTCCTTTACAACGTTTAGGAACCGATTTTTTAATTTGACTTCTAAAACTAAAGCGACCAATTGAAGAATCGAAGAGTTAGGTATTACAGTACTTTGAGTATATAAATTCCCCATATAAGTAACCCGAAAAGTACTATCAGAAACAGAATATCCTTGATTTTCTTGCCTCCATTATAAAAGAAAAACTTACTGACAGTATAAATAATACCACCAATAATACCAATTGCTATCCAAGTCCGTTAGGTTAATGAGATATGAGCCAAAGCAGCTCAATGATCTGCAATAAAAGCACCCGTAAGCTGAAGAAGAGCTAAGTTGTTATTTTTTTACTGAAGTTATCTTTATAAGGAAAAAAGAAATTGCTAAGGAAATGAACCCAAATATAAAGACATTTAGCCAAGATATTTCTAGATTGAAAGGAGATATTTCCTCCATATTATAAGTATATAAAGACCACCATTCATCCCCTGCCAGAAAGACAGAAGCAAACAACCAAACACCAAATAACATAACAGCATTTACAAGCCAAAGGATTATTTTCATGTTTCATTCCTTAATTCATTTTATTATTCTTGTTAAACTAAACTGCCGCGTTAGTTCAATAAGAAAAAAAGCTTTACTCCTTCTTGAAGTAAAGCACCCGTTAGTTTCCATGTACTTTCATAGCACGAAGTACATTTTGATATAATGCTTCAAATCCTTCTCTGGATTGATGTACGGCAAAAGCTTTCTCAAGTACACGTCCGCGTTCATCTACGAAGCATGCGTAATGAGTACTCTTAGCGATATCCATGCCGACAATTAATGTGTTTTCCGTTACTTGATTTAGCTTTTCATTCCACTTAGAATACATAGTGTAGTCCTCCTGTTTGATGATGGGTCAATTCCACGTTGACACTCAGCATCATACAAGAGGGCTCTTTTTCTTTCAAGATGGTGCAAATCCTTCAAACAGGAATGCTGCTCCGTTAGTTCAATAAGAGATGAGCCCCTGAGCAGCTCAACGATCTGTAAGTAAAATACTCGTTAGTATAAATGAAAAATGTTACATTTTTAACTGTTTGCTCAAATACTCTCTCTTTAAAACCCCCATGATAATTATGTCATGCCATTTTCCATTTCTATATAAACTTTCACGCACTACTCCCTCTTTTATAAAACCAAGTTTATTATAAATATGTAT
>NZ_JAMBOI010000029.1 GCF_023715535.1 Sporosarcina luteola | reverse complement strand
CCAGCATTCAGTTGGGCACTCTAAGGTGACTGCCGGTGACAAACCGGAGGAAGGTGGGGATGACGTCAAATCATCATGCCCCTTATGACCTGGGCTACACACGTGCTACAATGGACGATACAAAGGGTTGCAAACCCGCGAGGGGGAGCCAATCCCATAAAATCGTTCCCAGTTCGGATTGCAGGCTGCAACTCGCCTGCATGAAGCCGGAATCGCTAGTAATCGTGGATCAGCATGCCACGGTGAATACGTTCCCGGGTCTTGTACACACCGCCCGTCACACCACGAGAGTTTGTAACACCCGAAGTCGGTGGGGTAACCCTTACGGGAGCCAGCCGCCGAAGGTGGGACAGATGATTGGGGTGAAGTCGTAACAAGGTAGCCGTATCGGAAGGTGCGGCTGGATCACCTCCTTTCTAAGGATAATTACGGAATATGAACCTTGGGTTCATACGTTGACGTTTTGCGTTCAGTTTTGAAGGTTCATCTTCTGATGATCTTTCAAAACTTGTTCTTTGAAAACTGGATAAAACGACATTGAAGCAACAAAACATCAAGTAATCAACCGAGTCGATCACTTTTGTGATTGAACAATACTTTTTTAACGATTACGAGTGCATATCGCTATGCATTAGTAGTCACCCGAGGGTTTCAAGACGCAAGCAGTGCTAGGAAGCGATGGAGAGAGGGAAGGAGCGTACTTCAGTACGTGACTGACTGATCGACTGAGCTGACAACGCAATGCGCAGCGGATTGAAAGCCAGATAAAGGTTAAGTTAGAAAGGGCGCACGGCGGATGCCTTGGCACTAGAAGCCTATGAAGGACGGCACTAACACCGATATGCTTCGGGGAGCTGTAAGTAAGCTGTGATCCGAAGATTTCCGAATGGGGAAACCCACTGCCTTTAATGGGGCAGTACGTTTACGTGAATACATAGCGTAAACGAGGCACACCCGGAGAACTGAAACATCTAAGTACCCGGAGGAAGAGAAAGAAACATCGATTCCCTTAGTAGCGGCGAGCGAAACGGGAAGAGCCCAAACCAGGAAGCTTGCTTCCTGGGGTTGTAGGACACTCTATACGGAGTTACAAAGGAACGGATTAGACGAAGCAGCCTGGAAAGGTTCGCCATAGCGGGTAATAGCCCCGTAGTCGAAAGTCCGTTCCCTCCAGAGTGGATCCTGAGTACGGCGGAACACGTGAAATTCCGTCGGAATCCGGGAGGACCATCTCCCAAGGCTAAATACTCTCTAGTGACCGATAGTGAACCAGTACCGTGAGGGAAAGGTGAAAA
>NZ_JAMBOI010000028.1 GCF_023715535.1 Sporosarcina luteola | reverse complement strand
TGGTCTTCGGTCAAGAAAGTGGACACGAGAAAATGAGCGTTTTTTTCGAAAAGCCTACCGCGCTGCGCTTGGTGTACTTTCGTAAAAGAGCAGTTAAAAAGCCAACTGCTCTTCCACGAAAGTTGCGGGTGGTTGTTGAGCGTTTTTCTCCTGTTCAGTTTGATAAGCCTTCTCAAAATCGTTCGGTGAAACATAATCCAAAGTAGAATGGCTACGGCTTTCATTGTAGAAAAAGATGATGTAATCAAGCACAGCCATTTTTGCCTCATCAATCGTCCTGAAATTCTCACGGTAGATGAGCTCCTTTTTAATCGTTGAATGAAAGGATTCTATACAGGCATTGTCGTAACAGTCGCCTCTTCGGCTCATGCTGATCTTACATTTCTTTTCATTGAGTAAATCCACGTAATCATTTGACGCATATTGGCTTCCCTGATCGGAATGGTGAATCAGTCCTTCTGCAGGAGAGCGGAAGTTCAGAGCCCTTTCAAGCGCCAGTTTCGGCAGTTCCTTGGATAGGTTCTCCTCAATATTGAAGCCGACAATCTTCCGCGAAAATAGATCCATGACAGTCGCCAGATAAAGCCAGCCCTCAATCGTCCATATATACGTGATATCAGCGACCCATACCTTGTTAGGGGCGTCCGCGTTGAAGTTGCGCATCAGTAGATTAGGGTAGATTGGGTGGTTGTGATTGGAGTTTGTCGTCGTCTTGTACTTTGATGGCATCAACGCACACAATCCAAGATCTCTCATATAGTTGCCCACCGTCTTCTCAGATAGAAAAACCTCTTTCTTCTCCAACTCTTTCTTCATACGCGGGCTGCCGTAAACTTGTCTTTTCTCATAAAAAACCTGCTTGATAAGCACTTGAGCCTCCTCTTTTTTTTCTTGTGAAGGACTCTTTCCTTTCTCTCGCCATTTATAGTAGCCTGTCCTAGAAACCTCGAGTACTTGGCACAACTTTGTCACGCTGTATTCCTCCCGATGTTCTTCAATGAACTCGTAGATTACTGCGGGCTTCTTGAAAAGATGTGCATAGCCTTTTTTAGAATTTCATTCTCCTCTTGTAGATCTCGAATCTGTTTCTCCATATCTCTTTGAAGCTTCATTTGTTCAGTCGGAGTAAGGTATTCAACACCGTCCTGCTCCGCTTGGACCTTCTTTCTATGTTCGCTTACCCACCTTCGCAAGGAGCCCAAAGGAATCCCCATATCCTTGGAGACATCAGTTTGCTTTTTCCCTTCCTCCAACACCAGTTTGACTAAATGCTTCTTAAGATCATCGTCAATTCTTTTACCCATTTTGGACACTCTCCGTTCGCATATTATTGTTATCCTTATCCAAACATGCTCATTAGATTGTGTCCACTTTTTATACTACTTTCAC
>NZ_JAMBOI010000027.1 GCF_023715535.1 Sporosarcina luteola | reverse complement strand
GAGATTTCCCATTACGCAAGTAAGTAAGATCCCTCAAAGAAGATGAGGTGGATAGGTCCGGGGTGGAAGCGTGGCGACACGTGCAGCTGACGGATACTAATCGATCGAGGACTTAACCTTAAGTTATTTAAGTACGGTTGAACCTGAAGTTCAGCAACAATGTTGGTTTTATCCGGTTTTGAACGAACAAGAGTCGTTCATAGTACTTTTATTAAAAAAGTACTTGTAAATCTATAGAGAATTGGTATAATGATTAATGTCCTTGAAAAGGATGTTACAAGTCTGGTGACGACGGCGAAGAGGTCACACCCGTTCCCATACCGAACACGGAAGTTAAGCTCTTCAGCGCTGATGGTAGTAGGGGGCTTCCCCCTGTGAGAGTAAGACGTCGCCGGGCTTGTCAATTCCCTATAGCTATAGGAATTACAATTGGAGGATTAGCTCAGCTGGGAGAGCACCTGCCTTACAAGCAGGGGGTCGGCGGTTCGAACCCGTCATCCTCCACCATAATATTTTGATATACTTCTTATGTGCCGGTGTAGCTCAGTTGGTAGAGCAACTGACTTGTAATCAGTAGGTCGTGGGTTCGACTCCTATCGCCGGCACCACTTTATTTTTCGAGCCATTAGCTCAGTCGGTAGAGCATCTGACTTTTAATCAGAGGGTCGCAGGTTCGAATCCTGCATGGCTCACCATTTTTACTTTTTGACTTTGATTTTAATATGCGGGTGTGGTGGAACTGGCAGACACGCTAGACTTAGGATCTAGTGCCGTAAGGCGTGGGGGTTCGACTCCCTTCACCCGCACTTTTTTCGCGGAAGTAGTTCAGTGGTAGAATACGACCTTGCCAAGGTCGGGGTCGCGGGTTCGAATCCCGTCTTCCGCTCCATTTACTTGCGCCGGGGTGGCGGAACTGGCAGACGCACAGGACTTAAAATCCTGCGGTAGGTGACTACCGTACCGGTTCGATTCCGGTTCTCGGCACCAATACTGTGTCTCATTTAAATGAATAGGCGCCCGTAGCTCAATTGGATAGAGCGTCTGACTACGGATCAGAAGGTTGTGGATTCGACTTCTGCCGGGCGCGCCATTAACTTTATAAATATCGGGAAGTAGCTCAGCTTGGTAGAGCACTTGGTTTGGGACCAAGGGGTCGCAGGTTCGAATCCTGTCTTCCCGACCACTTTTTATTCCGGGGCCTTAGCTCAGCTGGGAGAGCGCCTGCCTTGCACGCAGGAGGTCAGCGGTTCGATCCCGCTAGGCTCCACCATATGAACCTTGAAAACTGAACAGCAAAACGTCAACAAATAAAGTTCTGGAGCCGATCCTGTCGGTGAAAAGAACAAACGAATCTTCGGATTCAAATTGACATCTTAAATGATGCCAGCAAGAAACTCGAGCTACTCGAATTTCTCTATTATGGAGAGTTTGATCCTGGCTCAGGACGAACGCTGGCGGCGTGCCTAATACATGCAAGTCGAGCGGATTGACGGGAGCTTGCTCCC
>NZ_JAMBOI010000026.1 GCF_023715535.1 Sporosarcina luteola | reverse complement strand
TTCGTATTATAAGGTCAGCCAGATATTTCTGGTTGACCATTTTTTATATGGTTTTATGATTACTGTAGCCGGGGTAGGACGTAAGCACCCGTGGGTGATAGAACCCGTCAGCTAAACCGTCCGCCCCCTACTTGTAGAAACATGATTGAGGCTGGTTGGGACCTAGATCCCGTATAACAAGCGAAGCTATGACACTACAAGGAGGATTAGGGGTTACCGGCAAACTATACGTGGAGGAGATGTAGAATGAATCCTGTTATTGGCCTAGATGTAGCCAAAGGGGAAAGCCAGGTTCAAGCATATTTAGACAGAAGAGAACCTTACAAAAGCAGCTTCAAGGTTGCACACACACTAGATGGATTGAAGTATTTACATGATTTTCTCTTGGAGGTAGAAAGGGTCTCTGGTGTCCGACCACCGGTCGTATTGGAAGCTACAGGGCATTACCATACACCGGTAGTTCAATATCTCGAGGAGAGAAACTACTTAATTATTATTGTTAATCCTCTCATTTCATACCGGGCAAAGAGCTCCAGTTTACGCAAGGTGAAAACAGATATAATTGATGCCCATCACCTCTGTGAACTGTATTACAAAGAGGAATTGGAACCCTATAAGAAACGCGGAATCCAACTGTTAGATCTACGGAATCTTACAAGGCAACACGAAAACCTAACGAATATATACGTACAGACAAAACTACAATTCCAAGCGATTCTGGATCAGGTTTTTCCTGAATATCGTGGTGTGTTCGGGGATTTATACTCAGCTGTCTCCTTATTGACCCTAGTAGAATTCCCCACATCTAACGATGTATTAACAGCTGAAGAACAAGAGATATCTAATAAGATTCATGAACTTTGTAAGAGCCGTTCATATAGCTGGGCGGAAGCGAGATCACAGAAGTTAATTGATGCTGCTAAACGCAATCCATTTCAAAACAACCTTTATCAGAGCCATATTCTAACCATGGAAATGTATATAAAAGTGTTGTTGGAATACCAAAAGCACCTATCCAGCTTGGAAAAAGAGATAGATGCTTCGGCAAAAGAAATTGAAGAATATAAGATTATCCAATCAATTCCGGGTATCGGAGAAAAGATCGCTGCAACGATTATTTCCGAAATCGGTGAGATTGATCGGTTTAATCATCCGAAGAAACTGGTTGCGTTCGCTGGAATAGATCCGAGTATCTTTGAATCCGGCAGATTCAAAGGAACCGTAAACAGGATCACCAAAAGAGGATCAAGTAGACTAAGACATGCCCTATTCATGGCCGTCAAATGTGCAATCCGGGACAGTCGCAAAATGAAAACTACTGATGAAGTTATCCCACGCAACAAGAAAATGCGGGCGTTCTACGATAAGAAACGTGAAGAAGGAAAACCTTATAAAGTAGCTGTCATTGCCTGTGCAAATAAGCTTTTACATTGGATTTATGCCCTGTTAAGAACCAATTCTACTTTTGTAGATATCGCGTAAGAAACAATAACTAAATAAACCAATGCCTTCCAACTCTATTGAGGAAGGTTATTTGATATACCCTTTTTTAAGTATAACAAGAAGTATTTCATGTTTCATTGAAAATTGTTGACAAACTATTAGCTGGTTTAG
>NZ_JAMBOI010000025.1 GCF_023715535.1 Sporosarcina luteola | reverse complement strand
TTTTTTGGTGTGCCCAGCATGGGCGTAGTCTATAGGGTGCAAGTCCCGAACCGCGAAGGCAGAAGTAGCGGTTAGCCTAACGCAAGGGTGTCCATGGTGACGTGGAATCTGAAGGAAGCGGGCGGCAAACCTCCGGTCTGAGGAACACGAACTTCATATAAGGCTATGTACGATTGGGTGAGTTTGCCAAACAAAACAAAGCCCTTTCTGCCGAAGGTCGTATGTAGTAGATGAAGCAGATAGGTGGAGGGAAAGACTACGTTCTTACCTGGGGAGGTCTGATTGACACGCCAAGTACACTTGGTAACCTATCCAGTGATGGATAGCTGAACAATCAGAAGTCAGCAGAAGCCATAGTACCATTCGAACTCGAGAAGAATGGGAAGGGCTGAACAATTAAGAGAGAACAACATCTTGGCATTCAGTAACCTGTGAAGAACACAGATAACCGATAAGGCATGCCCGAAGGAGGAAGTGGTGAATCCCACTGGGGACTTCGGGATGGTGGAGCAGGACTGGCATAAGAAGAACCGTTGTTCACGGAAAGAGGCGTAACACATGTTGATGGAGCGAATACTATCACGTGAAAACTTGCTTTCTGCCCTAAAACGGGTGGAGCGCAATAAAGGAAGCCACGGTGTGGATGAAATGCCTGTACAAAACTTACGGAAGCATTTCCTGGAACACTGGGAATCCATGAAAATGGAACTCCTTCAGGGAACCTATGAACCGCAACCTGTCCGCAGGGTCGAAATCCCGAAACCTGACGGAGGCGTGCGTCTATTAGGCATCCCTACCGTGATAGACCGCTTCATTCAACAGGCGATAGCCCAAGTGTTAACTTCCCTATACGACCCTACGTTTTCAGACCATAGTTACGGATTTCGACCAAATCGAAGTGCCCATGACGGAGTGAGGAAAGCGAAAGGATATATACAGGAAGGAAATCGTTGGGTTGTCGATATGGACCTGGAGAAATTCTTTGACAAGGTAAACCATGACAGGCTCATGGGGACACTTGCGAAAAGAATCAAAGACAAGCGTCTCCTTAAGCTGATCCGTAAATACTTGAAATCGGGCATCATGATAAATGGTCTCGTGACAAACAGTGAAGAAGGTACTCCGCAAGGAGGACCATTGAGTCCCCTTCTCTCCAACATAGTCCTTGACGAACTGGATAAGGAGTTAGAGAAGAGAGGTCACAAATTTGTCCGATACGCTGATGACTGCAATATCTATGTGAAAACAAAGAAAGCAGGGAATCGGGTCATGAGCTCCATCACCTCTTTTATTGAAGGAAAGCTTAAGTTGAAGGTGAATTTAAATAAATCCGCAGTTGACCGTCCATGGAAGAGGAAATTTCTTGGATTCAGTTTCACCAGTGGCAAGGAACCGAAGGTTCGCATCGCCAAGGAAAGTGTAAAACGGATGAAGAATAGAATCCGGGAAATCACTTCAAGGAAGAAACCCTACTCCATGGAATATCGGATAAAGAAACTCAACCAATATCTGATGGGATGGTGTGGATATTTCGCACTGGCAGATACACCGAGCGTTTTCCAGAAATTCGATTCATGGATTAAAAGAAGACTCCGAATGTGTATGTGGAAGGACTGGAAGATGCCCAGTACAAAGGTGAGGAAACTCGTCGGATTAGGCGTCCCGATAGGGAAGGCATACGAATGGGGAAATTCACGCAAGAGCTACTGGAGAATTTCTAAAAGTCCTATACTACACAGAACCCTCGGGAACTCCTTTTGGAGTTCCCGAGGGCTCAAAAGTCTAATATCTCGTTACGAAGCTTTGCGTCAACAATCTTAATTGAACCGCCGTATACCGAACGGTACGTACGGTGGTGTGAGAGGTCGGGAGTTAATCGCTCCCTCCTACTCGATT
>NZ_JAMBOI010000024.1 GCF_023715535.1 Sporosarcina luteola | reverse complement strand
TAAGGTTAAGTCCTCGATCGATTAGTATCCGTCAGCTGCACGTGTCGCCACGCTTCCACCCCGGACCTATCCACCTCATCTTCTTTGAGGGATCTTACTTACTTGCGTAATGGGAAATCTCATCTTGAGGGGGGCTTCATGCTTAGATGCTTTCAGCATTTATCCCGTCCATACATAGCTACCCAGCGATGCCTTTGGCAAGACAACTGGTACACCAGCGGTATGTCCATCCCGGTCCTCTCGTACTAAGGACAGCTCCTCTCAAATTTCCTGCGCCCGCGACGGATAGGGACCGAACTGTCTCACGACGTTCTGAACCCAGCTCGCGTACCGCTTTAATGGGCGAACAGCCCAACCCTTGGGACCGACTACAGCCCCAGGATGCGATGAGCCGACATCGAGGTGCCAAACCTCCCCGTCGATGTGGACTCTTGGGGGAGATAAGCCTGTTATCCCCGGGGTAGCTTTTATCCGTTGAGCGATGGCCCTTCCATGCGGAACCACCGGATCACTAAGCCCGTCTTTCGACCCTGCTCGACTTGTAGGTCTCGCAGTCAAGCTCCCTTATGCCTTTGCACTCTACGAATGATGTCCAACCATTCTGAGGGAACCTTTGGGCGCCTCCGTTACACTTTAGGAGGCGACCGCCCCAGTCAAACTGCCCACCTGACACTGTCTCCTGCCCGGATCACGGGCAAGGGTTAGAAGTCCAATACAGCCAGGGTAGTATCCCACCATTGCCTCCTCCGAAGCTGGCGCTCCGGATTCCAAGGCTCCTACCTATCCTGTACAGGCTGCACCGGAATTCAATATCAGGCTACAGTAAAGCTCCA
The DNA here is from genome assembly GCF_023715535.1 of Sporosarcina luteola. Classification (GTDB taxonomy): domain Bacteria; phylum Bacillota; class Bacilli; order Bacillales_A; family Planococcaceae; genus Sporosarcina; species Sporosarcina luteola_B. The sequence continues at coordinate 1,703 of NZ_JAMBOI010000024.1, read as the reverse complement.
CGGGGTCTTTCCGTCCTGTCGCGGGTAATGCGCATCTTCACGCATATTATAATTTCACCGAGTCTCTCGTTGAGACAGTGCCCAGATCGTTACGCCTTTCGTGCGGGTCGGAACTTACCCGACAAGGAATTTCGCTACCTTAGGACCGTTATAGTTACGGCCGCCGTTTACTGGGGCTTCAATTCGAAGCTTCGCTTGCGCTGACCTCTCCTCTTAACCTTCCAGCACCGGGCAGGCGTCAGCCCCTATACGTCACCTTACGGTTTTGCAGAGACCTGTGTTTTTGCTAAACAGTCGCCTGGGCCTATTCACTGCGGCTCTCTCGGGCTTTAACACCCTACCAGAGCACCCCTTCTCCCGAAGTTACGGGGTCATTTTGCCGAGTTCCTTAACGAGAGTTCTCTCGATCACCTTAGGATTCTCTCCTCGCCTACCTGTGTCGGTTTGCGGTACGGGCACCTCCCGCCTCGCTAGAGGCTTTTCTTGGCAGTGTGAAATCAGGGACTCCGGGGATAATTCCCCTTGCCATCACAGCTCAATGTTATAGGAACGGGATTTTCCTCGTTCCACACCTCACTGCTTAGACGCGCATGACCAACAGCGCGCTCACCCTATCCTTCTGCGTCCCCCCATTGCTGATAACGGCGGGGAGGTGGTACAGGAATATCAACCTGTTGTCCATCGTCTACGCCTTTCGGCCTCGACTTAGGTCCCGACTGACCCTGAGCGGACGAGCCTTCCTCAGGAAACCTTAGGCATTCGGTGGAAGGGATTCTCACCCTTCTTTCGCTACTCATACCGGCATTCTCACTTCCAAGCGCTCCACCAGTCCTTACGGTCTAGCTTCAACGCCCTTGGAACGCTCTCCTACCACTGACACCATAGGTGTCAATCCGCAGTTTCGGTGATCCGTTTAGCCCCGGTACATTTTCGGCGCAGCGCCACTCGACCAGTGAGCTATTACGCACTCTTTAAATGGTGGCTGCTTCTAAGCCAACATCCTGGTTGTCTGGGCAGCGCCACATCCTTTTCCACTCAACGGATACTTGGGGACCTTAACTGGCGGTCTGGGCTGTTTCCCTCTCGACTACGGATCTTATCACCCGCAGTCTGACTCCCAAACATAAATCATCGGCATTCGGAGTTTGTCTGAATTCGGTAACCCGGGATGGGCCCCTAGTCCAAACAGTGCTCTACCTCCGAGATTCTTTCGTTTGAGGCTAGCCCTAAAGCTATTTCGGAGAGAACCAGCTATCTCCAGGTTCGATTGGAATTTCACCGCTACCCACACCTCATCCCCGCACTTTTCAACGTACGTGGGTTCGGGCCTCCAGTAAGTGTTACCTTACCTTCACCCTGGACATGGGTAGATCACCTGGTTTCGGGTCTACGACCCCATACTCATTCGCCCTATTCAGACTCGCTTTCGCTGCGGCTCCGCATTCGCTGCTTAACCTTGCATGGAATCGTAACTCGCCGGTTCATTCTACAAAAGGCACGCCATCACCCATTAACGGGCTCTGACAACTTGTAGGCACACGGTTTCAGGTTCTATTTCACTCCCCTTCCGGGGTGCTTTTCACCTTTCCCTCACGGTACTGGTTCACTATCGGTCACTAGAGAGTATTTAGCCTTGGGAGATGGTCCTCCCGGATTCCGACGGAATTTCACGTGTTCCGCCGTACTCAGGATCCACTCTGGAG
>NZ_JAMBOI010000023.1 GCF_023715535.1 Sporosarcina luteola | reverse complement strand
AACCAATGCCTTCCAACTCTATTGAGGAAGGTTATTTGATATACCCTTTTTTAAGTATAACAAGAAGTATTTCATGTTTCATTGAAAATTGTTGACAAACTATTAGCTGGTTTAGTTGAAGAAGAAATCCTATTTAGTTAAAAGTTTCTTCTTCCCATATTTCAAATATAACAGCTTTAAGAAACTTTCCCTCTTTGACCTCGATAGCTATAGCTTCCTTTTTATTAATATCGGTTATCTCATAATACTTTGTTCCTTCTTTATATTTATTCGATAAATTCCCACTAGTGTCAGAAATTTCTTGTTGAGAATAGAAAGTAACTTCGCCAATTTCAGCACCTATTTCCTCTTCATTAACTTCCTCTTCTGTAACAACATAAGATTCATTCTCCCATGTAACGAATTCAGTTACCCAGCTTGCACTAGAAACAGTTAGTATTTCATTCTCTGATTTTCCATCAACCAAAGAACAACCTGCTAATATAACAACTCCAAGAATTGTTACTATTAAAATCCTTTGCACAGGTACACCTCCGATATATTAGACATTCCTAGTTTGCTACGTTGGTTCAATAAGAAAAAAGACTTTACTCCTTCCTGAAGTAAAGCACCCCGTTCGTTAAATAAACGACAATTGCGCCCGTTACGGAATATAGGAGAATTCATTAACCCTCTATAAGTGCATGGTACTTCAAGATTTTCCCTTCGGATTCCACGAGTAAAATAGGACCTCTCTTTTCGATAGGTGAAAAAATCTTTGCACCAACAGGTAGCTTATTTGACATTTCATTTTCAAAGTTTGTATGTGTATCATTTCTTTTTTTGATTTCCCCTACTTGCGCGCCCTTTGTTAAAGTTAATTCCTCGACCCAATCAATTCCATTAACGTAAATTAAACCTTCGAATTGAAATATATCAGCTTCAGGGTCTGATGTTAGAACTTCTTCCGCACCAGGATTTCCAGGACTAAGAACTTCTAACTTACCTGTACCTGATGAACTAGAACCTGATGAACTGGAACATCCATAAGCAGTTAATATTACGAAAAAAACCAAACCAAAAAATAATCTTGGTACTTTCACGTTATCCCTCCTCGTACCATTAGACTGACTAAGGTAAAATAAGTTACTGAATTGTTCTATACACTTTTCAACTAAACTGCGCCGTTAGTTGAATAAGAAAAGTGAATCTTATTCAACAATCCGCCCAATTGCGGAATAATTTAAACCGCTACATTTCCCGATAAATTGACTCGAATAAAACGTTTCGCCCCTCAATTGCATAAAACTTACCGTTTGCCATTTGTAAAGTATTGTTATAACCAACAACGATTGCTGTTACATTCTCTTTCTCTTCACCTTTAGCCTTGTAGTGTATCGTTATTTCGTAGGTAGTCATAGGAGGAGTATTAGTTTCTTTTATTTTCATTTCACTGGACTGGCTCATTAATTCTCTGAAGGTCTCTTCTTCCAAAATCCAATGATTATCTTTCTCATTTAAACTTTTCTTTTGCCTTTCTTCAATAACCACTTTTGTAATTTCCTTGTCTTCAAACACTTCTTTGAAAACTTCACCAAATATTGTATTTTTCATCTGGTTATTATAAAACCAAACGACACCTAGCACTAGAACAAAGAAAGCTCCAATAATAACAAACTTTTTCATCTGTCCACTCCCTTTTTCAGTTCAGATAATGTTCCCCTTGTAATTAACAAAATTTCTCGATCTCTAACAGCAAAACTGTTAAACTAACCTGCACCGTTAGTTCAACTTGTTCCTTCGTTTAAATGAAAATTCTATTTCGGCTTACACTCAAAAGAATAACTTCCCGTGAGATTATTATGGATTTCTAATATGACTTCCCCACCATTTTTATAACAGTCGGTGAGGAGTAGATTTATCTCTGAATTGTGGTAATAACCAGTAGTAATCGTTAGTATAGCCCATGCAAATAATATAAGAACGAATAGCCATGCAATACCTTTTAAATCCCTCTTTTTAAAAATACTCATTTCATACCCTCCTTTCTCTTGATACGCAATTACTCCCTCTATTCTTAACTACTTATACGACCTCACCGGTGAAAAGTTTCTATAATTCTCAAAACAACTCGAAGTATATAACTGATGATCGAGCAATAAGCAAATTAATAACGAGGAGTTATTTATTAACCATCAATGAAACTTGTACTCGACAAAGACGTATTTCTAGTAAGAATGCTGCTGGTCAACAAGTAGGAGTGGTTAATTTGATAAAGGGAGTGTGAATAATGAAAGCCATATCTAGTTTGATAATGTTCTGTTTACTAATTATGCTGGGTGGATGCGGCAATGATACAACGCTAGAAGAAGCTATTAAAGAGAATAAGGAATGGGAGGATGTCTTTTACATAACCCAAAGAAATGATGAGTTCGCTTTAGTGTTCATGGAAGAAGCGGATGGAATGATGAGGGCTGGGTTAGTCGTTAATCACAGAAATGGATGGGAAGCTAGTGATACAACAGGCGGCTTAGGGATCTATGACCTTTCAAGAGGTTTTAGCGGTATGTCAGGACCCTTGTATCTAAATGACAAAGAATTTTTAGTCTTAACTTGGGGTTTAATCGCAGATGAAGAAATAGACAAAATCGAGGTGGTGGGTAACAAAGATAAGGGAGTGAATATAATCGGATCGAAAAATGATATGAGAATATATTATATTGTTGATACGAAAATGAAAGATGTTTCGGCAGAATACAAACTTGCTGCTCTCTCGAAGGACGGCAAGATTTTGTATGAGTGACCTCATCATACATGATACATCGAATAGGGCCCTCACTACCAAAAAGGGTTAGGCATATGTATAGCAGTATTGAAGAACCTAGGAGGTGAACTGCATGCCAAGCAACCCATTGCAGACGCTGCTGACACAAACTCCGGAAGAAGGGTTTGCTTTAGCGGTTAAGCTTGCACAAAAAGGGGTGGGAGTTACACAGCCTTCTGAGGAGATCAGAAAAATGCTGCGACCGGTATATTCAAGAGATGCCGACAGCTTAATCGCTGTTTCACAAGTCATCGCAACCCATTTCCAAACAGTAGCCGCCGCCAACAATTACTGGCGTACATGGACACCGCCATACTACTAAAATTGTGCGGAAATTGTGTCGGTGCCTGTGCATGGTGCATTTATGACAATTCATTAATAATAATAAAAATGCAATAGAGATCCAGGTAAACGTTGAGTTCACTCGGTTTCCTATTGCATTTTATACAATTGTAGTGCATTATCTGAATTGTGTCTTACACAGGCACCTGCAAAAAAATGTGCAAAATGGCACCTGCAAAATTATTCGACCGAACTCATTCTTGGTCGAACCACAGCAGTTCCTTGTCATTTTCATCGCCATTATAATTAATCAATATTTCTTCGCCGGCTTTTATATCTGTGTATGCAAAGAAGTCAAACGTATGCTTTTCAAAACTGATTTCATACGTTGCGTTCGGCTCATAGGAATGGTTGAATAACATTCCGTACCCAAGAAGGATCGCGGTATGATTAATGCCATATTCAAAGGCATAATCAGACAACAACGTTTTCTCAATGTGGGGATGTTGGTCGTTCGGATATGCAATGACGGGTGCTTCATGTACCATCGTTCCTTTGGCGATATCACATGTAGCAAAGACCCCTCTATTGAATTCACCGTCACTCAGTGAAGATGTTTTTACTTCTATCATGCTGTTCACCTACTCACTTGTAAAATGTACTTTCTTACTATAACATGTATTGACGCAGTGAGTGGTTTTATTCACTCTTGAAAAATAAAGTGGCACAGATACTACAAATGAGCAATCGAGTAGGAGGGAGCGATTAACTCCCGACCTCTCACACCACCGTACGTACCGTTCGGTATACGGCGGTTCAATTAAGATTGTTGACGCAAAGCTTCGTAACGAGATATTAGACTTTTGAGCCCT
>NZ_JAMBOI010000022.1 GCF_023715535.1 Sporosarcina luteola | reverse complement strand
TGCACCACAGAGGATGAAAATTGTTTCAGAACGGGTATAGTTTTGTATGGCTGGCGAAGAAGGTCGATCAACTATGGTGCCATTGAGCCCATCCGTTAGTCTGACTCCAACGACCACGGTGCATCACAGACTGTCGCACTCTGTACGAGTAGCACTCATGGGAGATTAATCCTACTCTGGTTATTGCACCAGCCTTGCCTATATTCTAAGATGAATGGGGTTGGTTCCTGATTTAACTATCAACTTAATATACACAATCTGAAGGCTCAGCCTTTTTTAAAAAAAGCTTTTTCTGAGTCTCTTTTGTTGTGCGATTTTATAGATTTTGAGCGTTTTTTAATTTTCATGGGAGTTGAATGTTTCTTCATCTTTGTAAGCTTGTGTCCAATGATACGGTTGGACTTCTTTTAGTGTTTTAAAAAGTAATTGTTTACCGTTATTTGAAGTAGATACTGCGACTTTTACATCCCTTCCCCAGTAAATTAATCTTTCTTGACAGACTCCGCAAGGAGTTAATACTTTAAATTCTTTGTTTTCGTCATCTCTTACAACACAAATTGAGTGAGTAATTTTCGCATTAAATTTGTGTGCCTCCAAAATCGCACCTGTTTCTATACATAACTCTGTTGAAGCATTTACGACCTCTGGTGCAACACTTGTCAATATTTCTCCATTGTCAGTGTACAATGCTGCTGCACCACCCCAGCCAGTAGGATATCTTTTCTCAATGAGGTCTTTTGCTTCTTGATATAATTTTTGTTCGATATTCAACTCTGTTCCCCCTGATATATCTTTTTTAATTATTTCCCATAATTATAACATCTTAAATCATTTTTGAACTAACCTCTTTAGTTCAAGAAGAAAAAAAGCTTTACCCCCTCTTGGAGTAAAGCACCCGTTAGCCATCCATGCAGCAAAAAAAACGCTGCACCACAGAGGATGAAAATTGTCTCGGAACGGGTATAGATTTGTATGGCTGGCGAAGAAGGTCGATCAACTATGGTGCCATTGAGCCCATCCGTTAGTCTGACTCCAACGACCACGGTGCATCACAGACTGTCGCACTCTGTACGAGTAGCACTCATGGGAGATTAATCCTACTCTGGTTATTGCACCAGCCTTGCCTTTATTTAAGAAGAATGGAGTTGGCTCCTGATTTTTATCTTCCAACTCAATAAACACAATCTGAAGGCTCAGCCTTTTTTAAAAAAGCTTTTTCTGAGTCTCTTTTGTTATGCAATTTTATAGATTTTGAGCGTTTTTTAATTTTCATGGGAGTTGAAGAAATCACTCAATTATTTTGAGTAATCGTAACCACATTCCTGTTATTACTCCGAAAGGAATTCTACAGGGGATTTCGATTTTATCTTTTCAACTCAATGACAATCGGATCGAGTTCAATTTCGGTGTGACCTTGACCAGACATAAGACTTGCGATTTCAACCGGTTGGATAATGAGCTGACTAGCACCTTCTTGGATAGTACCGAATGCTGTCGTTCCTTTAAAGGTTTTCCCATTATCTGACGAAACACCACCACCACCTGATCCATTGATATACACATGGCCGAGATCATCTGAAACTTGAAATACAGGTGTTACATTTGGCCATTGTTTAAGTAATTCGTCTGTCACTATTTGTTCATAGGTAATAACCGTCGAAACATCCGTGAATTCAACCGATTTCAGAGTGAAGTTTACATCTTTGTGTTGAACAGTCTCATTCACGAGCTTTAAATCTCCATCTAAACGGTTTAATGAAAAGGCGAACGACCAATCTCCCTCAACCTCTAAATCTTTCGACATACTATAAAAGGTATGTGGCGTCCAATTGATTTCCACCGTTTTGGGATTTACACCGTCTTTGAAGTCTGGAGTAAATGTTGATAAGCCCACATACCGTGTATCACTAATCTGTGTAATTTGATTACTACCACCGTTACCGATTGCACCAACGACATCAAACCAATTTGGAGAACTCATCTTCATCGTTTTTCCAAAATCATGATTTGTTTCAATTGCATACGATACAGTAATGTTCGTACCGTCATATACCGCATTATCAATCATTACCGTTACACCATTACTCGTCTGTGCAAGATCAATATCAGTAGAGAAGGCTTCAAAATTTTTGTAGTGTTGCTCTTCGTCATTAAAATAATTAATGACATTATCCATAAACGGGATTTGTGATGCAAGGGACGGAAATGCAAAACCTGTCGCCGTACTTGCTCCAACAATGATAACAGCAGCGACGGCAATGTTACGCCAAATCGGTGCTTTTTTGCGCTTTTTGAGTACATGTTGTTTGACGCATGCCTTTTCGATGTCTGTTACGTCTAGTAATTCAAGTTGACCGATATCCATATCTATCCATTCCTTCATACTCATACAAATAGCTCCTTTAACTTGGTATTTGTGGCTAATATTTTCTTACCTCGATACAAACGATTATCGACCGCAGCTTTAGATAGACCTAGATTGTCAGCAATTTCACTATTTGAAAGCTCCAAATAATATTTCATCATAAAAATATCGCGGTCGATTTCCTTTAATTGACTAATCGCAAATAATAATTCATTTTTTTCTTCACGTTTCAAGACAGATACGTCTGTTTGTAAAAAACTTGCTTTCTGGTCAAGTGGTGCATCCGATTGTTCATGTGCGTTTTGTTTTTTAGCCTGCCGATAATGATCGATTGCTTTGTACTTCGTAATCATGCCAATCCATTTTTTAAAGTCTTGTGTATCACCTTGAAACTGATGAGCATTTTGCCAAACAGTTAGAAAAACATCGTTGATACATTCATCGACATCTGATCGCTTCATATTGTTTAAAATTTTTGTGGCAATCGTTTTCACGAGTGGCATATAAGCATCAATGATATACTCGAGTGCATCTTCTTTTTGTTTTTTTAATCTAGTGATAAAGTTTGTCGATAAACTCTTCATTTACTTCGCTCCCTATGTGATTGAAAAAGCTTTTTCATAAAGTACAACGAACTGTCTTAGAGTTTATTCTCAAAAAAAACTGGAATTAATTCTTTTCAGGCTTGTATACGTAATGCACAGCAGGTAGACATAACATCTTCACGGAAGCATTTAACTCTATTACTCAATAAGAAAAGACCGCCATAAAAGGCAGCCGCTTGTTCAACTAACCTGCTGCGTTAGTTAAAGATGAATATTTTTAACCTTTACTAACAAACTCATAAACTTCTTGGACTGAATTACTGGATAATGTATAAACCGTGTGTGTGTCTTTTGTGTTCATTATGGTCCCGGAATCTTCAGTTATCCAGAGAGAATAGGATTCTTCACCGATACTGAATTTATATTGGGGATTTGTCATGTTGACAATACCAGTCTCTTTCTTTGAATCACTTACTGCTTTTGCGAAAATTTTCACTTCTTCTATTTCTTTTAGCTCTAAGGAAATTGCTTTATTGGTGGTGACTGTTTCAGAACTGCCTTCATTTTGACCTTTACTTTCTTGTTCTTCTGAGCAACCAGCTAATATGAAGCCACATGCGACAAATAAAACAAATAATTCTTTCATTAATACCCTCCTCTGGATTTACTTTAAATTCATTTTAGCATTATTATTGAATTAACCTGCACCGTTAGTTCAATAAGAACATTGAGCGTCTCAGTAGCCCAATGTTCTTAAAGTATAGCACCCATTAGATGAAGAAGAAAAAAGAGACGCATATTAAACAATCGCGCCCGTTAATTGAATACCAACAAACGTTAAAAACTTGGTAATACAAACAAGACCAACGCAATTAATAACGAAGAACTAGCCCAAGTAATGAGCAACTTTTTTTCAATTATCATTGAGTCATTAACCACTTTATGAATAATTGATAAAACAAACAGGTTGATTAAAAATAAAAAGTAATAAACTATAATAAATATCACCCATTGTTGGGAAGAGATTAGAGCTTCCAAAGATGTCGTAAAAAAAACTGCAATAAATATAACCATCGAAGCAGCTAAGAATATTAAAATGATGATAAACATCTTGTCCCATATCTTATGCTGCATGAATTTATCTTGATTGTTTCTAGCGTAATTTAAAATGAGTTGATTACATACAAAAAGCAAAAAAGAAATAGCTATAAACATGATCAATTGCTGTAATGCAACATTTTTTATATCCAAGTAAATGTTTCGAACGTAATAATCAGCTGTGAATATAAAAAATATTAAAATAATTAAACCTGTAAATTGTTTGAATAAATAGGACCTCCTCAAGATAACTTCACCGATGGCTTACTTTTCCTTAATGAACACTTTATTTTGTAAGCAATCAAAAGTGTTAAGGTTACAGTAACAGCTGAAATAAAATATTTCATAATGGGCGTTAGTTCTTGATAGCCCACTGCATTTGAATTTGGTGTATATGTCAATGTTAAAATGACCCCTTGCAATAAATCAGCTATTCCTATTGATACAAGTACAACGACGAAAACTCCAATTGTTTTTTTCATCTTACTCCTCCTCACTAAAACATATAAACTCAGTTCCTGACATGGCTTCGATTCTCTAATCTATCTGTTATACGGATGACAAGGCGAAGTGTTTCACAATCTGGCCCGTTTATTTGTGGGCATCCCTATTGCCGAAAGACGATCTATACAATAATCGCGCCTGTTTGCTGTAAAACGTATCTAGTATTATTAGATTAACGGTTAAAAAGTGATGAAAAATCATAAAAAGCATTTAAAACATTATCACTTAATGGATGACCATATTCTTGAGCTTTTAAAGGTAATATTCCTTCCTTTTCAAGTTGTTGCAGGTATTTTTGAAATCCTGTATCAATAGCCTCCATATATTCTTTTAGCTTAAATTTATATTTAAATATACCTTCTGGATAATGGCCTATATGTTCAATAAAAAGGTTTGTGCCATCACTTGAAAATATATAGTAATCAAAGTTTCCGTCACAGTCCAATTTTGCTTCACTAATTTCTCCCTTATACATAGAAGTAAGTGTAGATAGAAAGTTTGGGATTGCTACAAAACCTATACCTGATTTAAAACTGAACAACTGTGTGTCACTTGAAACGTCAAATTGAATATCTCCACCACTGAAACGGATATCAATAAAACATTTATAATTAGGATCCATAAAAATCTACCTCCATTAACACTTTTTCTTCACCTAACCTGCCCCTTTAGTTAAATAAGAAAAAAGAGCTGTCTAAGCAGTAAATCTTGAAGTAAAGCACCCGTTAGCCATCCATGCAGCAAAAAACGCTGCACCACAGAGGATGAAAATTGTTTCAGAACGGGTATAGTTTTGTATGGCTGGCGAAGAAGGTCGATCAACTATGGTGCCATTGAGCCCATCCGTTAGTCTGACTCCAACGACCACGGTGCATCACAGACTGTCGCACTCTGTACGAGTAGCACTCATGGGAGATTAATCCTACTCTGGTTATTGCACCAGCCTTGCCTATATTCTAAGATGAATGGGGTTGGTTCCTGATTTAACTATCAACTTAATATACACAATCTGAAGGCTCAGCCTTTTTTAAAAAAAGCTTTTTCTGAGTCTCTTTT
>NZ_JAMBOI010000021.1 GCF_023715535.1 Sporosarcina luteola | reverse complement strand
ATGGGTTTTCAAGCAACTTGACATGGAGCCTCTGCGGGCATGAATCCGAAGCCAGGAAATCCAGCTCATATGGCTGGCTTTTCCCGCCAAGGCTATCACGCCCGCCTCTCCAAGTAAAGTTGCGAGCGAGTGGATCCTAGGCATATTGTTTATTGCCAAATATATTTTTTTAATACTTTGTGAAAGCATTGACAGGGAATTTACACAAGATAATGGACTTGACTCAAAGCGAGTCACTCCGCGTCCAAAGCGGGCCATCCCGCGTCCAAAGCAAGCCATTCCGCGTCCAAAGCGAGTCATTCCGCGTCCAAAGCGAGCCACTCCGCGTCCAAAGCAAGCCAATCCGCGCCCAAAGCAAGCCATTCCGCGTCCAAAGCAAGCCATTCGCGCCCAAAGCAAGCCATCCGCGTCCAAAGCGAGCCAATTCGCGCCCAAAGCAAGCCATTCCGCGTCCAAAGCGAGTCACTCCGCGTCCAAAGCGAGCCATTCCGCGTCCAAAGCGAGCAACAAACGCTTACACTTCATTCAAAATCGATTCCACTGTCGATTCGACTTCCGCACGGTTCATCTTATCCTGCCCGCCCTGCATTGCGCCGATCGTCCGCTTCGCAAGGGCAAGCGGGATTTTGCAGAACAACAGGATGTTCTTATTTGAAATTGATTCGATATAGTCATCAGCTTTTTTCAAATTCGCCTCTGCATACTCGAACAGGTCATGCCTGTCCCAGCCTTCAGGAAGGAAACGGACGCCGCGCTCCGCATCTTCCTCTTGATTGCGCAGCATATTCACCGCCTGCAATCCGCGACCATATCCGATCGCCAAGTCGCGATCCGTCTTTGTCCCGTCATACTGCTCCCAAATATCGGAAAGCATCACACCGACAAGACCCGCTACATAATATGTATAGTCGTCTAAATCCTCTTTCGTTTGAACTAGGAAATCCTTGCCGACCCACTTTGCCATGCCATCCGCCATGATGCTCGTCGACTCTTTCACTTTGGCGACGATGCCTGCGGGACAGACGGCGAGCCAGTCGCCAAGCCGCAATGTCACTTCCGGCAAAAGATTTTCGTAAGGCTTAAGGAGAGCACGATACGCAGCGACGTCAAATAAGTCGGTTTGCAGCAGCTTGCTCGTCGACTGCAGCAGATGCTGCTTGCTTTCCGGATGCAGTTCTTCATGATCTTCTATTTCATCAATCGCACGCATACATAAATAAGCGGAGCCTACCGTCTTCCGCAACGTGGGATTCAATAATTTAATCGGAATATAGAAGGTTCTGCTCGTCAGCTTCAGTACGTGCATCGCTTCTTTTTGCAGTTTCGCTTCGTTCATAATAGGGGTCCTCCTTCATTTCTTGAAGCAGTTCTTATTGAATATCATACACTATTCCATGAAGCAGTTGCCAACCCTATCGTTGCGGAATAAATAAAAATAGAGAAACTTTTTCAAATTACCTATTGACAATAAATAATTGGAAATGGTATCCTCAGGAAGTAAGTTATTCTAATAATAGAGGAGGTACGGAAAATGAAAAACGTTAATCTTATTACACATAACTTCATACTTGATCCGTGCCTATCCAATCTCTCTTTCTAATTGCAGACCGAGGAATGGCATGGTATGCCGTTCTTTTATATGAGCACACGCTTATGCAAAAGGCGTGTGCTTTTTTGCGTCTTAATATGAAAGAAAATTCGGTGTTTTCACGCTTTGCGTGTGACATATAAACAAAAACTAAATGAAAAGGAGTGTTTCCAATGAATAACAAAGAACAGCAACGGAAAGTATTGATGGTGGTGTCTCTGGATAGTGGGTAGCGATGATCCCCGGAAATGAATTGATTCAACTAAAAAATAAAGGAGGAAGAGCAAAATGATTATTCAAAACGCAAGACATGAAGAGCATGAACGAATAAATAAAACAAAATTGATGGAGTGGGAATCTCCGAAATGGTTAGATAATAACGGCGGCACGATAGGTGAACGTCGACTGTAATCTCGTTTAAGGTCCCTCTCCAAGAGGAGAATATATATGTATACAATTGATAGAGAAGTAGTTCAACGACATATGGAAGATATGCGACAAGAAGTCGAACAGTTCCGCATGGAGCAAAAAGCGCTCAAGCGAAAAAGGAAAGAGCGGAAAAACGTTCCTTTCTGGATGATTTTCTTCAGCTTCTTCAATTAATAGATGGGTCGTTCCCTGAGCAAATAGGGGAACGTTCTTTTCTTATGAGCATATTTAAACAAAAAGTATCTTGAATGTGAGACAATTATCGGGTCAATAAATGATGCCCCAGTTTCATAGGGGAATGCATACCTTCCTATAGAGAGGCAATGCTAAGAAGAACAAAGAGAAGGAGTCCAACAACATGACTATTTCAGTAAAAGCGATTATCGGCAGCACAAGCTCGTCTTCATACAACTTGAAAGTGGTTGAATATTTGAGGAAGAAATATGCGGGCAAACTCGATATCATGCCTGTTTTCATTAATGATGTCGATATGTTTTCCGTAGATATAGAAAGTAACCAGCCAGAAAACGTAAAGGATTTCTTGGACAATGTGAGAGACTCGGATGCGGTTCTTTTTGCAGTGCCTGAATACAACTTCTCCATTCCAGGAGCAATGAAAAACGCTGTCGACTGGCTGTCGAGAAGCAATTTCGCAATTAAAGACAAGCCTGCTTTCATGATCGGCGCTTCAATGGGGGTGTTGGGAAGTGTCCGCGCTCAACTGCATTTGCGTGAGATTTTGACGAACCCGATGCTTTCACCTGCGCTATTGCCAAACAATGAAGTATATATCGGTTCCATCCATGAAAAAATGGACGAAACAGGTCAAATTACAGACCAAGCGACGATCGATTTCTTGGATACCGTCGTAAACAATTTCATCGCATTTTATTCGCAAAGAAAAGCATTAGCTGAAATCTCCAAATAAGAAGAGCCGTCTCGTTCACCGAGACGGCCATTTTTATTATTGCCTGACAGCCGTCGTCTCTGCGGCGATGGCAATGGCTTGCTTGAGGTCGGCGATCAAATCCGCAGCCTCTTCCAAACCGACAGAAAAGCGCAATAGCCTTCTATCCACACCGCGTCTTTCCCGTTCCTCCTCAGGAATTTCCGAATGGGTCTGCGTCGTCGGATACGTGATTAAGCTTTCCACGCCACCGAGGCTTTCCGCAAACGTGATGAGCTTCAAGTTTTGCAACAGCGGATCGACCCACTCGCTTTTTCGTACTCTAAATGAAATCATGCCGCCTTTTCCTGCGTAGAGGACATCATCGACAAGCGGTTCACTTTCCAAATAGACGACGAGCTCTTTGGCATTGGCATCATGCTGTTTCATGCGCACATGCAATGTCTTTAACCCGCGGATGACGAGCCAGGAGTCGAACGGGGAAAGCGTTGCGCCGATCGCGTTATGGTTTTGGCCTAAACGGTTGCACAGCTCGTCTCCCTTGGCGACTACGAGACCGGCAAGTACATCATTATGGCCGCCGATATATTTCGTCGCACTATGGATGACGATATCCGCTCCAAGCTCAATTGGGCGTTGGTAGTATGGCGTCAAAAACGTATTGTCGACGATGACGAGTAAGTTGTGCTTTCTAGCAAGCTCCACATACTGTTCGATCTCAATTTCCAGCATGAGCGGGTTCGTCGGCGTTTCGATGAAGATCGCTTTTGTGTTTTCGGTGATCAGCTTTTCTGTTTCCTCGACGTTTTCAAAAGAGGAATAAGATGTTTGGATGTTATACAGATCAGCGTATTGGTCGAACAGACGGAACGTTCCGCCGTATAGGTCGTCAGGCGCAATCAGTTCATCTCCCGATTTAAACAGCGAAAGGACGAGCTGAATCGCTGCCATGCCCGAGCTGCACGCGTAGCCGCGATCACCGTTTTCCAAATTGGCGATGCCTTCCTCGAGGATCGTTCGTGTCGGGTTTTTTGTCCGTGTATAATCGTAACCGGTAGACAGCCCCAATCCATCATGCTTGTATGCTGTTGAAAAATGTAGGGGAGGGTTGACCGCCCCAGTTCTCGGATCACTCTGGTTTCCTATTTGGACCAATTTTGTGTTTATGCTCTGCTTTGTCAAGTTGCCCATCTCCTTTGTCTAGTAAAAAAAGAGGCCTCTTCAATTAAGAAGAGGGCCTCCAACATCGTTGAAATCAATCTTCTTATCTTCAAGGCGCAGTTCGCCTTTTGGAAGTAGCACCATACCAAAATCGGGCTGGTTGCTGAGACTTCATCGGGCCAATCCCTCCGTCTCTCGTGATAAGAATCAAAATATGTAATTGTTAGAAAATAGATTTAACTAAAGTTATCATGCTTCCGAATAGATTGCAAGAAGTTTCGGAAATGAATGTCCGTGGGCTTTTGCTATAATGGGGGCATGTTGAATGATGAGGAGGATTTCCATTGGCTTGGCTTTATGTTTTATTGGCGGCAATCGTCGAGATCTTTTGGGTGATCGGACTTCGGTATTCCGATTCGGTACTCGAGTGGGCAGGGACTGTCGTTGCGATCGTCATCAGCTTCTACGCAATTATAAAGGCATGCGAGACGCTGCCATCCGGGACGGTGTATGCAGTCTTCACCGGTTCCGGAGCGGCGGCGATCGTCCTTATCGACTTCCTGTTTTTCCATGCGGAGTTTTCCATCGCAAAAGTGATCTTCATCGCGATTATCATCGTGGGAGTTATCGGGATAAAAATGACGACGCTCGTCTCCGATGAAGCAACGGAAGGGGGCGGTTGAGATGGCGTGGATATATTTAGTCATCGCGAGTTTCGGGGAGATTTTCGGCGTCATGGCCATCAATCTTTATTTACAGAAAAGATCGTGGCCCCGCCTGCTGCTCATCGTCGGGACGTTTTCGGTCGGTTTTATATTTCTGTCCCTTGCAATGCGCGACATTCCGATGGGGACAGCGTATGCGATTTGGACGGGACTTGGTGCAGCAGGTGCCGTTTTGATGGGCATCTTGTTTTTCAAGGAGGCCGCCGGATGGAAACGGATGTTATTCCTTTGCTTGATCATCGGAGGAGCGGTCGGATTGAAAGTGTTTGGTTGAATTAGTCTTTTTTTGTTAATCGCGGCTAATGCGCGTGCAACATCAGGCGGTCACCCCGCGTAATCAGGTGGTTGAATGAATGAAAGATACATTTTCGGCATAAAGGGGGGAGCGCCATGGCGAAACAGTATGATTTTACGGAAGGTCCGCTTGCAAAGCAGCTTATTTTTTATTCAGCACCGATCATTCTCACCAACCTATTGCAAGTGTCATACCAATTCATCGACAGCCTATGGGTCGGAAATCTTATCGGAGCCGACGCGCTTGGTGCAGTTGCGATTTCGGGTACTGTCGTGTTTACCGTCCTCTCTTTTGTCATCGGCCTAAATAACGCGGCGCTGACAATCCTTTCCCAGCAGAAGGGGAGGGGGAGCGAGACGGGCTTGCGTAATTATTTGAACGCATTCGTCGTTTTATTGACGATCATGTCTGTTGTGTTAAGCTTTGCGGGCTTCTTTTTAGCGAAGCCGATTTTGGCCTTGCTTGGAACGCCCGACTCGATGATCGAAATGGCAACGTCCTATTTGCGTTTCAATTTTTTCGGGATTCTGTTTCTGTTCGGATATAACTTCATCAACACTGTGTTCCGGTCTGTCGGCGACTCAAAGACGCCGATCTATTTCGTTTTGACCGCCGTCCTTTTAAACACGGTGCTTGATCCGATTTTCATCGCTGTCTTCGGATGGGGCGTCCAAGGGGCTGCGTTTGCGACGATCGTATCCCAAGGGGTTGCGTTTGCGACAGGTGCCATTTATTCCGTTCGCAAAAAGCTCGTGCCGTTTTCAAAGCCGCATCTGCCGGCTAAGCGGGAAGTGCTTGATATACTGAAATTGGGCATTCCGGCGGGTTTGCAAATGAGCGTCATTTCGGCAGGCGTCATGGCGATCATGAGTGTCGTCGCTTCTTTCGGCCCTGCGGTTGTTGCGGGGTACGGGGCTGCGCAACGGCTTGATAGTCTGATCATGCTGCCGGCGCAAGCGATCGGAACGGCAGTGAATAGTATGGCAGGGCAAAATATCGGTGCTGGAAAGTGGAATCGTGTCCACAGGATTACGATCATCGGCTTTCTATATAATCTTGGCATTATGTTTGCCATCGCCGGAATTGTCTACGGTTTTGCGGGGGCCGGTATCCGACTATTTATAACTGACGCGGAAGCTGTCCGCTTTGGTGCGGACTATTTGAAAATGATTGCATTTTTCTATCCTTTTTTAGGCATCAATTTCGTACTCAATGGCGCTGTCCGCGCATCGGGGGCAATGGTCCAAGTGCTTGTGCTCAACATCATTTCGTTTTGGATATTGCGTTACCCCGTTACGTACTTCCTGTCAGGCTTCATGGGAGATAAGGGGATTGCCGTCGGAATCGGTGTCAGTTTTGTCATTAGCAGCATCATCGCATTCCTGTATTACCGGTTCGGAAAGTGGAAGCAAGCCGATGTTTTTGGAGAATGAGGCAATTTAGGCGCATGTTATTTATAATGAAAACAAGGGTAAATAGTGTATACTGAAACTATCAGAAGATGCGGAAGAAGGAGATTTGACATGACTTCGAAATATGCTGACGACAGTTTGGCGCTACATACAGATCTTTATCAAATCAACATGATGGAATCGTATTGGGCGGATGGCATCCATGAACGGAAAGCGGTATTTGAGCTATACTTCAGAAACCTTCCGTTCGGTAACGGCTATGCGATTTTTGCGGGACTAGAGCGGATCCTTGATTACTTAAAGGATTTTCAATTCAGTGAGAGCGACCTGACCTATTTACGGGAGGAGCTCGGCTATAGAGAGGATTTCCTATCTTATTTGAAAGACATCCGTTTTACGGGCGATGTTTATTCGATGAAGGAAGGGGAACTTGTATTTGCAAACGAACCGATCCTGCGAGTGGAATCGACGTTGGCGGAGGCCCAGCTCATCGAGACGGCGCTACTCAATATCGTCAACTTCCAAACGCTCATCGCAACTAAGGCGAGCCGTATTAAGCAAGTCGTCAAAGATGAAGTCGTCATGGAGTTCGGAAGCAGACGTGCTCATGAAATGGATGCGGCGATCTGGGGAGCGCGTGCCGCTGTCATCGGAGGAGTGGAAGCGACAAGCAACGTCCGTGCCGGCAAACGCTTCGGCATCCCGGTTGCGGGAACGCATGCCCATTCATTGGTGCAGGCATATCAGAGCGAATACGACGCGTTCCACTCGTACGCCAGACGTCATAAGGACTGTGTATTCCTCGTTGATACGTACAATACGTTGAAAATCGGCATCCCGACGGCCATTCAGGTCGCGAAAGAGCTCGGTGATAAAATCAATTTCATCGGCATCCGCCTCGACAGCGGCGATATTGCGTTCCTTTCAAAGGAAGCTCGGAAAATGCTCGATGCAGCCGGATTCCACGATGCGAAAATCGTCGTCTCGAATGATTTGGACGAGTACACGATCTTGAACTTGAAAGCGCAAGGAGCGAAAGTCGACGTATGGGGGATCGGTACGAAGCTGATCACCGCTTACGATCAACCGGCTCTCGGCGCGGTATATAAGATCGTTGCCATCGAGAATGAAAAAGGTGAAATGGAAGACACGATCAAGATTTCATCCAATGTCGAGAAAGTGACGACGCCTGGCCAGAAGAAGCTCTATCGGATCATCGATAGGGAAAACGGCAAGGCGGAAGGCGATTACATCACGATGTACGACGAAGACCCGACAGTGGAAAAAAGGATAAAAATGTTCCACCCGGTTCACACATTCATATCCAAATTCGTTACGAACTTCGATGCAGTGAACTTGCATACGCAAGTCATCGAAGGTGGAAGCGTAATTTACAAAAATCCTACATTAAATGAAATGCGCCAGTTCGCCCACGATAATTTGGATTTATTATGGGATGAATATAAACGTTCCTTGAATCCAGAGGAATATCCGGTCGACTTGAGTCAGAAATGTTGGGACAATAAAATGCGCAATATCCGTGAAGTGCAGGATCGAGTGGATGAGTTTTCAATGAGATGAGGAGGTGCGGCCCATGACATTTCAACAAGAAACTTTTCAAGAACAGGTCATTGCGGAGCTGAAAAGCATGCCGTCAATTGACCCACAAGAGGAGATCCGCAAATCGATTGATTTCATGAAGGAATATGCAGTGAAAAACACATTCGTCAATGGTTTTGTCCTTGGTATATCGGGTGGACAGGATTCATCGCTCGTTGGAAGGCTTGCACAGATGGCTGTTGATGAGCTGAACGAAGAGAACGGTACGGACCGGTATAAGTTCATTGCCGTCAGGCTTCCGTATGGGAAGCAGTTCGATGAAGATGATGCGCAGGACGCCCTTGACTTCATCAAGCCTTCCTTGCTTTATACTGTGGATATCAAAGGCGCGGTAGATGCAAGCGAACAGGCATTGACAAAGGCGGGCATCAATATTTCCGATTACACAAAAGGGAATGAAAAAGCCCGGGAGCGGATGAAAGTCCAATACTCCATTGCAGCGGCGCATAGCTGTGTCGTTCTCGGGACCGACCACGCTGCGGAAGCTGTGACCGGTTTCTACACGAAATTCGGTGACGGCGCAGCGGATCTCATGCCGATCTACCGGTTGAATAAAAGGCAGGGCCGCCAGTTGATGAAGGCGCTCGGCTCCCCGGCACATTTATACGAAAAAGTGCCGACTGCAGATCTTGAAGATGACAAGCCGGCATTGCCTGATGAAGTTGCTCTCGGTGTCACGTACGAGGAGATCGATGACTTCCTGGAAGGGAAGCAAGTTTCAGACAAAGCGCTTGAAACGATTGAAAAGCATTATACAAGATCGGCGCATAAGCGTCACATGCCGGTTACGATATTCGACGATTTTTGGAAATGAACATGAACCCGCCATCGAAGCAAATTCGGTGGCGTGTTTTTTGCTGTTGAATCGGTTTGCAAATTTTGTAAGATGTTGTGAATCGACGGGTTTTACGGTATTATGAAGTTACATTTTGTAAATTTTCGGACATGTAATTGTAAAATATTGGGCAGGTTATAGAGAGAAGTTGGAATGGGAGGAAATAGAATGACTCATGCACAAGTAATCGATAAAGTTCTCGCGAATATTGATAAGGTGATGATCGGCAAACGGGATATTGCGGAGCTTAGCCTTACAGCGCTCCTAGCAGGTGGACATGTCCTATTGGAGGACGTCCCTGGAGTCGGGAAGACGATGATGGTAAAAGCACTCGCGAAATCGATCGGCGCCTCATTCAAACGTATACAGTTCACGCCGGATTTATTGCCATCGGACGTCCTTGGCGTCTCCATCTACAATCCGAGGGAAATGGAGTTCGAATTCAGACCGGGTCCGATTGTTGGAAACATCGTCCTGGCTGATGAAATTAACCGGACGTCCCCGAAAACGCAAGCCGCCTTACTCGAGAGCATGGAGGAATCGTCCGTAACGGTGGACGGGGAAACAATCCGGATCCCACAGCCGTTTTTCGTCATGGCGACCCAGAACCCGATTGAATACGAAGGGACGTATCCGTTGCCGGAAGCCCAATTGGACCGGTTTCTCTTCAAGCTGAAGATGGGCTATCCGAAACGGAGCGAAGAAATTGAAGTTCTTTCCCGTGCTGAAAAATCTGTGCCGATTGACCATCTCGAAACCGTCCTGACAATTCAAGAATTGGCGGAGCTCCAACATGCAGTGAAAGAAGTGACTGTCGACCATACGATTAAAACGTATATCGTCGATTGTACGTCGGAAACGCGCACTAATCCGCACGTCTATCTCGGCGTAAGTCCGCGTGGATCGCTTGCGCTCATGAAATCTTGCCAAGCATATGCGCTTATTAAAGGGCGGACGTATGTAACGCCTGACGACGTGAAGTATTTGGCTCCTTTTGTGTTCGGCCATCGGATGATCCTCCGTTCGGAAGCGAAGTACGAAGGGATCACTTCAAATGAAATCGTTGACCGGATCCTGACGCGGGTGAGCGTGCCGATTGACCGGGTCGGTTTGAAATGAAAAAAGGGAAAGAATTGCTATCGGTGACAGGCCGCTTCGTATTCATCGTCGGCCTTTTCTTTTCCGTCTACGTCTTCGCGATGTTCCAAGGCGGTAAAGTGAGTTGGACGATCTTTTACATGTTGACACCCTTCCTCTTGTATTCAATCGCTCTATTTGCCTACCCGATAAATAATATAAAAGCTGAGCGCATCATCCGGACGAAAACGATCGAGAGCGGCGGGAAGCTCGCGGTTACCGTTAAACTTACGCGGACAGTCCGATTCCCATTGCTGTATACCGTCGCGATTGAAAAATGGGCGGATCCCGCCATGGTCAGAAGCGCGAAAACTAACACAAAGCATATCTTCCTATTCGGCCTCAAAAAGAGTGTGGAGTTTTCATATGAAATTGACAAGCTTCCGAGAGGGGAGCATATTGTGGAAGGCGTCGAATTGGAAGTTTCCGATTTTTTCGGTTGGATTAAAAAGCGTGCATTCATAAAACTGAAGGATGCCATCCTTGTTTATCCGAATACGACTTCCATTAAATACGTGCCGATTAATGCCCAATATGACCGCGGATCTCTCATCTCCCCATTTTCGCTCGTCAAGGACACGACGATGGCAACAGGGGTGAGGGATTATCAGGCGGGCGACCGGGTCACATGGATCCATTGGAAGTCTTTCGCCCGTACGCAAAATCTGATGACGAAGGAATTCGAAGATCGGCAATCGGAAGATATTATCGTACTGCTTGACGGCAGGGAATCAAATCTGTTTGAAGAGAAGGTTGAACTTACGGCTTCCATTGTCGAGGAGGCTGCGAACCATCAGGCGAATATCGCTTTCGTTTCTGCGGGGGCGGAGACGGTCGCGTTTCCATTTATCCATTCAGCGGACCAACTGCGCGATGTGTTCGTTCATTTGGCTAAAATAAGGCCAACTGCTAGCGAAGGCATACAGCCGATAGCGGCGACACTGCCAGCGGTTGCCGGCAGCGTCGTCTTAGTGACGGCCGATCCCGACTGGCTGTTCATCCAATCGATGATGGCTCTCGTGAAAAATACGAAATCGGTCATCTGTTTCGTCATCGTTGAAGGAGAAAATCAGTTGCCTCAGCAGCTTCAAGAGCAGATCAGATTTGCCAAAGCAAAAGGGATCACTATACATGCACTTAGCAGAAAGCAATTTTCAGAAGCCTTTAAGGAGGTGGCCAGTTAATGAAGGAAGTAAGGACGGATATGCGTTTCCTCATACTCATGTATGTGCTGGCTTTCATCCTCCTCTGGGAATGGCTGTTGCCTGTCATTGAATTGACCGACACGGAATATATAGCGGTCTTCCTTTATTTCATCGGCATTTCCTTCCTTTTCGGATTGCTGAGGATGAGATGGTGGCTATCCATTCCATTGAAACTTATCTATCTTTTATGGTCGCTTCATTATGTGTTTTTTGAAACTGCCATACTTTCGAGAGAAACAGTTTCTTTGCTCATAACGGATCTCATGTCGAATATCGGTATTATCGCCGCTTGGAACTGGGAAAGCATTACGAACCCGTTCCGGACAGTCCTCTTTTTTGTCCTGTTATGGATGACAATCTACTTGATCCGCCATTGGATCGAAGTACGGAAAAGCATCCTCCTATTCTACGCAATGACGGTCATCTTCATCGCCGTTTTGGACACTTTCAGCTCCTATTCGGCGGAGGGTGCCATTTTCAGGATCATGGTATCAGGCCTTTTATTAATAGGATTATTGACGATCTCCCGCATTTCCGATAGACATGGACGGAAATTGGGGACGGGAATGTTCGCTGCCTTTTCACTCCCTTTGCTATTTGCAGTCGTTTGCAGCAGTGCATTCGCGAGCATCATGCCAGATCGGGGACCGTCCTGGGCCGACCCTGTCCCTTTCTTGAAGTCGGTTGTGCGAGGTGAAGGGCTCGGAAGTGGCAGTTTTGTTGCGAAAAGCGGATACGATACGGATGACTCGAAGCTGGGAGGCGCTTTCTCACAAGATAGCACCGTCGTTTTCAGCGCGACCGTCCCAAAGAAGCAATATTGGAAGATTGAAACGAAAAATACGTATACGTCAAAGGGCTGGGAACAACAATCCGACGAGAGTATGCCAGTCAATATCGATCCGGGATCATTGCTAGCCTTTTCGGGTGCGGACCTACATGAGGAGACCGAATTTCTTCACGCTGAAATCAATATGAAGCAACAATTGCCTTATCTCGTTTATCCATATGGTACGTCCAAAATCCATACAAGGACGGATGTCGTCTTGCAGAATCAGGAGGAAACTGGACAGTTTTGGGTAATGAAAGACGGGGAAGAGACGGAGCTTGATTCGTTCGGCATCGACCTCGTCGAACAGAACTACAGCTTAAAAGCGCTTCGTGCAACTTCGATGGATGATTATGCGCTCGAATCCGTGGACTTTTCCGAATACTTGCAGCTCCCTGAGCAATTGCCGGACCGTGTCCGCGAATTGGCGCTCGCGATTACTGGGAAGGAAGAGAGCGTATACGAAAAAGCGAAATCAATTGAACGCTATTTCGCCAGAAACGGATTCATGTACGACCAGCAGAATGTGGCGGTGCCGAAAGGGAATGAGGATTATGTGGATCAATTCCTCTTCGATACGAAACGTGGCTATTGCGATAACTTTTCAACGTCCATGGTCGTCATGCTCCGCGCATCCGACATTCCTGCACGATGGGTAAAAGGCTTCGCTCCGGGCGAAGGGAAAACGAATTCACAGGGCAAGATGGAATATCAAGTGACGAACAATGAAGCGCATTCTTGGGTGGAGGCTTACATTCCGGGATTCGGATGGATGCCTTTCGAACCGACAATCGGATTTTCGAATATGACCGGCATCGAATACGATCTCGAATTGGATATGAGCGATCCGGAAGCGCCGGACATGGAAGAGCGTGAGAGGCCCGAAACCGACCGGACGGAAACGCCTGCTAAGAACGATGAAGATAATGGTATTATCGCTTTCTTCAACAAGATGGATAAATTCCTTCGCGAAAATGCATGGGTCGGCTTTGCCGGGCTTGCCGTGATTTTATTTATTGCGTGGCAAGTGTATAAGCATCGGGGAAGATGGATTCCTAAACTGCTCATAAACGCTTACCGGAAAAGGCAAGCGGATTGGGTCACGTACACGAAACAATATAAGGGCCTCTTGAAGCAGTTGGACCGGTTCGGATTTAAAAGGACGAACAGCATGACGTTATCCGAATATGCAAAAACTGTCGATACGCACTTCGGTGGCCGCCGGATGCGGATGCTTACCGAGGCGTATGAACGCGGCCTCTATGGTGGATATACGAGCCATGACGACTGGGCAGGATTACAGGAAATGTGGGAAGATTTAATCAATAGGTCTTCCTGTTGATTTTTGCAAGTCGGAGGCGTAAGATTGAAAAAAAGAACAACCGATATGCCCTCATATAAATCCGATAATATGGTTCGGATGTTTCTACTAAGCCACCGTGAATGGCTTGTCTATGAAGGCAGGACAGTTATGTCTGTTTCTGCCTGCAGTAGAACGTTGAGACGCGTGGAAAGAAGGACTTTCTTACGCGTCTTTACTTATTTAGCGGCAACGGAAACTAATGGGAAGAGGTGGATCAATTGTCGACGGCTCCTTTATTGATCGAACAGGAAAAGATTGTAGTACTGAATTACGGTAACGCATATAACCAACTGATCACACGCACAATCCGTGAGTTGGGAGTTTACAGTGAATTGCATCCGCATACTGTTACAGCGGATGAAATCAAAAATATGCAGGCTGTCGGAGTCATCCTTTCCGGCGGATCAAAGGAAGTTGACTACGGAATCGACGCTGGCATATTCGATCTCGGCATCCCTGTACTTGGAATTTCCTCCGGTGCGGAACTGATCGCCAAGCAATTCGGCGGAAAAACGGAAGTGGCGGAAGATGCCGCAGACGTCCAGGAAGTCAATGTGACTCCTGCTTCAAAGCTGTTTTCGGGACTTGCAGGAAAGCAATCCGTCTTAATGGGCAGAGGAAATGCGGTGTCTGAATTGCCGACAGGCTTTACAGCAATCGCGACAGGCCCTGACGGCGGAACGGTCGCTTTTGCAAACGAAGAAAAACACCATTATGGCGTCCTGTTCCATCCGGAAGCACCGCAATCCGCTGACGGCAATGAAATCTTGAGCAAATTCGTGCTCGCGGTTTGCGGCGCACAGAAAAGCTGGACGATGAAAAGCTTCATTGACATTGAAGTTGACAAGATCCGTTCGCAAGTCGGCGACAGGAAAGTCCTTTGCGCACTTAGCGGCGGCGTCGATTCATCCGTTGTGGCAACGTTAATCCACCGCGCGATCGGCGACCAGCTAACTTGCATTTTCGTCGACCACGGCCTTCTTCGTAAAGGTGAAGTGGAAAGCGTAGTCGACACATTTAGCAATCAATTCCATATGAACTTCATTAAAGTCGATGCCCGCAAACGATTCTTGGACAAGTTGAAAGGCGTCACTGATCCAGAAGAGAAACGGAAAGTAATCGGCAATGAATTCATTTACGTATTCGATGAAGAATCCGCAAAACTTGAAGGAATCGACTTCCTCGCGCAAGGTACAATCTACGCGGACATCATTGAAAGTGGAACTGCGACAGATGAAGTGATCAAATCACACCATAACGTCGGCGGCCTGCCGGAAGACATGGAATTCGAATTGATCGAGCCGTTGAAAGCATTGTTCAAAGACGAGGTGCGCGCAGTGGGTGCAGAGCTCGGATTGCCTGCTGACATCGTGCAACGCCAGCCGTTCCCTGGACCGGGCCTTGGCGTTCGGGTACTCGGAGAAATTACGGAAGAGAAACTTGAAATCGTCCGTGATGCGGATTGGATCCTTCGTGACGAAATCGCGAAAGCGGGACTTGATCGGGAAATTTGGCAATACTTCGCCGTCCTGCCGAATATCCGCAGCGTTGGAAAGCGGAATGAAAAACGCTCCTATGACCATGCAATCGGCATTCGCGCTGTTCATTCCGTGGACGGCATGACAGCGGATTGGGCGCGCATCCCTTGGGACGTCCTAGAGAAAATCAGTACACGCATCACATCGGAAGTCGACCAAGTGAATCGCGTTGTCTACGATATTACCGCTAAACCACCGGGCACAATCGAGTGGGAATAAAGAAAACTGAATAACTGCATCGTATATCTTTGGGGATATGGCCCAAACGTCTCTACCGGAACGCCGTAAATGTTCTGACTACGATGATTGAATTTAAGGCGTAAATCGTTTTAATTTGATTGTCATGGGGAAGTATACGTGTAACTATCGTATACTTCCTTTTTTTGTATTTGATTATCAATGGATTTCCGACCTGACGGCAACAGACCCTCGATTACATTATTAAATTACATAAAAGGACGGTTATCATGAAGAAATACTTTGAGTTTGATAAGCTTGGAACGAATTACCGGAGGGAAATCATCGGTGGACTTACGACTTTCCTTGCGATGGCATATATTTTAGCGGTCAATCCACTCATGCTTTCATTGGAAGGGATACCTGACCTTCCTGATGCGATGCGCATGGATAAAGGCGCCGTATTCGTAGCAACCGCGTTGGCAGCTGCGGTCGGTTCATTATTTATGGGGATAATTGCAAAATACCCGATCGGCTTGGCTCCAGGTATGGGATTGAATGCATTCTTCGCCTTTACAGTTGTGCTAACCTATGGAATCCCGTGGCAGACGGCATTGACGGGAGTTTTATTCTCAGGACTTATCTTTATTATTCTATCGTTGACAGGATTGCGTGAAGCGATCATCAATGCCATACCATCACAGTTGAAATATGCAGTTGGTGCAGGTATCGGCCTCTTCATCACATTTCTCGGCTTCCAAAACGCAAATATCATCGTTGGAGATCCGAACACGCTTGTGACACTCGGCGATTTATCAGCCGGACCTACGCTGCTCGCCATCTTTGGATTAGTTATTACTGTCATCATGATGGTGCGTCAAATTAAGGGCGCCATCTTCTACGGCATGATTCTGACGACGATCTTAGGAATGATCGTCAGCTTAATTGATATCCCGACAAAAGTGGTCGACAAAGTGCCATCCGTCGCTCCTACATTCGGAGCTGCATTCGAAGCGATCTTCAATGATCCGGCTTCATTGATGACAACTCAATTTCTAGTCATCGTCATTACATTCCTCTTCGTCGACTTTTTCGATACGGCGGGTACGCTTGTTGCGGTAGCTACACAAGCAGGTTTGATGAAAGACGAAAAGTTGCCCCGTGCCGGAAAGGCATTGCTCGCTGATTCGATGGCTACAGTGACTGGCTCGATTTTCGGAACGTCCACAACGACTTCCTATATTGAGTCGACAGCAGGTGTTGCAGCCGGAGCTAAAACAGGCTTTGCTTCTATTGTAACTGGAACGCTATTCCTATTGGCATTGTTCTTCTCTCCATTATTGTTCGTCATCACTCCTGAAGTGACAGCACCAGCGCTTATTATCGTAGGTGTACTTATGGTAACAGCATTGGGGAATATCGAATGGACGAAGTTTGAAATTGCTGTACCGGCATTCTTCACAATCATTACGATGCCATTGACATACAGCATCGCAACGGGAATCGCAATCGGCTTCGTATTCTATCCGATCACGATGCTGCTGGCCGGCAGAAGGAGAGAGATTCATCCGATCATGTATGGACTCTTCATCATCTTCATTATGTATTTTATCTTTATTAAATGAAGTAAGTGTATAATTTCTAAGTTAAGTGGGACGGCTCTTATGGGGCCGTTCCTTTTTATATACTATTAATTGAATAAGGATATAGTTTGTTTTTAAAATCCCCCGTGCAAATGAAGTTGTCATTTGTCTCGATGTAACGGCCATTTCTATAGAGGAAATCAGGAATGTGAAAATTATTCACTAAAACTGTTGACACTTTAAATTTCATTTGGTATAGTAATAAAGCAGTCGAGAGAACGACATAAACCGACAGCGAAATACATGAACCTTGAAAACTGAACAGCAAAACGTCAACAAATAAAGTTCTGGAGCCGACCCTGTCGGTGAAAAGAACAAACGAATCTTCGGATTCAAATTGACATCTTAATTGATGCCAGCAAGAAACTCGAGCTACTCGAATTTCTCTATTATGGAGAGTTTGATCCTGGCTCAGGACGAACGCTGGC
>NZ_JAMBOI010000020.1 GCF_023715535.1 Sporosarcina luteola | reverse complement strand
TAGGCACGCCGCCAGCGTTCGTCCTGAGCCAGGATCAAACTCTCCATAATAGAGAAATTCGAGTAGCTCGAGTTTCTTGCTGGCATCAATTAAGATGTCAATTTGAATCCGAAGATTCGTTTGTTCTCTTCACCGACGAGGTCGGCTCCAGAACTTTATTTGTTGACGTTTTGCTGTTCAGTTTTCAAGGTTCATTGTGCGTCGCTCGGTTAGAAGCAACTCTTATATAATAACACGTTCTCAATTCCATTGTCAATAACAATTTTGAATAAGTTTTTCGGTTGTTATTCATTTACCGGAAGCGAGGTTATTAATATAACACCTTATCTACTTGAGTGCAATACCTATTAAAAAAACAATTTCTTTCGACATCTAGGATAAATCACTAATCCCTTCTATGGATGAGAGACTATTGCAACCGCCGGGAGTCCCCTGCTGCATCCGTGTGCTGGAACGGAAAGTAATGGACTTCATTTTCCACAAAATAAAATACCCCTTCTATATAGAAGAGGCATTCACAGAAAAACCGCAAACGCGAACAGTGCGGCGAAGCCCGGAATTCCCAATATGGCTAAAAGGAGCCCTGATGCAATGTTAACCGGAAAATAGATCCCGATAAATCCACCAACGATGTTGAAAATGAACAGTGCAAGAAACGCGAATGCCAAGCGGAACCAAAATACAGATAGACGCTCGGACAATTTCTTGATCTGTTTTTTATCCATCATCAATAGGAAGAGCAGAATAACGCCGATGACGGAGATGCCGATAATTTTCATGGAAAGCGCCCCTTTCGACTAATAGTCCACTCTATGCGCTTCCCTGGAAAATTATCACGACCAAGCTTCGCTAGGCATTATCATCCACGATCAATACGGAGGCGACGCTCCTTCGCTTCCTTGAATAAATGAAAATACTTACTTTCCGCTATCTTCCTTCGTACCAGCACTTCTTGATCGTAATCATGTGAATACCTTTCAATTTCCCTTGCTCGCTCCCACTCTTCCTTCGTTTCCAATAGTAGGTTGTAGAGCCGTGCATCGAATTCCCTTTTTAATTTTCTCTTTCGGCCAAACATTCACGTTGACCCCCTATAATTCCCTGCGTCCTTCAAGTGCTTTCGATAAAGTCACTTCATCCGCATATTCTAGATCTCCTCCGACAGGAAGACCATGTGCAATTCTCGTTGTTGTGATGCCAGACGGTTTTACTAGTCTCGAAATGTACATCGCCGTAGCTTCTCCCTCAATTGTCGGGTTCGTCGCCAATATCAATTCTTCCACTTCTTCATCCTGAAGGCGGGTCAATAAGGAAGGAACATTGATATCTTCCGGTCCGATGCCGTCCATCGGGGAAATGGCTCCGTGCAGGACGTGGTACATTCCGTTGTAATCCCTCATCTTCTCCATTGCAATAACGTCTTTCGGGTCCTGGACGACACAAATCATCGACCGGTCACGGGATTGGTCCTGACAGATCTGACACGGATCTATATCGGTTATATGCCCACAGACCGAGCAGAAGCGCAGATTCCGCTTTGCATCGACGAGCGCTTTTGCAAAGTCGAGTACTGTATCTTCTTTCATACTTAATACAAAAAACGCCAGCCGGCCCGCTGTTTTCGGGCCGATGCCTGGCAGTTTCATGAAACTATCAATCAGTTTCGATATCGGTTCAGGATAATGCATGTCTTTTCCTCCTAGAACATTCCAGGCAGGTTCAATCCTTTCGTGAATTGACCCATCGTGGAGTTCGTTAGTTCTTCAGCTTGCTTCATCGCTTCATTCGTAGCGATTACAACAAGGTCCTGCAGCATTTCCACGTCCTCAGGGTCTACAACGGTTGGATCGATGATAACTTCAAGCACTTCTTTTTGGCCTGATACAATCACTTTCACCATGCCGCCTCCCGCTGTTCCTTCGAGGCGCTTTTCACCCAGTTCTTCTTGAGCTTCAGCCATTTTCTTTTGCATCTTCTGCATCTGTTTCATCATGCCTTGCATATTTCCCATACCACGCATTGTGATTTCCTCCTCGTTTTTTTTAATCGTCGTGTACTTTTATGAATTCCTTGCCGAACATTCTTTCAGCTTCCGCGACAATCGGATCATCATTCATTTGCTCGGCTTCCTGAACGAACGTAGGAACCTCCTCCGCACCGTCCATTTCCTCACCAGTTGCATCATCTGTCCCATCCTGCGGTTTCATTAAACCATTGTTCCGGATGAACTCCTCCCTGACCTTCAGCCAGCCATCCTCCGGAACATACACGACATCATATGCTTTGCCGGTTCTTGTGCGAAGGGCTTCCGATAGGCCTGATCGTAGCGAGGAATTTTCAGAAGCCATCAGGCAATGGATTTCATACTTGAATTTTAACACAAAAGCATTGTCGGATGCCGCTACAGGTTCAGTTTCTTCGAGTAAAGCGGAATGGGATCTTTGCAATGCCTGCATCATCGTCGCCCACTCTTCCCGGATCACTTGGATGTCTTGACGGGTGGCATTTTTCAGCACTTCATTTATCTTTCCTGTCGGTATTCTGAACGACTGGGAAGTTTTCGATGCATTTTTCTTCGGTTGTCCGGCAGGCTGCCCACCTTCTGCAGGTCGGACTCCATTAGCGAGTTGCTGTTGAAGTTCAGCAATGAGGCGCTCCAGACTTTCCACCTTTTGAGCAAGATGCGGATCTGTCGCTTGATTGCCCCCAGCTTGTACAACCGGTCCCTCTAGGTGGATCATTTTCAGCAATGCCGATTCAACATACACTTTCGCATGATTTGAAAAGCGCATTTCCTGTTGCGTCTTCGAAAGGATATCTATGAATGAATAAAGGGTTTCCGGTTCGAATGCATTCGACATGGATACGAATCGTTCATCCCCTGTTATCAATTCAAGCAGTTCGGTCAAATCCGGTGCCGTCCTTAATAGAAGAAGATCCCTGAAGAACGTTATGAGGTCCTCCGCCAATCGAGAGATATCCTTCCCTTCAGTGATCAGGTGGTCAAGCATTGTTAACGCCGCCGCGGCATCCTTCGAGAGAAGCGCTTCCGCCAATTGATAGAAGATATCTTCACCGATCGATCCCGTAACGAGCAGTGCACTTTCCGCCGTAAGCCGGTCCCCGCTGAAGGATACGACTTGGTCCAGCATGCTCAATGCATCACGCATTCCGCCTGATGCAGCTTGTGCAATGACTTTCAATGCTCCTTCATCCGCCTCGATTTTGGCATCTTCCAAAACCTGTCTCATCCGGTCGACGATTTCAGCTGATGTAATCGGCTTAAAATCGAAGCGTTGGCAACGGGAAATGATGGTTAACGGGAGCTTATGGGGCTCTGTCGTCGCCAAGATGAATACCGCGTGCGACGGCGGCTCTTCTAACGTTTTCAATAGCGCATTGAATGCTGAATTGGATAACATATGCACTTCATCGATAATATAGACTTTAAAACGCGCATTCGCTGGCGCGAATCGCACCTTCTCGATAATGTCCCGTATTTCTTCCACACGCGAGTTTGAAGCGGCGTCGAATTCGATGACATCTGTGTTCGACCCTTCTGTCACGCTTATGCATGTCGGGCATTCATTGCACGGCTCACTGGCTGGACCGTTCTCACAATTAAGGGCTTTGGCAAAAACCTTCGCAGCACTCGTTTTCCCCGTCCCCCTCGGTCCTGAAAACAGATAGGCATGGGATGTTTTATTGTGCTGCAAGGCATTTTGCAATGTCTGTTTGACGTGCCGTTGGCCGGACATCTCACTGAAGGACTGCGGGCGGTAGACACGGTAAAAAGCCTGATAAACCACCATTCCCCCTCCTTTCCTTTTAAAGCAATAGTGCCTTTATTATAGCATAGATGGACGGGATAGACCCTATCTTGAACGTACAAAAAAACCCGCCCGATCAACGGACGAGTTGGATTTGCATATGTAATGCCGTGCACCTTCCTTCGACTGCCGCACATAAGCGTTACTCCTGTCGACAGCTCAGCCTAGGCTGCCCCGCGGCACATGAGAAATACCACTTAATGCTGCTTCCTTCCGGACCTGACATGGTTCATGGGTTCCCATTGCGCAGGACCCAGACGTCAACACTACGTGCAAGAGGCAGGCCCTACATGCGGAAACAGCCTCAGGAAAGGGATTCAGTCTTGCTAGAGCGGATTGCAAGTTACAGGGCACCGCTACCTCCCCACCTAGCACGGCTTTATTAGTATACATGTTTTTGTGGATAAAATCAACCAGTCCTCTTTAATTCTTCTTGCCAATCCGGAGGTAAGTTCTCATATTTGAGGATTAAGTTCTCGTTTCATCTGAATAAGTTCTCATTTAAGGTGCAAAAGTTTTCGTTCCCGTGAATGAGTTGTCGCTAGGACAATAAAATTTACATTCCCAATGGAAAAGTTCTCGTAGAAAACGAAGGAGTTATTATTCCTACTCACAATGACAGATTTCTATGAATAAACTTACTAAAAAAGAGTGCATATAAGTAGTTGACACCTTATGTTGATTCATGATAAATTATGTTTTGTTGACACGGAGGAATACCCAAGCCCGGCTGAAGGGATCGGTCTTGAAAACCGACAGGGGTGTTAAAGCCCGCGGGGGTTCGAATCCCTCTTCCTCCGCCATTTACTTTAAAATTGCGCATAAGTTGGAGATAAAGTCTGTTACATTAATATGTAATGGATTTTTTTTATGAAAAAAAGATGCCCGGCCGAATATTGGCTAGGCATCTTTTTTTATTGTAGAACCGATAGAGGATGGTGTAGCAGCAACCGCTCTGTAATAGGGGAATTCCTCTTCCAACTGCTTCGCAATTTCCTCTTGCAGCCCTTCCTTTACCGCTACAAACAAAGATGGACCAGCGCCGCTGACTGTCATCCCGTATGCTCCCAATTCATGACAGAAGGTGCGTATATGGTCAAAATCTTTGAGTAACGGTTTTCGATATTGTTCATGGAAAACATCCTTCTCCATCATCTTGCCGGCCAACTGCCAATCCCCGAGCGAAATGGCAGTCAGCATGACGTTGCTAGCCGCGTTGCCGGTAGACGCCGCCGAATGAGGCAACTCCCTCGGAAGAAGCCCCCTGGACTCGGAAGTTTTCAAGACATTAGGGGGTACGAGGATGACAACTCCGATGACCGGCTGCGGCAGCTGGATGACTTCCAATTCATTTTCGACGAAATAGGCGACGGTCACGCCTCCTAAAAGGGCAGCAGCTACGTTATCTGCATGGCCTTCATTCTCGCTGCCGATTTGCACTTTCTCTTGCGGTGTCAATGATAAACCGAGCAGCTCGTTTGCAATTTCAATGCCCGCAGCGATTGCCGTCGCGCTGCTGCCGAGCCCTTTGCCGAGGGGGATATCGGAAGCAATATGCAACGCGTGAGGCTGGACTTCCTTGCCGTATCTTCCCGCCACGTCTTGAATCGTTTGGACAATTAAGTTCTTGTCGTCAGTCGGCAAACCGGTATATTCTTCCCCTTCGTAGTGTACACTCCACTCAACCGCCTCGGTCACGTCAACTGTCATATACAAGGAAAGAGCCATTCCGACACTGTCGTATCCAGGTCCCAAATTCGCAGTCGTGGCCGGGACGGCGACCGTGAATAATGGTTTTTTCATTACTTTGCCCCTTCTTTCAGTTCATTTAAAAACGCATCGAACTGTTCCCTTGATAGGAATGGCTGCCCTTCATTCACATTAATAGCTGTTTCAGGATCCTTCAACCCGTTCCCTGTAAGCACACCGACAATTGTCGAACCTTTTTCAATCAATCCCGCATCTAGGCGTTTCTTAATGCCTGCAATTGTCGCACATGAAGCGGGTTCCGCAAAAATGCCATCCGTAGAGGCCAATAGACGATATGCTTCCAAGATTTCTTCGTCTGTCGCTGATAAAATCGCCCCGTCGGATTCTTCAAGGGCCGCCGTTGCTAAATGCCAGCTCGCAGGATTTCCGATACGGATGGCTGTCGCGACCGTTTCAGGTTCTTCGAATACACGGTCATACACAATTGGTGCCGCCCCGTCGGCCTGTACACCTAACAGTTTCGGCGTGCCAGATCCCTTTTTCGCATCGTATTCCTTGAAGCCTTTCCATGCGGCGGAAATATTCCCTGCATTTCCGACCGGCAACGCGAAAATATCCGGCACTTTCCCTAATTGCTCGATTGTTTCGAAGGCAATCGTCTTTTGTCCTTCCAACCGGTATGGGTTCACTGAATTCACGAGAGCGATTTGCCCTTCGCCAGCTTCACGTACCATGCGCAGCGCTTCGTCGAAGTTTCCTTCAATCGCTACGATTTCTGCGCCGTACATTTTTGCCTGCGCCAATTTCCCAAGCGCAATCCGTCCTTCCGGAATGACCACGATGGTCCTCATCCCTGCGCGTGCGCCATATGCCGCTGCTGAAGCGGATGTGTTGCCCGTGGATGCACAGATGATCGCGGTTTTCCCTTCCTCTTTCGCTTTAGCGACTGCCATCACCATGCCGCGATCCTTGAAAGAACCTGTCGGGTTTGTCCCTTCAGTTTTGACATATAGGTTGACTCCCCATTGTTCGGAGAGGTTTTTCAAGTGGATGAGCGGTGTATTTCCTTCCTGCAATGTGAGTTCCGGTGTTTTATCCGTCACCGGCAGCCATTCTTTGTATTCTTCAATTAATCCATTCCATCTTCTCATCGCGTTTCACCCTCCACTCGGTAGTAGCTAACAACGCCGTTCACTTCCGGTGTGTTATGCAGTTCATTCATGATGTCCAAATGCTGTTGCCTTGAAATGCTATGTGTGATCATGATCAAGTCGACGCCGCCATTTTTGTCGCCTTCATGCTGGACGACAGTTGCTAGGCTTGCTCCATGATTGCTGTAGATTGATGCTAATTTCGTCAGTACGCCCACTTCATCCTTTACGGAGATGCGGTGGAAGTAACGGCCGATGATTTGATTGTCGTCTTTTACTGTGTATGCGTGCTGTGGCGAATGCAGCCTTTTTCCGTTCACGCCGAGCAGGAGATTGCGGCATGCTGCAACGATATCTCCCGTGACAGATGTAGCCGTCGGCAATGAGCCCGCCCCCGGTCCGTAGAACATCGTCTCCCCGACTGTGTCTCCATATACATAAACGGCATTGAATTCGTTATTTACGGAGGCAAGGGGATGTGAGTTTTGGATGAAAACCGGTTCTACGGAAATTTCAATGCCATCGTCATCCTTTTTCGCGAATCCTGCCATTTTTACGGTGAAGCCGAACTGCTCCGCCAAGGCGAGGTCGCCATCCTGGATATCCTTCATCCCTCTTACAAAGACGTCATCCAGCCGGACTTCCGTGGAAAAGGCAAGCGACGCAAGGATGGCCATTTTCCTTGCCGCATCGATGCCGTCGACGTCTGCTGACGGGTCGGCTTCCGCATAGCCGAGCTCAGTCGCTTCCGCGAGTGCCTCTTCATATGTTTTATTTTCGTGTTTCATTTTCGTGAGAATGAAGTTCGTCGTTCCATTAACGATGCCTGTCAGTGCCCGGATCCGGTCAGATGCAAGCCCGTCTTCAAGCGTCCGGATGAGCGGGATGCCGCCTCCGACGCTCGCTTCATAGAACAGGTCGCATTTATGTTCATCTGCAAGCTTCAATAGGTCATGGCCGAATTGTGCCATGACATCCTTATTCGCCGTCACGACGCCTTTGCCTGCACGAAGCGACTTCTCAATCGCTTGTTTCGCTTCGCTTGTCCCGCCAATCACTTCCACAATGATATCGATTCCGGGATCTTGAATCACTTCATCCAGATCGGTAGTGAAAATATCCGATGACAGTTCCGTCTCCCTTTTCTTCGTGGCATCTTTCACCAGAACTTTTTTTATTTTTACAGGAACACCTAATTTATGGCTCAAGTCATCTTGGTGCCTATGCAGGATTTCAGCTACACCGCCGCCTACAACGCCGAATCCAAGCAAACCGATATTGATTTCTTTTATCATATTTGACGATTCTCCTCGCTATATGTACACTATGAAAAAACAATCGTTCTCCACATAAGGACATTATAGAGAAATAAACTTTCAATAACAACCCCATTTATGGTAAAGTTCAAGATATCATGAATTGTAATTTAATTAAAGATTGGATTTGATAAATTATGAAAGTATGTAAATTCGGCGGCACTTCCGTTGCGACTGCCGATCAAATTAGAAAAGTTGTCGATATTGTAACGTCTGACAGTGACCGGAAAATCGTTGTTGTTTCAGCGCCCGGAAAACGCTTTTCAGATGATAGTAAAGTGACCGACCTTCTGATCGGACTTGGGGAGAAGGCTTTGGCGAATGAGGATGCAGAGGACGATTTGCTGGACGTCGTCGATCGATTCCGCTCGATTTCTGATAGTCTTGGGCTCGATGGCACAATCATTGAGGAGATAGAGCATGATTTACGTGAGCGGCTTTCCCGGGATAAAGAAGACTCCCTCCTGTTCATGGATACAATGAAAGCGGCAGGCGAGGATAATAATGCAAAATTGATCGCAGCCTATTTTCAATTTATTGGGGTTGAGGCGAAGTATGTCTGCCCGAGAGATGGTGGATTGCTCGTAAACGATCGTCCAGAGCGCGTTCGAGCATTGCCTGAAGGGGATGAACGCCTTGCTGCCTTACGCGACGAACCGGGAATCATTGTTTTCCCAGGATTTTTCGGCTACACAGAAGACGGAACACTCCGCACATTCAATCGAGGCGGCTCGGATATTACCGGCTCGATCATTGCGGCAGCTGTGAAAGCGGATCTATACGAAAACTTCACGGATGTCGATTCAGTTTTCGCCGCTAATCCGACTGTTATCGAAGACCCTGTTGCTATCGAGAAGATGACATACCGTGAAATGCGGGAACTTGCCTATGCGGGCTTCTCCGTTTTCCATGACGAGGCGCTCATCCCGGCTTTCCGGAAATCGATCCCAGTCAGCATCAAAAACACGAACAATCCCGAAGCGCCGGGTACGTTGATTGTCAAAGAACGGGACTATAATGAACAGCAAGTGATCGGAATTGCCGCGGACAGCGGATTCACCGCCATTTACGTCGACAAATTTTTAATGAACCTGGAGATTGGTTTCGGCCGCAGGCTTCTGCAGATTTTTGAGGAAGAGGGCATTTCGTACGAGCATACGCCGTCCGGTATCGACAACCTTTCCATCATCATCCGCAGTCGGTTCATGACGAAGGAGATGGAAGAGCGGATTGTGGAACGGATTCATAAGGAATTGGAGCCGGATGCTGTCATCGTTGAGCATGACTACTCGATGATCGTACTCGTTGGGGAAGGCATGCAGTATACGACGGGCTTAGCAGCGCGGGCTGCGACTGCCATTGCGAGGAGCGGTTCCAATATTGAAATGATCAACCAAGGATCATCCGAGGTCAGCCTTGTCTTCGGGGTGAAAGTACAGGACGAAACGAAGAGTTTGAAAGAGTTGTATAACGAGTTTTTTGTAAAATCATATGTACAGTCATAAAAAACAAGGGACACAGCCACGTGTCCCTTGTTTCATTTTGGCACAAACATGTAAGGAAATTTCCTGAATACCCCATCCGACAGCATATCGGCCATCATCAAAGCCTCCGCCTCGATTTGGTCAAACACTTGCACTTCCAATTGGAAGTTCTTTTGTATCATGCACACCGCTTCGAGCTTCGTCAGAGCCAAATGGGTATAAAACATCTTCCGGAAAGCTTCTTGATCATTATATGGATTGACCCGATGAAGGAATTCAGCAATTTGATCCGCGTTTCGGTACCAGTCAGCCTCTTTCTGCTCCGCCTTTTCCGTTTCTCCGTTCGCAGCGACGGTCACCAATTCTGCTGCAACCGTCAAATGCTCCGAAATGAGGTGACTATACGCGTCCGCGATTTCATCACCATAATAAGGCCTTAGCGCATTTCCCATATCCGTTGCATTGCGCAATAGGCGCGCAAGCACGAATTTCAAATCAGGAACTTTGAAGACGATTGCGGTAATGGCCATCCGTGTCCACATGACATGCTGCTCCCATAGGAGACGGTTTTTATTCCATAATTCCACTTGTGCTTTGCTATAGCAGTTAATCGGCTGCGTTGGAATCATTGGCGGGATATTTCCATAATACTGATTCACTACATCACTCCAACATTCGTACTTGGGTCAGTACATATTATTCGATTGAAGTATTATCGGTGAATGAAAGAAGAGGCTATGAATTTGCATACCTTCTACGCCTGTTGCTTTTCTCTTTTTCTAACTAAAAGATATGCATTGATGCCCGCAGCAATCGGGAGGCTCAGCGCCACTCCAATACCTGCACATAGAATCGAAATCATCTCGGCGCTGAATATTTTGGAGTTGATAATTCCCCCAATGGAATAATGTAGATCTTTAAACCATAAAAGCAATGCCAAATACCCTCCAAAGAACACAAAAAACAATGTATTCGTATCCGCTCCCAAAATATCTCTCCCGACGCTTAATCCCGAAGCGAATAAATCTCTTCTGCTGATTGATGGATTGTTATTGAAGATTTCATGCATGGAAGCCGCCATTGAAATTGCCACGTCCATAATGGCACCGATTGTACTCATAATGATGACCGAAGCTAACAGTTTCGTGAAGTCGATGCCAATGAAAAGTGAAAATACACCTAGCTCGTTTATTTCTTCTTCACCAAATCCTTGGATCATTGCATATTTCGTCACAATGACGATAAAGAAAAGCAACAACACAATTGTAATTATCGTGGAAATGAAAGCGGCGATTGTTTTGCTGTTTACATCATTAATGAAAAACAGGCTGATGCAGCTAATGAATACACATGCAATAATCGTTATGATAATGGGGTTCCATTGTGGATTTGTCATCAGAAAGATAGCGAACATGATGACGCCAAAGTTCAAGAATAAGGAAATAAAAGACCTTACTCCTTTTTTGCCCCCGACAATCATCATGAGCAGAAACAAAATGATTGATAGTAAAACAATTACATTCATGATCTTGCCCTCTTTCGATTAACAAAATAAAGCGTCGTATAAAGACCGATTGGAATCGTCAATACAATGCCTATCCCTCCGACAAGAGCGCGGGCCAATTCTAGGGAAAGGTTCATGGAAAGGGTGAATCCCAAAAGAGAAGCGTTTTTCAAATACAAAATAATGACAGGAATCGACCCGCTTATATAAGCGAAAAATAAAATGCTTGTGATCGTCCCCATAATATCCTTCCCGATATCAATTCCAGAGGCTTTCAGTGCTTTCACAGATATATCGTTATTTTGTTCATATAAGGCGAAAAGTGAAGAGGACATCGTAATGGCGACGTCCATTACGGCACCTAACGATCCGATAAGCAATCCCGCCATATAGACCATCTGGTAGGGGCGCGTCAAAAATTGCATTTCTTCATAGCGGAGCCCGGTTCCTGAAGTGACCCCTATTACTATGTAAGCGATGCAGAGAGAAATGAATGTCCCTAACAGGGTCGCGATGATTGCGGCATAGGTCTTTTCATTAAAACCGCTGACGATCGTCAAAGAAATGATTGTAAATACAATCCCGCTAACAGCGCATATCAAAACTAAACTGATTGATGGGTTTTTAATGTACAAATCTAAGGCGAAGGATAATAAAGTGGCATTTACCGCCAAGCTCATAATTGATAGTAATCCTTGCTTCTTGCCTGTAATGAGTAATACGAAGATGAATATCCATGCAACCAGCACAACGAATTGGTCACGTTTTACATTAGTGATGCTTCCAATTAATGTGGAATCCTCTTCCTTACTCGGATCAATCGATACGAATAGTTCGTTGCCAACACGGAATTGTTGATCGTAAGCTCCTGACGACGAATACTTATTCGTTAACTGGATCAACTGCCCTTCATATTCTCCGTTTTTTATTTCGCCAATTATCTGCTGTATGAACAGACGGTCTTTGTTATTGTTCATATCCGTTATGTCGGATGCTTCTACCAACTCAGTTTGAATGACTTTTGCGATTGGCTGCTCGTAAAACGAGTAATTATTATTAATAAATATCATAGAAATAGCAAAGCAAAGTCCTATAACAGTAAAAAGAAGAATTTGTTTATATGTCATCTTTACCAAACTGTTTTTGATAACATTCAAATAAAACCCTCCATGTGTAAGTTACATCCCACTATACCCAAAATGAAAGAAGCATCGCAAATTGCATGATGCTTCTTTCGTTTAGATACTTATTTTTTCAGCGTTGCAGACAAGTTCAGCATATTGCCGATCCGCTCGACGACTGTTTCCACCTCATGGGGATTGCTTTTCAAATCGTAATCCGTAATATCGATGCGCAAAACTGGACATGCATTGAAGGAATCGATCCAGTTAACATAACGTTCGTGTAGCTCTTCCCAATAGGAAAGCGGAGTCTGCTGTTCCATCAAGCGGCCCCTCTCCTGGATCCGCGCAAGGATTTTCTCAAATGGACCATCCAAATAGACAAGCAGGTCAGGATGCGGGAAATACGGCGTCATGACCATCGCGTCGAACAGCTTCGTGTACGTATCGTAATCGACTGGATCCATTGTCCCTTTGTCTTTATGCATTTTAGCAAAAATGCCCGTATCTTCATAAATGGAACGGTCTTGGATGAAGCCGCCGCCATATTCGAAAATCCGTTTTTGTTCCTTAAAACGTTCCGCTAGAAAATAGATCTGCAAATGGAAGCTCCATTTTTCAAAGTCATCGTAAAAGCGGTCAAGATAAGGATTCTTATCTACATTTTCCAATGAAGTCCGGAAATCCAATGCGTTCGCAAGTGCGTTCGTCATCGTTGATTTTCCGGCTCCTACCGTACCTGCAATCGTGATGACCGCATTTTTCGGAATTCCATATTTCTCTCTTAAATTCATTGTACTGCCCCTTTTCGTATCGTCTCATCGACTTTGCTGAGAATAGCTTGCAAATCTCCCGTGTCATTGACAAAATCTAATTTATCGCCATTGAAATGCAGCACCGGGATTTCAGGATGCGCAGCTTCAAAGTCTGCGATGAACTGTTCATAATCCTCCGAGAGCCGCTGCAAATAGGATGGATCGATGTTCTTTTCGAAATCCCGTCCCCGGAGCGCAATCCGTTTCATTAATGTATCAAGCGTCGCATGAAGATAGATGATGACATTCGGCACTGGCATATCCTTCGTCAAGATATGATAAATCTCTTCGTATTTGGTGTATTCATCCGTTGGAAGCGAACGCCTTGCGAATATGAGGTTCTTGAAAATATGATAATCCGCCACGACAGGCTGCTTCCGGCTCAAAAACTTCTTATGGATATCGCTTAATTGCTTATATCGGTTGCAGAGGAAGAACATTTCAGTTTGAAAGCTCCACTCCTCGATATCTTCGTAAAATTTATTTAAAAATGGATTTTCGTCCACGATTTCGCTTAACTGATGGAACCGCTGCGCTTCTGCAATTGCTTTAGACAGCGTCGTTTTCCCGACACCGATCGGTCCCTCTACCGTAATGAACGGAACAGACATACATAGCTCTCCTTTGATTCGACAATTTCTGCACTTCATTTTACCATATAGAGATGTTGAAACATAGATGTTGCCGCAAAATGGCAGGGCGGCTTTACAGGGTGGTACACTAGTTGTAAGGAGCGATGACAGATGAATGTATTTGAAACGGACCGCCACTTCATGCGGTTAGCGATAGAAGAAGCTAGAAAAGCGGAAGCGCTTGGCGAAGTACCAATTGGAGCAATCATCGTGAAGGACGGTGAAGTCATTGCTCAGGCACATAATTTACGCGAAACGTCGCAGAATGCTGTCACCCACGCAGAATTATCTGCGATACAAGATGCATGTAAGGAAACCGGCAGCTGGCGGTTGGAAGATACGACGTTGTATGTGACGCTCGAACCTTGCCCAATGTGTGCGGGCGCCATTTTACAATCAAGGATCCCACGTGTTGTCTATGGAGCTCGTGATCCGAAAGGCGGCTGCGTCGATTCATTGTACCGCTTGCTGAATGACCCTCGCTTCAATCATGAATGCGTAGTAACGGAAGGCATACTTGGGAATGAATGCGGAGCGATACTGACGAATTTCTTTAGGTCGTTGCGTGAAAAGAAGAAGGAACAAAAAAAGGCGATGCGGGAGTCGGTTGATTGATTCCCACATCGCTTTTCTTATCGGATTACTTCTTTTCCGCCCATATATGGACGTAATACTTCAGGAATGACAACTGAACCGTCCTCCTGCTGGAAGTTTTCAAGGATAGCCGCAACTGTCCGTCCGACCGCCAAGCCGCTTCCGTTCAATGTGTGAACATATTCAGGCTTCGCCCCCTGCTCGCGGCGGAAACGGATTCCCGCACGTCTTGCTTGGAAATCCTCGAAGTTTGAGCAAGAAGAGATTTCTCGGTATGTGTCTTGTGTCGGAATCCATACTTCAATGTCGTATTTCTTCGCAGCTGTGAAACCGAGGTCAGCCGTACACATTTTTAGGACTCGATATGGAAGTCCAAGCAATTGAAGTACTTTTTCTGCATGCCCCGTCAAATTCTCCAGCTCATCGTAAGACTCCTCCGGCTTCACAAAGCGGACGAGCTCAACTTTATTGAACTGATGCTGGCGAATCAACCCACGTGTGTCGCGGCCAGCAGATCCCGCTTCTGAACGGAAATTCGTGCTGTAAGCCGTATAGGCAATCGGTAGTTGGGCGCCATCCAGAATTTCATC
Organism: Sporosarcina luteola; assembly: GCF_023715535.1. Classification (GTDB taxonomy): domain Bacteria; phylum Bacillota; class Bacilli; order Bacillales_A; family Planococcaceae; genus Sporosarcina; species Sporosarcina luteola_B. The sequence goes on along the minus strand of NZ_JAMBOI010000020.1, from coordinate 8,846 downwards.
ACGGTAATAGTTCGTCACCGGAACTTCAGAAGTCGGAATCAAGAAATAATCCTCTTCCTCAATAAGGAAAGCGTCTTCTTCGAACTTCGGCAATTGACCAGTACCCGTCAAGCTCGTGCGGTTCACTAAATATGGCGGCAGCATTTCCTCGTAGCCGTGTTCTTCTGAATGCAAATCAAGCATAAAGCTGATCAACGCTCGTTCAAGTCTCGCACCAAGTCCGCGGTAGAATACGAAACGGCTCCCCGTCACTTTTGCAGCACGTTCAAAATCAAGCAAGTTCAGATCTGTCCCGATTTCCCAATGCGGCTTCGGTTCGAAACCGAATTCCGGCTTCTCTCCCCATGTGCGAACTTCGACGTTATCGTCTTCACTGTCGCCAACAGGAACTGACTCATGCGGGATGTTCGGAATACGCATCATGATATAATTTAAATCTTCTTCGACTTGATGCAATTGCTCATCAAGGGTTTTGATTTCATCGCCGACTTCACGCATGCGTGCAATTACGTCATCTGCATTCTCTTTATTTCGCTTCATTTCCGCAACTTTTTGCGAAACTTCATTGCGCTCCGCTTTCAGCACTTCCACTTTCGCAATCAGTTCTCTTCGTTTTTCATCCAGACCGACGAATTTATCCAAATCCGTCAAATCTTCTCCGCGCTTCATAAGCTTCTCTTTCACTTCATCGAAGTTCGCACGAAGCAATTTAATGTCTAACATAGTGATTCCTCCTCATTTTTAATGCGATGATTATTTCCAGACACAAAAAAAGCCCTCTATCCCCTATACAAGGGACGAGAACTACCCGCGTTGCCACCCAAATTGACCAGCCTACAGCTGATCCACTCTTTGAAATAACGGTTCAATGTCCGGCTAGGCCTACTATTCGTTCAGCCCGGCTACTCAGGGACGGATTCACAAGTGTCTTTACCGGCTCGCACCACCCGCCGGCTCTCTTTGAAAAACGCGCTTGCTACTGCTTCCCATCATCGTCTTTAATTTGAAATTAACCTCACTTTACTACATACCTGAACTTTTGGCAAGGTCCAAGTATTCTGCAACTGCTTCAAAGTATGCTGTTTCATGTGGAACAAAATCGGAAAGCGTTATTTTTGTATCATCCAAGCAAATGACGTTCTCTACTTCTCCCCTGAAGAGTGCCTGCAAATCTCTTATCGCAACGGAATGGATGCTCTCCACTTCCTCCAGTTGCAACGTGAAATCATCCGGCCCAAAGGTTGATTGATAGAGAAATAAATTCGCGAATTCTTTGTCAATGAAACTCGGCAGCCTAATGACATCCCGAACTACTCCCATTCGTTTTAACTTGGAAAGGTCCACTTGTATGCCAAGCTCCTCCTCCACCTCACGGACTCCATCCATAACTTCCTCATCCGCCAGCAAATGGCCCGCTGCTGTAATATCATACAAGCTTGGAAAGTCCTTTTTTGTGGAACTTCTCTTTTGAATAAAAACATTTGTGCCATCCACGAGCCAACAATGGAATGTTTCATGCCATAAGCCTTTCTCATGGATAACTTCTCTAATTTCATTAAAAACATGTATATAATCTTCATCAAATACTTTCAGACGCTCCGCCAACTTCATACTCCCTTTCAACGAAAAGCATTGATTATACTAATAACAAGGATTAACGTAAACACTCCGACAACGAAAGCAGAAGTGATTTTCGTATAAAGAATTGCTTCCTTTGAAAATTCGGGCTCTGAGTCATATTGCCATCTTTTCCCGAGTAACATCATTTCCCGAGGAGCCAAAAACGTTAATACGCCGATTGGAACAAATAGGATGAACATAAAAATTGCTTCAGCCATCCAAGTCCACCTCCTTGTTATTGTATAAGTAAAGCCTGATAAAGCAAGCTAACACCTGTTTCTCACTTATCAAGAGAATAGTCGCGAATCACTTCATCTGGCGTCATTCCCGCTTCCTCTCCCTTTCTTCTCTATACGTTTTCGGGTAAATAAAAGATTCAAAAAAAGGCTAGAGCAACTACGCCCTAGCCCTAATCATTAAACTCCACGCACTGCCATTAATTCACTTTCTGCTAACTTACTAATTTCTACCCCTTTCATCGGCGTACCGATGTCTTTGGACAAATCACCGATTAATGCATAGTTCCTGAAATCTTCTGTTGCCATGACAATCGCACGCGCGAAGCGTTCAGGATTATCCGATTTAAAGATGCCGGAACCGACGAATACGCCGTCAGCGCCGAGTTCCATCATCAGTGCCGCGTCCGCAGGAGTCGCTACGCCGCCCGCAGCGTAATTGGTGACAGGTAGACGTTTCGCTTCACGGATCGCGAGAAGCACTTCATAAGGAGCGCCCAAATCGCGCGCCTCCACCATCAACTCATCATTGCTCATATGAATGACTTTATTTACCTGTGCATTCACCTGGCGTAAATGACGGACAGCTTCAACGATATTGCCCGTTCCCGGCTCACCTTTCGTACGTAGCATCCTCGCCCCTTCTCCGAGACGACGTGCAGCTTCACCAAGATTGCGTGCACCACAGACAAATGGAACTTTATAATCACTCTTCAATAAATGAAACTCGTCATCCGCAGGAGTCAACACTTCACTTTCATCGATGAAATCGACACCCATTGCTTCCAACACACGTGCCTCCGAAATATGCCCGATGCGCACTTTTGCCATAACCGGGATTGAAACTGCCTTTTGCACTTCTTCAATAATGCGCGGGTCCGCCATGCGCGCAACACCGCCAGCTGCCCGGATATCTGAAGGAACGCGCTCAAGCGCCATGACGGCAATTGCGCCTGTCGCTTCCGCCACTTTTGCCTGCTCCGCGTTAATAACATCCATGATGACGCCACCGTATTTAAAATCCATTTCTTCTTCCCCCTTTTCATTTTGTTCAGTATACTAGAGTATGACCATATTCAAATAGTCAGTTTTATAATAAGTGAAGGGGTCAGGGGGAATTGAGTTATGGGTCTAAAGTCACTAAATGACAATAACTCTGGGAAAGTGAACGATAACTTCCGCTAACTGACCGATAACTCATTCGAATTGACCGATATATCCCGGGAAATGAACGATAACACCTAGGAAATGATCGATAACTTTTTTAAGCGAGGTGTATCAAATGGAAATGCTATTGATTGAACTAAACAAAGAAAGCGAAACCCCACTTTACGAACAGATCTACCAGCAAATCCGCAATGACATCACTGAAGGCAAACTTGTTGTAGGCGAAAAGCTCCCATCCAAACGGAAACTTGGTGAATTCCTCGATGTCAGTCAGACAACGATTGAAATTGCTTATGGGCAGCTTGCTGCGGAAGGGTTCATTACATCTAAACCGCGGAGAGGCTATTTTGTGCAGGAAATCGGAGAATTGGCGTATGTACAACCAGTCGAGGAAGTAACTTTCTCTTCCAAAGAAGAACGGAGGGAACTGGAGATCGACTTTTCCCCAGGTAAAATCGACACTGAATCCTTCCCATTCAAGCTATGGCGGAAATACGCAAAAGACACCATTGATGAGTCATCGCAACATCTTCTGCTATTGGGTCATCCACATGGAGATCTAGAGCTTCGGCAGGAAATCGCGAAGTATTTATATCACTCGAGAGGGGTCGATTGCTCCGCGGACCAGATCATCGTCGGATCCGGAACGGAACAGCTCATGCCGTTGCTCATCCGGCTTCTCGGACCGCAGGCAACGTACGCCATCGAAGATCCGGGCTATCCGCTTACCCATCATGTCTTCTATCATAACAACCGAGAAGCCGTGCCGATTGAAGTTGATGAGGAAGGGATGGACGTACAGGCACTCCAGCAGTCGGAGGCGACCGTGGCTTACGTGACACCTTCCCATCAGTTTCCGACCGGCACAGTGCTTTCTGCGGCACGCAGAACAGCATTATTGAACTGGGCAGCTTCAAATGTCGGTAATTTCATCATTGAGGACGATTACGACAGCGAATTCCGCTATTCCGGTAGGCCGATTCCTTCTTTGCAAGGGATGGACAAAGCGGGTAAGGTCATTTATGTCAGCACCTTTTCCAAATCCCTTATGCCATCGCTGCGGATTGCCTATATGGTGCTCCCTCCTGTTTTGCTCAAAAACTACGAGGAAGCATTCATCCATTATTCGTCGACGGTTCCGCGGCTTGACCAGCACACGCTCGCCCGTTTCATGGCGGACGGCCATTTCGCCCGGCATTTGAACCGGATGCGGAAAGTGTATAAACGTAAATTGCAGCTGCTTACGGATTCATTACAGCTGTATTCTCCAGCCATTTCTTTCTCAGGTGACGAAGCGGGCATGCATATCCTCATCAACGTACATACAGACGAGGATGAGGATTCTTTGGTCAAGGCAGCACTGGCAAAAGGCATTCGTGTCTATGGCTTGAATGAATACCGGAAAGCCGCAAAGAGCGTCCAGCCATCTTTTCTATTCGGCTTCGGCGGCTTGGAGGATAATCGGATTCCAAGAGCAGTTGAACAGCTCATGGAAGCTTGGAGCATTAAAAAAAGGTGATGGACCCTTGACGGGCCATCACCTCATTTTATTGTCTAGCTTCGTGTGGCAGCCAACCGCCACCCTCCGCTTTTCGTTATTTGAATAAACCTTTTATAAACCCAGTTGCACTTTCCCAAATACCTGCGAAGAAATCACCGATTGCACTCATCATCAACGAGAACCATCCCGCTTTTTCGACATCGTCTGTGACGATGACATCCATGCCTAGATTTTTCGAATCGATGAATCCGTAATCCTTGCCCTCTTTTTTAACAAGCTCCACATGGCCAACAACTGTTCCTTTTTTGATGGGTGCTTCAAGTGCACCATCTTTCAGTAGAGACTCATCCAAGACAAGTTTCGGCTCATAAAGATCCTTTTCATTCGATTTGATCATCGACTTGATTGGCTCTTTCACTTCGATGGAAACAGTCTTCGCCTTTCCTTTAAGGACAGGCAATGTCTTTTGCTTATCAAATTGATATCCCGCCGGAAGAAGCTCTTCTTCGGAGAACTGGCTGAATCCGTAATCGAACAACGCCCGTGTTGCATCAAACCGTGCCTTGTAAGACCCGACTCCATTTGCATCGACAGCTTTCATGACGACAGCGATGACCCGCTTATCGCCCCGTTTTGCCGTACCTGTGAAGCAGTGCCCTGCAAAATCGGTCGTTCCCGTCTTCAATCCGTCTACCCCTTCGTATTCATAAACGAAGCCTGGAAGCATGAAGTTCCAGTTATCCATCTTGATGGCATCTGTCGTGCCTTCACGGAAGATCTTCGTATTGATTTTCGTAGTTTCCAAAACCTCCGGATAATCTTTCATCAGATGGAATGCAAGCCTTGCAACCGATTTGGCAGGCATGACGTTCTCATCTTTCGCCCCTGTCCCTTGCGGATGCATCCCTTGCAAGTACTCATTGTTCAAACCTGACGAATTGACGAATTTATAGTCGACCAATCCGAGTTCCTTCGCCTTGGCATCCATTAATTTCAGGAACTCCGTTTCCGTTCCTGCAATTGTTTCAGCAATAGCGATTGTTGCAGCATTCGCTGAATAAATAGCCACTGCCTCGTAGAGCTCTCTGATCGTATACGTACCATCCCTACGTAGGGGCACATTACTAAGACGTCTGTCCTGTGAGATGGCATATGTATAATCTGTTACTTTGTATTCTTGATCCCAACTGATTTTACCTTCTTTTATCGCTTCAAATAAGATATATTCAGTCATCATTTTTGACATACTAGCAATGCCGAGGGGTGTATCCGCATTCTCTTCATATAAAATCTTACCACTATCCGCGTCAATTAGAATGGCACCATCTACATGGATGCCGAGAGTCGTTTCTGCTTTTGCAGGTGCCGTGCCGAACGTCATCATCAATACGAATGGAATGACCAGCAAAGCAACCCATTTTCTTATTTCACGTTTCACCAATATACCTCCGTCATTGCAATTTACCACTTTATATTTTATCACATCATGGACCTGATTAGGGGCTTCATTTGAAAAAGCACCTTTCCGCTCATATAAAGACGTGCGGAAAGGTGCTGAAGTTCCATAACCACTTTTTACGAAATGGAATAGTTTGGTGCTTCTTTTGTTATATGCACTTGATGCGGATGACTTTCGCGCAAACCAGCACCCGTCATGCGGATGAACTGAGCTTTTTCACGTAAATCATGAAGATCCTTCGTACCGCAATAGCCCATGCCTGACCGGATTCCACCAACGAGTTGGTGGATTGTATCAGAAATTGGACCTTTATAAGGCATACGTCCTTCAATTCCTTCAGGCACGAGTTTCTTCGCATCCTCTTGGAAATAGCGGTCTTTTGAACCGTGTTCCATTGCACCGACAGATCCCATTCCTCGGTACACTTTAAAGCGTCTGCCTTGGAAGATTTCCGTATCTCCAGGGCTTTCAGTCGTTCCGGCAAGCAAGCTTCCGAGCATGACGACATGTCCACCTGCTGCCAAAGCTTTTACGATATCACCTGAGTATTTAATGCCGCCGTCTGCGATGATCGTTTTCCCATGTTTACGTGCTTCGGAGGCACATTCATAAACTGCAGTGATTTGAGGAACTCCGACCCCCGCAACTACACGCGTCGTACAGATGGATCCAGGACCGATTCCGACTTTGACGACATCGGCACCCGCCTCATATAATGCTGCAGTCGCTTCCGCCGTTGCCACGTTCCCTGCAATGATATCAAGTTCCGGATACTCTCTTCGAATCTGCGCGACTGTATCCAGTACGCCTTTCGAATGTCCATGCGCCGTGTCGATGACAATGACATCGACTTCCGCAGCAACAAGCTTCTGCACCCGTACCATCGTATCGGATGTAACACCGACCGCCGCTCCTACGAGAAGACGGCCTTGCTGATCCTTCGCAGCGTTCGGGAATTCAATCACTTTTTCGATATCTTTTATTGTAATTAAACCTTTTAAGATTCCATTTTCATCAACAATCGGCAGCTTTTCAATTTTATACTGCTGCAAAATCTTTTCCGCATCTTCCAAAGTCGTGCCGACAGGAGCCGTCACCAAATTGTCCTTTGTCATCACGTCATTGATAATCAGCGAATAGTCCTGAATAAACCGCAGATCACGATTCGTCAAAATCCCGACGAGTCTTTGCTCATCCATATTATTGACGATCGGAACGCCCGAAATACGATACCTGCCCATCAAGTGCTCTGCGTCAAATACTTGGTGTTCAGGAGTGAGGAAGAAAGGATTGGTAATAACGCCATTCTCCGAACGTTTAACCGTTACAACCTGTTCCGCTTGCTCTTCAATGCTCATATTCTTATGGATGACACCGAGGCCGCCTTGACGCGCCATTGCAATCGCCATCTTCGACTCGGTCACTGTATCCATCCCAGCACTGATGATTGGAATGTTCAACGTCATCTTCTCTGTCAAACTTACCGAAAGATTCACGTCCTTCGGCAATACTTCTGAAGCACCAGGCACAAGCAATACGTCATCGAAAGTCAATCCTTCACGAGTGAACTTAGATTCCCACATATCGTTTCCTCCTCTAAAATCGTTATCTGCAGTTGAATATTATTAAAAGGTTATCAGCGCATATGGGACGTGTCAAGGAGTCGGGAATAAGAAAAAGAATTCCTTAAATTCACTGAATTGACTTTTCAATCGCCGACCGCATCTTAGCAGGGGAAGTCTTCGGCGCAAAACGATCTATCACATACCCATTTCGGTCAATAAGGAATTTCGTAAAATTCCATTTGATGCCCTCAGTAAGCAGCCCCTTTTTTTGATCCGTCAAAAAAGAAAACAAAGGAGCTGCCCCATTCCCAACGACATCAATCTTCGCGAACATCGGAAAGGTCACCCCATAATTCATTTCACAAAACGACAATGTCTCATCAATTGAATCGAATTCCTGGTTCATGAAATTATCGGATGGGAAGCCGAGAACGACAAATCCTTGCTCACGATAATCCTCGTATAGCTGTTGAAGCTCCTTGAACTGATCCGTAAAACCGCATTTGCTCGCCGTATTTACAATGACCATGATCTTGCCCTCATAATCCTTCATAGATTGCAAAGTGCCATCCGGCTTTTCAACTGAAAAATCGTAAATGGAAGCCATATTCATCATCACCTTTCCTCGCCTTTATTAATCAACATTACGGCAACTATGCAGGCAATGCAAAGATGAGAGACTACTACTTTTTGACTGCAGTATTCAATCATTCTCTCCCAGATGCGCATAAATTTCGATATCCCCGCATAAATCGAATCAAAGACGCATAAAGTTTTTCATGCACGCATAAACCTTTCTAAATACGCATAATCGTAATTAAAAGCTCATAAATTGATATCAACACGCTAGAGGCTCTGAACACAGGAGAGCTTACATTGAGCGCGGGACGGGGCCCTTTAGCCGCGGGTGTTTTTTAGTTTGTCAAAAGCATCGGGCGCGACCTTTTCATTCATTGGAGACAATATCCTTCCGCGAAATAGAAATGGGAATGGCCTTGGCCCAGCGACGTCCTACTCTCACGGGGGGGAAGCCTGTTCCCTGCGTAATTTACTACCACCAACGCTGATAAGCTGAACTTCTATGCTCGATGTGGAAACGGGTGTGACTTATAAAAACCTTCGGTTATATTTTCAAACACAAAAAAACCATTCCCCGTGGGGAATGGCGTTTGCCCGGCGACGTCTTACTCTCACAGGGGGAAGCCCCCTACTACCATCAGCGCTGAAGAGCTTAACTTCCGTGTTCGGTATGGGAACGGGTGTGACCTCTTCGCCGTCATCACCAGACAACTGAACGA
>NZ_JAMBOI010000001.1 GCF_023715535.1 Sporosarcina luteola | reverse complement strand
GACTAAATGCTTCTTAAGATCATCGTCAATTCTTTTACCCATTTTGGACACTCTCCGTTCGCATATTATTGTTATCCTTATCCAAACATGCTCATTAGATTGTGTCCACTTTTTATACTACTTTCACTTCCGCGCTCAAAGCGAGGCCTCTCGCGCTCAAAGTGAGTCATTCCGCGCTCAAAGCGAGGCCTTCCGCGTCCAAAGAAAAATGCATAGTATCGATAGCGCCTGATCAACTACAAGCTGCCAACCATTGGCAACTTTTTTTATGCCAACGCAGTCAATAATCTTTATACTTGATATACTTTTTATACCGGTATACAATTAAATTAATTAAGTGGAGGTGGTACTCATTAAAGTATGTCCTTATTTAGAATCGTGCTTCGAGATTTTAGGAAGGCGATGGAACGGGCTTATTATTCATTACCTGTCGATCTGCCCCGAGTTCACTGCCCATTTTTCCGAAATGAAACGCGACTTGCCGGATATTACCCCCCGTTCGCTTTCAATGAAATTGATTGAACTCGCTGAGCACGGATTAGTCATAAAAAAAGTGGCAGAAGGAACGCCTGTCATCATTTCCTATCATCTGTCCGAAAAGGGACAGCAATTGGCTCTCGCTTTGCAGCCAGTACAAGCTTGGGCGCAACAGCATATTGAACTCGATTTATCCAATTACACTAAAGAAAAGGGGAATTGAAATGGAGAAAAACAATAACATGGTATGTGATATGGAAACTGGTATCTGTGGACCAGCGGGGGATGACACAGGAGCAATGGAATTCATCGATTTGTCAGCACCGAAAAAAACGATTGACCTCTATTATGTAACCGATCCGATCTGCTCGCATTGCTGGGCATTGGAGCCAGTTCTTCGAAAGTTTGTGCATCAGTACGGCCATTATTTTAATATGCATACGCTTATGGGTGGATTGCTTGAAAAATGGGGGAATGGTCCCGTCGATCCTGCAAACGGAATAAACGGACCTGCCGATGTAGCCGGTCATTGGAGAGAAGTTGGGGAACACTCTCGCATGCCGATTGACGGGACGGTTTGGTACGATAATCCTATCGAATCATCCTTCATCCCGTCACGTGTATATAAGGTGATTCAGGAGAAGCATCCGGAGCTTGCAAACACATTTTTGCGCCGTGCACGTGAAGAGCTATTTGCCTTCAATAAAAACATTGCACAAGATGATGTCTTGATTGATATTGTGAACCAAGTCGGGCTGAATGGGGAAGAGATCGTTAAACAATCTAAACTTCCAGAGGCAAATACGAAATTGCACGAAGACTTCCAGCTTGTCGCTAAGTTAGGAGTACGTGGATTCCCTACAATCGTCATGATGAACGAAGAACAACAAGGCGTCCGGATTGTCGGGGCTAGAACGTTAGAGGACTATGCAAATGGACTTCAACGCCTGTTGCCGAATGAAACGATAAAGCCGAAGGAACTTTCTGGATTGGATCAATTGCTTCAAGAGGAAAAGTTGTTGTTCTCTCGCGAAATTGAAGAATTCTATTCGATTGAAAAAAGTGAGTTGGATGACTTCCTACAAAGCCGATTAGCGCAAAATGCTTACACCGTAAGTAGCATTCTTGATGAAAAATACATTCAATTAAACTAATCTTAACAAAAGCGACTCCTCACAAGGATGTCGCTTTTTACTTACCATCGCAAATTTTTTCTTGTATAAATTATCATCTTTTATTACCGTGTAATTTGGAATGGAAGGGGAAATCTAAAGAGAGGCGGCAACTATGAGGAAGGAGTGGACGTAGATGAAACAAAATATCGGTACAGTGAATTCAATGGTGCGTATTGCGGGAGGACTGACTTTACTCGCATGGTCAATTGCGAAAATGGCTAGGGAGAAACCTTCTGGCGCTCAAATGTTTTTTTCCGTAATGGGTGCACAAAAAGTTGCGGAAGGAATTACTCGATACTGCCCGATGACGGATATGTTGGAATTGGATAAGTAGGAGGAAATAGAAGTGTGCGAGGCAGCAGCTTGCACACTTCTTAACAACGTTATACGTCCAGTATTCTGACTCAATCGAGCGGGGGCAGAACTAGTTTCCAGTGTGTTATTTCTCGAGCTCCAACAATTGCTTCTTCATTTCCAATCCACCCCGGAAGCCGGTCAATTTACCGTTTTTACCGATGACGCGATGGCAAGGGACGGTAATTAGTAAAGGATTGGCGCCAATAGCGGCTCCAACCGCCCGTACCGACTTCGGTTTTTGAATCCTTTCGGCAATATCTGAATAGGAGACCGTTTCTCCGAACGGGATTTCCTGCAGAGCCATCCAGACGGATTGTTGAAACGGAGTGCCATGAAGATCTACTGGCATTGTGAACGCTTGCCGTTTTCCATCCATATAGGCAATCAGTTCATCTGCGTAAGGTTCCAATACAGACCTGTCTTCCACCAATCGAAACGCAGGAAGTCGCTTCTTCGCCCATTCATCAAGTTCCTCGAATGGAGCATTATTTGGACCTGCATAACAGAGACCATCAGTTGTTGCCGCCAAATGGATGTTCCATTCTCCGTGAATAAAGAGGGTCCAATAGATGATGTCTTTACTATTCTTATCCAATCCAAAACTCCTTCCACTACTTACTCGCACTCCTCGTAAAAAATAATCCTATTTGAGAAAGGGTCAATAAGCCTCAATTCTAACGTACCCCAAGGTGTATTCTCAATACCGGGATTAGCAAAGCAGTAGTCTTTTTCCGATAGATAAGCATGATAGCCTCTAACATCCTCCATTTTTATACGGATTGCACTGCCAGGGGAAGCATCGCCATGATGTTCGGATAAATGCAAGACAGTTTTATTCTTAGAAATTTGAAAGTAAAACGGCATGTTCTCTGCAAATTGATGTTGCCAATCCATTTGAAACCCTAAATAATCCACATAAAAGGCAAGAGCCTTTCCAATATCAAATATCCGAAAGATAGGTGTAATCATTCAACAACTTACTCCTTTCGACTGAATGTTCCTAACCTTTAAACTGACAATAAGTATACTAAAGTTGTAGAAGAAAGCCCATCTAAAAATCGATCGGATGAGTTCTTTTTGAATTGTCAATCTTGATTAATGTAGTATGAAACGGGTAAGGAATACTATAGATCGGAGGTCATTTGAATGAAAAAAATCGGTACATTATCATTTGCCGGCGCGCTATCTCTTATGTTGATCGGCTGTGGTACGGATGGCCAAAGAGAAGAGCCTACCGTAAAAGAGGAGACTCCTGCGGACATAAAAGAGGAGACTATCAAAGAGGAAACTCCTGCGGACATGCTGCAAAATATGGATGAACTTGATTATGTAGAATTTGAATTGGAAGTTGAATATGCAGGCGATAACGAGTACGAAGCGGAACTCGAGACGAAAAGCGTAGGCACTGTTATAGCTAAAATTGAAGATGAATTGAATCATGTCAGGAAAGACGGAACAGAGGCATTCGATGAGTTATATCCTCTTGTTCAACAGTTGACGATTACACAGAAAACGAACAAGGATGAAGCGATTGCAGAAGTATTGAAAACCTTCAATCTGCCGACTGACTATACAAAATTTGATTTGGAAATCACATTCAATGATGGAACGAAAGTCGAATTTGAAGATAAGAAGAAATAAATAAAGCGACTATTAAAACAAACGTGGGTTTCATACTCACGTTTGTTTTGATTTGGTACGGCTTCCGATCAATAATTGCGCTTCTTATCCAACAATGATAAAATAGGGGTATAGGGTATATTTAGAATCGGGGTGAAATGGTTTGTCTGAAACAATTAAGAAAACAGTCCAACCAAACAAACAACAACTGTTAAATCGTTTAAAACGGATAGAAGGGCAAGTAAGAGGCGTTCATCAAATGATTGAGAATGACCGTTATTGTGTTGATATTCTCCATCAAATCAGTGCGATTCAATCTGCGATGAATAAGGTTTCATTAGCTTTATTGGAAGATCATACTCATCACTGTGTCGTGAAAGCGATAAAAGGACAAGATGGCGAAGCGGCAATTCAAGAGTTGATGAGCGTCATGAAAACGATGACCAAATAGTTAGCTGGAACTTTTTCTTTGTATACCTGCATAGGGTATGCTATATTGGGAGTGACAATATTCACAATACTGGGAGGTTTTCATAATGAAAGAAGTTTTAAAAGTAGAAGGCATGTCTTGTGGCCACTGCGTAAAATCAATCGAGTCAAGCGTCGGTGAACTACAAGGTGTTTCCGTTGTTACAGTGGACCTTGCGACTAAAGAAGTAACAGTTGAGTTCGATAATAAAACAAATATCGCGCAAATAAAGGAAACGATTGAAGACCAAGGCTATGACATCGCTTAATTAAAGGCTTCAGCTAACCATGTGGGGTATATAGAAAGAGAAATGGTTATACTACATCGTATAATCCTTCTTTTTTCAATTTAATATACCCCCACCCAGTATAGGAGGGATACAGATGACAACTATAGAAAAAACCTTGAAGATCGATGGGATGACATGCGCCGCATGTGCAAACCGGATTGAAAAGGGTTTATCCAAAATAGAGGGCGTTGAAAAGGCGAATGTAAACTTTGCACTTGAAAGTTCTACGATATTTTTCGACCCCGAAATCACGAACGTCGATGAGTTCACGTCTAGAATTGAAAAGCTTGGCTTTCACGTCATACAAGACAAAGCTGCATTTGACGTGACGGGCATGACCTGTGCAGCATGTGCGACAAAAATAGAAAGACGTATCAATAAGATGGATGGCGTTTCTAATGCAACCGTCAATTTTGCGCTTGAAACGCTTACTGTCGATTATGACAGCAGTCAAACAACCGTCGCCGAAATGAGGGCGAATGTAAAGAAAATGGGGTATGAATTGCTGTCGAAATCGGATGGCAATGAAAAAATGGACCATAAAGAGCGGGAAATCAAAAGGCAGACCCGGAAATTCTTAGTTTCTGCATTCCTCACGTTGCCGCTATTATGGACGATGGTGGCACATTTCGAATTCCTTTCCTTCCTCTACTTGCCGGCAATCCTCATGAATCCGTGGGTACAGCTGGCACTCGCGACACCCGTCCAATTCATCATTGGCGCACAATTCTATAAAGGCGCCTACTCGGCATTACGAAATAAAAGCGCCAACATGGATGTACTCGTAGCGCTTGGAACGAGCGCTGCCTATTTCTACAGTCTTTATTTAACCTTTGAATGGATGAATGCAGGCAGTGTCGGTCATCCGGAGCTCTACTTTGAAGCATCCGCCGTCATTATTACCCTTATCGTCCTCGGTAAATTATTCGAAGTACGGGCAAAAGGGAAGACGAGCCAGGCGATTCAAAAACTTCTTGGTTTGCAAGCGAAAACAGCACGCGTGTTGAAGGATGGAATTGAGCAGGAAGTTCCTATTGAGGAAGTCGTGGCAGGGGACATTATCCTCGTCAAACCAGGCGAAAAGATACCTGTCGATGGAGAAATCGTTTCCGGCCAATCGGCAATCGATGAATCGATGATTACTGGTGAAAGTATTCCTGTCGATAAGGTGGCTGGCAACTCCGTTATCGGAGCTACGATCAATAAAAATGGTTCATTGCAAATTAAAGCGACGAAGGTAGGCAGGGATAGCGCATTATCGCAAATTGTTAAAGTCGTTGAAGAAGCGCAAGGCTCCAAAGCTGAAATCCAACGTTTGGCGGATAGAATTTCGGGCATCTTTGTCCCTATCGTTGTCGGCATAGCCATTTTAACGTTCTTCATCTGGTATTTCGCTGTCACGCCGGGCGACTTCAGATCGGCTCTCATTCCAACCATTTCCATTCTCGTCATCGCTTGTCCTTGTGCGCTCGGATTAGCAACACCGACATCTATTATGGCCGGATCTGGTCGAGCTGCTGAAATGGGTTTGCTCTTCAAAGGCGGCGAACACCTTGAAAATACACGCTCCATTGACACGGTAGTGTTAGATAAAACAGGAACTGTTACAAAAGGTCAACCAGCATTAACAGACGTTATCGTATCGGAAGGCTTTATTGAGCAAGATGTCCTTCAATTGGTCGCATCGGCTGAGAACCAGTCTGAGCATCCACTTGCGCAGGCAATCGTAACAGGCGTCAAAGAAAAAGGTGTCGAATTGATTGAAGTGGAAGCTTTCAACGCGCTTCCTGGATACGGAATTGAAGCGGAAGTTGCTAGAAAGCATTTATTTGTCGGTACGCGAAAATTAATGCGCAGCCGTAATGTTGACCTTCATGATATTGAATCCACGATGGAGAAAATGGAGAACGAAGGGAAAACAGCGATGCTTATCGCAATCGATGGGAAGCTTGCAGGCGTCGTGGCGGTTGCAGATACTGTGAAAGAAACGTCCAAAGAGGCCATACGAAGAATGCAGGAACTTGGTCTTGACGTCATAATGCTGACTGGAGACAACCAACATACCGCTGAAGCGATTGGGCGGCAAGTTGGTCTGACTCATATCATTGCAGAAGTTCTTCCAGACCAGAAAAGCGATAAAATCAAGCAATTACAATTGGAAGGGAAGAAAGTTGCGATGGTCGGCGATGGCATCAACGACGCACCGGCGCTTGCTGTGGCGGATATCGGTATGGCGGTCGGCACCGGAACGGATATTGCGATTGAGGCGGCAGACATTACGTTAATGCGTGGCGATTTGAATAGCGTTGCGGACGCATTTATCATGAGCCGGAAGACGATGCGCAACATTAAGCAGAACCTGTTTTTCGCCTTCTTTTACAACACGATCGGCATACCGGTAGCCGCGCTCGGCCTGTTAGCCCCATGGGTTGCGGGCGCTGCGATGGCGTTCAGCTCGGTATCGGTCGTACTGAACGCACTTAGACTTCAACGAGTAAAACTGTAACAGCTTTCAAATACAAATACAAAAGCCCATCCATTCGGATGGGCTTTAACTATGTTACTGAATGAGACTCTTCACAGCTTTTGACATCGTAGCGCCGTCTGTTTTGCCGGCTAGGAGCGGCTTGGCAATCTTCATTGCATCCCCCATGTTCATACCTTGGACGACTCCCGCTTCTGTCAGCAATATCTTCACTTCATCCTCGCTTAATTGCTTCGGCAAGAATGATTTAAGCAAAACTAATTTCGCCTTTTCCTGTTCAATTAAGTCCTCACGCTGCGCTTTCTCGGCACCTTCCAACGCTTGATTCGTCTGTTTGATTTCGCGGTTGACGATTGCGACTTCCTCTTCCTCTGTCAAAGCGGAACCCTTTTCTTTTTCAGCAAGGTCAAGTCCGGACTTCAAAATTGTCAACACGCCTTTGGAAAGGACATCCTTATCTCTCATTGCCTGCTTTAGTTGTTCGAACACAGTTGTCTTTAGCATCGTTCAAATCGCCTCTTTTCATTTATCGAATGCATCCATCCCACTCGAATTTGTTTAATAATTATAGAGGAGGCAACCTTGAACTGCAACTTGTGGGTGTTGCCATAAGAAAAAGTAGAACAGAGCAGCTATCGAAATACGCTGAAGAACTTACTGGGAATATTCTTCAATTATTCAATTTAAACTGTAATGGGAAAAGGGGGCTGTCACAGGACAGTCCCCTTTGTTTTTGCCAATGGTGACCGATATCGGTCAATTCTTGCAAGTTATCGGTCGATTCCAATCAGATATCGGTCAACTCGACAAAGTTATCGGTCATTTCCTTGAACTTATCGTCATTTCGGGACCTTCGACTCACTGTACATCAAGTTAAATCTTCTTCACAAACTCCGATTTCAATTGCATCGGGCCGAAACCGGCGATTTTGCAATCAATATCGTGATCGCCTTCAACCAGCTTGATGTTTTTCACCGTCGTTCCCATTTTGACGACGTTTGAACTTCCTTTTACTTTTAAATCTTTGATAACAGTGATCGTGTCGCCATCGTTCAATTCATTTCCATTCGCATCGCGGACGACCGCAGCTTCTTCTTCGGTCTCCTGGGATTCCAATGTCCACTCGTGTGCACATTCAGGGCAAACAAACAGGTTTCCGTCTTCATATGTGTATTCGGAATTACATTTTGGGCAATTAGGTAAATTATTCATGACTTGATTCCTCCATCTAGTAGTATCAATCATACTATAGCAAAGAACAGGATTAATCCAAGTCGGGCGGAAGCAAAACACAACCGCATTTGTATAAATCTCAAGTATTTGCTATATTATAAGCAATATGGAATCACTGATGTGGCCAAGTAGATGAAAAATGTGAACCAGAAAGTATGGCGAATTGCTGAGAGCCGTACCACCGCTTTTCATTGAACCCTACCACGGAGATGTCATGCAAACATGACCGGGTCGTTTTCGTTACAGAACGTTCGAGGGCTTAGCATCGCTAGGCCGAATGAAGGTGGTACCACGTCTATCCAGCGCAAAGACGTCCTTATGTCAGGACAGCTTTGCGCTTTTTATTATGTATAGGGAGGAAATCAAGATGAGTAATCAGAAGAACGATTTTTCAAAATGGTATATCGACACGATCCAGAAGGCGGATTTAATGGATTATACACCGGTTCGTGGATGTATCGCATTCAAACCGGACGGCTACGAAATTTGGGAGCATATCCAAGCTGAAATGGATAAGCGTTTCAAGGAGACTGGCCACCGAAATGCATATTTCCCAATGCTAATTCCTGAGTCGTTTTTCCAAAAAGAGAAAGATCATATCGAAGGATTTTCTCCTGAATTACCATGGGTGACGGAGGCTGCAGGTGAGAAATTGGAAGAACGTTTGGCATTGCGTCCGACGTCCGAGACAATGATCGGCCACTTGTATTCCGATTGGATTAAGAGTTATCGTGACCTTCCAGTATTGATCAACCAATGGGCGAACGTCTTCCGTTGGGAAAAAAGAACATTGCCTTTCATCCGTACGTCTGAGTTTTTATGGCAAGAAGGCCATACGGCGCATGTCGATGAAGAAGAAGCACGTGCAGAAACAATGCAGATGTTGAATATTTATAAAGAAGTCGTGGAAGAGCTATTGGCGATTCCAGTTTATGACGGACAAAAAACGCCTTCAGAACGTTTTGCAGGCGCAGTCGACACGTATTCAATCGAAGCGATGATGAAGGACGGGAAAGCGGTTCAAGCAGGTACGTCCCATTATTTAGGTACGAAGTTTGCGGAAGCATTCGACATAAAATACCTAACAAGAGAGAACCGTCACGAATTTGTTCACACGACATCATGGGGAACTTCGACGCGGTTGATCGGCTCGGTCATCATGGTACACGGGGATGAGCAAGGACTTGTGCTGCCTCCACGTATTGCACCGACGCAAGTTGTCTTGATTCCGGTCGGTCCTTGGAAGAAGAACCCGGCTATCATGGAGAAGCTGGATGAAATCTTCGCGGAGTTGAAAGCGAAAGGTGTCCGTGTGCGGTTGGATGATTCCGATCAGTCGCCAGGATTCAAGTTCAATGAGTGGGAACTGAAAGGCGTTCCAGTCCGTGTTGAACTAGGACCACGTGACTTGGAGAACAATCAAGCGCTTATGAAAGCGCGTGACGAAGACGAGAAAGTCGCCATTGACTTAGCAAATATTGTCGAAAGCATAGAACAGGAATTGCAAACGATGCAGACACGCCTGCTTGATAAAGCGCGTGCATTCCGGGCGGAGCATTCCCATACGCATATCGACACAATGGAGGACCTGACGAAGCATATCGCGGATTCGACGGAGAAGGGCGAAATCCCTGGTTGGATCCTTGCCGGCTGGTGCGGCGAGGATGCGTGCGAGGAGCAAGTGAAAGAAGAGACAATGTTCACAACGCGAAATATTCCATTCAATCCACCAGCTGAAAAGTCGACGTGCATTAATTGTGGAAAAGACTCGAAACATACAGTTTGGTTTGCGAGAGCTTATTAATATTTTGAATGAATTAGGCTGCCATCCCTCGGGAGGCAGCCTTTTGCATGGAGATATTGAATATTTTTCGTCCATTTAGTGGTAAAGTGGTGATAAGATGATGCTAAGCGGTGATAAACTCACGTTGAGTGGTGATAAAGTGCTTCCGAGCGGTGATAAACATCTTCTAAGCGGTGATAACTCTTCAAGTTGGTGGTGACTTCATGTGAGTCGGTGGTAACCCCCCGATTCGGTGATAAACAGCCGCGATTCGGTGATAACTCATCCAACAAACTCCCGCCCCTCCCCATAAAAGTGTAGCCACGCTTCGTGAATGCCCCCCGCACAGTTTTCATTCGCCCGGAATAGATTCTCGCAAGGCTCCATTTCCAGCAACTCAGGCTGGGCATTGCCGACGATAACGGAAGGGTGGCCGAGGGAAAGCATGTCCCGGTCGTTGCCCGAGTCGCCTGCGATAAGCAGCTTAACGTCATCTCTCGCATACTTCCCGAGTACATATTCCAATGCGTTCCCCTTGCCGGCACGACTAGGAAGTACGTCAATATCCCGGTTTGAGCTGAAGATGAACGTATGTGGAATAGCCTGGGCATCGAGTGCTTTTCGGAATTCATCCACCGCCCCGACATCATCAGACACAGTAAAGGAAACACGTCGATCATCGGGCAGCTCCTGTCTTTTCAGCGAAGGAAAAGTGACAGCAATTTCGGCAATCAACTCAGGTTGCCAATCCTCCTGCATATGTCTCTTCCAATTGATATCTTCCAGCCCGTCGGCATGATAAATAGACGTACCCACATCCGTTATAAGCAGATTGGGAATTGGCAACCCTTCTTCCGCGATAAGCGATTGGGCGGAGGAAAAATGCCTGCCAGTCACATAGACGAGTGCGACCTCATGAGGCGCGCTGTTAAAGTACTCAAGCAGTCGCCCAAGCGCTTCCTCATCACCGACAAACGTTCCATCCAAATCAGTCGCTAGCAAATACTTTTTGTTTTTCAAACAGGACCACCTCATACAATTCATCCATTCTCTTGGCGACAGTGTCCCAATCGAATTCCCGCCGCGCATAGGCAGCAGCGCGTCTTCCGAGGGAACGGGCGAACTCATTGTTTGCTGCAAGTAGCTTCATGGCGAATGCCAAATGCTCATGGTTTTCCTTTTCAATGTGGATGCCCGTCTCTCGATGGCGGACTACGTCCTGTAACCCACCCACTTTCGAAGCGATGACAGGGCTTCCACATGCTTGCGCTTCCGCAGCGACCATTCCAAATGATTCGTACGTAGAAGGTACAATGACGGCGGTCGCTTCGTTGAATAAATCCGCCAATTGGCGTTGGGTACGGGCTCCGATGAATTCGATATTACGTTCCAATCCCTTAACCGCCTTTTTCAATTTCGGATCGGCCGGCAGTTTCTTTTGCATATCAATTTTATCCGGGTCTCCTCCTGCAATGACGAGCTTTGCGGATGGCGGCAGCTCATGCCGCTCCATTAGTAGTCTGAAGGCTTGAAGAAGCGTGTAGATTCCTTTCGTCTTTTCCAGCCTTCCTGCAAATGCAAAAAATGGCTGTCGTTTTTCCTTTTGGATTGTTGGTTTGAAGTTCTTGTCAACCCCTATGGGAATGACCTTAATCGGAGAAGGGTCTGCAACGAAGCTATGAATTAATTTCTTTTCGGTTGCAGTCGTAGCGACTACTGTGTCGGCTAATTGCAATATCAATTGCTCAGCGTCCATTCTTTTGTCTTCCCGAACGCCCGTCGCTTGCTCTTTGGCAATTGCTAGCGAGTGGGAAGTGTGGATCCATGGCAATCCATACTCCTCAGCCACTTTTGCACCAAGAAGACCGGAAAGCCAATAATGGGTATGCATCAAGTCATACGACGACAAGTCGATGCGAGAACGCATTTCGTCATAAAAATCATATAGCATGTCGTACATCTGGTTCTTCGGTACAAAGCCCTTTACCCCTGCTGATACACGGATCACTCGACATTTGGAGCCGAATTCCTCTATAGCAGGCGTTTTTGCATCAGCCCAATGGGTAATGACATCCACTGTATGGCCTTTTTTATCCAATGAAAGTGCTAACTGTTTTACGTAATTATTTTGGCCGCCTGCCTGTTCGCCTCCAAGCGGTGCAAGGGGATCGCCGTGATCAGAAATGAATACGATTCTTTTCTTCATGTAAACTCTCTCCTTCGAAGATATCAGAAGTATCCTTGTATCTAATGTCTTTATATACCCTTATTGACAAATAGAAAACATAGTTAGAGAGCAAGCTTTACAATAAAATAAACTCCTCCCGGTAAGAAATCGGGAGGAGCCACTTATCAATTAGTTGCCAATCGTATTCTCCATCACATTCAACAGTTCTTCTGCAGTCATTGCCCGCTCGCCGCCGCCTTGGACAAATGCATCATTCCCGCCACCTTTTCCGCCGAGTAAAGGTATGGCCGAAGCGGAAACCAGTTTCATGCTTGTCTCGGCGGATGCGCCCCGGGCCGCAACGAATTGAAGACGTTCTTCATTTTCGGCAACGAGAAGGGCGATTGCCGAATCATCCTCCGTTACAATCATCCGTGCCAATTTTTGCAGTTCTTGTACAGTCCGATTACTAAATGAGGCTTTTACAATGTTGCCATTCTTATTATCCAATAATTTTTTCATCTCGAAGGACAATAACTCTTCCTTTGCACTTTCCAATGCTTTTTCCAATGAATGATGAGAAGCTACTAATCGCTCGATCGCAACGCTTACGCCTTCCTCCGGTGCGCTCAGCAGTTTGGAAGCGGTGGACAGCTCTTCATGCTTGCGATGCAGCTGTTGTAGAACCCGACCGCCACAAGCAAAGTGGACACGGACTTTCCGCTTCTGTTTTTCCGTGGAGAGGATTTTCAGCAACCCGATTTGCCCTGTCGAAGAAGGATGGGTGCCCCCGCAGCCGTTATAGTCGAAATCGGGTATAATGACGAGCTTGATCTCGCCTGTCACGGCCAATTGTTTACGAAGCGAATACTCCGAAAGCTCGTCTTCCGTCACCCATTTTGTTTCAATAGGACGGTTTTCCAAAATGATATCATTCGCAAGCTTTTCAGCAGCAGCTAATTGCTCGGCTGTCACTTCTTCCGCGTCCAAGTCAATGGAAACGAGTCCTTTGCCTAGATGAAAACTGACTGTTTGGAATCCGAAAAGCCGGACAAAAGCAGCCGTCAAAATATGCTGCCCCGCATGTTGCTGCATATGGTCGAAACGGCGCTCCCAATCGATCTCGCCTACCACTTCCTCTTTGGAATGAAGCTCTTCTTCAAGAAAATGACGGATTTCACCATCCATCTCCTCCACATCAATCACTCGGATTCCTTCAATAGTTCCCGTATCATGCGGCTGCCCGCCGCCGGTCGGATAAAACGCCGTGTTGTTCAATACGACATAGGGGCGCCCCTCCGGATCCGTCCCATTTCCGATAATACGTGCACTAAATGACTGTTTATAGTTGTCTTGATAATAAATGCGATCCTTTAACATAAACCTGTCTCCTTATGTAATCCGTTTACAAACAGTGTACAACAAATAGAAAAGGGCTTCCCACTTATTTCAGTGAGAAGCTCCGTTCATTTTTTGTTCGAAAGGATAGGATCCTTTCAACTAACATATCATATTTATCTTTCCATAATACTCTCATTGCCAATGTCAGGAACAATAGAGAACCTAGAAGAACCAATGAAACGATACTTGTTATTTGAAAGAATACCATCTCTTTGAAGCCGCCAAGTCCCATGGAAATGATAATGCTGCTGACGAAAACGATGAAACAGATCGGCAACATTTGAATGAATATATCCTGGTTCCTTCTTTTTAAGTATTTCATCGTGAAAGGTGTAATGAATGCGATCAGCGTTATATATAATAAAACGATCAGCGTGTCGATGATAATCATGAAAATATCCATGCCCAAGAGCCTCCTTGCTATCTACTTCTCAATCTATACCCTATCTTCTTATAACATATGCATAAGAGCAGGCGAATCTACTTTTATACCTACAAAAAAAGAAGGGGAAAAAGGATCCCCCCTTCAAAACTCCGTTCATTCGATAATTTCAAAGCTCTGTAGCATATGAGAGAACCTTGCGCCATGGCCTTCTGCCGCTTCTAGGAAATATTTCTCGGTAATGACAAAGCTCCCATCCTTGCCGTTGCTGATGACGTACACATCAATAACCTTTCCATCCCAAGTCGACTCAGTAAGACCATGCAGCCAGAAACCTTCGACCGGCTCCGAGACCGTTTCAATTTCCCGCAGATCAGGGAAATCGACCTTCAACTTTTCCTCAAGCTCCTTCACAAGCATTTCCGGTTGATCGGTTGGATATTGTTTGATTTCCATGCTTACTTCGGGGTATTTCTCTGGTAGAGGTTCGATTGTCGTAATGACATCGGAATCTTCCCCTTTGATCATTTTATAACGGGATTCATCCACATAGATGATGTATTCGGAATCTTTTCCTTCATTCAAATGGACTTCTGTCGGCTCGTCCTGTCCTTCGATGCTTTGGATGATCTCCTTTTCAGGGACGAACATATCCTTTATGCCTTTGATTAAGGCCAAGCCGGGCTCGGTCTGTAAGGTGAATGCAAGGATTAGTGCTGCCGCTGCAATGAGCATTGCAGGCATCCATCGTTTTTTTCTTTTCATTGTTGTCCTACTCCCTTCAAACAGTTCCTCGTTGATTACATTCCAAATGTCATCCTTAAGTTCATGCACATCTGCGTCCGTTTTTTGTTCAAGCTCTGTCTTTATCCGGTCGTCAAATTTGCTCATCAGAACATATCCTCCTCTCGAGTGGGCTCCAGTTGCTCTTTCAACCGCTTTCTTCCTTTGAATAATCGCGATTTTACGGTGTTTTGATTCAACCCTAAAATGTCCGCGATCTCTTTTTCGGAAAATCCTTTAATATATTTCAAGATCAGCGGAATCCGGTGTGAATCGTCCAATGCTTGAATAATATCGTAAAGCTCCGTCAATTGATCGAACGATTCCTCTACGAGTGAAGGAGCGTTTTCCAGTGTTTCGATAGTTGATAGGGGAGATTCCCTTTTCATTAAACGAAGACATTCATTCGTCAATATACGATAGAACCAAGGGTCGAATGGCAATGTTGGATTATAGCTGCCAATTTGCCGATACACCCGGATAAACGTTTCCTGCACCGCATCTTTTGCCATCTCTCGGTTGCGGGTGATGGCGCTCGCCGTCCGGATTGCCGGACCCGCATACGCTTCATAAAATTGACGGAATGCGGTTTGGTCGCCTGCCCGTATTTTGCGAACCCACTTTTCCTGCTGCACGCGGCACACTCCTTTCAAAACAACCTAGTTTGTTGCTCTCCTATATATACCCTCAGGTTTGCCGAAAAGTTTTCGGCGCAACAAAAAAACCACATCACTTACTTAAGTGATGTGGAAATCTCCTCAATTCTTTTTCAATCGTATCCGTCGGTTAGCGATGCTAGGCAATGTCATGCCGATAAGGATGATCACAATTCCCGTAATCTGCAAAACGGTCATATGCTCATGCAGTAAAATCATCGACACAGTAACAGCGACTGGCAGTTCAATCGCGCTTAATATTGACGCCATCCCTGTACCGACTTTTGGAATGCCGATGGAGAAGAGAAGGATCGGCAAAATGATGCCGAACACCCCTAAAATCAGGCCATAAATCCATAAGCCGTTCAGCAATGTACCGTCCCATACGATTTGCGGCTCTTGAAAGAAGGTGATGGCGACAGCGGCGAAGAATGACATGAACAATAGCCTGGTGATCATGTCCATCCCTTCCA
Organism: Sporosarcina luteola; assembly: GCF_023715535.1. Lineage (GTDB taxonomy): Bacteria > Bacillota > Bacilli > Bacillales_A > Planococcaceae > Sporosarcina > Sporosarcina luteola_B. The sequence continues at coordinate 728,106 of NZ_JAMBOI010000001.1, read as the reverse complement.
CTTGCCGCTGATTCACCATGAGGAATGCCGAGAAACTGACTGCCGAAACCATTCCCCAAGCCCATCCTTGCCAAGGGATGCCGCTTAAGTCGGCATCGATAACGCCTGCAGCTAAAATCGTGCCACCGAATAAAAACAGTAGTGAAATGACTTCAATTCGTTTCGGAAGTCGCCGGCGGGCGATGCAATCGAAAAGCATGCCGATCCACGTAAATTGAAAGAGCATGACAACTGCGAGGGAAGCAGGCATCAAGCTGACAGCTTTCCCATAAACTGTTCCTGTGATTGCTGTTAGCAGACCGGCGATGACCAGCGTAAAACCGCCGCCGAACTTCGGAAGCGTTCGTCGGGTGAAAAGGTAAATAAGTGCGGCTAATAGAAAGCCGGTATAGTATTGGCTCGTCACTGCCTGAGATGCCGTATACCCGTCCGCAATGGCCAATTTAATAATCGTTGAAAGAATTCCATAGCTGCACGCTCCAAGAATGACGAACAGCGGATACATCCATGGTTTCATCTTGCGACCTCCAGTTCCAGTTCACGCAATAGTATAACACGGTTGTCGGAAATCAGTGCGGGTAGTCAATCTATAGGAACTGCGTCCAAAGAGTGCGGCTCAGCGTCCAAAGCGTGGCTCCGCACGTCCAAAGCAGGCCGTAACGCGTCCAAACCGAGCGATCCCGCGTCCATAGCAAGTGTTTACGCGTCCAAAATAAGCTGTCCGCCATTAACAGTGATTACAGTGTGCACTATTTTTAAAAAACTTTAATTTGTTATATACAACATATAACAAGCGTGTTATACTCGATCTATAACAAACGGAGAGGTTGTGACGTTCATGTCTGAACTTGCAAACATACCTTGGAATCTAATTTTGCCGATTCTTGTACTTCAACTCATCCTGGCAGTTGTCGCTTTGATTGATGTCATCAGAAATCAGCGGACAAACGGGCCGTTCATCATGTGGATTTTCATTATATTGCTCGTCAACATCGTTGGACCGATTTTGTATTTCATCTTCGGGAGGAAGCAATCATGACCAATTTGCTGCAGGTACATGATCTAGAGAAAAACTATGGGAGCCATAAAGCCGTGGATTCGATCACATTCGAATTGGCGGAAGGAACGTCCACGGCATTGATCGGGCCGAACGGAGCAGGGAAGACAACGACATTATCCATGCTCGCGGGCCTTGTCACGCCAACGAATGGATCCATTTTATTCCGAGGGAAACCAAAGCCGGATATCCGGGCATCGATCGGCTACCTTCCTCAATACCCCAAATTCTTCCCTTGGCTGACAGCACTTGAATTCACGGAGATGGCTGCAGTGTTGAGTGGTGTCGAAAAAAGGAAGGCATTAGCGGAAGCGAAAAAGACACTTGAGTTTGTCGGACTTGGGGATGCGATGAAAAAGAGGGCGGGAACGTTTTCCGGCGGGATGAAGCAACGTCTCGGATTGGCGCAGGCGATCGTTCATGAACCGGAGCTGCTGCTATTGGATGAGCCTGTGTCAGCGCTCGACCCGGTCGGACGGCGCCAGGTGATGAATTTATTGAAGGAACTTCAACAGAAGACGACAATTTTATATTCGACTCACATTTTGAATGATGCGGAAGAAATGACTGACCAACTGTTATTCCTAAGGAAAGGTGTCCTCGTTGAAAATGGATCGCTCGATTCCATCCGCGAGAAATACGCCAACCCTCGTATTCTCATCGATTTTGAGTCGGTCATAGAGGCTGAAAGGTTTACCGCACTTTCCCCTTGGGCAGTCAGATTGGAAAAGAAGCAAGTATCCATCGATGCAGGCAAGGATGAGGTAAGTACGTCTGAAGTGGTAGCGTTATTGCATACAGAGTCTCTGCATATACGGAAAGTGGAATTGCAGACGGCTAGCTTGGAAGAAATTTTCATGAAAGTGGCGGTGGAGGAATGAGCAGCTTGAATGCATTATTGCACAAGGAATTACGGGAAAACATCCGTAATTTTAAAATGTATTGGATTCCGATTGTGTTCGTCATCTTTGGAATACTAGAGCCGATCTCGAACCATTTCCTCCCTGAAATTATGAAAAGCGTTGGTAACCTGCCGGAAGGGGCAGATTTAGTATGGCCGGAATTCCGGGGAGAAGATATTTTTGTCTCATTAATGGGCCAATATCAGTTGATCGGCATCCTCGTTATCATCCTCGCTTTCATGGGATCAATTTCAGGAGAGCGAAAAACCGGGACGGCAACGCTTCTATACGTGAGACCGATGTCGTTTAGTCAATATTTCCTTAGTAAATGGATTGTCGTCAATGCGATTGTGTTGGCAAGTATGTGGTTAGGTTTTTTTGCGGCATGGTATTATATCCAGATTTTATTCAACTCAGTGGCGGCAGGGGAAGTCTTCGCGTTTCTAGGGACTTATAGTTTATGGTTGGTTTTCGCTGTGACAGTTGTCCTTGCATTCAGCGCTTGTATGTCTACGGGAGGGGCTGCGGGGCTATCAATTTTGGTCCTGCTCGTTTTCCAGGTCATTGACGGTATACTCGGCACGTACTGGACGGTCTCCCCATGGAAATTGAGTACGTATGCATCGAATGTGTTCGGTGCATCTGATGGTCAGTCAGCTTATTGGATGAGTGTTGGACTTACGGCTATTCTCATTATTGTACTTGTCTTTTTCGGTATGTACATGGCGAAAAAGAATGCTGCCAAGACCTTAGTCTAATCGTTATCTGACATTTCCCGGGGAATACCGACACCTAACGACATGAATGTTTGCATTAAAAAGTAGAGGGATTGGAAATTCCACCTCTACTTTTTTGCAATTATTTATATTTCTCCTCGCTGGAAGAACTGCTTTTCGTATCACGGTGATGGTCTTCCTCATGTTCTTCCAATCTTACATCCTCCAATGGAATCGAATCGACTGTTTGCATATCCTCGTGCATGTCGTAGATGCTCTCCTTGTCAGTCGGCAAATTCTCTGGGTTGTCCATAAAGGGACCTTCGGCATTTTTTCGATCTTCTGAAGTGAAGGGTTTTTTCTTATTCATTGAAAGCACTTCCTTTCTTTCCTTATTCTATTCACGTGATTTGCCTGTACTAAACATTGAATACAAACAAATAAAATGTGTTTTCAGTCGAATCTAGGGGTAAAGTAATAAAAATAAATGAAGAAAAGGAGTGTTTGACAAGTGGAAAAGAGATACGTCGGTAGGAGCGAAACCGTGGAAACCGATAAAGCTGTAGAAGTCGAAGACACGGAAAGGGATAGCAGGGCACAAATGACAGACAGCGGTGAAATGCTGTCAGGCGACAACATCTTGCAGCCGAGGGATGAGAATGCCGGGACTGTCCCGCGAATCAATACTGATCATTTATAATGAAGGGAAGGCTGCCTCCCTTTAAGGAGACAGCCCACCTATTGTTACTTTAGCGACGCTCATTCTTGTAATTGCCGAAACGGTCCTTGAATTCGCCGATTTCCTGCTGTGCTTCGCCTTTCAGTTTATCCAGTTTTCCTTCAGCCTGTAGCATTGGATCGTCCGTTGCATTGCCGAATTGGTCTTTTGCTTCACCTTTGACTTTATTCACGACGCCTTTGAACTTGTCTGAGTTTCCTCTTTCGTTCATCATAAAACCTCCTCAAAGAGTAGTAGTTTTTAAATACCCCATAGGGAAAAAGGCAAACGTAAAAATTTGACGGATCAAGATTTCCGAACTGGCAAGAGTGGATAGTCCTTGAAAATTATGTCGAAAATCTGGATGAACTTACCTGTCCCGATTTTTAAGTGATTTATATAATAGAAGTGTACATATAGCATTTCTTGGAGGAGATGGAATGATAAGAAAAGGTCGTTTTGCAGTTTGGAACGGTAAAGAATATCCCATCGTATCCCAACGACGTAAATATTTTTTGCAGTCTGGGAGTCCGGAAGACAAGGAAATAGGATTTGTTGAAATGGGAACGAATGGCCATTTATTCAAGGAAGTCAGCACGGATGAATTGGAAGACGCTTATGAAGTTTTCCCATATGCCATTCTGTCGGGTCATCGTTTTGCGGTGGAGAGTTATGAGCAGGAGACAGGGATGGTGACGTTCGTGACGAATAACCCATTTGCCTATAAGAAAGTCGCTGTCAGTCCTTACGGCAAAGATGAGTTTCGAATCGATCTTCCGCTGGACGAAGTTGTAATCTTGGAAGACCGCATTCCTATTTTGAGTTTTGAAGAATGAATCAATGGGCAGATGAAGGTGATGTTATCTTCCTTCATCTGTTATTTTTTTGATGTTCGCAAACTTATACAAAATATCATCCGATTCGGAAGGATTTCCCCGCCCATCTGTGTTATTGGAAATGAAGTATAGTGACTCCCCGTCCGAATGGATATCCCGAATCCGACCATAGCCTTCAATTTTTTCTACAATCTCCATCGTTTCCGGGTCAATCACTAAAATGGCTTCCCCTCTGAGAGCCGCAACATATAGCAGGCCGTTGTGAAACGTCATTCCGGACGGCGCCCATGTCTCGTTTGTCCCCGAAGTGAGCAGCGGCGAAATCATGCCTTGCTTGCTCTCAATCCCTTCGATTTCGGGCCACCCATAATTTCCACCTTGCTCAATCTTGTTTATTTCGTCATTTGCGGACTGCCCATGCTCCGAAGAATAAAGTTCACCCTCCGCATTCCATGCAAGCCCTTGTGGATTGCGGTGCCCCAAACTGACAATGGTGAAACTGCCATCATCCTGCAGTTTTACTATTTTACCGTTGAATGAATTCGGGTCTTGTGCATTTTCAGGAGCAGCTCCGTCACCAATCGTGGCAAAAAGAACCCCTTCCGGTGATAATGCAAGCCGTCCCCCGTGATGGACAGGCCCTGATTCAATTCCGTCCAAAAGGATTTCCGTCTCCTCCCATTCCTCTCCGGCGTACTTCAGCGTCACAATTCGATTGACGGGAGCTCCGTCCGAATTATACGTGTAATACGCGTAGGCAAGTCCGGATTCATCGAAATCATCGTGAAGAACAAACCCCAGCAACCCTGCTTCTGCAGCATTTGAAAGTGGATCTGACAGACGTACTTCCTCCCGTTTCGTTTTCCCGTTCTTCTCGACTCTTACAATCGCCCCAGCCCTCTCTGAAATGAAAAAGCGTTCCCCGTCCGAAGCAATAGACCAGGGGGCTTCCAGATTCGTGGCCAGTCGTTTGGCAGGAATATAGGTTGCAGCCGTTTCACCATTCAAAGAACAACCCGCCAATACCGCTAGACTCATGATGAATAATAGAAGCTTCTTCAATTGAAACATCTCCTTCCAAAGGCCTCATTTCAGAACAATATACCGCAATTGGATAATTTATGCTCGAATTGTATGAAACCTATAAAAAATCGGACATGCTAGATGGCACATACAGGAAGGAGGAAACAAAATGGCTAATGAACAAAAAGGAGTGTCGAGGCGCGATTTCCTGAAAACGACAGGAATCGCCACAGGGGCATTAGTTGGAGGGGGACTGATTGGGGGTCTTGTCGGCTATAACGTCAATAAAGACGGTGTGCAAACAAAGGGTGGCACGCAAAACGCGGAAAACCATGATACGACCTCGGTGAAAGGCTTAATGTTCTTCACGAAACGTGCTGATTTCAATATACTTTCACAAGCCGTTGAACGGATTTTTCCGGAGGACGATCTCGGACCGGGTGCAATCGGTCTTGGTGTTCCTTATTTCATAGATAACCAGTTGGCGGGAAACTACGGTAGCAACGCGCGCGAGTATATGCAAGGTCCGTTTTTTGCAGGGGAAGCGACACAAGGATATCAAAGCAGGCTGACTCGGGCAGAGATTTTCCGACAGGGAATTGCAATGATGGAAGATGAGGCGCAGAAACGATATCAGAAAGGATTTACCGAGTTGGATGGCGGGCAAATGGATGAGATTCTCACTTCCATCCAAAAAAACGAAGTGGAGATGAAAGGTGTATCGTCGGAATTCTTTTTCCGGCTGCTCCGCCAAGCGACATTGGAAGGAGCTTATGCCGATCCGATCTATAACGGCAATACGAACATGGATGGGTGGCGGATGAAAGGATTCCCTGGCCATCAAATGGCATATATCAATGTAATCGAAGAAGAGAAGTTTCAAAAGATCGAACCAAAATCAATTAGCAGTATGCAGCATTGACGGAGGGATTAACTGATGGCGAAAACATTGGATAAGGTTGATGTAGTAACGGTAGGAGTCGGTTGGATGGGCGGCATTATCGCAGCCGAATGCGCAAAGGCGGGGTTGAAAGTACGCGGGTTGGAAAGAGGGAAACCGCGGGGTACTGAAGATTATCTAATGGTGCATGATGAATATCGGTATGCAATACGCTATGAACTGATGCAGGATTTGTCGAAGGAGACGATTACGTTTCGCAACCATCGTAAAATGCGTGCGCTCCCAATGAGGCAGTTGGGTTCATTTCTCCTTGGCGAGGGTCTTGGCGGTGCGGGAACACACTGGAATGGCCACACTTTCCGCTTCTTGCCTTACGATTTTCAAATTAAGACAATGACCGAGAAAAAATACGGGAAAAACAAACTTTCAAAAGATTACTTACTGCAGGATTGGGGAGTTACGTACGACGAATTGGAGCCGTATTTTGACAAGTACGAAAAAACGACAGGCATATCGGGAGAAAACACAAACCCATTCGCGGGTAAGCGCTCCTCGGAGTTTCCGACACCGCCGATGAAAAAGACGCCTATTCTGAAAAAGTTTGAAAATGCCGCTACTTCTTTAGGCTACCATCCATACATGTTACCGTCCGCGAACCTGTCTGAAGTATACGAAAACCCGGATGGCCAAACAATCGGCGCTTGCCAGTACTGCGGATTTTGTGAACGATTCGGCTGTGAATATGGGGCAAAAACATCTCCGGAAATTACTGTTGTCCCAACAGCCATGAAAACTGGGAACTTCGATATTACGTTTCATGCGAACGTCGTTGAGGTTCTAAAGTCGGGGAACAAAGTGACGGGTGTTAGATATGTAGACACGCAATCAGGCGAGGAGTTCATCCAGCCTGCCGAAGTGGTAGTCCTCACAAGTTATGTAATGAACAATGCAAAACTACTTATGGTCTCCAAAATCGGTGAGCAATATAATCCCGACACGGGAAGAGGAACACTGGGTAAAAATTATGGATATCAAATTTTACCGACCGTAACCGGATTCTTCAATGAACAGATGAATGTATTCATGGGTGCAGGTGCTCTAGGCATGACAATTGATGATTTCAATGGAGACAGTTTTGATCATTCCGATCTCGATTTCATTCACGGGGCGAGCATTTCAATTACGCAAACCGGATACAGGCCGATACAGATAAATCCGGTTCCGCCGGAAACCCCGGCGTGGGGCTCAGATTTCAAAAAGGCATCGATTGAAAATTATACTCGCATGTTATCGATTGGCGGTCAAGGTGCTTCCATGCCGCATAAGGAAAACTTCATGTCGCTTGACCCAGACTATCGTGATGCATACGGCGTACCGCTTTTGCAGCTGACGTACAACTTCACGGAACAGGACCGGAATATGCATAAGTACCTTACTGACCGGATTGCGGAGATTATGAAGGAAATGGGTGCGAAAACCGTAGTCCCTGGAAATCCTATTTCAGACTATGACATAGTTCCTTATCAAACGACACATAATACGGGTGGAACAATCATGGGCACGGATCCAGCCAATAGTGTTGTCAACACCTATTTGCAGCATTGGGATGCCGAAAATCTATTCGTCGTCGGTGCGGGGAACTTCCCGCATAATGGCGGCTATAACCCGACTGGAACGATTGGGGCATTGGCTTATCGCACTGCTGAAGCCATTTTGAAGTACAGCAAGAACGGCGGTTCACTCGTGTGAATGAAGGGAGAAGTTTCATATGAATTTAGCAGCTATTGGCGTTCCTGGATTAATTATTATCTTAGTCATCGTCCTTATTTTATTCGGGCCTCGAAAGTTACCGGAAGTCGGCTCTGCGGTCGGTAAGACATTGGCAGAATTCAAAAAATCAGCCCGCGACATACTTGAAGATGAAGAAGTAAAGGATACGCCAAAGAAAACGGATATTTCGTAAGCAGGTGATGAAATGGATCCGTACGGAGATCATAATCGAAAAATAATAAGCCCTCTTGATAAGATGACAGTACAGCGGGAGCAAGATAGTCAACAAGATAAGATGCCTCTGTTAGAGGAGCAAGTTGAGATGGAATCGGATTCGGGGCAGCAGAAGCCGGAACTTTTTATTGAAACGCCGGATAGCAACAATGGGAAGTCGGACAACGATCCAACACTTGTCGAGCACCTGACCGATTTGCGCAAACAGCTTATTAAAAGTGCTGTTGTCTTCATTTCCTTTTTTGTCGGTGTATTTGCGACGGTAAACTTATGGGTTCCAATTGCCACGAGAGGGCATGAATTGATTGTCCTTGGACCGATGGAAGTCGTCGTATTCTACATGTCCATCTCAACCGCTTTAGCATTTGGATTATCGCTCCCATTCCTATGCCACTTCTTATGGCAATTCGTGAAGCCGGGGCTTCACTTGAAGGAAAAGCAGTTTCTTAGCCTGTATTCGCCAGTCATGTTCCTCTTATTCCTCGGTGGATTGGCATTCGGCTACTTCGTCGTCAATCCACTGAGTTACGGCTTCCTCGTATCATTAGGAGCCGTAAACTTCACTGTGATGGTGTCTGCACAGGAATATGCGAAGTTCCTGCTTATGACGACGATGCCGATCGGGCTCTTGTTCGAGCTGCCAATCGTCGCCATGTTCCTGGCCGCAATCGGAGTATTGACAGCTCACACATTACGCAAAGTGAGAAAGTGGTCCTATCTCATACTGGCAGTTGTCTCTGCGCTCATCACCCCACCCGATTTCGTCAGCCAGCTCATCATACTTATCCCGATGATCTTGCTGTACGAGGCGAGCATTTATATCGTTCTTCACATGGAGAGGCGCAATATTGCGGTGAATGAATAAAAGGAGAGGACGCAATTTCATGCGCCCTCTCCTGTTTATTTCAGCTGAATAAACCGCCCAGCAATCCTTTGTTTCGGTTGGGTGAAGTGGTAGTGGAAGTGCGAGAGCCTTTCGCGCCTCTCGTAGGCGTAGAGCCGAATGAATCAAACTGCTTCGATAACTTGTTTCGTGCGTCCTTGTTTCTCATCAAATATGCTGCGCCTAACCCAAGAGCGGTCAATGCCATTTTTTTATTCATCAACGTTACCTCCTAATTTTTTGCTTATAAAATACTTTCCCGATTTGATAGAGTCTAAACAAAGACACAAAAAAACGGCACCCGTAAAGGATGCCGATTTTCCCGTGAGAAAGATACTTATGAATAAGGTGATCCATTTTTTGAGGTGAATGGTTCTGCGAGCGATTCGAACTGCCTCATCAGCTTTCCTCGGACTTTTTTATTTCTCATAAGAAAAGCCGCTCCGATCCCTAATGCCGCTATCGCCATTTTATTCATAAAAACGTCACCTTCCCCACATTGGATTTTGGATCATTGTTAAGATTCCCTACTTCGTTATTTCTATCCGGATTTTTCAATAAGTCCAGTACCGAAATATTAACGTCTTTTTTATTGTAAAATAAATTACGTTATAGAGTAACTATTTATTGCGCTTTGGAATAAAATAAATTACTATACAAAGTAAGGGGTGATAATGTGGAAAGAGATAATCTTCGATTGAATGTTTCACTGCTGAGGAGAAGGGTGCCGAATTTGACGAGCGCAGCTAAATCGGTCGGGCTGCGCCCAGCTACAGTCTCGAATTTGTGTACGGGCAAAATTTCAGTCGGTAAATCGGAAGTGAGGACGCTTGTAGCGCTTGCGGATTTGGCGGAGTGCAGTTTGGATGAATTGATAATCCGGGGGGAGAAGATCGAGATGATCGAAACAAAGATTAAAACATTGGATTTATTCGCACCGTTGGCAAAAGGCGGGACAGTCGGTTTAGTCGCGCGGAAGCAAATGGGCCAACTTGTTGTCTTGAGTGAATTATTCTATCGGTTAAAGCGTGAGGGTTATACAACATTCCTCTTAATGCCCGAAGGAAATTACCCGGAGCTGGAAGATATTTTGGAAAATGTGGATGTCACAACAAAAACGATTGACGAAACGTATGAAAAAATGGCGGCCCTCGGTATTGAAAAGGAAATAGCATTTGCGGCAGACAAAAGTCATGTAGTGGCAGGTGGAATCTATGAGCTGCAAGAACATTTACAGCAAATCGGTATGGACACAGTCACGACGTTCCTATTGGATCTGACAGGAGAGGCAGTGGACGAAGAATTACCATATGGCCCACTTGAAACGCTTTGGCAATTCGACGCCGATCTATCGGCAAGACACCGATATCCTGCAGTCAATCCGATTTCCTCCACTTCATCTGTACTGGAAGGCTCGCATATGGATCAGAATCATTTCTTCATTCAACAACGAGCACAAAAATTACTACGGCGTTACCGGGAGCTACGTTCACTTGTAACTGTAGGCGGGGAAGAGAAGCTGCCGTCGTCCGAAGTGCAAACTTATAAACGCGGAGAGCGCTTGGAGGCGTATTTGACCCAACCGTTCTATGTGGCGGAAGAGTACACCGGGCAAAAGGGTCAATCTGTTGGTCTTCAAGATACCTTGAAAGATGTGCAAGCGATATTGGATGGCTCATTTGATTCACAAGGTATTGAAAGCCTAAGTTGTGTCGGAAAATTATAAAATATAGTTGTAAGAGTGATATTGTTTCGGATAAAGTATAAATAAGCTTTCAAGGAGTGACATTGTCGCTCCTTTTTACGTGAAAAATAGTAGGGGGGATTCAAATTTTTCGTTCATGTCGAAAAGTGGCGGAATGGATGGGCTGCTATGATCGTCCTTGGGGAATCGCGGGTGGATGGGCAATAGATCTTTTTGTCGGGAATGAAACACGGGCACATTCGGACATTGAAATCGCTGTACTTCGAGAAGATCAACGCAGGTTGAAGAATGTATTAGCCGATTGGTCCTTTCAAAAAGCGGTCAATGGGGAACTCCTTGATTGGGATTTGGAAATGCTTGAGCTGCCGATCCATGAATTACACGGCAACCATAAGAGAAGCGAGGAACGTCTGGAATTCTTGTTGAATGAAGTGGAAAATGAGCGGTGGGTTTTTAGACGTGATCCGACAATCACTTGTCCAAGTTCAATGCTATTCCCAGTTTCCGACGAAGGCATTCCTTATTTGCATCCGGCGGTTGTCCTTCTATACAAAGCGAAAAATCCGCGAGAGAAGGACCACGCTGATTTCCATGTTGTGAAGGAATTGCTAGGCGATAAAGATCGTCAATGGCTTCGCAGTGCACTTGAAATTCATGTACCCGGCCATCCGTGGATTTCCCATTTACGAGAAGACATTCAGTATAGACAATGATGTCACGTTAGTCGTAGATACCCATAGTACGTGGAATTCTGGGAGCCTTTCCGCCCGACAGGTCATTGATCATAATAATAGAGTGCTGAAATGGTTTGCGCGCGTCAAGGAAGCAGGCGATATTCAATTTAATGAATGAAAATGGATGCCGATCGCTATTCTGCGCTCGGTTTTTAAATTATATTTTTCGCGCGTCCAAAAAGAGCGGTCCCACGTCCAAAGAGCACCCTTGCGCGTCCAATGTAAGCCTCCCTGCGTCCAAAGAATCTCTCCATGCGTCCAAAGTTGCCCGCTATGCGTCCAAAGCAGTCTTCCGCCCGTCCAAAGTGATCCGCTTTGCGTCCAAAGAAATCCCCCCACGCCCAGTCCGCCGAAATCCTTTACCGTATCCTATTAGAAACAATCCTTTTTTAAGAAGGCGGGAAGGCAATGGTGCGTTGGATTGATATCTCCGTTGGAAAGCATGAGTTAAAACTATTTGATGGAGATCGATTGCTGAAAAAGTATCCGATCGCCGTAGGGAGGATTGTGACGTCTACGCCGATCGGGACATTTAAAATCATTAATAAGCAGCTGAATCCTGGCGGTCCGTTCGGTGCTTATTGGATGGGGCTATCCAAACCCCATTACGGGATCCATGGTACAAATAATCCTTCTTCCATCGGGAAAAACGTGTCGCGCGGCTGTATCCGGATGCATAACAAAGATGTCCTGGAGCTGTCCAAGGAAGTGCTGTTAGGAACGACGGTCGTCATTCATAAGTAAGAATATAGATGAAAAGCCGGTTGCTTGGGTGCAATCGGCTTCATTTCGTTGTGGTTGGGGAATCAAGTTCAACCCATTCCTTCGACCACTCTTCAATCTCTTTCATTATCGGCGTCAAAGACATTCCCTTCTCCGTCAATGAATACTCGATGCGCACCGGTGTTTCGGGATATACTTCGCGTACGACGAACCCGCGCTGCTCCAAATCCTTCAGCCGTTCCGTCAACGTTTTTCCGCTCACTCCCAATTTGTCGGTCATCGTGCAAAAGCGCTGCGGACCGGACATGAGTTGGTATAAAATCAACGCAGTCCATCTCTGGCTCAAGATGGAGACAGTCTTTTCAAAGCGTGGACATAGCTCGAATTCATTCATATGCCAAAATCCTTTCACATAAAATCTTTATTTGTTGACAAACTACATTATAGCATATAAAGTTAGTTACATAAAGTAAGTAACTTACTGGGAGGAATAAACAATGAATTTTCATCAACCGCCACATATATACACAGGGGAAGTCGTTTTGAAAGTGACTGACCTGAACAAATTGACAAGCTTCTATACAGAAATCATCGGATTCGACGTGTTGGAAAAGGATGATAATCGCGTAATCTTAACAGCCGATGGCAAAAATCCGTTGCTCGTAATGGAGCAACCGGAGCAAATACATCCGAAAGAGCCAAGACGAACAGGGCTATATCATTTCGCGCTTTTGTTGCCGACACGAGCAGATCTCGGAAAAGCGATTAAGCATTTTTCAGAGAACGAAGTACGCCTTGGGGCTTCAGATCATCTCGTGAGTGAAGCACTGTACTTATCCGATCCTGACGGAAACGGAATTGAGATTTACCGTGATCGGGAACCGGAAACTTGGAAATGGCAAAATGATTTCGTCGCGATGAGCACGGACCCGCTTGATGCAAGAGCTATTGTTGAAGAAAGCGGGAATGAGGAATGGAATGGTCTGCCCGAAGGAACACTCATGGGACATGTCCATCTCCACGTCGCAAGCCTTCCAGAGACACAAGCATTTTATGAAGCGTTAGGTTTCAGAGTTGCCACACATTATCCGCAAGCATTATTCATGTCGACGGGGAATTATCACCATCATCTTGGACTGAATACGTGGAATGGAGCAGGAGCGCCCCGACCGTCCGAAGAAAGCGCAGGTCTTCAAGCTTACACACTTGTCTATCCTGACGAAACGACTTTGGCTGCGGCAATCGGAAAAATTGAAGAATCAGGTGCTATTGTGGAATCCAAACCAGGCCAATTTATAACGGAAGATCCGTCTGGAAATGGAATCATTCTGCGTCTTCACCGATAAAAAATTGAAACCGATAATAGTGAAACTTTTTTCGACACCAACCGTAATAAACCGTATACTTGAATAAACACTATTGTAGACGGTAAAGGACGTGGGAAATTGACAAAGAAGCTTTGGTTCCAAGTTGGTGTCGGCATTTTATTGGCCATCTTAATCATAAAATATTTCATGGAAATCAGTTTCATATTTGCGCCGGTCATCATTATTATAAAAGCGATTATTTTGCCATTGCTGCTCGGTGGTGTGCTTTATTACATGACTGAACCGATCCAACGTTTCCTGGAAAGTCGTAATATCCCGCGTTGGGGAAGTATTCTGATCATCTTGGCGGGCTTGGTCATCGTACTGGCAATTTTCATTTCCATCATAGGCCCCCATGTAACGAGACAGGTGAATAATCTTGTCGAAAACGCGCCAACCTTGTCGAAGAAATTCGATGATATGAGAAGTATGTTCGGTAATCTGGAAGATTATTTACCTCCTAGCCTGCAAGGGTCAATCGACAGTGCCACAGATACGATTCAGGCAATTGCTGTGAATTTCGGAAAATGGATCGTCCAATTTTTACAATCCTTCTTCCAAGCGATATTCCTGCTTATATTGGTGCCGTTCTTCTTCATTTTCATGTTGAAGGACCATGAAAAGTTTGCACCGATCATTTACGACCTGTTCAGTGGCGAGCGGCGTGAATGGGTTAAAAAAACCTTGAGCGACATTGACAACGTACTGCGTTCTTACATTCAGGGACAATTCCTGATCAGTACAATCCTGGCAACTCTCATCTTCATCGGATATTTAATATTAGGTCTTGAATACGCATTGCTTCTTGCCATCTTCGCGCTATTCATGAACTTGATTCCTTTCATCGGACCATGGATTGCGGTTGCGCCGGCTCTTATCATCGCTTTTATGGATAAACCTAAACTTGTCATCGGTGTAGCGATCGTGACACTCGTAGCCCAGCAAATCGACAGCAATCTTATCACGCCGAACGTCATGGGCAAATCGCTCGACATTCACCCGCTCACTGTTATTACAATCATCCTTGCAGCGGGCAATATCGCCGGTTTCGTCGGTATTATCGTTGGCGTGCCTGTATATGCAGTCGGAAAAGTGATTGTACGCAATATATACGACCAACGTAGAAAGATCAAACATGCAGCTACAAAGGATGTGCAAGGCTGACAATAAACGCCGGTATTGGATAAAACCAATACCGGTATTTTCATTTCTTTCAGATTGCGATTTTGAAATGATATAATACAATCTAGTAGGCAGACGACTGGATGTGGGAGTATGCAACATGACGGCTATACGTTAAGGGATATTCAATTTTGGAAGATCGTAATCGGCTTGGGGTCCGCATCAATTTTCATCTTCGCCTCAATGTATTCAATGCAGCCTCTCCTGCCTTTATTCACAAAGGAGTTCGGTATCTCGGTTTCTTATGCAAGTACGGCCATGTCTATGACGACGATCGGTCTAATAACCGGACTTATTGTCCTCGGTTTCTATTCGGATCGGAACGGACGGAAAGTATACATTTACCTTTCTTTAATCGGATCGGCTATTCCATTTCTACTTATCGCAAACACGGATTCATTCCTGCTCATCATCATTCTTCGCTTCGTGCAAGGGTTTGCACTCGCTGGTGTACCTGCCGCGGCACTTGCCTATATCAGCGAGGAAATACATAAGCAGTTTACAAGTGTCGCGACAGCGCTCTATATTTCCTCCAATGGACTGGGAGGCATGATCGGCCGTTTCATGACGGGGTTCATTGCAGAACAGGCTTCATGGCAAGTGTCCTTGTACATACTTTCGATTTTTGGAACGGTGCTGTTCATCATCCTACTGTTGACGTTGCCGAAATCAAGGAATTTCGTGCCGAGTGATACGACCTTTGCGAAAGATATCGAAGGAATCGTAATTCATATCAAAAACCCCGCATTGCTTATCGTATTCGGTTTAGGAATCGTCCTTCAATTGTCTTTTACAGGAGTGTGGACGTATTTACCGTTTCATCTGATCGACCCGCCGTATTCCCTATCGCTTGAGACGATTTCATACTTATACTTGGCGTATGGGTTCGGAGTGGTCGGTGCTCCGCTTGCAGGGTGGCTTTCAGGGAAGTTCGGTCTCCGCAATGTCAGGCTTGCCGGGATTGCATTATTAGCCATAGGGATTGGTATGACAGCATTTTCATCGCTCGCTATGATCATTATCGGTCTATGTGTAATCTGTTTAGGATTTTTCACGGCCCATTCTTTGACGGCGGCATCCGTCAGCAAGGAAGCGACTCATCATAAGGGCAGTGCAGCGAGTCTATATTTAGTTTCCTATTACATTGGCGTAGCCATGGGCAGTACGTTGTTCAGTCCGTTGTATGAAACGATTGGCTGGGGAGGGCTTATTGCAGTTACTGCGGTGTTGCCGGTTGTTTATGTGGGGATGATTAGGTATAGAAGAGCGAACAGGGCGTAACGAATAAAAACAGGGCAGCCGGAGAAATGTGGCTAGCCCTGTTTTCAATTTATTCATTTAAATGATTCTGGAATAGTTGTCAAATCGATTCCCCATAGTAACGGCAGTAAGACATAAATGGCTGCTGAAACGAGGATGATTCCAATGATGTTGAGTGCAAATCCGGCTTTTGCCATGTCAGGGATCCGTAAATAGCCGGAACCGAATACGACGGCGTTCGGCGGTGTCGCAACCGGCAGCATAAACGCACAAGAAGCGGCTACACCAGCTGCAATCATTAATGCATACGGATGGAACCCTAATGCGACGGCAAGAGACGCCATAATCGGATACATCATGGAAGCGGTTGCAGTGTTGGATGTGATTTCCGTCAAGAAGATGACGAGTGCTGTGACGACAATGATGACGACAAGAATATGTACGCCACTCAATCCCGACAATTGTGATCCAATCCAAACGGACAGTTCCGAGCTGACAAATCCGGCAGCGATTGCAAGACCGCCCCCGAAGAGCAAGAGAATGCCCCACGGTAATTTAACAGCCGTATTCCAATCCAATAGGTGATCACCCTTTTTAGTAACTGATGGGATGATGAATAAAAGAATCGCAAATACCATCGCAATGACACCATCACTTAACCCGTCGATAAACTTGGATAGCAGGAAAGTTCGAGTAATCCAAGAGAAAGCCGCCAATACAAAAATCGTCAGTACAATTCTTTCCTCCGTAGAAGCTTTGCCCAATTTCTGCTTTTCGCTATCAATGATGCCGCGCCCACCTGGCAGGGTCTTGATTTTTGAAGGAAATGCAAATTTCACAAGATAGACCCAAGTAATTAAAATGAAACTCCAAGCAAGCGGTACACCGAACATCATCCATTTTGCAAAGGACAGCTCAATGCCATACATTTTATTGATTGCGCCCGCAAGCAAAGTATTCGGCGGCGTTCCGATCAATGTCGCGATACCACCCAATGAAGCCGAATAAGCAATCCCCAACATGAGCGCCTTACCAAATCCGAAATTCTCTTTTGACGTATCGATGGAAGGGTCATCCTTCAACGCGTCTGAAATTTGGTAGATGATTGCAAGACCTATCGGCACCATCATCATTGCTGTCGCCGTATTGGAAATCCACATGGAAAGGAACCCGGTTGCGACCATGAAACCTAAAACGATGCGGTCCATATTCGTTCCGATCGCGGAAATGATCGTCAATGCGATCCGGCGATGCAGATTCCATTTTTCCATGGCTAGTGCTATCATGAAGCCTCCCATGAATAAAAAGATCGTTTCGTCTCCATATGCCGAAGCGGTAGATTTCACTTCCATACCGCCGGACAAAGGGAACAGGACTAGCGGCAGTAACGAAGTAACGGGGATAGGAATGGCCTCGGTAATCCACCACGTTGCGATCCACATCGTACTCGCCAAAATGGCGACACCCTCTGGCGAAAGTCCTTCAGGCTTGAAAAATAGTAAAGTAATAAAGAATAATAGCGGTCCTAATACTAGTCCAATCAATTGTGCTGGTGAATAACTCCGTGGATCTCGCCCTCCGCCTGCGTTTCCTACACCGACTTTCTGACCGCCCCCGCCGCCGGATGCCATCTCTGAAGAATCCGGTCGGAAAAAGAAACGGAACAAGTCTTTTACCTGATCGTGCATATGCCACAACCGGTCCCATGTCGATGAAAACATTGTCGAATTCCCCCTTTATGTAATTGTTAAAATTTTTCAGTGCATTATGAGTATACTATTCAACTACTTGCGGGACAAGCACATAAAAAACGTTGTCCGGTATTGGACAACGTTACGTAATCACTCAAAATATAGCTCCCGATGCAGTTGGCACCCCGGATTAAACCCCGCTCCACAAGAAGGACATTTTGAATTGCAACCCAAATATTCATTTATCATCAGTTCGTGACCACAACACCCACACAACACAGCCTTTTCATCAAACCTCTCTGTCGGCCAAACTTTATGGTCTCCGCAACCTGATTCTTCATGGCATTGATAGCAAGGAAAATAAGTATCACAGCAATAAAATTTAATCGCGATAATATCAAGCTCGGAATGGTAATGCGTACAGCGCGTCTCACTATCGATGACATTGCCTGAAACATGAATCATTCATTCCCCTCCTCAACATGAATAAATTAGATGCTTGCGGAAAGCCTGCATATAAAAAGGACTGATTTTCTTGTTAACTGAATATCCGATCATCCACACAAATATATGGGATGCATTTTGGGCGGTTCCGGTTGTATTGTTGGTTGTATTGGCTGCTAAATGGCTGTTCGGCGTGCGGTCGAGTTGGTTGACGACGATTGCCACGGTAGCTGCATTGATTTTATCAATTTTCATAAGCCATCGCGGCAATTTATCTGCGGGAATTTTCATGGGCTTTTTTTATTCTGGAGCAGCAATCGGCGTTCTTTATTCCGTTAAACAATCTTATTTGGCATACCGCGCAAGATGAAAAGTTCATTTTAGCGGGCAAAACCCACACTGCATCAAACCAGGCACATCTTTCGAAAAACAGCACGTCGTTCGAACTTTCGTGTTCAGCAAATCGCACGGCTCGCTTCCTTTTAAAAAAGCTCCAAATAGAGAGTGGGAGGCAATGTCTTTCCATATCTCGTCATCTTTCAAGGAACTTACATCTGCCTGCGCTTTTTCTATCGTGCCAGGATTGCTCAATATGACATGATACTGCCACAGCAAAAAGCCGAAAATGTTCTCCCACAGAGTCAGCGGAGAGACGGAGGTGACTGTCCGGATTTGACGGATGACTTTGTCAGCTTGCAACAAGATTTTCCGGATGGCAGCCCGACGTTCATTTTCGTCGACCACTCGCCAATCGCACTCTTCGACAAAGGTGCTTACTGTCCGGTTTCCATACTCTTCGACCGCTCCAAAATACATCTTCGCTGCATCGCCATCCCAAACTTCGTCATAAACCGCTAAATTATACAACTGCATATTGATGAACATTCCAAAACGCCGCATAAAGAAAGAAGCAGCAATCGTCATATTTGGGCTTCCGCTGACTGTTTGCACAGCTCGAATGCAATCCGCCGTTTTTTCAATATCAAGCAGGTCATGTAATGTGAATAAGAGATGTTGCGGGTTATTTACGTAAACACTATAACTATTCAATTGTCTAATTTGATCGCTCGATAGTTTTGTCATATGACAATTATAAGTATTGGCACACTTTTCAACAAGTTGAGCAGGCTCTCAGACTGTACTATACTGATTGCAATACAACAGCAGGGAAGTGTGACATATGACAAAGCTATTAAAATCATTGGAATGTATCGGATTAATTGAAAAAGACACTGACATTATTATCCCTCTTTCAAATGGCGAGCCACACGGTTTGTTGGATGTACTTGAAGCAAATTACGAGAAATTGGATAACGTCAAAGTGCATCAAATGTTGGCACTTCGTGAGCGTGGCTATATAAACGGTAAAATGACCGGACACCTTTCCCACATTTCGTACTTCCTGAGCGGAGCGACGAGAAAAGCATTTTGGGAAGGGCATGTCGAATTAATTCCAAATGTGTTTCAGGAAATGTATAGATTGCTGCAGAAGACGACGAAGAAACCGATGGTCATGGCGGTCGCTTCGCCGATGGATGAGCATGGCTATTTTTCGCTTGGCACGAATGCTGATTATGCCGCTGAATTTATCGGGAAGGTTCCTTTTATATTAGAAGTGAACCGCCACATGCCGCGCACTTTCGGGGCGAATCAAATCCACATTAGCCAAATTGCGGGATTCATTGAAAATGATTTGCCGTTGACTGAAGAGTTATCGCCGGTAATTACGGAAAAAGATCAGAAAATCGCGGAGTATATAACAAAAGATATCCAAGATGGCGATACGTTGCAGATCGGCATCGGTGCTATTCCGAATGCTGTCATGAAGATGCTCAAGGACCGCAAGCATTTGGGCATCCACACGGAAATGCTGACGGATGGCATTGTTGATTTAGTTGAGTCGGGTGCGGTGGATGGAATGAAAAAGTCGTCCCGTACAGGGAAAATTATTGCGACATTCGCTTTCGGATCACAGCGGCTTTATGATTTCCTCGATAACAATCCATCAGTGGAGTTTCTGCCGGTAAGTGTCGTCAATGATGCATATGAAATTGCAAAAGAGGATCATATGGTGTCGATTAATGCAACGACAGAAGTCGATTTGTATGGGCAATGCGCTTCCGAAACAGTGGCAGGGCGCTATTACTCTTCTAGCGGTGGCCAGGCCGATTTTGCTAGAGGTGTCCGATTGTCGAAATACGGCAAAGGGTATGTGTGTATGCATTCGACGGCGAAAAATGACACGATTTCGAGAATCAAGCTGCATCTTGCGCCAGGCTCTGTCGTGACTACCTCAAAAAACTACGTGGACAATGTTGTAACGGAGTATGGGATTGCCAGATTGCATGGCAAGTCACTATCCGAGAGGGCGAAAGCATTGATTGGCATCGCACATCCTAAGTTTAGGGAAGAATTAATGAGGGAAGCTAGAGAATTTGGTTTTATCGACTAATTAAGGGGGAGAGGCCGAGTGTGGCTTCTCCTTTTTTGATGGAGCGGACAAATTTTAAGCTGAATTATATTCAAACGGTGGTAAATTCCCCCGAATCGGTGATAACACATCAAGAGTCGGTGATAAAGTCATTCAAGTCGGTGATAAACTATTCCAAATCGGTGATAACACTTCCAAGGTCATTGAAAGTGGTGAAAATACTACATACGAAGTGGGGAATATTGGTCAAGTGGTGATAAACCTCGTCTGAGTGGTGATAACCATCTCCTAAGTGGTGATAAACTCCATCTCAGCGGTGATAAGCCTCTCCTAAGCGGTGATAAACAAAACTATTGCGCGCCATATACCCGCGGTGGTATATTGAAGGTGCAATAATAATACTGCGCAGGGTATGCTTGCGACCCGGTTCATTGTTCGAAGAGGGGCCACTAAACCATTATTATAGTTGCCGCAAAAACTAAGGAGTGAAAACCGATGGAATGGATTATTATCATAGCAATAATTGCATTTTTCGCATGGCGCATGATGCCGTCAAAAGGCGTGAAATCGATATCTACCGACGAACTGAAGACGGTGTTGAAAGATAAGTCGAAGCAATTCATTGATGTCCGTACGCCGGCAGAATACAAAGGATGCCATATTAATGAATTTACCAATATTCCTCTGAATTTGTTGAAATCCAAGTTGGATAAACTCGATAAGAATAAAGAGGTTGTCGTCATTTGCCAGAGCGGCATGCGAAGTTCTCAAGCCGCAAATATCCTGAAAAAGTCGGGATTCACAAATGTCACGAACGTCAGGGGCGGTATGAGCGCATGGCGCGGATAAGTTACTAAAACACGAAAGCATCTGTTGCGGAAATCGCGGCGGATGCTTTTTGACGTCCAAAGCAAGCCACCGTGCGTCCAAAGCAAGCCGTCCCGCGTCCAAAGCGATCCCCCACGCGTCCAAAGCAAGTCCCCGCGCGTCCAAAGTGATCCCCCGCGCGTCCAAAGCAAGTCCCCGCGCGTCCAAAGCGAGCTCCCGCGCGTCCAAAGCGATCCCCCGCGCGTCCAAAGCGAGCCCTCGCGCGTCCAAAGCAAGCAGCTGCGCGTCCAAAGCGAGCCATCGCGCATCCAAAGCGAGCCGACCCGCGCTCAAAACTATCCTTCCCATCCATCCAAACCTCGCCAATTCGCCAAAAACCGCGCCATTTGCCCAACCAAACCCATAGGCGTATACATATTATTGTTATGAAGAGGTGGTGAACGTTGAAAAAAGATAAGGCGACTATTGGACGCGATCCGTATGAGATCGAACAGCGAGAATGGAAGCACAGACAATCGAAGGAACGATATAAGCAGCTATTGACGATCGCTTCGCCAATCTTCCTGTTGCTGTTGTGGGAAGTGATGTCGAGAACGGGGATAATTGATATCCGGTTTTTCCCTCCGCCATCCGCCATTTTAGGCACCTTTGTCAAAATGATTGCGAGCGGGGCGATGGCGGACCATATCGGGGTTTCGTTGTACCGGATTTTTGCAGGTTTCCTTGCGGGTGTCATACCAGGGGTTGTCATCGGTTTGCTGATGGGTCTTTATTCCCCGATCCGTCATTTTGTTCAGCCGATCGTCATGGCACTAATGCCGATTCCGACGCTTGCATTGCTGCCGATCATCATCATCCTATTTGGGATCGGTGATTTGTCGAAAGTTGTTACGATCGCAGGAAGCGTATTTTTCCCGGTTGTCATCAATACGGCGGCTGGGGTTTTGAACATCGACCGAATTTATTTGGATGTTGCAAATAATTATGGAGCAGGTAAAGTGCAGTTCTTTTTCAAAATTGCTTTGCCTGGTGCTTTGCCGGTCATGCTGGAAGGAATCCAGATGGGGCAGGCGATTGCATTGCTCACGATTGTCGCTGCAGAAATGATGGGGGCGACATCGGGTATCGGATATTTGATCTGGACGTCGTATAAAGCATTTCTGCTCCAGGAAATGTACGTCGGACTCATCCTCATCTCCTTTTTCGGCTATCTCTTTTCCTTGATGCTTCGCGGTCTTCAGAAAAAGTTGTTACCTTGGAGGTGAGTGGATGAGAAAGAAAGCGAAAATCGAAATCAGGAATCTGACGAAGGCATTTTACAAGAAGCAATCAAGTGTGACAGCTCTCGACGATATTTCCCTCTCAATAGGAGAAGGGGAATTTGTCTGCATTGTCGGACCGAGCGGCTGTGGCAAAACGACTTTATTGCGGATATTGGCGGGTCTGGAACAACCGAGTATCGGTGAATTCGAAATTCGGTCGGAACAAGAAGGACGTCCTCTCCAATCGATGGTGTTCCAGGAAAGGGGCGTCATCCCCTGGCTGACTGTGAAGGAGAATGTTGCATTTGGGTTGAAAATGCGGAAAATGCCGAAGGACGTCATTCGGGAGAGGACGGAATATTACTTAAAAAAGACTGGACTTGATCCGTTTTCACATCTTTACCCTAAGGAATTATCCGGGGGAATGAAACAGCGGGTAAGCATAGCCCGTGCGTTCGCAAATGATCCCGAAATCCTCCTTATGGATGAACCGTTCGCTGCGTTGGATGAACAGAATAAGTTCATCCTCCAAGAAGAATTGTTATCCATCTGGTCGGAAACAAAAAAAACAGTGATCTTCATAACACATAGCATTGACGAAGCATTATTACTGAGCGATCGAATTCTGCTTATGAGTGCACAACCAGGGAAGATCATCCAACAAGTGAATATTGACACACCACGACCTAGGACAGTGGAAGATATCCGGAAAGACCCGAAACTTGCAGCGCAGTTTGTCGATATTTGGAAACATTTGCAAGACGAAGTACAGCGGTCCAGGAAAGAGAACAAATGAAATGGGGAAAAAGAGTGAAAGGGTTCAAATATGGTTGGATGATGATGTTGGCTGTCATGCTTGTACTTGCCGCATGCGCTAAACAAGAGCCCGCTCCGCCGACTAAAGTGGAAACACCGCCTGACGATACAGTCGCTGAGGCACCTTCTGGAGATTTGGCGCCACTTGAGAAACGGGTGAAAGTGATGATTGCTGAAGACGGTGCGGCTTCCGGTGCTGGGTTCTATATTGCGAAGGAAAAAGGGTATTTTGAAGACTATAATATCGAAGTTGAATTCGCTGATTTCGCCAATAGCGACGACATGCTTCCAGCACTTGCAGCGGGGGAAGTCGATATTGCGGGCGGCGTATCGACCGCTTCATTCTTTAACGCGATTGCGCAAGGCATCGATGTTCGGATCATCGCGGATAAAGGGCATAATATGCCAGGGAAATCGTATTTCACTTTCGTCATTGGAAACCATATGGTAGATGAAATTAAAGATTATCCAGATTTCCGCGGGAAAAAGATTGGCGTGTCTTCCAGAAACTCGATTGATGGATATATTTACGAGGAAATGTTGAAACATGCCGGATTGACAGAAGATGACGTCGAATACGTTCATATCGCTGACTTCGGTTCAATGCTTGGCGCGATTAACGCAGGAACAATAGACGCTGCGTTGAATATTGAACCGCTCATTGCGCAAGGCGTCGCAAATGGCTTACACGTCCGTTTCAAAGATGCAACCGACTATGCGCCAGAATCACAAATCGCAATGGTTCTCGCTTCGCCAAAATTCATGGACGAGGAAGAAATTTCGCTCCGCTTCATGGCTGCCTACTTGAAAGGCGTCAGGGATTACAACGACGCGTTCTTTAAAGGGGAAGGCAAGGAAGAAATTGTGGACATTATGGTGAAGCATACCGCTTTGAAAGATCCGGAGCTATGGGATAAAGTGAATGTCACCGGGCTCGATCCGGACGGTAGGATGTTCGTGGATGATATCAAGAAGCAATACGAAACATATAAAGCGAACGGTGCAATTCGCGGTGATATCGATTTCGATAAAGCCGTTGATACTTCATTGGCAGAGGAAGCTGTAGAGATTATTGGTGCTTATAAATAAAAGAAAAAGGTCCACTATTACGGGGATGCAATTCATAAGAATTGGCGTCTCCTTTTTTTGTTGTTTATCAACGCGCAATTCAGTTAAAATAAATACAAGTGTTGTAAAATACTGGGGGGCGCAATTTGAAACAATCAACGTATCTAATAGGGACTGTCATCCTGGGATTATCAATCGTACTGTCTGCTTTTATTCTCAGTAGCGCAACGAATAAAACAACTAAACAAGAGAACAATCCACAAGTTATCAATTCAACAGCTGATTTAATGACAATAACTCAACTTGCTGAATATCTGCAAACAAGTGAACAGGCATTAGAAGACATTATTTTAAAGGATGATTCGGAAAGAGCGGAACTTAGCAGCTATGACACGTATCGATTCATCCCATATTTAACAATCGCTGAGCAGAAAAGATTTATAAAAGCGGAAATCGATGAGTGGTTAAAGTATCAGAATGACCATAACTACCGCTGATCTGCTGTGAATAAAAAGTGCTTAGTTTTTCGATAAACTAAGCACTTCTTTTATATCATCTCCAACAATATGTCACCTTTTAGCATCTTCAAGTGTGTTAGTAGTGAAAGGGGTTGATTGACGTTGCAACAAGTAGTTTGGTCGACTGAACTAGATGTAGAGCAAATGGTTGATACATACGGCAATATGCTGTTCAGGATATGTCTTGTTCTGTTGTCCAATGAGAAAGATGCAGAGGATGTCGTACAAGACACTTTTATAACTTATCTAACTAAATCTCCAAATTTCAATGATGCAGAACATGAGAAGGCGTGGTTGATAACGATTGCCACGAATCGCTGTAAGAATATGAGAAGATACAATATTATTCGTAAACATATGGATATCAATGATTTGCAACTCTATAGTAAAGAGGATGAAAATTATGGGTTACTTGATCACCTTATGAGATTACCAACTAAACATAAAGTTGTATTGTTACTTCATTATGTGGAAGGCTATAAAGTCGATGAAATAGCAAAAATCCTTACTATTACTACATCAGCAGTGAAAAAGCGATTACAACGGGGAAGAGAGCTTCTACGGGAGAGATATCGAAAGGAGAATGAAAATGAATTTTGAGAAGATTAAAGAGGCTGTTACTTCAATTGAAATGTCAAAAGCAATGGAAAATCGTGTGAAAGAGAATATTGGAAAGAGAAAATCGGTTCACATGGATTTTAAAAGGTGGATTCCGGTAGCAAGTGCATTTGCAATCCTATTGGCCATTATGATGGGCATTCCGTATTTTAATAAAGATGGAGAGCTCCAAGTTGCAAACTTTGCAATCACGGCTTATGCACTGAGTGATGATGGGAAAGAGCTGAATACAACGATTACATCAGAACAAGCTGCTATTGAATTAGCAACTAACGATAGAATGGGTATTACGGGTATGGGCGGTGATGGAGGTGGATACATCTTCACAGATGTTATGCTCAAAATAACTGGAGAACAAATCGAGTCAATTACGTATACAATGAGCCACGGCAAGTTTGTAGAAGATGTTACATTTACTGTAGAAGATGTTACATTTACATCTAAAAAGCATCCAGGCGCTGAATGGTTAAGATCGGAAAAGATAGATTTCGTTATTAGTGAGCCGGGTTCAGGTGTATATGAGGGTATAAGGAATATCGGGAAAACGTACACAGTTACCTATAATGAACAGGAAAAATATAAATATACCCTTGCCATTCCTCACGATGGTAATAATGTAATAGTTGACGACGTAATCATCAAAGTAAATGTAACATATATAGATGGCAACTCTGAACAACAAGACATTCTTGTAACGCAAGAAGAAAATTCTGTTTTATTGAAGCTGCTAAAATGATTGAGGTGCTTTAGCAATATGAGGATAATAAACGTAAAAACGCTCATTTTGAGCGTTTTTTTCGAGTGAGGACATGCAATTCACGTTAGAATCGATGTCTCCTTTTTGTTTAAAACAATATGGTACTATTGACTGGCAAGCAGTTTATAAAAAGAATAATAACTAAGCAGCTTTAGGAGTTGAACTTATGCCCTTAACATTCGCTCATCCGGCAGCAGCGTTGCCTTTTTCGAGAAACAGTAAATATGTAAATTTCCTAGCATTGGTTTTAGGAAGTATGTCGCCTGACTTTGAGTACTTTCTAAGAGGAAAACCATCTGGCGAGATTGGTCATACATTTATCGGGTTTGTGACTTTGAATCTTCCGGTTGTCTCGGTTGTTTATCTGATTTATCAAGCATATATACATAGAACTTTATTTGAACATTTACCGTTTTTCCTGCAAGAAACGCCTTCTGAAAAGCAGGATTCATCTAAATCGTTAAAGGCAGTTGTCTTTCTCTACTCAGCGTTATTTGGCATGCTGACTCATGTAGTCTGGGATTCGTTTACGCATATCAATGGTTTTTTGGTGAATAAATTATCGGTGCTTAAAAATACTTTGCAAGTTTTCAATTATAATATTCCAGTCTATAAATTCCTTCAACATGGCAGCACATTTGTAGGAATAAGTGCCATCGGTATTTATATGTTTTATCGGGCGACAAAATATAATAGGAATCGGGGTAGGGGGACAGAACCGATACAAAAATTGAGGTATTGGGGATCAATCGGATTGTTATCAATCTTTTTGTTTGTGACATGGCATTTCATTCATTCAATCCCGATTGAATTATACGGAGTTATTGTTGTGCGGATCATAGATTCTGTCCTGGCCAGTTTGCTGATTGTTTCACTTTGCTTTAGTTTTTTCTACAGACACAAAAAACGCTCGTTTTGAGCGTTTTTTTTATAGCATTCTTACTCATACCCGCCTACCGCTTCGGGCAGTTCCTTATAGCTATCCTTCTTTTTAATCAAATCAAAAATCGTCTCCCGCAAATCAATAAGCTGCTGCGCTTCTTGAGTCGGTTCACAATAAGTTTCTGAAACGGTTTGTCTTATTGTTTCCTTGTTGATAAGAATAACCCATTCGTCTTCCCCGTATGGTTCCATCGTGCACCCAATTGGTTCAGGTATGAGTTGCTTTGTGTCTGCAATATTAATTTCCTTCATCTTGGCATAAATAAATTCCATTTCCTCTTCGGTAAATGTCATATCAGTCGTTACAGTCCCTGCGGTAATTAAATCTTTCGTAAACGTACTAGTAAATGTATTGATTTCATGCTTCTTTCCGGCGCCGTATTGGATAGCAAAGCCAAAGTCCTCAGGGATATCCTGAGGCATTGGGACACCAGGATCACTTTTTTTGTTTCAATTACAGATTGATTGCAAGCGACTAGTAGGAAAATAAGAAGTGTAAAAGGTAAAAGTCTTCTTAACTATAATTCCTCCTTTTCCTACTAATAGCATTACACGACGGACATCTTCTTCTTCCCCACGGATGTCTGATAACTATGAAGCGCCATACCGATAATGATCACCAATATACCGATCATAGAAAGCGGACCAGGAAAAGCGATATGTAAAATGATCATTTCGCCGATCATCGCGAAAATGAGCTCTGTCGATTGCGTCGCTTCCACCGCAGCGAGCTTGCCTTGGTCATGTTGGACAAGGTCTGTGGCCATGAAGAAAAGCGTCGTTGCAATGACGCCTGAGCTAACCGCGACAATTAGCGACTGGATAACCTGATTCATGGAAGGCGGTCCAACAGTCAACATTGCGTAAACAGCAAATCCGATCCAAACCGGAATCGTCATCAATGTCATCGCTAGCACACGTTGAAACATATCAAGCCTTCCCTGCAACAAATCCATCATTTTCCGATTACCCAAAGGATAAGCGAACGCAGCAATGACAACGGGAAGGATGCCGAGCAATAAAGTACGCGTATCGACACTGTTCGCATTCGGGATTTGAATCAAGACAACACCTGCAAAAATGATCAATGTAATCAAAAGTGATACGAAAGGAATCCGCTGTCGAATCCTCTTTTCTCCTTCATCTGTCTTCACGACTATGACGAATAGTGGCGCTAACAGAACGCCTGCGACAATCGTCAGTTGCCAAGTTCCCGCTAGCAGCCATCCAGGACTATACGCTGCAGAAAAGGTCAAAGGGGCATAGAATAATACGAATGCAACGATGCTCCAGCCGAAAAAGGGAAGGGGCTTTGCAGCCATTGCCTTGCCTGTATCTCGAAGCCCTTTCCGATACGCCACGATGGCAATCAAAAATGGAACCATGAAGAAATAGCGGAGGGAGGCGCTCCATAACCAGCTGCCTCCCGAAATCTCCATCGATCTGTTTAACACGAACGTCACCGCGAAAAACAGAGATGATAAAATACCGATCCAAATAGCTTTCACAGCAACGCCCCCTTATGCGCGTTCTTCGAATAGCTTTACAGCTTCGATGATTACATTCGTTGCCTTCTCCATATTGTCGACAGAAATATATTCATATTTGCCGTGGTAATTCTCTCCGCCTGTGAAAATATTCGGCGTCGGCATGCCCATATAGGAAAGTTGCGAACCGTCCGTTCCACCGCGCACCGGCACGATATCCGGCTTAATATCGAGTACTTTAAATGCATCCGAAATAATATCCACGATTTCCATGACTGGCTCGATTTTCTCGCCCATATTGAAATATTGATCGTTCAGTTCAAGCTCAACAACATGGTCGCCGTGCTCTTTCTTTAGTTTAGCAGCTGTGTCGACGAACAATTGCTTGCGCGCTTCAAACGTTTCACGGTCGAAGTAGCGGATAATATAGTGCAACTCGGTCTTCTCGACAGATCCATTAACATTCATCAGATGAACGAACCCCTCGTAACCGTCTGTCACTTGTGGAATCTCATTCGCAGGCATTGCCGCTTGGAATTGGTTCGCGATGAGAATGGAGTTCACCATCTTGTCCTTTGCGGATCCCGGATGCACATTCGTTCCGTGGAACGTGACTTTTGCTCCAGCCGCATTGAAGCTCTCATATTGCAGCTCGCCAAGCGGTCCGCCATCCATTGTGTAGGCATACTTTGCACCGAATGCTTCTACATCGAATTTATGTGGTCCACGCCCAATTTCTTCGTCAGGTGTGAAAGCAACACGCAGTTTACCGTGTTTAATTTCCGGGTTCTGAATCAAATACTCCATTGCCGTCATGATTTCAGCAACTCCGGCTTTATTGTCGGCACCTAACAACGTCGTGCCATCTGTTGTGATGAGTGTATGACCTAGATAATTTTTCAGCTCAGGGAATTTGGAGACTGACATTGTCGTCTGTTCATTCAACTGGATGTCGCTGCCGTCATAATCGTCGATCCGCTGTGGATTAACGTTTTTGCCAGTGTAGTCGGTCGCCGTGTCGACATGAGCGAGAAATCCGATTACCGGCAGATCTTTGTCGGTAGTTGACGGTAAAGTGGCGAATAAATATCCGTTTTCATCCAAAGTGATTTCTTCCATGCCAATTTCAGCAAGTTCTTTTTCAAGTACGTGCAGCAGATCCCATTGACCAGGTGTGGATGGTGTGGATGTGCTATTCGCATCCGATTGTGTATCGATTTTTGCGTAACGAGTCAGACGTTCAATCAGTTTTTCCTTCATTCCAAATACCTCCAGTTAATGAAAAGCATAGTTTCCTTTATCTTATCAGATTGTTTCGATTCACGGAATACTTGACGACCCGGCTGCCAATGCTTGCGGCGATGAATACCTGTGCAGCATAGTATGTCACCATGACAAAGGCTTCCCGATAAGGAATATCGATGATGAATCGGTCTATGGCGAGCACGGAATCCGAGAACATGAAGAGCAGCGCACCGGTAATGGCCAGTGCCATTCTCGTACGGATCGCCATCCATCCCATTGTCAAAATGACTGTGATATAGGCGAGGATAGCCAATCCAAGCATGGTTTCTCCATTGGTGAACTGGGACCCTGCAATCCAGATGGCCATAAGGACACCATAAAGCACAAGCAGAATCGCAGCCCATATCGGTACACGTTTACGGCTAGCAGTCTTAAAAGCGAAGATGTAAAAAAGATGCCCGATGAAAAAGGTGATAAGTCCTGCCATGAACCAATAGATGACACCATCTGCAATCATGCAGACACATAATCCCGCAATGACCATTCTTTTATATGTCTGTGACACAAGTGGCAGCGTCATCGCAGCGAACATGATAATGAGCGCCATCGGAATAAGCTTCATGAAAATCTTGAAACCGACTGGATCAGGCGGGATGAAAAAGATATATATGGCACCTATTATGATGATGGCTGTCAATAAAATTATCCTCACTGCATGTACAGCTCCTCTCCTCCTTTTCATTTCGATAGTCGGAGGCGGAAGTCCTTCTATTTAAGTGTCGTCAACAGTTTTTTTGTCCGTAGGATATCAATGAAAACTTCGAGTGCCTTCGTTTGGAACGGTGTATTTGTCACAATGGAAAATTGACGGCGGTGGGGGAGTCCTTTCACATCCAACACTCGCAAATCGCCGTTTCTCAATTCTTTTTTAATCGACCAATGGGAGAGTAGGCTGATTCCGAGACCCGCTTCGACCGATTCCTTGATCGGCTGCGTGCTGCTGAAATCCATGAGCTTCGTCGGTGAAATCCCGTGTTGCTCGAATAAATTATCCATCGCTTCCCGCGTACCGGAGCCGTGCTCACGTACAATCCAAGTCTCCTTCTCCAAATCCACCATTTCGAGCGGTTCTTTCCTACTGACAAGCGGATGCTCGACAGAACTGACTATCACCATGGCGTCTTCAGCAAAATCCTCTACAATGAGCCTTGCCGCATTGAAATTCCCTTCCACAATTCCGATATCGAGCTGGTGGCTTGCGACGAGATCGGCAACGGTCGCCGTATTGCCGATTTTTACAGTCGGTTGGATATCGGGATAAGTCTGTTGCAAATTGGCGATAATGCGTGGCAACACGTATTCCCCGAATGTATAACTTGCACCGATCGACAATGGACCGCTAGCCTTATTCGCCAGATCATCGACAAGGTTTTGCATTTTCGTATACAAAGCAAGAATTTCCTTCGCATGATGGTAGACGATTTCCCCGGCCTTGTTTAGACGGACATATTTATTCGTACGTTCCAGCAGCCTTGCCCCGATCAGTTCCTCGAGCTGACGGATATATTGGCTCACTGCCGGCTGGGTCATATGATGCTCTTCGGCAGCGCGTGAAAAGCTCTCTTTTTCCGCTACCGTAACGAATACTTGAAGTCGTTGGTCCATATCCATCCCTCCTTGCGTTCAATCATATCATTTTACTTATCATGGGTATTATCATAATTTATTTTACTTATGTAATGGGGCATATTAGGCTTAGACAGGAGGTGGTACATTTGGTTGAAAAGAAGAGTACGAATGAAAAAAGCATGTGGATCGCCGGGATTGCATTCACATTTTTCATTGCATTTTTAGGTTTTATATTAGCGAAAGTACCCGGATTCAATCACATCGGACAATTGGCTAGCGCAATCATCATAGCTGTTGCGTATCGGCAATTATTCGGTTATCCTGAAGCGCTTCGTGGCGGAATCACATTCTCATCGAAAAAGCTGCTGAGGCTAGCGATCATATTATACGGATTAAAATTAAATATCGATGTCGTCTTCCGCGATGGATTGGGCTTGTTGGCGCGTGATATGCTCGTCATTGCATTTGCAATCGGGCTAATGATCCTTCTTGCCAAGTGGCTGAAGGCAGATAAAAGCATCTCCATGCTGCTTGGCGTCGGGACGGGAGTTTGTGGGGCTGCAGCCATCGCGGCGGTTGCGCCGATCATCAAAGCGAAGGATGAAGACACCGCAATCGGAGTCGGCATCATCGCCATGCTCGGTACCGTGTTTGCCATCGGCTATACAGTATTGCGGCCGATTGTGCCGTTGCTCCCGACAGAATACGGAATATGGTCGGGCATGAGTCTTCATGAACTAGCCCATGTAGCAATTGCTGCGGCTCCCGCTGGGGAAGATGCGCTAGCACTTGCGCTACTTGCAAAACTCGGCAGGGTATTTCTCTTAGTGCCGTTATGCTTCATATTCATATATTTCATGAAACGTAAAAGCAAAGGGGAAGAAGAGGGGCAGAACAAAATTGAATTCCCTTGGTTCCTCGTGGGGTTCATTGCGATGAGCTTATTCGGAAGCTACGTGCTTGGCAACTTGATTCCGGTATCTGACAGCGTAATGGCAGGAATCAGCACTGCAACGACATGGCTATTGACAGCCGCAATGGTCGGACTCGGCTTGAACGTAAGCTTGAAAGACTTGCGTGAACGCGCGATGAGACCGTTGATTGCAGTGACAATCACATCAATCTGCTTGTCTGTTTTGGTGTATTTCATAATATGAAATCAAGAGCGCCTTTGTCCGCAATAGGAAAAGGCGCCTTGTTTATTTTTACCATATTTCGGTTGCCGCAGCGGGGAAGTTGCAACATCGATAAGGACATTAAGGTGTGATCTTTTGTATAGAAACTTTTAACAATACTCCTTTCTTTAGAAAAGCGTAGTTCGTCAATTATCTTATATGTTAGAATTGGGTGAGTAGTCCAGGTGGATAAAAGGCTGGTTCATAAAATCATTCAGCTGCCCGATATTGAAGAATCGGGCTATTTTCATGAAGAAAGGAGTTTTGATTTGAGAAAAATAGATGAATTAAAAGCTGGAGTCGCTGTAATTATTTTGAACCAGGAGAATCAAGTTCTATTGCAAAAAAGAGCTGATGTTGGCTTATGGGGAATTCCTTCAGGACATGTGGAAATTGGTGAAACAGTGTCTGAAGCAGTCATGAGAGAAGTAAAAGAAGAGACTAATTTAGATATAAGTATTGAAAAGCTGATTGGTGTTTATTCCGATCCTGAATCACAAGTTTTCAATTATCCAAATGGCAAGGTAGTGCATTTTATAACGACTTGTTTTCTTGCTGAAATTACAGGAGGGGAACTTAAATGTAATTCAGATGAATCGCTTGAAATAAAGTTTTTTGGACAGGACAACTTACCAGAAGATTTGTTAACAATGCACCCTCAATGGTTAGAGGATGCTCTTTCAAAAAAGGAAGCGGCATTTATTCGCTGACTAATATTCTAGAATCGAGCGCTCTTGCAATAGCAATTAACCAGAATCGAATCATTTTCTGGAATAACTTACTTAAAGTGAAATGGATGATTACGGCAATTAATAAATGACATAGTTAAAGGTCTTGCTAAAATAGTTAATTCGGAAAACCGATCAATCATATGCAATCCATATGATTGATCGGTTTCATTGCGTTTTTTTTAAAAGTTAAAAATGTTGTATACTTTTTTCCTCTACAAATGTTATATAGGTGAGTGATCACAACGAATTAAAAATGGATATCCAAAAGTTGGTGAAGATTTGAATGATGAATGGGGGCAGCTACTCCTAGAACATGCAAAAGTTGTATTTAAGTATTTGATCAAAATCGGTGCTGCAAAAGAAGATGCGGAAGATATTACACAAGAAACGATTATGAAAACAATTGAATATCTCCAACAAATTGAACCAAAGAAAATGCGGGCGTGGATGTTTAAGGTGGCGATTCATCGCTATTACTCTCTTTATAACAAAAATAAATCCGTTGTCAGGTTATCCCATGAAGATTTAGAGCTTTTATTACCAGTCTTTGAGCATGTAGAGAGCCATTTAACAATGAAAGAGCAGGCGAACGAATTGGTAGGGGCATTGCAGGAACTTCAGACCAATTTTCAACAACTGCTGATTTTAAAGTATTACATGGAATTATCGTATAAAGAAATCAGCGAGATATTAGATGTGAAAGAAACGATTGTGAAGACATATTTACAACGTGCACGCAAAAGTTTTAAAAAGATATGGGAGGAAAAAGGATATGAGTGATGATATTTTCGATGTCGAGAAAATGGAGAAAACCATTAAAAAAGCAAAGCGACTGGCCAATTGGAAAACAGTTTTGATGACGATTATAGTTTTAATTATCGCCACAATAGCTGGTACTATATTGAATAGGAGTATTACCTACAAATTAGAAAAACCTGTTCAGTTTTCCGCTACAGGTTTTCATGAAATATCTGCGCCGAATGAATTCATTGGAAAGTTTGAACGTTATCAAGGATTTTTAGGAGGAGAAAACCGTTATACGACTTATAAAATAATCGAAGGAAAAGTCGTATATACAGGACAAGAAAGATATGGATACGGACTCTTTCGTGATGAATACTTAAATCGAATAGGAATTGAGTCCCCGCTTCTAATTGGAAATAGCTATTCAGAGAGAGATGTACAAAAGCAACTATACAATGAATTAGGCCAACGTGAAATGATTTTTTTCTATCCGTTTTTGGAGTATCAAACCTATCGTGATGATCTAACATTGCTTGATGATATTGGGGAGGACAAAGTAATGGAAGTCGCTTTATCTTTTGATCGGGGCTATACATTCGAAGAAGTGCAGTCTTTAATCCCGACCAATATGACACTTACTTGGCTCTGGGTGGATGACGTCAATGAAGGGGAAGATGACTTTCAATTTAAGCATTTTGACGAAAATGGTAAAGTGACTGGAAATGACAATTTACTTCGTTCAGAACATACTGTTTATGGACTATCTCTGTTAGATGATGATGGAGATTTGAAAGAAAAACCTGTTCTACGCTTTATCGGCGCGATTGAAGCAAGTCAACAATTTAAAGCGCGCTGGCAAGGTGAGTTTAAACGCTTATACAACACGCTAAAAGGGGAAGATGGTCAGTTAACCGAGGAAGACTTGCAATTTTATGGTGCTGTTGTCACGGGGGATGGCAAAAACTTAACCGAATTAAAAGAGTTACCATTTATTAAAGCTTCATCTATCGGGGTAATTACAGATAAGTACTAAAAGATATAGTGGAAAAAAATCAGAGAAACTTTCTCAGAAGTATAAAAAGAGATCTATAACAACGTTGATAATGGGCACGATTGCCGCATAGAAAAATTAAAGAAAACCAAAAGAAAAAGGGCACTCCAGAGGTGGAGATGCCCTTTTAGATATAAATTAACTAACTGAGTAGTTCTTATGAGAAACAACGGTGAGGTTGGATGCGACACCAATACGGTCGGCGTCGTCCTCCGAAATTTTAACGATGACTGAGTTTTCGAGAATCTTATGAATCGTTCCGTTCACCTCATAATCATTGCGAACGAATGAAATCTCCTCATCGATATGACGAGCTGCGACAAAATCTGAAACAGGTTTCTCTCTGCGTGGAAATGCCAAACGAATCACTCCTACTGTTTATTCTCATCATAATCCCTAATGAAAAACTGCTGCTTAGGTGCATCCTAAGCAATTGATATCATGATGGAAAACAACTAGTTGAAACCGATCCCTATCAAGTTGTCTATAACTAGTATACCATAAATTGTCGAACTTTGCAGAACTCTGAATCGTTAATGCCCAGTCGCTTGACATTATACCTAGAGGGGTATAGAATCAGAATTGTAACAAACGATAAAGGAGCTGAAGGTACGTGCATTACGATGATAAAATCGTAAACCGATTAAAAAGGATTGAAGGCCAAATCAAAGGGATTTTACGGATGATTGAAGAAGGAAAAGACTGTAAAGAAGTCGTCACTCAATTGTCAGCTTCCCGTTCAGCGATTGACCGTACGATAGGCGTCATTGTCAGCTCAAATATTATTTCATGCATGCAGAACGTTGATGAAAATAATCCGATGTCTCAAGAGGAGATTGTAAAAGAAGCAGTTAATCTCCTAGTAAAGAGTCGCTAACAGTTGACTCTTTTCTTTTATCGGTTTAATATACCCCTAGGGGTAGTGGTATAATGAAAAGAAAGGATGATTGAAAATGTCGGAAACGAAAAAGACGACCATTGTTTTGTTCAGTGGTGACTACGATAAAGCGATGGCTGCCTATATCATTGCGAATGGGGCTGCGGCTTATGACCATGAAGTGACGATCTTCCATACGTTTTGGGGGTTGAATGCACTTCGCAAAGAGGATCACGTTCCAGTGAAGAAAGGGCTTTTGGAAAAAATGTTCGGGAAAATGATGCCGCGTGGCGCAGATAAGATGGGCATTTCAAAAATGAATATGGCTGGAATGGGACCTAAAATGATAAAGCATGTCATGAAAAAGCACAATGCGATGACGCTTCCCCAATTGATCGAGTTGGCGCAGGAACAAGACATTAAACTTGTCGCTTGTACAATGACGATGGATTTATTAGGTCTTGATCAAGCAGAGTTGCTGGAAGGCATCGATTATGCGGGCGTAGCTGCTTATTTGGCTGATGCACAAGATGGAAATGTGAATTTATTTATTTAAAAAAGGAGGAAATAACATGAATGAAGTAACAGCAAAAGAAATCGAAACAAAACTATCCGCGGGACAGCCGCTTACCCTTATAGATGTCCGTGAAGTGGATGAAGTCGCTGAAGTAAAAATTCCTGGCTCCATTAATATCCCTCTTGGATTATTGGAGTTCCGTATGAATGAATTGGATAAAACTAAGGAATACACAATGATTTGCCGGTCGGGAGGACGCAGCGGACAGGCGACGAACTTCCTTGAAAATTACGGATACAAAGTAGTTAATATGGCAGGCGGCATGTTGGCTTGGGAAGGTCCGACAGAGGATTTATTTACAAAAAATAATACCCCGGGGGGCAAATCAGAAGACAGTGCGGTTACACCGATGACAGCTGGAGAAGTCGCAAAGAAAGTGATCAATAAAGAAAAGTTCTTCATATTGGATGTCCGTAATGAAGATGCGTTTGCAGATTGGAAAATTGAAGGGGAAAACATTCAATATTTGAATAGCCCTTATTTCGATTTACTCGATGGCGTAGAGGAAATCCTTGATCAAATTCCGACTGATAAAGAGGTTGTTGTCGTCTGTGCGAAGGAAGGTTCTTCGATTTTTGTCGCGGAAATGCTTGCTGAGGCAGGTCGTGACGTTCACTACTTGCAAGGGGGCATGAAAGCATGGAGCGAACATTTGGAGCCGGTGAAAGTCGGTGACTTGAAGGATGGCGGCGCGATCTATCAATTCGTCCGGATCGGAAAAGGCTGCCTCTCTTATATGATTGTGTCGAACGGAGAAGCGGTCATTGTGGATGCAACAAGAATGACCGATGTCTTCCTTGATTTCGCTAAACAATTGAACGTAAAGATTACGAATGTACTCGATACACATCTACATGCGGACCATATTTCCGGCGGTAAAAAAATTGCGGAAGCCGTGAATGGAACATACTGGTTGCCGCCGAAAGATGCAACAGGAGTGACGTTTGATTACGAGCCGTTGGAAGGCGGCCGTGTGATCACAGTGGGAACATCGAAAATCGATATTCAAGCGCTTTATTCACCAGGTCATACGATCGGTTCCACTTCGTTTATCGTAGACGATGCTTATTTATTGTCAGGAGATATTTTATTCATCGACTCCATCGGTCGCCCAGACCTCGCGGGTTTGGCGGAAGATTGGGTCGGCGATCTGCGGGAAACATTGTATAGGCGCTATCGGGAGTTGGCGGAAGATCTACTCGTACTTCCCGCGCACTTCATGATTATCGAGGAGTTGAATGAAGATGGAAGCGTTTCGGAAAGGTTAGGAACGCTGTTCGCGAATAACCACGGCTTGAATATTGAGGATGAACAGGAATTCCGTCAACTGGTGACAGGAAACTTGCCTCCTCAACCAAACGCGTACCAAGAAATCCGTCAAACGAATATGGGGAAAATCAATCCTAACGAAGAAACGCAGCGGGAAATGGAAATCGGACCGAATCGTTGTGCAATAAGGTAATTTAATCAAAAAGGAGAAGATGAAAATGAACGTAACAAAAGTATTAGATGCAAAAGGGTTGGCATGCCCAATGCCGGTTGTACGTGCAAGAAAGACGATGAAGGAAATGGAGACGGGTGAAATCCTGGAAATCTTCACAACTGACAAAGGCTCAGTCGCTGATTTGACAGCATGGGCGAAATCCAGCGGCCATGAAATGGTTGATCAAAAAGAAGATACAGGCGTCTTCACATTCTGGATTAAGAAAGGCTGATTGTAGGGTAGGGGGTATCTGAGTAGATACCCTTTCCTGATTTAGGAGGTAAATACTCGATGGATATGACATTTCTAATAACGATTTTCCTCATCGGATTTTTAGGATCCTTCGTTTCCGGAATGGTAGGAATCGGCGGATCAATTATCAAATACCCGATGCTATTATACATTCCGCCATTACTTGGAATTGCCGCATTCTCTGCGCACGAAGTTTCAGGAATTAGTGCAATTCAAGTGTTCTTCGCGACAATATCCGGAGTGTGGGTATATCGGAAAGGCGGATATCTCAATAAAACGCTGATCATATACATGGGGAGCGCGATTTTGGTCGGAAGTTTTATCGGGGGCTACGGCTCCAATTTGATTTCTGAAGGAAGCATCAACCTCGTGTACGGAATTCTTGCAACGATTGCCGCCATCATGATGTTCATCCCGAAAAAAGGATTGGATGATATTCCGGCGGATCAGGTTGTTTTCAATAAATGGCTTGCAGCCGTGCTCGCTTTCATCGTAGGGATTGCAGCTGGAATTGTTGGAGCTGCCGGCGCGTTCATTTTAGTTCCAATCATGCTAGTCGTTTTGAAAATCCCGACACGCATGACGATTGCTACTTCTCTCGCCATTACATTCATTTCATCAATCGGTTCGACGGTAGGGAAGATCA
This sequence comes from Sporosarcina luteola, assembly GCF_023715535.1. Taxonomy (GTDB): domain Bacteria; phylum Bacillota; class Bacilli; order Bacillales_A; family Planococcaceae; genus Sporosarcina; species Sporosarcina luteola_B. Next base: position 688,823 of record NZ_JAMBOI010000001.1, on the reverse strand, counting down.
TGACAGACCAGGTGCTTTACGGTCCTGCAGCTGTCATGATTGTAGCAAGCATCCTCGCCGCGCCACTCGGGGCAAAAGCAGGACAGAAGATGAATACGAAAGTATTGCAGGGGATATTGGCAGTGTTGATCTTAGGAACGGCTGTGAAGATTTGGTTAGATTTTTGATTGTTAAAAGGCAATCTCATTGAAAAAACAGAAGCCTCATTCCGAGTGCTTCTGTTTTTTCTTGAATGATGTGCGAATGCGTGGCTCCGTCCCTTTGCGAATACGCTTCAAGTTTTCGATATGCTTCCAGATTGCCATAAGGAAAAGTAAAGCTGCAATTACTATTGTCCAATAGCCATCTAACCAAACGGCCATGACCAATAAAGTAATGTATAACATGATAACGCCAAAGACAAGAATGTCAGATATGATGGCCACTAGAATGAATAGAATGAACCCGGCAAGTCCGAACCGCCAGTCAATCGCAAATAGTACACCGATTACAGTTGCTGTCCCTTTCCCTCCGTTGAACTTCATATGGAACGGATAGTTATGGCCGAATATAACAGCAGCACCGACAGCGAATAATAATAAAGTGATGTATTCCGTAGGCAGGCCGAAATGTCCGGTAATTAATCTGACGGCAATGACAGCAAAAATTCCTTTGCCAATATCAATCAATGCAACAAGCGCGCCATACCGTTTCCCAAGAACGATCATCGCATTTGATGCCCCGGCGTTTTTAACACCGGTTTCTTTCAAATTAACCCCCGAAATCCAACGCGCGACAGTCGAGCCATGCAGACAGCCGACCAAATATCCACAAATTATGTTAGCTACAATCCATAACGTCATAAAAATCCCCCAAAACTAATATATTCATATACACCGATGTTCTATTTTGACTGAATCGCGTCCAAAGCAACTGGCTACGCGCTCAAAGAGGCTGCATCCGCGCTCAAAAAAGCCACTCCCGCGCTCAAAGTATCCACCCGCGCGATCAATCCGTCATTCCGACTACTACAACTATTATAACATCGAAGATAAAGCGCAAGTTTCAGAAAAAAATAAATTCACCCCTTGACTTTTAAAAAATAGTCTCCTATACTGTTCAACAAGATGAAAAACTGAATAACCAAACTCTTATCAAGAGCGGCGGAGGGACTAGGCCCTGCGATGCCCGGCAACCGGCAAGTGACGAACTTGCAAAGGTGCTACTTCCTACAGATTCGTGAAAACGGTCTGAAAGATAAGAGGAGGAATAAGCGAAAGCGTAACCCTTCTCTTAGCGAAAGGGGTTATTTTTTATTCCCAAAACCCCCAACGCCTCCGCATTGCACCATTTTCATCTTAAAAAACCACTGGAGGTAATGACAATGACAAACAAACCACTTCAACCAGAAACTCTTCTCTTACACGGAGGGCAAAAGCCGGATCCGATTACAGGTTCCCGTGCTGTGCCAATCCACCGTACTACTGCATTCGTATTCCGAGATACTGAACATGCTCAAAACTTATTCGGCCTGCAAGAAGCAGGGAATATTTATACAAGAATCACGAACCCGACCGTTGCTGTCTTTGAAGAAAGGGTAGCACTTTTAGAAGGTGGAACCGCTGCAGTTGCTCTGTCTTCCGGAATGGCAGCAATCGCATTCTCCATTCTGAATATTGCGGGTGCAGGTGACGAAATCATCGCTGCCGGCAATCTTTACGGCGGTACGTATAATCTATTCGCCGTCACGCTTCCACGCTACGGTATCAATGTGAAATTCGTGGACGCGGACGAACCTGAAAACTTCCGTGCCGCGATTACAGATAAAACGAAAGCGATTTTCGCAGAAACAATCGGGAATCCTAGCCTTCAAGTCCTTGATATCGAAGCGGTCGCTAACATTGCTCATGAAAATGAAATCCCATTCCTCATCGATAATACATTCGCATCCCCATACGGATCGAACCCAATCGAGTTTGGAGCTGACGTTGTCATTCATTCCGCAACGAAGTGGATCGGTGGCCATGGAACGACTATCGGAGGCGTCGTAGTTGACGCAGGGAAATTCGACTGGACGAGAGGCAAGTTCCCGGGCTTCACGGAGCCGGATGAAACGTACAACGGTCTTCGCTACGGAATCGACACGGCGGGAGCCGCATTTGCGACGAAGCTCCGCGTCCAATTGCTGCGCGACTTCGGACCTTGCCTGGATCCTGATAGTGCATTCAACTTCCTTCAAGGGCTGGAGACGCTCCATTTGCGTGTGACACGCCATAACGAAAATGCCGTGAAAGTCGCTGAATTCCTACAAGCTCATCCGTCTGTGGAATGGGTGACGTACACGGGTCTTGAAGATCATCCAACACATGAAAATGCAAAGAAATATTTGAAGAACGGGTTTGGTTCTATCATCGTCTTCGGAATTAAAGGCGGCCGTGACGCAGGACGCAGAGTGATTGACAATATTACGCTATGGTCGCATGTTGCGAACGTAGGGGATGCAAAATCGCTTATCATTCATCCTGCATCGACGACGCACCAGCAATTGTCTGCGGAGGACTTGAAAAAGACAGGAACGCCAGAGGAATTGATCCGTCTGTCTGTCGGACTGGAGTCTACTGAAGATATTATTGCGGACCTTAAACAGGCGATTGAAAAAGCTGCACCGGTAGCCGTTCGCTAACTATTGCTATGATTAACATCTAGCTGCGAAAGCCGTCACATAGAACGGCTTTTGCGAGTAAAAGCGAAGCGTTACGAGCACGGGCTAAACGCCCTCCTCCGCTTTAGAAATGAAAGGGTGGTTTCAATGCCGTCAATTAAAGTGGCCATACTCGGTTTTGGTACGGTCGGTGAAGGTGTTTATAGAATCCTGCAAGAGAAGCGGGAAGAAATTAAAAAAAGCACTGGCTTCACCGTTGATGTCGTATCCATCCTTGTGAAAGACAAGGCGAAAGAGCGCCTGCCGATCATAGGCGCGAATTTTACAGATGATATACAGGACATATTGGGGAATCCCGAAATTGATATCGTTCTTGAAGCGATTGTCGGGGAAGAACCTGCTTATACGTATTTGTCAGATGCGATTGAGAAAGGCTGTCACATCATAACTGCGAACAAAAAGATGTTTGCAAATCACGGACCTGCGTTGAGGAAACATGCCGAGTTCCGGAATGTGCAAGTCGGGTTCGAAGCGACGACAGCTGGCGGTGTACCGATTATCCGGACTGTGACCAATCTGCTGGTAGGCGACCGGATTAAACGGATCCAAGGCATTTTAAATGGGACGTCGAATTTCATTTTGACGAAAATGCGCGATGAAGGATCTTCTTTTAAATCAGCGCTCTCACATGCACAGCAAAGCGGTTACGCGGAAGCGGATCCTGCGGATGATGTGGATGGCACGGACGCCTTCCGAAAGCTGATGATTTTGAGCTCGCTCGCTTTCGGCCAGCAACCGGATTGGGAAGATGTACCAGTTGTTGGAATCAATCATCTTGAATCGATCGATATCGATGATGCATCAAAAGCCGACCTTCGTTATCGTCACGTGGCAGATATATGGGAGGACGAAAAAGGGAAGCTGCAAGCGACTGTTGGGCCGGTTTTGATTGGCGCTGATCACCCGCTGTTCAGCATAGACGGGGTCAACAATGCAATTATTGTAGATACGGAGTACCTCGGGCCGTTGAAATTAGTAGGCCCCGGAGCAGGAATGTATCCGACGGGAAGTGCGATGGTGGCCGACCTGCTGCATATCATTCGCCAACACGAAGCAGTCCTGGTGCCAAATTAAAAAAGTGGAGGAGGAATTTTTAATTCCCCTCCACTTTTTTCTATGCCATTTAAATGGTATCTTTCGCTTTTCTTCTCCTCGGCCTTTCACTCTTTGGCAGTTCGCTTTGTAATGCTTTGATTAGAGAAACGATCATGAGCAGTATGATGAAAGAGAATGGCAAGGCGGCAATGATGATTGTATTTTGCAGTGCTGTCAATCCGTTTACTGATAACAATATGATCGCAATGGTCGACTGGATAACTCCCCAAATGATTTTTACGCTATTTGGCGGGGTCAATGAACCATATGTGGACTGCATGCCTAACACAAATGTCGCCGAATCTGCGGAAGTGATGAAAAACGATGCAATTAACAGAACTGCGACAATGGAAATAATGAACGATAAAGGCATCGCATGGAACATTTCAAAAATCGTCAATTCAGTGTCTGTTTTCGCTAAGTCTGCAATCCCTTTACGCTGCATGTTAATGGCAGTCGTTCCGAAAGCTGAAAACCAGATAGCGCTCAAAACGGTTGGTGCCAACATGACAACGACCATGAACTCTCTGATTGTCCTGCCCTTTGATACCCTCGCAATGAACATGCTGACGAATGGTGCCCAGGAAATCCACCAAGCCCAATAGAAGATCGTCCAACCTTCCAGCCACTCACGATGAGCGTCATTCAACGGTGCAGTCCGGAAACTCATTGAAACGAGGTTGGCGAGATAGCCTCCAATGGAATCGGTGAAAACATTGAAGATCAGCAACGTCGGTCCTAAGATGAGGACGAAACCTAATAGGGCGAGTGCAAGTATCAGGTTCGTGTTCGACAAATATTTGATTCCTTTGCTAAGCCCCGACCAGGCAGACATGACAAAGAGTACTGTCACGACAGCGATAATGATCAGTTGTGAAGTGAATCCGATTGAAAAACCAAATAGATAATTCAAGCCTGCGTTAATTTGAACAGCACCGAAGCCGAGAGAAGTGGCAACGCCAAAAGCTGTTGCAAATACGGCAAGTACATCTACGAGGACGCCCCATGGCCCCTCCATTTTTTTACCGAAAATCGGCTTCAATGTTGCTGAAATTAAACCTGGCTCCCCTTTACGGAATTGGAAATATGCAAGAGCAAGTCCGACGATCCCGTACATGGCCCATACATGCAATCCCCAATGGAAGAATGTTTGTCGCATTGCTTCTTTAAATGCAGCATCAGTATTAGGCTCCGCTGTTGCGGGATTGATTGCATAGTGGGATAGCGGTTCTGCTGCCCCGTAGAAGACTAACCCGATTCCCATCCCTGCAGAAAAAAGCATGGCAATCCAAGTGATTGTCGAAAACGATGCACGGTCTTCATCTTGTCCTAATCGCACTTTGCCGAATGGGCTAAAAATGAAGAAAAGGCTAAGCACAAGCAGGAATGAGAGCAGGAGCATGTAATACCATCCGAATGAAGATGATACGAAGGATTTGATGGAATTTGTGACGGCTTCAAAACTCTCCGCCGCAATCACTCCATATCCAACAGCCAATATAATCAGGCCGATTGTTATATAAAACACATTTGATATTTTTCGCATGTTTCCCCCTATTAATAATGGATTTTTGAAACGACTACACACTATACCAATCATGTAGTGGGAAAGCAAAGGGAGTGAAAATCTAGTCACTTACAACAATCGCTCATTTGATTTTTTTATTAACGCCGGTAAAATGCATCCCAAAGGTGCCTGTTAGAAATAAATAGCATATTTCGAATTGAAAATCCGACTAGTATTGAATGAAAAAATTGTGTCTTTTATACTATGGCACATCCCTGGTTTCAGTTTACCCTTTATAGGGGTTTTTAATCCTCATCCTTAATATCACGGTCGGGTGGAAGCGGTTCATTGAAATAGTCGTCGATTTGCCTTTTTAACGTCTCGAGCTGGTTGAAATACTCGCTGAATTGATTCTGATTGATGAAGAACTGTTCGCCGTCATGAACGGAACGGATGCGTCCTTCCCATACATACTTCCGGACTTGCTCGACTGGCATACTCAAATATTCTGCTGTTTCTTCAATCGTCATATACATTAAAAACTCTCCTTTCATTATCTAAATATTATAATCGAACGAAGCGCTTCCTACATATTTTAATTGGACTTGGGCAATGTTAAAAGTAGTATATGAATGGAGGCAATAACGATGAATGAGGAATCAAACGTTAACCATGGAAGGTCGCTTCTGATCAAAGCAATTTTGATATTCCCTGTTCTTTGGATTGTGCTAACGGTTTTCAATGGCGTCGCTTTTTGGCACTCCACTATTTTAGGTGTCGCTTTACTATTAATTTCTTACTTGGGAGATCTGATGATTCTCCCAAGAGTAGGCAATATGACCGCGACGATTGGAGACTTGGCGTTAGGATTTATTGTTTTATGGGGTGGCTTAAACTTGCTTGGATATTCGGAATCATTGGGAGAAGCATTTTTGGCTGGAGCAATTATCTCTGTCGGGGAATACTTTTTCCACTCTTGGCTATTAAAAACGCAATACGGCAACACCTATGTATGAGTAAAATAAAACAGAGAGCGGCTATTAAATGCCACTCTCTGTTTTTTAATCCTATATGAGCTTGCTGAAATTAAGTCGTTTATTCAATGCAACCATGATAGGAATGCCGACCGCCATGACGACAAATTCACTCACAGCGATGAAGAACCATGTCAGTAAGAAAGGCCACTCCATTACAATGTTCAGTTCCCATGCAATAATGAACATCGTAAACGTAAATACAAGTGTATTGAAGAACATCCGTAGGTAAAGCCCTTTGATCCATTTCGCAGAAAGAATTGTAATGGATAGAGCGAGTAAGGAATGCCCAACACCAAATACGAGATCGATCGGTCCCAATTCAGAGAAGAGCATATTGGCGATAAATACACCTAATACAACCCCGACGATGTATTTTTTATTGAACACAACGAGATGATTGAACATCTCCGATAAGCGGAACTGGATGTTAGTGAACCCGAATGGGGCAATCAGAAACGTCACAGCAACATACAACGCAGCGATTATACCGCTCGTTGCCATCGTTTTTATATTCATATTCATTTCTCCTTAGTTTTTTTTCGTGGGATGGTTACGAACCACGCGGCAAAAAGCCTGCATTATAGTGTATCATAGCGTCGTTGAACGTTCAATACTCACTATAATAGTGCAATGGCCAATTTTTTCCGCGTTCAAGGTCCTTTGATGAACAACCGATTATAAGGCACGCCTTATATGGTAAACTGGAAATAAAGTGAAGCAATCCCATGAAAAATGAGGAGGAATTTGCATGACGAATGAAATAAAGAAAAGTATTATGATAGAGGCTCCTGTGGAAACGGTCTGGCCGTACATTTCAACGGCGGATGGGATTGGAGCTTGGTTCATGCCGAACGATATGGAACCGGTCGAAGGAAAAGAATTTACCTTACAAGCGGGTCCATGGGGAGAATCGCCATGTAGAGTGACTGAAGTGCAACCGTCGAACCGTTTGTCATTCGACTGGGGGAAGGATTGGCAAGTACATTTTCAATTGAAAGCAATCGATGGACAAACCGAGTTGACCTTCATCCATGCTGGTTGGGAAGATGGCAAGCAGACCGAGTTCGGTGAATCGCATGACGTCGTTCGCCCTCGCATGTCCGAAGGCTGGGATGGGCTATTGGCGAAGCTGAAAAAAACGATCGAATCAACAGCTAAATAATTTAGATAATTCATACACCCTCCTTCGATATCATGATATATTCAATACATCGGAGGAGGGGATTTCTTTGTCACAGCGCATTGCATTCATAGTTGTCCTTTTAGGGGCGGTGCTTTGGGGAACGACAGGCACTGCACAAACATTCATGCCGCAAACCGTTCACCCACTGGCGGTCGGTGCTTCAAGGCTTGCGGTGGGCGGGTTCACTTTGCTCATTATTATGCTGATTCTTCGAAAAATAGATTTTCGAAATTGGCCGTGGAAAGCGACTATTCTAGCAGCATTGGCGATGGCGATTTTCCAATATTGCTTCTTCACGTCAATCCGATTGACGGGGATTGCTATAGGAACCGTTGTAGCCATCGGAAGTGCACCGATGTTTTCAGGAATCATTGAATGGCTAATTGTAAAAAAGCGTCCGACAAAAGTATGGGTAACTGCAACATCGCTCGCCGTCGTCGGCTGTATACTATTATTTTCAAATAAAGAGGGGCTAGTCGTCAATCCTGTCGGCGTCTCATTATCATTACTTGCTGGACTTTTATTTGCCTTTTATACTTTATTCAATAAAGAAGTGTTAGAGAAAGCGGATGCCATTCCTTCTGTTGCCGTCATTTTCTCGATAAGCGCAATTATGCTCATGCCGTTTTTGTTCATCTTCGAAACGGAAGGGTTAGTATCCCTACCCGGTATAGCGACGATGATCTACCTCGGTATCGCGACGACAAGTGTGGCATATATTCTGTTTTCCACCGGGCTGCGGCACATCCCCTCATCATCCGCGGTTACGCTCTCGCTAGCCGAACCGCTCACTGCCGCGATTTTAAGCGTGCTCGTTGTAGGGGAAAGGCTGGATTTTGTTTCATGGTCAGGAATCGCGCTCCTTTTAGGCGGAATCCTCGTTTTAACGCTCAGCGGACGAAAAGAAGAGGCTGCCATAAGCTAGGCAGCCTCAAACAAGGTTTCATTCACACATAAGCCATTCCAAACACGCATAAAATGCCTCAAAAGCTCATAAATCGCTAAAATCGCTCATAAATCCGCAAAATCGCGCATAAACTCCAAAAATCACGCATAAATCGCAGCAAAGACGCATAACCGCTTTACTTCGCCTTCATCCTCACATACACTCTCGTTGCAAAAAATCCTAGAATAATTAACAACGTCGCTAATAAGCCGCCTTCCAATCCAAACGCTCCGCCGGTCAGCCATGCATTTCCTTCTTCCACCGAGACGTTATAGATTCCGTGTGGGGTCGTTCCGCTCACCGCAAATCCGAAAACATTCCCTTGAAAGTAGTTCCACGTAATATGATAGCCGATTGGAAGCCACAAGCTCTTCGTTGCATCAAACATATAGGCGAATAAAACGCCGACCAATGCGATATTGATCAAGCCCAATACGCTGACATTCGGATTGGTGCCGTGTGCCAAACTGAACACAACAGCGGAGGCGACATAGACGAGCCATTTTGGATTCCCGCGTCGTTCCAGTGTGGACATGACATATCCTCTGAAAAACATCTCTTCAAAAAATCCGACAAGAATGAAAAGTACCAGAAATGACAATGAGTACACAGTGAACTCAGGTTTCGTGAATGAATTGAGCAACGCCACATTACCGGAAGCCAATAGAACAAAGAAAATGATGGCGATCGACACTGCTCCGAGCAAGAGGCCGAACCCTAAATCTTTCAACGAACCCCTGAATCCCAACTCTTTCAACGTCCCTTTATTTACAAAACGCCATAACAAAACAGTAGAGAGCATTCCGCCGACTGTCCCGCCGCCTTGGGTTAATAAGAAGATCCACGGGTGCCTGTCGAATGCTGCTTGGAAGTCCATATCGTAATTTCCATCTTGAAACGGGAAATCAGCAATCGCCAGCAGGACTCCTCCCGGAATTGCAAAAATTTGCTGCGTAATGAACATCGCGAAGAACGCCAAAAAGATGAGCCATCCAGCGCGAATTTGGTTAGAATCGTTTTTGAACAAATGATAACCCCCTCTGATTCATACTTTATGCGGGAAATTAGCTTCAAATGAACGTATCTACCCGAAGTTGTTCCGGGCTGACACGCCGGATGGCACCGATCAATAGTAGAAACAGAATATCAATCACAAGCACGCCGATTAATGAAAGTAATGAAAGAGCGGCCCATCCGTCTTCCGGTACATTCATGAAAAAGGATTGTATTGCCAATGCGAAAAGATGGATCGCCACGTAGAATTTGAACGTGTTTTCTATTCTTTGATGCAACGCTCGGCCGCCAAACACTTTCGTTACATCTTTCAACACAATGAACAAGTAATAGCCCATAACCATTTTGAGGACTAATAGAAAGCTGGAGTAAGTCGACCAACCAAATGTAAGAGGTATTTCCGAAAGGTTCACGAAGACGGAAGGAAGCGAAACGATAGCACCGATCATCGCGACAATCATTGCTTTTTTAGCTACTGGATATGCCTCAACGAGCTTGGAGCATCCCGATAAAATCAGGAAATAACCGATTGGATCCGCTAATACATCGAAGCCGATATGAATTCGGAAAAAGATGAATACATACCCCCAGAAGATTTGCCGCAACGCTTTATTCATCCGGTCCCCTCCCCGTCTTTTCCTCAATAATTCGATTCACGTCTTCCTGTGTTAAATACGGAAACGAATTGTAATGGGCATAGTTCGTGAAAGGACTTCCCTTCTCCGTTGTTCCGGATATACGGATGGCGAATGCGAAAGGGTTCACAAAACTTTTTTCTTTTAAGTTCATTTTCAAAGTCACAGATTTATCCTTCTCTAACCGAATCGGAAGCTCTAGGGAATTCAACGGTTGCTCCGTTTGTTTGCCGCTAATCGTGAAGTTGAACCGTTCCTCAATCGGTTCATTGAAAGGGAAGTCGATCTTCTCGATTGCCAACGGCTCGGTTGCTCGGAATGTATCCCAACTCGAACCGTCATTGCTGCTTCCGCTAGATGGTTGTTCCAACGCTCTAGCATCGTCATTCCCATAGTCCCTTTTTGGATAGATGATCACTTCCCCGATGGACGCGGTTGATGATCTGCCGTCTGAATAGAATACTTGCATTTCGTTGAATGATTGTGCATCTTTTTTATCATTGAATGACCTTAATGCGACTGTTATGCTTCTTAATTCTTGATGATTATATGTGTCAATTGCATGGGGGCCGGTGGTTCCTGCATAGAAATAGTCACCTTGCGGAAAGCCTTCGACATCACCGAATCTTATATAATTGATAGTAGAGTAATCGTGTTTATTTGCTAAATAGTAAAAGATGACATAGTTATGGTCATGTTCATCCGTCGTCGTTTCAATATAATGATCCAGAAAAATAGGCTCCTCCAATTGCTTGGACTGTGCGTATAATGAATTCGCAATCCAACTGATCGCGATAAGTCCGAGCGCCGTCCAAAAATAACGTTCTTTCACAGCCATCCCCCTTCCAACCTTTTTATTTGTCTGTATATTGTCTCAAATTGAGGGTGGGATTGCATCAAATATTTAGGGGAAGGGGTTTACCACCGATATGAAAGTTTATCACCGATTCTCGTCCAGTTATCACCGAATTGACCATGTTTATCACCGAATGCTTATAATTACCTTCCATTTTCAATGAAAAAACCTTCTCAAACTATGAGAAGGTCGGAATTCATTGCACCCCTATCGATTTCTCCCTCAATCGTTCCAATTCCACGTCAATCTGCTCGACTTCAATCCGTTCAAACAGTGGTTTGACATGTGTCAATGTCAGTTTACCAATTTCGATTTCCTTCCATTCAGGCTTCCGCAGTCTCAGCATCGCTTGCACGTCCTCACTCGAAAACGGCAGGAAAGGGGAGAGAAGCTGTGCCAAGTTTGCGATGACATATACGCATGTAGCCATTGTTCGCCTACATCCTGCTTCGTCATCCTTGATCTGTATCCAAGGTTTTTCATCATCGAAGTATTTATTAGCCCGGCGAATGAACTCAAAAATCGTTTCGATCGCTTCTTTAAAGTGTCCTTCTTCAATTCGTTCGCCGACTTTGGAATAAAGCCCCATAACTAATTCCTTTATTTCCAAATTAATCTCCGCAACCGGCACAACCCCGGCATACGATTTCTCAATAAACTTCAATGTCCTGTTTACGAAATTTCCGTACGCCCCCAAAAGCTCCGAGTTATGGCTATAGATGAACTCGCGCCATGAAAAATCTGCATCCCTGCCTTCCGGAGCGTTCGCCGTCAAAAAGTACCTTACCGAATCCGGATGATAACGTTCCAAAATATCCGGCACCCATACCGCCCAGTTTTGGCTCGTCGACAATTTTCGCTTCTCCAATGTCAAATATTCATTGGAAATGACATGGGTCGGCAATGCATTCTCCTTGCCAATTCCCATTAGAATAGCTGGCCAAATGATTGTATGGAAGGGGATGTTGTCTTTGCCATGCACATAGTAGGAGACCGTTTCTTCGTTCCAAAACTCCTCGAAATCCACGCGGTTCAAAGCCGCCCATTCCTGGCTCGCGGAATAATAGCCCGTCACCGCCTCGATCCATACATACACTTTTTTATCCTCATAGCCTCTGACAGGAATGCCGACACCGTTCGCCAAATCCCGTGAAGCAGCCCGATCACGGAGACCTTCCCGTAAATAGCGCTCAGATTGGTGAATCGCATTTGCCCGCCATCTTCCTTCAGTTTTCGCTCCGCCGACATACTTCTCAAGTTCATCTTGAAAAGAACTTAATTTGAAATAAAAATGCTCCGTCTTCCGCACGGTCGGTTCGTTCCCGCAAAGCTTGCACGTGCGCTCCGTCAAATCAAGCGGATCTAAAATCGAGCCGCAATTGTCGCACTGATCGCCTCGTGCACGACTTCCGCAGTGAGGGCAAATGCCTTCGACAAATCGATCTGGAAGGAAACGCTCGTCGACCTCGCAATACGTCTGTTCGACTTCTTTTTTGAAAATGAAACCGCGGTCCAGTAACGTTAAAAATACATTGCGGACAACTTGATGATGAAATCTTCCGTCTGTCCGCGTGTATATGTCATACGAGAATCCCAATCTTGAAAAACAAACGATAAACTCCGTATGATAACGGTCTGCAATTTCCTTAACAGACACTCCTTCGGCATTTGCCCGAATTGAAATAGGAGTCCCGTTGCAATCACTTCCTGAAGCATAAAGAACCTTCTCGCCTTTCAACCGGTAATACCTCGCCAAAATATCCCCCGGCAGCAGCGCAGCGATATGTCCCAGATGCAACGACCCATTCGCGTACGGCCAAGCCCCTCCGATAAAAACACTCATCGTATCTTCCTCCTTCAAATAAAATGAAAAAACCCCGCCCCTATCGATAAAAACCGATAAGGACGGGGTCTGTAATCCGTGGTACCACCTTACTTCGCAACCAGTTTACACTGATTGCCTCCAAAAGTACGCGCTGAAAAAGCGTTATACTCTGGCAAGGATAACAAGTGCCAACTCGTCGCATCCTACTAGTCCGAAGACGTTCAGTGCGCGGCTCAAGGATCATGTTCAAAAGATTTGTCCGCTTCATTTCCACCGTCAGAAGCTCTCTAGGCGACATCCTCTTTTTACTTTTCCCTCTCATTGCCTTTAGTAAGATGTAGTTGGAATGATTATAGTCATTTTACTCGAATAAATCAATAGCAATTACCAATTGGTCGGTGGCCGCTTTTGGTCGGACTTATCTTCATCTGTCTTGTTGTTTTTATTTTTCACGTTGTCATTCTTCCCGATCACACCCATATCATCGGGACTGATGTCAAAGCCATACCCGAATTCCTCTCGATCCAATGTATTGCCTTTTTTGATTTTCTTTTCTTTTGCCAAGTCAATTCACCTCCCGGTATATGGGAAGCATGGACTTTTTGGGGTGGATTATAACAAGAGGGAGAAAAGTAGACCGTTATAGGCGAAGTATTAAGTGTTATCACCGATTCACAAGCTGTTATCACCGACTTGGCCGACGTTATCACCGATTCGCTGCAACTTGATTGATTTTCATGGCAATTTCCAAGCGTTTTCCATGCAAACAACAGATTACCACCGATTCTCGGGTGATTACCACCGCTTCCGGGAGCTTTATCACCGATTCAGCTAGCAATACCACCGATTCTCCTCACTTTACCACCGATTCGTTGCAATTCGGTTGTTTTCCACCGCGAACTCCATGCAAATTCATCAACTGTGGCAGCCAACGTTGAGTTTATCACCGCTCAACTCGCCATCTTAAGAATTTCTTCATAATTCCCCTCATCGAATGTTAAGATTTACCCAATACAATTGGTATCATAGAGGAAAGCGAGGTGCGGATGATGGCGAAGTTTACAGTGCTTGTGGCGGATGATGATAAGGAGATCCGTGATGGGATTGAAATTTATTTAAAAAATGAAGGATACAACGTTTTGAAAGCAGCGGATGGAAAAGAGGCGCTCGACCTGCTCACCATAAATGACGTCCATCTGCTCATCCTCGACATTATGATGCCCAATATGGATGGGATTACGGCGACGTTCAAAATCCGGGAGGCGCAGAACATTCCGATCATCATGCTGAGTGCAAAGGCGGAGGATTCGGATAAGATCCATGGATTGTCGGTCGGCGCGGATGATTATGTGACGAAGCCGTTCCACCCACTTGAGCTGATGGCGCGCGTCAAGTCGCAGCTGCGCCGGTATGTCCAGTTCGGTACATACGATGGTCAGAAAAAAATCGAGATTGATGGGTTGGCGCTCGATGAGGACGCGAAAGAGTTATCGGTTGATGGGAAACCGGTTAAGCTGACGCCAATCGAATATAAGATTACGGAATTGCTCATGAAAAACGCGGGGCGTGTGTTTTCCATAAATGAGATTTACGAGCGAGTGTGGAATGAAGAAGCGTATAATGCGGAAAATATTGTGGCGGTCCACATCCGTAAAATACGCGAGAAAATCGAGGCGGATCCGAAAAATCCGAGATATGTAAAGGTGGTGTGGGGAATTGGCTACAAAATCGAAAAGTGATTGGGGCGTCGTATTTTCGGTGTTCTCCATCTGCATCGCATTCGTCAGCATCGGCTATTGTTTCCCCTACATCATCGATATGTTCGAAAACGGTTGGGAACGATCAACACGTGCCATCGCCTATTTTTCACGCATCATTAGAGGAGGCACAGCCTGATGAAAAATAAAGCCCTATTAGTAATATGGTCAGCGCTTGTTACAATTGTGCTGCTTGCCAGCCTTTCATTTGCAAGACAGGGAACGGGATTGATTGGAAAAGACTTTTCCGATTCGGAAGATATGAAGTGGCGGTTAGAAGAGTTTTATGATGTGATCGGTCCTTCCGTGCTAAACCCGATCAATATAGAAGAGGCAAAGAAGAAAATTACAGTATCAGATAGGGAAATTGAAGAGCATCGGACTCGCTATGGCACATTGGCAGACCAACTTGCCAGTATCCATGATCAATACGCACAAAGGATCGCGGATGCGAAAGTTGTTGAAAATGAATTATTACAAAGCACGCTGATTGAAGAACGGGATATGAAATTGGAGGATATCCGTAAGAATTTTGAGGGAGATGCACATATAGAGGCGAAAATCCGCAAGGCGAAAGAGAAAGTTTTGGAAAATTATCTGAATGAAATTAAAAACAAAACCTACTCCTTGCATGTCGCCTATAAGTTGAAGAATGTAGAAACTGGCGAAACGTTTTCTCAGGGTGATATTACGCAGCCTGCCGGTTATAAAAAGAACTTCAGTGCAAATAGTCACTACTTAAAGGTGAGTTCATTTCCAGGACGCTATTCGGAGTGGACAACGACATACGTTAAATATTATGAAGATGCTCACGTGTCTGATGAAGAAATAACTGCTATGGCAAATTCCGTGCAATCCTTTGAAGGTGTTGTCATTGTTCCTAAGGCGGCCTTTGAGAAGGGCGGCGCTTTATATGCACAATACAAGGATTTCAACAAAGGAAAATATGGCATGTATGCCTTTTGGGCTCTTGGCTTACTAGCACTCATTACCTTATTAACGGTCATGAAGTTTCGGAAGGAATGGGTGACAGGAACACCGATTGCTGATTGGTGTTCTGATGTGAAAATCGATGTAAAGGCAGCGGCATTCTTCATGTCAGCGCTAATTTTAGTAGAATCCATCAACAGCAAGTCCTATAATCTGCTGAACTTCTTTACACAACAAAGATTGGAAAGCTGGGTTATTTGGCTGGGCACCATCTTTTTAGGCAGCGTCCTCATGACTGCCTTGCTTGCATTCCAGCTTGTGAATAGTGTGGAACGATGGGAGAAAAAAGGGGTATTTGCAAGGGATATAAAAAACAGTTATACGCTTCAATTCCTTAAAGCATGGCGTGAGATGTTCTTGAAAAAGTCGATCGGCGTTCAGTCGTTCATCCTGCTTATCGGATTTTTCTTAGCGGGAATTGGATTCATAGTCGGTCTTATGGATGGGCCCTTATTCATCCTCTACACATTTTGCGTCATATTTCTTGGCCTTCCTGCCCTCTATATTTTCGTCCGGCGTTCCGCGTACTTGAACCGGATCATCATTTCGACGGAACAGATGGCAGCAGGACGTTTGAATGAAGATATTAAAGTTGAAGGCCGTTCACCGCTCGCGGAGCACGCGAAAAACCTGAACAATCTTCGTGAAGGTGTGCGGGTTTCCATGACCGAGCAGGCGAAAAGCGAGCGGCTAAAAACGGAATTGATCACAAATGTGAGCCATGATCTCAGGACGCCGTTGACCTCGATCATCACGTACACCGATCTGTTGAAGGATGAAACGATTACACCAGAAGAACGCGCGAAATATGTCGATATACTTGATAAAAAATCGCAACGATTGAAGACGCTCATCGAGGATTTATTCGAAGTGTCGAAAATGGCAAGCGGCAATCTGGAGTTACATAAACAGCGTGTCGATTTGACGCAATTGCTACAGCAAGCACTTGCGGAACATGCTGAAGAGATTGCCAACTCCGGTCTCGACTTCCGAACGGCACTGCCTGAAGACATGCTTATCGCCTACGTGGATGGGCAAAGATGGTGGCGCGTACTTGATAACCTGATCGTCAATGCCATCAAATATTCATTGCCGGGCACTCGCGTGTACGTAACGCTGCAAAAAGCAGGGGAGTCTGCAGAATTCGTCGTGAAAAACATTACGAAATATGAGCTTGGTGAAAATGTCGATGAACTGTTCGAACGTTTCAAGCGTGCAGACACATCGCGTCATACCGACGGATCGGGTCTCGGATTAGCAATCGCGCAATCAATCGTTGACATGCACGGTGGAATTATGAAAATCGATCTTGATGGCGATCTGTTCAAAGTGACTGTGACCGTACCGACAAAATAAACAATCCGTATGCACTGCTGAGAAAAATTGGCAGGCATGCGGTTTTTTCATTTGAAAGATCGACTGAAGGTTTACAACCCCCCAACTAAAGGAATACAAAAAGAAAAACTTTTGCACGGAGGTGGCCGGTTTGTATAGCCGATGGATGGATTTGGACAGGCGATATAAGCGGGTCATTTTCTTGTTCGCTATAATGGTGCTGCTGCTCGTCGTGGCGACGGTCGGATTCATGTATTTTGAAGATTTATCCCCATTCAATGCCTTTTGGATGACAATCATTTCAGTCATGACGATCGGTTATGGAGACATTTATCCGACGACAGAAGAAGGCCGGTGGTTTGCCTTGTTTCTTGTGCCGCTAGGAGCGGGAATCGTGACATATGCACTCGGAATCGGGGCTTCCTATTTCATCGAACAGCAATTATCGAATAGGGTGTGGGTGAGAAGGATGGAAAAACAAATTGCCAATTTAACTGACCATATCATCATCTGCGGTTTCGGGCGCGTCGGTCGGCAAGTGTATAAGCAATTGAAGGAGGAAGGCGTTCAGATTTTAGTCATTCATGACAATGAAAGTGATCTGCTGGAAGTCGTCGAACCGGGCACTCTTCGGATCATCGGCGATCCGACTGACAAAGCCGTCTTGCTGCAAGCCCGTGTCGATCAAGCCCGTGCACTTATCACCACTTTATCCAATGACGCCGATAATGTTTTCATCACTTTGACTGCAAAGAGCATCAACGAGGACATTGTCATCTCAGCACGTGCGGAACGGGATGACTCGGAGGATATATTGGAAAAAGCGGGCGCGGATAGCGTCATTAACCCGTCTATCATCGGGGGCAGGGAGTTGGCGATGTCTATCATGAAACCGAACGGCACCGACTTCATCAATGATCTGATCCGATCGGAAGAAAAAGAGTTCATGGTAGGGGAAGTTGCACTGGATCATACGGAACCGTTTATCGGAATGACAATCGAGGACGCGAACCTGCAGAAATACTTTGAAATCACCCTCGTCGCGATTTTGCGGAATGAAGAACTGCTTAGCAATCCGGATTTGAATGAAAAATTTCAGCAGGGAGATACGTTGATCGTCATCGGCAATCCAAAAAAAATCGAGCATTTCCGTGTCAATAAAAATAAAGGATATACACCCCGATAAATAGTATGCCAAGATCCGCAAACATATGGATGATCCAAGACGGCAGGATCGTGCGGCATTTTTCATTCACAAGCTGAAAGATCAGCCCGCCCGCCCAAAGTCCGCCGACAGCTAGCAGTAAAATCGGCAATGTGAACCATGGCAAGAAGATGGCGATATGATAAACGGCGAAAAAGAATGGCGGCAGGATGAACCGTATTTTTGACTGGCCGAATAGGTTGGGCAGGAGTCCTCGAAAAAAGAATTCCTCTATGACCGAGTTTCCGATCAAAATATATAGTGCGATGAACGGGAATACGGCAGGTGTAATGCCGGATTGCAGCAAGTCGTCCCGCACAGAAGCGATGTCAATGAACCGTTGCAATAAAAGGAATGCCCCGATAATGAGCGCCATGATCGAAATTCCTAAAATGAAAGCGAGCCGAATGCTCTTTCGGTCAGCTTTCCGAAACCGGAGAAATGGAAACTTCGTCGCGCGGAAAAGAATCAAAGGGATTGCGAGAAATAGCATCACCTTCGCGACAGTTTTAACTCCATATGTTACGCCGACACTTTGCTCAATCCATAACAACAGCACAATGCTAAGTATAGGAAAGACAACTCCGAACCATTTTTGCATCCATTCACCCCACGATTTTCTCCATTACTATCTATGTAACTTTGACGTCTTAAATAGGAAAATGTTTCATTTGCGAACTATTTTGAAAGAATAGGTTTGCGACTAAACGAGGACGGGTATAGATGGAAACCACCTCTCGCCTTGCGAGGGATTTCCTTGTTTGATGAGAGAAAAAGGAGGAATCCATATGACGATTGTTGATGGTAAATATCCGAACAAAAAGGATCTGGAACCGAAAATCCTGCATCCAGGAAAAGGGATTGGACCTACGTACGAACTGCCTTTGGCGGATCCTGCCGACTCGAACTGGACACATGAATTCCGTAAAAATGCACAAGACAGAACAGGCATACATGACCCATCAGCTTATAGTGAAAATAAGCCGCTTGTCGATGAATTCCAACTGACGGGAAATGAAGTGCCTTTGGAAATGCAGACGGATGAAAATCGGGAATTCAACAGTATGACCCGAGAAAAGTGGAACAGCCAAAAGAGAAATGACAAACCGATAGATTTGACGTAAAGTGGACACCCAACAGCGGATGTCCGCTTTTCCTTTTTCATTCCTTTTTATAGTATGATGAAGTAAAGGGGGAATTGGAAATGTCAACAATTGAACAATTGAAGTTTGCAAGAATGTATACGGTGGGGCGTTTATCACAGGTGAAGGAAGATGCTTGGGATAAGCAACCGGCGGGATTCAATAATACGATTCGTTGGAATGTCGGGCATATTTACATTTCACTGGAACAGTTCGCGGCGAAGGTCTTGCCATCTTTTGAGCCGCAGCATAATGAGTGGGAGGCGTTTTTTGGAATGGGGACGAGCCCTGCAAAATGGGAAGGTCAAGTCCCTTCCAAAGAGGAATTGCTTGCAGCTCTACAGGAACAATTGCCACGTGTCGTTCAAGCATTGGAAGGCAGTCTTGACCAAGTGCTGCCTGAACCGATTAAAATTGGCGACATGTTAACGATGGGAACAGTCGATGCGGTTTTTCAATTCGCTATATGGCATGAAGGTCTGCATACAGGCGTCATCCATGGATTGAACCGGACGATCGGAGAATAAATTAAGACGAGAAACGCTTTGAAAAGCTTCAATAGCTGCCAAAGCGTTTTTGCTTACTTTATTCCAAAATGCCTCCGCAGTAAATAAGCCACCCATTTGCAATGCGGATGTTGGCGAATATTCTCCAATAATCCCTTCACGATTGCCGGATGCAGCGCCGGCTCCAACAGCTCTTGCTTCAAGAGGATCAACGACTCTTTTTCGATTGAATCCTCCATATCCTCAATATTCTTTTCCACGATCTCAACAATTTGAGCCAATGTACGCTCTTCATTTAAAGGCTGATCGATCATCTGAATCAATTCATCTGAAATGAAGGAAAGTGTCATGTTTTTAGCTAACAGATCCGTCTTTTCAACGAGGGATCGTGCGAGCAGATCCAAGTCGATCGGTAATTTATACAGCAGGAATAATTCGGAATAGGTGTTCATGAAGCCTTTAATGCAAAACGCTAAATCGTATTTTAAGTCATTGGCTTGTTCGCCATATAATCGATCGATCATAGATAGGATTATTTTTTCAAGAGATTTATTGTAATTATGAAGCTTTGTGAACAGCTCTTCATTGAATGATTGCGTCGGTTCCTTCATGAGGATCTTGGCAAAATCGGAATGTTTATTGAACGATTGAAACGTCGTGTAGTAGAACTTATATAATAAATCGGCGTCATTCTGCTCGTGATTGACCACGTAGTCAATGTCTGCAGTGAACTGTCTCATAAAGTGATCGATCAACGCGACAATCAGCTCGTCTTTCGACTTGAACGATAAATAGAAAGCTCCTTTGGAAATACCGCAATGGTCAGTTATTTGTTGGACAGACGTCGCTTCAAATCCTTGCTTTGCAAAGAGCTCCAAAGCTTTCTCCATAATCAGTTGTTTTTTTGTCATATGTTCAAATCGCTCCTATGCTATTTCTTGACAATTGACCGTGTAGTCATTAGTATGAAGAAATGAGTCAAAACTGTCAATGTAGGGGAAGGTGTAAGGGTGAAAGGGTTAGTCAATTTTGTTCTTAAGAATAAATTAGCAGTATGGTTACTCACCATTATTATAACAGTGTCGGGGGTTTATTCGGCAACGCAAATGAAAACAGAGACGCTGCCGGATATTTCGATTCCGTATTTAATGTTGATGGGCGTCTATCCCGGTGCAACGCCGGAACAGGTCATGGAGGAAGTCTCGGTACCTATCGAGAGGGCGATAGAGAACTTAGATCATGTGAAATCCGTCTACTCCAATTCATATTCCAATATGTCGAGCATCCAGGTGGAATATGATTACGGCATAGACATGGATGAAGCGAAAAGGGAATTGGCTTCAGCGATGGATTCGTTATCCTTGCCGGAAGGCGCGCAGGAACCAATCATTACAGCAATCAGCATGAATATGATGCCTGTCGTAGCGTTAAGCGTGAGCAGCACAACCGAAGATATCGTTGAACTGACATCCACTGTCGAAGACATTTTGCTTCCGAAAATTGATAAGATCGACGGCGTTGCATCTGCGACGATTTCGGGACAGCATATCGAAGAAGTGGAGCTTACGTACGACGAGGAAAAAATGGCTCAGCTTGGTTTGAAAGAAGACAGCGTTAAGCAAATGATCCAAGCAAGCAATATGGAAGTTTCACTCGGTCTATTCGAGTTTGAGGAAGGCGAGCAGGCTGTTGCTGTCGATGGCAAGTTCATGACAATTGATGAGCTGAAGGGCATGCTAATCCCTGTCACGCCGTCAGAGGCAAATCCATCGCCATTCGTTAAGCTTGGCGATATTGCGACGATTGAAAAAGTCGGCAAGGTGCAGTCCGTTTCACGTACAAACGGTGAAAATGCGATTGCGATCCAAATCGTCAAAGGACAACGTGCGAATACGGTCGATGTTGTAAATGACGTGAAGAAGTTGATGAAGGATGAAGAAAAAGCGCTTGATGGCTTAGTCGTCGATGTATCACTTGACCAAGGAGAACCGATTGAGCATTCTGTATCGACGATGGTTGAAAAGGCGCTTTTCGGTGGTTTGATTGCAATATTGATCATTCTACTCTTCTTGCGTGATTTCAAGTCTACAATTATCTCTATCGTTTCAATTCCAGTTTCAGTATTTATGGCGTTATTGTTGCTGAATTGGATGGATATTACGCTCAATATTATGACGCTTGGGGCAATTACAGTCGCCATCGGCCGGGTCATCGATGACTCCATCGTCGTCGTGGAAAATATATACCGGCGACTTCATTTGAAAACTGAGAAGCTGTCAGGCCGCGCGTTAATTCGCGAAGCAACGATTGAAATGTTCAAGCCGATCATGTCTTCGACGCTCGTAACGGTTGCGGTATTTGCACCGCTTATCTTTGTAGGCGGCATGGTAGGGGAGCTATTTTTGCCGTTCGCATTGACGATGTCATTTGCGCTTGGTGCTTCATTGCTCGTCGCGATTACGATCGTGCCGGCATTGTCCCATTTCCTATTTAGGAAAAAGCTTTATGGTGAAAAGAAGGAAAGCCAGCATAAAGAAGCCGGTAAAATGGCGAACTGGTATAAAGGCGTATTAAGTTGGTCATTGAATCATAAAGTCATAACGTCAATCATCTCCGTCGTTCTATTGGCGGGTAGCCTAGGGCTTATGCCGCTAATCGGCTTCAGTTTCTTAGGAAGCGATGAAGAAAAAGTGATGTACATTACGTACACGCCTGCAACGGGTGAGCTTGAGGATGAAACGATGGCGAACGTTGAAGTTGTCGAAAAGGAAATGCTGAAACGCGATGATATCGACATTGTCCAATTATCCATCATGGACAGCGCCGACCCGATGACCGCGATGATGGGCGGCGGGTCGAATGGTGCGCTTATGTATCTCATCTTTGACCCGGACATGAAAGACTTTCAAGGAGCGCGTGCAGAAGTCGAAGACTATGTATTCAACATCGGCCAATCCGGAGAATGGAAGAGCCAGGATTTCAGTTCCATGGGAATGTCCACAAATGAAATTAGCTACTCGTTCTACAGTGAAAATTTAAGCAGCCTGAAGGAAGCTGTCCAGCAGGTTGAAAAAGTCATGGGAGATAACAAAGGCATTGAGGATGTCTCTTCAAGTGCTGAGGATGCGTACGTTCAGTACACATTGAAAGCAACGCAGGATGAGCTGTTGCAGCATGGGTTGACGACTGGGCAGATCATCATGATGCTTAACCCGTCAAGAACGCAGGAAGTTGTCACGACGGTCGGGAAAGACCGAGATGAATTGAAAGTTGTCGTGAAGCAGAAGGCGACTGAACAGCCGAAATCGATCGATGACATGCTGGAACAGGAAGTTCCGACGGCAATGGGGACGACAATTAAACTTTCAGAGTTAGTGAAGGTGGAAGAGGGATCGACTTTCAATACGCTGGCCCGGAGCAAAGGCCAATATTATGCCACTGTCTCCGGTAAGCTCGTAGACGCGGACATATCGAAAGCGACTTCCGAAGTCGACAAGGCGATTGCCGAATTGGATCTGCCGAAAGGCGTTGCATTCGATACGGCAGGTGTCGCGGCTGACATGGAAGAAGCATTCACACAACTCGGCATCGCAATGCTTGCGGCGATTGCGATTGTCTACTTCATCCTCGTTGTGACGTTCCGTGAAGGAGTCGCCCCGTTTGCGATTCTGTTCTCGCTGCCATTTGCAGTAATCGGATCATTTGTTGGTCTGTTAATCGCAGGCGAAACGATTTCCGTTCCGGTCATGATGGGTCTGTTGATGTTGATCGGTATCGTTGTCACGAATGCGATCGTACTCGTAGACCGAATTATCCGGATGGAACGTACAGGATTGAAAATGCGTGAAGCTATACTGGAAGCGGGTGCAACTCGTTTACGTCCAATCCTTATGACAGCGATCGCTACAATCGGCGCCCTTATTCCATTGGCAATCGGAAATGGAGCAGGCGGCGGATTGATCTCGAAAGGTCTCGGCATCACAGTTATCGGCGGCTTGGTCAGCTCCACATTGTTGACGCTGATTGTCGTGCCTATCGTTTATGAGATTTTGTCGAAGATGTTCAAGAAGAATCGTTTGGATTTGGAAGAGGATTAATAGGTGGAGCAGAAGAAGGAGCAGAAACTTGTTCCTTCTTCTGTTTTTTTGTGGAATCGCGAACGGGAAACTGGCCTGCGTCCACCGAGGTGGCTTCCGCGTCCAAAGAGGTGGGACCCGCGTCCAAAGGGGTGACTCCCGCGTTCAAAGAGGTGGGACCCGCGTCCAAAGGGGTGACTCCCGCGTCCAAAGAGGTGGGACCCGCGTCCAAAGGGGTGACTCCCGCGTCCAAAGAGGTGGCTCCCGCGTCCAAAGGGGTGACTCCCGCGTCCAAAGAGGTGGGACCAGCGTCCAAAGGGGTGACTCCCGCGTCCAAAGAGGTGGCTCCCGCGTCCAAAGCCGCTGCTCCCGCACTCAAAGAGGTGTCTCCCGCGCTCAAAGCCGCTGCTCCCGAGCTCAAAGAGGTGACTTCCGCGCCCAAAGCAGCTGTTCCCGCGCTCAAAGAGACAAGACATAATAGATTAATAGGTTTAGTCCCCCGCGTTTATAGGAATAGTCACTAATAGACTATCTAAATGAATGGAGGACACGGAATGTTTAGAGATATGTATTTTGCCAACATGCTTAGTTGGCTGCCTGAATTGATTCTCGGGTTGGTCATCCTGCTAATCGGCTTTTTCATTGCGAAAGCAGTGGAAAATGCAGTGCACAAACGTTTGAAGAAATCCAGAGTCAATGAAAGGCTGGACGTTAAAGAAGGTAAATGGAATGTGGAAAAGATCATCAGCAAAGTCTTCTTCTTCGGTATCCTTCTATTAGCATTCCTTCTCTTCTTTAACATCATGAATGCATCGATGATCGCAACGCCGTTCATGACGATGTATTCCGGAATTGGCGGAGCGGTTCTAAGCATCTTGAAAGCGGCGCTGATCCTGCTTCTGGCTTGGGTTCTTGCGTTGATTGTCAAGAAAGTGATTTTGGCAGTAGGCGGCAAGATGAAGCTCAACAAGTACGTTGCTAAAGCAGGGGGATCCCCCGATGAAATCGACAAGTCGAAATGGGTCGAAACGGCCGCGAACATTGCGTTCTATGTCGTCTTGCTGCTATTCGTGCCGGCTGTCCTTCATGCGCTTGGCTTGAGCGGAATTAGCGGGCCATTTGAAGGAATGTTGGAGAGCTTCATGAACTTCATTCCGAAACTTGTAGGAGCGGCGTTGATTTTTGCGGTTGGATGGGTTGTCGCGAAAATCGTCCGTACGATTGTTACGAAGCTGCTTGAATCGGTTGGTGTAGACCGGTTTGCACATAAGTTGAAATCCTCTTCAAAAGGGACAAGCATTTCAGGAATTATCGGCACAATTGTTTTTGTCCTCATTATGCTGCCGGTAACGATTTCTGCCTTGGAAGTATTGGATCTTGAAGGGATTTCTCAACCAGCTATTGCTATGCTGAACGACATTATGACGATGCTGCCGAAGATTGCGGTCGCCGTTGTCCTTGTATTAGTAGGCATCTACTTGGCGAAATGGGTTAAACGTGTCGTCGTTTCCCTACTAAATAACTTAGGCATCGACTCGCTTTCCGGTAAAATGGGTGTGCGAGCCGGGGCGACAACAATCTCATTCTCTCACATTATCGGAACGATTGTTCAAGTAGTTGTCATCTTATTGTTCGTCGTTGAAGCGCTTCAACTGCTTCACCTTCGCTTCATGGTGACGCTCGCAACAGGCATCTTTGCATACTTGCCGATGGTCGTTGCAGCTGTCGTCATTTTAGCAATCGGCTTCTGGCTTGCGAACCTTGCTGAGAAATTTGTCGGAAGTATTATGACGACGCAGTCAGGTGCTCCTCACGTATTGCGCTACGTAGCGAAATATGCGATTCTCGCGTTTGCATTCTTCATGGCATTGAGCCAGCTCGGCATTGCACCGGCGATCATCAACGCGGCCTTCATCCTTATCCTTGGGGGCGTCGCATTGGCGTTTGGACTTGCATTCGGTTTAGGTGGACGTGAGCATGCTTCACGCTACTTGACGAGAATGGAAAGCAGCTTGCAAAATGCAGATGTTTCCAAAGAGAAATGGGAACAGGAGAAGAGCGAGATGAAGCGGGAGGCGAAGCAATCCGCGACTAACGCTCAACGGGCCGTAGATCAAACGGCGAAGGAAGATCATGTGCCTCCAGTTGGCAATGGCAGCGGCTATCCGACCGGTCGGGATTATGAACCGCGGACAGGCAACCTGCCAACGGATGAACTGCCACTGTCAGATCCAGCTGATTCGAATATGACAGACGCGTTCGATGAAAATGATCCCTCTAGATACAACCAAACAAACAAAGACGGCTACAATACGACGGATCCAGGTGAAGATTACCCATTCGATCCGAACCGCGGTAATTAATAAACGTGAAACTGCCCCATCCATCGGAAATCCGGTGGTGGGGCAGTTTTTTTATCTAATGAAAGAAAGTTATGGCGCATTGTTGTCGAGTTATGCGCGAGTTCGGAGGGGTTATGACGCAATCTCGGCAAGTTATGCGCGAGTTCGACATAGTTATGCGCGACTTTTCCATAGTTATGCTTATTTCGTTACTTTGTACCTATGCAGGAAACTCTCCTACGCTAGAATTTCTCGTTCTACACAGGAAAGTTCTCGTTTCCAGGCAAAGAGTTCTCGTTCTACACAGGAAAGTTCTCGTTTCCAGGCAAAGAGTTCTCATTCGTCACGGGAAAGTTCTCGTTTCCAGGCAATTTCCCATTCTCCTGTCCGAAAAGCTTGCCCACCAAAAAGCCGCACGCCAATTTCGGGGGCATGCGGCCATTCTTCATTCCACAAGATCATTCTTGAACGCATAAATCACAGCTTGCGTCCTATCCTGCACCTCAAGCTTCGATAACAGATTGCTGACATGTGTTTTCACCGTTTTCAACGCAATAAACAAGTCATCGGCAATCTCCTGGTTCGTTTTCCCTTTTGCCAATAAAAGAAGAATCTCTAATTCGCGCTCCGTCAGATCATTATGAAGGCGATGCCCATTGCCGGACCGCATCTTCTGCATCATTTTGGACGTCACTTCAGGTTCCAAAACGGTTTGCCCTTTCAACGTGTCGCGTATGGCCTCCGCGATCCGTTTGGCATTCGAGGTTTTTAAAATGTAGCTAATGGCTCCCGCTTCCAATGCCGGGTACACTTTATCGTCATCAAGGAAACTGGTGACGATGACGATTTTCGCTTCCGGCCAATGCTTGATGATCTCGGCAGTTGCCTCTGCGCCGTTCATTTCCGGCATGACCATATCCATTAATATAATATCGGGCCGTAATGCAAGCGCCTTCTCGACAGCTTCTTTCCCGTTGACTGCTTCGTCGATGACTTCCATATCGGGCTGAGTCTGCAAATAAGCGGACACGCCGATTCGCACCATTTCATGATCATCCGCCAATAGAATCCGTATCATCTGATTCATCCCCCTTTTTCGTCGGCAATTTCACTTCCACTATTGTGCCTTGCGAAGGGACTGAAACGATTTTGCATGTACCGCCGATTTCAATCGCCCGTTCCTTCACGTTTTGCAATCCATACGATCCGCCTTTGCCGTCCGACTCCTCGAAACCGACCCCGTTATCTTGCACACGGAAAATAGCAAGGCTATCGCGTTCGACGAATAGGACATCGACTTCCGTCGCCTGCGCATGTCGCAACGTGTTCGAAAGCGTTTCTTGCGCTATCCGGAAAAGGTGGTCTTCAGCTCCCTTAGACAAAGAGACTTCCTCAAGTCGATAACGGATATCGAACGAAACCTTCTCTTTTAATTCGACTAACAGTTCCTCAAGACCTTCCGCAAGCGATTTGTTATTCAATGCCGCTGGTCGTAAATGAAGGAGCAATGCCCGCATTTCGAGCTGCGCCTGTTGTATCATCCGCTCAACTTGAAATAGCGGTTTTTGCACTGTCTGTTCATGCTCCTGTTCATTTATGGCGGACATGAGCATCGAAGCGGCAAAAAGCTGCTGGGAAACGGAATCATGCAGCTCACGTGCGAGTCGCTGCCGCTCCTGTACAATCCGTTCCTGTATCAATTTATCTTGCGCTTCCGCACGTTCATCCGTAATCCGCTGCAAGCTTTTCCGTTGTGTCGTCAAAATATTGGACACGTCTTCAAGCGTTCTATCAATCTTCGGGGAAAACGATTTTGAGACGTTCACAATCTCTTCATTTTGAACTAACCCTGTCAGCTGTTGTTCAATCGCCTTCACTTTGGAACGGCCGATGCCGCCCATCCAACCTGCAATAATTGAACCAAGCGTGATGCAAGTCAAAATGATCCAGGCGCCTAATGGTACGTTCGCATATTGGATTTCATAGAAGAACAACCAGCTTTCATTCAACGGAACATCGACGAGCGTGTAGAAATACAATGCCGCAACTCCCGTGAAAATGAATGATAAAAAGAGGCTGCGACCAAAGAAGTTCTTCATTTCCGCACCACCTCAATATCTCCGATCCATGTGGAAAGGGAGATGATCAGCTCGGCCCGGTCCCCGATGTCCGCGTCGTAGCCGTCCTTAAAATGAAGAGTCTCATTGATCATCCGCTTCGGACTGATATCAAGGATCCGCGCTTCGCCAAACAACGTATTGTAATGGATGCGCACGGGGATTTCGTAAGGCAGGTCAATCTTGATCCGCCCGAACCCTTGCCGGATGGCGATGAATGACGTCCCTTTCGGAAGGACTGTGTCGGTCACATCAACATGGATATCCCCGAAAAAACCTTGGATTTGTACGTCTTCCCATTCATAGGAAGAGAAGGGGGACGCCTGGACAGAAAACCATTTGTTTTTCCAAATGCCATTCGGCGTCTCCTTTTGAAACTCTTTCAACGGACGCATCATCTGCTCCGCAGGAATCCCTTTCCACAAGTGGAATAAAACATAAATGAACATGGCGAGCAACAGTAGACGTAAGCTCCACAAGGTCAACAACGCCATAACAATGAAGAACAGCCCTAAAAAGGCCATCCACTTCGAACGTCTCTTGAACCCGAAATAAGTTAATCCGGCACCGAGAAGGAGGAAGATGATGTTGCCATTCGCCAGGAAAGCGGATTCTATGAAAACGAGCAAAAGAAACGCAGCTATCCAAAATGTCATCTTATTCGTATCCATTTGTTTCATTCTAATGCCCCCTTCTGGATGTCAGATAGAAAAGGGAAGGCGGACACCTTCCCATCTAATTAATGTAAGTGATTATAAATCGTTCCAAGTGATCATAAATTCCGGTAAGTGATCATAAATCCCGGTGTGATCATAAACCGTTGCAAGTGATCATAAACCCTGTAAATGAAACCTACGCACTTCTATATTACACAATTTCCGCCTTGTTTGCGGCATTTTTCTCAAGCAATTCCAATCTGCGTTCCATCGAAGACGCTTCATACTCGCGATTGATCTTACCGCCGAGATTTTCGATATACGCGTTCATTTCCTCGACGCTTGAGACTTGCTTGTCACCGTTTTCGGGGGAGATGAATTGATCCATGCGGCGATGGGCGCGTGTAACGTTTTCTTTGCCCATCAATTGCAACTGGCGGACCTTCATATCTTTCACTTTATGTTTCATTTCCTCGAATTTACGTTCCAGCGCAATCAATTCTTGCTCCGACTGTGTAATGCTAGCCGCCAACTCGTTCGCACGCGTTTCGTAAGCAATCACCTCATCTTGAGCGAAGGCGACCAAATCATCTTCGCCCATCGACTGCGCAAGCTCCAGTTGACGGCGGCGTTTTTCGAGCATCGCTTCCGCTTCGGCAAACTCCTTCTCAAGCTCAACTTTCAACTTCCCTTGGCGCTCCAATAGCTTGCCGACCGATTCTGTCTGTTTTTCCGCTTCCTTGATATATTGATTCAACATCGCAATCGGGTTTTTCGCTTCCTTTTTATCAAGCGCTGAATGCAAGTCTGCTTGCACCGTGTATTTCAATCTGTTCCATAAACTGTTCATTGTAGTTTCCTCCTCATTTTGTAATTTCATCCCATTGCCGTTCGAAGTTGACGAATGGGTCGTCTGAATATGCAGCTTCAATTACATTTTCGTTTGTACGCTCATTCCATTTGCGCCACACATAGTAAACACCGAGCAACGCGATGATGCCGATGAATGCCGGCACGTTTGAAACAGCTGTCACCAAACCGATGAGCAGCACAATTCCCCAGAACAGCTTCAGGAATGTCGAATCACTCTTCCTGTAATAGTGGAACCCT
Organism: Sporosarcina luteola; assembly: GCF_023715535.1. Taxonomy (GTDB): domain Bacteria; phylum Bacillota; class Bacilli; order Bacillales_A; family Planococcaceae; genus Sporosarcina; species Sporosarcina luteola_B. Next base: position 658,789 of record NZ_JAMBOI010000001.1, on the reverse strand, counting down.
GCAAAAGCGATCGCACCGGAAATGGCAAGTGCCAGAATCGACCCTAAGTTTGCGAGAACAACGATTGCCGCCACTATGCCGAGAATCGCAAGACCAAATTTTTTCATATTGTTGTTCCTCCTTTCGTTGTATCTACATCTTACAATGGACATCGACTCTCCCAAACGGCCGCAAAGCGGATTTCCATCTACGACCTGAGACCGATTCTGTTCTAGGGACACCGAAAAATGCTATGGATATTGGGAGCGCTTTCAGGTAAGCTGTAACTATATGAACTATCAATTAATTCAGAGAATGAGGTGCCAATATGAGAGAAGTGGTCATTGTCGAAGGGGTACGGACCGCTGTCGCAAGACGAAAAGGCGGTTTGTCGGAATATCGACCGGATGAGCTTGCAGCTGTTGTCCTTGAAGAGCTGGTAACACGTGCAGGAATCGATAAAGGTGATATAGAGGACGTCATTTTAGGCTGCGTCACGCAGTCGGGTGAACAAGGGGGCAATATTGCGCGGACGGCGGCCTTGATCGCAGGTTTTCCGGTCCATGTGCCAGGAGTTACGATCGATCGGCAATGCGGGTCAAGCCAGCAGGCCGTCCACTTCGCTTCGCAAGCGATTGCGTCAGGCGATATGGACATTGTCATTGCCGGCGGCGTCGAAAGCATGACGAGGGCGCCGATGTTCTCGAATATGAGGGATGCCAAACCAAGTCCCAAGCTGACGGAGAAACATGAAATCATCAACCAAGGCCTTTCCGCGGAACGCATTGCCGCGCAATGGGGACTGTCCCGTGAAGAACTCGACCGTTTCGCATACGAAAGCCATCAGAAAGCGATCCGGGCCATCGAAGAAGGCAAATTCGCTGACGAAATCGTGCCGGTTGCTGTGAATCGCGTCGATGGTGAAGTGGAAACCGTTGCAAGGGATGAAGGCCCGCGTCCAGATTCAACACCTGAAGTGCTTGCCGGCCTCAAAACTGTGTTCGATGAAAATGGCGTCATCACCGCTGGAAACGCCAGTCAAATGAGTGATGGCGCATCCGCTGTCCTGCTTATGTCGAAGGAAAAAGCAGAGGAACTCGGATTGAAGCCGCTTGCGAGGATTGTGGCGCGTACTGTTGTCGGGTCGGATCCGACTTTGATGTTGACAGGACCGATTGAAGCGACTCGGAAGGTCTTGTTGAAGTCGGGACTATCTATTGAAGATATGGACGTTTATGAAGTAAATGAAGCATTCGCTCCCGTACCGCTCGCCTGGTTGAAGGATACTGGCGCCGATCCAGAAAAGCTGAACCCGAACGGAGGCGCAATTGCACTCGGTCATCCACTCGGAGCGACGGGCACGAAATTGCTCGTGTCGATGGTGAAGGAACTGCAACGTACGGGTGGAAGATACGGACTGCTCGCCATTTGCGAAGGGATGGGAATGGCAAACGCGACGATTATTGAAAGATTATAACGTTACATACAGGGGGACGGACAGATGGAAATGCATGAAATTATAGCGATTGTCACGGGAGGGGCATCCGGTTTAGGGGAGGCGACGACTCGAAGGATTGTGGATGCCGGTGGTAAAGTCGCTGTTTTCGATATGAATGAAGAACGTGGCAAGATGTTGGTCGATGAGTTAGGGAAAGATCATGTTTTATTCCTGAAAACGGATGTGGCGAACGCTGAAAATGTCGAGGTGAACGTAGCTGAATCTGTATCGGTGTTCGGAAAGGTGAATGCCGTCGTTAATTGCGCAGGGATTGCAACCCCTGGGAAAGTCGTTTCAAAAGGCGGCCCGATGATTCTCGACCGTTTTGAACAAGTGATCCGCGTCAATTTGACGGGAACTTTCAATGTCATCCGGGTGGCGGCCGCCGCTATGATGGGCAATGAACCGAATGCGGAAGGCGAGCGGGGTGTAATCGTGAATACCGCTTCGATTGCAGCTTTCGAGGGGCAGATCGGACAGGCGGCGTACAGTGCTTCAAAAGGCGGTGTCGTCGGGATGACATTGCCGATTGCCCGTGAATTCGCCGGATACGGCATTCGTGTCATGACCGTTGCGCCGGGCCTCGTTGAAACGCCACTATTCGCGGGACTCCCGGATCCTGCGCGCAATGCGCTTGAGGAGTTGACGCTATTTCCTAAGCGGCTCGGACGTCCGGAAGAATATGCAAAGCTCGTTGAAAGCATCTTCACGAATCCGCTATTGAATGGGGAGACGATCAGGTTGGATGGAGCGATTAGGATGCAACCGAAATGAGGGGGGTTACGTATGGCGCGTTACCGATTTGAAACAGATGAACATGTCCTATTCCGGGAAACGCTACGAAAATTCCTGGCGAAGGAAGCGGTGCCCCATTACGATCAATGGGAAGAAGACCGGCTCATTCCCGTCAGTTTTTGGCGGAAGCTCGGGGAAATGGGGTTCCTTTGTCCGCAAGTGGAAGAGCAGTATGGCGGTCTCGGGCTCGATTTCAGCTATGGGGTCATCATCGGGGAAGAGATGGAACGGGTCGGAGCAGGCTTGACGGGGGTCGGCCTGCATAATGACATCGTCGTTCCGTACATCGAATCATATGGGACGGACGAGCAGAAGAAGCGTTGGCTGCCGGGATGCATCACCGCCGATTTTATTACAGGCGTTGCGATGACGGAACCCGGAACCGGTTCGGACCTCGCCAACATCCGGACGACTGCCATAAAGGACGGCGATCATTATGTCGTGAATGGACAAAAGACATTCATTACAAACGGTGTGAATGGCATTCTGTTCCTTGTCGTCGTGAAGACGGATCCGCAGGCGGAACCGAAGCATAGGGGAATCAGCTTGCTCATGATTGAGGAAGGCACACCTGGATTTACGAAAGGCCGGAAGCTCGATAAAGTCGGCATGCATTCGCAAGATACCGCTGAACTGTACTTCGAGGATTGCCGGGTGCCTGTTGGCAATTTAATCGGCGGCGAAGGAAAGGGCTTCAGCTGTCTGATGGAAAAGCTCCAGCAGGAAAGGCTGCTCGTCGCATTGTCCGCACAAACAGCTTCAGAGGATATGCTCGAAATGACGCTCGACTACGTGAAATCACGGGAGGCGTTCGGCAAGCCCATCGGTTCATTCCAAAACACGCAGTTCAAGCTTGCGGAAATCGCGACGAAGGTGGAGCTCGGCAAAGCGTTTCTTGAATCGCTCATTGAAGACCATTTGGCCGGCAAGGACGTCGTGACGAAAGTGTCCATGGCGAAATATTGGATCACCGAAACGGCACGTGAAATCTCCGCGGAATGCATGCAGCTGCATGGAGGATACGGCTATATGGAGGAGTACAAGATTGCGCGTAGGTACCGCGATATTCCGGTTGCATCGATCTACGCCGGGACGAATGAAATCATGAAGATGATCATCGCGAAGAATATGGGGTTGTAAATAGAATAGCAGGAAGCTTGTCCGCATAGGATTGTGGAGGCGCAAGTGATTACTTGGGATGGTTGTACATGTTTCACACTATAAAAGCGCAAAAGGGGAGCGATTCAAATGATGCAAACACCATTACTACTATCATCGTTCATAAAAAGGGCCGAGCAGTTTTTTCCGAACAAACTGATCATCTCGCGCACAGGGCCAGACATGATTCATCGCATTCCGTATCGGGAATGGGCGAAGCGGACGAGGAAGCTGTCGAACGCTTTGACGAAGCTCGGGATGAAGCACGGGACGAAAGTGGGGACTTTCGGCTGGAATCATCACCGCCATCTAGAAGCCTATTTCGGCGTGCCGAGTACGGGCGCTATCCTTCATATGGTGAACATCCGCTTGGCACCGGAGCATATCGCGTATGTCATCAATCATGCAGAAGATGAGATTTTACTAGTGGATGATAACCTTTTCCCGCATCTTGAAAAGCTGGCACCGTTCTTGAAGACGGTAAAGCATTACGTAATTATGGGCGACAGCACTGATGTGCCGGAAACGACGCTTGCAAATGTCCATTCCTATGAAGCATTGCTGGCAGAGGCATCAGATCAGTATGACTATCCGGAAGACCTGGATGAAAACACGCCTGCCGGAATGTGCTATACATCCGCAACGACGGGCAATCCGAAAGGGGTCGTCTACACGCATCGAGGCATTGTCCTTCATAGTTTTGCGCTCGGATTGGCGGATGCGATGGGACTGCGTGAAGGAGATGTCATCATGCCGATTGTTCCAATGTTCCATGTAAATGCATGGGGCATGCCGTTTGCTGCTGTTTTCTATGGTTCTACGCAAGTCCTGCCGGGACCAGGTTTCAACCCGCAACTTATCCTTGATTTGATTGAACAGGAAAAAGTGACACTGACGGCAGGGGTGCCGACGATTTGGCTGGCGGTTCTGAAGGAGCAACAGCAAAATCCGCGTGATCTATCATCGCTTCGAGGAATTGTAAGCGGCGGCTCCGCATCTCCGAAGGGATTGATTCGTGCGTTCGAAGAGGGGCTCGGCGTGCCGTTCTACGTCGGATATGGGATGACAGAAACATCCCCGCTAGTCAGCTTATCGGTTTATACGTCCGGCATGGAGGACTTGCCGATGGACGAACGGATCGATATCCGGGCGCTGCAAGGGTTGATCATGCCAGGGCTTGAAGTGAAGATTGTGAATGAAGACGGCGAGGTGCCGTGGGATGGCAAGACGATGGGTGAACTTGCGGTTCGCGGTCCTTGGATTGCGAGCGAATATTACAAAGACGACCGGACAGAGGAAGCGTTTAAGGACGGTTGGCTCTATACGGGCGACATCGCCGTCATGACGGATATCGGTTACTTGAAACTGATGGATCGGACGAAGGATTTGATTAAGAGCGGTGGGGAATGGATTTCATCCGTTGACCTCGAAAATGCGTTGATGACACACGAAGCGGTGTTCGAGGCGGCCGTCATCGCTGTTCCGCACGAAAAATGGGTGGAACGCCCGCTTGCCTGCGTTGTCTTGAAAGAGGGCAAAACTGCCGATGATGCGCTGAAAGCCGAACTGCTTAACTACTTGGAAGGCCAATTCGCGAAGTTATGGGTTCCGGACGCCGTCGTGTTCTTGGATGAAATTCCGAAAACATCCGTCGGCAAGTTCCTGAAAGCCGCCCTGCGTGAGAAATTGAAGGGGCATGTGTTGGAAGTGTGATAAGGTGCCACTCGCTTTTGACAGCGGGTGGTTTTTTGATGGCGTTTTCTAGCGGAATCCCCATATTTATGACGAATCGGTGGTAACTGCGGGAGCAGCGGTGGTAAAGTGCTTTGCAACGGTGGTAAACACCCTCGAATCGGTGGTAACTATGGCTGAGCGGTGATAAACCTCTTCTGAGCGGTGATAAACTCTGTCTAAGTGGTGATAAAGTGGTCGCGAACGGTGATAACTCACTTCTAAGTGGTGATATCGCCCCACAAGTCGGTGATAAACTTTATTCCGCCCCACCGCATTAATTCGACCAGAAAAGGGAATAGCGTATAGGGAGCATAATTATGGAACGCCCAGAGGAATGTTCAATCACATAGGAGGTTTTAATATGCTGAACAGAATTCCGAAATCCGAGACGACAGCTTGTTCCCTTACTGTTTACAATGATGGTTTTGCGCTGGTGAAAGATACACGTTCCATTCCACAGTTTGCAGAAAATGACGAGGTCCACTTTGTCGGGGTGGCAAGGAAATTGAAGCCTGATTCCATCATCGTTGAAGGGGTGGATGTATCGGAGCTTGTGTATGAATATGACCTAATGGATGAGTTGAGGATTTTTGAAAAATATCTCGGTCGTCAATTAATTATCAAAGATCCGTACACCAAACAAGATCGGGCATACACGTTGCTGCGCGGGAATGGGCCGGTTGTTATGCAAGACGTTGAAACGAAGGAAATGATCATCAATCCGAAAGGTGAGCTGCGATTCCCGGAAATTGAAGGCGGGAATCATGTGGAGCCGACACTCGTCTGGAAAGTAGCCGAGCAGCGAAGCAATGAAGTTTGTGTATCGTATTTGACGGGTGGTGTTACATGGGAAGCGGATTATGTCATATCCATGCATGGCGATCGTTTTGACATGTCGGGTTGGCTGGCGATGAAGAATTATTCCGGCGTCTCTTTCAGAGATGCGAAACTTCGCCTAATTTCCGGGACACTAAACAAAGCGGGCAATGAAAACGAAGAGAAGAGCGCTGAGCTATCGAGGCGAGAAAAGAAGAAGACAGAAGCGTTTTCCGATTTCCATACGTACACATTCCCGAAGGCAATCGACTTGGAAGACCGCCAACAGAAACAGCTGCGGCTTCTGTCATCCTCCAATTCAAAAGCGCGCATTATTTATGAAATCAATGAACAGACTTCGAATCCTGATATCTTCATCGAATTCGATAATACGGCGGAGAACGGTCTCGGCATTCCGTTGCCGGCTGGCGTTTTTAAGATGTACCGGACGAACCCGGATGATGGCAGTGCGGAATTCATCGGTGAATACGCAATTAAGCATACGGAAGTGAATGAAAAAGTCCGTTTGAAATCGGGAGAAGCTTGCGACATCGAAGTGAAAGCGAAAAAAACGGGCAAATACAAAGAAGGCGGATACGAGTATACCGAATACGAATACAGCATTTGCAATACGAAAAGCACTCCGGTCGAAGCGGTTATCCGCCAACCGGTACCCGGCCACTTATGGACTGTGGATGAATCGACACATGAATGGCAGAAGAAACGCGATAAGATTCTGCTGCCTGTCCATGTTCCTGTGAATGTCGAGGAGAAAGTGAAGTTCACAATCCGACACGACCGATCTGCGAGAAGAACAATTGGTTTCTAACGAATAGCAATTCGTGCTATGCTTATATGTGGAAAAGCACCCGGAGCTGGGGATAAGACTAGCATTCGGGTGTTTTTTTATTCACATGTGGATAATATTCATTCAAAAACGCCATTTTTTCAGAAATTATAAACATATAAACAATCTTACCCACAATTTTCGGTGCATAAGTCGATTTTTACGAACTTATCCACTACATTCACATTCATACTCTGCATTTTTCTAACGTACAATCCATCAGGGCAGGTTGGAACCTATAAGTGGATGTCAGCGTCAGATACAATTGACATATGTATGAATTTTTACAATCAGGGAGAGTGCCATGGAAAATTGGATAACGGAGTTCATAGGGGAGAACGGCTATTTTGGAGTGTTCTTTCTACTGTTCATAGAAAATATATTCCCTCCGATTCCTTCTGAGATCATTTTGACCTTCAGTGGTTTCGCAACGGGTTTTACAATGATGACGAAAACAGGCGTAATTATCGCCGCTACAATTGGCTCGGTCGTGGGGGCGATGGTTCTATACAGCATCGGCTTGCTCATTGATGTGGAGCGACTTGAGAAATTTGTGGAGCGGCGGGGACGCTGGCTGCGCTTATCGAAGAAAGATTTGAGGAGAGCTGATGCTTGGTTTGATAAATACGGTCCTTGGACAGTATTCTTTTGCCGACTCGTCCCGCTCGTCCGTAGTCTGATTTCGGTGCCTGCAGGGATGTCGCATATGAATTTTCCGCTGTTTCTATTTTTGACAACTCTCGGGAGCTTCATTTGGAACACCATTCTTGTTACAATAGGGTTTAAGGTCGGTGAAAACTGGGAATCGATTGTCCATTATATGGACTTCTATTCAAACATTGTATATGTGATATTAGCAATTGGCGGAATTGTGGTTTGTATTGGATACATCCGTTTCCGCAGAAAGAGGGCTTAGTGGATGGATTTATTTGAATTAGTAAAGGCGTTGATCCTCGGTTTTGTGGAAGGGATGACGGAATTTGCACCGGTCTCCTCGACAGGCCATCTCATTATTGTTGACGATATATGGTTGAAGACGGAGGAGTTCCTTGGAAAATATCCCGCCAACACCTTTAAAATCGTTATCCAACTCGGATCGATTTTAGCGGTTGTCGTCGTGTTCTGGAAAAGGTTGCTCAGCTTGGTTGGCCTGTATAAGATCGATGGAAAGAAAATGACAAGCCGTTTCAATCTGATGCACGTCATCGTCGGCATGCTGCCAGCAGTCGTTCTTGGATTTGCATTTAAAGACTTGATCGATGATTATTTATTCAGAACGGAAACCGTTATTGTCGCACTTGTCGCGGGAGCCATTCTCATGATTGCGGCAGACAAATTCGGACCAAAAAGACCGAAAGTCCAAACGTTAGACCAGATTACATATCGTCAGGCATTCACTGTGGGGCTTGTTCAATGTTTATCGTTATGGCCAGGATTTTCACGTTCAGGCGCAACGATCTCGGGCGGAGTTTTGTTTGGAATGAACCACAGGACCGCAGCGGACTTCACGTTCATTATGGCGGTGCCAATCATGGCAGGTGCGAGCCTTGTCTCGGTTCTGAAAAACTGGGAAGATATGTCGATGGATTACCTATCGTTTTATATCGTCGGGTTTATAAGCGCATTTGTTTTCGCACTCATTTCGATTCGCTTCTTCCTACAGCTTGTTTCGAAAATCAAACTTGTACCATTTGCGATCTATAGAATTTTCCTAGCAATCGTCTTAGCGGCAATCGTATTTTTATAAGAACGTTTACGACTCTTCCACGGGTCGTTTTTTTATTCTCTAAAACAGTCTTCTGCTACACTAAAGAAAAAACGGCGGTGAAGAACTTGAGTGAGCAAGTATTGATTATTGAAGATGAAGAAGCAATTGCGCGTGTTCTTCAATTGGAGCTTGAGTTTGAAGGATATTCGGTTGGCGTCGCGCATACGGGGACGGACGGCCTTATCAAGTTCAGAGAGCAAGAGTGGGATCTAGTGTTGTTGGATCTCATGCTGCCTGGCATGAATGGATTGGACGTGCTGCGGAGGATCCGAGCGGCGGAAGATGGCACGCCCGTTATTTTATTGACAGCGAAAAGCGATGTGGAAGATAAAGTGACGGGGCTCGACTTGGGAGCGAATGATTATGTCACGAAGCCTTTTGAAATTGATGAATTGCTTGCCCGCATCCGATCGGCGATACGCACTTCTCAAAAGAAGGTTGCCGGGAAAGATGAATTCCTTCATGAGTTCGCCGGATTATCGATCCATGAGCAGTCCCGTGAAGTGAAGCGGAACGGCGAATCCATCGATTTGACGCCGAGGGAATATGATTTATTGCTTCATTTGATACGGCATCCGAATCAAGTGCTATCACGGGAACAGCTGCTTGATGCGGTGTGGGGCTTTGACTATTACGGCGATACGAACGTAGTGGACGTCTATATCCGATATGTCCGGAAGAAAATCGAACAACGGAACGAACCTTCCCTTATTCAAACGGTCCGTGGCGTCGGGTATGCATTGAAGGAACCAGTCCATGAAACTTAAGCAGAAGATTCATGTCTTTTCGACCTTGTTAATGTTCATTCTTCTCATGCTGGCGACAATCCTCATCTATTTTCTTTTCGAAAGGATGTCGCATAATACGGAATATGAACAGCTGCTCGGCCGGGCGAAAGAGCTTACCGCGGAGTTGAGCAAATTGGAGACGGAAGCGGATGCGGGCATGGTGTTGCGGGCATTCATACCAGCGAATGGCGCAATCTCCATCATTGACAACAACAACAAACCGCTCATCAATGTTCAATCTTTAGCTGGACTCGGGAAGGTCGATGGCCATGTGAATCCGGGCAATTCATTTACAATCGACCAATTCGAGGGTACTGAAGCATTATCCATCTCGATGCCGATTGTATGGCCGACAGGTGAAGTCGTCACAATGAAGATGACGCAATTGCTGACAGATGTCGAGGAAAATATGCGAGTCCTGAAGTATGTCCTGATTGGCGTCACAACATTTGCGATGATTCCGATCACCTTATCCAGTATGACGCTCGGCAGGATTGTCACCCAGCCTATTGAGAATCTCATAATTGCGATGAACAGGAGCCGGCAATCGGGTACATATGAAAAGATGACCGGCGTTGTGAATGGAAATGATGAGCTTGCGCAAATGGAGCGGACGTTCAATGAGATGATGGAGCAGTTGGAACAGAACTATATGAAGCAGGAGCAGTTTGTCTCGAACGCTTCCCATGAATTAAAAACGCCTTTGACCGTTATTGAGAGCTACTCCCGGTTGTTGGTAAGGCGAGGGTTTGAAAACCGGGAAGTCGTCGATGAGGCGCTGAATGCGATTATCTCCGAGACGGGCAGGATGAAGGAGATGATTGCGCAAATGCTCGACTTGGCGAAAAGCAGCGGTTCTCAAGCGTTTGAATTCGGACAAGTCGATTTGACTCCTTTGCTTGAGGCGGCGGTCAAGCCGTTGAGGCAAGCATACGGCCGGGAAATCATTATTGAAGCGGATGGTCCGGCAATCGTTGAAACGGATGGGAAGTTTGTAAAGCAGCTATTGTTCATTCTCCTCGACAATGCAAGGAAATATAGCGACGGGGAAATATTCACTTCCATCGAAGACCTGCAGGACGAAGTGGAAATCACCGTGAAGGATTATGGTAAAGGGATTCCACAATCAGACTTGCCGCATATTTTTGACCGTTTCTACAGGGTGGAGTCTGACCGAAGCCGTAAGACGGGCGGAACCGGGTTGGGACTCTCCATTGCCAAGGAGATTACCGACGGACTTGGAGCAACCTTGACAATTGAAAGTGTCGTCGACATGGGAACTGTCATCCGAGTTTTAATTCCGAAAAACAGAAAAGTTCTCAGGGAGTTTTAATGTTGGGGCAGTAAGATGAAAGAAAGGAGGATTTTTTACATGAACATATGGAAAAAACCTTGGTTCATCCCGATTGTCTTGACGATCATCATTGTCGTAGCAGGACAGCTGTACACATCAGGAAAGCTGACGAAGGCTGAAGCTTTGCCGGAACAGGAAATCCGTTCCCAATTGGCGATGATCTACGATGGAGAAGTCAAAGATCTTATGTTGGATGGATCTGTATATAAAGCGAAAGTATCGAGATTAGGAGCAGAATACGCTGTGGAAGTCGACGCAGGATCAGGAAAAGTTCTTTCGCTTATCCAGACGAAAGAGTCGTCTGAAACTGATACGGTGGTAGGGACAGGCGAAGGTGAGCATCCTCCAGTTGCCGAAGCATCACCAAATGAATCGAATAAAGCGGATAGCGATGTGAAGGAAGAGGTGGATGACAAAGCGGATGCTAAGGCGGATAGTAAAACGGAAGTGCCAAAGCCGAATGTAAACAAGGCACCTGAGAAATCCAAGCCAACTAAGCAGGAGAAACCGCAGAAGACAGTCCTCATCTCTGAACAGCAGGCAATGAAAATTGGCTTAGGTCAATTGCCGGCCGGCACGATTGGCGAAGTCGATGATGTGGATTTTGTTAATTCATCAGAAGGCGGCTATTATTTAGTGCAAATTGAAATCGATACAGAGGATGACATGGATGAAGTCACGTATCAAATCCATGCGATTTCAGGCAAAGTATTGACTGTCACTTGGGATGATTAAGTAATTGATTCTCTCATCAAACTCTAATATTCCTCTCAATGTCCTCTCATCTTCACGAGGTAGTATGAAGGTAGAACATAAAGGAGGAAAACAAACATGAAAAAATGGATGTTGATTCCTGCAGTGGCAGGAGTATTAGCTATCGGTGGTGTTGCGTTAGCGGAGGACTCGGTTCCAAGTGTTGCGAAGCAGGCAGAGAAAATGATTTCATTGCAAGAAGCGAAGCAGGTTGCTACGGAAAAAGTGAAAGGCGGCATCGTGACGGAAATCGAATTGGATAGAGACGATGGCCGGTATCATTTCGATGTCGACTTGAAAGATGGAAAGTATGAGTACGATCTAGAAGTTGACGCAGTAACGGGCGAAATCATCAAGTTTGAAAAAGAATCGGATAAGAACCACAAGCAAGTGAAATCCGACAAACTGCTGACGAAAGAGGAAGCGATCGCCATTGCAAAAAAGCGGGCATCCGGCACAGTGAAAGAAATCGAATTGGATGAGGATGACGGTCGTAAAGAATATGATATCGAAATGAGAGACGGCGAATTCAAATACGAAATCGAACTGGATGCTGTAACAGGCGAGTTCTTGGAATTTGAAAAAGAACGTTACCAAAGCACGAAAAAAGAAGTGAAAGTGCAGCCGCAAAATCAAGTAAAGGTGCAAACTGAAAAAGTTGCGGCTTCTACATTGAAAGTCGTCGAACCGACAACGGAAAAAAAGGCTGTGAAGTTGGTTGACGACAAGCAATCGAACAAGAAGACGATGCTTACGAAAGAGCAAGTGATCGCGATTGCCAAGCAACATGCAAGCGGCGTTGTAACTGACTTCGAGCTGGATGACAATGTCTATGAAATTGAGATGGAAGACGGCGACATTGAGTACGAGTTGGATATCGATGCCTTCACAGGCGCCATCCTTTCCTTTGAACGGGATGATGACTGAATAACTGAGTAAATTTGTCGAAAACATTAAACATAAAAACATAAAAACATAAAAACATAAAAACAAGCCGGTAGCTGCCATACTACCGGCTTTTTGGTGCTTGTAGAACCTGTGATCATGTCCATCAATGTAAATTGCGAACAGCGGAACTTGCCTATTTACATTAGGGTAGCTGTTCCGGTTCTTTGTCTGTCACGTCGAGTATGTCCAGTAGGAAGACAAACACTGGAATCCCGATGATCAATCCCCAGACGCCGAAGAAGTTCTGCGAAAAGATGAGGACGATGAATGTATAAAATACCGGTAAATCCGTTTTCGAAGACATCAACTTCGGATTTAAAATATACGCTTCAATGGCATGAATGACCATGATGGCGATAAGCAAATAGACGACCGTTAGAATACCGCCAATCGTAAAACCGATAATCGTCAGAGGTACCAGTGAAATGATGACGCCCGCGACAGGAATGAGCCCTAAGAAAAAAATCATGATAGCCAATCCGATAATTTGCGGGAATCCGAGAATCATCAAGACGATGACGGACAAAAACGTATTGACGAGGGCAATGATGAACTGCGCTTCGATCACTTTTCCGAATGTACGTGAAAATTTCTTTCCGAAAAACTCAATTTCATAATAAAACGGGGCAATCTTACTGTTTTTAAACTTAACCGTGAACTCAATCAGCCGGGGTTTTTCAAGAAGGAAAAACAAGCTCAAAATGATTGCAAGAAGCACTTGAATACTAGTTTTACTAATATCAGTAAACGATTTAAGCAAAAATGAGAAACCGTTTTCTACATAACTCTTAATTTGTTCGCTGGAGATAACAGACTCTAGAAAACCGAGCAAAGGATTGTCAGGTGATTGTGTGGAGAAATTTGTAATCTGCTTAATCAGCTGGCTGATTTCAAGTGTGATGATCGGCAAATACTTGACGAGGCTGACAGTCAGCAAACCGACAATCACCGTGTAGAGGAGTATGACAATCAATTTATGATTCAATCGAACATATTTGGTTGTAAAATTGACCAGGCGATTCATTAAAAATGAAAATATAAAAGTTAACAAAATCAAGTTCATCATGCTTCTGACGCTAAACAGAATAATGATGATCAAAGCAAAAATAATAAACCGTTTAACTCCTTTTTTCTGGAATAAATTTGCGATCGAATCCATATTAACGAGTACCTCACCTATCCAATTAGTATGTAACTAATAGTAACATACTGTTAGTATCCACTTGGCAGATTTAGAATACAAGCAGGAGCTCTCTGATAAGAAAATACCGAGGCTCCTGCGAATAGGGACTTATCCTATAATCAAATTTCATACGCCTTGCCAACGACCGCCAATTCAACATCGCCTTCAAAAACTTCCTTTGCCGCATCGGAGATTTCCGTCAGATCGCCGTGCAAAGGCAGATGCGTCAGCACCAACCGTTTTGCGCCAGCCAATTTCGCAAGTTTCCCCGCCTCGCTGCCCGCCATATGTCCGGGTGCTTTGCCGAGATGCTCCTCGTACAAATTCGCTTCGCTAATTAAGAGATCCGTCCCGCAGGCAAAATCCACAAGCTTGTCATGCCATTCCGTATCCGCAGTCAACGTGACAGAACGGCCGTCCACCGTGAATTTCATTGCCAAACAATAGACGGGGTGAACTGTTTCGCAGAATGTCACTTCAAAAGGTCCGATATGGACAATATTCGTTTCCTGAATAGCTACGCCGATCGTCTGCTCTTTATACGATAGCTTTACAAAATTCTCATCGTCCCGATCATGACCGTAAATCGGCAATGCCGGCGACGGTTTGCCTAGATAATAATTGATGAGCCTGCTATATTGCAGGCTGCCGATGTCTGCGATGTGATCTGCATGATAATGGCTGAGCACGACGGCATCCAACTTTTCTAGTGGCACATAGTTTTGCAGGGAAGAGAGCACACCGCTTCCACAGTCGACAAGGCAATGAAACCCGTCATGTTCAATTAAAAATGACGACGTCGCTTCATTTGCTTTCGGATAGCCACCCCAAATCCCGATCGGTATTACTTTCATATATACCTTACCTCCATTTAATTCTATATGTTTGCTATTATACCTTGCGGGGTATATTATATATGTATAATCCAATACTAAAGGAGAGAAAAAAATGACAGCTACAGCTACAGTGTACACTACGAACACATGCCCATACTGCACAATGATGAAAAATTATTTGGATGAACAAAATATCCCATACCGGGAAGTGAACGTGCAAGAGGACGAAGCAGCAGGTCGGAAGCTCGTAGAAACGACAGGACAAATGGGAGTTCCGCAAACCGAATTGAACGGAAAGTGGATTTTAGGCTTTGACACGGCGGCTGTGCAGGCAGCATTAAAAGGGTAAGCGGTTTGAAACTGTCCTTTCTTACATTCAAATCGTGTACGATCAACAATGCTGAAAAATGCTATCCGAAAATCTGTATCGGTCATATTGCGCTCTTCCTCACAGGCGTTTTTCTTGTGATCATGGAGCTGACGAACTAAATTCACCCTCATTGATATGTAACTATCAATGAGGTTTTTTTATTGGGAAAATGGATTGAATTTCGCTGGTACGGTTTAATAAAGAACATAAATACCTATTACGGGGCGTCCGTTTCCTGTTTTCCAGGAAGATATACATAGTGACTTCCATTGAAGCATCAGTAATTGAATCGATAATTGTGCAGCTGCGACAGGATACTTCTTTCTGCCTAAAGTCTTTTATCCTGTCTACTGTTCCCAGTCTCCATTCCCTCTTTTGACAACGGAAAATTGAAATGGTAATCATATACATATAGTGTATTCTATAACTCTTGTAAGATGAATTTGGAGGCAAATTTTACTATGAAAAAATTACTACTAACTGCAATGGCTGCTTTATTTTTCCTAATGGCTGGTTGCAATAATGACGAAAAATCATTAAAAGATATTGAAGGATCAGCGGAGGAAGTGAATTCGCCGGAGGATAAGGAAGTTGAAGCCGAGGAGGCAAAGAGTGCACCGGAGTTTTCCCCTGCACCTACTGAAGCAAAAGACATCCTTTCTTCGGGAGCTGGAGAAAAGATGGAGGAAATCCAAAAGACTGCACAGGGGAAATTGACAAAAGAAGACTTCGCAGCGATGGAAGATTTCCCGGTCGAGGATATGACTGTTGAAGACATGTTTAATGGAATTGTCGAATGGTATGCGATGGACTATTCAAGTGTCCATGATCCGCTTATTAACTTTGAACCTGACTACGGTGAATATGGAATCGATAAGAAGGAAACAAAGCAATTGAATATTTCGGTCTTGATTGATGCGAGCGGAAGTATGAAAGCCTACGTGGGCGGAGAGCAAATGATGGCTCTTGCGAAGGATGCGGTGAAGCGTTTCGGAGCAGGACTACCAGAAGAGTCCATCGTCTCCCTTCGTGTCTACGGACATGAGGGTACGGGTACAACTGCAGACAAAGAGATGTCATGTGCTAGCAATGAGCTTTTGTACAATCCCGATTTTTACGAAGAGAATTCATTCAACGAGGCATTGTCCAAATTCGATGCTGCAGGATGGACGCCGCTTGCTGCTGCAATAAAAGCGGGTGGGGAAGATTTGCGAGTAAACGCCTCCTCCAAGACGCAGAACATGATTTTTGTAGTCAGTGACGGAGTGGAAACGTGCGGCGGAAATCCAGTGGAAGAAGCTAAGAAATTAGCGGATTCCGATCTACAAGCCGAAGTGAACGTATTAGGCTTCAATTTAGACAGTGAAGGCCAAAAGCAATTAAAGAAAGTCGCCGAAGAGGGCAAAGGGAAATATGCCAACGTTAAATCGAAAATCGACTTTCAAAAAACATTCCAATCAATGCTAGCCGAAGCGAATGCTGTCGTTCGTGAATTAAACCAAAAGGCAGTGCATGGAATCAATATCAACAATCATACAATTCGCTTGAATGATCAAGTTCTTAAACTTCATTCCAACTTCTTTGATTTTGCGGCAGAGGAAAACAGCAATTTGAGAATGGCTGTAAATGTGTTGCGCAGCGACGATCGAATCGACAACGAGACGCAGTTCGCACTGTCGGATTTGATTGATGAACGCCGTGCAACGATGCGTGAGTATGGTGAGTCCATTAAGAAAGAGAAGCTTGAACTCATTAAAGTTACCAGACAGGAAATATTTGATGCTCTGAATGAGAGCTGATGATAATGAACTACTCATCCGGAAAACGGCTGATCGGCAGATTGAAGCAATGCACCAATTATCGGGTGCATTGCTTTTCCTTTTTTGGGGGTTAATTGTAGTTAAACAGTGATAAATTCATCCGAATCGGTGATGAAGTGCCGAGAATCGGTGATAAACTTCTCGGGGACCAACTTATAGAGACAAATAATGGTCGAACGGTGATAAAGTCCGTCTGAGCGGTGATAACCACGTGTTAAGCGGTGATAAAGTCCGTCTGAGCGGTGATAAACATTAGGCAAGCGGTGATAACCCCGACAAAACCCTCTTCACTTATCCCTAACCAACAATGCAACGTGAAAAAGGACTGCGTCACGGAATCGGGTCGGGTCCAATGAGGTCAGCTCCTTCACTTTCCGCAATCGATACGACAGTGTATGGCGATGGATAGCGAGTGCAGCAGCTGTTTCGCCGATCACTTGGTCATGTTCGAAAAATGCCTCCAACGTTTCAATGAGCTGCTCAGCCAATCCGGCAAGGATCCGCCTTGCAAAGCGTTCTTTCAATTGGGCTGGGCTGCTATTCAAGAGGGCAATCAGTTCAATGTCATCATAGTAGTAATGAATTTGTTCATTCGAATGCCCGTACTGGATTGCGTATTTTGCTGTTTCATACGAATGGGAGATGCCTTCCAAGTTTTTGACTGGCAGCCCGACGCCGATTTCGACGGAGGAATCCTTTTGGAATAAAGCAAGGATTTTTTGCAGCTTCAACTCAAGCACGGACATGTTCACGTCGGATAGAACTATGAACAACTCATTCAACTGGGAGTGTCCGATTAGAGCTGTGTTTCTCTCGAACTGCTCTTCCATCGTTTCAATTAATCGGTGAGGAGATTCAGGCAAATTATCTGTTTGCACTAATAGCGTCACATAAGGTCCGGTCGTGTTGAATTCCAATAAGACAAGCCGGTCGATGACAATCGGTGAAAGAGGGCCGTTGTCGACCAGCTCTTCAAAAACGAGTTCCTTGATTTTCCGTTTCCATTCATCCTCCGACGTAATGAGTGCTTGATGGACCATCATCTCGGTCGTCAATTGTACGAGCGTTGCAATATCTTTTAATTCTTCAGGATTGCCGGTAATGCCGATGACGCCGATCAATCGGTCCTTATAATAGATGGGCATGTTCACGCCAGGCTTTGCACCTTGCCAATCCGATGTATTCCCATCATCAATCCAAAGCGGTCGTCTCGTTTTAGCGACATGCGCGGCCCCTTCATGGATGCGATCAATGCGTTCTTTTTCCCCGGAAGCCAAAATCATTCCATTCGTATCCATTACATTCAAATTCCTGTCCAACCTGAACATCGTCTGTTCGACGATTTCCTCTGCCAGTTTTTTTGTAATCAAGAAATCACCCCCATGTATAAAAAGAACCTTCATTTTCACGTGAAACTTATACACCAAGTATAATGTATTTTGGTTTTCAAAACATATAATTAAATGAAAGCGTTTTATTAATTTGAAGGGGGTGCTTCCTATGAAGGTGATTTTGGCACCTGATTCATTTAAAGGAAGTTTGACAGCGATACAAGCGGCTGAGGCAATGGCCGCAGGTATACGTGACGTCGATCCGGGCATCCAGACGGTCCTGTTGCCGGCGGCGGACGGCGGCGAAGGAACGATGAGAAGTTTGGTCGACGCGACAAAAGGAGAATACGTGTCTGTGAGTGTGGAAGACCCGCTTGGCAGACCGATTGAGGCGACATATGGCATTCTGGGCGACGGAGAGACGTGCGCCATCGAAATTGCCGAGGCTTCAGGACTTATGAGGCTAAAGGGGTACGAAAAAAATCCGCGTACGGCATCTTCTTATGGGACTGGTGAATTGATTGTCCATGCATTGGATAACGGTTATCGGAAATTCATCATCGGCCTCGGAGGAAGCGCGACGAATGACGGGGGAGCTGGAATCCTCCAAGCGCTTGGCGTGCGTTTGTTGAATCAAGAAGGGATTGAACTGCCGAAAGGGGGAGGCGGACTCGAGCATATTCACTCGATAGACAGTGGGAATTGGGATGCTCGCATTTCGGAAAGTGAATTCTTGATTGCGAGTGATGTGAAAAATCCGTTTGTCGGCAACGAGGGAGCATCGGCTATTTTTGGACCTCAGAAGGGGGCGACTCCGGCTGACGTGGACAGTCTTGACCGGAATTTGCACAAATTCGCCGACGCGATTGAAAGAGAAACAGGAATTGCCCTTCATTCAATGGAAGGTGCAGGTGCTGCCGGAGGCGCGGGAGGCGCGTTCCAAGCGTTCTTCAATTGCGAAATGAGGCAGGGGATCGATGTCGTGCTGGAAGCGATCGATTTTGAACGACATGCGAAAGATGCCGATTTGATCATCACTGGAGAAGGAAAAACGGATATGCAGACGCTTTCCGGTAAAACGCCGTTCGGCATTGCAAAGGTGGCGCATCGGGAAGGGAAGCCCGTCATTCTCATTTCGGGGGCTGTGGATGAAGAAAGCCGTGATGTATTGAAACCGCTATTTACGGAAGTCCATGCGATCCTGGATGGAAATGTGTCCGTGGAAGCCGCGATTGCGAATGCTTACGATTATTTGCGCAAGAAGACACAAAAGGTAATGGAATTCATTACAGAAAAAGGGGTGTAGGGAATGTTATTTGCGATGATTGTGTTAAGTGTTGTCCTCATCGTTGTATTAACAGCGGTGTTTAAGGTCCATCCGTTTTTATCATTGTTAGCAGGAGCGTTTTTCGTGGGTATCACGTCCGGTATGCCGTTGTTGACTGTCGTTGATAATGTGAACGAAGGCTTCGGAGGATTAATGAAGGGAATCGGGCTCGTCATTGTAGCGGGTACGATCATCGGTGTCATACTGGAGAAATCGGGAGCTGCGTACCGGATGGCGGAAGTTGTATTGCGCCTGATCGGGGAGAAGCGTCCGCAATTGGCGATGTCCATTATCGGATATATCGTATCGATTCCAGTATTTTGTGATTCAGGATTCATTATTTTATCGAGCTTGAAGAAAGCGTTGGCCAAACGGGCGAAAGTTGCGATTGCATCGATGTCTGTAGCGCTTGCGACGGGCCTCTATGCAACGCATACGTTAGTGCCGCCGACGCCGGGTCCGATCGCCGCGGCAGGGAATATCGGAGCGGAAAACTTCTTGGGAACGATCATCTTGATCGGCCTTATCGTTGCTATTCCGGCAGTGGTTGTTGGCTATTTATGGGCAGTGAGGGTCGGAACGAAAATTTCCGTGCCTGAAGATGTTGAGGATAATGGCCTTGATTATGATGAAATCGTTAAGTCATTCGGCCAAATGCCGTCGACGTTCAAAGCATTCTTGCCAATCGTTTTGCCGATCGTCCTGATCGGTGTCGGTTCGGTTGCGAAGTTAACAATGACAGAGGGCGGATTCAATAACTTCCTTCAATTTCTAGGGGCGCCTTCAGTAGCGCTGTTATTCGGTGTCTTGGCGGCGTTCTTATTGCTGCCGAAATGGAATGAAGAGACATTGACGAAGTGGATTGGTGAAGGATTAAAGGAAGCGGCTCCGATATTGCTCATCACAGGAGCAGGTGGCGCATTCGGAAGAGTCATCTCGAATTCGGGTGTCGCTGAATTGATCGGCGAAATGAATTTTGAGGCATTAGCTGGCGGCGCATTCTTCCTTCTCGTTCCGTTCTTCATCGCAGCAGCGTTGAAAACGGCACAAGGTTCGTCCACTGCCGCCTTGGTCATCACTTCCACCTTGGTTGCTCCGTTGCTGCCTGCGATGGGAGTCGAGGGAGCAATTCCACTCGCCCTCGTAGTTATGGCAGTTGGTGCGGGCGCCATGACGGTGAGCCACGTGAACGACAGCTTCTTCTGGGTCGTCACGGAGTTCAGCGGCATGAAGGTGACGGATGCGTATAAGGCGCAGACGATGGCGACTTTGCTGCAAGGTGTGACGACGATTGTTGTTACGATGGTTCTTTGGATGATATTGGTTTGATGGATAGCGCTGATTCCTTTCGGGGAATCAGCGTTTTTGCATGGGGAATTGGTGGAATTATTGGTGAAAGTTACTTGAGTGGTGATAAACCTCGTCTGAGTGGTGATAAACACTGTTTAAGTGGTGATAAACTCTCTGTGAGCGGTGATAAAGTGTCGCTAAGTGGTGATAAACCGCCGCAAGCGGTGATTACACAATCCACGGCATATGCCACCCTTCGCGAAGCATATAGTAAACTGTTTATAGAGTTGTCCATTTGAATAAATTGATATAAAAAGTACTTGAAAGGAGATGGGTGAATGGGTGAATCAACGATGGATGTTCGGGAGCTGCGCAATTGCTTCGGGCGGTTTGCGACGGGTGTGACGGTCGTGACGTGTGCGCATGAGCAAGGGAAACATGGCTTGACGGCGAATTCCTTCACATCGGTCTCGCTGGATCCGCCGCTTGTGCTTGTGTCGGTGGATCGCAGGACGAAAGCGTTACCCTATATGAAGGATAATCATTTCACGGTCAATATTTTACGGGAGAGCCAGCAGGATACGGCGATGCATTTTGCCGGCAGGCCTCAAGATCCCGTACCGTTCGAATGGGATGGCACGCGGATTAAAGGTTCCCTCGCTTATTTGGATTGTGAACCGTGGGCGGAGTATGATGGCGGCGACCATGTCCTGTTTGTCGGGAAAGTGGTTCGGTTTGAGTATGAAGATGGGGACCCGCTCGCCTTTTATAGCGGGAAGTTCACGAAAGTGGCACCGCAACAATAATGGGAATGGCTAGTTTTCAGGTGGCAATATCCGCCGGGAGCTAGCCGTTTTTTTAATTATTGAACTGGCGTGGAACCAGTCATTTTATTCACTTCGGCATTTTTCCCGTGAGACAGGCATACGTATAGGTGTAATGGGACAAGGAGGAGTGAATTCATGCCAGTTGAACAGGAAAAGAAGACGGTATTGCCTTTAACGGGCAAGGAGTATTTAGAAAGCTTGAAGGATGGGCGGGAAATTTGGCTGCATGGCGAGAAGGTGAAGGATGTGACGACGCATCCGGCTTTCCGGAATGCTGCGAGGTCGATCGCACGGCTGTATGATGCGCTGCATGACGAGAAGACGAAGGAAGTTCTGACAGTCGAGACGGATACGGGGAATGGCGGCTTCACGCAGAAGTATTTCCGCGTGGACAAGAGTGCGCAGGACTTGTTGGAGTCGAGGGACGCGATTGCGCAATGGGCACGACTGACGTACGGCCAAATGGGAAGATCCCCGGATTACAAGGCGGCATTCCTCGCAACACTCGGGGCGGACCCTGATTACTACGGGAAGTACGCGGACAATGCGCGCCGGTGGTACAAAGAGGCGCAGGAGCGGAATTGGTTCTTTAACCATGCGATCATCAATCCGCCGGTGGACAGGCATAAGCCGCTCGACGCGGTTGCCGACATTTTTGTCCGGGCTATCGGGGAGACGGAGCAAGGGGTCATCGTCAGCGGGGCGAAGATGGTCGCGACCGGCTCTGCGTTGACGAATTATAATTTCGTCGCCCATTACGGCGCTGCTCCGATCACGAAGGAGGAGTTCGCACTCGTTTTCGTGGCGTCGATGGATACGCCGGGTGTGAAGCTTGTCAGCCGTGCATCGTATGAAATGAATGCCGCCGTCATGGGAAGTCCGTTCGACTACCCATTAAGCAGCCGGTTCGATGAAAACGACTCGGTCCTCATTTTCGACAACGCGCTCATCCCTTGGGAGAACATCATCATCTACAAAGACGTGGAGAAAGCGAACAGCTTTTTCGCGGACAGCGGCTTCCTGCATAGATTCACGTTCCACGGTGTAACGAGGCTCGCGGTCAAGCTTGACTTCGTTTCGGGTTTATTGCTGAAAGCGGTCAAGATGAACGGTTCAGACCAATTCCGAGGCGTCCAAGTGAATGTCGGCGAGGTGCTTGCCTGGAAGAACATGTTCTGGGCACTGAGCGACGCGATGGCGTTGAACCCGGATGAAGGACGGAATGGGACGAAGCTTCCGAATTTGAATTACGGGCTCGCCTACAGGATGTTCATGTCCGAAGGGTGGCCGAGAGTGAAAGAAATTATCGAGAACGTCGTGGCGGGAAGCCTGATTGCGCAGCCGTCAAGCTCAAGGGACTTCCAAAATCCTGAACTGCGTCCGCTGCTGGATAAACTATATCGCGGTTCATACGGCGTAGGGGCGGAAGAAAAAATCAAGCTCATCAAATTGCTGTGGGATGCCATCGGGACGGAATATGGCGGCAGGCATGAACTGTATGAGCGCAATTACTCCGGCAACCATGAAAACATCCGGCTCGAAAACTTGGTTGTCGCCAATATGAGCGGGCAGGCGGACCAATTTGAGAAGTTCGCCGAAGAATGTTTGGGCGACTACGACTTGAACGGGTGGACGAATGACACGTGGATCAACCCGGATGATGTGAGCTATTTCAAAGAATGACAAAACGACAATACAAAGTTGAACTGGAAGGACGTTATTTGCAAATCGTCGATTACCCCGGCGAAAAGGGGACGATCATTGCGCTTCACGGTCTTACCGGGACACATAAGAACATGCTTCATTATGCGCAAAGCTTGCAGGGCGACTATCGAGTCATCGCCTGTGATTTACGGGGGAGGGGCGACAGTTCGGAGATGGGTGACGTCCCCTCCATCTTCTCCCATGCCGAGGACATAAAGGAATTGATGGCGGTTATGGGAATAAAAAACCCGATATTGCTCGGCCATTCAATGGGTGCCTTCATTTCCGCAATTGTAGCAAGCGAATTGCCGTCAGTGAAGGGTCTCGTCTTGCTTGACGGCGCCGCGCGGATGTCGGGTCGCCAGCATGATATTGTCAAACCGTCGCTCGGGAGGCTCCGGAAGACGTATGAATCGAAACGGGCGTATATCGAGGAGCTTCGCCAGCTATACAAACGGCTTGGCATCAAATGGACCGACGCCGTACAGGAAATTGTGGAGTATGAAATCCACGGGACAGGCAACGGATGGATGCACAAGTCTGCGAATGAAAATATCGAAGACGACTTTGCCAGCTTTGACTTTTTCAATCCGATTGAAGTGATGGGAAAAATAGCTTGTAAGACTTTGCTCATTCAAGCTGACGGTGGAATCGGACAATTTCCGCCATTCTTCACGGACGCGGATTACGTAGAAACGAAAAAACATACTTCGAAACTGACGACGTTCAATTCGGATAGCAATCATTACACGATGGTTTTCGAGAAACAGGAAGATATTCTAGATGAAATCCGGAAGTTCTTGGATGGGGTGATCTTGGATGAGTAGCGGATTGGACTATTTCAAGGAAGTGTATGGCGCTGTTCCAGGTTGGGTCGAAAAAATGCATGTCTATCGGCCGGATGCGCTTGATCATTACACTAACTTGCGCAGCGCCATCATGGGGGAAGGGCTTTTATCCGGCAAAGAAAAGGACCTCCTTCTCGTCGGAATCAATGCAGCGAGATGCTACGAGCGCAGCATGGTCTATCATACGAAAGGTGCAATCGGCGGGGGCGCCACAATTCCGGAGCTGATTGAATACTTGCTTATTGCGTACCGCCATGGCGGGCTCATGGCGCTGCAAACTGGCATTCAATCTGTGAAGTATGCACTTTCATTAAAAGGGTTGCCGGAGGGACAGATGCCCTACGGTGTTTGTAACGAGCATGTGTTAAGTTATTTTCTCTCCATCTTAGAGGAAGAGGATGCATGGTTTGTATCAAACATATTGAAGGCGCCGGAGGAACTACAGGACGACTTGCTATTGGTAAGCGGAGTCGTCAGTGCGAAAATGAAATCCCTGCTGATGGTAGGCATCAATAGTACCGCTCTCCGAGGAATGGAAGCGGGGCAATGGATGGAGCGCGCGCGATCAACCGGGTCGACCGAAGGGGAATTGGCTGAAGTCGCTCTCCTCTGCTTGTTGACGGCGGGAATTCCGGCGTGGTTCGAGGCGAGCGACTCCTTGAGGGAAGGGGGCGGTTACCATAGCCATCGTTTATGAACGGGTTGAAAATGCCCTTTCTACAATCAAAAGCGGGATGACGATCATGGTAGGGGGATTCGGACTCGTCGGTGCGCCGCTTACATTAATTGAAGGTCTGACGGGGAAAGACGTCGATGGGCTGACAATCATCAGCAATAATCTCGGTGAAGCGGGGGAAGGACTTGGCGTTCTGCTTCGTCAAAGGAAAATCCAAAAAGCGATCGGGTCCTATTTTACGAGCAACCGGGAAGTTGGAGAAGCGTTTCAGCGCGGGGAAATCGATCTGCAGCTTCTGCCCCAAGGGACGTTGGCGGAAGCGATGCGTGCGGGTGGCGCGGGAATCGGCGGTTTCTATACTAGGACCGGGGTCGGAACGGAGCTCGCGCAGGGGAAAGAAATAAGGGAAATCAACGGGGAGCCGTATGTTTTCGAACAGGCATTGAAAGCGGATGTCGCGATTATCCGCGCGCATAAGGCGGACACGCTAGGCAATCTCATCTATTACAAGACCGCCCGGAATTTTAACCCGGTCATGGCGACCGCAGCGGATCTCGTCATTGCCGAGGTGGATGAAATTGTGGCAGCCGGAGAGCTGTCTGCGGAAGAAATCGTCACACCCCATCTATTCGTCGACAGGCTTATCGTTGCGAAGAAAATCCTGACGAAGGAAGGTGTCATCCATCGAAAACGGTGTGCAAGAGTTGATTGCGAGGCGTGCTGCCAGTGAACTGAAAGGCCCTTCTGTCGTGAACTTGGGCATCGGCATCCCGACACTCGTCGCGAAGTACGTTGAAGATGAACTCATCCACTTTCATACGGAAAACGGTTTGTTAGGTGTGACTGAAGTGGAGGAAGAGGATCCGAACTTAGTGAACGCAGGGAAATTGCCGGTCGGCGAACGGGTAGGTGCTTCGTTTTTCAGTAGTGCGGAATCGTTCGGGATGATCCGCGGCGGGCATATCGATGTTGCGATCCTCGGCGCCCTGCAAGTCGATGAAACCGGTCGCATCGCCAACTGGGCCATCCCGGGGAAGAGCATTATCGGAGTCGGCGGCGCGATGGACTTGCTTGTCGGGGCCAAGAAAGTGATCGTGACGACTTCCCATTTAACGAAAGACGGGAATAGCAAACTGATGAAGACATGCACATTCCCGCTCACATCAACCCGCAGCGTCGATATGATCATTACGGAGTTGGCTGTGTTCACCGTCGTGAATGAACAGCTGATCCTGACGGAGCTCATGCCGGGCGCAACACTCGAGCAAGTGAGGGAAAGTACGGAGGCCGATTTTGTCGAGGGAGGGTTTAGCTCATGAACATCCATACACTCGATGTCCTCATTGTCGACCTTCCGACGATCCGGCCGCATCAGCTTGCGATGCATACGATTGTCATGCAGACGATCATCCTCGTCCGGGTGACCGGGGAGGGCGGGCTGGAAGGCTGGGGAGAGGTTGCGACGATAGGCGGCGCTTCGTATTGTGCGGAAACGCCGGAAGCGATCAAAATGAATATCGAAAAGTATATAAAGCCTCTCGTCATCGGGCGTAATGCAGCCCATTTCGATGCGATTTCGCATATCGTCAATCAGCATGTCGTCGGCAACACGTTTGCGAAGGCGGCGGTTGAAGCGGCGGTCGTCGAGCTTGCGGCGAAGGAAAAGGGAATCCCTGTCCATGAATTGTTCGGCGGGCAAATCCATACTTCTTTGCCTGTCGCTTGGACGCTCGCGAGCGGGGAGACGCGAAGGGATATTGAAGAGGCGAAGGAATGTTTACATGTGAAACGGCATAATATTTTCAAGTTGAAAATCGGCATGGGCGATCCGCAACGGAATGTCGCCCATGTGTTGAAGATAAAAGAAGCTGTCGGTGATGCGGCGAGTGTCCGGGTCGATGTTAATCAAGCGTGGGAGGAGACGACAGCGATGTATTGCATCGAAGCGCTGGAGGATGGCGGCATTGATTTGATTGAACAGCCGCTTCCTGCTTGGAATAAAGAAGGAATGGCTCGCCTGACGACAAGGTTCAAAGTGCCGATTATGGCTGATGAGTCGTTAAGTTCATTGGAAGAGGTATATCAAGTGGCGAAGACTCGTGCGGGGAATGTGTTTTCCATCAAGCCCGCAAACGTTGGAGGCCTTACCGCGACGAAAAAGGTGGCGGCAATTGCGGAATCGGCAGGCATTTCGCTTTACGGCGGAACGATGATCGAATCGTCGCTCGGCACAGCCATTTCCGCGCATCTCTATTCGACAATCCCTGTAATGAAGTACGGAACAGAGCTTTTCGGCCCGCTTTTATTCACGGATACGATTACAACTAATGCGATTGTGTATGAAGATTTTCAATTGATTGTCCCGAGCGGCCCTGGCTATGGCATGGAGATGGACGTAGAAAAGATCTTCCATTACGCAAGGGAATACTAATAAAACACATAGTGAAAGGATGAAGAGATGAATCAAAAAGTGGTGGATGTTTACAATGGAATGGTCGTTAAATTTAAGGAATTAATTCGGGAGCATGAGCTCGATCATAATGACTACCAGGCGCTCGTTAATTGGGCGGACGAACTTGGACGTGCTGGTGAAATCCCGCTTTTCATGGATGTGTTCTTCGAAACGCACGCTCTTCAGGAAATGTATAAAAATGTGGAGGGGACAGAGCCTACAATCCTCGGGCCGTTCTATCTTGAAAACGCGACTGAAATCGAAAATCCGGGCGTCATGCCGAAGCGCGAAGATGAGAAGGGCGATGTGTTTTTCTTTAGCGGAACCGTCACGGACGTAGACGGCAACCCGCTGGCAAATACGAAAGTGGACATTTGGCAGGCAGATGCGAACGGTGAGTACTCAGGATTTGCGGAAGGGATTCCGGCAGAAAACTTGCGCGCGGTGCTGTTCACGGACGAAAATGGAAAGTTCGAAGTGCAGACGGTTGTACCGGGCGACTACTCGATTCCAACTGGCGGCCCGACAGGCAAATTCCTGACGTGGATCGACTCCCATCCATTCCGACCGGCACATCTCCATTTCCTATTCAAGCCGCAAAACGGTGACCCGCTCATCTCCCAAGTGTTCTTCGAAGGGAATCAATACTTGGACAACGATGTCGCGAATGGTGTTCGGGGAACGCTTATTACGAAATTGGAGAAGCATGAAGGAGCTGACAAGGGACTGGCAGCGGATTACTACACAGCCCAGTTGGATTTCAAGCTGCGCTTACAGGATAAGCCTGTTTATAGTTGATAGATTGGATGGGGATGCACACAGCGAGGGTGGCTGTGTGCATTGTTTTTTTGTCGGGACTATAGTCACGAAACAAGCAAAACGAGCCCAAACTCGAGCATAACTCCCTCCAACTCGAGCAAAAACCCGCCGAAGTCGAGCATAACATGCCTAAACTCGAGCAAAATCCAACCGAATTCGAGCAAAACTATCATCGAGCGTCTATGATGATTTGTGAAGGGCATCTGGCGCGAATTGGCATGTTGATAATAACGATGTGTGGCCGCGATTATGGTTGCGCGGAATCATACTTTTTACAACTAGATGCGCTTATCGCGCCAAATGCCTTTGACAACCTAAGAATAGCCCTTATTTTGGCGAGCAATTATGCGAATGGTGATAAACACTGTCTAAGCGGTGATAAAGTGCTGATGAGCGGTGATAAACTCACCACGAACGGTAATAAAGTGCCGCCAAGCGGTGATAAATGAGGGTGGAGTGATAATAACCAATTTTTACACCCGCCTTCATTGCTCTTTTTATCATTTCGAGCGCGAGGTATTATCCGAAGTTGTGTCGAAGTAGAATGGTAACGAATGAAGAGGGGGCACTTGTATGAAATTCATCATTCATTTCACAACAGGTAAAGCATGGAAAACAGGAAAGCCACATTGGGAGCAAGGGCTTGTTCCACATCGGGAGTATGTGAGGGAAGCATTGGCGCAAGGGATTTTGATTGCAGGCGGACCGTTTATGAATCATACGGGCGGATTGATCATACTTGAAGTGGATAGCTTGAAAGAAGCCCAACAGTTTGCTAACAATAACCCTGCTGTGATTGAGGAGAAATTTGAAGCGACAATCTACCCGTGGGAGCCATTGGAGGGCATTTTTAATAAATAGTCAGATTTTTATTGACATTCAGCTATTCTATTTGTTATGTTTTATTTATAACCAAATGGTTATATGACTTGGAGGCATAGACATGACGGATATTTATCGGGCAATTGCAGATCCGACACGAAGAAAAATACTAACATTATTGTCTAGGAATGAATATACGCAGTCCGAATTGGTCGATCAATTTACCATTTCACAGCCTGCCTTGAAGAAGCACCTTTCGATTTTAGTCGAAGAGGATTTGATAGCGGAGAGGAAAGATGGGAGGTATTGTGTTTACAGGTTAAAAAGGGACAATTTCAAGGACCAGTATAAAAAGCTTCAACAGGAAATCGGAAGCGTTTTGGACAATAAGTTGAAGAAGTTGAAAACGTATTTGGAGGGAGAAAGCGATGGAGAAAGTCATTGATTCAGTGAAAAGGGAGATTTATGTAAAAGCCTCTCCTGAAAAGGTATGGAAAGCGCTGACGATTCCTGAAGAACGGAATCGCTGGGAAACGAGGCATTGCGAGCTGGATATCCGTGTTGGGGGAACGGTTAGCCTCGATTATGGCTGGGGGGTCAGCTATGTCGGTACAATTGTCGAACTTGAGGAACATCGGAAGCTTGTCCTTGAAGGGGAAGACAAGGAACTGACTACTTGGACGATCACACCGCAAGATGGTGGATCCGTTGTGGCGATTGAATATACGGGCATATGGTCGGGTGATTTTGAAATGATGCAAGCGGATAATATGGCGTTCGGCACGTATCAGTTCATGAGGAACTTGAAAAGTATTTATGAAGAAAAGGAAGATTTGCGTCCACGCTTTTGGAGAAGCTGGATTGGTGTGCTTCATCGGACAAATCCAAGCGGCATTCCTGGAGCAAAAGTAGTCAAAATCCAGGCGAATACCCCTGCAGATGGATTAATTGAAGTTGGTGATGTTATAACTCATGTCAACAGCTTCGAAACTCTCGCTTATGACAATTTGGAAATCATCGTTTCAGAAACAGAGCCTAACAAAATGATCAAGCTGAAAGTATTGAGGGATGGCCAACATCTGGAGGTAGATCTGATGACTGTTCCGTATGGTCAGACGGTGCAGTAATGGAAGTCATTTGAAAGGGCGTGCCAAGTGGATAAGCTACAAGCGGTTTTTATCGACCGAGATGGAACATTAGGCGGAACTGGACACTTCATTCACCCGAGAGATTTCACTCCTTATCCTTTTAGCAAAGAAGCTCTTCAACTATTGAAAGAAAACGGAATCAAGACATTCGCCTGTACGAACCAGCACAGAATCAGCAAAGGCGAGGCGAGCATCAAAGACTTTTTCGATGAATTCTTGGATTTTGGATTTGATGATGCATTCATCTGCCCGCACGGCTCCTCGGAAAGATGCGAATGCCATAAACCAAGTCCAGGCCTACTTCGGGAAGCCGCGAAAAAACATGGATTAGATCTATCAAAAACCGCGCTTATCGGAGATGTCGGGTCAACGGATATGTTAGCAGCGCATGCAGTCGGTGCGAAGAAAATTCTAGTTTTGACCGGGTGGGGTGAAAGTTCATTAACTCAATATCGGGCTAAATGGGCTGGCACAGAGCCGGATTATATTGCTGAAAATCTGTTGGATGCTGTGATATGGCTTTTGAATAAGGGGAATATGAAAAACGCCTAGGCATAGGCGTTTTTGTGTGAAATATTGTTAATGATATCGAAACCAGACAAACCATCCCTTTTCTTTACTTTTAGCTAAAAATATTTGCCCTTGGGATAAGTCAGCTCCTGGTGCTTTAGGGAAATTCAGACGTACAAGCCATGATCTTTCAGCAATCTCTTTACCACAAAAGGTTTTTGCCATTCCAAAATAATCTTCTTCATTTTTATAACCAACTGTCTTGGGAAAAGGTTTGGCGGTTACTACATTCCACTCAGTATACATTCCAGGATATTCGTCTAAACCCGTTCCATAAATTTCTGGTATTAGAGTATTTAACGCTTCAATTACCTCTTTTCTATCCTTGATTGATGTTTGCATTAAGTCGCTTAACACAGGACATTCATTTGGCTGTGCGTATCCTTGGGTTGAATGAATAAACAAAAATGAAATAGTGATAATTGATGTAATTAATATTTTCATATGACAAAACCACCTCGATGTTATCATTCCCAACTAAAAGAAAAAAATCAGTTATTGGTCGGAAAATTTAAGTTGGGAGGTTCATTGTATACTTTTGCTCCTTTTAGCAACGCTAACAGTGTAGAGGAGGTAATGATACAATGACTAAGAAACTTTACCAATTGATACTTGTTATCGTTATTTTACTTTCGAATAAAGGAATTTCTGCAGCCGAGCAAAATTCACCGCCTTCTTTCGATGAGTTATATAAAGAATTCGGATATATATCCATTGAAGAGGCAGTTAAAGAATTTGAAAACCATTTCCACTGTAAGGTGGAGTTGCCCGAAAGGACGCCACCGATTTCATTCACTCATCAATTCGGAAGGTTTTATGAAGATAAACGCTACAAGTTGAATGACAATCTTAGAATTATGTTTGTAAATGAAGACCAGAGAAGAAACATGTTCACAATTGATATTCGGCCAGCTCATAATAAATTTATAATCGATGGCAAAGAGTATGTGCTTCAATATGGTGGTAAAGGCCTCTATATTGAATCCCATAACGTTCATTTTTATGTTTTCGAAAAAAACAACTTGCAATACTTGTTAAGCGTTCCATTAAAGGCATCTGTCGTGGAGATGCCCGACAAGCTGGCGCGGATTGCTGATTCTGTAAAAGGAATTGAAGGGGAAAATGAATGTACAATTTATTGAATGCTGAACGTTAAGGGGTTTTCTTTGGAATAAAAAACGTTGGAGCATAATTCACATTTTCAAGCCAAATCTGCTCTTGTCCATCTAACGTATTTTTCACCCATACATCACCATTATCTTGTCCCTCCGTCTTCCGCAACCAAGTAAGGTAAGGTCCGACAACTTGAGGATTTTCATCAATTTCATTCTTCCCTGGAAATGTGATTTGTTTTTGTTCTCCTGTTCTTATGTTTATGGAATAAAGTGATGTGAACATAGTCGGGACAGGTCCCTCTTTCCACTCCAAGTTCTCTAACGCACGTGCCACAATTACCGAATCCTTTGAGTACCATTCTAAATCGAGGTCTACAAATCCTTTAGGGGTGTATTCTTTTTGTTCTTTAAGTATCGGGATTTCAGCAATCGTCGTTTTCTTGTTTTCGACAAAAAATCTTCCTTCACCGGATATATAAGCTAGTTCATTGGCGGAAGGGGACCACTTAAACCAGTCTTTAAATCCTAACATTTTCCCCACTGCTTGAAATCGTTTTCCTTGTGATGATAAAACACTTAATGTATTACTGTCCATCGACCAAGAAGCGGTAGGAATCACTAAAAAGCTAACCCACTTTCCGTCAGAACTCCACTTGAAATAATCGGCATCAACCCCAAACAAGTCGGGAATTTCAGTTTGAATCGTATAAAAAGGCTTCATTTTATCCTTTTCAAGATGTGCATCTACCGGAATTCTATAAAGTGGGATAGGGCTCCATCCAGTAGGGAGCAGGTTAGACGATGCGGAAACAATAAATTCCTTGCCGTTCGGAAACCATTCAAAGCCACTCACGCCTAAAGAAACATTTGTAAATCCAGACGGTCGGCCGTTCTTCATTTTTGTCACCTTTAATAGACCGTGATCCGTGTACGCTATCTGATTTTTATCTGGAGCCCATTTAAAGTCCGACGTGGCAGAATTAATATAGTTCTGGTAACTTTCTTTTTCCTTCATATCGTAAATGAATAAATCCGATTTCTCCCCCTTTTCATCGCCATCAATATAGCCAATGAAGCGACCGTCATAGGACCATTTCGGAGCATATACATAACGGTCCTTTGTAAGTTGTATTTCTTGACCATCTTTTTTGATCCACAACTGATGATCACGGATAAATGCAGCTGTTAACGGGGCTTCTGCACTTGCGATTGACGAAAAATGAAAACAAATGAGAGTGAGTAGTAATAAAATCCGCGTTATCAACGTCAATCCCTCCTAAAAGTTGTAAGTCTTATTTTACCCACATTGCTAACAGCTATCCTTAATAAAAATAGGCGCAAATCCATGTATGGATATGCGCCAGTTATCTTTAATTCTTCTTCAATCTACTCTTCCTTCTATGATGAATAAACAGAAGAGCTACTAGTATAAGTATTGGAATGAGTATAGAAAAGTCAATGCTGAAGCCAAAATCGCCTTGAGACAAGGTGCTTTTCAATGATTCCGTTTTACTTAACCCTAATTTTTCCGCTAGCTCGGCTTTTGCTTTTTCAGTTAGTTCATCTTGCATTTCAATCTCTCCCATAGATAGAATCCATTGTGCTTTAGGGACTATTAAATTTAGAAAAAGTTATTTTATGGCGAATTTAAGAATTCGAATGAGCAGTTTTCATCTTCTTATACTGCTTTGCAATATCAAAAAATGTAATCAAAAGAACAATCCATAGGAAAGGGTTGGACAGTGATATTCCTACCTGTGATTCGCCGCCGAGTAAGGTGAATCCTATAATTAAAAGCAATAAATAAGATGTGAGCATTACTTGCCACAGCAGATCGGATTTCGGAAAAGAATCTTCTTGAAAACGATTAATAAAGAAGCCGGCAAACAAGAAAGTCAGAATTAGCCCAAGAAAAAGTGGTTTTGGTAGTTGAAAGAACCCGTTCAATTCCGGAAAAAAATCATAAGCCATTAACAAAGTAGTGGAAAGAAGAATGACCCCAGAAAGTATCCAATTCTTATGTTTCATTTTAATCTCCTCCTCTTAGTCCCCTTACCTTATTTCTAAATGCGCTATACAACCATCTGGCCCATTTGTTGAAAACTATGCAGCGTCAACCACACGTTAATGCGGCTACCCTTACTTTCCGCACTTAATAATCAAAGTAGTAGGCATCAACTTCGCTTTCTCATACGAATACCACCTATTCGCATGTCTTTCCCGGTCTTCCTCCGTCAATGAAACATCCTCAATGACCTTCTCAATTTCAAACCCGCATTCAATCAACATATTGATATATGTACTCACTTTATACTGCTGCATGATCGCAGGAGCGTGCCAAGCTTCGTGATCATAAGCACCTTCTTCTTGATATGGTTTATTGAAATGAAGAACTTTATCCACCAAGGTTGCACGGCTGTGCAATGGATGCTCCCAGCTGAAAACGAAAATGCCGCCTGGCTTCAAATAGTCGTGGACATTTGTGAGCGTCTGTCGTAAATCGGTCGTCCAACCTAACGCATAAATGGAATAGACGATATCAAAATATGCTAGAGGCAGCCCGGGGTTTTCCTCCATTGGCGATTCGAATAAATGAATTGGTGCTTTGCTATCCTTTAGCAATTCCTTCGCCGTTTCAATCTGTGTCTTTGAAAGGTCCACTCCCCATAGTTCCGTGGCACCCCGAGAATCCATATATTGCAAGGAATGTCCGCTGCCGCAACCGATATCCAACACCTTCAAACCAGCCACATCGCCAAGTAAATTCAAATCCTCTTCCCGGGGCGCAAGCGGCCCGTACTCAGGCAACGGATTCCGCCCGAAGAACCGCGGCGCCACATCATCCCAGCTTTTTTTGTTTAACAATAGTGAATCATTTCCCATGTTCATCCCTCCATGGGAATATACATTCGACGTTGAAGGCTTCTTCTCCTTTATATTAAAATATTTGAATATCTACTCACTAAGCATATAACCAATAACCTTATATGTATCGCTGTCAATTAGTATTAAAGGTGTACCGATAACACTATTCTCTTTATCTTTAAAGGAAACAGATAGCGCTTCTTTTCCTTCATATGTTTGATTTAATAAATCATAGTTTTTACCAACAACCACTTTTGTTACCTCTGCACTCTGCCAATTTTCAATTGCAGTTTCAGCCCAGCCATTCTCCTTAACGAAATTCCAAGCGATTTCTCTGACCTCCGTATAACCATCTGATTGGTTATGATTTTCCTCATTTTGCTTATCAGCACAGGCAGCTAACAAAATTAAAGAGACCGTTATCGCTAAGTATAAAATTAATTTCCTCATAATATTTTTATCTCCTTTTCATATTAGAGGTTTAATGTCCATTTTAGTTTCAATATAATCTCTGGGAAAACCAAAAAATTCAAACGTAAGTTTTAATGAAGGGTTTTCACCTTCACTTGAAATGAAGGAATTTGCCCTTGGAAAAGAGAATTCATTAATAGAATGGGGGAGATAGGGTGAATACATATGAAATTCGAAAGGCAACCGAGCAGGAAGCTCCAACTATCATCGCCGTACTAAAAGAGGTTGCTGCTTGGCTGCAAAAGAATGACATCAACCAATGGGGATTTCTATTGGAGGGTGGGGAAGATGAGGAAATCCGACAAGCGATAAAAGATAGCGCAACTTATGTTGCCTGTCAGGACGATGAAATTATTGCCGCATTTACACTCTACTCCCAGCAAAGTGAATGGGACCGGCATGTTTGGGGGCAAGAAGAAGGTTCTGAGGTTCTATATCTTCATCGGTTGGCTGTGCGCCCTGAATATATGAAAAAGGGGATTGGCAAAGACATTTTGGGTTGGATAGATGAAACTTTATATAAAACAATTAGGCTTGATTGTGTCGCTCATAATCCGAAGTTATACGCGTACTACGAAGAGAATGGGTTTACATTGATCGGAACGACAACGGACGGACATTGCAAATTTCAGAAGGTGTATAGGGAAGGAATTTAATATGAAGCAAACAATTAGTAATCTGAAAAACAAAGGAATTATAGGAAGTCAGGCAGAAATCAAACAACTGACGAGCGGAACAACCGCTGGGCAGGTGTATGCAGTAGTAGTATGTGACAAACCTTCTTGCATTATAAAATTCGATCACCCAGCAGATATTGGGGTCGTCGAGATATTTTTAAAAACATATGAGGACATTGGGCTGTTGCCTGATGTTTATCATGTCGATCCAGAAAAGAATTTTTTTCTTTATGAATATTTTGAAGGAACAACTCACGTCAATAGGGGTACTAAAGCGGATTGGATGAGGCTTCTTGTTGAAGGGCTGTTCAATCATTACGAAAAATTCGATTCGCAAGCGCCGTGGGGTCGATTAGGAGGAACACCTCGGCAAAACTGGTTTGAGTTCAACAGAATAAGCTTGGACTATGCTTATGAAAATGTCGGGGATCTGTTGCCGTATGAGGATTATCTTCGAATGAAAGAGATTGTCGAACAACTCGCAGAGTATGAGCGACAACCGGATAAATATCTGCTCCATGGCGATACGGGCGTACATAACTTTGTGTTTCATCAGAATCAACTTATCGGTGTAATTGATCCCGATCCAATGGTGGGGCCGGTGATCTATGATTTTACCTACGCGTTTTGTTCTTCGCCGGATAATCTGGATATGGAGACATTGCTTGCTTCATTTGCTTTATTGAAGAATGTGGAGATGGATACGTCTCGTTTAGTCGAAGAAGTTGTGTTTCAGTTATATACTCGGGTTGGCATTTGTAAAAAGGTACATCCGCATGATTTGGAGGAGTATTTGAAGGCATGGGAGTACTGGAAACAAAAACTAAAGGAGTGCAATTAAATTTAGAAAAATCTGTTTACTGTGGAGGCTAGTGAATGGACTGGTAATTTGACATCTTTGTTCTTGAAATCCTAGGAGGAAGAGAAAAGATGATGAAGTTGTCCATTATGAGAGATTTTCTTGAGTCGGATGTGGATTACTACGTTACACAAGAAGTTGGAATCCAAAATTAATGATTATAGAGATTGATTTAAACGGAGGGGGAAATGATAATGGGCAATCAAGAATTATATATAATCGACCAAAAAGATGGCTTTAGCTTGGAGTTCAGCAAATTGACATCCATGATGGAATATACAAGGGTGACAACATTGGCGGAAGTGAAAGGTCTAACAGTGGACCAACTGGATTTTCTCATTAACGACGAGGTCAACTCCATCGGCATGCTGCTCGCCCATATGGTGTCAGTTGAAAAATCATATCAAATTGATACATTTGAAAACCGCGATTTCACGGAAGAAGATATCCAGATGCTAAACCCGGCACTTGAACTTGGCGATACAGCACGGGAACAAATTAAAGGAAATCCAATTGAATTCTACCTTGAAGAGCTAGAACAGACGAGGAAAAAGACAATCGACACCTTCCGGACATTGCCCGATTCATGGCTATTCGAACAAGCCCCATATTGGGGGGGAGAGCCTATGAATAAATACTTCAAATGGTTTCATGTATTTGAGGATGAATTGAATCACCGGGGGCAAATACGGTTGATTAAGAAATTGATGAGTGCCTCGGAAAGATCATAACGAGACAATTTGAGGGGCTAACAATTATTCAATCTGTTAGCCTTTTTGCGATATTCGATAGATAGGTGGGTGGATTTTTATAAATGCCATTGTAATCGTCATTTTGTTATCCTCTTTAATAGCTTCCACGTATCTATGCCTTGTAATGCCTAGGAAATGGAGTAGTGCAAGGTTAGTCGTTTTTTCTTTCTTACTAAATGCAGTCGTGTTAGGTTCGGCATTTTTAATACTTTATAAAATTGATGCTTATAATTTCCTTAAAAACGTTCAAGGGTTATTTGGAAGTTTAGGAATTATGGTGTTACTAATTTTCATTCCAATCATTACGTGGATGAATATGATTATTATTCAACTAAGGAACTACGGCATGAAAAAACACGGACAATAAGCAGATGAACGGAGATGTGTTATGCGGAAAGTGGAAGTGATGCCTTTTTCGGAAGGGTGGAGTCTTGAGTTCGAAACGGAAGCGGCTAAATTGCAGGAGATATTTGGCGTGGAATTAATCGAAATCCACCATATCGGCAGCACGTCTGTACACGGTTTGTCCGCAAAGCCGATTATTGACATTATGCCTATCGTGAAAGATATTTTGCAAATCGATCGGTATGACGGAAAGATGGCGGGAATTGGGTACGAAGCGAAGGGCGAAAATGGAATCGCGGGGCGCCGTTATTTTCAAAAAGGCGGAGATGAGCGGACGCATCACATCCATATTTACGAGGATGGCTCGCAGGAAATCTTTCGCCATCTTGCATTTCGTGACTTCCTGCGAGCGCATCCCGAGAAGGCGAAGGCATATGGGAATTTGAAAGAGAAGCTAGGGCAGCAATTTCCTTATGATATTGCATCATACATAAATGGAAAGGCCGAATTAGCGGCTCACATTGAACAGGAAGCAATTGAATGGGATGAGAACCGAAAACGGAGTTGAGGAGAAATGAAGATTTTCATCATGGGCATCGTTGCAAGTGGGAAAACGACCTACGCAAAGGAATTGTCGAAGCAAATGGATTTGCCTTTTGTTGAGTTGGATTCGGTTGTTTACCATAACGTGGCTGGCGTGCGGATTAAGCGGACGCCTGAAGAGCAAGTGCAGGTCATTCACCAAATGGATGCAAAGGGTAGCTGGATTGCAGAGGGGGTATTCCGACCGTCTTATCACCTCCTTTTGGACTTGGCTGACATCATCATTTGGCTGGATCCACCTTTATGGAAACGAAAAATCCGGATTTTGAGCAGGCACGTGAGGCAAGTGATTGGTGTAGAAGAGTGTGCGTATAGACCGGATTTTCAAATGCTGCAGAACATGTATAACTGGACGAAACAGTTTGAAGGGAAACGTGAAGAGCTGGACGGGAGCCTTCAACCTTATTTGGATAAGTTGATCGTTGTACGGGATGATCCGGCCAAGAATCAATTGCTTGTTAGCAATCTATTAGGAGGAAATTAATGACCCAAAATATATTTGAAGGAAACCTCGAAAAATATGCCGATCCTGAAATGTATGATTATTTATATGACAAGTACCAGAAGGACTTGAGCCTGATCTTAAAATGGGCGAGCCAGGACTATACAATAATTGAATTGGCTTGCGGCACGGGTAGATTGACGATTCCGATGGCGCAACGCGGATTCCGAATGATTGGTATAGATCTGCATGAAGGGATGTTGGAAAGGGCTCGACGGAAAGCTGAACAAGCGGAAGTAACAATTGAATTTGCGCAGCAAGATTGCACGAAATTGAACTTGCCGGTGAAAAGTTCGCTCGCTTTCATGACGGGAAATTCCTTTCAGCACTTTCTAACGAATGAATCGCAAGACGCTTTATTCCAATCTGTACACGAACACTTAGTGGATGGAGGAGTTTTCATTTTCGATACTCGAAATCCGGTATTGAAGGAGCTTTCTGCTGTTGATGAATACGTAGAAAAGTATGTCGATAAAAATGGCAATCAGGTGATTGAAAACCATCGCGATATATATGATCATTTGACACAGATCTCGGATTGCCGGACCCATCGCCGGATTTATCGGGATAATACGTTAATCGCGGAGGAGCAGGATGGCATTTCCCTCCGCTATTCATTCCCACAAGAAATGGAACGATTAGTAGCGGCAAATGGTTTTGAAATTGTTCAAGTCTATGGCGATTGGGATGAGAATGACTTGCATGCGGAGAGCGTTTCGATGGTGTATGTATGTAGGATGAAAACGGCTTGATTTTTTACGATAAGCGCCTATAAACCCCGGTGAGTGATCATAAATCCCGGTGAGTGATCATATATCCCGGCGAGTGATTATAACCCCGGGTGGGTGATCATAAAAACAGGCAAGTCATCATAAATGTTACAAAAATCAAGCCGCTTGCTGTGATTCGCAAGCGGCTTGGTTTTTTATACTCAGCCTTTGTATTTATCTCTTTCTGCCGTCTCCCGATGGTTCGGTGTCATCTTTTCATGATTCGGTTGAAGATTGCCAAGCTCAGCCAATTCCATCGAAATCTCTTCTCTTACTTCCGACCGATTTCCCGGTGTCTTCGGATTGGAATATAAATTGCTGTGTGCACCTTGTTTCATTATGAAAACCTCCCATATTATTTTTGCATTTGCGTTCTTAATATGGTCAAGTTAGCTCGTTTTGATGTGCCCCTGATTTCTTTCAGCAATCTTCTTCAATTCTTTCGCCCGATCGGCAATGAAATTTCTCATATATCGTTCTAAAAATAAACGATCTGCCATTTTCCCAAGGAAGCCAAAAGGGGATTTATACGAAAAGGTATCTTTCATAACCGTTCCCGCATCCCTTTCAATGAATTCATGTGTGTGCGTAAAAGAATGGGATGCGCCTTTCACCATGACATCAGTGAAATGATAAGGTCGATCCATCGCGATAATCTTTGCAGTCAATTTCTGTTTAATTCCCAAATGGACGGCTTCCCAAGTGACCGTATCACCGTTTTCCATTAGTCCAGTCGTCACTCCAGCAACGGCTTTTTCCTTCGTCTTTGCCGTTGTTTCCGTGTGGACATCAACATTTCTGGCAAGGTCAAAACAGATATGGATAGGTGCATTAATGTGAATTTCGTGTTCGATGATTGGCATAATCTTACCCTTTCGAAAATCGGAATTTGACTTCTCACTCCTAATTTACTCCTCTGTAGAATGCAAATCCATTAGCTTCTTTGCAATCAATATGAAAGGTGAAGATGCTGAAAGAACGTAGAAAAACAGACCCTAGGCATCGGGCCTAATGGGTCTGCTCATTTGGTATCCTCAGCCATCATTACTCGGAAAAGCAAAGGTTGACGCAGATTCGCTGTTTTCTTCAAACCACTTTTCTGAAATGGTTTTGGTCTTGGTGAAGAAGCGGACATGATCAGGCCCAAACATATGCCCCTCGCCGAATCTCGACCGTTTCCAGCCAGCAAAGTTATGATAACCGACTGGAATGGGAATGGGCACATTTACTCCGACCATGCCGACGTCAATTTCTGTCGTGAATTTGCGTGCGGCCGCCCCGTTATTCGTGAAGATTGTCACACCATTGCCGAGCTCATGCGCATTGATCAGGTCGATTGCTTCCTCTAAAGAATTTACCCGGACGACATTGCGGGCAGGCCCAAATACTTCTTGCTCATAAATTTCCATGCCGGGTTTGACGTTGTCGAGTAGAGTAGGGCCCAGATAGAAGCCGTTCGAGTTTTTAGCGATGTCCGGGTTGCGGCCATCGCATACGAGCGTAGCGCCTTCCTCTAGGCTACGGTCGATATAGCCAATGATTGCGTCCTTTGACTGCTTTGTAATAACAGGTCCGAAGTCAACGTCTGCATCTGTGTAAGGCCCCACTTTTAACTTTGCAATTTTTCCAGCCAGTATGTCTACAAGCTTATTCGCTGTTTCTTCGCCAACGGGAATGATTGTTGAAATGGCCATACAGCGTTGGGAAGCGGCACCATAAGCAGCGCCTAAAAATGCGTTTGCGGCCTGTTCCAGATCTGCATCGGGCATGACAATCATATTGTTTTTACCGCCGCCTAATGCCGTAACGCGCTTGCCGTATTTTGAGCCGGTTTTGTAAATATACTCGGCGACTGGCGTGGATCCGACAAACGAAATGGCTTCAATGGCGGGGTTTTCCAATAGTTCGTTGACGGCATCCTTGTCACCATTGATGACTGTCCAAACGCCATCGGGCAAGCCTGCTTCTTTCCACAGCTCCGAAAAAAACAATGCGGAACAGGGTACACGCTCGGAAGGTTTTAAAATGACGGAATTGCCGACTGCGACCGCCATACTTGTCATAGCAAGCGGCACCATTACTGGAAAGTTGAATGGGGAAATCGCTGCAACGACGCCGAGTGGAACTTTTGTCGAATAGGCATTAATATTTCCGCCGACATTGACGGAGTACTCGCCTTTTACTAAGTGAGGGGCATTGATGGCTAAGTCTACAGATTCCAGGCCACGTGTGATTTCACCCCTCGCATCCTCGACTGTTTTCCCGCTTTCGGTACAAATGATATCGATGAGCTCATCCATACGTTCAGTCATTAATTGCCGAAATTTCATGACAATATCAACACGTTTGCCGACTGATAGAGCGCGCCATGCTGGAAAGGCTGATTGAGCAGTTGCAATGGCGCCTTGCACTTCCTCTTTCGTTGCAAGAGGGACATGTGCGATCACTTCACCTGTACTTGGATTGAAAACACTTGAAAAGTGACCACTTGTACCAGCTACGATTTCCCCATTAATAAAATGTCCGAGTTCTTTTACCTCTGTATTCGTAACCATTCATTCATTTCCCCCTCTGTGGCAGTAGTTCTTGCAATGCAAGTGTGAGCTTTTCAACGATCAAATCTTTTTCTGCCAACGAAATAATTAATGGTGGAGCGAGTGTTAAAACATTGTTGAAACCTGCTACCGTGACACCATTTTTCCCGATGATCAACCCTTGTTCCTTACATAGGGAAATGACATTGTTGACAGCAGTTACATCAAGTGGGGCTTTGCTGTTTTTGTCACTTACAAGCTCAATCCCAATCAGTAAGGCTTTCCCGCGGATATTGCCGACATTTGGATGATCCTGTAAGCGTTCTTGCAGTTCCGCAAGGAGAATAGCGCCTATTTCTTCTGAGCGGGTGAATAAACTTTCCCTTTCCAAGATCTCAATATTTTTGAGGGCAACTGCACAGGCCGCTGGAGAACCGCCGAATGTGTTGACATGCCGGAAAAAGTCGTACTCCTCACTTCCAATAAAAGCCTCGTAGATTTCTCGGCGGACTGCTGTTGCTGATAACGGCATATATGCGCTTGTTAAGCCTTTTGCCATTGTGACAATATCCGGTTGAATGCCATAGTTCTGGAAGCCGAATGCTTTGCCTGTACGACCGAAACCGCAAATGACTTCGTCTACAATGAGCAATGCCCCATGCTTTTCACAAACTTCTTTTACCCCGCGCAAATAGTCCTTATGAGGCATAATCACGCCTCCGCCCGTAATAATGGGCTCGAGAATAATGCCTGCAATCGTATCGGACATTTCCCACGTCATGACATTATCAATTGCCTGAACAGACGGCAGAGAAGCCGGTTCTGTAATATGATCTTCGTTTGCACGGTAGGCATCTGGGGGTGAAACATGAATGAAGCCGGGTGCTAGCGGCTCGTATTTATATTTACGTTGGGCTTGCCCTGTTGCCGCTAACGCCCCCATCGTACTACCGTGGTACGCCCTATAGCGTGAGATGAATTTCGAGCGATTGATGTCACCTTTTTGTTGATGGTACTGGCGTGCGATCTTGAAGGCGGCTTCATTCGCCTCTGAACCGCTGTTGGAGTAAAAGACAACATAATCATCGCCTAATAATTCGCTAATCTTTTCACTTAGTTGGATGGCAGGGATGTGCCCGACGGACAGGGGTGTATAGGCATTTTCCAGTAATTGTTCATAAGCGGCTTTAGCGAGCTCTTCCCGACCGTAGCCGACGTTCACGCACCATAAACCGGACATGGCATCCAAGTAACGCTTCCCGTCAATATCCGTTACCCAAGCGCCTTCCGATTTCCGAATGATTGACGTAGCATTCGGGTTGTACGGCTTCATGGCATGCCAAACATATTGCTCATCTTTTACTTGCCAATTTTGACTTGTTACGTTCGTCATTGAATTTAACACTCCTTCATTTATCCTATGCTATCAATCCACTACTCAATTTCTTTAGAAAAGCAGCGTTATACTCACGGCACCTTATTATATAAAGAACATCCCATAAATATGCGCTTGGCCATATTTTTTAAGTCTTATATCCGTTTCCTCCGAATACACTAGTTTTATAGTTTTTATAAGTGTTGGGTAGTTCAATATCTATGAAAGAGAGGACTTGCATATGTATGCATGTAATCGGGGTCGATTGCAGACATTAGTTGAACGGTTTAGTCAGTTCGGTGCGACTCCCAATGGGGGAGTAACCCGACTGTCCCTGTCAAAAGAGGATGTTTTGGCAAGGGACTGCTTTAGTGAAATTTGTAAAGAGCTGGGCATGGATATCAAAACGGATGATATGGGCAATATCTATGCGACGTTGCCGGGGAAAAAAGATTGCCCGCCAATCGTAATTGGGTCGCATTTGGATTCTGTTGAAAAAGGCGGCAGGTTTGATGGCGTGTTAGGTATTTTAACAGGCATAGAGGCCATACGGACATTAAAGGATAACGACATTGAGCTCGAGATTCCAGTAATGCTTGTGAATTTTACGAATGAAGAAGGTGCCCGCTTCGATCCGGCGATGATGAGTTCTGGTGTTATTGCTTCCAAGTTCAGTAGAGAAAAAATGCTGAGTTCTACCGATAAAAACGGCATCACCTTCCAAGAGGCATTACAGGCGAGCGGCTATGAAGGTGAGCAAGAAAATCGTTTAACAAAGGCCCTTGCTTATATTGAGCTGCATATTGAACAAGGTCCGGTGTTAGCTGCAAAGCAAATTAATATTGGAGTGGTCGAAGGCGTTTTAGGCATGGTGTGCTATGAAATTACCGTAACAGGTGAATCAAATCACGCTGGCACGACGCCAATGTCGATGCGAAATGACCCGATGATTGTGGCATCCCGCTTGATTTCGTCTTTGCACGAGCAGTTAGGCAAAATCGACGAAAATCTTGTATTCACGTTTGGTCGTATGCATGTGACGCCTAATATCCATACAGTCAT
Organism: Sporosarcina luteola; assembly: GCF_023715535.1. Classification (GTDB taxonomy): domain Bacteria; phylum Bacillota; class Bacilli; order Bacillales_A; family Planococcaceae; genus Sporosarcina; species Sporosarcina luteola_B. The sequence continues at coordinate 614,398 of NZ_JAMBOI010000001.1, read as the reverse complement.
ACCAAACAAGGTAGTGTTTACCATCGATTCACGTCATCAATGTCCTGAAGTAATGGTTCAAGTGGAGAAGGTATTGGCAGGAGTAGCCTCAGAGGAAAACGGTTGTAGCGTTCGACCGGTCAAGCTATGGGGGCGGGATACAGTATTCTTTGATGCAGCTATCTGCAATGAAGTGGAAAAGGCATGTAATAACTTTGATTATTCCTCCCATAGGATGTTCAGCGGGGCGGGACACGATGCGCAGTATATTGCGAGTTTCATCCCTTCTGCAATGATTTTTGTGCCAAGCATCGGCGGGAAAAGTCATTGCGAGGAAGAAGAAACAACTTATGAAGACTGTGCAAAGGGCGCAGACGTGTTACTGGAAACCGTGTTGGCACTGCAAACGAAGCTCAGTAGGGACGATAGATACACACTAAACTAATGAACTAGCTTATAAGACTAACATTCATTAATTGAAAGGTGAGGATAGTATGAAGAAATTAATTACAGGTGGACTCATAGCAACAGCTTCAGATTTGTATGAGGCAGATATCTTGATCGACAACGGTAAGATTGTGCAAATCGGCAAAAACTTATTAGCTGATGGAGCGGAAATTGTAGATGCAACGGGCAAATACGTGATGCCTGGAGGAATTGATCCGCATACGCATTTGGATATGCCGTTCAACAACACGGTGACAGATGATGATTGGAAGTCGGGTACAATTGCCGCTGCCTTCGGTGGGACGACTACCATTTTAGATTTCTGTTTATCAGCGGGTGAAAAGAAACTTGCTGATGCTGTGGAAAAGTGGCATGAAAAGGCAAAGGGGAATGCAGCAATTGACTACGGCTTTCATTTAATGATTACTGATTTAACGCCTGAAACAGAGGTGGAGTTGCCTTTGTTGCTAGAACGGGAAGGGATTACATCTGTCAAGGTGTTCATGGCGTATGCGAAAGAATTCCAGGCGTCAGATCGTACGCTGTTCAAAGCCTTTAAAATCGCAAAAGACATAGGTGCTGTTGTGATGGTGCACTGTGAAAATGGTTCAGTCATTGATGAATTAGTAGAGGAGGCGAGGCAAGCCGGCCAGACAGCACCAATTTACCACGCACTGACGCGTCCCGCAGAAATAGAAGGTGAGGCGACAAAACGGGCCATTGAACTGGCGCATATCGCAGGCGCAAAACTTTACGTTGTCCATGTGACGTGTAAAGAAGCATTAGATGAAATTATTGCAGCGCGAGAAAAAGGCTATGACGTGTATGGGGAAACATGCCCGCCTTATTTGACGCTCGATCAGTCAGCGTTAGCACAGCCAGGATTCGAAGGAGCGAAATATGTGTGGTCGCCGCCGCTTCGCCCGAAGTATCATCAAGAGCATTTATGGAATGCGCTAAAAGCCAAACAGTTGCAAACAATCGGCTCTGACCAATGTTCATTTAGCTTTAACGGTAAAAAGAGATTAGGGCTGAATGACTTTTCCAAAATTCCAAATGGTGGGCCATTTATCGAAGACCGTTTCAGCATTTTATATTCTGAAGGCGTCGCAAAAGGACGAATTTCCATCCATGACTTCGTTGATATGATTTCGACAAGTGCCGCAAAGATTTTCGGTTTATACCCGCAAAAAGGGACTATTGCAATTGGTTCTGACGCGGATATCGTGATTTTTGATCCTGCGGTAAAACGTGAAATATCCGCGGACACCCACCATATGAATGTCGATTACAACCCGTACGAGGGATGGGAAGTGACCGGAGAACCCATCAGTGTACTTGTACGTGGTGAATACGTCATTAAAAACAGACAATTTGTAGGTGCATTAGGTAGTGGCCGTTACATTAAGCGCGCCGCACAGAAGACGATTGCAGAACGGATCAACGTCTGAACATCAATCCATTAGGGGGAATGGTTTAATGAGTTCGCAACTCGAACGTAATTTTGCGGAAATGACTGGCAGAATGACGAAGAATGAAGCAATAGAAGAAGCTAATCGCTGTCTGTACTGTTACGATGCACCTTGCATCACAGCTTGTCCAACAAGTATTCAAGTTCCGAATTTTATCAAAAAGATTGCTTCCGGCAATATGAAAGGTTCTGCCATGACGATTATGGACGCCAATCCGATTGGTGCAAGCTGCGCGCGGGTATGCCCGACCGAGATACTATGTGAAGGGGCATGTGTGCTGAATTCATCGACCAAGCCTATTAAAATAGGACAATTGCAACGTTATGCAACTGACTGGGCGATGGAAACAGGCGTAGAACTATTTAAAAAAGGTGAACCGAATGGAAAAAGGATCGCGATTGTGGGCTCTGGTCCGGCTGGCTTGTCAGCGGCGCGAGAGCTTAGTCGATTCGGTTATAGTGTCACGATTTTCGAAGCGGAGGCAAAGGCCGGTGGCTTGAACACTTATGGCATCGTGTCTTTCAGATTGCCAAATGAAGTAGCGGATTGGGAAGTGGCTCAAGTTGCAAAGCTTGGTGTGGAAATCAAAACAAACACAAGAGTAGGCGTGGATATTTCTGCCGAGGAAATTTTAACGCAATATGACAGTGTTATTTTAGCGGTTGGAATGGGTTCTGTACCTAACCTCGGCATCGAAGGCGAGGAACTCGAAGGCGTACATGACGCGATTGAGTTTGTAAAGCGCACGAAAATGGGTGTACTGACAGAGGACTTGATCGGGAAACGTGTTGCGGTCATCGGTGCTGGCAACACAGCTATAGATGGGGCGACTTGTGCTGTGCGGCTAGGTGCTGAACAGGTTGACATCCTTTATAGAAGAACGGAAAAAGAGATGACTGCCTACCAATATGAATATGAATTTGCCAAGCAAGATGGCGTTGGATTCAAGTGGCTGACAGCGCCGAAGCGAATTATTGGTGATGAGGCAGGGAAAGTAGTGGGCCTTGAATGCGTCAAGATGAAGCTTGGAGAGGCAGGAGCAGACGGCAGACAACGACCTGAAGCAATCGAGAAATCTGAGTTTGTCATCGAGGTGGACGCAGTTATTAAAGCAATCGGACAAACGCGTTTTGTCCCGCTCATTGAAGCGTTTGGATTGCAGCATACGAACGGAGTAGTGGACATTGATGAAACGACTATGCAAACGTCGAATGACAAAGTGTTTGCCTGCGGGGATGTCGTGTTTGGCAACGGCCAAGGTGAGGCGATGGTCGTAACAGCTGCACAGCAAGGAAAAGATGCTGCGAACGTCATTCATGAGCGTTTCAGAAAACCGAGCGAGATCGCATAGGGGGGATCATACATGGCAGACTTACGAATTGACTTAGCGGGAATTAAATCACCGAATCCATTTTGGTTAGCATCAGCACCACCGACTAATTCGGGCTATCAAGTGCAACGAGCATTTGAAGCGGGTTGGGGCGGTGCAGTATGGAAAACACTGGGCGAACCGATTTTGAATGTGTCATCGCGCTTTGCGGCTGTCAGCTTCAACGGCCAAAGAGTAGCGGGCTTCAATAATATTGAGTTGATTACAGACCGTCCATTAGAGGTTAATCTGAATGAAATTCTTGAAACGAAAAAGAGGTTTCCCAATCACGCCATTATTGCATCCTTAATGGTCGAGCCACAGCAGGAAAAGTGGCATGAGATTGTCAAAAAAGTAGAAGCTGTTGGAGTTGATGGCTTAGAGCTAAATTTCGGTTGTCCGCATGGGATGGCGGAACGGGGAATGGGATCTGCTTCTGGTCAAGTCCCTGAGTTGGTTGAAAAGCAGACGTACTGGGTGAAGGAAGTTGCACGCACGCCTGTTATCGTCAAGCTGACGCCGAACATAACGGATATTACGATGACGGCAGAAGCGGCAGTGCGCGGCGGGGCAGATGCTGTAAGTATGATTAATACAATCAACAGCTTAGCGGGTGTTGATCTGGATACATGGAATACGGTGCCGCATGTTGGCGGGAAAGGGGCACATGGTGGATATTGCGGGCCCGCCGTCAAGCCGATTGCACTGAATATGGTCGCGGAATGTGCGCGGAATCCCCTCGTCAATGTTCCTATTTCAGGTATTGGCGGGATTTCAAACTGGCGGGATGCTGCAGAATTCTTATTGATGGGTGCAACAGGCGTACAAGTTTGTACAGCAGCGATGCACCACGGATTCAGTATTGTCGAAGATATGATTGATGGACTGAATAATTATTTGGACGGGAAAGGCATTGCTTCGGTGATGGATTTGGTCGGTCAGTCCGTACCGCGCTATTCAAACTGGGGTGATTTGGATCTGAACTACAATATTGTGGCCCAAATTAATAATGATGTCTGCATTAACTGCAATAAGTGCCATATCGCGTGTGAAGATACGTCGCATCAATGCATTGACCTATACACAGAGAGTGGTCGTCCAATGTTGAAAGTGCGTGAACAGGATTGTGTTGGCTGTAATTTATGCGCGATTGTATGCCCGGTAGACGGTGCCATTTCAATGGTTGAAAGAAAGTCCACGATTCCACCGATGACCTGGAACGAACGTCAATCACTGATCAGCAATTTTATCCGATGAGAAAAACAGCCCGAATTCTGGTGCGAAGTGAGAAAGAAGAGAATTGATTGTGCGTTAACTGGAAATCTATTATAAGGGAGAGAAATGTATGGCGAATGGCGGAGATTATTTAAAATCCCCGGATTTACTTCCAGTGACACATCAAAATAGAAGCGTTGGCACATTTGGTTTTGCAGTGATTTGGATCGGAATGGCGATCGTATTAGCCGCCTTTGCAATTGGCGGTTCGGCTATTATGAGTTTGTCGTTGCCGATGGTGATTTTAGCGACGTTAGCAGGTTCTGTATTAATCGGTGTATTCATGACGTTAATCGGTGATATTGGCGTTGAGCATGGCTTATCCTTCCCCGTGTATATGCGTGCCCCGTTCGGCACAATCGGCACGCATATACCTTCGCTCGTCCGCGGAGTGACAGCAGCTTGCTGGTTCGGACTTAACACTTATTTTGGCGCGATGGCCATCAACGGGATTTTGAATTTATTATTCGAATTCAATAATTGGTTTTTATGTTTCCTTGTGTTTGCGGCATTACAATTATTCAACACATCACTCGGCATTAAATCCATTGAGCGCTTTGCGGATTTTGCAGCGCCGGTTATTATTTTAATAGCGTGCTGGATGTACATTACGCTTGCTGATCAAGCGACGGTTCAAGGGAAAGAAGTGTGGGCTTGGGTGGAATCTCCGACAACAGGGATAGCGGCTTTTACAGCTTTCATGGTTGTGATGATGGCGAACATGGGGTTCTGGGCGACATTGGCAGCTGATATGCCGACACTGTCACGTTTCTTTAAAGCACCAAAAAATGAACGCAATTGGTTCAAGCGTAATAAAACACAGTTAGTCGGCTCTTTGATCGTGATGCCGATTACAAATACATTTATCGTAACGATAGGGGCAGTGGCTTATATGGCAACGGCCTCTGCTGATCCGATAAATGCCCTGCAGAATAGTGCAAGTGGAATTATACTCGGGGTTTTATTGCTGATGATCGTATTGGCGCAATGGTCAACAAACACATCCGCAAACGTTATTCCTGCAGCAACGATTTTCTCGAACATCGGCGGACCGAAAGTGCCATTCTGGGCTGCTGTCATCATTGCGGGAGTAATCGGGGTTTTAGCACAGCCATGGAATCTGTTTGCCGTGTTGGTCAACGTTCTATTAATCATTGGCGGTATTTTAACAGCAATTGTTGGGATTTTGTTCGCTGATTATTATTTAATCCGTAAACGTCGTGTGAACGTAAAAGATCTGTACGAGTTAGACGGACAATATAAGTTTCTGAAGGGCTTTAACTTAGCAGGGCTATTTGCTTGGGTGATAGGTGGAGCGTTAGCGAATATGTTCCCAACGTATTCTTCATTGGTCGGCTTTTTCGTTGGGGCGATTGTCTACTACGTGTTGGCAAAATATTGGTGGTTTAAGAAGTACCCGCAAGCTGAACTGGTTAATCCGAGTGATGCGGAGTATTTAGGAATTACAGTTGGCCACGACTGGGACGATATCGTCGTGCAGGAGATGGAGGAAAAAGGTGTTAACTAGAAAAGCGGGGTGTATGTATGTCTGATCATTTGTTAAGTTTGGATGAAATGAAGCAAGTTGATGACTATATAGCCAGTGGCTTTAAGGTCCATTCTGTCCGAGAAAACTTAAGTGGCATGTTTGTCGAGTTTAAACGGCAGGAAGAAGATGTTTGTCTGCAGATCTTGACTGCCGAGGCGCGAAAGTATTTAGCGGCAAAGCTCCTGGAACAAACGTTGAAGCAAGAAGAGACGCCGATTTAATAGGACGTGGTGAGACTCTATTCTAGTACTGGAATAGAGTCTTAATTATGGAGCCTGATCGGCAAACATTCCCAGAAAAATTTATTGAATTGCAGCCTTTACGAGCGTTAAATCCTCAACTAATAACCTATACAAATTAGGCCGGCGTCTGACGGCTAGCGGGTGGTAGGCGACAGTAGTTTGATATCCTTTCACATCATGCCAGCTGCCGCGCAATCCTTTTACATCGACTTCCGCATCTTCGAAAAAGGATTGCACGGCCACATTGCCCATGCATATGATGAGTTCGGGTTTTTGTAGTTTGAGCTGTTCATCCAGATGGCGGTGCATGCAAATTTCACGGGTCCGTTCTTTATCGTATTTTCGGAGGGGCCTTCTTTTTAAAATGTACGTTACATAGATTAGCTCTTTATTCAGCCCAACTTCATGAACGGCTTGCTGCAATGTCTGCCGCGTGCCGCAAACCATTGAATTACCTTCACGATCTTCACGGGCGCCTGGATTATCCAGAATCACCATGATAGGTGCTAGGGGATTTCCCTCTCCCCACACCATCCGGGTACCGTGCTTATAAAGACCGCAATCTTCGCAATGAATCTGGCTCGCCGGCGTCGGATCTTCCGGCCATATTTCTGGGCAAAATGACGTCATTTATATCACCCTCCTAACGGGTTAGAATACCCTTTGCTGGATGAATCATGCCTTTTCTTTAAGTAATTAAAGGAAAATATATGCCATATGGAGAAGTAGTCCTTATGAGTATTTATTGAAATGAGGATGAGGGAATGGAAGCTTTGTTAGTAATTGATGTGCAAAATGGAATCGTGGATTTTGGAGACTTTGAGGAAGAATTAGGTTTGATTCAAAATATTGTTAAGGATTTCAAAGGGAAAGGGAAGCCGGTTATTTTCGTACGACATTTGGATGACGTGGAGGAGAGTCCGCTTTATAGGGGCTCGGCAGGTTCTGAGCTGCACCCTTCCGTTAAAGGGTTTGCGGAAGTTGTGGTGGAAAAGAAGACGCCAAGTTCATTTTTTAAAACTGAATTGGCGAGTCTGTTAGAGGAGTTAAAAGTGGATCATGTATTCATAACTGGCTTCAATACTGAGTTTTGCTGTATGTTTACGGCGATTTCTGCTTTTGACCGTGGCTACAAGGTAACCTTCATTGAGAATGCAACTGGGACTGCAAATACAGACGAAACGTACGAGATGCCGGGCTTGGATATTCGGGATTTTGTCGGGACTGTGCTGCATTGGTCGGATGTGATTGAAGTGTTGGATTATGAGGAGTATGTGGAAAAGTACAAGTAAGGGGGAAGGTCATGTTGCCGCAGGAGTTGGCTGTTGAGAAGATTGTTGCAAGTTTGAAGGAGGACGCGTTTGTGCAAGCGGTTTTTCTGAAAGGCTCGATGGGAAGAGGAGAGCATGATGCACAATCGGATGTCGACCTATATTGTTTGGTTGGTGAGGAGGATAAGAAGGAATTCCTTGCTAGGCGTGTGAAGCATTTGCGGGCGTATCGCGACATTATTTTAATGGATGATATTTTCATCGTCGCCCCTCAGATTATCGCGGTATTTGATGATTTATTACATATCGATTTATTCACGGTGACGAAGGAAACGTTTGTCGGTGGCGACCATTTCAAGGTGCTGTATGATCCGCATCTTTTGATGGATGAATTTATGGAGACGCAGGGGCTGGCGTTGTCGGATGAGGAGTATCGGGATGATGTCATGGACGTGGGATGGTTTTTATTCCAATACTCGAAATCGGAGGCCAGGGGAAATGACATTTGGTCGGTTCGGATGCTGACGAATGTTGTGCATCATTTGGGGAGGGTTCTGCTTTATCGATATGCACCGGAGCGCGCGAAGTTAGGGTTGAAAACGATTGAGCGGTCGTTGCCGAAGTCCGTAGTATCGGAGCTCACGGAAATTCTGGAGTTCATTACGCCAGGAAAGCATGCGCGGGCGGTTATTTTGATTAGCCGAATGCTGGATAGGGAGTATGAGTGGATTCGGTTGCAGTGGAGTGAAGAAAGTCAGCAGATGAAGTTTCTGCGGAGGATGATTGATCAATATAAAGGGCAGGCGGAATTGATATGACGCAAGTTTGTGTGATTAGCATTCATGTGCCGAATATGAAGGAGGCCATTCAATTTTATACGGAAGTATTGGGGTTTGAGGTGAACAAAGAGTATGGACCGAAGATTGTAACGCTTGTTCATGGAGAGCTGCCCATCGTTTTGGAGGAGTCGGAGCATGTGACACACAATGTAAGTTCTTCCGGAGTAGTACTCACGTTGAAGAGTGATGACATCCACCAATCTCTTGAAATGCTTAAAGAGCATGATGTGGAATTAATTATCGCGGAACCCGGAGACTGCCCGCCAGGCAAATATATCAGTTTTAAGGATCCGTTCGGCAATGTGTGGGAGTATTTGCAGTTCATTCAAAAGTAGTCAGTATTATTAGATTTTCAATAAATGAATATGCTAAACTATGTGCAAGCGGAATAAATAGTAGAGGAGTTGAGATGATTCATTTATAAAGAAAGACAAGCACCACTTTTACTGGAAGGGCTGGAGGCAGCGATAAGGAGATTGCCGAGTCGCCATGAAGCGGTCCCTGTTTTGAGTTCGAAGCAAGCGGCGGTCCAAGCGGGATTTGGAGGCGAGCAGGTGTTGGACAAAGTGTTTGAGAGCTATGCGTTTTCAATGAAACATGGCGTTTTCCACGATCTATCGCTAGCTTCCAGTACATATTTTCAAGTGGACACGCTCTTCATCACCCCGTCGTATGCGGTTTTATTCGAAGTGAAAAACATTGCAGGTGAGCTGACTGTGATCCAAAATCCGCCGCAATTGATTCGCGTGCTCGATTCTGGCAAAGTGAGCGGGTTCAAAAGCCCGATCGCCCAGCTGGAGAGCAATTGCGAACTGTTTCAAGACTGGCTGTACAGCAGAAACATTTCATTGCCGGTCTACGGCGCCGTCGTCCTCGCGTATGCAAGGCAACGCATCGAAGTATTTGACACAAACATCCCTATTCTATTTCCAAGTGCGGTCCCCTCATTCATCCGCAAGTTCCCAACAACCTCCCCATTGTTGGATGACAAAGCATTCGCCGACCTATTATCGCAGCTAAGCAACTCCCATCGCGATTTTATTCCTTCTCCTATTTGTGAAACCTATTCGATTCCACGGCGTGACATACGGACGGGTGTGGTTTGTCCGGGGTGTGGGTTTATTGGCATGGTGAGACATTCAAGAAGCTGGCATTGTACAGCATGCGGTCATGCGGATAGGGAGGCCCATAAGCAGGCGATTCGTGATTGGTTTTTGTTGTTCGGCGGGAAGATGAGCAATAAAGATTGTCGTGCGTTTCTTCATATTGCACGTCAACAAACGGCGCATCGAATCCTACGGGGAATGAGCCTCCATACAGAGGGGGCGAATCGAAATAGGACATACACGATGCATTTTCTTTCGGAACGCAAAAAGCGCACATAATTTTGTGCGCTTTTTTCTATGAATTCTTTATGAGTTATGGCTTTTGAGCAACTAAAAAATGGTCGAACGGTGATAAAGTGTGCCTAAGCGGTGATAAACTCGTGCCGAGCGGTGATAAAGTCACTCTAAACGGTGATAAACTCCGCCCGAGCGGTGATAACTACATCTCGAGCTGACATTTTCCAAATCACCTTAAAAAGTCGGTTCAGAAACCATTTTTTATGGGTAATTATGGTCGAACGGTGATAAAGTGTGCCTAAGCGGTGATAAACTTGTGCCGAGCGGTGATAAAGTCACTCTAAACGGTGATAAACAGCCGCTAAGCGGTGATAAACGCCCCGAAAGTCGGTGATAACCGCTCACAAGCACACTCCCCGTCACTCCGCCTCAATCAACCCAACTTCCACCAAAAACTCCTCTGCTACCCTCTCCACCATCATGCCGTCGTTGTCGACTTTGGCGTTCATTTTTTGCATGGCTTCTTCGTCGATCATGCCTTCGAGCTGCTTCAGGACCGCTTCGATTTCAGGGTACTCTTTCAGCGTTTCTTTCCGCACGAGCGGGAGTGCGTGGTAAGGAGGGAAGTAGGATTTGTCGTCTTCCAATACACGCAGGTCAAATTCCTGCAGCTGACCATCTGTCGTGTAGGAGTTGATGACGTCGACTTCGCCTGCATTGATGGAACGGTACATGATGCCGTGGTCCATACCTTTGACATTCTTGAATTTCAACCCGTATTCCTTCTGGAAGCCGGGGAGTCCGTCGGGGCGATCGATAAATTCGAAGACCGCGCCTAACGTGAAATCTTCGGAGTGAGCAGCGAAGTCACTGAATGTGACAACGCCAAGTTCTTCCGCTTTTGATTCGTCCAACGCGAGGGTGTATGTGTTATTGAAGCCAAACGTGTTGAAGGCGATAATGCCGTCTTCACCGACGAGGCGTCTTGTCATTTCCAGCGTTTCCTCTGCGTTGCCTGGCTCCTCATGGTAATAGTTGACGACGATTGTCCCTGTGTAATCAGGAACGACGTCGATATTGCCGTTCAGCATCGCATTCCATACAACGTTGGAGCCACCGAGGTTTTCTTTATAGATGACTTTAATATCTGTTTTATTCTCAATCAACTGCCCCATGACGTGGGACAAAATGATGCTTTCCGTATTGTTACGTGAACCGAGCGTCAATGAATCTTCTTCAATGAAGATGCATCCGGTCAACATGCTTGCGACAACTGCAATGAGCAGTAGTGAAATTAACTTTTTCCTCATTACACTTTCAATCCTTTCGGTGTCGTCCAGCGCTCAACCGAGCTGAAGAACACTTCTAGAATGATGGCAAGCAGTGCGGCCGGGATTGCGCCAAGTAGGATCAGTCCATCGATTCCACGCGTAATTCCGAGGAAAATGAAATCGCCGAGTCCGCCAGCACCAATAAATGCGGCAAGTGTAGCGTTACCTACGTTAATGACTGCAGCTGTCCGGATTCCGGCCATGATGACAGGAATTGCGAGCGGAAGCTCAACTTTGAAAAGAATTTGCATACTCGTCATGCCCATTCCTTTGGCTGCTTCCCGAGTAGCCGGGTCGACGTCGCTAATACCTGCGTACGTGTTTCGCGCAATCGGCAGCAGCGAATAAAGGAAAAGTGCAGCAATCGCCGTTTTCACGCCAATCCCGAAAATAGGGATCATGAATCCGAGCAAGGCGAGACTTGGAATTGTCTGCATGACGCCTGTGCCACCGAGTACGAGTGTCGTCAGTTTTGGAACTCGGGTGACAAGGATTCCTAGGAACACGCCAAGAATGATCGCGATCAACATCGAAAAGAACACAAGCTGAATATGAACGGATGTCGCTTCGAGAACTTCTCTCCAGCGCATCTGCGATTGTTCGGTCAATTGTTGCCAAATAGATAAATTATTCATATAGCAACCACCTCTACTTCCGTTTCCGTCCACTGGCTGGACAATGCGGATAGCAACGAACCACGTGTTACAAGACCAACGACCTTATTCTCTTCATCCACGATAGGAATCAGGCCGAACGGTGATTCATCCATCATGATGATGGCGTCTTTTGCGGAAGCAGTGTCTTGCAAGATGTGGCTGATCGGCTGCATGAGTTCTTCAATGGTACGGATGTCGTTCACTTTCTTGATGACATCGTAGGCGGACACAATGCCTAGCAGATTTTTTGATTCATCCACAATGATGAGATCCGTGATTTTCCTCTGACGGATAAGTGAAATTGCCTTTTCAGGAGAACTTTGAGGAAGAGATGTGACGACCGATTCGGACATGATGTCAATAACCGGCATCAGTTCAGGGTTTTGGATAATTCGATGCTTGCCAATGAACTCCTCGACAAAACCGTGGGCAGGTTCGTGAAGTAATTTCTCTGGAGTGTCCAACTGAAGAAGCTTTCCGTCTTTCATTATTGCGATGCGGTCACCCATTTTGAGTGCCTCGTCCATATCATGAGTTACAAAAATGATGGTCTTATTCAATTTTTTCTGTAATGAAATGAGTTCACCCTGCAATTGCTCCCTTGTAAGCGGGTCCAATGCGCTGAACGGTTCATCCATTAAGATGATTTCGGGGTCGGATGCAAGTGCACGAGCAATACCAACGCGCTGTTGTTGTCCCCCGGAGAGTTCTTTTGGATAGCGTTTTGCGTAGATTTTAGGATCAAGTCCGACCAATTCAAGCAGTTCGTTGACTCTTGGTTTGATTTTTTCCTGGCTCCATCCGTTTAATTCAGGAACGATGGAGATGTTCTTTTCGATCGTATAGTGGGGGAATAAACCAATCTGTTGGATCACATAGCCGATGCCTCTTCGAAGGTCGGAAGCGACATATGATTTGTTATCCTTTCCGTTTATCGAAATTTTCCCGCTTGTATGCGGTTGCATCCGATTAATCATTTTCATCGTTGTCGATTTACCTGAACCACTCGGACCGATGAGAACGAGCAGCTCGCCTTTCGGAATTTCAAAGCTGACAGAATCAACAGCCTTGAACCCGTCATCATAGACTTTACTTACGTTTTCAAATTTCAGCATATAATCCTCCTATGTTTTTTCACAAAACTGTAATGTGTTGAATTTGGAATGAAAATATAAAGCGGCGGCAAAAAAAGAAGACATTTATGCTTCCTGAACAATCAGGTGCGTCTGTCTTGCTAATTAGTATATCATATTTCGGAGATGGAAGTAATGGAAATTGGATATTTAGTAGGTTTTTAGTATATGTAATTTGCAGGACTTAAGACTCCTAAATATGTAGCTTTCCGCAAACTTGCGGGTTGATGATAAACCAAGCTGATTCGGCGATTAAGTGCCGAAAGTAGTTAATGAATTAGTCCAAGAAAGTGAGGAAGTACCGAGAGTCGGTAGTGAAGGAAAACACCTATGAAGATAATTCCTTTTGCCTATGGAAATACAGAAACTTGCGAGTCGGTGATAACGCTCGCCGCCTCGGTGAAAGTCCGACCATCGTAGAAGTGTCCGGTTTCAGCGGTAATGAACTATAATACTAACTAACGAAAGGGAGTGCAGCGGATGGAGATGAACGTTTTCATAGTGGAGGACGATCGGGCGATATTTGACTCGCTGAAGGAAAGGCTTGGGCAGTGGTCGCTTCAAGTGTCGGGACCAGAAGATTTTCATGATGTGATTGGGGCTTTCATCCAAACGAAGCCCCATCTGGTCATACTCGACATCCAGCTACCCGCCTATGATGGGTTCCATTGGTGCCGGGAAATCCGTGCAGTTTCGAAGGTGCCGATCATTTTCCTGTCATCGCGGGATCATCCGATGGATATGGTAATGGCGATGAATATGGGGGCGGATGATTATATTCAGAAGCCGTTTCATACGGATGTGCTGCTTGCGAAAATCAAAGCGACACTCCGTCGTACATATGCATACACGAAAGAGCCGGCGGATGTGCTTGAGTGGAACGGCGCGATGATTGATATGAAGCGCGGTGTCATTCGGCTTGATGGAAATGAAGTGGAACTGACGAAAAATGAATTCTTCATCTTGGCGGTGCTTGTCCAGGCGAAGGATGAAATTGTCTCGCGCGATGAATTGATTCGCAAGCTTTGGGATGACGAACGGTTCGTTAACGACAACACATTGACCGTGAATGTGACGCGGCTGCGCCAAAAGCTTGCAGACATCGGACTCGGTGACGCGATTCTCACAAAAAAAGGAATGGGTTATATGGCGGCCAGCCTGTAGGGGGGATACGATGTTCATTGCATACTTGAAGGATATGAAAAGTTGGATACTCCTGTTTGCCGGATCTATTGCGGTGACTGACTTATTAATTTTAATTGATAAGGGGCTGGCCATGAAGCTAAGCTCTCTCATTTACCTTAACCTCCTGCTCGTTGCTATTTTCATTTTATTCCTCATCTGGCGCTACAAAAAGGAGACGCAATATAAGAAAGAACTTCTTCAAATTTCTGGAGATCCTTCAAGGGACTGGCAGGAAGGGCTTCCGGAACCGCTTTTCAATCGTGACGAAACAATCAATGATCTGTTGCGGCAAGTGGCGGATGATCATTTGCAGAAGCTTTCGGAAATGAAGGCCGCAAACCTTATGGAAAGCGACTATACAGCAGCATGGGTGCATGAAGTGAAGGCGCCGTTGACGTCGATGAAACTGACAATCGACGCAAATCGTCAAGATCCGGCCATCCGTAAAATAGAGTCGGATTGGCTGCGTGTCCATTTGCTTATCGATCGGCAGCTCTATATTTCACGATTAACCACGCTTGAATCGGATTATGTATTGGAGAAAATTAAGGTGCAACAGTTGCTCACACCCGAAATCCACGAGCTGCGATCTTGGTTTATTGAGAAAAATATCGCAGTGGAAATCGAAGGTGATATGGAAGTGCTCACGGACAGCAAATGGTGCCGCTTCATCATCCGCCAATTGCTGACGAATGCAGCGAAATACAGTCTGGCAGGAGGCGTCATCTGCATTCGAACTAGTCTATCGCAGGGAGGAAATCCGGTTTTATCAATAAAAGACGATGGCCCGGGAATCCCGGCTCACGATTTGCCCCGTATTTTCGACAAAGGGTTCACCGGGGGCACGGGAAGGCTGCATAATGCTGCGACAGGACTCGGGTTGTATCTTGCCCAACAAGTGGCTGGGAAGATTGGAATATCACTGTCGGCGCACTCCGAAAAAGACAATGGAACGACGATGAATATGACGTTTTCCACCGAAAACGAGTTTGACGCCACACGAACATGACAATAATGTCACATTGGCCGACCTGTTTGTCATCTAAATCAAACGACCGGAAATAGTTCACCCGTTAAGATAAAGGTATAGCAAACAGGGAGGGTACAATGATGGATCAATATAAAACAGTATTACATGCTCAAAATATCCGCAAATCATACGGAACTCGCGGAAATGTGCAAGAAGTATTGAAAGGGATCGACTTGCGGGTGATGGAAGGCGAATTTGTCGGCATCATGGGGGCGTCAGGTGCCGGGAAAACGACACTGTTGAACGTTCTAGCGACAATTGACCGTACGACGGAAGGCTCGATTCTTATTGGAGATTCTGATATTTCGAAGATGAAGGACCGCGAATTATCCGCATTCAGGCGAGACAAATTAGGTTTCATCTTCCAAGATTACAATCTTCTTGACACATTGACGGTGAAGGAAAATATCCTGCTGCCAGTTTCACTCGGCAAAATGAAAAAGCGGGTGGCGGAAGATCAATTCAACTCGATTGCCGATATTTTAGGAATCAAAGAATTAGCAGATAAATATCCACATGAAATCTCCGGCGGCCAAAAGCAGCGGACTTCCGCAGCGCGTGCACTCATCAACAAGCCATCCATGGTCTTTGCGGATGAACCGACGGGCGCGCTTGATTCGAAATCGGCGTCTTCGTTGCTCGGAACATTGGAGGATGTCAATAAACAACGCGGCGTCACGATCATGATGGTGACGCATGACCCTGTCGCATCGAGCTACTGCAGCCGTGTTGTCTTCCTGAAGGACGGCAATATTTACTCGGAGCTGTACCGCGGCGATAAAACGAGACAGGCCTTCTTCCAGGAAATCCTGAAAGTCCAAGGTGTCCTCGGGGGTGACAGCGTTGACGCTCTTTGATCTCGTTATCCGCAGCATGCGGAAAAACATCAAGCATTATTACTTATACTTTTTTGCGCTTATTTTAAGTGTCGTTCTGTACTTCGTCTTTGCGACGTTGCAGCATGATCCGTCGGTTGTTGAGAGGTCTGGCGGCAGCATGGGCGCGGCGTTCAAAGTGGCAGGAATTCTATTATTATTCATTGCAGGAATTTTCGTCGTCTATGCAAATGCGATTTTCTTAAAGAGAAGAAGCCGTGAAATCGGGCTGTATCAACTGATCGGCCTGACAAGAGGGTCAGTCTCCCGTCTGTTGATTATCGAAAATTCCCTGCTGAGCGCCGGGGCGTTAGCGATTGGGATTGGCATAGGGATTCTCGTGTCACGCGTATTTTTAATATTGCTAATGAAGCTCATCGGCTTTGATGGATTTATCGAAGTGGAGTTTTCGACGGCGGCTGTCATCCAGACGGTGATTGTATTTCTTGGAATCACCATTCTCACGTCAATGCAAATGCTCGTTGCAGTCTACCGCAACACGTTGCTTGGACTATTCAATGCCGAGAAGACCGGCGAGCATCCGAAAAAGCCGAAAGCTATCAGATCAGCCATTCTTGCAATTTTAGGAATAGCCCTCATCGCGTTCGGATACTGGCTATCCGGCCGGATGTTGAATGCTTTGCTGTTCATCAATATGATCGTCGTTTTGGTTACGACAATTCTCGGTACTTTTTTATTGTTCCGCGTGGCGATCGGCTGGGTGCTGTATCAGATGCGCAAAAGGAAGAAGGGCCATCTTGGATTGTATAACAGCTTGTCGCTTGCGCCGATCATGCATCGGATGAAGGGCAATGCGAATTCACTGACGATCATTACTGTATTATCAGCGATGACGCTGACAATGTTGGCAGGCGTGTATTCCCTTTATTATTCGACGGAAAAAGAAGTCCGTCTCATTTATCCCTTTGATTTTGCATTTGAAGATTTTTGGTATGAAGACGGTAAAGGTGCTGCCGAAAAATTCATCAGCGAACTAGATAAGCAACAGATTACGTATACGTATTCAGCAGTTGAAACGCTAGAAGTGGATGGTGAATTCGAAGGTGGCAGTGTATCGGAATTGATGTCCAATTCGTTTGGAGCAAAAATAATAAGCGACAAACAATTGCAGCAAGCTGGAGTGGATATTCAAATTCCTCATTCCGATGCCACGTATCTATACGATGCAGGTATATATTGGTTATTGAAGACGATGGAAGTTCCATTCAATGTCAAGTTATCAAATGCAGAAATAGAATCTGACTTGAAAGTTGTGAAAGTGAACGAAGGAAATGTATTAAATTCTGCAGCTGCGACACAACTTGTTGTGAAAGATGAATTTTATCAGGAATTAAAAGAGCTGTTTCTGAATGACGAAAACGAATGGCGCAATTCAACTACCTATGTCATCGACGTTCTTGACCGTGATCAGCTTGCCGAAGCTTCTGCGATTTTCAAGCGTATTAATGAGGAAGATGATCAGCACGGATTTGATTACTATTCCCAATACGCTTCGGGGATGGAGAACAATGGTTTATTCATCTTTATCTCTGGATTTTTAGGGCTCGTGTTCCTCATTTCGACAGGCAGCATTTTGTACTTTAAGCAAATGACGGAGGCGGAGCAAGAGAAAAGCAGCTATGCAACATTGCGTCAGCTAGGTTTCACCGCGCAAGACATTATGCGCGGTATCGTCCGCAAGCAAGTATTCGTCTTCGGCGTGCCGTTGATGATTGGGCTGTTGCATTCCATCTTTGCTATAAAAGCCGCGTCATTCATGTTCATGTCCGATATTACATTGCCGGCATCCATCGCCATGGGTATCTACGTGGTTATTTATCTCATGTTCGCATTTTTGACGGTCGGATATTACCGGAAAACGGTGAAGGCCGCGTTTTAGTTGGGCGAATTGCCTACGAAAAAAGGCGATTCGGTGGTAAAGTCATTCGAATCGGTGGTAATGCTCTAAGCAACGGTGGTAATGCCATCCGAATCGGTGGTAATACTCTGAGCAACGGTGGTAAAGTGCTGAGAGTCGGTGATAACCAATATTTTCTGGCGGTATTCAATACTTTTTTTCAATAAATGGGTTGAAAAATGCCGAGTCGATGATAAAATAATCAAGTCAGAGTAAATATGAAGCGCTTTCATGAAAAGTGGAAAAGAGCTTCTAGACCGTTTGAGTCCATGATGGCTCAGCGGTTTTTCTATTTCTGAAATGTGAGTTTTTTACACGAATGGGTAAGGATAGTAAGTGAAATATGATGATGGAGAAGGAGTGAATAGTGTGGGCGTAGTGGAGTGGCTGGTAGGACCGGCGAATGATTTTATTTGGACATATATATTGATTGGGCTTTTATTGCTCATTGGTCTTTATTTTACGATAAGAACGAAATTTGTACAATTTCGTTTATTTGGAGAGATGTTCAGACTCATTTTCGAGAAAAGAGAAGGCAACCGTGGAGTCTCGGCGTTCCAGGCGTTTACAATTAGTGCGGCGTCACGAGTCGGTACAGGGAACGTAACTGGCGTAGCGCTTGCCATCGGGATTGGCGGGCCAGGCGCGGTCTTCTGGATGTGGGTCATTGCCATTATCGGCATGGCGACGGCATTCATTGAAAGTGCGCTTGCGCAAGTGTATAAAGTTCGGGACGGCGACACATTCCGCGGAGGGCCTGCCTATTACATGGAGAAGGCGCTAGGCCTTCGGAAGCTTGGAATCGTTTTCGCGATTCTCCTAACGATGTGTTTCGGTTTTATTTTTAATTCGGTTCAATCAAATACGATCAGCCAGTCATTCCATGATGTATTCAATCTACCCTATTGGGTGGTCGGTCTACTACTTGTCATTTTGACGGCAATTATCATTTTCGGCGGCGTGCAAAGGATTGTCAAAGTGACGCAAGCAATTGTCCCGATCATGGCGGTGTTTTACTTGCTGATTGCGCTATACGTTGTCGCTATTAATATCACGGAAGTTCCTGCCATGGTTGCCCTCATTTTTGAGCATGCTTTTGGCATTAAGGAAATGGCTGGCGGCGGTATCGGGGCTGCCATGATGCAAGGTATCCGACGTGGTCTGTTCTCAAATGAAGCTGGTATGGGGAGTGTGCCGAACGCTGCGGCGACGGCGAGTGCGACGCATCCGGCGAAACAGGGACTTGTTCAAAGTCTTGGCGTATTTTTCGATACGATCATCATTTGTTCCGCGACGGCTTTTATCATCCTCCTTGCAGGACTTTATGACAAAGGCGAAGAGAGCGGAATTTTGCTGACGCAATCTTCGATGGCCGTACACGTTGGTTCTTGGGCGCCATATTTTGTCGCAATTGCGATCATGTTCTTCGCGTTCAGCTCAATTGTCGGGAATTACTATTACGGTGAAACAAATATTGAATTCATCAACACGCACAAGTCGTGGATGACGGTCTACCGAATTGCGGTGCTCGGCATGGTCATGTTCGGTGCGCTCGCAAAAGTGGATATCGTCTGGAGCATGGCAGACCTGTTCATGGGCTTGATGGCAATTATAAATCTCCTCGTCATCTTGGCACTTGGAAAAGTTGCTTTCCGCGTTTTGGATGATTACACGAAACAGCGGAAACAAGGGAAGAATCCTGTGTTTAAAGCGGATTCTAGTCTGAAAGGTGCCGACTGTTGGAGGGAAGAATAAGAAGTGAAAAGCAATCGTCCTGCCAGTGAATGGTGGGACGATTGCTTTTTTATTGAGTTTACATTTCCTCGGGCGCCTTCATGCCGAGCAGACGCAAAGATTCCTTCAAAACGATGACGACACATTCCGTTAGCGCAATCCGGTATGCTTTGTTTGTGGAGTCGGAAAGGACTTGCACATTCCCGTAAAAAGAGTTGAACGCTTGGGCAAGGTCGACCGCATATTTTGCGATGACGGAAGGGTCCAGTTCTTCCGCCGCCCGTTTGACGGAGTGCGGAAATTGTTCGAGCAGCTTGATCGTTTCCCATTCGTGATCATTCACTTCGTCAATCGCGACCGAGTTCGTTGCCCCCGCCTTCCGCAAGATGGAGTTCGCCCGCGCATGCGCATATTGGACGTACGGCCCTGTTTCTCCTTCTGTCTGGAGCATCGTTTCAAGATCGAATTCGATATCATGTTTCCGATGCTGTTTCAAGTCGCTGAAGAGGATGGCGCCGACACCGACAGCTTCTGCCACTTCGGATTTATTGGCTAGCATCGGGTTCTTTTCCTCGATATTTTTCTGTGCAAGTTTGATTGCTTCCTTCAATACTTCCTCGAGCAAGACAATCTTTCCTTTACGCGTCGACATCTTCTTCCCGCCTTGCAAGATAAGCCCGAACGGGACGTGCACGATATCGCTTGCCCAGTCATGCCCCATTTTGCCAAGCACTTGCTTCACTTGCGTAAAGTGGAGGCTTTGTTCATTCCCGACGACGTAGATGGATTTGACGAAGTCGTAATTGGTTTTGCGATCAATGGCAGCTGCCAAATCCCGCGTCGCATATAATGTCGCTCCATCTGATTTTTTAATCAAACATGGCGGCATGCCTTCTTCAAGCTCCACAACCATGGCGCCATCGGATTCGACCAATAGACCTTTATCTTCGAGTTCTTGAACGATTGGCTCCATTTTGTCGTTGTAGTACGCTTCGCCGTTATAGGAATCGAAAGTGACCTCTAGTAGATCATAAATTCGCTGGAATTCCTTCAACGACTCGGTTTTGAACCATTCCCAGAGGGCGAGCGCGTCGGCATCGCCGTCCTCAAGTGCTTTGAATGCCGCGCGACCTTCGTCATTCAAAGAAGGATTTGTTTCCGCTTCTTCATGGAAACGGATATACAGCCTCAGCAATGTCTTGATTGGCTCTTGACGGACCTCCTCCTCGTTGCCCCATTTCCGGTACGCGGTTAGGAGTTTCCCGAATTGCGTGCCCCAATCACCGATGTAATTGATTTTCACCGGTTTGTAGCCGTTCTTTTCGAGCAAGTAAGCGATGGAATTTCCAATGACCGTGGAGCGGAGATGCCCCATGGAAAACGGTTTTGCGATGTTTGGGGAGGATAGATCGATCGTCACTACTCCGTCGTTGCCTTCGTTGGATGAGCCGTAGTTGACGGATTTGTCTAGGATCATGCGCAGGATATCATCAGTGATAGCAGTACGGTTCAGGAAAATATTCACGTACCCATTGACGGCTTCTGCTTTTCGGATGGAAGGATGCTCTACGGAAGCTGCAATTTCTTCCGCAATGGCGACGGGTGATTTCCGTAAAGCCTTCGCGAACGGAAAGCAAGGCAATGCAAAATCGCCTAGCTTTGAATTTGCCGGCCGCTCCAGCATATGTTCCTCTAATGGAACCGGGCTGACTGTCTGTAAAGCTTGCAAAATATCCATTTTCATTCTCACGAACCCCTTTTTAGGTAAAATAAAAAGCCTTCATCTCAATAAATGAGACGAAAGCTTGTTCCGCGGTACCACTCAAATTGCCTCTTAACAATAGATAGAGGCCCCTTTCTCCTAACGGCGAGACACCGGCTTCTCCTACTTCATTCAGAAAAGCATCTCCGAAGTGCGCTTCATGAATCCACTCCGCCAGGCTCCCACCAACCCCGGCTCGCTTTGGAAGTAAAGAATCAGTACTCTCTTCGTCATCGATATTGTAGTTGAATGTATCAAATAGGTGATTGGCTGTCAATGGGCAATTGGCGTAACTTTCACACGAATCATCCGTCTAACTTAATGAGTAGGAGGTTTTGGAATGAAAAACAAATTAATAGTTCTGTTTGCCAGTGCATTACTGCTAGGAGGATGTGGAACTGGCCCATCCTCTAAAAATGGTGCGGTTGATGATAGTGATAGTGGATGGAAGTCGTTGAAAACAGTGAGCGGACGAGAAATCATTGCTGAATTGAAGCAAACCGTTGAAGAGACACCTAAGCGGGACGAGAGGGCGACTATTGAAACGCCCCCTGAGTTTGAGGAGCCTACGAAAGAAACGGTGGAGGATTTGAATGTCAAAGCAATTGAAGGGCCCGCTGTCTTCCAGGCGGTGGAAAAAGTTTACGGCGAGGGTGGCATTCATCATGAAGGCGTCATCTTCTTCGAGCTTCAGACGAAGGGTGCTGCGCAATCCGGCGTGTGGATCGGGTTAAAGGAGCCGGATGAACGCGTCCAGCAGTTGATTGATCTGCTGCAGCCGAAAGTGGATGCGGGTGAGATCTTAGCGGAACCGATCTATATATTCCGCAGCCCGCATACGGAAAAGGAGCTTTACGAATTGCAGGATGAAGTCGCTGAAGCATTGAAAGGACTAGAATCGGAACGGGGATCATTCGGTCTGTATGTCGATGTCATCACAGGCAATATTGAAATCACCCATGATTTCCTGAAACCGGAGCAGCAAGAGAAGCTACGGGAGCAGTTCGCCGACCATACGATCAATATCGAGCAAGATGGAAGGATGGTCCCGGAGCCGGGGGAATCAACCATTATTGCACCTGAACAAACATATACAGATAAACCTGTTACGGAAGGTGGATTCATATTGGAGGCAGGGGATGGGAGGATTTTTGTGGCAGGCGGAACTGAAAGCGTTGTGTTTTACAAATTCCCGGAAGCCGACAAGCTGAAAGCCGGCCAACGTGTGAATGTAGAACGATCAGGTCCAATTCTTGAATCGTATCCTGGACAAGGGACCGCGAAGTTTGTTGAAGTCTTGCCGGATTATAAGCCGGCGGGTGCGAAGCTTTCCGAGTCGCAGGCTGTCGCGAAAGCATTAGAAGTGGCGGGTGAGAGATTGTCGAACGGATATGTTGTCATCGAAGAAGTTTCATTTGATGAGAATGAAAAGAAGTGGGTATTCAAGCTCCTGCCGGATGACGGAGAAGGGACATTGGAAGTTGCAGATCAATAGAAGTTTGGGCAACCGTCACTTGTGGCGGTTGTTTTTTATGGTGAATATTGGGCGAGCGGTGATAACGGGTGTCTAAGTGGTGATAAACCTTAGCTGAGTGGTGATAACGTTTGTTTAAGTGGTGATAAACCTTGGCTGAGTGGTGATAACGTTTGTTTAAGTGGTGATAAAGTGTGCCTGAGCGGTGATAAACGTATTTTCGATTTACAAGGTGCAGAAATTCGTTCCAAAATACCACCTATTGTTGTCAATCGGTGGTAAAGTCATGCGAATCGGTGGTAACGGTCATAGAATCGGTGGTAAAGTGCTCCGAATCGGTGGTAAACATCAGAGAATCGGTGATAAACCTAACCTTGGCAATTCGGTGATAACCATTTTCCAGCTTAGAAAACCTCCCCCTCGGTTTCCATCCACCGACCTTGGGTATGCTATCAGCAAAGGAGGGATTGATTTGTCGAAAAAACTACAGTCTGCTATCCGGGAGCACGCTTTCCCGTTGAATGATCAAGCACTTACTACGATTGTGGACGCAATTGGGGATGCACGGATTGTCCTTCTAGGCGAAGCGACGCATGGAACTTCAGAGTTTTACAAAGTTCGCGCAGCATTATCGAAACGACTTATTCAGGAAAAAGGATTCACTATTATTGCAGTTGAGGGAGATTGGCCATCCGCTCAGGCGGTCAACCGTTATGTGAAAGGGTTCGATGAAGAGGGGAAATCCGCTCACCAAATGCTGGCACAATCCTTCAATCGCTGGCCAACGTGGATGTGGGCGAATGAAGAAGTCGAAGAACTTGTCGAATGGTTGAAGAGTGACAATGACGGAAAGGCTGCGGCCAAAAAAACAGGGTTTTACGGTATAGACATGTATAGCCTTTATGAATCCATCGATGAAGTGCTTCGCTTTCTCCGAGAGAATCCGCAGTACAAAGCCGATTTGGAGTTGGCGAAAAAGGCATTCTCCTGTTTTGAGCCGTATAACCGGATGCCGGAGCATTATGCGCTGTCGACAGCCCATTTCACAGGTGAATGCATTCGCGAGGTCACAAACTTGCTGACGACGATCCGCAGTCATGAAGATCTTTATTCGAATGAACAGGAGAAGGACTTGAATGTAACGATGAATGCTTTAGTCGCGAAAAATGGGGAATCATATTATCGCGCAATGATGCAGGACGACGCCATCTCGTGGAATATACGCGATATGCATATGGTGGAGGCAATCGATGAGATTCTGAACTATCACGGAAGCGATGCGAAAATCATCATTTGGGAGCATAATACCCATGTCGGCGATGCGTCGGAAACATCGATGGCCAAGCACGATATGATCAATGTCGGTCAGCTCGTCCGGGAAAAGTATGGCAGGGAAGAAACATTTGCCATCGGTTTTGGGACGTATGAAGGGACGGTCATTGCCGGCGAAAGTTGGGGCGAGCCGTTCCAAAAGATGAATGTGCCACCAGCCACTCTCAATTCATGGGAAGGGCAGATGCATGCGGCTAAACCTGAGGATCAAGTGATTCTATTCACGGAGGAAAACCGTCATTTATTCAATGAATGGATCGGCCATCGCGCTATCGGGGTTGTCTATAATCCGGAGTTTGAAGCATATGGGAACTATGTGTCCTCGCGCGTTGGTAATCGATATGATGCTTTTATTTTTGTGGATCAAACAAATGCGCTGAAACCATTCAACAAATAAGAGCCATGCATCGATTGTACGGCTCTTTTTTGGAATCTAATTAAATATCTTTCTACCTATTTACGATTGAAACACAACATGTTAGGGTAATGGTTGTACATAAGGCACAACATATAGTATTGAACGATGGAATGGTACCGTTATCGGTTTAAAAGGGAATCCGCAAATCGGAGCTGTCCCCGCAACTGTAAACGCAGACGACCGTCTCAAAAACCACTGCAGCGTGATGCCGCGGGAAGGGGAGATGGAAGGAGGAAGCGTTAGCCAGTAGACCTGCCGTCCATCGTCCAGCGACACTTTCTTCGGGGGTTGAGAGGTGGAAGCGAGCGGGTTTTTGCTTTCGTTTTTCAAGAGGGACCCGATCTGTTTCCTAATCTAAATCCATGAGCGATGACTCTACCGAAAAGGTGGATTCATCGCTTTTTTCATTGCGAAGCCTAAATTAAAGGAGATGGATGATGTGACGATTATCACGGAAACGACAAGTATTATGGACAAACTGCAAGCCGAATTCGGAGCGGACAAGCTTCAACCGCTCATTATAGCGAGTGAGCGCTGGAAGGAGCGGCACCCTGAAGGGACTGACTCCGATTGGTCGAAAGCAATGATTTTGGAGTCGCTCAGCAATATTGACGAAGCGTCAGCATACTGGACATTCGTTGCTGCGCGAATCTATTTGCAGGAAGTTTATTCCCGCCAGGAAAGTGTAAGGGGAGCGAAAGCATATACGGATTTCGCTGACAATGTAGAGCGGCTAGTCAAGAGTGGCCTGTATACATCTGTTTTGATTGAAAAGTATTCACGTGAAGATTTGGAGAAGCTTGGTGAGATCATAGAACCGGAGCGGGACAAGCTGTTCACGTATATTGGATTGAAAACGCTTGTGGACCGGTACGTTGCGGTTGATTTCAATAAAGATCCTGTTGAATTACCGCAGGAACGTTGGCTCATCATCGCGATGACGCTCATGCAAAATGAAACTGAGAACCGTCTCGGGAAAGTGGCAGAGGCGTATTGGGCGATGAGCAATCTGTATATGACTGTGGCGACGCCAACGCTTTCAAACGCGGGCAAACCCCATGGTCAGTTGTCCAGCTGCTTCATAGACACGATCGATGATTCGCTGCAAGGCATCTATGACAGTAATACCGATATTGCCAATCTATCGAAATATGGTGGGGGCATCGGAGTTTACATGGGCAAGGTCCGTTCGCGCGGTTCTTCGATAAGAGGATTCAAAGGGGCTTCGAGTGGCGTCCTGCCTTGGATTAAGCAGCTGAATAATACAGCCGTCAGCGTTGATCAGCTCGGCCAACGTCAAGGAGCAATCGCCGTTTACCTCGATGTATGGCATAAAGATATTTTCACATTTCTTGATCTGAAGCTGAACAATGGGGACGATCGCTTGCGTGCACATGATATTTTCACTGGCGTCTGCTTGCCGGATATTTTCATGGAGCAAGTCGAAGCCCGTGGTGATTGGCATTTATTCGACCCACATGAAGTGCGTACAGTAATGGGGTATTCATTGGAAGATCATTATGATGAAACGAAGGGAGCCGGTTCGTTCCGCGTGAAGTACGAGGAATGTGTCAACCATCCCGAACTGACGAAAGAGACCGTCCCGGCGATTGAAATTATGAAACGCATCATGCGCAGCCAGCTCGAAACAGGGACGCCATTTATGTTTTATCGTGATGAAGTAAACCGAGCGAACGCGAATAAGCATGAGGGGATGGTTTATTCGAGTAATCTCTGTACAGAAGTAACGCAAAACCAGAGCGCGACACAATTCGAGTCTGTCACGCTTGAAGAAGATATTGTCGTAACACGCTCCAAACCGGGCGATTTTGTCGTTTGTAATTTGTCGTCCGTGAATCTAGGACGTGCTGTTCCCGCGGACGTATTGGAACGGCTCATCACGATTCAAGTGCGCATGCTCGACAACGTTATTGATTTGAATAAAATACCGGTCGTCCAGGCGCAACGGACGAATGCCCGATACCGCGGGATTGGACTCGGGACGTTCGGCTGGCATCATTTGCTCGCTTTGAAGAATATCCAATGGGAATCGGATGAGGCAGTCGGCTTTGCGGATGAGTTGTACGAAAGAATCGCCTATTTAACGATCAAGGCATCAATGGAATTGGCGAGTGAAAAAGGGGCTTATCCTTTATTTAAAGGATCGGACTGGCAGACAGGGGTTTATTTCGAACAACGGGGCTACGACTCGAAGGAATGGCGTGAATTGCGGATCGATGTAGCGACGAACGGCATACGGAACGGGTATTTGATGGCGGTTGCGCCGAACAGCTCGACGTCTGTCATCGCTGGGTCCACGGCTTCAATCGATCCAATATTTAAACCGTTCTATCATGAGGAGAAGAAAGACTACAAGCTGCCGGTCATTGCGCCGGACCTCGATCACAACACATATGACGTGTACCGCCGCTCCGCGTATATTGTCGATCAGCGCTGGTCGATCAAGCAGAATGCTGCAAGGCAGCGCCATATCGACCAGGCAATCTCGTTCAATATTTACGTGCCGAACAATATCCGCGCATCCGTCCTCCTCGATTTGCATATGCAAGCGTGGAAATCAGGCATGAAAACGACGTATTACATGAGATCGACGGCATCTGACATCGAGGAGTGCGAATGGTGTCATTCTTGATGGCTTATGCGTCGTGGAGTGGCAATACAGAGGAAGTAGCGGAAATCGTGGAGGAGACGCTGCTGGCGGAAGGGATGGATATAACTGTGCATCGGATTGGGAGCGATCCGGTGCCAGATCCACACAGATTCGATGCGATGATCATCGGCTCATTCACATGGGACAAGGGTTCCACGCCTGACGAAGTGAAGGATTTCGTGGCGGATATTGGCTACAAACCAAGAAATGTGTATGTTTTTGGGACCGGGGATACGCAGTTTGGAGGGGATGAGCTTTTTTGCGGAGCTGCCGTAAAGCTCGCCAGATTTTACGAATCAAAATATGAGCCTCTAACAATTGAACAAAGCCCTCGTGGCACGCAAGAGAAGAAAGTCATCGAATGGTCGAAAGGAGTAGTTCAACAATGGCAACACTTACACGCGTTAAAGTGCTGAACCCGGCACATTCAAATAAATCAACAGCGATTTTCGGCGGGGAAGCGAGCGGCATTCTGAACTGGAATGATCTTGCCCACCCTCATTTCTACACATTGCGACAAAGGATCCGCTCCCTTTTTTGGACGGCGAATGAAGTCGATATGACACAGGACGTGAAGCAATTTGCGAATTTGTCGAAAGTCGAACAGGAAGCTTTCCTCAAAATTATCGGGTTGCTTGCGACGTTGGACGGTCCTCAAACGGTAATTGCCATGAAGATTGCAGATTTCGCAACCGATCCTTCGGTGAAATCAATCATGGCGACCATCGCCGATCAGGAGAGCGAGCATAACCATAGCTACGCGTACGTCCTGTCATCTGTGACGACGCTCGACAAGCAGATGGTTTCATTTGAAATGGGGCGCACCGATGAAGTTCTTATGAAGAGGAATGCGCGGATTGTCGACATTTATAATGAATTTGCGGAGAACCCGACGATTGAAACGGTGTTGAAAGCGATGGTGTATACGACGTTGCTGGAAGGCTTATTTTTCTATAGCGGCTTTGCATTTTTCTATAATCTTGCGCGTCATCAGAAGATGGTCGGAACGTCGACGATGATTTCGTACATCAATAGGGATGAATTGCAGCACGGGAAAGCGATTAGCGATATATTCCGCGCCGCGCTTGCTGAAAATCCTGAGTATAATACAGAAGCGTTCACGGAGTGGATTTATGATCAATTCCGGCATTCCGTCGAGCAGGAACTCATTTGGAGTCGTTATGTGCTTGGGGAAATTGAAGGAATCGACCTGGATGAAATGGCGGGCTATGTGAAGTATCGTGCGAATAAAATGCTTCGCATGCTTGGACTAAGTGAAATCTACCCCGAGTTTACGGATAATCCGATGAAATGGATTCGCGCCTACGTCGACAATTTTGACGATACAAAGACGGATTTCTTTGAGCAGACGTCACGGCAATACGTGAAAACGAGCGATTTGAATGGGTTTGATGATTTATAAGAATGAAAAGAACGCAGGCTATTCAACTCGGCCATGCGTTCTTTTTATCATTTATTCCCGGTCAGCCGCTCGCTTGTATCCATTACACCCCCGGCAATCCGTTTATTGAATGTCTTCCGCCAGCTCGCCGATAATTCATCCAACTGAAGAATTTTCCGTGCGCCGTCCACGTCATCTTTCGCATGGTGCATGAGTCGATTTGCTTCGGATACCGTTATGGCGAGTTCAGGTCGCGAAATATGCACCAATTCGTCTGAAGGAGAGACGATTCCTTCCTTCATTACACGGAAATAAAATCCTGTATAACCTGTATTCTGCACAAGTAGAGGTATGTCTTTACGGTCATGGATGAGCGACAGCTTGAAGCAAGGCTGCCGCGGCTGGCTCACTTGCACGACAGCATCGCCGATTTGGAATGAATCGCCGACGCAAACTTCATCCTCTGTCAATCCTCTGAGTGTCAAATTTTCTCCGAACGCACCCACGTTTAACGTTTTCCCCAGTTCCTCTTCCCAGTAAGGGTAGTGCTCGTACGGATAGACACATACTGCTTTATCCACTCCGCCGTGATTGACGAGATCACCTTGCCCATCGCCGTCGAAATTCACTTTTGATAGATAAACAGGTACCGCAACAGGTTTTTTATTTATACCAGTCGTCACGTCTTTTTTCCCGAACTGCAAGTCTTGCGGTTTACCAACATTCAATGAAATAATTTCAATTCGCTCCATGTCATTCACCCCGATTATCAATTAGCACTTCAACTTATTTGAAAAACACTATGTAGACGAAGAAGGCCATTGCCCCTATTGCGAATCCCGCTACTAATTTCAGCACCTGCTTCATCTCAATCCACCATCCGTTTCCGATAGATGACAACCGTAAGAATGAGCGATGCAATCACCCAACCTAAAATGATTGCAAATTCGACAAGCACACCTCCAAAACCAGCACCCGCTTCCACTTTTGTAGCTAATTCGACTAACTGGATATTCGGCAAGTATGTTGCCACTTGTAAAATAGGATATTTCTCCACTACCAATGTAATGAATGAACCAAGTGAAAAGACGATAATAACGGGCATTACAATAACAGACGCTTCCAAAACGGACTTGGAATAAAGGCCAAGCAATGTTCCCAACGCGATATAGAAGAATGATGATAAAACAATTGCTGCTGCAATGATTGCGACGTTTGCAGGCTTATATTCAGCCAGGTAGACCGTAAAAAACACAACAACCATCGTCATAATGAACGTCAGCAAGCTTTTTCCGCCAAGAATATCAGCCGTACTTGCCGGGGAAAGCATTAGTCCGCGCAACGTGTTCTTTTCTTTTTCTTCCGCGATTAAACAGCATTGGACAAAAGCAGCGACCATTCCAAACGTCATGTTAACAAGCATAAAATGGGTATCAATCGAATCAACGCCCATTCGCCCGTAAAAGGCACCTAAAATAATCGGGACGAAAATTACTGACGACACAGCCAAATTCCGTGAGAAATCCTTAAAGTCTTTTTGCAATATCGCATTCACGCGTTTCCATGAAATCATCATGCTAATTTCCTCCCTGTCACTTGTACAAAAATATCCCCTAAAGTCGGTTCGTTCGAATGGATTGTTACGACTTGGTCCGTATTCATATATTCGAATAATTGATTTGCTCCTTCTGAACCTGCCGGCAAGATCACTTTTTCTCCGTTTGTTAATTCAACTGTAATCGTCGAATCGGAGTATCTCTTTTTCAATTTATCCGGAGTGTCCAATAACTGGATTTTACCTTTATTTAGGAAAGCAACCCTGTCACATAGCGTTTCTGCTTCGTGCATGTCATGCGTCGTGAGGAAAATCGTCGTTCCTTTTGCGTTTAATGCGCGCAGCCCTTCATGGATATGAAGTGAATTTGTCGGATCGAGAGCGGACGTCGGCTCATCCAGGAAAAGCAATTCCGGTTCGTGGATCAAAGCCCTCGCAAGTGTCACGCGCTGTGTCATCCCTTTTGATAAGGAAGATACTTTTTTCGACTTCTCTTCTTTCAAATTAACAGCGTCAAGCACTTCGTCGATTTTCGAGTGGGGTACATCATAAAGATCGCAATAGAGCTTCAAATTATCGTAGATTGATAACCTTCCATATAGCCCGCTATTGTCTGTCAGCACGCCAAACCGTCTTCGGTATTCCGATTTCTTCAGCTGGGAAACGGATTCACCGAAAACGTTTGCTGTCCCGCTCGTTGGCGTTAATTGCCCAGTCAAAATTTTGATTGTCGTTGTTTTTCCTGATCCACTTGGACCGAGGAAGCCGAAAATCTCACCCTGTTTAACTTGGAAGTCCACGCTTTCAATCGCTGTTTGATTCGCAAAGACCTTTGCTAAACTACTCACCTCAATAATATTCTCCATTTCCATCCTCCTGTCGTATGTTTCGCTCATTTTTATTTGCACCTTCAGAATAAGTGAAATCGGAATCGGCTACATCATATTTCGGATGAAAAGAGTTTAATAGGGGGTGAGTAGAGCGAAATCGCACATGAATGGACCGTTTTTTCAGGTGGATTTCCCGTCGTGAATGATGAACAGAGTATTTCCCGGGTTGAATCGTCAGATACTGTCAAAATATTTCCGAGGAAATAATACAATATTCTACAAAGTTATAGTCCAAGCATCTCTTTCAGCTCGACCATTTTCGTTTTCGATAAAGGAATTGTCGATTTTTCGGCGTCATCCAAAACGAGGCTATAGCTGTTCCTCGTCCAAGTGATGACTTCCCGCACTTTCTGCAGATTCACGATATACGAACGGTGGCAGCGGAAGAAGCCAAACGGAAGCAACCGAGCTTCCAATTCATTCAATGTAGAAACTGAAGGGAATGATTCTCCTTTTATATGTAAAAAAGATTGACCTTCATTGCTTTCGATATAATCGATTTCAGGCGGATCGAACAAGACGATTTTTTCATTGACCTTCGTAGGAATCTTTTCGAAACGGACAGGCATGGATTCGGACACGGAAGAAGAGTCTTCTCTATCTTCATCCAATAATGTATGAACGGCATGAAGTCCATTTTCATCCAAACGGAAGATTGCGTCGGCAGATGTGACTGCGCTTTCCATATTTCCTGTTAAAATGAATGCGCTGCGTCCGTCTTCCTTCAGCTGCTGAAGTACGGCAAGGAAAATCCGCTTTGATTCCAAGTCAAGATTTTGATCTGGTTCTTCAAAAATATGGATTTCTGCATTCTGCATAAGTAGGCATGCGAGCTGAACACGTTTTCTCTCGGAATACGACAACTGCTTGATCTTTATATGACGTTTTGAATCCAATTGTACGGTCTGAATAATATCTTCGAGAGATTCATCAGATTGATAAAGCTGTTTTGTAAAACGGACCATCTCTTCGATGGAAAGCCGCTCATATAAGCCGCCATGAAGAAAGAAGAATCCGATTTTCGTTCTGTTTTCTGAAATGCCGCTTTCCCCAACCCTAATTTCTCCATTCGACAGCTTTGATTTTTCAAGCAATAGCTCAATCAGCTGCTCGCGGACATTGACACTCGAGTAGACGGCAACGACTTTCCCCGCGTCGACCGACAAATCAAATGCTGGGAAGACGACGGAATCATGAATCCGTTTCTCTGCGTTAATAAATTGAAGTGACACCCAACATCCCCCGTTTATTTCTATTTTATATAGGTATTATACCAGTTTTTAGAATTATGAATGGATCCTCATTTGAAATTCTTACCATTAAAGAACAAGTTTAGAATGAGCCTCCCATTGAATTATTTTGGAAAGAACTATATTCTGAATAGTAGATCGCCAGATAACGCGAGGCAAGCGATAAAGGAATTTCCGTGGGGAGCATGCTAAGGAGATGGTGAAGAATGAGTCGGACCGGTAATATGCAGTTATCTGATCTGTTAATGAAGGTGCTAGTTTGTCAGTAAATCCTGCATTTACTAAACTTACAGGCTATACTGAAGAGGAAGTAATCGGTCGAAGCTGGATGATAGCCAGAAGATTGAATCTGGAAGGAGATAGTTAGGGTGGGAACGAGATATTCGCGTCAGACGCTTTTCAAGCCGATCGGCGAAGAAGGACAAGAACGATTGAAAAAAGCACATGTACTCGTCATCGGCTGCGGGGCGCTCGGTTCCCCCATCTCCGAGATATTAGTCAGGGCAGGTGTCGGCAAGCTGACAATCGCGGATCGCGATTACGTGGAAATGTCCAATTTGCAAAGGCAGCAATTGTTCACCGAACAGGACGCTTTGGACGGCGTGCCGAAAGTTGTCGCCGCAGAACGTCGGCTGAAAGAGATCCGGATAGACATTGACATCCGGACAGTGCTCGATCATGTGGACGGTGCATTGCTTGAAGAGCTGGCGGAAGAAGCCGATCTGATCATGGACGCGACGGACAACTTTGAAACGAGGCTTCTCATGAACGATGTCGCTTGGAAGAAGGGGATCCCTTGGATTCACGGCGCATGCGTCGGCAGTTCGGGCACTGTTTTTCCGTTCATCCCGGGTCGGTCGGCTTGTTTCCGTTGTTTGCTGCCGGTCCTCCCGTCGGTCAATGAAACATGCGATACGGCCGGCATTATTGCACCTGCCGTCCAGATCGTTGCGGCGAGGCAGTCCGCGGAAGCATTGAAGTGGCTGACGGGCAATCATGACGCGATGATGACAAAGCTATTGCACTTTGATGTTTGGAATAATACACAAGCGGAGGCCGGCATCTCGCGGATTCGGAATACTCAATGCGAAACTTGTGGAGAAGTACCTACATATCCTTCCTTGAATCAACCGGAAGGCACACATTATGCAGTCCTTTGCGGAAGGGAAACCGTCCAGATTGTGCCGGATAGCAGAAGAACTTTATCTGTCGCAGATGGCGTGCGAGTGGCGGAGCGATTGGGAACGGAATACCGGATGACGCCGTTCTTTGTGGAATTCCATGCAGAAGGGTACCGCTGTGTTTTATTCCAAAACGGTAGGCTGCTTATCCACGGATTGAAAGATATGAAGCAAGGGCGGAAGATGTATCATCAATTTTTTGGGTGATAGGGGGTGGGCGAGTTGTCGCATCTTACGGATAATGAAAAGCAAAAGTCAATCGCTATCGCCGTTTTGACGGTGAGCGATACGCGGGATAAGGATACGGATAAAAGCGGTGGGACGATCATTCGGATGGCGGAAGAAGCTGGTCACCATATTGCAGATTATCGGATTTGTACGGATGAGTCGGAGGGAATTTCCCGTAACGTGGAAGAGTTGGTTGGCAATCCCGCCGTTGAGGCCATTATCATAACGGGCGGGTCTGGAATCGGCTTCCGTGATGTGACGATTGAAACGGTGACGCCGTATTTTACGAAGACGATTGATGGTTTCGGAGAGTTGTTCAGGTTCTTGAGCTATACGGAAGATGTCGGCTCAAAGGCATTGTTGAGCCGGGCAACTGCAGGGTCGATTGGAGAGAAGGTTCTATTCGCCTTGCCGGGGTCGTCGAAAGCGGTAAAACTGGCGATGGAAAAACTGATCCTTCCGGAGCTTCATCATATTGTGCACGAATTGACGAAGCATCGGAAGTAATCGTTATGAAGTCGGGCGAAACGTTTTTTGCGATAGTTATCGGTCAGTTCCGGGAGGTTATCGGTCACTTTCACAAGGTTATCGATCAGTTCCGGGAAGTTATCGGTCATTTTCACAAAGTTATCGGTCACTTCTCAATAGTTATCGTCATTTAGTGACCTTTTTCCTATGGAGAATCAGCGCATTGTCGCCCGATCGAAGTCACCGTTTTTCCCGCCAGTCTTTTTCAGCAGCATTGTCGAGCCGATGACCATCTCCTTGCCGGCCGCTTTGCACATATCGTAAATCGTGAGGGCTGCAGCGGAAGCGGCGGTCAACGCTTCCATTTCGACACCGGTTACGCCTTTCGTTTTCACTTCGACTTCGATGAGCACTTCGTAATGCTGCTCAGATTCATCAATCTGCCATTCGAAGCGGACATCGACGCCAGTCAGGGCAAGTGGGTGGCACATTGGAATGATCGAAGATGTGTTTTTCGCGGCCATGACTGCAGCGACTTGCGCGACGGCGAAGACATCACCTTTTTTATTCGTGCCTTCCGTAATTTGCGAGTGGATCAATTCATTCACAACAATCGAAGAAGCGGCGACAGCGGTTCTTGTCGTCACCGACTTGTCGGAGACGTCGACCATCTTGGCGCGCCCCTGCTCGTTGAAATGTGTCAATTCGGACATTGGATTCAATCCCTTCAAACATAGTAAGTTTAGTGTATCAGAAGATAGGAGAGGGTTCGCAATGGTGGAAATTAGAAAACCGATTCCCGTCGCGGAGGCGGTTCGGCTCGTAATGGAGCACGCAACACCTTTAGGAACGGAAATGATTGGCCTTGAGGAAGCTTACGGAAGAGTCCTTGCCGAGCCAATTATCGCTAAACACGATGTACCTCCTTTTGACCGATCACCTTATGATGGATTTGCAATCCGGTCGCTCGATTCGAAAGGAGCGGCTGGCGATAACCGGGTCTCATTCACAGTCATCGGGGAAATCGGCGCGGGTTACGTCGGAGACAAGCCGATCGGTGAAAAGGAAGCATATCGGATCATGACTGGCGCGCAAATTCCGGAAAACGCGGACGCGGTCGTCATGCTGGAGCAAACGGTGGAAACGGATGATGGATTCACGCTGCGGAAACCGTTTGAGGCGGGAGAAAATATCTCTTATAAAGGCGAAGATGCGAAGGAGGGGGAGCTGCTCATTGAAGCGGGTTCGCTCATCCATCCTGGAACAGTCGCATTGCTTGCGACGTTCGGCTATGCGGAAGTAAAAGTTGCGAAACGTCCGGTCGCCGGTATTTTATCGACAGGGACGGAATTGCTTGATGTGGCGGATGAACTTGTGCCGGGTAAAATCCGGAATTCGAACGGTCCGATGATCCGAGCACAATTGAAGCGGATGGGCATTGACTATAAGTCGTACGGGATGGCGGCGGATGACTTGGATGCCTGCACATCGATTGTCGAGCAGGCGATTGCGGAGACGGATCTACTTATAACGACAGGCGGCGTGTCTGTCGGTGATTATGATTATTTGCCTGCGATTTATGAGCGGCTTGGCGCGAAGGTTTTATTCAATAAAGTGGCAATGCGACCGGGCAGTGTGACGACCGTTGCTCAGCTTGGAAATAAACTATTATTCGGCCTCTCTGGAAATCCATCCGCCTGCTTCACAGGGTTTGAGCTATTTACAAGGCCGGCGATCCTTGCGATGATGGGGGAAACAGCCCCTTATATGCCAAGGATGACGGCGAAATTGGGGGAGGACTTCACGAAGCCAAATCCATTTACGCGCTTCATCCGCGCCACTTGGACATTCACCGAGGGTGGAATTGAAGCAGTGCCAGCGGGATTTAATAAATCAAACGCAGTCTCTTCAATTGCAAGAGGGAACTGCCTGATCGTACTACCAAGCGGAACGAGGGGCTTTGTCCAGGGGGATGAAGTCGATATCCTGTTAATCGGCAGCGAGCAGGGCGCCGACGAGTGGACGCTATGAAAACGCTCCATGTCGTCGGCTATAAAAATAGCGGCAAGACGACGTTAGTTGCGAGATGGGTCCGTTTATTGAAGGAAAAAGGTTTGTCGGTTGCCGTGCTGAAGCATCATGGGCATGGCGGGAAGCCGGACATGAGCGAAGCCTCGACAGATACATCGCAATTTTTAGCGAATGGGGCAGACGCAACACTTGTAGCGGGTGGTGGAACGGTTCAATTCATTTGGAATGAAGAGCCGGATTTCGCTAGGCTCAAGGAAATGGCTTCGATGGGCAATCCGGATGTTTTATTGATTGAAGGGTATAAAAGAGAAACAGGGAATAAAGTCGTTTTGCTGAGAGATCCGGAAGACTGGCATACATTGTGCAAGTTGGAAGATAAGCTACTCGTTATCGGGTGTCCTGAAATTGAGATAGATTGTCCTCATATTCATTCGCGCGAGGAAACGGCGCAGATTGACGAATGGTTTGTAAAGTGGATTGGAGGGGGAGATGGCGATGAAACAATATGAAATTGTGGAAACACCGATAGAAGTTCAAAAATACATGGATTATGTGCTTCATCCTTCAGCAGGCGCTGTCACGGTCTTTACCGGTAATGTTCGGGAGTGGACGCACGGTGTGAAGACGCTTTACCTATCGTACGAAGCCTATGTCCCGATGGCGGAAAAGAAAATGGCGGAAATCGGAGCGGAAATGGAAGCGAAATGGCCGGGTGTACGCGTTGCGATCGCCCATCGGATCGGGGAACTGCAAATATCGGATATCGCCGTCGTCATCGCCGTCTCTTCTCCTCACCGGAAAGCGGCTTACGAGGCGAATGAATATGCGATTGATCGTATTAAAGAAGTGGTGCCTATCTGGAAGAAGGAAATTTGGGAAGACGGCGAAGAATGGATCGGTGCTCAGAAGAAATATCCTGCAAAGGGAGTTGAACAGGCATGATCAAAGTGAACTATTTCGCGAGATTACGTGAAATTACTGGAAAAGGGGAAGAAACGCTGGACCGCGATTCGATGACAGTTGCAGAGCTTTTGGATTGGGCGGAAACGTCTTACCCGGGGTTTGGCGCGGACAATGTCCAAGTGGCGGTGAATGAGGAGTACGCATTGAAAGATGACGTCATCGAGTCGGGAGATGTGTGTGCTTTCATTCCCCCGGTGAGTGGCGGGTGATGAAAACCGCGGGAATCGTACTTGCTGGTGGATTGTCGAGCCGATTCGGTTCCCCAAAGGCTTTTGCCGAATGGGAGGGACGCCCGTTTTATGAAGTATCGTTGACTGCATTGTCGCCGTTTTGCGAGGAAAGCATAATTGTCACACGCCCAGAATTGGTGGAACGTTTTCCTGAAGGAATGCATGTGACGACAGATATTGAGCCGTTTAGAGGGGAAGGCCCGATTGCGGGGATCTTGTCGGGAATGGAAAAATTGTGTGCAGAACACTATATCGTGTTGCCTTGTGATATGCCGTTCATGACTGCGGATGTGGTCGGTCGGCTGCTCGAGTGCCATAGTTCTGGCGTGACCGCTGTCGTTTTGGACGGAAAATATCACCCGCTCGTTTCAATCTGGGATGCCGGTACGCTTCCAGGTTTGCGTGAAGCGCTTGAAAACGGGAAGCGCCGGGTCATGGACGTTCAGGAGAAACATGGAGTCCGGTGGATTGAAGGCGAATTGTTGACAGAAGACGATGCCCGCAGGACTTTCATGAATGCGAACACTCCGGATGTCCTGGAAAGGAGCTGACGAAGATGAATCCGATTGTAGATAAATTAGGACGCCCGATCCGGGACTTACGGATTTCGGTGACCGATCGCTGTAATTTCCGGTGCACCTATTGCATGCCGAAAGAGATTTTCGGTGATGATTATGTGTTTTTGCCGAAAAATAAGCTTTTGTCATTTGAGGAAATGGAGCGGTTCGCAAAGCTATTTGCATCTCTTGGCGTGAAAAAGCTGCGACTGACTGGCGGCGAGCCGTTAATGCGGCGCGATCTTCCCAACTTGATTGCGAAGCTGACAAAGATCGAAGGAATCGAGGATATCGGACTGACGACGAACGGCGTGCTGCTCGGGCAATATGCACAACCGCTGTATGACGCGGGCCTTCGTCGTTTGAATATGAGCCTTGATGCGATTGATCCGGAGCTGTTTGGGAAAATGAACGGGCGAGGTATTAAGCCGGAACTCATTTTGAAGAATATCGATCGAGCGAAGAAGATTGGTTTCACAATCAAAATGAATATGGTCGTGCAAAAAGGCGTGAATGAAAGCGAAATTCTGCCGATGGCGGCGTATTTTAAGGAACGCGGCATCACATTGCGCTTCATCGAATTCATGGACGTCGGCAATGATAATGGTTGGAGTTTCGAGAAAGTCGTGACGAAGAAAGAAATCTATGAAATGCTTCGCGCCGAATATGAGATGGAGCCGGCCGAAGAGGAGTACTACGGCGAAGTGGCGAAGCGATATAGATATTTGGACAACGGCGCGGAAGTCGGTTTCATCACATCAGTTTCGGAATCGTTCTGCTCAACTTGCACAAGGGCAAGGCTTTCATCTGATGGAAAGCTGTACACTTGCTTGTTCGCTTCTTCCGGATTCGATTTAAGGGAATTGATCCGCAGCGGCATGTCGGATGAAGAGCTACTTGACGCCATTAGTGGTGTGTGGGGACGCCGTGCGGACCGGTATTCCAACGAGCGGACGGAGCAGACGGTGAAAAATCGGAAGAAGATTAATATGAGTTATATTGGTGGATGAATGTAGTAACGCCCTGAAGCCTTTTTGGCTTGCGGGGTGTTTTTTGTCATGGTGGGAGTAGGTATTAATGAAATGACAATAAGCCTTGGGAAATGATCGATAACTCTTGGGAAATGAACGATAAGTCGGCTAAAATGATCGATAACTATCGGGAAATGATTGATATACACCGGGAAATGAGCGATAACTTTCCAAGACGAAGATTTCGAGATGCCAATGACGTTCGAGAACAAGAATGAAGTAGTTCAAAGGTCATGAAATGACGATAACTATGTGAAAATGACCGATAAGTCGGCTGAAGTAATCGATAAAAACTTTAAAATGACCGATATCTACCTTGAGATGACCGATAACTCCGCTCAACTGACCGATAACTCCGCTCAACTGACCGATAACTTGATACAAGGCGGAAAATGAACCGACTGAATTGTGCTAAAATAGATAAAAAGAGAAACGGGAGGGACTGGAATGAAACCGACTGTGTTTGTTACAAGAAAGCTGCCGGAAGAAATCGTTGCGCCACTTAAAGAGAAATTCACTGTCCGGATGTGGGATTCGGAAGAAGTGGCGGTTACAAAACACGTATTGCGGGAAGAGATTGCGCAAGTCGATGCACTTTGGACGATGCTTTCAGATAAGATTGACCAAGACATGCTGGAAAGTGCCACGAATTTAAAAGTGATTTCCAATTTGGCAGTCGGCTTCAACAATATCGATACAGAAGCGGCGAAGGAGAAGGGAATCATCGTGACGAATACGCCCGATGTGTTGACGGAAACGACCGCGGACCTTGCATTCGGATTACTGCTCGCCACGGCGCGCCGCTTCAATACAGCAGAAAAGGATTTGCGGCAAGGTGGCTGGCTGTCGTGGACGCCGATGGGCTTCACCGGCATGGATGTGCACGGAACCACGATCGGCATCATTGGCATGGGCCGGATCGGCGAGGCGGTTGCGCGCAGAGCTAAGGGGTTCAACATGGACGTGCTCTACCATAACCGCAGCCGGAAACCCGAAGCGGAAAAAGAATACCAAGCCGAATTCGCTGAACTTGACGACCTCTTAAAACGTGCGGACCATGTGGTGATCCTAGCCCCGTTCACGGAAGAGACGAAAGGGATGATCGGCGAGCGAGAACTCGCACTCATGAAGAAAACAGCAACCCTCATCAGCGTGTCACGCGGAGGCATCGTCGATGAAGTCGCTCTCTATGACGCGTTAAAAAACGAAACGATTTTCGGCGCAGGTCTCGACGTATTTGAAACGGAGCCAGTTCCCGTCCGTCATCCATTGCTCACGCTGCCGAACGTCACGGCGGTTCCGCATATCGGAAGCGCAAGCGTCAAAACGCGCCTCACCATGATGAAATTGAATGTCAACGCGATCACGGATGTGCTCGAAGGCAGGGAGCCAACGAACCGAGTCGTATAAGGCAATAAAATAAGCGCGGGAAGAAGACTTGGACAGACCAAGCTTCTCTCGCGCCAAATGCCTTCAGCAATTCAAGCCTTCACAAAGAATGACGCAATCGCTTCATTCACAAGATAAGCGCCAAGCTTCACAGTCCGTCCGTTTTCATCCAATGCGGGATTTACTTCGCATATATCGAAAGATCGCGTTTTCTCATGCCCAGCCACTTTCCAGATGATGGCGCGCACAGTGGATGGATCAAGCCCAAATGGAGAAGGAGCGCTGACGCCTGGTGCGAACGCGGCGTTCAAGACATCCGTACATAACGTCAGCATCACAGCGTCATGCTGCTCGATGAAATCATCCAATGCTTCCATCAGCTTCTCGAGATGCCCGGGAATCATTTCGTCTTCATGCACGTATGTAACATCTAGCAAATCTGCCCGGTCGAAAAGCTCCTGTGTGTTTCCGGACCGCTGGATGCCTGCGACGAAATACTTTGCATTCTCATCCTGCTCCAAAATCTGCCTGAACATCGTGCCGGAAGAAGTCTGTTCGTCGTACGGACGCAAATCGAAATGGGCGTCGATGTTGATGATGCCAAGCGTAGCGTCCTTGCCAATCGATTCGCGCACTCCTAAATAATGGCCATATAACGTTTCATGGCCGCCGCCAAGTATGATCGGCGCCGCACCTTTCGAAAGGATCGCGGTCACCGCTTCGCCAAGTTGTTGTTGAGCGGACTCCAAGTCTTCGCCATCGCAAGTAATATTGCCGACGTCGAAAAGCCGAGCGTTTTCCGAGAAACGCCACGGAAGATTCGCGAGCCCGCCGCGCAATGCGTTCGGGGCTTCCACCGCACCCAATCGACCTTTATTCCGCCGGACGCCTTCCTCGCATTCGAACCCGATGATGGCGCATCCTCCAGAAACTTGCTCAATATCGGCCAGTTCAATAACTTGATGATAACGGAAACTCGCACGGTCTTCTGTATCATCAGTACGACCTGTCCAAATAGATTCATTGATTTTATTCACAACAATCATCCTTTCTGAAATGAAAGACTTCTTGCCCTCAGTATAATGCTAGATGGCAATAAATCAAATCCCGAAAATAGGTGATCGCATGAAAATACGACTACTCATCAAAGACTCCCTCGAAGCACAAGGGCTGAAATGGCTGCTCACATCCCAATGGAATGACGTGGAAGTTGAAATTGCAGAGGGGGCGGACGTTTCAACGGATGCGTATCTCTACATTATCGACATGAACTACATCATGACAACGGAATTCGAACTGCCGCCGCACGCCATCTGGCTCGGAATTTCCTCCGAAAGGACTTTCCAAACGGTTTACAAAGCGCTCTCCCTGAAAGCGGAAGATATTCTCTTTCGGCCGTTCCAACCCGACCGGCTTGTCAAACAAGTCCAACAAATCCGCTTCCGCTGGCGGAATGAAAGAACGCAGCTGAAAGGCCCCGTCCCA
This sequence comes from Sporosarcina luteola, assembly GCF_023715535.1. Lineage (GTDB taxonomy): Bacteria > Bacillota > Bacilli > Bacillales_A > Planococcaceae > Sporosarcina > Sporosarcina luteola_B. Next base: position 572,433 of record NZ_JAMBOI010000001.1, on the reverse strand, counting down.
CAGCGGGAGGCGGTCGTCACGTACGAGGACTTTCTCATCGGGGAGACAAAGCCGGAACACCCAGTGCTTTTCAGTTTAATCGCGCCATCGCGATTGGAGGAGCTCGACCATCTCGTCCGCGAACTCGAATTGCATGATTTTCCGACCGCTTATGACATCTTCCCGTTTTCGGATTTTGTGCTCGTCGTCCATCAATTAAAAGATGTGCAGGACCTGCAAGAGGCATATTCAATCTTTTTCGCGCAATGGAAACGTCAATCGGACGCCTTGCTGACGGTTTATTTGCATGCGGATGAAAGCCAGAATCGAACTTACAGGGCGCTCTATAAAAAAATGCGCAAGTATCATGAGCGCATATTCTATGATGGCTATGATATTTTGACGATCGAGCAGGCCGACCTTCATTGGCGGGACATGGATCCGTTTTTATCACCGCTTGAGCAGCGTGAATGGGTGGAGATGCTCGAAAAACGGCAGGTGGTGTCTATCCGGGAGTGGATGGAACAGGATTTCCTCACACTCGAATCGCCATTCCCTGACCCTGAAATGGTCCGTGTCCGGCTCACGAGCATTCTCGCGCAAATCCGCCGGTATATGACCTCGAAATCATTGAAGTTGCAGGCAGTGGAGCAGGCGTACCATGGATTGTTCGAAACGGTTATCCGTGAGCCGGTCATGTACCATATTATCCGGACTTTCCTCTCCTTCATTGCGGAGCTGCTCCAAAGTACTGAAGGTATCACGGAAGGCAAAAGTACCCTTGCAGACAAAGTGCAGGAACGGATCGCGGCAAATTATTGGGACGCTTCTTGGAACTTGGAGGCATGTGCGGAAGAGTTGAGAATTCATAAAAGTACGTTGAGCAGGAAATATGCAGGGGAAGCGGGCGAGTCTTTCAGCGTGGCAATGCTGAGAACCCGTATAGAAGAGGCTAAGCGTCTTTTGAAAGAGACTGATTTGCCGATTGCCGAAGTGTCAAAGTCAGCCGGCTTCACCCATTCCACGTATTTCAGCCGGAGGTTCAAAGAGGAGACGGGAATGACGCCGTATCAGTTTAGGATGAGGTAGACGTTGAGTGGAATAAAAAGCAGTGAAGAAAGGATAACGGGTTCGGTTGATGGGGAGTAAACACCAAATAGAAAACTATTCGGAGACACAATTCACATGTGAATTAGTGTCTCCTTTTTTGTTGCCACATCAACACTTCAATTCGCATACAAATTGGAGATACCGCGTATTAATTGAGCAACGCAAAAAAGATGTAACGTAAACTTGACATGGTGTATATAATGTATTACATCATGCATACTTTATCTTACATGGAGGGAGGGGGACTATGACTTATCAAGAGAAAAAAAGCATCATGTCTTTGGTTAGTGCAGTCGTTATTTTTGGCTCATTTTGCTTGTACATGTATCCACAATTTCCCGGAAATGGACTGGAATCGCTTGAAACCTTTCGTTTTTGGGGGTCTTTTGTCTTTAGCTTACTTGTAGTTTCAATAATTGCCCACATAATCATCAATATCGTCTTTAACATCGTGTATCGAATTACGACAGGCGAAAAGGAACCAACATTTGAGGATGAACTGGATAACATTATTAATTTGAGAGCAACAAGAAATTCGTTTTTTGTTTTCATCCTAGGGTTTCTTCTTGCGATGGGATCTCTCCTCATCTTTCAGCCGTCACAAATGATGTTCATTATTCTAATCACTTTTGGATTTATGTCCGATGTAACTGGCTCGGTTACGAGACTTTATCATTATAGGAGAGGAGTCTAATATGGGTAAAAGTCTTGTCGGCAATCACATTAGAAAATTACGATTTAACCATGATGAAATGACACAGCAGCAATTAGCTGACAAGGTAGGCGTAACAAGGCAAACTATTGTTGCTCTTGAGAAGGGTAACTATTCCCCATCTTTAGAGCTAGCTTTTCGCATTGCACACTCCTTTGACTTACCTCTGGAAGAAGTGTTTTTTTACGGAGACACCATAGAAAAATAGGAACTAAACAATTCGTGTTCATCTGCACTTACCTCCTATTTTTAGATGACGTTATCAACAAGGTATCAAGTAAACACCTTATAAGGCGGGTTCAATTTTATTGTAAAGGATATCTAATGATTTGATAAATAATAGGAGGTTAAACAGTTGAAAGCAGCAATTTTTAAATCCTACGGTTCCCCTGAAGTAATGGAGATTGGGGATGTTGATAAGCCATTCATCAAAGATGAAGATCAGGTATTAATTAAAGTGGTCTCCGCCTCAGTAAATCAATATGACAATCTATTTCGAAAAGGTTATTTTCCTACCAGATTAGAGAATGGTCTTACAAAGCCTAAAGCTCAAATTTTGGGAATAGACGTTTCGGGTACAGTAGAAGCCATAGGAAAAAATGTGCAAAAGTTCAAAATTGGCGATCATGTTTTTGGAAGTTGTGCCGGCTCCCATGCTGAATATGTCTGTCCAAGACAAAATGTTCTATCCATTATGCCGATTAACTCAACTTTTGAAGAGGCAGCTGCAATACCATGTGCTGCACAGACTGCCCTACAAGCATTGCGAGATGTAGGGCAGATAGAAGCAGGCGATAAGGTTTTAATCTATGGTGCATCGGGTGGAGTTGGGCACTTTGCTGTTCAGCTTGCTGTGTATTTAGGAGCTGAAGTAACCGCAGTTTGTAGTACCTCGAATTTGGAGTGGGTTAAAAATCTAGGGGCTCATCATGTAATTGATTATACCGAAGAAGATTTCGCTCGCAACGGAAAAAAATATGATGTGATACTGGATGCTGTCGGAAAAAGGACCTTTTTCAGTTGTTTGCGTTCTCTAACCGAAAACGGTATTTATATAACAGAACACCCACTCTACCCCAAGTATCATCCAATTCAATTGATGATAGGCTCTATCATAGGTAGTAAGAAGGCTAAAATTCATCTTGCAAAACCAAATGACAGTGATTTGGACCTGTTACGAGTGCTTATGGAACAAGAAAAAGTAAGACCTGTAATTGAAAAGTGCTTTCCCTTAAATGAAATTGTAGAGGCTCATAGACACGTTGAAAGTGGACGGACAAAGGGGAAGGTTGTTCTTAAAATCGAATAAAAATTATTTCCAATCTGGATTAGCTTTTCATAAACATTCTCATAAATAAAACAGATAAATAATATAGAACCAAATTAAGAACTGGTGGAAGTGCTGAAGATTCATTGAGCTTCAGCTTTTTTGTTTTTGTGATAAAAGAGCAGTATTCCCAAGAAAGATTGAAAAGGTTTACTCACGGGCAAGAAAATAATGAAGGAAATAAGCCAATCGACACGGATGAAGAAACGTTAAAAGAAAAGACGACGACGTTCGGAATCGCCATTCCGGGAAAAGCTGAATTCCGAAAACTCGACGTAGGTACATATGAATGGGTAATGGATATGAGAGAAGCGGGAGATAAGCTAGTGGACGGTTCCCTCTCCGTCGTGTTTTACAACGATCAAACGATCAAGAGGATTGAGAATCATTTAGTTACCTATCAGAAGGTGCGCGATGTGCAGATGAAGAGTGAAAAAGATGCGTATAATGAAATTTTGGCAGGCGGGTTTCTGCAAGCCATGGATGATAGACAGATTGAAAATGTAAAGATCAATCACGTGGAAACAGGCTATCATTTGGATTCAAAAGGTTTTTATCAGCCAGTATATGTCTTTCATGGTGCAGTGAATGGAATGGAAAGGACGATTTACATTCCTGGCATATAATAAGGTGTTACAAAAGTGTAACCATCAGTAAAATATAGCAAGTAAAAAAACGCACAGACGTCATGAGGTCACTTCATGAGCTGTGCGTTTTAACTTGCTTTTTCAATTGTCAATTGTGTTTAAAGCATACGCTAATTTGGTTGCTATTTGATTTGCTATTAGCGCTTTTCTCAACTGCTTTTATTAAAATTTCTTCCGGAAGAACGGTGTCTTCTTCAAGGCAACGCATAATGGGATGGCGATCAGCAGACCGACGATGTTCTGAATGAGGTCACCCGGGATCGATGCGAACGGTTGGATCCAGTTGCCGAACATGATGCCTTGGCCAACGAAGTAGACTGCCAGCATGACCGGAATGGATGCGATGGCACCTAGGATGTTGAGCCAAATATGATCTCCTTGATGGCCTTTTGACCAAGCGATCCTACCGACAATATAGCCTTGCAGAGCACGGGCAACGATTGTCGTAGGCGCCCAAATTGCCCAACCGCCGAAAATATCGAATAATCCCATTCCAATGGCTCCGGCAAGTGCCCCTTTTTTCGGTCCGAAAAGAATCGAAACGATGAAAAGTGCAGCGGTCCCTAGATGGATCAAGCCGCCTTGACCGATTGGAAGTTTGATATTGATGAATACGGTTGACACTAGGACAAGCGTAGAGAGAACGGCAGTAAGCACCAAATCGAATGTTTTTGCCCGTGTTGCAGAATGAGTGCTTCGTTGTATATTTTGCATAGGCGTATTTTCCTCGCTTCATAGTTTTTGATTAACTTAATATTACTAAAGAGCTGACCATCACAAAAGTGCCAGATCGGTAAAAATGGTAGAGGTCAGATTAAATTGTCGGTCCGTGTATTCTTGCAACTACCTTCTTATGGTACGATGTAAAAAAGGCAAGTATCGACGTGTTAGGTGGGAAGTCTAATGAAAAAAGTTGCGGTTATCCAAGATATGTCATCCTTTGGTAAATGCTCGCTCACAGCGGCCATCCCGGTCTTATCTGTCATGGGAGTACAGGCGGTTCCGCTGCCGACTGCCATTTTGACGTCGCAGACAGAGTATCCGAGCTATTATTGTGAGGATTTGACATCCAAGATGAATCATTTTACAGACGAGTGGAGCAAGTTGGGCGCTTCTTTTGATGGCATTCATACGGGTTTCGTGACAGGAAAAGAGCAGATTGAAAACATCTTTTCGTTTTTACATACGTTTTACAAGGAAGGGACGACGCTTCTTGTCGATCCGGTAATGGGCGATCGGGGAAAGATGTATGACGTTTTTACAGATGAGCTGATTAGCTATATGAAGGAACTTGCGAAGCGTGCGGATATCATTACGCCGAACGTTACGGAGTGCTGTTTGCTGACAGGTATGTCATATGACAAGTTGCAGAGTTATCGGGCTAAAGAGGATTATTTATTTGCGATTGAAGAGACAGGCCGGCAGTTGCAGTCGGCAACAAACGCGAAAGTCATCATTACCGGCTTGAATCCGCCGGCTATTTCGGAAACAAGATATGTTGGCAATATGTATATCGATGGATTGAGCTCCTTTCACAGTCTTCAGGAATATAACGGCATGAGCTATTCGGGGACGGGCGATTTATTTGCATCCGTCATTATGGGCGGCATGATGCGTGTTCAAGAAATTGGGGAGACAATGGAGCTTGCGGAGAAATTTCTGGGTGCTGCCATCGAGTCGACAGCGAAGGAACAGATTCCAAGTGAGGCAGGCGTGAATTTCGAATCGTTTTTGAGGATGTTGCTATAACAATAAGTTAAGCGGGCAGTTTCTTGATTAATTCAAGAGAATGTTCGCTTTTTATTAATAATCGTCAAAATAATTCATAAATTAGTACTCTGATTGTAAACAAAGTATAATATTGCAATTAATTCATAAACAATTAACTGAACTTTCCTTATAGAATGATAGTAACGAAAGGGAGGTTATCAGAAAATGAAAGCGGATACAGTGGAGAAGGTAGTTCAATATAGAGGTACGGAATTGAATACGAAGGGATGGCAACAAGAGGCGGCGCTTCGGATGCTCATGAACAATTTGCATCCTGACGTGGCGGAGCATCCTGAGAAACTTGTTGTTTACGGGGGAATCGGGAAGGCGGCGCGTAACTGGGAGAGCTTTGACGCCATCGTCCGTTCGTTGAAGGAACTTGAGAATGATGAAACATTATTGATTCAATCAGGTAAACCGGTTGCAATCTTTAAATCACATACAGATGCACCTCGCGTATTGATTGCCAACTCGAATATCGTTCCGGCTTACGCCAATTGGGACACATTCCATGAGCTCGACAAGAAGGGCTTGATGATGTACGGACAAATGACGGCCGGCAGCTGGATCTATATCGGGTCTCAGGGGATTGTCCAAGGGACGTACGAGACATTTGCAGAGCTTGCGAAGCAGCATTTCGGGGAGTCATTGAAAGGAACGATTACGTTGACGGCAGGGCTCGGCGGCATGGGTGGTGCGCAGCCACTGGCAGTCACGATGGCAGGCGGCGTCTGCATCGGTATCGAAGTCGATGAAACACGGATTGATCGCCGTATTGAAACGCGTTATACAGATGTGAAGACAGAATCTCTAGATGAAGCGATCCGTCGTGCGGAAGAAGCGAAGGCTGAAGGGAAGGCGTTGTCGATCGGTCTTCTCGGGAATGCGGCGGATGTATTGCCTGAAATGATTGCGCGCGGATTCAATCCGGATGTACTTACAGACCAGACGTCTGCGCATGACCCGTTGAATGGCTATATTCCATCCGGCATGTCGCTTGAAGAGGCGGCGGAGCTACGCGCTTCGAATCCTGATGAATATGTAAAACGGTCGAAAGCTTCCATGGCGAAGCATGTTTCTGCAATGGTCGAGATGATGGATAAAGGCGCCATCACGTTCGACTATGGAAACAATATCCGTCAAGTGGCGAAGGACGAGGGCGTTGAGCGCGCATTCGATTTCCCTGGATTCGTACCCGCTTATATCCGTCCGCAGTTCTGTGAAGGGAAAGGGCCTTTCCGCTGGGTGGCGCTATCAGGGGATCCGGAAGATATCCGGAAGACGGATGAGGTCATTTTACGTGAATTCAGCTACAATACGCATCTTTGCAACTGGATCAAAATGGCGCAGGAGAAAATCCAGTTCCAAGGATTGCCTTCAAGAATTTGCTGGCTTGGGTATGGTGAGCGTGCGCGCTTCGGGAAGATCATCAACGACATGGTCGCAAGCGGTGAATTAAGTGCGCCGATCGTCATCGGACGTGACCACCTCGATTCAGGTTCAGTCGCTTCCCCGAACCGTGAGACGGAAGCGATGAAGGATGGCTCGGATGTTGTTTCCGACTGGCCGATTTTGAACGCGATGATCAACGCGGTCGGCGGGGCAACTTGGGTATCTGTCCATCATGGTGGCGGCGTTGGCATGGGGTATTCCCAACACGCGGGTATGGTCATTGTCGCGGACGGAACGAAGGAAGCGGAAGCGCGGCTTGAACGTGTCTTGACATCGGACCCTGGAATGGGTATCGCGCGCCACGTCGACGCGGGCTACGATCTCGCCATTCAAACGGCGAAGGAAAAAGGGGTTAACATCCCAATGATGGAAGGTGGAAATCTTTGAAACCAATCTGGATCAAACATGCAGCACAACTAGCGACAATCGCGGGGGAGAATAAGCCGCGTAAGTGCAAGGAAATGTCCGAACTAGGGATTATTGAAGACGGCAGTGTGTGGATTGAAGATGGTGTCATCGCAGCCATCGGCACAACTGAGGAATTGGAGCGTCAATTCGGCGACCGTGCGTCCGAGGCGGACATTATCGATGCAACAGGACGTCTCGTCACACCGGGACTCGTCGACCCGCATACGCATGTCGTCTATGGAGGCAGTCGCGAGCGTGAATTCGAAATGAGGCTTGAAGGCGCGACATATATGGAAATCATGAACGCAGGCGGCGGAATCCACGCGACGACACGGATGACTCGTGAAGCGACGGAAGATGAACTGGTAGAGCAATCTACGCGCAGACTCGATTCATTCCTGAAGCACGGTGTAACGACTGTCGAGGGGAAAAGCGGCTATGGACTCGATTTGGAAACGGAGCTGAAGCAGCTGCGTGCTGCGAAGCGGTTGAATGAAACCCATCCGATCGACCTTGTGTCAACATTCATGGGGGCGCATGCTGTTCCGCAAGAATATAAAGGCAATGAAGATGAATATATTAATAGTATTATTAACGACATGCTTCCTGTCGTGGCAGAAGAGAAGCTTGCAATGTTCAACGATGTGTTCTGTGAAGTCGGTGTGTTCACGCCGGAACAGTCGGAGCGTATTTTGGAGGCCGGGAAGAAACTTGGGTTAATTCCAAAAATCCATGCGGACGAAATCGAGTCGTATGGCGGGGCGGAGTTAGCGGCGAAAGTCGGCGCCATTTCAGCGGAGCATCTGTTGAAGGCGTCCGACGAGGGGATCAAGCAAATGGCGGAAGCTGGAGTCATTGCTTGTTTATTGCCGGCAACCGCTTTGTACTTACGCGAAGATGCTGCAAAAGGGCGTCAAATGATTGATGAAGGGGTTGCTGTCGCCATTTCGACAGACTGCAACCCAGGCTCTTCACCAACGACTTCGATGCCGCTCGTCATGAACTTGGCGTGCATTTCGATGAGGCTCACTCCGGCGGAAGCGCTTGTCGCGGCAACGATGAATGCCGCTTGCGCCATCCGGATGGAGGACAAAGTCGGTTCGCTCGAAGTCGGCAAGCAAGGGGACGTCGTCATGTGGAATATTTCGAACTACCAGGAGTTGCAGTATTTATTCGGCGTGAACCATGTGGATAAGGTTTGGAAAAAGGGAGAAATGGTCGTAGGGTAAGGACTTGCCGTGAATGAACAATGTAACGCTTCATTCACGGCTTTCATTTATTTAGATTTGACAGAATATTGGGGGAAGGGTGGAAGAGGTATGGCACAAGTGGGGGAGAAAGTTACTACGCGATCGAATCCAGGTATGTGGAAGTTTTTCGTCTTCAGCGCAATCGGTGCATTCATGTTTTTCGTTCCGGTCACGATCGGTGAAAAGAATTCGATCATGCTCGATCATATCGTCACATGGATTCAAACGCATTTCGGAGGGGCTTTACCGTATTATGCATTGGTCGTCATTCTAGCCGGAGCAGTGTATCCGTTCGTTTCAGGTACGTGGAAAAAATCGACCGTCAATATGGTCTTTTCATATTTCAAGGTAATCGGCTTGGTCGTCGGCATCATGCTCGTCTTCAAGGTCGGGCCGGCATGGCTTTTTGACCCAAGCATGGGGCCGTTCCTATTGAATAAGTTAGTCATACCTGTAGGATTGTTGGTTCCAATTGGTGCGGTGTTCCTTGCTTTGTTAGTCGGGTATGGCCTGTTGGAATTTGTCGGTGTTTTAGTGCAGCCGATCATGCGTCCGATTTGGAAGACACCAGGCAGGTCTGCGATTGATGCCGTCGCTTCATTCGTTGGCTCGTATTCGTTGGGGCTTTTAATCACAAACCGTGTGTATAAGGAAGGGAAATATACAGCGAAGGAAGCAGCCATCATTGCGACAGGATTCTCGACAGTTTCCGCAACATTCATGGTCGTCGTCGCCAAGACGCTCGACTTGATGAGCATGTGGAATATGTATTTCTGGACGACGTTGGTTGTCACTTTTATTGTTACAGCTATCACTGTCCACTTATGGCCGTTGCGTTCAATCAAGAACGAGTATTACGAAGGCTCAACGCCGCAGCCGGAAGTGAAGCCGGAAGGGAAGCGCTTCGCAGCGGCCTGGAATGAAGCGATGGAAACTGTGTCGAAAGCGCCGACGTTCGCGCAAAATATTGTGGCGAACGTAAAGGATGGATTATTGATGGCAATGGCGATTCTGCCTTCCATCTTGTCGATCGGTCTGTTAGGACTCGTCTTGGCAGAGTTTACGCCTGTTTTCGACTGGCTCGGCTACATCTTCTATCCGTTCACATGGGCGTTGCAATTGCCGGAGCCGATGCTCGTCGCAAAAGCGAGTGCGCTCGGCATCGCGGAAATGTTCCTGCCGGCGCTGCTAGTCGTGGAATCGGCATTGGTCGTCAAGTTCGTCATTGCGGTCGTATCGGTTTCATCGATCATCTTCTTCTCGGCGGTCGTGCCGTGTATCGTTTCGACGGAAATTCCGATCTCCATTCCGCAGCTTATTGCGATCTGGGTACAGCGAGTCATCTTGACAATCATTATTGTGACGCCAATTGCGTATTTATTGCTATAGGTGAGGATTGAGACACCCGGGGAGCCCGGGTGTCTTTTTATCGATCAATTTCCATGGATTATCGGTCAGTTCCAAGAAGTTATCGGTCAGTTGAAACAAGTTATCGGTCATTTTCACAAAGTTATCGTCATTTCGGGACTATCGACTTACTTGAAAGTAGAGTAATACGACATCCGTTATGAGTGGGAAAGGCAATTTATGCGCATCTGGGAGCGTTTATGCGTCGATTTATGAATTTATGCACGTCTAGCAGCGTTTATGCGTCGATTTCGCGATTTATGCGTTTTTATAGAAGTTTATGCGTTTTTTGCACAATAAAAAACCGGAACGCCGCAGCGTTCCGGTTTTACTCATTCATTTTCCGCCTAGCATATTGAACAATCCACCTGCGATGCTCCCTTCATCACGTGAGCCTCCGCCTGGAGTTTGTGGTGCAGCTGCGAAGACACGGCTTGCGAGTCTGGAGAATGGCAGTGATTGGACCCAGACCTTTCCTGGTCCTCTCAGCGTGGCAAAGAACAATCCTTCGCCCCCGAACAATGCTGTTTTGACGCCTTTTACCATTTCGATATTATAGTTGACGTCCTGCGTCATGGCGACGAGGCAACCTGTATCGACGCGCAGCGTTTCGCCAGGAGAAAGGGTCTTCTCGATGATCGTTCCACCGGCATGGACGAAAGCCATGCCGTCCCCTTCAAGCTTCTGCATGATGAATCCTTCGCCGCCGAAAAAGCCGACGCCAAGTTTCCTTTGGAATTCAACCCCGACAGAAACCCCTTTTGCTGCAGCTAAAAATGCATCCTTCTGACAGACGATCTTGCCGTTGTATTGGCTTAAATCCATCGGGATGATTTTCCCCGGATAGGGTGCTGCGAAAGAGGCGTGCTTTTTGCCTGATCCCACGTTCGTGAATGTCGTCATGAATAGACTTTCTCCTGTAATCAGGCGTTTTCCTGCTCCCATCAACTTGCCCATTATGCCTCCGCCGGAATTTCCTGAGCCATCACCGAAAATTGTCTCCATTTCGATTCCGTCTTCCATCATCATCAATGAACCTGCTTCTGCGACAACTGTTTCGCCTGGATCCAATTCCACTTCTACAAATTGCATATCGTCTCCGTACAATTTGAAATCGATTTCGTGGTTGTTCATAAAATGCCCCCTAAAAGTTTAGTTGTTGATTACTTGTACGGCGGTAGGCTTCGAAAGTTTCACGAATTTGCTTTAATCGAGTCAATATATTTCCAGAGTAGGAATATGACTTCATTTACACGATCGGCAAGCATCTTGCCATTGCTATCTTCACGGAATGAACGGCCGACCGCCTCCAAAAGGGATACTCTAGGATTTTCGGCCTGCAATTCGGAGAGAAGGAAGTTTGCGTAGTCCACGCAGTTTCCAATCTGTTCCTGTTCCAATTTCTTTTTTAGAACTAGCAGATCCTCTTGGAGTTTTTCTTTCAGATCTCCAGCCGGTATTTCTAATGACGAAATTAAATGTTGTTCAAGCAGTACGTCCTTCTGTTTAATCATATCGGACATGAGCGCGTCCATCCTTCGGAACGTGAAGTGGACAAGTTTTTCAATGTCCGGGTCCTTGGATGAGCCGGCTTTCCAGAAGTGGTTCAGTTGTTGGATCATCCCGAGCGTCATGACGGAGCAGTCAAAGGCATGAGGCTTGGCTTCCTCGCCATACACGTCGACGAGGCGACCGGCAATCCATTTCAACTCGCTCAGATGGTACGCCTTCACGAAATTCCGGAGCTCCTCATCAGTGGAATAAAAAACTGCCTCGTAAATCGGAAGCAGATTCAGTTCCCGGTTCACTTGCATCCGGACTAGGATCTGCCCGGCTAATATGTCTTTATCCTTTTTATCACGCCCGACGAGAAGTTCGCGTCTTCTGATGACAGACTCGTTATGGGCATCTTCTAAAATGGCCATAAGGCATTCATTTTTGGATGTGAAATAATTATAAAATGTCCCTTTGGAAATCTTTGCTTCCTCCAAAATGTCTTGAACGGACGTAGCTGTAAATCCTTTATCAATAAATAGTTTTTTAGCTAATAGCATGACTTGGCGTTTACGTTCGTTCATTTCTATCACCCTTTGTTTTTTAAATTTGTACTGTGAGTCTAAAATAATTTTACCATGCTCGCTACTGATTTGTCAGTGTTGAGAACTATTTTTTATTGAAAACGGTTTCTATATTTGCTTATTTTGGACTGACGGTATAAAATATGAAAATGTGTAAAGATAGAGATTGAATTTGAATGGGGGTCTTCATTTGGAAATAGATATAAAGAAGATGCACGAAAAGCCTCCTTATGGAATGATAGCGATTTTATTCTTCGGGGCATTCGTAGCAATCTTGAACAATACATTATTGAATATTGCGTTGCCGGTCATTATGAATGAGTTTCAGGTGAAACCTTCAGCCGTCCAATGGCTGACGACCGGTTATATGCTTGTGAACGGGATCATGATTCCGGCAAGTGCTTTCTTTGTCCAGAAATTTACGAACCGCCGGCTGTTTTTAACGGCGATGACGTTGTTCACGATCGGGACGGCTCTTGCCATCTTTGCACCGACCTTCGGAATGCTCGTCGGGGCACGTATGATCCAGGCTTCGGGTTCCGCTTTGATGATGCCGTTATTGATGAACGTCATGCTTGTTGCCTTCCCGATCGAGAAGAGGGGAGCGGCAATGGGGATGTTCGGGCTTGTCATGTTCACGGCGCCTGCCATCGGGCCTACATTGTCAGGTTGGATTGTCGAGCATTATTCATGGCGCACGCTTTTTGAAATCGTGTTGCCGTTTGCGATTCTGACAATCGTTTTTGCGCTCTGGAAGCTTAAAAATATCACGCCGAATACAGCGGTGAAGTTGGACGTCTTCTCCCTCGTTTTATCGACAATCGGTTTCGGCGGACTGTTATACGGATTCAGCTCGGCCGGGGGAGAAAAAGGATGGGGTGATCCGCTCGTTTATGGAACGATTGCCATCGGTGCGGTATCACTAATCGCATTCATCATCCGCCAATTGCGGATGGACGTTCCGATGCTGGACTTCAGAATTTATAAATACCCGATGTTTGCACTTGCATCCGTCATTTCCATTGTGTTGTCGGTGGCGATGTTTTCCGGGATGATCCTGACGCCGCTTTATGTTCAGGAAGTGCGCGGAATTTCACCGTTTGAAGCGGGAATCTTGATGCTTCCGGGCGCGGTGCTAATGGGGATCATGTCGCCGATCACTGGCCGCCTATTCGATAAATACGGTGCGCGAGTCCTTGCGATCACCGGACTTTTGATCACTGTTATTACGACGTTTTATTTGAGTAGACTTGAATTGGATTCAGGATATTACTACTTGATGACTCTATATACAGTTCGGATGTTCGGTATGTCGATGGTCATGATGCCGATCATGACGAACGGCTTGAACCAGCTTCCGATGAAATCAAACCCTCACGGCACGGCGATGAATAATACATTGCAGCAAGTGTCCGGGGCGATCGGTTCCGCGATATTGCTTACAATCATGACGAAGCGGATGGAGAAATCGGGAGAAGCCCTTTTTGACAATGCAGTGGCAAGCGGAAATATCCCGACCGATAAAGGCGGGATGGCAGCGATGGAGCATGCAATCGGCTTGAAGGCGATGCTAGATGGCATCAATTATTCTTTCTTGATTGCCACCTTCATTTCCGTTGCCGCATTGATCCTCACTCTCTTTGTGAAAAGGGTCCGTCCTCCGAAGTATGAAGAAAAGGAATCACCGGCTGAGAGTGATTCGATAGAAACAAAGACGGTACAGGAATAGTCTCCTGCACCGTCTTTTGCTATAGTTAAGTAGAAAGGTGTGAGCGGAATGATTGGAAGGAATGCTCCTTGTCCGTGTGGAAGCGGGAAGAAATATAAAAGATGCTGCTCTTTGAAGTCCGAGATTTCAAATGAGCAGTTGGTTGATGATGAGCTGAGGCGGATCGTCTCCGACTATTTCGAAAACGCAATCAGTCTCCCCGCTGAATTCGCAGAATATGACCGCTATGAAAGGGAATGGCGCTCCGGTCTCGGCAGATTTTTCAGCAGTAAAGAGATTGAACAGGTGACAGGGGAATATTATTTGTTCATCGCTCGGCTCGACTTATGGAGAAGGCATGTGCTGAAGGAGTTGAGTGGCACAGTACGGTCGGATACCCGGCGGCTTCTAGAGCATTGGAATGACCCTGTCGTTTTGCTTGGGAAAGTGAACGGAATTTCCGAAAAAACGGTGACTGTGAATCAGATCTTGGATAATGATACATACATACTACCGTTGTCCCCTAGCAAGGAATTAATGGAAGGGGATATTTTATTCGGTATCGCCTTGTACGATGATCGGAAACCCCCAGCGAATACCTATTTGCTCAACGGTTTATACCGTGTAGCCGATCAGTCCGGTTCCGTCCAGCGGCAGGTCATGGAATTGGCGGAATCTGAAGGATTCGCGGACTACATTGATTTCTATAATGAACATATGATGGATGTCTATAAACTTTTGCTATCGCGTGTACACGAGCCTCATTCCGAGGACCTGGCAGTACCGGAAGTTGAAAAATCCATGACGGAACCCCAACTAGAAGTGTTGGAAATTGCTTTGGCGAAACTGGGTGAATTTAACGTCAAGGACCCGTTGAAAGATTTGGTGAAACTCGTTTTTGCGATTTTTTGCCTTCAAGAGGAACCAATCATACGTAAGCCGGAAGTTCTCGCTGCCTCCCTCTTTAAAACGGCTCACGAAGCCGGGATAATGGGAGATGCCGAATTTACACAGACGGACGTTGCGAAACTGTTCGGCGTATCCGTTTCGGCCATGATGAAAAATGTCGAAACATTAAAGTCCTACATCGCGGAAGCGCTCCAAAAATGAATGATCCCGTACAGGTGATGCCCTGTACGGGATTTTATTTTTCATTCCGAAAAGAAGGGATTCGAAAGGATAATGTCGAAATAAATAGACTGTAAGCGGTTGCAAAAAAGTTCGTGTTGGAAAGGGGAAATGAAGACATGCAATTGAACAACTTTATCGGAGGTTCCTGGCAGGATAGCGGGGGAGCGAACTTTACGGCTGTCACGAATCCGTCGAATGGGGAAGAGTTGGCGCAAGTACGGTTATCGACAAGTGAAGACGTAGATCTGGCTGTGAAGGCGGCGAAGGAAGCGCAGAAAAAATGGGCGCTTGTTCCTGCACCGAAGCGGGCGGATTACTTATATGCAATCGGCAATCTCATGAAGGAACGAAAAGAGCATTTGGCGCAAGTGTTAACGAAGGAAATGGGGAAAGTGATCGAGGAAGGCCGCGGGGAAGTGCAGGAAGGGATCGACATGGCGTTCTATATGGCCGGGGAAGGGCGCAGGCTGTTTGGGGAAACGGTTCCGTCCGAGCTGCAGGATAAATTCGCGATGAGCGTCCGGGCACCAATCGGGGTCGTCGGTTTGATCACGCCGTGGAACTTCCCGGTGGCGATTGCAGCGTGGAAGTCATTTCCGGCAATGGTTGCAGGGAACACATTTGTTTGGAAGCCGGCTACTGAAACGCCGATGATGGCGTATGAAATGGCGAAGATTTTCGAGGAGGTCGGAATTCCTGCCGGAGTCGCCAATATCGTGTTCGGCTCGGGATCTGAAGTTGGAACAGCAATGATCGAGCATCCGGATGTCCGAGTCATTTCATTCACGGGATCGACGGAAACGGGACGCCATGTCGCGGAAACAGGCGGTCGTCACTTGAAGAAAGTGTCCCTTGAAATGGGCGGGAAAAATGCCGTCATCGTCATGGATGATGCAGATATCGACCTAGCTGTGGAGGGGATTCTATGGAGTGCGTTCGGAACGGCTGGCCAACGCTGCACCGCATGTAGCCGGGTCATCGTGCATAAAGATGTTAAGGAAGAGTTGGAAACGAAATTATTGGCATCGATGAAGCATCTGACAATCGGGGATGGCTTGGACGAGTCCGTAAAAATCGGACCGGTCATCAACGGAAAGGCATTGGAGAAAATTCAAAGCTATGTTGAAATCGGAAAAGAAGAAGGCGCGAAACTGTTGGCTGGGGGAAGTGTGCTGACGGATGGCGACATGGCGAAAGGACATTATTTCGAACCGACATTGTTCACGGACGTGAAATGGGATAGCCGTTTGGCGCAGGAGGAAATCTTCGGACCTGTTGTATCTCTAATTGAAGTAGGAAGCCTCGACGAAGCGATTGAAGTGAACAACAGCGTCGTTTATGGCTTGTCAAGTTCCATCTTTTCGCGGGATGTGAATAAAGTATTCCGGGCTCAACGGGATCTTGACACAGGAATTGTCTACGTCAATGCAGGAACGACGGGAGCGGAAATCCATCTTCCATTCGGAGGTACGAAGGGAACAGGCAATGGCCACCGAGATTCCGGCGTCGCGGCGCTTGATGTGTTCACGGAGTGGAAGAGTATTTACGTCGATTTCAGCGGAAAACTGCAACGGGCACAAATCGACACGGAGTAAAGTGAAGTAATTTCGGAATGAAGGGGATGTTCACATGAAAGTGGTTGTATTAGGCGCGGGCTTAATGGGGAAAGAGGCAGTTCGGGATCTTGTGAAAAGCGATGAAGTGACGAAAGTGTATTTGGCGGATTTGAACTTACAGGCAGCGGAGGATTTCGCGAAGCAGCTCATGTCCGACAAACTGGACCTCTTGCAGCTCGACGCTACAAATGATCTTCAATTGCAGGAAGTGATGGCGCTTGGGGATGTCGTCATCAATGCGCTATTCTACACATTCAATGAGAAGGTCGCGCGGATTGCAGTGGAAATAGGGGTCCATTCCATCGATCTTGGCGGACATATCGGCGGTGCGACGGATGCTGTGCTGGGATTGGCGGATAAAGCGGCGGCGAAAGGGGTTACGATCATTCCGGATCTAGGGGTGGCACCGGGAATGATCAATATCTTGACGGGCTACGGCGCGGGCAAGCTCGACAAAGTTGAAAGCATCAAGCTTTATGTAGGGGGAATTCCCGTAAAGCCGGAGCCTCCGCTTAATTACAACGTCGTGTTTTCACTCGAAGGCGTTTTCGATCATTATACAGATCCGTCCCACGTCATCCGCAATGGGCAGCTTCTAGAGGTCCCTTCATTATCAGAAGTGGAAACTATCCATTTCGATGAATTCGGTGAAATGGAGGCGTTCCATACGTCCGGCGGCACGTCAACGCTCACGAAGACGTTCCCGGATGTACAGACGCTGGAGTATAAGACGATCCGCTATAAGGGTCATGCCGAAAAGTTCCAATTGCTCGTCGACCTAGGTTTATTGTCACGTGATAATGAAGTGAAGGTCGGGGATAAGCAAGTGAAAGTCCGGGATGTCATGCGTGAACAGCTTTCGCCGCAATTGCGATTGGGCGATAAATCCGATGCTGTCCTGCTTCGAGTCATTGTGAGCGGTGAAGCGCACGGGATTCCGGCGACGTATGAGTATAACATGGTGACGAAAAAGGATTTGACGGTAAATGAAACAGCGATGGCCCGTGCGACTGCGAATACGATTTCAATCGTTGCTCAAATGATCGGGAACGGGACGATTACGAAACGCGGCGTCCATCCGCCAGAAACTATTATTCCGGGCGCTGAATACATTGAAGCGATGAAAAAACGCGGTGTCGTCATTGAGGAAACGGTAAGAACGCAAGAGGCGCATGTGTAAACGATGAGCGGGGAAGGGGTTGTGGGAATTGGATTTTGGGTTTACGGAAGAACAGCAAATGCTGCGCAAGACGGCGCGTCAATTCGTAGATGAAGAAATCATGCCGCATATCCAGCGATGGGATGCGGAGGGCGGATTCGATCCGGCCATTTGGAAGAAGCTCGCGGACTTGGGATTCATGGGTGTGTGTGTTCCTGAACAATATGGCGGGAGCGGGATGGACTATAATTCTCTCGCTATTTTATGTGAAGAGTTGGAGCGCGGGGATACAGCGTTCCGGACAGCGGTTTCCGTCCATATCGGCTTGAATTCCATGACGCTCATGCAATGGGGAACGGAAGAACAGAAGCGCGAATTTCTGATTCCGCAAGCGAAGGGTGAGAAAATCGGTGCGTTCGGATTGACGGAACCAGGCGCTGGTTCGGATGTTGCAGCGATGGCAACGACTGCGGTGCGCGATGGCGATGAATATGTCATCAACGGCCAAAAGACATGGATTTCTTTATGTGATGTCGCGGACCATTTCCTTGTCTTCGCTTACACGGATAAATCGAAGAAGCATCATGGCATCAGCGCATTCATCGTCGAGCGTACGACGCCGGGCTTTTCATCGAAGGCCATTAAAGGGAAATACGGCATCCGGGCAGGCAATACGGGAGAATTGTTCTTCGAAGACATGCGCATCCCGGCTGCGAACTTGTTAGGCAAAGAAGGCGAAGGGTTCAAAATTGCGATGTCAGCACTCGACAACGGACGCTTCACGGTGGCGGCGGGCGCAGTCGGTTTGATCATGGGCTGCCTCGAGGAAAGTGTGAAGTACTGCCACGAACGCGAAACATTCGGCAAACCGATCGGCAAGCACCAGCTCGTCCAGCAAATGCTCGCCAACATGGAAGCGGGCTACCAAATGAGCCGCCTCCTCGTCTACCGTGCAGGTGAGTTGAAGAATAAAGGACTGCGGAACACACGTGAAACGTCCCTGGCGAAATGGCAAGCGTGCGATTTCGCGAATAAAGCAGCGGACGATGCATTCCAAATCCACGGCGCCTACGGTTATTCGGATGAATACCCGGTCGCCCGCTTCCTGCGCAACTCGAAAGCGCCGGTCATTTATGAGGGGACGCGTGAAATCCATACGATCATGCAGGCGGAGTATGTATTAGGCTATAGGGAAGACAAAAAGTTGAGCCATATGCTGCCGGAATGGCCGTTTGACTAATTAGGTAAGGGAAAACGCCAAGAGCCTCAGCGCTATTGGCGTTTCTTTACGGATTGCCCGCCGTTTATGAGTATTTGTCGCATTTTTTGAGCGCGTTTCGCGATTTATGATCACTTGTTGGGATTTATGAGCGCGTTTCGCGATTTATGATCATTTGTTGTGTTTTATGAGCGCGTTTTGTGATTTATGATCACTTGTCGTGATTTATGAGCGCGTTTCGTGATTTATGATCACTTGTTGTGTTTTATGAGCGCGACTCGCGATTTATGATCACTTCCCCGGGTTTATGAGCAATCTTTTATATTTGATGATAATCGGAGGATGAAATGTATAAATTAACAGCTGCAGTGGCGAAAATCTTCTTTTTCTTCATTGCCAAAATCGAATTGAAGAATACACAAAAGCTGCCTGCTAGTGGGGGATATGTAATTACGTGTGCACATCGAGGTTGGTTGGAGATTATTGCGCTTGGCATTTCAATGCCTCGCCCAATCCACTTTATGGCGAAGAAGGAGCTTTTTAAAAGGAAGATGTTTGCCTCATTCTTAACGAGCATTAAAGCTTTTCCTGTTGATCGTGAAAATCCGTCACCGAGCAGCATTAAAATACCTGTAAAACTTCTGAAATCTGGAGAGGTCGTTGGGATATTTCCTAGCGGAACGAGAAAGACTGAGAACGCGCCGGTAAAACGAGGAGCCATCACGATTGCCGCTTTGGCCAAAGTGCCGATTGTACCGGTTACATATGAAGGTCCGTCAAATCTAAAAGATGCATGGAAAAACAGAAGGGCAACGATTACAATTGGCGATCCATTCATGATTGAAAATGCTAGTAAGGAAGAAATCAGCACTTATACAGAGAGATTAGAACGTGAACTCAATTGATTGACCGGAAGTAATGAAATGGGAGTGTGTTTATGCTAGGGTCATGTAACTTTTTCCATCTGCAAGAAGTCTACGTGTACAAGGATGGTGAATGATGTGAAACAGAAAATTACCGCTTCTCTTGTCGGAATGAGCCTTATGCTGTCTATGGCCGGGTGTGGAACGTCGAATGAAGGTAATCTTCAAATTGCGGAAGGTGTCGAATTTGGTGAAAGAGATTACGAAAAGATTGTTTCTCCAAACAATGAGTTAGGATTCAAATTACTTAAGGAAATCGAAACGGATGATAACGGAAATCTCTTCATTTCCCCGACGAGTCTATTGATGGCCCTGGCGATGGTCTATAACGGCGCAGACGGTGTAACGAAGGAAGGAATCGCAGACGCCATGCAAGCGGAAGGGATAGATCTGATGGATGTGAATAAAGCGAATGCATCCCTCATGACAATCTTGAATAAGAATTCCAAGGAAATCCAACTGCAAGTCGCCAATTCCATTTGGCTTAACGAAGAATATAATTTCCAGGAAGAGTTTTCTCAGCGGACGAAGGATTATTTTAATGCGGCAATAGAGGAAATCGATATCGCAAGCACAGAATCGCCGAAGAAAATCAATGATTGAGTGAAAAAGGCGACAAATGAAAAAATCGATAACATGGTCGATGGTCCATTAGACGAAAATCTTGTTGTCATGTTGCTGAATGCTATTTATTTCAAAGGCGATTGGGAATACCCATTCGATAAGAAGGATACAGATAATCGGAATTTCCAACTGGGGGATGTGGAAGAAAAAGAGATTCCTTTCATGAAGCTCGAAGAAAAACTGATGTATTTGGTCGACAACGAAATTCAGGCGGTCAAACTCCCATATGGTAAAGGAGAGATGAGCATGACCATTATCCTTCCGAATGAGCAGAAAAACTTCGATGAAATCAAAACTACGCTGTCGGCTGACAAATGGGATGAACTCAGCTCCAATTTCAGAAGCATGAGAGGAACGCTTCTACTTCCTAAGTTCAAACTGTCATACGAAACGGAGCTGAATGGCGCACTGGAAGCCCTCGGAATGGCAGATGCATTCACCGACAGGGCTGATTTCAGCAAGATGGTTGAAGGCGATGTCTCCCTAGCTATTAGCAAAGTGAAGCAAAAAACATATATCGATGTGAATGAAGAAGGAACGGAAGCGGCCGCGGTCACTGGCATACAGATGGAAGCCGCTTCTGGACCCCCGGACGCTCCTTTCGTTATGGATGTAAACCGTCCATTTTTCATTGTAATTACGGACGAGGAAACAGGAATCATCTTGTTCATGGGTTTTATCGCAAATCCTGAAATATAGAAATATTCAATTGTGCAAATGAAGTATCCGTGCTAAACTATTCTTACTATTAATCGGACGGAGGTGAGGAATGATGTTGGACACTGTGTATGCACATGAAAGTTTATTGGAATATTTAGCCACTTCATGTGCGATTACTCATGAAATTGCGCCTAACGGGATACGTATGCCCTTTTTTAGACAATTTCAGTAATCACACAGCTGTTTAGCACATCATTCCTTACACTATTTTTAAGGAAGGCTGCGTCTAAGCGCAGTCTTTTTTGTGCTTTCCTAAGCTGTTAAATCAGAGAGGAAGCGGAAAATCATGATATGTACAATACAACAAGTAAGCAAAATGTTAGGTGGCAACACCATTTTTGAAGAGCTTTCATTAGAAATTAAAACAGGCGACAAGCTAGGCGTCGTGGGACGGAACGGAAGCGGGAAGACGACATTATTCAAGCTCATTGCAGCTGTTGAGCAACCGGATGCTGGACGCATCCATTATAAGAAGGAATCCAAAATCGGGTACTTATCGCAAATCCCTTCATTTGAACATTCGATGACCGGATATGACGTGCTCCATAGCGCATTCGAAAAACTACGAACCATTCAACAGCAGTTGTCCGAAATGGAAATGGAATTATCGAACCCGGATACAGTAGACATGGAGCGTCTGCTTCTTCGATACGGTCAATTACAGGATGAGTTTGTCCGGCGTGATGGCTACGCAATGGATTCAGAAATCGAAAAGATTATCAACGGTCTTCAATTGCAATCGTTTGTCGAACAGGACTTCACCGAGATGAGCGGCGGGGAACAGACGAAAATCATGTTAGGAAAACTTCTGCTCTCTCAACCGGACTTGCTACTTCTTGATGAACCGACGAATCACTTGGATTTATTCGCAGTTGAATGGCTGGAGGACTATTTGACGGACTATACGGGAACGGTTGTCATCATTTCGCATGACCGCTACTTCCTCGATAACGTCGTGACAAAGATTGCAGACCTTGAAGATGGGGAGCTGAACCTGTATTACGGCAATTACAGTGCATTTGTACAGGAAAAAGAAGAGCGCCTCCTGCGGGAATTTCAAGACTATGAAGAGCAGCAGAAGAAGATCAAGAAAATGAAAGAAGCGATCAAGCGGCTGCGCATATGGGCGAATGAAGCGAATCCGCCGAATGCTGGATTGCATCGGCAAGCGAGGAATATGGAGCGTGCGCTGGAACGGATGGAGAAGCTTCGGAAGCCGTTGATCGATCCGCGGAAAATGGCATTGTCCTTTGAAGCGGCGACGAGAAGCGGCAAGGAAGTCGTCATTATGAAAGACGCTGCGAAAACTTTCGGTTCCAATGAATTATTGCGTGGCGCCGACTTACAAGTATATTGGAAGGACCGTGCCGCGATTGTCGGAAGGAATGGAAGCGGGAAATCGACGGTCTTGAAGATGCTTCTAGGTGAACTTGCTCCTGACGAGGGAGTATGCAAACTGGGGAGCAGTGTGAAAGTGGGCTTCCTCTCGCAACATTTTGCCATCGAGAATCCGAAAGCCCGACTGCTCGATGTCTTTCGGAAAGAGGTCGGCGTAGAGGAAGGCGAAGCACGTCATATACTCGCGAAATTCATG
Organism: Sporosarcina luteola; assembly: GCF_023715535.1. Classification (GTDB taxonomy): domain Bacteria; phylum Bacillota; class Bacilli; order Bacillales_A; family Planococcaceae; genus Sporosarcina; species Sporosarcina luteola_B. The sequence goes on along the minus strand of NZ_JAMBOI010000001.1, from coordinate 549,599 downwards.
TTTTACGGTCCGGACGTGTTCAAAAGGATCGGAGACTTGAGTGGCGGCGAACGTACAAGACTGCGGCTTGCACAGCTGATGCATCAGGACGTGAACTTCCTCGTTTTGGACGAACCGACGAATCATTTGGACATCGAGTCGCGTGAAGTACTCGAAGATGCATTAGAGGATTTTCCAGGAACGCTACTCGCCGTTTCGCATGACCGGTATTTCTTGAATAAATTATTTTCCCGTACGGCATGGCTTGATGACGGAAAGATGACGATGTTCGAAGGTCCTTTCGATTGGGCGAGGCAGAAATGGCATGAGCGGCAACAAACGCAAGTCATCGAACTACCAAAGAAAAAGACTGTCGACAAAAAGAGGAAAACGAAACAGGGATCAAGCGTGGAAGAAGAAATCACTGCGCTGGAACTCCAAATTGAGCGATTGAAATTAGCGAATGAAACTGAAGAGGAAATTAAATTACTACAGAACAAACTGGATGCCTATTATGAACAATGGTTAATTGAAAATGGATCATAAATAAAGTCTTACCAATACAAAAGGTGAAAGGTTCAAAATCCTTTCACCTTTTCACTTTTGAAAAATTACTTACATAAATTAAGATAGTTAATTTGGTAATTAATATTGTTAATATGTGAATTAAAATTTTTAATATAATGCTTGCTATTTCAAAATGAATGGGATATGATGGATTTACGAAAGGGGAATTCAGATAATTATGGCATATCCCGTTATTAGTCATTGCCCTGTCTGCGATGAAACGCTGAAAATCACGAAGCTGCATTGCAACCGATGCCATACGACCATCGAAAATGAGTTTGAGCTGTCCAAGTTGGCGGCATTGTCGGGGGAACAGCTCCATTTCGTTGAAGTGTTTTTGGCGTGCAGGGGGAATATTAAAGAAGTTGAAAAGGAACTCGGAATTTCGTATCCGACTGTCCGAGGCAAACTGAATGAAGTTGTCAGTTCACTCGGATATGAGGTAAAGAAGAAGAGTGAGGTGGACGAGAAAAAAGTAGTCGCCATGTTGGAGAGCGGAGAAATCACTCCGGAAGAAGCAATAAAACTGTTAAAAGATGAATAGGGGGAATTCATTGTGAAAACGGAAATTGAGAAAGTGTTGACGATGGTGCAAGAGGGGAAAGTCGATGCAGAGAAGGCATCTGAGCTTATTGAAGTGTTGAAAAACAGGGATTCGGGGAGTGGGCCGTCATCCAAGCGGACTGCATATTCGGATAAGACATTGAAAATCCGGGTCGTATCGGCCGATAACGACAATGTTTCTGTCAATCTGCCAATCAAGCTAATCAAAGTTCTGCTGAAGGCAGGCCATAACATTGCGGGGAACATTCCACAGTCTGAGAAATACGTGAAAGACATCGATATTGATGTACTCATTGAAGCAATTGAAAATGAATTGGACGGACAAATCGTTGACGTCAAGTCGGCAGACGGCGATACAGTTTCCGTGTTCATCGAATAAATGATGAGAGTTAAGGTGAAAACGGATAAGGTCCGGTTATTCATCCCGATCCCGTATGCGTTCCTAACAATCGGCATACTGATCATGTCTTCTGAACGCCTTCAAAAACTCATTAACAAATGGATAAGGGAGCAATCTGAAGACAAGGAAAAAGTGTTTGAAATTCCCCATATAGATAAGAGGGAATTAAGGGGCATTGTTGCTGAATTGAAAAAACATCGGGGACTGGGATTAGTGAACGTCAAGGCGAAAGACGGCACAGAAGTTATCGTGAAACTATGATAACTTCTTTTTTTTTGTTGCAATTCGTTGTACATAGGAGTAGTATAATGACCGGATGACCAAAATTGATTTATGGTCAAAAAAGCGAGGTGGAGAAATGGATCGCAGGCAAGAAATCCTGGAGGCAGCCGCCAAGTCGTTTTCGCTGTTCGGCTATAAAGCGACGACGATGGACCAAGTCGCCAAAATAGCGAATGTCGGTAAAGGGACGATTTATACATTTTTCGCGAACAAAGAAGAACTGTTTAACGCAATTGTCCTGCAAATGGTTGAAGAGATGCGGGTGGCATCAGATGCGGCAACAGTCGAAGGTGCTACTTTCGAGCAGAACGCCCACGCCCGGCTCATGCAAATGCTGAAATTCCGGGAGACGCACCAATTGTACGCCAAATTGGTCGATGAAGGAAAAGAACTGCGCACGCCGGCAGTCATTGAAGTACTCGCCGAAATTGAAAATGAAATCGTCTCTTATATACGGGCGAAAATTGAACTTGCAATCGATAAAGGTGAATTGAAGCCTTGCGACAGTGAGCTTGTTGCATACCTTCTGTTCAAATCATATATGGCGCTTGTCGTCGATTGGGGCAAAACCCATGAGAATGAAGAGCTGTCCGAAGAACGGATCGCAGGCTTATTGCGGAGCACCATTTTTACAAGTCTCTTAGCTTGAGACTCTTTTTTTATTCACGATTGACCGAATGAGGGTTTTGGTCAATTAGTACAAACGGAGGAATTACGAATGAAAAAATCAATGATATTCGCGGAATGGAAGCAGCTTCTCCGTACAAGGAAAATGCTTGTACCGATGATTGCCATCCTTTTCATTCCGGTTTTATATGCTGGCATGTTCTTATGGGCGTTTTGGGATCCATATGCCAATATGAGTGAATTGCCTGTGGCGATCGTTAATTTGGACGAAGGCGCAGAGTTGGAAGGGAAACAGCTTGCACTAGGCGATGAATTGGTCGACAAGCTGATGGAAGGAAATAATTTTAATATCCAAGAGGTTTCCAAGGCGGACGCGGAGAAAGGCCTGAAAAACCAGGACTACTATATCGCGATTGAAATACCGGAGAACTTCTCGCAGCACGCAACGACATTGCTTGATGAAAATCCGGAAAAATTGACGATTGTGTACAAGCCGAATGAAGGCTTCAACTTCTTGTCTGCCCAGATCGGGGAGACGGCGATGGAGCGGATCCGGGCGGAAGTGAATGACAAGGTCGCATCGACGTATGCGGAGCAGTTGTTTGATTCCATCAGTGAAATGGGCAACGGGTTTGGCGAAGCTGCGGATGGTGCCGGTAAGCTTCATGATGGCGCAAGCGAACTTGCGAAAGGTGCGGATGATCTAAAAGGGTATTTGGAAACGTTGGCGTCGAGCACCATTACGTTGAAGGATGGTTCGGACCGTCTGGCGAAGGGGACTGCGGATGCCGCGAAAGGTGCGGCTGATTTGAATAAAGGGATCGGCGCGCTCTCTGCGGGGGTTGTGGAACTTCAAAAGGGAGCGGCTCAGGCAACTGAAGGTGCAACCGACTTGCAAGGCGGTATTGCCGACTATATTGCTGGTGTTCAGCAATTAAGGGATAGCTATGCGCAAATTGCGCTAAAGGAAGCAGAGTTCGGACAAGTTGTCGGGACAATCAATGATAAAACAGCTGCATTGAATGGATCTGCGCACAAACTTGCGGACGCCTCGAAAAACGTGAATGCTGGTATCGATGATTTGTCGGAAAAACTAGCTCCAGTATTAGCATCATTGCCGGAGGACCAACAGGCAGGTTTGAAGGCGGCACTAGGTCAGCTGCAACAAGGAAGTGCTGAACTGGCAGGCGGCATGTCCGAGCTTTCATCAGGAACCGCTACGCTCAGCGATGGAGCTGCCCAGTTGAACGGCGCGGCCGGTCAATTGCGTGAAGGCCATAAGCAGGCGTTCGCAGGATTGGATAAATTGAACGGATTATCTTCTGCATTGTCGGAGGGGGCTTCCGCTCTTGCACAAGGGAACGGTGCATTGGCATCCGGTCTTGACCAGTTATCGGAAGGTGTCGCGAAAGCGCAAAAAGGTTCAACCGATTTGGCGTCTGGCTTGAATGAACTGAATGCCGGAACGGGTACGTTGAAAGAAGGAACCGGTACGCTTGCTTCGAAATCGAAGGAGCTTGCGGACGGCTCTTCGAAGTTGTCGGATGGCATAAAGGAGTTGGATGAAGGAACGCTGACGCTGCAGGAGAAGCTCGCTGAGGCGAATGCGACTGCAAGTGAAGTGAATCCGAATGAGAAGACGTATGAAATGGCGGCATCTCCGGTTGATGTTGAAAAAGAGAGCATCAATGAAGTACCGAACTACGGTACTGGATTTGCACCTTACTTCCTTTCATTAGGATTATTTGTTGGGGCATTGCTGTTATCGATCGTCTTCCCGCTCGTCGAACCGGCGATCAAACCGACAGGCGCATTCGGCTGGATGGCGAGCAAAGTTTCCGTCTTGGCGATTGTCGGGCTCGTGCAGGCATTAGTGGCGGTCGGAATCATCAAAGGGGCGCTTGGAATGGAAACGGTCAGCTTGCCGATGTTCATTTTGACAGCGATCATAACGAGCTACACATTCATCGCAATTGTGCAGATGCTCGTGTCGCTGTTTGGCGATCCAGGCCGGTTCATGGCAATCATCATCTTGATTTTGCAATTGACGACGAGTGCAGGGACGTTCCCGTTGGAATTAATTCCTGAACCTCTTCAAGTGTTCAACACGTTGTTGCCGATGACGTATTCCGTCCAAGCGTTCAAGGCGGCAATCTCTACGGGCGATCTTGCTCATCTATGGGCTAGCAACGGTGTGCTGATCGCTTTCATGGTCGCTTGTCTCGCGATTACGTTCGGCTATTTTGCATTGATTTTCAAAAAACGGTATTTGAGAGAAACTGTAGAGGCATAAGAAAAAGCGATTTGCGGAAGACCCGCAAATCGCTTTTTTATATGGGTTAGGACTTTGAGCGCGCCAATGAATCGTGGACCGCTCAAGGAACGTGATTCTGCGCTCAAGAATCAAGTTCCGCGCCCAAGAATCTCGTTTCGCGCTCAAGAATCTCATTCCGCGCTCAAGAATCTCATTCCGCGCTCAAGAATCTCATCCGGCGCTCAAGAATCTCATTCCGCGCTCAAGACTCGCATTCCGCGCTCAAGACTCGCATTCCGCGCTCAAGAATCTCATTCCGCGCTCAAGAATCTCGTTTCGCGCTCAAGAATCTCATCCGGCGCTCAAGAATCTCATTTCGCGCTCAAGAATCGCATCCGGCGCTCAAGGAACATCATCCCGCGCTCAACAAACCTCGTCCCGCGCTCAAGAAATCGAATCCGAAGTCATGAACCTACATAATCGCCGCCATCGACATGGATTGTCTGCCCCGTCATATAGCTGGAATCGTTGGAAGCGAGGAAAACATAGGCCGGTGCATTTTCAGCCGGCTGTCCGCGGCGTTTCAAAGGTGTGTCCGCTCCGTGCTGCTCGACTTTCTGCGCATCGAATGTTGCAGGAATCAATGGCGTCCAGATCGGGCCAGGCGCCACGGCATTGACGCGGATTCCTTTTGTAGCCAAATTCAAGGCGAGGGAGCGTGTGAATGATGTGATGGCGCCTTTCGTTGCAGAATAATCGATTAATCCCGGCGAACCGTTATAAGCCGTTACGGAAGAGGTGTTGATGATGCAATCGCCTTCCTTCATATGGGCCAGCGCCGCTTTTGATAAATAAAACAGTCCGAAGAAATTGGTGTCGAACGTTTCACGAAGCTGGTCGCCAGAAATTTGGGAGATATCGTCCTGCGGAAACTGTTTTCCAGCATTGTTGACGAGAATATTCAAGCTGCCGAATTCCTTGATGACATCGTTGACTAGCTGCTCGCAATTTTCTTCTTCACTAATATCGACACGAATTTTCTTCGCTTTACCGCCATATTGTTCAATGAGCTCGACGGTTTTATTCGCATCAACGTCCTCGGTCTCGTCCAAATAGGCGATCGCGACATTCGCTCCTTCCTTCGCAAATGCGACTGCGACGGCCCGCCCAATTCCGCTGTCTCCTCCGGTGATTAGAGCGTTTTTACCTTTCAACTTGCCCGAGCCTTTATAATTCTCATCGTCATAGATAGGAAGCGGGTCCATCTCCGCTTCGATTCCAGGCTGCTGATTTTGTGTTTGAGGTGTCACTTGCTCATCTTTTTTTTCGTATTTGTCTTCAGGCATTCATGTATTCCTCCTTAGAAAAATCATCTATTTGAGATATTCCCTGTGTGGAGACTGATAAACGTGGCGGGGGAGAAATCGGTTTTTATCTGGAATGAAACCTGTAGAAAAATGCGGGGAGAGGCTAATCTCCCGGCATTCGAGAACTTTTCGTATGAGAACGAGAACTTTTGTCGTGTTAACGAGAACTTTTCATGGGAGAACGAGAACTCCTGTCGCGTTCATGAGAACTTTCCGAGGTAGGACGAGAACTCTTGTCGCATAAACGAGAACTTTTCATGTGAGAACGAGAACTCCATGGTAAGTTGGAGTGAAACAACGGTATTTATTCAAAATGAAAAACATCCGAAGCCGCCGTATAGGCCCTCCGGATGCTGCATGTTTACTTAAAAGAAATAAAGCCCAATACTCACGACAATACCACTCAACAACAAGACGAATACGCAATAGCCCATAATGTCCTTTGCGCGCAAGCCTGCAATCGCAAGTGCAGGCAATGCCCAGAACGGCTGGATCATATTCGTCCATGCGTCGCCCCATGCGATGGCCATCGCAGTCTTCGAGTAGCTGACGCCAAGCGTTTGAGCCGCATCAAGCATGACCGGCGCTTGTACAGCCCATTGCCCTCCGCCTGACGGTACGAAGAAGTTAACGAGTCCCGCCGCATAAAATGTGAAGAGCGGGAAGGTCGCTTCGGTTGAGATGCTGACAAACCATTGCGACATGACTTTCGCTAGTTCTGAGTCCACCATCATGCCCATGATCCCTGCGTAGAACGGGAACTGGATGATGATTCCGCCTGATGTCTTGACTGCATTCGCAACTGCTGCAAGAAAACGCTTTGGCGTGCCGTGGAAAATGATGCCGAGAATGAAGAAAATCAGGTTGACGATATTCAGGTTCAAGTCGAACCCTTTCGCGACAAAGTGCTGTACAAGATACACGACACCCAATGCGCCGATCAGCATGGAAAGGATCACGCTGTTTTCAAGCCGTGAAGCAGGCGTTTTTTCCTCTGCTTCCACCACTTCAATTTCCTCTTCCAACAATTTCGGATCGACGCTGACCGTATCTTCCGGTTTTGGCATCATGAAACGGTTCAACAACGGTAAAGTTATGAATAGAACTGCGATAATAAATAGATTATACGTTGAAAAAATCGTTTCGGATGTTGGAACGACACCCATCATATTGGCATATGGATGACCCTCGGTTGCGATGGACAATGGAATCGATCCGCCAAGCCCTCCATGCCAGATGATGAAACCTGAGTAAGCGCTTGCAATTAACAGACGGTAGTCGACAGTCGTCACTTTTTTGGCGATTTCCTTAGCGAACAATGCCCCGATGACGAGACCGAATCCCCAGTTGATCCAACAAGCGATGAGCGATACAACGGTCACAAGCAGAATCGCTGTACCTGGCGACTTCGCCAATCCTGCCAATGAACTCAATATCTTCTTGAAAAAAGGACTGCTTGCCAATACATGTCCCGCAACTAATACGATAACCATCTGCATTGTAAATGCGAGAAGCCCCCAGAAACCATTCCCCCAGTGGCCAGTCATTTCGAGCGGACCCGAATCCGTCAGTCCGACACCGAGCAAAAAGACAAGCAGTGTCAGAATGGCAACGAATATGTATGGATCAGGCAAGTATCTTTCCATAATCCTATTCGACCATCTTGTAAGTGTTTTCATTCCCCTATACCCCCTATGTTATTTTACCCACTCTATAAGACTACCATATTCAAAATGATCCGCAAAAATGTTTTTTCCGAAATGTGAAACGTAAATCTTTCCAACAAGTCTACTAAGTAAAGAAGCAGACAAGGAAAGGTGATGAAATTGAGGAAACCGACAATATGGTTGATCATGTCGATGATTTTATTTATGGTCGTTGCGGGCATTGCGATGTTCACGAAGAAGGCGGATGTTTCCGCCTATGGTTCTATCGATTCGATCAGCTCTGAGGAAGATTTGAAAGCATATTTCAAAAGAGCAAAAGATATGCAGTCCGTCGCGGTAAGGTTTGATGCAGTTGAAGAGTCTTCGAGTAAAGCCTCCATGGATAGTGCGGAGTCAGCGAATGCGGTAGGCGGAGGTGATCATTCATCGACGAATATTCAAGTTGAAGGCGTTGATGAATCGGATATGGTGAAAACGGACGGCGAATATGTCTATTCCATTTTTGCGGGCACGTCCGTGAAAATCATCGATATCCGAAACCCTCAAAAGATGAAAATCGCTGCTGAAATTAAACCGGATGACGACTATTACCCGTCACAGCTATTTTTACATGACGACTTGCTCATTGTGCTCGGGGATAAAATGCAACGCTATCCGGATAAAACGGTTAAATCAAATGCGATGGATAAAATGATGCCGATGAACAGCTTGACGACTGTCCGTCTATACAATATTGAGAAGCCGGAGAAGCCAGCGTTCATTCGTGAAATCGGAGTGGAAGGCTATTTGAAAAGTGCCCGGAAGACGGACGGCATGCTTTATCTCGTGACAAATGTGTTCCCGAACCTTTGGGCGATGAATAAAATCGAAGGCGATGCACTGCGTCCGCGCATCTTTGATTCGAATGAAAAAGAAAAGAAATTCATGGAATTCAAGGATATCTCCATTTTGCCTGGAGCGGTGGATCCTTCCTATTCCGTCATTGCCGCAATCGACTTGACGACACCAAAAACGGCCGAGCTGAAGACGAAAGGGTTTCTCGGAAGCAGCGACCAGATGTACATGACGAAAGACCATCTTTACTTAACGGCATTGAAATATGAAACGAGCACAAATTCCCGTGGGGCTGAAATCATGATCTGGAATCCGGGCACAGCGGATACCGGGATCTTCAAATTCAAGCTGGACGGGACGGATGTTGAGTTTTATCAATCTGCGGAGTTGAGCGGAACGATACTGAACCAATTCTCGATGGATGAATACAAAGGAAATTTCCGTGTTGTCATGACGGAGGGGAATATGTGGGACGATAAAAACCCGTCAAAAAACCACCTGTATATTTTGAATGAAAAGATGGAGATGACCGGCTCGGTGAAAGGCCTTGCAAAAGGGGAGCGCATCTATTCCGCGCGGTTCATGGGGGATAAGGCGTATATGGTGACGTTCAGGGAAACTGACCCTCTTTTCGTCATCGATGTTGCGGATCCAGCCAAGCCGAAAGTGTTGGGCGAGTTGAAAATACCGGGGTTCTCAAATTATTTGCACCCATTGGATGAAAATCACCTGATTGGTTTCGGATATGACACAGTCGCGCAGAAAAATCCGTCGGGAGGCGAGCCGTTGATCTTGACGAAAGGGATGAAGATCTCTTTGTTCGACGTAACTGAATTTCATAATCCGAAAGAGAAATATACAGAAATCATTGGAGGCAGGGGCACATACTCACCACTTCAATACGACCATAAAGCGCTGTTCCAGCATAAAAACAGAAATCTGTTCGGCTTCCCGGTCAGCATCTATGAAGAAGGGGCGAAGGAGTTCGAGGTCGACTTTACAGGTGCTGGAGCGTTAGTATATGAAATCACACCTGACCGCGGCATCTTGTTGAAGGGCGATTTGGTGCAAAAGAAAGCATCCGGCCAGCAATACGAAGAGTGGGAAACACAGGTCCAACGGTTGGTGTATAGCGGTGAAAGCTTGTTTACATTATCCATGGACGAAGTCAAAAGTTATTCGCTCGATTCCTTTAAGGAAATTAGCAAGTTACAGATGAAATGATAGGGAAGCAGAGGGCGTGCGTATGGCGTCCTCTGCTTTTATGCGTTCTAGCGGGTTTTATGCGCGTTTGTGGTGATTTATGCGTAATTGGCGGACTTTATGCGTAATTGAAGCGGTTTATGCGTATCTGCAACGATTTATGCGCGTTTCAACCGATTTATGCGTTTTTGGCGCACTTTTCATTCCATAAAAAAACGGAGCGCGCTTTAGCGGCTCCGTTCCTTATGAAATATCAGCCCCTTTTACAGGACCTCCGATATAATAACCCTGAACAGCATCGACGCCCATTTCCTTCAATGCTTCGAACTGCTCTTCCGTTTCAACGCCTTCTGCAACGACATAGAGACCCATCGATTTGCTGAATAGGATCATGCCTTCGACGAGCTGCCGTGTTTTAGGCATCGTCAGCAGGGAATTGATGAACACTTTATCGATTTTAACTTTGGAAATCGGCAACTGTTGCATATACCGGAAAGAGGCATATCCCGTTCCGAAATCATCCAGGATGAAACGGATGCCCGTCTCTTCAAACGCTTTCATTTGCTGGATAATCGCATGTTCCTGTTCAGCTTGGAAAGCAAATTTCTCCGTGATTTCGAGCTCAAGCTTATCCGCCGGACACTTCGTCTTCTCCAGAATGCCTGTAAGCTTTTCCTTCATTTGTGAAGAGTCGCCGAATTCCCGCACGGATGAATTGACTGAAATTCGGACATCCGGCTTATCGGCCATCAGTTTCACCGCAAGTGTGGCCGCCTCCTCGAGGACATATGCCCCAATCGCGTGGATCAAGCCGTTCTCTTCCGCAATCGGAATCAGTTCATCCGGTTGGATATGCCCGATTTCTTCGTCCTCCCATCGGACAAGCGCTTCATACACGAGAACGTTGCCCGTCGCAATATCCAATTGCGGCTGATAGACTACCTGAAAATTGTTATGGTCAAGCGCCGTCAGCATCTTCTTGTCGATTAGGGAACGGCGGTTCAACACTTTATGGGACTCCGCGGATAAGGAGGAAATCCGTCCGCCGCCTTGCTCGGTAATCGTTTTTGTCGCTGCCAATGCTGCTTTGTACAGATGTGAATATGAGGACTGGTCATCGGGGAAGCGCACGATGCCGCCACTTACCGATAACGGCAATGAGTGGTTTTCAACATAGATCGGCTGCTCTTTCAAAAACTCCAAGAATCCTTGGACGAACCAATCCCCGAAGGACGTTAAAACGACAAATTGGCTTACGCCGACCCTTGCAATCGGATCTCCTTGGAAAAACCGTTTCAGCCGGTTCGTGAATTGTTGGATTAAAACCGATTCCGAATCATACGACTGAAGATCTTTCAGTGTATAATAGTGATCGATTGCTATGTAGACGAACGAAAAGTGCCGGTCCTCATCAATATATTCATTGACCATCGTCTCCAATTTATGCCGGCTCATCAATCCTGTTTCAAAATCGATAAAGGCGATTTGCTGGAGTTTCTCCTTCAGCTCTACTTCTTCAGTGATATCAAGTTCTAGAAACGTGCAGTACGTGAGTTTTCCGTCCCCGTCAAGTATGGGAATTGCCATCATTTGGACGTAATAGGGCTCGCCGTGCCGCGTCAATTTTTCGACCCTCCCGAACCAGGATTTCCCGTTCGTCACCCGGTTCCATATCGCATGGGCCTGCGCTTGGCTATGTTCATCCTCGGAAAACATTTGCCAAAAGGATTTTCCGAGAATTCGTTTTGGTGTCCAATTGCTTGAAGCTAGGAAGTTATGATTCGTATAAGTAATCAAGCCTTCACCATCCGTACGGGTCACCATTAAGAACTCTACAAGACTGTCCATGACTAGTGGCAGCTCGGTTCTATTTGCTTGGTTTGCCGATTTCATCTTTTTGTCCCCTTTCGGATGTCGTATGTATTTTATTATATAGGAAGTTCAGTGAATTTACAGTACATCTTTTATGGCGGATTGAACACATCTATGAAGTTACTAAACAACTGTAAAAGGTGGTGGAATGATATGGAAAGAGCAAAAGGGATTTTCATGATCATCATCGGGGCTATGCTTTGGGGTGCGACGGGGCCGATGATGGAGTGGATTCTGGATACAGGCAAAATGTCGGTCTCCTTCATGCTAATCATCCGGCTGGTCCTTGCAGGGCTAGGACTCCTTCTCGTTTTGAAAATGAAAGGCGTACATATCACGCGCCCGCTTCGCCATAAAGTATGGCTGCGGCAAATGGTCATTTTCGGCATTATCGGAATGCTCGGCGTCCAGTTTACATTCGCAGGCTCCATCAACACGAGCAACGCGGTCATTGCGACGCTGTTTCAATTCCTGGCGCCGATCTATATCATCCTTTTCGTTTCAATTAGGCAAAAGGAGCGCCCGCCGGCATCCCAAGTAATCGGAATGGCAGTCACAATGGCTGGCCTCTTCCTCCTTCTGACGAATGGGACGCTCTCCGAATTCGCATTGACGAAGGAAGCGCTCTTCTTCGGACTCGCCGTTGGATTCACATTCGCATTTTACACACTGTATCCAGTTCGGCTCATGAATGAATGGGGCGTCCTCCTCTCCGTAGGGTGGGGAATGCTTATAGGGGGACTCACGCTCCTTCTTTTGAATATATTGAGGTTCGGTAAAGAGATTGGTGCGCTCGCCGACGTAAACCTGTCCCTCATGCTATTGCTCATCATCATCGTCGGAACGGTTGCATTCCTTCTGTTCCTTGGCAGCATGAAATATATATCGCCGGTGGAAACAAGCATCCTTTCCAGCTTCGAACCATTGACGGCAATAATCATTTCCGCCATCTGGTTTGGCAGTGTGTTAGGCCTTTGGCAAATGGTCGGAGGCGCAATCATGCTCCTCGGCGTAACTGGGCTTTCAGTGGCGGGAAGCAAAGCGAAAACAGAAGAAGGAATACTGCCGGAATCCTGAAATGGGTTCCGGTTTTTTGAAATTAACTACATGCTGAAAAAGGCCCCTCAATGCTATTTGTCAATATCTGAACTTCCGGACTAATCAATATACGCCCTATACAGAAATCGCTACATATGTCATAATGGTGACAATAAAAATAATTCGTAATACGAAAGAGTTTTTTGGGGGTCCGGTAAGATGAAAACAGTTTTCTCCTTTGCAAAGCCGTATAAATGGCCGATATTCATTGCCTTATTCCTTATGCTGACCGAACTTTCGGTAGAGCTGATCCAGCCATTATTAATAAAGAAAATTATCGATGACGGCATATTGGCGGAAGATGTCAGCGTCATTTGGACATGGGGAAGCGTCATGATGGGTCTGGCGTTTGTTGCATTCTTATCCGGTGCAATCAATTCCTTCTTCGCTGCCCACGCCGCGCAAAGCTTTGCGTTCGACTTGCGGCAAGCGCTATTCCGCCAAGTGCAAGCATTTTCCATGGCGACCTTCTTACGGTTCCCGACAGCGGGATTGATCACGCGCATGACGAGCGACGTAACGATGGTGCAAAACGTCCTGTTCATGTCGCTGCGGATCATGATGCGTGCGCCTCTGCTCGTAATCGGAAGCTTGGTCATGGCATTTTTCGTCAATGTGAAACTGGCACTCTACCTCGTCATCGGTGCGCCGGTCCTGCTCATCTTCCTCTTCGTAATGGCGAGGAAAGGGGTAGGCTACTTTTCAACGGTGCAACGCAGGCTCGACCGGGTAAACCGTGTCATCCAGGAAAACCTACAGGCGGTCCGTCTCATCAAAGCCTATTTGCGCGGAATGTACGAAGCGAGCCGATTTTCGAAAGTAGCGGGGGCCCTCCGGAAAGACACCGTCAAAGCGATGCGTATGATGGAGCTCATTTTGCCTGTCCTCCTGTTCATCATGAATGTCAGCTTGATGGCTGTCCTCTGGTTCGGTGCCATCGAAATTGGAGATGGGAACGCGCAAGTCGGGGAGCTAGTTGCAATTGTCAACTATGCAATGCGGATGACGGGCGCATTTTCGATGTTTGCATTCATCATCAGCGCATTATCCCGGGCGAAGGCATCCTCCGAACGGATGGAGGAAGTGCTTCTTGCGGATGAGGATCTTGAAGAAAATACTATGGAAAGCTCGAGTATCGGCAGTCTGGAAGGGGATCTCCGTTTCGATAACGTTTCTTTCCATTATCAAGGAAAGCCTACACCGATTTTGGATAGTGTGTCCTTCCATGTGGCACCTGGGGAGAAGCTCGCCATCATGGGGGCAACCGGGTCGGGGAAATCGACGCTTCTCAATCTCATTCCCCGCATGTTCGAAGCGACCGAAGGGAAAATCTACGTCGGCGGCATCGAAGTGAAGGAGTGGGCGTTGAAGGACTTGCGCGATACGATCGGTCTCGTTCCACAGCAATCGATCTTGTTCACGGGATCCATCCTGGAAAACCTTTCATGGGGGGACAGCGATGCGGAGCCTGATGAGCTGATCGAAGCGGCGATGAAGGCGCAGATCCATGAATCTATCGATTTATTCCCTCAGAAGTACGGAACACGGGTCGGACAGAAAGGGGTCAACCTATCGGGCGGGCAAAAGCAACGGCTTTCGATTGCCCGGGCACTTGTCCGGAAACCTTCCATCCTCATCCTCGACGACAGCACGAGCGCATTGGACGTTAAAACCGAAAATGCCTTGTGGGAAGCGCTGAAAGGGGAAGCGGCGACGATGCTTGTCGTCACGCAAAAAGTACAGACGGCTAAAGGTGCGGATCAAATCCTTTTGTTAGATGAAGGAAAGGTCGTCGGATATGGTACCCATGCTGATCTCATGGAGCAGTCGCCATTATACCGGAAAATAGCCGAATCCCAATCGGAAGAGGAGGTGGGCGCCGATGTTGCGAACAATTCGTAAACCGTTCGGGTATGAACCGATCATAAAGAAAGAAGACATAAAAGGTCCAGGACGAAAGAAGGTAGAGCGCGCGAGTGACTGGAAATCGGTGCTTCACCGGATCTGGAAGCTCGTCGATGAACAGCGGGGTCTGCTCATCCTCGTGCTTGCCCTCGTGCTCGTCAGCTCTGCCCTTGCGCTAATCGGTCCATTCCTGATTGGGAAAATTATCGATGCGCATATCATCCCGATGGAGTTCGATGGCTTGGGCGGAAAAATCGGTATGCTGATCGCAATTTACGCTGGATTATCCCTTGCCCTTTATTTCCAAAGCTTCTGGATGGTCGGCATTGCACAGCAGACAATTTTTCGGCTGCGGACAAGTCTGTTTTCCCATCTGCAAAAGCTGCCCGTCACGTTTTTCGACAAACGGCAGCATGGCGAATTGATGAGCCGCGTGACGAATGACATCGAAAACGTCAGCCAGACGCTGAACTCTTCTTTCATCCAAGTATTCTCAAGCATTTTGACGTTATCAGGGACGCTCGCAGTCATGCTGTACCTCAGCCCGATTTTGACGTTGCTGACAATGATTATTGTTCCTGTCATGTTCATCGCAATTCGGTGGATCACCCGCCGGACAGGGTTGCTGTTCAAGGAGCAGCAGCAAGCAGTCGGACAATTGAACGGGATGATCGAGGAAACGATTTCAGGACAGCGGATCATCAAGGCATTTTCGCAGGAAGAGCGTGTCATGGAGGAATTTGCGGAAAAGAGCGATCGGCTGCGCCGGACGGGCTTCTGGGCACTGACATACTCCGGGTTCATCCCAAAAGTGATGAATATGCTCAACAACGCAGCTTTCGCCATCGTGGCGGGTGTCGGGGGACTGCTTGCACTGAAGGGGGACGGAATCGTCACGATTGGTACAATCGTCATCTTTTCGGAGTACGCGCGCCAATTCACGAGGCCGCTCAATGATCTGTCCAACCAATTCAACACCGTCCTCTCGGCAATCGCAGGAGCGGAACGCGTCTTCAAAATCATGGATGAGCCGATCGAGCAGGACGACGCAACGGAGCATGCTGACACAATCCTTGCAGGGGACGTCGAATTCAGGAATGTGTCATTCGGCTATACTGTCGACACGGACGGCTATACGGTCGACAACATCTCCTTCCACGTCAAACCTGGCGAGACGGCGGCTTTCGTCGGAGCGACCGGGGCAGGGAAGACGACAATCATGCAGCTCCTGGCCCGGTTCTATGAAGCGAATGAAGGGCAGATCCTCATTGACGGGATTCCCATCAAAGAACTGCCCCGCGAAACATTGCGGAGCCAGACGGCATTCGTTTTGCAGGATCCATTTTTATTCGAAGCGACCGTCATGGAAAATATCCGGTACGGCAAGCTTGACGCCACCGACGAAGAAGTGATTGCGGCTGCAAAAGAGGCGAATGCGCATAGCTTCATCTCAAGGCTCGAAAACGGGTATGACACCATACTGACAGCGGATGGCGGCGAAATTTCACAAGGACAGAAGCAATTGCTCTCCATCGCAAGAGCGCTCGTTGCAGACCCCGTCTTGCTATTGCTCGACGAGGCGACAAGCAGCATCGACACCGTCACCGAACTTGCAATCCAGGAAGCGCTCGACCGGCTCATGGAAGGAAGAACGAGCTTCGTCATCGCCCACAGGCTGAACACGGTTCGGAAAGCCAACACCGTCTACGTCATGGGGCAAGGCAAGCTAATCGAATCCGGCAGCCAAGAGGAATTGATCGAAAAACAAGGGGTTTATTTTACGATGTTGAAGGACTCGAAGATTTGAACACAAAAACCAGGCGGGGAACATTTTCCTCGCCTGGTTTCCTCAGTTCATCATCATTTTCGATCTTCAATATCCATCTTCGTGCCATCGTCAAAGTCGATTTCCAAATCGAACTTCGTATACGTGTCTATTCCAAACCACTCCATAATCTTTGCTATGACGTCTTTTTCGTCCATACTCTTCCCTGTCACTACTTTCACGAAAAACGGATCCAGTTTATTGAAAGCTTCCTGATCCCTCAAATTCAAACTAGCAAACTTATTCACATACTTGGCCTCATGACCTTTCGCTACTTCATACTCCACGTCAATGACATCTTTCCCATCGACCTCTATCTCCAAGTCGAACTTATTGAAGCCGTACCCGTCCCCTGTATTCAACGTGTCGCCTGACTGGTCATTTTCATAAATTAGCGTAGCATCCTCCCGTTTAGGATTATCCGCATTTTTGCCCCCATTTCCGCACGCGCCCAAGACGAGCACGATAGCTAAAAAGAGCATGACGACCTTCATATTATTCCTCATGATCGCAAACCTCCTGTTGTAGTCTTCTGTTCAGTAATTTCCTTCATTCGGCGAAATTAAACACAAAGGGCGTTTCGAGGAATCGCGAGATGGGTCAGGGGTGGGAATGGCACCTGTCCGCATGCATTTATTTAAATCTGCTGGAATTGTGGTTAAGTGGTGATAAAGATGGTGTGAGTGGTGATAAAAGGTGTTTAAGCGGTGATAACCATGGTCCGAGTGGTGATAACCAGCGTCCAAGCGGTGATAAAGTACTGTTGACCGGTGATAACCTATTTTATGGCGTCGGGGAATAGGGGAGTTTATGCAAATCGGTGATAAACTAATCCGAATCGGTGGTAACGTGTTGAGAAACGGTGATAAACTCGTTCGAATCGGTGGTAACGTGTCGAGAACCGGTGATAAACTCGTTCGAATCGGTGATAACGTGTCGAGAAACGGTGATAACGTGTCGAGAAACGGTGATAAACTCGTCAGAATCGGTGATAACACCCGTCAATTCGGTGATAACCACTTTTAACGCCATACAAAAAAACAACCGGCGCTTTCGCCGGTTGTTCCTATCTACCATTTCGCGCGGTGGTCTTCCGCGGAGCCGAGCATTTGCCGGATTCTGAGCGTCGAACCGTCGTGCAGCTTGACGCCCCCGTTGAAATAGCCGACAAGTTGGTTGACGTTCGTTTGGACGAGCTGTGCGTTCGTCTTCGATATCCGTTCGAAAAATGGAGAGAATGTCAAATTTACATCGTCGGAAAACTTTGTCCCGATATGCCAAGGATGCATGTAATTGTCTTTGTCGTACGTGAAGATGACATCCTCATGCAGTTTCGTCATAACGCCGTCCACAAACACCGCATTTTCCGTCATGCCCGTGCCGTCAGTCCATTTACCGCCAAAATTCAGCCCGATCCTTCGTCCACCTGAACGCTGGGAGGCCATCGCCCAATTCCACTCCGCCTCGCGCGGCCAGACACCACGTCCGTAATCGAGAACTGCAAAACTGTAATCAGGATTGAAATCATACCGTTTCTCCCCGATCTTCACGAATCCCGTGGTCGGCAATGTATGATGCTTCGCTGTGAACTGGAACCGATCCCGGTTGCGGGGAATGACGACGTTCAACGAATCATCCTCTTCCGGATGCGTAATATGCAGATCGGCATGGAGCACTTCATTGTCAAAGTCAGGTATCGTCACAGATAGATGGGTTTCTCCTTGCAGATGCACAAGCTGGACGGACATCCGCTCATTGACGAATTTCACACTCCCGAGTACGTCTTCAGGCATCTTCACCCTCCGCCCGACAGGAAGTACAACCTGCTTCTCATAGAAGCGCTGCGTCTCGTAATCGAGCATGTAGACGAAACAGACAGCTGCATAATCCAAATGGCTGATCGCCGCTGAAAATAGAAGGTCCTCACCGAACACACACCAATAATTCCATTTCTTCTTCCGCATGAAATGGCCTTTCAGATTGCTTATAATGAACGGACGGCGGGCAAATCCAATCGCCTCGGGATTCAGCATCCCTTTCTGATCGCACAGAAACACCGTATCCTTCAGTTCTTTTTCAGCATGTTGCAAGGAGATCTCCCCCATCTATTGTCTTTTTTCTATGACATGTTATAATCTATATTGTATCAGATTTACGGGGCATTAGCTCAGCTGGGAGAGTGTCACGCTGGCAGTGTGAAGGTCACCGGTTCGAACCCGGTATGCTCCATCCCTTGAATCACCAATCATGTTGTATCAATGTTTCAATTCGAAATTGAGTTATGTCCACTTCAACTGTACGCAAAAACCTTCCAAAGCTATTAAACTTGGAAGGTTTTTTCGTTAAATTAAAGAAGGAAAGCATATAATTCTCAACATAATACTGAAAGGTTCATGGGTGATATGCATTGCCGGATATAAAATAAGGAATTACAAATTCAAATACATCTTCGAGCGTCCGAACGTCATAACTGGCTTTTCTTTGGCTACGATCACCTGGAACGTGATGGTGATGATGAGGTTCAGTTTCTACGATGAATTTATCTGGGGTCCCAGGAGAATTATGAGGATCGTTGCCCCAACCTGAAATATGATTCATTTGTACACCCATTTTGGGGGATATTATTTTCCAATGATAATGGTAACGTATAATTTTGCCTTCTTTGTACTTCTCGATTGCATGTATTCCTGTTATTCCGTGAATTGGATGTTTCTGCAAAGGAAAAAGTACATCCATTCTATTTTTACCAGAACTATTAATTTGAGGATATATCGCATTATCTTGCCCCGCTGGTTTGTTATCGATATTTGGATAGGACTCAAAGTATTTTCCATACTTTTCAATAATATCTTCTAAATCCATAGGGGACAGTCGGCTTTGACCAGTACTACTCTTCCAATTCACCTGCTAGTCCCCCTTGAGAACTTAAGATTTCATCTCTCTCTTCTTCAAGATCTTGCCAAGTGTAATAATCCGCTGGATCATCCATTGAGTCTCCATCATATCGAATGAATGCTTCTTGGGAAGTTTTGGCGAAATATTTCAATTGTAAATCGCTTATGATGCTGTTAATTTCCTTAAGACGTTCAAGTGGGGTTTGATTCAGTAGCTTCTTTTCTTGTGCAATCATTTGCAAACGGATAGAGTAGACAGGATCTTTCCATACTTCGATAATAAAGTAAGGAATCCGTTTGTGAGAATTTGTATTGACTGTTTCAATTAATCCCTGATTGATGTATTTATTGATAGTGGTCCGAGACAAATTTAAATAGTTGGCAACTTCGCTTGAAGATAATAAATAATCATCTGTGTATTCGAACCGAATATCATGACCACCTAACTGATAATACCAATATTCAAAGTCCACCTTCATTTTTCCAAAATCGAGATCTGAAACGGGTGCTTTCATTGTATATAGACGATCAAGCCATTTATATAGAGTATTTATATGCTTTTGAGATAATAAGTAATTATTGTCAATATTTAAATCTAGGTCGCTAATTGTAATCCCTTTAATTTTGTCATGGTTTGTACTTATCATCGTTGTAATCATTTTACTAACGATAAAGTCAGTCTCTTTTTCAATAAGATTTTTATTTTGTTTCTGATAAGCGGCTGCAATCGTCTGTTCGGTCAATTCATAAACAGCTTGGCTCATATACTTCACCTCTCCCTTACCTCCATTATAGATAAAGTTAACAAAAAGTCAATTTTGTTAGTTAACAAATAGTATGAATTGTTCACTTGTCCTATTCATTCCCGAAGAATCCGTATCCTAATCGTTGGTAAGTAAATTCCTGCTTTATAGGCATTACTTTTTATTCCAATTGATTTGCCTGCTAATTTATTCAACTGTACAATTAATTAGAGGTGAATTTATTGAAATACAAGAAGATAATTGTTTTGAGTATAGCTGTATTGGGCTTAGCCTCATACCTTATTAGTAATCAATTGACCAAAGAGGATGTAACGATTGAAGTAATACGTGATGTTCCGAGTGGTGATTATGACAGGGTGGTCGGGCTATTTGAAATTGAAGAAGAGAGAAAAATACCTGTTGAAAAAGAATTTCCATTTTCAATGACAGAGCTTGATGTGCAAACCGCAATTCATGGTATGTCCCATCAAAAGATTCGGGCAGATGGCGATGACAAATGGGATTTATTATTAATGACACCAGAAAGAATTGAGCGTTTGATTGTAGTGGTCGAAGCAAATAACATAAGGTATAGAAAAAAACAAGATATATATTTGTCTATTCTTAATCGCTGGAAAAACAACGATTTCTCACAGGTAGACATAGATCATAATCTTGTGTGGGAACTTCAAAATGGAGACAAAGGTCGAGCAGTAGGAATTTTAACTACTGAAGAGGAAATTAAGTTTATCAAGGAGCATTATAATGTTGAAGTTGTGGATATAACGTCAGATTAAACACTGGGGTTACTTACTAACCAATTCTTACTATATCGAGAGCGCAACTGAATTTGCTCCAAACGTAAAGTGGTTACTCACGATAATGCGGAGATGAAAAAGTGGAAGGTATGTTACTTTATATAAAAAATGAATACGGTAGACAATTGTATGAGATGTTAGAAGGCATTGTAGATTCTTCTTGGTATTGGTCATTAGCCCCGGAAGAGGCATATTTTACAGGTCCAGGATATTTAGATCGACCCTTCTTTTTTGAATCAGCTGCAATTATGGATGGTCAAACATTCCAGAAGCATATTTCTAAAGAGGATTACTATTTAATATTTGCGGACATAAAAGCCTTTCCTACTTTAGAAAGCGTCGTAAGTATTACTAATGAAGCGGATTTCATGAAAAGCTCCTGCAAACTGGGGCTATCATTAACTGATTCAATATATATGATAGTCTACTCACGAGAAAAACGAATCCTCCTGGAAATCAAAGAACGGGCCGAAACCTTGGGGTATCAAGATAGTAGATTCCTTAAAAAGGAAGAGGTAGTGGCAAATGTTTGGGGAATGTAGAGTAAAAGAAACTGACCTCTAGTGGAGCATAACCAGGGGCACAGTAACGAATAATAAAGAACGGGGATGGTATCAGTTAACTTACGATATCATCTCTTTTTTTATGTTTAAGAACAGAATTGACATGACACCATTAAGTGTCTTATTATAAGGACACCAAACAGTGTCTAATTCCCACATGAGGAGGGGAGGATTTTGATTACTACTGACCAAGAGCGCGACGTTTTTGTAGCGATTGCAGATCCGACTAGACGAAAGTTAATAAGGTTACTGGCAGGTTCAGAGGAGCTGGCGCTTTACGAATTAACCGCTCATTTTCAAATGGGGCGTACTGCAGTTTCTAAACATTTGGCTATCCTCAAGGAGGCTGATTTAGTGAGGAATCGTAAAATCGGCAGAGAAACAAGGTATCGATTAAATGCAGCTCCCTTACAGGAAGTTAAAGATTGGTTATCCTTTTATGAGGAATTTTGGACTGAAAGGGCGGCAATACTTAAGGATATATTGGAGGAGTAACTAATGGCAGATTTATCATTGGATTTTCAATTTAAGAGTCCCATCAATAAAGTATGGGATGCCTTGACGAATTCAGAAACACTTGCAAAATGGGTGATGGAAAATAATTTCAAACCGATCGTAGGATACAAATGTCAGTTTCGTAATGAGGCCATCGGTTTAGTTGTAGAGAGTGAAGTATTGGAAGTGGACGAGCCTCGCAAGTTATCGTACACATGGGTTGGTGGGCCGATAAATACAATCGTCACATGGACGTTAAAGCAAGAGGGTGAAACAACACACTTACATCTTGAACATACCGGTTTTGAAGAAGAAAACCAGGCGGCATTCAATGGCGCGAAATATGGTTGGTCAAGTATGGTGGACAAGTTGAGTAAACTGTTAGGAGAAATGTAAATGGGCTTTTTTCAAGATGCAATAGCGATATTTAAAAAGAGGGATTTAGTATTCATTAAGAGCTACAAGGAATCAGAAGATGTATACACCTTCCTATTTGAGAAAGAGAAGGATTTAACGTGGAAAGCTGGACAACATGGGTTGTTTACCATCACTCATAAGAAAATAAAAAATGGAACGCGGCCAATTAGTCTGGCATCTGCTCCCTCGGAAAATGTTGTTCAACTAACACTTGGTATTAGTGATACGCCGAGTGAATTCAAGAAGGCGATGTTAGAGTTGCAACCGGGCATGAAAATAAGGATGAGTGGTCCAGTAGGGTCGTTTTATTTAAAAAATGACAGTCCTTCCATCCTAATAGCAGGTGGCATTGGGATTACACCATTTCGGTCGATGCTGAAACAGATTGAGGCGGAAGGGAACGGAGTCGGAAAACAAATACATCTACTTTATATAGATAGCAAAGGGTCATTTGTCTATAAAGATGAACTCGATAAAATTGCTGACAATACTTCGGTAACTGTAACTTACCTTGATTCAAGGAATGATTTACAACAAGAGATAAGCAAGCTGTCCAGCTTATATCTGAACAATGGTACCTACTATATTGCAGGACCTAAGACAATGGTGGAAACTCTTTCCGGTCATTTACAAGGCAATTCTATATCGAAAAAGAGCATTAAAAAGGATGTCTTTTTTGGGTACTAACGGCTTTATACACAATCAAGGAACCTTATCAAATCAACATTTGATGGGGTTCTTTTTTATTTGCTTTCAAGGCGGGGCATCTACACAAGAGGAAATGAGAGAACAACCCTCTGCGCCTGTTACCTCAGCAAATCTGACCTTTAGATTGGGATTTCCATAGTAATAATATTTTTTTAACCGAATATCTCCAATTTGTACAACGTAAACCTAAGTATACTAAAAATACATTTTGATTTGAGGGAATCTATGAAGGCAATGATATGCACAAGGTATGGATCACCTGATGTACTTCAGCTAAAAGAAGTAACTAAGCCTAGTCCTAACGAGAATGAAGTCCTTGTTAAAATTTTTGCAACAACTGTTGCCTCTGGGGACATTAGGGTTCGAGGATTTAAAAGCCCTCTATTATTATGGCTTCCCATGCGAATTGTCTTGGGGATTCGAAAACCAAGACAACCTATTTTAGGGGTTGAGTTAGCGGGAGAAGTAGAACAAGTAGGGAAGAACGTAAAGCTTTTCAAAAAAGGTGATCACGTTTTTGCATTAACTGGAATGAGTCTAGGTGCACATGCCGAGTATACCTGCCTTCGTGAAAATGCAATAATTTCCGTAAAACCCTCCAATATGACCTTTGAGGAAGCTGCAGCTGTTCCTATGGGGGGAACGACTGCTTTATATTTCCTTAGAAAAGGAAACATAGAAAAAGGAAAAAAAGTTTTAATTTACGGCGCCTCAGGGGCTGTAGGAACATCAGCAGTTCAGCTTGCAAAGTACTTTGGTGCAGAAGTTACTGGGGTATGCAGTGCGGCAAATATAGAATTAGTAAAGTCTCTAGGAGCGGATCATGTTATTGATTAAAAAAATGAGGATTTCACAAAAAATGAAATGCTATATGATATCATCTTTGATGCTGTTGGAAAAACCTCAAGAAGTAATTGCAAGAAAATATTAGTTGCTGACGGTAAATATATAACAGTCGATGGGCAGGGGATTGCAAAGGTCACTAAAGAAGACCTGACGTTTCTAAAGGAGCTTATCGAAAAAGGTGAGATTAAGTCGGTTATAGATAGAGAATATCGACTTGAAGAAATTCCAGAGGCTCATCGCTATGTCGAAAAAGGGCATAAAAAGGGCAATGTAATTATTAAAGTGAGAAAATAAACCGATATCATAGTAATCGGCCTATTACTGCTATCTTCTCTCAATCGCCATACGTAAGTTCGAGATGACTCCAAGCAATACTATTAATGAGCAAACTGTTTTTTCAAAAGGTGTTCCAAACATTTGTTGTATAAACCCAAAAGACCAAAGTGCGACAAAAAGCCAGCAAATGAAGGTTATTCCTCTTTTGTGCGTATGTGGAATATTTTTGCCGGCAATCAGAGTGAATACTCCTCCAATAATAGAAATAAAGATACTGATAACCGATATTGGTAGCTGCGCAGCGAAGGATTCAGAGAGTCCGCCATTAACCCATGTGAATGGAATAATGCCGCTAATAATTAGAACATGGATGCAAACAGTCAAAGTGTAAAAAATAGTCCCCATAAATACAGCAGTTTTCAAGTTGATTTTCCTAAGTTTCTCTAGTATAAAATCACCTCATTTCTTCCTCTTATCATTTTATTTAATCTAGTGAGATACTATTCCTATGTGATTTTCCATACGATACGATTTTGTGCTCAAGCCCTGGTCAATGGGCAGGGCACATATGCATACAAAGATGAATATCTTAATGGCGAAGTCATTATGTTTACGGAGGAATCGTAATCGGATATTTTGTGAACGTAGAGCCAGGTGTGAATTTATACGTTGAAGGTCTTAACCCGAAAGGCAGCAAGGCCATCATTCATGATATCCATGACAAAGTCATTCCGTTTTCACAAGCAAAGGAAATGAATCAATTAATCACCAATTCGCAGCTAATGCCGTTCAAATATAGTGGGCATGGTGCTTTCTGGGAAGAGCGTGAAAAGTTCAACAGGCTGTTGGCGCAATTTATTCATTTAGAATATTGAAGCTATCCCAAGTCCGGGAATGTTACTGATTCCCCAATATTAAAATCGCCCTCAATCTGATTTTGAGGGCGATTTTCATTCCTGCTATTTATCTTTCCCAAGCACTTTTTCCCAATCAATAGTCCCGTCCTTGACTTGATCGCGAAGCTCCTTCGTCATGACATCTGTGGGGCGATTTCCTTTCGGCCAGTCTTTGTCATGGCCTTTCCATTCAGGTCGATCTTGGGAAAGGATGAATGCTGCGAGGTCGGCGGCTTCTTGGTCCGTCAATGAATTCGGCTGGCCGAGCGGCATATTGTTTTTGATGAATCCAGCATTTTTTGACATGCGCGCCATCCCGGCACCGTCGTTAAAGGAGCCATCTCCCCAAAGCGCCGGCCCTGTATTCGGTCCGGTGCCTGATCCGTCTGAAGCGTGGCAGGCGACACATGATTGTTGGAACACTCTTTCGCCATTCTCCACGTCAGGTATAGGGACGTCTTTCATATCGTTTTTGCCAAGCCATTCAAGCTCTGCCCCTATTGGTATTCCTTCAGAAATATACGCCAAATAAGCGACCATCGCATTCAAGTCCTCGTCGTCTTCTGCAAATGGTTGGCCGTTCATGCTGCGCACCATGCATCCGTTAATGCGATCTTCAAGAGTAAGGACTTTGTCAGCCCTCTCATTATATTGTGGATAAACTGCCGCAACGCCTACAAGAGATGAAGTGTCTTGATCGAGTCCGTCTCCTGCGTGGCAGCTTGTACATGATAATTCATTTACAAGCTCTTCCCCATCTTCCACTGAAGACGCCTTCGCACGTACTGCATTGGTAGTATCATTCACTAGCTCGCGTCCTCTTAAAATCGCATCTCCCATCGGTCCTTCGGGAATATCGTCGATGGAAGGTGGATTATAAGCAATCTCTCCGCTCTTCTCTTCTGTTGCAGCTGGCGATCCCTCCTGCGTGAGGGATTTGTCGATCTTTAGCTGGTTTGCCAATAAGACGATAACCCCCAGAGATATGAGCAATAAAAATCCGGCAGTGAGTGTACTAGATCTATTCATCTATCTTCCTCTCTTTTCCTAAGTTTATTCTTCCTCTACCCTATTGGAAGTTTAATAAACGGAATAAGGGGAAGGGTTAACTAAAAGGTTAATGGTGAGAAAGTACCATTCAGAATATTAGGAAATATGTAGGCCCTGTTGTATATGTAGTAGGTAATTTTTAGAATGTGAGGTCACCATTTATGACTAATCGTAACTATTTGTCTGTGCTTTTCTATATCGCATTTTTAATTTTGTCCATACTTGCAAATAACTATCCTGTACTATTAGATTTCGGGCTGACATTTTTTATGCCGACAATCTTTCTACTGATTATCCTTTCATTATATAGTTTACCGATTGGCATCATATCCGCATTGATTACTGCAGGGGTGGGATTGTATAGTGACGGTTCAATAGTTGGTTTTGTGTTACTCATAACTGAAATCACTGTGGTCGGCTTACTACTGAAGTATCGCGGTTTTGGTGAATTTCATAGCGTCCTTCTCTATTGGTCAATCATTGGAATGCCGGTCTTTGCAGTTTATATTTATGTGTTCAGTGATTTGGATAGTTGGTTTGCAGCATTGGCACTGATCAGCAAATTGCTCAATAATATCCTATGTGCCCTTGCGGCTGAAATTATTCTTACATACATCCCACTCCGGAAGTGGATCGGTAGGGTTGAAATGAATGAATATTCAGCCCGGACCCTAATTTCGCACATCATTCTCGTGGCAATTGTTCTTCCCTATTTATTTTTTATAATCGGCGACGCCAGATACACACAGAATCAAATCGAGCGATCAATAAGCAGTCAGCTTGAGAGACAGGCAAGCATCATTTCAAATGACTTGCAGGATTGGGATGAGCACTCGGAATTGGCATTGCCTCTTCAAGGCGTTTTTCGAGATGCGAAAATCGATTCTTCGGTAGGGAATATGGATGAACAAAGTTTGCAATTCTACATAATGGGCAAGGAAGATCGGATAGTGTATACAAATGCACCCGCCACATTGGAAAGCACTGTTGCCAAAATTAATGGCGAAGGCTATTTTATTGAGATGGGGAAAAGCGGTTACAAATGGATGCCTGATAAGTCGAGTGGCATAGACGATATTGCAATCATCGACGAAACGAGCTATTTGTACACAGTTGAAGACGGAAATAATATGCGTATTGTTATAGAAGCCCCTTTACGCAGTCTGTTTGAAAAAGAGATACGGGGATTCGCATTGGAGTATGCGAATCTATTGCTGTTCATCATTCTAGGAATTGGTTTCATAGCTATCTTGAAAGTATATTTAATGCGTAGTTTTAGCAAACTCTCGGAAACAACGACGGGACTTCCTAAAAAACTTAAAGGGTTGGCACATATCAATTGGCCAACAAGTCGAATGGTTGAGTTCAACAAGTTAACGGATAACTTCAAGGAAATGTCACATGAATTGACAGAGATGTTCAATGAGTTGCAGGAGTCAAAGAACCGCCTGCATTTTATGGCTTATTATGATTCGCTGACAGGCATGAAGAATCGTCCCTATTTTATGGGTGTTTTAAAAAACTCAGTGGAGTCAGCCGGAAAGGAAAGTCCACATGCATTACTGTTCATGGATTTGAATGGATTTAAAGGTATTAACGATACATATGGACATGAGACAGGGGATATCGTTCTTCAACAGATTGCCAAACGGTTAACGATGACATGTGGAGAAAAGGGCTTGCTTGCTAGGCTCGGCGGAGATGAATTCGTCGTGCTGTTGCCGTTTTCCTCGAGGGAATTGGCTGCCGATATGGCTGAATGCATTATGAAGCAAGTAGAGAAGCCGATTCACATTAATGGCAACATGCTACAAGTAGGCATTAGCATCGGTATCAGTTTGTATTTTCATGATTCGCATACTGTAGATGAGTTGATGTACCACGGCGACATGGCGATGTATGCATCGAAAGCCGCGGGAGGCAGCCGTTTTACATTCTATGATTCCATTTCGCATGAAGGGCTTGTAAACGGATGAGAAGATGATATAAGTTCTTATGATGATATTCCTTTCAATCCTAAAGGGCTTCATGTAGACCTGTCCGGAAATCTGGTGTGAACACTGTACCCATTAGACCTATTTACTATGAGATGAAGATACTGAACCACTATATGTGCATTGCGAACCGCCCGTTTTCATACGATGAGACACGGGGGTGTTCATAAATTGTATAACCGGGGAGCGGCGGTCCGGTATGCGGATGAATGGTGGAATCGCAGGAATCCGGCCTATCCTTCATTTGATGTCGACTGTACGAGTTTTATTTCACAATGTCTGCGCGCTGGCGGGGCGCCGATGTATGGGTATCCGAACCGTGAACGTGGCTGGTGGCTACAAGGGGGGACGTGGAGCTTCAGTTGGTCGGTTGCACATTCAATGCGATGGTATTTGGCGGGTTCCAAGAAGGGATTGACCGCACGACAAGTCTCTTCGCCTGAGGAACTAGATCTCGGTGACGTCATTTGCTATGACTTCCAAGGGGACGGACGATTCGACCATACAACGATCGTCACGGCGAAGGACGGCGCTATGCCTCTTGTCAATGCTCATACGTATGATGCGTATCATCGGACATGGGATTATAAAGACTCCTATGCATGGCGGGAAAATGCGAAGTATGTCTTTTTTAAAATCAATGACCAATTCTCGTGAAGCGAAAAAAGACGGAGCCATTCATTCAGGCGTTCCGTCTTTTTTTACGTTATCCATTTGTTTCATTTAGACTCCGTACGATCAACGCTTATATTTAGTCATACCACAACATGGCGATTGTCCCTTCGCCTGCATGAACGGCGAGGGTGGAGCTGATGTCGCCGATTTCCACGCTAAGCCCCGGCACTTGGCTGAGAATCAAATCTTTCAATTGCTCTGCCTGTTCCGGTACATTGCCTTGCATTAAATACACATTGCCTTTGCCTTTCGGATGGCCTTCTGCAACCTTATCGACTAAATACTGCAGCGCTTTTTTTTCCGAACGGACTTTATCAATTGCTTCTAATCTCCCATCAGACGTGATTTGGATGATCGGCTTCACTTTCAACAAGCTGCCGAGGAAAAATTGGACACCGCTCATCCGGCCGCCTTTGTACAACTGTTCCAATTGGCCGATGTAAATGAAGTTCTTCAATGTCGACGTCATTTTTTCGAGCTGTTCTTTTATTTCCGGTACGGATGCTCCTTCATTTTGCAATTCCATCCCTTTCTCAATCAACCCGGTGATCCCGTATGACAGGGAGAGGGAATCGATGAAGGTGATAGGGAAGCCCGCGATATCAGCGCCCGCCATGGAAGAGGAGAGAGTGCCGCTCAACTTGGCTGAGACGTGGATGGCGATTGCTTGCTCATAGTTTTCCGCAATTTTTTTGAACTGCTCGGCAAATTCACCGGCTGACGGTTGGGACGTCTTTGGAAACTCTGTTGCGTTTTTAATATTTTCGTATAATTGCGCTGGCGTCAGGTCGACACCATCTACAAATTGCTCTTCCCCGAAATGTATATTCAACGGAATCGAATAGAAATCAGGGTGATTTTTCAGTCCTTCTGAAATATAGGCAGTACTGTCTGTTATCCATGCTATCGGCTTTTTTCTCATTTGGCAGTCATCCTTTTCTAAACATTCGCTTCTTTCATTACTATACTATAGAAAGTAATCCTACGGAATACAAATAGAATTAAATAATTTGGAAGATCAATGAAACTGACGAGGATTTCCCTAATCGCTTGCTTATCGTGTATAATGGTCGTCAGTATGATACAAAGGGGAGTTCATAGTTATGAATGAACAGGCACTTTCGGTAAGAGAAGCAATCATTAACCGGCGCTCGGTTAAAAACTTTAATGGGCAGCCGGTCGATCTTGAAAATATAATGTCCGTCTTGGAAGACGCTAGATGGGCGCCGAACCATGGCTTACGCAATCCATGGCGCTTCATCGTTGCGGCTAACCAGGAATACGTCAAGTTCCAGGATGTCCTAAAGGAATATGGCGTTCCTAAGTGGAAAGAGTTGTCCGAAGAGGACTTGGAGAAGCAAATGAAGAAATTCCGCGCTCCCGGCGCCGTCGTTTTCGTCGTCGTGAAAGAGGATGTACGCCAGAAAGAGAGGATGGAAGATTTTGCAGCGGCAAGCGCGTTGATTCAAAATGCGATGCTTCTTGCATGGGACCAGGGAATCGGGACGTGCTGGAAAACACCGCCATTCATCGACAATCCGAAATTCCGTGAAGAGCTAGGTGTGAAGCCGGGCGAGCGGATCATCAGCATGCTGCAATTCGGCTATTACGACGATATTCCAAAAAACCGTGTACGCACGCCGCTTGAAGACATCGTCACGTTTTATGGCAAGGAAGACGCACAGGTAGAGGAATAAGAAAAGAGCTGTCCAGAAAGTCGACAAATGACTCTCTGAGACAGCTCTATTTTTGTAATGAAGGAGTTCAGCGCTCAAAGCAAGCTGCCCCGCGCTCAAGATTCCGCTTCCGCGCTCAAGGCAAGTTGCTCTGCGCTCAAGAACTCGCTTCCGCGCTCAAGGCAAGCTGCTCTGCGCTCAAGAACTCGCTTTCGCGCTCAAGGCAAGTTGCTCTGCGCTCAAGAACTCGCTATCGCGCTCAAGGCAAGTTGCTCTGCGCTCAAGAACTCGCTTTCGCGCTCAAGGCAGGCTGCTCTGCGCTCAAGAATTCGCTTTCGCGCCCAAAGCAAGCCGCCTCGCGCTCAAAATTCGAGCCTTCGCGCTCAAAGCAAGCCGCCGCCCATCCTATTTACTTCTTCAAATCATCCTTCGAAAACTGCGCTAGCTCATAATAATAATCTCCAATAACGCGCAAGCCTTTATCGAAGTTCTCCAAATGGAAATGCTCGTTAGGCGCATGGAAATTCTCGCTCGACAGGCCGAATCCCATAAGGACAACTGGTAAATTCAAAATTTCATCGAATGCCGCCACGATCGGAATCGACCCGCCCATTCGCGTAAAAGCGGTCGGCACATCATATACTTTCTCATAAGATTTTCCTGCCGCTTGGATGGCTGGATGATCGAAAGGCGTGATGAAAGGCTTCCCTTTATCGAACTCGCTCACCGTCACCGATACGCCGGCAGGTTTATGCTTTTCGATATGAGCCTTCAATTTCTTGATGATGTCCTCCGGATTCTGGTCGGGAACGAGACGGCAAGTGATTTTTGCGCCGGCTTCGGATGGCAATACGGTTTTGATGCCTTCTCCTGAGAAGCCGCCAAAGACGCCATTGACTTCCAAAGTGGGGCGTGTCCATGTCCGCTCCAAGTACGAATAGCCTTTTTCGCCGAATAGCTCGCCGACGCCGATTTCCTGCTTCAATGCATCCTCGTCGAAGTTAAGTGCTTCGTACGCAGCACGTTCTTCATCCGCTAACGGACGTACATCCTCGTAAAAACCGTCGACCGCAATCGTCCCTTCCTTATCATGGAATGACGCAAGGATTTCCGAAATCGCGTGGATTGGATTTTGCACACCGCCTCCGTAAATGCCTGAATGCAAATCGCCTTTCGCGCCTTTGACGTCAATCTGGACGCCGGCAAGTCCCCGCAATCCGTAACAGATCGCTGGCTTTCCAGGTCCGTACATGCCCGTGTCGGAAATGACGATAATATCGGCCGCCAATTTCTCTTTATTCTCCTCGATATATTTCTCGAGGTTCGGACTGCCGATTTCCTCTTCACCTTCAATGATGAATTTGACGTTCACAGGCAAGCTTCCGTTTTCATTCATAAGCGCTTCGACCGCTTTGATATGCATGAACACTTGGCCTTTGTCATCACTCGCCCCGCGTGCATACAATTTATTGTCGCGTACTTCCGGTTCGAACGGGCCGCTTTCCCACAGGTTCAACGGGTCGACGGGTTGTACGTCGTAGTGCCCATAAAACAGGATTGTCGGTTTGCCCTCCGCATGGAGCCAGTCCCCATAGACGACGGGATGTCCTTCCGTCTCATCGATCGACAGGTTTTCAAGCCCCGCCTGGCGGAATGAATCCTTCAACCATTCAGCTGCTTTCTGCATATCAGACTTATGCTCTGACAAAGCACTGATGCTAGGAATACGAAGGAAATCTATCAATTGCTCCAAATGCTCTTCACGTTTGGATGTGAAGTACGTATCTAATTTCTCCAACTGACTCATAGTGAATCCCTCATTTCAAAATTATTTCGTGAATGAAAGTATTATATCATGTTGATAGGAATCAAGTTATTCAAAAGGACGGATTTGCTATGAGTATGTTATGATGATATGTAAAAGTTGCTAAATGAACGAACTGTTGAAGTACAGAAACTCCGGGAGGAATCACTTTTGTTTATAGCACTAGGGTTCTTTTTACTTATGTCGTTCTTCCTTTCAGGGAGTGAGACGGCCCTTACTGCGGTCAACCGCATGAAAGTTCAGCTGCGTGCTGAGCAAGGCGATCCGAAATCGATCAAGCTAAGAAACTTGATTTCGAAGCCGGACCGGATGATCACGGCCATCCTAATAGGAAACAACGTAGCAAATATTATGATGCCGACAATCGTCACAATGATTGCAATCGATAGAGGTTTAAAAGTAGGGGTTATGACAGGGATTTTGACGGTCGTGCTCATCGTATTCGGGGAAGTGTTGCCGAAGACGATTGCAGCGACGTTTGCTGATCGAATTGCCTACGTCGTAGCGCCAACGATTTCGATACTGGTCGTACTGTTGACGCCATTGACGATTCTCCTCTCTTTATTCACGAACATCTTCGTTCGTATCATTTCGAAAGGTGCTGTAACGGAAGCTACGTTGACGAAGGAAGAGCTCCGTTCCATGGTGGACATCGCTTCGACGGAAGGGACATTCGAACAGGAGGAATCGCTCCGGTTGAAAGGCGTTCTCGATTTTCCGGAAAAAGACGTCTCCGATGTCCTGGAAACACACCGTACCGATGTGATCGGGCTGCCGATCGAATCGACGTACGAAGAAGTACGCGATACGATATTGGAATACTTCTATACACGTTACCCGATTTACGAGGAAAGCATCGACAAGGTCGTTGGGATTTTCTATTCGAAGACGTTGATTGAATGGTCCATGCATCCGGATAAGAAGCTTGCCGATTTGATGGATGAAGAGCCTTTATTCGTAGTCCAGACAGCAAGTGTCGAAAAAGTGTTCAAACTTATGCTTGCGAATAAAAAACATATGGCCATCGTGCTCGATGAATACGGCGGAACGCTTGGTATCGTCACACAAGAGGATATTATCGAAGAGATGATCGGGCAGGATATCGAGGATGAAACCGACTTCGATGAAGAAGTGCTCGTCTATGAAAAGAACGAGGACCTGCTCATCTGTCATGGCCGACTTGAAATTGTCGATGCCATCGACCTGCTCGACGTCGAATTGCCGACAGACCATGAAACAATTGGTGGATTCGTCATGCAAGAGCTCGGTCATGTACCCGAGGAAGGGGAACGTTTTACATACGAAAACCTGTACTTCGAAATAGAGGAAATGGATCGCAGCCGCATCGTCAAGATGAAAATCACGAAACGGTATGATCAGGAAATTGAACAAAAACATCCCGCAGATTAATTGCGGGGTGTTTTTTTGAGTGAAACTTACAACTTTGTAAGTTTAGTGAAAGACAAGTCGATAGTTTGTAATGGAAGATTCCTTGATAATGAGGACAACAGTTACAAAACGGAGGAGTTATCGCATGAAAATCGACTTGACAGAGCTATACGACGAATATGGCCGTTACATATATCATTTATGTTTGAAATTGACTCGCAATAAAGAGGAAGCTGAAGACCTCATGCAAGACGTATGGGTCAAGGTTGTCCGCTACAGCGGAAAGATGGATAGTGTAGACCGTATGAAAGCTTGGCTGACGACAATCTGTATGAACACATTCCGCGACCGTTACCGGAAGGATGTCAGAAGAAGCAAACACGTTATGAACCAACCTGAAACATTGGACGTTCCGATACTCGATTTGGTTCCCAGCGACAATATGACACCGAGCGAATTGATCGAACAAAATGACATCCAGCTCATG
The DNA here is from genome assembly GCF_023715535.1 of Sporosarcina luteola. Lineage (GTDB taxonomy): Bacteria > Bacillota > Bacilli > Bacillales_A > Planococcaceae > Sporosarcina > Sporosarcina luteola_B. The sequence continues at coordinate 515,403 of NZ_JAMBOI010000001.1, read as the reverse complement.
GTGCAGCAGAAAATCGGCGAATTGGACAGCATATACCGGACAACAATCGAATACTTTTACGTCTACCAATATTCGTTGATCGAAATCGCGGAGTTGATGAAAGTATCGATCGGCACAGTGAAATCCCGTCTGTTCCGTGCGAAGAAGTACTTGAAGGAATTAATGATGGACGACACAACAGTGAGGGAATACGTCACTGCTTAAACCGATAATGAATGGAATGCCTCTATTAATTAATAGGGGCATTTTTTAGTTTGCAACCAGTCAGTTAAGGGAACTTGTAATGGCAAGTAGAATACGGGGTTGATTGAATGGAAAAAATGAAAAAATGGGTGAGTCCGAAATGGATCATCCTTATGGCCATCCTATTATTCACATTCCTATATGTAGGTGTGATTGTTTGGCATACATATAAACCGCTCCCGGATAATCTGAATTACAAGGGGGATATCCATTGGACCGACGATATTGAGATGCTCACCGACCTGACGTACGCCCAAAACAAAAAAGGCGATGGGATGGTGCATGAGCTCTCCATCTTTGATGAAATCTATAAAATGATTGACGAGGCGGAGGAGTTCATCGTCCTTGATTTCTTCCTCATGGACCATTATACGGATGAAAAGATCGACTTTCCCAACATTTCGGAAACGCTGACGGAGAAATTGATTCAAAAGAAAAAAGAGCATCCGAAAATGCCTATCATCTTTATTACCGACCCCCTCAATACTGGTTACGGCTCTTATGAATCGAAATGGTTCAGCCAAATGGAGGACGCTGGCATTGAAGTCGTCTATACCAATCTTGATGATTTGCGGGACTCGACACCTATCTATTCGGGGCTGTACCGGACCATTTTCCGCTTTGTGAATTTCGAGAAGGAAGGCTGGATCGCCAATGCGATGTCGAGTAATGCGCCGAAAATGACGCTGAGATCCTATATGATCCTTTTGAATGTGAAAGCGAACCACCGGAAGACGATGGTGACGGACAAGTCAGCAATCGTGACGTCAGGCAATCCGCATGACGCGAGCGGCCTTCATGGCAATGTCGCTTTGAAAGTGAAAGGCGCAGGCATTTTGAACGATATTTTAGAGGCGGAGGAGGCGGTTGTCCGCTATACAAATGGCGGCTCCTTGCCGCGTGTGGAGGCCAAGGAGGACTCTGACGGCGGCGATTATGCAGTCCAATACTTGACGGAAAAGAAGATCCACGATGCGCTTCTCGGTGATATTTCCGCAGCTCAAACAGGCGATACAATCCGAATGGGCATGTTTTTCATTGCAATGCCCGATATCGTGCAGGCGATTGTCGATGCGTCGAATCGTGGCGTCCATGTCCAAATGATTTTGGATCCGAATGAAAACTCGTTCGGCAATGAGAAGTCGGGCTTGCCGAACCGTCCAGTTCTTCAGAAGATGATGGACGAGACGGATGGGAAGCTTGATGTCCGTTGGTACAATACGGTCGTCGGACAATACCATACGAAGCTCGTCGTCGTCCAGACGAAGGAGGAAACGTATATAACGAACGGCTCTGCAAATTTGACGGATCGGACGCTGAACAATTACAACCTCGAAGCGAATTTGAGGGTCGTCGCGTTGAACGACAGCGAGCTGTCAATTGAAATCGATGACTATTTCGACCGTCTTTGGAACAATGAAGATGCTCTCTACACACTCGATTTCAAGGAGTACCAAGATGGATTCACATTCTTCCAACGGGGCATCTACCGCCTTCAGGAATTACTGAAACTGACAACCTATTAAACGTAAAAAGGCTGTCCACGAACAGGAATCCCGTTCGTCGGCAGCCTTTTCTTTATTCAAGAAAGCTCAGCAAGCTGTTTGTTCAGTTCAGCCAATTTTTCTTCCATCGCGGCCAGGCGCTGCTCCGCTTTATGGACGGAATCCGCGTGCCCGGTAGATTCCAGTTTCTCCACGTCGCCTTGCAAGCTGATATAATCCATTTTCAATTCCGCGATTGCTGATTCGATCTGTCGTTTATTCATAAGGAAAACCCCCATCGTTTTCCTTCAGTGTAGCATATCCGACAGCGCTTTTCCGCCCGCTCCGCGTTTCGGGTGTTCCAATAAATAATGGATTGTCTCGACAATTTTATCTTTCCCGTTGCCGAGCCCGAGCGATAGTTGGCGTTCAATCGAACGTTTTCTCAATGGTTCATGCAGCAGCGGCTCCATGATTGCATTCAGCAGATTCGACTGCTTCACTTTCCTGCCGAGACCGAGATGGACGAATCCGTGCTGTTCTTTCGGAAATGCAAGTCCAAGCTCGAAATCGTTCTGGGAGAGCACGACGCACGGGATGCCTATGACTGCGACTTCATAAGGCATATAGCCCGATGCGCATAAAACCACATCCGCTGTCGCGTAGACTTCGGCCATATTGTACGGCGGCTGCTGGACAACCGTGTTGCGTCTTCCGAGCGCCATCATCCGGAGTGTGCTGACGTCATGAGAATAGCACTCACCGACGAGGATGGTCACTTTCAACGGGATCTGGAGCTGGGACACATGCCGGAGTGCGCGATATGTCAAATTCCCTTCATCCTCTTCGCCGAATGAAATGACGAGATGGGGGAGGGGACCCGGGGCAGTTTTCCGCAAACCGGATTTTTCAACAGATCTTAATGTTGGATCGGCAATGAAAAGCTGGCGATCTATAATAATATGTTCCGCATGCTCTTCGATTGTTTCCTCTAAAAGTGTCTGAAATACGAAATCCGCTTGATTCTTTCCGTCCCCGAAATCATCGAAATGCAAAAGGGAAGGGATGATATTGCGGATTTTCTCCACTTCTTCGGAAACTGTAGGGCCTGTATCACGGATGAGGAGGTCGGGACGGATAAGCGTCAATGTCTGTATAAGATTGGCCTTTTTACCGATCGTAATCGATTTGAAGCCATCGGGAGGTGAAGGGGAGTTTTCACCGACGATGAATAGGACGTTCACTTCTTTCGCGATGTCCTTGGCGAGCACGGATGCCCTTTTCGCAGGGTACGAACCTTTGCCGTCCGACCTCGCAATGTAAAATGCAACAGTTTTCTTTTTTGAGTTTTCTATTGGAATCACCCTTTCTATTCCTGTGTACAAACTACTCTCCTTTTCACCCTATGTTTGGAAAAAACGAGTTATGTACAAATACGTTGAATGAAAAAGGAATTGTGATAAACTATCACTTATTCTTAATGAAACGGGGTGTTTCCGTTGTTCGATTCTTTATTGTTCGACTTGATGCTCGTCATCTTGATCGGAATGCTTTCCCAATGGATCGCATGGAAATACCGCATGCCCGCAATCGTCGTCATGGCACTCGCGGGATTGCTCGTCGGTCCGGTATTCGGATTGATCAATCCGCAAGAAAGCATGGGGGATCTATTTGGCCCGATCATCACGTTTGCAGTCGCGATCATCCTTTTTGAAGGAAGCTTGAATCTGGATGTTAGGGAAATAAGAAGTTTTAGCAAGCCGGTCGGGAGGATTGTCACAATCGGGGCATTCATCGCCTGGATCGCCGGCTCGTTGGCGGCGCATTATTTAGCGGGACTTTCATGGGAGGTCGCTTTCATTATCGGAGGGCTGTTCATCGTGACCGGCCCAACAGTGATTCTGCCTTTATTACGACAGGCGAAGTTGAAACCGCGTCCAGCGGCAATCTTGAAATGGGAAGGGATTGTCGTCGATCCGTTCGGTGCATTGCTCGCTGTCTTTGCGTTTGAATTTATTAAATTTATCAATGCCGAAGTGACGTTGAAGGCGCTGCTGCTGTTCTTCGCGGCTTCCGCGTTTGCTGTCCTTCTCGGATGGTTCGCGGCATTGTTCATCGGGAACGCTTTCGAGCGGGGAAGCATCCCAGAGTTTCTGAAGGCGCCGATCCTATTCGTCATCGTGCTGTTCACCTTTGTCTTTGCGGATGAAATCATGCACGAAACAGGTTTGCTTGCCGTTACGGCGATGGGGATGAAGATGGCGAATATGCGCCTGACGACATTGAATGATGTGCGTCACTTCAAAGAGAATATTTCTGTACTGCTTATCTCAGGAATATTCGTCATGCTGACCGCGTCCCTTGATCCGAAAATCTTAATTGAGATTTTCAACCCGGCCATCATGTTGTATGTGGCGGCGATGCTATTTGTCGTCCGGCCATTGTCGATCTGGATTTCCACGATCGGGACGGATTTGAATATCCGTGAAAAACTGCTGATCGGCTGGATTGCACCGAGGGGAATCGTGGCGCTGACTGTGTCGGGTTATTTTGCCTCCATATTGCTGGAAAACGGCTATGAAGATGCGGAGCTGCTCACTGCCTTGACGTTTGCTCTCGTACTTTCGACAGTCGTTCTGCACGGATTCTCAATCGGGTTCATTGCTAGGAAGCTGAATTTGACAACGACGGACGAATCTGGCGTCGCCATCATAGGCGGAACGCGATTCGCGGCTGAACTGGCGCAGTCAATTAAAGATACTAGGAATGAAGTTCTGCTCATCGATCAGTCGTGGGCGGCGCTTGCAGATGCAAGAAAGCGCGGACTTGATAGTTATATAGGGGATATCTTGTCGGAGCAGGTTGAATATCATATCGATTTGACGCCTTACCGGTATATGCTGGCGATGACGAAGGTGGATCTGTACAACGCGCATGTTTGTGCGGACTTTGAGCCGGATCTGGGACGGGATCATTTGTTTCAAACGGCCTTCCACGTCGGAAAAGACGTGGAAGCATTCACGGTTATTGGCGGGCAGACGTTATTTTCCCCGTCGATCTCGATTTACAGTCTGGAGGAGCGGATGCATGCAGGGCATGTCATCCGGAAGACGCTCATTACGAAGCAATATAGTTACACGCAATATTTGCGCGAACGGGATGATAAGTCGATTCTGCTGTATATTCTGCGTACTGACGGCTTCATTGAATTCTTCACGCCGAACGTTGAATTGCAGGCGAACGCGGGAGATGCGGTGATCGCCTTGTCTTCTCCGGCGAAAACGATCGAGCGGGTGAAGGAGCGGTTGGAAGAAGAAAATGGAGACACGGAAATACCGTATGAAAAATTGGAAGAGATGTTCGCCGAAGATCCCTCTACAGGCAAGCGGGACATCCCGGGAGAAGCCCCGAAGTCGAATGGGAACTCCAAGTAAGCTCATTTTCAGGCAATTGTACTAAATGTTATGGTACGATTGTCATTGTGAACACAGCTTTAAGGAGGATGGACCAGTGAAAGTTTTGTTTGTGGACGGGACCATTATCGGCAGCAAAACGGGCGCGGTGCTTAACGCGGTCGAGGTATATGTGAAGGAAGCAAGTGGCGATTTCCAAATTGAACGGATGAAAATGGCGGATTATGATCATCAATTCGTCGATGGGCGTCCGTCGGAACAATATAACGAAGACATGCAGGAAATGGTTCGGAAGTTTGAAGAGGCGGATGCATATATCATTGCAACGCCGATCTTCCAAGGTTCCATTCCGGGCGTGTTGAAAAATGCATTCGACATGCTGCATCCACATGCAATGCGCTACAAGCCAGTTTCAATCGTCGCGAATGGCGGCACGTACCAGCATCATCTCGTTCCTGAAAATCAGCTGAAGCCGATTTTAGATTACTTCCGCTGTCTCGTAACACCGAATTTCGTCTACACCCATTCAGGCCATTTCGATCAGGATAACCGCATCATTGATGAAGATGTGCATAACCGCCTGCGCGAGTTGGCAAGGGTATTTGCGAAGTATACAGAGATGAGCCAAGATCTATCGAAAGATGTATTGGACACGAATTGAATTTAATTAGTGGCTGCCGTAGAAAGTCGGAAATCGACTTTCTATGGCAGCTTTTTTTAATGGGAGAAGGTCCCGCGTCCAAAGCGTGCTGCTGCGTGCTCAAAGCGAGGTGTTATGCGCTCAAGGTAGTCCGTTCCGCGCTCAAGACTAGCAATCCGCGCTCAAGGTAGTCCGTTCCGCGCTCAAGATAGGCAATTCGCGCTCAAGATAGTCCGTTCCGCGCTCAAGATAGGCAATTCGCGCTCAAGATAGTCCGTTCCGCGCTCAAGATAGGCAATTCGCGCTCAAGATAGTCCGTTCCGCGCTCAAGATAGGCAATTCGTGCTCAAGGTAGTCCGTTCCGCGCTCAAGATAGGCAATTCGCGCTCAAGGTAGTCCGTACCGCGCCCAAGATAGGCAATTCGCGCTCAAGTTGTGCCGTCCCGCGCTCAAAGGGAGCCGCTTCCGCCAAGCATGCAACGGAACGCGTTCTCCCTTATAATAAAAGTATGTAGAAAGGGGATTTATTCATGTCCAAATCAGTAGTGTTGGCCGAAAAGCCATCCGTTGCGCGGGATATCGCGCGGGTGCTCGGCTGTAATAAAAAAGGAAACGGCTTTTTAGAAGGCCAAAAATATATCGTCACATGGGCGCTCGGGCATCTTGTGACGCACGCCGATCCGGAAGGGTATGGCAATGAATTTAAGGAATGGAAGCTTGAGTACTTACCGATTATTCCGGAGCCCTTCAAGCTGACGCCGATTCGCCAGACGACGAAACAGTTCAATGCAGTCAAGGCGCAGCTTCGTCGCAGTGATGTGAACGAAGTCATTATCGCGACAGATGCAGGGCGGGAAGGGGAGCTCGTCGCCCGCTGGATTTTGGAAATGGCGAAGAACCGCAAGCCCGTGAAGCGGCTATGGATATCGTCCGTCACCGATAAAGCGATCAAGGACGGGTTCAATAACTTGAAGGACGGCCGCCAGTACGAGAACTTATTTGAAGCAGCGGTCGCCCGTGCAGAAGCCGACTGGGTCGTCGGCATCAATGCGACGCGCGCCTTGACTGTGAAATACAATGCGCAATTATCGACGGGGCGCGTCCAGACACCGACGCTCGCCATGATCGCGGAGCGGGAAAGGCAAATCCGCGAATTCAAGCCGAAATCGTATTACGGATTGCAGGCGTTGACCGAAACGGCAAGATTTACGTGGTCCGATAAAGCGGGGCAGACGCAGTCGTTCAATAAAGAAGCGATTGAAAAACTATTGACGAAGCTCGACGGGGTTCATTCCGGAAAGGTAATCGACGTGAAGACGACGCCGAAGCAACAGCCGGCTCCTCCTTTATTCGATTTGACGGAATTGCAGAAGGAAGCGCATAAACGCTGGTCGTGGTCCGCGAAAGAGACGTTATCGACTCTTCAAAATCTATATGAACGGCATAAAGCAGTGACCTACCCGCGGACCGACTCGAAGCATTTGACGTCTGATATGGAAGGGACGTTGAAGGAGCGCATCAAGGCTGTCGACATCGGACCGTACCGGAAATCGGTCAATGTCCTGCTGCGCTCGAATTCGATCAAGCCGCAGAAAGGTGTCATTGACGACAAGCGCGTTTCCGATCACCATGCGATCATCCCGACGGAAGAGACGCCGATCTACCAGAACCTGTCAGATAAGGAGCAACGCCTGTATGATCTGATCGTCAAGCGGTTCCTAGCCGTCTTCTTCGGTCCGTTCCGCTATGAGCAAGTGACTGCTGAGATGGATGTGGGCGGGGAGATGTTCAAAGCAAAAGGAAGGACAGTCACGGACGAAGGATGGAAGGCGGTTTATTCCACGGACGAAGAAGAGGAAGATACAGACAGGTTGCCGGCATTCACGAAAGGCGGCGAGGTGAAAATTCGAGCAATCATCATGACCGATGGGCAGACGAAACCGCCAGCACGTTTCAATGAAGGGACATTGCTTGCAGCGATGGAAAATCCTGCACAGTTCATGGCAGGCGAATCGAAGGATCTGATCAAAACGCTTGGTGAAACTGGCGGTCTCGGCACGGTAGCGACGCGTGCGGACATTATCGAAAAACTGTTCAGCTCATTCGTCATCGAGAAGAAAGGAAACGATATCTTCACGACATCAAAAGGCAGACAGCTGCTTGAACTCGTTCCCGAAGATTTGAAGTCCCCGGCTTTGACGGCTGAATGGGAGCAAAGCTTGACGAAAATCGCCAACGGTAAAATGAAAAAAGAAGCTTTCATAAAAGAGATGGTGGACTTCTCGAAGAAGACCGTCAAAGAAATCAAAACAGACGATAAGAAGTTCAAACATGATAATGTGACAGGGAAGATGTGCCCGGATTGCGGGAAGCCGATGCTTGAAGTGAATGGTAAGCGCGGCAAGATGCTCGTCTGCCAGGACAGGGAATGCGGCCATCGACGCAACGTCTCCCAATTGACGAATGCTCGCTGCCCGAACTGTAAGAAGAAGCTGGAATTGCGCGGCGAAGGGGACGGACGGATCTTCGTCTGTAAATGTGGACATAGGGAAAAACTTTCCGCCTTTGAAAAACGCCGCGCGCAGTCCGGAGGCAAGAAGGCGGACAAACGCGACGTGCAGAAGTTCATGAAAAAGCAGGAGGAAGAGCCTGTGAACACGGCGTTGGCGGATGCTTTGAAAAAGATGTTCGAGAAGTGATGGCAGTTTGAATATACTTGTAAAAATAGGTGAAAATGCTTAGCTAGAAGTACCCTTTGAATATTCGGACAGAGGCTCTTTCGCTGGATTTGCCACATGCGAAAAATGGTTATAATACAGCCTACTATATAGAGGGTCGCCGGTATGGCGGCCTTTCTTTGATTGAAAGAAGGTGTGAACTTATGGCAAAGCAGAAGAAATCCGTGAAGACGAACGCGGTACGGCTATTGGACACTGAACAAGTGCCGTATGAGCTGATGGAATACGATACAAACGATGGCCAGTTGGACGGCGTATCGGTCGCCGCAAAGACGGGGCAAGCGGAGGAATCTGTCTACAAGACGCTCGTGACGATTGCGGGACCGCGCGAGCTGTTCGTCTTCATCGTACCGGTCGCGGAAGAGCTCGATTTGAAGAAGGCTGCGAAGGCGGCGGGTGTGAAAAAGCTCGATATGCTGCCGTTGAAGGATCTGACGATAGAGACAGGGTACGTCCGTGGGGGGTGTTCTGCAATCGGCATGAAGAAAAAATATCCGACCGTGATCGATTCTTCTGCCCAACAACTGAAGCAGTTTGTCGTCAGTGCAGGAAAGCCTGGATTGCAGATGAAGCTGGCCCCGACGGACCTGGCCCGTATCGCCGAAGCGTCTTTCAATGATATTGTCAAAGGCTAACCAAGTATTTCATGCCCTCTTGCCACATGCTACAATGGGTGAAGTACAGAATTAGCTAACCGCAATGGAGTAGCAGAGAAAGAAGAATGCAAATGAAAAAGATTTTTATATGGAGATGGACATTCTTTATTGTCGGCGTCATCGTATTATCGCTCGGCATTACAATGACGATTAAAGGGCAGCGCCTTGGCGTCGGCCCGTGGGACGTCCTGCACATTGGCCTATCCCGGCACTTCGGGCTGACGATCGGGACGTGGAGCATCATCAGCGGCTTGACCCTCATCACGTTAACCTCCCTTATGATGAAACAATGGCCGAAACTCGGGACTTGGCTGAACATGTTCCTGCTCGGCTTATTCATTGACTTGTTCAACTGGATGCTGCCAGAATTCGAATCGATGACAGGGCAAGTGATCATCTTCACGCTCGGAGTCATTGTCATGTCTTACGGCGTCGGCATTTACGTCGCGCCGAATGTCGGTGCAGGCCCACGTGACAGCCTTATGCTGATCCTTGTCGACAAGCTCGGGATTAGCATGAAAAAGGTGCGGACGATGAATGAAGTGATTGTCGGCTTCGCGGGCTGGCTACTAGGCGGACCGGTCGGAGTCGGCACAATTATCATCGCCCTCCTCCTCGGCCAAATTGTCCATTATTCATTGCCGCAATGCCGCAAGCTGCTATTAAAACTTGCCGGCGAGGAAGACGAACAGGTTTTATTCCGTAAATAAAGAATGAAAGCACAGGCAGACAAGCCGTGCTTTTTTTTATTGTCTGGGCATATGGTAGAAATGCAAGTAGTCAATTGGGAAAGGATGGTCATCATATACGGGATAATAACGGAATACATGGGGACAGCCTATACAGGGCAAGGGGTCGCGCACAAATACGATACATTGATTGCCACCGCTGACAAAACGATCTTTCTGAAAGCGCCGCCGTCGAATGCGATATCCAATGTTTTGAACGACGCAGCAGCTCATTTCATCAAAAGGGGCTATGATGTGGATCGCTTCAACAATCCCGTCCTGCCTGACAATACGGATGCCATATTTGTAAAGGACATTAATTTATTCATTCTCCAAGCATCCCACCCCGTTTCGCTCGAGCCGACCGAAATCGGCGGCCGCCACCACGTTATCAGCTTTTATGATGCATACGACGAGGAAAAACTGCAAAGCCGATCGACTGAAATGGCCGATGTTGTGGAAGAATCAAACCTTGTACTTACCAAAATGATGCAATCCATGTCCGAAGCATTGCAGATCCATGACGAGTGGGAGCAAGTGAATATCGTCAGGATGATGTGGAGTGAACATGAGCAAATGACCGTCTCTTTGAAGGAAGAGCTATTTGGCACAATGAAGCTGCGTAAGAAATCGACAGTATCACATCGGATCGCCGGCTCATTATCGCCGGGCGGGTCGCGTGATTTCATTCCCTCTATCACGAGCTGGACGAAGAGGAGAATCCTCATGAAAGGATTGTCCGGAACGGGGAAATCGACCATGTTGAAGGCGCTCGGCAAGGAGGCAGAGCGCCGGGGGATAGATGTCCTCTATGGCTGGTGCGGACTAGATCCGAAAAGCGTCGACATCCTGTTGTTGCCGGAGCTGTCGGTTTGCCTGTTCGACGCGACCCAACCGCACGAATATGATCCGGAAAGTCCATTGGATGAAATTCTTGATCTCGTTTCGATGTGCATGGAAGACGCAGAGGCGGAAGAGAAGATACGTGAAATCAGCGGCAGGTACAAAGAGAAAATCATGGACGCGACAGGCTATATGCATGCGTATACACATAGCGAAAACAGACTGCGCGAAGTCGTCGATCAGGCAATCATCCGGAAATCCTTCGAGGAGAAAACACGTCAACTTTCAAAATGGATTGACGTATAAGACGGTTCCTTCTGCGAGTTTTGCCCGCTTATGCTAAAATGGGGGCATCAACCGTTTGAAAGGAAGATCATTTTGTCAAAAGTTCTCGAAGCGTTTTTACAGGAAAATTTACAGGAACTGCGCGACCAAGGCCTCTACAATGTAATCGACCCGGTGGAAGGTCCGAATGGTCCAGTAATTAAAATCAACGGAAAAGATCTAATCAATCTTTCCTCAAACAACTATTTAGGGCTGGCGACAGACGATGATTTGAAGAAGCTTGCAATTGCAGCGACGGAAAAATACGGCGTCGGTGCTGGAGCTGTCCGGACAATCAACGGAACGCTCGACATCCATATTGAACTCGAGAAGAAACTCGCTGAATTCAAAGGGACGGAAGCGGCGATTTCCTACCAATCCGGCTTCAACTGCAATATGGCGGCGATTTCTGCAGTCATGACTAAACAGGACGCCATTCTCTCAGATGAATTGAACCATGCTTCTATCATCGATGGCTGCCGTCTTTCCGGTGCGAAAATCATCCGCGTGAAGCACCAGGACATGGACGATCTGCGTGCGAAAGCGAAAGAAGCGAAGGAGTCCGGACAATACGGCAAGCTGATGTATATTACGGACGGCGTGTTTTCGATGGACGGTAATATCGCGAAGCTTCCTGAAATTGTGGAGATCGCGAAGGAATTCGACTTGATCACTTACGTCGATGATGCGCACGGATCCGGCGTAACAGGCAAAGGGAAAGGGACTGTGAAGCATTTCGGCCTCGAAAAAGAGATCGACTTCCAAATCGGGACATTATCGAAAGCGATCGGCGTTGTCGGCGGTTATGTTGCCGGGACTCAGGCATTGATCGACTGGCTGAAAGTGCGCTCCCGTCCGTTTCTATTCTCGACGGCATTGCCTGCAGGCGACGTTGCGGCCATCATGGGCGCGTTGGATAAAATTTCGGAGTCGACGGAGCTGCATGACAAGCTTTGGGAGAATGGAAACTATCTAAAGGAAGGCCTCAAAAAACTAGGCTTCGACATCGGAGTTTCCGAAACGCCGATCACGCCATGCATCATCGGTGAAGAGAAACTGACGCAGCAGTTCTCGCAACGGTTGATTGAAGAAGGCGTATACGCGAAGTCAATTGTCTTCCCGACCGTTCCGAAAGGCAAAGGTCGCGTACGCAATATGCCGATCGCTTCTCATACGAAGGAAATGCTTGATGACGCGCTTGCTATTTATGAAAAAGTAGGTAAAGAACTCGGCGTCATTTCATAAAGTGTAAAAAAACTGTCGTATCAGCGTAAAGCTGATGCGGCAGTTTTTTATTTTGATAAAATAGGATTAATTCTAGTCAAAAAGGGTAATAGATAGAGAGCAGAACACTCTTGAAAAGGTGGGCCACAAATGCGATATAACGAAAGCGTCCAACTTTTGCAATCGAATGGCAGAGCCGGAGCGTCGATTGTGAAGTTCAGATATGAGAAGATCAAAAAGATAATGCTCACAATCATCCGCGAAGCTGACGTCATTTCATTCGAGGAACTGTCGAACAGGACATTGAAAAGATTGACGCCGTTCGATGGGAACAATCGGTGGTACATGGAAGCGATTGTGACGGACCTCGATGCGAGAGGCCAGCTGGAATGCTCAATGCTCAACGGTAAATTATTCGTGAAGTCTTTAGGATAAGCAATTTTTATAGATGAAAAAAGCCAATCTTAGATAAAGATCGGCTTTCTTTGCGTTCTCCATTATTCTCCTGCTACTTACACCTCTTCGGCGGGAAGAACGCCCTCCGCCATCCGCTTCAACATATGATGAATAACATAGCGCTGCATGCCGACTGCATGTTTCGTCGCCAGCGCCGCTTCTTTTTGGAATAAATCCCCCTGTCCCTGCTTCAAGGCGATGACCGCTTTCAACGAATGGACCATCCACGGCGTTCCCACCTTCGATAGCGATTCGGAAGACTTCTCCTTATTATTACTCATTGTATACCCGATACCCGCATAATAATCACGGTAGAAAGCCGTCGTCATCGACTTCGAAGTGTCGATCAAATGCCTCCAATCCTTCTGGAACACTAACAGATTTGCATTATAGATATCTTGCACTTCCGCTTGAGGATAAGATTTCAAGATCTTCTTCAACGAATCGGTGATCTCCTTGTCCGTTCCATGGGCCAAAGCATATGCATAGCTGAAGATCGGTTTACTCCGGTGGTTGGCCAAATAGCGGTCAATCAGTTTCAAACTTCTCGTTCTGTAGATGATATAGAATGGATAGCCCATCGTCAAAATGAATGTGAACGCCATAATAATCGTGAAAACGAGCCAAGTCTGCATGCCGGACAAAAATAATCCCACCGCCAACAAGGCACTAATAATGATGACTAAAATTAAATTCATATATTTACTGAACATTGTGCACCTCAAGGTTTTTTCTATAGTATACCAGAAAAATATAGGGAAAAGCTGATAAGGAAGGAAAAGCTGTTGTGTTTTACAGGCGCACATAATATAATCTTTTTATGTTGATGTTAATGGGTTTATTCAATTATTAAAAAATTATGTCCTTTCCATAAAAGCATTTGAATAGTAGGAGGAGTCAGTATTGAAAAAAATTATGGTGACCGGAGCACTTGGCCAGATCGGTTCGGAATTAATTGGCAAGCTGCAGAAAGAATATGGCGAAGAAAATGTGTTGTCGACAGATATTCGCCAGCCGCTCGAGCCGATTGCGGGACCGTTCCAAGTCCTCGATGTGACGGATGGCAAGATGATGCACGACGTGGCGAAGGACTTCGGCGCGGACACGATCATGCATATGGCGGCGCTTCTTTCAGCTAAAGCCGAAGCTGAACCGCTATTTGCGTGGAACCTCAACATGGGTGGGCTTATGAATGCGCTTGAGACTGCGCGCGAGCTCAACATGCAATTTTTCACGCCCAGCTCGATCGGGGCATTCGGTCCTTCGACACCGAAGTTGAATACACCGCAAGACACATTGCAACGGCCGACGACGATGTATGGTGTCAATAAAGTCGCGGGTGAGCTATTATGCGATTATTACTTCCACCGATTCGGCCTTGACACGCGCGGTGTGCGCTTCCCGGGATTGATATCCTATGTGGCGCAGCCGGGCGGGGGAACGACCGATTATGCCGTGGATATTTATTATAAAGCGATCACGGACGGAAAGTATGAGTCCTTCATTGCAGAAGGCACGTGCATGGATATGATGTATATGCCGGACGCCTTGCAAGCGATCGTCGACCTGATGGAAGCAGATCCTGGGAAATTGATGCACCGCAATGCGTTCAATGTGACCGCGATGTGCTTCGAGCCGGGCGAGATCGCAGCATCAATCAAAAAGCACATTCCGGAATTTGAATTGACGTATAACGTCGATCCGATCCGCCAAGCGATTGCAGACAGCTGGCCAGATCACATCGACCCATCAGCGGCTGTCGCCGAGTGGGGATTCAAGACATCGTATGATTTGGATGCGATGACTGCGGATATGCTGGAGAAATTGAAAAAGAAATTGAAAGCGTAACATGAAGAAAGCCGCTGACCCGGATAAGGGATCAGCGGCTTTTACGTTATTGTCTAGCTTCAACGACCATGCCTAAGCGGCCGTTTCCGCTTTTCGTTAATTAAAACAGTAGATGTGCTACGCCTGCAACGATCGGCAAGGCGATCAACGTACGCAATAGGAAAATGATGATCAAATCTAAAATATTGATAGGAATTTTCGTTCCGAGAATCAAACCGCCGACCTCGGACATGTAAATAAGCTGGACGACTGAAATCGTCGCAATCGTGAATAACGTCATTGGCGAAGTGATGGAGCCTTCAGCCAAAATGACCGGCAGGAACATGTCCGCAAAACCGACGACCATCGTCTGTGCCGCAGCCGCAGCTTCCGGAATGCCCAATACGGAAAGGATTGGCTCGAATGGCTTCCCTAAAAACGTGAAGATGCCTGTATATTCCGCTAGCATGAGCGCTACTGTACCGAAAGCCATGACGACCGGTGCAACGCCGATCCACATATCGAGCACATTGCGCATACCATCGGTGAAAATCTTGCCGACGGAACGGTTCTTCGAAGCGGTATCGAGCGCGTTTTCGAGTCCATGACTAAACACATTATAGCCTTCAGGAAGTTTTTCATCGTCTCCCGTGAAAGGACGGCCGTCTATGTACTCGGATTTCTTGCCTCTGAGCGGATAAATCCTCGGCATGATAAGCGCCAAAATGAGACCTGTCAACAGCACTGTTCCGTAAAACGGAAGGAAGTAGTTCGACATGCCGACCGTGTCGATAATGACAAGTGAAAATGTAATGGAAACGACCGAAAACGTCGTCGCGATAATTGCGGCTTCCCTTTGTGTATAATGCCCGTCCTCATATTGCTTGCTCGTCAATAGCACGCCGATCGTTCCATCGCCAATCCATGAAGCGAGCGCATCGATGGAAGAGCGTCCTGGAAGTTTGAATAAAGGACGCATCACTTTAACCATCATCGTCCCGAAGAACTCCAACAGGCCAAAATTTAATAATAATGGCAATAAAAGACCTGCGAAAAGGAAGATTGTGAATAAGAATGACACAAGGCCATCCGGTGCGAGAAGCAAGCCGCCTGTGTTTTCACTCCAGATTGCTTCAGGCCCAAGTTTGAATGTGACCATGATAGCGAATACAGCACCAAGTAGACGGGTAACTGTCCAGAACGGCGTAACTTTGAATAATCCCTCCATAAGAGAAGGGTTGGAACTTGAACGCGGAATGAAGGCATACAGCAATGAGCCGAGCGCCGCGATTACAATAATTATCATTGCAGTCATCGGCATGGCAGGTTCGAGCCAGCCGGACAGGATATCCGCGAATTTTGCGATCGGAACTTTCCATTCTTCCCCGAATTTCAGAGGAATCATGAATAAAATGACGCCTAGTATAGATGGAATTAGAAAGTAGAGCCATGTGGATAAATGATGTTTTTTCAACTCTTTCTTGCCCCTTTATGAATAAATTATCGTTATTCTTGTATAATCATACATACTATCGGGTTTTCATCCAGTTGTAAATACAATAGAAGGAAATTGAACTATTCAGTCTTCGGGTGAAGTTATGAAAAGGCCCCGTTGCAATTGCCAACGGGGCGCGGCTGTTTTTGTCTATTCCCAACGATAGGTGAAAAATTTCTCTTCGTGCAGCCATTTCAATGCTTCAGGGTCCTTATCGGCCAATCTTTTTTCCATGTCACGCATCATCCAGACAGTTTGGGAAGCGTGTGCGTTCAGTGTGTTGAGCTTTTTCTGCGCCGCACCTTCGACATTATGGATGACGTCAGGTGCGCCGAGTATTTCTGCAGTGTTATTCGCAAACGCGATCGTATACAACGTCGGGCGTTCGGATTCCTTCATCCTTCCGACGGCACCTACGACGGCGCGTCCTGTTGCATCGTGGTCAGGATGGACGGAGAGACCCGGATAGAATGTGATGATGAGGGACGGATTTGTGTCCTCGATCAAATCGGCGACGAGCTTGATCATCTTTTCGTCGTCCTCGAATTCGATTGTCTTGTCGCGCAAGCCCATCATCCGAAGATCGGTCAGTCCCATGGCGGCTGCCGCGTTCTTCAATTCCTGCTTGCGGATCTGCGGAAGTGTTTCACGGTTCGCAAACGGGGGATTGCCAAGATTCCGTCCCATTTCGCCCAGTGTCAAACAGGCGTACGTGACGGGGACCCCCATGTCGATATATGTTGAAATCGTACCCGATACGCCGAAAGCTTCGTCGTCCGGGTGCGGAAAAATGACGAGCACATGGCGTTCTTCTTTAATCATCGAAAAGCCTCCTTCACAATCAAGTTGCTTAATATGTAAACGGTGTTTCGCTTATTTCGAGCGCGACGGCAAGTTTCCCGTCCGGATCGAGCCCTGCCATGAGCAGCCGATCGTGCTCGTCGACCGTATAGTGAGTGATGCCTTGCGCATAAATCCAACCCGAAGGAAGCTTCAGGCCGACCCGATGCGGCGATTCGCCCGCCACCTTGCCGAGTTCATATTTTACGACGACATTCCGGATGAATGCCCCGGCGTTGAAAAATCCTTCCTTGAAATGGGCGGCATATGCGCCATTCGTCGTTTCAAGATGGATGTATACGTCTTTATTGGCAAAGGAATTCAGCAATTCCTGCAATTGGTCCGGTTTCACGATTTCCATGAATGAATCCTCCTTCTTACGAAATGCACATATGACAAGTATATAGAAAAGCGTAAATGAATGCGATTGAGGTGCTTACAATGTTGGAATCGGGTGGGTCGAAGGTCATGAAATGACAATAACTCTTGGGAAATGATCGATAACTTCTGGGAAATGAACGATAACTCCGCTGAATTGATCGATAAACCTTGGGGAATGATCGATATCCGCCGGGAAATGAACGATAAAAAACCAGGAGAGGGTATCCTCTTCTGGTTTTTGGACAGTCAATTAAATCTCTGTAGCCGTAATCTCCTGAGCGCCTACACGGTTCGCAGCGCCGTGCATGACGGGGCCGACGTATTCATTCAACTTCCAGCCGTTTGCGATCGCTGCGGAAACGAATTTCTTCGCCTCGATGACCGCTTCTTTCACGCCGAGGCCATTTGCAAGGTTCGCCGTGATGGCGGCGGCGAATGTGCAGCCCGCGCCATGGTTATAGTGCGTAGCTGTTTTTTCCGCTTCGAGCAATGTGAATGTCTCGCCGTCGTAAAACAGATCCGCTGCTTTGTCGTGCTGAAGCTGCTTGCCGCCTTTGATGACGACGTTACGTGCGCCGAGCGAATGGATTTTCTCGGCCACTGATTTCATCTGCTCAATCGTCGAAGGTGTTTTCATGCTTGCCAGCTGGCCTGCCTCGAACAAGTTCGGCGTCACAATTTCCGCCTTCGGAAGCAAGTATTCCACCATCGCGCCGACAGTTCCCGGATTGAGGACTTCGTCTTCGCCTTTACATACCATGACAGGATCGATGACGACGTGGTCGAGTCCGGATTCCGCAATCGCCTCGCCCGCGGTCTGGATGACTTCCTCTGTGCTGAGCATCCCTGTCTTAATCGCGTCGATGCCTGTCGAAAGAGCTGTTTTGATTTGCGCTTTCAATACATCGACCGGAAGTGAATAGACGTTGTGGCTCCAATTATTGTCCGGATCCATCGTCACGACGACCGTTAGAGCTGTCATGCCGTATGTTCCGTGCTCTTGAAATGTTTTCAGGTCGGCCTGAATTCCTGCGCCGCCTGACGTATCTGATCCTGCGATTGTTAAAGTCTTTTTCATAGTCATAGCTGGATTTCTCCTTTTTGTTGGATTGCATTCATAGTTAATACTAATCAAATTGAGGAAAGAATACAATTATTCCAATCAGGTGGCGGTTTATGCGTGAAAATCGTCGTTTATGCGTAATTGCGGGGATTTATGAGCGAAAATGGGGATTTATGCGCGTCTGCGGAGGTTTATGAGTAAATTGATGATTTTATGCGCGGATTGACGAATTTATGCGTATTTGCGGGTTGTGGAATGAAAGGCTGATTGCTGCATGCTTATCTGTTGTCCACTACGAAACTTTCGGCTAGTCTAAACGTACAACTATATGTAGAAATATGCGATTACGAGTGTCGAAGGAAGGTGAAAAAAGGGTATGGAAGATAAAAAGAAATTGCAGGAAATTGAAAGACTGCTGAAAGAATTGAAGGCGTCGGATTCCGAGAGCGCTGTCACCGTTGAAGAAGCGCTCGGTCGGAAGAGGAGATCCTGGCGTCCTCGCATGCCATTTAGATTCCTTACAATGTGGAAGCGATCGGCAATCCTGCTGGCCGTACTCCTCCTGCTTGCCGTCATTTCACTTCCGTTCATCGCCTTCCAATTTTTAAAACTAGGGAGCACCTTCACGGAACAGAAAGGCGTGTTCCTTGAACAAATACAAGAATTGAACGAAATGGCGACAGCCGAAGCATATACGAAAGTAATCATCGAACGGCAGGACAACCAATTATTTGGCCAAAGCATCGGCCTCAATGTGCCGGGGACGAAGCGCCAGCTGCTCGTCGTCATTCCGGGCTCGGTGAAGGCCGGCGTCGATTTGTCCAAGCTTACTGAAAAAGATGTAGTCATAAATGAAAAAAACAAGACCGCGAAGCTTACATTACCGGCCGCAACCTTCCTCGGAGGGGCGGAGATCTATTTCGACCAAGTTGAAGTGTATTCCTATGAAGGCGCTTTCCGTCAAAAGGCGGATATCGAAGAGGCATACGAACTGGCTGCCGAAGCGAAGAACCTCATCATCGAGGAAGCGACCGGGCAAGGCGTGCTCAAGACGGCACAATTCAATGCTGAAAAGACGTTGAAGGAAATGTTTTCATTCGCGGGCTACGAAGTGACGATTGAATTCAAGGAGTGAGATGCTTGCAGAAAATAAGGTTCGGCAACGATTGGGATGAAGTGCTTGCGGAGCAATTCCATCAACCGTATTACTTGCAGCTTCGCGATTACCTAAAAACAGAATACGAAAGCCACACAGTCTATCCGCTTATGGAGGATATGTGGACAGCCTTCAAACTAACGCCGTTCGAGGACGTGAAAGTGGTTATTCTCGGACAGGATCCGTATCACGGGCCCGGCCAAGCGCATGGCCTCAGTTTTTCGGTGAAACCAGGCGTCAGGATTCCGCCGAGCTTGCGGAATATGTTCAAGGAATTGCAGTCAGATATCGGGTGCGGGATTCCGGAAACGGGGACGCTTACAGGCTGGGCGAAGCAGGGCGTGCTCATGCTGAACACCGTTTTGACAGTACGGGAAGGGGAGGCGCATTCCCACCGGAAGCAAGGGTGGGAGCAGTTCACCGACGAGGTGATCCGCTGTTTGTCCGAACGGGACGAGCCTGTCGTTTTCATCCTATGGGGGCGCCCTGCGCAGGAGAAGAAAAAGCTGATTGATCTGAATAAAAACGCCGTCGTCGAAGCAGTCCATCCGAGCCCGCTCAGCGCGAGTCGCGGCTTTTTCGGCAGTCGGCCGTACTCCAAGGCGAACGCCATTTTGGAAGAGTGGAATGAAAAGCCGATCGACTGGTGCCGGACAGACGGGCTGTAAGGGAAGAGGTGGACGCATGGCTATAAATTGTTTTCAATGTCAATACTTCTTCGTAACATGGGATCCGAAAAGCCCGCGTGGCTGCAAGGCATATGGCTTCAAGACTCGTGAACTACCGTCTATCGTTGTGAGGCGCTCATCGGGCATGGAATGCATGAAATACGAACCGAAGAAAGGGGGTGCTAGACAATGATTTCAACGGAACGGATCATCGAGGAAATGCAGCGCCAGCTCAATTACGCGAAAACCGCCGACGACGACCAAGCCGTCCGCGAGGCGCTGACAGCGATTCGGGCGCTCTGCCAAGTCGTGCTCGTCAGCAATGAAAAGAAAGACGAGCCGATCATTACGCCGAGAACGATGGCAATCTCCCATAAGCCGCGGATTTCGTCATTGGAAGGCAGGCCGCTGGACGAAGAGGATGCGAATGGCGGATCGATCTTTGACTTCTAATCTTTGTAAGGCGAAAATGTTTATAGAGAGAATCTATACTAGCGGAAAGTAGGAAATCATATGCCATTTTTCATCATCGCAGGCGCCGTCAACGCGGCAATTGCCGTTGCACTCGGTGCTTTCGGCGCACACGCACTGAAAGAGCGCTTGTCCGAACGGTACCTAGCTATCTGGGAAACAGCCGTCCAATACCAAATGTTCCACGCAATCGGACTCATCGCAGTCGGCATCCTTATGAGCTCATCGCTCTTCGGGCCGTCGACCGCATTGTCATGGGCAGGCTACTTGCTGCTCGCCGGCATCATCATCTTCTCCGGCAGCCTCTACATCCTGAGCCTATCCGGCATCGGCATTCTAGGCGCCATCACCCCAATCGGCGGCGTCGCCTTCATCGCGGGCTGGATCATGCTCATCATTGCAGCGGTAAAGTTCGGAAGATAACATCGAAAACGGTTTGAAGAGCAACAGTTCTTCAGGCCGTTTTTTTTGAATCGCGTCGTGGGGGAGGGGCGGGGAACCCTGAGTGGCCCGCGTCCAAAGTGATCTCCCGCGCGTCCAAAGTCGGCGTTTCCGCGTCCAAAGTGATCCCCCGCGCGTCCAAAGCGAGCTGTCCCGCGTCCAAAGTCATCTCCCGCGCGACCAAAACAACTCTATGCCTCTCCAATACTTCATTAAATTCATTTAGCACTGGAACAAAAAATAAGTCTCCCGATGCCGTAATAGGCAACGGAAGACTTTTTTTACATTGGTTGTTGGTTGAAGTAATTCAGTTCTTCGTTGAACTCCGCATAGTCGAAATAGATCATTGGCAATAGATATCGTTTGCCTGTAGCTGTGCTCAAAATGACGTGGTCGCGTCCTGCCGCTTCCACCATCCCGGGGATTGCCAGTGTGTTTTTTCCGGCCTCGACTGCATGTTCGAAGGAGAAATGAAATACGCCTGGTTTGCCGCGGTTAAGGCGGAGGATGTTTTCGATATACGACTGCTCCCGAAAAGGAAGTCTTCCACTGTCACTGGCAGGAATCTGTGGCGGCGTTGCAGGCATTTGCATTTGTTGCTGTTGAAAACCTGGATAATAATAATATTGAACCATGTTTTTCATCCTTTCATTTTTAAACTTGCGGGCAATCCTGTTCAGTAGGGGAGAAGCGATAAGCTACGGGATAAACCCCTCGATTCCACCATATGCTTTTGAACTTTCAATGATGACTGAAAAATATGTATACTGGTGGGAGGGGGGAGTTTACATGCATATTGAAAATAGCATTCCGGTGTTCTTGGAGTTCTGGGAATCCCATGAACAGCCGACGCTTGCCGACTTGGAATCGTATCTTAATAAGCATGCGAAAATCTATGAAAAGTATTTTCCGATCCATTGTCCGAGGACGGAGGAGCGACTATCAGCGGCGCTCCGTAAATATGGAGGCAAGATCGGCGACATCCGTTCCATTTCTGCGAGTTTGCCCGACGTTATTCAAGAGATGGATGAGAAGTATGAGCAGACATTCGGACTGGGCTTGGAGCTTTCATTCAAACTGATGGTCGGTACGTTCGGCTCGAATGCGTTTGTGACGAGGGATAATCGGCGTGAAATCTACTTTGCCGTTGAAAAGCTTTCTGCGGAACGCGACCATTTGAAAGTGATCACTGCGCATGAAATCGGCCACGTCACGCATTTTGCGCTTGCCTCGCGCGCTGGGATTGACTGGTCCACTGTCGATTGGGGGCATGGCTTGACGACGCTTTTCACGGAAGGCGCCGCCACGTATTTATCGAAGCGGATTGTGCCGGGGCTTCAGGAGCCGGTCTATCTTTCATTCGATGACGAAGGCGCGCCATGGGTGAAGTGCTATGAGGAGAATAAAGCCGAAGTGAAACGGCGATTTTTGGAAGACGCTTTAGGCGAGTGGGATATGGTGAAGGAGAAGGAATGGTTCCGTCTCTCCGGTGGCTCTTATTTCGGCTATAACCGGATCGGTTACATCCTAGGTACTGATTATGTTGAACAACTTGTCGAGCGGATTGGCGAGGAAGCCGCGCTGACGTTTTGGAATGGGAATGACTTGAAGGCGGATATAGTGGAATGGTTAAAGAATTGAAAGGTGAGGGCCGTCTTGGATGGCTCTTTTTTGTTTGCGGAAAAATCTTCTATTGGGGTTATGCGTGATTATAGGAATTTATGCGCGGAAATTGCATCTTATGCGTGAGAAATCGACTTTATGCGCGAATGCAGACATTTATGCGTGGATGCAGCTGTTTATGCGTGAATTCCGCGTTTTATGCGTATTTACGGCCGTTTATGCGCGGATAATTGCAGTTATGCGTGTTTCGCGGGATTTATGCGTGAATGAAGTGCCGCCTGTCGCGCCGAATGCCTTTGACCAATCATGGTTTATTTAAAAATCGTATTTGGGGTATGGATGAGCAGAGTGCTTTTACGGAGGAGTGGTAAGATGCCGACATTCAATTCGGACGGGACGGAGATTTATTACCAGGAAGAAGGGGAGGGCTTCCCACTTGTGCTGCTGCATGGTTTGACAAGCAATAGTGAAATGTTCCGGCATGAGATCGATCAGTTCAAAGAAAAGTATCGGGTCATCGCGCCGGACGCCCGGGGACATGGGAATTCTGAAAAACCGGAGAAATATGAGTTGAAGGACCATATTCAGGATGTCGTCTCGCTCGTCGATCATCTTGGCCTGGATTCATTTCACCTGATCGGGGTGTCGATGGGGAGTTACATCGCGCAGGGAGTCGCCATTGAACTCGGCGAACGGGTGAAGAAACTTGTGCTTGTCGCGACGAAATCCCATGGCGAGCAGGCATCAATGGAAGAGCTTTATGAACGGCATGCTGATGAGATGGAGGGCATGACTGCTATTGATAAAATGGTCGCCGCGTCGAAATACATGTTTCATAACCAGATAGCAGTCGGGAAGTGGCTGCATGAAACGGCGGAAAACAGCGAGCAATTGACGTTGCATGAGCAGGCGGTCGCTTCAAAAGCGTTGGAAGGATTCGATTTCAGGAAGGACCTGCACCGGATCAGTGCCGAGGCGCTCGTCATTGGCGGTTTGCACGACGGATTGAATCCGCCTGAATACGGTGAGGAGACTGCCCAGCTCATTCCGGCTGGTGTTTTCCTGGAATTCAAATTATCGGGCCACGCACCGAATGTCGAACAGCCTCGCCTGTTCATCGAAGTCGTCTCGAACTTTTTGGAGTAACGGGGAACTAAACACGCATAAATCGCTGCAGAAGCGCATAAATCCGGATATTCACGCATAAACTTCTAAAAATACGCATATCGCCGAATATGTACGCATAAATCGGCCCAAAAGCTCATAAACGCCTGTAATCACGCATAACTCAATTCGCGCATACAAAAAAAGAGCCTCATCCAAGAGGCTCTTTTCATTAAACTGTAAAGAATGATGACTTCTTCTCTCCATCAAGTATCGTGCCGATGAAGAACGAACCGAATACGCCGTAGCGCGCGCTCACTTCGTCGAAGCGCATTTCGTAAACCAATTTCTTGAACTGGAGAACATCATCCGAGAACAATGTGACGCCCCATTCGAAATCGTCGAAGCCGACAGAGCCTGAAATGATCTGCTTCACTTTGCCTGCATATCCGCGGCCGATCATGCCATGGCTGCGCATCAATTCCTTGCGCTTGTCCATGCTGAGCATATACCAGTTGTCTTCGCCTTCACGCTTCTTGTCCATCGGGTAGAAACAGATGTACTGATTGCGTGGCAGCTCCGGATATAGACGTCCGCGTACATACGGGTTCTGGTACGGATCTTCATCCGACTCGCCCGCCAGATAATTGGACAGTTCCACGACGGATACATAGGAATAAGCCGGAATCGTATAATCGGCAATCGTCAATTTATTGAATTCAGCTTCGAGCTCCTGCAGTTCGTCGATTGTCGGGCGCAGGATCATGAGCATGAAATCCGCTTTCTGTCCGACAACTGTGTAAAATGCATGGCTGCCCGTCTTCGCGTCATCCGCTTGCTGAAGTTTATCCAAATAAGCCATGAACTCGTCGATAGCTGCCTTGCGTTCCTCTTTAGAAATCAATTTCCAGGACGCCCAATCCATCGCGCGCAAATCATGTAGCACATACCAACCATCGAGTGTAATTGCTGCTTCGTTCATATGAATTCAAACTCCTTTAAACGTGATTTACTTCTTCCCATAGTGTAGCATAACGGACAGGAAAACACGGTTCTTAAGCATAGAAGTCATACAATCTTCAAGAATGCAGGACTGTTCCCGAACGTGGAACTGTTGTATGCTTATAGCGGAAAAACTAAAAGTAAAAAGATCATCAGGAGAATAAGGAATGTCCAATTTACAACTCCCTAAATGGCGTTTCATCGACGAATCGATGACCGCTAGAAATAGATCCGCATTGGAATCGTTCGCGATGGACGATACGCTTTGTCATCTCGTCGGCCAGAAAATGGCCGTGCCGACCGTCCGCACATGGGTGCATGACGAAACAGTCGTCCTCGGCATCCAAGATCACCGGCTGCCGCATATCGAAGAAGCGCTCCCGCTATTCCAGGAAGCCGGCTATAAGGTGATCGTCCGCAATTCAGGCGGTCTCGCCGTCGTCTTGGATGGCGGCGTGCTCAATATTTCCATCGTCCTATCCGAGCAGGAAGGGTCCATCGATATTCCGGAAGGGTATGAGGCGATGGTGGAATTCGTCCGCATGCTGTTCCCGGAAGTCGCGGAGCAGATCGAAGCGTATGAAATCGTCGGATCCTACTGCCCGGGCTCGTACGACTTGAGTATCGGCGGCAGGAAGTTCGCGGGGATTTCACAGCGCAGATTGCGCCAAGGCGTCGCGATCCAAGTGTACTTGTGCGTGGAAGGCAGCGGTGCTGAGCGCGCTCGCCTCATCCGCGATTTATACGAAACCGGTCTGCAAGGTGAGCAGACGAAATTCACCTACCCGGATATCCGCCCGGAAGTGATGGCGTCGCTGTCGGAGCTCATCGGCGAGCCGATTTCTGTGAATGAAGTCGGAATCCGCGTCCAGCTGCTGTTGCGGTCGCTTTCCGAGGATGAAGTGCAGATGGGCGGGTTCACGCCTGAGGAGATGGAGCTTTATTTGTTTTATTTGAATCGGGTTGTCGAGCGGAATCAGAAGATGCTTGCGAGAAGCCGTTGAAGATTTTCGCGGTTATGCGCGGATAGATTGATTTATGAGGGTTTGCGGCGATTTATGCGTGAGAAAATGTATTTATGCGCGTTTGCATCGATTTATGAGCTTTTACAGCGGATTATGCGTGGAAATTTGCGTTTATGCGTTTTTAGCATGATTTTAATCAAAAAAAACCGCCGGATCAGTGATTGATCGGCGGTTCTTTGGATACGAGATTTCCGTTCCGCTCCATCGTGAAGACGGGGGCTGTGCGATCGGAATCGTCTTCCAATGTGACGAGGCGGCGTGCCCGGTTCATGATTTGTACGAATTGTTCGTAGTCACTTCGAAGTGTTTTATTCTCTTGCTGCAGTTTGTCGATCTCTTTTTGGAGAGACTCGACTTTTTCGTTTGCCATTTTAGCAGTCTGCTTCCATCTGAGTGATTCAGTGTCGCCACCGCCTGTATGGTGTAGACGAATTAAATAGGCAATTACTGTATCAAGTGATAAGGCCGATAAAGGGACAGCAATCTTTTCATCCTGATCAACCCCTTGAACAGGGCTATATAATTGCTGGCTGCGTCTTTTGAAGTCCGCGCCCAAAACCCGCATTGCCTGCTTCCGTTCTTTTTTCGCCTCTGCCAGTTCTTTTTCGTATTCGCGCCGGACGACCGCGTTCCATCTGAAACCGCATGCTGCCGCGGTTCTGTTGAGTGCATCTCCGACCTCTTCAAATGCGCTGAGCTGTGTACTGCCTTCCCGGACGTGCCTTAGCACCGTCTCGGCTAATAAAATATCATTTTCCTCAAGCCAAGCATCCTGTCTAACTTTCACCATCTCCTTGCCTCCTGCCATGTTCATAGTCTCTTTCTTACGGTCAGTGTGTACAGTGTGAAAGCCTTTTATTCATCCAAACTGAAACGTAGGTCAAAATAATTGCAATCAATTCAATGAAACCCTTTCTTTTCTCTTGCCGGGTTTTTGATATACTTAAGAAAATGCATCGACGGAGGTGGATGAATAAGTGGATTATAAGAATGAAAAGCTTTTCGAAGAGAAAGTATTCAAGGATCCGGTCCACCGGTATATCCATGTGCGCGACAAAGTCATATGGGACGTCATCGGGACGCGGGAATTCCAGCGGCTTCGCAGGATCCGGCAGCTCGGGACGACGTATCTCGTTTTCCACGGAGCGGAGCATAGCCGCTTCCAGCACTCGCTCGGCGTCTATGAAATTGTCAGGCGGATCATTGACGACGGCTTCAGCGGACGGGCGGAATGGAATGACGAAGAACGGTTGTTGACGCTGTGCGCCGCTTTGCTGCATGACCTCGGCCACGGTCCGTTTTCGCATGCGTTCGAAAAGGTGTTCACACTTGACCACGAGAAATTCACGCAGGCGATTTTGACAGGGGACACGGAAGTGAATGAAGTGCTGCGCCGCGTCTCGCCTGATTTCCCGCAGCAAGTCGCCGATGTCATCGGAAAAACTTACCCGGACAAGCTTGCCGTCAGCCTCATTTCCAGCCAGATCGATGCGGACCGGATGGATTATTTGCAGCGGGACGCCTACTATACCGGTGTTTCGTACGGCCATTTCGATATGGAGCGGATTTTGCGCGTCATGCGTCCTGCGGAGGAGCAGGTAGTTATCAAGTTTAGCGGAATGCACGCAGTGGAAGATTATATTATGAGCCGCTACCAAATGTATTGGCAAGTCTACTTTCACCCAGTTTCGCGAAGCGCGGAAGTCATTCTGATTAAAATCCTGCATCGCGCAAAACATCTACATACTGCTGGCTATCCGTTCAAGTATGAGCCTGTCCACTTCAAGTCGTTCTTCGATCGGACATTCGGCCTCGAGGAGTACCTATCATTGGACGAAGGCGTGCTCATGACGTATTTCCAATGGTGGCGCAAGGAAGAGGATGCCATATTGGCGGACTTGTGCGACCGTTTTCTCAACCGGAGATTGTTCCAATATGCCGAGTTCGATCCGGCAAAGGAATATCGGAAAATCGGCGAGCTCGAAAGGCTGTTCAAGGAAGCAGGTCTTGACCCGGAGTACTATCTGGTTACCGATTCATCGTCCGACTTGCCGTATGACTTCTACCGGCCCGGCGAGGAAAATGAGCGCGTGCCGATCTATTTACAAATGTCGAACGGCGAGCTGAGCGAGCTGTCCCGGTCATCGGAAATCGTCGATGCCATTTCAGGCAAGCGGCGCACCGACCATAAAATTTATTTTCCCGAAGATGTTTTGGAGTCAGAGGGAAATCCGCTATATGAGAAGATTTTACAAATGTTGAGAGGTGAGTAGGTTGCTGCAGGAACATGCTAGAATTGTGCAATTCATTGCCATGGCGGGGGAAGCTCGCGGGCGGAAGAAGTTGCAGAAGATGATCTATATCGCGAAGAAGATGGATTTCCCATTCGCTGAAAAATACGAGTTGCATATGTACGGCCCCTATTCGGAGGAATTGACGCTCCGGGTCGAGGAATTGTGCGAAATGGGCTTTTTAAAGGAGAGCTGCACGGACAAGGGCTCATACGTTCAATATAGTTATAACGTGACGGAAGAGGGCGGCCGCTTTTTGGAAACCGCTGCAGCGCCGCATGAAAAACTTGCGGACTGTATTGATCGCCTGAATGGAAAGAGCTCGCGATTTTTAGAGCTGGTGTCGACATTGCTTTATTTCGATTACTTGCCGAAAGACGAGCAGATTGAGAAAGTCCGTATCGTGAAAAACAAACTGAATTTCACCGACGACGAAATGCAGGACGCTTTTGAATTTATTGCGGAGCTGCAAGCGTGTTCGGTTGTAGCATAATAGATGGAGATCCCCTTTGATATGAGGGGATTTTTTTGTTGGAATCGCGTCGGGGGAGGTGGCAGTGCCGATGTGAAGCCGTCCGCGCTCAAGACCTCCGCCCCCACGCTCAAGAACTCTGCCCCCACGCTCAAGAATTCGGATTCGCGCTCAACAACTCCGTCCCCGCGCCCAAGAATTCGGATTCGCGCTCAAGACCTCCACCCCCACGCTCAAGAAATCGGAATCGCGCTCAAGACCTCCGCCCCCACGCTCAAGAATTCGGATTCGCGCTCAAGACCTCCGCCCCCGCGCTCAAGAATTCGGATTCGCGCTCAAGAACACCGCCCCCACGCTCAAGAAATCGGAATCGCGCTCAAGACCTCCACCCCCACGCTCAAGAAATCGGAATCGCGCTCAAGACCTCCGCCCCCACGCCCAAAGCCCTCCCAGCAAACAAAAAACGATGCGAGAATCTCGCATCGCACCAATTATTCCGTGTCGCTCAGGCGCTTGCCTCCGGTTGCATAATGATTTTTCGACATTTCTTCGATGATGACAGATACGTTTTGAATCGGAGCACCCGTTGTTTCAGCAACGACTGCTGACACTTTTTCACAGAGATTGCGCTTCTGCTCATCCGTGCGGCCCTCAATCATTTTTACAGTTACAATTGGCATACTAGTTCCCCCTTTCGCCTATATTTGGGTATAGTGTATATAATAGCAGAATGGGAGGGGTTATAGGAATGACGAATGAAAAACCGAAACGGAAAATGGGATTCACCATCATAAAAGATGATCCGACCGATGGACATGGAGGATTCGGGATCGGGGCTTTGTCATTGGAAAACGTCTCGCCGGTCATCATCGACATCGAAGAAGGGGAAGCGCGCATCGAGATTGGTGCGATGCATGCCCGCAGCGATACGGAACGAGGCGTGAAATTCACGACGAACCGCGAAGATTCGGAAGGCGGAAAACCGTACTGGCTCGTCTGGGTAACGATTGATTTCAATAAGGAAGGCCCGTATTATGCAGGCGTCACTGCGTGCGAAATGGTCGTGAACCGCGAAAAGCGCAGAGGATATAAGGTTCTTGCGGATCATGTGAATAAAATGGACAAATCGATGAAGCGGCACATCATGGTCGATCATATGGATGACAAATCGAAACAGATCCTCACAGATTTCCTTTCGACGCACAACAAGGAAATGTGGGACCGCAGCGAACCGAAATTGCGCATCGATCTCGGTGCCGATTCGCCTGAATTATGAACAAACTGTGAAATGTGATGACTTCCGCGACTTCGGTAGTTGAATGTCTGCGGAAAAGGAAGTACACTGATTACAGCTTGCGATTGTAAGCTAGGACAACCGGAGCAATGCGACTCCCTGTCAATTGCTGGTTCACTACAACCCAAGCGATGAGCCATCATGCGATAGGACGCATTTGACGGTAAAAAAGCTTTGCCCCACTGATTCAATTCAGAAGGGCAAAGCTTTTTTGATTGCCTGTTATCGTCTAGACTCCGGGCGCTAGACCATAAGGCAAATCGTGCTCGCAACGCTGCGCTTGTGCTCGCAAAAGCCGTTCTTCGTGACGGCTTTCGCTTTTGGCTATTCAAAAAACGAAAACGGGAAAAGTTCGAACGTTCCTGAGTCTTCATCGCCGTTGTTCCGCTGTTCGCGCAAGTTCTTATCGGTGCATAGCTTTTGCGGCATGTCTTTTTCCTTCAAATACATAAGCCGTTGCTTCGGACATTCGTTGACCGCGATGCCCCCGGTTTCGACGTCGACGATGACACTGCTGACGCCTTTCGGGGGAATGAACGGCTCCGGCGTTTTGCCGGCGTGGACCGTTTCCATGAAGTCGATCCATATTTTCTTCGATGCGGCCTTGTCTTCCAAGTTCGTCAATTGCTGGCCGACGTCATAGCCCGTCCAGATTCCCGCAGTCAGTGAAGGGGTGTAGCCGATCAAGTATTGGTCGGAAATGGTCGTCCCTGATTTTGCTGCATACGGCCGTTTTTGTTTGGAGCGCATCGACAGACCGGTTGAAACGGA
This sequence comes from Sporosarcina luteola, assembly GCF_023715535.1. Taxonomy (GTDB): domain Bacteria; phylum Bacillota; class Bacilli; order Bacillales_A; family Planococcaceae; genus Sporosarcina; species Sporosarcina luteola_B. The sequence goes on along the minus strand of NZ_JAMBOI010000001.1, from coordinate 484,730 downwards.
ATAATCATTGAAAGCCGGGTCGAACATGCCTGTCAACATATGGGTGAGCACGAATGCATCCTGTTCGGTCATGACACGTTTCGTACTCTTCTTCGGCTGTTCGTACACCGTTTTCCCATCCGCGTCGGTAATGGACAGGATCATCGTCGGTTCCACTTCCAGTCCGCCTGACGCAATCCGGTCATACGCGGTCGTCATTTCCAGCAAAGTGACCGTCGAAGTGCCCAATGCGACAGCGGGGGACTCCTGGAATTTAACATCGAGTCCAAGCCGATCCGCCATTTTATTGAACTTTTTGTACCCGATATCCTCAAGCGTCTTCACGGCGTAAATATTATCCGAGATGGCGATCGCCTGCGCGAGGGAGATTGGATGACCTGCGAATTTGCCGTTGATATTTTTCGGCTCATACGTCGAGCGCCCTTCGTCATACGTGAAAATAGTACGTTCCGTCGACATGAATGTGAGCGGATTATAGCCATCTTCAAGCGCCGCAGCATACAAGATCGGCTTCATCGCGGATCCTGGCTGCCGCTTCGCCTGCGTCACCCGGTTGAATGGGCTCTCTTTATAATCAATTCCGCCAACGAGTGAAGTGATCGCTCCGGTTTCGGTCTCCATCGACATGAAACCGACCTGCAGCCCGCTATCAGGCATCCATTTCTTGATGTATTCCTCCGCCGTCTGCTGATGATGCGGATCAAGCGTCGTCCGGATCGTCCAACCGCCTTCAGCCGGATAGCGCCCTTTCTTGCTTAAAATCCGCTCCGCTTCCCGCCACACTTCATCCAAAAAATAAGGGGCGACCCTCTTCATATCCTTCCAGTCTTCGGTCTTCAGCGCCACTGCAACATCCGCCGCGCGCTGCCGCTGAATTTCTGTGATGAATCCCTGGTTCTCCATAAGGGAAAGGATCAATAGTTGACGTTCACGGGAACGCTCGGGATTGTCGAGTGGATCGAACACGGCCGGCCCTTTCGCAATCGCCGTAATGAGCGCGGCTTCCTCGAGTGTCAGCTCCTCCGCCGACTTCGCGAAATAAAACCTGCTCGCCGCCTCGACGCCGTACATCCCATGACCGAAATAGATCGTATTCAAATAGCCTTCCAAAATGACATCCTTGTCGTAAAAAGTTTCCAACCGATATGCATAGATGGACTCTTTTATTTTACGGTTCCACGATTTTTCATGTGTCAGAAATAAATTCCGGGCATACTGCATAGTGATGGAGCTTGCGCCTTCCGCTTTTCTCATCGTCTTCACGTCTTTCAACACAGCCCCGGCAATCCGTTTATAATCAAACCCGTTGTGCTCGTAAAAATTGCGGTCCTCCGTCGCGATCACTGCGTCGAGCAGAAATGGCGAAATTTCATCGAGACTGACCCAATACCGGCGTTCCGCGGAAAACTTATCGCCGATCTGGCGTCCGTTCTTGTCGAGGAACACACTCGCTTTCGGCACGCTCAACGAAGGTGCCCCCGTAATCTGCGCATAAAGACGCAAAGCGAGGAACATTGTGAAAAACGCCGTCAACGCGGTAACGATCAGCAGGGCAATCCGTCGAAAGAAGTTACGTCTTTTCTTTTTCTTTATATAATCGACCCGTCTCATGCAATCCCTTCTCCCACCGTTCTTTGCAGTCAGTATGGAACCGGCGTGCAAAAGTTAAACGGCAAATCGATAAAAACATAGATTTGATTCCGACAATTCGCGATGTATTGGAATAGTGCGGGGATACACGATATAATGAATAGATATTTTGAACGGCAAGGGCGGTGCAACAGTGGAATCAAACAAAGAAGGACGAAACGTCGATGTCCGGCTCCAATCGACGATCCGGCATGTAGGCCAGGCTGCAGACAAGCATGAGCTGAACGCAGAGGGGACATTGGTCGAAAAAGCGGGCAAGACCTATTTGCGATTTGTCGAAGACCTAAACGGCCAGCAAGTGCAAACGACGGTGAAATTGGAAGAACAGGACGCATTGATCATGCGGAGCGGAGCGGTCCAGATGCGCCTGCCGTTCACGCAGGGAGAAATACGGCCAGGCTCATACGGCAACGGTCCCGCCACTTTCGATCTTCTCGTGAAGACGACGAAGCTGGAAGTTGGAGCGGACAAATTCATAGCCCACTATGAATTACATGCAGAAGGCGCATTGCTAGGCAGACACGAACTGAACATTACATATACGGAGGGACAATAATGAACGCAGTTGAAAAGATCCAACAGGAAATTAAAGACGCATTCCGCGAGGCGGTTATCGCTTCCGGACTAGCAGATGAATCGGCAATGCCGAACATCATTCTAGAAACGCCGAAAAACAAAGAGAACGGCGACTACGCGACGAATATCGCTATGCAATTGACGAAACTCGCGAAAAAGCCGCCCCGCGCAATCGCGGAAGCCATTCTCGAAAATTTGGACACATCTTCAACTTCCATTAAATCAATGGAAATTGCGGGTCCAGGATTTATCAACATCAAGCTGAAAAGCGATTACTTAGGGGAAGTCGTCAAAACGGTCCTTGCCCAAGGAGCGGATTACGGCCGTTCGACATATGGCGAGAACGTAAAAGTCCAAGTCGAATTCGTTTCAGCGAATCCGACGGGCGACTTGCACCTGGGACATGCGCGTGGCGCTTCCATCGGTGATTCATTGTGCAATATCCTCGATTTTGCAGGCTTCGATGTATCACGGGAATATTACATCAATGACGCGGGCAATCAAGTGAATAATTTGGCCCTTTCAGTCGAGGCGCGATACTTCCAAGCATTAGGTCTTGAAAAGGAAATGCCGGAGGATGGCTACCAGGGACAGGACATCATCGATATCGGTGAGAAGCTTGCTGTGGAGTTCGGCAAACAGTACGTGAATACTCCCGAAAAAGAGCGTCAGGACTTTTTCAGGAAGTATGGCCTTGATTTCGAATTGGCGAAGCTGAAGAAGGACTTGGAAGATTTCCGCGTGCCTTTCGATAACTGGTTCTCGGAAACATCGCTCTATACGGACGGGAAAATCGGCGTCGCACTAGATAAATTGCGTGCGAACGGGCATGTGTATGAAGAGGACGGCGCTACGTGGTTCCGTTCGACGACATTCGGGGATGATAAAGACCGCGTCCTCATTAAAAATGACGGCACGTACACGTACTTGACGCCGGACATCGCGTACCACGAAGACAAGCTCCGCCGTGGCTTCGACAAGCTTATCAACATTTGGGGAGCTGACCATCACGGCTACATTCCGAGGATGAAAGCGGCAATCGAAGCGCTCGGCTACGACCGCGACACGCTCGAAGTGGAAGTCGCGCAAATGGTGCAGCTGTACAAAGACGGAGAGAAATTCAAGATGAGCAAGCGTACCGGAAAAGCGGTCACACTGCGCGAACTCGTCGAAGAAGTCGGTTTAGACGCCGTCCGTTATTTCTTCGCGATGCGCTCCGCGGATTCGCAAATGGACTTCGATCTGGATTTAGCGATTTCGCAGTCGAATGAAAACCCGGTGTACTACGCGCAATACGCGCATGCACGCATTTCATCAATCCTTCGCCAGGCGGAGGAGAAGAATCTTGCGGCTTCGACGGATCACGTGGATTTATTGCAGACGGAAAAGGAATTATCGCTCTTGAAAAAACTCGGCGACTTCCCGCGTGCCGTCAGCGATTCAGCAAGAATGCGCTCGCCGCACCGGATCACAATCTATATCCAGGAGCTTGCCGCGGAATTCCACAGCTTCTACAATGCCGAAAAAGTGCTCGATCCGGACAACCGCGACTTGTCCGAAGCACGTCTTGCATTGATCACAGCAACTCGCACGACAATTGCGAACGCGCTTAAACTGATTGGCGTTGCTGCTCCGGAAAGAATGTAAAAATGAAACGCCCCTCCGAATGTGGAGGGGCGTTTTTTGCTCAAATGCGCATAAATCCTAGAGAATACGCATAAATTCCTGGAAAGAAGCATAAACCCGGGGAAAGACGCATAAATCTGCTAAAAAACGCATAAACGCGAATAACGACTGAAGAAAATGCATCCCCTCGACATCGCACAAATCTATAGTATAATTAAACTCGAATCATAATTACATAACCAAACATGAAGGTGCCCCGCCGTCAACGCCGGGGTTAAAAGGGAAGCCGGTTCAATTCCGGCGCGGTCCCGCCACTGTACATGCTCGCAAGCTGCAACATGCCACTGGATATTTTCCGGGAAGGCGCAGTACGCGAAGAGCATAAGCCAGGAGACCTGCCTTCATGAGTCACCCGTACCCTACGAGGATAGGTTTGGTGGAAATCGGCGCGTACATATCAACATCCGCTGTATTTTTACTAAACACATTCCTCCGTCCATAAAACGGGGGATTTTTATTTGGAACAAACAGGAGGAAATCGGAATGAAGAAGACTTGGCAGCTTTGGCTAACAGCAATCCTTGCAACGTTTCTGCTCGCGGCATGCGGCACGGACAACGCAGAGAAGGACAACAAATCGGCAACGGAAAATACACAGAAGGAAGAGCAAACGGCGGAAACGGCATTCCCGCTCACACTCAAAGACGCGGTCGGCAATGACATTACACTCGAAAAAGCGCCTGAAACGATCGTCTCCATGATTCCGAGCAATACGGAAATCCTGTTCGCGCTTGGCTTAAACGATGAAATTGTCGGCGTCAACGACTGGGATAACTATCCGGAAGAAGCATTGGAGAAAGAGAAAATCGGCGGACAGGAATTCAATGTCGAAAAAATAGTCTCGATGACTCCGGACATCGTCTTCGCCCATGAATCCATGCTCGGCACATCTGACGAAGGTCTTCAGCAGCTCCGCGATGCAGGCATCAACGTATTCGTCGTGAAAAATGCGGCGGATTTTGAACAGACATATGAAACGATCAAAACGATCGGACAGGCAACCGGTAAAACGGAAGAAGCTGAAACAATCGTCGAGGACATGAAAGCGAAAGTCGAAGAAGTCCTAGCGAAAACAGACAAGGTCAAGGCAAAGAACATGAAACGCGTATTCATTGAAACATCTGATGCACCTGAAATTTATGCACCGGGTAAAAATACGTTCATGCAGGAAATCCTCGAAATGATTAGTGCGGAAAACGTTATTACAGAAGACGGCTGGGTCATGATCAGCCCGGAGGAGATTGTCAAACAGAACCCTGACGTCATCCTCGTCATGTACAGCTATGTACCGGATATCATCGAAAGCGTGAAAAACCGTGACGGCTTCGCTGACATTACAGCTGTCAAAGAAGACGCTGTCGTCCAAGTCGATGAAAACTTGACGAGCCGCACAGGCCCGCGCCTCGCGCTAGGCCTTGAAGAAGTGGCAAAAGCCATCTATCCGGAGTTGTTTGGTGAATAAAGCAACAATTGCCTACATCGTGTCCGCCGCCACGCTTCTAGTGGCGGTATGGCTCGGTGTTTCGATTGGAACCGTCAAAATTCCGATCAGCACATTTTGGGATTCGTCGGATACAACTGCTTCAAATATCCTATGGAAAATCCGGATGCCCCGCGTCATCTTAGCCGGGCTCGTCGGCGCATCGCTTGCAATTTCCGGCGCCGCTTTCCAAGGATTGCTGAAAAACCCGCTCGCGGATCCATACACACTCGGAGTGTCATCCGGCGCCTCGGTCGGTGCTGTCGTGACACTCTTTTTCGGTTTATCGATTCCAATCCTAGGCACATACACATTACCTGTCTTCAGCATGACCGGGGCCGCCTTGACGATGTTCCTCGTCATCGGCTTCGCAAGGCTCGTCGACCGTTCGATGAAAATGGAGACGATCATCCTCACCGGAATCATCTTCGGTTCATTTCTTAGCTCCATCCTGTCGCTCATGATTGCCCTCACCGGTGAAGAACTGCGGCAGATCATCGGCTGGCTCCTCGGCAGCGTCTCGATGCGGGGCTGGAATTATATCGTCATGGTGCTGCCGTTCGTCGTCATCGGTTCTTTCATTCTGTGGATGAACCGCAGGGAATTGAATGCGATGCTCTTCGGCGAGGAACGCGCCCATCATTTAGGCGTCAACGTCAAGCGCCGGAAATTCATGATCCTGATCGGCGGTTCTATCCTGACGGGTTCAGCGGTCGCGGTATCCGGAACAATAGGCTTCGTCGGCCTCGTCGTCCCGCATATGACGCGCCTCATGTGGGGATCTGACCATAGGCATCTGCTGACGTTATCGTTCATGAACGGCGCAACATTGCTCATCATCTGCGATCTCATCGCCCGGACGATCATCTCGCCTTCTGAACTGCCGGTAGGCGTCATTACAGCGTTCATCGGTGCGCCGGTATTCGCGTACATTTTCTACAGACAGAGAAGGAAAGGGGCCATGTAACATGCTGCAAGTCGACAACCTCGCGGGGGGATACGGCAAAGAGCCGATCGTCAAAAACATCTCATTCCGTGTGAATAAAGGGGAAATCCTCGGCATCCTCGGACCGAACGGCAGCGGGAAATCAACGCTGCTGAAAATCATTTCAGGCATCTTGCCGAAGCAAGAAGGAGCCGTCAACATCGACGGACAGGACGCCGCGGTTTATTCCCAAAAGCAATTCGCGAAGAAAGTTGCCGTCCTTCCACAGCTCCATGCGCACGCCTTTTCGCATACCGTGAAAGACACCGTCGCGCTCGGCAGGTATCCGCACCAGTCCGGGCTTTTTTCGTCCTGGTCCGATGAAGACGAGCGGGCGGTGACCGAGGCGCTAGACTACACGGGCATCACCCGCTACAAAGACACGGCGATCGAACTGCTGTCAGGCGGCGAACAGCAGCGGGTATTCGTCGCACAGGCGCTCGCGCAAGAGGCACCGATCCTCCTGCTCGACGAACCGACGAACCATCTAGACATCGCCCACCAGCAGCAACTGCTCGACACGATCCGCAATCATGCCATCGAAAAAGGCGTCACGGTCATCTCAGTCTTCCATGACGTCAACCTCGCCTCGCTTTACTGCGACCGGCTGCTCCTCATGGAAAAAGGGGAGATTGCCATAATCGGCGAGCCGCAAGACGTCATCAGGGAAACGATGATCGGCAAAGTGTATAACGCGCGAGTCAAAACGCAGCCGCATCCCGAACTGCCGAAGCCGCAAATGACGCTTCTGCCGGAGAAAACGGAGGAAAGCGAACCGTTCAATGTCAATAAAGAGCACTTCACTGTCTCGGCCGAACGCGTTTCATTCCAGGTCAACCAACCATTGAAAACCGTCTCATCCGCCGTCGTAAACGCCGGGCTCGGCTGGTACCGCGCATTCGTCAACCGCCACGTCGACGAAAACTACAACTGCGACGACGTCAAAGCGGAAATGTCCGCCTACCTCGAACAGCACGGTTACCCGATAGCGGACACCGTCGGGATGATGACCGCCGTCACGACCGAGCACGCGGAAATCGGCGAATACGAAGGCGATTTCGGCACCGTCCTCGTCATGGTGACAGCGGGCGTCAGCAATGCTGTCGATGTCTCCCAAGCACTCGACCGTGAGCAAAAAGTCGGCACGATCAACACATGGGTCATCGTCAACGGCCAGCTGCCCGAAGAGGCGTTCATCCAGGCGATGATCACCGCAACCGAGGCGAAAACGAAAGCGCTCCAAACCGAAAACGTCAAAGATCCGCTCACCGGCACAATTGCAACGGGGACATCGACCGACAGCCTCCTCGTCGCAGCGACGCAGGAAGGCGAGAATCTGCCGTACGCAGGCCCGATCACCCCACTTGGAAAACTGATCGGCCACGGCGTCTACGACTGCACCGTCCGTGCGATCCGTGCGTATAAAAAAGCGAAAGGATGGACCTGATTTCGCAAGACCATATACTGAAATCGGAGGATTGAACATGCAAGCCCATTTTGTTGCAATCGCGATCGGGTTCGTCCTCGACCGCGTCATCGGGGATCCCCCGAACTGGCCGCATCCTATACGCTGGATCGGCACATCCATCTCGAAGCTCACCGCGGTCCTGAACAAAGGGCGCGCCCGCGTACTGAAAGGCGCGGGAATGATGTTCTTTGTCGTGTTCGCTGTTACGGCGATTATGCTTGTGATCGTCTGGTCAGCCTACGAACTACATATTGCTGCCGGGATTGCCGTCGAAGCGGTTCTCGTTGCAATCGGACTCGCCCAGAAAAGCTTGCGGGACGCTGCCCTAGACGTCTACAATCCACTTGAAGCCGGCGATCTTGAGGAAGCTAGGACAAAACTGTCATGGATCGTCGGCCGCGACACCCTCAAGTTGCAAGAAAGCGAAATCGCCCGCGGCGCGATCGAAACGGTATCGGAAAATACAGCAGACGGCATTACGTCTCCGATGTTCTGGGCATTCCTCTTCGGCGCTCCCGGGTTATGGATGTACAAAGCCGTCAACACGCTCGATTCGATGATTGGCTATAAAGATGACCGCTACCGTGAATTCGGCAAGTTTTCAGCGCGGGCTGATGACGTGTTGAATTTCATTCCCGCTAGGATAACGGGTTTCTTCATCCTCATTTTCACTTCGAATGAAGGGGAAATTCCTTTCCGGAAACGGTTTGTCGGCTGGAGCAAGGACGCTAGGAATCACCCGAGCCCAAACAGCGGCTACCTCGAGGCTGCGTCTGCTTGGCAGCTCGGCGTGAAACTGGGCGGGAAAAGTACATACAGGGGAACCGTTTCCGAACGACCGGAAATCGGCCCCGGACTAAAGCCGTTGCAAGCGGCGCACATCAAATCGGCCATCCGGCAAATGCACGCGGTGTCTTTCGCCTTCTGGATGCTAATGACGATCATTGGAGTGATTTTTTATGCAATTGCCTGAACACGGGGCGAACCCACGGCACGTCTATGAAAAGCTCGGTATGACGCCGCCCTCGCGGATACTGGATTTCAGTGAAAACTGCAATCCGGCGGGACCTCCGCGGGCTGTTATCGAGTTGTGGCCGGAATTTGTGACGCGATTACACGCCTATCCGGACCCATCCGGCGAGCCTTTCCTGTCAAGGACGGCGGAGTATCATGGGGTTCCAAAGGCATCGGTGTTCGCCGGCAACGGTGCGGCGGAAATATTGTCGCTCATTGCAGAACGGTACCGGGGGAAGCGGGCGATCGTCGTCCACCCGACGTTTTCGGAATACGAAGCGACGTTGAAGGCGAAGGGAGTGGAGATTGAACGAATCTTTGCTTCTGAAGTGGACGGCTTCAAGCTGCCGATCGAGGCGATTTTGGAATCGGTCTTACGGTCAGATGCTTTGTACCTTTGTACGCCGAACAATCCGACGGGTGTTTTGCCGGATCGTGAAGATCTACTGACGCTTATCCGGAATGCGGGGGAGGCGGGCTGTGAAGTGGTTCTCGATGAGGCTTTCATCGATTTCGTTGATGAAAGAAGATCGTTCATTGCCGAACTGAAACATTTCCCGCATGTCATCGTAGTCCGGTCGATGACGAAGATGTACGCGATCCCGGGCATCCGCCTCGGGTATGCAGTTGCGCATCCGGAGGTCATAGCGGCTTTAAAATCGATGGCACCGCATTGGAATGTCAACGGGCTGGCGGCCGCAATCGGGGCGGTTTGCCTCGACGAGGATGTGTACCGTGAGACAGCGATTCGCCATGCCGCAGAGGAACGTGAGAAAATGTCGGCGTTTCTGAGAGAGCTCGGATGTACGGTGACCGAATCGGAAGCAAACTTCCTATCTTTCAAACCGGAAGATGCCGGAAAGCTGTATACCGATATGCTCGCGAAAGGCATCGTCCTCCGCCATTCCGAAAACTTCCGCGGAATGGACGGACGCTGGCTGCGGATCGGCATGAAAAGCAGTGCGGAAATGGAAGAACTGCGGAGGGAACTTGCAGGCGCGCTCAAGAAACCGGATCCGCGCTCATGAACAGTGGGAAAGCGCTCAAGAAACCGAATCCGCGCTCATGAACAGTGGAACCGCGCTCAAGAAACCGAATCTGCGCTCATAAACAGTGGAACCGCGCTCAAGAAACCGAATCCGCGCTCATGATCAGTGGAATTGCGTTCAAGAAACCATATCCGCGCTCAAGAACAGTGGAATCGTGCTCAAGAAACTGTAGTTGCGCCCATGAACAGTGGAATCGTGCTCAAGAAACCGAATCCGCGCTCATGATCAGTGGAATTGCGTTCAAGAAACCATATCCGCGCTCATGAACAGTGGGAAAGCGCTCAAGAAACCGTATCCACACTCAAAACTGACGGAAGTAAGGAAAGGTGGTCGATTTCATGGGAGGAAAACTGACCTTAATCAGCGGCGGCGTCCGAAGCGGGAAGAGCGCATATGCAGAAAAGCTGCTCGTCGAGGGGGCTGCCGCCGCTGAAGGCAGACTCGTCTACATCGCATCCGGTCGCGCGGTCGATGAGGAAATGCGACAACGGATCGAAAAGCATAAATTGGACCGCGTGAACGAAAATTGGCTGACGCTTGAACAGCCGACTGAGCTCGACAACGCACAAACGTTCATTCAACCAAACGATTTCGTCCTCTGGGATTGTCTAACGACGTGGCTTGCGAATGAACTATACATGGAACAGAACAGTACATACTGCATCCACATAACAGGGTGCATGGAAAAGAAGGCGGCGCGGCTCTTTGAAACAGTCGCCGCCATCCGGGAAAAAGCAGCGCATTTCATCATCGTTTCCAACGAAGTGCTGGACGAGCCGGCTTCAACCTATGAAGAGACACGGAAGTACAGCGAATGGATTGGACAGCTCCATCAACATATCGTCAAACTGGCGGACGACGCGATCGAGATGGATTGCGGGCTGCCGCTTTATTGGAAAAAGGAAGGGCGGGTGGCTGTGCGATGAAAGGGATCATGGTGATGGGAACGGCGTCGGATGTCGGCAAGACGATGATCTGCACGGCGCTTTGCAGGCTGCTTTCGGATGAAGGGATGCGGGTCGCCCCATTCAAATCGCAGAATATGTCGCGATTTTCCGCCAGGACTGAAGATGGCGAAGAAATGAGCCGGGCGCAGTTTTTGCAGGCGGAAGCCGCACGGACGAAGCCGGTTATCGACATGAACCCGATTTTGTTGAAGCCGTTAGGCAATATGAAATCCGATGTACGGTTTTTCGGGGAGACGTTCGAAGCGGTGGACGGGATGGAATATCGAAAGCAGTTTTTCGACCGCGGTTTACAAGCAATCAAGACTTCGCTCAATCGGCTCTCGGAATCGTTTGACGTCCTCGTTATCGAAGGCGCAGGAAGTCCTGCGGAAGTGAATTTGAACGATAGGGAAATTGTCAATATGCGTGTGGCAGACATGGCGAATGTGCCTGTGCTGCTCGTCGCGGATATCGACCGTGGCGGCGCGATTGCTTCGATTGTTGGCACCCTACAATTGCTGGCGCCTGAACACCGGGCGCGCGTGAAAGGGATCATCATTAATAAATTCCACGGAGACGCTGCTTTATTTCAGGAAGGTATCGACTTTATCGAATCCTACACGGGCATTCGCGTCGTCGGGGTCATTCCGCATAAGATGAATCACGGGATTGAAGAGGAGGACATGGATCGACCGATGTACGAGGCGCCCGCCGGAACGGATGTGTACGACGCTTGGGCCGCACATGTAAAGGCGCATCTCGATTGGCCGTTCGTCCTGTCGGTCATCGCGGGGCAGGTGGACTAATGAACGGATTTATGTTGGCGGTTCAGTTTTTCACCTCTATCCCGATCCGCAAAGAGCTGCCGATGGAACGGAAAGACGTGACGGGGATGTATATCTCGCTGCCGTTTGTCGGGGGGCTTATCGGGCTCGCAATGTACAGCGTTGCGGTGTTGTTCGTGGACATCATCGGCACGGGCTCGCTGCTTGCGGCGGTTTTTGTCGTAGTGGCTGGCATTGCATTGACAGGCGGCCTCCATATGGATGGATTTGCGGACACGGGTGATGCGTTTTTTTCGTATCGCGATCGTGTTAAGCGGCTTGAAATATTGGATGACCCGCGTATCGGCGCGTTCGGAGCGATGTCGCTCATTTTGTTGATTGTTGTGAAAATCGCTTTAGTTGAAGAGTTGATTCATCGCAATGTCGAATTGCTCCCGCTATTCATTGCCGTCCCGTTTCTAGCCAGGGCAGGCATGAACGTCTACTTTTCAACAACGCGCCTTGCGAAGGAGAAAGGCATCGCCCATTTCTTCAAAGGGAAGCTGTCGGTAGGAAAGTTAATGATAGGGTCGGTTATTATGGCGGTTGCCATGGCCGCAGTGCTTGGCATTGTCCTTCATTCCATCCTCGTGCCAGTCGTGCTCCTAGGTGTTTTGTGTGGCTCGGCAATCCTGTTTAGAACTTGGTCATTGAAGCATTTCGGCGGCGTCTCGGGTGATTTATGCGGGGCGTTCATCGAAGGGACGGAGGTGTTGTTATGGCTAGCCATCATCATTTGTATTTGATACGGCATTTGCGGACTGCGGGAAACCTCGAACGTAAATATATCGGGTGGACAGATGATCCGATTGTGCCGGTGGAGGAACCGGTTCGGACATCTATCGTTCCTGCGGATGGGGTCATCTATGGGAGTGATCTCGTAAGGGCGATGCAAACTGGGGCGCTTTTGATGCCCGATGCAAACTATGTAGCGGATGCAAGATTGCGTGAATGCCATTTCGGCGAGTTTGAAGGGAAAACGTATGCGGAGCTCGAAAAGGATAAGGACTACCGGAGTTGGATTGATGATCCGTATTCGTTTAGACCGCGTGGCGGGGAAAGTTTAGCGGACGTGGAGAAGCGTGTGCTGGAAGCATTGGTTTCATTGCCGAATGGCGCCGTTGCTGTCACGCATGGCGGACCGATCCGCATCGCGCTCACCCGATTTTCGCCGGAGCCGCGGGATTTCTGGTCATGGCAAATTCCGCATGGGTCGGTGTGGAGGCTTGAATGGAGCAATCACAACGAAATGAAGGAGGGCGGACGATGCACGTCATTATCGGAGGTTCCCATAACGGGAAAAGGGACTATGTGAAAAGGCTGCTCACTGATGTTCCGCATCTTTGGGTGGATTGTTCCGCCGGAGAATTGGAGATCCCGTCCGGAAGTAAGGTCGTAGTTGACCGTATCGAGCATTGGCTAGCGCAGACGCCACTGCCGGAAGCCGATGCAGTGGAATTGATTCTGAATGAAATCGAAGGCAAGGACGTCATATTCATCCTGACCGACATCGGACGGGGAATCGTTCCGATGGACGCGAAACAGCGAAGACTTCGCGATGCATGCGGCAGATTGTATCAGCGATTGATTGCGGAAGCGGATGAAGTAACGAGGATTTGGTATGGACTTGCACAAACATTGAAGAAAAGGGGAGAAATTATATGAAAATCTACACGAAAACCGGGGATACAGGAAAAACAAGCCTGATCGGAGGGCGGGTCGACAAGGACAGCCTCCGCGTTGAAGCATACGGGTCGATGGATGAATTGAATTCGTTCATAGGCAAGGCAATGACGGAGCTTGAAGGTGATAAGTTCGCGGACCTGCTTGTGGATTTGGAAGCTATTCAGAACGAATTATTCGATGGCGGCGGGGATTTGGCCAATGTCATGAAAGAGCGCCATTATAAATTGTCCGAAGAGCCGATTGAAGTGCTGGAAAAGCGGATCGACGACTTGATGGAAGAAGCGCCGCCGCTTGAGAAATTCATTTTGCCGGGCGGATCGCCTGCTGCTGCGACGTTGCATATCGCGCGTACGGTAACGCGCCGCGCGGAACGATTGACGGTGACGCTGATGAAGGCGGAGGAAGATGTGCCGGCAACAGTGCAAAAATACTTGAACCGCCTATCGGACTATCTTTTCGTCGCAGCACGCATCGTCAATGCGCGCCTAGGCGTTCCGGATAATGAATACGTGCGCAGTGCGAAAGTGTTCCGGACGGATAAAAAGAAAGAGGACTGACAAATGAATGTTAGAACAATGACGTTGACTGCTTTATTCGCGGCTCTTTGCGCGGTGGGCGGGTTCATAAAGATCCCGTCCGGCGTCGGCTCCCTGGCACTCGATACGGTACCGGCGTTGCTGGCGGCTTCATTTTTGCCGCCAATCTTTGTAGGAATCGCTTCGATGACGGGCCATCTCGCGTCCGCCATGTACGCGGGTTTTCCGCTCGGTCCGTTCCATATCCTTATCGCGATTGAAATGATGATCATCCTTTATGTTTTTGCGCGTCTACATAAGGCGGGAAGGCATGCCGGGAAATGGATTTTCTTCGTGGTTGCGAACGGGTTGCTTGCGCCGCTGCCATTTTATTTCCTTGTTTCCCCTGCGTTCTTTGTCGGAGCGGTGCCGGCGATTCTAATAGCAACGGCTGTGAACGCAGTAGTGGCGGCGGTCGTAATGCCGGTGCTGGCGAAAGCTGCTGATGGCAGATTCGGAGTCGTTCGATGAGGAATGCGATCGCGCTTGGCGATGGGTTCGTCGTCACGACGGATAACTCGGGCGGCATCGGGGAGAAGGCGCATGATGTTGTCGCAGTCCCAGATCAGGTGACAGCCTATTTTGCGGCACGCGTCGCATTGCTCGAGCAGTGGGCGGCGCTTGCGGATCCGGTTTCCGTCCTCATTCATAACTTCACCGGTCCGGATAGCTGGAATGCATACGTGGCAGGTGTGGAGGAAGTTTTCCGGGAATCAAACCTGGAGTTGCCGTCAATCACGGGCAGCACGGAAACGAATATGGAGCTCATGCAATCAGCCGTCGCGGTTACGATGATCGGCAAACAGGGGCTCGTTCCGGAAGTTGGCGAGCTGGAATGGTACGTTTACGGCACACCGCTCGTCGGGAATGAAGTGCTTGATAAGCGTGAAGAAATCGCTTCACTTCGGTTAATTAAAGAGGCGATGGCCAGCGGATTGATTCGGAAAATCTGGCCGGTCGGATCTGGAGGAATTCTTGCGGAATATAGAAGGCTGACAGGGAATTTGCAGATTGAGATTGAAGCCGATATAGATATTCGAGCTTCGGCGGGTCCTTCGACATCAGTGCTCATCGGCATTAATGTGGATGACATCGAAAAAGCCCGCCAGTTGTTAAGCGGACCTCTTTATAAAGTAAATGAAACCAACAGCTTCCGGAATGAAAGATGACCGGAGGCTGTTTTTATATCGAGAGTTCGACTTCTTCACATAGTTCTTGAATGGTGTGAATTACGAGATCTGGATTTTCCAAGTGAATAGAATGACCATTATCTGTTTTGATCTGCCTCGTGTTATTTGACAAATTGCATAGGAGTTGTTGGTGCTCAATCCAAGTCGGATCACTGTTGTTGGAGCTTAGTATCCTTATAGACAAGTTCTGGTACAAAGGTTTGGAGCTGGTAACTTGCATTGCAGATTGCTCGCTGTGCAGGAATTCTTTATAAACTGCTTCGAATGATTTGGGATGATAACCTATATAGGAGATTGGCTTTTGAAAAGGTTCCGGTAAATATCTTCTGCCGACTGGCTGCTTTAACAATCTAGGAAGCCCGACCCCGGAAGTGATATACCCCAATCTAAATAAATTCAAGTTTTTCTGGTGGCCTTTCTTACGTACATCATCCCATTCCTTGCTTAAATACCTATTCTCATGGACTGCGTCAATCAAAATTAACGCCACCACTTTTTCGGGATACTTACTTGCAAATAGCCTCATGTTTAATCCACCGAATGAATGTCCAACGAGAATATAGGGTGGTTTGATATCCAGTTTCTCTAATACGAGTGTTAAGTCATCTACGACATCTTCACTAGTGTTCGTACCTTTTGAAGGGGAGCTCCAACCGTAACCTGCCCGATCGAAAGAAAGAACCCGGGCAAACTTGGCTATTTCCGGCTGAATGTAGCACCAGTCAAACGAGCAGGAACTTAATCCAGCATCAAGTATGACAGTAGGTTTTGAGTCGTTGTTTCCGGATACAATCGTATGTATTTTCCTGCTGTTTACTTCAACCAATTCTCCTATTTCTTTAACCTTCCTTTTTTGATTGATAAGCATATTTGTCAATTTGAAAGGAAAGCCGATAATCGACAAAGTGTTTTTGACAATAGTGTCCGTCTTCATTTCCACACTCCTTTATTTTCCATAAATAAATACTACCATGAATATTGTAAAATATATTCTGGATCAAAGAATTTATTACCAAAGTGCGTGCCCTCGCGTCCAAAGCATATACTCCAACGCTCAAAAATCTGTTCCCGCGCTCAAAAACCCCCGACCTGCGCTCATAAATCCTAGGTCTGCGCTCAAGAACTCGTTTTAACGCTCATAACTCCGCCATCCGCGCTCAAAACGGCTCCAGAACCGCCAAAACCTCCATTCTAAATGATCTAAAAATTATCCCTAAATAAAATTATTCATTGACTGAATGCTCATTCATAACTTAAACTATGAAATAGATCATCGACACAATACTTATTTTCTACTACACTATTCATAACGTTCCGATAAGGAAGGAGAGAGTTAGAGATGGATGCTTTACTGATAGTCAACTGGATCCTCTTCCTGGTGGTTGTGGCATATGCGCTCGCATTGTTCACCTATTTGATCAGGACGCGAATCCAATTCATACAGCTTGGGCGGAAGGAAGAGTTCGATAGCAATGTTTCGCGCCGTCTGAAAGAAGTTTGGGTGAATGTTTTCGGGCAGAAAAAGCTATTGAAGGATAAGAAAAGTGGAATCATCCACGTCATGTTCTTCTATGGATTCCTGCTCGTCCAATTCGGGGCAATCGACCTCATTTGGAAAGGGCTGAAGCCTGGCTCGCATTTACCGTTCGGACCGATTTACGGAGGGTTCACGTTCTTCCAGGAAATCGTCGTAGCTGTCATTCTAGTGGCGGTCGTCTGGGCGTTCCAACGCCGTTATGTTGAAAAGCTCGTCCGCTTGAAGCGCGGCTGGAAATCGGGGCTCGTCCTCATTTTCATCGGTACGCTCATGGTGTCGACACTTGTATCGAACGGCATGAACATGATTTGGCAAGGGCATGAAACAACTTGGACAGAGCCTATGGCATCTGCAATTGCAAGCGTTTTCAGCTTCATGAGCCCGGCAGCTGCTGCGGTCGTGTTCTTCATCGCCTGGTGGATCCACTTGCTGACATTGCTCACATTCCTTGTCTATGTGCCGCAATCGAAGCACGCACACTTGATTGCAGGTCCTGTGAACACGTATATGATGCGATTTGATCGCCGGGGCAAGCTTGCGCCAATCGATTTCGAAGCGCTTGAAGAAGCGGAAGACGAAGATGATATGCCTGCGCTTGGAGTTGGCAAGATCACCGACTTCACACAGAAACAGATGATAGACTTCTACGCGTGCGTCGAATGTGGACGCTGTACAAATATGTGTCCGGCTACTGGGACGGGCAAAATGCTGTCCCCGATGGATTTGATTACAAAACTGCGTGATAACCTGACGAATACAGGCGCTCTCGTTACGAAGAAACAGCCGTGGGTGCCGACATTTGCATTCGGAAATACGAAGGGGAATCAAATCGCGCTTGCTGCCGGATTGGAAGGCGCGACGATGGACGATATTTACAACCCATCCCTTATCGGCGATGTCATTACCGAAGAGGAAATTTGGGCGTGCACAACTTGCCGGAACTGTGAAGACCAATGTCCGGTCATGAACGAACACGTCGACAAAATCATCGACCTTCGCCGTTATCTCGTTATGACGGAAGGGAAGATGGACGCGGATGCACAGCGTGCGATGACGAATATCGAACGCCAAGGGAATCCGTGGGGACTTAACCGGAAAGAGAAGGAGAACTGGCGTGATGCCCGTCCGGATCTTCACATTCCGACTGTAAAGGAATTGAAAAAGGCGGACGAAGAGTTCGAATACCTCTTCTGGGTTGGCTCGATGGGCGCGTTCGACAACCGTTCGCAAAAGATCGCGCTTGCTTTCGCGCATCTGATGAATGAAGCGGGCATCAAGTTCGCGATTCTTGGGAATAAAGAGAAGAACTCCGGCGACACGCCGCGCCGTCTAGGGAATGAGTTTTTATTCCAGGAACTCGCAACTTCCAATATCGATGAATTTGAAAAAGCGGGCGTGAAGAAGATCGTCACAATCGATCCGCATGCATATAATATTTTCAAGAACGAATATCCGGATTTCGGTTTCATGGCGGAAGTCGTCCACCATACCGAAATGCTGTACGACCTTGTCATGCAAGGGAAGTTGAAGCCGGTCCATGAAATCAATGAAACGATCACGTTCCATGATTCGTGCTACCTCGGCAGATACAACGATGTGTATGATCCACCTCGTGAAATCCTGAAGGCGATTCCAGGCGTCAATCTCGTCGAAATGAAGCGAAACCGCCAGGACGGCATGTGCTGTGGAGCGGGCGGCGGACTCATGTGGATGGAAGAGGATACCGGCCACCGCGTCAACGTTGCGCGTACGGAACAGGCGATGGAAGTGAGCCCGGGCATCATTTCTTCCGGATGTCCATACTGCTTGACGATGCTTTCGGACGGAACGAAAGCGATCGAAGTGGAAGACAAAGTGAGCACGTACGACATTGCGGAACTGCTTGAGCGATCCATCTTCGGAGGGGACTTCCAACCGGCTGTCGTCGAGGAAGAAGAACCGATTATGCAATAAGTATATTGCGAGAGTTTAGAAAGAACGATATAATTAAGAAAATTAGGAGCGGATGAGCTCCTGTGAAAAAGGGGAGTCTGTGTACTCCCTTTTTTTTCGAATAGTTACCGAGCGAGCGTTCAGTCGTCGCTCTTTATGTGAAATGAAAACGTTATCATATGGAGTGGAGGAGAAGGGAATGGGCAGAACAGTCATTTTGGACGGAGCACGTACACCGTTTGGCAGGTTTGGCGGTGCTTTATCCACAAAAACGGCAAGCGATCTAGGTGCAGTCGCCATTAAGGAAGCGTTGAAGCGGTCGGGTGTGAAGGAAGAAGAAGTCGATGAAGTGATCATCGGGACGGTGCTGCAGGCGGGACAGGGGAAGATTCCCTCAAGGCAGGCGGCGGTGAAGGCGGGACTTCCATGGTCCGTGAAAACCGAAACGGTCAATAAAGTATGCGCATCCGGCATGCGGAGCGTCACGCTCGGCGACCAGCTTATTAGACTCGGAGATGAAGAAGTCATCGTAGCGGGCGGCATGGAATCGATGTCGAACGCGCCGTACTATTTGCCGAAAGGGCGATTCGGCTTGAAGATGGGCGATGCGCCATTAGTGGACGGCATGATTTACGACGGCCTGTCCTGTTCATTTTCACCGGACCGCGTCCATATGGGTACGTACGGGAATAAAACGGCCGGCGAGTTTTCATTGACACGTGAAATGCAGGACGAATGGTCGCTGCGCAGCCACGAGCGGGCGAATGCCGCGATTGACGAAGGGAAATTTGCTGAGGAAATTGTAGCAGTGGAAATCCCTCAGCGGAAAGGCGATCCGGTCGTAGTCGATACGGACGAAGCGCCGCGACGTGATACATCGCTTGAATCGCTTACGAAATTGCGGCCTGCATTCGGCAATGACGGCACGATTACGGCAGGGAATGCGCCGGGCGTCAATGACGGTGCGTGCGCGCTTGTGCTCATGAATGAAGAGCGTGCATTGAAGGAATGGAAGCGTCCTCTCGCAGTGATTCTCGGTCACGCCGAAGTCGCCATCGAGCCGGAGAACTTCCCGCAGACACCGGGCTTAGTAATCAATGAGTTATTGAAGAAGACCGGCAAAGGATTGAAGGACATTGATTTATTTGAAATAAACGAGGCTTTCGCGGCAGTGGCACTTGCAAGCTCACAAATCGCTGGGCTCGACCCTGAAAAAGTGAACGTCAACGGCGGAGCAGTCGCACTCGGACATCCGATCGGCGCAAGCGGGGCACGGATCATTCTGACGCTTGCGTATGAACTGAAACGGCGCGGCGGCGGCATCGGCATTGCAGCGATCTGTTCAGGCGGCGGGCAAGGCGACGCAATTATGATTGAAGTTGGGAAAGAATGATAGGCGGCTAGATGTGGGTTTATGCGCCGTTGCGGCCGTTTATGCGCGAATTTAGCGATTTATGCGGAGTTTCATCGATTAATGCTGATTTAAAAGGTTTTATGCGTGTTTGAGAGAATTTATGCGTGTTTGCAAGTGCAAATCTTAGTTGACGGAGACGGAGGTACTTCATTATGGAAATCAAAAAAGTGATGGTCATCGGAGCGGGGCAGATGGGCGGCGGCATCGCCCAAGTGTGTGCGCAGGCGGGCTTCGACGTGAAGTTGAACGATATTAAAGAGGAGTCCTATGCGAAAGGGCTTGCGGTTATTACGAAAAACCTTTCCCGCGGCGTCGAAAAAGGCCGCATGACGGAAGATGAAAAAACGGCAGTCCTCGGGCGTATTACGAAGTCGCTCGATCTGCAGGATGCGAATGACGTCGATATCGTCATCGAAGCGGCTGTTGAAAACATGGAGATCAAGAAATCGATCTTCGCGAAACTGGATGGCATCGCGCCGCAACATGCAATCCTGGCGACAAATACATCATCCCTTCCGATCACGGAAATCGCGGCGGCGACAAACCGTCCGGAAAATGTCATCGGCATGCACTTCATGAACCCGGTACCCGTCATGAAACTCGTCGAAATCATCCGCGGACTTGCGACTTCAGACGAAGTGTATCAAGCGGTCGAGGACATGACGAACAAACTGGCGAAGACGCCGGTCGAAGTGAATGACTTCCCTGGATTCGTCGCAAACCGCGTCCTCATGCCGATGATCAACGAAGCGATCTACACGCTGTACGAAGGCGTCGCATCGAAGGAAGCGATCGACGAAGTGATGAAGCTAGGCATGAACCACCCGATGGGGCCGCTTCAATTGGCGGACTTCATCGGACTCGACACATGTCTTTATATCATGGAAACGCTCCACGAAGGCTTCGGCGACTCGAAGTACCGTCCTTGCCCATTACTTCGGAAATATGTCAATGCTGGCTGGCTCGGGAAGAAATCCGGCCGCGGGTTCTATGAATATTAATCTTGCTTAATTGCGCTAGTTCGAAGGTCATGAAATGGTGATAACTTTCCGTATTCAATAGATAACTCACCATATTCGATAGATAAAAAACCGGATTCAATAGATAACTATCCATATTCAATAGATAACTCCATGGATTGGATTGATATTAATTCATGAACTGGCTTCCGCAAAAAAAGGAATTTCATTAATAAAGGAGTTAATTCCAATGAATTTAACATTCACCGAAGAACAGCAGATGATGCGCACGATGGTGAGGGACTTTGCGAAGTCGGAAATTGAGCCGTTCATTCCACGGATGGAGGCGGGGGAGTTTCCGCGTGAAATCCTTGCGAAAATGGGCGAGCTCGGCCTGATGGGCATCACCGTCCCTGAGAAATATGGCGGTTCGGAGATGGACTTCGTTTCCTATATCATCGCCATTCACGAGCTGTCGAAAGTGAGCGCGGTCATGGGCGTCATCCTCTCCGTGCACACATCGGTCGGCACGAACCCGATCATGTATTTCGGGAACGAAGAGCAGAAAAGCCGCTATTTACCGAAAATGGCATCGGGCGAATATTTGGGCGCGTTCTGCCTCACGGAAGCTGGCGCAGGTTCAGACGCTGGCTCGCTGAAGACGAAAGCCGTAAACAAAGGCGATCATTACGTACTGAACGGTTCAAAGATGTTCATTACGAACGGCGGGGAAGCGGACGTCTATATCGTTTTCGCATCGACCGATCCGTCGCAAGGGACGTACGGCATTACGGGCTTCATCGTCGATAAAGACACGCCGGGGCTCATCATCGGAAAAGATGAGGAAAAGATGGGTCTTCATGGATCGCGAACGGTTCAGCTCACTTTTGAAGATATGAAAGTGCCCGCGGAAAACCGCCTTGGCGAAGAAGGGGAAGGCTTCAAAATAGCAATGGCAAACCTTGATGTCGGCAGGATCGGCATCGCAGCGCAGGCACTTGGTATCGGCGAAGCGGCACTCGAAGCGGCAACTGCGTATGCAAAAGAACGTGTACAATTCGGGAAGCCGATCGCGGCAAACCAAGGTGTCGGCTTCAAACTAGCCGATATGGCGACAGCTTCCGAAGCGGCAAGGCTGCTTGTCTACCGTGCAGCTCAGCTTCGCGCGGAAGGCAAACCATGCGGCAAAGAAGCATCGATGGCGAAACTGTTCGCATCGCAAACCGCAATGGACAACGCAATCGAAGCCGTCCAAATCTTCGGCGGCTACGGCTACACCGAAGACTACCCGGTCGAGCGCTTCTTCCGCGACGCCAAAGTGACCCAAATCTACGAAGGCACAAGCGAAATCCAACGCATCGTCATCAACAAACACCTCACCAAGTGAATTGTGTGAGAATTGTGTGGGTGCCTGTGCGTGGTGCATTTATGACAATTCAACTAAGTGAATAAAAATTCGCATGCAAAGCTGTGGAAGGTTGTTACAACAGTGATTGCATTTCAAAATAATACAATTGTAGTTAATAAACTGAATTGTATGGTGCACAGGCACCGTACAGGATTCCTGAGGAGGAAGTTGACATGGATTTTAGATTATCGGAAGAGCATGAGATGATTCGGAAAATGGTGCGTGATTTTGCGGAGAAGGATGTTGCGCCGACCGCTGCGGAGCGTGATGAGGAAGAGCGCTTTGATATGGATATTTGGAATAAGATGGCGGAACTCGGATTGACGGGGATTCCTTGGCCGGAGGAATACGGCGGCATCGGCAGCGACTATCTGGCGTATTGCATCGCTGTTGAAGAATTGTCACGCGTCTGCGCATCCACAGGTGTTACTTTGTCCGCTCATACTTCTCTCGCTGGATGGCCGGTATACAAATTCGGCACGGAGGAGCAGAAGCAGAAGTATCTTCGTCCGATGGCGGAAGGAACGAAAATCGGCGCGTACGGCTTGACCGAGCCGGGCTCGGGATCCGATGCTGGCGGCATGCGCACGACTGCGAAGCTTGATGGCGACGACTATGTTCTGAACGGCTCGAAGATTTTCATTACAAACGGCGGTATTGCGGACATCTACATTGTGTTCGCAGTGACGGATCCGGAATCGAAGCATAAAGGTACGAGCGCATTCATCGTCGAGAAGGACTTCCCGGGCTTCTCGGTCGGGAAGAAAGAGAAGAAACTCGGCATCCGTTCATCTCCAACTACGGAAATCATGTTTGACAACTGCCGTGTGCCGAAGGAGAACATGTTAGGCGCGGAAGGCGAAGGGTTTATTATCGCGATGAAGACACTGGATGGCGGCCGGAACGGGATTGCTGCGCAAGCGGTCGGTATTGCGCAAGGCGCGCTTGACGCGTCGGTCGAATATGCGAAGGAGCGCGTCCAGTTCGGCAAGCCGATTGCGGCGAACCAAGGTGTAGGCTTCAAGCTGGCGGATATGGCGACCGCGACGGAAGCTTCCCGCTTGCTCACATACCAGGCTGCTTGGCTCGAATCAAACAACTTGCCGTATGGAAAAGCATCCGCGATGGCGAAACTGATGGCAGGGGATACGGCGATGAAAGTGACGACGGAAGCGGTTCAAGTGTATGGCGGATATGGCTATACGAAGGACTATCCGGTCGAGCGATTCATGCGCGACGCGAAGATTACGCAAATCTACGAAGGAACGCAGGAAATCCAGCGCCTCGTCATCTCCCGCATGCTCACAAAATAATCGGGGGTGCACTATGCAAGCGAAACGCGAAGTGAAATCGTCGGTAAAAGATGAAAGCCTGATTGAAAAGAGGCGCAAGCAGATCATCGATGGAGCGGTCCAGCTCTTCAAGGAAAAGGGGTTCCATCGGGCGACGACGAGGGAGATCGCCAAAGCGGCGGGCTTCAGTATCGGCACACTTTATGAATACATCCGGACGAAAGAGGACGTCCTCTATCTCGTCTGCGACAGCATTTACAATGAAGTGCAGAGCCGCCTGTCGACATTGATGGATCAGGAAGGGAATGTCGAAGGAATGCGGATGGCGATTGACTCGTATTTCCACCTGATCGACGATATGTCGGACGAATTCGTCGTCATGTACCAGGAATCGAAGTCATTGCCGAAGGACGCGCTTCAATACGTACTGAAGAAAGAGATGGAAATGGTCGCCTTATTCAAGAACCTGTTGCAGGCATGCGTCCGTTCAGGCGAACTGCGCATCGGTGAGGAAGAGGTCGACATGGCAGCGCATCACGTCGTCGTCCAAGGACAAATGTGGGCTTTCCGCAGATGGGCATTGCGCGACACCTACACCATCGAACAATTCATCAGCGTTCAAACAGACCAGCTATTCAAAGGAATCATAGGGAACAAATGATTTTTAGCGGTGCCTGTGCAAGGCACATTTATGACAATTCAAAGAGGGGCATAAAAATACAGGCTCAAACCTCATGAAGACTGATTCAAACAGTTTCCTGTCTCTACTTTATACAATTGTAGTTAATAGACTGAATTGTGTTGGTGCCTGTGCACGACACATTTATGACAATTCTCCTAAATGTATAATCATACAATGAAGGACGCATAAATGACCGTTATAGTCACCTTGTTAGTTCTGTTTTATACAATTGTAGTTAATAAACTGAATTGTGTGCTGCACAGGCACCAAAAAAGAGGCACTGCAAAGAACCATAAAGAAATTTAAGGGGTGTGTGATGGATGACTACTACTGTTGAGGTTTCTAAACCGGATATTTATAAGCCGAGGCATCATGTTCGTTTTGTGACGGCGTCGAGTTTGTTTGATGGGCATGACGCTTCGATTAATATTATGCGCCGTATTTTGCAGTCGACGGGGGCGGAAGTGATCCACCTTGGGCATAACCGTTCTGTCGAGGAGGTTGTGAATGCTGCGATCCAGGAGGATGTGCAAGGGATTGCCATTTCTTCGTATCAGGGCGGGCATGTCGAATACTTCAAATACATGCATGATCTTTTACAAGAACGAGGGGCTCCGCATATCCGGATTTATGGCGGTGGCGGCGGGGTTATTTTGCCGAAGGAAATTAAGGAATTGCATGATTACGGCATCGCTTGGATCTTCTCGCCGGAAGACGGCCGCAAGATGGGGCTGCAAGGGATGATCAACCGGATGGTGGAGGAATGCGATTTCCTTACCGAAGTGGAAGATGAGATGAGGAATCTTGAAAAAGTGGGCACGGACAATCCGGAAGTGCTTGCCAACTTGATCACGTACGCGGAGGAGATGTATGACAAGGAAAACCCGGCCGCGATTAAACTAATCGAAAAAGCTAGGGAACTGTCGAGAAACACTCCTGTCCTCGGAATCACCGGTACGGGGGGAGCGGGGAAGAGCTCGCTCACGGATGAACTGATCCGCCGGTTCCTGCGCGAATTGCCGGATAAGAAAGTCGCTATCCTGTCCATCGACCCGACGAAGCAGAAGACGGGCGGCGCGCTGCTTGGCGACCGGATCCGGATGAACGCAATCTTCAATAAGCGCGTGTTCATGCGAAGCCTCGCGACACGCGGATCGCGCTCCGAATTATCGGGTGCTATCAAGGACGTGCTCGATGTCGTGAAAACGGCTGGCTTCGATCTGATCATCGTCGAGACGAGTGGAATCGGGCAGGGCGATGCTCAAATTACGGAAGTGTCCGACGTATCGATGTACGTCATGACGAGTGAATTCGGTGCGCCGACGCAGCTTGAGAAGATCGACATGATCGACTTCGCAGACCTGATCGTCATTAATAAATTCGAGCGGAAAGGATCCGAGGACGCGCTCAGCCAAGTGCAGAAGCAGTACCAACGGAGCCATCTCCTGTTCGATAAGGACCTCGACACGATGCCTGTCTACGGCACGATTGCGAGCCAATTCAACGACAAAGGGACGAATTCGCTGTTCGCTGCGCTCGTTGCGAAGCTGAATGAAAAATGTGGTCTCGACTGGGAGACATCCTATACCGATTTCGTGAAGACGCAAAAGCAGAACGTCATCATCCCGACCGACCGCATCCATTATTTACGTGAAATCGCGAGCACGATCCGCGACTACCATAAGAAATCCGCGCAGCAAGTCGATCTTGCCCGCCGTTTATTCCAGCTTGAGGGCGCGATTGAGGCTGTGAATGAAAAATCGCCTGACAACGCGCTTACCGCTTCGCTGGAATCTCTGGCAAACGGTGTACGTGAAGAGCTCTCCGCGGAATCAAAGCGGATTCTCAACAACTGGGAAACGTTGAAAGAATCATATGCAGGCGACGAATTCATAACGAAAATCCGCGATAAGGAGCTTCGTACGCTACTCACGACGACAAGTTTGTCAGGGTTGAAGATTCCAAAAGTGTTGTTGCCGAAATTCAAGGACTACGGCGAGATCCTACGCTGGGTGTACAAAGAGAACGTCCCGGGTTCATTCCCATACACGGCAGGCGTTTTCCCGTTCAAACGGGAAGGCGAAGATCCGAAACGCCAATTCGCTGGGGAAGGAACGCCGGAACGGACGAACCGCCGCTTCCATTATCTGTCGAAAGATGACGATGCAAAACGTTTGTCGACGGCATTCGACTCTGTGACGCTTTACGGTGAGGATCCCGATGAGCGCCCGGACATCTACGGGAAAGTTGGGGAATCCGGCGTCAGCATTTGTACGCTTGAAGACATGAAGAAGCTGTACGACGGCTTTGACCTATGCGCGCCATCGACGTCCGTGTCGATGACGATCAACGGTCCTGCGCCGATCATCCTCGCGATGTTCATGAACACGGCGGTTGACCAGCAAGTGAAGCTGAAGGAAGAAGAACTGGGCCGCGTGCTGACGGTCGAGGAATTCACGGAAGTCCGGAACGCGACGCTCCAAGTCGTCCGCGGAACGGTGCAAGCGGATATCCTGAAAGAAGACCAAGGGCAGAACACGTGCATCTTCTCGACGGAATTCGCGCTTCGCATGATGGGCGACATCCAGCAGTATTTTATCGACCAAAAAGTCCGGAACTACTACTCCGTCTCGATTTCGGGCTACCATATCGCGGAAGCGGGCGCCAATCCGATTTCGCAGCTCGCGTTCACACTCGCGAACGGCTTCACATACGTTGAGTATTATTTGAGCCGTGGAATGAACATCGATGATTTTGCTCCGAACTTGTCGTTCTTCTTCTCGAACGGTCTCGATCCGGAGTATACGGTCATCGGGCGTGTCGCTCGTCGCATTTGGGCAGTCGCGATGCGCGAGAAATACGGCGCAAACGAGCGGAGCCAGAAGCTGAAATACCACGTGCAGACATCCGGCCGAAGCTTGCATGCACAGGAAATTGATTTCAACGACATCCGGACGACGCTGCAAGCGCTAATGGCATTGCAGGACAACTGCAACTCGCTCCATACGAACGCCTACGACGAAGCGATCACGACACCGACGGAAGAATCGGTGCGGCGCGCGATGGCGATCCAGATGATCATTACGAAGGAACATGGTTTATCGAAAAATGAAAACCCGCTTCAAGGATCTTTCATTATCGAAGAACTGACGGACCTCGTCGAAGAATCCGTCCTCCAGGAATTCGACCGTCTGAACGACCGCGGCGGCGTGCTCGGCTCGATGGAGACGCAGTATCAACGGGGCAAAATCCAGGAAGAATCGATGCTTTACGAAATGAAGAAGCACTCGGGCGAACTGCCGATCATCGGCGTCAACACGTACTTGAACCCGAATCCGCCTTCCGAAGAGGACATCGACAATATGGAAGTCGCCCGTGCAACGAAGGAAGAGAAGGAGACGCAGATCGCCAATTTGCGCGCCTTCCAATCGAAGCATGGCGACGCAACACAAGAAGCGTTGCGGAAACTGCAGCAAGTCGCTGTGACCGGCGGCAACATCTTCGCAGAGCTGATGGAAACGGTCAAAGTCGCTAGCCTAGGCCAAATTACGAACGCATTATACGAAGTGGGCGGCCAATACCGCCGGAATATGTAATGAAATGGAAGGGAACGCTCTTGCAGGAGGGCGTTCTTTTTTGAACGGCATTACATTCAGTAAAAACATTTCGAAAAATCACTACGAACAGTGGATTTTGCCTGTTCCTTCCACGTATAATAAATAGTACAAAGGGAAAGAGGTGAGGAGATGAAGCTGTATCATCATGCATTGATTATCATAGTGATCATCATCCTCATCTTTTCCTTATACGGTGTAGGTTACGGTGCTGTTCCTTTCTTGCTCGCCGCCCTATATCTCGGCTTCCTCAGCGTCAAAGAATTCCAACGCTTTAAGAAGAGTAGAAGATGGTAGCATAACAGGCACTTCATTGTATATAATGATAAGTATGCTTTTGCTCAGAGAAAGGACGTGCGTACGATGAATTTGAATTTACATGAATTGACGAAAGAAGAATTGCAGGAAGAATCGATGATCGATATCGCTTTTGCGGTATTGACAGAACGACGGGAAGCATTGACACTTGAACAGCTAATGACTGAAATCCGTGAATTGACTGGAATGTCGGAGAAGCAAATGAAGGACAAGCTCCTCCAATTCTACACAGATATGAATATCGATGGAAGATTCCTTGCCATTAACAACAACCAATGGGGATTGCGCGAATGGTATCCTGTCGATCAGATTGAGGAAGAAACGGCTCCTGTCGTCAAAGTACGCAAGAAGAAAAAGAAAAAAGCGTATGACGATGAGGACGAGGATGACGAGGAAGAGGAAGAAATCGACGAGGACGAGTTGTTTGCAGAAGGCTTCGACGAACTCGATGAAGACGAAGAAGAGTTGGATGAAGAGGAAGAGGAAGAGGAAATCATCGAAATCGAAGAAGATTTGATTGATGATGAAGAAGGCCTCGAAATCGTTCCCGACGAAGAATTGGAAATTGACGATGAAGACGAAGAAGAGGAAGACGAAGAAGAAGAGGACCTTCTCTGATACTTTCCACTTGACTTCGGACGGTTTAGGATTTAAGCTTCTATTTGGGCTCCTTGAAAAAGGACACATGAATCCGTGTATAAGCGCTCCTCTTGTAGATAGACTACAGTGGAGCGTTTTTTGATGTTTTTCGCATACAAAACCGAACCCCTAACACAAAGGAGGAGCTATAGATGACTAAATATATCTTTGTAACCGGCGGAGTTGTCTCATCTTTAGGAAAGGGAATCAATGCCGCATCCCTCGGCAGACTTCTGAAGAGCAGAGGCCTGCAAGTCACAAACCAAAAATTTGATCCTTACATCAATCTGGACCCACGTATGATGAGCCCATATCAGCACGGTGAAGTTTTCGTAACGGAAGACGGTGCTGAAACCGATCTTGACATCGGTCACTATGAACGGTTCATCGACATCAAATTGAATAAATACTCCAATGTCACAATGGGGAAAGTATACTCCTCCGTCCTGCGCAAAGAGCGCCGCGGCGAATACAATGGGGCGACGGTCCAAGTCATCCCTCATATTACGAATGAAATCAAAAGCCTCATAAAAAGAGCAGGACAAGAAACGAACGCAGACGTCGTCATCACCGAAATCGGCGGAAGCGTAGGTGACATCGAATCACTTCCGTATCTTGAAGCGCTCCGTCAAATGAAGACGGACCTTGGTAAAAATGACGTCATGTATATCCACAACACGCTTATCCCGTATTTGCACGCTGCCGGTGAAATGAAAACGAAACCGACACAACATAGTGTAAAGGAATTGCGCGGTCTCGGCATCCAGCCGAACATGATCGTCGTCCGAAGCGAATACCCGGTCCCGCAGGAAATGAAGGACAAAATCGCCCTCTTCTGCAACATCAAGCCGGAAGAAGTGATCGAAGCGCTTGACGCAGAGACATTATATGAAGTTCCGATCCGACTGCATGCGCAGAACATGGACAAGATCGTCGTCGATTTCCTCGGCCTCGAAACGAAGGAACCGGATTTGACGGAAATTGAAGAGCTCGTGAACCGCGTCAGGAATCTATCGCGGAAAGTGAAAATTGCGCTTGTCGGTAAGTACGTTGAGCTGCAAGACGCTTATATTTCCGGAGTGGAAGCATTCCGCCATGCGGGCTACGAATTCGATACGGACATCGAGATCGATTGGATCAATTCCGAAGAGGTGACGAAGGAAAACGCTGAGGAAGTCTTGAAAGATGCGGACGGTATTTTCGTTCCAGGCGGCTTCGGGGATCGTGGCATCGAAGGCAAAATGGAAGCAATCAGCTATGCACGTGAAAACGGTGTTCCGTTCTTCGGCGTCGGCCTTGGCATGCAGCTTGCAGCAGTGGAATTCGCCCGAGACGTCCTTGGAATGAAAGACGCACATTCCGTCGAATTCGACAGCGAAACGGAAAATGCAGTCATCGAAAACAACCGTGATTTCGAAGATAGTGCAGAAATCGATCAGGCATCCGGCGGTATGAGACTAGGCGCGCATCCTTGTAAATTGAAGGAAGGCACGAAAGCACAAGAAGCATATAACGACGAATTGGTGTACGAACGCCACCGCCACCGCTTCGAATTCAACAATATCTATCGCGAGCAATTCGAAAACGCCGGCATGATCGTGGCGGGGGAAAGCCCGGACGGCCATCTCGTGGAAATCATTGAGTTAAAGGACCACCCGTTCTTCATCGGAACTCAATTCCATCCAGAATTCGCATCACGTCCAACCCGCCCAACACCGCTCATCCGCGAATTCATTCGCGCAGCGCTGACGCATCAAGGGTAATAGTGGATACTAAAAAAACAGAAACCATCTGTAAATGATGGTTTCTGTTTTTATTTTGATTAACATGAATAGTAGGCGCTCAAGAATCTCGGTACGCGCTCAAGATTTCGGGTAAGCGCTCAAGAAACCCGGCAACGCGCTCAAGAATCCGGATGTGCGCTCAAGAATCTCGGTACGCGCTCAAGAATTCGGATTTGCGCTCAAGAATCTCGGCAACGCGCTCAAGAATCAGGATTTGCGCTCAAGAATCTCGGTACGCGCTCAGGAATTCGGATATGCGCTCAAGAATCCTGGCAAGCGCTCAAGATTTCGGATTTGCGCTCAAGAAACTCGTCAACGCGCTCATAAAGTGTCTCTCACCTAATCCTCTTCACTCACCATCTCGTCATACGCCATCTTGACCGCCTCATACAAAAAGAGCGCGGCCAACAAATTCGGCTGGACGATCCGGCTGCCGATATCCTCGCCTGGTAAAATCCCTCTCACAACGCCTGTCGCCATATACGTATATGCCAAATCCGCCAGCTCATTGTCCTCCGTCGCCTTCTCGCCTGCAACAACCGCGAATGGAATGAATTTCTGCGCAAGCACACGCGCGAACTGGAGTGCTCGTTCATCCGTTGCTGAACGGGCAAATAGCCAAACCCTGTCCGCAGAATGGATCTCCATCTCCTCTTCATAACGGACTGCACCCTGGAACGGTTCCGCAGCAAAGACCGCGTTTAATCCGACAGCTTCCATTTCATCGAAACCGGCAAAAATGACGCGTCCTTCTCCGATCGTCGCCTGGGCCAACAGCCGTGCCGTCTCCTCGACAGCCTCTTCATTATTTGAACCGGCACGCTGCACGAGCCCGCCGATTTGTGTCGTCAATATTTTCATCTCAACCACCTCGTTACCCATTATATTTTCTCCCGGGAATAAAACCAAGTTTTCCAGTGCGGTCTCTTGAATTAAAACAATTTTACAATAATAATTAAAAAAAAGAGGGTTTTCAAATTTTTTGTCAAATTGATAACTAATGGGTCAATAAAAAAAAGGGGTGAGCCTTTTGAAGAGTTTGCTAATCGTCGATGATCAAGCCGGAATACGACTTTTATTAAATGAGGTATTCACAAAAGAGGGGTTTGAAGCGAGGTTGGCCGCAAATGGCGCTGAAGCTCTCCAATTGATTACCGAGAAAGAACCCGATTGTGTATTACTGGACATGAAAATGCCGGGTATCGACGGAGTGGAAGTGCTGAAAAGGCTGAAGAAAGACTGGCCCCAGATTCCTGTCATCATGATGACAGCCTACGGGGAAGTCGAACTGACGGAAGAGGCAATTAAAAACGGGGCAGAGAAATATTTTACGAAACCATTCAACATTTATGAAGTGCGAGACGCGGTCAAAGAAATTTTACATCGTGGAGAATAATAAATATACAGAAACGAAGACGCGCCGCAGCCACAACCCAGACAGTAGTAAATACTGTCTGTTTTTGTTATGATAAAAGAGGTAAATATCGATTCAAACAATAAATTCATCTCGACGATCCGAGGAGGCTAATGCAATGGCACTTGTTTCAATGAAAGAAATGATGATCAAAGGAAAAAAAGAAGGATATGCAATCGGGCAGTTCAACTTGAACAACCTTGAATACACACAAGCGATCCTGCAAGCGGCGCAAGAAGAGAAGTCACCGGTGATACTCGGCGTTTCCGAAGGTGCAGCACGCTATATGGGCGGGTTTACAACAGTCGTCAACATGGTAAAAGGGTTGATGCATGATTACAACATCACCGTACCTGTCGCTATCCATCTGGACCACGGATCCAGTTTCGAAAAATGCAAAGAGGCGATCGACGCGGGCTTCACATCCGTCATGATCGACGCATCTTCCAAACCTCTTGCAGAAAACATTGAAATTACGAAGGAAGTTGTGGAATATGCCCATGCAAAAGGCATATCCGTTGAAGCTGAACTCGGCGTAGTCGGCGGGCAGGAAGACGACGTCATCGCTGATGGAGTCATCTACGCAGACCCGGCAGAATGCAAGGAGCTTGTCGACAACACGGACATCGACTGCTTGGCGCCGGCCCTCGGATCGGTTCACGGCCCTTACAAAGGCGAACCGAACCTAGGATTCAAGGAAATGGAAGAAATCTCAAGCCAATCGGACCTTCCACTTGTCCTCCATGGCGGAACAGGCATCCCGACAAAGGATATCCAACGCGCCATCTCACTAGGAACTGCGAAAATCAACGTCAACACTGAAAACCAGATCGAAGGCACAAAAGCGGTCCGCGAAACATTGAACGCAGACCCGGACGTCTACGATCCACGTAAATACTTGGCACCGATGCGCGATGCAATCAAAAAATCAGTCATCAGCAAAATGCGCGAATTCGGCAGCTCAGGAAAAGCTTAATAATAAAAAAACCCTAAAATAAGAGGGAATGTTATATTTTGTTGATTGAAGTGAAGGGCGGCGACTCCTGGGGGATAAGCGGGACAGGTGAGACCCCGCAGTGGAGCGCAGCGACCGAGGAGACTCACCGCCCGCCCCCCGGAAAGCGTCCGCCCGGAACGGAAATCAACTGTGTTATCTGACATACAAATAGGAGAAGCATCGAAAACCAAGATGCATTCTCCTTCTTTTCCATTCATAAGAGGAGGAACTATACACATGAAATTTTTCATCGATACGGCAAACTTCGAAGAAATCAAAGAAGCACATAGCTGGGGGATCATCTCCGGCGTAACAACAAATCCATCTTTAGTTGCGAAAGAAAATATTTCATTCCACGACCGCCTGCGCGAAATCACATCACTCGTACCCGGCTCCGTCAGCGCTGAAGTCATCGCACTCGACGCGGAAGGAATGATCGAAGAAGGACGCGAGCTTGCGAAAATCGCGCCGAACATCACGGTGAAGCTACCAATGACGCCGGAAGGTCTGAAAGCGTGCTCCGTATTCGCTCAAGAAGGCATCAAAACAAACGTGACCCTCATTTTCAGTGCCAACCAAGCATTGCTTGCTGCACGCGCTGGAGCCACATATGTTTCCCCATTCCTCGGCAGACTTGATGATATCGGTCAAGAAGGAATCCAACTGATCAGCACAATCGCGGACATTTTCACAATCCATGACATGGATACGCAAATCATCGCAGCGTCCATCCGCAGCCCGCAGCATATTACAGACGCGGCGCTTGCAGGAGCGCATATCTCGACGACGCCATTCAACGTGCTCAAGCAATTATTCAACCATCCGTTAACCGACAAAGGCATCCAGCAATTCCTCGAAGATTGGGAATCAAGAAAGAACAAGTGAAACGCCTAAAGGAGACTGAAATGGACGTTTATAAAATCAGAGGCGGCAACCCTCTACGTGGAACGATAAAAGTAAGTGGAGCGAAAAATAGTGCAGTCGCATTGATCCCGGCATCAATTTTGGCGGATTCACCTGTCACGATCGACGGACTTCCGGAAATCTCTGACGTCCTCACCCTCCAAGCACTCCTTGAAGACATTGGCGGGAAAGTGGAATTCGAAGATGGAAAAATGACGATCGATCCTTCGGAAATGATCGCCATGCCGCTTCCGAATGGTAAAGTGAAAAAGCTGAGAGCTTCTTATTATATGATGGGCGCCATGCTCGGCCGGTTCAAGCATGCCGCAATTGGACTCCCGGGGGGCTGCCATCTGGGTCCCCGTCCGATCGACCAGCATATCAAGGGCTTTGAAGCATTGGGCGCAAAAGTGACGAACGAACACGGCGCCATCTATTTGCGGGCCGATGAACTGCGCGGCGCGAAAATCTATCTGGACGTCGTTTCTGTCGGCGCGACGATCAACATCATGCTTGCGGCGGTCCGTGCCAAAGGGCGGACGATTATCGAAAACGCGGCGAAAGAACCCGAAATCATCGATGTCGCCACATTGCTTTCGAATATGGGCGCCAACATCAAAGGTGCGGGAACGAATGTCATCCGCATCGAAGGCGTCGAGAAACTGCACGGAACGAAACATACGATCATTCCGGACAGGATCGAGGCAGGCACGTTCATGATCATGGCGGCTGCAGTCGGAGATGGCGTTACGATCGATAACGTCATCCCTTTCCACGTCGAAGCGTTGACCGCGAAACTGCGTGAGATGGGCGTTAAAGTTGAAGAGAGAGAAGAGCATATTTTCATTCCGAAATCGGAGAATCTGCTAGCGGTGGACGTAAAGACACTCGTCTACCCTGGATTCCCGACAGATCTTCAACAGCCATTTTCCGTACTATTGACGCAGGCGAACGGATCTTCCGTCATTTCGGACACAATCTATTCCGCACGTTTCAAGCAAATAGACGAACTGCGGCGGATGAATGCCGACGGAAAAGTGGAAGGGCAATCGGTCATTCTTTCAGGGCCGACTCCACTACAAGCAGCGACCGTCCGTACATCCGATCTACGCGCAGGGGCGGCTCTCGTCATCGCGGGACTGCTCGCTGACGGCGAAACCGAGATCCAGGAAATCCAACATATCGAACGTGGCTATAGCGATCTTATCGAGAAACTCCGCGGCATTGGGGCGGATATCCGGAAAGTGACGGTACCTGAAAAAGCGACTATCACTGATTAATGTGAAACGTTGCTATGCTATACTAGTAACGAATCTTACAGTGAATCGAACTGCGAAGGGTTCGATTTGCCGTATTTCTGCGGTTTTTGCAGAAATTAAGGCACCCGTCTAGCGCCTGAAGCTAGACAATGAATAGCGTTTATTTGAGACTATATAATGAAATGCGCTAAACGGGAGGAACAATCATAATGGAACGCAGTTTATCGATGGAATTAGTACGTGTAACAGAGGCAGCGGCTGTATCGGCTGCCCGCTGGATGGGGCGCGGTTTGAAAAACGAAGCGGATGACGCCGCGACGGAAGCGATGCGTACGGTGTTCGATACGATCCCGATGCAAGGGGTCGTTGTAATCGGCGAAGGCGAAATGGATGAAGCGCCGATGCTTTATATCGGAGAAGAGCTCGGAACGGGCCAAGGTCCGGAAGTGGACGTTGCAGTAGATCCGGTGGAAGGTACGAACATCGTCGCATCAGGAGGCTGGAATGCACTTGCGGTCATCGCTATTGCGGACAAAGGGAACCTCCTCAACGCACCTGACATGTATATGAATAAAATCGCAGTCGGACCCGAAGCGGTTGGCAAAATCAATATCGACGCATCCGTCACGGATAACCTGCATGCTGTCGCTAAAGCGAAAAACAAATCAATCGATGAAGTTGTGGCAACTGTCCTGAACCGTGAACGCCATTCGAAAATAATTGAAGAAATCAGAGCAACCGGCGCGCGTATCAAACTTATCGACGATGGAGACGTGGCGGGCGCTATCAATACAGCATTCGATGACACAGGCGTAGATATTATGTTCGGTATCGGCGGAGCTCCTGAAGGCGTCATCGCCGCAGTCGGACTCAAATGCCTCGGCGGGGAAATCCAAGGCCGTCTCGTCCCTTCAAATGAAGAAGAGCGCCTGCGCTGTGAAAAAATGGGAATCGACGTCTCCAAAGTCCTCTATATGGATGATCTTGTAAAAGGCGATGACGCCATCTTCGCTGCAACCGGAGTGACAGACGGCGAACTGCTGCGCGGCGTCCAATTCAAAGGCGGCTACAGCGAAACCCACTCACTCGTCATGCGCTCCAAATCCGGAACAATCCGTTTCGTAGAAGGACGCCACAGCTTGAAGAAAAAACCGAACTTAGTGATGGAAGACTAATTATATTTTTATTTGAATTAATAATAGCAAGCCTCATCGCCCGGCAATCCGCCGGGCATCCTTCTATTGTCCGATTCACCTACCCTATTGAAAACAAACCCTAACAAACGAAAATCAAATAAAGAGTGGAGCTTACGAAACTATGTCAATTCTAACAATCGCCAGCTTGGAAAATATGACACTGAAAGAGTTATATGAGCTTGCAAAGGAATTCAAAATCTCCTATTACAGCAAACTGACAAAAAAAGAACTGATCTTCGCCATCCTGAAAACACGTGCCGAACAGGAAGGTTTCTTCTTCATGGAAGGCGTACTCGAAATCATCCAATCGGAAGGATACGGATTCCTCCGCCCAATCAATTACTCGCCGAGCTCTGAAGACATCTACATCTCCGCCTCCCAAATCAGACGATTCGATCTGCGGAACGGGGACAAGGTGACTGGGAAAGTGCGCCCGCCGAAAGAGAACGAACGCTACTACGGCCTCTTGCAAGTGGAAGCTGTCAACGGCGAAAACCCGGAAGTTGCACGGGAACGCGTCCACTTCCCGGGACTCACGCCGCTCTACCCGGACCGTCATATTAAACTCGAAACAGTACCGCAGAAACTGTCGACCCGCATCATGGACCTGGTGTCGCCAGTCGGATTCGGTCAACGTGGACTTATCGTCGCGCCGCCGAAAGCGGGTAAAACAATGCTATTAAAGGAAATCGCCAATGCGATCACGACGAATCATCCCGAAGCGGAACTGATAGTCCTCCTTATCGACGAGCGTCCTGAGGAAGTGACGGACATCGAACGGTCCGTCAATGCCGACGTCGTCAGCTCGACATTCGACGAAGTACCGGAAAACCACGTCAAAGTCGCTGAACTCGTCTTGGAGCGAGCGATGCGCTTAGTTGAACATAAACGCGACGTTGTCATTCTCATGGATTCCATCACGAGACTTGCTCGCGCCTATAACCTTGTCATCCCGCCAAGCGGCCGTACACTGTCGGGTGGTATTGATCCAGCTGCATTCCACCGTCCGAAGCGGTTCTTCGGTGCGGCGCGAAACCTTGAAGAAGGCGGCAGCTTGACGATTCTGGCGACAGCTTTGATCGACACTGGCTCACGTATGGATGAAGTCATCTACGAGGAATTCAAAGGGACAGGCAATATGGAGCTGCATCTCGACCGCAGCCTCGCAGAACGCAGGATTTTCCCTGCACTCGACATCCGCCGCTCCGGAACTCGGAAAGAGGAACTGCTCCTCCCGAGCGACCAGTTGGAAAAACTTTGGGCAATCCGAAAAACATTTTCCGACGCTCACGACTTCGCAGAACGCTTCCTGAAAAAACTGCGCCAGTCGAAATCGAACGAGGAATTCTTCGACAAGCTCAATGAAGAAATGAAAGCCCATCGCAATGGGAAAGGTCTTCTTTAAATTTGAAATGAAATAGTTAACGCCGTCACGAAGAACGGCGTTTGCGAGCAGGTATTATGAAGTGAAATAGCAGTGTGACATTCGAAATAAAATAGTTGCATGTACCTGTCCAATTTGTTATAATTCTTGAGTATGGTTCATGACCATCTGCTGCATATGCGGTTGACATATACGGACCGTGTAAGGCATCAGTCTTATGTAACACCCTACAATAATCTCTGTTCCAGATGGTTCAGGGCGAGAGGAGAGAGACCGATGAGAGCAGGAATTCATCCTAACTACAAACTTGCAAAAGTTACTTGTTCATGTGGTAACACATTCGAAACAGGATCTGTAAAAGAGGAAATCCGCGTAGAAGTTTGCTCGGAATGCCACCCATTCTACACTGGACGCCAAAAATTCGCTTCTGCGGACGGACGTATCGACCGCTTCAACAAGAAGTACGGCTTCAAAGAAGAAGGACAAGAATAAGAACCTTCCAACCCGCCAACGTTGTTTGGCGGGTTTTCAATTTGGGAATAAAACAAATAGAATTCATTTTAAATTAACCCCTTTATTTGTCGAAATCAATTTGGCGCGACGAATGAGGCACACTGCGTCCAAAGTGGCGTGTTCCGCGTCCAAAACATCCCTCCATAACATATCCTGACATGAAATAAAAGACGTCCTTTCCATGGTTTTTTGATGTATGATAGACATTCCAACAATGAAAAAAACACACATTTACATAGAGCGATTATTGAAAGGGGAACCAATATGTACGTAACAATGCAAGGCGGCTGGATAGAAGTGATTTGTGGCAGCATGTTTTCAGGAAAATCCGAGGAATTGATCAGACGTATACGCCGCGCGCAATTCGCGAAACAGAAAATCGCGGTGTTCAAGCCGGAAATCGATGATCGATATAGTGAAGAAGCGGTCGTCAGCCATAACGGAACGACAGTTATCGCTACGCCCGTTGCCGAATCGACTCAAATTGAACAATTCGTGAAAGATGCTTACGACATCATCGCCATTGACGAAGCCCAATTTTTCGATGAAGGCATCGTCGACGTCGTCATGGAATTGGCGGACCGCGGATTCCGCGTTATCGTCGCAGGACTCGACCAGGATTTCCGCGGCGAGCCATTCGGGCCGATGCCGCAGCTTATGGCTGTGGCGGAAAACGTCACAAAACTGCAGGCCGTCTGCACCGTCTGCGGATCGCCCGCAAGCCGTACACAACGTCTCATCAACGGACAACCCGCAGGTTACGACGATCCGATCATCCTCGTCGGGGCATCCGAAGCATACGAAGCAAGATGCCGCATGCATCACGAAGTCCCAAACGGCGTTACCGCCAACGTGGCAATTAACTAATACCGAACAGACAGCATGGACAAGCTCCGTGCTGTTTTTTTATTCCAGGAATAATACCAACACACTATCCACTTCCGTTGAATACTATGGCTAATGGCAACACTAGTAAGACAGGAGGTGGATGAAATGAAAAAATGGCTTGTTCTCCTTGTTCTCTTATGCTCAATCGGAATGGTCGGCTGTCAACAACAGTCGGCGACCGAACGACATACAGATAGTGCAGAAACACCCGCAGCAAAACCTACAGAACAACTAGAAACCCCAAAGCAAACAGAATCGACGAAACAACCGGTTGCCCAAACGGAAATCATACCGGTACCGATCCCAGTTATTAATATCATTGACCCGACGTCCGATAAACTGATCCACACATTAACCCCAATCGATCTAGGCTATGAAATGGACATCGCAGCGTACATAGTGAAAATTGAACAATTTGCAAAAGAGCTCGCGCGCGGAATCGATGGAAAAGCTGGATACGACCAACGTATGGTGCTCGACAGATTGGACGAACATGGAAATCTCGTCAAAGGCAACCCGCTAATCCTATTGCGTGAAAGCGTATTAGTGGAGCGGATAATGGAAGCGTCGGCTTCAGGGGGTACGATTGAACTGCCGATCGACATATTGGAGAGCGGCTACGATTCCGAAGACATCCCACATTTGGAGGAAGTTGCAATCGCTTCATATACGACCTACTTCAACCCGACGGACGCAGGCAGGAATAAAAACATAGAACTCTCCGCAGCTGCGATTAACAAAATCATCGTTGGCAAGGGAGATCAATTCTCCTTCAATACCGTCGTCGGACCACGAGATGAAGCGAACGGGTACCAGCCAGCCCCCGAGATCATCAACAAAAAACGCGTCATGGGTATCGGCGGGGGGATCTGCCAAACATCCTCAACCCTGTTCAACGCCGTCGACCAGCTTCCGGTGAACTACATCGAACGACATCATCATTCAATAGATATCGGCTACGTCCCGAAAGGCAGAGATGCAACTGTCTCCTACGGCGGCCTGGACTTCAGATTCCGAAATACTGCGAGCGCTCCTTTCCTTATCAAAGCCATTTATGGCAAGGATTCTTTAACGATCGAAATCACGACTGCGGAAAAATATGTAGACGTTTTTAAGTGAAGCGGCATGCTGCGCTCAAGAAGAATCAAGATCCGCGTCCAAAGGAGTGGCTTCCGCGTCCAAAGAAGCTGCTCCCGCGTCCAAAGGAGTGGCTCCCGCGTCCAAAGTAGTGGCTTCCGCGTCCAAAGTAGCTGCTCCCGCGTCCAAAGGAGTGGCTCCCGCGTCCAAAGGAGTGGCTTCCGCGTCCAAAGGAGTGGCTTCCGCGTCCAAAGTAGGTTGCTCCGCGTCCAAAGGAGTGGCTTCCGCGTCCAAAGCAGGTTGCTCCGCGTCCAAAGTAGGTTGCTCCGCGTTCAAAGAAGCTGTTCCCACGTCCAAAGGAGTGGCTCCCGCATCAAAACAAGCCGCCCTGCGTCCAAAACACACCACCCCCTCAAAGAAATCACTGTATTTCAGCGCCTTATTCCCGTACAATAAACATACAAAAGACTGAGGACGAAGAGGTGCAATGACTATGTTTGAAAGGCTTCAAGCTGTTGAGGATCGATATGAGCGTTTGAATGAATTGCTGAGCGATCCGGATATTGTGAGCGATATGACCAAGCTGCGGACGTATTCGAAGGAGCAGTCCGATTTACAGGATACGGTCGATGCGTACCGCGAATATAAAAGCGCGACAAAGCAGTATGACAATGCGAAGGAAATGCTGGAAGAGCATTTGGACGATGAAATGAAAGAACTCGTCAAAATGGAGATCGATGAGCTCGATGATCAGATCGAAGCGCTCGAAAAGCGACTGAAACTATTGCTTGTCCCGAAAGATCCGAACGATGACAAAAACGTCATCATGGAAATCCGCGGGGCGGCGGGCGGCGACGAAGCGGCGTTGTTCGCGGGCAACTTGTACAGAATGTACAGCCGGTTCGCGGAAATGAACCATTGGAAAGTCGAAGTGATGGATTCCTCGCCGACGGAACTTGGCGGCTTCAAGGAAATCATTTTTATGATCAACGGGAATGGCGCGTATTCCAAACTGAAATATGAAAACGGCGCGCATCGCGTCCAGCGTGTACCGGAAACGGAGTCGGGCGGCCGGATCCATACGTCGACCGCCACTGTCGCGGTTCTGCCGGAAGCGGAGGAAGTCGAAATCGACATCCATGATAAGGATATCCGCACCGACACATTCGCATCTTCCGGACCTGGCGGGCAATCCGTCAACACGACGATGTCCGCCGTCCGCCTGACGCATTTGCCGACGGGGATCACCGTCTCGTGCCAGGATGAAAAATCGCAGATCAAAAATAAAGAGAAGGCGATGAAAGTCCTGCGCGCCCGCATTTACGATAAATTCATGCAGGAAGCGCAAGCCGAATACGACGAAAAGCGGAAATCCGCCGTCGGGACGGGCGACCGCTCCGAACGGATCCGCACATACAACTTCCCGCAAAACCGCGTGACGGATCACCGGATCGGGCTGACGATCCAAAAACTCGACCAGATCATCGAAGGGAAGCTCGATGAAGTGATCGACGCGCTCAACGTCGAGGACCAGGCAAGACGGTTGGAAAGCTTGGATCAGAATGACTGAAAAAATCCATGAGGCGTTGAATAAAGCGAAATCCCTTCTCGCTTCAATTGACTTGGACGCGCATGCCGCGCAGCTGCTCATGGAGCATGTGACACAAAAATCCGGCGCGACCTTGCTGGCGGATTTACGGGAACCGCTCACGCCCGAGCAGCAAACCGCTTTCTGGAATAAAACCGAGGAGCTGCTTACGGGCAAGCCCGTCCAGCATATTATCGGCACGGAACAGTTTTACGGACTGTCGTTCGAAGTGAATGAACATGTGCTTATCCCGCGCCCTGAAACAGAGGAGCTTGTCCTCGGCGCACTTGAACGGAGCCGCAGGATCCCTGGAAAATGCCGCGTGGCGGATATCGGTACAGGGAGCGGCGCGATCGCGATTGCCTACAAAAAAGAACGGCCCGAAGCAGTTGTCACAGCGACGGACATCAGTGAAGCGGCGCTCGAGGTTGCGAAGCGGAATGCCAAACGAAACGAAACTGACATCGATTTCAGGCTCGGCAATCTGACGGATCCGATAAAAATGGAGAAATGGGATGTCGTCCTATCGAACCCGCCGTATATCGCAATGGAAGAATCGCCGCAGATGTCGAAGACCGTCCTCGATTTCGAACCGCATAATGCACTTTTCGCGGATGATGACGGGCTTTTCTTCTATAAGAAGCTTGCTCAACAATTGCCGCCGCTTATGGAAAGCCGATCGCTCATCGGTGTCGAGATCGGTTATCTTCAGGGACCGCAAGTGAGCGAATTGTTCCAGAAGGCGTTTCCGGAAGCGCGGGTTTCTATCGTAAAAGATGTGAACGGAAAAGATCGAATGATATTTTGCGAGATTGGTGAATAAAACCCCGTAACCCTGGCGACAATGTGGTCAGGAGGGGATCGATATGTTGCAAGACTATGAAATTATGAATCTAAAACCAAATAAGCGGATGGAGCGTGTGATGGCGGCAGTCGAGTTCATTCTCGTGCTGTTCCTCATCCAATCCGCGTTGCTGTTATTTACGGGACAGGCTGAACAGGAAGAAGAGATCAGATTCCGGATCCTTGCGCACTCGAATGCGCCTGCAGACCAGAAGTTGAAAGAAGAAATCCGGCTTGTCATCGAGCCGATGATCAATCAAGCGATTTCGCAAGCAAAGTCGAAATCCGAGATTGTGGATAATTTGAAGGCGATTGAAGCGACCGTTCTACAGGCCGCGCAATCGATGGCGAATGGGCAGGATGTAAGCTTCGAACGGACAGCAGCCTTGTTCCCGCCGAAGCGTTCCGGTTTGGTCATTACACCGCAAGCGCCGTATGACGCGTATATTTTAACGATCGGCAGCGGGCGAGGGGATAATTGGTGGTGTTCTTTATTCCCGAGAGTCTGTTTTCCTGACAAAGATGTGGAAGAATCAGACGATGAGAAGGTCACTTTCTTCATTTGGGAGTGGATAAAGTCGTTGTTTGAATAAAGTTATCCACCGACAATTGTGGATAAGTGGATGAAACTGTGTATAAATGGGGGTTTAAACCTTGGAAACTGAAATTGTTTCAGTGGATAACGATATGGATAACTCGGTTAGTTATCAACGGGCTGTGGATATTTTGAAAGATGGAGGCGTTGTCGCGTTCCCGACCGAAAC
Organism: Sporosarcina luteola; assembly: GCF_023715535.1. Lineage (GTDB taxonomy): Bacteria > Bacillota > Bacilli > Bacillales_A > Planococcaceae > Sporosarcina > Sporosarcina luteola_B. The sequence goes on along the minus strand of NZ_JAMBOI010000001.1, from coordinate 441,196 downwards.
GGTGTATGGCCTCGGAGCGCTTGCGACGGATGCGGTTGCCGTGCAGCGGATCTTCGAAGCGAAGGGGCGCCCATCCGACAACCCGCTCATCGTACATATTGGCAATAAAGAAGATGTGGATAACTATGCGGCGGATGTGCTGGAAAACGCAGGCAAGCTGATGGATGCATTTTGGCCGGGTCCGCTGACGCTAGTCTTCCATAAGAAGCCCGGTGTCATTGCGGAAAATGTCACACCGGGCTTCGATACGGTCGGGTTGCGGATGCCCGATCATCCCGTGGCGCTGAAGCTTCTCCGCACGTTTGACGGTCCGCTTGCAGCACCGAGCGCGAATCGCAGCGGAAAACCGAGCCCGACGGAAGCTGCGCATGTACTGACCGATCTTGATGGACGGATTCCGCTCATCATCGACGGCGGCCGCACAGGTGTCGGCGTCGAATCGACCGTGCTCGACATGACCGCGAGTCCACCGGAAATTCTGCGGCCGGGCGGCGTGACGCGCGAAATGATCGAGGAAGTGATCGGTCCTGTCCGCGCTGAAGGCAAGTCGCCGGGCGCAGCCGATGAGGAAGCGCCGCGTGCACCTGGCATGAAATACATGCATTACGCCCCGGAGTCGCCGCTGTTCGTCATCCGACGGAACGAAACGGCGATCCGTGAAGCGGTCAAGCAGCTTCAAGCCGAAGGGAAGCGGGTTGCGGTCATAGGGCCCGACGAATTCGACATCACGGTAGCGGATTGGTATTTCGCGGTAGGTCCGCTCCATCACAATGAGGCAATGGCGGTGAATCTATACGGAGCGCTCCGTCAATGTGATTTGACGGATGCCGATCTTATCCTTGCGGCGGAAACGGATTATGAAGGAGTCGGCCAAGCTGTCATGAATCGCCTCCTGAAAGCGGCGGATGGAAAACGGTTCGATGGATAATGCATTGCGGATAATCTTTTTCTTAGGCTAGGCTCTATAAAAAACGGATAATTGGACATGAATGACCTCCTAAACGTGCGCATAAGATGGATGGATGCGGAAGTTGGGAGGTCAATTCATTGTTGGAAATATTCGCTGCAAGCGTTACGACAATCGATGTCATCGTCGTGTTATCGTTATTACAGTTGCGGAAAGGAAGGCTCGTCCTCGCTCTGTGGATAACGTTCCTGAATGTTTTGCTGCCGTTCGCGGGCTTCGTCATGGGGGATTGGTCCGCCGAGCTGTTTTCGGTGTGGAGTCATCTGCTATCGGGCGTCCTGCTTGCGTTGATCGGCATCCATATGCTTCTGCACGACGATGATAACAGCATGCTGAAACGGCAGCTCCACCCGGGCATCATTGCGCTTGCCGTCAGCTTGGACACTTTTTCGATCAGCGTTTCTTTCGGTATGCTCCATTTGAATAAAGTATTGTTCATCTTGGCATCCGGATTCCTTTCGTTTATTTTCTCGTGCTTGGCACTTTATTTCGGGAGATTCTTAAGCATTAAAAACGGCAAACTGCTTCGCATCATTGCCGGGTTGGCTTTATTAACCATGGGGATATTGTCATGTTTTTGATGAAAATATCTATTTCTTTCCTATTGGATATCAGGTATTCTAAAGGTAGGTGATTATGAATGAATATTTATTTTATTTGCACAGGGAATACATGCAGGAGTCCGATGGCGGAGGCGATTCTCCGTTCGAAGGGGATAAAGGGCGTCACGGTCCGGTCGGCGGGGGTAAGTGCGGTTGATGGGTTGCCGATTGCAACGAACGCAAAGACGCTTATAGAAGAAGCGGACATGCCATACACGGATGTGTCCAACGCAGTCAACGCGGAAGATCTGGAATGGGCGGATCTCGTGCTGACGATGACGATGTCACATAAGGGGCTGCTGCTGCATTCATTCCCGGAAGCCGCTAAGAAGACGTTTACGTTGAAAGAGTACGCTACGCCCGGGGAATTCGGGGATGTGCATGATCCGTACGGCGGCAGCCTTGCCACTTACCGCACGACATTCAATGAATTGGACAAGCTGATCGAGCGATTGAAGTTGAAGCTGACGGAGGATGGGGAATGAAGAAGTTCGGTTTGCGCAAAAAGATGGTTTTATTTGTAACGGTGCTTGCAGTCATCACGTATTCGACCAGCGCTTTATTCATCAATTATATCCGGCCGGAGTTCTTTCCGGATGTCCAACCGTTTGTATTTGAAATCAGTACATATGCAATGGGGATAATTTGGTCGGGCATTTTGGCGGCATTGTTCAGCACGATTTTGACGAAGCCGCTGCAGAACTTGGAGAAGGCGGCGATCGAAGTGGCGGACGGCAAGATCGGCACAGATATAACATTGCCGAAGTCGTCAGACGAAATCCGCTCCGTTGCGGAAGCGTTCCAGCAGCTCGTCGTCAATTTGCGGACGATTGTCACGGAAATCGAGACGAATTTCGAGAAAACGGCACAGACGGTCGACCGGTTATCGGTTGAGACAAGTAGTGCAGCGTTACAAGCGGACTCGGTCGCTTCGACGATACTGGAGATTTCCTCGGGGGCGGAAGCTTCTGCAGTCGCAATTCGGGAAACGGCGGAGGCGATCGAGGATGTCCGGAAGCTTGCCGCTGAAGTGAGCAGCCGTGCGGAAGAATCATCCTTACAGTCGAAAGAGATGATAGCGGAACTCGGGCGTACGACGGAAGTGTTCCGGGCGCTCGTCAAAGGGATCCGGGACATGTCCAATCAAAGCGAGCGGTCGCTCGGCACGATCCGCGAACTTGACCAAAATGCACAGAAGATCGGTGATATTGTCCAGCTCGTCGGCAGCATCGCAGGCCAGACGAATCTGCTTGCACTGAACGCATCCATTGAAGCGGCGCGTGCAGGAGAGCATGGAAAAGGCTTCGCGGTCGTCGCAGAGGAAGTCCGTGTGTTGGCGGATGGAAGTGCGAAAGCGGTGCATAGCATCGACGAACTCGTGAAAATGATCCAGTCAGACGTCTCAAAAGTCGTGAAGGAAATGGAAAAGCAAGTGAGTACGGCAGCAAACGAAGCGAACCGAGCCGATGCAACGAGCGGAAACGTCGAAGCGATGGCATCAAAAGTGAACGGAATGGCCGAATCCGTCGTCAAAATTTCGGAGCTCGTCGAAAACCAGCTATCCAATATCGAAACGACCGCCTTGCAATCGCAGGAAGTCGCGGCAATTGCGGAACAGACGTCGGCTGGCGCGGAAGAAGTGCGCGCCGCCACGGAAGAGCAAGTTAAATCGATTGAGCAGACCGACATCATGGCAATCCAATTGAAGAAACAATCCGAAGACCTCTATAAAGTCATCAGCCAATTCGATCGTTCATGAGAAGAAGCTATTCATTTCACAGCCCGAAATAGACAACCGGGGCTGTGTTTTTTTATGGAACAATGGTAAAATGACTTGTGAGTAAATTAAGAAAAGAGGGGACGCAATGAAAATCGCAATCTCTTCGGATCATGGCGGCAACCGTCTGCGCCATGAAATCATGGACTTATTATCGGAACTCGGATTGGATTATGAGGACTTCGGTCCGGACTCCGATGAATCGGTCGATTATCCGGATTTCGCCAAACCGGTAGCGGACGGCGTCGCAAGCGGGAAGTTCGACCGGGGCATCCTCATTTGCGGAACAGGGATCGGCATGTCGATCGCTGCGAACAAAGTGAAAGGTATCCGTTGTGCACTCGTCCACGACGTCTTCAGCGCGAAGGCGACGAGAGGGCATAACGACTCGAATATCCTTGCCATGGGCGAACGCGTCATCGGACCGGGCCTTGCAAGGGAAGTGGCGACGGCATGGCTGGACACTTCATTCGAAGGCGGCCGCCACGAGCGCCGCGTCGCCAAATTATCAGAGCTTGAAAATTAAGTGAGGTGAGCAAGCCAATGGATGATGTATTGAATTTATGGAAGCTTCAGCTTGAACAGCTTCTATCGGAAATGGAAGAGCAGACAACTTTTACGCCCGGCACATTCTTCGTCGTCGGCTGCTCGACATCCGAAATCGCCGGCAAACGGATCGGTACAGGCGGTGCGCTTGAAGTCGCCGAAGCCTTGTTCGGACCGCTGCAGGCATTCGCGAAGAAGCATGACCTATCGTTGGCATTCCAAGGCTGCGAACATATTAACCGCGCCTTGACAATCGAACGCAAAGCCGCGGACAAAGCGAATCTCGACTCCGTATCCGTCATTCCGGCGGTGCATGCGGGCGGATCGATGTCCACATATGCGTTCGAGCATTTAGAGGACGCTGTCGTCGTCGAGTCCATCCGTGCGAACGCAGGGATCGACATCGGCCAGACGCTCATCGGCATGCATTTGAAGCCGGTCGCCGTTCCACTCCGCACGTCCATCGACAAGATCGGGGATGCAGTCGTCACCGTGGCGACAACCCGTCCGAAATTGATCGGCGGCGAGCGGGCGATCTACAAACTTCCTGTGGAAGAATGATGCATCTGCAGATAAAATTAACTTAGAAAAGGGGAAATGGAATCATGGATTTAAGCAATGTGAAACGTGAAGATACAGCTGTCTACGAAGCGATCATGGCGGAAAAGAACCGCCAGAACGCCAATATCGAATTGATCGCATCCGAAAACTTTGTGACGGAAGCGGTCATGGAAGCGCAAGGCTCTTATTTGACGAACAAATACGCTGAAGGCTATCCTGGCAAACGCTACTACGGCGGCTGCGAGCACGTCGACGTCGTTGAAAACATCGCGCGCGACCGTGTGAAAGAAATCTTCGGCGCAGGCTATGCAAACGTCCAAGCCCACTCCGGTGCGCAGGCGAACATGGCTGTCTATTTCACAATTCTTGAGCCGGGCGACACCGTCCTCGGCATGAACCTTTCCCACGGCGGACACTTGACGCACGGCAGCCCGGTGAACTTCTCCGGTAAGCTTTACAATTTCGTCGAATACGGCGTCAGCAAAGAGGACGAGCGCATCGATTACGAAGACGTCCGTCAAAAAGCACTTGAGCACAAGCCGAAGCTGATCGTTGCAGGCGCAAGCGCATACCCACGCGAAATCGACTTCGCGAAATTCCGTGAAATCGCCGATGAAGTCGGTGCATACTTGATGGTAGACATGGCGCATATCGCGGGCCTCGTCGCAGTTGGCGAGCATCCGAACCCGGTGCCGTACGCGCACTTCGTCACATCAACGACGCATAAAACATTGCGGGGCCCACGCGGCGGATTGATTCTCGTCAACGAGGAATTCGCTGAAGAATTCGGAAAGAAAATCGACAAAACGATCTTCCCTGGCATCCAAGGCGGGCCATTGATGCACGTCATCGCTGCAAAAGCGGTTGCATTCGGCGAAGCCCAAAAGCCTGAGTTTAAATCGCATATCCAGCAAGTGAAGAAAAATGCTGCAGCCCTTGCGGAATCCTTGATGGCAGAAGGCGTCGACATCGTATCAGGCGGAACGGACAACCACTTGTTGCTCGTAAACTTGAAATCACTCAACATCACAGGCAAAATCGCTGAACACGTTTTGGATGAAGTCGGCATCACTGTCAATAAAAACACAATTCCATTCGACACGGAAAGCCCATTCGTCACATCCGGCATCCGTATCGGAACTCCAGCCGTCACAACTCGCGGCTTCAAAGAGGAAGAGATGAAGGAAATCGGCTCCATCATCGCTCACCTTTTGAAAAACCACGAAGACGAAGCGGTGAAAAAAGAAGCGGCCGAGCGCGTCAAAGCGTTGACAGATAAGTTCCCGCTGTATGCATAATTGAGTAATTGATGAGGTCCCCGCTCTCTGCGCGAGAGTGGGGATTTTTTGAATTCTAAATTAGGGGGCGCGCTCAAGAATCTGCCTCCTGCGCTCAAGAAACCGAATCCGCGCTCAAGATATGTGTTTCCGCGCTCAAGAAATCCGCTCCGCGCTCAAGGTTTGTGTTTCCGCGCTCAAGAAACCGAATCCGCGCTCAAGATTTGTGCACCCGCGCTCAAGAAATCCGCTCCCGCGCTCAAGCAATCGGATTCGCGCTTAAGAAGTTCGCTCCCGCGCTCAAGAAATCGGATCCGCGCTCAAGATTTGTGCTTCCGCGCTCAAGAAACCGTATCCGCGCTCAAGATTTGTGTTTCCGCGCTCAAGAAACCGGATCCGCGCTCAAGATTTGTGCACCCGCGCTCAAGAAATCCGCTCCTACGCTCAAGCAATCGGATTCGCGCTTAAGAAGTTCGCTCCCGCGCTCAAGAAACCAGCCTTCAAGTTCAATACAAAACATCTACTTAACAAAACTACCCGAATAAGTCAATACAATAAATCGGAAAAAACTTTAATAATTGAAATCTCATTTTTAAACAACGGATTTTGCCTATAATCTAATTTTAAACCCCTAAAACGCCATAAAATCGAATTTCCGCCCGTTTGGGAATATTTAACTGACCTGATACAATGTCGTCGAGGTGATAAAATGATATATAAAAAACGGAGTGAACCACTGTCGTTACTGGGTTTGCAGTCGCTTATCAATCGATTGGACAGAAACAACAAAAACTTTAATAGTTTTGAAGAAGACTTAAGAAAACGGAAAGCGGGATTCGGTGGGGAGATGAATTTTGACAAACATATAAATGAATTTCGCCCATCCTATCCGCATGGCTTTTTACATGATGTGTGCCTAAAGCATAATGGGATCTACTTCCAAATGGACTCTATACTTATCATGCCCGCTGGTATAGTGCTATTTGAAATAAAAAATCTCGGAGGAAAAATTACCGTCAAGGCAAATCCTACCCAATTCATCCAAGACAATAATGGAGTCCGAAAAGTCCTTCAAAGTCCAATCATTGAACTGGAACGGAAAAAGATATTCCTAGATGGATGGCTTAAAGAACGAGGAGTTGTCATCCCGATCATAGGAATGATTGGGCTTGCATACACGAATGAATTATATATTGAAGAGGAAACTGCAACTGAAATAGCCTTTACGCATGAACTTCCGATAAAACTATTCAATAACCCAATCGAAAAAGAATTAGTAAGCAAAAATCAAATCAGAAAGATTGCAATCGAGATGAAAAATGAGCATCAGGAATATAACCCATTCCCCCTAACAAAAACCATGCAAATTGCCCCTGAGGAAATAATACGGGGTGTCATTTGTCCAAGTTGTAACCGTAATGGAATGAAGTGGAATCTGAGGAAATGGCAATGTACGCAGTGCTCATATAGCGCAACAGATTGTCATCTCCCCCTATTAGACGATTGGTTCTATCTAATTGACAATAAAATAAATAATCGTCAATTCCGCGCATTTTCCCAAATCGAAGATCGATCCATTGCAAAAAGGTTACTTAAAAAATCCCACCTAACAATGATGGGACAACGTAGCAGCTCGTTCTACATTAAATAATTATTTTTGGAATCGCGTCAAGGTGCCTGGCCTTGCAAAGAATCATCCCGCATCCAGCTATTCACCTTTTGTAAGGCCGGTGCCTGCATAATCCAGTAGTCCACTTCCGCGCTCAAGAAATCGAATCCGCGCTCAACAAGTCCACTCCCGCGCTCAAGGAATCGAATTCGCGCTCAACAAGTCCACTCCCGCGCTCAAGAAATCGAATTCGCGCTCAACAAGTCCACTCCCGCGCTCAAGAAATCGAATTCGCGCTCAACAAGTCCACTCCCACGCTCAAGAAGTCATGCCCGCAGTTCACTTGATTTGTCAAAAGCATTCAGCGCGAAAGGCGGAATTCAACACCGTCAAGCCTACCCGCGCTCATAAATACCGCCACTCACGCATAAATCAGAATTCCCACACATAAACCGCTGCAAATCCGCATAACTCACAAATTCCACGCATAACCGACAATATCCGCATTCCCAATGTGTAAACCGAGACGTTTCTGTTATAATGTACAGGACATTCCGAAAAGGAGCGATTAGCAATGGCAAAAGTACATGTATTCGATCACCCGCTGATCCAGCATAAATTGACTCATATCCGTGACGTGAACACGGGAACGAAGGAGTTCCGCGAGCTCGTCGACGAAGTGGCGACATTGATGGCGTATGAGATCACCCGCGACCTTCCGCTGACGGAAGTGGAAGTGGAAACACCGGTCCGGACAGCAAAATCAAACGTATTGGCAGGCAAGAAACTGGGTATCGTCCCTATTCTGCGTGCAGGCATCGGCATGGTCGATGGCATTTTGAAATTGATTCCGGCAGCGAAAGTCGGACATATCGGCTTGTTCCGCGATCCGGAAACACTGCAGCCGGTTGAGTATTTTGTAAAGCTTCCTTCCGACGTGTCGGAGCGTGAATTTATCCTCATCGACCCGATGCTTGCAACAGGCGGCACGGCGGTAGAGGCAGTGAATTCATTAAAAAAACGCGGTGCGAAAAACATCCGCTTCATGTGCTTGATTGCAGCTCCTGAAGGCGTAAAAGTGTTCACGGAAGCACATCCTGACATCGACGTATACATTGCCGCAATGGACGAAAAACTGAATGAAAAAGGATATATCGTTCCAGGACTCGGTGACGCGGGAGACCGCCTATTCGGGACAAAATAAGTACGCGATCAAATAAGAACGAAATAATGGGGAAGGCGTGAATTGATTGAAACGGAAATGGAAAGTGATGACGATATTCGGTACACGGCCGGAAGCGATTAAAATGGCGCCGCTCGTACTCGAACTGCAAAAGCATCCGGAGGAGATCGAATCGATTGTCACGGTGACAGCGCAGCATCGTCAAATGCTCGACCAGGTTTTGCATGCATTCAACATCACACCAGACTTTGATTTGAACATTATGAAAGACAGGCAGACGCTCATCGACGTCGCGACCCGCGGACTTGAAGGGCTCGACCAAATTATGAAAGAGGCGCAGCCTGACATCGTGCTCGTTCATGGCGACACATCCACGACGTTCATCGGCGGCCTTGCCGCGTTTTACAATAAGATTGCAGTCGGCCACGTCGAGGCGGGACTCCGTACATGGGATAAGTTCTCCCCGTACCCGGAGGAGATGAACCGCCAGCTGACAGGCGTCCTAGCCGACCTTCATTTCTCGCCGACCGAAAAATCTGCGCAGAACCTATTAAATGAAGGTAAACAGGAAGACCGGATCTACATTACGGGGAACACGGCGATTGACGCACTTCAGACGACGGTTCGGGACGATTATAACCATCCGATCCTTGACCAAATCGGGGAAGACCGGCTCATCCTCCTTACCGCGCATCGACGCGAAAACTTGGGGGAGCCGATGCGCAATATGTTCCGTGCCATCGTACGGATCCTGGAAAAGCATCCGGACACGCAAGTCATCTATCCGGTGCATATGAATCCGGCCGTGCGCGAAGTGGCGGACGAAATCCTTGGCTCGAACAAGCGGGTTCATCTGATCGAACCTCTTGAAGTCGTCGATTTCCACAACTTCGCGGCGCGCTCGCACATCATCCTTACCGATTCAGGCGGCATCCAGGAAGAAGCGCCGTCGCTCGGCAAACCGGTCATCGTCCTTCGTGATACGACCGAACGTCCGGAAGGCATTGAAGCGGGCACGCTGAAACTTGCCGGAACCGACGAAGACACAATCTTCAACTTGACAGACACGCTGTTGTCAGACGAAGCGGAATACAACGCCATGGCCAAAGCTTCCAACCCATATGGAGATGGCCATGCATCCGAACGGATCGTCAGCGCTTTAAAGGAATATCTTTCCTTAACGAACTGATATGCGCCAACGCGTTTGTGCATATTGAACAATGCATGCACGTTTATTGCTAAAGCACGTGAAATCAAGCTAATGAGGGATTTTTTCATCGGGTCAAACTGAGGGAAATCCCTCATTTCTTCATTATGACATAATTGATTGTGCAAATATGTCTATTATTTGACAACGTGAAGACTTTGTGAAGAATTTCACGGGAATCAATTGACATCAAAATGCCCCTATTGTATGCTAACAAAGGGTAAGAATGATAGGGAACCATACATATGATAAACGCCTCGATGGCAAGCTTCAAGGCGATTCTATCATCGTTATTGGCGCCGTTCCACGAGGGGCTCCACGAGCGTGCTTAATGGCAACGCCTCCTGGTGGTCAGTTGCTTACGGCAATTCACAAATTACTACAGGTTCCGACCTTTTTCGGAGTCTCTATCAGTACAAACCCTACTAAGGGAAACGGATCAAACCGTTTGGCACTCCCGTTGTACACTCGCCTCATCTCGAAATCGCCAGACCCGGAAAATACGAATCAGGAGAATCACCCATCATGCATACATTGCGACAGATCTTTAATAGGCAGAAAATTGCTCTCTTCTTTTTGCTCGCACTGTTTGTCATCGGATGGGCTTTTAGTGACTTCAGACCGTTTTTCGGTGGATTAATCTTGGGTTCCTTGTTCGGACTGTATAATTTCTGGATTCTTGTCCGTAGAATGGAAAGATTTGATCAGAACATTTCGAAGGGGAAAGAAACAAAGTCAATTGGAACCGCATTGCGATTCGGATCCGGAGTAGCTGCGGCAGCCATTGCGTTGTCTAGCCCGCAGAAATTCGATCTGATTGGTACAGTGGTCGGACTGATGATTCCACACGTTCTATTGCTTGTAGACAGAATCGTAGTCCACGTAAAGCATTTCTAAACTGACACGCATAAGGGAGGTGAACGAAACGTGAACCATGGAAATCCGGATTTTGACATCCTCGGATTACACTTTAACCCGTCAAACATCCTCATGCTCTTTGTCACATGTCTAGTCGTTTTCCTTATTGCCGTCCTTTCGACGCGCAATTTGCAAATCAAACCGACAGGCATGCAGAACTTCATGGAATGGATCATGGATTTCGTCAAAGGGATCATTAAGAACAATATGGACTGGAAAACAGGTGGACGCTTCCACGTACTCGGAATCACCTTAATCATGTTCGTCTTCGTTGCAAACATGCTCGGTCTTCCGGCTGCAGTCCAATGGAAAGGTGAGCTTTGGTGGAAATCACCGACAGCGGATCCTGTCATTACGATGACGCTCGCTGCGATGGTAGTTGTGTTAACCCATTATTATGGCGTTAAGCAACTCGGAGCGAAAGGATACTTCAAAACGTATCTTCAACCGATGCCATTCTTGGCACCACTTAAGATCATCGAAGAATTTGCAAACACGTTGACACTCGGTCTTCGTCTTTACGGTAACATTTTCGCGGGAGAGATCCTCATCGGACTTCTTGCGACACTTGGGGCTGGCAGTGCATTCGGTCTTATCGGAGCATTGATCCCGTCACTCGCTTGGTTAGGCTTCTCAGTCTTCATCGGAGCGATCCAAGCATTCATCTTCGTTATGTTAACGATGGTCTACATGGCGCATAAAGTCCAAACGGATCATTAAGCATATATAATAACCATCATAAAATTTATTTAACTATTAGGAGGAAAATACACTATGGGTCTTTTAGCAGCAGCACTTGCAGTAGGTTTAGGTGCACTTGGAGCAGGTATCGGTAACGGTTTGATCGTTTCAAAAACAGTTGAAGGCATCGCGCGTCAACCAGAAGCTCGCGGTATGCTTCAAACAACAATGTTCATCGGGGTAGCGTTAGTTGAGGCCCTTCCGATCATCGCGACAGTTATCGCGTTCATCGTAATGAACAAATAATAAAACCAATTCAAAATGGCGAAGCACGCGGCAAACTGCCCTTCGCCATTCATTTATGTATCAACAGACGTTTGAAATGGTAATTTGAAGTTGAAATTAATAATGACGTTCTTTCTATATAATAACGAAAATTGACATGAGCTCTTGAAGGGAGTGAAACAATCGTGTTAGGAAACACCTTCATCCTATTGTCCGCAAACGGCGGAGGATTTTTGTCATCATTGAATAACCCGAATGGCTTGAATCTAGGCGACATCATCGTCACAGTACTATTCTTCACAGTCCTCATGGTACTCCTTAAAAAGTTCGCATGGGGCCCACTTATGGGGATTATGGATCAACGTGCTGAATTGATCGCAAACGAAATCGAAGCAGCTGAAAAAAGCCGCTTGGAATCACACAAACTTTTGGAAGAGCAGCGTGCCCTTTTGAAAGAGGCGCGTGAAAACGCACAATCGATTGTTGAAAATGCTCGTAAGCAAGGTGAAACACAACGTGAAGAACTGATGACAGCAGCGCGCGCAGAAGTGAACCGGATGAAAGAATCCGCTTCTCTTGAAATCGCGACAGAGAAGGAAAAAGCAGTTGCAGCCCTCCGCGAAGAATTCGTTTCGCTTTCAATTATGGCGGCGTCCAAAGTACTTGGCAAAGAAATCTCCGAGGAAGACAACCGTGCTTTGATTGAAGAAACGATTGTGAAGGCAGGCGAAAGCCGATGAGCAACTCCGTCGTAGCAAAACGCTATGCGCTCGCCTTATTCGAACTATCTCAACAACATGGACAAACCGGTTCGATTCAGGAAGAAATGAGAGAATTGAAGAAGGCGTTCCGTGACAATAAAGACCTTAGTGAGCTATTGGATTCTCCGAAATTATCATCAACAAAGAAGAAGGAAATAATCGGCAGCATTTTCAAAGGTGCAAATCCGCTCGTATTGAATGCGTTATACGTATTACTCGATGCGAAGCGCATGGATGAAGCGCAAAATGTCTTCGAAGAATTCCTGATGCTTGCAGATGATGCTGCAGGAATCGCAGAAGCGAAAGTATACTCGACGCGCCCGTTGACGGAGCAAGAGACAAACGCCCTTTCGGCCACTTTCGCAAAAAAGATCGGCAAACATTCTTTACGCATTGAAAATATCATCGATCCAAGCCTGATCGGGGGCGTCCGCCTTCAAATCGGCAATCAGATTTACGACAGCAGCTTGAGCGCTAAGCTCGACAAACTGCAACGTAAATTGATCGGATCCTAATTTGAAATTGAGGGGTGACATACATGAGCATCAAAGCTGAAGAAATCAGCACGCTGATAAAGCAGCAGATTGAAAACTATCAGTCTGAGATGGAAGTAAGCGAAGTCGGTACGGTTATCAAAATCGGTGACGGTATCGCTCTTGCTCATGGCCTCGACAACGTCATGGCCGGAGAGCTTCTTGAGTTCTCCACAGGTGTCTTGGGTATGGCTCAAAACTTGGAAGCGAACAACGTAGGTATCGTTATCCTCGGACCATACACAGATATTAAAGAAGGCGATGAAGTACGTCGGACTGGCCGTATTATGGAAGTTCCTGTCGGTGAGGAATTGATTGGACGCGTCGTGAACCCAATCGGCTTGCCGGTAGATGGATTGGGCCCGATCGCAACAACGAAAACCCGTCCAATCGAAAGTCCTGCGCAAGGCGTCATGGCACGTAAATCCGTTCATGAGCCATTGCAGACAGGCATCAAGGCGATCGATGCACTCGTGCCGATCGGCCGCGGACAGCGTGAATTGATCATCGGTGACCGTCAAACAGGTAAAACGACTGTCGCAATCGATACAATTCTGAACCAAGCTGACCAAGATATGATTTGTATCTATGTCGCTATCGGACAAAAGGAATCCACAGTTCGTGGGGTTGTTGAAACACTCCGTAAAAACGGAGCGCTTGACTACACAATCGTAGTAACAGCATCCGCTTCACAACCGGCTCCATTGCTATTCCTAGCACCATACACTGGTGTAACGATGGCGGAAGAATTCATGTTCCAAGGCAAGCACGTCCTTGTGGTCTACGATGACCTATCTAAACAAGCGGCTGCTTACCGTGAACTTTCCTTGCTACTTCGCCGTCCTCCAGGCCGTGAAGCTTACCCTGGTGACGTATTCTACTTGCACAGCCGTCTACTCGAGCGTGCAGCGAAGTTGAACGATACATTAGGCGCAGGTTCAATCACTGCACTTCCATTCGTTGAAACACAAGCTGGGGACATCTCCGCTTACATTCCGACGAACGTAATCTCCATCACTGATGGACAAATCTTCTTGCAGTCGGATCTATTCTTCTCGGGTGTACGTCCAGCGATCAACGCCGGTCTATCCGTATCTCGTGTTGGTGGTTCCGCGCAAATCAAAGCGATGAAGAAGGTTGCGGGTACACTCCGTCTTGACCTTGCCGCATACCGTGAGCTTGAAGCGTTCGCAGCATTCGGATCATCCCTTGATTCAGCGACGAAAGCCAAGCTTGACCGCGGAGCGCGCACAGTTGAAATATTGAAACAAGACTTGAACAAGCCATTGAAAGTTGAATATCAAGTTGTCGTCCTTTATGCGTTGACACGCGGACTTCTAGACGACATCGCTGTAAAAGATATCCTTCGTTTCGAAGCTGAAATCACAAGCTGGCTCGAGTCAAATCACACTGAAGTGTTCGATCATATCCGTACGACAAAAGACCTTCCGTCTGATGAAGTGATGAAAGATGCAATCAACGCATTCAAGAAGAACTTCGTACCGTCCGAGTAATCCGGATTTTGATTTAATTAAACAATAAGGTGGTGAATTGCCAGTGGTATCATTACGCGATATTGAAAACCGTATTAAATCGACAAAGAAGACGAGTCAGATTACGAAAGCGATGCAGTTGGTGTCGGCTTCCAAATTGACCCGTGCAGAATCGAATGCAAAAGCGTTCGTTCCCTACATGGAAAAAATCGAGGAAGTGGTCGGCGCTATCGCAAGCGCGACGAGCGACTCCGGACATCCGATGCTCGTCAACCGGCCGGTGAAGAAGACAGCTTACATTGTCGTGTCTTCGGACCGCGGTCTCGTAGGAGGCTACAATGCCAACATCTTCCGTACCGCTAGACGTGCGATCGAGCAACGCCACGCATCGAAGGATGACGTGAAAATCGTCGCCATCGGACGTAAGGGGCTTGAGTTTTTCGAGCGCCTCGGATATGAAGTCGTTGAAAGCCTCATCGGCGTATCGGACCACCCTTCTTTCGATGAAATAAAAGCAATCGCGAACCGAGCTGTTGGCATGTTCACAGAAGGCGAATATGATGAAGTGTACTTGTACTACAGTCATTTCATCTCCGCCATCTCCAGTGAAGTGACGGAAAAGAAATTGCTTCCGCTCACGGACCTTTCATCAGCGTCAGCGCTTGCCCAGTATGAGTTTGAGCCTTCCGCGGAAGCGATTCTTGAAACGCTTCTACCGCAATACGCGGAAAGCCTCATCTACGGAGCAGTGCTTGATGGAAAAGCGAGCGAACATGCTTCCAGTATGACAGCGATGAAGACTGCTACGGATAATGCAGGTGAGTTGATCGATTCATTGAGTCTTCAATTCAACCGTGCACGCCAAGCAGCAATTACACAAGAGATTACAGAAATCGTCGGCGGAGTTGCCGCTCTCGAATAAAGCAATTTGAACGGGAAAGTAAGTCAGGAGGGAAAAGCATGAGTAACGGACAAATACTTCAAGTTATGGGTCCGGTCGTTGACGTGAAATTCGAAAACGGCCAGCTTCCGGAAATCTATAATGCTTTGAAGGTCCAAATCCAACGTCCGAACGAACAACCTGAAACGTTGACGCTTGAAGTCGCACTCCACCTCGGGGACGACTCAGTGCGCACGATTGCAATGTCATCCACTGATGGCCTTCAACGTGGCGCTGCTGTTACAGATACAGGCGCAGCAATTTCGGTTCCGGTCGGCGATGTGACACTTGGACGCGTATTCAACGTACTTGGAGAGATCATCGACCTTGGAGAGGAAGTTCCGGCATCCGAACGCCGCGACCCGATCCACCGTCTCGCTCCACAATTCGAAGACCTTTCAACGAATGTTGAAATCCTTGAAACAGGTATTAAAGTTGTCGACTTGCTTGCACCATACATCAAAGGTGGTAAAATCGGCCTCTTCGGTGGTGCCGGTGTAGGTAAGACGGTTCTTATCCAGGAATTGATCAACAACATCGCACAAGAACACGGCGGTATTTCCGTATTCGCAGGTGTTGGTGAGCGTACACGTGAAGGGAACGACTTGTTCTATGAAATGACGGATTCCGGCGTTATCAACAAAACGGCGATGGTATTCGGACAAATGAACGAGCCGCCTGGCGCACGTATGCGTGTTGCTTTGACTGGTCTGACAATGGCAGAGTATTTCCGTGACGAACAAGGCGCGGACGTTCTTCTGTTCATCGATAACATCTTCCGCTTCACTCAAGCGGGATCTGAAGTATCCGCACTTCTAGGCCGTATGCCATCTGCCGTTGGTTACCAACCGACACTTGCAACTGAGATGGGTCAGCTTCAAGAGCGTATCACTTCAACTAACGTAGGTTCCGTTACATCGATCCAAGCGATCTACGTACCGGCCGATGACTATACGGACCCGGCTCCGGCTACGACATTCGCTCACTTGGACGCAACGACGAACCTTGAACGTAAACTATCAGAAATGGGTATCTACCCGGCGGTTGACCCGCTTGCTTCCACTTCACGCGCACTTAGCCCTGAAATCGTAGGCGAAGAGCATTACGAAGTGGCTCGCCAAGTACAATCGACGCTTCAACGATACCGTGAACTACAAGATATCATCGCGATCCTCGGTATGGACGAGCTTAGCGAAGACGACAAACTTGTCGTAGGACGCGCACGCCGCATCCAATTCTTCCTATCGCAAAACTTCCACGTTGCCGAGCAGTTCACAGGCCAAAAAGGTTCATACGTGCCTGTCGCTGAAACGATCCAAGGCTTCAAAGAAATCTTGGAAGGCCGCTACGACCACCTTCCGGAAGATGCATTCCGCCTCGTCGGACGCATCGAAGAAGTCATCGAAAAAGCGAAAAGCATGGGCGTAGAGGTCTAATAAACAGGATCAGGAGGGAAACAAATGAAGACAATCAAAGTCAATATCGTCACTCCCGACGGACCTGTAAGTGAAACTGAAGCGGATATGGTGATTGCCGCCACGGAATCTGGTGAAATCGGGATCCTCCCCGGCCATATCGCAATGGTTGCACCACTCCAAATCGGTGCCCTTCGCCTGAAAAAAGACAACTCGACTGTAAATGTCGCCGTCCATGGCGGGTTCATCGAAGTTCGTCCGGATGTTGTCACCGTTTTAGCACAACATGCTGAATTGGCTTCCGACATCGACATCGACCGCGCCAAACGCGCAGCGAAGCGTGCGGAACAAGCACTACAAGCAAAAGCTGATAAACTTGAAGCTCAACTGGTGGAACTCGACCTAAAACGGGCCATCACCCGCATCAACGTTTACGAAATGAAATAATAGCTTTGACTGGTTGGCGGGCAGAGGGAGTCTTTCTTCTGCCCGCGTTTTATTGCTTGCAAACTCGCCTATAAAAAGTGGGGCAGCGCTCAAGAAAGTCGTCGTCGCGCTCAACAATGGGATTCTGCGCTCAAGAAAGTCGGCTACGCGCTCAACAATGCGATTGTGTGCTCAAGAAAGTCGGTCCCGCGCTCAACAAAGCGATCTCGCGCTCAAGAAAGTCGGCCACGCGCTCAACAAAGCGATTCTGCGCTCAAGAAAGTCGGCTGCGCGCTCAACAAAGCGATTCTGCGCTCAAGAAAGTCGGCTACGCGCTCAACAAAGCGATTCTGCGCTCAAGAAAGTCGGCTACGCGCTCAACAATGCGATCTCGCGCTCAAGAAAGTCGGTCCCGCGCTCAACACTGCGATTCTGCGCTCAAGAAAGTCATTCCCGCGCTTATGATTCGCCGCTACGAGCTAATTAATCGCAGCACGCACGTATGTAAATCCGGTTTTCAAAAAAGGAGGCAGGAATATGAACGACGTATTTGCACACAACCCGATGCTGGCCATTGTCTCGCATATTTTCTTCATCGGCCTGTCATTTTATGCACTGCAAGCAATCATGCCAGAAAAAATCATTAAAAAGCACCACGTTTTTCAAGCGCAATTGCTCTTTATTTTATTGAGTTTTGCGATAGGTTCGACCGTATCAAATTTCTTTTTGGACATATCCTATTGGTCAGGAAGAATTCCTTCTTTATTCAATTGACATTGTTTGGTGGAATGAAAAACGGGTACATAGTCAGTAGGCTAATGGCTCAGTCAAAACTACTCATATGCCACGGTATGCATGTCATCGCCGCGTCTACATCCGGATGTGAACGGGGCGATGGCATGAAATTAAAAAATAATGTTTAATTTCCGACAAGTTATGGGAATTACATAAGTGTCAATTGGCAAATGCCTAACCATCAAAGAACACAAAACGACAAATGGGTACATATTATAGACTATCTTATAGATAGACGGGAAAATAGCTCTGTAGTTACTTGTTTAATAATGTAGAGCGTTGTAGAATAGTATGTGTTTTTATGTTTAATTTATGACCAAAAAAATCAAAAGAACAATTATGGCTATCATTATAAATACTGAGTCGGAGGGACTTTTTGTGGACAAAATAATTATTAACGGTGGACGCGTTCTTCACGGAAACGTACGTGTGGAAGGCGCTAAAAATGCGGTGCTGCCTATCTTGGCGGCTGCATTGCTCGCGTCGGATGGTCCTAATATCATTCGCGACGTTCCGAATCTGTCGGACGTCTCCACGATTAACGAAGTAGTCAAGAGCCTGAATGCGAAGGTGGACTACGATCCATCTCAAGGGCAAGTGATTATTGATTCAACGGAAAAACTCGCTAGTGAAGCACATTTTGATTATGTACGTAAAATGCGTGCGTCAATTCTCGTTATGGGACCATTGCTCGCGCGCAACGGTTTTGCACGTGTAGCGTTGCCAGGCGGATGTGCGATCGGCTCACGGCCGATTGACCAGCATCTGAAAGGGTTCGAAGCGATGGGTGCGGAAATTACATTCGGACATGGACATGTCGAAGCGACAGCGGAGAACGGTCTGAAAGGCGCGAAAATCTATCTAGACTTCCCGAGCGTCGGCGCTACTGAAAATATCATGACAGCTGCAGCCTTGGCAAAAGGGACGACAGTTATCGAAAACGCGGCGAAAGAGCCGGAAATTGTCGATTTGGCGAACTTCATCAATGAAATGGGTGGAAGAGTGATCGGCGCCGGTACGGATGCAATCCGGATCGAAGGTGTCGAAAAGCTTCACGGTACGATTCACCATATCATTCCGGACCGTATCGAAGCAGGTACATTCATGGTCGCAGCAGCAATTACTGGCGGCGACGTGACAATCGAAAACGCAGTACCTGAGCATAACGCAGCGTTGATTTCCAAGCTTGGCGAAATGGGCGTTATCATCACGGAATTGGACGAAGGCTTACGCATCCGGGCGAAGCATCCTTTGAAGGCGGTCGACTTGAAAACGATGCCGCATCCAGGATTCCCGACAGACATGCAATCACAAATGATGGCACTTATGCTGAGGGCATCCGGAACAGGAGTGCTCACGGAAACAGTATTTGAAAACCGCTTCATGCACGTCGAAGAATTCCGCCGCATGAACGCGAGCGTCAAAATTGAAGGACGCTCGGTCATCATCTCAGGACCATCCAATCTTCAAGGGGCTGAGGTTGCGGCTACAGACTTGCGTGCGGCAGCTGCTCTCATCTTGGCAGGCCTCGTTGCGGAAGGCGTTACACGCGTCACGGAACTCGATCATCTGGATCGTGGCTATGTCGATTTCCATAAGAAATTGAAAGCGCTCGGCGCAGACATCGAACGCGTTTCAACGGAAGAAGCGAAAAAAGAAGCAGAGAAGCAACTCGTATAAACAGCACTCTTCATACTCTTATTCGTAGACTCCAAAAACTGCTCCTTGCCATATCGGCGAGGGGCAGTTTTTTTGAATGAAATACGGTCCTTCATCATACAATCGAATATGGACAAACTACTAGCCGTTTTATTCATCGTACTACTATTTTTTATTCCAATCCTCATGAAAACAACTGTCGAACCGAAGAAAAACGTGGCAATGGAAGATCCTTGCGCAATCACTATCACTGTGGAAGGGGTGGACAAGCCTATGCCGCTTGAGGAGTATGTTGTTGGGGTCGTTGCCGGCGAAATGCCGATCGACTTCCATGACGAAGCCTTAAGGGCACAAGCGATTGCGGCTCGGACATATGTACTGCGGACGACGGATGGCGGCAAGAAGCCGATCGAAGCGACCGTCTCCGCCCAAGTATATAAAACCGCAGCAGAACGGAAGGAACGCTGGGGGAAGAAGTTCAAGGTGAACGAGAAGAGGCTGCGGGAGATCGTAGCAACAACCGAAGGGAACACGATCGTATATGGTGATGAAATGATCACCGCCATGTTTTTTTCGACATCGAATGGGAAGACTGAGACTGCGAAAAACTACAGCGGCAACCCGATTCCGTACTTACAGAGCGTGGAAAGTCCGGGGGAGGAAGTCGTCGAAGCGAAAGTGGAACGGCACATCGAAATGCCGATTGCGCAGTGGAATGAAGCGCTCGGATCCACTTGGAAAGCCGATCAGTTCAAAAGCCTCCAGCTCGTCCGCAATCAAACGGGCCGCGTGCAAAAAGCGGTTTCCACCGGCTTCGAAATGAGCGGCCGGGACATGCGTGAAGCGCTCGGACTCGCTTCCACAGACTTTGACATCGCCTACGACGTCACAAACGAAATCGTCCTCATCACGACGAAGGGATACGGGCACGGGGTCGGCATGAGCCAATACGGCGCCGAAGCCTTCGCCCAGAAAGGATGGACCGCTGAAAACATACTGACCTACTATTATTCCGGCACGACAATAAAAAAATTTGAAGTAGACGAATCTGAATGTTTAAAAACACCAACACTTGCAAACAATAGCAAGTGAGGTGATGATAATGCGAGAAGAAAAACCGAAATCCCCTTCTCAGAAGAATAAGAGTCAGAAGAATAGATGGTTCTGGCCGGCCATCTACGCGGGAATCGCGATCGTCTTCGTCGGCATGATTTGGGGCTACAATGCCTTCATCCAAAAGGGCCCGAACGAAACTGCCGACGTCGCAATTGATCCGAACGCCCCGCCGCTCGTCGAAACAAATGCTGCAAATGAAGTACTCAAATTCCCGTTCAAAGAGGACCACCTCGATGAAGTGGCGATTATACAAGAGTACTATGATGCAGACGCCAATGAAGAGTCGCGAGAAAATGCACTACTTGTCTTCAACCAAACGTACAAGACAAACACAGGTATTTCGCTCTCGATGAATGACCAACCATTCGAAGTCATCGCAGCCCTAAGCGGAACAGTGAAAGAAGTCGTTATCGATGAATTCCAAGGCAGCGAAATCACTATCGAACACGCCAACGGAATGACAACCATCTACAGCTCCTTGACCGGCATCCTCGTCAAAGAAGGCGATGAAGTCACGCAAGGCCAATCACTCGCAACTGCCGCAAGCAACGAATGGAACACGAAAGCCGGTACACACCTGCACTTCGAAGTGCACAAGGACGGCAACCCAGTCAACCCGCGCTCATTACTAGGATTTTAAACCGACCAAACCACTCTCTGGTTCGAGAGTGGTTTTTTGTGTTTTTACAAACAAATGTGTAAACGCGGAAGTTTCTAGGTAGTTGTCGTACGTAATCGCGTTGAATGCCTTTTACAAATAGAGGTTTTCGTCATTACTAAAATGGCTCATTCCTTGTCTACCGAAAACTCTTTCTCTCTAATATTGTAGTTGGAAGCAGATCTATTGAATTGCCAAAAGCATTTGGCGCGAATTGTAAGCCAACGTCCAACAAGGAGTGTCCCGCGTCCAAAGAGTGGAGTCCCGCGTCCAAAGCAGCTCCGCCCGCGTCCAAAGAGTGGAGTCCCGCGTCCAAAGCAGCTCCGCCCGCGTCCAAAGAGGGATGTCCCGCGTCCAAAACAGCTTTGCCCGCATCCAAAAACCACCCGACCACACCCCTACAAAACAATAACCCCGCCACTCCAATCAAGCTTTGACATAACCGCCGCCGTCGCCGCATAAGATAAAGGAAGAAACGGAGCTGACAGGAAAGGAAGAGGGCGTGCACGAGCAAATTCGGAGGCGATGCGTGCGCCTCGGCAAAATGTTGCTGGACACAGGACTTACCGTACGGGCGCTGGCGAAATCGACGGGCTATTCGAAAAGCACGGTCCATAAAGATTTGACGGAGAGACTGCCGAATGTGGATGTGGAGTTATCCGAAGAAGTCGCCAAAGTACTTGCCTATCATAAGTCTGTCAGACATTTAAGAGGCGGTGAAGCAACACGGATGAAATGGATGAATGAAAATAAGAAAGCCCGCAACACGTAACGGGAACAGACGGGGACCATCGACCATCCTTGAAGGAAGGCGGAAACCCTGTCTTTTCGCATGGGAAAAATCCAATCTGCCGGCCGATTAAAAACAAATATTTTAATCGCAAATAATTAATGAATACACCCATGCCTTTTAGATTGGAATGAAAAAGGACTACATAAAAAACAACGTCAAAATACGGACTCCCCAAAATACCCTGTAAAAAACCCCCAGTCGACACCATTCAGCAAGCCCTAAATAACTGCATGAATAAATGCAAAATTCCTGTCACTATTTGTGTTCATTAAAGAGTCATTATGGTACAATCTATAGTTAGGAGAATGGACGACCGAACTGAAGTTGGAAGGGGAAACGGGATTGATGTTTGCAAAGGATATCGGAATCGACCTAGGGACTGCGAATGTGTTGATTCACGTAAAAGGGAAAGGCATCGTACTTGACGAGCCTGCAGTCGTAGCAATCGACAAACATTCAAACAAAGTATTGGCGGTTGGTGAGGAAGCGTTTAAAATGGTAGGAAGGACTCCGGGCAACATTATTGCCATCCGTCCGATGAAAGACGGCGTCATCGCCGATTTCGACGTGACGGAAATGATGCTGCGCCATTTTATCAATAAACTGAATGTCAAAGGATTCCTTTCGAAGCCGCGGATCCTCGTCTGCTGCCCGACGAACATTACGAATGTCGAGCAGAAAGCGATCCAGGATGCGGCGGAGAAATCCGGCGGCAAAAAAGTATATCTCGAAGAAGAACCTAAAGTCGCGGCAATCGGCGCCGGCATGGACATCTTCCAGCCGAGCGGCAATATGGTCATCGATATCGGCGGCGGGACGACGGACGTCGCAGTGCTGTCAATGGGCGATATCGTCACGTCCGAATCGATCAAGGCCGCTGGCGACATGTTTGACAACGACATCATTCAATCAATCAAGAAAAGATATAAATTGCTCATCGGGGAGCGTACTGCGGAAACGATCAAGATCGGGATCGCGACCGTCTTTCCGGGCGGCCGGAAGGAACAGCTGGACATCCGCGGCCGCGATATGGTCAGCGGACTTCCGCGCACCATTACAATCGGATCTGATGAAATACGTGAAGCACTCAGCGAATCGGTCAGCATGATCGTCCAAGCCGCGAAAAACGTATTGGAGAAAACACCGCCGGAGTTATCCGCGGACATCATCGACCGAGGCGTCTTCTTAACAGGAGGCGGAGCCCTGTTGCACGGAATTGACACGCTGCTCGCAGAGGAATTGAAAGTGCCGGTATTCATTTCGGATAATCCACTCAGCTGTGTGGCGATCGGGACGGGAATCCTCCTCGACAACATCGGCAAAACAGGCCGTTACTAATTAAAAACTTTTTGATCCATCCGATATAGAAGAGAAGAACGAAATATGAAAGGAGGCGGGTGCCTTATGTTCCGTGGATTTTACACTGTCGGCTCCGGCATGATCGCGCAGCAGCGCAGGACGGAAATGCTGGCAAACAACATCGCGAACGCCAATACGCCAGGTTTTAAAGCCGAGCAGTCAAGCATCCGTTCATTTCCGGAAATGTTCATGTCGAGCTTGAATGCACAGCGCATCCCGACGCAAAAGGGCATTCAACTGAACGGCTTATCGCCGGTCGGTGAGCTGTCGACAGGCGTTTACATGCAAGAGACGATGCCGCTTTTCACACAAGGGACACTCCGTGAAACGGGCATGACGACAGACATCGCGCTGCTCGACGGAAGATTGCCGATCGACGCGGAAACCGGTGAACCAGGGGCAGTCTTTTTCCGGCTTGAAAATGAAAACGGAAATGAGCTCTACACGAAGAACGGGAATTTCACAATCGATGCGGCCGGGTACTTGACGAATCCGATGGGGTATTACGTGCTCAATACGAACGGTCAGCGCATCCAACTGCAAAATGACGACTTCAGCATTTCCGATACTGGCGACATTATGCAAAACGGTGAAACGGTTGCGACTCTCGGTGTTTCATTCGCGGAACAGCCCGGCGCCCTCCTGAAGCAAGGGAACGGCCTCTTTGCAAGCGCCGCTAATTTGCCTGAAGCGCAAAACGTAGCAGGAGTCGGATATTCATTCCAACAAGGCTTTTTGGAAGGCTCCAACGTTGACGCCGCGAAGTCGATGACGGACATGCTCGCCGCGTACCGCGCATTCGAAGCGAATCAAAAAATCCTTCAAGCGTATGACCGCAGCATGGAAAAAGCCGTGAACGAAATAGGACGTATCTGATGATGCGTTTTGAAAGGGGCCGAAGCGAATGATACGATCGATGACGACGGCAGTTAACACGATGAACCAATTGCAGAACCAATTCGATATCATCGGAAATAACCTTGCAAATTCGGCGACAAACGGGTATAAATCGAGTGAAGCCAATTTTCATGAACTGCTTTACCAACAATTCAATAACGATAAAGCCGATACAGCACAGCGCCAATCTCCGGCGGGCATCCGCTATGGCGTCGGTGCTGCGCTCGGTCCTGCGAAAATGAACTGGACGGTCGGCTCTCTGCAGATGACCGGACGCGAACTCGATTTTGCATTGACCGAACCGAAGCAATATTTCAACCTTATCATGCCCGGAGAAGACGGGGAGCAAACGGTGTACACCCGTGCCGGGAACTTTTACGTTTCACCTGTTGAAGGCGGCAATCTGATGCTTGTCAACGGTGACGGATATCCTGTCGCGAATAGCGCCGGTCAGCCGATCACTTTCGCCGACAACGTGAAAAATTACAATATGCTTCCAGGCGGCGTCCTTGAAGTGACGAACAATGACGGAAACGTACAGCAAATCCAAATGGGCGTCACGACTTTGGAACGCCCGAACTTGATGAGCCGACTTTCTTCGACATTGCTCACGCTTCCTGACAACGTGGCGGAACTCGGCGTCGCTGCAGGAGACATCCTGACGGAAATGAACGGTGCCAACCGCAACCGGATCAGCATGGAAAACCAGAAGCTTGAAGCATCCAACGTCAATTACGAAAAAGAGATGACAGACCTGATCAATGTCCAGCGTTCTTACCAATTCAATGCGCGGACGGTCACGCTCGCCGATCAAATGTTAGGCTTGATCAATAACATTCGATAAGCCGCGCTAGGGAGAATCCGAAATGATAGATGACAAACAAAAACATCCCCAATGGGACCATATGAAGCAAACTGACTCCACCGAGCAGCAAATTGTCGCGTCCCGCATGGAGCGCAACCAACAAAAGAAGCAGAAGTCAGTTACAGAGGAAACAAGCGATAAGCGGCGCATTTGGGTCCAGATCCGTCTGCTGCCGATCTGGTTGCGGATTGTCCTCGTCCTTCTGTTGCTCACGGGTGCTGCAATTCTCGGAGCCATCATCGGCTACGGATACGTCGGCGACGGCCAGCCTGCTGATGCGCTGAAAAAAGAGACATGGATCCATATACTAGATATCATAAAAGGGAAAGAGTCGTAAAGAATCGATCAGCGAAGGGATCGATTTGCCGTATTTCTGCGTTCTTTGCAGAAATTAAGGCACGTGGTGTTATAACATTAATCACACACTTATTGTAGTGGTTTATTTTTGCTGAATTAAGTTAACTACATACATTGTCGGGAGGATAAAGGAAATGCTAACTGCAGAACAAATTCAAAAAATCATTCCCCATCGCTATCCCTTCCTTTTAGTCGATAGGATAACAGAAATCGAAGAAGGGAAACGGGTCGTCGGCCTGAAAAACGTTACAATCAACGAAGACTTTTTCAACGGCCACTTTCCAGGCTACCCGGTCATGCCGGGCGTCCTGATCGTCGAAGCGCTTGCCCAAGTCGGCGCAGTCGCCATCCTTCAAAAAGAGGAAAACCGCGGCCGCCTCGCATTCTTTGCAGGCATCGACAACTGCCGGTTCAAACGCCAAGTCGTTCCCGGAGACCAATTGAGACTCGAAGTCGAAATCACGCGGATGCGCGGGTCCATTGGAAAAGGGAAAGCGGTAGCGACCGTCGACGGCGAAATCGCCTGCGAGACGGAAATCACATTCGCATTAGGTCCAGTGGCAGAAGCTTCAAAATAATTTGCGCACGTGCAAAATGTCAGCTACAATGAAAGTGCAGTGTGTATATTGACATGGGCATCACACGCACGTTTACAGTGGGAGGTACCAACCAATTATGTACAATGATCTTTCTCCAAATATAAAAAGTAGCATCACGCGCTCCATCACCCAGACGTTCGAGCAATACATGGCGGACATTGGCTGGGACGAAGAGCTGTACGATATCGAGGACTTCATCGATTCATGGCGCGAATACATCACGACTAAAGCACTATGGTATACAACAATTCCGGACGACGTGAAAAGAGAAC
The DNA here is from genome assembly GCF_023715535.1 of Sporosarcina luteola. Classification (GTDB taxonomy): domain Bacteria; phylum Bacillota; class Bacilli; order Bacillales_A; family Planococcaceae; genus Sporosarcina; species Sporosarcina luteola_B. The sequence goes on along the minus strand of NZ_JAMBOI010000001.1, from coordinate 414,645 downwards.
CGAAATTTCACGAAGACCTCGCCCAGCGAATCAATGAAGTCATCCAGCGCATTTTAAACGATCCGCCATCCGAAGAGCAGATCGCCAACATCCAGATCATGCAGGAAAAACTTGACACGCACTTGACATACGACTGCAAAGCAGAAGCTGTCTACGTCGAATCGCTGCTCAAAGATCAGCTCGAAAAAGAACAATAAAAAGTATGGATAGTTCCCTCCTTTTTAGCCAACCTACAAGTATCATACGATTTGTATGAGAGAGGCTTGTGGAAAGGAGGGAATTTTCATGTTCAAAAAAGCGATACCGTTCGTACTCGTTTCCGGACTTGTCTTGACAGCATGTGGCGACGCAGGCAACAACGGCAACGGCAACAACGACAATGGTAACAACGTTCCAGGCAACAACGAAACGCCGATGGAAAACCTGGACAACGGTCTTAACGACACGACTCCACGAGTTAACAACGGCGCAGGACCGGACATGGATGGAATCGATAACGGACTCGATGGAAACGGTGTAAACAACGGAATCATCAATGATGGAAACCGTAACAACGGAGACATGAACGGTGACAACACAACATCACCGAATGATGACATCCTAACAAATGACAACGACACAAATCGTAACCGGTAACAACAACCGCTAACCGCAAGCCGAAAGAAAACCGCCACCCCCCCGGCGGTTTTTCTTTTTTTACAATCGCGTCATAATGAGGCCGAGTCCAACAGTATCTCCCGCATCCATTTGAAAAAGAGCTGTACTTGTCAAAGGCATCTGGCGCGAATAGGAGTCAGCTTCAAACTTGGACCAATCCGCGAAACGTAAATTCCGCACCCGCTCATAAACCGCGCTATCCACGCATAACGCCCCGCACCCGCGCATAAATCCCGCTATCCGCGCATAAATCCCCTCACCAACGCATAAATCGCGCTTTCCACGCATAACGCCCCGCACCCGCTCATAAACCGCGCTATCCGCGCATAACGCCCCACACCCGCTCATAAACCGCGCTATCCAAGCATAACGCCCCGCACCTGCGCATAAACCGCGATATCCGCGCATAAATCCCCGCAATCACGCATAAACGCCATCAAAAAAAGCCGCCCTAACAGGCAGCTCCCTTCACGCTTCTTCCCGATCCTTCTTCAACCGCGGACGCTCGCGCATATCCGATTCGAAACGCTTCAGCAGCTCATCGCCGCCCAGCCCCTCGGTAATCAATTCCTCCAATAAATGCTCCGCGTACTGGGTGCGGGCGCGCTTCAATCGGCCTTTCAACAATACCGAAATATGCTCGCCGATCTGCTGCACCGTATCAACCGCCACGCGGAATCCCGCGGGCTCGTTTTCCGGATAGGAAATGACGACGCGCGCTTCCAATAACTCGGCCGATTCCTTCCACCCTTCGAACAATTGCTGATGCTCCTGATCGATGAAAAGTTCCAAAATCCACATCCGGTGGCTATTCTCCTGATTGATAATAATGCCGTCGACCAGCGGAAAGTCCTGGATCTTATCATCTATCAATATACCGACCGAAATCATCTTAAACGTCTTCAAATGCGCCACCCCGCTCACTTTTTCATCAAGTATACCATACGTCGGAAAAAAACTTCAGAAACAGCCGAGCTCGAATTATCCCGTATAAATGAAAACTTCCAAACCCTTGCCAACATCCACATCCTTCATTTCTCCACCAATAAAACTACCCAAAAACCCTATCAAAAGCAGGTTTTACTGATTTGCACCAATTTTCAATCCGTCATATGATGAAGTCATCACAGAAAGAAAGGAGGGGGAAAAGTGAACCAAGTTGCACTCGTAGGGCGCATGACAAAAGATCCGATTTTACGAAGGCTGTCGGAAGGGAGACTGCAGACAAGCTTCATCCTTGCCGTAAACCGCAATTTCAAGAACCAGCATGGCGAAGTGGACGCTGATTTCATCCTTTGCACAGCATGGGGGAAAGTGGCGGAAAACACGGCGAAACATTGTGGAAAAGGATCTTTGGTAGGTGTCGGCGGACGGATTCAATCGAGGACATACGAACGCGAAGACAATAGCCGCGTCTTCGTGACCGAAGTGATCGGAGAGGAAATCCGTTTCCTGTCGACAAAGCGGAGAACGAACGACAACTTGTACGGAGAGACTGAAGGAAATGAGCAACAAAGCGGCGAGATTGAGAGCAAGACGGCACAGGAGAAAGTCAGCACGAACTTCCATCTGCCGCAGGACGAAAAAGAGGGACTGCCTATCTATTGACCTTCATTGGGAGATACATAGGGCAGCGAAAATGACAAAAAAGGGGGACCGCCGAATAGTTCGGATACACAAAAAAATGAATATTGGAATGAAAATATCTAAGTGAGTAAGAAGGAGAAAAAGCGATTAGGATATGGAAGGGTGGGGATTCTCCCATATCCACAGGGGGCATCGCGTCCGCCAGACGCAATGCTTGCTGCGTAGGCTGAATGATCTTGCCGACATATGCGGCGGGGACCGCTCCCGCCGCATCTTAACCAAAACCGAGAGGAGGAAAGACATATGGAACAATTCGAACAGCAACTCATCCGCATGGAACTGCAAGTCGGACAACTCATCCGCATCATCGCCGGAATGAATGAAAGGATCAACGAATTGGAAGAAATGGAGTTCGCCAGAAAAGTCATCCCTATACATACACGGCGCCCGGCACAGCGGACATGAAAAAACCCCGGTTCCCAATAGGAAACCGAGGCCGCACAACTATCTTTCAAATGAAAGAAGATCATCCAACTCAGTATCGGACAGTTCCGTCAGCCATTGACTAGACTGGATCAAATCCGCGGACAGCGCCGCTTTCTCGACAAGCATCTTATCGATCTTCTCTTCAATCGTCCCGACAGTCACAAACTTATGGACATGCACGAACTTCGTCTGGCCGATCCGGTACGCCCGGTCCGTCGCCTGGTTCTCAACCGCAGGATTCCACCAGCGATCGGCGTGCAGCACATGGTTCGCCGCCGTCAAATTCAACCCTGTGCCGCCAGCCTTCAACGACAGGATGAAAACCGGGAATTCACCGGCCTGGAACGCCTCGACCAAATGATCGCGCTGCCCCTTCGGCATGCTGCCCGACAAGAACGGCACATCGATATCATACAGCTCGCTCAAACATTGGCGGATCAACTGGCCCATTCCAATATACTGTGTGAATATCAAACACTGCTCACCATTTGAAGCAATGTCCGCCGCCATCGACACGATCCGGTTCAACTTCACCGACCGCTCCAGCATCTGGTCAGCAGGCGCATGCGGCTCCTTCAAAAACAGCGAAGGATGATTGCAAAGCTGCTTCAAGCGGCTCAACATCTTCAAAATGAGCCCTTTCCGCTCAAAGCCGGTCAACGTATCCAACTTGAACTTCGTGTCCTCGATGAAACTTTCATAGAGCGCAGCCTGCTCCGTCGTCAACGGGCAATACTCATTCTGTTCAAGCTTCTTCGGAAGATTCAACTGCAAATCAGGATCGTTCTTCGTACGGCGCAGCAGGAACGGACGGATCTTCGCCCGCAATTTGCGCTTCTCAAGCTCCGAATCATCGCGCTCGATCGGAACGATAAACTGCTCGGAGAACGTCCGGAAGCTTCCGAAATACCCTTTATGGATGAAATCGAAAATCGCCCACAGCTCCGACAACCGGTTCTCGATCGGCGTCCCCGTCAACGCAATCTGATGGTCGCCATGCAATTTCCGGATCGCCCGGGACTGCTTCGTCTGCATGTTCTTGATGTTTTGCGCTTCATCGAGCGTAATGCTCGCAAATACAGTGTTGCCAAGCGTCTCATCGTCCTGCGTCGCGGTGCCGTACGTCGTCAAAATGACATCCGGCTTGCGCTCTTTCAAAAGCGCAGCGAACTCTTCCTCCCGGGCACGCGTCGGACCGTAATGCGTATGAACCTTAAGCGAAGGTGCAAATCGCTCGATCTCCTTCTGCCAGTTGCCGAGCACGCTCGTCGGGCAGATGATGAGCGAAGGGGAGTCCGTTTCCGGGCGCGCATGCACATTCAATAAATACGTAATGAGCTGCACCGTCTTCCCGAGCCCCATATCATCGGCCAAAACAGCGCCGAAATGATGTTCGCGCATGAAGACGAGCCAATTATACCCGTCGACTTGATAGGGCCGGAGCTCCGCCTTCAATTCAGCCGGAATACCCGCGTCAGGCAGGCCTTGCTTATTCGAGACCATTTCGACATACTCGCGCAGCGACTGTTTCATCGAAAACGCCAGAAGGGGATCATCCGACTCATCATCCTCGTCGACCGGAATGATCTCCTCGGGAATCTCCTGGAACAGCAGATCCTTCACCGTCCACTCGCCAGCATCCGCCTGCTCCATCAGCTCGCGGATCCGCTTTAGCCAAAGCGGGTCGATATGGAACCACTCGTCGCCCGACCGGATATACTCGCGATTCTCATCCACCAGCCTGCGGAACGAGTCCTGATCGATCTCCTTCCCGGCAAGCGAAAAGTTCCAATCGAAAGAAAGCACTTCATTAAGACCGGCGGCGGACCGATACGACTGCACACTCGCACTCGTCCGGACGCGCATCTTCGACTCCGTCACCGACTTCAGCCAAGCCGGCAAAATGACAGCATACCCGAACGACTGGAACACAGGCAGATCTTCCTGGATGAACATCCGCACTTCCGGATCGGACATCGCAATCGACAAAAATCGGTTCCCGGGCTCAGCCTCGACCGAACGCAGGAAAGACACCATTTCGGACTGCTTCTCCCGGATTTCATCGGCATAATCCTTCCATTTCGCAGGCAGCGCATCGCCGATTTCCGCATTCGCTTTCCGGACAGCGGGCGTCCAATGCGTCCCGCGTTCGCTGACGACAACCGTCTCGAGCAGCCATTCCGTATCCCCGTCTTCAGCGGGCTCCGTCAGACGGAAAGCGACCCGGACCGGAATCGTCGAAACTGAATCGCCAGGCCAACCGTACTTCCGCAAATGCGGCAGCAGCGCCGGCAACTGATCGAGCCGCATTGCCGAAGCATCGATTTTTTCGCGAATCGCATCATGCAAAATCATCGAAGAAAGGGCGGAAATCCCGATTTTCTCCTCGTCGAATCGGATTGTCCCTGCGTCCAGCTCCGCATGCTGCCAGAAATCGGGTTCATTCCATAAACGGGCCGCTTCCCGCAACGCGGATAAATGGGCCTCGTCTTTCGTCGAACTGCCCTCAAACGAAGCGAAAGGATGCGTCTTGCCCGCAAACACTTGCAGGAATTCATTCGTATTCAAATGGACGGCCTCTTCATCGGTCGTCGGCAACAAGCCGTACAACGCCTGTTCATTATTGAAGAACAGGAAGGAGGAGAGCCTGTCCGGGGCAACCGCACGTCCGGACGGGTCTGTCGCGGTAACCGAATACCGCCCTCCTTCGTCCCGTTCGATCGCCAATTGGAAGAGGAGATTCAGCGTATCCATTTTCGTCATAAGTTCAAATTCCCCTTTTCCATTTCTTCCGACAACGCGCGGAGCCGTCGATACTGCTCGCGAACGGTGTCGATATATCGGTTCCAGAAATCCGCCTTGCCGCTCTTTTTCGCACCTGCCTTCATATTTTTGAACAACCGTACGGCGCGACGGTAGCTATGCCGGTTCTTCTCCTGGATGAACCGCATCGCATACGTATGGAGCAGCGGCATGACCGAAGCCGGGTCATTCGCGAGGACGAACTTCAACGTATCCGGCTCAAGCCCGTCATATGGAACATTGAACCGGTGCATGAGCGCCGCCCATTCGGCGAAACGCTCCCGCTCGATGAGGAAATCGCCGAACGCGCTGACGCCGTCTTCCCCGTAAATCATGAAAAGCTCTTCACGGCGCGTTTCAGGAAAATCCGCTTCCTCGAGCAATCCGTCGATTTTCCGGATAAAATGATACCGGTCCGTGGAAAACGGAATACGGCCAAAAAAATCGCCGATATGCGGGTAAATCGTATTCATGATGACGGAGAGGGAACCTGGATCTTCCATCTCGGCAGCTAGATCCGCTAGCGGCAGCCAATGGCCGACAAGTTCGCCGCCCGCTCGCTCCGCTATTTTTGCGAGCGTCTCTTCATCGCCTTTCGTCAAATTGAAATACGCGGCGAAAAAGGCTGCGTCCACCGAATCATCGTCAAGGAGAAAGGCAAGCTCCTTCTCCTGTGCAGCCGTGTCCTTGTACAGGAACTCCCACATGATCGCGTAGATTTCAAGGCGGACTTCAAAAAGCCCTTTATTCCGCAGGACGAACTCGCGGACTTGCTTTTTCAACGCATTGTAGAACGCGTCCGTCTCAAACAGCCGCGGATTCTTGCCAAGCGCCTTGCCGATATCGCGCAGCTTCTCGATCTGTTCATTGAGCCACATCTTCACTTGCCATTGGCGGTACGTGAAATGATTTGCCTCCTCGAGGTGTCCGTGTGCAAAAGACCAGCCCGCCTCGAGCAGATGCAGCCGGTAAAACAGTTCGAACAATGGCTTCCATTCATATTCGAAAGGGGACAGCGGAATCACTTTCTGGTCCATCAACGAGCTTTCGTGGATGAACACATTGGGATTATCGCTTGGCCCGATCTCCCGCAGCGGAGAAGCCAGCCTGTACAACACGTCGTTCCAAGCCTCTGGCGTCCGCTCCGAAACGGTCAGCGCCATCTGTTCCGTTTCTCTCCGCTGCCAATCATGCAGCCATTCCGTCAACGAGTGGAACTGTGAGTAAAGATGGAAGACAACCGCAATCTTATGTGCGCACCAATCATCCCCAACACAAGTGCAAGACGCTTCCGTCATCGAAAGGGAAAGAGTGACAAATTCCTCTTTCTCGTCCGCTATCATCACTTCAATGGCCGTGGCGTCCTGTGAAAAACGGAAATCATGCAACGCGCCTTTACGGACCAATGAAACGGCTTTTCGAATGACATGCGCCTCACCCTGCACATCGGGCCGGAAAGAGTGTTTGATCATGTTCATACATTCATCTATTTCACGCTCATGTAAATAAGAAACTCGTTCCACTGACATGTGCATCGGCTCACTCCCTAAACTAAAGCATTCCCTTTATTATAAGGCTTTCATGCCGCAATCGTAAATGATATCATTCAAAGTATGGAAAACGACAAACAAAAAACTGGCAGGGGGAACCAAATTGGAAACATTACTACTACATATACCAAAAGTCTATGAAAAACGTAATCTGCTAATGGGAGACTACACATCGATCGACCATGTCTACGTGGAAGACGGAAACGGCGGCGGATTCATATCAGCCGAAACATTCATGGCGCCTGAGCCCAATTCCGAGGCGATTGTCGTCAATTATCTATCAGATGAAGTGACTTTCTTCAATGATAAGGATAGTAAATTCATCAATCAGCTGTTGAAAAGGAAAATCCCTTTCGAACCGCTGGAAATCCAATTCATCATGAGACCGAGCAAGAAAAATCATCAATCCAAACGGAAGTGAATAAGATAGAAAACAAATCATTCACAAAACATCGTCAACTATGATAGAATAATAATAATCGGAATATTCAATGATGGAGGGAGAACCATGCTATCAGTACAGCGTATGACGCCTTTTTTCACTAGCCAAGAGGACTTTCGTCTCCGTCTCGTGTTCGCCTATCAATATTTCTCGATTATCAAAGGCGGTGAAGTATACCAATTTGTCCCCTCTGAAGGAAAAGAGATCGTCGTCAACGTGAAGAGCCTGCAAGTCGAAAACCTAGGAGAAGTGTTCGTCTTCCAACGGGGCAGCCGATTCATCCGGCTTCCGCTCTACCAGCTGCTTCTCATCTCGGATCTTCATCTGCATCTGTCATCGATCCTCGAAGGGACACTGAACTTGAAATTGGAAATACCGGAAGAAGTCGTCCGGGAAGCCGCGGAGCTGTTGAAAGAAATCGAATCTGACAACCGCCTGCGCATGATCGACTACGCACTCGATACAAACAACCGTGCCTTATTCACTCAACTGACGGAAGGAATGCACTGAAATTGAAAAACAAATCATGAAAAAACACTTATCGTTCCAAAAGACGATGAGTGTTTTTAATTTGTCTTCCGACTGGTTTCGACTACTAGAATGATAGGGTATACATAGCTTGCTTGGTAACTTGCAAAGCACAAGGGCTTAATTATCTCATCAAGGGCTCAATTCAATCGCCCACTCAACTCGTAAAAAAATGCAACGCAATGACGAATACAGTGGAACCGGTCAATCCGAACAAGAAATCATGCATAGTAAATCGATGCTTATCGTCTTGATTCATCCAAATCCGCTCCTTTGTCGATTTCCCGGGAAATAAGGCATTTCAAGGGGATAAACTTCCCACTAGTCTGGTCAAATTCTCCAACATTCATACAAAAAATGCCTACTAAAAATTGAATAATCCACGAGATTTGATACAGTTATGTATATAGCACCAAAAATATTCCCGCAGAAAGGATGATCGCGCTTGTTTTTCGACTACCGATTTTGGCACTTTTTGACGAGGCCTTATGAGCTCGCCTCCCAGCTGCAAACGGGAACGATGCGGCACTTCAATAGAAGGCTTCTCATCGTTTTCCTTGCCGGAATCGCCCTGTTCGCACTCCGTGAAATATGGGGAATGGGTACGGAAGCACTCACGTCATTGATGACGACAATGACAACGACGGACTACATAATCGCAAGATACGCATCACTTGCGGGCACGCTTGCTTGGTCGATCCTATACATAGCATTCCATATTTTCGGAGTCGCATTGATTTTGTCGACACTGACGAAAATCCCATACCGGCAGCTGGTCCCGCTGCAAGTGCTCATCGCAGGCGTGCTGCTCATGGAAAAGGCGATCCTCTTCATCGTCTTTGCAATGAAAGGCCAAACAGTTAGCCTATCATTCCTATCATTCGGCCCGCTCGCCGTCACAGTCATGGACAATTGGTATCTGATCCTCTTCATGAACCAATTGACGGTCACAAGCGCGCTGATCATCACATTGCAATACCGATACATCCGAGGATTCATTGCGGACGGAAGATGGAAAGAGCATCTATGGATATTGATCGCCCTGCATGTCGCAATGGCCCTTATCACGGCGGCTGTCGCCTACATCCCGTTCGATTCCCTCCTCAACTCACTATTCGGAGGTGGCTTCTAGATGAATAAACGATTAAGCATCACCGTCGCCATCATCGTCAGCCTCTTCATCGCCGTTAACGTCCACGTGCTCTTCTCGAAGAAAAGCACAGTTCCAAAAACATTGTATGTCCACAAATACGAGCGCATGACTCCCGCGCACTATGAGGAGGAATTCCCGAAAGAAGGACTCGTCACGCCTGAAAACATCTACACCGTCTACGTCGGCGACGAGGAGACAATCGATTCATGGCTCGTCAAGGAAGGCAATCCAGTTCAGGTCGGGGATGAAATCGCGTTGCTGCAGACCGGACGCGCAGAGAGCCAACTCGCGGCATGGGAGGCGGAAGAGCAAGGGCTCCTTGAACAACGGAGTGCAGTCGAGTCAACAATTGCTAGCCTCGAATCAGACCGGAGAAGCACCCGTACTAACTCGTCCCACGTCAATACGACCGAAACACCCGGCAACAAAGACGTCGAATTGAATGTCGATGTCCAAGTCGATGTCCACCAGGACGGCGCATTCGCCCAAGCTATCGCCGAAGCGGAGCGCGAACTGTCGGAAATCGCTCGTGAACTCACCGTCGTCCAAACGCAGCTCGACCAGGACGCCACCCGTCCCGCGCTCATCAGCCCGGTGGACGGAACGGTTTCCAAAGTGGACAAGCACGGCTTCACACTCGCCGCTACTATTTATAGCGATAGGAAGCTCGTCACGACGTACGTGCAGCTCGACGAATGGCAGAAAATCGAAGCCGGCGATCCTGTCCGCATCCAGGAAAATAATCTGGAGACGGTCATTGAAGGCACCGTCCATACCGTTTCCGAAGTGCCTGCGACTGACAGCAGATGGCGCGAAGCGTACGATAGGCTCGATCCGAAAGAACGGGAAAACCCGCTCGATCTCTATGAAATTACAATCATGCCGGCCGAGGAACTTTACAACTTGCCTTTCGGCGCGAACGTGAACGCATCAATAATCGTGAATGAAGCGGAAGCCGTTTCAGTGAAAATCCATTGGCTTGAATCCTTCGTGAAAGACAGCGCCGTCGTCTGGAAGCTGGATGAACAAGGTCGCGCCGTCAACACGGTCGTCACGGTTCCATTTATCACGAACAACCGCGCCGTCATCACGGAAGGTCTAGCGACAGGCGATGTCGCCATCTATAATCGCCGCATCGAAGGAACAGACAACCTATCTAACGTGTTCCTGCCTCTCCCGCTCGTTCTCCCATCGAAAAGCGACTGGAGAACATTCGGCTGGAAGAACTATGTGAAATACGGTTTCATGGAATAAACACATACACGAAAAAAACCGCCCAAGAGGCGGTTTTTTGCTTTCCAACTTCTATACCTGTCCCTCTTTCAATATAGTGAATGAATCGGAAAAATTCGGGGGGAGACGGGGAAAACGTATGAAGAAATGGACTTGGATAAGTTTGATTGCAATCATTTGTATTTTATTCACAGGAGTGGGGAAGGCGAATGCGGCCGAAAAAGGGAAACGGTACATCGGACTGCACGACCGCATCCTGCCGATCGAGGACATCCGCGTCATCGACGGTGACACGAAAGTGCCGCTCAAAGACATCGCGAATTATCTTTACTTGCCCGTTGAAACAAAAGATGGGAAAACGATCATCCAAAAACAAGGGAAAGAATTCATATTCGATCATTCAACAGGAACGACGACTTTGGACGGAGTGGACCAGCCATGGAAGCCGATCGCCTCCATTGACGGCCAGCTCTTCATTAGCGTGAAATATATCGCCCGTGAAACAGGTTTCCAATTCGAATACTTTCAAGAACACCATACAATCCGCATCTATCGCAACGAATTCAACCATATAAGCCATGAAGCTTTCAAAGAAGTGATTAAGGCGCATGGCACGAAACAGCCGCCGGTATCTACATCGAACGCTTCGAAAAAAGCGACAGTCTACCTGACGTTCGATGACGGTCCGAATCAATCCACTCTGATCAATAACGCGACGCTTGAAAAATACAAAGTGCCCGCCACATTCTTCTTCCTCGGCAATCAAATGAAACAGAACGAATCCATCGTCAAAACCGTATCGAAAAGCGGCCATTACATCGGCTCGCACAGCATGACTCACGACAAGGCACTCGTCTACAATTCGACCGAGTCATTCATTGCCGAAATGGCCGGCGGCGCCGAACTCGTCGAACAGCTTACAGGAAAGTCAGCCAATCTCGTGCGCGTCCCGTATGGCAGCAAACCGCTCGTCACGCCAAGCATGCAAAAAAGCCTCATCGCCCGCGGATTTAAACTATGGGACTGGGACGTCGATTCCAACGACTGGCGCTACACGGATAAACAAGCAGGCCAAATCGTGAAAAACGTCCAGGAAGGCGTCACAAAAGCTGTGAAATCCGGCGACAAGGACATCATCATCCTCCTGCACGACCGCAGCCAAACAACGATCGCCCTTCCAAGAATCATCGAATGGCTCCAACAAGAAGGCTACAAATTCAAGGCGTACGAACCCGACAACCACATCATCCAGAACTTCCTACGCGACCCACTGCTCTAAATCAAACCCATAATTGGTCAAAAGCATTCAGCGCGACAAGCAACACTCTAGCAATCACGCATAAACACCGCGAACCACGCATAAATCGCTACAAATACTCATAAGTCGCAAAATCGACGCATAACCCGTCGTAATTACGCATAAACGCTGCCAGACACGCATAAATCCAGAAACTCAAGCATAACTCAAACCTTTAATTGGTCAAAAGCATTCAGCGCGACAAGCAACACTCTAGCAATCACGCATAAACGCCGCGAACTACGCATAAATCGCTACAGATACGCATAAGTCGCGAAATCGACGCATAACCCGTCGTAATCACGCATAAACGCTGCCAGATACGCATAAATCCAGAAACTCACGCATAACCCGCTGCATACCCGCATGAATCAAACCCGTAATTAGTCAAAAGCATTCAGCGCGACAAGCAACACTCTAGCAATCACGCATAAACGCCGCGAACCACGCATAAATCGCTCCAAATACGCATAAATCGCGATATCGACGCATAAACCGTCGTAATCACGCATAACCGTCGCCAGACACGCATAAATCCAGAAACTCACGCATAACCCGCTGCATACCCGCATAAATGAATCGCACGATCCAATCCGTCGCCAGTAAAATGGGAAAAAACTGAACGAAAACACCCAATCAAGCAACTTAGCCAAATACTCATGCTTCCAACATAACCCATAAATCTTCCGTACTACCCGCATCCAGAAACATCCATATCATTCGAACGATTTTTCTGAAGTTTCACCATTCTCCATGGTTACTGCTATTTTCAAATAAATCTCACTATGGTAATCTGTGATGGCAGTAATCTACCAAACTACTAAGGGGGAATAGGTATTTTGAAGAAGAATCCTAACTACACCAAGCTGTTCAGCACATTCTTGGCATTCATTCTCGTGCTCTCCATGTTCACGCCATTCACGGCATCCGCCAATACGGATCCAGCCGATCAGAATGGAACTGCTGAAACAGCCCAAACACTCAAAGCTTTCAAAGAGAACCTCCAAGATGAAAGCATCATGCAGCAAAAAGCCGCCATCGCCGAACAGCTCAACCTAATCGGGGGCGAAGCGAAACTGCATGAAGAGCTTCAAAATGTAACAGGGAACCAACAAGTACCTGTCATCATCCACCTATCCGAAAAATCAGTAGGACTCCAAAAAGGACTCCATAAACTGAAAGGAAAATCATTCTCCAGCGCAGAAGCGAAACAAACGAAACAAAAAGTTCGCAACCAGCAAGCCGCTGCGAAAAAAGAAATGGTCATCAAAGGCATCCAATTCAACGAAGGCTTCACATATGACACCGTCCTCAACGGAATGTCCGGAACCGTCAAAGCCGACGACCTTCCGAAACTTCTTGAAGTGAACGGCGTCACACTCGTCGAACCTGACACAATCGTCCACGCTTTGGACAATGGAAAAGACCTGAAAAAACCAGCTCCATCCGAATCAAAGCTTGAAGAGAAAGCAAAAGATGGACAAGTCGGACCTGCCATGGACACAAGCATCGGCTTCCTCGGAATCGAAGCACTCTGGGCAGAAGGCTATGAAGGACAAGGCATCAAAGTCGCCGTCCTCGACACAGGAATCGACGCCGACCACCCGGACTTCCAAGGCATCTACAAAGGCGGCAAAAACTTCATTCCGAACAGCAGCACCTACACACGCCCGCGTGCTGACGACGATGCATCCGAAACGTCGCCAGTAGAACGTCCGGCAGGCACACCTGAATTCAACTCGAACGGCAGCGCATTCTACACTTCCCACGGCACACACGTCGCGGGCACAATCGCCGCAATTGGCAGCAACGAATACGGCATTAAAGGGATCGCACCGAAAGTCGACCTTTATGCATACCGCGTACTCGGCGCTTACGGCAGCGGCGCCACATCAGGCATTGTCAAAGCGATCGACACAGCGGTCATCGAAGGAATGGACGTCATCAACCTATCACTAGGCGGCGGCTCCAACACTGAAACAGACGCTGGATCATTCGCCATCAACAACGCAATGCTCGCAGGCACAATCTCAGTCGTCGCAACAGGCAACTCCGGTCCGAACCGCGGAACGATGGGCACACCAGCAACAGCCCGCCTCGGCATCGCAGTCGGAAACACGACAAACCCTGAAGCAAATCATTTTGGCGACATCAACATTAACGCAGGCAGCTATAACCTATCGAAAAAGCTCAATCTAATGGGCACAACATACGGTGCGAACCTCGCCACGCAACTTGACGGCGAATACAGTATCGTCGCAGTCCCTGGAGTCGGAAAACCAACCGATTACGAAGGACTTGACGTCAACGGCAAAGTCGCACTCGTATCTCGCGGAGAAATCGCATTCGTCGATAAAATCGCAGCCGCCAAAGCAAACGGCGCAATCGCCATCATCGTACACAACTTCGCAGGCGGAACAGGCGCACCTGGCCCATCCGGCACATTCCTTGGCGACGCATTCGAATTCATCCCGACATTCGACATGTCCCAGACGGACGGCGAAGCAATCCGTGCAGTACTTGCAAAAGCAGCAGGCACAATTTCATTCAGCAACTTCAATAAAACAATGACAGCAGGCGACGAAGTGAACAGCTCCAGCTCACGCGGACCGTCCACACCGAACTTCGACATCAAACCTGACGTCACAGCACCGGGCACGAACATCATGTCCACAATACCAATGTACAAATCCGACTTCCCGGAAGCCAATTACGAGCAAGCTTTCACGCGTAAAACGGGTACTTCCATGGCCACACCACATATTGCTGGAATCGCGGCGCTAGTGAAACAAGCGAATCCAAATTGGGACGCCTTCGACGTAAAAATCGCACTGTCCAACACAGCCAAGGTCCTGGACACTGGCAAGTACGACGTATTCGCACAAGGAGCAGGCCGCGTACAAGCTTACGCTGCAGCGCACCCTGAAATCCTTGCATACGCAATCGACACCGCAAACAATGACGGACAAGTTGTCGAAAACAAAAAAGGGACAGTGACATTCGGTCCTCAAAAATTGGATAAAAATATCTCCGTTACGAAACAAGTTTTAGTGAAAAACGTAAACGGCAACGGCGGCACATACAACGCTTCCGTGCAAGTGACGAAAGGCTTCGGTGACGCAACTGTCACAATCGATAAGCCGACATTCACGTTATCCGGGGAGCAATTGCTCAACGTAACGTTGACAGCATCCGCAGCGAGCACGAAAGCCGGCGATGAAATCCTCGGCTACATCAACATCGAAGGCGGAAGCACAACTGCATCATTGCCATTCGCAGCCGACTTCGGCGGGGCACCGGCAACTGCAATAAAAGACATGAGAATTTCTGAAACAGACCTAAGTTTCAACGGTGACGGCGTCAAGGACGAAGCGACACTCTCCTTCACACTTACAGGCGACGTCACAACGAACTACATTGAGCTATGGGACATCATGGATCCTGAAGGCGGCGCATACGGAGACGGATATATCGGCTACCTGCACGCTGGCACTTCACTAGGGGCAGGCTCATACACGTTAGGAATCAAAGGACAATACAAACCATGGGGCACCGCTCCTCAAACAACGATTCCGGACGGACTTTACACGATTGATTTCACGGCATTGTCAACAGCAGGCATCATCGGTGACTTCGTAGGACCGGTCGTCGTCAAATCCACAGCAGGTACAATCGAAGGAGCGGTCGAAGGCGCAACAGCTACCGGCCAAATCGATGATGCATACATCCAGTACCAAGAAGAACTCGTTTGGTACGGCATGGGCTACGACATTAATACGAAACTGAAAGCATCTTACGAAGTATTGAAAGGTGAAGAAGTCGTCGCATCCGGCCCAGTCAACCTTGAGCAGGACGGCACATTCACTTTCGACCTTCCTAAACTCAACAAAAAAGACAACTCGGTCAAAGTGAAATACGAAGACGCAGCTGGCAATAAAGCCGAAGCGATCATCTACAACGCAGGCGACCAAGTGGACGATGAAGTTGCATACTCCGTCAACCACGAATCACTAACACTTGAAGTCGGCACATCGGAGAAATTGACAGTAACCGAAACAACGACAAAAACGGACGGAACGACAGAAGAGAAAGACGTCACGGCTGACGCAACATTCACTTCTGCGGACCCTAACGTAGCGACAGTCGAAAACGGCAACATCACAGCAGTTGCAGCAGGCATAACTGAAATCACAGTGACATACGATGACTTCACGGCAACTGTGGCAGTCACAGTCACAGCCATCGAAGAGCCGCAACCAGAGCCGGACAACAGCTTCGTCGTCACGGAAGAAATGCTAGCACAATCGAGCGGTACGATCGTTCTGGATGTGTCTTCAATACAAGGGGAAGTAGACATCGAAATCAACGCTTCCGTTTTGAAGGCAATGGAAAAGAGAGAAGTCGCTATCCAGAAAGACGGTGCGGTATTTACGCTTCATAAAAATATTTTGAAGGCTTTGAGCGGCGACGTCACAATTTCTGTAGCAAGAAATGACGCTTCAGCAGTCGAAAACGCAGTTTCCGATATCTACTCAATCACGTTATGGAACGGAATTGGGGAAGCGAAACAACAAGTGACGAGCATCAGTCATTCAATTGATGTTGCCATGCCGGTCAACACGAACAGCAATCAAGTCCGTGTGATCGACGCAAACACATCTGCAGAAGTTAACAAAAACGCAAAAGTTAAAAACGGCAAAGTCAACTTCTCAACAAACAGCGGCGGCAGCTTCGTAGCCACCAGCAAATAATCCCAAACGAGCCTTTCCGTATCTCGGAAAGGCTCGTTTCACATTTTAAAACCCCTCAATTTGCCAAAAGCATTCAGCGCGACGAAAAGATTCTTCAACTAAAATCTCCGCGCGTCCAAAACCCCGTCTCCCGCGTCCAAAGACAACGCTAGTAATACGAAAAAACTGCCGCAGAATGTCGATACATCAACATTCCGGACAGTCCCAAATAAAATCTACTTATTCTGCCTGCTCGCTCGGCATTTCTTCCTCCACCTCAGGCTTCGCACGATAAACCAAGAAAGCCAACACAACTGCGACGATCGACATCAAAAAAGCGATGAAATAAACAAGTTCAACGCCTGCCACCATCGCGAAATCGATTGTCATTGGATCTTCAGGCGTGGCGGAGCCTTCCAAAACCTTCATCTGCCTAGCATTCAAAATGCTGATGAAAACAGAAACGCCAATCGCTCCACCTACCGGCTGCAACGTCGACATGACTGCAGTTCCGTGCGGATACAACCGCTTCGGCAGCTGGTTCAATCCATTCGTTTCCGCAGGCATCATGATCGCCGAAACAGTCAGCATGATCAATATATACCCGACGACAACGACCCAAACAGGCGTGTCGACTGTCAATCTGCTCATCATGAACATCGTTCCGCTCAACACAATCGTTGCCGGAATCATCAAGACACGCGGCCCGAATTTATCAAAAAGAGCTCCCATGAACGGCGACATCGCCCCGTTCAAGATGCTTCCCGGCAACAGGACCAGCCCTGCAGTGGCGGCGGTCAAAGCTAAAGGTCCTTGCATATAGATCGGCAAAATGATCTCCGACGCAAACATCGCCATGATGATAATCAAAAACATGAGGACAGCATGCGTATACATCGGATAGCGGAACACCCGCAAATCCATGACCGGCTCATCCAACTTCAATTGACGCAGCACAAAAAGGACAACGCCAATAACACCGACGATCATTGAGGACAGCACATTCGCACTTGCAAATCCATCCACACTTTCTCCGACGGAACTAAAACCGTAAACGATCCCTCCGAAGCCAAGCGTCGAATAGACCAATGAAATGACGTCAATCTTCGGCTTCGTCACTTCTCCTACATTAATTAAATGCTTGTAACCAAACGCAATCGAAAACAAAGCAAACGGAATTACGAGGATAAATAAATAACGCCAACCGAAATACTCAACAATCACTCCGGAAAGTGTCGGCCCGATCGCCGGTGCAAACATGATCACTAGGCCAATCAATCCCATCACCTTCCCGCGGCGTTCCGGCGGGTAAATCAATAAGAAAACGTTGAAAATGATCGGCATCAGCAAACCGGTTCCAACCGCCTGGATCAACCGTCCGACAAGTAGAATAGAAAATGTCGGGGCGGAGGCGCTGACAATGGTCCCGATCGTAAAGACCGTCATCGTGCCAAGAAACAATTGCCGCGTCGTGAACCACTGCAATAGCAGCGCGGAAACCGGAATGACAATCGCCATCACAAGCATGAAGCCCGTCGCCATCCATTGCACAGTCGGCAACGATATTGAAAATTCATCCATTAACGTAATAAGGGCGATATTCAATAATGTTTCATTTAAAATCGCAAAAAAAGCACCGATGATGAGTGAAAGCATGATCGGAATGACTTTTACATTCGGATTATCCGCCAAATACTCATATTTCTTCGGTTGCACAGTGTCCTGCATAAAAAAACTCCTCTCGTCTACCTAAATATTATTAGCATTCTTCCTTGAAAGTAGTCGAAAAGAAGCTTCAAAATAAGAGGACAATAATAACATGCCAATAGGCAACTTGCAATGCCTTTCGGGGATTATTGAATTAAAAACGCAATAGTAGTTTAATAGTCGGAATAAGGTGTAATATAGTAATATAAATGAAACAAACGAGAAAAATAAAGGATGTGCATCCAAGATGAGCCCGAATCGTAAAGCCGCACAGCTGCTGCAGACCAAGACGGACATCCAAAACTGGGGCGCCCGCCGCGCTTCAAGGGTCAAAAAATATAAAACAACATCCAGACACGTCAAAGATTACATCGTCCTCGACTTCGAAACGACAGGCTTCCGAGCTGGCGCAGACCGCATCATCCAGATCGGCGCCCTCAAATACATCAATCACGAGCAGATCGAATTCATCAACACATTCATCAATCCGGAGCGACACATTCCAATCACGATCACTCGGCTCACCGGGATCACGAACGAAATGGTCCAGTGGGCCCCGACAATCGAACACAAAATCGACGAACTCATCGAATTCATCGGCGACCTGCCCATCATCGCCCACAACGCCAGCTTCGACATGGGCTTCCTCTACGCCCTCGACAACATCGAAGGCATCAAGATTCCCGAATACACCGTCATCGACACCGTCAAACTGGCACGCAAAGCCATAACAGAAACGCCGAACCACAAACTCGGCACCCTGGCCAAGCACCTCCAACTCGAACACGATGCCCACGACGCAATCGGCGACTGCCTGGCCACCGCCGCCATCTACCAATACTGCACCCAATAACCGCCGAGCCTGGCGGTTTTCTTAATGAAATAAACCCCCTTATTTGTCAAAAGCATTCAGCGCGATAAAAAACCGCCTTTCCCAACAAGCAAATCCCCACGTTCATCACTCAATCACGCATAAATCCCCCCAGAAACTCATAAATGCTGCCAACCACTCAGAACCCCTCCGAAAAGCTCATATCCTTCTTCAAAAACACATAACCCCCAAAAATCACGCATAAACTCCCCACAACACGCATATCCCAAAAAATCCCCGCATAATCTCCCACATCCACGCATAAACTCTATCAACCAAACTAGCAAAACCCATTTTCAAACGCTGAAATCAGTCCGAAATCCATCTTTAAACGCCAAAAACGGCCCAAAACGCAATCTTCATCCAAACTATTCCATTCGCACAACAAGCAAGCTAAACTAAACATGAGGTGATGAAAAATTGATCTACAAAAAACGGACAATGCCAAACGAACTGAAAGCACTCATATCCCTGGACAAACGCCTGCCGAACAATCACGCTAAAAAGCACGCTGTCTTAAAAAACCTGCTCATCTGTCAAGCGGGCTACAACGGTGAACTCGAATACGACGCCCACATTATCGAATTCACGCCGGACTATCCGCACGCCATCCTCCACGACCTCTACCTGCAGCACGACGGCGCCTATTTCCAAATCGACTCGCTGCTCATCACGCCATCATCGATCACCATCGTCGAAGTGAAAAACCATAAAGACAAAACGGTCATCAAAGCGAACCCGACCCAATTCATCCGCGTATTCCAGAACGGCGACCGCAAACCGATGCGCAATCCATACACCGAAATCGACCGGAAAATCCACCTGCTCAAAAACTGGCTCGACAAACGCAGCATCCAAATCCCCATCGACGGCATCCTCACATTCGCACACACCAACGAACTCGCCATCGAGCACCCATCGCCTGAAATGAAAACGATGTTCACCTACGAAGCACCCGCCCATTTCCGGTCGCTGCCCGTGAATGAACATATTCTCGATGGACACGCAGTCCATAACCTGGCGCTCGCCTTACTCGAACACCATAAAGAATACAATCCCTTCCCGCTCGCCAACCTATACGACATCAACCCCGCTGACATCGCACCAGGCGTCATCTGCCCAACTTGCGACCAGCCAGGCATGCAGTGGGGGAGGGAAAAGTGGAACTGCCAATCATGCGGCCACACCGGAAAAACGGAGCACCACCAAACCGTCCAAGACTGGTTCATGCTAATCAAACCGCAAATGACGAACCGTGAATTCCGCTACTTCACCCAGCTCAACAACCGCAACGTCGCCCGCGGCCTTCTCGGCAAATCCGGCCTCCAACTCATCGGCGAACGGAAAGCGGCACACTATGTACTAATGAAAGATAAATCACCAACTCCATAAAAAAGCGCTCCCACCATGGAGCGCTTTTTCAATCAAACTCCTTAATTTGCCAAAACCATTCCGCGCGATTCACACTTTCTATTCAATAGAAGAAACTCCGCGCCACCCTCAAACACGCATAAATTCGCCCACAAACTCATAAACGTCTCCAAAAGCCCATAACCTTCCGCAATCACGCATAACAAAGCCGATACGCTCATAAACGCCGCCATCCACGCATAAATCCCGAAACTCACGCATAACCGCTCGCTTCCGCACTCCCAATATCTATCAATCTCCAATTACCCCCTCCCTAAAACAAGGAATTCCTGTATAATCAACCTCAAAGCCTTAAATCGAACTCCAAATAGAAAGGAGCACCCAAAAATGCCCGTCAATCAAACGCCGCCCGAACCATACAAGCCCGACCCGCGATTCAAAATCGCGCACAAAGAAGCACTCATCGGCGTCGCACTCGCAATCTTCAACTTCATCTGGTGGTACGGCTTCGCCTACGGACTCGGCTCCCGCCCGCCCGAAGAATATACATACATCCTCGGCCTGCCCGACTGGTTCTTCTACAGCTGCGTCGTCGGCTTCATCCTGATGTCCGTAATCGTCATCATCATCACGAAATACGTTCTGAAAGAAGTCCCGCTCGACGCTGATCCGAATCTGGACCGGAACGCGGACCCTAATGTAACACCAAAGGAGGAATCACCGACAAAATGAACATCCAAGTCATCATCCCGCTCGCCATCTTCCTGATTGCGATCTTCGCCATCGGCTTCATCGCATCCAAGCAGATGAGCTCAACCGGCGGATTCCTCCAAGAATACTTCCTAGGAGGACGCGAACTCGGCGGCTTCGTCCTCGCCATGACGATGGTCGCCACATACGGCAGCGCATCGAGCTTCCTCGGGGGACCCGGAACCGCCTACACAGTCGGCTTCGGATGGATTCTGCTCGCCATGACCCAAGTCGTCACCGGCTATTTCGTCCTACTCGTCCTCGGGAAGAAATTCGCCATTCTAGCCCGAAAATACAACGCTGTCACGATGATCGACTTCCTGAAGGCGCGCTACAACAGCCCAGCCGTCGCGATCCTTTCAGCGATCGCCATCATCATCTTCCTATTCTCCGCCATGACCGCGCAATGGGTCGGCGGGGGACGGCTCATCGAATCGCTGACCGGGCTCCAGTACACATCGGCACTTTTCATCTTCGCGATTTCCGTCCTCGTCTACGTGACGATCGGCGGATTCCGCGCCGTCGCACTGACAGACGCCGTCCAAGGAGCAATCATGGTCGTCGGCACACTCATCCTGCTCATCGGCGTCATCATCGCGGGCGGGGGAGTCCCGGCAATCATGCAGGATCTATTGAATGAAAACCCGAGACTCGTCACGCCATTCGGGGCGGACGGAACCCTCACAGCCGCATACGTATCCTCCTTTTGGATACTCGTCGGCGTCGGCGTCGTCGGACTACCGCAAATGGCCGTCCGCGCCATGAGCTACAAAAGCTCCCGCGCCATGCACCGGGCACTCGTCATCGGCACAATCGTAACAGGCTTCATCATGCTCAACATGCACCTGATCGGCGTCTTTGCAAGACCCGTCATGCCGGGCATCGACGTAGGGGATAAGGTCATTCCGTTAATCGCGCTTGAAGTATTGCCCCCATGGCTCGCAGGCATCGTCCTCGCGGCACCAATGGCGGCCATCATGTCGACCGTCGACTCGCTGTTGCTGCTCGTCAGCTCAGCGATCGTCAAAGACGTCTACCTGAACTTCATCAAACCGGAAGCAACTGAAAAGCGGGTCAAACAGATAAGCATCGGCGTCACCGGCATCCTGGGAATCATCGTCTTCCTGCTCGCCCTCCAGCCGCCCGACCTGCTCATCTTCCTGAACCTATTCGCCTTCGGAGGACTCGAAGCCGCCTTCATCTGGCCAATCGTCCTCGGACTCTACTGGAAATACGGCAACAAATACGGCGCAATACTCAGCATGATCACCGGTATCGCCAGCTACATCGCGATCCACTTCTACAACACGACATACGGCAACCTGCTCGGCGTCCACACAGTCACGATCCCCGTCGTCCTGTCCCTGATCGCCTACATCATCGGCTCCCTCGCCATCCAGCGAAAAGCCTTCAGATTCTGAATGAAAAGCGGACTCCCATAACCGAGAGTCCGCTTTCCCATCCCAAAAACGCATAAACTGAAAAACTCACGCATAAATCCTCCCACATACGCATAAAATCGAATTCCCACGCATAAATCTCCTTATACGCGCATAAACGCCGGCAAACGCGCATAAACTCCTACAATCACGCATAACGCCTTGAATCTAACCCTTTAATTTGTCAAAACCATTAGGCGCGAACAGGGAAGGGAAGCTCAAATTATTCCCCGCGATCCCAAATCGCGCTTAGTCCCAAAAACTCACGCATAAACCACACCCCATATGCTAAACTAGGATCTATCGAAACCAAGAAAGAAGGGCAACCAACATGTGGAAACTCTACACATTCCTCACCATCACCATGCTCCTATGGGGCGCTAACCTCCCCATGCTCAAATACATGCTCACCTTCATGCATCCCGTCACCATGACCGCACTCCGCGTCCTAACAGCAGGCATCACCGTATTCATCATCCTCGGAGCCCTCAAAATCCTCCGCCTCCCAACAAAAAAAGAATGGACATACATAATCGGCGGAGCCGCACTCAACGTCGTCCTCCACCACTACTTCCTCAACATGGGCCTCTTCCGGACAACCGGCACCAACGCCAGCCTAATCCTTGGAACCGGCCCAGTGCTAACAGCAATATGCACAGCACTCATCCTGCGCAACTACCCGACCAGAATCCAATGGATCGGCGCAGCAGTCGGCTTCATCGGCATCGGATCCGTCGTCCTCGCAGGCGGCGATAGCTTCACCGGCCTCAAGCTCGGCGACGCATTCATCTTCTTCGCCATCCTTGCACAAGTCCTTTCTTTTTTGGTAATCGCTAAGGCAGCAAGGACGCTGGACCCAAGGCTTCTCACCGCGTACATGCTAACCGTCGGAAGCCTATTCCTGTTCGTCATCAGCCTCATCCAAGAGCCCGGCGAACTCGTCAAATTCACAACCGTCCCGCCAAGCTTCTGGGTAGTATTCGCCGCAAGCGCCATTTTCGCAACGGCCGTAGGGCATATGCTATACAACTATTCAGTCGGTCAAATAGGCCCCGCCAAAGCCGCCATCTTCATGAACTTGAACACACTCTTCTCCCTGGTCGGCTCAGCGCTCTTCCTCGGAGAAATCATCACCGGCCGCCACCTGATCGGCTTCGTCCTGATTATCATCGGCGTCATCCTAGGCTCCGGCGCGGCAGAAGACTTATGGAAGAAACGCAAAACCAAACCCGAGCCGTCCTAACGACGGCTCAACCAACTCAATTCCGCATAAACACTTCCAAAAGTCCATAAACTCCTCCAAATACGCGTAAATTCCAAACTCCACGCATAACCGCCGGCATCCGCGCATAAATCCACCCAGAAACGCATAAACTCTCAAACTCACGCATAACGCCTCCAAAACAACCCCTTTAGTTGTTAAAACCATTCAGCGCGAGAAGGGGAGGGTGATCTCACAAAACTCCCGCGACCAACACATCATTGCCAACCAACAAGACAAGCCTATATAATGCAATGTAGATAACCTAACTGAAAATAGGAGGTTTCCAGATGGAAGTATTCGCAGAATTCCTAACGAAAATCGATAACCCGGAACATCGGGCGAGAACCGAAGAAGTATTGTCATGGGTTAAAACGAAATATCCCGAACTGACGCCAGTAATCAAATGGAACCAACCGATGTTCATCGATCACGGCACCTACATCATCGGCTTCAGCGTATCGAAACAGCATTTAGCCGCATCCCCTGAACAGGCAGGCATCATCCACTTCTCCGACCAAATCGTGGAGGCCGGCTACAAGCACACCAAAATGCTAGTCCAATTCCCATGGAGCCGTCCGTTCGATTACGGACTACTCGAGAAGATGATCGAGTACAACATCTCGGACAAAGCAGAATGCACAACTTTTTGGCGATAAAAAGCTTACCTTCCATAGTAAGCTTTTTTTGTTACCTATAAATCCTGCTCCGTATCAACCCCTAATTTGCCAAAACCATTTGGCGCGATCAGGGGAAGGGCAGTCCCTCATGACTTCCCGCGTTCACTTAACAATCACGCATAAACTCATCCAAACACGCATAAATCCCAGAATTCACGCATAACCGTCCGCAAACACTCATAAATTCCCTCAAAAGCGCATAAACGCTCCCAAATACGCATAAACGCCTGCAATCCCGCATAAAGTCCCTTCCCCTCACTCGAAAAATCCGTATAATCATAGAAAAGGAGGCAACAATCTATGAAACTCAAAATCTTAGCAGCACTCCTCACAACAGCGCTGCTTCTCACAACCGCAACCCAACCAGCACAAGCAAAATCATTCACAGACGTTCCGGCATCCCACTGGGCCCACAATCCAATCGACGCCATCTCAAACGAAGGCATCATCAACGGCTACCCGGACGGCACATACAAACTCAACCAACCAGTAACGCGCGCCCAAGCTGCTAAAATTGTCGCGCTCGCCACAAAAACGAAGCCGACACATAACTTTACGCCGGACTTCAAAGACGTCACACCGGCACACGGCGCCTACGACCATATCCGCGCCCTCACTGAACGCGGCATCTTCAACAACGGCGAGGCATTCAACCCGAACGCATCACTCACACGCGGGCAAATGGCCAAGATCATCACACTCGCCTACGACATCACCGTAGACGACAACGACCTGATCTCCTTCAGAGACGTCAAAAAAATCAACGGCTACCATAGCTACATCACAACGATCGCCGAACTCGGCATCACAACAACCGAACAAGGCGGGGATTTCAAGCCGAACGATCCAGTATCCCGCGCCCACATGGCTGCCTTCATCCAACGCGCCATCGAATTCGATGCCAAGCGCAAATCAGGCGAAATCTACTATGACCAAGTCCAACGAAAATACGTCGAAAAAATCTACTCAATCCCTGAGCCGCCGCCAAGCCAAATGGACGACTCACAAGCAGCACAAACCATCAATCTAGTAAACAACGAACGCCAACAACAAAATCTAGCAGCACTCAAACAAGACAAAGCACTCTCGGCCATCGCCCAAGCGAAAGCCGAAGATATGGCGAAGAACAATTACTTCGCCCACACCTCGCCGACATACGGCTCCGTCGGCAACATGCTCGACCACTTCAAATACGATTGGACAGCCTACGGCGAAAACATCGCCAAAGGCTATACCTCAGCCGAAACCGTCGTCCAAGGCTGGATGGAATCGCCCGGCCACCGCGCCAACATCCTCCAGTCCCGCTTCACGAACATCGGCACCGGCTATGCCACCGACTCAAGCGGCACCCCGAATTGGGTCCACCTCTTCTCAACAAAATAATGAAGAAAGGACGGCGAAGGGGAGGGCCCCCAGCCGTCTTTTTCGTTCAATCGCGCCTAAACAACCCCCACCCCGATAGCAAGTTCCGCATCCATCCCCAAAAACGCATAAATCCCACCAAACACGCATAAACGCCCCCAAAAGTCCATAACGCCTACAACTCACGCATAAAACCGCCCAGAAACGCATAAATCACAAAACTCACGCATAACGCTGCGAAACAAACCCCTAATTTGTCAAAACCATTCATCGCAACAAGTCGTTCCTACTCCACATATTCCACCCGCGCAACAAAAAAAAGGAGTAGCGAATCCTCCTTTTCGTAAACTCGTATTATTGTTAGTTTCTAGGATCCACATAATCCGGATAATCTGTAATGATTGCGTCAACCCCCATGTCGAACAGGAAGTCTGCCGTTTCTTGATCACGTACCGTCCAAGAACCAATCTGCATTCCTAAAGAGTGCACTTGTTCCACTAAATCCTCTGTCACAATTTCATAGCTCGGGTTAAACCAATCCGCGTATGTTGAAAACTCCAGTAAAGCTTTCAATGTTGTGTCTGCCCGGTTAGAAGTCAATACACCGATTGGAACCCGAGGAAGAAGCTGATTCATTTTCTTCATTGACTCAAAGTTAAACGATTGAATAATAATCTTTTCATTTTGCGGTATATCGAGATTACGTACTATTAAAGCCTCCGCTACTTGTTCTTCAATCCCAGGGTAAAGCTCCGGAGCCTTCAACTCTATTAAAATGCCGATCTTTCCATGGTAACGATCTAGAATCTCTTCAAATGTCGGGATTGGTTCTTCTGCAAATTGTTCCCCAAACCAACTGCCTGCATCAAGACTTCTAAGCTGTTCAAATGACAAATCCCCAACGTGACCCGTTCCATCTGTAGTGCGATCCACTGTTGTATCATGGATCAATACTAATTCACCATCTTCACTTCGTTGAACATCGATTTCTATATAATCAGCTCTCATATCCACTGCGAGATCGAAAGCGGAAATTGTGTTTTCAGGTGCATAACCGGATGCACCGCGGTGTGCTACATTATCTACCTGTTTTCTATTACCAAGTGTTGGTTCATCCGCAATCTGACTAAACGGGTTGAATAATAACGATAACGCTACTCCTGTTTCTAGTAGTAATTGTTTGCTCATTTTCTCCATCTCCTATCTAAATTAGATTCAGCTTTAGTTTAGATTAGGGATGTTAAGCTACTATGTAGATAGATGCATAACTATGTAAAGATTGTGTTAACGAATATCGATCGTTATCACTATGGTTATTTACAATCCAATTTAATAGAAAAGTCATACTGTACTGCTATATTTTATCCAATACACCGGAGGGATTCATCTATGATCTTTAACTAAACTGGGGTAAAAAGAAAAACGCCAGAAAGTGGCGTTTAACATAATCATGATTGCTTACCTTGATTGTTTTTTCATGTTGTCTGTTAAGTTCTTTGTGGAGTTTTTAGCAGCATCTACAGTCTTCATTGCCATATCTTCTGTTGTTTCTAAAGCATTATGAGCTGTCTCGAATGCAGATCCGGCTGTGTTTTTAATGCCCTCTGCAACGCTTTTATTATTTTGATTTTTATCATTTTGGTTTACCATTACGATTCACCTCCTAAACACGAATAGGATATGTGGTTTGTCATAATTTATCCGTATATATATGCAAAAAAATATCAGGATACTTTTTCCTTAGTAAATGGTAAGCAAAGAAAGGAGTTACCACATTTTTGTTGAATTACCTACTGTAATACATGTAAGGAGGAAGATCATATTGAATAGAATTGACTTGCATTTATACATGCTAGAAACAACGTTTGACAAGGAGAGTTGGTATGCGCCCCTCAAGGATGCAATCGAAGGAATCACTGAAGAACAGGCTAACTGGGCACCAACAGGAGAAGCGACCAAGTCAATCTGGGGGAATGTGAATCATCTCCTATATTATAAAGAGAGACTTGTAGCAGAAATGGAAGGTCGTGAATGGACACATCATCTCGATGGAAATGAAACCTTCAATTTTACCGACCAATCAAATGATGATCGGGAATGGAAGGAAGTTATTGAACGAGTCAAAAATGTTCATGACAATTTAAGACAGGCGCTGAGTAAAACATCCGTCGAATACCTTGACCAGAATTCACTTGAATTGAAACTAGTAAACATAATGCTTCACGATGCCTACCATACGGGTCAAATCATTCAAATCAGAAAGATGCAAGGTTCCTGGCCATCACATCGTTGAATTTCAAATAATAGAGTAAGAGTGAGCTACCAAACAAGGTAGCTTTTTCTTGTGAATTACCATAAAATAAAAAACTTGCGCATAAATCCCTTTAAGCACGCATAACTGTCCCCAAAAGCTCATAAACACTAAAATATACGCATAAATCCGCCCAGAAACGCATAAATCTCCAAACTCACGCATAACGCCACGAACAAACCCCCTAACTTGTCAAAAGCATTCAGCGCGAACAGGGGAGGAGCCTTTCAATGCAAGCCCCGCGTCCAAAATCAACTGCAACACAATCATCTATGCCCGCAACGCAATCAACTCGACTGGTAACGCAATCAACCTCCACCGCAACACAATTAACCCGGAACTCTCCACCTATCCCAAAAGTAGCAAGCATTCAACTCTATAAAACTATTCTCCCGTACCATGTCTTTAATCTCCCAAAATGGGTATAATAACCGTAACAACCACCTGAAGGGAGTCATCGGCATGAAAAAAATCCATTCCATCCTACTCGCATTCATAACAATCATCCTGCTCGCGCCTCACGCCTCGGCTCAAACAGCACTATCTGCTGAAGCCGAAGCCGCACGCGTCGACGACATCAAATTCTTCGTCGAGAACTTTTACTATGGAGACATCCCGGAAAACCTTCATGCCATGACGACCATCGACGAAGTCATCGGCGCGCTTGACGAATACTCGCGCTATATGACATCCGATGAATACATGAACTACGTAGCAGCAGTCGGCGCCGACGATGTGGCTCTCCATAACCTGTCCGAGCCCGCCGTCTCGTCCCACATGCTCTACGGCAACATCGGCTACATACGCATCAGCACCTTCTCCACCAACATGGACAAAGTCGTCACCAAACACTACAATGACCTGAAAAAACGAGGCGCCGACAAACTCATCCTTGACCTTCGTTACAACGGCGGCGGCTATGTCGAAAGCGCCGAGCAACTCCTCGGCCACTTCGAAGGCGTCAAAACAGCCTACGAAATGAAAACGAGAGAAGGCACCACAACCGTAAAACCCATACAATCGAACGTGAAATTCCCGAAACAAACCTATGTACTTGTTAATAAATACTCAGCATCCGCATCCGAAATCGTGGCGGCATCCCTCCAAGACCAGAACGCCGCGATCATCGTCGGCGAAAAGACAAAAGGGAAGGGCACCATCCAATCATTCTTCGAATTCGAAGACGGATCAGCACTCAAACTCACAATCGGCGAATTCACAGGACCGAAGAAATCCAAAATCCATCGCACAGGAATCACACCGACGATCGCCAGCGAACATGACCAAGAACTCTCTACTATACATGGTCGCCTCTTGAAAGATTCATTGGCACAGAAAAACTATAAACCGGTCGACAATCTGCAAGAAGTTCCGGCGACCAAAACATTCCACATCCATTTCACACAAAAAATGAACCTTACAAGCGACAATGCGTCCAATAAAGTGGAACTCATTAAAGTGGGAGGTGTCGCAGTCCCGATTTCAATAAAACCGAACGGAACGGATACACTCGACATCACGCCAAACAAACAAATGCAAAAGGGCGGCTCCTATTTCCTAGTCATCCACCCAGGCTTCGCAAACGATGCCGGGCGGACAACCAAGCAAGGCATCTACACACCGATTACGGTGAAATAAAACCTTTAGAGCCTTTGGCTCCAATCCCTAAGGGCCGCTGGCCCTTAAAACAAAGGGACCATTGGTCCCCAAAAATAACAATACATGTACAGTCGAAGTGGATATGCTATAATCTACAAATGTCAATAAGTTAAATTTTATTAATACACATATATAGGAATTGCTTTTTAGTATTACCTGTTGCTTGTAGTGCAGGCGCGAGACTCCTGCGAAAGCCGTAACGAAGAACGGCTTTTGCGAGCAAAAGCGTAGCGTTGCGAGCAGGAAGCCATGCCCGCGGAAAGCGAGTGCCGGAACGGAAAGCAACAGCCTGTTAAATAAAGCACCCCCATTCAGAAAGGAACATCACTCATGAACAACACTATGTGCGTCATCGGCCTCGGCTACATCGGCCTCCCGACAGCCGTCATGTTCGCCAACAGCGGCGTAAAAGTCCACGGCGTCGACATCAACGAAAAAGCAGTCAACATGATTGCCAACAAGCAACTACATATAGAAGAGAACGGACTCCAAGAACGACTCGACCAAGCAATCGACGCAGGAAACCTAACCGTCTCCACAACTCCAGTCGAAGCTGACGTCTACATCGTCGCCGTCCCGTCACCGATCAATCCCGACAACACGGCAAACTTGGAATACATCCGCCAAGCGACAGCATCCATCGTGCCATACTTGAAACCAGGCGCACTCGTCATCTTGGAATCGACCGTCCCACCAAAAACAGTCGAAAACATCATGCTGCCGGAACTGCGCAAATCGGACTTGAAACTCGGAGAAAATCTATTCGTCTCACACTCGCCTGAACGCGTCATTCCAGGCAAAATCTTCGAAGAACTCGTCAACAACGATCGCATCGTAGGCGGAATCACACCAGAATCCGCTGAAAAAACGAAAGCACTCTACAAAACTTTCGTTCAAGGCGAAATCCATCTGACAGACGCAACAACTGCCGAACTCGTCAAAGTCATGGAGAACACATACCGCGACGTCAACATCGCATTCGCAAACGAACTCGCGAAAATCGCTGAAACAATCGGCGTAGATATATGGGAAGCGATCCGCTTCGCCAACTTCCACCCACGCGTCAATATTCATACGCCAGGTCCAGGAGTAGGCGGCCACTGCATCGCAGTAGACCCATGGTTCCTCGTAGAGCTCAACCCGGAAAACGCGAAGATCATTCACAAAGCACGGCTCACAAACGATGCCATGCCGCAATTCGTCGCCCAAAAAGCGCAATTCCTGCTTGACGCAAAAGGCATTACGGACGGCAAAGTAGCAGTACTCGGCCTCGCATTCAAAGGCGACGTCGACGACATGCGCGAAAGCCCATCCGTCAGTGTGATCGATGCGTTGCAAGAACGCGGCATCGAAGTGAAATCATTCGACCCGCATATTAAAACCTTGCAACACACGACACAACAAGCAACATTAGAGGAAGCAACACAAGACGCTGACCTGATCATCTTGACGACGGATCACACCGACTTCAAACAGCTCAGCCCGAACACACTCACAACAAAACAGCCGAAACCATTCATCCTCGACACGAAAAATGCACTCTCTCGAGAAAAATGGGAACAAGCCGGATTCCATTACTTCAAACTCGGTGACGGCTCACCAGTAGGAGTCATGAGCTAAATGAAAGAAACGATACTAGGCGTCGACGTCAACACAGAGAACTACGATGAACTCATCCCAAAGCTCTTTCAAAACATCGACGCCAAAAAGAAATCATTAATAGTAGCCATCAACCCTGAAAAGTTAATGAAGGCAAAAGACGACCCAGCGCTGAAAGCCCTGCTCAACCGTGCGGAATTCCAGATTCCGGACGGTATTGGGGTGATAATCGCGTCCAAGATTCAAAAAGGCAACATACAATCCCGCGTAACCGGAGTCGACATGATGGACCGAATTGTGAGGGAAGCCGCCCGCACAGGCAAGTCCATCTTCCTCTACGGCGCGAAGCCGGGAGTTGCGGATGCGGCAGCCGCTAAACTGATCGACACGTATCCCGAGCTCAAAGTCGCCGGCACACAGGACGGCTATGAGAAGGATACGTCAACAGTGATCGAGAAAATCAACGCTGCACAACCCGATATCCTCTTCGTCGCAATGGGATCGCCGAAGCAGGAACTATGGATTGAAGAGCATCGCGAGAACTTGCACCCAATTCTTTACCAAGGAGTCGGGGGATCATTCGACGTTCTCGCAGGCAATATTAAACGCGCGCCAGCAGCATTCCAAAAGGTCGGAGCGGAATGGCTTTACCGGCTATTACTAGAACCAAGCCGCATTCAAAGGCAAATGAACCTCCCGAAATTCCTTTTTGAAATAATTCGCCGAAAATAATTAATGACACTTGTAATCTACTAAAACTGGTGATAGAATACGGAATGTAAGGATAATTTCCTCTGTAGCATATATTATTAAACGCCACGCAGGACGAAAACGGTTGGTTGACCGCACAAAAGGACTTGAACAGCTCCCATCTGTTCAAGTCCTTTTGCATTCTCACGAAAAGCGGAGGGCGCCTGCTAAGGGGCGACAAGCATAAGACGAAGCTGCGGCGCGGCGTTTTTTGCCGCAGAGCAGCTTTGACTTATGACCTCGAGCCCCTGGCGCCCGGAGCTGGACAATGATAAGTGTATCGTTGTAAGCAGATTTAAAACTACTATCCTCGTTTTTTCCTCTAGCAGAATCCAGTCAGTCTAAAATAAATATTCTAGTAAAGTTCTATTACACTGGAAGATATAATAGATTCTATAGGACTCGGACAAATGGACAACCAATTTCATTTCCAAAAACCAATTACTTTATTACTAATAACTTCTATAGGAGATGTAAAAGAGGACAGCTAATTGCTTTCCTAAAAACATTTTCTTCCTGATACAGCTCTATTACATTTATTGCAATGCTAGATTAATAAAGTGGGATTACCCATTGCCAAGAACAACCGTCATGAAAATACTGGAATTCAAATCTCCCAGACCCTCGGTATACCAAGCATCTTAAAACAGTAAGATAATTTGAATGATTTAAGACTTTTGTTGAAATGTGATAGAAATACTTGATATATTTTTGATATGAGGTAGAATAGTAGAAGCAGCGGAAAATTACATAGGGTTTGGGACTTGCAATCTAGCAAAATACCAATAAGTAATTGACATCCCTGCTGTTAGAATCTATACTTTATTGTGTAATGGCTTCTACTTCCATTTTGCCGTGGGGTAGATGACAAATTTTATTTCTTAAATCAGAGGAGGAAATTATTCAATGGCTAACCAACCAACGAAGTACCGCAAGTTTATCGTCGGCGCTGCATCAGCTGCTTTAGTAGCATCTGCAGTTGCACCGGTAGCAAGCGCAAAAGATTTCACAGACACAAAAGGGAACACACACGAAAAAGCAATCGACGCACTATCTGATGCTGGCATCATCTCGGGTTACCAAGACGGTTCTTTCAAACCGAACCAAACGTTGACTCGTTCTGACGTTGTTAAATTGATGGGTAAATGGCTTGTATCTGTAGGCTACGAAGTACCAACAGACTACAAAACGAACCCACGCTTTACAGATTTGACATCTGCTACAAACGATGAGCTTCTAAAATATGCTGCAGTTGTTAAAGACAACGGCGTATTCAACGGAAGCAACGGTCGTCTTCTAGCAGGCGACAACATCACTCGTGAGAACATGGCAGTAGTACTTGTTCGCGCGTTTGACACAGTTAAAGATATCAACCTAGTAGAATATGTTGATGGCCAAGACTTCAAACAAGAAGTTGCTGACCGTAACTCTGCTAAATCTGAAGCTCGTCCAGCAATCGATGTCCTAGACTTCTTCGACATCACGACTGTTGCACAATTCAATCCAAAAGGCACTACAACTCGTGGCCATTTCGCAACATTCCTTTACAACTTCCTAAACGCTGATCTTTCAAAAGTAACTGGCGTTGTAGCGGGTGTTGAGTCAATTACGGCTGTTAACAACACAACTGTAGAAGTTAAGTTTGTTGAAAAGGTTGAAGATCTTGCAGCATTGAACTTCAAAATCGACGGACTTGAAATCACTAACAAAGTCCTTAAACAAACTGACGCTAAAACTGTAGTTTTGACTACTGCTGTTCAAGAAGGCGGAAAAACTTACACAGTAACTGCTAACGATAACAAAATTGGTACATTCTCTGGTGTATCTGCAGTAGTTCCAACTGGCATCAACGTTACTACTAAATCCCTACAAGGTGTACTTGGTAAAGACGTAACAGTAACAGCTGCGGTTACAGTCCCAGAAGGACAATCTAAAGCTGGTGTGCCAGTAACTTTCAAC
Source organism: Sporosarcina luteola (assembly GCF_023715535.1). Taxonomy (GTDB): domain Bacteria; phylum Bacillota; class Bacilli; order Bacillales_A; family Planococcaceae; genus Sporosarcina; species Sporosarcina luteola_B. The sequence goes on along the minus strand of NZ_JAMBOI010000001.1, from coordinate 380,461 downwards.
GTAGTTAATAGTTCTTCTAATAACGAGAAGCTTGAAGCTGTAGCATACACAGATGACAAGGGTGTAGCATCTTACACTTATACTCGTTATTATGCTTCTCAAGATAATGTAACTGCATACGCTACACACAGATCTTCAGTACATTCAAGCGGAAAAGTTTATTGGGCTACTGCTGCTCAATTGACAATCAAAGATGTTACAGAAAAAACTACATTAGCTAACGGAGATAAGAAAGTTTATGAAATTATCTCTGCTAACAATAAAGGCGGCGTAGTATTCGTAGCATTTAAGGAAAACCTCGATGTAACTCCAGACAAGATTGAAGATGGAGTACATGTTGATGGTAACCGTGTTTATGCGCTAAATGCAGATGGTAAAGTATCAGGTCTTGCCCTTGCAGAAAGCCACCCATATAAAACTAGCTATGGCAGTGAAAGAGTAATTGCTGTTCCAGTTGACAATAATGGTAAAGCAAATCTGGTCTTAAGTGGTAAAGACGCTTCTGTTACACCAATCGTTTACGAAGGTGAATTTGTTGGTGGAGTTAATGATAATAAAGCACTTCCAACAAACTATAAAGCACCTTATAGCCCATTAGTTATCCAAGCTACTGCTTCAACTGTTAAATTTGAAAAAGTAGTAAACTATGGCTTAACATTAGAAGCTCAAGGTGTAGCTGGATCAGCACTAAGAACTACTGATGGCCTAGGTGGTCGTGATTATGTAATCACTTATACTAAGGAAGATGGAAAACCTGTCGCAGCTAATACTCCAGTTTATGTTGCAATTCCAACTGCAGGCCTAACAGGTGCGAACTTCGTTATGTATAATGCAAATGAAGATGTTGTACCAGAGCAAACTGCTTTATCAACAGCAGCTTATAAGATTTATCAATTTAATACTAATAAAGATGGAAAAGTTACATTCCATGTAACGTCTAACAAAGCTGAGTCTTATGTACAACCAATTGCATTCTTAAATGACAACAATCCAGCATCAACAACGTTCTTTGATACTAAAGACACACAAGTTACACAAGATGTAACTTACTTTGTAAATGAAGTAACTTATGCTGCGGATTTAGATTTGTTAAACACAAGCAATAGAGGTCAAACATCATTTGCTGCAGGTCATGAAGGTGCAAGATTCTCTTATCAATTGGTAGACCAAAATGGTAAAACACGTGCAGCTAATGCATCTACTGACGTTACATTCAGAGTAACAACAGGCGAAAATGCTGTAACAGTAGTTGGCCGTGGAACTGTACATGCACATCAAACTCAAACATTTACTGCTACATTGCACAAAGGTCAAGACAATGTCTATCTTGACGTGACTGCATTTGGACCTACTTCAGTAAGTGTATATGCAACTTCATCACAATCGGGACTAACATTCCAACCAACTGAAACAAAAACTGCAACATTTGCAGCAACATCAAATGCAGTTGTTAATGGAACTGTTACAAATCTAAACAAATCAACTCACGTGGTAACAATCAACAATGTACCGTATAATTTAGTTGGTGCAACATACTTGAATCAAGGAACAGCAGTACCAACACTATCTGCTTTCTATGATCACTTAGCAATTGGAAAAACAGTTTCTGTTACTAAAGATGCTGATGGTAACTTGGTGTTTAACCTAACTGGTACTGGAACGGCAGCTTCAGTAGATGCTGTAAATAATGCCGCAACTGCTGGCCAAGTACTAACTGCTCTTAAATCATATTACCCAGGTTTCTCAGCTCTATCATTTGCAGCACAACAAAAAATTGCTAAAGAAATCTATGATTTAGATGAAGTATTTAACGCGGATTCATTAACAGATGCTTATGATACAGCGTTGGAAAATGCGGTTGCATCACTTATTGACGATGCAGCTGGTTTAACAACACCAACTTATGCACAATTTGTATCTGCAGTAAAAGACATCCCAGGTGCTTCAGCAAGCGTAACTGCTCTTGAAGCTATTACAGATAAGGATGTTCAAAATGAAATTCTTGAGGGAATTGCGGGATTAGCAACACCAACAACAGCTACAGCTTTCAATACTGCGGTTACTAATTTAATTAACGCTGCAAAAGCTGCAGTTAATGATGATGCTATTGAAGCAGCATTAGAAGATGTGAATGATGCATTAGTCGGTCTTAATGCTAATCCAGCTACGCACACTTATGCGCAAGTCATTAAAGCTTTGGAAGATGGCAAAACCCTACTAGGTCTTGACTTAGCAGCATTTAACAAATTGACAGAGACTAAACAGAAAGCTGTTCTTGATTTATTAAGTTCAACTGGTTATGCTTCACCAGCGGTACTTCAAGAAGATCTTGATAAAAAAGTAAAATCTGTTGCTGATGTAACAGCTCCAAAGGTTGAGTCAGCTACGTTCAATGTAGAATCAGGTGATCTTACATTGACATTTAGCGAAAATGTTGCTTTAGATGCCGATGTAACTGCAGTTTCAATTGCTTTCAAAAATGGTGTAGCAACTGGAACAGTATCAGCTGTAGATCCATTTGCAGAAGCAACAGGCAATAAGGTAGTTATTTCCTTGGATCCAGAAGCACTTGCTGCATTTAAAGTGGGTTCAGTAATTACTTCAGTTACAACTACCGGTGGAAAAGTTGTAGACTTAGCAGCTACTCCAAATCCAGCTACATTGACTGGTCTTAATATTGAAGTGAAAGCAGCGCCTGTAACTCCTTAATAAAAATAAACGAAACGTTACTCTATAAACTGATCAAATCAGTGAATTGAGTGGAATGAACACCCCATGAATTGCCTCTAGGTAATACATGGGGTTTCATTCTAACTGCTATCTTCCAATTGACGGGTGAAATTCCTGTCCTTGTAAACAGTCAAATGCAAGTGCCTAATCCTCCTGCATCCAGTGATGTGCTGAATACACAGAAGGGATGAAGTCAGGTGAAGTCGTACCCGGTGATCCCGGGGCGGGGCTCTTTAAAAGGTTCCTATGGTTAGGTAGACGAATCCATGTAAGCAGGGTAAGCTAGCGTATGGTGCGAAATAAGCTAGGAGTTCACTGTATGTCCCTATAGTTGAAATGCTATAGTGGCGATCGAGGGATTGACTGTTAAACCGGTCGTTCTTACACCTGGATAGTGGAAACCTAAGGGAATCAAATAGAGGGATGGAAATAGCGGAACGTTTGAAGTCTTACTGGAGGAGGTGTATCAGCACCTATGAGAATGGTAAGATGGCAGCGGGTTCATAGTAGTGTTGATGGCTGACCGTTTGGACTTGTATGGTAACATGCGAGAAGGAGAAAACCAGCCGGAGCGAAGGAACCCAGTCAGTGGTCGTTCTTATATTGAATTGCTTATTTCCCCAAAATTAAGCGATCAAAATATAACTGGTTATAAATTTAACTTGTCAGAATGCTGTAAATGGTATGATGTCAATTTAGAATATTTGAAATAAGGAATACAACATCGAGAGCCTTGCAGAGAGAAATCTTTGCAGGGCTATTTCTATTTTGAGTTTACTCAAGTGAATATACGTAAGGGTAGCCGTAACTCAATTATTGACACATCCAGAATAATCCCAATTTGAAACACAAACGATGTCAGCGCATATTTAAGGGTGATTTAATGTAAGATAATATACTTTAGCAATTATTAATTATATTGTGCTTTAATTATCAGATCTTTTGTTCTAGCTAAGAATTAATGAATTGAGTGACTAGGGTTACTAAAATAAATTATACGATAATATTGTTTATTTAATATGAAATATGGTATATAATTGGTTTGGGGAAATAAGTAAAAAGAAACTGCTGACGGCACGCCGTATGCGATGAAAGTCGCCTGTACGGTGTAGGCCCGAAACGAAAGCTGCGTATAATGCAGTATAAGACGGGAATAGCGTTGTAACTTTAATTAATTCAACTGGGACTTACAAAGGAAATATCGTATTGAATGCAAGGGGCTCATCGATAATTAATTATGGCCCCGCAAATGGTGCTAGGACAATTGACGGAGATGTAACTATCACAGGAAATGCTAGTGATAAAATTAATCTTCGCAACTTGACGATTAAAGGTGATTTAATTGTCAACACGCCACAAGCAACGGTCAATAATGAAGCTACTGTAGAAGGTATAATTAACATCCAAGATGTTGCGACAGGTACTTGGAATGAAAAAACTGGCAATAATAAAATTGTTGTTAACGACTCTACAGGTATCACGTTGAATATTGCTTCAGGTATAAACGTAAAATCATTGACTTTACATGAAGCCACAAAATTGACTGTTGGTGAAGGCGTAACATTTACTAATCCAATTGAAATTAATAAAGACTCAATTATTATTTCTAAAGTGTCTGTCCCAGCTGTCATTGGAAATAGCATAAAAGTAACTGTAAAAGCCAATGAAGATGATGCAGGAACTATAATAACGGGGAAATATTCAGAACACCCAGTTGATTTAGTGATGGAAGCAGCAGTGAAAGCAGCGGTGGAAGCTATAAATAAACTTCCGTCATTAAAAGACATTAGAATTACCCATAAGGGAGCAGTCTTAAATGCTAAAGCATTATTGGAGAACGCTAAAAGATTAAATCCTACTGTAAAAGTGCAAGGTGAAGAATCAATAGCTAAGTTGCTGGAAAAAATAGAGTATCTTGAAAATGAAGCAGCAGATAAGAAATTTTTTCCGACAATATATACCCAAAGCCCTGAATCGCAGGTGATTTTTAATGACACCAAGGTGTTATTTGAAGGTTATGTAACAAATGTGAAATATCTAGAAAAGATTTTAATCAACAATAAGGAAGCTGAAGTAGAATTTATTGAAAATGCTAACGTCAACACTTCTTCGGGCGTCTATACTGGACCGGCATTTAAATTTAATATGTCATTGGAATTAGAAGACAAAGCTCATGCAATTTCAATAGCAGTAGAATCTCAGTCAGGCAAAAGTGGGAGTATTGCACGCCGGTTTTATGTAGACACTACTGCACCGGAATTAGAATTAACCGTAGGTGGATTAAGTGAGAATATTGAGATTAGCGAAGATGAGATTGATGTAGAGATACGCATGAAGGATAACTTTGGGCAATTGTATTTGTATAGATCGGTGTCTGAATCCGCTATTAGAGATAATCATGTTTTTCTTTACGAGGGTCATATAAGTACACCTTCTACTAAAACTACAACTGATACTGTTTACTTAGAAATGGGTACGAACACCTTCTATTACAACCTTTTTGACGCTGCTGGTAATGTAGTAAAGGAAGAAATCACTATAACAAGAGTAGAGTCTGTAGTCGAAACAGCTATAAAAGCAGCTCAAGATGCAATCGATGAAATTGAAGGGTTAGATGTGTACTCATCAGAATTTAAAAATGCAGTTACCAATGCAAATGAAAAATTAAAAGTAGCAAGAGCTTTAAATGCTACTGATAAGCAAATTGGTGCGGCAAGAGTAGCTAAATTGGATGCTGCAAATAGCCTAATTAAAGCTTTGGATGCCATCCAGAGTAAAATCAAATCTATTGTGAATGAAGATTCTGCCACTGCACTTACTGAAGCTGTTAAGAACGCTGACCTCGGAAAAATTCAACAACTACAAACTGCTTTAAATGAAGTTAAAGACAACACAATTCCAGAAACATGGATCAAGCAGATGCTTGCCGATGCAGGGGATGACATTGTTGATTTTTTTACAACTGGACTTGCAAGCAATAGAGAGACAGTAGTAAATTCTATTGGCAATCAGGTTTCTGGAGAAGACAAGGCTGTAATCTTAGGAGTATACGATGCTCTTAAAGCTGCACTTTCTCCTGCTAAGTAAGAATCTTCAAATGTCTATTAAACAGCAAAGTAGTTGTCAATTTCGGGTACCAGGTTCTAACACAATTCAGCCTCAATTTCACTTAAATACTAATAGAATTGCAGATATCCCCTTAAGGTTATTGAACCTGAGGGGGGTTTCTGTTTTTATAAGTTTTGGTAACTGGCACGCCCAATTCAGAATAACTTTGGGTGTAAGGCTCTGTGGAGAGAAATGTTTGCAGAGAGCCGGTATTGACGGTGGGGAAAACGGCAAGTTCCGCCCGAATGAAAAAATCACACGCCGGCAAGTGACATAAATGATCATTCGCGTATTGTTGGAATGCAAAGATTCTACTATACTCGACGGCGTTAGCAATAAGCTGGCACTTAAGGCCGGATTGTCAACATTAGCGAATATGCGAAAGAGTACGTAGGTCTCGCAACATCACTAGGCAACATCAACGGTCGTGAAGAGAAGGGCGGATTCTATTTCGTTGCGAAAGAAAACGCTATACGGGAACACGCTCAGCCTTGATTTATGCGTTAGCGACTCTTCTTTAGACAAATTACCCTTAAATTCTCCATAGTCCATCACCTTTCCACTACACTACTCTACCATTTCGTGATAAACTGCTAGTAACAACAAAGGCGGGTGTGTTTGCATGAAGAAAAAATGGAAGATTTCGATAGCGGTTGTGATGGCACTTGTTTTGGGTGCGGGTGCTTACCTTGCGTACATAATGAAATTCAAGGAATATGATGTGGCGGATGATGAGGTTGAGGAGATTGTCTCGAATCCGTATGAGATTGAGCTTCCGGATGGGTCGAAGCTTGTCATAGGAGAAGATGGAACGGTTAACCAAGTGGAGGGGAATACGGTAGCTGAAGGTGATCAAGGCGGAGATGGTGCGGATGGGAAATCGGCAGCAGGAGATTCAGGTGAAAAGACATCCACTGGCAGTAATACGGCTGGTGTGACTCCTCCGAATAGTGATTCGAAGGGGACTTTAACTACTACCACTCCTAACAAGCAGCCGGCAAGTTCGTCTAATCCGAAGAAAGTGACTGTCGCGGATGTTAAGGGGAAGTATGAGCCTGTGTTCAAGCAGCTTGAAGGACAGGCTGATGTGAAGATCAATTCATTGATCGGCCGGGCGAAGAAGGAGTACTCCGATAAGAAGGCGAATGGCGAGAGCATTAGCTATGGCTATTTCTATAATAAATATATGGGTGCTGCGAACAATTTGGAAGCGAATACTGATGCGGCGTTTTATGGCGTCGTGAAGGCGGTTGAAGCTGAGTTGGCGGCAAATGGGTATAATAAATCATACGCTCAAAGTTTTATTGATGAATATGAAGCGACGAAAAAAGCACGCCGCGATGGCATTTTGAAGAAAGCTGTCGGGCGGAACTAAACATATGAAAACCGCGTGAGTCCTATCTTGTGGACTTGCGCGGTTTTCGTTTTTGTCTGCGGTTGGTGAATCTGAGCTGGATGAGCCGGTACACGATTAGAAAAGTGAATGCCCCTGCCATGTCCAATAGAACGTCTTTAGAGGATGGGGTTCGTCCGCCGGTGAGCGACTGGTGGTATTCATCCCCGATCGCAAGGGCTAGCGTGATGAATAGCGCTACAACCGTTCGGTAGCTGAATCTCGGTAGAATGCTGTATAAGGCGATTGCCAACAGTCCGAAGATGAAGAAGTGGGCTGCCTTTCGAAGGAGGAACTCGACGAATGGATAATAACCTCGCTCCTCGATTGAGATGGTCTTCCCCCAATAAGGGATTTGCAGTTTTGCGAGTTGGCTTTCGAGCGGCTTGCTCGGTAGTTTATCCTCTAAAGTGGGGATGATGGACTGCTGCTCGTACGTTTGACCTGATGAAAAGAATAATGCGCCGACTATGATTAGTAAAAATAGGGATTTTCTCATGCAGTGACCGTATCATATTTGGGGGAATTTTGTCCAGAATGGCGGGGAGCTAGAGCAGCTTCCGGTTAACATCAGTTCGGGTTATATTGAAAAAAGTGGTATTCAAACGATACTTCCATCTAGTAATATGGTAGAATAGATTCTGAATATAGATTTAAATACAGAATTAGGAGGTTTGTAAATGACAAAGTATAAAAGTTCTTATCGTAAATTGTTCAGCGCAACTTTAGCGGCGGCGGTAGCGACCGGAGCACTCGTCACGGTAGCACCAGTCTATACGGCGGCGCAAGCCAAGTCATTCTCAGACGTGAAGGAAACTCATCATTTCTATGAAGCGGTTATGAATTTAACGGCTAGAGGCGTCATTAATGGCTACGAAGATGGTACATACCGTCCGGGTCAAAACATTAGCAGGGCTCACGCTGCAAAGATCATGGCGCTTGCATTAGGACTTGATACGGTAAACGTCAAAGATCCAGGATTCAAAGATGTGAAAAAGGGCCATCCGTATTACGGACATATTGCCGCGCTTGTCGAAGCGGGAATCATTAGAGGATATGAAGATGATACGTTCAGACCCAATGGGAATGTGACGCGTGCTCATATTGCTCAAATGCTCGTAGAAGGTTTTGATTTTGAAGAAGAAACCCTCTCTAATCTGCCATTCAAAGATGTGAACGGCAAGCAATGGTTTGCGAATTACATTCAAACATTGTACTCGAACGAGATTACAACAGGCACGACTGCAACGACTTTCTCACCTAACGCATTCGTAACGCGTGGACAAGTTGCTTCCTTCATCTATCGAAGCGAGTTGAAGAAAATAGAAGAGGGTGGCGGTGAAGTCACACCACCAGTGACTCCACCAGTGACACCGCCAGTAACGCCACCAGTAGTAACACCACCAACGAACGGCGGTGGCGGTGACGTAACACCACCAGCGACACCTACTGCAGAACAAGAGTTGAATGCATTACTTCTTCAGCATATCGGTGCAGGGACTACAGTTGAGGGACCGGTTTCCATCTTATTGGATGGTAAAGAATTTACTGCAACGGCCACTGACGGTGCAACAGTTACCAACTTCATTGCAGCTGCGGAAGCTGCTTTCGATAAAGTAGGAACCGCGGTCGTCGTTACTAAAGGAACTGTAACTCTCCCTGGTGGAGGAGAAGTTGTAGTAGGAGATGGTGCTACAGAACAAAAGTTCGACACATTGATTTCGAGTGCTCTTGGGAAAGTCGGTCTCAAGGGTGATGAAGATTTAAGCTTATTTAAAGGTAAAAGTATTACAGTCAATGTAACTGGAAAAGTAAACGGTGTTGCATTCACTGACACGTATACATTCAGCTTTAGTGAATAAATAGTGCGAATCGTCCCCCTGCGTGCTTCACGCCAGGGGGACTTGTGTTAGCTTAAATGCGGGAAACCCCTTAGAATGTTCAAAGCGTTCTAAGGGGTTTCTTTATGTATGTAAAACTTGATTTGTCAAAAGCATTTAGCGAGAGCTGGAGAGTGCCCGCGCTCATAGTAGCATGTTGCGCGCTCATAAAGTCGTTGATGTGCTCATAAGTTTGTTGGTGCGCTCATAAAGTTATTGGCGTGCTCATAAGTTTGGTTGGGCGCTCATAAAGTGGCCGGCGCGCTCATAAAGTCGTTGGATGTGCTCATAAACCTCGTGGCGCGCTCATAAAGTCGGTGGAACGCTCATAAATTGGTCTGTGAGATCAAAAAGTAGTTGTATGCTCATAACCGCTAATGGAATTTTTGAGTTTATCACACGATAGCCTCTGGAGATAAACCATCAAAGTGTCAAATGCATTTAGTGCAAGTGTGTGATTATACCTACAAAAATACTACTTTCTGCGGCCGCATTTATTTTCTTCAATAAAAGCTAAAATAAAATTTTAACCCCCTATATGATTCCAAATTCAAACTTTCACCCCGCTTTTCGGCTTGAATCCAAGTTATTGTCGTTTTGGAAATTATTCGCAAGTGCTACAATCTATGCGAGGTGATAGTATGCTATATAAAAAACGGAATGAGCCATTGGCAATGCTCGGTTTGCAAGCCTTGGTAAAACGGCTGCCAGAAGGACATCCGCAATTTCCTCGAGTTGTGGAGGATTTGAGAAAAAGGAAGGCTGGTTTTGCTGGGGAGGAAAATTTCGATAGGCATATTAGGGAGTTTCGACCCTCTTATCCGCACGGTTTATTGCATGACGTCTGTTTAAATCATGATGGCGTGTTTTTTCAAATGGATTCAGTTTTGATCACACCAGCGAGAATCATCATTTTTGAAGTTAAAAACCTTGCAGGAAAAATTGTGGTTAAAGAGAATCCGACACAGTTCATTCAAGAAAATAATGGCGAACGAAAGGTCCTTCAAAGTCCGATAACTGAGCTTGACCGGAAGAAGATATTCCTCACGAGGTGGCTTGCGGAGCGAGGGGTTGATGTACCGGTTGAAGGGGTACTTGGATTGGCGTTTACGAATGAGTTGTTCATCGATGGGGTGCCGGATACGACGATTGCATTTACTCATGAAATCCCCATCCTGCTTTACAATTCGGCTGTCGAAGGTGAAAAGTGGGGGCGGAAGGAGATCAGTAAGGTTGCGAATGAAATAGTAAAAGGACATCGGGAGTACGATCCATTTCCTCTCGCGCGTATCATGGGAATTACGGAAAATGATATTTTGCCGGGGGTGTTCTGTCCGAATTGCAATCGTCGGGGGATGAAGTGGATACAGAAATATTGGAGATGCCCCACTTGCAGCTTCCAAGCCTTGGATTGCCATTTGCAGCTGATCAATGATTGGTTTTATCTGATTGACGAGAAGATTACTAATGGTAACTTCCGGAGGTTTGCTGGTATTGAAGATCGCCACGTATCAAAGCGGCTATTGCGTAAATCCGGCCTTCTAATGGAAGGGAGCCGGAAAGGAACAATCTATTTTAGAGAAACCCCTTAGAATGCTTGCGTGCGTTCTAAAGGGTTTTCTTTTATGTATAACCATTAAATTGTAAAAAGCATTTGGCGCGAGAGGAGATTTCTTGGTATTAGGGGGTTGCCGCGCTTGCTGGCGTGCTCATAAGTTTGTTGGTGCGCTCATAAAGTTGCTGGCGTGCTCATAAGTTTGTTGGCGTGCTCATAAGTTTGTTGGTGCGCTCATAAAGTTGCTGGCGTGCTCATAAGTTTGTTGGCGCGCTCATAAAGTTGCTGGCGTGCTCATAAAGTTGCTGGCGTGCTCATAAGTTTGGTGGCGTGCTCACAAAGTTGTTGGCGTGCTCATAAGTTTGTTGGCGTGCTCGTAAGCTTGTTGATGCGCTCATAAAGTTGTTGGTGTGCTCATAAGTTTGTTGTCGCGCTCATAAGTTTGTTGGTGTGCTCATAAAGTCGTTGGTGCGCTCATAAAGTTGCTGGCGTGCTCATAAAGTTTGTTGGTGCGCTCATTATCACTCCCGGCCACCGGTGAAATAGTCGACTAGTGCCTCACCCCACGCAGTTGCCCCCACGTCATTCGGTCCGCTGTCCTCATCCAGGTAACCGAGTATCGCTTCATCAGCCACATCCGGCCAAGCCGTCCAATGATCTATGTATGGAATCTCCCGCACTGCCGCAAAGTTCCCCAACGAACGAATTTGCGTTAGATAGAAGTTCGGCCGATGGATCGGCTGTGATGGCATGAGTAGCAATACTGCATCTTCCTGCAACGTGTCCCGTAGACGTAAAATATGCCGGTGTTCGTCCTCGATGACGACACGGCCGTTGTTATTCAGTGTGAATGGTTCAAGCAACACTACGTCGTAGGCGCTTACATCGACGAGATCGTCCATCTGCTCAACAAATTCGCGGGACGTGCCCGCGAATGGGAGGATGTCTGTTTCAATGAACCCTTTGTATGCAAGTGCCAAGCTATCCGCGAGCATGCCCGCGGCACCGCCGTTTCCGCCTTGCTCGATCGCCTGAGATCCTACGATGAGCAGTTTTACGTGCTCGTCCGCTTCAAAACGAGACTCTAGTAAACTAGCCATCCTCGCGTCCGTGTTCGCGGACAGAGCGGCTAGTTCTGAATCTTTCAATCTGTCAAATTCCCCAGTTGTAGGTCTTTCCTCATTTGCTGAATCCCCTTGCTCAACACCCGTCGCCGCGATTCCCGCTAGGGGCTCCGTCACTGCTGTTACATCACCTGAATCGCCCGCGAGCTTTTGTTTCCAGCTGTTGTAGCTGAATAGAAGCGCGGTGACGCAGACGAGGATGAATAGAGCGACAGCAATTCTTCTTGCAATCATGAGCCATTCCTCCCGTTATAAGTCCTATGGTTCAAATATATCACAATGCATTCAAATTACGAGAATTTTTTCAACATATTATGATATAATGAGACAAGTTTCGATAGATTGCTATAAAGGGGATAAACCATATGGAAGAAACGATTAGTCTTCAGGATCTGTTCAAGACGCTGAAGAAGAGGGCTATCCTCATTTTGTTGACGATGCTATTGGCGGTGACAGTGGCGGGGGTTGTCAGTTTCCTGTTAATGACGCCGATCTACCAAGCTTCGACGCAAATCCTCGTCAATCAGCAGAAGGTGGAGCAGAACCAGTTCAACACACAGGATATCCAAGCGAATCTTCAGCTGATCAATACATACAATGTCATCATTACAAGCCCGGCCATCCTTTCAAAAGTGATCGAAAACTTGGATCTAAATACGACGCCGGCAGCGCTAAAAGGGAAAATCACCGTGAACAGTGCGCAAAACTCACAAGTTGTCAATGTGAGCGTACAGGACCCGGAGCCGTTCATGGCGGTCGATATCGCCAACACGACGGCGGAAGTGTTCCAGGAAGAAATCCAGAAACTGATGAATGTCGATAACGTCAACATCCTATCGCCGGCTGTGCTGTCGGACAATCCGTCGCCAATCAAGCCCGATCCGTTCCTCAATATGGCGATTGCGGCGGTCATCGGACTTATGCTCGGGGTGGGGATCGCATTCCTGCTCGAATATTTGGATACGACGGTGAAGACGGAGCAAGATGTCGAGGAATTGCTCGGGTTGCCGATTTTAGGCCTCGTCAGTCCGATTACAGATAATGAAATGCCGGATGCGAAAGAGGCATTACAACGTAGAAGAAGGAAGAGGTGACAGCCATGTTCACGAAAAAGAAGCGGCCGATGCAAACGGTTGCGCGTAAATTAGTAACGAAATACAATCCGAAGTCGATCGTTTCGGAGCAATTCCGTACGGTCCGGACGAACATCAACTTCTCGATGCCTGACAAAGAATTGAAGACATTGCTGTTCACCTCTTCCTCGCCGGGAGAGGGCAAATCGACGAGCGCTGCGAACGTGGCGATCGTCTTTGCGCAGGAAGGGAAAAAAGTGCTGCTCGTCGACGCGGACATGCGCAAGCCGACGATGCAATACACATTCCGAACGACGAACACGACGGGGCTGTCCAACTTGCTGACAAAGCAATGGAGCCTTGAAGAGGTGACTAAAGTTACGGATATCGAAGGCCTATTCTTGATGACATGCGGTCCGATTCCGCCGAATCCTGCCGAGCTGATCGGCTCGAAATCGATGGATGTACTCATCCAGGAGCTGACGGCGCAATACGACCTTGTCATTTTCGATACGCCGCCGATTCTTTCGGTAGCGGACGCACAAATCCTTTCGAATAAATGCGACGGGACGATCCTTGTCGTCAATTCCGGCACGACAGAAAAAGATAGCGTAATTAAAGCGAAAGAAGCGCTTACATCCGCAAAAGCGAATATTCTTGGGACTCTCTTGAACAATTTCATGCTTGAGAAGGACCATTATTACTATCAATACTATGGAACGGGAGAGTGAAGGGGCTTTTATGCCTTTTTACTCTTTTCTCTATTAAAGGAGCTTTACTTACATGATTGATATGCATACCCATCTACTGTTCGGCGTAGATGACGGACCTTCAACTATTGAAGAAACGCTTGCCTTAATTAAAAAGGCGCAAGAGGAAGGGATCACGGACATGATTTGTACGTCGCATGCCTGCCATCCGCAATACGATGTACAGCGCAGTGAAGTATTGAGCCAAACGGCTTTGCTGAAAGATGTCCTTTCAGAAGCGGGGCTCGATGTGAAGCTTCATTCCGGTCAGGAAATCCGATTGACGGAAGACCTCATTGGAAAATTGGACAGAGGTGAATTGCTCACATTGTCCAATTCCAGATACCTACTATTGGAACTGCCGTCGCAATCAATCCCCGCCTACACAGTGAATATCATCCAATCGATGCTCGAGCGGGAAATCATCCCGATTATCGCTCATCCAGAACGGAACCGGGCGATAGCAGAAAAACCGGAGCGGCTGGAACGGCTCATCCGCCACGGGGCCACTGCCCAAATCACATCAAGCAGCCTATCGGGCCATTTCGGCAAAAACATCCAAAAGCTGTCACTGCAACTAATAGAAGCGAATCTCGTTCATACATACGGCTCAGACGTCCATAACTTGAAAACGCGGCCGTTCCATTTCGGGAAAGGACTCGATATGTTGGAAAAGAAAAGGCTGTACACAAGCGCTGAAGTATTGCTCGAGAATAATGAACGAATCTTGAGGAATGAACCATTCTTCCTTCTGGAACCAGAATTGGCCCCCAAAAAGAAACTGTTCGGGTTCATAGGTTAATAGGTCTTTAGGTTTACCGGCAAACAAATTCAAATATTTCCGCGAAAGAAAAAATATATCGATAGTCAGTCCGCTTCAATGAGATAAAGGATTAGGACATTTGCCAAGTTCCAATTATAGAGAAAAGTATAGTATGAAAGGGCATACAATGAAAATCAGACTGGTACAACTAGGGGGAGCATGATACTATAAGACTACTAACCATTCCAATATTTTGGAAGAGTAATTGTGGAATTATAGTTCTTCGAAAACAGAGAAGAACGGAGGGAGCCTCACGCATGACAATGAAAAAGCGCATGACAATGCTTTTCCTATTGGATTCACTCATCGTGTTCCTATCAATCTTTCTAGGCTACTATATATTGCGGCCGGATATCATCATCCTTCAAGACGGAATCATCCTGATGAGCGCATTGACAATCCAAATCGCACACCACGTTATCGCCTGGCATTACGGACTATACCGTAAAGTATGGGCATACGCCTCCATTGGCGAACTGAGAGCAATATTCAAATCGGTCACATTCACGATCGCGGTCGTCGCCATCGCGCAGCTCGTCTTCACGAAAGACATCCATGCCCGGGCGCTTTTCCTGACGTGGATGCTTCACATTCTTTTGATTGGGGGATCGCGGCTCAGCTGGCGCATTACACGCGACACGTTCCGCAAAACGGACGAGCAAGGGATGAAGCGGGTCATGATCATCGGGGCCGGACAAGCCGGTATGATGGTTGCGCGGCAACTGTTGAACAACCCGGAATCGGGAATGAAGCCGATCCTCTTCCTCGATGACGATCGTTCAAAAAAGGGACTGGAATTGTACGGGATAAAAATTGTAGGCAATACGAGGCATATAGAAGAAAACGCACAGGACAACAATATCGACAAAATCATCATCGCCATTCCATCAATGGCACGGCATGAATTGACAGAGCTCATGAAGCAATGCGTCGCAACAGGCGTCCGGACGCAAATGATCCCGCGCATCGAAGACTTGATGACGGGGAAAGTGTCCGTCAACGATATCCGTGACGTAAAAATCGAAGACTTGCTCGGCCGCGACGAAGTGCAGCTCGACATGAAGGCGATTGAAAAGAAGCTGACGAATAAATCGATCCTCATCACCGGAGCAGGGGGGTCAATCGGATCGGAAATCTGCCGTCAAGTGAACCGTTTCACACCGAAAAAGATCATTCTACTAGGACATGGTGAAAACTCGATTTACTTAATAGAACGTGAACTACGGGAAAAAGTTTCACCCGAAACGGAGATTGTCCCGGTCATCGCTGACGTGAAAGATCGCCAACGCATCTTCGACATCGTCTCCGAACACCATCCGGATGTCATCTACCATGCCGCGGCACACAAGCATGTCCCGCTTATGGAAGCGAACCCGATGGAAGCGGTGAAAAACAATATATTCGGAACGAAGAACGTAGCGGAAGCTGCTGACACATTCGGCATCCCACATTTCGTCCTCGTCTCGACAGACAAGGCCGTCAACCCTCCGAACGTCATGGGTGCGACGAAGCGTTTTGCTGAAATGGTTGTTCAGAACCTTGCGAAGAACAGCAAAACAAAGTTCGCTGCAGTCCGGTTCGGCAACGTCCTCGGTTCACGTGGCAGTGTCGTTCCTCTATTCAAAACGCAGATTGCGGCAGGAGGACCAGTTACAGTCACCGATCCTAGAATGACCCGCTACTTCATGACCATCCCTGAAGCATCCAGACTCGTCATACAAGCAGGGACACTTGCAAGCGGAGGAGAAGTGTTCGTTCTTGATATGGGCGAGCCGGTGAAGATTGTAGACTTGGCGAAGAACTTGATCAGGTTATCAGGTTATGCTGAAAACGAAATCGAAATCAAATACTCAGGCATCAGACCTGGTGAGAAACTATATGAAGAATTGTTGAATGAAAGTGAAAGACAGAGCGAGTATGTGTATCCGAAGATTTATGTCGGGAAGGCTACGCCGATTAGTGAGTTGGAGATGGAGTATGTGATGGACAAGCTGCGTGATATGGGAATTAGTGAGTTGAAGACTACACTAATTGGTATAGCGAATCGGAAGGTCGTTGAGCTGGGGGTGAAGATGCCGGTTTAAATAGCAGCGGTGCTTGGTATGGACACAAATTACGTCATTTGAATTGCGGCTATACTTGGCACCACACTAATAAACTTTCTGGATCATGTACATTATTTTTATTTGGTTTCTCAGCAGTTAATTGGAGAGATTGTGTAGATTCCAATTAAGTTCTAGTTGACTAAATAAGTATAAAGCGAGGTTATTGATGTGATTGATATTAAAAAAAGAAATATTCCTTTTTCACCTCCACATATTACCGAAAAAGAAATTGATGAAGTTATAAAAGCTATGAAATCAGGTTGGATTACAACAGGCCCTAAAACCAAAGAATTTGAGAGTAGAATTGCCGAATATGTAGGAGTTGAAAAAGCAGTGTGCTTAAATTCTGCTACAGCTGCAATGGAGCTGACTCTTCGGATTTTAGGAATAGGTCCTGGAGATGAAGTAATTACTTCTGCATATACTTATACAGCATCTGCATCTGTTATAGAACACGTTGGCGCGAAAATTGTTTTAATTGATACTGCACCAGATTCATTTGAAATGGATTATTCTAAACTCGCAGATGCAATCACGGAGAATACAAAAGCAATTATTGCAGTTGATATTGCCGGTAAAATGTGTGACTACGATAAAATCTTTAATATTGCCGAGAGGAAGAAGGGTCTATTTAAACCTAAAAGTGAACTTCAGTGGCTGTTTAATAGAATAGTTGTAATGAGTGATTCCGCACACGCATTTGGAGCGGAGAGGAAAGGTATGAAAAGCGGTCAAGTGGCAGACTTTACATGTTTTTCGTTTCACGCAGTAAAGAACTTGACTACTGCAGAAGGCGGAGCTGCTGTCTGGCAAAATGATTTTGAACGTGCCCTTGATGATGAATGGCTATATAAGCAGTACATGTTATATAGTCTACACGGACAATCTAAAGACGCGTTAGCAAAGACACAAATAGGTGCTTGGGAATATGATATTGTTTATCCTGCTTATAAATGTAATATGACAGATATTATGGCTAGTATTGGTTTAGTACAGTTAGATAGATATGAAGGATTGTTGGAGAGACGCAGAGAGATTATTGAGATGTATGATAGAGCTCTATTACCATTGGGTATTCATAGCTTGCAGCATTTCGGTCCGGATTATAGTTCATCAGGTCACCTTTATTTAGTGAGAATACCTGATATTAGTGAAGAAAAGAGAAATGAAATTATAATAAAAATGGCAGAAGTGGGTGTTGCATGTAATGTCCACTATAAACCATTACCTATGTTTACAGCATATAAAAATTTAGGATTTGATATAAAGAATTATCCTAATGCTTATAAACAATATGAAAATGAAGTTACACTTCCGCTTCATACTTTATTGAGTGATGAGGATGTAAAATATGTAGTAGAGAATTTTAAAAAAGTACTAAGTGATGGTTGAGGTGGGTTACTAGATGTATAAGAATTTCTTTAAAAGAGTATTTGATTTTATCTTAGCTTTAGTAGCCTTGCCATTTTGGTTATTAATTCTACTGATTATAGGGCCGATTATATACTTTCAAGATAAGGGGCCAGTTTTTTATAATGCGCCCCGGCTCGGTAAGGATGGAAAAGTGTTTAAAATGTATAAATTCCGTTCCATGAAAGTAAATGCTCCTGATCTAAGAAATGATGATGGATCAACTTTTAATGCAGAAGATGATCCAAGATTAACCAAGATCGGAAAGTTTATACGTAAAACGAGCCTTGACGAAACACCACAGCTTCTAAATGTTATCAAAGGGGATATGAGCATAGTTGGACCAAGACCGGACATGCCTGAAGCAAAAGATATATATAATAAATTTGAAGAAAAAAAGATGAAGGTAAGACCCGGAATTACTGGATATAATCAAGCTTATTATAGGAATTCAGTAAATACTAAAGATAAATTTAAAAATGATGTTTATTATGTTAATAATTTGACTTTCTATTTGGATGTGAAAATTGTCTATAAAACGATTGAAAGTACTTTGAAAAGAGAGAACGTTTATATTAAGAATAAGAATAAAAAAACGAAGGAATGAAAAAAATGATAGTTGGAAATAGAGTACGACTTATTGCCCTAAATGATGAAGCTTTTGACTTAACACTGAAATGGATTAACGACCCGAGTATTAGATTGTTTACGGGAGCAAAATTCCCAGTAACTAAGAGTGAGCACGAAAGTTGGTTTAAATCTAAATGTCTAGATAAGTATAACAAGACATTTGCGATACAGATTATTGAAACAAACGAAATTATTGGTTTGGTTGGAAATAATGAATATGATCCAATAAATAGAACAACGTATCCTTTTATTTATATCGGAGAAAAAGTGAATCAAGGAAAAGGTATTGGTCAAGAAGCGTTTTCATTAATAATTGACTTTTGCTTCGAGGTATTAAATGTAAATAGGATATATGGTTATCTATTTGAATATAATTCTGCATCCAGAAAAATGTTGGAGAAATGTGGGTATAAATTAGAGGGGACACTTCAAGAACATTGGTTTAAAGATGGAAAATATCATAATGTACTGGTAATGGGTAGGATGAAAAATAATGATGCCTAATAAATCCATTATGATTCTAGGAGCCAGCGAATTACAGTTACCAGCCATAAAGATGGCTAAAAAAATGGGGCTCCAGGTAATAGCTGTGGATATGGATAAAAATGCTGTTGGCTTTAAATTTGCTGACATTGGTTTGGAGATTAGTACGTTAGAAAAAGAAAAAATTCTTGAATTTGCATCTGCTTTAAATGTTAGTGGAATTATGACTTTAGCAAGTGATCAACCAATGAATACAGTGGCATATGTAGGGAATAGATTAAACTTAAAAGTTATCTCTGAAAGGGTAGCAATTTGTACTACGAATAAAGGTGTTATGCGAGATACTCTTAAAAAAAATAAAATCGCAATACCGGATTATAAAATTATTAAAGATTTTGAGGGTTTCTTGAAAGAAATAAAAAAGTTCAATCTTCCTTGTATAATCAAACCAACAGATAGTTCAGGTAGTCGAGGAGTTCAGTTGAAGTGTGATTTGAATAGTTTAGATGAAGCATATTTTTATTCAAGTAATTATTCTAGAAATGGTGAGATAATAATTGAGGAATTTATGCAAGGTAGGGAATTTAGTGTGGAATCAATGTCTTTTGATGGAACCCCAAAGATAATTGCAATTACTGAGAAAGAAACAACTGGAGCACCTCACTTTGTAGAAATGGGACATATCATACCTGCAAATATATCTAAAGTTGAAGAGCAACAAATAAAGGAAATTGTAGAATCTACAATAAAAGCCCTGGAAATTACTGACGGACCATCACATTGTGAAGTTATGCTAACAGAATCTGGTCCAAAGATAGTTGAAATAGGTGCTAGGCTAGGTGGAGACAATATTACAACACATTTAGTACCATTAGCAACGGGTTATAATATTGTAAAAGCAACTATAAATTACGCAATTGATAAAGAAGACGTGGAACAGGTTAAATATAGAAAAACTGCAATAATCAAATACATAAATATAGCTAAATGTGGCCAAATAAAAAAAGTTACCGGCTTAAAGAATATCGAAAAATCAAATAAATTTGTTGAATTAAAAATCAATAAAAAAAAAGGCGATTTTCATGATATTCTTAAATCAAGTTCAGATAGGGTTGGGTACTTCATACTTAATGGAGAAAATAGAGAAAGCATTATCTTAGAAGCAGAAGAGTTATTGTCTAAAGTTGAAATCATTATCGATTAATCGGTTTTTTAATTAATTAATTAATTTGTTTTAACTTAAATAAAGAAGAGGTAAAATAAATGAAAATATTATATATTTCTGCAACGTTCCCGAGAGTCAAGGAAGGCTCAACTATATATACAGACTTAGCTGAAGAAATAGTTAAAGAAGGACATCTAATAACTATAGTTGTTGCAGAAGAAAAAAGAAAATCTTCTAAGACATTTATTGATAGAGAAAGAAATTTGAATATACTAAGAGTGAAAACAGGAAATGTATTTGACGTTGGATTTATTGAGAAAGGAATAACTTTTTTATTAATGCCACATATATTGAAAAGAGCTATTAAAACTCATTTATCAGACCAGGAGTTTGATTTAATTTTATTTGAATCTCCTCCAGTGACAATGTCTAGTGTTGTAAACTGGGCTATGAAGCATTTCAAAAGTCCTTCCTATTTAATGTTAAAAGATGTTTTCCCTCAAAATGCGCTAGATCTTGGAATATTGAAGAAATCACATCCTGCTTATTGGTACTTTAAAAGAAAAGAGAAGAAGCTTTATGATACAGCATCTTTAATTGGAACGATGTCTAAAGCTAATCAGGATTATATAATTAAACATAATCCGAAAATCGATTCAAATAAAGTTAAAATATTTCCAAATACTAAAAAGATCAATCTCGAAATAGAAAAGCGAAAAAATGATTTTCGCAAAATGTATGATATACCAACTAATTCTGTTTTAGCGATCTATGGGGGGAACATGGGGAAACCTCAGGGATTGGGTTTTTTATGTGAAGTACTAGAATCTAATAAGTATAATAATGCTGTTTTTTTCTTATTAGTTGGCCGTGGGAATGAAAAGTGGAGGGTAATTGAATTTGTGAAAGATAATAATATTACGAACGCACTAATATTAGATTCTTTACATCGAGACGAGTATGAAGAAATGTTAGAAGAAGCAGACATCGGTTTAGTGTTTTTAGATAAAAGATTTACGATACCTAATTTTCCATCCAGAGTACTATCATACTTCGAAAAAAGTATTCCTATATTAGCTGCAATTGATAAGAATACAGACTTTGGTCAAATGTTACGGGAGTCTCGAAGTGGAGATTTTTCCTTGTCCGGTGACATAAATGATTTTAATGAAAAGTTATCTTTATTTGTCGAAAATCCGGATCTAAGAGTGAAAATGGGTCAATCTGGTTATGAATATTTATTGGATAATTATGATGTTAAGTTATCGGTAAAGTTATTAGAAAAACATTCTTCTTCTGTCCTATAAAACTCGGAGGTAGTGTAAAATGTTTAGAGATAAAACCTTATTAATCACAGGTGGTACTGGTTCCTTTGGGAATGCAGTCATGGAAAGTTTTTTACATACAGATATTAAAGAAGTACGTATCTTTTCACGTGATGAAAAGAAACAAGACGATATGCGTAAGCAATATAATAATGATAAATTGAAATTTTATATTGGAGATGTCCGTGATCTTGCAAGTGTGAAATATGCAATGAACGATGTAGATTATGTATTTCATGCTGCAGCACTTAAACAAGTTCCTTCATGCGAATTCTTTCCAATGGAAGCCGTTAAAACTAATGTTATTGGTACAGAAAACGTATTGAATGCGTCTATTGAATATGGAGTGCAAAGAGTCATTTGCCTATCAACAGATAAAGCCGCCTATCCAATCAATGCAATGGGTATTTCAAAAGCAATGATGGAAAAGGTATTTGTTGCCAAAGCTAAAACGGTCTCTCCTGAAAAAACACTCATATGTGGCACGAGATACGGAAATGTTATGGCTTCCCGTGGATCAGTTATTCCGCTTTTTGTTGAACAGATTAAAGCAGGTAAGCCTCTTACAGTGACAGATCCTGATATGACTAGATTCCTAATGAGCCTTGAAGAAGCAGTTGAACTTGTAGTTTTTGCATTTAAGAATGCTGATGCAGGAGATATTATGGTCCAAAAATCACCTGCCTCTACAATTGCAGATTTGGCACAAGCAGTAAAAGAAATTTTTAATGTTAATAACGAAGTGAAGATTATAGGTACTCGACACGGTGAAAAACTTTACGAGACACTTCTAACTAGAGAAGAACATGTCGTGGCGGATGACTTAGAAGGTTTCTATAGGGTGCCAGCAGATAATCGTGATCTTAACTATGATAAATATTTTGAAGAAGGAAATGAAAGACTTTCAACGGATGAAGAATACAACTCACACAATACATATCGGCTTTCAATAGAGCAGATTAAAGATAAGCTCTTAGAACTTCCTTACATACAGGATGAATTGAAAGGGTGGAATAAGTAAGTGAAAATTCTTGTAACAGGTGCAGGAGGCTTCATTGGTAAAAATTTAGTAGCTGAGTTGGAAAACCAAGGCTATGAAGATTTACTATTGTATACGAGAAATCATAATTTGAATGACTTGGAAGAGTTTACAAAGAAGTGCGACTTTGTCTATCACTTAGCCGGAGTAAACAGACCAGAAAATGAAGAAGAGTTCATGGATGGAAACTATGGTTTTACATTCGAATTGCTGGAACTACTAAAAAAACATAATAACAAATCACCTGTTTTAATTACTTCGTCTATCCAAGCTGAAAAAGATAATCTTTATGGCATAAGCAAAAAAGTTGGAGAAGATTTATTGTTCGATCACTCGCTAAAGACTGGCGCACAAGTATTTGTATATAGGCTTCCTAATCTATTCGGGAAGTGGAGTAAACCAAATTATAATACAGTTGTTGCAACGTATTGTTACAATATAGCTAGAGGTTTAGATATTCAGGTTAATAATCCAGATGTAGAACTTACACTATGTTATATAGACGATGTATTAAAGGAATTTGTGAAAGCACTTGAAGGAAATCCAACTAAAAATGATAATTATTGTATTGTAGAAACGACTCATACAATTACATTAGAGAACTTAGCAAATCTTATTAAAGGTTTTAAAGAGTCCAGAACAAAGTTAAGCGTTCCTAATATGGATGATGCACTAACTAAAAAATTGTATAGTACATATTTAAGTTTTTTACCTACAGATGAGTTCGCATATGATCTGAAAATGAATATAGACAATAGAGGGTCATTCACAGAGTTTATTAGAACTCCTGATAGGGGCCAAGTGTCTGTGAATGTTTCCAAACCAGGTATTACAAAAGGTAATCACTGGCATCACACGAAAAACGAAAAATTCCTTGTAGTTAGTGGTCAAGGATTGATAAGATTTAGAAATATTCATACAGACGAAATCATTGAATATAAAGTAAGTGGGGAAAAGCTTCAAGTGGTTGATATACCAGTAGGCTATACACATTCTATCGTGAATATAGGAGATAATGATTTAGTTACCGTTATGTGGGTCAATGAGAGTTTCAATCCTGAAATTCCAGATACAAACTTTTTGGAGGTATAACATAGTGAAGAAATTAAAAGTCATGACAGTCGTAGGGACTAGACCAGAAATCATTCGACTTTCAGCTGTAATTAATAAATTAGAAGACTCAAATGCGGTCGAACATATTCTTGTCCATACTGGACAGAACTATGATTATGAACTAAATGAAGTATTCTTCAAAGACTTCAATTTGAAAAAACCAGATTACTTTCTTAACGCAGCTACTGGAACGGCGGTGGAAACGATTGGTCATATTTTGGTGAAAATAGATCCTATTTTGGAAGAGGTGAAACCAGATGCCTTTCTAGTGCTTGGCGATACTAACAGTTGTTTATGTGCAATTGCAGCCAAAAGAAGACAAATTCCAATATTCCATATGGAAGCAGGTAACCGATGCTTTGATCAACGTGTACCAGAAGAAACGAATAGGAAAATTGTTGATCATACAGCGGATATTAATTTAACTTATAGTGATATTGCGAGAGAATATTTATTAAGAGAAGGGCTACCAGCTGATCGAATAATTAAAACAGGTAGCCCGATGTTCGAAGTTCTAAACTCCAGAAAAGATGATATCGAGAAATCAGATGTTTTAGATAGGTTAGACCTTAGCGAAGGAGAGTATTTTGTTGTATCTGCACATAGAGAAGAAAATATTAGTTCAGAAACTAATTTCTTGGATCTAGTGGATAGCCTAAATGCTGTGGCTGAGCAGTACAAAATGCCTGTGATTGTAAGTACGCATCCTAGAACTCAGAATATGATTAATGCTAAGGGGATTGAGTTTAATCCATTGGTGAAAACACTGAAGCCTTTAGGATTTAATGATTACGTTAAGCTTCAAATTAAATCTAAAGCGGTTCTTAGTGATAGTGGAACGATTAGTGAGGAATCTTCTATACTTGGTTTTAAGGCGCTAAATATAAGACAGGCTCATGAGAGACCTGAGGCGATGGAAGAAGCATCTGTTATGATGGTTGGACTAAAAAGAGAAAGAATATTACAAGGAATCGAAGTATTAAACAGTCAAGAGAAAGATACCTTGAGAATAGTAGGGGATTACAATATTCCGAATGTATCAGAGAAAGTACTTAGAATAATACTTTCTTATTCTGATTATGTTAATAAAGTAGTATGGAGAAAAAAGGCATGAAAAAAATTTGTATTCTAAGTGCAGTTAATATCAAACATATGTCGCTAATTTCGTTGTACACCGAAAAATTAAATAAGAAAAATATTCCTTTTGATATAATTTACATGGACAAGTACGGTATTGAAGAAAGTATTTCGGCTGAAAATAAATATGTTTTTAAAAACATTATACGAAAGAAGGATAATGTTTTTAAAAAAACAATTCAGTATTTTAGATTCAAAAAATTTGCAACTCCCATTCTCGAGGAAAACAACTATGACTTTATTATAGTATGGAATGATGTTGCTATATTTATGTTTGCTAAGTACCTCTCGAGAAAGTGGCGAAATAAATACTGCCTAAACATAAGGGATTATGCAAAACAAGATAATTTTCTTCTAACAAACAGGTATAAAAAAGTTATTGAAAATTCAGCCTTCGCTACTATATCGTCAGAAGGATTTAAAGAATTTTTACCCTCTTATAATTATGTACATGTTCATAGTCTGAATCCTGAATTTATTCCAGTTACAGATCGAAATAAATTTACTCTAAAAAGAACGCCATTAAAAATTACGTTCATTGGGAATATAAGGTTTTTGGATGTTAACAGAAATTTACTAGATATATTTAAGAATGACGATAGATTTATATTGGCGTATTTTGGCATAAATGCAAATGAATTGAGGAAATACTCTGAGGAAAAATGTATTAATAATGTGGAGTTTTATGATGAATTTCCAGTCGCGGAAACTGAACGGTTTTTGCGAAAGATGGATCTTGTTAATAATTTATATGGGAGTAATGATAAAAGTTTAGATTATGCAATTTCAATTAAGTTATATCATGGGGTATTAACGGGAAGTCCAATCTTGGCCAATAAAAACACTTATAGCGGGAAACTAGTTGAAGAATTAGGAATCGGAATAGCAATTGATAAAATTGATAAAAATCTGCCTGACACTATATTCAATTGGTATGAAAGAATAAATCCTGAATTGTTTAATGAAAACCTGGAAAAATTCAAGAATAAGATTAAACGAGATAATGAGATTTTTAATCAGTACTTTGAAAAAATTATTACTGAAAAGTAAATCTTATAAAGTTTGAGAGTTAGAAAGAGACTGGATTAGATTTATTATTAGAAAGTAAAAAAAGTTGTGGTCTAGTAGAATAAAACCAAAGAATATAGAGGAATTTACGAAGACCCAAAAAGAACAGGGATAACTCTTCCTCGAAAAATTAACGGTCAAATTGTAAAGTGGTATGAGAACAGGACCGAGAGATAAATATTATCTTAGAATATGAACTAACGGCTTCTGTGATTTTGAAGATGGGTTTAAACCAAGCTTGGCACCTGGTTCATTTGAAGAAAGTGGCAACCGAACGCCTCCAGAGGCTGAATTACTCAAGATTTGCAAAGAGAGGCAACGTCTATTAATGATATTGATATTTTAACTTACGCCGAAATAATTATGAAACACGATTTTTAATAATGGACTTTTGTATTTCTAGACGTCGTATCGGTCGAATGATACAGGAACTAAATCACACAGTGGCTCAATTCAAACCATTCTAGTCAAAGGTGAATGAAAATCCTGTAAAAAATGAAGACTCATTGACGGCATTATCACACGTACTAATATATACCTCATGGGTCTTTGTATTTTCAAATGTCTCTAACACTTCGTCAATGAGCTAATTTATATAATCGCTGATGCGATTGGTATAAAACATCATAATCGTTTCGCGGTTAACCCTTAATTGGGTTTTGTAAACAAGATCAGCAGTCTAAGTCTGTCTAGCACTATAACCGATTAATTCACGATTCTAAAGATTGACAAAAATACAGATACATAATTCCTTTTTTCGCTTACTCGTATTATAACAGCAAATTTGTTTTGAGCATTAAATTATCGCGTAAGTGTCTGATGTCGTTAAGACAGAGTTCGCGAAACAGTCGCAATTTTATCAGCCTAGGCCAGCTTGAACTAAGTAATTACGTTAATTAGTACAATAAAATCATCGAATGCTGAGTTATAAATTTAAAACCTTTTAAACTTTGTTCGGTTTGGTTTTGACAATCCAAATAATTTGAATAAGTGAGTTGGTTTTTTATGATAAAGAGTATAGTCAATTTGGTTATAATTATTTCTTCTTTGCTGTCTATTGTGATAGGCATATTACCTTTATTAGAAATTCAGCAAGGTTATGAATTATTATGGCTCCATCCGTTTGTTTATTTGTTCATTTATCTCTTTATATTAAAACCCATGATTAGATTTAAGAAATATAAGGTCACGTTGTATTTTTTTATAGCCCTTTCTTGGTTGAGGTATGTATTAGTCCCTCTACTAAGTTTTGTTTCGGGGACATATAACGGTGTTTCCTATTCTATTGTAACTCAAGAATCAATTGAGATTGCAATTTTATTAGTTATTTTTGAACTGTTTATATCAAGTTCTTTTCTGTATATACTAATTAGATTTCTTATGGAAAGAGATTTAAATAAACCAACAATAAATAATCAATTAAAGTTATTTGGTAATCGTTATGTTTATTTACTCTTTATAGTTCTCTCTTTTATCATCTTTTTAACGGTAGGAAGAGATTTAATTCAATTTTTTATTATATCTGTTGATTCTTTGGACAGGGCGGGGGATATACAAGGAACATTTTTGATCTTGTTAAGACAAATTATTATAACGGGTATAATTTTTTCTTTTTTAATGGTGAGTAGTTATTGTAGCAAGAAATACAATATAACTAAGAACAAACTATATTTTTATTATACTATTGTATTCACTCTTTTAAGTGTAGGTATAATAGTAGGGGAAAGAAGATCTGCAATAGTTTATACTGCGTTGGTTTCTATTTTCATTTTAGTGAAACTATTTGAAAGGTTCAAAAAGGAAGTAGTCTTATATATTATAGGTGTTGGAGTTTTTGTGTTAATGATGATGACTATTTATAAGCATTTTGCTGCTTTTTATTACGGATCATACACAGAGGCAATTTCTTCAACTGATAATGATATAGGCTATTATACAAGTATGTTGCAGGCGTATTTTTTTGGTACACAAAATGTTGCTTTTGCTGTTGATTTAGGACGATTCAATAGTTTTAATCTTATTAATTTGTTCTATGATTTTGGGAGATCTACTTTTGGCTTTAACTTTTTACTTAAAGAAAAAATGACTATGACAAGTGAGTTTTTCAATACTCATATTTATGGATATAACATGGAAAGTGGTCATGTATTATCAGCTGTGGGGTATGGATATATATATTTCGGGATCCTATTTTCACCGATTATTGTTTGTATTAATATTTTTATTTCCATCATGCTTGAAAAGTGGATAGATAGAACAAGGTCATTAGAATTAAAATATATTTTGAGTTATATGTTAGTTAGATTTGCAACTAATATATTTGTTGCATCCCCCCCCTTGATAAGTGTTGCTACGAACATGTTTTTCACAGTAGGGTTGGTGTATTTAATTGCTCTTATATTAAGAAGTAATAAACATAGAAATGTTTTGACTTCAAAAGTTATGTGAAAGAAGGGAAGTCCTTGAATGTTTTATTGATTTCTTATGGAATAAGGGAATATGATGGTCGCTTATCGGAACTCTATGAACTTTCGAAGCATTTAGGGGAAGTTACTTTTGTTTCATGCGGTATTTCTCCAAGTGATGTGGAAAATGAAAAAATAATACTTAAGAAAAAGCATAAGTATATGGGAGTATCTCTGTATTTAAAATTTTTATACACTTCTTTAATCACAGCTAAAAAGATGAAAAGTATTGATATTATAATATGTGATAATTTTTTTGCTTCAATACCTGTTTTACTTATCAATAAACTTTTGAAACCAAAACGTATAATTCAGGATGTAAGAGAGCTATATTTCTACGAAGAAGCTAAGTCGATTTCTGGAAAGTTATTCAGTAAATTTGAAACAAAATTGATGAAAAAAGCGAACATTGTTCTATGCGCTAATAATGAGAGATCTGAAATTATGTTCAGTAAATTTAATTTAAGAAAAAAACCGTTAGTTTTTGAAAATATTAGAACCTTGAAAGGATCATTTAATTCAAAAGTTCTTGATGAAAAATATATCAATGACTTTAATTATAAAATAAATATTGTTAGTACAGGTGGAATCTCAGTTTTAAGAACTACTGATAAGTTAGTTAATGCAATGAGTAAACTACCTTCAAACTATGGATTATATATTATTGGGGGTGGAGAGGAATCTGATAAAAAAATAATACAAGACATTATCGAAAAACACTCCTTGAAAAATGTTAAATTAATCAGTAAAGTCCCATTAAACGAACTCAGATATATTGTTCGTAATGCTGATATTGGCATTGTGAACTATCATCAATTGGATTTAAATAATAAGTATTGTGCATCGGGAAAAATTTATGAGTATTTAGGTGAAGGAGTCCCTATTGTTACTACTGAAAATCCTCCTTTAAAGCAACTTTGTGATAATGCGAAAATAGGAGAAGCCGATGATTTCTATTATAAAGGGATAATGAAAGTAGCAACGAACTTGAGTGAATATAAGGAAAATGTAGAAATATATATGAAAAACATATCAGTTGAAAAATATAATGAAAATACTGCTCGTAAGATTAAAAACTCATTCAAGGATATGGTTTAAAATGAATAAATTGAAGGGGATCATAAAAGGTAATAGATTTTTATCGGCATTTTCCGTATTAGTAATGGGATCAATTGGTGCTCAGCTAATCAGTATACTAGTTGCTCCGTTAACGACAAGACTATTCACTCCATATGAATTTGGTATTTATACATTAATAACGACAGCAGTGTCGTTGTTTGGACCAATACTTTGCTTGAAATATGATATGTCAATTATTACGGCGAGAAATCGGAAAGATACTTATGCGTTAATAAAGTTATGTTTTTTTCTATCTGTTTTTTTGAGTATAATATTTGGCCTGCTGTATGGATTTTTTGTTTTTTTTAATCATGATTATACTTTTAATGAAAGAGCTATTTTTATTGTTGGAACGATTTTTTTATTAATGACATATGGATCCAATAATGTACTTTTAGCACATAATAATAAGAAGGCTCTTTATAAGTTAATGTCTATAGTAACAATCACAAAATCACTTACTACTAACAGTATTCTTCTGCTAGCAGGAGTTCTAAAAACCGGAGTACTTGGAATGATTGGATCTCATTTATTTGGATCATTATCTGGTATTATTAGACAATCAGCAGATGTTAGGGGACATCGCAATAAAATCAAAAGAATAAAATGGGGATTTATTTATAATTTAGCAAAAAAGGAAAAAAATCAACCTATCTATAACGCAACTTCTACTCTGATAATAACATCAATTTATTCAACAATAAATTTATTTATTGGTAAAGTATATTCACCGTTTCAACTCGGATTATATTCTTTATCATATAGAATCTTGGGCTTACCTTTCGCAATAATAAGTGCTAATATATCAAGGATCTATTTTACTACTGCTAATGAGGAGTTTATAGAATTAGGAAATTACAGAAAGACGTTTAAGCAAACATTTCTTTTTTTAGTATCTATTGTCATTCCAATAATGGTCCTAATTTTCTTTTTAAGCCCAGTTATTTTCTCTAGAATATTTGGAGAAGAGTGGAGAGAAGCGGGTATTTATATACAATATCTTACTCCCATGTTTGGAATAAAGCTAATTTCCGAGTCGTTAACAACTGGATTTATAATCTCTAATAAACAGAAGTATGAATTAATAATTCAATCCATTCTTTTATCTACCCAAGTATTTATATTTTTTATAGTGGTTTCTTTTAATATACCAATATATACTTTCCTTAATATGATTTCGGGTTTATATGTGATGTTCAACTCTGTGCTTTTATTGATATTATTTAAGTTGAGTGGAAAAAATATCACAATATAAAAAAGCTATGATATTGTAAATCTTAGAGCTCAGAGAAATAAAAAAGGAATAAACAAAAGGGGGATTTTTATTGAAAACTAATAAAGTAATACAAGTCATTGAAAGAGAAATAATAAAAAAAATTAGCTATTTTAATGGAGTTTTATTTAGAAATGCATATGTGAAATATCTTAAAAAAGTAGGGATGAAAATCAATGGAATACCAAATTTTATTAGCAGTGATGTGTATTTCGATGGTAGTGATTATTCCTTAATAACACTAAATAATAATGTGACAATTTCTAGAGAGGTAATGTTTTTGACACATGATGGTTCTATGCATACTATCAAAGAGTCATTGGACCATAAAAATACTGAGATAATTAAAGATATTGAAAAGGTACTTGTGATAAAGAAGGGGATTACTATAGGTGAAAATACTTTTATAGGTGCAAGAGTTTCTTTACTACCCGGAACGACGGTTGGTAAGAACGTATTGATAGGAGCATGTAGTGTTGTAAAAGGTAAGATTCCTGATAATTCAATAGTAGTTGGTAATCCCGCGAAAGTAGTTGGAAAGACATCGGAATGGCTAGATTCCAAAATAGTTGGAAAGGAATATCTTTAGCAGGTAGATCAGAATTAAGGGAGTATCATCCCAATCACATAAAAAAGTTAATGTCGGGTACCAGGTTACCATTGAATTCAGAATCGTTCCAGAACCTGGTACCCTTTTATTTGACCTATAGAAAACAGGATAGTGCCGGGTCGAAATGAACAAGCCTAGCAATCGTTTGGTAGATAGCCTGGCTTGTATTACTTGAATATATAATAGCTTGGCTATTATTATGATGAAAAGTTAGCATTTAAACATCCTCGCCATAGTTACCATACTCAAACGATTTAACTTCTTGAAGGTATTCCTGTGAAAATAATTGTTCCATACTGATTTCAGGTACTAGGTTTTCAATTAATTCTGAATTATACTATAACCTTGTGCTCTTCAATTATACAGTTTTCAACTCTATTAAACCGGTGATGAAAAAGAGAAAGGCTTACTGATTGTCCTATTGATGGGGAGAAAACATTAATAAACACGGCATTAAGTGTATGGTGCCAGGCACCTAATCAATTAATTTTATTCTCATGGCAAAGGTGTGTAGTGAGTGAGCCGTTGTTTGCTGAAGCGCTTTTTTTGCCGTCAGTCAGGGTCGAATATGACGGTGAAGGAGCAGGAGAGAGTTATTGCAGTTTTAAGGAAGCATTTGCTAGCGGGTAATAGATTGAAAAGTGATGAAGCCGTTTACGAAGTTTAATGAAAAACACTAAAGCACACGAGTATATGGAACATATAGGAAACGCGGAAAATAGCGACCGTGCTCGTTACAAAGAGTACGGTCGCTATCTTTTATTTTTTTGGAAGTATTTGTATTAATTGATTTTTAAATTATCCAAAAACTATTATATTATGATATAATAGCTGTAAAAAACGGAAGAAGTATAATCTATGTTCAGAAACCATATTATTTGGGGGAACTATCCAGAAACAGCGTATTTGATTAAACAACTCCAGCTGCAGTATGAATTTGACCTCATAACTCTTATCGATGATGAAGTGCCACAAAATATCGTGAAGGCTCAAGGTGCTATTACATATGCTGGCAAAGAATTTGTAGAAAATACGCGAATGAGCGAGGTAACAGAATTCCACTATTATTACACCCCTCCATCCAGAAGGAAAGGTGGTCCCGCTTGGAAGGTTAAGAACGTAATTGGTTTAATACATGAGTTTCAGACTGATAAAAAGCGGCGGCGTTATAAACGTCATTGACTAAGAACTAGAACTACAAAATACATACATAATCTATCTCTCTCCATGAAGATGGAAAAGTGCTTTGTCTGAAGTCTGGTGCCAGGCACCGACACAATTCAGAATAATTATGTGCTGTAAGCTCCGTAGAGAGGATTCTCTGCGGGGCTGTTTTTGCACTTTATTGGTAGACAAGGTCTCCTATCGGAGCTGGGAACGAAATTGCATTAGTTATACAGTAGTTGGCTTGTTCCACCAAGTCTCTTATGCACGATATTCTTTATCCCTGTCTCTTTACAAGAGGCAAGTGGTAAGCTACTTGTCATTCGCTGGTACATTTGTTGTCCTTCTGAGGTGAAAATGAGGGCAGAGGTGGTACATTTCAGTGGCCTTAATCAAAAACACTGAAGACATTTAACGAAGCATGAACTAGCTTATTTATATGGTAAAGTATTCTTTTAGGGGGGAGCTTCATGAGGTTATACCATAGTTCGTACTTAAAATTATCAGTTATAAATCCTATGAAAGGAAATGATCGCCACAATGGCGAAGATGATCGTGCGGTAAATCAGCTAGTAGTTTATTTAACGACTGCAGAAGACGAAATATTTCGGGGGAAGGGAGTAGAGTCAGTAGCAACATATAAATATGTTGTTGAAATTCCTGAGGATGATCCCGACTTATTTTTAGATGAAAAGGATTTTGTGTTTAGACAGGAGTACAACGAGGCGTTAGGGGAGACCGATACAACAAAATGGTACTTTTTTAAGCGGTCAACTAAAGTTCAAGAAACACTGGAATGGGATGGAAGAAAATATGTAAAAAGAAATAATTTTTAGTGGGTATTCGAAACAACTGTTTAGAGATTTCGAGTACCAGGTTCTCATTTAATTCAGAATTGTTCCGGAACCTGGTACCTTTGACTATTTTGGATTTGACGCAGAATTATACATACAATTTCATTCGTCCCACTC
The DNA here is from genome assembly GCF_023715535.1 of Sporosarcina luteola. GTDB lineage: Bacteria > Bacillota > Bacilli > Bacillales_A > Planococcaceae > Sporosarcina > Sporosarcina luteola_B. The sequence goes on along the minus strand of NZ_JAMBOI010000001.1, from coordinate 346,949 downwards.
ATCCGCCAAATCCTTCATTTCGATCTTTACCTGATAGCCTCCAAATGCCTGCAAAAGACGACCGACTTCTTTCCATGTATATGGTTTGCCATCTAAGATGACGATAGGTGCTTCGCTGTTGGTTTCAATATAGGATAGCACGCCTTTCAAGTGCTCGCCTTTGACAGAGATATAGGGCTCGCCACTTGGACACTCTCCTGTTTCGAGATAAGTCTTCGACAGCCGTTTGGTCTTTTCTTTGAGTTGGTCGAACAGTGTATGTAGATCGGCAACTAATTCTCCATCCACTGCAAATTCATAGCCGTGTTCCCATCGTTCGCGGGTTGTCAGCAAAATTGCTGTACCTATGATCTGGCGTTCGACTTCAAAAATACGTTGTACGCCATTTACATCGTCCGCGGAAAATGTTTTGGGCAGCTTGGGAAGTCCGCCCCGAACTCCCCCGCTATCGCAGCATTATAGCAATCCATACAAAGCGGCTGACGGTCGAACTGTACGCGCACCTGGGCGATTCCACAAATTGTACAATCCATCCAAATCACTCCGTTTTTATCTTCATCTTATCAAGAAGTCCTTGATTTAGAGCGCACGGTTCTCGTTGAATTCATAATTGTTTCAGAATCTGATCGGGAAAGAGCGTAGATTGACCGGTGCCAGGTTCTTATTAAATTTAGGACCTTTCCGGACATTGGCACTTTGAAATTATTATGAGTTGATTCTGCTTTTGAACTGTCTTCTGATGTTCATAGCAATAGATTTTACCTTTGAATGTATTGTTTCCTAAACAATACGCTTCAACTTTATCTGAAACAGGTTTATTACAAACTGAACACGTAGAACTTGTGACAGTCTTTTTTTCGGAAACATGTGTATTTAATAGACGGTTATGATCCTCTCTTACTTTTGGGTCAGTAATATTTGCATTTGAAAAGGCGTTGGAAATTGTTAAGATGTCACTTTCAGTTAGCCGGGGTTCTTTATGATGAATTTTCAATACCGAGACTTTCCGATGAATGAACTCTGATAACTCGACGTCATACACAATAAGTTCTTTGGAAGCTATTTTACGATAATCCACATCAACTTTAAATGTGCAGCGTTTTGTAAAAGACACCATGGAGATAAATAAGTCATGGTATTTCTCATCGATAAATGATGTTAATGCTTTTATATGCCCATAGTTTTGTATAAAAGGGTTCATCATCTTGAACTTTCCATTAACCGACCACGTTTTTCGCTCCTTCCCGCCATAGATGGTCCCCTGATAGTTTTTAGTTTCAATGACAAAGATGCCGTATGGAGTTAAAACCACATGGTCAATTTGGGAATACCCCGACTTGGCTTTAGGATTTTTAACGAGCAGATCGCTTAAGTAGCGACAGTCCTTTGGCAGCTGATCGAGTTGGATATTAATCTTGTATTCCCCTAATTCACCTATTCTCTCCGCAGTAACTCGTTGATTCGCCTTTTTTGGTTTTGATGAGATTACAGTATCTATTTGTGGTTTGCTCTCTTTCTTTTTCTTATTAAAAAAGTTTAGGAATAATAGCATGAATTTCTCCTTGTTGGTTTGATATACTTTAATTGTAACTAATAGTAGGAAAATTGACTACAATAATCTACGGATATGACGAAGATAACAAACGGATAGAAACGAAGAGATATACAGTTCAGTAAGAATCAATAGATAACACCCCCACCCACTTCACGAAATAATCGTTAGATGGGTGGGGGTTCTTCAATTATTCTGCTGTTGGCTGTTGTTTATTTTGTTTTAAATAATTAATGCATTGCATAGTGAAATTCACGAGCATGGCATAGACAAAAGAAATGCCCTGAATTATGCAGTATTCTTGTTTTTTCCCTTCATGAAACCTTACTTTACCTTACTTTACCTTACTTTTTCTACGTTTGATTTTAAGGAGGTAGACAAAGTGTCAAATGAGCCCTGTCAATTAGACACACTTTGTCTAATTAAATGAAAGACGCTTTTTAATAGAATTAGTATATACTATTCTAAATATTTAGGTTAAATTATTCATTTTGAATGAGCAATAGAAAGGGAGATTATATGAAAACAAAAGTAGAAACCGAAACATATATGCGTGACCGAGAAGCAGTCATTCGTTTAACAGAAAATCTTGTTCGGATTCCAAGTGTTTACAGGGAAAATGTTCCGGATGCAAATGAAACGAAAGTGGCGATGTATGTTGCCAATTACTTAAAAGAAATAGGGATTGAAACACATATAGAAGAAGTTGTTCCAGGAAGACCGAATGTGATTGGTGTAGTTGATTCTGGAAAACCTGGTAAAACGCTTCTGTTCGAGGGACATACAGACGTCGTGACAGAAGGCAATATAGATGCCTGGACGTACGATCCGTTCAGTGCACACACTGTAGACGGTCGGATGTACGGTAGGGGGACGAATGATACAAAAGGGAATTTAGCATGCATGATTACGGCTGTTCATTCACTTCTTCAGGACAAAGAAGAATTCACTGGGAAAATTATTTTGTGTATTCCCGTAGACGAAGAAGGTATGATGCTTGGAATCAAGCATTTCATTAAAAAAGGTTGGGCAGATGGAGTGGACGGCGCAATTATTTGCGAACCCGAAGAAAATAACGTCTGTATTGCACAGCGCGGAGCGATGCGTATAAGAGTAGACATCTTTGGGAAAATGGCGCATGGTGCAATCTCCTGGAGCGGCATTAACCCGAATTGGCGTCTAGCTAGACTCATAGTGGAACTGGAAAAGCTGGAGAAAGAAGAACAAACAAGATTAGGCGAGGATCCATATTTAAAATGGCCTTCAATTACTCCAACTATTATACAGTCTCCCGTAAAAGGGGATGCACAAATTAATGTCATTCCGGACCAATGTATGATGACGCTTGATATCCGAACAGTACCAGCTCAAGACCACGATGAACTATTAGGGAAAATTAATGCGATTATTGAAAAACTTAAAGAAGAGGATCCAGATTTTAAATCAGAATTGACGATTTTGGATAACCGTCCTTCTACAAATACCGATGCTGATGATCCCGTTGTACAAGCAATTTATGATGCAGTTGAATCAGTTACAGGCAAGACCCCAATTTACAACGGCGTTCCCGGAGCAACAGATGGAACATTTTTACATATGCACGGCATACCCATCGTAACAATTGGTGCAGGAGATAGAGATATTCCACACCAAATCGACGAATATATCGACATCGAAGAACTGGCTGTGACAACAGCTATTTATAGAGAAGCGGCTCTACGTTTTTTAAATGTGAAGGAGTAAGAGAAGATGACAGAATTTACAATTGCAGTAATTGCAGGAGACGGCATCGGGATTGAAGTTATGGAAGAAGCTTTGAACGTTTTGAACGTATTGGAAGAACAAGAAAAGGATTTTGCGCTTACAGTAGAGAAATTCCCTTGGAGTTCCGATTATTACGTTGAACATGGCCGAATGATGCCTGAAAACGGACTGGAAACGTTACAAAAATTCGATGCGATTTTGTTTGGGGCCATTGGGGATCCGCGGGTTCCAGATGACGTTACAGTTTGGGAATTAATTATGCCAATCCGAAAGAAATTTCAACAATACGTTAACTTTAGACCGGTAAAATCATTGCCGGGAATTAAATCTCCACTTGCAAACGGTGAGGATATCGACTTTGTCATCTTCCGTGAAAACGCAGAAGGAGAGTACTCTGATAGTGGAGGACGTATGTTTGACCTGCAGGAATCCGAAATGGCTATTCAAAATACAGTTATGACTCGCGGTGGGATTGAAAGAATTACAAAAGCTGCCAGTGATTATGCGGTGAAGAACGGCAAGAAGAAAATAACGAGTGCTACAAAGTCAAACGCTGTCATCCATTCGATGAAGCTGTGGGATGAGCATGTTAAACGAGTTGTGAAAGAAGAATATCCTGAGTTGGAACTTGAATCTTACTATATTGACGCTCTCGTTGCATATTTTGTCCAACGACCACAATCTTTCGAAGTTGTTGTCGCATCCAACTTATTTGGAGACATTTTGTCAGATCTTGGCTCTGGAATTGTTGGTGGACTCGGTCTTTCACCTTCAGCTAATATTAACCCGGAAAAAGAGTACCCTTCAATGTTTGAGGCTGTTCACGGGTCCGCACCGGATATTGCCGGAAAAGGGATTGCCAATCCAATTGCTCAAATATGGTCTACAGCTTTAATGTTAGATCATTTAGGAAGAGCTGACCTTTCTGTAAAAGTGATCGGAGCGATTGAAGAAGTGCTGTCCGAAGGGAATGTTAAAACAGCCGATATTGGTGGAAATGCAACGACCAAACAAATGGGCACAGCAATCGTTGAGAAAATAAAAAATCTGTACGCTACTGAGAAAATGGGGAGTTGAATTCATGAAACTAACAGATAAAGTAATCGTAGTAACCGGTGCAGGTGGAGGAATGGGGAAAGCAATCGTTTCACAATTGTTGGAACGGGGCGCTTTCGTAGTTGGAATCGATTTGTCAGTGGATTCAATGAACGGTATTCAGCAACCTAACTTTGTCGCTAAAGCGGCTGACGTTTTAAATGAAGAAAGAGTATCGGAAATATTTGCAGAAGTTCATCAAGAACAGGGGAAAATAGACGGTCTAGTCAATGCGCTAGGTATTGCGCAAGCTCAGACGCCAATCGAAGAAGTGTCGTTGGACCAGTGGCATCGCCTTATGAATATTAACGCAACGAGCTTATTTATCACATGTAAACAGGCTGTTAAATATATGAAACCAAAAAACAAAGGATCCATCATCACAATTGCATCGATTTCAGCTGTTCGACCACGACCCGGTCTTCAATCATACATTGCATCAAAAGGGGCGGCAGAAAGTTTCTCCAGAGCTATGGCCATCGAATTAGCACCGCATTCGATTCGAGTGAATACCATTCATCCAGGCCCTGCAGATACAAATATGTTAGGGCAATTTACTGGAGAAAAAGGAGATAATTCTGCAATGAAAAATGATGTGTTCAAACAAAGTGTTCCTTTAGGAGAATTGATTCAACCTGAAGACATAGCGAGTGCTGTCGTTTACTTATTATCCGATAATGCGAGAATGGTAACCGGTGCTACACTACATGTTGATGGTGGGCGAGGACTGTGAAAAATGAGAGGCAGTGGGTTGACAATGAAACGAATTCCGATGTTAATTAACGGGGAATGGATTGGTGACGACAGCCATGAGTGGATGCCGGTTTACAATCCTTCAAATGGAAAGCAAATAGCAGAAATTGTTAAAGGGAATAAAAGTCATGTAGATAAAGCTGTTGCTGCAGCGCAAATCGCGTTTGAAAGCGATGAATGGAGAAAAGTAAAAGCTTATGAACGTGGACAACTTCTTGTAAGCTTTGCAAGTTATATTCGAGATAATGCAGAACAATGGAGCCTGTGGGAATGTGAAGATGTTGGAAAACCGATATCCCAAGCACGTTCAGACGTTGAAGCAGCTGCTAGATACTTTGAATTTTACGGCGGTGCCGCCGATAAAGTGATGGGTGAAACAATTCCAATTGAAGAAGGAATTTTAAACGCGACCGTTCTTGAACCACTTGGCGTAACAGCTCATATCATCCCGTGGAATTATCCGCTTCAAATTATTTCTAGAAGTGTAGCTGCTGCCATTGCGACTGGAAATGCAGTGATTGTTAAAAGTGCAGAAGACACACCAATGACTGCCCATGCCATTGCAGAATGGTTTGCCGCCACGGATTTACCAAAAGGAATTTTCCAACATGTAACAGGGTTAGGTGTGGATGTCGGGGGCCCCTTATCGGCACATCCGGATATTGAACACGTGACATTTACAGGATCAGTGAATACAGGAATAGCTGTCATGAAAGCAGCTGCAGAAAATGTTGTGTCCGTAACACTTGAACTAGGTGGGAAGTCTCCTAATATTGTATTTGCCGATGCAGACGAAGAGAAAGCATTGGTAGGTGTCGTTAAAGCGATTATCCAAAATGCGGGTCAAACATGTTCAGCAGGCTCAAGGCTTTTAATAGAAGAGTCCTACAAAGAAAAGTTTCTAAGCAAGTTAGTGAAGAAATTTAGTGAGTTAACAATTGGTCCAGGTATTGAAGATAAAGACATCGGCCCCATTTTAAATAAAAGACAATACGACCAAATCATGAAACGAATTGTAGAAGCTAAGAATCTAGGCAGAATCATTACGGGTGGAAAGTCCCTATCTATAGAGGGTTCTGAAGGTGGATTCTACATTGAACCTACCGTTATAGATGGCATATCCCATTCGTGTTCATTAGCCCAAGAGGAAATTTTTGGACCAATTTTAAGTGTCTTTACTTTTAAAGATCCAGAAGAAGCCATCCGTTTAGCTAATGGCACTGACTTTGGTCTCGTCGCTGGAATCTGGACGCAAAATATTGATGTTGCCCACTATGTAGCTTCTAAAGTGAAGTCAGGTCAAGTGTTTATAAACAATTATGGTGCAGCTGGTGGAATTCAAATGCCTTTCGGCGGTTATAAAAAAAGCGGAATTGGTAGAGAAAAAGGCTTCGTTGCATTAAGAAACTATACGCAAATTAAGAACATAGCCATTAAATTCGGAATCTGAAAATGAAAAGAGGTGAACTTATGCAAAGTCAACAAATTAATAAAGAACCTTCTACAATAGATGTTAACGACTCTTTATTAGATGTTAAGGGGTTAAAAACTTATTTCTATATGAGACATGGGAAAACAGCGAAAGCGGTTGATGATGTAAGTTTTTCGATTAATAAAGGGGAAACAGTTGCTTTAGTAGGGGAATCTGGAAGTGGAAAGAGCATAACTTCATTGTCAATTATGAGATTAATTCAAAGCCCTCCAGGAAAAATCGTAGAGGGCTCGATTAAACTCGAGGGTAAAGAATTATTAGCCCTATCGGAGAATGAGATGTCCAAAGTTCGTGGAAATGAGATTGGAATGATATTTCAAGAACCGATGACTTCACTGGATCCGGTATTCACTATTGGGAGTCAAATCGTAGAGTCATTAATGAAACATAAAATGATGAAGAAAAAAGAAGCGTATAAACAGGCGATTGAGTTATTGAAAATCGTTGGTTTTGCTAGAGCCGAAAAGATAGTAAAAGAATTCCCGCATCAGTTATCGGGTGGTATGCGACAAAGGGTAATGATTGCGATTGCATTGTCCTGCAATCCGAAACTTTTAATTGCAGACGAACCGACAACAGCGCTTGATGTTACAATTCAGGCCCAAATATTAAATTTAATGGTGGATATGAAAGAAAGGTTTGGTTCTTCTGTTTTATTAATAACGCATGATTTAGGTGTTGTAGCTGAAGTGGCAAATCGTGTGCTAGTAATGTATGGAGGACAAATCGTTGAAGAGGCCCCTGTTAAAGACCTTTTCATGGACGCTAAACATCCTTATACAGAGGCTTTATTGGAAAGTATACCGAATATAGATGAAGATGTAGAACGTTTGGAATCGATTCCGGGAACTGTTCCACCAGCTCATAATTTTCCACAAGGATGTCGATTTGCTGATCGGTGTAAATATGTGATGGACATATGTCGTGAAGAGAACCCAAAACTTATTGAGCATAATTCTAATCGTAAAGTTAGATGTTTTCTTTATAAGGAGGAAGGAGGATTTTTAAGTGGGGGATAAAGAGAAGTTATTAGAAATAAGAAATCTCAAAAAGTATTTCCCAATAAAAAAAGGTCTTATAAAGGGTAGAGGAAATCAAGTTAAAGCTGTCGATGATGTTAGTTTCAATATTTATAAGGGAGAAACATTAGGTATTGTAGGGGAATCTGGTTCCGGGAAATCAACGTTAGGAAGAATGATTGTACGATTGATGGATGCTACTGAAGGTGAAATTGTTTTTGAAGGAACGAACATTGAACATTTAGGGACGCGTCAAATGGGTGCATTTCGCAAGGAAATCCAAATGGTTTTTCAAGATCCGTTTGCTTCATTAAATCCAAGAATGCGGGTTGGACAACTCATTGGTGAGCCGATAGCTATTCAGAAAACCTTTAACAAAAAAGAACGTGCTGAAAAGATCATTGATATATTAGGGAAAGTTGGCTTGACGGCAGAGGCAATTACAAAGTTTCCACACGAGTTTTCTGGTGGACAACGACAACGAATTGGAATTGCGAGAGCTCTGACGATGAACCCTAAATTTATTGCTGCGGATGAACCCGTTTCAGCGCTTGATGTTTCCGTTCAATCGCAAGTTTTAAACTTAATGCAGGATCTTCAGGATGAATTAAATTTGACCTATTTATTTATTTCACATGATTTAAGTGTTGTTAAACATATTAGTGATCGTGTTGGGGTTATGTATCTAGGAAGAATAGTGGAAATAGGACCCAAAAAGAATATTTATGATAATCCAATGCATCCGTACACACAAGCGCTTTTATCATCAATCCCTGTAACAAATTTTGATGGTAAAAGAGAGAAGATTTATTTGAAAGGCGAGCCGCCAAGCCCCTCTGATCCACCGAAAGGTTGCGCATTTCATACTCGTTGCCCAAATGCATTTAATCGCTGCCGAATTGAAAGACCTGAACTAATACTTCATGATGATGGACAATCTGTCGCTTGCCATCTGTATTCAGCTCCTTTTACAAACGTATGATTGTACCGGTACTTTACGCGATGTAAAAATGATTAGACGAAGCCGCGGATATTCTGTCTTCTATTAACTATTTTAAGGTTTAATATAATTTTATTACAGGCCTATAGGAAACTGTGAATGGAAGTAATAAAAAAAAGAAATATAAAGGTGGGATATAGTTGAGTTATGGAAATATTACAGATGTTCCTGGCGTAAAGGTTGGCAACATAGAAAACTTTGAGGCATTAACAGGCTGCACGGCCATACTAATAGAGGAGGGCGCGGTTTGTGGTGTTGATGTTCGTGGATCTGCACCAGGGACACGCGAAACTGAATTGCTTGATCCTATTAACCTCGTCGATAGAATCCATGCTGTCTGTTTGTCGGGCGGTAGTGCATTTGGTTTAGATTCAGCCTCGGGAATTATGCAATTTCTTGAGGAGAAAGATATAGGTCTTGATGTTGGTGTAGCGAAAGTCCCGATTGTACCAGGTGCAGTACTATTTGATCTTCCATTTGGAGACCCGAAAATACGACCTGATAAAAAAATGGGATATGAAGCAGCGCAACAAGCCAAAAGCGGCTATTTTCCATTCGGAAATGTAGGTGCTGGATGTGGGGCAACAGTTGGAAAAATTGCAGGATTTGAAAATTGCATGAAGGGAGGATTAGGTAGCGCATCTATCAAATTAAAGAATGGACTTATTGTCGGCGCCATCGTCGCTGTAAATGCCGTAGGTGACATTCGAGATCCTTCGAACAGGGAAATATTGGCGGGTCCTATTGATCCTGAAACAGGGGAGCTTATAGATAGTCTTGTCTATATGCAGGAAAATGCAGAGGCTAATCTTTTACCGGGATCTAATACGACTATTGGTTTAGTTGCAGCTAACACAACACTAACTAAAGCCGAAGCTAAAAAGATTGCGCAGATTACTCAAAATGCGCTAGCTAGAACGATTTATCCGGCACATACAATGTTAGATGGTGATACAATTTTTGCTATTGGGACTGGAGGGGACTCTTATTCAGTAGATTTGATAGGAAATGTGGCTGCGCAGGTTATGGAAGAAGCGATATTACAGGCTGTAAAATCCGCAGATGCGATTGATGGTGTTCCATCCTATAAAAGTAGAGAAAATAATGATAAATAAGGAATGGTGACATGGCTAAGAAAAAAATAAAATTAGTTGCTTTCGATCTTGGATACACTCTGGTTTACAATACTAGGGAAGAAAATTATATAGCTTATTTAGAAGAAAAAAAATTAGATATACCATTAGATGAAATTCATCAAGCTTTCCATTATTCGGATAAAATCTTCATGAGATATTACTTGGGCGTATTAGGACGTCCACCGCAATACTTTCTACCATGGTATTTAGGGATTATCAACCATAAATTGAAGCAAGACTTTGACCTAATTGAACAAACGGCATTCTTTATAAATCGAACAGACATGACGAGTTACTGGAAATGTTTCCCTTGGACTAAAGACGTGTTAGTAGAGTTAAAAGAAAACGGTTACATGGTTGCTCTATTATCGAATTGGGATCATAGTTGTCGGAGCTTATTAGAAGGTCTTGGTATTTATGATGAATTTGACTATATATTAGTATCTTCAGAAGTAGGAATACAAAAACCAGATGAACGGATTTTCCATATGTTAATCGAGGAATCTGGACTAGAACCAGAAGAAATTTTATATGTAGGCGATAATTATTATGACGACGTGGTAGGGTCAAGAAAAGCAGGCATAGATACGATTTTAATTAATAGATTTGGAAGAATAGGCATTGAGGAAATTAATGATTGCCAGGTTGTTGAATCTACAAAGGAATTATTAGCTATACTTGAAGATGTTAATTCAGATACAAAGATTACAAACTAAGTAGATTCCAACAATTAGAAATAGGGGGGTATTAACATGAGGACTAAGTCGACTAAGTATATATTTGCTTTCATGCTGCTGATATCTGTTTTGGTAATAAGCGCTTGTTCGGGTGAAAAAGACAAGGATGGGGCAAACGAAGAAACTCCCGCACGAGCTCAGGAAATAACTGTTAGGATTGCAGATGATCCCGATTTTCTCGATCCACATTTAATGACTGCTTCAATCACAGAAATGATGATGTTAAATATATTCGAGGGACTGCTTGCTCCTGAGACGGATGGTACGTTAAAACCCGGCGTTGCAGAGGAATATGAAGTGTCAGATGACGGTCTTACGTACACATTCAAACTCAGAGAGAACATTAAATTTCATAACGGTGATCCGGTTAAAATTGAAGACGTCAAGTATACATTTGAACGCTTGATGGGTGTCGGTAATGATGAGACATTATCTTCAAAATTTAAAATCGTAGCATCTTTAGATGCTGTTGATGAAAGCACATTTAAAATAACGCTAACAGAGCCAAATTCAACGTTTTTATTCTCTCTAACAGCTTTAGACTCGGCTATTATTCCTAAAAGTAATGACGGAAACCATAACGAATCCCCAATTGGGACGGGTCCTTTCAAATTTGGAAAATATAATCCCGGATCTAATCTAATTGTTGAAAAGAACGAACATTATTGGAAACCGGGTATCCCTTATTTAGACAAAGTGACGTTTACTTTCCAACCAGATAATCAAACGGCTTTATTATCTTTGCAAGCTGGTGAAGTTGACTTAATGGATGTTCCTGCGCATCGGATTCCAGAAGTTGAAAATGACTTTACTCTTATTTACGAAGAGGCGAACTCAACAGTACTCGTTGGATATAATATGGATAGAAAACCATTTAACGATATAAAAGTTCGTCAAGCGATAAATCACGCTGTAAATAAAGACAATATTATCGAAGCAACATTTTCAGGCTATGCTGTAAAGTTAGGATCGAATATGAGTCCCGCTATGGAGGCTGCTTATAAAGACGGCCTACAAGACTATTATGATGTGAATATTGAAAAGGCTAAAGAGTTACTTACAGAAGCTGGGTATCCAGACGGTTTTAGTACGACAATATCAATTTCCTCCCACAATGCTCTTTACACGAATGTTGCACAGGTTCTAGTTGAAGATTTAAAAAGTATTGGAATAGATGTTAAGATTGAAGTCGTTGAATGGGGTGTTTGGTTAGAACGCATTTATAAAGGCAGAGATTATGATATGACATCGATTGATTTCACGGGAAAACTTTCCCCATACGACATTCTTAATCGTTATATTTCAGATGCGGGTAACAATTTCTTGAACTTTAAAAACGCAGAATACGATGCGTTGATGAAAGATGTTATTAAGGAATCCGATATAGATCAGCAAAATGTTATATACAAACGTGCGCAAGAAATATTAGCAGAAGAAGCTGCAGCTGTATATATTGCTGATTACCAATTTATTTGGACAATGAATCCAAATCTTGAAGGTTATAAACTATATCCATTTTTCTACCATGACATGTCAGAAGTTAGATTTAAAGAATAAGAGGGGTTAAAAAATGACCTATACTATTCGAAGGATAGTTTTATTAGTAGTTACATTAACGCTTGTATCGTTAATTACATTTTCTGTATTCCAAGTTATTCCGGGTGACCCTATCCGAATTATGTTAGGTCCAGATGCCGATGAAGAGCAAGTAGCTACATTGGAAAAGCAATTAGGATTAGATAAACCCCTCTACATGCAATACGCCCAATGGATAGGGGGTGTCGCAAAGGGAGATTTCGGACAATCTATTCGTTTTTCTAAGCCCGTTTCGGAATTAATTGTCGATCGATTACCCGTCACAATTTCATTGGCATTAATGTCTGTAATAATCGTGGCAATTATAGCCATACCTTTAGGTGTTTTTATGGCTAAGAGACAGAACAAGCCAAGTGATGTCGTCTTCTCTTCGCTTACACAGGTTGGGATGGCGATTCCATCCTTTTGGCTTGGAATGTTATTAATATTATATTTAGGTATGACCATAAAGTTTTTCTCGATAAGTGGATATGTACCCTGGTCGATTAGCGTCAAGGGTGCATTAGGTTCACTTTTATTACCTGCAATTACAATAGCGATTCCCCAAATAGCTGTTATGTTTCGTTATGTGCGAAACACCGTAATTGAACAATTACAGTTAGATTATGTACGCACAATCCGAAGTAAGGGAATAACAGAGAAATATGTTTTATTTAAGCATGTATTAAGAAATTCGATGATCCCTGTTTTGACCGTATTTGGTCTTATCTTTGCGGAGGTTGTTGCTGGAACAATTATTGTTGAACAAGTTTTCGGTCTTCCTGGTATTGGTAGATTACTTATTAGTTCGATTGGAAGCCGTGACTTTCCGCTTGTGCAAGGAATAATTATGTACATTACAGTTGTTGTCGTATTAGTTAATTTCTTTGTCGATATTTTGTATTCGATTCTCGATCCACGAATAAGAATGACGTAAGGAGGCCTACATGAAATCATTACTAAAACGTGGGAAAAACATAAACTTAATCATAGGCCTCTTAATATTGTCAACGTTTTTAATAATGATGCTTATGAGTTTCTTCTATACCCCACACGATGTGAATGCGATGAATATCGCGAATAAAATAAAAGCACCGAATTCAGTTCACTGGTTTGGAACAGATGAATTTGGAAGAGATATTTTCAGCCGAATTATGCAGGGAACGCGAACTGCCTTCTTTATAGGGACAGTAGCAGTTACGATAGGGATTACCTTAGGAACGCTAATCGGTGGCGTGGCAGGATATGTCGGCGGTTGGTTAGACGAAATCATAATGAGAATCATGGACGCGTTAATGGCGTTTCCAGGGATTATTCTCGCTTTGATGTTAATCGCTGTATTTGGACCAGGAATGGTAAATACTTCAATCGCACTCGGTTTAATGTCGATTCCCGGGATAGCAAGGATTGCGCGAAGTGGTTTTATCCAACATAAAGAATTTGAATATGTTCTTTCTTCAAAACTGATAGGGGTTAAACCATTTAAGATTATGTTTCAGCATATACTCCCCAACGTCTCGTCTCCTTTGATTGTGGCTGCTTCCATTAACTTTGCAGCGGCAATGTTGGCAGAAGCTGGCCTTAGTTATCTAGGTTTAGGAGTTCAGCCACCAGATCCAAGTTGGGGACGTATGTTAAGAGATTCTCAGTCTTACCTAGCGACTGCTCCGTGGTATACATTTGCTCCGGGGATCGCGATAACCTTTATGGTATTAGGATTTTATATGTTAAGTAATGCAATAAGAGATATTACTGACCCTCGATCGAACTAATATAGTTTGTATACAAACAATTGTCATTTGAATATGTCAGTATACTTGAAATGTGAAAAGGTGCAGTGTTCAAAATGGATGTAATTATTAATGCCTATGTTAATCATGTGGCTGGTTACGGGGAAATGTACTTCCGGATATGTATGAGCGCAGTTATTGGTTTCCTAATTGGTCTGGATAGATCCTTTAAAAGTAAGCCGGCTGGTGTGAAGACCTATTCATATGTCTGTGTCGCGTGTACTTTGATCACAATCGTCTCTATAGAAAGTGCAAATACATTCAGCATGCATGATAGTGGGAAAGTGATGGATCCGATGCGTCTAGCAGCACAAATTGTATCGGGACTTGGATTTTTAGGGGCCGGTATGATATTGAAAGAGGGCTTTAAAGTTAAAGGATTGACTTCAGCTGCAATGATTCTGTTTGCCGGGGGATTAGGTATTGGGATTGGAGCAGGTTTTTATGCGATTGTAATTGTATCCTTTATAGTTACAACATTAATTGCCTATTTGGGACAACTCTTAGAAAAAAGTAAATTGATTGACTCTGGTAATGAAGCTGAAAAGGATTATCAAATTCATGTAGATGAATAACCAATGGACTTTCCGTATTTGAAAAAAAGGGTAAAACCGGTTTGCTATTAATGAGAAAAACCGGTTTTATCCTTTTTATAAAAGTCATCACTTATTAGTTCATGCGCTTTAATAGCAACTTCAATTGCAAGACGGTTTGCAGGTTCCATAAAGTCTTTTCCAAGAAGTGTTTCCAATCGATCCAATCGGTGGTACAACGTTTGCCTGACGATGAAAAGTCGATCTGACGTTTCTTTTTTTGACCCACTGCATTCGAGGTAAACACTCAATGTTTCCAAAAGGTTGCTGTTCATTTTGCGGTCGTATTCGATGACGTAGCCTAAGTATTCGTCAATATAAATTTCAAGATGTCCACTCTTTTTTAAGAGAAGAAGGAGTCTGTAAATTCCTAAGTCTTCATAGAAGTTACTTGTGGTTATTTCCAATTCATGGTGCTTTAGAACTTCACGTGCTTCTTCATAAGCCTTTTTCATATTTGAAATATTCGTGTACACCGTGCTCACACCAAAAGCGCATCTGTTGCCATCAATAAAGTTATTATCTTTCATTTTTAGGATGCCATTTGTGATTTGTAAGAAACGATTGGTTTCTTTTTTAATGTGATCGGCCGCGATGAAGGAAGCAATTACTGTAATCTCATTCCTTCTAGCTGAAACTGCTGGGAAAAAGCCATGTCTTTTGAAAAGAGACCGAACCATCATAGATCTTTGAAGTTTTATTTCATCCCATTCTTCTTCACTAATGCTGATGATGGGTGAGTCGATTTGAATCATGAAAATCCTGAAATGCATATTACGGCTCGAGGATGGCAAATACGTTTGAAGATCATCGTGTTCGTACTCTCGACCGTTCAATAAGTTTCGAACAAGTTCATCTTCTAAATTTTGTTTTCGTTCTTCAATTGTTCGATTGCGCAATAATATTTGTGCAATGGCAAGGGCGGCGCGGTCTAAAATAAGAAAGAAGAATTCCTTGGACAATGGTGGGTGTTTAATTTGTACATATAAGTTTCCCCAAACTTGACCAAGGACTTTAACGGGCATCAGTGCAAAGGTATCCTCACCGATTGAGAAAGTTCTTTGCTCCGTCGTATCAAACGAAGCCTTTTCAATATATGTCCGAAGGGATATTTCTACGTTCTTAATTTCTGATGGATAATAATACGGTTTCGCGTCGTCATTAATAAAGAAGGTGTTTTCCCCGAAATGTTCATGTAATTCTTGAAGAATTTTTAAAATGCCATTATGCGTAAGTGATAAGGCAATGAATTTTCTCGACAGCTGATCGAGCTGGGAAAGCATCAAATGATGTTGGTTAATGATGAAGGAATGAAGGTCTTGGGTTATGTCAACAAACTTCACGACTTCTTTAAATATAATGAGTGGAAAATTTACTTTGTTGGATAATTCAATTAATTCAAAGGGAATTTCTTTGAAATAAGGTCCGATTTCTATACAGATGCATGCGGCACCTTTTTCGATGAGTCTTTTCACATACTTTAGTTGGTCAGGAAGATTGAGTTGTAAACCAATACCCGTCGTAAGAATAAGTTCACCGCCATTGATGAGTGAATCGAATTCCTTCGTTTCTAAAATATGTGACCATTTTACTTGTCGATCCAGCCCTTCAACTCCTGCGATGAGTTTTGCGGATTTGAATGAATCACGGGCAAGAATGTCTTTAACTGTTAATTTTAAATCATTCATATTTAGTATGCCCTCCAAAATGTTAAAATGTTAAACTAATGATTTTACACTATGTATAGTGTTGAATATCCAAATAGTCTGTAAAGTATAGTATGAAGTCTAAATAACTTAAGGTCAACTAGTAAGAAATACTAAACAGGGAGGAATAAATATGAGTTTTACAGCAATAGAAAAGAAGGCGCTTTCGAATTTTATTAATGGACAATGGGTAAAATCAACAACAGATAAGTATGAAGATGTGCCAAACCCAGCAACGGGAGAACTCTTAGCAGAAGTTCCAATTTCAACAACGGAAGATTTGAATAAAGCCGTGGAAGCTGCGAAAACTGCATTTGCTACTTGGAAAAAAGTTGCTGTTCCACAACGCTCCCGAATTCTTTTCAAATATCAGCAGTTGTTAGTTGAACATTGGGATGAGCTTGCGAAACTGATTACAGTCGAAAACGGTAAAAATTACAATGAAGCGTATGGTGAAGTATTGCGCGGAATTGAATGCGTTGAGTTTGCGGCAGGTACTCCGACGTTAATGATGGGAACGCAACTTCCTGACATTGCAACAGGTATCGAATCCGGCATGTACCGCTATCCAATTGGTGTCATTGGAGGCATTACGCCGTTCAATTTCCCAATGATGGTACCTTGTTGGATGTTTCCTCTTGCGATTGCTAGCGGAAATACGTTCATTCTAAAGCCGTCAGAAAGGACGCCACTTCTAGCGAACCGTTTAGCTGAATTGCTACACGAAGCGGGCCTACCGAAAGGCGTCTTTAATATTGTACACGGTGCACACGATGTGGTAAATGGAATTCTAAATCATCCAGACATTCCAGCGATTTCATTCGTTGGTTCTCAACCAGTGGCGGAATATGTGTATAAAACAGGGACGTCAAATGGAAAAAGAGTCCAAGCGCTAGCAGGTGCGAAAAATCACACAATCGTTATGCCGGATGCGGATATGGATTTGGCGGTTACGAATATTATTAACGCAGCATTCGGTTCAGCTGGAGAAAGATGTATGGCTTGTGCAGTAGTCGTTGCGGTTGGGGATGTTGCAGATGGGCTGGTAGAAAGATTAGTAGATGAATCAAACAAAATGACAATTGGGAGCGGTTTAGAAGAAGGAATTTTCCTTGGGCCCGTCATTCGGGATTCGCATAAAGACAAAACATTGAAATATATTGAAACGGGCATTGAAGAAGGTGCCAAGCTACTACGAGACGGACGAAATGATACCTCCACTTCAGAAGGCGGTTATTTTGTCGGCCCAACAATTTTCGATAACGTAACTGTTGAAATGAAGATTTGGAAAGATGAGATTTTTGCGCCTGTGTTATCGATTGTCCGAGTGGAAACGTTGGATGAGGCGATTGAGCTTGCAAATAAATCCGAGTTTGCGAATGGCGCTTGTCTATTTACGGATAGCTCGAAAGCTATTCGTCAGTTCAGAGAAGAGGTTGATGCGGGGATGCTCGGTGTGAACCTTGGTGTTCCAGCCCCGATGGCATTCTTCCCATTCTCTGGTTATAAAAAGTCATTTTACGGTGATCTTCATACGAATGGCCGTGATGGAATTGAATTTTACACACGTAAGAAAATGTTAACGGCACGTCATTCTTACTAATAAAAGATGGGAGTGGGGATTATGACAAAAGTAAAACAGGGGACGCAATCATTAGTCAAAAAAGATAAAGAGAACGTTTGGCATCATATTTCTGCCTACAATGAAAAAAATCCACCGATGATTGTTGAAAGTGGAGAAGGAGCATGGATTACAGACCATAACGGCAATCGATATTTGGACGGAATGTCCGGGCTTTGGGCTGTGAATGTTGGTTATGGCCGCGAGGAACTTGCAAAAGCTGCCTATGATCAAATGAAAAAAATGGCATATACGCCGATGACGCAAGGTCATGTGCCAGCAATTGAACTAGCCGCAAAGTTAAATGAAATGCTTGGAGACGACTACCAAATCATTTATTCAAACAGCGGATCTGATGCGAATGAAGTTGCGTTTAAAATTGCACGCCAATACCATCAGCAAAACGGGGAACCTTCTCGTTATAAGTTCATTTCACGCTACCGAGCGTATCACGGAGGTTCAATGGGCGCATTGGCCGCTACAGGTCAAGCGCTACGCAAATACAAATATGAGCCACTTGCACCTGGTTTCTTGCACGTCGCTCCTCCAGACAACTACCGAAAGCCTGAAGGACAGTCTATAGAAGATTACAACATACAAAGAGCTCATGAATTTGAAGAAAAAATTATTTGGGAACAAAAAGAGACGATTGCTGGAATCATTATGGAACCGCTTATTACAGGCGGCGGCATCCTTATTCCGCATCCAGTTTATCTTGAGAAAGTTCAAGAGATTTGTAACCGACACGGTGTGTTACTTATTATCGACGAGGTTATTTGCGGATTCGGCCGAACTGGAAAAGCATTTGGGTATCAGCACTTTAATCTCAAGCCGGATATTATTACAATGGCAAAAGGGTTAACAAGCGCTTATTTACCACTTTCAGTTACCGCTGTTCGAAAAGATATTTATGAAAAGTTCGATACTGGTGAAGAAAACAGTCACTTCCGCCATGTGAATACATTTGGTGGAAACCCTGCGGCTTGTGCTGTCGCGTTAAAGAACATTGAAATTATGGAAAATGAACATCTTTTCGACCGATCGGCTGAGCTTGGGGACCGACTTCAAAAAGAGTTGCAATGTTTGAAAGACCATCCGTTTGTTGGAGATGTTCGTGGACTAGGGTTCCTCCTAGGGATTGAACTCGTCGAAAACAAAGAAACAAAAGAACCTGCGACGAATGCGCGGGTCACTAAAATTATCGAAGAGTGCAAGGCGAACGGCCTCATCATCGGAAGAAACGGGGATACGGTTGCAGGCTATAACAACATCTTGGCACTCAGCCCTCCACTATCTTGTACCGATGAGGACTTGGACTTTATAATTGCGGTTATGAAGAAGGTATTTAAAGACCGGTGCCAGGTTCCGGAACAATTTTGAATTCAATGAGAACCCTAAATTAATATAAGTTTGAAAAGAATCACTGTACATCTTTCTCCACCGGACAAGCGAAAAACTGGGACAGGTCATGATTGTGCAATGCTCCTTGCTGTATTACAAGAGCTTGAGCTCGAACCGATCCCAATTGATTCTTAGATTTGTTTTCTCGGAGCGTTGTCATTGTCGGGGGAGCTGCTGCCTTTGTTTCAAGGAAAAGTGGAGCAATCGAACTATGGTGAAGTTGATAAGGATTGCAAGAACGATAGCGGACCTCACAGGTGAACAATCCATAAGCGAGGCTTCCATTCATGCTACGGATGGCCACTTCCATTCAGGGAACTGGTTCCGAGGTGGTTGCAGATGGTTAGAAGAAAGAGAGATGGCATCCACGAAGGTTTTTTCACGTCATTGTCCGTGGGAATAATCGACAGAACATCTTCAATAACGAACAGGACATGAATGAGTATTTTCGAATCCTGAACTTTGTATATGGAAAGTACCCGTTCGAACTATATGCGTATTGCATTATGTCCAACCATGTCCACCTACTTATTCGTTCACGCCTCGTTCCACTCTGGAAAAATCATGGCGCCACTCAACCGGCGGTACAGCGACTACTACCGAATGAAGTATAATTATGTAGGTCAAATCTATCAAAACAGATATTACTCAATAGAGGTTGTCGATCCAATCGGATTATTGAATGTTGGATCGTATATACATAGGAACCCGATTGAAACGAAAGAGCCGATGGTTGATTCGATGGAAAACTATCTATCGATATTCATCCTATCAATACTACTTTTATGACCAGAAAAGCCCCCATGCATTTCACAATCTGAAGTTATTGCCGTCCTTATTGCCGGATGGGTGGGAGAAGACGGGGAGGGAATATGCGAGGTATTGTCGGGAAAGGGGGGAGGAAGGGGAGATTGGGTTAGATTAGCGATCACATTTAGGTTCCAGGTTCTTGTTGGATTCGGAATTGTTCCAGAACCTGGTACCATTTTTAAAGTTGCGGGATGATTGCATGGATTCGGTGTCTTTGTGACGCGATTAACAAAAGAGAAATTATAAAGACAGCCATCTGGGTCTGTCTTTTTTGCTATGTCCTTTTATAAACGAGCAGTTCTTTGCTCTGCCCCTCTGCTTGCTAGTATACTTAATGAATAGAAGCATTCGTTCGACTACTACTAGTGGTTGTAAAAACACAAAGTAACAAAACGCTAAAGTTCAAATAGAAGGTGGGAAGATACGTGGCGATTATACGAGTGTCTCGGGGCGATGCATCCAGCTATAAAACCATTCAGGGTGCAGTAAAGGCCGCGCTGCCAGGTGATACCGTGGAAGTGGGTGCGGGCATTTATGATGAACATGTAACGATCGATAAGCTGCTCGTTCTTCGAAGTTCAGATAGTGTTGCTAGTTCAGTTCGTGTAACTGGAAGTGTTCGTATCGCGACAACTGAAGAAGTGCGTATCGAATCGATCGGTATTGGGGGAGGCAGTGATCCAGTTGACTGTGGAGTACATATCGAATCAGGAGATGTAACGCTTCATCATTGTCTTTTCTGTGAGATTCAAGGAGTCGCTATGCGAGTGGATGCAGCTGCAAAAGTATCTGTAGAGCATTCGACATTTCAAAAAAACATACAGGGAATTGACGTTTTAGGGCGACTGTCTTTGTTCGAATGCATCGTGGAAGATACAATCAAGACTGCGCAAATTCGCGTGCGCGCGGGGGGAGAAGTCGCGATCGCGAGTTCCGGAATTTTAAGTGGGCAAGAAGAAGGCCTTTGTTTGTCTGAAACGAGTCGCGCAACGATTACCAAAAGTTCATTCATCGGAAATCGTGGGGTTCAGCTCCGTTTGGTACAAGACAGTACGATGGATGTAGAAACTACGAATTTTTACGTTGGACATGCCCAAGGGATTTATTGTGATCAATCGACGGGTGTTCTGAAAAATTGTGCTTTTAAAAACCAACGTCTCGAGCATGTGGCAGTTATGAATGGATCCCAAATTGAAGTCGAGTCGAGTACGTTTGAAAATGGTGAAGCTGAAGGAATGAACGTCAGTCGTTCAGCAGTTGGATTAGCAGACTCCCTCTTTAAAAATCAAACAGGTGACCACATTACGTGTAATGAACAGAGCACCGTTTTGATGACGAAAACAGAGATTCTTTCGGGCAAGTCTAGAGGGATTGTGTCTGGAAATTCGACTTGTACACTTATCGATTGTGAAGTGAAGTACAATCAGCTGACGCAACTGTCTGCGTTTCATCAAAGCGTTTTGACGATTCGGGATTGTGAAATTGAGAGTGGAAACAATAAAGGGGTTTACGCGACGAGTAGTCAAGTGAACATATCGGATTCTTTGATTAGCCATCATCGTGGTGTACAGATTTTTGCTTCTGACCAATCTGACGTCAATTTGTCGGCGACGGAAGTGAAGAGTGGAGATAGTGCAGGGGTCTCCGCGAAAGAATCCGAGTTGACCGCAGCCAATTGCATTATCTTCGGTCATAAAGGATCGAATGTGTTAGTAAATGGTGCGGCGAAAGCGGAAATAACCGATTGTAAAATCTCGAGTGGCGATAAGAACGGCATACTTGCAGGTCCTGAAGTAGTAGTTTCATTGGAACGGACGATTGTGTTCAATCATAAGCGAGCGCAAGTACGCGCTACGGAATGTGCAGAAGTGTTTATAACGGAGTGTGAAATCTATGATGGTCAATCGTCAGGAATCGAATTCAGTCAGGTGGAGCGTACGGAAGTGACTGAAACGCGCGTACACGGCCATCTTGATGATCAAATCATCTTGCAAGATTGTTCGAATGCTGTATTCAATTCGGTGCAAGTGATGAATGGAAAGAAGGCTGGGCTGCGGCTCGAGCGTTCGGTTCCGGTTCTTGACGGTTGTTCATTTAAGGAAAACCGGGCAGGAAATTTAGTTCGTTGGGATGACAGCGTTCCTGTGCTGACGAATACGGATTTACAGATTCCGCCGATCACGAGTAAGTTGGGCGGTAGTACTGGAAGTGCCTCGACTGTAGACACAAATACTACGGATTCAATGAACGTTTCGATGAATGCATTGATCGGTTTTATTGGACTGGAAGATGTGAAAGACAAAATTCAGGAGTTTAAAAACTTGGCGGAGATTAATCAATTCAAATTAGAGCGTGGCATGAAAGTGAACGCGATGGTAGCGCCCCATATGGTCTTTCAAGGGAATCCGGGTACGGGCAAAACGACGGTCGCTCGCCTAATCGGCCAGATTTTTAAGGAACTAGGTCTCTTGAAGTCAGGACACGTAATTGAAGTGAAGCGAGAGGATCTCGTTGGCACACATGTCGGTGAATCAGAAGAACGTACGAAAATGATTATTAAGGAAGCAATGGGCGGCGTGCTCTTTATAGACGAAGCGTATACGCTTGTGGGTGGGGGTAACTCGAGTCGGGATTTCGGGAAGAAAGTCATTGAAACGTTGCTTCCTGCAATGGAAAATGCCCGTGGTGAATTTATTGTCATCGCGGCGGGTTATACGGAAGATATGGATCGGTTCCTTGCATCTAATCCTGGATTGAAAGATCGTTTTACGGAGAAGATTACGTTTCAAGACTATACGCCGGATGAGTTGTTGGAAATCTTCTTAGTCCTGTGTGTTGGGAGCTATGCGCTTACAGCGGCTGCGAAGCAAGCGGTGTATGAGGAGTTCGTTGAACGCTATCGGATGCGTGATGAGACGTTCAGTAACGCTCGAATGGTGCGAATGCTTTACGAAAAGATCGGGCTTGCGCAGTCGATGAGAATTGCGAAAATGCCGCGTGAGCAATGGACGGAAGACGTATTGACGACGTTTGAAGAGGAAGATGTTGTCCAAGCGGTGTCAGAGCGTGAAGAGAAGACGTTTGAAGTGCCGATTGATGAGGTTTTACTTGCTGAGAAACGTGCGGAACTGCATCAGTTTATCGGCCTGGATACGGTGAAGGCTGAGATTGATGAAATGATTGAGTTAATGAGATATTACAGGCGCGAAAATCATTCTGTGGACAAATTGATGAATCACACGTTATTGATCGGTAAACCGGGAACGGGTAAAACGGAAGTCGGCCGTGTGCTTGCAGGTATTTATCAAGCGCTAGGATTGTTGACACGAGGCGATCTGATTGAAGTGGATCGTAGCGATTTAGTCGGCAGTCATATTGGTGAAACAGAGAAACTGACAGCCGCGCAGATTGAACGATCGATGGGTAGTGCGTTGTTTATTGATGAAGCCTACACACTTGCGAGTGGTGGAGAGAATGACTTCGGGAAAAAAGCAGTGGAAGTGTTGCTGAAAAAAATGTCCGATCGACAAGGCGAGTTCTTATTGATTGCCGCAGGGTACGAAGAAGAAATGAATCGTTTCCTGGATAGCAACGCTGGTCTCCGTCGACGTTTCGGACTAACACTCCATTTTGAAGATTATACACCAGAGGAATTAATGGAGATTACCGAGCTTTATATCGAAGGGTACGGGATGACAGATGAAGCGAAGCGTGCGTTAGTGCATCATTATGAAGAGGTTTATGCACGTCGGGATAGTAGTTTCGGGAATGCGGGTCTCGCGAAAAAGATCGCGAAAGAAATGACGCGTAAAGTCGATTATCGAATGGCTGTGGCAAGCAATGAGCAGGAGAAACCTGCGTTGGAAAAAGAAATTACGACGGATGATTTGGTTTTGTTGGAGAGTTGAGAAAGTGTGTATTCTGTGACAGCCTTTTAATATGTCGATAAGTGGAACTGTTGATTTCCGCTTCAGGCGGACGCTTTCCGCCGGCATGGCTTGAGCCTCCTCGGTCGCGAAAGGCATGCGCCCTGCGGGGTCTCAAGGCTCATGCTATTCCGGCAGGAGTCGCCGCCTTCCGCTCCAATCAACGGAAATCCATTTAATATGAAAAATCAGTGAAAATGCATACAAAAAATCGTCCAATCTGATAAAATGAAGTCACCACAACCCATTTTAGAAAGGACGGTTTTTTAAGTGCAATCCGAAGATTACTCCAAATAATTATTACACAGAACCCTTCAATTAGCAGTAGAGGAAACAAAGTCGACTTCTACTTCAAAACGTCTCCTATCCCCGACCTTCAAACCTTACAATAGTCATCAGAGCTTTGCCATCTTAAATCAAAGGGGTGTTTACCTGTGTTTACTACACATATTATTTGGGGGGAATATCCGGAAACGGAAGTGTTAATTAAAGAACTACAGCAGAATGATGATTTGGATATCATAACGGTCATCGATCCTGAAGCGAAGAATAGTTTTTTAAAGAAGAAAGGTGATATTACATATGCATCACGGGATTATGTGGAAGATGCACGAAATAGTCAGGTGATAGAATTCCACTATTATTATATCCCGCCATCCAAAAGAATTGATGGCGCCGCCTGGAAGGTTAACAGGGTGGCGGCTGGCTTGATACATTGAATGTATTGCTGGAAAAAATAACTCTTGACCTATGTAGATTAAAAGCCATCGCTCAATTGACCATATTACTGTGGTCAATTGAGCTGATGGCTTTTTTTGATATCGTTCTACAATAGTTTTTGGTGCCCACTAGGGATTCGTCAGTTAATTATTGCGGAGGAAAGAGCTGCTGTTTGCGGGACAGAAGGCCGCCAATAACTTAGTCATTATGAATGATAAGTGACACTGCCTATTCGTTTCACTTTATTCCATTGGTGCTTGTCCTTTTGCAGGAAATAACTGCTCGTCGCATAAAGAAATATAATAGAGTCTACAATAGGACGAATTAAGCATTCCAAAAAAAAGAACATATAGATTCGTATATAGGAAATCACACTATAACGGTGTCCATACTTCGCTGCCGCCCAGTAGCCTGTTGCGCGGAATATGAACTGCATCGCGATGGATAAGGCCAGACAAAATAGATAAAAAGGAGTTACACCGTTCATGAGGATCATAACTGGAACAGCGATCACTGTCATAATACCAAGCAACGCCATTCCGAGGGAGTCCCAGAAAAGGAACAAGCTAAAAGTTGGACGCAAAGTCTGAACGAAGTCTTTTCTGTATTTCACAATACAGTCGATGAACCCCTTTTGCCAACGGATTCTTTGCTTGAATATATCCCGTATACTTTCAGGGGCTTCTGTGTAACAGACGGCTTGCGGGATAAAGACCATGCGGTATTGCTTTGCTCGTGCAGCCATGTACTTCTGAATATGGAGAGTAATCTCCATATCCTCTCCGATTGTCTTCTTGTAGCCATTGATTTCATACAGCATCTCACGACGGAATGCCCCGAAAGCTCCTGACACAATTGCCAACATATTAAATCTGGACTGAACATATTTCCGTACGAAAAAAGATGAAATATACTCGGACAGCTGATATTTTAGTAAGTATTTCCCTTGGAATACGGGCTTTCCTTCCTTCATCATCTGGCCAACTTGTACGGTGCCGCCTGCTGCAAGAATCAGTTCATCTTGAAATTCTTCGTTCATATAATTCAAGGAATTCGCTTCTAAGATACTATCTGCATCAAGCGTGATAAGCACA
This sequence comes from Sporosarcina luteola, assembly GCF_023715535.1. Classification (GTDB taxonomy): domain Bacteria; phylum Bacillota; class Bacilli; order Bacillales_A; family Planococcaceae; genus Sporosarcina; species Sporosarcina luteola_B. Next base: position 321,165 of record NZ_JAMBOI010000001.1, on the reverse strand, counting down.
TCGCCTGTTGCGTAATCACTCCCTGCATTGAGGGAATCAGCTTTGCCTCCATTATACTTGTCAATGACTACGATGTTTGTATGTAACCTTGAATGATACGTCATTTTCACGCTGTTATATGTAAGGCGATTATGAGGCTTCAGTATCACCGGGACAAGTTCTAGCAATTCATACAGAATGGAAAACGTCCTATCACTTGACCCATCGTTGATGATGATAACTTCATAATTGGTATAACGTAAATTTTGTATCCCTGCGAGACAGCTCCTTAGCACTTCCTCTTCGTTATAAGATGGAATCAGGATGGACATCTTGAGCTCTTCAATGTCCGAATTCGGTGGTAGCGTCCCTTTCATTGTCCAAAGACTGACGATGACGTACATCAACTGAAAGCTGAGCACCAAAGTGAATAATATAATACCAAATAAGAACCATGTATCCATATAATTGCCTCCTAAAATGTATGCGTCATGAAAAATGACACATGTAAACAAGATACTAGTATAGCTCAATCATCGGACTTTTGGACTAGTAATAATAGCCACTTTGCCCTTTTTGTACATAACAGTCCATTTTAAATCAATCTTTTGGACTATTTATAGTTTCATTGATTTTAATCTCCCAAACCATAATGTTTTTCCCCATTCTGGTGTGAACAGTCCCTTAACTCTCTATATAGTGCAGAGTCTTGCAAAAGTTTACATTTGAGGTTTTCTATTAAAATTATCGATTTATCTATTTTTGTGAGCTGGAATATTAGAGGATTTTTGACCTGCATGTCGTATTAGGTAAATAGATATATTGCTGAATCTACTAGGGGGAAAAGTAATGGAGTATACAAATGTTAGGCTAATCCATATTGAGTGGGAAGGCCCTTATTCGTTGCAAAGTTTAACTGACTTAATGAATGAGGAAATGGATTATGGTATCTACCAAGTCTATGGAAGGCATCCCGTTTATGGCAGTGATGTATTGCTGTATATCGGTAAAGCTGATCTGCAAACGATTGGTAAGAGGATTTCACAAGAGGGTTGGTGGAATACGAACGATTCCGGTAGGCTTTTGATTTATGCAGGCCGCTTAGCCGGAGTACAAACACCGGAAGAAATTGATTGGTCGATTGAAATTGATCTGGCTGAAAAATTGCTGATTTGCGTCCATAAGCCTGCTTATAATTCCAAGAACCTATTCAATATTCCGGACGAAGCTTTACAGAATGTGCATATACTAAATTGGGGATCCCATCGTGATCTACTACCCGAAGTATCCGGATTGCGATGGACTAGTAAGCTGTATCCTCTGGAAACTGAAGTGTATAGCTTGGGATGATAGAGGGGTACTTATTGATACTTAATTAGCATAAAAATGCTTAACATATTGTTTGTTCAATCACTCATACGAGTGATTTTTATTTTATCAAGAATAGGGTTGGCGCTAAAAGTTGTTATTTGATTTGTGGAAGAAATTTGGAGCTAATAAGATGGATTAATGGAATGAGCCCCAAGAATAAATTGTAGTAATTTGAGATAAAAAATCTTCAGAATTTACTAATATGTGTTGTAATCGACAGAGGTATGAATGGTATAATAGTTGTATATAAAGATAGTGATTAAAACGGACTAGGGAGGTGCGTGTATGAAGATATTCCATACTGTAGGACAGGGAATTAACAATATTGGCGGTGGGATTGCCAAAGGAGGAGTTAATGTCGCAAGTGCCATTGTGGCGACCAAATTTCCGAGGACAGGTGATTATCTAAAAGAAGTAGGAAACAGCGTAGTGGATTCTTCGCGCCATGTCATCAAAAATACGGCTCAATTTGCTGATGGTGCAGTAAATGGATTATACGGGGCGGTTACAAAGGATCCAGGAAAAATGAGTGAGGGTTGGGAAGATATAAAAACTTCATCTGTAAATACGGTGAAGGGAATTGGCGGGGGGCTAGTCTACACTGGAACGGCACTAGGTCAAACTTTAAAAGGAGCTGCCTTTCAGGATAAAGATCAATTAGTAGAAGGAATAAAAAAGGTTGGCAAGGTGGCGACTGTCGGTGTACTTGGTATTAGTGTCTTCGATATGGTAACAGACCAAAACACAGTACAAGCGGAAGAGTTACTTAGCCGAAACGGACACTTAGATGGGACAATGCACGAGGTTACAAATGTGCAATTCGAAAAGAATATCTCAGTACAGAATGATGGGACAGTAGTAGAAGGCGTCTTTCCAGTCTTCGAATCTAAATTCGATGCAGCCCTGCCACAAGATACCTACCTAATGTCAGATGAAGTTCATATCGGAATTGCAAACATGCAACTACACGAAGCGATTCAACAAAATCCCTTGCTAGCTGTTGAGCTCGGATTTGACCAACAGGATATTCAAAGCCTTCAATCCTCCGTAACTCCAGAAGGCAATGACTGGCATCACCATGAAGAGCCTGGCAGACTGCAACTTGTGAAGGAAGAGGAGCATGGAATCACTGGTCATACTGGAGGGAGGGCTATATGGGGTGGGGGTTCGGAGTTTCGGTGAGTTAACAGTTTCTCGGTAAAATATTTAACACCTTTAAAAATATGTCAAAGGGAATTGGCTGGGGATCTTATGGGGTTTTGTGGTAAAAGAATGGCAAAGGATCTGTTTTTTTGGACAATGGTCTTTTGATTGATGGAATAAAAATAGTTTTTGAGGAGCAACTATTAGTGTAATGGGTTTAAGCCTTATTGATATCTTCAATGAGGATATCATACATTCCGAGAAGTTACTTACCAGAAATAAACACTTGGGAACTGTTACCAGAGAAGTTTCTAGAGTATGACTCAGTAAAATTGATTGTAAATGTAAAACTTCGTAAAAAAACAATGAATTGGTGGCGATAGTCATTGAATAAAAATATAATGTCTAAAGTATTTGGATGGATTGTCATGATTTGGTCAGCATCTTTATTATTCGAAGGTAGTGTTGGTGAAGGGATATCTGTTTTTATTATAGGCGTCATAGTTAATAAAATTATATTTAGAAGAAAAATTAATACGGAAATGTGAATGTGAAAAAAGAAAAGGTTTCCAAAGGGGATTCGAGAAACATCACTAAATAAGGATGAGAGAGATAAAAAGCAAAGAGAATTTTCTCTTGTCCGATCTATTTCTTAAAGGATAGCTAACATTCACTCATAATAGTTTGAAGTAACGTGCCGATCGTTTGTGATTTAATCGCTTCAGGGGATTCACTAGTTGGATTCACCCATGTGTATTTGTCAGTAGCTTCATCAGAAGTAAATACGTTATCCAGTAAGTATTGTTTTAATAATAAATCTGTTACTTCATTTGTTTCAGTTACTTAATTTCGGATATCAGGTACTCATTGAATTCGGAATTGTAACGAAACCTGTAATTACAACCACCTGATTTTACCACTTGCGACGACTTTATCACCATTAAACGCCAAGGGATTTTATCAGACAACGCCAACGCATGTACGAGTAACACTGACATGGTACTTTACTCAATTTTATGAATAAGCTTCTTCTTTATGTCTATGCTACTAAAAACAGCTATCGCTTAAAGGAGAATCATTAAAGATGAGCATTAAGCATCGCAAGTTAAAATCCATCACATTAATCACGCTTTTAGCCGTTACGTCGCTTATCAGTGCATGTGGTGTAGAAAAAACCAATGCGGAGTCTAAAGACATATCAAATTATCCAGAAGGTGTGCAGAATGGCACTGTGTCCATCGAATACTATGATGAGTTAATATCTTTTTTAGAATTAGAAGCGCAGCATCAACTGATGCTTGAGGGTATGATGGATATTCTAGATGAAAATCCAAAATTAATATATAGCACTGAGAAGGTTGATGAAATCCGAAAATCTATAAGCAGTTATAATGATTTTCTAATTAATTTCAACCCGGTCGGAACTACTGAGGCAGAAAAGGAATTTAGTGCATTAATAATGGATATTACGGAGAGGCAGTTGGCATTGAATTCATCCCTAGACAAATATATTGAGTCTAGAAATGTATTTCACTTGTTACCTGCAGTTTTCCGTTCCGATTCTGATGTTGCTAAAAGGAAGGAACTACAGGAGTTAGCAAAGAAGCATAAAATACTTGGAGAGAAAACTGAATAATTTTTTCATTAGATTTGTGGGTACCTTCTTTATTGAAGGTATCTTTTTTGTTTTTTAAATAGGAAGGAACTTTCACATATGAATAGCCCTAAAACTGACCTGCTACGGAAGGCATAGTCTCATTTGGAGTTGTATAACGAATGGGCTCTCGTTATGGATCTATCCATCACTCGTAGCGGGTCTTGGAGGATGTTGGGTAGCAGGCATCTTTATGCGTAGAAGGTTAGATGACGAGCCGAAAGCCATTTGGTTGAAGGGATTGAGCTCTAAGCCACTATGTTCAGATTAGGTCGCTAGTCCATTATCCGAATGATTTCAGGTTAAAGATTTTTTTTGTTTTCAGCACTTGAGATAACCCTCCCGATGACTGATAATTATATTAATAAATAAATAAAAAAGTGGTGAGACGATGTTCGCCAATAGTGAAATGGATTTATATAAAGCGAATACGCTGTTGGAAATTAATAAGATATTGACACAGTCTTTGCGACTAGAGGAAATCTTGCATAGTGTCATACAGGCGGCTTCTGATTTAGTGGATGTGGCGGATGTAATTATCATATATTTGTATGACAATGAGACGAAGACCCTTCGTTACGCGAAAGGTGAAGGCGTTGACGATGCAGCGTTTACACATGTCGCATTTGCTGAAGGAGAGTCCATTACAGGAAAAGTCTTTAGACAGCAACAGTCGAAGCTGTTTACATCCCGCGATGAGATTGAAGAATATATGATGAATATGTCCGGTAAGAATGTTCGGTACTATTACGAAGGCGTTCAAAAAAGAAGTGTAAGAAGTTTGTTCTGTGTTCCTATACTTTACGAGAATCGATGTTTAGGAGTCGTGACAGTCAATAATTATAGACAAGACAGTATTTTCACACCTGAAGACATGATGGTCATTGAAGTAGTAGCAGGGCAAAGTGCGATTGCGATTGAAAACGCCAGAGTACATGAGCATTTGCAACAGAAAAACGCGTTACTGGAAAAATCGATTTCGATTCATAATACGTTTTATCAACTTATGATTGAAGGTCGTGGGATTGATGCTATTCTTTCATTGCTTACTAGGATGATTGGCATTTCGGTTAGTTACTATAGCTACCTTGATGTAACGGCTGATACACATTTATTTCCGATTCGAAGGGGAGTGGATACATTCGGTTTTCTTTCTTTGCCACAACCTTTCGAACAGTTCAGTGAAATGGACAAAATTACAATCGAGCAAGCAAGTTTGTCGATTGCGCTCGAACTTATTAAAGAAAATGCATTGTACGAAAAGGAAGTCTATTTCAGGGAGCAAGTTTTCAATCGTTTAATGGAGGGGTTATCTGGAAGAGAATTGGATGCAGCCCTACAGTATGTTAACTGGCGAACGGATACGCATGTTCAATGCATTATTATTGAAGGAAACCAAAAACCCCTTTGGAAAGTGGAGGAACTGAATGGGAAAGAAAGGTTCGTAAAGTTTGTAGAGCGAAAGCTTCGATTCCAGCGAGTGAATCCTTTAATCTTTGCACGTGCCTTTCAACTTATTATTATCGTGCCTGGAATTTCTGAGCAAATGATACAAGGGTTGTACTCCAGCATTCGGCAGATGTGGTCAGATGACTCTGATATCATTTTAGGGATCGGTAGGGAAACGTCATTACAGGAATTGTCGGTTTCGTATAAGGAAGCGATGCAATCTGTCGGATACGCAAAGAAATATGATATGTCCATTGTAGAATATTCAATGCTCGGAATCGAACGGTTGTTATATGAAGTTGATCAGGAGTTATTGGAGCGTTTCATGAATGATAAGTTACGCCTGCTAAAAACGGCAGATTCAACGTTAATACACACACTAAACGTATTCATCCAATCGAACAGTAGTCAGAAACGGACTGCTGAAGTCTTACATGTGCATCCCAATACACTTTACTATCGGTTGAAAAAAGCAGAAGAATTACTAGGAATCGATTTTACGAATGTGAAAGATTGGATCGACTTTGTTGTTGCGTTCAAGATTTATATGGAGCTCAACGAAATATAATAGAAATCTTTGTGGAGGCTCATATATAACGAATCCTTAATTTGATTTATCATAATAGATAGATACTTTGAGGAGGAGATTCTATATGGGCCTTACTTATCATAATTATATTAATGGAGAATGGGTGTCATCGAATACGAACGAAACGTATGCAAGCTTGAATCCTGCGAATCAAGATGTGCTAGGATATTTCCAAAAGTCGAATGAGGTTGATGTAGAGCGAGCAATTCAAGCTGCAGAAGATGCATTCCCGAGTTGGGCGAATACTGCCGCACCGACTCGCGGAGATGTATTGTTCAACCTTATTCAGTTGCTGGAAGCTCAGCGAGAAGAACTGGCTTCAATTATTACGAAAGAAGTCGGGAAGTCGTTCAGGGAAGCAAATGGAGAAGTACGGAAAACGATTGAAGCGATGAAACAATTCAGTGGAGAAGCAACTCGGATGACTGGCGAAACGGTTCCGTCGCATGATTCGGGAATTTTTGCGTATACAATCCGTGAACCACTTGGCGTAGTTGGCGTGATAGCTCCGTACAATTTCCCCCTTGGCATCGGCATTTGGAAGATTGCGCCGGCAATTGTTGCGGGAAATACGGTGATTTTTAAACCTGCGAGCAATACATCGTTAATCAGTGTCAAGATTATGGAACTGTTCAAACAAGCTGGTGTTCCTGCGGGCGTGATTAATATGGTGACTGGCCCAGGCGGAGTCATTGGAAATGCAATTGGCAGTCATGAAAAAATCAAAGCCGTATCGTTTACGGGTTCTACACAAGTTGGACTTGCGCTTGGAAAGGCCGTAAGTGAACGTGGTGCTAAAATGCAAGCGGAAATGGGCGGTAAGAATGCGTCGATTGTTTTGGAAGATGCAGATTTAGATGAAACAGTGGAGAACTTGATCATCAGTGGATTTTTAGACAACGGACAGCGCTGTACAGGCACAAGTCGTCTGATCGTGCTCCGTTCTATTGCGGAAGATTTGACGAAAAAACTCGTTGCAAGGACTCAGGAGTTGAAAATTGGCGATGGATTTACGGAACACGTCGACAACGGTCCCGTCGTCGATGAAGGACAGCTTAAGACATATTTACATTATGTGAAAACGGCGATTGATGAAGGTGCAATACTTGAATGTGGTGGAGAGCAATTGATGGAAGATGGATTGGACGCAGGTTATTTCGTTGCTCCAACGTTGTTTAGTGGTGTGACGAAAGAGATGACGATTTTCAAAGAAGAGATTTTTGGGCCGGTCATGGCAATGAGTGTTGTAGATACGTATGAAGAAGCACTGGAACTTGCGAATGATAGTGAATTTGGTTTGTCTTCGACAATCTATACAAATGATTTAAAGAAAGCTTTTCACTTCATTCGTCATATCGAATCGGGTGTAACCCATGTAAATATCCCATCCAACTATTTTGAGAATCAGTATCCGTTTGGGGGTAAGAAGGCATCTAGTATTGGGCCACGCGAGCAGGGGTCGACAACTCTGGATTTTTGGACGGATTACAAAACGGTTTATATCAGACCCTGATATGGGAGTGGTTCATCAGATAGGGACGACTGGAGGAAACCTCATGAAGAAGATAGGTGTGATTGGATGCGGTCTGATGGGATATGGGATTGCAACGAATTTACTTCGCAAAGGATATGAAGTCACAGTATACGATACGAATCCGGAAGCTGTTGCCCGAGTCGTAGAAAACGGTGGAATTCGAGCTTTTACAGTTACAGAGCTTGCGAAGTCGAGTGACGTAGTCATATTGTCATTGCCAACGACGGATTTAGTGGAAAGCGTGTTGTTGGATGAGCGTGAAGGGGCTTTGCACGCTATGAAGCCTGGAAGTGCTGTGCTGGATATGAGTACTAATGATGTTGTGAAGACAAGAGAGATTGAAAAGTCAGCGAGTTCTGTAGGCATATCGTATTTTGATTGTCCGGTGAGTGGTGGACCTGATGGCGCAAGTTCAGGTACTCTCACCATTATGGTCGGTGGGTCAGAAAAAGAATTTCAGCGAGTGTCTTCTGTGCTTCACGCAATGGGGGAGCACGTTGAATATTTAGGGCCAAGTGGAGCGGGACAAATCGTTAAATTGTGCAATAACATGGTTGTTGGAGGAATCATATCGTTGTTAGGGGAAGCCCTACTAACTGGAGAAAGGGCGGGTATATCGAAAGAGAAGTTAGGGGAACTTTTCCAAAAGGGTTCTGCACAAACAAAAGTTATGGATGTGTTCGGGCCCTCAATTATCCATGGAACATATGACGATGTTACGTTTTCTCTTGCCAACATGTTGAAGGATCTTTCTCTATATCGGAACTTGGCAACTGAAGTAGGAGTACCCCCTACAATTAGTGGTGCACCTCATGAGTTGTTTACACGTGTGAATGCAACAGGTGCGGGCAGACGGGATTCAACAGCAGTAGCGGAATTTCTTGAGCATGAGACGCAAACTTGATCTATTATAAGGAGTGGAAGTAAAAATAGGGGGGATTTGAATGGTTGGGAGTGAGAATTCACTTGCCGGGATTTGGAAAGATTGGCGGTTACATGCAATTGTACTTGGTATTGTAATTATCACTGAACTGATTGGCACATTTAAGATTCCGGTGGGTCCTGGTGTGATTCTATTATTACCGATGTTATATGCACTAGTAATTGGTCTGGTGCTCTATTTCACACCAGTTGTTAAAGAAAAGCAATCTAAAAATGCCGAACCGATAATTGTTTTGGGTGTATCGTTGTTGCTAGCGAAAATCGGGGTCATTATTGGGCCGTCCTTACCTGAAGTGATTGCTGCCGGGCCTGCATTATTATTGCAGGAACTCGGTAACTTAGGGACAATCCTACTTGCATTACCGGTTGCAATTTGGCTTGGGCTTAAGCGTGAAGCCATAGGGATGACCCACTCAATTGGCCGTGAACCGAACGTGGGACTAATCATGGACAAATTCGGCATCAACTCTCCTGAAGGGCGGGGAGTGATGGCGATGTATATTTTTGGGACAGTGTTTGGGGCGGTATTCCTCGGTCTTATATCTGGATTACTAGCTACAGTAACTCCACTAAGCCCGCTATCGTTTGCAATGGCATCAGGAGTCGGAAGTGGAAGTATGATGGCCGCAGCGAGTGGTTCACTGGTTGCTGCATTTCCGGAACTCGAATCTCAAATTATCGCATTTTCAGGAGCGAGTAACTTACTTTCACTCTCTACAGGTTTGTGGGTAAGTATCTTTATTGGGCTTCCACTAACTGAGAAAATCTATGCTCGAATGACTCGTAATAGGGAGGGATACTGATGCTAAAAAATATACAAGAGTGGGTATTATTGCTTGGGATTTTTGGCATCACCGCCCTTATTGGCAACTGGGCAGGTTATGATATTTTGCCGCTAAAAGCTGTACCTGGAATGATTACACTCATTCTCATCTGTTTGGCAGGGTTTATTCTAAAAGAGCTGATTCCTATAAACTTCCCGAGTATCGCGTATATTTCTATTATCGGAGTCATCGTTTCTATGCCTTGGATTCCTGGATCTGAAAAAGTTGTACAGTGGACGTCCGAAGTTCAACTGCTTGCGCTCGCAACACCGATACTCGCTTATGCAGGAATCGCAATTGGACGTTCTTGGACTGACTTTGTAAAACTCGGTTGGAAAACAATCGTTGTTGCAACTCTCGTTATGCTTGGGACATTTCTAGGATCTGCAGTCATCGCGGAGATCATTTTACGGTTCCAAGGGATTATTTGAATTTCAATAATAGGTACCAGGCACCCTGACAATTTTGAATTGTATGGGTGCCTGGTAGTTGGTGTTTACTTAACTTGTCCGCCCGCATCCAACCGGGACCACGACTTCGCTTGCAATGTCCCCGACTGCAACGTTATCTCACCGATATAATTTGGCTGCAATCAAAACAGTTTGCAACACAACGTAAACTGATCACAACGCAATGTAAGTAGCTCGCAAGACAATCAACCTTGCAAATTAGCCTTCCACGAAATTCATTCCGGACAATAGAACTCCTCAACCGGCACATCAAACATCATAAACATATCCTTGAAGTACGTCTCCTCCACCAACTTGTCCAACACACCTTTGAAATACCCCGGCAAGTTGCGGATCACCTTCTTTTTCGTAGCCATCACAGTGATTATCAACGCACGATAGGCAAGGTCTTCGAAGACAGACTGGTCGTCTTTATAGATTTCATATTTCAGCATGCGTCCCGAAATGGCCCGGTGAATTCCGAAGAATTCACGGGCTGTTTTTGTGTCACCGATTGTTCCGGCAAGCAGATCTTTCATTCGACTGAAAAGACTTGTGGATAACTTAGACGGTTCCTCAGGAGACGTGTAGTTAAGATCTATAGATTTTAATAATGATTTAGAAGGAAGAGCTTCGTCTTCGGAAATTTGCTTGATTTCCTTGTTATCATGCGGTTTGTTGTCCTCATCCCGATCGTTCATTTTCCCCTGGTCATCGAACGGTAGAATGATGTAGATGTTTGCGCCAAGTCCGCTCATTACGGGGCGGATCGTGTGGACTTTTTCAATGATGTGCAGCTTGACGAGTTTGCGGATTGCGCGTCGTACAGTAACGTTTGATTTCCCTATGGCGTCTTCTATTGTTCCGTGTTTCAAATGAGCAGCACCGTATTTCACCGAATAGCGGCGGATGACGTCGAGCACTTGGCGGTCGGAATTCGTCATTTCATCCCAGTGGCGTTTGGCGTGCTGTTCGGCTGCTGCGTCCATTTCTGCGATTGTGTTGAATTTTGCGTACTCCTTTAGGTAGTGTGTCATTTCATTTTCCCCTTTTCTTTTTATATAGAGGGGAGGGGTCAAAAAGGATACTCGTGCAAGAAAAATATTTTTTTATCGATAAATCAACCAATAATTCGCCACGAAACCAACCAAATGTAAGGCTAGTAGTCCTTTAGGTAGTTTGTAGACAAACAACTCCAACTCACATAAAACATGTAAGCGGATGGAGAATAGGTGTGTGTTCTACAAGTAGGATGCCGATCCTATTGCAATTACGCTCCACTTCGTTTAATTATTGTAATCATAATAAATAGCAGTCTACTTGAATTATTTTATAAAATTGGTAATATGGAGAAAGGGCCTATTTCCCATTACAGGAAGAAAAACAGTATTTATTCGCTAAGTATTTGTGAAAGGATGAGTCTACATGATTTCATTGCAAGCATTCATTGACGGTGAATACGTTAGCCATAAACAAAATAAGACCATTCAAGTTATGAACCCCGCTACAAATGAAGTGATAGGGGTGGTACCTTCATTAGATAAAGCGGATGTGGATCATGCCGTTTCATCGGCAGTGACAGCTTTTTCAAAATGGAAGAAGACACCGGCAATTGAAAGAGCTAAATTAGTTAAGCAGCTTTTACGTTTAATGCAAGATGATAGTAGTCTAAATGCGATTGGGAAAATGATCACTTTGGAGATGGGGAAAAGTTATTCCTCGGCGAAATCGGAAGTGTTTTATGCAGCTGATCTCGGAGAGTACCAAACAGAGTGGGCAAGGCGAATAGAAGGCGATGTCGTGGAAAGTGACAATCCCAATGAAAAAATCCTCTCCATACGAGAACCGTTAGGAGCAATTGGCATCATTGTGCCTTGGAATTTCCCAATTTATGTCCTCATACGAAAAATGGTGCCTGCATTAATTGCGGGAAATACGGTAGTCATTAAACCTAGCATAAAATCACCATTATCCGCGTTGGAACTCGCGAAGTTGATTGCCGAGACGGACATTCCGAAAGGTGTCATTAACATTGTGACAGGCGAGGACAACATTGTTGGGGAAGCTCTCACTTCTTCGGAAAAGATCAGCATGATTACGTTCACTGGCAGCACAGCTGTCGGGAAACGGATAATGGAAAAGTGTGCGCAAAATATGATTAAAGTCTCTTTGGAACTGGGAGGGAAAGCGCCAGCGGTTGTGATGGAGGATGCGGATATCGATCTTGCCGTTCAAGCCATTGCAGGCGGGCGTTTGGCTAACTCGGGGCAAGTGTGCAACAACACGGAGAGACTCTACGTGCAGAAGTCCATAAAGGAAGCATTCATCAATCGACTCGTGGAGGAGTTCTCGAAAACGGAGTTTGGAGATGGCCTTGAAAACCCTGAAATCGGAATGACATGTTTAGTGACCCCGAACGATGCGAAAAGAGTCCATGACATGGTCAAAGAAGCTGTTTCCGAAGGGGCTGCCGTTTTATGTGGCGGAGAATTAATAGCAGAGGGTAGTAGTTTTTATCCACCGACTATACTTGATAACTGTACGCAAGATATGAAAATTGTCAGGGAGGAAATATTCGGGCCTGTCTTGCCGATTGTTGAATTTGAAACGTTGGAAGAAGTCATTAAATACGTGAATGACTCGGATTACGGACTCACGTCGAATGTGTATTCGAACAATTATCGATACATTATGGAGTTGATTTCCAACATTGAGTGTGGCGAAGTCTATGTCAATCGACAACAAGGTGAAGCGTATCAAGGATATCATTCGGGATGGAAGAAATCCGGAATCGGTGGAGACGATGGGAAACATGGCTTTTATGAATTTACACAAGTGAAGACGGTTTACATGAAATACTAAGTGGCATCAATCTTTCATGTCGGGTTGAATGGAGTGACGGAACATGCAATTTGAGTTTGGCTTGTCGACAAAAATACTTTGTGGAGAAGGGAAGCACCTTCAGCTTGGACAACTGATTAAAGAGTTAACAGCTTCAAGTAAAACAGTCATTGTTACAGATCAAGGCGTCATTGAGGCTGGTGTTGTCGATTTAGTCGAAAAAGTGCTCAAGGAAAGCGACATTGACTATAGCGTGTTCAGTGATCTGGAGAGTGATCCATCTGTACGTTCGATTGATGCAGCCGCGCGGGTCATACGGGACTTCGATGCAGGTTGTGTCATTGGAATCGGTGGCGGCTCGGCAATGGATGTAGCTAAAATGGCTTCCCTTGTTGCGGTCGGGGAAGCGTCTGCATCCCATTATGAGCTGATGGCAAACCCTTTTCCGAAGAAAACGATTACGTCGATCATGATCCCTACCACTTCAGGTTCGGGTGCCGAAGTGACAAGCACGGTTGTATTTACGAATAGTGAAAAACGCAAAGTATGGGGATGGGACGAACAAATGGCACCGGACGTGGCTATTTTAGATCCTTTATTTACTAAGGGGCTCCCCCCTCATTTAACGGCTGCAACTGCATTGGATGCATTCGTGCATGCGATTGAAGCGTGTACGGGTACTAGGTCGAATCCGATCATCGAAGCGTTCGGACTCAAATCCATCGAATTGATTTGCGGAAACTTGGAGCGAGTGCTGCATGACCCGAAGGATCTCGAAGGCAGGACGGCATTAGCAGTAGGGGCGGCACTTGCAGGAGCGGCGATTGAACATGGAGGCACGGGCATCGCGCATTGTATTGGCCATGCCATTTCAACAGTCGGAAGAGTGCCGCATGCGCGGGCAGTTGCGATTGCAATGAATGCAACGTATCGATGGAAGGTGGAAGGGAATGTAGACATGTTTGCGAAAGTTGCAAACGCGATGGGGGTACATACGGAAGGATTGAGCAAATCGGAGATCGCCTATGCAGGGGCGGATCGTTTTATGGAACTAGTCAATACAAGCGGAGTAGACACATCGTTACTAGAGGATGGTTTATGTATAGATGATGTTGGTCGTTTAGTAGAAACGATGAAAGCGGAAGAGAATCAACCGATGAGGGAAAACAATTGCCGCTTCATCTCTGAAGAAGATTTACGTAGTTTCGCAAGGAAATTGCTGTCCAACTAGCTCCCAAACGGCGTCGCCGGGCCTTCATGGCAGAATAGTAAGGAGAGATTAGATGAATCTTAGACATGCTGTTTTTTGGCCACCGTTTTTATTAGTGTTGGTAGCCGGTATTATAAGTTTTACAAATAGAGATGCTTTTATCGACATAACGACAAAAGCGAATGATTGGTTATTAGTCAATTTAGGAGGGCTTTTCAGTCTTAGCGGTTTGCTTTTATTGGCGACAGTCATCATTGTTTACTTTTCGCCGTTGGGCAAAGTGAAAATCGGCGGGAAAGAGGCAAAGCCGATGCTGAAGCTTCCGAATTGGATTGCAATCACACTGACGACGACTGTTGCGGCAGGTGTAACGTTTTGGGGGATCGTCGAACCGATCTATCATTACTTAGCGCCCCCGGAATCGATGAACATCCCTCCGGAATCCCCTGAGGCAGTGATCTATTCGATGTCGACAATGTATTTGCATTGGACGATTACTCCGTATGCCATCTATTGTGTTCCTGCGTTAATGTTTGCGTTTGCCTATTATAATATGAAAAAGTCGTTTAGCTTGAGTTCAACGATGGCCCCTTTATTCGGCTCGAGAATAGAAGGCGGTTGGGGGAAGGTCATTGACGCGGTCTGTTTATATACACTCGCATTAGGAATGGCTGCAGCCTTGGGAACAGCTGTCATCAACCTTGGCGGCGGTTTGAATTATCTTACTGGCATAGCGAGTTCACCGGTATCGTGGGCGTTCATCACCGCAATCGTGATGATTACTTTTGTTATTTCAGCAGCAAGCGGGTTGATGAATGGTATTCGAATTTTGTCGGATATCAATATGAAAGTGTACATCGTCATTGTCCTGTTCATTTTTGTTGCGGGACCAGCTGGTTTCATTATTAATCTTGGCGTTGAATCGTTTGGCCACTATGTGACGCACTTCTTTGAGAAGAGCTTGTTCACAGGCGCGGCATCCGGCGATCAATGGCCGCAATGGTGGACTGTCTTCTACTGGGCGAACTGGTTTGCCTGGGCAGCCATCACGGCATTGTTTTTGGGAAGAATTGGCTATGGGTACACGGTTAGGACATTCATCATTGTTAACTTTGCGTTCCCATCTCTTTTTGGTGGGTTGTGGATGACGATCTTCGGTGGGACGACCATACACCGCTTGATTACCGATACGAAAATTGCGGATGTCTTTACAACAAGCGGCCCGGAAACGGCATTATATGCGATACTATCTGAAGTTCCATTATCGGCGATCGTTATCCCGTTTTATTTGTTCATCGTCTTTATCTCATTCGTAACGGCAGCGGACTCGAACATATCTGCAATGGGTGGAATCAGTTCTACTGGCATTACACCAGATAGCCCCGAGCCAAGTATCGCCATAAAGGTGATATGGGGTATATCGATTGCTGTGATTGCATGGATGATGATTAGTTTCGCCGAAATAGATGGTATTAAGATGCTGTCTAATTTAGGTGGATTGCCTGCGATGGTTTTATGTTTACTCATTGCGGTTTCGTTGTTGAAAGTGGCGTATGATCCGAAGAGGTATGATAAGACGGAATAGTGGTTTTAGACTGTAGACAAACACCATGGATTTTGGTGATTGCCTACAGTTTTTTCTTTTATAATAGAGATTTAGCTAGCGATGATTCTGATTTTAATGAGAACCTGGTACCGTAAATTTAATCAATAATTGAAGTTTGAAAGCGGCAAAGCTTGAAAAAAGGTATGAAAGTTCAAGTTTGATCCCCAATAATTGAAGTTTACATAGCTCAAATGAATTTTCTCGAACTGTAAACAATTCAAATGCCCTATACGATGAAATCACCCGGGAATACAGTGTGTCGTGCACGATCGGAAAGGCTTCTTCGTGTTGGAATTTGAAGATGTGTTGATGCAATATGAACCGATGATTTCGCATTCGATCAGGAAGTTGAATATTTACCGTGACCATGAGCAATACAGGCAGGCGGGAAGGGTGGCATTATGGCAGGCGTGGACGAGGTTTGATGATGAAAAGGGTGATTTTACGCCATTTGCGTACCGCAGCATTCGCGGGGCGATGTTGGATGAGTTGAAACGAGAAAGCCGTTTTGAGGAGAATGTCATGTCGACGACAGATGAGGTGCTAGTATTTTTCATTGGTGGTGCGGAAGAGGATGATGGGTTTGGCTGTCTCCATGACGCGATTGACCAATTAAATCCTTCCGAAAAAGCGTTCATCCAATGGACTTTCTTAGAAGGGTGCAGCTTGGCGGAATGTGCCGATCGTTTCGGTATTTCGGTTTCCGGCGTGAAGAAAAGGAGGGAAAGGCTGTTGAAGAGGCTGAGGGGGTTGATGGGGGGATAGACGTGATACTGACGAGGCCTTCTGCAGATGCAGAGGGCCTTTTACAATAGTATATCTGTAGAGTTGCATAAAAAACACTAAATAATTATAATATTCCTTTATCTAGTAGACTAATAATTCTGTTTGAACTATAATGTATACGATGATAGATAAGGGTGAATTTTCCTATTTATCATTCAGGTAGTAAAGAACTATATAAGCTGCAGTTTTGCTCCATAAAACGACCGCCGATAAGTTATGAAACGAGTTTTGATTCGCGAAACCATATTGTAACGTGTAAGCAACTACATATATGCATCCCCAATTCGTCGCCGTGGTAACGAGGAGTCTTCAAGACTAATAACAGATTAGAATAGACGATAAGAAATGATTGTAAGCGCTTACTGGAGTCGAAACAATGATTGCGAATCCCACGGGCTGGACAGTGCAGGACTGACTGCGGCTTTAGTGAGGTGATCGAGGTTGAACGAAAAGTCCCCGAGTGTCTGAGTCTGCGGAGACCCACTCGAGGACTTGCTGGCCGGAGTGTACCGACCTATAGGTCAGTATACTCCTTTTTTCGAAACTTGATAAGAGTTAATTCAAAAAGGGGGAGTTCAACATGGAATTGAAAGAAGAGTACGTAGTGAACAACGGAACGAGCATCATTTTGCCGGAGTTTGATGAGAATGGCCGATTGCTTTCGGTTGTTATGGAAAAGACGGAGTTGTTTAAAGTGAATATCGAGCCGACGAAACTGATCGATTATAGCCTTCGCTGCTACGGTTCCAGTTTGAGAGGCGCGAACGATGGATCACGGACGCTGCTAGGGGAAATATCCATGCCTCCTATTGTGCTGAATTTGACGCAGAGCCTCTATTGGTTTCCGCATATGTCGCCGGTAAATGAGGATTGCGTCTGGATTGCCATCGACCACGTCAAGGATTACAAGGCGATTGATAAAAAACATACGGAAATTGTATTGAATAATGGTACCGAAATCATACTAAATACAAGTTTTTATTCATTTGACGAGAAATATACTCGTGCTTTCAAGTTGAAATATAAGATTGAGAGGCAGACTACGCCTGGAGCAGTAATTGAATCGAAGACGCGCTATTTCATTAGTAAGAAAGGGAAGGATCGGAATTATCGGCGGTTTGATAAGTGATAGGGTGCATGTGGGGAAAAAGATCGCTGCGAGGGCAAAGCCAGTCGCAATGCAATCAAAACTATTCGCAACGAAACCAACCAATGCAAGGTGAGTAGTCTATTAAAAAAACAACCATCCAACTCACACTAAAATCGTGTGAGCGGATGGTTGTTTTTCATTTACAACAGTAAAAAAGCAATCGGTGTCACAATGATCAAGCTCAAAATCGTCCGCTCCAGCCAAATGACAATCAGTTTTGGAATGCTGATCGGAATCTCGGTTGACAAGATACTCGGAATGCTTGCCGAAAAGAAAATGATGGAGGAGACGCAGACGACCGCGACGATGAATTTTGAGATGAGTGCTGCTTCCACTACTAATAAGGCCGGCAAGAACATTTCAGTAATCCCGATTGCCGCAGCTTTGGCTACTAAAAATGCGTCAGGCACTTGCAGTAGAGTAGTGATTGGATAGAAAATGTATCCGATAAAATCGAAGATAGGTGTGTATTCTGCTAACAGGATGCCGATTAAGCCAATGGATAAAATAGTCGGCAGCATATTCATCGTCATGATCATGCCGTCCCGTAAGTTGACCCATATATTTTTACCGAAATTCGGCGCGTTATGAGAGGCTTCCATTGCTTGATTCCACGCATTTTGAATATAGTTGCTTCGGATGACTGTTTCAGGTTCTCCCTCCATACCATTATAGTATTCGTCAGGCAGTTTACTGATCGGCCAGATCCGTACGGTGATCGCTGTGACGGCAAACGTTACAAAGGCCGTTGTGAAGAAGTACAAGTTCCAGACGCTCATCAAATCTAACGTTTTGGCGACGATGATCATGAAGGAGACGGTGACTGTCGAAAAGCCTGTGGCGATAATGACTGCCTGCTTGATTGTATACTTGCCTTCTTTGAATTCCCGATTCGTGATCAATAGGCCGACCGCAAAACTGGCAACGAACGAAGCCATCGCGCTTACTGCCGAACGACCCGGCGTCTTCCATATTGGTTTCATAATCCGCTGACAGAGTACACCAGCGAATTCAAATAGACCGTAGCCTAATAGCAGAGCTAAAAATACCCCGCCTAACGGAACCATTATACCGACAGGAATCACTAGCAACTCAAATAAAAATGGCCCGACATGTTCATTCATTAACCAGGTAGGTCCTAGATTTGAATAGATGATGATTCCCACGATTAACCCCGTAATCTTTAAGAAAGTGAAAACCAAATTAAATGTACTCTTATTCCATGTTTTTGTTATAAAAGGATAAATGGCTCCACCTAAAATCATAAGTAACGCGTAAATCGGCGTAACGGATGGGAAAGTCGTATTGATCCAAGTAACGATGTGATCTAGGGGAATGGATGAAACCCCATCGACTTTTATGGGTGCGAAGAAGATGAAAATTCCAATCGCACTAAAGCAAACAAACTTCAAGATATTTGAAAGATTCGTCACAGTTTCTTTTGAAGCTTTAGGCGTTTCTTCGGCATTCGTCAAGTGAGGATTTGTCATTGCGTTTTACCTCCAGTTTTGAGTTGTAATATTCAAACAATGCTAGTGAAAAAATATGTTTCAAAGAAGAAAAGACATAGGTACGCTCGAGTTTAAGTCATTACCTGATGTCTTTTTATCTTGAAACAGTAGAGGTTCATTTGTTATACATTTTTTCCTTCAAGACCCGCCAATTCTGCCTCGGAAGCAGCTGGTGCCTTCATTTCAAATATTTCATTCACGACCGTATAATCATAGTATCCAAGCCGGGCGATTGGTTTAATGTTCAATATATCAAGTTTCCCGCTAGGTAGGATGAATTCATCGGCAATATGGACATGAGCTACGCGTCCGATGACAAGGTCAACAGTGGAGACGTCGTTGCCTGTCGGAATTCTTACGGTCTGTACATATTCGCACTCGAATTGGACGGGCGATTCTGCCACGCGAGGACCAGGAGCTTCTGTACAGCTTTTCTTCGTGACACCGGCCATCTCGAATTCATCAACGTCCGCTGGAGCTGCCTTGGAAGAAATATTGACTGCTTCCCGTAAATCCCAAGTCGCCATGTTCCAAACAAACCATCCCGTTTCTTCGGCGTTTCGAACAGTGTCCTTTCTTCCGCCTAATACAGATTGATTGGCGGCAAACATGACCATTGGGGGATCCCATGTAAGGTTTTGATATTGGCTGTACGGTGCGAGATTATCTACACCTTCTTTTGATGTAGTCGAAATCCATCCAATCGGACGTGGGATTGCACTGCTTTTAAAAGGATCGTACGGCAAACCGTGATGTTCGCCTTTCTTCGGTGAATAATGCATGTCTATTCCTCCTATACATGTCTGTGAAAGCGTTTTCTTCATTGCTTACTATCATCCTACTCGCTTTGGAGGCATCGAAGCTATGAAGAATATTTATAATTATAGGAAGATATAAAATGATTTAGTGACATAAAGGTAGATTTAGCGCTTGGTGAGGATAATCTTTAGATTACAGGATTATTATTTGTTCTCCAAACGCTCGGTGAACTCCCGTGCTGACTTTTAAATACTCTGCTGAAGTAGCCTGGATCCGTAAAACCTACTTGGTAGGCTATTTCAGTAATCGTCAATGTCGTCTCTTTAAGCAAAACCTGTGCCTCTTGAATTCGTTTTCCTTGCAGATATTCCGTAAATGAATAGCCTGTCTGCTTTTTAAAGATGGAGCTGAAATATTGGCTATTTCGATGTACAAAGTTTGCAACTTCCTCCAAAGTCAGTGGGGCAGCATACTGTTCATCTATATAGCGAATGGCTTTATTGATCAAAATGGAGTTGTATGAAGTTTCCTCATGTTCGACAAGGTCGCAAAGTCGATAACAAAAAAACAGTATATTATTGACGGTGTCCGCTAACACTTCTCCCGTTAAAATATCCTTGAACAACCCCCTATAGGTAAGTTCCTCTTTCAGCAAATACGGCTTCTCCAACATGAAGCGTCTAATATGCGACAAAATATTTGTCAGCCGAATGCGCACATTGTCCGAATCAGGGAAACTTTCTTCTGTTATCGGATAGTTATTCGCCTGTAGATAAAGCCATTGTTTCAACATTTCCCGATCCGTATTTCGCAAGTGCGTCAGGAATTCATCGATTTCCACGGGTGAGAGGAATGGATCGATATCCGTTAACACCATATTTTTAATGGGGGAAAACACTTGATTCCCGCCAAAGTAAAAGCGGCGCAGCAGGGCACGTTTAGCCTCCCAATACGATTGATGCACTTTTTCAGGATCGTCATACCAATTCCCGATGCTTGCGGAAACAGAGAGTCGTTTCTCATTTTTAATCCTCTGACAAAAGTAGACGAGTATCCGACGTAACGATTGGATTGGATCTTCAGTGGAGGGCAAAAACTCCGTACTAAATAAAAGGACGAAATGATCTTGGACAATCAGTATGAACGGGCGGTATGCTTGAAGCTCTTTATTGATGAACGGAATGAGCTTTGTAAGATTCACTTGCTCTTTATTCGACTTGTCGGGACTTAGCGCAACAGCCAATGTAGGAATCTGTTCATATCCCCATGTCCTAACTTGGACTTGGATAAGTGATTCATCGAATACTCGTCCAAATAGAAGGTCGTATGCCCAGCCGTGGTGGATAAAAGTGTCGTTGTCCGCGCCCGGCTGCTTCTGTGAATTGACTACTCGTTTTACGTTGTGCAGCCATTCATTCGTGTCGTACGGTTTGATGAATAAGGCTTCGGCCTTCATTTCTAAAGCCTGTGCAGCAGCTTCAAATGTTTTATGATTTGTATGTACGACTGTTTTGGTCTTATGTTCTATCAGTAAATTCGTTACTTGTTTTCTAGTCTCATTCAACATCTCGAGTTCTAAAATGATAACGTCCGGCTTCCAATCGAAAAGGACATCCAGACAGTCTTTCTCGTTATCCACTTCTCGTAATTGTGTGATTACAATCTGATTGGATGACAAAACCCACCGGATGCCTTTCCGCTCGAGTTCGTCTCTTTCTGCGATGAGTATTTTCATGTGCTTCACCCCGATGTGCCTTTTAGTGGATTATACTATTGTCTTTGTGTTTAGTGAAATGTGTCTTTGGTGGGGACTATTCAAATAGTAGAGTATGGCGGAAGGAATTTATCTGCTCCACAGTTGGCAAGTATAGTTTATCATCGAAGAGTTCTCGATACCGGACCACGAGTTCTCGTTTATCATCAAAGAGTTCTCGATACCGGATCGTAAGTTCTTGTTAACAGTTGGAACAAACTGTTTAGCAAACAGGGCATAATATGGCGGTGGCAATGTATTCTTCTATATTTACAAAAGACTTGAATAGACACAAAAAGCCAAGAGACCGCTCTCTTGGCTACTTTATTTCTTATAGGCTGGCGTTTACCTGCATAATTGTTTGGATTAACGTACCGATCGTTTGTGATTTAATCGCTTCAGGTGCAGATTCGCCAGTAGGATTAACCCATATGTATTTGCCTGTTACGTCGTCATACGTAAATCCGTTATCAGCAAAGTATTGCTTTAACGAATCGGGCACTTCCTTTGTCCCTGTTATCTGTTCCCAATAATCTGTTGTGTAGACATACAACTCTACGTCATCAAGGCTGGAGGAAATCACTAACATGTCAGTTGGTGTATTAATTATCCATATACCTTTAGAGTTAATGCCGAGTTGCAGTCCTGCTATTCCAGAGATGCCATCAAGATTCACGCCGAATATTTGGTTGATGACTACACGGTTTTCAGCGCCAGTTAAGTCATAACCATGAGCCTTTATATAGGCATCCATCACTTTCACTTTGGCTAATTTCATGATTTCTGCATCCGTAAGTTTTTCAGAGTCACGGAGGGTTTGCATAATAGCAGGGTTATAACTAATTAGCTTATTTCCGTAATTGTTTTTGGAAACCTCATCTAAATCAATGTTAAATACACCCCGAACAGCCTCACGCACCTCATTACCTTTTATTTTTTTACCAAAGGAATCAAGGTACTTATCCATAACTTCGACTTGTGGCATTGCTTCAATTCTAGTATCTACTTCAGTAGAATGCTTATCAACGCCTAAACTTTGACGAACGGCTTCCATCACTTTTTTAGGATATTTCGTTGTTTGCTGTTGTTCACTGTATGTATGGATACTTTCTGCTTGAACCATTCCTGTTCCTGCACTAGTGGACAGAACTATTCCTGTTAAAAGCGCGCTTACGACTAGTTTTTTAGTTGTTATTTTCAACTTTTTGACCTCCATAGCTGTTAGTTGTTATTTTTAGAAATCTATTAGAATATAACATAGTTTGACAGGGAGGTGCATCGTTTGTTGGATAATTAAAAAGCACGCCCCCAGGCATGCTTTTCCCCTAATCTACTATTCCCTTTACAATCCCTTAGTTCTAACATGTCCACAACGCATGCATTTGTTCGAATAGTAGTCTATCCGATGGTATCCGGATAGTTTGCACATCCATTTCCCCCATAACTTGGCCATTAGATACCCCTTTCCCCAATCGCGACTGCATATAATAAAAAGTGTTTTTTGTGAATAAAGACACATCTATTATATAACTAACATGCTTTTTTGCCTATAGAATCTAGAAATTAATTATCGGGAGAAACCGACAGCGTATTTCGACCTAATGTGACATTGGGGATTTCTGAGGACTAAAGGATAATTGGTGCCTGTGCAGCACACTATTCAGTTTATTAACTACAATTGTATACTGTTGAAAAGAGAAGTCAGCCATTACAGTGAATGGCTGACTTTTCTTTGGATATTCATGCGTGACGGTGAATTGTCATAAATGTGTCTTGCACAGGCACCGAATTAGGCACCGAATCAGGCACCGAATTACGTTTTCATTGTGCCGTCCAAATATGACTTCTCGATTTCGACAGCCGGAAGGGGCTTGCTGAAATGGAAGCCTTGAACTAAGTCGCACTGATGCTTAATTAAAAAATCGAGTTGCTCCTCCGTTTCAACTCCCTCAGCGATAACTTGCATTTGCAGGTTATGTGAGAGCGTAATGATCGCTTTCACGATAAAGGCGCTTGGTTGGTCATTGATAATTTCAAAGACGAACGATTTATCGATTTTAATGTAATCGATTGGAAAATTATTTAAATAAGCGAGCGAGCTGTACCCGGTCCCGAAGTCATCTATACTAATCCCAATCCCGATTTCCTTCAGCTGCTTCAACACTTTCAAGGAGTACTCATATTCCATTGCCATGTACTCAGTAATCTCGACTACGAGATATTGTGGATCTAGCCCTGTTTCTAGAAGAGTGTTTTCCATGTACGTGACGAGATCACTCGTCAGGAATTGTTGAGTGGATAGGTTGACGGATACTTTGAGCGGTTGGTACCCGGCATCCTGCCATCTTTTGTTTTGGGAGCAAGCCTCTTTGATGACCCACTTGCCAATTTGGTTGATAAACCCGTTGTCTTCTGCCAACTTGATGAATTTGTCGGGAGAAAGAAGGCCGAGCGACGGATGCTGC
This sequence comes from Sporosarcina luteola, assembly GCF_023715535.1. Lineage (GTDB taxonomy): Bacteria > Bacillota > Bacilli > Bacillales_A > Planococcaceae > Sporosarcina > Sporosarcina luteola_B. Next base: position 297,150 of record NZ_JAMBOI010000001.1, on the reverse strand, counting down.
CAACGGATTAACGCTTCCACTCCGATAATTTCACTCGTTTGAGGATTGATCTGCGGTTGGTAATGAAGGACGAATTCCTCTTGCTCCATTGCCTTCCGCAAATCGGTCTCAAGCCTGTATTCATCCTTTGCTCCTTCCAGCAAATCTGAAGTGTAGACACTGTAACGATTTTTCCCCTGGTTTTTCGCCTCGTACATTGCATTATCTGCAAAAATCATCAGCTTCTCCATTGTAATCGGATAGTCCGGGTATATGGCGATGCCTACGCTTGCCGTCGTATGCAATTCGTGGCCTTCAATGTGGAAAGGGTCATCAAACACGTGTAGAATTTCTTCAGCTTTCATCGTGACGTAGTCGGAGCCCTCAAAATCCTTTAGCAGGAAAATGAATTCATCTCCACCTGTCCGTCCGAGCATATCATTCTTCCCGAGACAAGCAGAGAGTCGTTCGCTCACCTTTTTCAGCAGCATATCACCCCATGCGTGGCTGAAATTATCGTTTATCGCTTTGAACCTGTCCAAATCGATGAAAAGGAGAGCCATTGTCCGCTGATGGCCGGAATTGATATCCTCTATGACCTTTTCGATTTCCTCATTGACGTATCTGCGGTTCGGAAGGCTAGTTAAATCGTCGTGATAAGCCAGATAATTGTATTTTTCCTGCAGGAAATAGCGGTCGGAAATGTCACGGAACTGTCCGAAGGCACCAATCATCTTGCCGTCTTCATGGATCGGCTGTGCATCGAACAGGCAGACGACAAGTTTCCCATCCTGGTTGGTGAATTGGATCTCTTCATCTATAATAATTTTCCCTTGCTCCAGAACTTCTTTGAAATAGGTACCGGTTATTGGGGATTCGAGAATATTTCTTCCAATTACCGCCTCCCTGCTTATCTTCGACAGTTGTTGGGCGAAATCGTTGAATTCAATAGTAATTCCATTTTCATCCGTAAGGACAATTGCATTGTTTGTCCTGCTCAATATGATTTGATTCAGAATGTTAAGCTTCCTATTTTGTTTCCGCAATAAAAGCTCCCGTTCAATCGAATCCACCGCTTGCGTCAGCATCGTGAGGAATAGGGGGTTTTCAAACTGAATCGGCATCATGATGGACACACTGCCAAGCAAATTATTGTCGTCAGTATAGCGAAATGCAGTTCCATAGCAAGCAATCTCATGCAGAAATGTATGAAAATGCTGCTTGCCAATAATGCTGATCGGGTGCTTTTGTTGCAAAGCAAGACTGACTACATTCGTTCCCGTATCTTCACGGACGAACAGACTGCCGAGCCGAATCCCGAATTGTTGGATTGTCGCCTTAATGTTTTCATCACCTTCGATTTCCAAAAGGTATCCATTGGAATCCGACACAACTACAAGGATGGGCGTACCTTTCAATGAGTCCAGCAATTTATTGGAAAAATAACTAACAACGGATAAAATTTCACTATAGGAACCCCTCTTTTCGACAAGCTCCTGCACCGATAAAGACTGTTTCGGCTTGGCAACGATATCTGGATCCATACCGGCCTCTTCACAAAAACGATTGGATTCTACTATGTAAACAGCGTCTCGATTACTCATATGTACCTCCGAATCTATTATTCAATGGTTCTATTCCTTATTAACCAAGACGAAAAGAGGCAGGTTTAGCTTAAATTATAATTATAAAGTTTATGGCAGAATAATACAATATCTATACATCTCAACCGGATTCATTAATGATCCATGCCTGAAATAAAAAGCATCAATCCGGGAAGAGGGAAAGATGCTTTTAATATTAAGATTTCCACATTATAGAAAATGTTTTAATTCGTCGAAAAACAATGATAAATGTTATTGATTATTGTTTCTGTTCGTTATATCATTGTATTTAAAATTCAGAAAAAAGGGAGGGTTCAGCGATGATCACTTTTATAACATCCATTTTGTTGTTGATTGTTGGATATATCGTTTATGGGAAGGTGATTGAACGAATTTTCGGCATCAATGACCAGAATCTAACGCCCGCCTATACGAACAACGATGGTCTTGATTACATTCCAATGAGTTGGTGGAAAGCGAGTTTGATACAGCTTCTGAATATCGCTGGAACCGGCCCGATATTTGGTGCGATCATGGGCGCGCTTTATGGACCGGTAGCATTTATATGGATAGTTATCGGTAGTATCTTTGCCGGGGCGGTGCATGATTACTTTTCGGGCATGTTGTCGCTTAGACATAATGGAGCTCAATTTCCAACACTTGTCGGAAAATACTTAGGCGGTAAAATGAAATTCCTTATAACGATCGTCTCAATAGTCTTAATGGTTTTGGTGGCAGCAGCATTTACTTCGGCGCCTGCCCAGCTGCTTACTGAAATAACACCAATTAACTTTACAACTTGGTTAGTTATTATTTTCATTTATTTTATACTTGCGGCGGTTCTGCCGATCAATAAGATTATTGGAAGAGTGTACCCTGTTTTTGGAGCTATCTTAATTTTCATGGCTGTATCAATCGGTATTGGCTTGTTCTTTTTTGATAAATCAATTCCCAATTTAACATTCAGTAATTTACACCCGGGAGAAATGCCTATATGGCCATTGTTAATGGTAACAATATCTTGCGGGGCGATTTCTGGATTTCACAGTACACAAAGTCCAATTTTAGCTCGCACATTAAAAAAGGAAAGTGAAGGCAGAAAAGTTTTCTATGGAGCAATGATTGGCGAAGGTATTATTGCGATGATTTGGGCAGCCGCAGGGATGACCTTTTTTGGCAGTACGGGTTCATTGCAAACAGCACTGGCGGCAGGAGGTCCAGCTGGAGTCGTGAATGAGATCAGTCTAACAACGCTAGGCGCATTTGGCGGGTTCATTGCCATCTTAGGTATAGTTATTCTACCAATTACGACCGGTGATACGGCATTGCGTTCCTCCAGAATGATGCTTGCCGAATTATTAACGCAACTGACGAAAAAAGACTTTAACGGGAAAGGGAAACTAGCTCTACTTATCATTCCGGTAGCAGGAATAACGCTCTATCTGACAACGATTGATTATAGCTTCCTCTGGCGTTATGTCGGTGGAACGAATCAAATCGTTGCTGCCGTAATGTTATGGACGGCAACTATGTACCTCGTAGAAAACAACAAGTTCCATTGGGTATGCAGCATTCCGGCGTTATTCATGACAGCGGTGGTCAGTACGTATTTCTTTTATGCACCAGAAGGCTTCAACTTGGACTATGGTATTTCTCTGGCTTTAGGATCGGTAATTTGGTTGGCTGTACTTGCTTGGTTTGTAAGGCAACTTATTAGGCATAAGACAGCTAGTAATTATAAGGATTTAGATCTTAAGGTGGGATAATGGCTATTTTTATTCATCGATAATAAAACCAGATTCCTAGCATCAAAGGGATCTGGTTATTTGCTAACTCCTCGTCAACCTCTCCTGGATATTTATTCCGTTCTTTACTATAGTTAAAAGAAGAGATAGTAGAACGTAAGGGGGTGGTACCAATCGAAGAAACGGTAAAATGGTGGAAGGCCATTGTGGAATCGATGAATGATGGGGTGCTTGTTATCGATCGTGCTGGCGTTGTAAAGACGATTAATCCGGAATATTCCCGGATTACCGGGGTCACTCCCGATATTATCGGCAAGTCTTTGATTTCATATCGTCCGGGTGCGAAATTGCCAGAGACGCTCGTAAGTGGAGAAAGTCAGGTAGGCGTGTATAGGAAAACGCACAATCGGGAATATGTTGTTGATATGGCGCCAGTCATTGTAGAGGATGAGATTGTTGGTGCAGTTTCTGTCTGCAAGAGTTTGAATGAGGTACAGCTTCTCACTCGGGAGCTTGAGAAGCAACGTCAAAGAGTGAAAGAACTGCAAGAACAGATTAGTGCGTTTCATAAGGTGAGATATACATTTGAAGATATCATTACGAATGATCCTAAAATGAAAGAACGCATTTCGATTGCAAAGAAAACAGCTACGACCGATTTGCCAATCTTGATCAAAGGTGAGAGTGGGACGGGAAAAGAATTGTTTGCACAGGCTATCCATCATACAAGTTTACGCTCGGCAAAGCCCTTCATTCCCGTGAATTGCTCGGCGATTCCATCTGAAATGATTGAAAATGAACTGTTCGGTCATTCTGAAGGAGCTTTTCCAGGCGCTTTCGAAGAGGGGAAGGCAGGCTTGTTTGAAATGGCCGATGGGGGAACGCTATTTCTAGATGAAGTAAGTGATTTATCGCTCGATGTCCAGGCAAAACTTTTACGAGTTTTACAGGAAGGTGCAATCCGGCGTATTGGTGAGGCAGCAGAGAGGAGAGTGGACGTACGGATTGTGGCTTCGACGAATAGAGATTTGCATCAACGTATTGCGAAAGGTCTATTTCGCAATGACTTTATGTATCGACTAAATACGGTGGTTCTGCAAATCCCGCCTTTGCGCGATCGAAAAGCGGATATTCCATTTATCGCGAAGTCGGTCTTGAGTGCTAGGGAAGATGTAGATCAAGAAGTCATGACATTTTTAACAAAGTATGATTGGCCAGGGAATGTAAGGGAACTACGAAATGTCTTGGATTTTGCGATGTGCATGGCGGACGAGGATGAGCGGATTATCATCCGTCATCTTCCCGAAATTATGCAAAAGCAATATCGTTTATATGATGAGGAAACAGAGGTCTTTCCGCTGTATAAGGCGGTAGAAGCAGCAGAAAGGACTATACTTGAATCAACCTTGCAATCTAGCGGAACAACTGTCGAGGATCGGCAGGAAGTAGCAAATAAACTCGGAATCTCTCTTGCCACCTTGTACAATAAAATGAAGAAATATAAGATTAGATAATAATTATAGTTATTTGTAATACATGAAAACTCTATTCTAGAAAGTTGGAATGACGATGACGGTAAGGCCACTTTTAACAAAGAGTCCGAATATCTCTGTTGTTTATTCCATGTAATTAGAAGGAGAAATGCCTGTAGTACCGGCATTTCTTCTATTTTTTTTGTTAAAATAGTAGAAGAGACAGACTTATTACACAACGAGGTGATTGTATGCTACGAATTGGATCTGGGGCTGGTTTTTCAGGCGACAGGCTTGAACCGGCAGTAGAGCTTGCTGAAAAAGGAAAACTTGACTACTTAGTTTTGGAATGCTTGGCAGAGCGCACGATTGCACTAGCTCAAAAACGCAAAAAATCGGATGCTGCGATGGGATACGATCCTTTGCTTGAAAAGAGAATTCGCTCCTTATTGCCAGTATTGAAGCAAAACAATGTACGGCTCATAACGAATATGGGAGCAGCGAACCCGTTAGGCGGTGCAAAGAAAATTATTGAAATCGCGGACGAGCTAGGATTGCATGTGAAAGTGGCCGCCGTTACTGGGGATGATGTTCTGCCGTACATCTTAAAAAAATGCGATTCACTTGAGTTCAAACCGCGACTTTCTGAAAACGTTTCCATCTTGTCGGCGAACGCTTATATGGGAGCGTCCACAATCGTGCCGGCAATTGAAACGGGGGCGGATGTAATCATTACGGGAAGGGTTGCCGATCCATCTTTGTTCTTGGCACCGATGATCCATCATTTCGGCTGGTCAACTAGTGACTATGAATTGATGGGGAAAGGGACCGTGATCGGCCATTTGCTCGAATGTGGAGGACAATTGACAGGCGGTTTCTTTGCAGATCCCGGGAAAAAAGACGTCGGCGGTCTCGCACATCTCGGTTTTCCGCTGGCCGAAGTACAACCGGATGGATCTGCGCTGTTGACGAAATTGCCTGGAACGGGGGGAGCTTTGACGCTTCGTACCGTGAAAGAGCAACTTTTGTATGAAGTGATGGATCCGTCTTCTTATATAACGCCGGATGTTATTGCAGATTTTACAACGGTCTCTTTGAGGGAAGATGGAAATGACCGCATAGTAGTGACAGGCGGGAGTGGGAAGGAGCGACCATCCGAGCTGAAAGTAAGCATCGGCTACGATGCTGGCTTTCTTGGCGAGGGAGAGATTACATACGCCGGTGAAAATGCGGTCGGGCGTGCTGAACTGGCGGGAGCTGTCATTCAGGAGCGCTTGCAAGATTGTTATGAGGAGTTGACAGTTGATTACATAGGGATTACTTCGGCGCATCGGGGGTCATTTAGCTACGAAGGTATTCCGTATGAGGTCCGCCTTCGTGTTGCAGGCAAGACATATGAGCGGGAAAAAGCGAAGCGGATTGGCGAAGAGGTGGAGGCCCTTTATACAAATGGACCTGCTGGGGGAGGCGGCGCCCGTAAATATTTGAATGAAGTAATCGGCATCGTCTCCGCAATGGTTCCTATGGATATTGTGGAAGCGGAATTGCAGGTCATGGAGGTGAAACCAAATGGTGCGTAAACTGTACGAATTGGCGCATAGCAGAGCAGGGGATAAGGGGGATGTCCTCATGTTGTCGCTTATTCCTTACGAGGAAGGAATGTACGAGGCGTTGCGTGAACGAGTGACGGCGGACAGAGTAGAACTTCATCTGAAACATATTGTCAAAGGGGAGGTGACGCGTTACGAGATGCCGAACATAGCGGCCCTTCAGTTCGTCTGCCAAGGGGCTTTGCTAGGTGGAGTGACAACTTCTCCCGGAATGGATACGCATGGAAAAACGTTAAGCTATGCATTGCTGGAAATGGAAGTAGATCTGTAGATCAAATAAAAGGGGGATCTTGTATGTTGGCATTATTAGGGTTTTTAACGATTTTCGTATTTTTGGCACTCATTTTGACGAAGCGGATGTCCGTCATCGTTTCGTTAATTCTCGTTCCGGTCGTGTTCGCACTAATTGGAGGATTTGGGGCGCAGATGGGAGAATTTATGCTGGAAGGTGTGAAGGGTGTCGTTCCGACCGGTATCATGCTTGGCTTCGCTATTCTCTATTTCGGTGTAATGAATAACGCGGGATTGTTCGATCCCGTCATATCACGTGTGTTGCGGGCAGTCAAAGGCGACCCTTTAAAAATCGTTGTCGGTACCGCGATTATTGCGATGCTTGCACATTTGGATGGATCGGGTGCATCGACATTCCTTATTACCATCCCTGCATTATTGCCGCTATACGATAAATTAGGGATGAGTCGGATTATTTTAGCTGGCGTCGTAGCGCTTGGAGCGGGTGTTATGAACCTGTTGCCGTGGGGAGGCCCGACCGCACGAGCGGCGACCGCACTTGAAGTCGATCCTGGCGCAATTTTTAATCCTGTCATTCCCGCCATGGTGGCCGGGATTATGTGGGTACTGTTTGTTGCGTTTTGGATTGGCAGGAAGGAGCGAAAACGATTAGGCATTGCAGATGTAGAGTTTGACTTTCATGCTGAACTGTCCGATGAAGATAGAGCGATGAGACGTCCAAAGTTATTCTGGTTCAATCTACTATTGACAATTGTAACTATCGTGGCCCTAGTCAAAGTGTGGCTGCCGCTCCCGATTATCTTCATGATTGCATTTGCGATTGCGGTTATCGTCAATTATCCAAAACCGGATGATCAGATGGAACAGATAAAAAGCCAGTCGGTTGGCATGATTACCGTCGTGTCCATTATATTCGCAGCCGGGATTTTTACAGGGATTTTATCAGGTACAGGCATGATCACAGAAATGGCGAACGCTCTTGTCAGCTTCATTCCGGATGGAACGGGAAGCATAATGGGTATTCTCGTAGCCGTAACAGGCATGCCACTCAGCTTACTATTTACACCGGATGCCTATTATTTTGGTGTCCTGCCAATTATTAGCGAGACGGCAGCAGCATATGGAATAGATCCGACCCACATTGGCAGCGCCGCTATCTTAGGGCAAATGACAACAGGTTTTCCACTAAGTCCGTTAACAGCCTCAACATTTCTATTGATTGGCCTCGCCGGCGTTGAATTGGCAGACCATCAGAAATTCGTCTTCAAATGGGCTTTCGGAACAACGATTGTCATGACAATTGTTGCTATTATTACTGGAGTAATTCTTTGATGTAAATTTTTATGGAATTGAAATTGAGAGGACAAGCAGATTGCCTATTGGTTGTCCTCTGTTTTGTTTGGAAATTAGAACGAGGATCATAAGAGTGGGGTAAGTAAGGATATATAGGTATCAGGCACCCGATAATTTTTGGCGGGTGCCTAATACTATTTTCAATTGTCTTCTTTAATCACTACATTTGCCAAGCCGTTATCTTCAAATTCCGTTTCGTATTTCTCTTCAATCTCCAACAATCTGAGGAAACGGTCGTCCAGTGATTCAAACGTTCCTCCTTCTCGGTCAAGATCCCTTTTGGCCAGGTTCGCGGACAGCTTTTCCCAGAACACATGGTCATCATTGTCATCAATGATTGCATGCATCTGATCTTCATACTCTTGTGTTGGATAATAGCCATTCAATTCACTGTCATAGGTGACGATGTCAGCGCATCCCATGTCTTTTGCATGAGAGCAGATGTATTGGAACAGCTCATCATAATCGGCGAATCGATCGTCATGGGATCGGGTTGAGTTCGCCATCCATTCTCCTAAGAAGGCGAGATCGAGCAGTGCTTTGAATTGCTTTTCTGTGAAGTTGATTTTCAATTGTATCGTCTCCCTGTATGTTTTTTATTAGTTTACCATAGGGGGCTGGATCATAATGAAACTGGCTAAGTGCGGCTCTGGCCAAAAAAACAAATCCCATTCAATTCAGCGAATGGGAACTGATTTTTATACCGCTATCAGCGGCAAGGGCAAGACTATGAAAAGGCTTTGCAGACCTTTCGGGGGAATAACCGTGGAATCCAATGGAAAAGACAATGAAATATTGAGGCATTCATAATATAATTCAGAAAATAGAGAATTAGATTGGAGTCAATCCGATTGTATATAAATTATGATCCTAATCTACCCTCATATCATGGAACAATCGATTTGTACTCTGATAGTTTAGCAGTATTAACAAATGAAGCGGCTCAGTGTTTAGAACTGTTGAAGGTGATAAAATGTTAAATACAAATAATACAATCAGACTTCGTTATGAAATTGATTTAATGGTTCAGCATATCTCAAAGGAATTAATAAATGAGTTTGGTAAAAGCAAAGAGGAAGCGATGAAAATGATTAAAGACTCCGAGGTGGAGGTTGCTTTAGTTAAAGATCTGGGATCTGGGTATTCATGAATCCCCCTATAACTGGGCAATCAGCATATTAACTGATCAAAATGATCATGAAGCATTGGAAAAATATTTTTACCATTAGGAAAGGAGATACCATGTTTAAATGGTGATCTCCTTTCCTTTTTTTTTTCTTGAAAGCGGCAATTCGCACCGCCCCAAATTCACTATGAATACCGTACTACTTATCCCACAAACAGATTAGCTACTAGAATACTAACCAGTGAGACGAGCCAAGCGATTGTGGTAGGAACGGACCAAACTAGTATTTGCTCTTTTACTTTTTTGACGCCGAGCATGCGGTTTACGACCCAGAACAAGCTATCATTAAAGTATGAGAATACCATTGCACCGAGTGCGGCTGCTTGAGCTGCCAATGCCATGTTAATGTCAAGATTGACGACTATTGGTGCTGATATGGATGCGGCCGTAATCATGGCGACTGTGCCGCTTCCTTGGATTAAACGGACTAATGTTGCAATGATAAATGGAATCAATACTGCAGGTAAAGGAAGTGTGGCAACTTGTTGGGCGATATAGTCTCCCGCTCCGCTGCTGCGCAGTACTTGGCCTAGCGCACCGCCCGCGCCGGTTACGAGTAGGATAATACCTGCTGTTACCATGCCTTCTTCCATTCTCTCAAGCGCTTGTTCGCGTTTTAATTGTCCCGCTAACAAGTAGATAGCTGCAACTAAAGAGAGGCCGACTGCGATAATTGGTTGCCCTAAGAATAGAACATAGTCGATCCATCCTCCTTTAATGCCCCTCGCTTGTAATGTTGTGTTCATGAAAATGAGCACGATTGGAAGCAATATAGGGAACATGGAACGGAATAATGACGGAAGTTCTTTGTTTCTTTCGTCTGTAATCTGGACGAGTTCTTGGTAGGACATTTGTTCTTCCGGCCGTTCGAAATCTAGTCCATCTTCGGTAGGGATTTGATAGATTCGTTTGCCGATCCATTGAGCGTATAATACACCTGAAATGATAATCGGAATCGCGAACAGCAATCCCCAAGCGATCATTGTGCCGATATCGACGCCGAAGATACCAGCAACGCCTAATGGTCCAGGAGTCGGTGGAACGGCGTGATGCGTAGCGACCAATCCGATACCGAGAGCGACACCTAGTGTGATAACGGATTTACCTGTTTTTCGTGACAACGCTTTCACTAAGGGGTTAAGAATGACAAATGCAGAGTCTACAAAAATAGGAATTGAGACGATATAGCCGGCAATGGCCATTGCCCATTCTTCTTTTCGTTTCCCGATGAAACGGATTAAGCTATAGGCAAGACGCTCAGCCGCTCCAGAAACTTCTAAAATACGACCGATCATGACTCCGAATCCGATAACAATTCCGATAGAGCCAAGTGTGCTTCCGAATCCTGAAGAAATTGCTCCAGAAACTTCTATCGGATTCATGCCACCGATTAATCCGGTCAATGATGCGCCGATAATTAAAGCTAGAAAAGCATGAATCTTTGTTTTTAAAACGAGAAAGATTAAAGCAGCTACACCAATCACGAGACCTAAGATCATTTGCATTTCTGGTGACATACGGATTCCTCCAATTTAGTTGTTATGGACGATAAAGGGGAGAATGGCTCTCCCTTTATCGAAAAGTATTTCACAATGATTCTTCTGTGAATTTTGGAGCATATTCTGCAGCTAGCTTAATGCACTCTTCCATGCTGACGCTGGATGCGATATTCTTCCATGCGATGTCAAATGCAGTCCCGTGATCCACGGATGTGCGTAGAAATGGAAGGTTGTTCGTAATTGAGATCGTACGATGGAAGTCGGTCATCTTCGCCGCGATATGTCCTTGATCGTGGTAGAGGGAAAGGACCGCGTCGTATTTGCCGTTCAACGCTTGGAAAAATACTGAGTCAGCCGGGACCGGACCATAAGCATCGATTCCGTCTTTCTTTGCAGCTTCAATTCCCGGTGCGATTTCATTCACTTCCTCCATGCCGAACAGACCGCCTTCACCACTATGTGGATTCAACCCTGCAACTGCGATTTTTCTGTTTTCAACACCAAGACGTTGCAATGCGACGTCACAGCGGTTCAGATAGTCTTGCACCCGTTCTTTCGTCATTTGCGAAATCGCTTCTTTCAATGAAACATGGCGAGTCAGGAAGAAAATTCTCATGCCGCTCACTTGGAACATTGTGAGTGGATCAGCTGCTCCACCAAGGTCTTCCAGCATTTCAGTGTGACCGATGTAAGGAACTTCAGCGGCTTTCAATGATTCTTTATTAATTGGCGTCGTAGCAAGTGCAGACACTTCGCCATTCATTGCGAGCTCAACGGATTTTTTAATGAATTCGAAAGCGGCGCGTCCACATTGGGCTTGAACTTGACCTGGTTGTAATTCGTCAATATTGATATTCTCCATGTCCAATACATCAATCGTACCGAATTCGTACTTTCCTTCTCCAGGTTCGCTGATAATGTTTACATCCAAGTTTACTTCAGTGACGCCAATTGCTTTTTTAATTACCTCTGCATCGCCCACGACGAGTGGGTTGCACATATTGTAAATTTCCTTTTTAGCCAGTGATTTCACTGTGATTTCTGGCCCGATTCCTGCAGCGTCGCCCATTGGGATAGCGATGATGTTCAGTTTGTCAGTCATCATTACACACTTCCTTCATGATTTTTTGTTTGTAAAAATGAAATACATTTGTAAATCGATTGTTTTTCGCCGACCATGCCGCCTTTTGTCACTACGGGGATGCCATCGAAGCTGCCGCCAATGAATTTTCCGTAAGCGGCTAACGGGATGACTTCCTCGTGCAGCTGAATGGCTTCGGCATCGCTGACAGCAAATAATGCTGCAGTGACATCACCGCCACTTGAAAATGTTCCATCGATTTTGATAGTACTGTTTTGGATGATTGTATGTGTTACTTTAGCTAGCCCGGTCGTAATTCGCTTTGCCATTGCTTCTTCAGTGGTGTTCTCTTTCTTGGCAATCTCGGCTAATGGTAAACGTGTAGAAGTTGGAGATAGGGTTGTAATGATCAATACTTTTTCTTTTTGTAGCTTTGTCAGACCTTCTTCAATGGCCCGTGAGATTTCCCGATCCCATTTATCGGTCATCGACGCTAATTGTTCCGCGTCCACATAAACAGGGGAAGAATTCGTCTTGTCTATCAGATAGCGCAATTGTCGTCCAGTCATCCCAGTAACACTTCCGATTGTTGCAATATATTTGCTTTCATGCAGGCTTCTTCTTGTCAATACGCGCGCAAAAGAGGCCGAAAGTGGGCCTGGGTCAACAGGGAAAAGGGTTTGTCCATCCATAGACGCCATTGACTCAGCGATCTCGCTGATTTCTTCATTCGTGACGGCGTCCACTACAATGATTCTCTTTCCGTTTTCAATTAAGGCCTGCAAGGAAGAAGTAATACGAGTTTTACCTTGCAAAACATCCCCCAATCCAATATGTCCGACTTCAAATTCACTTTGCTCTTCAATGACTGCCGGTACATACGATTTCCTAATGGGATTCAGTGGATCTTTTGCCACATCCGTTTCTTGGACAGGTACTCCTTCGACTAATAAATACCCGCCTGACGTCACCCTCCCAGAATCCGGATATGATGCCACGACGATCGCGACACTATCCTCTCCGGTCTTTTCCAACATCGCATCGATTTCCGAGCCGATATTCCCGCGAATTGTACTATCTATTCGTTTAGTGATCACATCTGCGCCCCATGACGAAAGCTGGTCATATGTATGACGAACTCGATCCTCGGCGGTAGAAGGGGAGACATAGCGACTATCTGTATCAACGCAAATCGAAGTGAACTTATTGGAAGTAGGCACTTTTCCCCCGAACACAATGGTAGCGCTTTGGAACCCAGCTTCCGCAAGCCTCACCCCTGTTGCGTTCGCCCCTGTTAAGTCATCCGCTATAATTCCGATTTTCATATTTCCACCTGCCCTGATATGATCATATCAACCGATTCATTGTATTTTTCCAAAATATCATCCGTGATGTTATTGTCTGTTATGATTGTTGACACTTCCTCAAGATCACAGATTTTCGAAAAGGATTTTTGGTTGAATTTCGTAGAATCTGCCACAAGAATGATTTGGCCAGCCGTTCTGATCATTGCCCGTTTTAAAGAAGACTTTTCAATCGAAGGCGTTGTAACGCCAAACGAGGAATGAATCGCATTGGCTCCCAAGAAGAATAAATCGACATGGAGGGAACTCAATATATCTTTTGTCAACGAGCCGTAAAGAGTTCCGGTCTCCGATTGAAGCCGTCCACCGACTACAATGACTTCCAGGCGACTCTCCATTAGTTCCACGGCAATTTTAATATCGTTTGTAATAACGGTGATATGCTCGCGGGACTTCAATAGCCTTGCAATTTCAAGTGTCGTTGTTCCGGAGTCCAGCATTACAGTCATACCCTCGCTCACAAACGAAATTGCTTTTTCTGCAATCGCTTTCTTTTCCTCAACAGCCAAACCCGATTTTGAGGCGAATGTCCTTTCGCGAATAAGAGCTTGTGCTAGGATAGCTCCGCCGTGTGTACGAATTAGCTTATTCTGCTTCTCCAACACATCAAAATCACGTCGAATCGTCATCGGAGTCACTTCAAGCATATCGGCCAACTGAGTGATTTCAGCCTTTCCATCCGATTCTAGAGTAGCTATTATTTTCAGTCTTCGTTCTTTTGGAGACATCACAAAGCCACCTACTTAATAATGTTCATATCTAACATTTCGAAATGTTAGATATGAACATTATTATGGTGCTATCAAATGTATAAGTCAACCACTATTTGAGCATTCTGACCAGTTGTCACGGTAAGGTGCCTGTGCAGCACACTATTCCGTTTATTCACTACAATTGTATATTATCAAAATGGAAAGTCAGCCACGGAAGTAAGTGGCTGACTTTTCTTTGGATATTCATACCTTCATGTGAATTGTCATAAATGCACCTTGCACAGGCACTGAGACAATTCTGGTTATTCACTACAATTGTATATTGTCAAGATGGAAAATCAGCCGTTATATGAAAACGGCTGATATTTGTTGTGTAATTATCCATTCAAATGAATTGTCATAAATGTGTCGTACACAGGTACCGTTACGAAACTGTAAAATCAATTATTTCACAATCACTTCAATAGGTTCTCCGACAATATTCCATTCCGTTCCAAGCATTGTGAATGTGTGCTTTACAAACACTTGGGCTGTTCCAGGAGAGACAGCTTCAATTGTGTTGCCATTCAGCCTGACGATACCATTGTCATCAGCGACGAAAAGTTCAGATGCGATATTCTCCTTTTTAGCTGTACGGTAATTGACAAAGGCTTTTGCTTGAACTGTTGATGTTTTTCCTGGCTTCAAATTGATTTTCTTGATGGGTGTTTCGAGCCTGATCGGTGAATCTGTCAGCCATTGCATATAGTCGGTTATAGGGCCGATGAGTCCTTCGGCGAGTTTATCGCGGAATGGCTCTTCTCCGCGGAATGTCCAGTGCATCGTGAGCATGCCGCGTTGGCGCATATACGTTATGAATTCCTCGTACGTGCTGCCGTAGCTTGCATTCAATGTCACTTTATTCGATGTTCCGTAATCCATCATCTTTTGGGCGTTCTTAATCTTTGCCTCTGTCGTTGCTGGCACTGCTGCGGAATACAGATAGCCAACAGGAATTTCAGGTTTTAATCTATAGGAATCAATCATGCTGCCGAGGTCGAAGCTTTGCAACACAACTTGGTCGACCATTCCTTCTTCTTCGATTTCCCTGATCACTTGCTCCTCGATGCCGACGCCTTTCAATTCAATGAGAAGGATGACATCTTTCCCTTTGAATTCTTGAAGGAACTCTCTGAATGTAGGCACTTGCTCTCCCGCGAATTCTTCACTGTATTTGATACCTGCATCGAGCTGACGGATTTCATCGAACGTCAAATCACTGACTGCACCAGTTCCATTTGTCGTCCGGTTTACCGTCAGGTCATGCATGATGATAAGATGGCCGTCTTTCGTCAATTGTAAATCCGTTTCGATCTGATCCGCGCCAAGCTCGTAAGCAAGTCGGTACCCAGCCATCGTGTTTTCAGGGGCTAGTGATGGGACTCCACGGTGGGCGGCGACAATCGGTCGTTTGACGATTGTGTTTTCAGGATATTTTCCGAGCGCTTCGATGGAAGCGGCAGGATTATCGGTGATGATGCCGTCCGCTCCTGTATGGATGAGCGTATGCGCACGATCTTCATCTTCGGCACCGATTCCCCATACAGCGACCATTCTTGTATGCAAGTAGTGGACATTCTCCGCATCTAGCAGTTTTTCCGGAATCAGCGCAACTTTTGCATTGCTAGCATGGACGGTCCGGATTAGTTCGTTAATGTCATGCTTGTTGAAGGAATTCTTCGTATAGATGATTCCCCCTCTTGCTGTAGGCATCAGGTTAGTGATTGCCTTCACGATTTCCGGATGTGGCGAGACGATATGAACGTCTGTCGTTTGTGCGGCATCCAAGCTTTCTATGATTGCTCTTTCTATTCCTTTCGTTTCGATGTGCAAGATTGGAATGCGCATGTTTTGTACATTGGCGAGCGCTTCATGCAATGGCACGCCATCCGTCACCAATTCACCCGCGCCATTCCGTTCAACTTTCAGGAGCACGGATGCCGTGTTTGAAGATTCTGCGGCAGCCAAGGATTGTCCGATTAGCGTAGGTGCGTTTATGATTTTCGTCTCCGGCTCTTGCGGAAGGAATGCGCCCGCGTTTTCAACTGGCGTCAACCCTTGCTCGAAAGATGAAACTTTCACATTGTCGAATAGGACGGTGGACCCGTTTGCTTGGAAGCCGATGTCGCCATTCAGCAAACCGGACGCTTGATCGGTATTGATGACAAGTTTGTTATTGATGAACTGCTGGACCGATTATTGCTTGCAATGATTTTAATTCGATAAGGCTTGTTGTACTCGAACTTTTCCGTGAAGAATGTCGCTTCGGGTACGACCCATTTATTCTGCGCATTCCGCTCTGCAAATTCCGCGCCATTCAACGCTGACGTACCTCTCCGGATTGCGAATTGATAGTATGGATAATTGGCCGATTGCACACGGAACATCATTGATGCCCATCGAGTATCTTCGACTGCGGAAACGAAAGTCATATCCGCCTCAAACACGATGTTTCCGTTCTTATCGGGGAGCGGTACAAGCACTCTTGCCGGTGAAGCTGACGAAGGCGAAGTTAATTTCAATGCTCCATCTTCAACGGATGCTTGTCCTTGAATGACGCTCCATCCCTCTGGCATTACGCCATCCAATTGGTCAAAGTCCTCTTCGACGAGTACGGTCTGATCGGCACTCGCCATATTGCCTGTGCCGAACAAATAGCCGAAACTTGCCACCAGTGCGACAATGCCAAGGGTTACCCACTTCATAATTCCTTTCTTCATCCCAATTCCTCCTTTCGAATTAGATCGCCAATCTAGCAACCTAGGTAGCAATCGGTTAGAAGTATACATGATTCCTAATTGCTTGAAAGTTAAATTATTACAAAGAGATAAAAAACAATTCTTTATTACCTGAAGTGCCACTAATTCCGTTTCGAATGAACTAGTTTACCTCGTAGGGGGACAGACTCATAAACAAGGAGATTATGAAAGTGAGTGAAAGATCTAAATAATGTTTATTGAAACACAGAATACTATTGCAATTATATGAATCTACTGTATACTATGGGTAGTTGAATATAGGCAGAGATGATGAGATGAAAGCCTACAATGTAAGCCCTTTCTTGAAAAGGGGTTCATTTGGCATTCCTCTCTTTTTTCTTGCCTAATAAAATTTTAGGGGGATTTACATGAAAAGATTTGGTGGATTGGCTGCTAGTGTCCTGTTGGCAACAGGGTTGCTGGCCGGTTGTGCAGGGGGAGCATCAGAAGGCGGAGGTGGAAAAGGAGGGGGCAGGATCACTCTTTATTCACCTGAAACACCTGACTTTACGAAGGAATTGGCGCAGAAGTATGAAGAGGTACACGGCGATAAAGTTGATGTGCACTACGCGGGAACGAATATCCTTGTCAATCAGATGATGGCTGAGAAGGACAATCCAAAAGCGGACGTCTGGTACGGCGGTGGAGGCATCCTTCCGTTTGAAGCTGCAGTTGACCGTGGCATACTTGCTTCTTACATTCCGGATTTCGCAGCGGATTGGGATGTTGTAGAGAATGGCATTAAATTAAAGCACGAAGATGGTAAATATGTCGGCGTAGAACTTTTCGTATTAGGATTTTCTTATAACACGGATTTGGTGACTGAAGCAGAGGCTCCGAAGACGTGGGCAGACTTGCTTGACCCGAAATGGGAAGGGAAAATCCAGTTCCCGAACCCTGCAGCATCCGGTACTGCAACTCTAATGGTTATGGACCAAATGATGCAGCAAGGTGAAGATGAAGCTTGGGCGTATTTCGAAAAACTAGTAAAGCAAGCGAACTCAATCCCTGACTCCGGCTCAGCTCCAACTAAAGCCGTAGCGATGGGTGAAGCGCATATCGGAATCGGATTTGACTTCATGGCATATGAGCAAAAGGCGAAAGGTGAAACGGTGGGCTTCGTCGTTCCTGATAAAACACCGGTGCTCGTCAACCCTGCAACATTGATTGAAGGCGGTCCGAATGCTGAAGGCGGCAAGAAGTTCATCGACTTCCTTCTGTCCAAGGATGCACAACAGATCATGGCAGATTGGTACCATATTCCAATCAACCCGGACGTCGAGTCGAAAACTCCGTTGACGCTTGAAAAGGTGAAAGAACACGCTGTGGATCTTGATATTGATTGGGTGAACGCAAACTACGATCGTGTTCGTAACGAATGGAAAGACAAATTTCAATAAATAAGGGTGAATATGTATGGGGTCAGTAAAAATTAAGAACATGACAAAAACGTTTGGGGACTTTACTGCTCTTCACGACATTAACCTTGATATCGAGGAGGGCGAGTTTTTCGCTCTTCTCGGTCCTTCGGGATGTGGGAAAACGACAACGATGCGGTGTATTGCCGGATTTGAAAATCCTTCGTCGGGATCCATTTACATAGGAGATCGTGAAGTGGAAAGAATTCCGGCAAATAGGCGGAATTGCGGTATGGTCTTTCAAAGCTATGCATTATTTCCACATATGAATGTTTTTGAAAACGTTGCATACAGCTTGAACATCAAGCAACTCAATGCAAGCAATCCGATTAAACAAATGGGGATCTACGCACGTCTATTGACGAAGCGGTTCGGAAAATATCCGGAAGATCTGAAGAATAAAGTAATGGAAATATTAGAGTACGTTGAATTGGAAAATCATGCGGAACGGTTGACGAGCGAATTGTCGGGCGGTCAGCAGCAAAGGGTGGCCTTGGCGAGAGCGTTAGTCATGGAGCCTGCGGTTCTTCTCATGGATGAGCCATTGTCCAACTTGGATCAGAAATTACGGCATTCGATGCGAAACACGATCCGGACAATTCAACAGGATTTGGGCATTACGACAATCTTCGTCACGCACGACCAAGAAGAGGCGATGAGCATGGCAGACCGTGTTGCGGTCATGGATAAAGGCCAAATTGTTCAAATCGGAACTCCGACAGAGCTATACAGTAATCCATCTACGCCATTCATCGCAAATTTCGTCGGAACCTCGAACATTCTGAAAGGCACTGTCGAAGGCGAAGAGAATGGATTTACTGTCGTCAAAGGGGAAGGGTTTTTACTCCGTTCGTCCAATAAGGCGAAGAAAAAAGAAGTGGATGTCATCATCCGTCCGGAACATGTAAAAGTGGAAGCTGCGGACAGTGTGATTGATCATGCGATGACGAATGTAATTGAAGGAACTGTCATCATGTCCACGTATTTAGGGTCGATCGTCAGGTATGACGTCCAAGTCGGCTCCTATCAATTGATTGTCGATACAACGTATTCCTCAGGTGCTAATATTTTCGAGGAAGGGAAGAAAGTGAAGTTGACTGTGGACCACGAGAGGGTGCTGTTAATATGAACCGTATAAAAAACAGCATCAATGGTTTAACGGTTGTAAAAGTCCTCATTTATGCATTCTTTGGCCTGTTCATGTTGCTGCCGCTTCTCTCTGTTTTCATTGTCAGTTTCACAGGTGAACCGACGAATTTATTAGGCTCTTTGACAGATCCGGCCATTTTCAATTCAACACTTGAAAAATTCAAGAATATTTCATTGGATAATTATAAGAGGATCTTCTCGGGCAAAGGTTATTTCTCTGCATTGAAAAACAGCCTTGCGTTGGCGTTTACTGTTACCATCATCATTATCCTCGTTTGTATTCCCCTTGCATATGGGATTGCAAGGACAAAAATGCCTTTTAAAAAAACGATTTCCGCATTATGCATGATTCCATTGATCGTACCGACGTTCATTTCTGCATATGCTTTTATCATTATGTTCGGACGGGCTGGATGGGTGACACAAATCTATAACGCGCTTGGCGGGGAAGGCATGTTGTTGAACCCCTATTCGATGGCGGGGGTCGTTGCCGTGCAAGTATTCTTCTTTTTCCCTTACGCATTATGGCCGTTAGTGGCGGCATTCAAAGTGAGTGATATCAGCTTGGAAGAGGCGTCTCAGAATCTTGGGGCAAAAAACTGGTTCACTTTCATCTTCGTGACATTCCCGCTTGCTTTGCCAGGCGTTATTTCTAGCGCATTGCTCATCTTTACGGTGAGCTTCTCGGATTTCGGAAGTCCGATTGTACTTGCACCAAAAGAATTGAATTTGCTTGTTGTTGAAGCGTATCGAGAGATCTCAGGGTTCTTCAACTGGGGCGGGGCAGCCATACTGACAGTTGTCATGGTGATCGTGGCGGCATTCTTCTTCTATCTTCAGCATCTATACACGAAGGGGAAAAACTATGGCTCCGTTTCTGGAAAGCCGAAGCAGCAGAAGCTGATTGAGAATAAATTATTGACACGCGTACTATCTGGCTATTCTCTTTTTGTCGTATTGATTCCGCTATTGGCGATGCTTTCCGTGGCGCTTCAATCGGTTGCAACGACATGGGGTAAGGATTTATTGCCGAGCGGCTATACATTGAACCACTATAAAACTATCTTTTCAACGTCGATGGGCAATATCCAAAACAGTATCATGCTCGCGACTGGCGCTTTGGTGTTAAGTGTTATCATCGCAACGTTTGTATCGTACTTCGTCGTCCGACAGAATTCGGCGAAATTGGATTTCATCGCTTCCATTCCGCTAGTTGTGCCAGGGATTGCTTTCGGGATTGCATTAATCCAGACATTCAATACGATGCCTCTGCAATTAACGGGAACTGCTGTGCTTTTGATAATCGCTTATACGATCAGACGACTTCCTTATATGGTCCGTTCGACGATGGGTTCCATGCGGGCCATCAAACAGGATATTGAAGAAGCGGCAGTGAATCTTGGGGCCACCCCTCTGACCGCAGCAATAACAATCGTAGGACCGTTAATGCTGCCTGGAATTGCAGCCGGATCCGTACTTGTTTTCATTACGGTCATTAAAGAGGCAAGTGTTTCGATCCTATTGGCACCGCCTGAATGGGCACCAATGAGTTTAGCGATTTTCCAGAATATCCTTCGGGCAGAGTATTATTCGGCAGCGGCGATGTCTATCGTCCTCATCGTCTTGGTGTTAGTTTTGCAGGGCATTGCCAGTTTTATTGGGAAAAAACAACGTCTTTAATTGGAAGAGTGAAGTGCGATTGTATACAAATACTGTTTTAGGCATAACTGACTTGGAGTGAGAGTGTTGAAAGGGTTTATCTTTGATTTGGATGGAACGATTTATCTGGACGACCATATTATCGATGGGGCGCCGGAAGTGATAAAAGCGTTGAAAGAGCGCGGGGATAAAGTGGTGTTCCTGACGAATAAATCAATTGCGAATCGCAAAGAGTACGTTGAGAAGTTGAATCGTTTAGGAATTGAAGTTGAGCTTGGCGAGGTCATTAATTCCAATTATATTACTGCACATTACTTGAAAACGGTCATGGGTGAGGGTGATTCTGCCTACGTCATCGGCGAAGAGCCTTTATTCGAGGAACTGGCGAATGAAAATATAAAGCTGGCGGATATTCCCGCCAGCGCATCTCATGTTGTGTTAGGATGGGACCGGCAATTCACGTATGATAAATTGAACAATGCCTTTCAAGCATGGCGGAATGGGGCCGAAGTACTGGCGACCAATCCGGATCGGACTTGTCCGGTCAAAGATGGTGAAATCCCGGATTGCGGCGCGATGATTGGTGCGCTTGAAGGCGCGACTGGTGAGCCGGTGAAGATGATCACTGGAAAACCGTCTTCGTTAATGGCTGAATATGTACTGGAAAATGTACTCGGTATGAAAGCGGATGAATGCTTTATGGTAGGTGATCGTCTGGAAACGGACATTAAGATGGCGAATGATGCCGGTATCCATTCTGTGCTTGTCCTGTCTGGCATTACGACTAAGGAAATGCTTGCAAGTACCGAGCATCTTCCTGAACTCGTACTGGATAGCGTTAAAGATCTTATAACATTATAAATCGAATTTCCACATTGCAGGGTCTCCGGATGAAACCGCCAAAGCACCTGCTTCCAAGGCTTCATGGACCTCGGACAGATTAGTGATCAATCCGCCAGCAATTATCGGATAATCAAGTTCCCTTGAGAGCTGGTCGATGACTTTCGGAATGATGCCAGGGAGAATTTCGACGGCATCCGGTTGACAGGATTTTACCATCTCAATTCCTTTCTTAATGGCTGCGCGATCGATGAGGAAGATGCGTTGAATGGTTTTCAACCCAACTTCATTCGCCATTTTAACAATATGACTTTTCGTTGTTATGATCCCTGTAGGATTCCAGTACTCAGAGACGTAGTTGAGCGCATTTTTGGAATTGGAGAGTCCGTCGATAAAGTCGAGATGAAGAAAGACATATTTGTCCGCCTCGCGCAGCTGTCGGATATAGTCTGCAATGGTCATCAGATTCCCGGTGAGAAGAAAGACGATGTTGCAATTGGATGTGAGAGCGTGCTGTAAATCCTCCTCATTCTTTACGGAGGCAATCATTTGGGATTCGACCATGTCAACTAGACTCAAGTTAATTCATCCTTTCGAAAAATGTGAAGTGGTGTACTATTATAATACCATAGCATGATGTTAGGAAAAGGAAAATTTTATAAGGTCAGAGATTATGAGAGAAGGCCATTACAATCCCCCTGCATTGAGCAGGGCTATTGTAATGGCCTTTTTCAATGATAGGAGCGTTTTACAGATGAAATCATTTTCATTTACAGGCAGACGGGAACTATTGGGCAGCATTGAAAACAAGCAATACGATGTCATTATTATCGGGGGCGGAATAACGGGAACGGGCATAGCCTTGGACTGTGTGACGAGAGGTTTGAAAACGCTTGTCATCGAAATGCAGGATATTGCAGCCGGGACTTCAAGCCGTTCCACAAAACTCGTCCATGGTGGTCTGCGTTATTTAAAACAGTTTGAAGTCGGCATGGTTGCGGAAGTGGGGAAGGAGAGGGAGGTAGTCTATCGGAATGCCCCCCATGTCACTCACCCCGAATGGATGCTCTTGCCGATTTACCATAAAGGTACATTTGGAAAGTATTCCACATCGTTAGGATTGAAGGTTTATGATTTCTTGGCGGGTGTGAAGAAGAAAGAGCGCCGGAAAATGTTGACGGAGAAAGAAGCATTGAGAAAGGAGCCTCTATTAAATAGGAAAGGATTACTCGGAGCAGGATATTATGTGGAGTATCGGACGGATGATGCCAGGTTGACAATCGAAGTGGCGAAAAGCGCTTTTGCGAATGGAGCGGACTTGCTTACTTATGTGAAGGCGGAGTCGTTCACATATGATGCGAATGGTAAGGTGTCGGGTTTGTATTTCATAGATATGCTTGAAGACCGCCGATATTTTGCTTTGGGCAAGAAGATCATAAATGCTACAGGGCCATGGGTTGAAGATGTCATTGGGATGGATAGAGATATCGAAGGAAAGAGTCTATTTCATTCAAAAGGTGTTCATATCGTCATCGATGGTGGCAAATTCCCATTGAAACAAGCTGTCTACTTCGACACGCCGGACGGCCGGATGGTATTTGCCATCCCGCGGAACGGCAAAACATATGTGGGCACAACAGATACCGAGTATCATAGCGATTTAATTCATCCCGAAATAAAGAAAGAGGATAAACAATACTTATTGGGGAGCGTTGCATTCATGTTTCCAGAAGTGCAGCTTAGGATGAGAGACATCGAATCTACCTGGGCAGGAGTGCGCCCGCTCATCCGACAAGAAGGGAAAGGTCCATCCGAAATTTCGAGAAAAGACGAAATTTGGACATCGGACACCGGATTGATTACAATCGCCGGCGGGAAGTTGACTGGGTATCGGAAAATGGCGGAAACGGTGACGAATATGGTTTGTGAGCAGCTCCTAGATGATGAAATGGATTGCCCTAAATCAGTGACGAAGCGTTTGAAGTTATCGGGTGGGGAGTTTGAGAAACCTGAGGATTATTCAAGTTTTATACACGAAAGAGCGGGTGACGTCGCAAAGGTAGGAATCTCAGTGATCGATGCTACTAGCATCCTTGCGACATACGGTACCAATACGGAATCAGTGATTAGGTATACGGACCAAGTGTTGGAGGAGACCGATTTGCCGCTATCCATCAAACTGACCCTTCATTATGCAATTGAAGAAGAAATGGCCATCACCCCGTCCGATTACTTCATTCGACGGACGGGGGCTGTGTTGTTCGACATTGATTGGGTGAATAAATGGAAACATGAAGTTATTGAGTATATGGCTATTTTTATGGGATGGTCAAATGAGGAAAAAGAATTGCATTGGGGAGAGCTAGAGACAAGGATTTGGGAAGCTGGGGAAAGTTGAATTGCATAAGGCGCATAGCAAGTCGACCGGTTTTAGGATTGGTTGACGTTGTGAAGAAGTGAGCGACGTATCTTTGAGTAGTAAAGAAGGCTGTCATGGAAGACGAATTCCTATGACAGCCTGTTTTTTTATATTACCAATCGCAAGGCAATTGCTGCAATATAGTTATATAACGTATTCTATCTTTACTGACATAAAACAATATTCATGAAAAATCTAATAATCTATTTACAATTACAAAATAGTCTGTTATTCTTGATATATCAGATACCAGACATCAAATATCAAACATCAGATTAGATTTTTGGTACGATGGAAGGAGGAGGTCGATAGACTTATGAAAACTGAAAGTGGAATTTTACAAATTGGTAATGAAGGTTTTAAATCGCTTAGAGAAATTGTTGTTGAAAAGCTAAGAGAAGCAATTATTACGGGTTATTTTGAACCGGGGTCTAGCTTAAGGGAAAGAGATATTTCCGAAATGATGGGCATTAGCACAACGCCGATCAAGGAAGCGTTTAGGATTCTTGAACATGAGGGATTGATCAAATCCATTCCACGAAGCGGCACTTTCGTATCTGATTTAGTGGATACCAATATCCATGAAGTGCAAATGCTACGTGCTTCGGTTGAAGGCCTTGCTGCAAGACTCATGGCCTTAAAAGCAACTCCTGAACAATTGAAAAGATTGGAAGAGCAAATTATTAAAATGGAAACTCTTCTTGAAGGTAATGAAACAGATTTGTTAGTGGAGGAGAATTCCAAGTTCCATAACTTAATTAGAGAATGCTCAGAAAGTCCAATGATTTCCCAAGTGTTGAGAAATGCTGAGGGGTTCAGTAAAGCGTTCAGGAAAAGAGCATTACAGCAAACAGAAGAAAAGAATGAAGGCTATAAAGAACATCGGGAAATCTTTGAAGCTATCAAAGCTAGAAATGCTGACCTGGCAGATGAGCTGATGAGAAAACATATTTTGAGAACCGTTTCAAATGTCCTCGGAAATTTCAATAAGTGGGGGAGCGACATATGAACAAATTTAAAGTATTGATTCCGCAGCCTATTGCACAGGAGGGAATTGATTATCTTCTTACAAATGGTTGTGAAGTAATCCAACTTGAAAATGATGATCAAGAAGCATTGGTGCAAGAAGTGAAAGATTGCGATGCCATTTTAGTTAGAACAACGACAATCAATAAAGAGTTACTGGGACATGCGGAGAAATTGAAAATCATCGCACGTCACGGGATTGGGTTGGACAATGTCGATATCCAAAAGGCATCGGAACGTGGGGTCTATGTATCCAATTCACCGACATCAAACATTAACGCAGTGGCAGAGCATGTAGTTGGACTTATGTTGAATGTAGCGCACCGGATTTCCATAGCTGACAAGAGGCTGCGTACTGGAGACTTCTCTAGTAGAAACCAGTTGATAGGCATGGAGCTAAAAGGTAAGGTGCTTGGGTTAGTAGGTCTAGGAAATATCGCTAAACTTGTTGCGGAAAAATGTGCTTTAGGATTTGGAATGGAAGTGCATGCCTATGATCCTTATGTCAGCGATTTATCGCTAGACTATATTAAACAAGTCGACTCGTTAGATGAAGTTCTTGAAAATGCCGACTTCCTATCATTACACGTCCCATATATACCAAGCCTTCACCATCTCATTGATCAAAAAGAGCTTGCGAAAATGAAGCCCGGTGCCTTTTTAATAAATGCTGCAAGAGGTGGGCTCGTGAATGAAAGCGCTTTAAATGTTGCTCTAACCACTGGAGAGATTGCGGGCGCAGGCTTAGATTGTTTCGAGGAGGAGCCACCTGTCAATGTGAATCCATTATGGAAGTTGGACAATGTTGTTGTCACTCCTCACATGGCAGCGCATACCGAGGAGTCAATGGTCCGGATGGCTGTTGATCCGGCGGAAGAGATTGTCCGAGTCAAGAACGGTTATCTGCCAAAAGTATTGGTGAATGAAAAGGCTTTAAGGGAGAGGGTGTAAAAATGGCAGAAATGATTACCGTAAGAGCCGAAGTCCTGAGAGACTATTGCAGTGCTATTTTTGCAGAATCCATTCCGGAAGAAGAAGCGAGGATTGTCTCGGATAATCTTGTTGAAGCAGACTTGTTAGGTTTTTATTCACATGGTGTATGTAAAGTCGCCGACTATCTAAAAAGATTCGAAGACGGTCTTATCGAAGGAAAGACAAATACCGAAGTGATTACCGAAACGGCTACAACTGCTGTATTGGATGCGAAAAATGGGTGGGGGCAAGTAGCTTCCATTGAAGCGATGAATATGGCTGTTGAAAAAGCAGTTACCTATGGGACTGGCTTTGTGGGAGTGAGGAATTCAAATCATTTCGGGATTACATCATATTACACGAAGCTTGCCGCTGAAAAAGGCTGTATCGGATTTGCAACGACAAATGCTTCGAGCTTGATGGTTCCATTTGGTTCTAAAACTCCTTCGCTTGGAACTAATCCTATATCATTTGCAATACCGGTTGGTCCAGGGCATGCCCCTGTTGTTGTTGATATGTCCACAGGCAATACAGCGAGAGGAAAGATTACCCATGCCTATAAAACAGGCACTGCTATTCCTAAAGACTGGGCGATTACAAAAGATGGCCGTGAAACAACTGATCCGAAGGAAGCGTTGGACGGATACTTGCTTCCGATGGGACCAAAGGGCTCAGGACTTGCCATGGTAGTGGACATCTTATCAGGTGTGTTAACGGGATCTTTGTTTGGCTCCCAAGTGCCCCGGATGTATGAAGATCCGGTGCCTCAACAGATAGGACACTTCTTTGGTGCTATCAATATAGAGGCTTTTATGCCACTGGAGAGTTTTTATGAAAGTATGCAAGAAAGAGTAAGGCAAACGATAGAAAGTGAACCGATGGCCGGTTTTGAACGAGTTTATATGCCTGGACAAATCGAAGAGGAGAAGAAGCAACATCAGCTGGAAAACGGTATTGAATTGCCTATCGAAATAATTCAGGAGCTGGAGGAGGTTGGAAAGAAGTACGGCTTGAAGTTATTTGAATATCAATAAAACATCTATGGGAGGAAAAAAATGATGAACTACGCGGATTTTGCTAGACAACTTGAAACGATAAATGGTATTCCGATTACAGCATTTAAGGAGGATACGAAGGAAATCGATTGGGAAGGCGTAAAAGAAAATATCGAATTTCTAATCAATAATGGTTTAAAAGTAGTCGTTCCAAGCGGGAATACAAGTGAATTTTATGCAATGACCTTGGAAGAAGCGAAAGAAACGACAAAGAGAATTGTCGAGTATGTAAATGGGAGAGCGATTGTAGTAGTCGGCATTGGCTATTCGGTTGAGACAGCCATCGATTTGGGGAAGCATGCTGCAGATTGTGGAGCGGATGCAGTTATGATCCATATGCCTATCCATCCGTATATAACAAAGGAAGGTGCAATTGACTATTTTAAAAATATTATTGAGGCGTTACCAATCCCTTCATTAATTTATTTTAAAGACCCACATGTCAGTGACAGCGTACTCGCAGAGTTGGCACCATTAGAGAAATTAGTTGGAGTGAAATACTCGGTTAATGATTTACCTAGATTCAAGAAAACGGTTTCTGACATTCCGAAAGAGCATAACATTGCATGGATATGCGGAACAGCAGAAAAATGGGCACCTTATTTCTTTCATGCAGGGGCGAAAGGCTTCACTTCAGGTCTTGTGAATATTTACCCGGAAAAATCACTCGAATTGCTGAATGCCTTGCAAGTTAATGATCTTGAGACGGTCTGGAAAGTTTGGCATGAAGTTCTGCCGTTCGAAGATTTGCGGGCAAAATATAACAACGGTAACAATGTAGTCGTCATTAAAGAGGCTATGGAATTGGTTGGTCTGAGAGCAGGAGTTACAAGGGAACCTGTCGCAGCGTTAAATGCCGAGGATAAAGAGGCAATCGGTCAGCTTATAAAACAGTGGGGACTGCAACGGTCGGAAGAAGTATTGAGCTAGGAAAACACATAGGAATGGGAGAGGGATAGGAATGGCTAAAAAGTGGGTGAATTTGGTTCTAATCGCTTTAACTGTAGTCGTATTGGCAGCATGTAGCTCGGGGAAAGCAAATGACGGGGGAGATTCAACATATCCTCAACGAACAATTGAAGTTTATGTGCCTTATAATCCAGGCGGATTGACGGATTTAGCAGCAAGGGTTGTTGCCGATAACTTGAAAACGTACTTTGGGGAAGAGTTAGTTGTTATCAACCAAGCATCAGGTGGCGGTGCTGTTGCATTGGATACAGTGAATCGGGCTAAAAAAGATGGCTATACAATTTTCATTGGGCATCAAGCTATGCATACGGGACATGCCATTGGACAATTGGAAACTAAAGCGACTGAGATGACCGCTTTAGGTACACTTACTGACATTACACAAGCGTATGTTGTCAGTGCTGACGCTCCTTGGGATTCGCTAGAGGATTTTGTGAATGAAGCAAAGGCCAATCCGGGAGCTCTGAAATTTGGAGCGGATATCGGAGGAACAACACATTTCATGGGTGGAATGTTGGCTGATGTGGCTGGCATTGATATTAAAATGGTCGATGTCGGAGCAGAGGCGGAACGGTTATCAGCTCTCCTTGGCGGACATGTGGACATGGTCGTAACGAGTGTAGGAAGTGCATCAAAGTATGTGGAATCAGGAGATTACAAAGCATTAGCCGTGTTGACGGAAGATAGAGACCCGTTGGCACCAGATTTTCCTACAGCTAAAGAACAAGGTTACGATTTAGTTTTCTCTGTTATCAATACAGCGTTCGGTCCGGCAGATCTTCCTGAAGATGTCATTAAAGCTTGGGACGAGGCAATGGAGAAGTTGCATAAGGATGAGAAATTCCTAGAGGCATTGAAAGGAATCCAACAATCACCTGTTAAAAAGAACTCAGCAGAAGCTACGGAGTTTGTACAATCGGAATTTGACTATATTCAGAAGCTAGCGAAAGACCTAGGTTATTAATCTAGAGGGGGTGTAATGCCCCCTATTCCATTATGGAGGTAGCTGTAGCTATGACGAAAAATGATCGAATTATTGGACTTGTCATTGTAGCGATAGGTGCGTTGATGCTGTTTCAAACGTACATATTAGATTACCCGGTTTTTCTAGATGATCCGGGACCAAAATTAATGCCGCAGGTTATCGCAATCCTTTTAGTTCTATGTGGAATAGGCTTGCTTGCCTGGCCGAAAAAACGAGTGGATTCTGAGGAAGTGACAACTGAAAAGAATAAAAAGGGCACGATTCTCATGGCAATTATCGGCGCTTCGCTAATTTGTTACGTTATTTTGCTGAATTGGCTCGGTTTCATTATCAGCACCTTTGTTTTCCTTGCATTTGTTATTTGGATTCTAAGTGAAGTTAGAAATAAGATGACTATTGTAAAAAGCGGGCTTGTTTCAATTGTCGTTACGATGTCCATCTACTTAATATTCGTAGAAGCGCTTGGAATACTACTACCAAGGTTTCTTGGCTGAGAAAGGATGAGTTTATGGGAGACGTACTATCAACAGTGATGAATAGTTTTTCCGCTATGACCTTTATCCTGTTGTTTTTTGGCGTTATCGTCGGACTGATTTTTGGGTCTATTCCTGGCTTAACGGCAACGATGGGTGTAGCACTATTTATACCTGTCACATTCAGTTTAGATCCCGCTTCTGGATTGTTTTTATTGCTTGGTGTTTACGTCGGAGGCATTTCAGGAGGACTTGTCGCTGCTACGCTGTTAGGCATTCCCGGGACACCATCCTCTATCGCTACAACATTCGATGCTTTTCCTATGTCGAAGAACGGTGAGCCAGCGAGAGCATTGGGAATCGGAATCATTGCATCTTTAATAGGTGGAGTACTGAGTTTTGTTGTGCTCGTCACAATTGCACCCGTAATTTCGAAAATGGCGGTAAAGATGGGTCCAGCAGAATACTTCTCACTAACCTTCTTTGCATTAATGCTAATTTCGATATTGTCAAAAGGGAATATGATCAAGGGCATTAGTGCAGGTGTAATCGGAATAGCACTTTCGCTAATAGGATTTGCTCCGATAGACGGAACAGCAAGATTCACTTTCGGTAATATTAACCTTAAATCTGGTATAGATTTATTGCCATTAATCATGGGGCTTTTTGCAATCTCCCAAATCTTGATTGAAGTACAGTCTGAAACAAAGAAGGAATCGATTCTCTTTAAAGTTAGAGGCCTTGGAGTAAGTATAAAAGAAATCATTGCAAATGGATGGAATATCATTCGTTCCTCATTAATTGGAATAGGCTTTGGAATTTTGCCTGGAATGGGTAGCGGAGCTTCAAATATTGTTGCATATGCACAGGCTAAGCAGGCATCCAAAACTCCGGAGAAATTCGGAAAAGGGACACCTGAAGGAATCTGGGCAGCAGAAACAGCAAATAATGCGAGTGTTGGTGGGGCGCTAATCCCGCTCATTACTCTTGGGATTCCCGGAGACACTGTCACAGCAATCCTTTTAGGTGGCTTTATGATTCATGGAATACAACCTGGCCCACTATTATTCAAAACAAATCCAGACATTATTTATATTGTCTATATTGGATTTGCCTTGGCGATGCTAATCACATTTTTCGTCATGATGTTTGGGATGAAGCTGTTTCCGCATATTTTACGAATTCCGCCAAAGTTTTTGTATAGTTTCTTGTTGGTAATGACAGTCGTAGGTGCATACTCAACCAACTATTCAATTTTTGATATTTGGGTAATGCTGCTCTTTGGAGTCATCGGATACATTATGATGAAAAACGACTATCCAATTGCCCCACTGATTTTAGGGTTCGTATTAGGTCCTTTATGTGAGCAATATTTAAGACGGGCATTAATGTCTTCCGGAAGTGTAATGGAATTTTTCACTAGACCAGTATCAGCGATTTTTCTCTTAATCGCGTTGGTTTTATTCATCTACACATTGTACAAAGAGATCAGCGGAGCAAAAAAGCAGCCGGCTGTCTAAAAGTTATTTGTAAGGAAGTAAGGGGGTGGGTTTTGGAGCGTGAACAACTTGAAAAATTCACTCATACTTCTTGTGTGCGTTTTATATTTTGTTAATTTTGCTTTAGACAATTATGTGATTGCTACGCTAATATCCATTGCTCTTCTAATTCTGTTTGCTAGTTCATTAAGGCAAGTTAGTTTCATACCGATGGTAGTCGGCTCAATTTTACTGATGATAGGTTTTTATATTGAAGTCATTATCAACGGTAAGAGTTTTATCCGAAGTCTACTTGGACTACAGAACAACTTGCCTTTATTGCTATTGATTTTAACAGTGCCTTTATTGGCCATCCCTCTTAAATCAGGGCAACTCATCAACCAGCTGAATGGTATAGTTGCCAAACAGTCAACGCCAATACGATCATTCACATCACTCACTTTTTTTGTGGCAATTATAACGCCTATACTAAATTTAGGTGCAATTAAAGTGGTCCACGAGATAATTAAGGACAATAATTTACACAAACCGCTCATGGCGAAATCCTATTTCATAGGCTTCTCATCTGCCGCTTTATGGTCGCCCTACTTCGGTTCAGTAGCACTTGTGTTGTTTTATTTAAACGTTGATTTCAGTAAATATATCTTAATAGGAATAACTTTTGCAATATTTCAAATCGCCATAGGGAGTGCGCTGTTTTATTTTCAGGTGGGGAGGCATCAAGAGCTAGAGGGGACTTCTACTTCTGTAAGTAAACCAATGGCTACAAACAAAACTATGATACTGAAAATTTTATCTACAATTGCTTTCTTCATAGTAATCATCATTCTGCTGGAGAAAATCACTTTATTGCCAATGATGATGATTGTGAGCATCGTCTCGATTGTGACTCCTTTTTTATGGGGGATGTTCAGTAACAGATGGAGCTATGTGAAGAAAAGCCTAGCAGCCTATTCAAGTCAACTCGGAGGGGCTGTGAATACTGAGATTGTGCTTTTTTTGAGCGCCGGCCTATTTGGAAAAGCGTTAGCTTCGTCAAGCGCTTCCGAATTGATCAAAGGTGCTTCTGAATACTTAGTTTCAGCTTCATTTCATCTCTTTGTCGTCTGTATAATTTTGATTGTTATGGTGTTGTCTTTCATTGGTATCCATCAGATAGTCACTGTGCCGCTTATAGCGATGCAATTGGATCCGACTGCAATCGGAGTAAGTCCAGTTGTTTTGGCTTTTGTTTTGATATTGGCATGGGTTGTTTCCCAAATTACAAGTCCATTAAATGCAATATCCATAATTATTTCAAATTCTGTTCAAAAAAGGAGCGTTGTGACTGGCATAGTATGGAATGGTGCATATGCAATTACAATGTTCATATCCGGAATCGTGTTCATTTCATTGTTAAATCAATTAGGTCTGTGAGCAATAAAATGAGGAGGGGAAATAATGACTATTTTAAAAAGCGAAAGCAGTGTATGTACGAATTATATCGGGGGAGAATGGGTGAGCTCGCCGGAAGGTGATTTAATTGAAAATATTAACCCAGCAACGGGTGAGTTGGTTTGTAAGATACAAAGTTCCACATCAGAGGACGTTAAAGCTGCAGTTCTTTCCGCGGAAGAGGCTAGGAAAGAATGGAACGGGCTCACAGGTGCAGAACGTGGTAAGTTCCTATACGCCATTGCTTCAAAGCTTGAGGAAAGAAAAGAAGAAATTGCAGAATCTGCAACATTGGAAATGGGGAAAACGTACCCGGAAACAGTAGGGGAAGTTCAACGTGCTATTGATATTTTTAAATATTACGCGGGAGAGGGAGTACGCAGTGTCGGGGATGTAGTGCCTTCAACAGCAAAAAACGCTTTGCTATATACAACAAGGACACCGATCGGCACGGTTGCAGTCATTACTCCATGGAACTTTCCGATAGCTATACCAGCATGGAAAATCGCACCGGCTTTGATCTACGGAAATACGGTAGTATTCAAGCCCGCGCAGGAAGCCCCCCTTACGGCAACCAAATTAGTTGAATGCATGGAGGCTGCTGGCCTGCCAAAAGGTGTCATTAATTTAGTTCACGGAAAAGGCAGTGTAGTTGGTCCCATTTTAACTGAAAGCAAAGGGATAAACGGAATTTCATTTACAGGTTCCAATGCAGTTGGTAAATCGATTGGCAAATCCGCATTTGAAAATGGCATCAAGTTTCAGTTGGAGATGGGTGGTAAAAACCCTATCATCATTTTAGAAGATGCAGATTTGGACCTTGCTGTAGATGCAACATTAAGTGGCGGAATGAAATCCACAGGGCAGAAATGTACAGCAACGAGCAAAGTGATTGTTCATGAGGGAATCTATAATGAGTTTAAAATAAAGCTTCTCGAAAAAGTGAAGACATTACAAGTGGGCAATGGGTTGGATTCTGATAGCTGGCTTGGGCCATGTGCGAGTGAAAGGCAAATGAAAACCGTCTTATCATATATCGAAAAAGGTAAAAGCGAAGGGGCTGACCTGATTTTCGGTGGAAATCGAATCGATCATGGTGAGTTTGCATCAGGTTTTTACGTTGAGCCAGCAGTTTTCGAAAATGTGGATTCGAAGATGACAATTGCTCGGGAAGAAATTTTCGGTCCTGTCATTGCACTAATGAAAGTATCGAATTATGAAGAAGCGATTGAATATGCAAATGATACCTCATTCGGATTAAGTGCTTCCGTCTTTACAAAAAACATCGGAAACATCTTGCAATTCGTACGTGATATTGAAGTAGGACTTGTCCGTGTGAATTCAGAAACCGCAGGTGTCGAATATCAAGTTCCATTCGGTGGCATGAAGGAATCAAGTTCCCATTCACGGGAGCAGGGGCAAGCTGCGATTGAATTTTATACTTCCGTGAAAACTGTGTTTATACAGGAGTAGTGGATTCTGGAGGACTGGGTGTAATTGCCTAGTCCTTTTTTGTGTTTAGTGGGCGGGTGCCGCAAAGAAAACAGCTTGTAAAAACATGAATCACTGAAAAAACTCCTTGCCAGCTATAACTGCAGAGGAGTTTTCTATAATCCATTACTCACCTGTAAACACACGCAAATTCACATTAAAATATTCCCATAGCTGGATTCCTTCACTTTGGCCGTATAAAGTAACTTTAATATTATTCACCACCAAGTCTCCATTTGTTTTATCGGTCGATGTTTTAAGCATATCGACCATAGAGTTTTGGAGTTGCTGTTTGGCTGCATCCCGGTTTTCGACGACGTTGATGAGGGGGCCGTCCGCGATGCGGATATGAGAAACGCCTAGCGCTAAAAGCTTGTCGGAGAAGAAGCTTAGGCCATTGACAGCTTTTATGCCATCTCTGGGATTATAGGCGGTTATTGTCAATGTGTCGGTACTTGAATCATAGGAGGCTTGTGATAATTTTTTGCCGTCTTTTTCGATGGCGCTGTTTTCCAGGACGATCGCGCGGATTTTCGCTTTTGTCTCTTCGGCGATCATGGCGGCTGTCACCAAGTTTTCAGCTCGTACGACGAATGAAGCCATTTGGGCGCGAGTGACGTTTGCGTTCGGCTCGAATGTAGTCGCCGTTTTGCCTTTTGTTATTTTGTTTTCAACGAGCGTTCGAATGTGACTTGTATACCACGCGGAATTGCTGACATCCTTGAACGGATTGTCCGTTTTCGCTTCCGCTGGAAGTTTATAGCTCAAGTCGATAATTTTCGATGCTTGTGCGCGTGTCATCGGCGCATTCGGCCGGAAAGTGCCGTCTTCGAAGCCGGAGATATACCCGGAATTCGCAAGTGCTGCGACATAGCCATAGTACCATTGGTTTTTATTCACATCTTTAAAGCCAGGGTCTTTTACGCTTTTTGTCTCCAATTTGAGGGACAGCGCAAGGATTTTCGAAGCGTGCGCGCGTGTCAATGTACCGTCCGGTCGGAAAGTGCCATCCTCATATCCTTGGATTACGCCTCTCTCTGCCAAGTTCACTATCGCATCATGGTGATCTAAGCTTTTCGGTACATCTTTGAAAGAAGTGGCTGATGCAGCGGCCGAAACAGGAGCGGCAACGACGGCTGCTCCAACTGCGAACAATATGAGTAATCTATATAGAAAAGTCTTTCTCGCTAGTTTCTTCATTATATTTCCCCCGAATTTCCGTATATTTTATTTTGATTAAAAGGAATATTTGAATTAACTATATCATATGAGATTCGTAGATTGGGGAAGAGGGCGGTAATTTCGATTGGAGGAAGCATTTGAGGGCATTGACTGTAGAGAAGGGCTGTCCAGAAAATCGTTGAATACCGACTTTCCATGACAGCCCTAAATTTAAGGTAGTTTCTTTATTAAATTTTATTTGGCATTTTCATCAGGTTGATGGATTCCAAAAACATTGCCTTCTGTATCGATATAATATCCTTGCCACGCCATACCGGGCAGGGCGTATTTAGGCATGGCTACCGTACCACCATTCGCCAAGATTTTCTCTTCGGTTGCATCATAATTCTCGACGCCCATTGTACAAGAGAATCCATTCATAGCCTGTCCCATTTCAGGTGGTGCACTTTGCCGCTGCATCAAAGCGCCGTTGATGCCAGGTTCACTATCATCGCCCGTCACCGCTCCGAAGTAAGGCATTCCTGCAAAATCGGTCCAATCTTGGAACGACCAATCAAATACTTCCCCATAAAACTTCTTTGCCCGGTCCATGTCGTCCACATGTATTTCGAAATGAACTAATCTCCCCATAACTGCCTCCTTTGATTCTATTTTTGAAGATTCCGACTCATCAAATTAATAATACCACCTAATAGATCAAAGTGTAAATGCCCTTCTGTGCAATTAAAAGGCATGCCGAAGAGGTGCCTGTGCAGCACACTATTTAGTTTATTCACTACAATTGTATATTGTTGAGAGGGAAAGTTAGCAATGAAGGTAAACGACTCGCATTCCTATGCATTTTTATACTTTATATAGAATTATCATAAATGTTTCTTGCACAGGCACCAACACAATTCAGTCTATTCACTACAATTGTATAATCGGGAAACAAAAAGTCAGCCGTTGAACAAACGGCTGACTTTTTGTTGAATATTTATGTCCTAAGGTGAATTGTCATAAATGCACCATGCACAGGCACCGCATTAAATTTTATTCGCCTACTCTACTTAGAGTGACTAGTGCTTGTTTGTAGACTGGCAGGTCAATCATTTTGTTATCCAGTTGAATGGCTGAAAGGCCGTTGGATAGCGCTTGTTCAAATGATTTTACAACTTTATTTGCCCAGGCGATATCTGCTTCAGAAGGTGCAAATAATGTATTGACGTGGTCGAGTTGTTTCGGATGGATGCATAGTTTCGCATACATTCCGAGGTTTTTTGCCCGGTGGATTTCCTCGATGAGGCCTTCTTCGTCAGATAGATCCAGAAATACTGTGTCGATGGGCGCTTGCAATCGGGCAGCCCGTGAAGCAAGTACGAGAGCTGATCTTGGATAAATGAGTTCTTGGCCATGGTCTGAGATTGACGTATTTATGTCCAGGCAATAATCGACAGCGCCAAATGCCATTCTCGAAATTTGATTGCTGCAAGAGGCGATGTCATACGCACATAGAACTCCCTTAGCTGTTTCAATTAATGGAATGATTGATTGGTCTGTTGCAATCCCTTCTATTAAATAACGGATATCAAGAGGCGATTCGGTTTTCGGCAACATGATCCCGATGTCGGGGAAAGTTGAAACCATATCTACATCTTCTTTATAGAAGGAAGTAGAGGAATCATTGATTCGTACATACAGTTCTACTGTCGATGGTACTTCTATATCTGATAGGAACCCATTCACCAGTTCACGTACTTTCACTTTCTCGTTGAAAGGGATGGCATCTTCCAGATCGATGATGATGGCATGGGCTTGTCCGGCGAGCATTGCCTTTTCTATACGATCTGGACGATTCCCCGGAACAAAAAGATAAGATGTAATCAATGTACTCATCTCTTTCAAGTTATTTAATTAGTGCCAGTGAAATCTGCGGGAAAAGGATGATGATAATTAAAACAACAACGAAGATAGCGTAAAAAGGCACTACTCCCTTGATGACTTTCTCCACCTTCTCCCCGGTTATCCCGCTGACGACGAATAAGTTCAGTCCTACAGGTGGGGTTATCATTCCTAATTCCATATTCACAACCATAATGATTGCAAAGTGGATGACGTCAATGTCGAGTGCAACGATAATTGGCAGGAATATAGGTAAAGTGATTAGTATGATAGCTGTCGGCTCTAGGAACATGCCAAGAACAAAGAAAAGCAAGCTGACTACAATAAGGAATGTCCATTTATTAAAGCCGCTATTGCTCACCCAGGCAGCGAATTCTTGTGGGATCTGCTCAGTTGTGAGGAACATTCCAAGTACAAGGGCAGATGCGATGATCAAGAAAATCATCGAAGTAGTGTTCACGGACTCCATAAGGATTCCCTTCATTTTTGACCATGTCAATTCCCTGTATATGAAAATCGATACAATTAGCGCATATAGACAAGCTAGAAAGGATGCCTCGGTAGGGGTGATGATACCGGTGTAGATGGCTCCTAAGATGAGTATTGGCATGATCAATCCCCAGGTTGCTTTTAAAGTCGGCATCCAGCGCTTGCTAAGAGGAACTTTCTCCAGACCACCGTAGCCCTTTCGATAAGCAACAATTACAGCATAAATAATTAGCGCCACTCCGAGTAATATTCCCGGTAGAATTCCGGCTGAGAACAACTTCCCTGTGGACTGTTCAGAGACGGATCCATAGAGGATCAAAGGAATGGAAGGTGGAATCAGGATGCCTAGAGTACCGGCAGCTGCGACCAGCCCCATTGTATATCTCTTTTCATAACCGGCTCTAACCATCATTGGGATCATAATGCTTCCGATCGCGGCGGCTGTCGCAGGGCTGGAACCTGAAATTGCCGCGAAAACCATACAGGTAACAACGGTAACAACTGATAGTCCGCCTCTTGTATGCCCGATCCATGACTGAATGCATTCTATGAGGTATTTTGAAATTCCGCCTTGAGCCATGATTAAACCGGCAAAGACGAATCCGGGGATGGCCATCAATGTTGTACTGTTAACCCCCGTGAACATTTTTTGAATAACGGTACTCACTGAAAAATCGACCATAAGAAGACCGACAATGCTTGAAACAGCCAAACTGATAGCTACGGGGACCCTTAAAAAGGCTAAGACGAAAAGTAAGAGGATTACTACTATTGCTGCCATTTATGATCCACCTCACTTATTGCGTCTTCTTTTCTTATGAAAAATCGATGAGCCTTTTCAATGAAACGGATAGCAAGGAGCGTGCCTGCGATTGGCATGATTAAATAGTTGATCCAAATTGGGAAACCAACATCAATCGTTTTAATCCCTTGTGAATAAGCAGCTAAAACCATTTCAGTGCCAGCCCATATGATGAAGATGCTGAAAGAGAGTCCAATTAGTAGAGTAACCGCATTGGCGATCTTTTTGTATAGAGGGCCTGCGCGATCATATACCATATCAATTGCAATATGCTTGTCATCCCTCAAGGCAGTTGAAAAGCCGATAAAGATTGCCCAAACCAATAGCATCGTATAGATCTCAGTCGCCCAGCTCTGGGAATGGCCCATTACATAGCGCATAAAAACAGAGTATAAACTGATTCCGACGCCGGCTGAGAAGAATATCCAAGTGAAAGCGTTTTCAATTTTAGCTAGAATTTGCATACTTTATTTACCCCCTAATCTTTTATTGGATATGTAATGCTGGAAAAGTTACCGGTACAACGCCTCCTAATCTGAAATGTATTTTGGATACAGATTCTTAAACTACATAATAGTATACGGAAAGTAGAATATCAATACTAAATATTTATTCTAGTGTAATTTGTCCGATTGTTCTTTACATTCTATTTTCAATATGTTAAATTATTCGTGAATTGTATCCAAAAGCCCGTGAAATAAAGGAGGGGAACCTTACGGGAATGTAACGGGAAAATTCAGCATTGCAGTTCAAACATTATGGGAGGGGGATTTAAATGGGGAAGAAGTATTCTTTTTTCGTGTTTCTATTGATGTTGGTATTGGTTTTGTCCGCGTGTAACGATAGCGAAAAGGCGAGCGGGGAAGCGGGAAGTGATGATGGCGTCACGAAAATGACTGTGAAGTTTTCACACGTAGTTGCTGAGAACACTCCAAAACATAGAGGTGCTCTTGCGATGAAGGAATATATTGAAAAGGAGTCCGACGGAAAGATTAAGGTGGAGATCTATCCAAATAGCTCGTTATTCGGAGATCAGGATGAATATCAAAACCTAGTAGCGAATAATATCCAATTTATCGCACCGGATCTATCAAAATTCGTTGGAAATAATCCGCAATTCAACATGCCATCCGTGCCATTCCTTTTTAAAAACGATGAACAAGCGATTGAATTCTGGGATGGGGAAAAAGGACAGGAAATTCTAAGCAGTTTAACTGGCGATGGGGTGTTAGGTCTTTCCATGTGGCCTAACGGCGGGAAGCATTTGACAAATGATGTTAAACCGATTAAGGAACCTGCTGACTTGAAAGGATTGAAATTCCGGACGCAAGGCGGTCAATTATTGGAGACAATCTATAAGACGTTAGGGGCAGGGTCAGAATCCATTCCATTCGGAGAATTATACACAGCGTTGGATCAAGGCGTCGTTGATGGCCAGGAAAATACTTTCAGCAACATTGAATCAAAGAAGTTCCATGAAGTTCAAAAGTATATGACTGTCATGAATCATACGAGAGTCGATTATGCAATCTTCACAAATACAAAGTTCTGGGAAAGCATGAATGATGCTACCCGGAAGATTGTTGAAGCGGGAATTGCGGAAGGAACCAAGGTTGCAAGGGAAGAAGCCAAATCTCTAAATGACCAGGCGTTTGACAAGATTAAAGAAAGCGGCAGTATCGAAATTCTGGAACTTACTCCTGAACAAGTGGAAGAATTCCGTAAGGTTCTAGCACCAATCTATGAAGAGTACCGAGATGTAATCGGTGCAGACGTGCTGGATGCAGCTTTAGAAATCTCTAAAAAGTAATAGGATGGACGTAAAGGATTGAAAAGTTGAACATAGTATGGGCAACTTTTCAATCACTTCTATATAGGGGATGGAGAAATGGTTAC
The DNA here is from genome assembly GCF_023715535.1 of Sporosarcina luteola. Classification (GTDB taxonomy): domain Bacteria; phylum Bacillota; class Bacilli; order Bacillales_A; family Planococcaceae; genus Sporosarcina; species Sporosarcina luteola_B. The sequence continues at coordinate 256,855 of NZ_JAMBOI010000001.1, read as the reverse complement.
AAAAGAGTTGGTTTCGAATTGTTTGACAACTTCATTTGATCAAATACCTGATGAAGTTAAGATCCACGGTAAATTAAGTCTATTGAATTGGCTTGGGGTGACGATAGGAGCAGCCCGTGATAGCTCAATTGATATGTTAGTAGATTTATCGAAGGAGTTGCAATCCGCCGAACAAGTTTCATTGTACGGAAGGGAGGAAAAAGTGGACTTGCTGATGGGTGTTTTGATTAACGGGACGGCCTCCCATATTTTTGATTATGATGATACTCATTTAGACACGATCCATCATCCTAGTGGTCCTGTTGCCCCGGTTGTCTTGGCTTTAGGGGAGCATCTGGATCTGAGCGGTGAGGAAATACTTCATGCATTCATTTTAGGTTGTGAGGCTGAACTCCGGATTGCCAATGCTGTCTATCCGAGCCACTATCAACTGGGATGGCATATTACAAGTACAACAGGTGTATTTGGTGCAGCAATAGCTGCCGGCATTTTACTTAAGTTGGATGAAGAGAGGTTGTCTTGGGCGTTAGGAATTGCAGGAACTCAATCATCTGGACTCCGGGAAGTGTTTGGAACAATGACGAAGCCGTTTCATCCTGGAAAAGCTGCGCAAAATGGGTTGTTGGCCGCATTGCTTGCGAAGAGAGGATTCACAAGTTCCAACGAAATCCTGGAAGCCAAAAGGGGCTTTGCCAATGTGCTTGCTCCGGAACATGACTTATCAAAAGTTAACAGTGATTGGGGTGTTGAGTGGGAGCTGGCGAAAAATAGTTTCAAACCGTATGCGTGTGGCATTGTCCTACATCCTTCGATTGATGCATGCATCCACTTGAAACAGGAAGTGAATGAAGAAGACCTCGAATACATCGAATTAAAAGTGAACCCCTATGTACTTGAATTGACCGGAAAACAAAATCCTCAAACAGGACTGGAAGGGAAGTTCAGTATCTATTTCACGGCGGCTGTCTCTTTCTTGAAGGGAGAGGCAAGCGAAAAACAGTATACCGATGAAAATGTAAAAGATCATACCATTAACAATATGATGAAGAAGATCCGTGTTGTTGTCGATGACGAGATGAAGGAAGAAGAGGTGCTGGCGAAAGCTGTCTTGCATGATGGGACAAGCATCGTATATAAGGTGCAGCATGCAAAAGGAAGTCTGGGCAACCCGATGACACTTGAAGACATCATTAGTAAGTTCAAAGGTTTGGCAAGCGGTTGGTCATATGAGTCAGTGCGGGATGGATATATAGATAGCTTTTTGAATTTGGAAAGTGTGACGTCAGTCAAGGAATTGGCTAGGGGCGGGAACTAGCTTCCTTTATTTTGGATACAAAATCCAAAAAGTGTTTGATGACAAGGAGGGGTTGGCCATGGAAGGTCCATTAAAAGGGATAAAAGTAATTGATATTACAACAAATATTTCGGGACCTAGTTTAACGATGATTTTGGGGGATTTAGGCGCTGAAATCATTAAGATAGAACGTCCTTTCATAGGGGATGATTCACGGGGCATGGGGCCGCTATGGGAAGGCGAAGGAGTCTATCATCTCCAAATCAATCGAAATAAACGTTCCATTGTAATCGATCTGAAGACCGAGGAAGGGAAAGAACTGCTGTATAAGTTCGTCAAAGAAGGTGATGTCTTCGTTGAGAACTTCCGGCTCGGAAAGGCCGAGGAAATCGGTTTTGGCTATGAAAAATTGAAAGCGCTTAACCCGGGTTTGATCTATTGTTCACTGACAGCCTACGGACAAGAAGGACCGGATAGCAAGAAACCTGGATATGATGCAATCGTGCAAGCCGAGACGGGCATCATGAGCATCAACGGACCCACTGGCGGGGAGTCGGCCAGGGCTGCAGTCTCCATTCTTGACCAAGGAAGTGGCATGTGGGGGGCAATCGGAATTCTCTCTGCATTATTACATAGAGAGCGGACAGGCATCGGCCAAAAAGTGGAGACTTCATTGTTTGAAACTGGGGTCTTCTGGACGGGTTATCATTTACTTTCGTATATGGCTACAGGCGTTGCCCCGGTGAAGATGGGTACGGGCCATGCCTCATTTGCTCCATATGGTGCGTTTAAAACAAACACCGATGAAATTATGATCGGCATCTCCAATGACTCGCTGTTTGCAAAACTATGCAAAGCGCTGGAAAAAGAAGAATGGATTGAAGATCCGAGATTTAAGAGAAATGTAGATAGAGTTCAACATCGAAATCAACTATCTCGTGAGATTGAACAGGTCCTTAGCAGCCGAGATGCTTCCTCTTGGATCGAGCGGATTGCTGCAGCCGGCGTTCCAAGTTCGATTATCCGAAACATCCCATCGATGATGGATCATCCACAGGTGGAGAGCACTCAAATGTTAGAGCGTGTGGAGCATCCTCTCATCGATGAAATGAAACTTGCCCGCTTGCCGATCCGATTATCGGGTTCACCTGTAGGCATTCGGAAAGCACCGCCTCTATTAGGGGAAGATACAATTTCGATACTACAAGATAGTGGTATTTCGCAGGAGACGATTGATGAACTTTTATCCAAAGGAGTCATACAAACTACAAAAGATAGGGTGGCGAAAACATGACAAGTGAAAAATTTGAAAGAGGGTTAGAGATCAGACGAAGCGTCCTTGGAGCGGAGTATGTGGACAAATCGATTGCAAATGCAACCGAGTTCAATATGGATATGCAGCAATTGGTCACCGAATATTGCTGGGGGGAAGTATGGGCGAGGCCCGGGCTTCCGAAAAAGACTAGAAGTATGCTGAATCTTGCGATGATCACGGCGTTAAACCGACCGCATGAGCTGAAACTGCATGTGAGAGGTGCGCTGAATAATGGCGTGACGAAGGACGAGATTAAAGAAGTTCTCTTGCAGACTGCAATTTACTGTGGCGTACCGGCTGCAATCGACAGTTTCCGTGTTGCAACTGCAGTGTTTGAAGAGGAAGAGTCAAACAACTAAGCATTACATGTAGAGGGGGCTAACAATGGAATTCCCTGAAAAAGTAACAATTAATGAGATGGTTTTACGTGATGGACTGCAGCTAGAAAAAAAGTTACTGAGTGTCGAAGAGAAAAAGATTTTATTCTCCTCCTTACAGGAAGCAGGAGTGAAGTCATTCGAGTTAGGCTCTTTCGTCCATCCAAAGCTCGTTCCGCAAATGGCGAACAGTGGGGAATTGTTCGAAAAGATTGCTCGCGAAGATATGGATCTGATTGGACTTGTCCCTAATTTGAAGGGGGCTGAACGAGCGAAGGAATTCGGAGTGGATCGGATTAACTTCGTTTTTTCTGCGAGTGATACGCACAATATGCAAAACGTCCAAAAAACGACTGCTGAATCGATTGAAGAACTGAAAAAGATAAATGAGTTTTGTGAGCGTAATGAAATGGTGCTCACTGTAACGATTGCAACTTCATTCGGTTGCCCGTTCGAGGGAGATATCTCAAAGAAACGTATACTCGCTACTATTGAGCAATTGGTTGGCTTGACGATTGGCGACATTACGTTAGCAGATACGACCGGGATGGCGAATCCGAAGCAAGTGTACGAGTTGCTGAAAGAAGTGAAGAATTCATTTCCGGAGCAAACGTTCAATTTGCATTTTCATAATACGAGAGGGATGGGCTTGGCCAACATATTGGCTGGACTACAGGCGGGCGTGACAGGTTTCGATACGGCTCTAGGTGGCCTGGGGGGCTGTCCTTTTGCTCCAGGTGCAACCGGAAATGTTTGTACGGAGGACGTTGTCCATATGTTGCATAGTATGGGAATCCAGACGGATATCCGGTTAGAGGGACTGCTGAAAGCATCTGCACTACTCGAGAACATGATCGGACATCAGAATAGCAGCTATCTCCTTAAAGCAGGGCCATATAATCGGAAATACCCGGTGCCAGTTTCAAATTAGCCCAGAACAATAGTCAGGAGGATCAACATGCAGGTAACAGCTAGTAAATGGGAAACAATCCGTCTGGATGAAAAACATGCGGAAGACCATGTATATATTCTTGAACTGAATAGGCCTGAAGCGATGAACGCCTTGAATACACTCATGGCAATCGAGATGATTGAATGCCTATCAATGTTGAAAGATAAAAAGGATTTGAGAGTACTCGTTCTAACCGGAGCTGGAGAGAAGAGTTTTTGCGCCGGAGCAGATTTGAGAGAACGAAAAACAATGGACAATGAGCAGTGGAAAAAGCAACACGATATTTTTGAGGACGCCTATGACGGCTTGCGGAATTTTCCGTTCCCGGTCATTGCAGCCATTAACGGTTTTGCCCTTGGCGGTGGCATGGAGATGGCGTTGAGCTGCGATCTCAGGTATATGGCTGAACAAGCGAAAATGGGGTTGCCGGAAGTGACGTTAGGAATTATTCCAGGAGTCGGAGGCACTCAGCTTCTGCCTAGAGCCATACCTGTAGCGTTAGCAAAAGAGTTTTTATTCAAAGGGAGTCACATACCTGCCAAAAGAGCAGCGGAAGTGGGCCTCGTGAATGATGTGTTTTCAAGCGACAGATTAATGGAAGAGACAATCTCGGCTGCTCGTGAAATCGCTAAAAATGCTCCTTTATCCCTTCAGGCAATCAAAAAGTCGATTGACAGGGGTCTTCAAACCGATCTCCATTCAGCGCTATCCATTGAATTGGACCAATATTATAAGTGCGCCAACTCAGAAGATCGAAAAGAGGGCGTGTTAGCCTTCAATGAAAAACGTTCCCCGAACTGGAGAGGAATCTAATAAGACCTAAATGAGGAGAGTGTGTTTTATATGGTCAGTACTACGAAAAGCTCTGCTGATGAAATTGAATTAATACGAAAAAGCATACGCGCATTATGCAGCAAGTTCCCGGAAGATTACTGGGCAAAACTTGATAAAAACAAGGAGTATCCTGAGGAATTCATTAAAGCGTTGACGGATGAAGGATGGCTTTCGGTATTGATTCCCGAAGAATATGGCGGTGCCGGCCTCGGTATGATGGAAGCGAGTGTCATTCTGGAGGAGATCAACCGATCGGGCGGAAATGCGGGAGCGGGCCATGCTCAAATGTATACGATGGGCGCGCTGCTTAACCATGGAAGCGAGGAACAGAAATCACGGTTCCTGCCCAAAATTGCAACCGGTGAATTGCGTCTTCAAGCATTCGGTGTCACGGAACCTACGGCAGGCAGTGATACAACAAGTATTGAGACGACGGCGGTCCGTAAAGGTGATAAGTATATTGTGAACGGACAGAAAATCTGGATCTCCCGGACGATGTATTCGGATTTGATGTTGCTTTTGGCCAGGACGACGCCGAAAGAGGAAGTGGCGAAAAAGACAGATGGACTGAGCTTGTTCCTGTTGGATATGAACGATCAGAAGGACAATATTACGATTCGTGAAATCGATACGATGATCAACCATGCGACGACCGAAGTGTTCCTGGAAAACGTTGAAATTCCGGTTGAGAACTTGATCGGTGAAGAAGGCAAGGGCTTCCGATATGTATTAAGCGGGATGAATGCGGAGCGTATATTGATTGCGTCGGAAAGCATTGGAGATGGCTATTACTTTGTGGATAAGGCCGTTCAATATTCCAATGAACGTGTCGTGTTTGATCGCCCGATCGGCCAGAACCAAGGGGTACAATTCCCGATTGCCAAAGCATACATGGACATCGAAGCCGCGAAGTTGATGAGGGATAAGGCTGCTGAAATGTTTGACGCGGGTGAAAAAGGCGGAGCCGAAGCGAATATGTCGAAATATTTGGCATCCGAGGCTGCTTGGAAAGCCGCCAATGCTGCAATGGATGCCTACGGCGGATACGGTTTTGCGACAGAGTACCATATTGAGAGGAAATTCAGGGAAGCCCGCTTGTTCATGATTGCGCCGATCTCTAACAATCTGGTTGTCAGTTTTGTAGGGCAGCATGTGTTGGGGATGCCGAGGTCGTTTTAACGGTTTGAGAACTTTTCGGGGCTTAATGAGCAATTTTTGCGCAGGAATGAGAACTTTTCGGGGTAAACGAGAACTCTTTGCGTAGGAACGAGAACTTATCGTGGAAAAACGAGAACTCTTAGCGCAGGAACGAGAACTTACAGGGGGAGGGATAACTAGTGAATTTGAGTGAACAGATGGCGAAGGTTTATTCACAACTGACCTACGAAGATTTACCGGAAGACGTTATTTCTTTTACAAAGCTTTGTATATTAGACTACTTCGGTTCAGCTCTTGCAGGAATATCCAAAGCTCCGATTCAAATGATCAGCGAAGCAGTTGCGGAGTTTGGTGGAAATCCCCAGGCGACGCTTGTGACAGGGGGCAAGTCATCTGTCTTGAATGCAGCCCTCGTGAACGGGGCTTCGAGCCATGTTGTGGAATTGGATGATATCCACAAGTCCTCCATTATCCATGCTGCGACCGTCGTCATACCGGCGGCGTTAGCAGTGGCGGAATGGAAGGAGCTGAGCGGCAAGGATCTTATTTTGGCGATCGTCCTCGGCTACGAATTCAGCTTTAGAATTGGCGAAGCGGTGTCTCCTTCCCATTATCATTATTGGCATAATACAGCGACTTGTGGAACATTCGGTTCTGCTGTTGCTGCAGCGAAATTACTTAATTTAGATGAAGAAGCATTTATAAATGCCCTCGGAAATGCGGGATCCCAGGCGGCCGGCCTATGGGAATTCATTGAAGATGGAGCCATGACGAAGCAGCTTCACACTGGGAAAGCTGCCATGAATGGATTGCTGGCGAGTCTGCTGGCAGAGAAGGGATTTACAGGCGCCAAAAAGATATTAGAAGGAAACAGAGGCTATTTCAATGCGATGAGCGACGTCCATGATGCAGAAAAAATCACTAGGAATCTAGGAAATGAATTCAAAATTCTTGAGAATTCATTCAAAGTGCACGCTTCCTGCCGGCATACCCATGCGGTCATTGACTTGGCGATCGACATTGCAAACGGAAACGATTTTGAGCTTGATGAGATTGACTATGTCGAAATCGGGGCGTATCAAGCAACACTCGATATAACAGATAACAACGATCCGAAAACGGAGTACGCCTCGAAATTCAGCGTTCAATATTGCACTGCTCTTGCATTGGTCAAGAGGAGCGCGGGATTGGACGATTTTGGCGGGGAGAATCTGTGGGGCAATGCCATTCGGGACGTGATGGATAAAGTGCATTTAGAATTGGATCCAGCTATTAATGCTGCCTATCCGAAAGAGTGGGGAGCTAAAGTAACTGTCGTTCTAAAGAGCGGGAAAACGATTCGTAAACAGACTGATTTCCCTAAAGGGGACCCGGAAAATCCAGTCACGGCAGAGGATCTACGCGCCAAGTTCATCAAACTTGCAACTAATTTGACGGAGGAGAATCGTCAAGTTTTTGCTGATCGCGTTTTAGGGATTGAAACAATCGATAATGTCGCTGATCTGATGAACGAGCTGAATGTCCAATATATATAGAAAGAGAGTTAAGAATGGAAACTGAGAAACCTAACAACAAAGAACGATTCAAAATGAAGGATTCCATTGCATCCAAACTGGATGGACTATCCATCAAGCAATTGGAGGAAGTGGATTACTTACTATCGACATTTAAGGATTTGATTGAAGAGCCACAGCATGATAGGGCATCTATGCATCTCTATGGAAGATTGACAGGTCTCAGGCAATTGGAAGAAGACAAAGTTGAAATGAACCTCGGGCCGCATAATGTCAATACGTATGGCGTGGCTCAAGGAGGCTCTCTCTACACATTAGCCGATGTCGCGATCGGGTTCATGATTTTGAAGAGACTTGAGGACGACCAAAAAGTATTCACTTTGGAAATGAAAATGAATTTCATCAAAAAAGGGGCAGGGGCTCATTTGATAGCTATCCCAACGATTTTAAGATGGGGCAGGACGACTATTGTAGCCGAATGCACCATTGAGGATTCCGAAGGTGAACTTGTTGCGAAAGCGCTAGGTACGTTTTACGTCGCCGGTTGAGGATGGCGGCGGATAGGGGGATACAAATGAAAGAAATCAGTTTTGCAGAGATTGTCCATCAAGTCGAATTTATGTGTCAGAAGGCGAATTTTGATTTAGGAGAAGATGTTTATTCCGCTTTCAAAAAGGCTTTACAGACGGAGAAATCCGATACAGGAAAAGAAATACTCTCCCAATTAGTTGAAAACGCCGATATCGCCAAACGCGACCAAGTCCCGATGTGCCAAGATACCGGAACGGCAGTCTTCATTGTCGAGCTGGGCCAAGATTGCAGAATTACCGGCGGAAGTCTGATCGATGCGATTAATGAAGGGGTTGCAAAAGGATATAGCGCCGGTTATTTGAGAAGCTCGATGATCTATGATCCTCTCAATCGTAAAAATACAGGAAACAACACCCCGGCCGTCATCCACATTGAGTTAGTGGAAGGGAGTCAGTTGACGCTTCATATGACTGCGAAAGGCGGCGGTGCGGAAAATATGAGCAGCTTGAAGATGCTGAAACCTTCAGATGGCGTACAAGGGATCAAAGATTATGTGCTCGATGTCGTGAAGGTAGCAGGGCCGAATGCATGCCCGCCTCTAGTTGTCGGCGTTGGCATCGGCGGGAATTTTGAGAGGTGCGCCTATTTAGCGAAGAAGTCTTTATTCAGACCAATTGGTGTCCGCCATTCGAGTAAAGAGATTGCTGATCTGGAGGAAGAACTCATTCAACAGATTAATCGCTTGGGAATCGGTCCTCAAGGAATGGGCGGCAGTACGACGGCGTTGGATGTGAAGATCGAATCGGAGGCATGCCATATTGCTGCGCTTCCGGTAGCGGTAAACTTGAATTGCCATGCTAGCCGGCATCAGACGGTTCAAATGGGTTAGGGGGCGTAGGTATGCCGATAAATATACAACTACCATTGACGGAAGAGCATGTGAGAACATTACGGGCCGGCGACCGGGTTTTATTATCCGGCACTGTATATACCGCGAGAGACGCGGCGCATAAGAGGATGGCGGAGTCGATCAGGGAAGGTAAGCCGCTGCCTGTGGAGTTGACCGGCCAAGTCATCTATTACGTTGGCCCCACTCCTGCCAGACCCGGGGAAGTGATCGGTTCTGCAGGTCCGACTACAAGTGAACGGATGGACTTATATACCCCGGCTTTATTGGAAAAAGGTCTAAAAGGAATGATCGGAAAAGGGCACCGAAGCGAAGTGGTCAAGCAATCAATGATTGACAATGAGGCTGTTTATTTCGGTGCTGTTGGAGGGGCTGCGGCTTTGATTTCGCGTTCCATCAAGGCTTCACGAGTCATTGCCTATGAAGATTTAGGTACGGAAGCGATCCGTAAATTGGAGATTGAGAATTTTCCTGTCGTCGTAATTAACGATATATATGGCGGAGATGTCTACATTGACAGCGTAGCCAAATTTAGACAAGACAAGTAGCGATTCCACGCAAGGGGTGAATCTATTGAAAATAGGAATTATAGGTTTAGGCAATATGGGGAGCAGGATTACCCAACGATTTCTGGAAGCCGGAGTTGAAGTTGGCGTATACGATAGTAATGAACAAGCAATGAACGAAATGGCTGCGGTAGGAGCTGACATTGAACGGACGCCTGCGCAATTAGCAAGCAACTATCCATATGTTACTACCCTATTGCCAAATGCGAGTATCGTGAAGGAGATTGTCTTGGGGGATGATGGGCTTGTGCATGGAATGTCATCAACGAGTCTATTTATCGAGATGTCAACGTCCGAGCCCTCTTCAACGAAAGAACTGAATGCCATCTTAACGAGCAAAGGCTTCCGAATGATCGATGCACCTGTTAGTGGGGGTGTCAGCAAAGCGAGGAATGGCTCATTGACGATCATGGCAGGCGGCGAAGAAGAGGATTATGAGGAAGTCCAACCGCTATTAAGTAAGATCGGCGAAAATGTCATACACGTGGGAGCGATCGGAGCGGGGCATACGATAAAAGCGTTGAATAACATGATCTCAGCAACAACCCTTGCTGTTACAGGAGAGGCCATCGCACTCGGAGTCAAGCTCGGCTTAGATCCAACCAAAATGCTTTCTGTCATTAATACGAGCACGGGTAGGAGTGCTTCCAGTGAAGTGAAGTTTCCCGGTCAAATTTTGAACCGGAAGTTTGATTCTGGATTCACCCTTGACTTGATGGTGAAGGATTTAACGATTGCAAATCACATAGCGGAGACCGAAAACGTGTCATTGGATATCGCGAATGCGAATCTTCAAGTATGGAAAAAAGCATTGGAACAGAAGAAAGTGGGCTCCGATCATACATTGATCGTCAAGCATATTGAAGAGAAGTATGAAGTTGAGATTAAAGGCGTTCAGGATACCGTGAACGTTATTTCTTCATGAGGTGGATCACTACTAAAAAGGGGTAGAGGATATGAAAATCACAAATATTGATGTAAAGACAGTTCCAATCAGCAGTCCGATTCGTAATGCGTATATTGATTTTAGTAAAATGACCGCTTCCGCAATCGCCATTACAACAGACGTGATCAAGGACGGGAAGCCGGTAGTCGGCTACGGGTTTAATTCCAATGGACGTTATGCACCAACTTCCTTATTGAAAGAGCGCTTCATCCCAAGATTAATGGAAGCGGATCCTAAAGATATTGTGAATGAAGCTGGAACTAATTTTGATCCCCATAAAATCCATGCAATCGTCATGGCGAATGAAAAACCGGGCGGTCATGGTGAACGGACGGTCGCAGTTGGTGTCCTTGATATGGCTATTTGGGACGCAGTTGCAAAAATAGAAGGGAAACCATTGTATCGACTGCTTGCCGAAGAATACGGAAATGGTGAAGTGGATGAAAAAGTGTACGTCTATGCAGCAGGCGGCTACTACTATCCTGAAAAAGGGTTAACTGAACTTCAAGACGAGATGAAACGCTATTTAGCTTTAGGGTATCGCGATGTCAAAATGAAGGTCGGCGGTGCTTCCTTGAAAGAGGATATGCAGCGTATTGAGGCGGTTCTCGATATCCTGCCTAAAGGAAGCGGGCTAATGGTCGATGCGAACGGGCGATTCGACTTGAAGTATGCGATCGAATTTGGCGAGAACATCAAAGACTATGAACTCATTTGGTATGAGGAAGCAGGAGATCCGCTAGATTACTATTTGCAGGCTGAACTATCCAAGCGTTATCCGCATGCAATTGCAACAGGCGAAAATATCTTCTCGCTGCAAGATGCTACGAACTTGATTCGTTATGGGGGATTGAATCCTGAAAAGGACTTCCTTCAGTTTGACTGTGCATTGAGCTATGGACTGGTCGAGTATTTACGGATTCTTGAGATGCTGAAAGAGTTTGGTTGGTCATCCAGACGATGCATACCTCATGGAGGACACCAAATGTCGCTGAATATAGCAGCTGGACTTGCGCTTCATGGAAACGAATCATACCCTGGAGTATTTGAACCATTTGGAGGGTTCGCAGATAATTACGCCGTTGAAGATGGGTATGTAAAAATGCCTGAAATTCCTGGCATCGGATTTGAAGCGAAATCTGATCTGTATGAATTGCTTTTGACGATTGGATAACAGCTAACAGAAACGAGGAAGAGGATGAATACTTACAAACTGCCTGATTATGATCGAATGACGCTGCAATTCAAAGTGACAACGAGACTACGTGAACTCATTTTAAAAGGTGAATTTAAGATGGGGGAACGATTGATGCAAGAGGAATGGGCCAAAAAATTAGGTGTGAGTAGGATGCCACTCAGGGAAGCGCTGCGCCAGTTGGAAATGGAGGGGCTGGTTCATATTGAGCCGAGAAGGGGAGCAATCGTAACACCTATTTCAATAGAGGACATCGAGGAAATTTACCGGTTGCGGGCATTATTGGAAGGTGAAGCTGTAGAACAGTCTTTTCGATTTTTAACGGAAGAAGACTTTGAGGACTTGGAAGAATTATATACGAAAATGTCAAGATTACACGGGGATGACAATGACATTGAGGAATATATGGATCTCAATGAAAAATTCCATAGAGTATTAATGGGAGGCTGTTCATGGAGAAGGATCAAAGGATTCATTGAGACGCTTTGGAAAGGCATACCTTCCTATACGCCGAGCTTGCTTGCAAATACGATAGATGAAGGCCGGAAAGAACATTATCTGATGTTGGAATATGCAAGGCATGGTAATGGCGAGGAACTTAGAAAAGTGACTGAAAAACATATATTGAGAACTCGAGATAATTTAATCAATATGATGAAAAACAACCGAGATTAGAGTTTCATACGACACAAAGACGGGGGTTGTAAGGTGCCTGAAAAGATGGAGTTCGATTCGAAGATTGCGGCAGAGTATGACAAAGGGGTTCGACGGACACTACCTACGTATGATCCGATGATGCGACTGTCACAGACATTTTTACGCACGAATCTTAAAGAAGAAGCTTCTCTCCTTATTGTCGGGGGCGGCGGGGGAAATGAACTGAAAGCTTTTGGGCCAACAAATCCAGGGTGGACATTTACAGCTGTGGATCCTTCTGAATCCATGCTGGAAGTTGCAAAGTTCAAATGTGAGGAACTGGGAATCGCTGAACGTGTGGAATTTATCAATGGGACGGTAGCCGATGTACCGGGGGATTCTTCTTTTGATGGTGCAACATGTCTATTAGTTCTTCATTTCATTGCGGACGTAGAGGAAAAACTGGCGTTATTGGAAAAAGTGAGGTCACATTTGAAGCCTGGCTCCCCGTTTGTGCTTGTTAGCAAATGTGGCGATTTGAATGATCCGGAGTTTAAGATGCTCGTTTCCTTGTGGAGAGATTATTGGCTGGATACGACCAACTTACCGGAAGAGAAAGTGGACGAGCTCATGAAGGGGACGTTGACGGAATCGTCTATTCCAGAGTCGGAAATTCGTAGATTGCTTGAGGAGGCTGGTTTCGTAAAAATCGCAAACTTTTTTAGAACGAACCATTTTGCGGGTTGGATCTGTTACGCCGCATAAAGTTAGATGGTACAGGAAAGGTTGAGGGCTTTGAAAATGCCTAAGGCTGGGGACGCAACTCCGATGTTGTATATTGCAGTAGCGATTTTATGTTTCTTGGGGATGTATTTCTTATTGCCCGATACATTTTCCACTTCTGCAAAACTTATGACGAGCATTATCACCTTTGGGATTGTTTTATGGTCATTGGAACCGATACCGTTAGGACTCACTGCCTTAATTTTGCTGTTATTCATGTTAATTTTTAATGTGGCAGACTCATCAGTCATCTTAAGCGGCTTCGCATCCCCCGCCACTTTCTTAATCGTAGCGGGTATGATGCTGGCGGCTGCTGTAAATGAGACCACTCTTATTAAGAGAATGACCTATATGGTGTTGAGAAGATGGGGGAGCAGTTCAAGAGGATTGCTAGGAAGCATTATTATTGTCCAGCAGATCCAAGCCTTTTTCATCCCGGCAACGGCAGTCCGTTCAGCATTGATGCTCCCTGTTTCTACAATGATCATCGAAACGATAGATGCCAAACCCGGAAGCAATCTACGGAAGATGATTATGCTAGGGGTTGCTTTTGGCGGAAACATTAGCGGTACCGCCGTTATGACCGCGGCAATTGGAAACATTTTAACGGTAGAGCTGTTAAATCGTTTTGCCGGCATAAAGATAACGTACTTTCAATGGTTTACCTATACATTTCCATTGTGGCTTATCTTAATCCCGTCAATCTGGTATATGCTGCTGAAAGTATTTCCATTGAAAAAGGACCAACGATTCTTTCCATTAATTAAAGAAGAGATGGAAGCGAGATTACAGGAAATTGGCCCTGTGAATAAACGAGAGATCCGCTGTTTGCTCATTTTGTCTTTCATTGTAGGACTCTGGCTAACCGAACCCATGCATGGTATGCACCCGAGCACCCCCGCTCTAATAGGGGTAGTTCTGATGACATTGCCTATAGTCGGTGTTGCCACTTGGGAGAAAATCGTGAAAATCGATTATAATACGGTGCTGATTATAAGTTTAACGTTATCGATGGGCTATACATTTGTCGAGTCGGGCGCTACGCATATAATCAGTAATTATTTACGTGTGACCTGGTTTGTGAATCTTTTACAAAACCCATTACTAGCGATCATTATCGTTATTCTGATGGCTCAGCTGTTTCATAAAATGATATCGAATGTTTCTACTGCAGTTGTCACATTGGTGCCCGTCATGATTAGCGTGGCGGCAAATGCAGGGGTGGATCCCTTACTTATCGGATTCACGACTGGGCTGACATGTCTTTATGGCTTCATGTTAGTTGTAGAATCCATGCCGAATGTATTGGCGCATAGTACTGGAATGGTGTCACAGAATGACTTCTTGAAACCTGGTTTTTATGCGACCCTCATAACAATACTTGCAACTGTAGTTGTCGCCTCCACGTGGTGGAGATGGATTGGGTTGTTTTAATCGCGTCCAAAGCAAGTTGCCGCGCGTCCAAAGTGAGCCGTTGCGCGTCCAAAGTGAGCCGTCACGCGTCTAAAGTGGGGTGCCGCGCGTCCAAAGCAAGCCGTTGCGCGTCCAAAGCGGGCTGCTGCGCGTCCAAAGTGAGCCGCTGCGCGTCCAAAGCGAGCCGCTGCGCGTCCAAAGTGAGCCGTCGCGCGTCCAAAGCGGGTTGCCGCGCGTCCAAAGTGAGCTGCTGCGCGTCCAAAGCGGGGTGCCGCGCGTCCAAAGCGAGCAGTTACGCGTCCAAAGCGGGGTGCCGCGCGTCCAAAGTGAGCTGCCGCGCGTCCAAAGCGAGCCGCTGCGCGTCCAAAGCGGGGTGCCGCGCGTCCAAAGCGGGGTGCCGCGCGTCCAAAGTGAGCTGCCGCGCGTCCAAAGCGGGTTGCCGCGCGTCCAAAGCGAGTTGCCGCGCGTCCAAAGCGAGTTGCCGCGCGTCCAAAGCGAGTTGCCGCGCGTCCAAAGCGAGTTGCCGCGCGTCCAAAGCGGGGTGCCGCGCGTCCAAAGTGAGCCGTCGCGCGTCCAAAGTGAGCCGTCGCGCGTCCAAAGCGGGTTGCCGCGCGTCCAAAGTGAGCCGTTACGCGTCCGAAGCGAGCTGCTGCGCGTCCAAAATCTGAGGAAAATCCACTAATGTCCTATCATTGGCTAGTTAGTTACCGGAATAGTCGGTAAATATGATTGAATTATATTTTTCTACATTCAGAAAGGGAGTAATGGAAATGAAAAGTTATAAAATCGCTTCAATTCCGGGAGATGGAATTGGTCAGGAAGTCGTACCGGCGGCAATTGATGTGCTTCACACAATTGCGGATGTCCATGGGGGATTGAAATTTGAGTTTGAAGAGTTTCCATACAGCTGCAATTATTATTTAGAGCATGAGGTCATGATGGATGCGGACGGTCTTGATAAATTGAAAAACTTTGACGCGATTTTCCTAGGAGCCGTTGGAGATGCATCGCTTGTTTCTGATCATATCTCGCTTTGGGGACTATTAATCAAAATCAGACGCGAATTTGAGCAAGTCATTAATCTTCGCCCGGCAAAACTCGTCAAAGGCGTCCGTTCTCCGTTAGTCAATCCAAAAGATTTCGACATCATGGTCGTGCGCGAAAATAGCGAAGGGGAATATAGCTCGGTCGGTGGAAGGATCTTTCAAGGCGATGACGAAATTGCGATCCAAAATGCCATCTTCTCCAAGAGGGGGACAGAGAGGGCGATGCGATTTGCGTTTGAACTCGCGGCCAAGAGAAGGAACCATGTAACGAGTGCGACAAAATCGAATGGGATTTTTCATTCCATGCCATTCTGGGATGAAATATTCAAGGAAGTATCAAAGGAATATCCAGAGATCCGAACGGATTCACAGCATATCGACGCACTCTCTGCATTCTTCATTACGCATCCGGACAAATTTGATGTCGTCGTTGCCAGCAACCTTTTTGGGGATATCTTGACAGACGTGGGTGCTGCCATCATGGGTAGCATCGGTATAGCGCCTGCAGCAAATATCAATGTGAACGGAAAATATCCTTCAATGTTCGAACCGGTCCATGGTTCTGCTCCTGACATCGTAGGGAAAGGGATTTCGAATCCGATCGGGCAAATCTGGACCGCTAAAATGATGTTGGATCATTTCGGAGAAGAGGAACTTGGCCAGCAACTGTTGAATACGATTGAGGCCGTCACGAACGATGGGTTCCTGACCCCGGACATTGGCGGAAAGCATAGTACAGCTGAGGTAACCGGGCAGATCATCGGCAGATTGAAATCAGGTAAAGTGACGATCGGAAACTAATGCGTTTATGAGTGAGGAGTGATTTTAATTGAATGAAAAAGTGTTGATTTACAGTCCGCTTCCGGAAGAACGAATAGGGGAACTGGCCGGGCACTTCACTGTTGTGACAGCCAGGCCGGATAGTCCGGAATTCACGAGTAAGCTATTAACAGCGACAGGGTTGATCGGTAGAGGGCTGGAAGTAGATGCCCGACTTCTCGAACGAGCACCTTTACTAAAAGTCGTCTCAAACATCTCGGTAGGGTATGACAATCTAGATGTTGAGGAACTGACAAAGCGGGGAATTATGGCAACCAACACACCAGACGTCCTGACCGAAACAACCGCTGATGCCATTTTCGGCCTGTTGATTGCGACAGCTAGAAGAATTCCCGAACTCGATAAGTTTGTGAAAGAAGGACATTGGAATTCACGACTACATCCTTCTCTGTTCGGAGTGGATGTTCACGGGAAAAAGCTCGGTATCATCGGGATGGGGAAAATCGGGCAGGCGATTGCGAGGCGTGCGAGCTTCGGGTTCCAGATGGACATACTCTATCATAATCGCTCTAGGAATGTAGAGGCGGAAAAAGAGTTTGATGCAACCTACTTGGAAATGGACGACCTATTACGCCAAGCTGATTTTGTCTGCTTGATGGCACCGCAAACTCCGGAAACCATCGGAATGATGAGCCGCCGCGAGTTTGAATTAATGAAGAAAAGCGCTATTTTCATAAACGGATCAAGAGGCGGCTTAGTGAACGAGGACGATTTGGAGGCTGCATTGAAGGACGGTGAAATCCTTGCTGCTGGATTGGATGTGTACGTACAGGAGCCTATCGCCAAGAATCATCCGTTCCTAGACATAACGAATCTCGTCACCCTCCCACATATCGGATCTGCGACCGCGGAGACTCGTGCGAATATGGAGAAGATGGCTTGCCGAGACCTGATTGCGGCGTTGACGGGTGAGCGGCCGGGGGCTTTGATTAATGGAGAGGTTGTAGCTGGTAGGGTTTAGTGGACGATAATTGTAGAACGAAAAGGACCTCAATGGATAGGTCCTTTTTGCATTTAAATCATGTTCCTTATGGGATGTGGCATACCAACCGCTAGATAACTAGTTAATAAGTTGATATAATTAATTGATAATTCATAAAAACGCAAATAGACGGAATGGTGGAGTGAGTGCATCGATGCACTTCGAGCGAGATCAAGCTATTAGTGGTAAAAGACGGTCATCAGTACAAATAATTAAATGTCCTTTATCACAGCTGTAATGTCAAACAGAAGTATAGAAAGAAGGTGAATGAAGGTTGTATAAGAATGAAAGAATGAAAGCATTGGTAATAAATTATCTACAACAACGAAAAAGAGTAGGTTTCAGCATTTCTGACTTGGAGGATTATGTTATCGATAGACATGATAGTCTGAATGATTATATAGATGCGGGAGGTTATAAGGCATTTTATTCTATTATCCAAGATCTACACTCCTCTTTTCAGATTGAACCAGTAAAGTCAGTTAGCAAAACTACAAACGGGCGAAAGACACCTTTGCCTATCAAATGGAGAATCTTGAGGACACCGGCAATCCCTACATGGACACCTCAACAAATCTTTTTGGTGTCAGATCGGTTGGATGTAAGTTATTTTATTAGACATCCCGAGCAACAGAGCGAGGCCACATGGCAACATGTTTTAAGCATCTATCAGTTTTTGAAGGCAAAAGACGAATGGGAATGGGAATCAAAGGCTAGTAGGTGTTTTCAATTATTCAAAGATGAGAAGTTCCTGGAGAATGAGGGCCGCTATCTTTTGAAAAGGCTAAATCTAGCTGAAACCGAACTAAAGATAAGAAACTATGGGGAGCCGTTTTCCTATTTTGTACACCCGAAAGTAAGAGGTTTTGCTGAGATTAAACATGTTTTAATCATTGAGAACTTATCCTTTTTCCACGCCAGCAGAAGGATGTTTAAAAGAAATATGCCAATTATCGGCATGGACTTTGAAATGATTATATATGCGGAGGGTACACATATTGAACTCAGTATTAAGTATATTACAGACATCGTCGACCATGAAGGATTCAAGATTTTTTACGTTGGGGATATGGATCCAGCAGGCTATTCAATCTATGCCCGCTTGAAAATGAAAAATCCGGATTTCGACATCACTTTAGCTAAACCTATTTACTGCAAGATGGTTGAACAATGTCCGCATCCGATTGCAATAAAGAAAGAACAGCGGAAAGACACTCATCATTTTAACTACTTCCTTGAAGAAATGGGGAATGACCAGCCTGATTTTATTGCGATCGCTAAGCAAATGTGGGATGAAAATAGAAGAATCCCGCAAGAAGTATTGCCGATCGATTTTCTGCTAAAAGGGGAAGGTCAATATGCTGAATGATGATATCTGGATCGGGATAGAGAAAAGGAAACGGTCTTTAAACCCGATTTTCCTGTTTGGGACAGGCATGCAGCTTGGAGAGACGTTAAACCGTTATGTCCGCGATATTTTGCTATGTGTTTTATTGGAAGTATACTACCGTGAGTTGCGGGATGATGAAGCCCGAACCAAGGATGATATCTATGAAGTGATACGTAAAGTAATTGAAACCTTTGAACTAAATTATATAGATGACGATGTGTTGCGGATTGGTAATGGTCTTTTTTATTATGGTGACAGTAAACGGATGGACTCCTTTAAAGGACTTTATTTTAATAATGAAAAACAGAAGTTTGAGGAACAGCGTTTTACTTACTTGGTTCAGGATAGGGAATATACGAAATTAAAAAGAGGGACAGTCGTTTATAAACTGACCGATGAGAGCATCCGGATGATCTTGATGTCCCGGGAATTCGAAGAAGAGATGGATATGAGTGTTGAACAGTTATACACACTGCAACTGATTAGAGCCGGTAGGGTGCATCAGGCTGTTGGCGTATTGGATGCATTGACGCTACGGATAAAGCGTTTATTGGCAAAAGAAAAGGATTATACGCATGAGCTGGAAAGGAACCCGAAAGTTTTGCTAACGAATAGGGAAGCAAGGCGAAAATCGAAAGAAGATGTCCGGAATCAGTCGGAGGAAGCTCAGGAATTATACAGGAAAATGTTATCGACTTTAAAGATCATAGAGAAGGGCGATGAATTATCACGTTTGGAACATATCGAGCTGGAGAGCAAGATTTTCTCGACGTCGAAGCTGCATTTGAGTCTGTCCGATGAGGTCTATAAAAATATTGCCCTTGAACTGGATATTCGAAAAAACAACCCGCTTTCTCTAGTCTATCGGAAAACTGCCAACTTCCATGAAGAACTATGGGAAAAGCATATTTACAAGCATGGGATTCCAGATGAGGAACTATATGATTTGTTGATAGGTCCCTTGTTTGCACCTAGACAAGGCGTTATATTCCCGATGGAATGGATGTGGCAGGAACAAGAACTGATTGATGCGCAAAAACTCGAAGAAACCAAATTGGATGGCAAGGGGATGGACCCATTGAATAAATATGTCCATGAAATTGATTGGGACGTCGTATTAACTTGTTGGTATCCGCTATTTAAAGAGTTATTAGAGACGGGAGAATGCCGGGCGGCAAGTATTCATTCTTTCGACGATTGGAGCCGTGATGCCATTGACTTCTGGCCGCTATTTGCTCAAACGGAGTTGAAGATAGGGGACATACAAGCAGACAGGCAGTATAACGACGAGCGGTTCACCTTGCTGCAGAAGCTGCTGCAAATGGATAAAGAGTTGCGTTTCTTCGAGGGAAAGGTGCTTTACGCTGCATATGAAGCAGGGGAGAAGATCGAGACGGATGCTATTCAGATGTCTTCGTACGTCCTGCGCTATAGAAGGGGAGGATGAATGATGGCTGGTGAAAAGATCAAGATGGCAACCGATATTTACGCTTATCTGATGAGGCATAAAATGGTCAGCCGGAAGGAAAGTATCCTGCGGTTTTACTATGATGACATGCATGTGTATGACATTGTGCATCAAATCGCAAATAGCTTCGGGACAATCATTTTGGAAGGGCGGGATAAGCTTCAATTAATAGCCGATGGAACAGAGTCAGTTTTTGCTACATCGTTCACCCATCTGAAGGAGAAGTATAGCGACATTGAAAATAAAAAAGAATTTTATCTGCTTTGTCATATTTTAATGATTTATCTCAGTGAAATCGACGGTGAATTGTCCCTTCGCTCCCGCTATGAATTACAAGGCTTATCCTTATATCGGCTCGAAGAACTCGTAACGAATGTATTTAGTTTTTGGAAAGAACAGCTGGAGATTGATCAAGACTTTGAGAAGAGATGGGCTGTCAACATTCGAGAGGAAATAGAGCTTTGGTTGAGCAAGGATCTGAAGGATGAAGGCAATAAACTGACCGCCTCGATGAGAAATAAATTCAGCATTATGAAGAAGGCGCTCAGTCTGCTTGAGAGTGAAAGTCTACTCACCGTCATAGTGGAGGGAGAGGAACCGACTGTCTATGCGTACCAGGAGCTGTTCGAACGGATTGAAGGGCTTTTCCATAACTATGAGCGGTATACGATGCTGCGGAATGCACTTTTGGAAGCTAGAAGCAGGAAAGAGGTGGAAATGAATGACAGCCATAAACAAGTTTCGAATCGTCGGTTTGCGTTACAAGCAACAAACGAGAATTTATAAGGATAAGACTTTTCAGTTCAGCAATGAAGAAAGCCCACAAAATACCATCATCACAGCGAGGAACTCATTCGGGAAAGGGGTTCTCCTTCAGCTATTATTCCAGCCTATTTTGCCAAAGACAGCGTGGAGTCAAGGGAAAAACAAAGTAGAACATTTTTTCTATGGTAAGAATAGAAAATTTAAACCGTATACGTTCTATAGCTGCATTGAATTCCATCTTGACGCGGACAGGAGCTTATTGGCAGGAATCGTAATGACATCACGGTGGGATAGGAAAGGAGATTCAGAACCTTTATATACACTGTTTGTCAGGGAATATGGCCGTAGTTTGTTTGATCCGTTTTCCATAGAACATCTTCCCATTTACGACAAAGAGGAAGATGCTCCAACGCCATATGAAGAGTTTTTGGCCTATCTGAGGGAAAACAAAAAAGTATTCCTCACCTTTAATGATAATACGAAATCCAAGTTCTACAGTACTATTGAAAGTTACGGGATTATAAAAAAAGATTGGGAGCAATTGGTTGATATTAACCAATACGAGGGCGGAGTAACGTACTATTTTAACGACAAAAATGCTACGACGAATCATGGGCTCTTCTCCAAAATGATCATCCCGGCAATTGAAGCCAGATTGAGTGAAAGTGGAGAAGAAAATGATCTTATCACTTTATTCAAAAACATCGCTTCTATTACGAAGAATCTTCCTGAGCTGAAAAAGAATGCAGCTTCTTATGCGGAAATCAAGAGCCACAATGATGAGCTGGCTTCAAGCTTGGTGGAATTGATTAAAGAAAAGAAAAAATTCAAGCGTCATGTGGAGAGAGGGCATTCTCTCCTAACGGCAATTTCGCATGAAATGAGCGAATTGGAAAAAGACAGAACCGACCATCAAGATCAATTAGATAAATTGATTGACCATAAGCAAAATCTGCAATGGAAGCAGCAGAACCTTCAGTATGTCGTTAAACATTATGAACTTCAGGATAGCATGGAAACACTCCATTCTTATAAAGAACAATTAGCTGAAAGCGGACAGAAGAAGGAACAATATATTGTGGAAAGGGAACTGGCGGAACTTCATTTGCGAATCAAGAAATGGGATGAGCTCCATCAGGAAGCCGAGGTTTTTCGAAGGAAAATTGAGACGATTAAGGAAGCTGAAGAATTCCGTCAATCAAAAAAAGCCCAAGATTTACTAGAGGATGAAATAGATCGCAAGTGGAGTGCTGTATGTCTAGAAATTTGCAGAATAGCTATGGAAAGCACGGCTTATCGGAACTACCTTGGCGAAGCTCGGAAGTCTGGAAATGACAAAGTGGAATCCTTAAAGAAGAAGCAAAATAAGTATGAGATCGAGCATGGCGTTCATGAAGAATTCGTGAAGAAGTTCGAGTCGGACTTAGAAAATGAGAAGAAAGTTTACGGTGAGTATTTCTACTTTAGAATCGATGAAATTCATTCGGAGAGAACTAAGTTATACGAGCAGGAAGCAAAAAAGATTACTGAATTGATGGAAGTTCAAAAGAAAAGGACGGAAGATAGAGTTCGCTTGCTGAATAAGCAAGCTACTCTTAATGCGGAAATTCAGTCGGTCGACAAAGAAGCGAAGCGGGTGCAGAAGAAATGGAATGGTCAAAAAGAAAAAGAAGATTTGTTATTGCATAAAGGATGGAAGGCACTAAGGACTGTTTCAAGTGAATGTAAGGATTTCCAGGGATGGATGGATGAGAAGATTCCGATTTTTACCAGCAAGAAAAAAGAATGGGAAATGAATCTGAATCAGTTAAGCCTCGAATGGTATGAGATTGCCTTCCAGGCAAGTCAAAAAGAAAAACGTTTTTTGATTCCGAATGAAGAAGTATACAAAGTCAAGTCCTTGCTTGAAGAGCGAGGCATTCCAGTACTCTTTGGAGATGAATATATAAAGCGACACGAGCCGGAAAAGCGAGAAGAACTCAATAGGAAACATCCTCTTCTTAAATATGGTCTGCTTGTGCTCCATCAAGAGCATCCGTACATGAATGAAATTAAAAAGCTCGATAAAACATTCTTGCATTCCCCGGTCCCGATTTTTTCGGTCAACCGTTTGGAGATGGAAAGTGACATGCAGTTCCTGTTATTAGACGGACGAGCAAGAGAATTGTCTGTTCATGATGAAAAGTTAACAGCGCACAAACATGCACTCCATGAAAAGAGTGAGGAAATTCGTGAGGGAATTGATTATGCGAATAGCTATGTAGAGGAACTAAGATCCATCATTGCTGAATTAGAAGCATTTGATCGAAGCGCGTCCTCTGTTCTTTTGGAAAAGCAATATAGGAATCTGGAGACAGAAAGGAACCTCAAAATAAAAAATAGAGAGGAATTTGAACAACGTGAAAAAGCCCTGTCAGAAGAACTGGCAACAGGGTCGGATAAAATAGAAGAATTAGGTCAACTGCTTCAAAATTTGAAAGTTGAGATAGCAAGATTGGAACATTGGTTGGAAAATAGCAAAGACTACGAGAAAAGAAAGCAGAGACAATCGGATTTAGCGCTTGTAATTAGCAGGTTGGATACTGAAATAAACAATAACATTGATGGGTTGCAGCTTTTGGATCAAGAGTGGGACGCTTTTAATGTAGCTCGGCAGGATTGGGAGAGTAAGAAGAATGGATTGATGAATGCTGTTAAAGAAGTCCTTCCAAGAAGTTCTATTGACATAATAAATACAGAAGATCTCCTGGATTCTCCGCCTGATTTCTCTATGGGTGATGAAGAATTGATGGCCGACATTTATAAATGGAAAACCGTACAGCAAAAGATGCAGGAATTGGATATTGAACTAGCTAGATTGGACGCGACCTTGCAAGAGAAACAACGATATCTCAATGAAAAGGAAGAGGAGCTTACAAGCTTAGCTGAAGAGTGGAGAACGCTTCGTGTGCCTAGAGAGCTTATCTCGGTATTGGAGGCAAGTTTAATGACGGCAAAGAGGCATACGAAGGAGATTGAAGATACCATTCTTCGTTTAGAAACAACCATCGAAAATGAAGTTAAGCACAGTGACAGATTGGGTCATGAATTAAAAGAGCTGAGAGCAACAAATGATAGGGAGTATAGGCGAAAGCCTGAAATATGGCAAGAAGGTGATTTTGAAAAAATGAAAGTTGAGTTCAGGCAAGCCTTGGAAGAGACTAGGAAGGATATTCAGGATTCAAATCTGATTATAGTGGAACTTGGGAAGAAACTAGAAAAGTTGGCTAGCGCCAATAAAGATGTGGAACCGAGATTAGATATGCTGAATAGTGCCTACGAAAGGATGCGGGACTCTTACTGGCAGAAACGCGTGAAAAAGGAACCAGACAGAGTGAGTGAGGAGTGGGTGCGGGCATTCAAGTCCATGAAAACTAATATGGAACGAGGCAAGCAGGAGGTCCAATCAACTCTTCGAAAAAAGAGAAAGATTTTTGAAAGCAGTAATTGGGCAGCCGAAATTAAAGACGTTGCCTTGAAAGTTTATAGCGACATGGACTTTGAGGACGCAGATGAAGCTATGGAATCTATTGTTGGCTTGAACTTACTTGCAAACAATGAAATTACAGAAGCGGAAGAAGAAAGGAATACGGCGGAAGAGGCAAAACAGGAATGGGTGGATCATGCTTGTAAATATGCCCTTCAAATTGTGGAACATTTGCGGAAGATGATTCGGGCAATGCGGATCAGAAATAGAAATGGATTCGATTTCCCTCTAGTCAAATTAAAAAGGGATAATATGCTCCCGCGGGATACAGAGCAGATTGAAGGAGCAATCAGTGATTTATTTGATAAAGTAATCACTGAAATATTTTCTGATTATCAAGACATGAAGGATATCCCGCATAAGGTATTCAAGGAGAAAATAAGCACCAAAAATATCATATTTGCTGCGCTGAATTACCATTACCCGACATTGTGGCTATACCGGTTGCATGAAGAGAATAGCTTTCTTTATGAACCATCCAAAGAGGAATTTTATACAGAGTGGGAAACGATAAACGAATCTTCCAAGACTGACCCATCCGGAAGCGGCGGCCAATTATTCAGCGCTAGGACATTAATAATGATGATGTTGACGTCCTTCAAGCGTACAAATGAAGACAACAGCAACTGGAAACTGTTAATAACGGACAATCCTTTCAGTGTTGCTGTTAGTGACCACATTGTCGATCCAATTCTGGCTGTCGCAGAAGAATTGAAATTCCAATGGATAGTCGTCACTCCGCCGGAGCTTGTCAAAGTGGAGTTGTTGCAAAAATTCGATGTATGCTACCAGTTAAGTGCAAAAGAGATCGCTTCAGGCATCGACCAGGTCGTGTCTGAAGTTCAGGCGGGACAACGTAGTTATAAAAAGTCAAACAGCATCTTGAAAGAGGATAAACTTTTTGTTATTAGTGAACAAAGGTAAGGTGGCTATACGGTGGGATTCGCACTTATAAAGCCCTCGTTGTACTCTTACTGGCTGGCTTTGCACTAAAAAAAATTGAGTGTAAGTAAATACTAAGAAATGGGGGAAGTTAATATAGTAAGTATTAAAAAATAAAAAGAGGACACCATGCTCCTTGGATGAGTATGGTGTCTTTTCCGATAAATCCATCACTCCCCGGTAAACACCCGCAAATTCACATTTAAAATACTCCCAAAACTGAACGCCTTCGCTTTGGCCGTAAAGCGTGACTTTAATATTGTTAGCGATCAAGTCTCCGTTTGTTGTTTCGCTCGGTGCTCTGAGCAGTTCAACCATGGTGTCATGGAGCTGCTCTTTGGCGGCGGTGCGATTGTCGACGACATTGATCAGGGGGCTGGCCGCGATGCGGATATGGGAAACGCCGAGCGCCAAAATCTTGTCAGAGAAGAAGCCGAGGCCCTGGATCGCTTTTAATCCATCGTTGCGATTATAGGCAGTCATCGTTAGTGTGTCCGTCTTGGAATAATAAGAGGCTTGTGACACTTTTTTTCCGTCTTTTTCGATTACGCTGTTTTCTTGGACGATGGCACGGATTTTTGCTTTGGTTTCTTCAGCGAAATTGGCGACTTTCACCAAATCTTCGGAACGTACGACGAATGATGCCATCTGTGCGCGCGTGACAAAACTTCCCCATTAAACGTCTTTGCCCTCTCCATGTCATCCACATGTAGTTCGAAATGAACTAATCTCCCCATAACTGCCTCCTTTAATTTTAATTTCAAAAAACCGGTAAGGTGCTGGCAGTGAAGTGCCTGTGCACCACACTATTCAGTTTATTAACTACAATTGTATATTGTTGAAAGGAAAAGCCAGTCGATTCGTAATTGACTGGCTTCTTGCGTGTATATTAATGTATTTTATTGAATTGTCATAAATGTGCCTTGCACAGGCACCGACACATGGGCACCGACACATGCCTTGCACAGGCACCGACACAATTCCCGAACAATTCTTTTCACACAATATCTGTAAATGGTACACTAGCATGAAAGTGGGAATTATTTTGGGGGTTGGAGGAATTTGAAGATTCGATTGGGTGCTATTGGCCCTCATGACTCGGTTGAGATTGTTAAGAAGGCTGTTAAAGAGTTTGATGAGGTAACATTAATGATTTTCCCCTATGAAAAAATGGAGGACATCGAAACGATCATTCCACAAAATAAAGAGTTTGTAGATCAGTGGTTTTTTTCGGGTCAGGCTCCTTATAATTTTGCATTGCATCACAAGCTAATTACTAGTGAAGAGGGAAGTTTTGTCCCTAAAAATAGCAATAGTGTATATAGGACGTTGCTTGAAGCGCAGTTGGAGGAAAAAAAGATTTTTAAAAACATCAGTTTGGATACGATTCAGTCGACGGATGAATTGATGGAGACTTCCTTGCGCTCGATCACTATCCATTCCTTGTCATATACCGGGTATGTACCGAATTCCGAGCTCATAGAGTTCCATACGAAACTCTATGAACAAGGCAAAGTGGATATAGCTGTAACGTGCATAAACAGTGTGTATAATTCGCTGCGCCAGAGCGGTATACCTTGTTATCGTGTCACTCCGGATATGATGGCCATCCGTTTGATTATCCAATATTTGAAGCAGCGCGGGGTGACGCAATGGTATCGGAAAGCGCAAATCGCCATTTTAGAGATTGAAATATCCCCATCTGATTTGGAAAGCCATTTTACGTATAAGATGAAGCACAAAGAATTGGAACTGAAAAAACTGCTCCTCAACTTTGCAGAGAAGATTAACGGCTCATATGTTGAAATAGGAGATGGCCGGTATTTTATCTATACAACACGTGGTGAAGTGGAATTTCAGTTGGAAAAGGATTCGTTATTTGATTTAATCATGGAAGCGAGCGTGCAGAGTAAATTCACGATCCGGATCGGTCTCGGATATGGGATTACATCACTCGAAGCCGAGCAGAATGCAAGGCTGGCAACACAGTATGCACGGGTGAAGCAACGTCAAAGCATTATTATTGTAGATGAGAACAAGCGGATAACAGAGTTCGAAGATCAACAGAATTTCATTTCATATGATAACCGCAACTACAATGCAAAATGGAGTGAAAAAATGGCGCAAGCAACGATTAGTCCGGCTACTGTCAATCGGCTACTGTCGCTTGCTCTGCATTATAAGAAAACGCAAATCACTGCAAAAGAATTAGCAGTCTGGATGAACAGCACGGAGCGGAATGCCAGAAGGATTCTGACTGAATTGGAGAGTGCCGGAATGGCTGAAATTTCCGGAGAAGAACAATCGGGGCAAAAAGGCAGGCCCCGCAAAGTATTTAAATTACTATTCATAGAAAAATAAATAGATTCTTCTATTCAATTAGCATACTAACTTTGGCGTAGTGTCAGTATTTATGACACTACGCCAAAGTTAGTATTTTTTTACTTAATTGAAAACCAAGAAAATATACTATTGACAAACTATTCTATATTCATTATTATTAACGGAACAATAAGGGACAATTCCTTAATTGGTGTGGAGGGAAGAAGAATGGGAGAGATGATCTTTACAGCTACTGGAGACACATTCATTACAAGGAGGTTGCCGGGCAAGGATAAAAGCTTTTTGGAGTTATCCGGTTTACTGAAAAAGGCTGATGTGCGTTTCACCAATTTGGAAATTACTGTGCATGATGGTGAAGGAATCCCTGGGGCGGTGAGTGGAGGGACTTGGGCGAAAACCAAGCCGGCTGCTTTGCAAGACATCAAAGATTACGGTTTTAACTTGGTCGGTTGGGTGAATAACCATACGTTGGATTATTCCATTGAAGGTTTGAAGGCTACAGAACGGAATTTGGATACGTATGAGTTTGTTCATGGCGGAGCTGGATTGAACCTTGCAAGTGCAAGTGAACCGAGGTATTTGGAGACGGAAGCTGGTCGTGTAGCCATGATTGCAGCTACGTCGACATTCCACGAGTCTTGGGTGGCTGGTGACCAACGGCCCGATATGATCGGAAGGCCAGGCATCAATCCTCTTCGCTATCAAACTATTTATCATGTTACGCAAGAGCAGCTCGCACACTTAAAAAAGATTGCTAGTTCAACGAAGATCAACGCAGTCCGTGATATGAGCATTAAAGAGGGATTCAAGGTTGAACGGAAAGATGGTCTATTCGAATTTGGCGGGCATCTGTTCAAGGAAGAGAAGCAAGAGGGGAAGACGACATCGCCTATTCCGAACGATATGAACCGGATTTTACAGGCGATCCGTGAAGCGAAAAGGCAAGCGAACTATGTACTTGTCAGCATCCATGCACATGAAATGCTAGCGGATGATAAAGAACAACCTGCACAGTTCCTGGAGACTTTTGCGAGGGCATGCATTGACGAAGGGGCGCATGCAGTCGTCGGTCACGGCCCTCATCTAGTACGTGGCATCGAAGTTTATAAGAATAGGCCAATTTTTTATAGTCTCGGAAACTTCATTTTCCAAAATGACACAGTAACCCACCTGCCAGCCGATTTTTACCAGGCTTATGATCTATCACATACGAATACTGTTGCGGATGCTTTGGATGTCAGAAGCAAAGACAACTCGATCGGCCTGGGCGTTAATCCGAAAATATGGGAGTCCGTCTTGCCGATTTGGAAGATGGAGAATGGGGAGCTTACAGAATTGAATCTGCATCCGCTGGAACTTGGGTTTGGAAAGAAAAGGTTTGAGCGCGGATGGCCAGTCCTTAGTGATAATACAGCTGTTTTGGAGCGAC
The DNA here is from genome assembly GCF_023715535.1 of Sporosarcina luteola. Taxonomy (GTDB): domain Bacteria; phylum Bacillota; class Bacilli; order Bacillales_A; family Planococcaceae; genus Sporosarcina; species Sporosarcina luteola_B. The sequence goes on along the minus strand of NZ_JAMBOI010000001.1, from coordinate 227,703 downwards.
TGTCAGAATTATCGGCACCATACGGTACTGAGATTCACATAGAGGAGGGGGTTGGAAAGGTACTGTTGAAGAAAGGGGTGTATGTATGAATGAAAAGAAAGCGCTTTCCTATAAAAGTGAAAATGGGAGGAATGGAATGATGAAGAAGTTTGTCCTTTTGATTGTGGCATTATTTGTTTTTGCACTTGTTGGTTGCAGTAAGGATGAGCCAAAGGATGGCGAGGGTTCTGCAGAAGCGGAATATGGGGGTACATTAAAAGTTGCGATGAGTGCACAGCCGCCGACATTAGATGTCCATTTGACAACATCTTCTGATGCGATCGATGTTTCGCTGAACATTTACGAAACACTTGTAGCCCAAAACAGTAAGCAGCAGGCTGAGCCGGTTCTTGCAGAAACTGTTGAAAAAAGTGATGACGGCCTAACATATACATTCAAACTACGGAAAGGCATAAAATTCCATAATGGCAAGGAAATGACCGCAGATGACGTCGTCGCTTCCATGAACAGATGGGTGGAAAAGTCGTCAAGGGCAAAGGTGTTACTGGCCGGTTCAACTTTTGAAAAAGAGGATGACTATACGGTTGTGCTAAAGCTGCAGAACGCTGTTACAGATGTGCTTGACGTCATGGCAGGAAGAGGGCAGTTTCCAGCTATCATGCCCGCTGAAGTACTTGCATCTGCAGGCACTGACGGTGTCTCCGAGTATATCGGTACGGGTCCATTCAAATTCACCGATTGGAAGCAAGACCGTTTCATTCATTTGACAAAATTCGATGACTACTCGCCTGCTGAAGGTGAGCCGGACGGATTGGTTGGCAGCAAGACAGTTTACGTCGATGATGTGGAATTCCATATTGTCACAGATTCATCGACTAGAATGGCGGGAGTCCAAACGGGGGAATACGATATTGCTCTGAATATGCCATTCGACAGCTATGAGCAATTAGTGACTACAAGCAATTTGCAAACGTTTTCGCCATTTGACAAAGGGGCAATCAGTCTCGTTTACAATAAAAAATCAGGAATCATGACAAATCCGGACCTTCGCAAAGCGATTAATGCCGGTATTGACTCACATTCCGTCATGCTTGCGGCAGTTGGAAATGAGAAATTATTCAAGTTGAGCCCGAACTTCATGAGTCCGGAAAATGCCGACTGGGCAACGGATGCGGGCAAAGAGGTCTATAACTTGGGCGATGTTGAAAAGGCGAAGCAATTATTGAAAGAAGCCGGCTATAACAACGAAGAAGTTATCCTTTATGCGACTGGGGATTATGATCACCATTACAATTCAGCCGTCGTGTTGAAAGAACAACTTTCAAAAATGGGTGTCAACGCAAAACTTGAAATCTATGACTGGCCAACATTGCTGGATAAGCGGAATGGTCCTGAAAACTGGGATTTGATGGTTGCGGGAATCAGTTATGTAACTACGCCATCGCAATTACTCGCTGTCAACCCCGATTGGCCGGGATGGACAAATGATGAAAAGATTTCGACTACATTAGATGAAATCCGTGTAGCTGCAACTAAGGAAGAAGCAAAGGAGAAATGGAGCGATCTGCAATCCTATATGTGGAATGAATATGTTCCCCACACGCAGTTCGGTCATTATGCTTCAGTTATATCGGCAACAGATAAGTTGGAGGATTTGACAATATTCAATACAGCGCTCCTCTGGGAAGTGAAGAAAACTAAATAATTGATAAAGGAAAAAGTCGGCCCTTATGAATAAGGGCCGATCTCTTATCTGAAATGAAAAGGAGGAACTGCTTATGAAGATGTATTTTCTCAAACGGTTGCTATCGCTCATCCCGGTCCTGTTCATCGTTTCAATCGTCATTTTCATGATCATCCATTTAACACCGGGCGATCCAGCTTCATTGGTGCTTGGTGAAGAAGCGACGGAAGAACAGATTCAAGCTATGCGCGCCGATATGGGACTCGATCTCCCGATTTTGACACAGTACTTTCATTGGATTGGAAATGCCCTCCAAGGGGATCTAGGCACTTCATATTTCATGCGGCAACCTGTGACGGAAGCGATTGTAAGCCATTTAGCTCCAACCATTTCAGTGGCGATCATTGCAGGAACCATCTCGCTGCTCATTTCGATTCCTATCGGTATTTTGGCGGCGACACGCAGAGGCACGAATACAGACAGAACTGTTATGGGAATTTCATTGATTGGAATGAGCGTTCCAAGTTTTCTGCTTGGCTTGTTTCTAATCCTGCTTTTTGGCGTCAAGCTGCGCTGGCTCCCTGTAGCCGGCTATCAGCCTATTACCGATGGGTTTTTTGGACATATCAAATATCTGATCTTGCCATCCATTGCACTTGGTTCCATGCATGCGGCGCTTATTGCAAGAATGACCCGTTCAAGCTTGCTTGAAGTTTTGAACATGAATTACATAAAGACAGCCCGTTCAAAAGGGGTCCACGAATATTTGATCATTACGCGCCATACGTTGCGAAATGCGTTTCTACCCATCCTCACAGTCATCGGACAGACATTCGGCTCGCTGATTGCAGGGGCTGTCGTGACGGAAACGATTTTCAACATCCCTGGAATCGGACAATTGATCATCAATTCAGTTGAACGGAGAGATTATGCGGTTATTCAAGGCGTAGTTCTATTCGTCACATGCACCTATGTGCTGATCAATCTAATCGTCGACTTACTATATGGTGTCATTGATCCGCGGGTCAGATTGAACAAGAAATGATGGGGGAGGGAATCATGTGCATGTAGCTCAGGAACAAGACAAACTGTTGAAAGATGAATTCATTCTTGCGAAGAAACGATTAAAACGCCATCAGAAAAAACTCCTGTTTCGAAGACTGATACGCAATCGGGGCATTCTGTTTGGCGGAATCATCATGGTGTTATTGACATTGCTTGCGGTTTTCGGTCCGATATTTGTTCCGTACGACCCGTACGAAATGGTTGTGACGGATCGATTAATGGCTCCTGGTGCCCAACATTTTCTTGGTACTGACAACTTTGGACGGGATTTGCTCACCCGCATGGCGTATGGTGCACGCGTGTCCCTTAGCGTCGGATTGTCAGTCTCCCTCCTCGCTTGTTTCTTTGGAATGCTGATCGGTTTGCTGGCGAGCTATTTCAAAGCGCTCGATAACGTATTGATGAGAATATGCGACGGGTTGATGGCGATTCCAGGAGTTTTGCTTGCAATCGCTTTGGTGGCGGCTCTTGGCCCTAAAATGGAAAACGTCATCCTCGCATTGACGATTGTATTCGTACCGAACGTCGCTCGTGTCGTCCGTTCAGCAGCAATTGTAATACGTGAAGAAACGTATATAGAAGCCATTCGTGCACAAGGGGCAAAAACGTGGCGGATCATCGTGTTGCATATTGCGCCGAATACAGTTGCTCCATTGATCGTCCAGGCTTCTTTCATTTTTGCAGATGCCATTATTACCGAAGCGGCTTTGAGTTTCCTTGGAGCAGGGATACCGGCTCCGGATCCAAGCTGGGGCAACATCTTGCATGACGGAAAAGTATTCATATTTAATGCTTGGTGGATGACTGTTTTCCCAGGGATTCTAATTGTGCTATCGGTTTTCGGTTTGAATTTATTAGGTGATGGCATCCGGGATTATATCGATCCTCATACAAGCAAATGACACTGGATTTAAGTGAAAAAGGAGGGTGCTAGAATGAGTCGGGAAAAATTACTTGAAGTGAAAAATCTGAAGACGCACTTTAATACGGAAAACGGCCGAGTGACCGCAGTCGATGATGTCTCTTTTCATGTTGATAAAGGTGAAATATTGGGGATTGTAGGGGAATCGGGATGCGGGAAAAGTGTGACATCCCAGTCCATTCTTCGGCTATTTGACGAAAAATATTTAGTGAAATATGAAGGCGAAGTCTTATTCAAAGGTGATATAGATTTATTGAAGTTATCCAAATCCGAAATGAGACATGCTCGCGGCAATGAAATTTCCATGATCTTTCAAGACCCGCTTAGTTCATTGAATCCAGTATTGACAATCGGTTTTCAAATCGCTGAAGCTCTTATGCTGCATGAGAAAATCACAAAAGAGGCTGCATTTGAGCAGGCAATTGAAATGCTGAAGCTGACAGGCATTCCATCCCCTGAAAAACGGGTGCATGATTATCCGCACCAATTATCCGGCGGAATGAGGCAGCGTGTCATGATTGCCATGTCACTTGCATGCAAACCGAGACTGCTCATTGCAGACGAACCGACAACTGCATTGGATGTCACGATTCAATCCCAGATATTGGACCTGATTGAAGACATTAATAAGCGCTTTGATATGGGGGTCATCTTCATTACGCATGATTTAGGGGTTGTCGCAGGCCTTTGTGATCGGGTCGTCGTTATGTACTTGGGCCAAATCGTCGAAGAGGCGGATATCCTGAATTTATTTGAAAATCCGATGCACCCGTATACGAAAGGCCTTATTAAATCGATCCCGCATATGGATGGCGACAGGAAAGAGGAATTACATGTCATTTCAGGAACAGTGCCGTCCCTCGAAAATGTACCGGTCGGTTGCCGATTCGCGGAGAGATGCCAATTTGCTGATGAACTTTGCCAATCGAAAATGCCTGATCTCAGGGTGGTAGGAGAAGGTCAGAAGGTCCGATGCTGGCATGCGGAGAAAATAGCAGAGCAAGAGGAGGCGCCAGTGTATGTTACAAGCTGAAACCGAAAAGAAGGTACTGCTTGAAGTGCAGGGGTTGAAAAAATACTTTCCAGTGAAAGGCCTGGGGATGTTCGGCGGGACCCAACAGTATGTGAAAGCGGTTGATGATGTAAGTTTTACGTTATATGAAGGGGAGACGTTTGGGCTTGTCGGTGAATCGGGCTGCGGGAAAAGCACAACTGGAAGGACGATCATGCGGTTGACCGAGCCGACCGAGGGAAAGGCAGTGTATCGGAATGTGGACATCTTCGGACAATCCGGTAAACAGCTTAGGAAGACGCGTGAAGAAATCCAAATGGTGTTCCAGGATCCGTATTCTTCATTAAACCCGCGTAAAAGGATCGGGAGTACACTCCAAGAGCCGTTGATCGTCCATAAACTTGGACAGCGGAAAGACCATACGGAACGTGTAATGGATATTATGCAGAAAGTCGGCCTGCAGCTTGACCACTTTTATCGTTTTCCGCACGAGTTTTCCGGTGGGCAACGGCAACGGATCGGGCTGGCGCGTGCATTGATCGCCAATCCGAAATTAATCATTTGTGATGAACCGGTTTCCGCATTGGATGTATCTATCCAATCCCAAATCGTGAATCTATTACAGAGAATGCAAAAGGAATTCAACTTAACGTATTTGTTCATTGCACATGACATTAGTGTCGTGCGACATATCTCCGATCGGATCGGTGTAATGTATCTTGGAAAAATGGTGGAGACTGCGCCGACGGATAACCTTATCGGAAAGCCATTGCATCCATATACGCAAGCTCTTTTATCCGCGGTGCCGATGCCGAATCCACGCATCAAGCGAGAACGGATTACGCTAAAAGGCGAAATCCCGTCCCCGCTGAATCCGCCGTCGGGCTGCGTATTTCATACTCGCTGTCCGTTCGTAATGGATAAGTGCAAAACGGTTCAACCGCTCAATAAGGAAGTTGGGCAGGATCATTTTGTCGCTTGCCATTTATATGACTAAGGAGGGCCATTGATGACTGATGAAGAGAAACTATTATTGGATTTTTTAACAGTGAACTCTGCATACGAAGCGAAGGTTGTACAGGGGACAGAAACATTCACTTTCCTTTCGAAGATGACAGGAATCCCTCAAGTATGGAAGCTCGACGCAACTGGCGAGCCGTTCCAATTCATAGACATGCATGACCGCGTAATGAGCGTTCATCATTCACCTGCAGGAGACCGGACAGTCATCGGGGTGGATAGCAAGGGGAATGAAAAGCAGCAACTGTATATCGTTGACGTGACCGGAAGCAATCCTGAAGTTCTCATGGAATCAACTGATCATTTCCATTATGTCGGTGGCTGGTCAAAAGACGGCCGGCATCTATCCTATTCCAGCAACCGTCGTCATCCCGGTTATTTCGATGTGTTCATTATCGACGTGGATACGAAAGAAGTGGAGCAGGTTTTTACGTGCGACAGGAATTGTGTTCCGCTCGGTTGGCTGGATGACGAATCGATTTTTATTAGCATCAAGGAAACGAATATCGATAGTTCCGTTTATATCGTTAATATCCGAACGAAGGAAAAGGTGCGTCTTGGTCCGGACGGGGCACTTGCCCGTATACTGTCCCCGGTAATCAGGAAAGACGAAGGGTTCGTCCTTACGGATGCAAATGAGGATACGTTGCATTTATGCAGGTTTTCATTACGAGATCCCGGCAGCCTTGAAAAGCTTCTCCATTGGGAGAAATGGGATATGGAAGAGATTGCACTTTCGCCGGATGGAGAAAAGCTTTCATTTACATTGAATGAAGGCGGCATTACTAGATTAGGTGTTTATTACCCAGGTCAACAGACTTGTGAAGTAATTGATTCGCTTCCGGAAGGCGTTATCGGGTCAATGTCATGGCTATCGAATCAATCATTTTTATTTACACTTAAAACCCCTACGGATCCGGGAGATATTTGGAAATATGATTTGACTGCGAAGAAAGTGGAGCGACTGACATTCTTAGGGCGATCGAAGTCCGTAGGCAAGTGTTGGATAGAACCCGAACTGCACACCTATCAATCTTTTGACGGCTTGGAGATTCCGTATTTCTTTTATAATAAAGACGAGGAAGGACAGAAGCCTGCTGTCATCTACGTGCATGGAGGACCTGAAGGACAGTCGAAGGCGGAGTACAATCCTGTTCTGCAGTATCTTGTGTACAAAGGTTTCGCGGTAGCGGTCCCGAATATCCGGGGGAGCAACGGGTACGGCAGGAACTATTTGAAGCTGGATGACGCGGATAAAAGGATGGACGCAGTGGCGGACTTGGCAAGTTTGGCAAAAGATCTAGCTGCATCCCATACTGTTGATCACGGTAGGATCGGCATTATGGGCAGAAGCTATGGCGGGTTCATGGTGTTGTCCGCATTGACGCACTACCCGGATCTATGGGCTGCCGGCATCGATATCGTCGGGATGTCCAATTTGAAGACCTTCTTGACGAATACAGGGGAGTGGCGGAGGTATTTGCGTGAGTGTGAATACGGCTCCCTTGAGAAGTACAGCGAGTACTTCGATGAAACTGCTCCTATGAATTTAACGCATAAAATTACAGCGCCGTTGCTCGTTTTCCACGGCAGGAATGATACGCGTGTGCCAGTAAGCGAAGCGGAGCAGCTCGTTGCCGATTTAAAGACATTAGAGCGGGAAGTCGAATTGGTTGTCTTCGAAGATGAGGGCCATCAGACAGAGAAGATTGGGAATCATATTGCGTTGCATACGAAGACAGTTGAGTTTTTTGATCGTCATCTAAATACTTCGAAAGTGGGGGACTTGTCACTATGAATGCAATGAAGCCGGAAGTCGTTAAGACAGTCAAAGCGCTTGCAAATGATGAAAGAGTGAAAAAAGCACTCGCGTTTTTGAAGTCGGATAATGACGCGACGACGAACGAGCAAATCGAGCTAACAGGAATTGAAGCCCCGACATTCAATGAATGGATCCGCGGGAAGGCATATAAGGAAAAACTTCAGCAATTGGGTGTTCAGGATATCCAGGTGGATGAAGTGGGGAATGTGTTCGGCATCCGAAAAGGAACCGGGGATGGACCTTCGCTCGTACTTAGTGCACATCTCGATACCGTTTTTCCAGCAGGTACCGATGTTCAGGCAAAGTGGATTGACGGAAAGGTGTATGCACCGGGAATTGCGGATGATGGCCGTGGGTTGGCAGTTGTCCTAACAATTCTTCGTGCGCTGAATCATGCGGATGTTGAGATGAAAGGCGATTTGATTGTCGGGGCGACAGTCGGGGAGGAAGGGCTCGGAGATTTACGTGGGGTGAAGCATCTATTTGCAACACGTGATGATATTGATGGATTCATTTCCGTCGAACCTGGGTCGCCTGAGAGGATCACCTATTTGGGAACGGGCAGTAAACGGTATGCCGTTACATACAAAGGGCCTGGGGGACATAGTTTCGGCAGTTTTGGGAAAGCGAATCCAATTCACGCGCTTGGAAGAGCGATTGCTGGAATTTCCGTATTGGAGACGCCTACTAATCCTAAGACAACGTATAATGTCGGTGTCATTAGGGGCGGAACTTCGGTCAACACGATATCGGAGTCGGGTAAGATGATCCTTGATCTGCGTTCCAACTCAGAGGAAGAGTTGGCGAAACTTGAGTCGAAGGTGCTTGAAATAGTACAGCAGGCTACGGCTGATGAGAATTCATTCAGAGGGAAGCCTGGCGAAGTGACAGTGGACATCGAATTGGTTGGAAATCGACCGGCGGGCAGCCAAAGCCATGAGGCGGACATTGTACAAACATCGATGGCGGCAGCAAGTGAATTAGGATTTGAACCGGTTTTGGAAGATGCATCGAGTACAGATTCCAATGTGCCAATCAATCTCGGCATTCCGGCCGTTACGCTAGGCGGCGGAGGGGACGCGGGAGGATTCCATACACTGAACGAATACTTTAACCCGACAGACGCTCATATCGGCGCGCAAAAAATCCTGCTGACAGTTGTTGGTCTTCTTGGTTGCGGGGAAACGATTGAACCATTGCTTGCGAAACGTCAAGCGGAAATAGCAAAAGGTTAACTTATGGAAAAAGTGTATCAATTCATTGATGACAATAAGGAAATGTACCTTGAATGGTTAATGGAAATTTGCAAGATGCCCAGCGTCGCTGCTCAAAATCGCGGAATCGTTGAAACGGTCTTGCTCGTGCAGAAGCACTTAGAGGATTTGCATGCGGACGTGAAAGTGATTGTAACGGATGGGAATCCGATTGTTTTTGGAGAATTGAAGTCCGAGAGTAAGAGGACGCTATCTCTGTATAATCATTATGATGTTCAACCGGAAGATCCGATTGAATTATGGGAAAGTCCACCCTTTTCGCCTGAAATAAGAGATGGGAAACTATTTGCAAGAGGTGTTGCGGACAACAAGGGAACACTTATGGCGAGAATTTGTGCAGTTCACGCATATAAGCAAGTGTATGGGGACTTGCCTGTGAACTTGAAGTTCATCGTGGAAGGCGAGGAGGAAATCGGCAGTCCTAATTTGGAGGCATTTGCTGATAAGTATATTGATATGATACGTGCGGATGCGAATATATGGGAAAATGGCTTCAAGGACGTGGAAGGGAATCTGCAAGTAAGTCTTGGCTGTAAAGGCATGCTCTACGTTGAACTGCATGCAATGGGCGCTAATACCGACTTGCATTCCGGAAGGGCCGCAATTGTTGAAAATCCTGCTTGGCGATTAGTTTGGGCGCTTGCTTCATTGAAGAATGAAAAAGATGAAATCCTGATCGAGGGCTTCTATGATAAGGTCCTTCCTTTGACAGAAGCGGAACGCAAGTTGACGGAAGGGATGGAGTACAACGAAGAGGAGGAGCTCGAGCAACTGGGCTTGTCTCAATATATCAACGGATTGTCAGGGTTTGACTTGAAAGAGAAATTGATCTTCCAGCCGACGTGCACGATTTGCGGAATCGAATCAGGGTACACTGGACCCGGCTCGAAAACGGTACTCCCTTCCGTTGCCAAAGTAAAGCTGGATTTCCGTCTCGTTTCGGAACAGGATCCCGATGAAATTCTGGAGTTATTGCAGATTCATTTGCTGAAACATGGGTTTGATGACATTAGAGTAGTACCACTGAAAGGCACCCGGGCCGCCACGACAGACATTGAAGATCCTCTTGTGGAAACAATCAAGAACAGTGCGAAGGAGTTTTACGGAAAAGAACCACAATTGCTGCGCTCCCAGGCAGGCACCGGACCGATGTATAATTTTTGCCAGAAGTTCGGCATCCCTTCCGCAGGCTTCGGAGTAGGCCATGCAAACTCCAAAAATCATGCACCCAATGAAAGCATTTATGTCGATGACTATTTCGAAGGCATAAAGTTCATGGCACTGGTCATGCATAATTTTGCGAAGTGAAGTTGCTTCAAACCGGTGCTCAAACGGGTGCCTGTGCAGCATACTATTCAGTTTATTCACTACAATTGTATATTGTTAACTTGGGAAGCCGGTCATTCAGGGAAATGACCGGCTTTTATCTGTTTATTTATACTTTTAGTTGAATTGTCATAAATGTGCCTTGCATAGGCACCTCTTCCTTTGTGTACCTATCCAATCCGCATAAGTTGCAGACTGGCCATTTTATAGCTGCAATGTTCTTGTAATTCGGCGATCAGTTGGACGATGTCGCCTTCCTGTAAGGAGACTAGTTGGGTGTTTGTCAATGTTGTGGAAATCAAGGATTCCGTTACGGATGAATGGACATGGATGTTGTCATTTATTTTCATCCGAAATGCTGAAGGGGTGCAGCTGATGACTTTCGATTCCAGAACGACGGTGTAGCTAATTTGGTAAATTCCATCCTTTAAAGCTTGTAATCCGTTGCGAACGACTTTAATGTCTTGTAACGGTCCGGCAATTTGGAAATTGACAGTCCCTGACGCCGAGCTTTTCGTTGTTGTATAGGCATATCCGTATGTCGTATCAAACGTCCCGGCAGGCCCGCGTTCCCCTTGTGGTCCTTGAGGTCCTGTTTCGCCTCGTTCACCCCGTTCTCCTTTCTGGCCATCCGGTCCTTGATAACCCCGGGGTCCCCGATCTCCTTTTGGCCCAGGTGGACCTTGTTCCCCTTTGGGTCCGGGGCGCCCCGGTTCCCCTTGTGGTCCTTGATAGCCCCGCGGACCTCTTCGTCCTCTGTTTTCACTACCACATTTACAGAAGAAATCTTCATTACATTTTGGACACCGCTCCATTAATTTTCCTCCTTTTCACTGGTATGTTTCTTATAGGGCATTCATCTGCGGATGGTAATTGGTGCAGATAGAAGTGTGCTCCCCGAGCTGGAATAGATGGAGATTGCCCTTGTTTCATCAGGTGGTATGGTAGACCCTTCGACGCGATATTCCCATTCGCCAAGTGCGTCGACTGGCACTTGAGCAAGAAGGATACCTGCTGCTTCATTTCCGATGAAGATTGAAATGGCAGCGCCACTGCCCAGCACATCCGATGTCCCGGTCAGGCGCCATTCTGCATCCCGTGTCCGGAATTCTGCCCGGGTGACCGTTATAGTACCTGTAGGTGTCGGGGTGGAATCGATCACATGGATGTGTACTTCATCGGTAGAGGTACCTTCTTCACCAGTGACGGCTAATTGAAAGGTCAGCGTTTCTGTTGTGTTAGGAGCTATGAAAGAGGGGGTTAACGTATCTTCGTCTCGTAATGCAACGGGTGTACCTGCCAGTTGGGTCCAATGAAATGAAATGATTGTTCCGGTCGATCCGGTACCGTTCAGTGTCACCGTTGCGCCGAATAGCACAGTCGCATCATCCCCGGCGTTTGCTGCAATTGGGGCTGGAGGAGACGGGGTACCATTCACGGTTACCGGGATTGTTCGACTTCCACCAGCGGTAGAGTGAATTTTCACAGTGGCGGGGGGAGATGGAAGGTTCATTGAAAGCCCGGTCGATGGAATGACGAGCTCGCCGTGTCCAAAGTCTGCTGCGGATAATGTCGGCGTTCCGACTACGTCACTGGAAACTGCTTCGATCGTCAGGTTCTGCGAATCGATATCGAAGTTTGCAGAAGCTGTAATGAAGTCGACGGGTGCCACATCTTTACGACTGTCCGGCTCATCGCTCACATTTGTAACGGTAATCAAACTAGGTGGACGGTTTCCTGTAAATTGGACTCGGGCAAAATACTGTCCATTGCTTCCTGCTAATACGGTAGGGTCAAGCCCTGTGCCCGTCACTTGTATCGATTGATCCGTATCGTCGGAAGTAGCAAACACATCAACAACTCCAACATCATCAGCGTTTTGGGTGTACGTTGCCCTTGGGACATCGACACCGGAAATTGTGGAGATTTTACCTAACAGACTGAAATTTCTCGTCTCAATGCAGTGGTCCGGATCAAACCCTGGTGTGGTGGTACGATCTGGCGAGCCGATGCCGATGCCGGGACCTTCAATGCGGAAATAGTTTTGTGGATGGCCGGTCGGATCGACAAAAGGACTTCCGATAATGGGGTGAAGTACGTTCGGATCACCGATGTATCCTGCAGGGGCGGCTGGTGCGACAGCCGGATCCCATTGTATAAAAGGTTGGACACGGCTATTCAATACAACGTCAAAATCTCCGCCGTTCATTCCCCCAAAGTCTTCCGTGAAATTGATCTCTCCGACTGTTGGATTACGTGGATCCGCCTCCGCTATAAACGTGTCAACTCCATACGGGTGCGTGACGGTGTATTGTGCATTCGCTTGTAAACCGTCAACACGCACACGGACTCTCGCAAATACGATTTGTTCATTCATCCTTGGCACTTCATTCACAAATGCAGCCTCCAGCGCCAATACGAGTCTCGCCCTTTCTCCCGTGCCGGTTGTCATTTCCGCTTCTGCCTGTAGATAAAAAGCTTCATCCGGATAGTTGTCGGGAAAAGATACAGGTTGTGTAGGGGCTGGTAGATCAGCAGATGCAATGCCGGAGAATGGATCAGTCGGGTCGACGTTCAATTGGAGGCGCAAGCCATTTTCATCCTTATACCAAATTGGAAAACCATCAAACGGATTGATGGGGCCAAGTCTCATAACATCTCTCCTAATAAAATGATAACTAAGGGAAACCACATCCCCTGAATCTACTATATGCCCAAGACTTTTGCAGAGGTGGGACAATTGAATCAGTGCGCCTTCTTTTATAGGGTCATTTCACTAGGACTAGTTTCATTTGGAAACAAATTGTCATAACGTAAGCAGAGGTGAGGTCTTGGATATACCCATTTGGCTGTTCATCTATGTGGATAGTTGCTTGTTTCTCATCTTTTATTTGTATGTACGGAAAATCAAAAAGCGGATCGGTTTTCAATTGGGGATGAATATAAGCATGGTGATGGGTGGAATGATTGCAATGCTTTCGGGTGTTCTGTTCATTCTTCAATTTCCTTTCCATTTCACGTATATTACAATGCTCTCCGCCTTGATTGGAATGGGATCAGGGGCCGTATTCGGCAAACTTTTTGATCATGAGACGTTTGTGGCGGGCCTGACAAATGGGGCCGTTGTCGGATTAATGGCACCGATGATCGGGACTGTTGTCGAGATGCCCGGGAGATTCGTTTTGGGCCTCCACATTTTATTCGCTATGAGCATGGTTATGATTTTGAGTTCTGTTATAAGGTCGTGAGGCTACTTGTTGCTCATACTCGTTTTACTTCTGTGGAATGTCGGCGAGATGGTTTATATTTACAGGGTATTCCGGAAGAAGCAAACCCTTTTTGACGATCGGTACACGAAGACAATGTGCATGGCGCTGTCCTCGATTTCTTCCTTCGTCATCGCCCTTTATCTGCAATTGCTTCTCCCGCTTCACCCCGTTACGTATTTTCTTCCTTCCTGTGCAGGACTTTGGATTGGGTGGAAATTCGGTTCATTCATGAAAGCCCCTGCCTCTTTGAACGGAATGTATAACGGCGCTCTCGGTGGCATAATGGGCATGATGTTTGGCGCTGTCCTTCAAAACCCGGCGATTTGCAATATCCCGATTACGGAAGCATCCTTTACCTCTAATCTAGTGAGCCTCGTCCTTTTTTGCGCCGCGCTCCATACGCTTGTCCATCATTTCATACGCAAATCGCTGACAAAATAGGAAGGGATGAAGTTGCTGAAAATCGTATGGGGTATCGTTGTCCTCACTCTTGGATTGGCTGCGTTCTACTTGTTTTGGCCCCGCGCGCTTGAACTCCCGCAAATCGGAACTGTGGAAGAATGGCCATTTACCGAGGTGAATGGAAAAGAGGTGTCACAGCAAGATAAGCCGAAGCTCGTGACCTTTTTCTTTACCAATTGTCCGGATGTCTGCCCGATGACTTTTATTGAATTACAAGAACTCCAGGGGGAGATGCAGAAAAAAGGAATTGCGGACGATGAGTACATCATCGTGGCCGTTACGCTGGACCCGGAATTTGATACGGAGGAACGAATACGTCAGTATGCAGAAAATATGGGGATAACGGGCCCCAATTGGTTGTTTATAAGAGGTACGGAAGAAGAGACGAAGCAATTTACGCAAAGCTTTCATTTCACATATACGAAAAATGCCGAAGGGTTTGTCACCCATTCCACTTCGATGTATATCGTCGATCCAGAGGACCGTATCCGATCGCTTCATAACATGGCCGTTGGAACGAAACGGGTGAATGTCGAGGAAATTGCCGACCAATTGGAGCAGTTCATCAAATAAGGGAAGGGGGTATCCAGCATGTCCAAAGAGTTCAGTGAGTTGGCGACAGGCGAGCATCCGGAGTCCAACAAGCCACGCTTTCCACCGTATTCATCACCAACGAGCGCTGTTTCAGCGGAGGAAACCCGGATTCTCACAGAATATATCCAACAGAAAAATCTATTCCATGTCATTCGCCGAGACGAATCCCGACGGAAAACCCTTCTGTTAAAACAGTTTTTTAAAATGAAACGGCATCAGCAAGTTAGCATTATTTCATCGATCAATCAAAATGAAACGATCACTACCGTGGGGAATGTTGCCACAATCGGCAGAGATTTTGTTATGGTGACCGATTTGAAAAAGAGGACTTGGATTCCGTACGAAGCCATCGACTCCGCTACCATCCCCTTTGGATTTCCTACCTATTCAACCCCGCATCAACACCATATCTATGACAATCAACTTCAGCAAAAGCTTGTATTGCGTTTCGGGGAGACTGTAGCTGCAAAAGATGCATTGGTTCGCCAATTTTTTGAGGAAACGCTCCATACGAATCTTTCGACTTGGAATGGTGTCTGGATAGAGGTCAACACAGTAGAATGTTCATTCTTCGGGAAATTGAAAGGCGCTTCCAAAACGGAATGCGTTTTACAACGAATGAGCAGTGAACACCAAATCCCGTTAAGTGAAATTCGATTCATAACAACGATCGGGTCCGTTTCTCTATGGAAACGGTTCGGGAAACAAGTCTTCACTGCCTGTAGCCATAGAATAAAGGGATGGAGGGCGTAGTGGATGGGACTGAAAGAAGAAGACTTGCATGGGAAGTTAGAAATGTTAAAAGGGGAAGAGCTGCTCGTCATTACGAAAGCGACACAATTGAATTTATTAGGTCAAGTGTTCCGGCCCATTTTTTCTGGGACGGTGTCAGATGTCCAACTGGGCCATATAACGTTAACACCCGTCATTATAAAAATGGTGAATGCGCCGTTTTATCGGTTTCCTTTTCCGTTAAGCATTCCCCTTGAGCAGATCGTCTCGTATTCAACCGATGTGCCGAGTGATATGGCATTTCCACTAACATGAGCGAGGAGGGATGATATTTGGTTCAATCATTCAATGACAAAAAAGAGGAAGGGATTATCCATTATTTCCGGAAGAATATCGGGCGCCGAGCATTTATGTTAACCGAGGCGTTTCCTTTTATGTTCATTGGGAAAATCAAGTCGCTTGTTGAAGACATGGTCGTTTTGGATGTGGAGACGACATCCGTCCCCGCATTGGAGGGAAAGGAATGGTCGGTGCATATCCATTCCATTGAAGTCTTTTATATTGAAACAGGGATTGGTGCCAAGATTCCTCATCTGAAAGACAGCTAGAAAAGAGGGGGTTGTCAATGCTTAGAAAGTATCACGTAGTCGCTATTCCGATTCGGATCGTCTTGAACACGTTCGGCGACCATAATCCGAACGGAATGATGTATGTGTTGAAAGAGAACGAAGAAAAAGTGAAGCAGTCGGTGAAGGAAAATCCGTTCATGCCGGTACATCTCGTACAGCCTCTCATCATTCGGGCGAATGAAGGGGATACGGTGGAAATCCTGCTTGAGAATAAATTGCCGTTCCATGCAGGGCTTCATTTCCAGCAAGCAGAGTATGATGTCCGGACTGCGGATGGCGCAAACGTCGGGTTGAATGAAGATAGTACGGTGCCGCCTGGCGGATCATATGTGTATCGGATAAACGTTGTGAAAGAGGGAATCTATTTCTTTTCGGATCTGGGCCATCCTTCCAGCAGCGAGAACGGCTCGAATGGAAATGGATTATTCGGGGCTCTGTTTGTTGAACGGCGTTTTTCGTGGTGGACGGATCCAGAGACGGGGAAGCCGATGAATAGCGGGGTGTTCGCGGATATCCATCATCCTATTTTGCCGTCGTTCCGCGAGTATGCATGGGTCTTCCATGATGAAATGGAAGTGGATGATCTGACCGGGAATCGGCCGATCCATCATTTGACGAACCAAGAAGAAAGTTCGTTCCACGGTGCCAATTATCGGTTTGAACCGATTAACAGACGGCAGCAGTTGATTGCCGAAGGGGTCGTCTGCCCCAATTGTGAAGGGGAGGAAGTCCACCATGATTCATGGGTGTACGGAGACCCTTCGACCCCAATTTTACGCGGCTATGTCGGAGATCCCGCAAAAGTCCGGGTCGTTCACGGGGGGCTCAAGGAAACGCATGTTTTTCATTACCATGTGCATCAATGGCTGAGCGATCCCGATGATCTGGAATCAGAGATTATTGATGCTCAATCGATCAGTCCGCAAACCCATTATACAGTGGAACCGCTTTATGGATTAGGCAGCTTGCAGGGTTCTTTCGGTGATTCGGTTATCCATTGCCACTTATACCCGCATTTTGCGGCGGGCATGTGGGGACTGAACCGGGTTTTTAATACGCTTCAAGATGGAAGCCAGTGCTATCCGAATGGCGTTCCGATCAAGCCGCTGCACCCGTTGCCAGACCGGAAAGCGCCGCCTAAGCCGACAGCCGAAAGACCGGGGTTTCCGAATTTCATTCCCGGCAAGGTGGGCTATAAAGCACCCCGTCCACCGCTTGGCATTGTAGGGGGGCGGGGGTTGACAGAGTTGGAGCGGCATGCTGCGATCGTGAAACCAAGACCTGGAGCCGTCTTTACGGATCCTTGCCCCGAAGACGCACCCATCCGGGAATTTAACATCTCGTTGATCGAGCTGCCCATTACGTACAATAAGCAAGGATGGCATGATCCTAAAGGAAGAATATATGTGCTGGATGAAGACTTGGAAGATATTTGTGCAGGGAGGAAAGAGCCGGAGCCGCTCGTCATTCATACGCCTGCCCATACGGCTTTTACAATCAATTATACAAACCGTTTGCCGCATATTTTGGACGGGGATGCCTTTCAATTTGTCACCCGGGCATATGAAACGGGTTTTCATATCCATTTTGTCAAATTCGATGTGTTAGTGAACGATGGGGCGAACGTAGGCTGGAACTATGATTCCTCCGTATTGCCGGGTGAGACGATCCAGTACTGCTATTATGCCGAGTCCGAATTGAAAGCGTGGTTTTTCCATGATCACCTCTATCCGAATGCCCATCAACAGCATGGTGTATTCGGCTCTGGCGTCGTCCACCCCCGCTTTACGGAATTCCTCGACTCGCGGACAGGAGAGCCTGTCGTGCATGGAACACAAATTACGTCAAAGAATCCATTGATTCCGGATTACCGGGACTTTGCATTATTTGTACAGGATTTCACTTTATTGTTTGATAAAAACGGAAAACCGCTGCAACCGCCAAAGTTTCCGAGTTCCGATGACGATCCGGGTTTATTCGGCGTGAATTATAAGAACGAACCGTTGCAATTCAGGTTAGGGAAAGATTGCGATCCCGCTTATACGTTCAGCTCTTATACAAATGAAGACCCCGTTACCCCTATTTTGAGGGCGTATGAAGGGGATCCAATCCGGATCCGGCTGTTGCAAGGCTCGCAAGAAGAGTCCCATAGCTTCAACGTGCACGGACTGAGATGGCATAAAGAGCGGGGCAGTCTGAACTCGTCGTTGAAAGAACAGCAGCATATCGGAATCTCGGAATCGTTTACGATGGAGACGTATATCGAAAGAGCGGGCGACTATTTATGGGCGTTTGAAACGGAGGAGGATTTATGGAACGGGCTTTGGGGGCTGATCCGGGCATATGATGAGAAAGTGCCGGATTTAATATCATTATCCGACCGGCCCGAGCCATTAAAGCGTTCCAAACCGTTGCCGGAATTCACGGGTGACAAGCCGCCGCAAGCAGAAGATCCAACTATCCTCCCTGTGGAGGGGCCGGTCCGCTATTTTGACGTCGTCGCTTTCCATACGAAGCTGACATATAACGACTTTGGGGACCATGATCCGCATGGCATCATTTTCGCCTTACGAGAAGATCAAGAGGCCATTGTAAATGGTACGAAAAAGCCGGAGCCTCTCATTATCCGGGCGAATGTAGGGGATACCGTGGAAGTGACATTGACGAGCGAGTTGGAGTCGGAGAAGTTTCCGTTTCTAGATGGGATCTATCCATATCCTGTTGTTAAAGAACAAGCGTATTACCCGCCGTCTTTACGCATTTCCCTGCATCCTCAATTGATTCAATACGATGTCAAAACGTCTGCCGGGGAAACCGTCGGATTCAATGGCGACCAAACGGTAGGACTAGGGGAGAAACGGACGTATCGTTGGGTGGTGGATACCCAAGTGGGCGCTTGTGGGCTATGGGATATGGCGGATATCCGGAACCATAAATCACACGGAGCGTTTGGTGCATTCATCGCAGAGCCGAGAGGAACGGAGTATGTTGATCCGTATACGTTGCAACCCGTTGCATCGGGAGCGAATGTTGTGCTCCGGAACCCTTTCTTGGCCGATATGCGGGAGTTTGTCGTCATTATGCATGATGGGGTGCGGTTGTACGATAAGCAAGGGCAGGTCATCTTTGACCCGGTTGACGGAATTCTCGTCCCGCCGCCAGAGATGGACGAAGATTTACTTGATACGTACGACCAAGGTTCACGGGGGATAAATTATCGAAGCGAACGATTAATCAATCGTTATCGGAAACATCCGAAGCTGCATGAGTTATTCAGTTCCAAAGTGTTCGGGGATCCGGCGACTCCCGTTTTTGAAAGTTATGCAGGCGATCCCGTAACCATCCGGCTCGTGACGCCGGCTGAAAGAAGAAGAGCGCATTCTTTCCATTTGCATGGACATCGTTGGCGATTTGATACGAAAGACATCGAGTCGCGGACGGAAGCCTTTGTCGGATTTCATGTCGCGGGAGCGGTGAAGAACTTGGAGTTGCTTGGGGGAGCAGGGGCCTATGGGAAGTTCCCGGGGGACTATTTGTACCGATCCGGGAATATCCGATGGGATATCGAACAAGGCATGTGGGGCATTTTGCGGGTCCACGATAAACCGATTGCTGAACTGCGGCCTTTGGAGCAATAGGGAGAGGAGAACGATTTTCTCTTCTCTTTTTCTACATAGAAAGGAGGTATGCAACATGAAAAATGAAGATGATCGGAAGCGATGTCCGGAAACTCCCTTGAACCCTCAACTGCCTTCCCCGACGGATAACCTGCCTCCTGAGCTTCTTGAAAAAATCTATGACGCCAATAACTTATTACTCGATTTGGCTCTATCGGATGATCGATCAGCGAATGAAACGTATCAAAAAATGTTTGATGGATTAATTGGCCTATCCGTTGAAATTCCGATTCGAGCTGGAAAGCCTGTCGTAGGAAGGGTGACACTCGCCGGGTTCGATTTTGTCGTACTCCAAGCAAAGGAAGGTACTTTCATTTTACCGTATGTACAAATCGAAAAGATCAAGCCCGCCGGTCGATATGCCGAACCTCTTCCCGATCCCAAACTAAAGGACGCCTCCCCGGGTTGTCAGCAGGAACTGACCTATCGATTCGGCGAGAAGGTAGCTTCGTCACCTGAATTGATCCATCTGTTTTTTAGAATGCGGCTTGATGTCTATTTATTGACACTGGAATCACGTTCACTTCAAGTCGTGACGTTAGATTCAACGTTTTTTGGGGGGTTACTGCAGGTAAACAAGGAAACGATCTGTCTAAACGTGGATGAAAAGGAAATCGAAATCCCGATGAGTCGAATCTGTCTTATTCATGTGTAGTTAATAAAAACAGAAGTCAGCTTGTTCTACGTTAGCTGACTTCTTTCTAATTGGGTCGTTATTGGCTAGGACAGGGCGACTTCTCACCGGAAGCCTCCACGTGCGCGATTTTGTCGATGGAAAAAATCCAAGATCGTCCGATTGGATGCTCCCGCTCTTCGGTTGCCGACTCCACTAAGATGCCCTGATCTAAGGCGAGGGTTGTCTCGTATTCCTTAGAAATGGTGTCTACTAGGAGAACTTCAACAAAATTTGCCCCGACTGAGACGATTGTCCCTTTCACTTCAGTGCCGTCCATCAGCTTGAATTGCGCTTCATCCCATAACAATTGGTGGAGCCTGTAAAGAAGCCCGTCTTGCAAACCGGCCAATCTGACACTGAAGTGGCGGCTGCCACTCTTCCGACAACAACCACAATACTGTGAACTCATACGATAACCTCCCTACGGCTTCACCTATACTATATGTCGTAATAGGGAAAGCCCTTGGTTGGTCAACCTATAGGCAACTACAACAAAAAGGCATTCATCCATATTGGATCAATGGCCTAGCACATCAAACTGCATGCAACGCAACGAAGTCGTTTCGCAACACAATCAGTCAGCATGCAACACAACAACCGTTTTGCAACACAATCAAGACGGCTTGCAACAGAATAAACGGTGCCTTGCACAGGCATCGCGGAGAGATAGTTTATAGACCTGCATTGCCGGGAATGGTACTATATATCTACAACTTAGAGTGCTAAGGGGAGAATTGTAGATGATATGGTTGGAGAATACACCGAATTACGCAGGGGTCTATCTTTCAGGTGATCAAAACGATCTTGCTTCTTTGAATGAAGCGATCAATCTGGTTGTCGGGGAAGAGGGGGAATATCCAGGTTATGAGCATGTGCGACTTCGTATCCTGGGTCTGTGTGATGAATTGTATAAAGCGGCAATGGGAGATAGAGAAGTGATTCTTGTGCCGATTTTTCAGGAACGGGGAAATATGAGTGTACTCCCAGTCGATTCTACGAGGAATAATGTGTACTTCCAAGTCCGCGTAACCTGGCCGGATTTGCTGTTTCTAGGGTTTGTGTTGAATGATTTCATTGAGCTGTCAGCGAAGCACAGGCAGCATTTCTGGGACTCCACACCTGCACGAATCCGCCAATTTCAATCAGTAATTGGTGAATGCCTTGAGAATACAGTCGGCGAACATAAATTTCGGTTATTAAAGGGGTCTTTGACTCCTAATTACATTGGATATTACGAGAATTATGTCACTCAATACATTGATTACCTTAACATTGAATTTTTGAAAATGGATAAAGATAAGCGGCTGGCTCATGTTAGCATTGCTGCCAAACGAGTGGCCAATAGAGACTCCAAGTACGTGAAAATCAAGGGGCGGATAGAGATGTTGGCCATGCAAGAAGGGGTATCTTTAAGCACTATTGAATATCCCGGGAGCTATCCTGAAGAGTTTGAGTGGTGAAGATGTTGGGGTGGGGGAAGTTGGTCAAGTAGTTAACCGGCTTCCCTTTTTCACGCGTTGGTTTGAGTGTTCCTAGATACACCTTGCACCCACATTGATCCCTACAATTAACATCTTACATATTTGCGTTTGAAACCGATTCTTCCTCTTTCTATTTCTTTTTGGATGTTTTCATAAGCGTTGAGGATGGCGGGTTTTTTATTATCCCGTTTCATTTCGACTGGGCCAACTGCTTTAGCTGTTTCGACCGCTAGTTCATGGAGCGGCAAATAGGAGTAGCCGATAGTGTACATGAAGGTGTTCATAGCGGACTTTGTGCGTTCCGGTGCAGTGTGAATTGTGTTTTTCACGGTTTCCAGCATACCGGCAAGCTTGTCCTCGGAAAATTCAACGTCCGGGCGGTTCCCTAAAAGCCAGCAATAACAGCTCCAGCCCGCAGACATCCTCAATTCCTCACCGCTTGCGATCCACTTATCGGCAACTTCCTGTGCAATATCCGCTTCGGCCAATGTGACGGCCACGACATAATCGGAAAGCATATAAAAATACGCAGAATCCATCCACCGGTCAAAATCCGCCGCAGTCATTGCTTTCGGATCTGCAATGATGCCTGCGAAGTACATGGCGTCGTAGTTCCCAGTCGCGTAAAGCTCTTCCGCTAAAGCTTGGTCTATGCCGATTTTTTTAGCGATCGGCTTCATCGCACCCGTTGCGACGCCGAAAAGCGGTTCATGCGCGCCGTTCGAGATGTATATTTTCTTTGTTCGTTCTTTGCCGAGCGATTCGAGTTGTTGCATGACTGATTCTAAGTTCATTGTTTGGCACTTCCTTCTAGAATTCATCTTATCTTCTAACCATTATACCGCTCGTGTGACGACGAACCAAGTTCACAACAAAACCAAATACATTCGCATCACAACAATGCAGACTTGCAACACAACCAAATCTACTCGAATCAAAACGAAACCCCATCGCAATGAAACAAAATCAGTTTTCAACACAAAAACCCGCTCGCGAATTGTGATGTTTTTTCAACCTTCTCTTATAATGAAAGTACAATTTATTTGTTCAAATTACAGAAATGAGGAATGATCTTATGAAAACACCTATTATTATCGATACTGATCCGGGAATAGATGACGTGATTGCGATTACTGCAGCATTATTTGCAGAGGAACTCGATGTGAAATTAATTACGACGGTCGGGGGCAATGTTGGAATTGAAAATACGACAACTAATGCTGTGAACTTGGTAAATTTCTTAGGGATAGATACACCGGTTGCGAAAGGCGCGGATCAACCGTTGCTGAATAAATTAGTATCTGCCGCTAAAGTTCATGGTGAAAGTGGAGTCGGCGGCTACCAATTCGAAGTAAAAGAGAATTGTGCGCTGCTTTCAAGTAAACATGCAGTTGAGGAGTTAAGGGATGCCATTCTTAATTCAAACGAACCGATCACGCTTGTGCCGATTGGGCCTCTAACGAATATTGCATTGTTATTTAAAATGTATCCCGAAGTAAAAAACAATATTAAAGAGATTGTCCTCATGGGCGGAGCGGTTAAAGGTGGCAACAGGACGCCAGTTGCTGAATTTAATATGTTCGTGGATCCTCATGCGGCGAAGATTGTTTTTGATGAGCAAATTAAAATTGTCATGTGTGGTTTGGATGCGACGCTGCAAACACGTATTTCAACAGACGATATAAAGGAAATAGAGGGCTACGGTAAAGTGGGAGAGATGGTCAGCCAATTGCTAGCTCACTACGACAGTCCATCATCGACCGAGAACGATATTACGATTCATGATTTGTGCACCATTATTTATTTGACGAGACCGGAACTATTTACAACTAAACGGGCAACCGTTAATGTCGTAACGGAAGGTGAGGCATCGGGGTGTACGATTACGCATTATAACGAAGATGGACATGTGCATGTATGCTTGGGCATTGACGTTGAGGAATTCAGACGTGAATTTATCGCGACCTTTAAGAGAGTGAATGAGAAGTTGGGTGCATAAATTGAGGTGCCAATTGAGGTGCCTGTGCAACAAACTAATCAGTAAATTCGCTACAATTGCATATCTGAAAGAGAAGAAGTCGAACATATCAACCTTTGTTCGACTTCTTTTTGCATATATATGCTGATTATTGAATTGTCATAAATGCTCCTTGCACAGGCACCGACACAATTCGCACAATTAGTTTAAAAAGTTCATTTGAATTGTGTCGCCGACGCGGATTTTTTCTGCTTTTACTGTGCCGAGGGGTAGTTCGAGTGTGGAGTGGGCGTTTTTCACAGGAGGTACGACTCGCCATGGTCTAAGGTAGGATATTGTTTTTATGACGCGGTTTGATTTGTTGAGAAAAACGACATCAATCGGATGCCGTACAAAGAACATATGGATGGAATTGCAAGGTGTAAGGAGAAGTCCTTTATCAATTAGCGGCCCTTTGTGACTTAAAAGTCCTAAAGATCTCTTCCAAACAGTATCCGCACGTATGATTTGGAATGGCAGTAAAACGGTCTTGGAAATAACAATCAAGCCTCCTTTTTAATTAGCTTATTCCTTGGGGATTGTAAAGATTCAGCAATAAATAAAATGTTGCTAGGTCATTCGCCCTTCATGGGCATGTTCAATCCTAATATGATACGTGGAACGGAAAAAAGAAATAGGAAAATTGAAGGAGGAAAATCGTGAACTGGTTCAAAAGACTCTGGAAAGAGGAAGACGGTCAGGCGATGACGGAGTATGGGTTATTGGTGGGGTTGATTGCGATTGCGGTCATTGCGGTGCTAGTATTTTTAGGTCCAGCATTGGCTGATCTATTCCAACAAATTTTAGATGAAATAAATAACATAGGAGCTACACCGCCTCCTGGTGGTTGAAGATAATTCAGAGAATAGCCCGACTGCAGTTGGGCTATTTTCCACATGAAAGGAGAATTCCGTTTGGCCAATATTATGATTGCAATTGTCCTTCTTATTTCAGTAGTCACCGATGTACGTCAACGAAAGATATTGAATGTTGTTACTTTGCCTGCTATTTTATTAGGTTTCCTTTTTCATGGTGTGACATCCGGTTTCGACGGGTTACTCATGAGTGGGCTTGGATTTCTGGTCGGGCTTGGGCTGTTGATCATCCCGTTCATCAAGGGGGGGATCGGGGCAGGGGATGTCAAATTGCTGGCCGCAGTCGGCGTATGGAAGGGGGCGGTTTTCGTATTGTACACGACCCTTTTCGGGGCAGCCATCGGAGGAATCATCTCTTTCTTCATTTTACTGAAAAATAGAAGGCTCCGCTCTACAATTCAACATACACTTTCTTCCTCTCTCGTATTCAACAATAACAAAGACATTCAGAAACTCGGTCAATCGTACAAGTCGCTATACATTCCTTATGCAGTCCCGCTCGCAATCGGTGCAATATTGGCGTTCGTAATGGAGGCGTACATGTGAAATCACAACGGGGGCAGGCGTTAGTCGAAACCGCACTCATCCTCCCCATATTGCTGATCTTATTATTCGGCATAACCGATTTGGGGCGCGTATTTCATGCGTATTTGACACTCGACCATGCCGGTAGGGAAGCCGCCAGAGTTGCGGCGGTCGGGGCGGAGGATGGCAAAATCAATGAAAAGATTGAACTGGCAACGAGCAGCTTGAATCAAGGCAAATTGAAAAAAGACATTGACCCGAAATCTAAAGAGAGTCGTACGAGCGGAATTGAAGTCACCATTACGTTGACATATTCTATTGATCTATTGACGCCGCTTATCAGTACTATGATTGGACCAATTAAGCTGGAAAACAAAACAGTAATGAGGGTGGAATAAATGAAGAAAATAATACAGTCGTTGCTGTTTCCAGTGAAAGAAGAGCGCGGCATCGCGAAAATACTTGTCGCCTTCAGCATTGTTGCATTGCTCGGCTTCGCCGCCTTCGTCGTCGATGCAGGTGCCATCTATTTCGAAAAAAGCCGGCTTCAAAAAGCATTGGATGCAGCTGTACTTGGTGGGGCACAGCGTTTGTTAGTGTCTCAGGATGAAGCAAAAGTAACCGCAAAGCATATTGCATCTAAAAACGGATTTACAATAGCAGATACGGAATTGGAGACAGAGGCCAAAGCGATCGAAATTGAGAAAACGGTCAATAAGAAAATGACGTTTGCACGAATTCTTGGGATAGAAGATACAGATATCTATGCCGTTGCACGTGCTGAGTTGGTACATTCGGCATTGGTGAAGAAGGATGGGATTGTTCCTGTTGGCCCTTTATTAGGCGATTATCAAGCAGGCGATCAGTATAACTTGAACTTTAGTTCTGGCAATGGCAATAAGGGTAATTACGGTTTTTTAGCTCTAGAAGGAAATGGGTCGGCTATGGGTGAAACGATAAAAAATGGTAGTAAATCCACATATAAAATTGGAGATGAAGTACTCACCGAGCCGGGATTAAGCTGGGGAATTGCTCGTCCAGCTTTTCAATATCGAATTGATCAGGACGCGAATAAACAGCACTGTAAAGTCTTTGAAACAGCTGATTTTGATTGTAATCGGGTTGTTATTATTCCGTTAATTGAAACCTACAAAGACGCAAAAGGGAAAGACATTGTAAAAATTAGCGGATTTGCTGCAGTCTGGTTAGAAAAAGTCGGTACCCAAAACAATCATGTAATAACCGGCCGCTTCATGGACTTCGTAACCGGAGGCATCTTTGATGACAATGGAACGGAGACCAATCTTTATAGAGTGAAGCTTGTGAAATAACAAAAAACAATTAAGCAGGTGAAAAGGTGAATCCGAAGAGAATCTGGTTAGTGGCAATCGTGTTTGGATTCCTGGCTGCCGGCATGTTGTATGTCGTCGTTAAGAATTATGAAACAAGTAAACCGGCAGCTCCTGTCGTTATCGAGGAGACTGAAGCTAAACAACCTGCCAAGCAGGAACCTACCGAGCAGCAACCAGTGGTAGTGCAGAAGAATGAAATGCTGCCGATTCCTGAAGGCAAACGTGCGATAACGATTGCCGTGACCGATGTGCAAGGAGTGGCTGGGTTCATTGAGCCGGGGGCACATGTCGATATTGTCGCGATTTTGGTTGTGCCTGAAGAGCAGAAGGAGACGCAGCATGATGCGGCGACGCTATTGTTGCAGGACGTGAAGGTGTTGGCGATTGGCCATGCAGCCGATGACGAGGAAACGATGAACCGTTATCAGATGGTGACGATCGAAGTGACGCCGGTCGAGGGGCTGACGTTGAGCTTTGCGACAAAGTATGATCTTCACTTGCTGTTGCGGGAAGAGGGGGATCATGAGATTGAGCCGGAGCGCACGCATGTCCATGAAGATGATTTGCATAAAGGGGTGTTCAGGCCGATATGAGTAAATTGATCACCTTGACCGGAAACGGGGAATGGGTGTCCCGGATGGAAGAAATTGCAGCGAGCAGTGATATGGAGATGTTTTGGGCCGAAAATGAATCAATGCTGTTTGAGCAATTGAAGGCTATGGTCGGATATTGTGTCGTCCTGTTGCCGAATCTCAATTTTTCCGATATTTATAGTCTTTGTTCAAAGATCTCCCAGTCCTTCATGACGACACCGATCTTGTTCGTGTTCGAATCGGAAGATGAATTCAATATGAAGCGGGCGTTGCGGGCAGGTGTGGATGATGTCATTTTCCTTGATGAGCCTCTTGAAAAAATCCAAGAAACTCTTCGCCATGCGATGGAGAAGAGGGTTTCGTTAGAGCGTAAACAGCCTGAGCTCCGGAAAAATGCGAAAGTGATAACGGTTGCGAGTACGAAAGGTGGGGTCGGAAAAACGACGGTCACCGTCAATTTGGCTGCTGAGCTTTCAAGGCAGTCAAAACGGGTTGCCATCCTCGATTTGGATTTGCAGTTCGG
The DNA here is from genome assembly GCF_023715535.1 of Sporosarcina luteola. Lineage (GTDB taxonomy): Bacteria > Bacillota > Bacilli > Bacillales_A > Planococcaceae > Sporosarcina > Sporosarcina luteola_B. The sequence goes on along the minus strand of NZ_JAMBOI010000001.1, from coordinate 200,173 downwards.
CGATGTGTCGATGTATTTGGACGCCCGGCCGAAGCGGACAATTTACGATTGGGTGAAAGAAGACTTGGATGCGAAACGGATCGAGGACTACTTGACACTTTCCAAACAGAGCATTTTCATTTTGGCGGCACCTCAACGTCCGGAATTTGCCGAGGTCATTACTGGAAATGATGTGCGGAAAGCGATCCATGCATTGAAGCAGCGGTTCGATGTCGTCCTGATTGATGTGTCGGGCCATATGAATGAAAATACTATCGTGGCGCTTGAAAGCTCGGATGAAATTCTCGTCATGACGTATATGGATTTGCCAACATTGAAAAATAGCAAGCTGCTAATTGAGACGTTGGCTTTATTGGGACTGGAAGACCGTGTGAAAGTTGTGTTGAATCGTCATTTCAAAGTGAAAGGGATTTCAATGGACATGGTGGAACAAGTCGTCGGCAAGAGGCTGTTTGCAACGTTGCCTGCGAAGGAGAAGTTGATGACGACAGCTGCGAATGAAGGGGTTCCTGTACAAATGTCCCATCCGCGGTCGGGATTTGCACGGAATATAACGAAAATGGCTGTCGTAATTGTCCGTCCGAACCTCTCCAACAATAAACCGGCGGAAGTGCTCGGCCATGCAGGGGGGCATGCGTAATGTCATTGCTTTCGCGGCTCGGCGGAAATCAGCAGGAACCGAATCGTCATTCGGCAAAGGGACTGCAGCCGATTGAATTGAACAAGTCGTCCAGCGATCTATGGGTTCGTCTCCATAATCATCTTGTCGATGAGCTGAAAAAACCTGCCCATCAGGACAAGGAGCTGGAGCCTCTCATCCATCAGCTTGCGGATGCGTTTTTTCTGAGTGAAGCGAACCATCTATCGTTTGAGGAAAAGAAGCAGTTGAAGCAGGATGTGACGCATGAACTGACTGGGTATGGCCCGATTTCACCGTTGCTTGCAGATCCTTCCGTCACAGAGGTGATGGTGAATGGGCCGAATTTGATCTATGTGGAAATCGGCGGCGTTATTGAAAGGGTGAACATTTCATTCCGGGATGACCTTCACATATTGCGTGTCATCGAGAAGATAGTTGCACCGCTCGGACGGCGGATCGATGAAAGTGTCCCGATGGTCGATGCGAGGTTGCCCGACGGCTCGCGTGTGAATGCAATTATTCCGCCTCTCGCCTTGAAAGGTCCGACGCTCACGATCCGGAAATTTTCCGAAGTGCCGTTTACAATTCATGATTTATTGCGCAAACATACATTAAATGAAGATATGGCTGCCTTTTTGAAAGCGGCTGTAGAATCGAAGCTCAATATTTTCATTAGCGGAGGAACAGGAACGGGGAAGACGAGTACATTGAACGTCTTATCTTCTTTCATTTCCACGAAGGAGCGGATAGTGACAATCGAGGATGCGGCCGAGTTGCAGCTTTCCCAGGAGCACGTCGTGTCGCTTGAATCTCGTCCGCGGAACATTGAAGGTCAAGGCGAGGTCACGATTCGCGATTTAGTCCGAAACTCCTTACGGATGCGCCCGGACCGCATCATCGTCGGTGAGGTGCGCGGCGCGGAGACGTTGGATATGCTTCAGGCGATGAATACGGGGCATGAGGGCAGTTTGGGGACGGGGCACGCCAACTCGCCGAGAGATTTAGTGGCAAGGCTTGAGACGATGGTGCTCATGGCCGGGTTCGACTTGCCGGTGCGTGCGATCCGTGAACAGATAGCAGGGGCATTGGACTTGATTGTGCAACAGGATCGGATGAGGGATGGGTCTCGGAAAATAACGAAGATCACAGAAGTTCTAGGGATGGAAGGCGACAATATCATCCTGCAGGATATTTTTGTCTATCAAACGAGTAAAGACACGTTGGGGAGAGTTATCGGAAAGTTTGCATCGACCGGCATTCGTCCTTACTGTTATGAACGATTATTGATGTCCGGCAATCAGTTCTTGTGGAAGGGGGAGTGGGAATGAAAATGCTTCTGATCACTTCCCTGGCATTTATCATCGGGACTTTGCTTTTTCGGCTTTTCATTGTACTGGTCGTGGAAAAAGGGAAGTACGAGAAAAGGCTGAAACATTATATTGAATGGGAAGTCGTGAAAAAACGTGAAAGGCGGGAAGAGGAGAAGCGTAACTCCCCGATCAAGTCGCTAGCGAAGGCGATTGAAGCCGCCTTGAACTTGTCGAAGAATGAATATCTCCTCGTCCAATCGGGGGTGAAGCTCTCGTTAGGGGAGTTGTTTATTAGCCGCGTGATCATTGTCATTCTCATTCTGTTGATGGGGAATTATTATGAAATGCATTTTCTCTTTGTTGCCATCATAAGTGTCATTGGATTTTATTTGCCGATTGCTTACGTTAAGAGGAGAAGACGAATTCGCCTCCTATTGGCGTCCAACCAACTAGGGGAGGCGCTCGGCATCATCGCGAATGCCATGCGTGCGGGCTTCAGCTTCATGCAGGCGCTCAAAATGGTGGCGGAAGAGATGGATGACCCGCTTGGCCCTGAATTCCTGAAAGCGATCCAGGAAATCAACTATGGGTTATCGTACGAAGAGGCTTTTCAAAATTTGCAGGAGAGGCTGCCGGAAAAAGAGCTGGAGATCGTCTTGAATACGTTGATTGTCCAACGGAAAACGGGCGGGAATATGGCGTATTTATTGGAAACGATGCAAAACGTCATTTTTGATCGGGCTCGGATTAAAGGAGAAATCCGGACGTTGACCGCACAAGGGCGATTTTCGTCTGTCATCATCACGATTCTTCCGATTGCTCTCGCTGTCTATATCCGATTGGTGAACCCCGAATATTTCCAGACACTGTTTTCCCACCCGGTCGGTTGGGCGATGGTCATTTATGGAGCTTTCAGCATCATTGTCGGCTGGTTGTTTATTAAAAAAATTGTCCATATCGAGGTGTAGCAAGTGGCTTCCGTATTGTTCATCGTATTCGGAGCACTGTTTTTTACGTTAATCATTGGAGCGGCCCTCAGTCAACTGTTCAGGCGGGAAATTGTCATCTATGGTAGATTGGTTGACTATTTCGGTTCGGACGATGGAGTTGATCGGCTTGAAAAAGATCCCGGGAGGAAGGCTTTTAATTGGGGCATTTTAGAGAGAACCAATCGCGGGCTGAAAATGTGGATCGATCATCGCACGAAGCCTGCGAAAAAGAAGGCGTTGGAGGAGCGGCTGCGCGAGGCCGGCTATCCGATGGGTTTGACGCCGACCGATTTCCGGCTCCTTCAACTTCTTGTCGGGGCGACCGTCTTCCTTTGCTTCGTCCTGCTGTTGTTGAAGATGGGGATTCCGGTTATTTCCATAGTGCTTTTATCTTCTGTCATGGCCATTCTCGCGATGTATTATATGTCTTTCTATGTAAGTGCGCTTATCAAGCGGCGGCGGCTAGCGATCCAGAAAATGATGCCGGATTTCTTCGACATGGTCAACTTGTCAATTGAGGCGGGAATGGGGCTCGATGCGTCAATCATGAAAATATGCCGGCAGATGAAAGGACCTTTGTCCGACGAATTTTTGCAAACGATGCGGGATATGGAACTTGGCAAATCAAGAAGGGAAGCGTTCGCCGACTTGAGGAGCCGCGTCCCCGTGCATCAATTCCAAAGCATCATTACGTCGTTGATCCAAGCGGATATATTGGGCGTAGGCATGGCGAAGGCGTTGCGCTCATTGACCCACCGGATCCGCGAACAACGTACACAAATGGCGCGGGAACAAGCAATGAAAGCGCCGGTTAAGATGGTGTTTCCAATGTTGTTTTTCATTTTTCCGGCGATGTTTATCGTGATGTTGGGGCCGTTGGTGATTTATTTGTTGCAGATGGTGTTTTAGGGGCGGTCGAAACGGTGCCCGAAACGGTGCCTGTGCAGCACACTATTCTGGTTATTCACTACAATTGTATAATAGGAAAGAGGAAACCAATGATGGCAACATGTCATTGGTTTCTTTTTTGTATGTTTATTTAAAGATGCGAATAGTCATAAATGTACCATGCACAGGCACCGTATAAAAAGCGCCGGTTAAAGTGCGTGCACAATACAAACTGGCTATTTTAAGGAAGGAGATTTAGACTTAATACTAACTGGTATATCGAATTTTGGGAGAGTTGAGGTGTTTCCATGAAAGCGTATATTTTGAAACTGACATTTGAAGATATCAGTCCACCGATTTGGAGAAGGGTTATTCTGCCGACTGGGGCAACGTTTAACCGACTGCATGAAATGATTCAAAATGTCACGAACTTTCAAAGCAGGTATATCGATGAGCCTTATCATTACTTCGATATAGAGGTGGGTGGGCTTTTCATTACAAATAATCCTTTGATTCATGAAGAGTATGGGAAAAAACTTAATGGTTTGACGCTAAAACGTCCTTCGCATTTGAAAATAGATAAGTACTTGGAAGCGAATGTCCAATTCTTGTATAAATATGATTCGGGGGATGATTGGCGGATCATTGTGGATCTTGAGGAGATTGTAGAGGATTATTATTTCGGTTTCCCGACCGTTCTTGCGGGAGAGGGCACAGCACCTCCCGAAGATGTTGGGGGTCCAGCAGGATATGACCATTTTTTGAATGTATATCACGATCCATCTCATCCCGATTATTTCGCAACCCATGAATGGGCGGATAGACAATATTACAAGCCTTTTGATATAGACGCCATCAACGAATCGCTAAAATACATGAAGTACCAGAAAACCGAGTGGGATCGAATTGATCATGAAAACTATAAAGTGAAATCAGATAAGTATCGTGGTCCAAAGCAAGTGGAGCAGGTGGAATTTCCATTTTTTAAGACCTGATTCTTGATTATATTGTTGCTTGTACGAGCTTATATGGTGTGGTTCCCCATGAAAAAGTTCGTGAGATTTACAATGGACCAAATAAGTCGTTGATTTCAAATGAAGAGATAAAGGTATTGGTAACAGACTCCCCAACTATCGAGCTTTTGAAAAGACGGCATGTATTAGATGTAGGTGCCTGTGCAGCACTAAGATATATGCGCCAGATATAGGTGCCTGTGCAGCACACTATTCAGACTATGCACTACAATTGCATATATAAAAAGAGGAATCCAATGAGCACAGCATGTCATTGGATTCCTTTTGCATTTTAATCCAAAACAATGAATAGTCATAAATGCATCTTACACAGGCACCGGATCAATTCAGTTTATTCACTACAATTGCATATAAAAAGGAGGAAGCCAATGTGGTCAACACATCATTGGCTTCCTCTTGGGTTTTTATTCAAAATGGTGAATTGTCATAATTGCACCATGCACAGGCACCGTTTAAAGCGCGACCCAGTGGCCTTTTGATACTTCCACTAATTGAGCGTTGCGTAAGTTGTAGCGGTCCGATGCCGGGCTTTCTTCAGGGATGTGGCGCTTTTTGGTTGCTTCGATCCGTGGGTCGGGGATCGGGATGGCGGAGAGCAAGGATTTTGTGTATGGGTGCAATGGGTTGCTGTACAGTTCCTCGCTTTCGGCCAGTTCTACGATTTTGCCGGCGTACATGACGGCGACCCGGTCGCTAATATGCTTCACCATCGACAGGTCGTGGGCGATGAAAAGATAGGTGAGTCCGAGCCGGTGTTGCAGATCCTCTAAGAGCTCGACGATTTGGGTTTGGATGGAGACGTCGAGTGCGGATAATGGTTCGTCGCAGACGATGAAGTCCGGTTCGACGGCCAGGGCGCGGGCGATGCCGATTCGTTGGCGCTGGCCCCCTGAGAATTCATGGGGGTATCGCATGGCGTGCGCCGGTTCGAGGCCGACCATTTCGAGCAGCTCTTCCACTCTCTTTTTCCGTTCCGCCTTCGATTTGCTCAGTTTATGGATATCGAGTGCCTGCCCGATAATATCAAGTACTTTAAATCGCGGGTTCAAAGACGAATACGGATCTTGGAAGATCATCTGCATATGGCGGCGCATTGTTTTCATTTCATTTTTCGACAACCGGTTGACGGCGATCCCTTGGTAGAGGATGTCGCCTGCCGTCGGTTCGTCGAGCCGCAAAATGGCGCGGCCTGTCGTCGATTTTCCCGAGCCTGATTCGCCGACGAGTCCTAACGTTTCCCCGGGACGGATGTGAAAGCTTATATCATCGACCGCTTTCGTCAATTCGCCTTTTCCGCTGTCGAAATGTTGCCGTAATGAATCGACCTGAACGAGCGGAATCGTTTTGTCCACGCCCGCTTTAATATGAGGAGGACGTTTCGGTTTCTTTTTTTCATCAAGTCGGGGCAATGCGTTCAATAGTTTTTTCGTATATGGGTGCTGCGGATTTTCGAAAATCTCAATTGTCGTCCCTGTTTCGACAATTTCCCCGTCTTTCATGACTGCTACACGGTCGCACATCCCGGCAACGACGCCGAAGTCATGCGTAATCAAAATGATGGACGTGTCGAAACGTTGCTGAATGCTCTTCATTAAATCCAATATTTGCGCTTGAATTGTCACGTCGAGTGCCGTTGTCGGTTCATCTGCAATTAAGAGGGAGGGTCTGCAAGCAAGCGCGATGGCGATCATCACTCTTTGTCGCATGCCTCCTGAAAATTCGTGAGGGTACTGGTTAAAGCGCTTCTCACTGTTTTTTATTCCGACAAGCTTCAGCAGTTCGATCGCTTCTATCTTCGCTTCGGCCTTCGATAAACCCCTATGCTTCACTAGGCTTTCAGCAATTTGTTTTCCTACTCGTATAGTCGGATTAAGAGAAGTCATCGGATCTTGGAAAATCATGCCGATCTCTTTTCCTCGGATGCTTTCCATCTCTTTTTCCGTCTTCAAAGAGAGGTCTTCCCCTTGGAACTCAATTTTCCCTTGCTTCATATACGATGGAGGGGAAGGGAGCAGCCGCATGATGGAACGTGCAGTGACGCTCTTTCCGCTGCCCGATTCGCCGACGATGCCTAATGTTTCCCCTCTCTTCACTTCAAAGTTCACTCCGCGGACTGCATTGAAATCTTCTTCCCTTCCGGCGAATGAAACATGCAGATCCGACACGCGCAACACTGTATCCGACATCAAAAATCCCCCTATCGGTCATCAAAATGAAAATTCTTAAATTGACAACAACTTAGTCTTTGAATATAGTATAGTATACCGATAGGGATTATACAATATAGGGAAGGAGGAGACTACGGATGAAACTTGGCGTATCTGCCTTGCTCAAAAGAACATTCCTAGAGGCGCATGGAAGGGCGATGTATCGATTCCTGCTCTATTTAACAGGGCTGCCTCTCCATTTACTTGTTTATCTCTTTTATTTATTGAAGAGAAAAGACCGTACATATGCAGCAATGATGGCAGAAGTCGAGTGGGAGCTAGCAGATGACAGGATCAATTATGTAAAAGAATACGAGGGGCAATTGCTTCGAAAAGCGGAATTTTTCGAGGAGAAGAGAAGCCGCGAAGAGATTCATAGAGAGGCGGTAAAGCTGGCGGAAGCACGGCTGAAGGAAGAGGCTGCGCGACGGGCTGATGAAAGGCTGACGCAAAACGGTGTGCGGAAAGAGACATATGCCGCATATTTCCTGTCTCTCCTTGACCGGCCGTTATTCCTCGTTGCATCGATTTTGCCAGGGATTGTCATGTATTGTTGGCTGTTTTTAATGAGCAACCCGTTTTTGAAGTACATTATGGAGCGGCTCGTCCAAAGCGTGTTCGTCATTATCGGGGTAGGGATACTCGTTTTTTCCATTCTTTATATTTCACCTTTCGATCCCGCTTCCAACATCCTTGGTGAGTCGGCGACGAAGGAGCAAATTGCCGCATTCAATCGCATCCATGGGCTGGATCTTCCATATTTGCACCAGTTATGGAATGCATTAAGGGGAATTGTGACGTTCGATCTCGGTTCATCATTTGCGGGAAGTGAGGATGTTGCGTCGAGCATCAAGAATAAATTCCCGGTCACGTTTACGATTGCGATGTTTTCCGTCGTCATGGCCATTGTCATTGCCATCCCGGTCGGCATCTTGTCGGCGACACGGCCGAACTCGTTTCTGGATACGACATTCATGTTCATCGCTTTGATCGGTTTATCGATTCCGAATTTCTGGCAAGGTCTTATTTTCATCCTTAATTTCTCGATTAAGCTGAATTGGTTGCCTGCGACTTATAGCCCGGGAAATGTCTGGTCGATGATCATGCCCGTTATTGTGCTTGGAACAGGGCTCACCGCTTCGATTGCAAGGATGATGCGTTCTTCATTGCTGGAAATCATCCATGAGGACTACATCATTACAGCGCGCGCTAAAGGGCTGTCGAAAAGTCAGATGCTTTGGAAGCATGCGGTCGGGAATGCGATGATTCCGGTTATTACGGTCATCGGTCTGATGTTTGGCGGCATGCTCGGAGGTGCTGCGGTGACAGAGAAAGTGTTCAATATTAAAGGGATCGGCAGTTATATCGTGGATAAGCAATTTATTCCAGATATCCCAGCCATTATGGGCGGCGTCGTCTATATCGCGATTACGATATCGCTCGTGAATTTGCTGATTGATATTTTGTACGCATTCCTCGACCCGCGTATCCGTTCGAAGATGAAACAATCGTAAAGCAGGTGAAAAGATGGAAGAGAAGCTGAAAAATCGGCATGCATTGGCTGTATCAAGGGAATACCCGCAAGCGAATTTCACATGGATCATTTCGTTGATCCTCTCATTGATCTTCTTAGGGAACAGTTTCTCGTTTAAGACCGGGGACATGAATATGGTTCTGTTCGCATTTTTTATCGCTTATTTAACAACGGCGCTATTTCAGTTTTTCATTGCGTGGCGAATGAAGCACGATCTGCTTGGCCATGGAGAAATCCGGAAAGGGACCAGGCGGCTCGGGTATGTGCAGCTCATCAGTTTAGCGACTGGGAATGTGTTTGCTGCTGCATTCGCGTTCAATATCATCAATAAACGAAAGACGCCGGAATACACTTTCGCCGTGTATATGTTCCTGACGCAACTGTTCGTCATTGCGATTTCGGCAATGAATATCTTCAAGCCGTATGTTACGGACACATTTCCAGTAGCAATGGCTGTTTTGCTAGGCATCGCGTTGTTCCATGTTGCGGTTTTGATTATCGTGGCGAAGTCAGTGAAGGAAGTGGAGGCGCCGCGATCATTGGGAGTTGTGGCGGTCATCGTTCTTCTCACTGCTGTAACGGGCAATATTTTCGCATTGCTGCTCGGATGGAGCCTGTTGTTGAAATCAATGAGCAACGACCGTTCGCGCATCATGAAATGGAATGTGATGTGGGAAAAGATTACGCGGAATTCCATGGCTGCTATGGGGATGTTTTTCATTATCCTCATGCTGACAATTTCGGTTGTAAGCCGGTTCACGTTCGATTATGATCTCGCGGTCGCAAATGATTACGGCAATATTTTGCAGCAACCAAGCCTGGCCTATCCGTTTGGCACGGATAACTTCGGCCGCGATGTGTTTTCAAGGATTGTGTTTGGTGCAAGGATTTCCTTGATCGTCGGCTTTGCCTCGACTGTCATTCCGGCGGTCATTGGCGGATTCCTGGGGGGGATTGCGGGCTACTACAGTACGCGGACAGATAATGTAATCATGCGTTTACTGGATATTTTGTACGCGATTCCCGGAATCCTCCTTGCAATTGCAATTATCGCAGCATTTGGCGCCAATACGATGAACTTGATCATCGCGCTCAGCGTCGGCTCGATTCCGACATATGCGCGGACGATGCGGGCGAATGTGTTGATGGTGTCGAATTATGATTTTGTCGATTCTGCCCGTGCTTTGGGAACTTCGGATATGTCGATCATCTTCAAACAGGTTGTGCCGAATTCAATGGCGCCGATGATTGTGAAGTCGACGTTGACGATTGGCGGGGCGGTCATTGCGACGAGCAGTTTGAGTTATTTAGGGCTCGGCGTTGAGCCGCATATTCCGGAGTGGGGGAATATTCTGCGGGTCGGAAGTACGTATTTGGAATCCCATTCGTATTTGGCGGTTTTCCCGGGACTCGCCATCATTCTGCTCGTGCTGTCCTTCAACTTTTTGGGGGATGGACTGAGAGATGCGCTTGACCCGCGGCTTGATTGACGGTTTTAACGGATTGTTAGTGGCGGTTGAATAAATACATTTAGAACAGGAGAATTGATTATGGGAAAAAGATTATTGATCATGATGCTCGCGCTTATCGTTGTGTTGGCGGGCTGTGTGAAAACGAAATCGGATGTGTCCGGTGAAAAGGAAAGCGGAGAGACTAAAGGCGGCGGGGGTTCCGGCAAAGTGACGATTGAGTTGCTTGGAACGAGTGCTGGCGAGGAGGACATGAATATCGTCCGTGACCAGCTCATTAAAAATGGCTTTGACGTGAAATTGAATATCCAGCCTGATTACGGCAGCTTCAAGGCGCAGCGTGATGCGGGGAATTATGATATTGCGTTGTCCAGCTGGACGACTGTGACGGGGAATCCTGATTATGCGGTCCGTTCTTTATTCAAATCGGATGGTGATAACAGCAATATTAATGATTCGGAAGTGGATGGTTTGATTGAGAAGGCGAGCACGGAAACGCCTGATGAATTCAAGGAGACGTATAAGCAGCTTGAACAGAGGATTGTAGGCGTGAAGGCGTATATTGCGCCACTTTATATTTCATTTAAAGCGCAAGGGATCAATAATGATGTGTTGAACCCGGATACGGTCCGTCTTGCAAAATCGAGAGCGATCGCATGGGAGACGATCGATTTCAATGATGCAGCGAAGCGCGATGCGGCGGCGTTGATCACTCAGCAGGCAATTGGATCGTTGACATCTCTTGACCCGATTAAAGGGAACGACGGCTCGATCAATACGTTGAATACGAATATGTATGTGCGCCTCGTCAATTTGACGGATGACGATCAAGTTGTTTCGGACGGATCGCTTTCGTATAACTATGCGATTGGCGATGGAAATACGGATTACTACTTCATTCTCCGTGATGACATCAATTTTGCAAAAGTGGCGGACGGAAAAGCGGTCGATACAGGGGATCGCGTTGGTGCGGATGATGTCGTATTTTCATTGAACCGCGCGAAAGACAAGGATTCTGTGCCGGATCACCGGACGTACAGCTTGCATGAAAGCATGAAGGAAGTCGAAATCGTGACGGATATCGCGGAGTTGGAAGAGGCGAAAGTTTCCGGCGGCGAAGGGTCTGTCCTTGAGGCGCTTGGGGCAGGGCTTGAATCTGAAATCTCGGAACTTGTGGATGATAAAACAGCTGCTGACAGCAGTGCAGGGAAATATCAAGTTGTTAAAGTGACGACAAAAGAGGCTTTCCCGCAAGTGCTGAATTATTTGGCTCACCAATCTGCTGGGATCGTATCAAAGCAGCAAGTTGAAAGCATTAATACGTACGACGTGGCGGCGTTTGATGTGAATAAAGATATTCCGTACGGCGACCAACGGACTGTGACGGAAGGTGCAACGTATGACAACCATCTGTATGCGAGCGGTCCATATATTTTGGTGAAGAAAAACGACTACCAAGCGGACTTCGTGAAAAACCCGGCATACCGTGCGGGCAGCGAATTTGAACCGAAAATTTCTGAAGTCACAGTGCGTTTTATTGAAGACGCGGACAGTTCGTTGTCTGCATTGCGTAATGGCGAGATTCATCTCTTCAACGGAGTGCCGGAAACGAAGTATGAGCTTGTTGAGAACGATGATAAGTTAGTATTGCAAAAGAACGACAGCAATGCGGTCACATACTTGCTATTTAACGGAGCTGACCGGGAAGTTGCCAAAAGCGAAAACCTGCGGAAAGCCGTTCTCTATTCCATCAACCAAGATGAATTCTTGAATTTCTACCAAGGGAATAAGAAGAAAGCCTACTCCACAGTTAGCCCATTAGTCGACACAGGCAACGAGCTCGTGGCAGACCCGGCGAAAGTCAAAGAATTCTTGGCGGAATATCGGGCGGAATAAAAGCGGTGCCTGTGCGGCGTACTATTCAGTTTATTAACTACAATTGCATAAACTAGAAAAGAAAATCCGATCATATTGACGTTTGATCGGATTTTCTTTGCATTTACATGCAGTTAGATGAATTGTCATAAATGTATCATGCACAGGCACCGCAACAATTCAGTTTATTAGCTACAATTGTATATTGTGGAAATGAGAAGTCAGTTGTTTAGCTTTTCAGCTGACTTTTTTCTGTATTTTCATTCTCCGGATTGAATTGTCATAAATGCACCTTGCACAGGCACCGGCGCAATTTGTTTATCTCTCTGTCAGCCGGGTACGTGAGTAGGAGATGGAGTAATTTGGAATTTACGGATGTGAACGAAGGAGGTGACTTATGTGAGATGGGTGGTTCTCTATAGTAGTCTCTTTATTTGTATGTTTATTTCTTCGGAATCTGTTGTATATGCTGAAGGGGTAGGCGATTATAGAACTGGTATTTTGTCTGGAGTATTGGAGAAGGTTGAATCGACGGTGACTGAAACGACTGAGTCGGTGGGTGATGTTGTCGGGTCGGCGGTGGAGGGGACGGATCAGACGGTGCGGGATGCTGTGACGTTCACAAAAGGTACGGTTGAAACCCTAGTCGATCCTTCTACTAAACAACCGGTTTCTGAGATTGTGAATCATACTATTGAATTTGTTGAAGAAACGGTTGACAATGTTGTGCCTGTTGTTGAAGATGCGACAGAGACGGTTCAAACTGTGACATCGGGAGTTACTGGGATTGTGGAGGAGTTGCCTGAAGTCCCTGTTGCTACTCCGGTGTTTGATGAAGTTGGAAAAGTTGTAAATAAGACGACAGAGACGATGAATGATACTTTTGAAGTCGCGGAAGTTGAAGAGACGGCAGATTCACTTGGAAAAGTAACTGAGAATGAAACTCCAGTACTTCCGCAAGTAGTTGATACGCCTTCAAGAGATTCGCAGACAGACAAAGTGAGTGAACAACCGGTTATTGATACCCGTCAAGAAGTGGAGAATGACGACCAGGTTTCTGAGATTGATTTCCCGGAAAACGCGGAATCCACTGTACAGATAGTAGTTGAAGAGACGACTTTTATTTCAAATGAAGATCCTTTACAAACTGTTGCGGGTCCTGTGAAACAAGTTGTTAACGTTGCGAAGATCAAAAAAGAAACACCAGCTAAGCAGGAAACGCCTGCGGTTCCTATCCAATCAAGTACGCAGCGGGATGGAATTCCGATTGCGATTACTACGGGAAATACGTCAGTCGTTTCTCCTGTTGTTGCTCATAACGGAAATGCCGATTTCGTGACAGGAATCGTTGATGGATTTTCGATGCTCCGCTATTTGTCGAGTAGGCAGTGGGTTCATTCCGACGAATTTATGAGAATCCAATGGGTTCATGCGCCACCCGGCCAACCGCCCCAAACCAATCCTTTTTTACAAGAAATAAAGTAAAAAAGGAGAGGAAGCAAAATGAAAAACAAGGTTAAAAGCATTGGGGTTTTAACGTTTGGTCTATGTGTTGCGTTCGGTTTGTCGCATTCGAATGTCTCTGCAGCCGAAGATGATTCGATTATTAATGTGAACGTGTTGAGTGAAAAGGAAGGAAAATCATCGGTGCTTGATGTGGAAGTTTTGGACGTGCCGATTGTTGGCGATGTCAATGTGAATATTCCATCCAATCCGGAGACAGAGGCTTCAGAAGCATTGGCTACTGTAAAGGTAAGTGACGGCGTTGTGGATGATCTGGATGTGTCAGTGCTGGAGAAAACTGAATCAAAGGCGTCGTTGGCGACGGTCGAATTTGAGTCGACATTGACGGATGATGTGTCGGTTGACGTTGTTTCAGGTGAAAAGACGACAGGTTCGTTCGATGGCGGAGTGGTCGAAGTGAATGCGGAAGATCTGCCGGTGCTTGGCGGGACGCATGTCGGTGTGTTGGATAAACATGTGACTGCCGACGAAGATGGAAAATCCGTTTCCGCGGGTTTGATTCAAACGGATGTCGATAATGGCCTTCTTGATGATGCTTCTGTCGACTTATTGGGAGTGGGGAATTCGGAAGGCGGGTCGGATAAACGTGAAATGTCGGCTGTCGTTGATGTTTCTGTCGACGATGACGAAGGGATTTTGGATGATCTCGGCGTGTCTGTGTTGAAGCGTGAGCGATCAGAAGCTGGGATGAGAACATCACTTGCTTCTGTCGAATTGGAAACCCCGGTGACGGATGATTTGAATGTGGACGTGGCTTCAGGCGATAGAACGGCAAACTCTTTCGACGGCGGACTTGTCGAAGTGAACGGTGAAAATGCGCCGTTGTTAGGTGAAGTTCACGTAGGTGTGTTGGATAGGCATGTGAAAGCGGATGAGGAGGGAAAATCCATTTCCGCAGGTTTGATTCAAACAGATCTGAATGACGGTTTGCTTGAAGATACGTCTGTCGGTGTGCTCATTCGGAAGATGAGAACGACTGAGGACGGAGGATTGGTGGAAAGCAGCGGTGTGAGCTTGGATCTTGGATTGCTGGGAACGGAAGATGTTTCCGCCGATGTGTTGAAGAGGCAAAGACAGTTCACGATTGCAATCGATGAACCACCGAGTGTCGTAGTGCCTCCATCGACAGGTGATGGAGCGGAAGAAAGCGTAACTGCTCCTGAGGAAGAAAGTGATATGCCGGATGCTCCGGAAAGTACCGATGATGCTACTTCAGAAGGGAATGAAGAGGGTCAAGGAACAAGTACGCCACCTGCAAATGAGGGAGATTCCGGAGACGGTTTCAGCAATGAGGAAGACGGAACGATGGAGACCGGGACGAGCGCGGACGATGTAGTCGAAGACCCTGAACAAGAGTCTGCAGCTGGGAATGGTATGTCCGGTGATGTTGACGCCGATTCTGGCTCCAGAACAGGGGAACTTAGCGGAAATGCGAATGCATCAGCAGCTTTTGCGAAAGGTAAATCCGGTGTAATGAACGGCTTTGCTATGAACAATGCGGATCCTCGTTCTTCACTGCCAAAAACGGGCGGATTTTGGGATGGCAAACGGTTAGCATTTCTAGCTTTGCTCCTCATGTTGATGGGGTTTGCAATGAGACGATTGGGAAAGTCGACGATATCGGCGGCGTGAAAGTGGTGGACGGCTGATGAAGCGTACATTGAACAGGCTTGGGATGCTGCTCATTGTTTCTGGTATCGTGTTGTTTGCTTGGCTAATGAACGGGAACGCGAAAAGTGATGACCATCAGCAAGAAATGATCGATGCATTCCGTTCTGTACAAGCTACGGAGGGGACGACTGTCATTCCTGCTGCTGCTGAAAAAGCGGCCGATTCTGACAGCGTGGCCGGAATCGAAGGCATCCTGTCAATTCCGGCAATCGACTTGGAAGCGCCGGTCCTATACGGGGCAGATGCGGAAACGCTCAATGAATCCCTCGGCGCCATCGAAAACATGGACCTGCCCGGCGAGATGAACGGCAGCTACGCCATCGCCGGGCACCAGGCCCAAGTCTTCGGCAAGTATTTCAACCGGCTGCATGAAATGGAAGTCGGCACGGAGTTCACGTTTCAAACGGATGACGAAGAGATAGTATTTGAGGTTTTCGACATCAAAATCGTCAAGCCGCACGAAGTCGAGGTGCTTGAGCCGAAGGAAGGAATTGCGCTCATATCCCTCATCACCTGCTACCCCGCGTATTCCAATGAATACAGGCTCGTCGTGCAGGGAGAGAGGGTCGAGTGAAGTTGGTGAACAAAGAAAACAGCACGCAAATCGTTTTGGATGGTTTGTGTGCTGTTTAATGTTGTTAATAGAAAAAGAATTTAGGAAGTGAAGGTTTTAGATTACTGGATTAGCGCTCTTTCTCCAACTCAAACTGCATAATTGTAGGGAAAAATATACCCCTCTGAATTTCCATTACTGGTGTCCCTTCCATCAAATAGGTGTCTTTCATTTTAAAAGTGACAATTGCAGTTGTACTCATTCCTGGATTCAATTGGCTTTCTTCAATATTGACGCTCCAACTTGAGTAGACATTGCCTATGTTTTTGATTTTAAAGGACAAGCTTTGAGTTGAAATGGCAGCGTTATGAATGTTTTCAATTGTGAAATTAAAAATTTGCTCAGTTTTACCATGTGACGAACCGGTAAGCTGAAACGCCATGTCCTCGAATTGCATTACGTCTGAGGTGAAGCCGATGTTTTTTTCTGCCTGTACTTTTTCAACTGGGGAGGTTCCAAGTCTGAGTACAAGGAATACGGATATTACTATTGATATGATAAGAGCAAGTAACATTATTTTTTTGGGCCAAGGCTTCTTTGCCATGGAAAACTCTCCTAGTACATATTTTATTAACATTTATTCTTCCCAAATCATTCCCATTTCATTCTAAAAGAAGGAAATAGAAGGTTGCATTATGAGGTATTGTGGGAATTTATCGTTTCTAATTAAATAGGTACCTGAGCAGCATGCTATTCAAATAAAAGGGAAGTCCACCGAATTGGTTTTCGGTCGACTTCCCTTTGTAATTCATCTACCATTCTTTATTCCAAATCGGTGCGAACCATTTCACGCCTCGGCGGTTCATTGGAAAGATCTTCATGTCGGCGATGAGGTGGCTGGCGTACCCCGCTATCCCTGCAATGAGCAGAACGTCAATCTGCCATTCCTTTTGTAGTTGATTCAAAATGAACGCATAATAAGCGAGCCCGAGGAGTGAGTGAGTGTAGGAGCGGTGTGATAGGAAGGACGCGATGACGATATAGCTTCCCACTAATAAAATGCCGATCGATTGATGCATCACAATTCCGAGCCACATCACCATGACGCCCGTGAGCGTTAACATTCTTCTTTGCGTAATGAAACGCGATACGATGAAAAAGAGCAAACCGATTCCAGCGTATAGCAGAATGGAGGGGGTGAAGCCTTTTGTGAAATACTGGTAGACAATTGCGACGAGAATGCCTGCACCGACAAGCTGCATCAGCCATTGAGTAATCTGTTTTGAAATGGTGATGCGGTTGCTCGCTAATCCGTTTGTGTCCAAGTCGGGAACGAGCGCCGACACGCCGCCTATCGCAGAGGCAACTCCGACTGTATAGAGATCGGGTTGCATTTGATACCCTGCAATTGCTCCGGCAGTAACGCCGATAAGTGCATGTGAACTTCCTTTCATTTGTAAACCTCTCTTATGGTGTAATCTTTTTATTATCCCTCATGTTGGAGGGTGGAGGCAATGGGCTTATGTGAGCACTTGTTTTTTAAAATGCGGGTACATTGGTAGAAAATTATTGATAGTATAGTTGATTGGAGAAAATTCTAATAGCATAATTGGGATTTCATGTTACAATTATTTACAAATAATTGTAATTGGAGAGATGAAAGTGAAGAAGATTTTAACTGGACTTAGCGCAATGTCCCTTGCAGTCCTTATGGTTGCAATGCCGATCCACTCAGCTAACGCAGCACCTGCGAAGTTCAAAAACTGTACCGAATTGAATAAAACGTATCCAGGCGGCGTCGCTAAAGATGCTAAAGTCAAAAATGTAGGCGGCAAAACAAAGTTCAAGCCTTTCGTTTCAGCTGAAATTTATAAGATGCACACTCATATGGACCGTGATAAAGACGGGATAGCGTGTGAAAAATGAGAAACGGGTGCCTGTGCAGCACACCATTCAGTTTATTAACTACAATTGTATAATGAACATACGGGAAGCCCATTAAATATACACTTACTGGGCTTCTTTTCGTATTTATATACTTTCGGTTGAATTGTCATAAAAGTTTCTTGCACAGGCACCAAAACAATTCAGTTTATTAAATACAATTGTATAAACTGAAAAAGGGAAGCAGGTCATATCAACATTTGACCTGCTTCCCTTCGTATTTATATACCTGCGCCTGAATTGTCATAAATGCACCGTGCACAGGCACCGACACAATTTACACAAGTTACGTCAATTTCCTGTCCGGAATTTCATTTCATACTGCCCACCGTTTTCGACAAACAGGAGTAATTGGTAATTCGTATGTGGAAACAGTTTACGAATCGGGGTAACGATGATTTCGTTTGCTACCGTTTCTGTCGCGATGGGGATATCTTTGCCTGAACGGTTGATACGAATATCAACTTTATCCCCTTCTGTCAATGCTCGATCAAATGTGATTTTCCAACTTTTATTCAACGGGACGGTTTGGTGTGGCGGAAATGATTTGACGTTCGACGCAACATCCCGCGGTGGTGCCGAATTCTCTTGGATTACACTTTCAACGTAGTTTGAAAGGTTGAGAATTCCTGCGCCGAATTGAGAGTCCCAACCCGCCGACCCTTGATCGTTGGTGTATTTCTTCAGCAAGCGCTCTACGTCTTGTACTGTTCTCGTCGGATCTTCCAGCTTGAGCATGGCAGCAGCCGCGCTCACGAATGGTGTTGCGGTTGAAGTGCCGCTATAGCTTTTAAAAGAACCTCCCGGGACGCTTGATAAGATGTCGACTCCAGGCGCTGCAATATCGATGGAGGCACCTGTGTTGCTGAAGTCCGCAATCCGGTCATTACGGTCAACTGCCCCTACAACGATTACCTTCTGTTCACCTGCCGGATAAAGTTCGGTCGTATCCATGCTTTCATTCCCGGAAGCAACGACGACAACGACGTCATGGTCAAGCGCATAATTGATTGCCTCGGCCAAATAAGCCGAATACTCCTCGCCAACGAAACTCATGTTGATGACATCGGCACCATGGTCGACTGCATAATGAATACCTTCAGCGATATGATTGTCGTAGCCTCTCCCTTCCTTGTCCACTGCCCGAATCGGCATGATTTTCACGTTGGCCGGCGCCGTATCAACAATAATGCCCGCCATATGCGTTCCGTGGAACTGCTCATCCATCGGATCCGAATCCTTGTCCAATACGTCATATCCCGCAACTAGACGATTACGAAGGAAGGGGTGGTTCGTGTCGACGCCAGTGTCAATGACCGCCACAATGACGATGCCTTCCAAGTCCTGCGTCCGTTCAATTAACCTATCCGCTCCAATCCGAGTCGGACCCCACGATTTCGCTTGCCCCGTCCCCGTCTGCAGCGCAATCCTACGGATATAGTCAGGCTGCAGCACCTTCGCGTCCGTCAATTCTTCCATTTCGTCTCTATGTATACTTTCAATAACCGGCTCATTTTCATCATTGAGCAATTCAACTAAGAACCGATCACTTTCATTTGCAAAAGCACTCGGGTTCGCAAACGAAAGCATCATAACCAGGGATAAAATACTTGTGCATAAAACCTTCTTCATCTGTCCATTCACCACCATGTCATTATCTATTAGACTATAGCACAAATTACTAGTATTCAAACAGAAGCAAAAATCGGTGTCCGTTAAACAGGTGCCTGTGCAGCACACTATTCAGTTTATTAACTACAAATGTATAATACTAAATAGGAAATATTATCGTGACAACATTTGAACAGCATCCCTTCGTATATATATACCTACTACTGAATTGTCATAAATGCACCATGCACAGGCACCGACACAATTGGTACAGACACCATTTAAAAGGACTTTCTGGGTGTGTGTCGTATTAGTTATAGTAGGTAGGAGTAGGCGCGTGGAATTAGGAGAGGGGGAAGTGCGATGAATCTTTTTCTTTTTGAGGAGGCAGTAAGCTCCACTATTGTGGAACACGGTTATGAATATTATAAAGCGGGATTCGTTGCTGACCTCGTTCGTGAGGGTGGGGGCAGATATACGGCGGTCGTTAAGGGGGCGGACGTATATGAGATTGCCGTTTGGCTTGATGAAGATGGCGATATTCTGTCATCTTACTGTGACTGTCCATTTACTATGGGACCGGTATGTAAGCATGAGGTTGCCGTTTACTATGAATTGATTGACAGACTGAAGGATAATGATTTTCCTGAGGCTGCAATAGCGCCTCCGCCAGATTTGAACGAGACCCTGAAAAATCTTTCCAAAGAAAAATTGATTGATATTCTGATTGATTTGGCGGACGATGACCCGGCTTTACATAATGAGTTGCTTTTCAACTATGTAATCTATGATGATGAACGGCAGGAGATTGATCGTTGTAGGCGGTTGATTGATTCAATTGTTGGGAAATATGTCGGCAGGGAAGGGTTTATTACATATGACCATGTAGACAGTTTTGCGGATGAATTGTCCAGCGTGTTGAATAAAATTGAAGCTTTAAAAGATCCGTTGATTGCTGTTGAAATTGCCGGACTGCTGTTGAATGAAGTGATGAAGGCCTTTCAATATACGGATGATTCGAATGGTACGATCGGCAGTTTATTAGATGAAACGATCAAAAAAATGTCTTTGATTGCGCATGAAACATTCGAGGTGAAAGAGCAGGTAGAGTTGTTGGATAAGCTGATTCATCTATCGAAGTCCGACATGTTTGATGGATGGGATGATTTTCGGATTGACGTACTAGGCATCTGTTTGGAGTTTGCAGGTAATGAACAGATGCGATTAACGTTGCTGAATGAATTGGAATTGGTGCTAAAGAATTCGTCTGCAAATGATTATGGCCGTTATGCAAATGAACGAATTCTCAACTTGATGTATGACATTATAGAAACCTACGGAACGACAGAGAGAGTTACGCAGTTTTTACTGGAGAATATAAATTACCCATCATTTCGGAAACGGTTGATGCAATATGAAATGAAGGAAGGAAACTATGAAAACGTGTTGGCGTTGGCGATTGAGGGAGAAAGCTTGGACAAGGGTTATCGTGGTTTAGTGGCGCGGTGGAAGAAATGGCGTTACAAGGCGTATAGACAGTTGATAGCATTTGATGAGCAGATGAAAATAGGCCGTGAACTGCTATTGGATGGCGAATTTGAGTTTTATTGGGAATTAAAGGATCTTTCTGCGGATGCGCCAGCTTTTTATGAAGAAGTGAAGCAGGAATTGGCTGTGAAAAATAATCGGATGTTTGTTAGGCTCATTGAAGCTGAGAATGACGTCGAGGCCATCCTTGAATATGTCCGTAGAAATCCTTCATTAATTGAACAGTATTTGAACTGCTTGATTGACTCCCACGCAGAAGAGGCAATCCGGCTGTTCGAATATCATGTGAAAGAGACTGCTGGAAATGCGTTTAATCGAGAGGAATATAAGGAAGTTTGCCAAGCGTTAAAACGCTTCCGGAAAGTTGCAGGACACGAAGCTGAAATGAGTTTGGCGGAAGAACTGAAACAGACATACAAAAACCGCCCCGCATTTTTGGATGAATTGGGTAATCTTTAAGGGGAAAGCGGTGCCTGTGCAGCACACTATTCAGACAATGCACTACAATTGTATAATTTGAAAACGGGAAACCTATCAAGTCGGTGTTTGATAGGTTTCCCGTTGTATTTATATGCATTATATTAAATTGTCATAAATGTGCCTTGCACAGGCACCGACACAATTCTCAAACAATTAAGGATTTGTCGACCATAGGCCAGCCGATTTTAAGAGGACGCGCGGGTGCAGTTTAAGCTGTGCGACCATCAATTCTGCAAGGTCTTCAGGCTGCAGCACTTTATCCGGATTGCCGTCAGTGAGATTCTCTTCGAACGCCAAGTCGGTTGCCACTGTGCTCGGCGTTAATGCAGTGACGCGGATGTTGTGCTTTCTCACTTCCAACATAAGTGATTCCGTCAGACCCAACACACCGAATTTAGATGCACTGTATGCACTCGTGACAGGGGCACCCTTTTGGCCGGCAGTTGAAGAGATATTGATGATATCACCTGTTTGACGTTCAATCATTTCCGGCAGCACTGCGCGTGTGACGTAATAAATGCCCATGAGGTTGACATCGATAATGTTCTTGAATTCCTCCGGAGAGAGCTCAAGGAACTTGCCGAATTTGCCGATACCGGCGTTGTTAATGAGGATGTCGATCGGACCTAGTTCAGATTTGACATGCTCGACGGCGGCAGTTACAGATTCGTTATCGGCCACGTCCGCAGCGGCGATTGAAACGTTGACACCATAGTTGCGAATTTCCTCGGCAACCTTTTCAAGATTCGCCTCAGTTTTCCCGATGAGCCCTACATTGATTCCTTCCTTCGCAAAGGCGATTGCCGTCGCCCGGCCAATACCGCGTCCAGCTCCCGTAATGATTGCGTTCTTTCCAGTTATGGTTTGCATAGTAAGATCTCCCTTCTTTATACGTTGACACGTGTAAGTATAGCAAACCGCTGTGCCTAGTCCTATGGAAACGGTTGGCTTGTGAAAAGCTGAACACCCAATTCACTCGTTGCATAGTCTATATGACGAGCGTGATCCAATGGAGGTATGCGAATGAATTTCAGATTCTTTACGGGCAGAGTAATGGAGATTAGTGATTTTTCGATACAGCAAGATGATCAAGGATCTGGTTGCTATAAACTATTTATGGTCGCTGATCGGGAAGGCTCCATCGTCAATTTTGTCATCGAGCCGGGCACTTATTTTGTCGATCACGTTTTAGTGGAGGTCGGAGATATTGTAACGGGTTTTTATGATGCGAATGCACCGACCCCTTTTATTTATCCACCGCAATATCGGACGATTGTCATGGCGAAGGAGAGATCCGGCCAGTTTGTGAAAGTGGATTTCTTTGATCGGAATTTAGTGAGCAGCGACGGAAGTTTGAAATTGAACCTAAATCGAAACACGCCGATTTTACTTGAAAATGGCCAGTCATTTGCGGGCAGTCCAGCAAATCGAGAGCTGATTGTCATTTATAGCACTACAACCCGCAGCATTCCCGCCCAAACAACTCCACAAAAAGTGATTGTGCTTTGTTAATGCCTTTTTTCGGTGCCTGTGCAGCACACTATTCAGTTTATTAACTACAATTGCATAAACAAATTAAGGGAAGCTGATCAGTTCAATCTTTGATCAGCTTCCCTTTGAATTTATATGAATCTCTTTGAATTGTCATAAATGCACCATGCACAGGCACCCGCACAATTCTCACACAATTTGTTAATGGATATTCCGCTTTGTGAAACTTCCGCCTCGGACTTCGGCGACTTCGTAAACAGTGACAAACGCTGACGGATCAATTTCAAGGATAATTTCCTTCATCTTGCTATCTTCGAGCCGGTTGATAATGCATGTAATTTCCCTGAATTCTTCATTGGAATACGCGCCTTGAACGATACTATAAGTCGAACTGCGGCCTAAACGATCACGAATCGTTTCGACCATACCTTCAGGTTCGCTCGTAATAATCTTATACATTTTAGAACCGCTAAGTCCTTCTTCAACAATGCTGATCACTTTAGTGGCGATGTAGTAAGCAATTGCGGATAAGAAAGCTCCTTGAAGTCCGAAAACAATCGAAACGACGGCGAAAACGAAGACGTTCAAAAACAGGATCAAATCACTTGTTCCGAACGGCATCCTCCGGGAAAGCAAGACGGCTAACATATCAATTCCGTCAAGAGCGCCGCCGTTCCGCAACGCTAATCCCATTCCGAAACCGAGGATAATTCCGCCCACAACTGTTATTAATAACGTATCTCCGTGAATGATTATTGGCACATGATGCATTAGGCTCGTGCTGACCGCCAGTGTAGCAATTCCGAGTACAGAATAGATGGCAAAGCTTTTCCCGATTTGTTTATAGCCTAAAAAGACAAAAGGGATATTCAAAATCGCTATGAGAAGTCCTAGTGGAAAGCCGAATAATTCCGACCCGACGATACTTAGACCTGTCACGCCTCCATCAGATACCTTGTTCGGAATGAGTACAGATTCTAATCCGTATGCGGCAATGAGGGCACCGAGCATAACCATGGCGCCGCGAGCAAACAATTTCCATACAGGTGTTTTTTGTTGAGTTTTAGGCATATGTTGTTCCTCTTTTTATGCATTTTTTTCTATTCTACACTTATCTTCAGCACGTTGCCAGTTCATGTTCCCTGGGGGAGAATTGGTGCCTGTGCAGCATTCAATTCAGTTTATTCACTACAATTGATTAAAAGAAAAATGAAAAGCTAATAAAATTAGTGTTTAGTAATTAATTTTTGTATATTTATAAATTTAGTTGAATTGTCATAAATGCACCTTGCACAGGCACCGGAACAATTCAGTTTACTCACTACAATTGCATAAATGTAAAAGGGGAAGCTGATCAAATAGACATTTGAATAGCTTCCCGTTGTATTTATATAAATCTGATTGAATTGTCATAAATGTATCATGCACAGGCACCGGCTAGAGGCACCGGCTGAACGAACACATCCAGTTATTCTACTGTTCGTTCGAATGTTTTTTTGTTGGAGGAGAGTTTGCCGATGGTGATGTTGATGTTTCGAATGGAGTCCTCGGCCAATTCGATTTTGCCGTCTTTTTGCAGTCGTTTCCATTCTTTTACGTTCTTTCGATACAGTTGCTCGGAAAGCCGGTAGATGTCGGCATCCATTTTTAATGCTTCCTCATAGGTAGTGGCAATTTGTTCTTTCACAATTTCTTTCACTAACTTCTCAATTTCTGCCGGTTTTATCGTTTCGGTGATGATGTCAATTATCCCGTCTGCGTATATGTCAATGTCGAACTTTGCTTCTCCTTTGATCATGACAGGATTGATTTTCACTTTGATATTTTCCAAGACGACGGAGATGAAATTGCCATTTTCCGTTCGGACTGTTAGATTGGACCTCTTCGTGTCGTTCGTCATCCATCGGATTCCCCCTGCTTTCTCTCCAGTGATGAACCCTTTGAAATCATCCGGGGAAACGATGGCTGCACCGGAAATGACGGGGGCTTTGATCGTTTCTTTTATTGATTTCCAGTTTTCCGCAATTGTTATGAACGGGATCAGCGTTTCATGATTTGGTTCATTCATATTGATCAAAACTTCACGAATGCTTGCCGGTTTAATGAATGATTCTTGTTCGAAGGAGTTGCGTGGATCCCCTAGCTTTGACAAGATAATGGCTTTATTAACAACGGGCCTTATTAAGAGCACTTCCTCAACTGGGTCTTTTGTGGCGTATAACCAAATTTGATAACGCGTTTCCCTGTAACGGATGAAAATATCGAGGACCGGGCTTAACTTCACCTGTTGCAGTGCTTCTTCTGAGAAGACCAAGTATGATAAATGGCCCCAATTCACTTTTTGATCGACGGAATGGTATAACTCGAAGACAGCTTCATCTAGCGACATCCCCGAGGCATGACCGACTTCTGCTTGTGAAGTTTCATCGCTTGTAGGCTGTTCGGATTTTGCGGTGTTGGCGAAATTGATGATTTGGGCGTACAGTTCATATCGGCCATCCTTGTAGTCGATGCCGATTCCATTGAGATATAACATCCTCTCAGGTTCATTATTATCCCAGCAGCCTGATAAGGGGAGCGTCGCAAGCAATAGCAGCAGGAGGGCGACCATCTTTTTATTCATCCTGATCTCTCTCCTTCGTGCGTGTTGGGTCTGTCGGATTCAACATATTCGGCCGCTCTTTGTATGATTTATGAGGAAGCCGGAAGAGCGATTGCATGACTGTCTTAAAGCTTAAGTCAGTTGCAATGTTCATGTAAGGAACGCCGAACGTCCGGATGCTGGATAAGTAAACAAGTGTAATGAAGACGGACATGAGAAGACCGAACAACCCTAAAATTGCTGTAAGGAGGATGAAACAAACACGCAATACACTAATTGCGGTCACTACCGATTGGTTGACCAATGTGAATGTCGCGATTGTAGAAATAGCGATGACGACAATCATTGCGGGACTTGTAATCCCTGCCCGAATGGCTGCATCTCCGATGATCAATCCGCCGACAACGCCGATTGTCCCGCCTAGAGCAGTAGGCAGTCGCAAGCCGGCTTCGCGAAACAGTTCAAACATGAGCAGCATAAGCAGCATCTCAATGACTGAAGGGAATGGAAGACCAGTATTCGCTTGGACAACGGTCGCTAATAAATGGACCGGCAGCTGATCTTGGTGATAGGTCGTCAATGCAAGCCAAAATGCGGGCAGCGTCAAGCCGATGGACAATCCGAAGACGCGCAGCAAACGCTCGATTGAGCCGTAAATGACGGGTGTATCATTATCCTCCCCTGTCTTTACGAGCAGAAACAAGTTGACAGGCAAGATGACACAATACGCCGCCCCATCAACAAAAATGAGGAATCGGCCTCTTACAAGCGACTGGATGGCGGTATCAGGTCGTCCCGTGTAATCGACCCTCGGAAAAAGCTTTGAGCTTTTATTCGCACTTTCCATCAGAAGGGTAGGGTTGAAAACGATGTCGGTATCTGTTTCATTCAGTTGTCTTCTAATGCCGTCCAGTATCTTTTTGCTCGCAATGTCATCGAAATACAATAGAGCTACAGTCGTTTTGGAGCGTTTCCCTAATTCGAATTTCTCGACGCATAATGAGTTTGTCGGCAGCCTTTTGCGAATCAATGCGATATTAACGGACACGTCTTCGATGAAGTTGTCACGAGGTCCTTTCACAGGCACCTCTAACCGTGTTTCCTCGGGGTTTCGATTCGGTTTTTTAGTGATATTGCTCGTGTAAATAAATCCGGAATCCTCAAAAAACAATAAGACATGCCCGGAATAGACGAGGTGAATGACTGTTTCCAAATCATTTCCCGCTTTCAAATCCGGGATGTGCAATTGCGATTCAATCGCCGTTTCCAGTGGCTCGTTCTCCAAAGTGCCGATGAAATGTCGGACACGGGGCACGATGACTTCATTCAACAGTTGTTGGTCAATCATCGCATCGCATGTGACAAACGTGACGGCATGGCCATTGAACGTATAACTTTGAAACTGAACGTCTGCAGACTTCTGAAATAACGCCCGTAAAGATGTGATGTCCATCTCGTGATCAGACGATTGCATTGCACTTCACCATCTTCTGTTTAAGTTTTACATTTCTTTTGCCGCACTTCTTTTGAGTAATGCAGAGATTGTTAGAAATAACGTCAGCAAGAGCAGGAAGATGAACGTAGCAATTAAGAAATAGTCCCCTTTAAGTTTCAGGAAAATATGATCTTCCATTAGAAATAACGACAAGGACATGAAGAAGAACGCTGGTCCGATGATTTTCCAAATACGTTTGCGGTCGCCTCTCAGTTGCAATAAATCCGAGACGACATACAAAATGAAGGACACACGTACGAAGGTGCCAGTAAGCCATTGGTATATGGAGAAAAAGTCTAGATGCTCAATGAAACGCCCTATGGAAACGAGCCCCCACTCCTCATAAGCGGGCTACCTTTGCTTAGCCGCTTCGTCTGGACCGAACTCTGTAATGGCTCCGATGAGCGGACCCATCGTCAAACTGTGCAGGATGAAGAGCATAATTGCATAATGATACCAGCGAAACCGGCCTTTCACATTTTGTTGGATGAATAGGAACAATAGAAGTTCAATATAACCGGATGCCGGTAGACCAATGTTGAAATGACAGGTTCAAATCCGTGTTCAACGAACGGTCTCAGTAACGAATAATTTTTCACTTGTATATTCGTGAATGCTACAAAAAAGCCGAGGATGACGACCCAAAATAGAACAACCACGTTGACCATGACAATCGTCTGCAAATTTGTAGACGCAAGGAAAATGCATAGTATTGAGTAGATGAGAATCATAAGAACTAACGGCGACTCGGGTAAAAAAGTCGATTTGATCCACTGCAAAGTCTCTGCCATCGTAAAGACGGCCATTAGCAGAAGGAAAAATGCCGTGACATACCGGAAAATGGCGGTCGGGACTTTACCGATTTTAGGAAGCAGCCAATCGCCGAGGGAAGCCTGCTGAGAACTGCGATGAATGTAGACGAGCAGAAATAGCCAAGGCACCATTGCAACTGCGGCAATGAACACGGATATCCATCCGTCACGACCCGCATGAATCAATAACGGCGGCAGAATGGTCACATGATTCTTCAGACCAATGACCGTCATTGACAATAAAATCACATGCAAAATACTAATTGACCCGACCCTCTCCATACCCAAAACTCCCGCCCTCATAATATTGCCCAGTCTTGACACGAATGAAGATGATTATAAGCAAGTGACCTTCAAATACGGTGCCTGTGCAAAGGACAATTCAGTTTATTCACTACAATTGCATAAGTCTTAGGAAGAAAGCTCGTTGCATCAATGTTTACCTGGTTTCTTTATGTATTTACATAACTTCTGTTGAATTGTCATAAATGTACCTTGCACAGGCACCGACACAATTTTGTCTATTCACTACAATTGCATATTGAGGAAATGTGAAGTCTGCTATTAAAGGGTTTGGTTGACGCTCCATTGTATATTTATTGCTTCTATTGAATTGTCATAATTGCACCATGCACAGGCACCGCAAAAAGCACCGCAAATAGGCACCGCAAAAGAGGCGCTGACACAATTCATTCGTTTCTCTGTGAACAATGTGTGAATATTGGTGGAGGGGCTTTCAAACTAGTGGATGATGGCCTATGATAGTAGTGGAATAATTGATAACAGTTCTCACTAGTGGGAGAGGAGTTTGCATGAAGAGACGGGTGGCGCCTTTGGTAGGTGCTGTTTTGCTGTTGTGGGCGATTGCTTCTGTGCCTATAGGTGCGGAATCGTTGTCTGACGGCGTATATGCGGTGGAGTATGAACTGCTGCAAGGTGATTCGGACTCGGTGTCGATTGCGAATGATTATTTTGAGAAGCCGGCGTTGCTCAAGGTTGATGGCGGCGAGCAGGTTTTGCAGTTGACATTGAATCATAGCAAATGGGTTCAAGAGTTACAGGTACATAGCGACGATGGTTTTGCGGATGCAAAGGTCGTTGCGGAGGATGAAGTGGCGGACACGCGTGTCATCGAACTGAATGTGGACGGCAAGTTGGCCGATCCTTTTCCAGTGAAGATGCATGTGGTGATCGACGAGTTGGAGATTCCGTATGATCATGCGTACACCGTGCGTGTTGCAGTAGATGCAGATTCATTGCAGGACACGGACCAGGAGTGGATCGACTCTGTCAGCAATGGAAGTACAATTTGGTTTTGGATTGCGACCGTATTCGTTATTGCAGTGGGAATCTTTGCTGCTATGCGGATGTTCCGATCGAACCGGTCGAATAAGTAGAAGAGGAGATTACTATAATGAAGAAGAGTTTACTGGTTTTATTCACAGCAATGTTGCTGATCTTTACGGCAATGCCATCACTTCCAGCAGCTGCTGAAGTGGCTGCAACGCAGGAGGCAACGTACGAGCTTCCGTTCAAAGTGTTGCATGAAGAAAAAGACGAAGTATCTACGGCAGGCCAATTCGTGAAAAGTCCTGCGGAAGTAAAAGTGGAAGACGGCAAGTCGTTCGTTTACATAACGCTATTGGATAGCCAATATTGGCAGTCATTGTTAATCCAAGATGGCGACAAGTTTATAGACGCTGAAGTTGTGAGCGAGAACGCTGAAAAACAGACGCGTCTTGTGAAGTTTGAATTAAAAGATGTTGAAAAAATAGTGAATGCAAAAGCGCATATTATCGTGACAGGCATTCCTGGACTTGGAGAATATGATCAAACACACCACATCCGTTTCCAATTCGACGCAAGCGAAGTTCCTGCTGAAGACGAAGAAGAGACTCCGAAAACACCGGAAACTCCTGAAGCACCGACAGCAATTAAAGACGGCGATTACACGATCGGCTTCAAAGTGCTGCATGCTACAGAGGAAAAGGAATCTCCAGGCATGGCGCGCTTTATCGAAACACCAGCAGCTTTGTCTGTGAAAGACGGCAAGCAAGTCGTAACACTTACATTGACGAACAACGAGCAAATCACTGAGTTCCAAGTTGAACAAGCTGGCGAATTCGTTGATGCGACTGTTGTAAGTGTTGATGAAGAAGCGAACAACCGCGTTGTTTCATTTGAAGCGGCAGATTTCGCAAAAATCATGAACGCGAAAGTGACAGTTTTCGTTGCATCTGCGAACCACACTGGCAACCATACAATTCGTCTTGCATTCGACCAAGACAGCGTGGAGCCGATAGCAGCTGAAACTCCTGAAACACCGGAACAACCTGAAGAGGAAGTAACGGTTTCATTCAAAGATATCGACAAAACATGGGCGAAACCTTATATCGAAGCACTTGCTGCAAAGCAAATCGTTAGAGGGAAATCTCCTGAAACATTTGCACCGAACGATAAAGTTACGAGAGCGCAGTTTGCATTAATTATCGCTCGCGCATTGGGACTTGAAAAACAAGAATTCCAAGGTACATTCTCTGACTTGACGAAAGATATGGAAGGCTTCGTGTTCGAAGTGGAAGCGGCGAACCGTGCTGGAGTCATCCAAGGTGACGCAGGGAAATTCAACCCGAATGCGGCAATCACTCGTCAGCAAATGGCTGCGATGATTATCCGTGCAATCGAATATAAAGATGCGTCAGCACTAAAAGACGTTGAAACAACTGTTACGTTCGCGGATGCAGCTGCCATCAGCAGCTATGCGAAAGACGCTGTCCAATTGGCAGTCGGCCTTGGCATCATTGACGGCGATGTTGTGAAAGGCAAAAAAGTGTTTGCCCCCAAAGTGAACGCAACTCGTGCACACGCAACGAAAATGGTTTACAACATGCTTGAAACTATCAAATAAATAATCTTCGCACGGATGCCGGCGTCACGCTTTATGTGACAGCCGGCGTTGTGTGTGGAGCGAAGGAGTTTAAAATGAAAAGAAATCTTATTGTTGCTATGTCGATTGCATTGGTCGCGGCGCTTTTCCTTCCAGTCATGCCGTTGAAAGCGGAGGCTGCAACGTTTGCTGACGGGGAATACTCCGTACCGTTCACCGTGCTGAAGGATACTGGCAATGAGGTGTCGACAACGGCGGATTATATGGTGAGTCCGGCGAAAGTGCAGATGGTGAACGATAAAGCTACGGTGACGGTCACATTGAAAAACAGCTCGTGGTGGCAATATTTCAAAGTCCAAAATGGCGGAAGCTACTCGGACGTGCAAGTGGTGAGTCAATCCGGAGATCAGCGTGTCGTGCGTTTTACCGTTTCTGATTTGAAACAGCTCGTCAATGCCAAAATCCATATCATCGTGACGGGCATCCCAGGCTTTGATTACGATAATAAATACGATATCCGCTTCAATTTCAATACATCTTCCATCCCGGCCCCTCCGGTCGCAAAACCGGCAGCGACTCCTCCTCCGGCGAAAGAAACGAAACCGGTAACACCGAAGAAGACGGAAGTGAAGCCGGTTCAAAAGACTGAACAAAAACCTGTCCAGAAGCCTGTCGCGAATAAAACCGAGGCAGCCAAAACGACTGAGAGTGTAACGAAAAAAGATGAGAAGTTGACTGTGATTGAAACAGAAACAGATAAAACGGAGCAATCCGGAACGAAATCCGAGGAAGCGAAGACTGAAGAAGACGAAACGGCAATAGAAGACGAGCTGTCAGAAGAAGCTGACACGGACGTTGCATTGGATGAAAACGACGAAGCGGCAGAAGAAGTTGTCGAAGAAGTTGCAATGGAAGAGGTCAAGGATGAAAAAGAAAAAACCTCGAATACATTTTTGATTGTCATCATCGTAATTGGTGCAATCATTGGCGCCGCAGTCGTTGTGGCTCTAGCAAGGAAACGAGCTCGAAAATAAGGGAGTTGTGCTGGAATGAAAAAAGCGATCAGCCTTTTCGGCTTGTTGGCAAGTGTCATGCTTGCCGGCTGTTCAGCGATTGCCGGGAATAATGCGAATGAGCAAATCGGTGAGCAGGACGGCGATCGGGTTGTTGCAACGACGGTCGCGCTGACGGAGATCATGGACGCGCTTGATATTGACTTGGTTGGCGTTCCTTCGAGTTATAAGGAATTGCCGGAACGTTATGCGGATGCGAAAGAAGTGGGCAACCCGATGATTCCCGACATGGAGATGCTGCTGTCGTTGAAGCCGACTGAAGTTTTTTCGGTGACAACGTTGAAATATGACTTGCAAGAAATGTTTGATGACCGCGGGATCGATATGACGTATGCAAACCTCGAAAGCATCGACGCGATGCACGAAGAAATATTGAAGATCGGTGAAAAGTATGATCGGATGGAGAAGGCGGAAGCGATTGTTGCACGATTCGAGGAGAAGGCGGCTTTAATCGAGAAGGCGATTGAAGGGAAAGAGAAGCCATCCGTGTTGATTCTCATGGGGATTCCGGGAAGTTATTTAGTAGCGACGGAGCAGTCGTACATCGGGGATCTTGTGAAGCGGGCTGGCGGCGTCAATGTCATTACGGGCGAGGATGTCGAGTTCATTTCATCCAATACGGAATACTTGCAGCAGACGAATCCTGACGTCATTTTGCGGGCGGCACACGGTATGCCTGAGCAGGTGATTCAGATGTTCGATGAGGAATTTCGTTCGAATGATGTGTGGAAGCATTTTGATGCGGTGAAGAACGGGCGCGTCTATGATTTGGAAGAGACGCTGTTCGGGACGACGGGCAATTTGGCCGCGGCGGAAGCGCTGGATGAGTTACTGAAGATGTTGCATGAAGAGAAATGAAGGCAGGTAAAATCATGTCGGGAATCAATCGGAAAACCATCAGTTTCATAGTCGTAGCGCTATTGTTGGCAATCGTTTTCGTCCAATCTGCATTGACGGGCAGCATTTCGGTGACGCCTTTCGAGTTGATTCACGGGCTGTTGACGAGAACGAATGACGATGTCGCCATCATTAAAGACTTGCGGTTGCCGCGGATTTTAATTGCGGTATTCGCGGGAGCTGCTTTGTCGGTGGCGGGCGTTTTGTTGCAGGCGGTCATGCGCAACCCGTTGGCGGACCCTGGAATCATCGGGGTTTCGGCGGGTGCGAGTTTCATGTCTGTTTTGGTGATTGCGATGTTCCCGACGTTGTTCTTTTTCGTGCCGCTGTTTGCGTTTATCGGCGGTGCGCTGGCGTTTTTCCTTGTTTATTCATTATCGTGGAAGTCGGGCTTGGATCCGTTGCGGATGATTCTTATCGGGATTGCGGTCAACGCGCTGTTCACTGGACTCGGGCAGGCAATCGGGTTCAGCGGAGGCGGTTTGACGCAGTCGATGAGCCAAGTGACGACTTCGACGCTGACGATGAAAAAATGGAGCGAAGTGGAAGTGGTCGCGCTTTACGGATCGATCGGATTGGTGCTGTCGTTTTTCGTAACTAGATGGTGCAATTATTTATCGCTTGAGGACCGGACAGCGAAAAGCTTGGGCGTGAATGTTAATCTGGCGAGGTTTGTCATTTCAATTATTGCGGTTTTATTGGCTTCGATTGCAACGACGGTGGCGGGCATGTTCGCGTTCGTTGGGTTGTTAGTGCCGCATATCGGAAGGACGCTTGTCGGCAATGATCATAAAGTGTTGATCCCGTTTTCCGCTTTGGCAGGTGCGCTGTTGATTTTAGTGGCGGATACGCTTGGAAGGACTTTGATCGCGCCGAATGAAATTCCTGCTTCCATCATCATGGCAGTGATCGGCGGGCCGTTCCTCATATTCTTGCTGAGAAAGAGTGATCGAATTTATGGACATTAAGGAAGTCACATTTTCATATGACAAGAAGAGAGATACGCTGCGCGGGATCGACAGTACGATCGAAATCGGCAAAGTGACGACGATAATTGGGCCGAATGGGTGCGGGAAATCAACGTTGCTCGGCGTCCTGTCGAATCATTATCAGCCGCAAAATGGGGCTGTGTTGTTGGATGGAAAGTCGTTGGGTGATTTTAAGCCGAAGGAGTTAGCGAAGAGGCTTGCCGTTGTCCACCAACAAAACAATGCGCCTTCTGATATGACGGTGGAGAAGCTGACGGCGTACGGGCGGATTCCTTATAAGAACTTCTTTTCTTCTACGACGGATGAGGACGAAGAAGCGATCGAATGGGCGCTCGCAAGCACAAATCTGCTGGACAAGCGGAGCATGCCGATCGACAGTCTATCCGGAGGCCAAATGCAGCGCGTCTGGATCGCCATGGCGCTCACTCAAAAGACGCCGTATCTGTTTTTGGACGAACCGACAACATACTTGGATATCTTCTATCAATATGAGCTATTGGAACTCATTCGCAGTTTGAATAAACAGCACGGCATCTCCATCGTCATGGTGCTCCACGACATCAACCAAGCCATCAAATACAGCGACGTCATCATCGTCATGAAAGACGGCCGCATCGCCGCCAAAGGCAAACCGGAAGACATCATCACAGCCGACCTGATCCGCGACATCTACGGCGTCAACGTCGTCGTTAAACACGACAAGGATGCGGGGACGTACATTGTACCGGTGGGGATCTAAGCTCCAAACCGGTGCCTGTGCAGCACACAATTCTGCTTATTCACTACAATTGTATATTCAAGAAGAGGGAAGCTTGTCATTGTAATCAATGGCCAGCTTCCCTTTGCATTTTCATTCATTCAGCCGAATTGTCATAAATGCACCATGCACAGGCACCGACACAATTTCCGCACAATTCAATTCTAGATTGCATGAATTTTCCAACTGACTTATACTAGTAGTAGCTAACTAGCTTGGCAGAATGTGAGAAAATGTACCAGATACATACTTTATTCAACATAAATTGGGGGCGTGGAGATGAAGAAGATTAGGAGAGCAAAGATGTTTACAGCGGCTTTGGCGGCAACGGTTGCGGTGTCGGGGGTAGTGGCGGTTGCACCTGGAATGGCGAAGGCGGAGACACCGTCATTTTCGGATGTAAGGGATATTCCGAGTCATCATTTTTATGAGGCGGTTATGAAGTATTCGGCGGCTGGAATGATCAGCGGGTACTCGGATGGCACGTTCAAGCCGGGTCAGAACATTACGCGGCAGGATGCGGCCAAGCTTTTGGCTATGGTGCTTGAATTAGATACGAAAAACGTCAGTGATCCCGGTTTTAAGGATATTAGCAAGACTAACCCTAATTACAACTACATTGCTGCTCTTGTTGAAGAGGGAATCATTTCAGGCTATGAAGACAATACATTCAGGCCGAATGATAGTCTGACGAGGGCACAGATGGCAAAAATCATCGTACTTGGCTTTAGCTTAGAGGAGATGCCATCCGTTCGTCTTCCATTCAGCGATATAAACAGCAAGCAATGGCATATCGAATTTGTCCGGTCGCTCTATGCGCATGAAATTACAACAGGTACGACACCTTCGACATTTTCTCCGAATGCTCTCGTAACACGCGGCCAAATGGCTTCATTCGTCTTCCGAAGTGAAGCGTTCGCTGTTCCGAAAGTGGACGAGGATCAGGTGGCAGTGGATGCAGCTGTCGCTCAATTAAAAGCGGGTGCCGTCACTGTTTCAAAAGGACCTTTGGCTTCAGATGAGAATAAACTCGCAGCTGTGCAGAAATATGCAGCGGCTTTGATTACCGAAAAGGGCATCACAGTGAAAGCTGAGCAAGGGAAATCGGCAGGAAACTACGTCGTGACGATTACAAAAGGTGATGCGACAGCGGAAAAAACGCTCGCCATCACATTCGACTATGCTGCGGATGACCGCTTTGTCACTGACGTAAAGGCGATTAACGCGAAACAAGTGGAAGTGAAATTTGCAACGCCAGTCGCGAAATCGACAGTGTTGGATGCTTCCGGAAACGTTCGTAATATTACATTTACAATGATTTCCGGTTCAACCGCAAATCCTGGGAAACTCAACGGTTCTTTATCTGAAGACGGCAAAACATTGACGATTACATGCCAATGGATCTTTGATGGAGAATACGCAGTTAAAACGACTGATGGCATTCAAGCAGTAGCTAATGGGAAATTCGAGGAATATACCGACATTCTTAAGGCAAAAGATGATGTGGCACCGAAATTCGTTTCAGGTTCCTCAACCGCCAAAACTTCGACAAACTCATTTTCATTGTTGTTTGACGAACCTGTCAGCGCTTCGGGCGTCATCGCTTATGTGAATGATACAATCGCAACCGTTTCGAATGATCCATCCAATCCGAACCGTTTGAACGTCACTTCGAGTAAACAGGTAGCGGCTGGAACGACAGCGACGATTAAGTTATTGAATGTGAAAGACTATAAAAATAACATAGTATCTCCAAATCCGGTGGAAGCGACTGTGACGATTACTGCTGATACAGTGGCTCCATCTGTCAAAGATGTCAAGGTGATTGGCGAAAACCAGGTGGAAGTGACGTATGACAAAGAGATGAACATCTCTTCATTCAATGGAAAAGCGCGTCTTGTGCAATCGAATGGCGCAGTCATGAACCTGAAGGCGGAAGCAGGTAAGGATGCAAAAAACGTTGTCCTGACTGGGACGGGTATGGTTCACCAGAATTCCTATAATGCCGTCCTCTTTATCGATGCTGACGTAAAGGATACAGTTGGCAACAATGCGGCCCTTTATTCAGCGAATGTTACTCTAACAAGAGACACGACTGCACCTTCATTCACGGCAATTGAGCATAAAGATGGCAAAATAGTTGCGAGTTTTACGGAAGATATTCAGATGGGCAGTAATAATAGAATCACTTTGATTGATCAAAAGACGGGTGTGGCAAGGGATATCACACTTTTCTATAATGGACAGTACCAAAATGCTGTAATTGCAAATAACACACTCACAATTAATGAGCCATTGCAAAATGGAACATATCAATTACGCTTGCCTGCCAATACGGTCCGGGACAAAGCAGGCATCCCGAATCCGAATGCAATTATTAATCAATCATTTGTCGTTGAAAACGCCACTTCGTATGACGGTATTCGACCAGTTGTGGGACTTGTCACAAACGGTCTACTGAAAGACGCTTATAGCGGAGAACAAGTGGCGACTTATACAGTAACTGACGCGGATAGCGGTGTGAACTTAGCAACTATCCAAGATATCAATAACTATACGTGGGATGGAAAGGCGCTGCCGGTCGGTTCATATGTTACGACAACAATCACGGGGACAGTAGACCGGGCAACATCTGTAGTTGTAGTCATTCATGTACCATCTTCGGGCATCTCGGAGACCAAAGCTGCGCTGTTTACGGTCAATAATATCCGAGATAACGCCGGAAACACACTTGCATCTCCAGGTGTAGGAAATGTGACGTTCATAAGCGGAGTGCAGCCTGAGCTTAATTCAGCAACAATTGGTTATAACGGCAATACAATTATTTTAGGGTTTAGCCAAGTAATCCGTTCGTTGGATGTTAACGATCTCGCTATCACTATTAATGGACAAACTTTGAATTCCAGTTCAATAGCATCAGTCGCTCCATCCAATACAGAAGCCAATACTTATGTTGTAGGCATCCGAGCTTCAGTTGCAAATGACGTTTATTATAATGGCGGAATTAAAGATGTAATTTACTTAGATACAGGCCGAACTTTAGGATACGATGACAGGGACGTTATCATTGACGTAGTGGATAATAAAACATATAAAGAAGGTTTATACAACAGCATCACTCCAAATTTAAACTCGAATTATGTATATGACCTAAAAATCTCTCTCATCTACGACCCAACTTCACCGGTTCAGGACTATCAAGGAAACCAAGCCATCTTTAATCAGGAAATAAGAGTGAATTAATTACGGTGCCATTCCGGTGCCCATTCCGGTGCCTGTGCAGCACACTATTCAGTCAATACACTACTATTGCATAATAAAAACCAGGAAGCCCACCATATCAATATCTGGTTGGCTTCCTTTAGTATTTATACACATAAGGATGAATAGTCATAAATGTTTCTTACACAGGTACCGAAACAATTCAGTTAATACACCACAATTGTATAATTACAAAAGAGAAAGCTGACCATATCAATTATTGGTCAGCTTTCTCATGCATTTATATACCTACTATTGAATTGTCATAAGTGTGTCTTACACAGGCACTTCTAGAGAACGGCATCCCTCAACCCTTACAAACAACTTCAGCGACTGCTTTTGCGGCGACGAGCAATGCATCTTCGTCGACGTCCCATTTTGGATGATGATTGAAATACGCTTTTTCAACGCCCTTCGGTTTACTGCCGATGTAGAAGAAGCATGACGGGTACTTCGCTGCATAATAGGCGAAGTCTTCCGAACCGGAGAACATAGGGAATTCCATCACGGACTTGATTTCAGGCTCCGTGGAGCTTTGAAGGACGGCGACAACCTCTGCGGTAATTTCCGGGTCATTATATAGCGGCGGATAATCCGGCACATATTCAAGTTCGCACTTCACTCCAAATTCCGCTTCAATCCCTTTGGTGATTCGGTGAACTTCCTTGTCGATCAACTCTTGGACCTCCGATGTCATATATCGCACATCGCCCTCTAGTTCGACACTATCCTTAATGACGTTGAATTGACCTTTCCCGTCAAACGAACCGATCGTGATAACGCCCATGTCAAAAGGATTCAACCGGCGGCTCACGACTGTTTGAATCGCCGTAACAAAATGGGCTCCTGCAACAATGGCGTCTTTCGCCAGGTGCGGAGATGATCCGTGACCGCCGACACCTTGAATTTTCAGTTTGAAGTAAGTCCGGCCGGCCATCGAATAGCCGCTATGATACCCGACATCACCCGCTGGATTCGTTGGGAAGAAATGCACACCATAGACGGCATCCACGTCATCGAGCAAACCTGATTCCACTATGCTCTTCGCTCCGCCGGGCGGCACTTCCTCTGCATGCTGATGTATGACTTTAATCGTGCCCGGAAGTTCATCCTTCAGTTGAATCAAACAGTCCGCGAGCACGAGCAGATAGGCAGTGTGCGCGTCATGTCCACAAGCGTGCATGACTCCATCGATTTTCGATTTGAACGGCACATCCGTCTCTTCGTGGATCGGCAACGCATCAAAATCCGCACGAAGCCCAATCGTTTTTCCGGGCTTACCACCTTTAATCGTCACGATGATGCCATATCCATTTCCCACATTCCTTTGGACATCAACATCTTTACCTGCATAAAAATCAGCAATGTACTGGGCAGTCTTTTCCTCTTCGAACGAAAGCTCAGGATACTCATGCAAATGACGTCTAATCTGAATCATCTCGTCCTTGCGTTGTTCCAACATTTTCATCAGTTGTTCCTTCATCATCTCAATCCTTTCAATCCGATAAATTCTACTATCGTCAATCCTAACAGGTTCCCCATTAAACAACGGCTGAAACCCAAAAGGACATAGTAAATTGCTGCCAGAAAGTCGGTGCCTGTGCAGCGAACAATTCAGACTATGCAATACAATTGAATAAGAAAATCTAAGAATCCAGTAGTATCAACAATTTAGTCGCCCCAAATTGTATTTTCATACGCAATGGTGAATTGTCATAAATGTATCATGCACAGGCACCAACACAATTCAGACAATACACTACAATTGCATACTAAAAAACAGGAAGCCATCCATATCAATCTCTGGTTGGCTTCCTGCAGTATTTAAATACTTAATCATGAATAGTCATAAATGCACCTTGCACAGGCACCACAAAATCTTCAGAAGGCATCGCTTCGTAAATCTTCTCGATATCTTGTTTGTACGCTAAACAATAAAGGTGGTATGCGTGATTCGTTGTTTCGAAAGGCTTTGGCAAAAACGTCCTCACAAGATCTGTACGTAAGAAACGCGGTGGCGTTTTATCATCGTCAACATAGTAGGGGAACGAGCTGTGACGGTAATCCTCCAATGACTTCACCATCCGGACAGACGTCTCAATCGGATTCCGGTGGATGTAACTGCTAATATCCAGTATGGCTCTCGGTCCGTGGGCGAGTTTCGAATAATACCTCTTCTCATAAATTCGTCCGACATGATCATAGCTCTTGGCATAATAATCGCTGTATCTGCGGTTTATGCGGGCCATAACGCTACTTAATTCCACCTCGGACTGAATCAGTAAATGATAATGATTCGACATGATGCAATAGGCAACCATAGAAAATGGATATTTATCGTACGCATATTCAAAGGCGCGCATCAAATTCAATTTATCCTCCTCGGTCCGAAAGATCGCTTGCCGATTATTGCCCCGCATCGTCACGTGGAAATAGCCATACGGATTCCAATACCGTCTTCTCCTCGCCATGTCAATCACCCACCGGAATCAACGGGATATGCAACTCGGGTGCCGCCGATTTCCATTTGATTGATTCCTGTAATGCGCTTTCAGAAATATTTTCCGAACCTTCTAAATCCGCGATTGTCCGTGCAATGCGCATTAATTTGGCTTGCGATCGATTGCTCCATTTCCTCTCAAAACAAATTTGTTGAATGAACCTTTTTTGCCCCTTCGTCAATCCGCATCTCTCATCCAATAACTGAAAAGGGACAAAACCGTTCAACCATTCTTTTCCGAATCGCTCACGTTGCATTTCACGGGCACGTGCTGTCCTTCCGCGTACCACGGCCGAAGATTCGGCTGCGTCATCCTTCTGCAGCCCGACACTATGTAAGGAGAGTACAAAATCCATTCGATCAAGTAGGGGACCTGACACCTTCAGCCGATAATTGGCGACTTGTTTCTGCGAACAGGTGCAATACCGTTCATGAGAACCTGCATATCCGCAAGGACATGGATTTGTAGCTGCAATAAGTATAAAATTCGACGGGTACGTGACAGACTGCCTGACCCGATTAATGGTAACCTCCCCGGACTCCATCGGTTGCCGGAGCATATCCAATGTCTTTCTTGAAAATTCCCCGAGTTCATCCAGAAATAAAACCCCTCGATGTGCCAATGAAATTTCACCTGGCTTGGGGAAAGTCCCTCCGCCTATTAACGATACGGAGGAGGCGGAATGGTGCGGGTGCCGATAAGGAGGGCGGGTGGACATCCCGCGACTTTCACGCGCCAAGTGATAGATGCCGTATAGCTCCACCATTTCATCAAGCGATAAATCGGGAAGAATTGTGTGGAACGCGTCCGACAGCATGCTTTTTCCACATCCTGGCGGTCCCATCAACAGTAGATGGTGTCCGCCTGCCGCACAGATTTCCATAGCCCGCTTCGCCTCTGGATGCCCGCGAATTGATGAAAAATC
The DNA here is from genome assembly GCF_023715535.1 of Sporosarcina luteola. Lineage (GTDB taxonomy): Bacteria > Bacillota > Bacilli > Bacillales_A > Planococcaceae > Sporosarcina > Sporosarcina luteola_B. The sequence goes on along the minus strand of NZ_JAMBOI010000001.1, from coordinate 159,206 downwards.
GGTGTTTGCCTGTTTTTCAATCAATGAGGGAACGTCTTGAATAAAGGAGCGAGGATTTGTGAGGTAAGCCGGCAATGTCGCCCCTTTCAAGTACGAAATAAGCGTATGAATGTCAGGCAGAGGAACGATCTCCACACTTTCCACGTGCTGCAAAAAAGAGATATCAATGGAGGGGATGAGTATCCGCTTAAAGCCAAGTTCGATTGCTTGTTGAATGGCAGGGATCAGTCCATGGAATGGCACGAGCTCACCGTTTAAAGAAAGAGCCGCAATAACACATGTCGTGTCGTCTATGGGCAGCCGTTTTTCCAACACCTCCTGCATCACAGCCAAAACAATCGCACAATCAAAGCCAGTCCCGCTTTTTCGTATGTCGGAAGGGGATAATTGAACAGTAATCTTTTTCATATCAACTTCCAAATTCATTCCATGCAAACAACTGAGAACCCGTTCCTTCGATTCTTTGATGGAAACATCGGGTAGCCCGATAATGACGAATTGTTCTCTATCCACACGGACATTTGCCTCAACAGCAACCTTGTGACCCTTCATGCCTTGTAACCCAACACTCATAATTACCGATGCGATTGCTCTTCACCACTTTCATTTTCTCCAACCATATCGCTAGTTGAATAGACTGACAACTGTCCGAATTCATCAGAAAACGAAAAAATGATTTTTAACTGCGAAAATGCAGGGGAAACTCATTTTTAAACAGGAATATGCGGGTAAAATTATATTTTCAATCCCTCCTTTTTCGGTACCTGTGCAGCACACTATTCTGATTATACACTGCAATTGTATAAAGAAATTCAAGAAGCGACTTCTATCAAACTGAGAGCAATCATTACCTGCATGAATATCAATTTAGGTGAATAGTCATAATTGCACCTTACACAGGCACCAACACAATTCCGATAATACACTACAATTGCATAATGAAAAATAGGAAGTCAACCGTATCGAACTTCGGCTGACTTCCCGTTGTATTTATATACCTACCATTGAATTGTCATAAATGTGCCGTGCACAGGCACCGCTTACATGAATTGTCATAAATGTGCCGTGCACAGGCACCGCTTACATGAATTGTCATAAATGTGCCGTGCACAGGCACCGCTTACAGTTCTCCGCTTAGGTCCAGTTCGACTGCTTTTTCAATGATTTCGGCTGGTATTTTGATTGCTTTTACTTCGTTGAATTTGCTGTAGACGCCGTCAATCAGCTGCTTGATTTTAATTGTTTCGCCGTCCATCGACATTTTGATGATTGTCGTTCCTGAAGTCGATTGCGGGAACAATGTCGCTTTATCGACTACTGTCACGACGAAGTATTTTTCGATGTTGATGTCGAGCATTTCAAGGATCGACCCCATGTCGAATTCCACTTCTCCGTCTTCGAGGTATGCGTCTACAACGCCTTCCTCTTCAGTCGCAGCAGCTTCTTCGTCAGTCGCTTCTTCCACCTCAACTTCATCCTCAACAGCGCCTTCCGTTTCAGTGACAATGGAGCCTATACCTTCCGGAAGCATTCCTGAGAATAAAGCCAATGCTTCGCCCATCATTGATTTGAATTCTTCGTTCGTAATTGTTTGCGTGATGATATAGACATCATCGTATTCGAACACGTGGATGCCTTTCATAAACGCTTTCACAAGTTGCAATTGTGCAACCGGATCCGCTTGCGTCATGGAAGCTTGCAATAGTTCAGCAGGGAACTTCATCCATTGCTCGCCGTCGGATTGGAAGAAACCATCTGCTGTGAAATATGCTTCTGTTGTAAGTTCTTCTGTCTCTTCACCCATGTTCATGGACATCTTTTGCGTCATATGCAGTCCGACTGGATCTGTCGTGACGCTCATATCCATGTCCATCAGCATGCTCATCGATAGCTCTTCAGAATCCGCTTCCATCGATTGATCCAGAGTCATTTTGGCCTCGTAACTTTGCAAGTCAGCCGCCATCATCTTCTCGAGGAATGCATCGATGTCTTGGACACGGTTCGTCGTGACATTGACCGTTTTTTCATCCTCGGAAACTGTCACGTCAAATCCTACCAATGAATCTAGGAAATCGCTCGTAATATAATTCCCGTAGTTTCTTAGCGTGCGTGGGAAGACTTCATTCGTCGCCTTGCCGTTAACACTGATCTGTTGATCGGCAATATCGAAATCAAGTGTCAAATACGTATTCGTCACATTCAACTTCCCAGGTGCTTCTTTCGTGACGTTGAAGCCAGCTTCTTGGAACACATTATCCACCGGAATCAATACTTTGCCTTGTGTCATGAATGGCTGTTCATAGCCTTCCACTTCCACTCCATCGACAACAAGCTTAAAAGTGCCGTCTTCAGCTGATGCCGTCATGCTTGGCCAAGCGAATGAAAGAACCAATACAAACGCCAAGGCCCATGCTGCTAGATTTCTCAACAACATAACCCCCTAGAATATTTTTGCCCTAAAAAGATGGACATATCACTTATACGCAGAGAATTGGTAAAAGTTTCAGGTTTTTTGGTTTATTTTTCCGAAATGAGAACATCTCCTAGTCTCCAAGGCCTGAATCGTTCAGCACATTTTGTAAAATACTTCAGGTTTCGAAGTAAATCGCTGTCTATCTGTCTGCCGATTTGATATAGTCGGATTATTGTAGCCTATTAATCTACAATATAAAGAGTAGAGGGGATGAGATGTTGAAACGGTTTTTAGTTGGGTTTTTAGCGTTGTTCATGGTATTTGCGACAGCGGTGCCATTATCTGCGCAAGCTGTTCAGTCGGTTGAGACTATCCAAGTTGCCGATACGGTAGAACTGGATGTCAGCCGGTCGGTATTGTCGCTGACAGAAATCCGGGATGTGACGATTGAAGCAGATTTTGGTCGGCAGGTTGATTTGGAGAAACTAGAACTGCATTTTGGCGGGAAAGCGCTCGATGAATGGAAACAATGGAATGCGGAAGCGAAATCGTATTCCGGGAAGCCATTCATCCTCGTGAAAAAAGAGCCCCATTATGTAGACGGAACGACGAAAATCGCAGCGGAGCTTGAATTCGGGTTGCCGTTCGGTACGGCTGATCTATCGCCGCGCTCAATCCGGGTCATCTATAAGGAGTTGCTTGGGGATTATGAGCTTGCGTTAGTCGATTCGGAAAATGAAGTGAAAGCTGCAACAACGGTTGAGCTGAACGTATATGACGAATTCCTTGAATGGGATGAAATCAAGCCCGCAATCGACAGGATATTCGAAGAGGCTAATGAATTGAATGATCGTTATTTGCATTATGAAAGTCCAGGGAAGAGTGTGGAAGGCAAAGATATGCACCTCGTCGTTCTAGCGAAAGATGAGGTCGCGGTGAACAACTATTTGGAGAACACTTTACCGGCTGCGCTAGAAACACCAGAAGATTTATTAGCGAAGCTGAAAGACGGGACAATGGGTGATTACCAGATTCCGATTTGGTTCAATAATATCCATCCGGACGAGGTGGAAGGAATTGATTTTCAAACAGGATTGTTAAAGCAATTCGCATTGGAATCAGAGGTTTCATTCACAACAACTAATGAAAACGGGAAAGACGAGGAAGTCGTTTTAAATGTAGACGAAGTACTCGACCATCTCATTTTCATTTTCAACTTCTCGCATAACCCGGACGGTCGTGTCCATAACACGCGGGCGAACGTGAACGGGTTCGACTTGAATCGGGATAATGCTTATCAGACGCAAGTCGAAACGATCCAGTTGAATCAAGTGATTGCCAAGTGGACGCCGCTCGCGATGATGGAAGGGCACGGGTATGTGAAAGGGTTCCTGATCGAGCCTGCGACACCGCCGCATAATCCGAACTTCGAATATGATTTATTGATGGAAGGAATGATTCCGCAGGCGCATGCGATGGGACAGGCGGGCATCGGCAGTTCCGGATTGACGTCGTATTTCCTTGCATCCGAAGAATATGAAGATGGCTGGGATGATATGGGTCCTTCCTATACGCCGATTTTCTCGATGCTGCACGGCACGCTTGGCCATACTGTCGAAGTGCCGACGCTCAGCCAAGATGCCTATGATGCGATGGTTGGCGCAGGTTTCGGAATGATCAATTACGTGTTTGAGAATAAAGATGATCTGTATGCACGGCAGGTCGAAATCTTCGATCGGGGCGTCAAAGGGGAAGATAATCGCGCAGTCGACCCGCTATTGACGAATGCGGCGGGGGAATCAATCGGCCGTGTCCGTGGAGAACATGAGAATTTCTTCCCGGATTATTACGTGCTCCCGACCGACTCATGGAATCAGAAAAACGTATCGGAAGTATACAATATGGTAGATTATTTGATCCGCAATGGCGTGAAAGTCGAGCAGACGACTGAAACTGTCAAAATTGGACCTACGACGTACCCGAAAGGTGCCTATGTCGTGCCGATGAAGCAGGCGAAACGTGGCTTGGCAAACGCGATGCTCTATAAAGGAGATGACGTCTCCGACTGGAAGGCGATGTATGATCCAGTCGTTGCAAACTTCCCGGCGCTCAGAGGATTCAATGTCATCGATGTGCGCATGGGAGAAGAGGACGTGCTAGAAGGGTTGACTGAGCAAGTGACGGAAATGACGGTACCTGCTAGCGAATTGGATGAAAGAAAAGCGATGCAAGTATTGAAAAATGTCAATAACGATACAATTAGATTGGTGAATGAACTGCTGAAGGACGGCAAGCATGTCGGACTTGTTCAAGAAGATAAATTCGGATTCAAAGTGGGCGATTTCGTCGTCAGAACGGAAGACATTGCTTCGTTTAAGGACAAGTACGTGTTCGAAGCGGACGTATTGCCTGCCTACCAGGCGATTGATTTGAAATGGATTGCCGAGCCGAAAGTGGCGAGCAATGGATCCGGCCAATTGAATTTTTCATTGAAGGAATTAGGATTCAACTTGATGGACGAGGAAAAGGCTGATGTCGTTGTTTCCGACTCGAATCTGCCGAAGGAGCTTGCCGGTAAAACGTTCGTAGGCATCGGCAACAGCGTGTTGAAGGCGGTCCATGAGGCGGGCTTGCTGGAAGGATTTGAGTATAAAACGACTAGAAGCGGACACGAAGGGTTGATCAAAGGGACGGTCAACGTGAAGCACCCATTAATGGCTGGTTATCGTCCGGATGAACTTTTCTATACGACGCGAGGTTCATGGATTACCGCAGTTCCTGAGGGAGCGGAAGTGTTGGCGACAGTGAAAGGGACTGACGATTTCTATGTCGCCGGTTGGTGGCCAGGCCATGAAGGTGCGAAAGCGCAAACGCTTGCCTTCACACAACAATTGGACGATGCAACTATCACGCTTTTCGCGAACGATCTCGCATTCAGAGCGCATACGAAACACTACTACCGCATGCTGGCGAACAGCATTTTCGCATCAGCGGAAGAAGCCCCGGCACCAAAGCCCGGAGCGGGTAAAAACTGAAACACGAAAGGCCCTGTAGTTGATGCTACAGGGCTTTTTCGTTGGTCTTTAATTAAACGGATTGTTCGTCTTTTAGTAGTTCCTCTACAATCTGAGTTTCCTCAACGGGCACTTCTTCATCCACCTTGAATTTACTAATCTCCAATTTCAATTCATTCGCCAGGTCGTGCAATGTATCCGTCGTTGCGACCATCTCCTCCATTGATGCGAGTTGCTCTTCCATGGAAGCTGCGATGTTTTGCGTATGGTCGGATGAGACTTCCAGTGACTGTACGGTATCGTGGGTCGATGCCAAAATCTGTTCGGAACCTGCGGAAATTTCCTGGACTGTAGCCGAAACGTAATGGACATTATCCGAGATATTCGCGATTTTCGCCATGATGCTGCCGAATGTTCTGCCGGCATCGTTGACGATGATCGTTTCACGTTCAACATCTGAATATACTTGTGCCATCGCCTCGACGGATTGGCGGGAACCGTTTTGCATTTCCGTGATGAGCCCACGGATCTGCTTCGCCGAAGCGGCAGATTGCTCAGCTAAATTGCGCACTTCACTCGCTACAACACTGAAACCTCTGCCAGCGTCACCCGCTCGAGCCGCTTCGATGGCGGCATTCAATGCGAGAAGGTTGATTTGACCGGATATATCGGTGATCATGCCGATGATCTTTTCAATTTCAGATGAACGGATATGCATCGTTTCTGTAACTTTCATTGATGCCTGCACGGATTGATTGATCGTATGAATGCCTTCAATCGAGTCGGTGATGAGCTGTCTGCCTTGCTCCGCCGCTTTCGACACTTCCGATGTCTCTTCCGCCACTTTCGAAGTAGAATCCGCGATGTCTTGGATGCCCGCAGTAATCTGTTCGAGTGCCGTCAGGTTTTGATTGGCAGCTACGGATAGCAATTCGCTTGCTGTGGATACTTCCTGCGTTGCAACTGTCGACTGGTTGACGACTTCACTCATCTGCTCAGCGCTGTATGCCAATTCACTGGACGAGTTTACGACATTGTCAGCCGCCGCATTTACATGCTTAATCATATTGCTTAATTCATTTTTCATATGATTGAAGCTATGAGCAAGTCGGCCGATCTCATCCTTACTCTTCAATTGGACTGTTTGCGTTAAGTCGCCTTGCGCAATGACATCGGTGAAACGAACCAATTCATGAAGCGGTTTCGTGATCTTTCTAGATATAATCGAAGGAATTGCGATGCCAAGGATGCTGCCGAGCACAATAAGGGCAATGCTCACAAGTATGATGGTCCGTTGCAGATCAGTGATTGACGAAGCATCCTGGCTCACAACGAGCACCGTATCCGACTCCGGAATCGGGTAATAAAGAGACTTATGAACCCCGTAGTCATCTTTGTAGATGCCGCTGAACAATGGCTCTGCTTTATCCAGTGCCCGGTTGTGATCCGCATTGAATGAATGCTGCACTAAATAATCCGTGGAATCCGAGAAGGCGAGCAGTATGTCCTGTCCGTCCACCTTGCTATGTACCGAAATGTTCTCCACGCCGTTCTTTTTCTTCACGCCATTGATGATATGCAGAAGTTGGTTATGTGCATTCTTTTCTTTCAACGCGCGATTGACGAGACGCCCCGTCACTTTCTCCTTCACGTCATCCATCGTCGAGTTCAGCGATTTCTCGAACTCCGGCATGACATTCACTTCCACAATGCGCATCGACGTGTAATAAAACACAAAGCCGAACAGCATCGTTAGAAGATAAATAGGAATCAATGTCCCTAGAATAATTTTCTTCCGAACGCTTCCCTTTTGCCTAAACAAAGCACTTCCCCCTGACTGAATCCAAAGTAGTAAAAACGAAAAGAATACTACCATCTCATTATATCTATAAAAATATGGGAATACTATCACTAAAAAGACTTTTGCGTCTCTTTGGTTGTTCGATAATGGTTTTCAACCAAGTAAACCATTCCTGGCGTTCTTTTACGTTTGCTGTATATGCATACGGCCGATTATGAAATAGGATTCATCTATTGCGGTTATTTTCCGTTCAAATCAGGGTATAGCAAGCTTTATTAGTAGTAGAACAGGAGTGTATGTATTGGAAAAAGGAAATATTTTATTGGCAATATCATTATTATTAAATATCCTGTTGATTGGAACAGGAAGTTATGTTGTACACAAGATTGGCGGAATCGAATTTGTGAAAACGAAAATGCAAACGACACCTTCTCCTAAGAAGGATTCTGCATATTATTTTACGAAGAAAAGCGTCTTTGAACATTCTGCAGCGAGTGATGTGGATAAAGTGTTCATCGGGGACAGCATTACGGACTATGGGGAGTTCCAGGAGTATTTCCCTAACGAAATCGTATTGAATCGGGGAATCCGGAATGATGCGGCAAATGGTGTATTGAACCGGATTCAGGAAGTGTTGGACAGAAATCCGAAAGAGGCGTATTTGATGATCGGGGTCAATGATATCCGCTATAAAACGGATGCTAATGATTTCGAAAGCCGTGTCGATAAGATTGTCGATTCCTTTGAAGGGAAGGAAACCCGACTTTTTATTCAATCAATCCTGCCGGTGAATAACGGACTTTTCGGGAATGAAGTGACGAATGAAAAAGTGAAGCGATTCAATGACATTTTGCGTCGGATTGCGGATGAAAACAGAATTGAGTATATTGATTTGCATTCGTATTTTACTGATAAAAATGGAGAGTTGGACAAGAAGTTTACCGTTGATGGACTGCATTTGAATGGGAAAGGTTATGAAGTTTGGGTGGAAAAGCTCCGTTCAAGATGACGATATGTATGAAAAAAGCTGAACCTCGTGTTATGAGGTCCAGCTTTTTTACGTCGCTATTGGTGTCGACTTCTTCTTCGGTGAAAATCCGCCAAGCAGAAGTTTTCCATGAGGCAGCAATTTATTAATTAAAATTGAAACGATGATGGGAATGAATACCCCGATGGCAGTGAATCCGATAAGGCCATACTTGAAATAATCATTCAAAATGATGTCTGCAAAAATATGCAAATACATGATCGACAGCGAGTGCTGCTCGATTTTCCGCAGCCAGCTGAGCGACAACCGGGCCGTCATGAACTGGAAAGCGCCGATCAATAGAATAGTGAATGAAAGGGGAATGACCAGGTCCAATACGAAATGGTCGTACCGTAAAAATTTCATGCTGAGCCGGTAGTCGATGACTTTGAAACTGTCGAGCAGGACCGCCGTAACACTGACGAGCAGTGCCGCAACCATTACGCGCTTCGAAATATCCATCCAGAAATCCTTCAAATAATATCCGATTGCGAAGTAGACGATTGCCATAAGCGCGACATCGATATTCCAAATCATCGGGATCGATTGTGCCGCCTCGGATGGTTTTCCGCCGATGACATGCATCGCGATAATGCTTTCGAGATGTGCGATGGTGTAGAAAACGCCGAGAATGATGAACTGCTTCGTCCGATTGAAATATTTCGTAAGCAGTAAGAAAAATATATAAGTGAAAAACAACGTCGTAACGAACCAGAAGACCCCATAAGCTCCGCGAATAAAGCGACCGCCGATGGCAAGCGTCCACAGATCATTGAGATACCATGACAAATCCAGGTTGCCCGAACCAATCTCCATCCCATAACGGATCAGCGTAATGCTGACGAGGAAAAACAGGTAAGGGACGATCAACTGCATGAAACGCTTGTGAATTGTCGGTTTCATAAGCCCTTTTTCCAGAACAGGCTTGAAAAACAATCCGCTTAAAATGAAAAACGCCGGCATGTGGAACCAATAAATATATTTCGCGAGCGGAAAATCAAGTTCTCCAGGATAATGCCCGATGACAACAAGAATCATCAAAAACCCTTTCGTGACATCCACCCACGTTAATCGTTTCTTTTTCATTAACAAACACCTCTAACTAAATATGCTGCTATTATATACCCCCTTATCCCGTTTTCAACTCATTGTAACAGCATTGATATGTAATTGTTAAATCACTGGCAAAATACGGTGCCTGTGCAAGACGCTATTCAGATTATGCACTACAATTGCATGAAGAAAGATGAAAATACAGTTAAATCAGAGAGCAGATTAAACCCTTATGCATTTTTATTCACACAGTCGAATTATCATAATTGCACCTTACACAGGCACCGAAACAATTCTGATTATTCACTACAATTGCATAAAATAAAAGAAGGAGCCAACAACGTCAATCGTTGGTTGGCGGCTTCTGGATGTATTTATATACCTACTATTGAATTGTCATAAATGTGTGGTGCACAGGCACCGTTCTAGGCACCGTCTTTAGTGGCACCGCCTCCAACCGCCTTCACCTTACAATGAAGTCATATGGGGAGAGGCGCTTATGCTTTGTTTGTGCATAGTAGTACATGTCATCGAGTCCTTTGATCGGAAGCTCGCTTAGCAAATTACCTGTCGTTACGTCATATGTGTCGATTGAATGCGTGTCGGATGATTCGTGATAGCGGAAGAAGTAGAGCTTGCCGTCTCGGAAATACGTTTGTTCGGACATTTTCATTTGTCCTTGACTAGCTCCTTGAAGGGAAAAAGCGATATGGATTTCACCTGTTTCGGGGGTGAGCGCATGCACGTCCCCGATTCCATCTGCATAGTACAGCATGCCGTCATGGATGGTGGCGGCGTTCCGGAGGTTATAAGGAAGACGGATAATGTACTCGTTGATGTCCTTGTAAGTAGTTAGTGGAAACGTCACGATTTCCTTCGTCTTTTCGTGAATGCGGTATACTTCGCTAGTCAGCTTTTCCGTGTCAGCCATTATGAGATAATAGTAGTCGCCTTCTTTGAGAATCGATGCGAGTCCGACCCGTTCGCCAATCGGACCGAGTGATACGATTTCTTCCAACTGGACATTTTGTTGAAGGGGCATCTTTTGCAATGAAATGTGGTCATCATCACCGATCACCATCAGCAGTTTCCCGTCTGCCTTACCGGACATTTGCAAATAATGGGGGATTTGGATTGTATCGAATCCGTGCTCATTTCCGTACCGAATGTTGGAGGCATAGCCGCCCTCGTCGGTGAAGCCAGAGTTATAGATGCTGTAAAAGAGATTGTCCTTTTCATTGAAATCCGTCAACTCTCCGGTATGTTCTTCCGGCAGCATGGTGAACGTTTTGGTTCCATTCGAATCAGCCAAATAGACATGACTGCGGTCTGCCAAAAAGAATGAATCCTTTGTTGCAAAAACCGTTCCAAGCTCAAGGCCTTCCATTTTCCACAGTTTCGAATTTCCATCCTGATCGACAAAGACCGCAAAGCTGAGGCCATCACGATCCGTGTCCTGATTCGCAGTCGTCGAGAAATATAGAATAGCCGCAGTATCCCTCAGCAAATCAGGATCTGAAAGGTCTGTCCCTGAAAGGAATTCTATTGAATGATGACGGCTAAAAGCATAATAGGCAGTGGCAAAGGCGATGACAAGCAATGCGGTGATGCCGGCAATTATCAACTTCTTTTTCATGTTCCGAAACCTCCCTTAGAGGAATGAAGGAGCTGGCCTCAAACGGACAGCCCCTTCGTATGAATCAGTTGTGTCCCGGTATCATTAGATTTGGCGGATGAATGTTGTCTGTTTCGCGTCGCGGATATCTCGTGGATAGACGCCAAAGCCTTTATTTACATCTAAATCCAGTCCGCCGTACAATAAGTAAGCTGACCAGATGAGTTTGGAGCAGTTTTTCGCACCCATATGTCCTGTGTTGCGGTTGTTCATGAAGTTCAATGAGTACGGCTGTCCAATTTGGGTATACACCCAGTTTGCCGCATTTTGCTTGACCGCGTCTGTAGTGGAGACGGATTTCACGACTGCCCCTTTTTCCACCATCTTGACGTTGGCGGAAATACTGCGGACGCCGGTTGGGAAGATCGATTCCACAATTGTGTTGCTAGAATAGTATAATCCGACATGACCGTGGTTTACGAAGGCTGTCGAGGCCGGTGTATAGAAGAAATCACCGCTTTCGCTCGGACCAATGATATAGTTTGCAGATCCCCCGCCTTGAACCTTGCTGTTTTTGCCGAAATGCTCGGCCAACAGCTTCGCAATTCTAATGGACAATTGGTTTTGTTTTTCCGTTTTCTTGTCCAATAGCTCGTTGAAATTCTTTTCGAGCAATCTAGTTGATAAGACGAGCTCCTCACCGGGAACAGTAGATTGAATCGTTACGATCTCATTTTTTTGTTGCTGGACTGCTGAAGCGCGGATAGGGGACTGAACACCGATAACGAGAATTCCTGCCAATGCAAATGCAATGAATCTTTTCACGTTAATCGCTCCTTTGGCAAAGGCAACTGGCCAGTTTGCCTTCAAATTATATGTTGTCCAACATACTTAAACTATAGCATGTATAATAGAATAGTTAAAATTTTGGGATAATAAGTAGTTTGTATTGAAATCTTGTATTTTATTGAATGAAAAGCCGGGAACCTTTTGTGTATATACAAAGATTAACGCCGCATGCTAGGTAAATAGACGCTTTAAATGATGAAATGATAAAAAACTTAATAGAACAAATTGAGGAGTGTATTTTCCCTATAGTGAAGGAAGAATCATTTGCCTGTCCGCAAAACAAGTACCAAAGAATGAAAATTAGGAATACATAAACTTCTTGTTGTATATAACAAATACATTACGTACAATGGTGGAAAGGAAGAAAAGAGGTGCCCAGCATGCACATCGGCAGTCGGATTCGGAGGCTGCGGGAGAGCAGAGGCCTTACTCAAAAGGAGGCTAGCTCCGGAATCATATCAACTTCCCACTATAGCAATATTGAAAGTGGCCGTTATGAACCCTCGATCGACGTCCTTGTACTGCTAGCTGATCGGCTCGATGTGCCAATTAGCTATTTCCAGAAAATACACGAAGATGATGTACTTCTCCAAAATTTATTGACGGAATATGAGGAACTGCTATCTTCGAATATGAAGGCAATTCCTCAGTATATTAACAAGCATCAAAAGCATTTCGCCTATATCTCCTCCATCCATCAGGAAATCATGTTTCATTTACTTAAATACACCGAACTGGTTAAAGTAGAGCGCATCCCGGAAGCACAAGCCCTTTACTCCTCAGAAGTCGCCCACATACCACAAACATTCTTTGAAAATGCCAGCAGAGCGCTCCTTGAAAAATATACGTATACATCAGGTGTGTATTACTACTTTAAAAAGGACTATATGGCGAGTATTTCCCATTTTGAAGACGCCCTCCATTTGACAAGAGAGGAATCCCTTTCAGCGAAAATCAATTACAATATTTCCTTAGCCCTCTATAAGCTTTATGATTATGGCACCGCCCACGTATATGCAAAGCGTGCAAAGCAGCAGTATTTGCATATGCATAATTGGGCAAGGGCCGGTGATTGCTACAATTTGATTGCAGCACTCTACCTTGAACAGCATAAGACAATTGAAGCGAGACGATACATTGACAAGGGATTCAGTGTTTTGGGGAGCCCGATGACGGAGACCCAAGGACGGCTTTATCATAATCTGGCTACTGTTTTAATGAAGGAAAACGACTATGCCCTTGCATTGAAAACGGTCAATCAATGTATTGACTTGAAAAAACTGTTGAAATGTACAACTCTCTTTGACTCGCAACTGCTGAAATTGCGGATTTTATTCAGTCTCGGTGATCTGTTGGCGTTGCGAGATAATATGAATCGTGTGCAAGATTCAATCCAAAATGAACTGGAGCAAGCGAATCTCGACTATTTTGAAGCGAAGTTATACCACGCCCTTGGCGAGTATGAATTATATGAACAGAAGATGAAGAATTGCATCGACCATCTGCATAAAAATGAAGACTGGAAAGCATTGAAGGACGCCGCACACCATCTCTCCCTCTACTATGAATCGAACAAGAAATATAAAAGCGCGTTCAATTTCCAGGAGCTTTGCATTGTGGCCTATAAGCGATTAACAATGGAACTGAAGGGAGGTGAAGAATCGTGAAGAAGAAAGTCCTGATGTTGTGCCTTATTCTAAGCTTAGCGGTATTTGCGCCATCGATGAATCATGCATACGCTAGCGATTACAGCACGCACGGACTAGGTGGAACAGATGTTGGACCACCACATACCAGGGGGTAAATGAGAGAGTAATTTTATATTTTTACATGCACGTAACTATACGTGCTCTTTTTTATTGTCTACAAAAACTAAAAATCAGTCGTAACGATTGGATTATCGTAATACAGTTACTATAGAAGGCCAATACCTTGGATTGGCTGCCGTTTTTGGATGAAGTACCGACAAATAAACAGGAGGAGAAAAATTGACGTGTACGAATTGCGGAAATGAGAAGGCGAATGGACGGTTTTGCGGGAGTTGTGGCATAAGGATGACAGAGGAGGCGGACGGCTTTCAAAATGGACAGACGGTCGTCGAGGCGACTGTTATAAATGCGGAATCAAACGTACACCTTGAAAACGTCAGTAACCTGACAAAGGAGTACTGGTCTTATTTTGTTCAGCATTTAAAACACCCTTCGATCAGTCTTACAAAACAGGATGATGAGTTCAGGAACAGCTTCATTTCATTGCTTCTTTATGCAATTATTGTTGGTCTCTCAGTTTTCACGACACTTAAAGAAGTAGCGCTTGAAACAGTTGGCAGTCCTTCCTTTTCGTCAGTTTTCCTGAATGTAGCAGGGTTTGTGGCAGCTTGCATCGCAATTATATCGTTCGGTCTATTCGTCATCGGAAAAAATTTCGGACCTGCTTACCCATTCAAGCAGACAGTAGTGCTATACGGCGCACACTCCTTGCCGGCAATCGTCATTGGTGTCGTAGCCTTATTTTTGTTGATAATGAACTCTTACTGGTACGGCCTATTTCTACTCGCTGTCAGTTTGCTCTATATACTCATGCTTTCACCGGGTTATGTGATCAGCGTCCTCCTATCCAAAAAACCAAAAGGAATCGATCCGCTCCACGGATACGCAGCATACACAGTCCTCGTCATCATCCTATTCGGACTCCTATTCAAACTCCTCAGCGACTCCACCGTCGTCTCATACCTGCCAGGACTAACAGGAATGCTCTAAATTGTTCGGGAATTGTTTGGGTGCCTGTGCAAGGTGCAATTATGACAATTCAACTTTAGTAATAATTATACAGTGAGAGGTCATCCGAAGATTGATATGGGTGACTTCTCCATATTTTTTATACAATTGTAGTTCATAATCAGAATAGTTTGCTGCACAGGCACCAAAAAAGGGCACCAAAAAAGAGCACCAAAAAAAGTACCAGAAAAACTCTGAGTTGAGGTGTGCGATATGGAGAGGGAAGTGTTTATCATCGATGCAGTCCGGACACCCATTGGTAGATATAAAGGGCAGTTAAAGCATGTCCGGCCGGATGACATGGGGTCTATCGTTCTGAAGGGATTGGCCGAAAGGAATCCGGGATTTCCATTGGAACTGATCGATGATGTCATATTCGGAAACGCGAACGGGGCGGGTGAGGAGAACCGGAATGTGGCAAGGATGTCGTTGTTGCTTGCAGGATTTCCAAAAGAAATTAGCGGGACAACCGTCAACCGACTATGTGGATCGGGTTTGGATGCGGTCAGTTTAGCAGCGCGTTCCATTTTGTCAGGGGAGTGCGAGGCGGTCATTGCCGGAGGCGTCGAAAGTATGACGAGAGCCCCTTTTGTAATGAAGAAACCTGAATCGGAATTTCCACGTGGAGAAATGAAAATGTACGATACAACGCTCGGCTGGAGATTCATCAATCCAGAAATGGAGCGCTTATTTGGAACGGATTCGATGCCGCAGACTGCGGAAAACGTTGCCATACGATTTGGTGTAACGAGGGAAGAGCAAGATAGTTTTGCAGTTAACAGCCAGCAAAAGGCGAAAAAAGCAATCGAGGAAGGCAAGTTCATGGATGAAATCATTCCAGTTTCCATTAGGGATAAGAAGGGGAGCACGCAAGTCATAGACCGGGATGAACATCCTAGACCTGCCACGACAATAGAAAAACTATCGGCTTTAGCTCCAATCTTCCAAGGCGGGACAGTGACGGCAGGCAATTCGACCGGATTGAACGATGGTGCTTCTGCCGTATTGCTCGTAAGCGGGGAGTTTGCGCGGACTCACGGCCTTACGCCTCTCGTCAAATACATCGGTTCCGCAACGGCAGGATTGGACCCATCCATTATGGGGGTGGGACCGGTTTATTCAACGAAGAAATTAATGAAGAAACACAATTGGGGGCCATCCGATTTTGATCTCATTGAAATAAATGAAGCATTTGCATCACAGTCGTTGGAATGTGTGAAGCAGCTTGAGCTGGAAATTGAAAATGTCAATGTCAACGGGGGCGCCATCGCGTTAGGCCATCCGCTCGGGGCAAGCGGGGCGCGAATTTTAACGACGTTAATCCACGAAATGAAAAGAAGAAAGGCAAGAAGGGGATTGGCGACGATGTGCATCGGAGTTGGACAGGGAATATCGGTTGTGGTGGAGAATGTTGACGAAGGCTAAACATTAGAAAAGGAATGCATCCTCAACGGAGCATTCCTTTTTTCGTCATTTTTGAATTGTGTAAGAGAATGTTTTGAATACTTTTGGCAATTGATCAGGGGCATTTGCGGATGCAGTATTGCTTTGGACAGCCAAGCCTAAGACGACGACAAATAAAAGAGCAGTGATAATTTTCTTCATCATAAATCCTCCCAATTCTCTACTTTTCTATAAATATAGCCATATCTAGTCGCTTCACGATAATAACTAGATGATAGCTTATATTTCCTATTATTATAGTACCACTCTGCGAGCGCAATGCAATATTTATGAATATGTCTGAAATCATGAACTTCTTTAAAATGATCAATAGCCTTTTCTGCTATATCCACAGATAACCCTTGTTCACTATGAAGAGATTTGTATAGTTTGAAATGATGGAAATAGGAGATTAAGCTTTTGTCATTTAATTTCTGATATAAGTCAATGCCGTTATTAGCCCAGTGAATGACCTCGCTCTGTTGACTTAACTTGGAATACTCAATTATCAAACCAAGGATTGAAATCATCATTTCGTCATTCTCTGCTTTACTCTCAATACTCTTTTTGAAGTAAATGATAGCTTGTTCACTATTGCGCATAGTACTATTAAGCGAACCTATATTATGATAAATAATCCCTTTTTCGCTGTGCAAATTAAAATCCTCACATATTTGCATAGCCTTTGAATAAGCATCAAGAGCTTCTTGGAATTGTTCGATTCTTTTCCTTGTAATCCCGATTATTACGTAGCATTCCAAAACCCGTTTCATCATAAGGTTTTCCATGAAAAAATCCAAGGCTTTTCTTATATATTCAATAGCGATGAAAATTTGACTCTCAGCTATATAAATAATTGACATTGTATAATGGAATTCAGCTTTTTCCCAATCACTTAATGGTATTTTTTCAAGGTTATCCATTATATCCTCGAAAAAGGAGGTGGCTTTCTTTAGAATACCGGAATTGTAATAGTACAATGCGTTGTTCATTTTAAATAAATACATTTGATAAGCATCGAACTCATCTACTGAGTGACTCAATGCTTCAATCTCTTTGTCCATTTCATTGAAGTCTCTGCCAACAATCAATCTGAACCTCAAAAGGATTAACAAGTAGGTATAATGTAATGAATCATTTTCAAACCAAGGACTATTGTTTTCAAGATAATCCAATTTCCTTTTAGCAAGCTCCATATCCCTCGACGTGATGACTTTTCGATAACTCTCCATCAACATCTTCTCAAACTCTAATTCCGTTTCCTCGTCATTTCCCTGCAATTTCCCCGGATCCATCCCAAGCCGCTCCATCAGCATTTCTGTAATGTCTTCGCTCGGTTCAATCTGGTTCCGTTCGATTTTTGATAAATAAGATGGCGTACAAATCCCTTTGGCTAGGACAATCTGCTTCATATCTTGCCTTACACGTTCCGCACGTATCAAATGACCTATCTTCATTTGCCGATCCCTCTCTTTATCTATCTTATCCTAATTTACAGTATAAAGCATTATACATGCAAAGTAAGAAATTTTTCTTAGAAAAGCGAAAAAAAACGATGTTTTTGAAAAAAATGTCCCAACCGGTTATACTTCTTTAGAAGGACACGGCGTGATATATTATAGTTAATAGTCCCACGCCATGGATGTTCATCTAAATAAAACAGTACAAAAGGAGTGTGAAGGGGATGACGATAGCAAGCAAAGAGGTAAACTGCGACAAGGAATTCCTGGACATCGAGATCATGAAGATGAAGATGGAGCTCTTACAATTTGTGGAGAAGATGCAGTCCAATGGTTTATTGAAATCGGTTGATTACGATGAATTAAACAATACGCTTACATCAAAGTGAGTGATTGCAGAGGAAGGTGACTGACATTCAAAGGAATGTTATGGTCACCTTTTTGCGTACTAGATATAATTTTTCCCTGGAATATAAAAAGCCGCTTCGAAGTGGAGTCCGACTTCGAAACAGCTTGTTATGATCCTCTTGTCCTCTTTACGCCAATAATCATGAGACCAACTGCGCTTGTGATATTGAGTAGGACACCTAAAATGAGCATTATCCATTCAACGGTGTTCGGAAGCGAAAGGGTCAATGAAAAAACGAGCGACATGGTGCCGATGACGAGCAAGAGCATTAATATCGGTATTGGTTTTTGCATCCGGATGCCTCCTATTGTGATGCACAAGTGTATGTAAGGGTATTATAACTGTTTTATGAATGCAGTGGAGACGCGTTTGTTACGTTTATGCGTCTTTGTAGCGTTTTATGAGCTTTTGCAGGGATTTATGCGTATATGTAGCGGTTTATGCGTCGAATATGACATTTATGCGCGAAATCAGCGTTTTATGCGTACTTTCAGCAATTTATGCTTCTTTAGTGGAATTCATATGTCTGTTAATCAAAAAAAGGTGGTCCCTTACACAAAGGGGCCGCCTTTTTGCTTACTCTTCTATTATTCTCCGTTCCCTTCCTTCAAAGGGACAAGGTCGAAGATGTCGTGGTCTTCGAAGGCGTCGATGAGGCGGTCCAGCCAATCGAAGTAGTCGCGGGCATATTGAAGTTTGTTGATATCCATTTCGACGATTTCCTTTAGTTCTTCGCTGATGTCGGGATTGTTTTTCAATTGTTCCAGTTCGCGCAGCGATTTCTTAACGGCGACGGATTGGAGTGAAATGGATCTGCGCCATTTAATTGAAAAAAGATTGATAAAGCTTTGGTACCAATCGTCTTTCACTTGATATAAGTCTTTGCGTACGCCGCGGACCCAAGCGCGTTCGACTAATTTCAGTTCGGCCAGCGCCCGTACGGATGTGCTCATGCTAGTTTTGCTCATGCCAAGTTCTTCGGTCATGTCGTCCAATGTCATCGGCTCATCGTGGAAGAACATTGTGCCATATTGTCTGCCGGCTGAAGCCGTCAGGCCATATAAATGTATGTTTTGTGCGATTGTCTCAATAATCCGCTCGCGTGCTTTGTCGAGTGTTTCTCTACCTTCCATAGTGCATTCCCTCCGCTGTCTGGGAATTAACTTCCCAATCAATAACCTAAGCGTATTATACCTGCATTTCCAGTGTAACGATAATTTAAAACTTTGTACAGTTTTTACTGTACAAACAATTTAAATGGAAATAACGGTTGTAAAGAAAAATCTTTATGCATATACTAGTAGACGATGAGTTTCAAAACTTAGGGAGTGTACACATGACTGAACAAACAAAGAAAATCGAAGTGGTCAATACGACGAAAATCTTCGGTAAAAACAGCAGGCGCGCGGCGCAGCTGTTGAATGAGGGGAAGTCGAAAAGTGAAATCCTCAAGTCTACAGGCGCGACGGTAGGCGTGAAAAATGCGACGTTCGAAGTCTATGACGGCGAAATATTTGTCATCATGGGTCTTTCAGGTAGCGGGAAATCCACATTAGTGCGGATGCTGAACCGGTTAATCGACCCGACGATGGGATCGGTCCGTATTGACGGGGAAGACATTGTCAGCATGAATAAAGAGCAGCTTCGTCAAGTGAGACGGAAGAAAATCGGGATGGTGTTCCAGAACTTCGCCCTTTTCCCTCATAAGACAATTCTTCAGAACACGGAATACGGGCTTGAAATTCAAGGAGTGGCGAAAGCGGAGCGCAATGCGAAGGCAATCGAGTCATTAAGGCTTGTAGGGCTTGCCGGGTACGAAGAGCAATATCCGAGCCAGCTGAGCGGCGGAATGCAGCAAAGGGTCGGCTTGGCACGTGCGCTTGCCAATGATCCCGATGTTCTGTTGATGGATGAGGCATTCAGTGCACTTGATCCATTAATCCGGAAAGATATGCAGGATGAACTCCTCCAGCTTCACCATGACATGGGGAAAACGATCATTTTCATCACTCATGATTTGGACGAGGCGCTCCGTATTGGTGACCGCATCGCTTTAATGAAAGATGGCGATATCGTCCAAATCGGTACGCCGGAAGAAATCTTGATGAGCCCTTCGAATAAATACGTGGAGAGGTTTGTCGAAGATGTCGATCTTTCGAAAGTGTTGACGGCGGGCCATATTATGAAAAAAGCGGATATGGTGCAAATCGACCGGGGAGCCCGCGTTGCCTTGCGCCTCATGAAACGGCAAGGGATTTCCTCCATTTATGTTGTGGATAAAGGAAATCGACTGCTTGGAGCTGTCACTGCGCAAGATGCAAGCGAAGCGACGACATCCGGAAAAACATTGGCAGATGTCCTGGTCACGGATATTCCAACCACTTCACCGGACACCGTACTAACCGACCTATTCGACACAGTTTCGACGACAACGATTCCGGTTGCAGTCGTGAACGAAGAGCATCATCTGCAAGGCATTATTATCCGCGGCGCACTGATTGGCGCATTGGCGGGGGACGGACAGTTCATCAACAGTGACCGTACGGTGGACACAACCGTGGACACGGAGCAGTTGATGGAAGTGGAGGTGAACAACCATGGATAATCTATTGCCTCGCTTGCCTTTTGCAAGTTGGATCGACAACGGTGTCGATTGGCTAGTAAGTAATTTCGGCTCAGTCTTTGATGGCATTTCCGCCTTTTTGAAAGGCATTGTCGAAGGAGCGGTCGATTGGATGGACATGGTGCCATCCATAGTTCTAGCAATCCTGTTCGCTTTGCTCGCCTGGTTCGTTTCCACGCGAAGGATTGCACTGTTCACATTGGTCGGACTGTTGTTCATTGACTATCTCGGCTATTGGTATTCGATGTTGCAAATGCTCTCGCTTGTCATCACATCCGTCGTCATTGCGCTCGTCATCGGCATTCCGCTAGGCATATGGGCTTCGCAGAAGTCGACGGCGAAGAAGATCATCAGTCCGATTTTGGACTTGATGCAGACGATGCCGGCATTCGTATATTTATTGCCAGCAATCTTTTTCTTCAATATCGGCGTCGTGCCTGGCGTCGTCGCATCAGTCATCTTCTCAATGCCGCCGACGATCCGGCTGACAATGCTTGGAATTGAACAAGTGCCGAAAGATTTAATTGAAGCGACCGAAGCGTTCGGCTCGACGACGTGGCAGCGGCTGTTGAAAGTGCAAATACCGCTCGCCCAACCGACTATCATGGCAGGGGTCAACCAAAGCATCATGCTTTCCCTCTCCATGGTTGTCATCGCGTCGATGGTCGGCGCACCGGGACTAGGCGAGGAAGTGTACAGGGCGGTGACCCAATTGAAGACGGGTGTAGGTTTTGAAACAGGTCTTTCAATTGTCATCGTCGCCATCATCCTCGACCGGATTACACAGCACGCAGGCAAGAAAAAACAAGGGGGAACCATTCAATGAAGTTGACTAAAAAAATGTTCGGACTAGGTGCAGCAGCACTACTCGCAGTGAGCTTGGCCGCTTGCGGAAATGACGATAAAGCCGGAGATTCATCTTCAGGCGGAGGCGGTTCGGCATCGATCGGCGAATCCGTTGATTATAAAATCACGGGAATCGACCCGGGCGCAGGAATCATGGAAGCGACAGACAGAGCCATCAAAGATTACGACCTCAAGAAGTGGGATGTCACTACGGGATCAGGTGCAGCAATGACTGCGGCATTAAAAAAGGCGTATGATGCCGAAAAGCCGATCATCATCACTGGTTGGACGCCTCACTGGAAATTCGCAAAATATGATTTGAAATATTTGGAGGATCCAAAAGGGTCATACGGCGGGGAAGAGCAAATTCGTACAATCGGAAGAACAGGACTTGCGGAAGACCTTCCGGAAGCTCACCAAATCCTTTCGAACTTCCAATGGACTGAAGAAGATATGGGTGAAGTGATGGTTGCAATCCAGGAAGGCGAAAAGGAGGATGTCGCAGCACAGAACTGGATTGACGCCAATGCAGACAAAGTAGCAGAATGGACAGACGGCGTGGACAAAGTGGACGGCGATGCAATCAAGCTTGCGTATGTAGCTTGGGACAGCGAAATTGCGAGCCATAACGTCATCAAACTTGTACTCGAAGAAATGGGATATAAGGTTACATTGACTCAAGTCGAAGCCGGCCCGCTCTGGACAGCTATTGCTGACGGCAGCGCAGATGCATCACTTGCAGCATGGCTGCCTGTGACGCATGAAACATACGCTAAGAAATTCGATGGTAAATTCGAAGAGCTTGGCACCAATATGGAAGGTGTGAAAATCGGTCTCGTCGTTCCAGCATATATGGACATCGATTCGATTGAAGATTTGAAGGAATAAATAGAACAGGCAGTCCGCTAGTAATAGGGGGCTGCCTGTTTTCTATTCTTTGTATTCAATGGAGTAATATTGTTGGTTGAACTCTTTGATGCAAGGAAATATGTAGTTCAATTGGCCTTCATGATACGCGAAGCTATGTAAACGCTTTCTTTTTTCGTCAATAAACTTTTTACGGACAGGAACTAGAAGATTTGTTCCATCAGCAAAAACGACATCTGTGAGATACTCTTCCACCTCGATGGTTTTAAAAGAACGACTAAGGATCCATACACAGTCGATATGGTCCGACGGTTCTGTTTGTAATATGACCTGATTCGCCTCGGGAAGTTGCTTGAGTAGTTCCATAGGCGTTAGATCAGAAAGATAGGGACCATGTGTCGTGATGACCTCCGACATGCCACCGGTCGTTTTCGCCCAAGATAAGGCGTGAACAGTCTGATGGTCATGTAAAAAATAATTACAATACATTAGACATCCTCCTTTAATCATATGTTGAATTTATTATAACATGTGAAATAGTATAATAATAGTCAAAATGTAACAAATACTTCAAATTATTGTAAGGTTTATTAAGACGTACATATTTCAAGAACTCATGCAGTAGAAAAACCATTAATTACAGTTGATTTACAATTCAAAACAGTAAAATGACTATAACGGTATCGTCAATGGTATATTCATAGGAAAGGATGAAGGGGTGACCGTCACATGAAAGTCGTGCAAGAAGCGGAATCAATCAAGATTGAAAACTTTTTTGAAGGCGATGACACGCTCCAATTGATTCTCGAACAGCATTTGCAAGGTCCTTTCCTCGAGTACGCGAAACGCGAGCTGTCCGTATTCGGCGAGCTTTGCGCAAATGCAATTGACGAGCGTGCAAAGCATACCGATCGTGAAGGGGAGCCTCGACTTATCCGTTACGACAAGTTCGGCGAGGAAGTTTCCGACGTTTGGGTGAATGAAGGCTACAAGAAAACCGTCCAGGAAACGTATGACACCGGAATTGTCGGGTATGTCCACAAGGAAATTCCGGAGCTTGGCCATAAGGGGAACTACACGTACAGCTTCGCACAAGGCTATTTATTGTCGCATGCCGAGCCCGGGTTTTATTGCCCAGTTACACTGTCGATGGCGACCGCCTATTTGCTCGACCATTACGCGGATGAACAAGTGAAGAACTTGTTCCTCGGCAAAGTGTGCTCGACAGGGGAAGTACCGCTATACGAAGGTGCAACGTTTCTGACAGAGCGCCAAGGCGGCTCTGATGTCGGGGCGAATGTTGTGAAAGCCGTGAAGGACGGTGATCAATATCGCTTATACGGAGAGAAATACTTCGCATCGAATGCAGGCATGGCGGGCGTTGCCATGGTGCTTGCGAGAATTGAAGGTGCGCAGGAAGGATCACGGGGATTGACGTTATTCGCCGTTCCATGGCGACAGGAAGACGGTAAATTGAACGGGCTGCGCATCCGCCGTTTGAAAGACAAATTAGGAGTCCGCGCCGTCCCTTCCGGAGAAGTCGAGTTCCACGGTGCACTTGCCTACACGATCGGGGATCCGTCGAAAGGGCTCTACTATATGATGGAAGCCCTCAACCTGTCGCGCATTTGCAACGCGGTTGCCTCCATCGGCATCATGAGGCGCGCTTTGCTGGAATCAATAGCGTACGCAACCCGCCGGAATGCATTCGGCAAGCCTCTCACTGACTATCCGATGGTGCAGGACACACTCGGAAAAATGGCAGCGAGGCTTCATGTCGAAGTGGCAACCGTCTTTGATTTCATTCAGCTATATGAACGTGTCACAGAAGGCACAGCATCCGAACGCGAAACGATCCTGAACCGGCTGTTCATTGCGCTTATCAAGAAGGAAACCGCCGAGCAGGCAATCCACTTTGCACATGAAGCGATTGAGATGCATGGCGGCAACGGCTTTATCGAGGATTTCGTCACGCCGCGCCTATTGCGGGACGCCCAAGTGCTCACCGTCTGGGAAGGCACCGCCAATATTCTGGGGCTGGAACTCATCCGTCTCGTCAATAAATTCGAAGCGCACAAACTGTTCATCGAAGAAATGCGCAACCGCCTCGTCGTTGTAAATGACTGTGAGATGAAAAAAGCTTTGTCGGGGGAACTAAATAAGCTATCCACTGACCTTCAAGCATTTGCAGGCTACGACAATGACCTCCAAACGTTTGAATCGAAAGGCCTCATGGAGCGTATGGCCCATCTATACGAAAGCGTCATAGCTCTTGAATGGGCGAAGAAACATGGAGGGAAGTTTGATAAGCTTGCTGAGATTTATATGGAAGACACCTGGTCGTTGCGGAAAGTTGGAGATGACATGAAAACTGTCGCTTATTTTGAACTAATAATATGAATGGAAAACCGTAGAAAAGCCTTATATTGATATTAATGAAAATACTATATTTTAGATTTAAATAAAACTGTATTCTTTTATGTGAACACATTTTTCAAGATTAAAGTTCAAGATTCATTAAAAATAATGGTGGAGTATATACTACCGTATAGTCTTATTTAATTCCTGATATTCAGATAAATACAAGCAATGTTGAACTTCTGTTTCAATATCTGATGCATGTCAACGATAAGGTTTAAAGCGGTCGAAGTTTTATTGGAGTCATTGTTCTTAGTGCAAATTATGTAGATGTAGTGACTATACAAGAGGAAACGTAGTTTAAGAAGAAATTTTGGAGCAGAGAACACGGTTTGAACCGTAATTAAAAGTCCATCTTTATGAGATGGTCTTTCCTTTATTTCATGGGACGGAAATGCCGTTTCAGAATCCCAAATTGTAGGTGTGACTGTGCTCCAATGCAATTAATTATGATGTAGATTTAAAATGAAGTTTGATAATTCATAACTCAGTTCAATATTTTAAAAAAGATTACTAAAAACAGCCAGCCACCGTATTTCGTGTGAAAACACGACATTAGTAAATCTCGGCATTAGACTTATGTCAAATTTGATTTTATAGATAGAACAGAAAAACCACCCTCCGAAAATGGTGGTTTTCTTTGTAAAATACAAATTATACTTTATTTTGTGATCACTCTTTTGATCACTTGTTTTGCAATGGCAGGATATCTTGAATCATCACCTTATCAAAGGCTTGAGTGACTGGCTTCCTGTACGTTAATCGTTTTGTGATCTTTGTTTTTGAAATATAATGTTAATTAAAGTGGTTAATTATGTAATAATGAACTTAGTTATAAAACTAATTTTGGGGAGATGTAATAAATGCACATAAAAAGCGTGAAAATAAAAAATTTTAGACTACTGAACGACGTTGAGTTAACTTTAGAAAAAACAACAACTATAATTGTCGGACGTAATAATTCTGGTAAGACTTCTTTTACTGAATTGTTTAGACGTTTATTAGCCGACAGTTCGCCAAGATTTAATTTAGAAGACTTTTCTATCCCTGTTTATGAAAACTTTTGGACTGCATTTATTAATTGGGTTGAGGATAAAGAAAATCCTGCTATCAGAGAATCGCTACCAGCTATCGAAATAACACTCACCCTCAATTATGACATCGAGATGGATGATCTGGGTCCTCTAAGTGAATTAATTATAGATCTCGATCCAAATTCCACTGAAGTTATTGCAAATATTAAATACCAACTAAAAGGAGGGGGGATGGATGCTCTCTTTGAGGGAATGAATTATTCCGGTACACATGAAAATATTGCACAAGAAAAGAAAAAATTCTTTAGAATACTAAAAGAAAGGATTCCGAAATTGTATGTTTCATCCATATATGCTATTGATCCACAAGATGATACAAATCGAAAAAAACTTGATTTCCCAAAATTTAAATGCATTATACAAACTGGTTTTATAAATGCTCAACGGGGATTGGATGACACTACACATCGAGATCGTGACGTATTAGGTAAAGTTGTGGAGAAAATGCTTGATATCGCTAAATTAGAGACTGCTTCCCCCACTGAAAATCAGACTGCTGTCGCTTTGGAAGAGGCAGTTAAAGATATTCAAAATAAACTAGATACGGGCTTTAATGAACACCTTAATAAACTACTGCCAGCTTTATCACTATTTGGGTATCCAGGACTAAACAATGCTGCACTTCAGACTGAAACTATCTTAGATGTTAGAAGGCTTTTAGAGAACCATACTAAGATACTTTACCCAGGGGTAGAGGGGACTTCCTTGCCTGAAACATATAATGGTCTAGGTTCTAGAAATATAATTTACATACTGTTTAAGTTATTCGGTTTCTTCAAGGCGTACAAAGCCCAGCAACCAGCTCCCAACTTCCAAATTGTTTTTATTGAAGAACCTGAAGCACATTTGCATCCGCAAATGCAGGAGGTTTTTATTAGAAAGATAAACGAAATTGCAAAAGATTTTTCTCATCGTTTTAATGATGGAGTAAAATGGCCAATTCAATTTGTCATTACTACTCATTCTACTCATATTGCAAACGAAGCGCCTTTCGATGCAATCAGATATTTTCTAAGTACTAGTACTGGAGGATTACATACTCTTATTAAAGACTTAAGAGAAGGATTTTCAGATAGTTCACTTAAGCAAGCGAAAGAGTTCTTACACAAATATCTAACATTAACAAGGTGTGATTTATTTTTTGCTGATAAAGCAATTTTGGTGGAAGGTCCAACAGAAAGATTGCTAATGCCTAAAATTATTGAGAAGATTGATTCTGAAAATTCACCTGAAGAATCACTTTCAAGTAATTATTTATCCATAGTTGAAGTTGGAGGAGCGTATGCTCATAATTTCTTTCCATTTCTAAACTTTTTGGAGATACCATCTTTAATAATTACAGATATTGATGCAGTAAAAAAAGATGTTAGATCAACAGGAACATATTACATTAAATGCCCTGTGGCTGAAGGGGCATATACTAGTAATTCAGCAATTAAAAGTTGGTTCGATGAAAATGATATTACAACTCAAGCTCTCTTAAACAAAACAGATGCAGAAAAAATAAAGGAGAATTTACGTATTGCTTATCAGGTTCCAGAAGAGATCGATGCTGTTTCTGTTGGTTTAGAATTAACAGCCGCTTCCGAAGAGACTAGTGCCACTGTTGCCGATAGTAGAACGGAATTAATAATAGATCATCCGAAAGAAAGTAAAGTGGTTATTGAAAAAATATACTTACCTTCTGGTAGAAGTTTTGAAGACGCATTTATGTTAGCAAACAAATCATTGTTTGACATTAATGGTAATGATAATTTTGAATTAGCTATTGATGCTTGGAATAAAGCGAGCAGAGTAGATAAGACTAATTTCGCATTGAAATATGCACTTATTGACACAGAATGGACTGTTCCTCTCTATATTAGAGATGGTTTAACTTGGTTGGCAAAAAACTCTTTACAAGATAATGACAATTCTACAGAAGCTTTGGTAAAAGAGGTGGTGGATACTGATGAATAAGGAAACGACACTTAACCCAGCAGAGTTAGCTGCTAAAGAGGCACTAGAGAAGGTTTATTCGTGTATATACAAGAAAAAAAGTTTTGTTCTCGAGGCTGGGGCAGGAGCTGGGAAAACATACTCTTTAATACATTCACTAAAACATATGTTGGAGATAGAGGGAAATAGGTTACTGCGTAATAATCAACAAATTGCATGCATAACTTATACTAATATTGCACGGGATGAAATTGAATCGAGAACTGATTATCATCCAGTTATCTTTTCAGCAACAATTCACTCTTTTTGTTGGTCGATAATAAAAGATTTTCAGTCAAGATTACGTGAAGTATTACCGGAAATTGATAAATGGGCTGATAGACTTAGAGAGACTGGAGAAATAAATAATCATACTATTACTTATGATATTGGATATCCACGAATAGAATCTCAAAAAGTTTCCCTTGGTCATAATGATGTTTTATCCTTAACTATGCGGCTCTTGGAAGATGATAAATTCCGCAAAATTTTTTCTTTTCGCTTTCCTGTAATCTTTATTGATGAATATCAAGACACAGATATAAACTTTATTGAATCTATAAAAAAGCATTTTTTAGACAAAAACGAAGGTCCTCTTTTTGGTTTTTTTGGAGACCACTGGCAAAAAATATATGGTACTGGCTGTGGAAAAATTGAACATGATAGTTTAGAAACTATTGGAAAAAAAGCAAATTTCCGTTCGTGTAAGACAATTGTAGATTGTCTAAATAGAATACGACCAGAATTAATGCAAGAGGTTAATAATCCAGAAGACGGTTCTGTGCTTGTATTCCATTCAAATGCATGGAAAAAGGAAAGACGCACTGAATCTCATTGGAAGGGTGATTTGCCAACGGATATAGCTCATCAATCTCTTGAGGAAACTAAGTTAGAGCTTCTCAAAAGAGGTTGGGATTTTTCGCAGGAAAAAACAAAAATTCTCATGTTAACGCATAATATACTTGCACAAGAACAAGGTTATCGAAATATTGCAGATGTCTTCCCCAACAATGACTCGTATATTAAGAAAGAGGATGACTATATTGCATTCTTTGTTAATATTTTGGAGCCAGTTTGTATCGCATATGAAAATAAAAAGTTTGGTCAAATGTTCTCTTACTTGGAAGGGGATAGACCAGTAATTCGTTCACATAAGGATAAACTTGAATGGGTAACTCATATGGATAAACTAATTTCCATTCGTAAAGATAAAGACATTGGAGAAGTTATTGAACACCTAAAGAAAACAAGGTATCCTTCTTTACCAGAGAGCATAGAAAGAGATGAAATTGAAATTAATTTAGTGAAGAGTAATAAAGAGTTAGACGAATATAGAAAGAGAAAAATTGCACGAATAACTAAATTGAAAACGATTCCTTATCAAGAAGTTATAGCTTTATCAAGATTTATAGAGCATAAAACTCCATTTGCAACAAAACATGGTGTAAAAGGTGCAGAGTTTGAAAATGTATTAGTTGTTATTGGAAGAGGATGGTCAATGTATAATTTTTCTCAGATGTTAGAATATGAATTAATTGGTATTCCTCGTAACAAGATTGACATGTTTGAACGAAACAGAAATTTGTTTTATGTAGCTTGTTCAAGACCGAAAAAGCGCTTAGCGCTTGTTTTCACACAAGAATTATCAGACTCAGCAATCGTGACACTTACTAATTGGTTCGGACAAGACTCACTTCACACATTACTATTTAATGCGACGGATTAAGCCGATAGGAATGAATGATTAGTTCAGTGTAATTGGTGATAAATAACACTATTATCATTTAACTACTTTAGGTTTTGTATATTCTGCCATGTTTTGAGTTGCTTCTGACGATGGATATAGACGTAAGAAATGAAGGGAGTCGGCTCTGCAAGCCGGCTTCCTTTTTCAATGTATGCATGTTGCGAAAAATGAATGTTTCCCCAAGTTCCCTCAGCATTTGACAATATAATCTGTCGATGCACATGGGTTCTTTTTATTTACTGGCGTTTTTCAAGAATGGATAGCATATTTTATCAATAATATTGAATTTTCTAATCCCCTGGAAAGCCGTATAGTTATAGACAAGAACATCACTTGGGGAGTGAGAACGATTAAAAAGTTAGCAGCAATTTTTCTGGCAATCGCCGTCGTAGCAAGCAGTGCAGCCATATTTGCAGGAATTGGTCCGGCAGTGGATCTCCTTGCTTCATTCGAAAAAGAGTACGAAAAGAATTTATTCAAAGCAGAATCCAATTTACTAGACGTAGCTGAGACGCAGAGAGGATCTATCGCAAATGCATTGGATAGGAAGTAGGGGGACATGTCACATATAAAGGAGCTGATTCATGCAGCTCCATACATAATTATCCGAAAAATATACTCCATAATAATCCAATTAGTGTTACTATAGTAGTGAGAGATATTTAAGTGTGCGGTTATATTGAACTAAGAACCAAGGTTAGGAGTTGTGGGCATGGAGAAGGAAGAATTGATTTCATTGCAGCAAAATGTCCTGAAGCTAAGGGTGGAAGGTAAATATGAAGAGACAATTGAAGCTTGCTTTCAATTGTTAGAGGCAGGTTTAGCCACGAACGACCCAAAATCCATACTGACTGCCCATATAAACAACGCCGCGTCCTTTTACTGCATCGGAGAGATTGAAGAGGCGTTCCATAGCATCGATGCGCATCTTGAATATAGCGTGGACAATGGCGATGAAGCCGATCGGTTGAATGGATGCAACGTCCTTTTTTTACTGCACGAATTTAATAAAGACTACGAGAAAGCGAAGGAAACGCTGGAAAACGCGATTGACTTGGGTACGAAACTTGGCCACTACAATATTGTCAGCAATGCGTACAGCAACTATAGCATGATTCTGGCGAATGAAAACGATTTCGAAAGCTCCCTTTCCATGGCGAAGAAGGGGCTCGAAATGGCCAAGCTTCATGAACCGAGGACTCCAATATTGGAATTCCGAGTGAAGCTGAACATCGCAAACGCGTTAATTGGCTTAGAACAACTTCAAGACGCTGAACAGCTCATAAACGAAATGATAAATGATCCGATCCTAGCGTCATTTATTCGCGAAAAAACGCAAGTGCATGACTTGTACGGACGTTTTTTCATGCAAAAGAAAATGTATGCTGAAGCACTAAAAGCATACGACATCGCAAAAGAGCTTGCGGAAAGCTATAATGACAGGAATTTGCTGAAAGGTATTTTGGAAAAGAGATGCAAACTTTGTGATCTGATGGAGGATGTACAACGTGGCTACAAAGCCCAGCAAGAATATATCAATCTGTTAAGCGATCTGAGCCAACATGAAGCTGCCATGGCGGCAGTCAAAATAGGCGTGAAGCATCGGATTTCGACAATTGAACGCCGAGCCAACACCGATTTCCTCACCGGACTGTACAACCGGAGCTATACGGAAACGACGACGGACAACTGGCTTGCCGAAGCTGCTCGAACTGGTGAAAGCATCATCTGTATCGCTTTTGACCTCGACAATCTGAAAAGCTTGAATGATACGTACGGCCATATATTCGGTGACAAAATCATTAAGAAGATCGGCCAGGAATGTGCCAGGCAAATCAGAAGCGGTGACTTGATAGGCCGATTCGGCGGAGACGAATTCGCCATTATCCTGCGGGATCTTTCCCTTGAAGCAGCCCAACAAAAAGCGGAAAACCTGCTCGAAGCCGTCCGTTCAATCAAGATCGAGAAGGACGGCATCTACATTTCATTAACCGCCAGCGTCGGCGTCGCAGATAACGCAAACGGCACCATCCAAACCTTCACCGAACTGTTCCACCAAGCAGACGTAGCGCTGTATCAAGCGAAAGAAAACGGGAAAAACCGAATTTGCATAATGAGTTAAGAGAAGAGGCTGTTTATGGCCTTTTTTTGTTGGAATAAATCGTTCGGTAAATTCTTTATTCTGTTTGTAGGAATTTAAAAAAGCACCGCTTGGAGCGGTGCTACATATCACTTCATTGACTATTATCCTCACGTTGCTCCGTAGGCTCTTCAGACGGATCCGGTTCATCTTCATCAACGCCGTTGCAGCCGAATAGAAAACCCGCCGACAAAAGAACTGACATAAACGAAAGAAGATATTTTTTGTACTTCATGCTCATCCCTCCTCAAATTAGACTTTATGTATTTTGTGCCATCTCTTATTAATTATTCATGTGATTTTTACAAGGGCGCATGTTTGTTTCACTCATAGCGGTCATTATCGGCTTTTCTCGTCAAATTAGAATCCTGGCAGGAAAAATAGACCGGCAATATTTGCTGAAACTGTAATTGTCCTTGTGTCTTGTTGCATCTTTCCATATCGAACGACAAACAAAAGGATATTTTGCTAGTGGAAGGGGAAAGGGTTTCAAAATACGAGCAAAAAAGCTTCCCGGGAAATAATTCGGCATAGATTTTTTCTTTTGTCGAAATTTCCCCGATATTGACTTTCATTATTTTGACAAGAGCCCATTCTTTCGCGTTCAAGGTCCATTCCTTCTCGCAAAGGTCCAATCTTTCATCTTCAAGGTCCATTCTTTCACAGAAACCTCGCGCTGTTAACGGGATGACCCTATCTTTTTATCCTCCCGGAAATACTCCGAAACTTGAACGACCCGCACCTTGCCGGTATGCAGCTCATGATAGATTCCCCGGCTGTCACGAAACGAGATGTATTGATCACGTTCCGATTCGACGAGCTGTTCGGCGCTCTCCATCGAGTCGGTGTGAATGAACCTTCGTATGTAATGTTCTTTGTCGAAGAAATAAGTGATTTTGAATTCCTTCATATCGCGTCACGCTCCCTTCCGTCAATGATATCGTACCCGCATCTATCCGAATTGATTCAACCTATTCCCCCACAATTGCCAATAGTGTAACATAGAGAGAAATGGATTTCCCGCTGAAATCCGCATCCAACTAACACCTATACTTCCAGATAGAGAGATGATCTGCATGAAGCCGAGATCCTTGCAATCACGAATATTTTCATATGGCGCCTTGTTCGTTTCGCTTGTAGCAATCATAATCGGCGTTTCATTCTACTTCACGATGTCGCAAGGGATTGAAAAGCAGATTGGCATCCGGGCGCTGAGCATTGCGAAAACGACGGCGGCCCGGCCGGATGTCCGCACTGCTTTTGAACAGGAAGACCCGTCCAGACTTCTGCAGCCGATTGCCGAAGCCGTCCGCCATCAAACCGGTGCAGAATATGTCGTTATCGGAAACAGGGAAGGCATCCGGTATGCCCATCCTGTCACCGAACGGATCGGACAAAAGATGGTCGGGGATGACAATGAACGTGCACTTCACTTTGGAGAATCGTATGTTTCAAAGGCGACTGGCACGCTCGGTCCCGCACTGCGCGGGAAAACGCCCGTCTTCAATGATGAAGGCGAAATTGTCGGGGTCATTTCGGTCGGTTATCTAAACGACGACATATCCTCCATATTCTTTCAGTACATCGATAATATTTCCTACATCGTATTGATCGCCATCGCTCTCGGCATTATCGGCTCAAGCTTCCTCTCACGGAACATTAAGAAGGAGCTGTTCAATCTGGAGCCTGCGGAAATCGCAAATCTATTCACTGAACGGAATGCGCTTATCGAATCTGTTCGCGAAGGCATCATCATGGTCGACGCGAAAGGGGTCATCACAACGGTGAATGCAGCGGCCTATGACACACTTTCCATTCCCGGCCAGACGGAACTGATCGGCAGGACAATTCAGGAAGTGCTGCCGAACACCTTGCTGCTGAAAGTGTTGGAAACAGGGGAACGGCACCTCGACCGGCCGATGGAAATCCACGGTCGTAAAGTTATCGTCAACCGCATCCCGATTCGGGCGGATGACCAAATCATCGGCGCCGTATCCACATTCCGCCTTCAATCGGAAATCGACCAGCTTGCGATGGAATTATCGCAAGTGAAGCGGTATACCGAAGCGCTTAGGGCGCAGACCCATGAATACAATAATTTCCTATACACGATCTCAGGGCTTATTCAGCTTCATTCATACGACGAAGCGCTCAGCCTGATCCATAATGAAACGGCCGAACACCAATCACTCATCCAGTTTGTCACGAAGCGCTTGCAGGATCCTTTCCTCGGCGGAATCGTCATCGGCTTTTTTAATCGGGCAAGGGAACTGAATATCCGTTTCCTCCTTGATGAAGACAGCTTTTTGAAAGAGTTGCCGGCCCAATTGGAGAAGACCCATTTCGTCTCCATCATCGGAAATTTAATGACAAATGCCTTTGAAGCGGTAGATATGAATCCTGAAGCGAAACGGCTTGTACGCCTATTCGTTTTCGATAACGGGGAAGAGATCCTTTTTGAAGTAGAAGATTCGGGCAAGGGCATTGCGAATGAAGTCCTGGATGCTTTATTCCTTGAAAAAGTTTCGACAAAAGATAGGGAAGACAGAGGATACGGGCTCTTGAAAGTGGCGGAGAACGTCGAAGACTTGGGCGGCTCCATTACAGTGGAAAAAGGGGATTTAGGTGGTGCACTGTTCATCATCTCCATCCCGAAAAGGGGGTACCAACATGCAGACTCCAATTGAAATTTTAATCATTGAAGACGATAAGCGGATCGCAGACATCCATAGGCGATTCATTGAGAAATTGGAAGGTTTCACGGTCGTCGGTTCCGCGCATACCGGCGAGGAGGCGAAGGATTGGGTGCAGGCGCTGGCGCCGGATCTTGTGTTGCTCGATGTCTATTTGCCCGACGCGCTCGGTACGGAGATCATGGGTTTCATCCACGAAAACAGCCCTGACACTGACATTATTTTCATAACCGCAGCAGCCGAAGTCGACATCGTGAAAAAGGCGTACCGCCGCGGCGTAGCTGACTATATACTGAAGCCTCTTACATTCGATCGGTTCAAGGACAGTCTCCTTTCCTACAAGGCGAAAAGGGAGAAGCTTGCTGGCGATGGGATCATGAAAGAGGATTCCATCCACTTCTTGTGGAATAAAACAAATACAGCTGCAGAAAATGTGGAAAACCTCCCTCCGAAAGGAATCGACCCGATTACGAAAGAGAAAGTCATCAGCCATATGATGCAGATCGAAGGAGGAATCACCGCTGAAACGCTTGGCATGGATATTGGCGTCAGCCGATCGACCGCAAGGCGTTATTTGGAGTATCTCGTTTCGGAAAAACGGGCATACACCGAGCTGATCTACGGTTCGGTCGGTCGCCCTGAGCGAAGATATTTCATTCATTATCAATGAACAATATGAACAAAATGACGTTAACACCCATTATTGAACTTATGACCGCAAACATTGAAAATAACCAACCTTCTGATAAATTGATGATAGCGTATGAAAGCGCTACCATCATTTTTTTATTCCAAAGGGGGATGCAAGATGAAATGGAAGAAATTTAAGATTGTTGCTATGGCAAGTGTTATGGCATTAAGCCTAGCAGCGTGTGCAAAGAATGACGGGGCAGAGGGGAACTCTTCGAAATATCCTGAGAAAAACTTGACGATTGTCGCACCATCCGGGGCAGGCGGAGGATGGGATTTGACCGCTCGCGCAATTGCGAAAACGATGAATGATACGAAGCTGATTGAAAAACCGATCACGGTTGAGAATAAACCAGGTGGCGGCGGTGCTGTTTACATGGCGGAGTTTGCGACAAAAGAAGTGAAGAATGATTACGCGTTGATTGTAAAATCTCCACCTCTTTTAATTAATAACAATAAGGCTGAAGGGAACAGCCCGTACGGCTACAAGGATACAACTCCATTGGCACAGCTGACACGCGATTACGGCGCAATTGTCGTTAAAGCGGATTCGGAATTCAAGACGCTGAAGGATGTATTGGAAGCAATTAAAAAAGATGCAAAATCAGTTACGCTTGCCGGCGGATCGGCACCCGGCTCGATGGACCATTTAGTTGGTGTCCTGCCAGCTTTCGAATATGGAATTGACCCGAAAACAGTGAAATACGTGTCGTATGATGGCGGGGGCGAAGCAGTTGCAGCGTTGCTAGGCGGTAATGCTGATGTCATTGCAACGGATGCATCGACAATCGGACAATATGTAAAATCCGGTGATGTCCGTGTCCTTGCTGTCAGCTCGTCAGAACGTCTTGGCGGTGAATTGACTGAAGTGCCAACATTTAAAGAGGAAGGCATTGATGCTGAGTTCACAATTTGGCGCGGACTATTCGGACCAAAAGAAATGACCGATGCAGCTGTCGATTACTGGACGGAAAAATTGAAAGCAATGGTCGAGACTGACGAGTGGAAAGCGGAACTTGAAAGAAACGGCTGGGAAAGCGAGTACCGTGCTTCTGATGACTTCACGAAGTATTTGGAAGACCAAGACAAAGTAATTGTCGAACTTCTGACAGCTCTTGGCATGCAAAAATAATGTAATCTGGCGGCTAAAGTGGCCGCCTTTTCTTTTAGGGGGGTGTCAAAGACTATGAGTAAAACATTCGATCGATATGCAAGCATCGCTTTTTTACTGATCGGTCTTTTATTTGTCATCGAAAGTACGAAGATCGCAAGCAGCGCATACGGATCAACGGTAGGACCTAAAATCTTTCCGTTATGGCTCGGTGTCATATTGATTCTTTTGAGTTTGCGACTGCTGTACGAAACGTTTACATACAAATCAGAATCGGCATCCAAGGAAAAGCTGCAATATAAAAAGTTCCTCATCATCCTCGTGAGTGCGGCGCTGTATGCATTCTTACTGGAAAAGCTCGGGTATGTCATCTCGACATTCCTCTTTTTGCTCGTCACATTTCAGACGATGGAGCGAGGAAGGATTATTTCTACAATTATTATCGCAGCGGTTTTCTCGTTTGGCATCTATTATTTCTTTGCAGAATTTCTTGGCGGCTCATTGCCAGGATTCCCGCTATAACTTAATCCAGCAAAGACCCTGCTGGATTAAGTTATAGTTGCCTCCGGCGGATGTCACGGATTTTAATGGGAGTTTATCGAGCATGCTCGATAAAAATCCGGACGCAATTACGCCAAGGCGAAATTGATTGAGTTGAGAAAGGAGTCACAACATGAGCACATTACAATTTTTGGGTGACGGTTTTGCGATCGCCTTCCAATGGCATAATCTATTATTTGCGTTCATCGGCGTCGTCATCGGAACAGCTGTCGGCGTGCTTCCGGGCATCGGGCCGATGAGCGGGGTTGCACTCCTTATTCCGGTCACGGCAACTATCACTTCCGGCATGCCGACAAGTGCGGCGGCCGCCAGCTCTATCATCTTACTAGCAGGCGTCTACTACGGCGCGATGTACGGGGGATCAACAACATCCATTTTATTGAACACCCCAGGAGAATCATCTTCCGTCGTCACGACGCTTGATGGTTATCAAATGGCAAGGCAAGGCCGGGCAGGGGCTGCATTGGCGATATCCGCCATCGGATCGTTCTGTGCGGGCATCGTCTCCTTGATTGGCCTCGTTTTGTTGGCAGAACCATTGTCCAATGTCGCCATCAAATTCGGTCCGGCGGAGTACTTCTCATTGATGCTGTTAGGTTTGGCGGCGGTCAGCGGCCTTGCTGGAAAATCGATGACGAAAGCTTTGATGATGACGGTCTTCGGACTGATGCTCGGCACGATCGGCATCGACGCGGTCTCGGGCATCGCCCGTTTCACATACAACCAACCGATCCTATTCTCTGGCCTCGAATTTTTGACGATTGCAGTCGGACTTTTCGCACTCGGTGAAGTGTTCAAGACTGTTCTGGAACGGGACAATGAAGAAGGGACGATTGCAAAAATCAACCGCATCCTCCCGACGAAGCAGGATATGAAAGATAGCGCCGTGCCAATCGTCCGTGGCTCATTGCTCGGATTTTTCATCGGAGTGCTTCCAGGCGCAGGCGCGACGCTCGCTTCCTTCTTCTCGTATATGACAGAGAAGAAATTCAGCAAACGGCCTGAAACATTCGGCCATGGAAATATCGCAGGTGTTGCCGGTCCGGAGTCTGCGAACAACGCGGCTTCCGGAGGCGCCATGATTCCTTTGCTGACGCTCGGTATCCCCGGTTCCGGAACGACTGCAATCTTGATGGGGGCACTCATCATGTACAATATCCAGCCAGGCCCGCTGCTCTTCGACGAGCATCCCGAAGTGGCATGGGGGCTCATCGCGAGTATGTTCATCGGCAACTTGATGTTGTTGGTGCTGAACATGCCGCTCGTCCGTGTATTTGCAAAGGTCATTCAAACGCCAAAGAAATATTTATTGCCGATCATCGTGGCGATTTCATTTTTCGGTGTGTACGCTGTGCAATATACGACATTCGATTTGTACTTATTGCTCGGATGCGGCGTGGTCGGTTATCTATTGTCGAAAAACGATTATCCGGTAGCTCCTCTCGTCCTCGCACTCGTGCTAGGACCGATGATCGAGAACAATATGCGTCGTGCCTTAACGATTTCAAACGGCGACTTCGGCATTTTCTTCACGAAGCCGCTGTCACTCGTGTTCATCATTGCGGCCGCAGCATGGCTGTTGATTCCGTTATTGTTGAAAATGAGAGGCAAAGCAGTAATTGTGGAAGATGAAGGGTGAATAGGAAAGCGGATTGCCTAATGGGAAAGGCAATCCACTTTTTAATTTAAGCAATATTTTTTTGCAGCGAACCATATTTTTTGCATAGGGCATCTTTTGACATGAATAAGTATCTAGGTACAGGTGTCTTATTTCTTTTCGAAGAGGACTTGGAATTGGCTAGTAAATGGATCGGGTATAGTGAAATCCGTTTGAACCATGTATACATACTGCTCGAAAATAAAAAGGATTCAAACCCTAGACGGTCATATCCTTTTTCAATCATTGTTATTCCGATGATTCCTTTTATGTGATCCTTTTGCTCATGTTGCAGTACGTACAACGCAAGTGCAGGCATGGAATAGTAAGCCGCTTTGTATAGAAATAGTATTTTCAACTTTCCATCCATACTATCCATTTCTTTCAAAACACGGACGTTATGCAGGTGGATTTTCACGAGCAAATCATTTTTCGTAATAATCGTACCGTCGGATAGAACGACTTCGTGGCCTTTATAACGTGTCAATCGAATGCGAAAAATGTTATATTTCCCGATGATTTGTTCAAGGCACTGCAGTCGAGTACACTTCAAGTAAAAGGGGTCGACGATACTCCATATGTTAATTAATTGTTGTTTCATGTAAGTGCACCTCACTAATTTCATTGTCATCCTGTAGGTTGACCATTTCCTTCGGTAATTATTTATGAAAGATTTGTCTATGAAATCATGAGTAGTTAAACAATCCTTTTATAGGTCTCGATAATAAATGACACTGGATCTTCCAATTCAATTTCTGTTAAATATCTGTCAATTGCACCTGTTATCTCCTGTTTTTTATGACACATCACCGTCAATATTTCTTGTTCAATATTTTCTTGAGTTCTCCAAGCATCTAAATGATGAACCAATCCTTTATTTTTCAAAAAAATCAAGTTCTGCTCTTCTTGTCCAGGTAAAACATCATAAACGAAAATAGGTAATTTTTTTGTAAGACACTCACTGATTGTGACTCCACCCGGTTTTGTAATGATTAAATCTGATTCATCATATAACCGATTCATCATCTGTTTTGATGAAATATAGGAAAGCGGTTGTATAAGGGGATTTTCCATCTCCTGAATGGAATGAAACAGTTCCTCATTTTTTCCACATAAAACTTTATAGCGGATCATGCCATCCGGATCTAATCGGTCAAGAAGTTGGACAATTGATCCTGCCCCCATATTTCCACCGCTGAGTAGCGCGGATAGAATCGGTTCTTCTTTTACTTTTGGATTTTTTAACTTGAATAGGGGGTGAACAGGAATGCCCGTTATAAAAATGCGCTGAGCCTTAACGCCTTGCATGACAAGTTGGTCTTTGATTTTCTTACTAGGAACAAAGTGATAATCAACTTCTTCAATTCCCCATAAATTATTGATGAAATAATCGGTATATATATTTATAATCGGTCCTGACCACAGGTTTGATTTTTTTAGTCGTGCGAGCATGTATGAAGGGAGGGAATGAGTGCAGATAACTACATCTGGATGTTCTTCTTTAAGTAGTTTTTTGAAAAAATTTATAAAAAGTAGTTCATATAGATAAAAACGTTTAGTTTGCATCACATCATCAAATGCGGAAGCTCGATAGATTGTGCTATATAATTTGGGAAGTTTATGAATCCATTGTAAATATAACGAGGAGATATAACCTTCAAATTTGCCATAGCCGTAAGATAAAATATCGATTTTTTCACAAAGAAAAGTATCCGGCATTTGTTCCAATTGAATTTTGATGCTATCAGCAACATGATGATGGCCTGAAGGAATTTGCAAAAACGGAAAAAATATAATCTTTGTCATGGGACTATCCCTCCTCTACGAATAGTTTGCGAAATAGCAAGTATTTAATCGCCTCGTCCTTTCCTACGTGCCATTTGGCAAACCGTCCATATATTACATGTAAAAACAACACCTCCTTCCCCTTATAATTAACAAGAGGAGGAAAACAAATGATTGCTACTCTAATAATATTTCTAGCGCTGAGCTACTTCATATATATAGGTAACAAGAATACACGCTCCGTTGTCATGAACCAGATAGACATAAAGTGTAAAAATGGTTCGAAAGTGAAGAACAATAAACCTCTTCGGATCTTGCATATTTCTGATTTGCATCTTGAAAATATATCAATATCCCCAGAGCAACTATATGCACAGGTTAAAATGCAACCGATTGATTTAATCGCTTTGACTGGCGATTTCCTTGATAGAAAGCGTACCATTCCGAAGCTCTATCCATATTTACAAGTACTAAAGAAACTTAATCCATCCTTCGGTATTTACGCTGTACTTGGCAATCACGATTATGTTTTGCGGAAAAATGACTTAAAGCAATTAACGGACATGTTAGTGCAAAATGATGTGAAACTGTTGCAAAATGAGAACGACTTAATTGACATAGACGGAGTTCCAGTAAATATTATCGGGATAGACGATTTCAGTACAAACAGAAGTGATTTGATGGAATCTTATTATGGTGTGGAAGAAGGGTATAATCTCGTGCTGACACATGATCCGAATGTTGTTTTATCGATGCATAACTATCATTTTGATTATTTGCTTTCGGGGCATTTTCATGGTGGCCAAATTCATTGGCCGAAGCCATATCATCTCGTGAAGATGGGCAAGTTGGTTAAAATGAATATGGTAAAAGGTTTGCACAGCTACAAAGAGAAACAATTTTATATAAGCGAGGGACTTGGACAAACCGGAGTGAATATTAGGATTGGCAGCAGGCCGGAAATCACGATTCACAACGTCCATTTACCTCACGCAATAGCCGGGTAATGTTCTCACTGAGACTGTAGACAAAGTATCATTTCACTTTGTCTACAGTTTTTTGATTATATATCTTCAGTTCAGCTTCATTTAGTCAATTCTAAAATCCAATCCTTAAAGTCCTTTCCTCGCTTAAATTTCGGAAGTGAATCCTCACCAGCGACAATCATTGTTGAAATTGAATCGTCATAATGCAACGAACCGTGACCGGCTCCTCCCAAATGAAGAGGAGTACGTTCCCCTTTGAATTCATATCCTGGTTTAGCGTCAACGATCAAGAACTTGCCCTTATGAGAATGAAGCGCGCCATTCAGCCTGGCGAGTGCGTCCGGATAGGTGTTGTAAATTATATTTTGGCGCTGACCCAATGACAAATCCAAAATTGAAAGATCTCCGTCGACTGTCCATTGTTGATCATAAGGATCTTTACTGTTTCCATTAGGATAAAACAGTAATTGATCATTCGATTTCGCGTTTACGACAAAGTTCGTCTCATTTTCTTTCCACGAAACAAAGCCGACTCTTGGGTCGTTCCTTATCTGTGATGCAACCTCTTCATAGCTTATCTCTTCACCCAGCAAATAAATATACGCCATGCGTTCGTTGACTGCTATGCAAATTTGATCATCCGCTTTGACCGGCTTGCCGAGACGGCAAATTTGATAATTGCTTAAGAGGGAAGTAAGATCGACAGCAGCATTTTTCCTGCTTTTTTTGATCGATGCTTGTCCACTGTCTCCATAAATGATCCAAGTCACTTTAGTGATTGCTTCTTCCCAGGTAGAGAAGGAATTTAATAGCTGTTGCAGCCTCTTATCCAGTTCAATGATTCCTTCCGTTTCAGAAGGTCCGTTTTTATGAACCCGCTTGTCATTGTCAGGAAAATAGGCAAGTGTAAAAGAAGGCAATGAATTGTTATTCATCAAATATATTAATTCATAGGTGGAGAATTGGTCATTAAACCCGAATTTTTGCCAAGCATGATGGTGCTTCGAATTTTGGGGATTATATTTACTAAGACTTCCTAAAGACAATAGATCAGGTCCCTTTACTTCAATATTTTTTTGAATAAACCCGAATGTAGTTCCGGCTTTCGGCAATTGTAGTCGATGAACGGAATCACCTCGGTAGACAAGTCCATCAATAGAAGCGGAAGAGAGTTTTCTATCAGATAAAGCTTCGTAAATCGTTTGAACCTCTTTATTCAAATGCTTTTCGTTTAAATTCACCAAGCCGTCATGTATGACTTGTTTGACGCCTTGGGTGTAAACCTCTTCTTTTCCACTTCCATAATTGACAAGTCGTCCCTCTGTTTGATCAAACCAAACGAGACCTGGTAATTGGTGCTGGTCGGCGTATGTCCCCGTTAGAATGGTGCTGTCGATGGTAACCGACATTGTTGGATAGGAAGCAATAACTTCAGGCTCATAATATCCATTTTCGATTAAAAATTTCAATGCGGGTACATCATTGGTTTGAAGGGTTTTCATCAACGGTTTGTCCATTAATGAATCGACTAGTAAAAGGACTACGGGTTTCTTCCCTGAATGGGAAATGAGCGGTTCAAGTTCTTTCGTTTGTGTAGTAAACCCCCAAAAATATATGATTGTGGTAATTACAATGACACCGAAAATACTAGCTAAAATTCTCATTTTATAACCCTTCCCCATTCTGGAGTTTGAATATAATATGGGCGTAAGGACAAAATTCATGCATATGTTGTGTAATCAATCCATTAAATGAAATATAGGAAAAGCCGATTGAATCCCTCGGGAAACAATCGGCTATTTTATCAATTATTATCTTTCACATGCATAACCGTCTTTGTCACGGTCCATTTTTGACTGGTAGGCAGCATGGCCTTGAGGAACACCATTCGGATATTTCTTACGGAGCTCCGTGCAGTTTTGGAACCATTCCTGGCCGCTGGAAACGCTCGGGCTAGGCGTCGGTGCCGGTTTTGTTGCAGCAACACTAGGTGCTTTCGGCTTCGCAGCTGAACTGCCTGCACTTTTCGCAGGTACTGCATCACTATTAAACCCTGAATCAGTCGCGTAATTCTCAATCGACCAGATGCCGAGCCCTTGTTTCTTCGCTGACGCCTGCGCTTCCTCAAAAGGTGTCAAATGACGCGTGTTCGGCGGATATACGTATGCAACGCGGGCTAATCCTTCCGCAAGCAACGTCTTTTGGACGCTTTTTCCGTCGACATAGACGTAGGCGAGCAATCGATCATATTTGTCGTAGCGCTCCCCGATATCGAATTCAAGCGTGAGGGCGCCGCTATTGACCAATTGCCGGTTGCGCTCCTTCGACTTATCGCCGAACGGCTGCTTGCCAAGGCGGGGATGATTCGTTTCTGGCGTATCGACCAATAAATAGCGGACGTTGATCTCTTGCCCGTTATACAATACTTTGATTGTGTCGCCGTCGATCGTCTTCACTAGTTTGACGGGAACTTGCGCCGTCGTTCCGGACGTCTCAGTCTTTTTCACCGGAGCCGGTTTAGTGGTGGAAGCAGGTTTCTTTTCGATTGGTGGAGCGACGATAGCTGTGCTAGTTTTCGCTTCTTCCGATTTATTTTCTTCTTTAACGGCTTCTTCTTTTTCCACTTCTTCCTTTTCAACAGTGGAAGTGTCTTCCTCTTG
This sequence comes from Sporosarcina luteola, assembly GCF_023715535.1. Taxonomy (GTDB): domain Bacteria; phylum Bacillota; class Bacilli; order Bacillales_A; family Planococcaceae; genus Sporosarcina; species Sporosarcina luteola_B. The sequence continues at coordinate 115,490 of NZ_JAMBOI010000001.1, read as the reverse complement.
TGCTTTCTCTTCCGATGTATCTTTCTTGACAGTCTCAACTTGTTCTGTCGGGGATTTTTCAGTAGATTCTTCCTTATCGAGTGAACCGACGCATCCTCCAAGCGCGAGCACTAATCCGATGATCAGTAAGGCAGGCGCCATTTTCGACTTCTGATTCATTTCTTTTTGCTTCTTTATTTTTTTAATTCCCCAAAGTGCAATGGCAATGCCAATGAATAAAACAGGGAATTTGAATAACAATCCAATGAACAACAAACCAACAATAATTGTTACTAAAATCTTCAAGTCTACAATTCTCCTCAGCTAGGAATATGTTGTATGCAACATTCTCCGTCTACTATTTTTGTGTTTCAGCTAGGGAAAGCCCCTTTGCAAAAGCACTCTATTATTATAGCAGGAAAACTTGTAGGAGACGAGTGAATGAAGAAAATGGAATTAAATGAAACGTTTATAAGTATAAAGCATGAGTGATGATCACTTCTCCGGGTTTATGATCACTTGCCGTGACTTATGATCACTCCTCCGGATGTACGAGCTCATCTCCATAAAAAGACCACACACCCGAAAGGTGCATGGTCGCATACATCATTTATCCTTTTTTCGTTTCTTCGGCAGCAGCCAAGATTCGGCAGTTTCATCCACTTCGACATTCCGCAGGTCGATGACAATCGGCTTAATCGGCTTGACGTCATCCTCTGATTGGATTCCATTCGAATTGCGGCCTTCTAATAAATCAGCAAAATCTTTCGCTTGCGCCAATGCATCCTGTCGATCCATCTGACTTTCAGCGAAGTTTTGTGGATCAGGGATGATGTTTTGGCTTTCTTGATCTATACCGCCCCAATCTACGTTCCTCCGCGATGCCCGATGCAAATGGCCGCGCTCCCCGGACGGCGTTCCGCGTTTTTGGGAAGGAGAGGAGAGGTTCGGCGGATTCGGTTCATATTCGGACGTGTCGAATAAAGCTTCCGCACCTGCACGGCCGAACAGCAGGTCTTCCCGCGAGACTGTACTGCTGCCCTCATAGGCATCCTTTGCAAGGCTATCCCGGTAATCATTTTTCGGCAATCCATCCTCCCCAATGCCGACGGGCGACTCCTCACCTTGCCTGTTCAATCGTTCTGCTTCCGAAATCGGCCGGTCAAACGGGTTCGTTTCCACCTTATGTCGCTCCGCATTCAGCTCATATGCGGTCTTTTCCAGTTCGCCATCGACATAGAGAAGCCACTTACCCTGCTTGATTTCCGCTTCATACCGCCTCAAGTCCCCTTCATCAAAACCGACTTCCACAAGCATGCTGCGCACATGATCCTCCCCCGAAATATAGCCGATAAAACGGTCCAGCCAATTCGAAGGCGCCGACTGGATCTCTTCCGCCGTCCTGCGCCGTAACAAATCGACATCCTCTTCATTTCGCGCAATGACATATATGTTCTCCGGGTCAATCCCTTTTTCATCTAACTCCTTAACAGCGGCAAGTAATGCTTCCTCTGTATCGTACAACCCGGCAAACGTTTTCTTGGGCATATTCATTCACTCCTTCTATCTATTCGAAAGCGATTACAATCTCTACATGCAATACCCGAAACTTTGAAATGGGAAACGATTGCAACAAATTCTTCTTCCGGATTTTTAGTGAATCAGTACCCGTTTTTGTTGTATGATAGAACGTATGGTTTTATTTCGGATAAGGACCAGAAAGGAGGATGTCATGATGAACAAAAGCGAAGTGATGAATTGCCGGCTTGATATGACGCAACGGGCGCGTAAGGAAATCGGAAACTGGGCAATCGACGAAAATGAGCTCTTTTCCATGCAGGCGAATTTCTCTGTCTACATTGAAAAACTTCCCGCAAAACAAGACAACATGGCATTCTCCTTCTACTTCGGCCCAGAGGAAAATCCGCAGCTCGCGAACCACTTGAACGAACGGGTCGCCGTCATGGAATGCGTCTACAAAAACGAAGGCTTCCTCGCGACGAGCTTCAGAGTGAAAGGGCGTAAAGAGCCTGTCCGGACGAATCGCCGACTTGGCGTCCGCCTGGCATTTGCAGTCAACCGGCGTACAGGCAGTCCGATGCCGATCCAGCTGTATACGAGCCTTCGGGAGCTTCCGATTGCGCAAGAGCGTTCAGCATACGTTGAAAAACGGATCAAGAGCTGGGAAGGATACTTGCAGATCGAGGAGAAAAATGCAGATGTTGCGGATGTAACCGCCCATTTTTCACAACCTATTATCAATGAATCGTTCAGTCAGCTGACAATTAGTTGCAGCGGATTGGAAGCGAAAGACTGGAGTACGATTACCGGATTCAGTGCAAAACTGAAAGGTTCGAACGAAGATCTCGGAACGGTCGTCGACGTAAATCGCGGAAGACGGTCGGTGAAGATCGAGCTAAGCCGGAAATACCAGGCGGTTGCGCGGCGCGGCTCTTTATTGCCGAATGGCGCCCGTGAAATCGTCTTCAGCAATTTCGCCGAGCTGAGCCAAATTCGTCGGCTGCGGAAAGGATTCAAGGATCTGCAGGACGGATTTGCGGCAAATGCCAATTTGGAGAAGGTACTGTTCGAGGAGCGGCCAGTCGTCCAAATTACGAATAAGAGGCAGGAGCTCGAGTTCCATCATCCGTTGAATGAGTTCCAGCGTGAAGCAGTCACCGGCGCGATGTCTGCGCATGATCTGTATGTCATCCAAGGACCTCCAGGGACTGGGAAAACGACGGTCATCTCGGAGCTTTGCCACCAGCTCATGTTGGCGGGGCAAAGGACGCTCGTCGCCTCGCAATCGAATTTGGCGGTGGACAATGCGCTCGGCAGGCTGCTGTCCGATCCAGGCATACGGATTTTGCGCTATGGGCGGACGGAGAGCATCGAAGAGGAAGGGAAGCGATTCATCGAGGAGAATGTCGCTTCCTACTGGCGGGACGAAACGTTGGCTGCGGTCAATGAGCAACGAGAAAAGCGAGCAACGCGGGAGCAGGAGATCGCTGAGGAGATTGAAAGTCTCGAAGAGGAAAAGCGGCGTCTGAAGGCGGAACAGGATGAAATGGACCGGCGCATAGCCGAGAAGCAAGCCGCCGTAACGGAAAACAAAGACTTGCATGGACAGTTGGACTCCTTGAGAAAGTTGCAGTCGGAGCTAGACGAGAGACGGGATTCGATTGAACAGCAATTGGAAGAGTTGGCCAGGATGCTTGAAAAGCTGTCGATTGAAAAGGACAAATTGCAACAGGAAAAGGAAGTCGCTTCAATTAGTCAGGAATTGCATGACAAGATGGCTGAAGCAGAGCTCGAATTGTCATTGAATCGCAAAAAGCTCCGTTATTTCCAAACGGTCGAAGCGATCGACTACGCGGAAATGGAAATTCGGAAATTGACGGAAGAAGCGGCAACGAACAGTTTGAAGGTGGGGTCGATGCCGCGTTTCATCGAAGAATTATCGGACGTACGGAAGCTGCAGGAGCTGGAAGGGCTCTTCGCAGCACACAACATCGAACCGTCGCTTCCGACGAGCCTTGAAATGAATACGCTCCGTCGTTTGCGTGTGGATATTCAAAACGGTACATATCCGTATGCGCTTCTCGAATGGAAGGAAGTGGAGGAGCGTCTGACGAAAGGAATCAGTCATGCGGCAAATCTGCTTCGGAAGCATCATTTCGCGGTCGAACAGGTCCGCAGCAAACAGGATGATACATACAAAACGGCTGAAGAGATGCATGACATGCTTGATAAAATCGGCCGATTCTTTGTGAACCCTGCGACAAAACGGATTTTAGCAGCGCCAGCAACGGCCGAAAAGGCGACTCTTCTGCACAGGCTTGCCGAAAATCTCGCTTATTTGTACGGCAAAGCGGAGGACGTGCAGACAATTTCTGCATCAATCAAATCATCCTCCGACCGAGAGGCGGCGGGCCGATTCACCACTTTGAAAAACGAAATCAAAGATGAAATGACTGCTCATATTCGAGAGGTCGAAGAACAGGTGGCAGCCGCCGAACAGACAGTCAAAGAACACGAGGAACAGCTTCTAGAATTGAAGGAAGAAAGTTCGGAGCTCGCTGTACATGTCGACGAGCAAGTTTATCGACAGGATGTCGAGGACGAGATTGAAAAGCTTGAAAAGACGCTTGCCGACTTTGAGGAGCGGAAAGGTTTATTCCAACAGATTGAGCTGGCAGTCGAAGAGAATTCCACTGAGTCGATCCGTACTTCCGAACAGCTTGCAGCTTTACGGACTGACCAAGAAGCATTGCTGCTGGAAGAGGCGGAGGCAATAGACCGGATGAAACAACTTGAGCAGCGGATTCTTACTCTACAGGAAATCATCCTATCCGAACCGGAAAAGCGGAAGAAGGAATTGATTGAGGAAATCGATCAGAAGTCTGCAAAAGCCGCCGAATTACAGCAGGAGCTTGATCGGATGCCGGTCGCACGGTTGCTGCAGGATGAGTGGAGTGAAATGCTTGCAGGAGCAGGGGAGTTCGACTTGGATGAAATCCGCAAGCTGTATGTGAAGCATGCGAATGTCATCGGAACGACTTGTGTCGCTTCCGCACGCCGGGACTTCATGGAAGATTATCCGGAATTCGATGTCGTCATCATTGACGAAGTGTCAAAAGCGACGCCGCCTGAACTATTGCTTCCGATGCTGAAAGGGAAGAAGATCGTCCTCGTAGGGGATCATCATCAGCTACCGCCGCTTGTCGGCAGGGAGACGATGGAGGAATTCATCGAGGAGATCAAGGACGAGGCCGAAAAGGAAGAACTGAGCGGGATGCTGAAGGAATCGCTTTTCGAGCGGCTGTTTAGAACGTTGCCGAAGCAGAATAAGACGATGCTCGGCATCCAATACCGGATGCATGAGGAAATCATGGAGACGATCGCGCCATTTTATGTGGATGGCCAATACCGTCTGCAGTGCGGTCTACCCGATTCTGACGCAGCTCGCGATCATTTGCTTTCGTCGGCCAACATTAAACGAAATGATCATCTTCTATGGTTTGATATGCCGAATGAGCCTGCGTACTTTGAAGCCAAAGTGAAGGGCGGTACGAGTCTCTACAATGAGGCTGAGCTGAATAGAATCCGAGAATTGCTAGTGGATATCGAAGAAGCAACGGCGTTAGCGAAGCGGGAAGGCCGGATGCAGCCGAACGAGAAGAAAAGCGTCGGTGTCATCAGCTTCTACGGGGAACAGGTGAAGCGAATCGACCGGCTCATTGAACAGGAAATCATGCCGAAGCATCTGCATTGCCGGACTGGCTCTGTCGATAAATTCCAAGGGATGGAAATGGATATCATCATTTTGAGCTTCGTACGGAATCATCATCAGCCGAGCGGCACAATCGGCTTCGCAGAAGATTATCGCCGCTTGAATGTCGCATTGTCGAGGGCAAGGGAATTGCTGGTTATCGTCGGCAGCTCGGATATGTTCACGAAACGGCCGAAGAAAGCCGGGACGAAGGCAATGTACGCACGGCTAGTTGAACAGGTGAAGCTGAAGGGCGGATTCAGGGAGCTAGTAGGTTCTGGAAGGAATGATTGAAGGAAAAGGGGGTGGATGAATGGAGGCTTTGGAAAAACGTCTACGTGATGAATTGTTGCGCGACTTGAACGTGAAATTGCTCGAAACAGTGAAATGGTCATTGCCGATCCAGGTGATTGATATCGAGTACGAAACGGTGAAGCGTACGAAGATGGACATATTAATGAAAATGCTATTAGTCGCTTTCCGTACATCTAGATTCTCTTCCAGCGAAGAACTAAGCGATATGCTCGTCGTAGAACCGTTATTCATTGAAGACATCAAGGAGCGGTTGAACCGTGCCGGCATGATTACAAAGAGCGGCGGCGCCTATGCATTGACGGAAACGGGAAGGCAGCAGCTCGAATCGGGCATATATATCCAGCCGCCGGAAAAGGACGAATCGACAGTCCATTACAGCCCGTCTCATGGCCGATTCCTTGCGGGGGAGCCTACAGATGGCGTTGGGGAGATGTACCGGCTTGCAAAAGATCTTCGTAATTTGAAGGAGTTCACTGATGACGAGTGGCGGGAAGCGCTCGACCTGTTGGACGTGACCTATCAGGAAGGCGATGTGCAGCTCGTCGTCCAAGCGATTACGTCCGTTAAAGAACTGGAACGGCAATCCATCCCCTGCATTGAGTTCAGACTTCATCAAACCGCAGACGACCGGCTATATGCACGTGTATGGAATACGATGACGAGTGAGTGGGACGAAACGCTCGAAAATCAGATCATGGAAAATGAGTTGACGGAGTGGCGTGAGAAGTACTTAGCAGAATAATCAACAACTTGGAGAGCAACCAATTGTCGGTATGGTATCGTCGATTGGCTGTTTTTTTTGCGTGGATTTTTACAATAGGAGTTAATTGGTAATTCACAATAATATTTATAGTCTTGTAATGTCGGACTAATACATGTAAAATATCTACAACGTTGCTGTACAAGTTAAAATATTTCGTAGAATTTGCCAACTTGTCCAGCAGTAGAGAAATAGAACTGACAACAGGGGGATAAAAAATGAGGAATAATTGGAAAAAAGCATTGGTTGCGATTGTCGGGGCTGCACTGCTCCTATCGGCATGCGGCACATCGTCAGGGGGAAGTACGTCCACTGGTGAAAAAGCAAAGACTTATAAAATCGGTGTCACGCAAATTGTTGAACACCCATCCTTGAATGCGGCATTTGACGGCTTTAAGCAGGCTCTGGAAGATGCGGGAATTGAAGCTGAATATGATCCTCAGAATGCTCAGGGGGATAACAGTGCAAATACGACAATTGCAAATAACCTTATAAGTTCCGGAGTCGATCTAATCTTTGCAAACTCGACCCCAAGCGCACAAGCTGTAGCAGGCGCAACGAAAGACATTCCGATTGTTTTCACTTCCGTTACGGATGCTGTCAGTGCTGAACTCGTTGAATCACTGGAAAGCCCGGGTGGAAATGTAACAGGTACGATTGATAACCATCCAGATGCAATTCCGAATACAATGAAGTTCCTGAAAGAGGAATTAGGCGCGAAAAAGGTCGGCATGGTATTCAACTCCGGAGAAGCAAACTCACGTGCCCAAGTGGATGCAGTGAAAGAAATACTGAAAGAAATGGATATGACTGTTGTTGAAGCATCTGTCGCTACGTCTGCAGATGTGAAGCAAGCGACGGAATCATTGATTGGTAAAGTGGATTCTTTGTACATCATCACGGATAACACAGTTGTATCTGCACTGGAATCAGTAGTGTCAGTTGCGAATGAACAAAAACTGCCGATGATGGTCGGGGAATTCGACTCTGTCAAACGTGGCGGATTGGCGGCATATGGATTTGAGTATTATGATATCGGCTATGAAGCTGGTCAAATGGCTGTGAAGATTTTAAAAGGTGAGAATAAACCTGCTGATTTACCTGTCCAAGTCCCACAAAACTTGAAACTGATCATGAACGAAGATACAGCAGAAACAATTGGACTTTCCATTAAAGATGAATGGAAAGCTGAATTTAGTGAATGAATAGGAGATGATTCTTTATGTTTTCAGCGATTTTCGGCTCTGTTGAACAAGGGATCATCTTTGCAATCATGGCGCTCGGAGTGTACTTATCATTCCGAGTTTTGGATTTCCCGGATCTGACGGTGGATGGAAGTTTTGTATCGGGTGCTGCAGTTGCAGCTACTATGATACTATTCGGCTATCATCCAGCCATCGCAACGGCTGTAGCACTCATCATCGGCTTCTTGGCTGGCTGTATAACTGGTCTTCTACATACAAAAGGAAAGATCAATCCGCTGCTATCAGGAATCCTAATGATGATTGCTTTGTATTCTGTCAATTTACGCATTATGGGCCTGACATCTGAAAATTCAATTGGCCGCCCCAATATTCCTTTATTAAATGCAGAGACGTTATTTAGTAAATTTCAAGCGTTTTTTGCTCCCCTTGGCATTGATAATGCATTCAATCAATTTTTCAGTATGCTTGGTGTCCGCTACTTGCCCTCTACATGGGGAACTGTCTTCATCATGGCGATCATCGTATTGCTCATTAAATTTATTGTAGATTGGTTCTTAAAAACTGAAGTGGGGCTTGCGATCCGCGCAACTGGAGATAATAAAAAAATGATTAGGAGTTTATCGGCGAATACGGATACACTCGTCATCATCGGTCTTGGTTTCTCGAATGCGCTCGTCGCGTTTTCAGGAGCGTTATTCGCACAATACGCAAAGTCCGCTGATATTGGCATGGGAATCGGAATGATCATCATCGGTTTGGCCTCGGTCATTATCGGTGAAGCGATTTTTGGGACAAAAACAATTGTACGGACGACTTTTGCCGTTATTGCGGGGGCAATCATTTATCGGATTGTTCTAGCGCTTGCGCTGCGGGTTGATTTTCTCGATACAGGGGATATGAAGTTGATTACCGCGGTTATTGTCATCAGTGCACTGATTTTACCGCAGTATTTTGAAAAGAGGCGTGAAAGAGCTAGAAAAGCAAGGCGTCATGAGGAACGTTCGGCCGAACGCAATTATTCTCTCACCAAGGAGGGGACTGCACTTGTTGAAGCTCGAACAGATAAATAAGGTATTTAATGAAGCAACGCCTGACGAAAAGATTGCGTTGGACGAAATCAATCTTGAGTTGACATCCGGCGATTTCGTGACCGTGATCGGAAGCAATGGAGCTGGAAAATCGACGATGTTAAATATGATTTCCGGTGCACTTACCCCTGACTTTGGCAAGATTGAACTTGCGGGTAAAGATGTTACAAAGTTACCTGAATATGTCCGTTCACGAATGATCGGAAGGGTTTTCCAAGATCCGATGGCAGGTACTGCCCCCTCGATGACAATCGAGGAAAACTTAGCGATGGCTTATTCGAGGGATAAAAAACGTTTGTTGCGAAGAGGTGTGGATAAAAAACGAAGGGAACTTTTCCGCAGCTCGCTTGAAACATTGCACTTGAATTTAGAGAATAGGTTGAATGCAAAAGTAGGTATGTTATCCGGTGGAGAGCGTCAGGCACTATCTTTGCTAATGGCGACATTTACACAACCGTCTATTTTACTGCTAGATGAGCATACAGCTGCTCTTGACCCATCCCGTGCCGAATTAATTACAAATTTAACAAAAGAACTTGTTGAGAAGGATCAATTAACAACACTTATGATTACACATAATATGCAACAGGCACTGGACCTCGGGAACAGACTGATTATGATGGACAAAGGCCAGATTATATTGGAAGTGGGAGCCGAAGAGAAGAAGGGACTCACAATTGATAAACTGATGTCTGAATTCCAACGCATTCGCGGTGAAAAATTAACAAGCGATAAAGCGCTGCTAGTAGTTTAATTATATAGTTCAAAAAAAATGAGGGGCGTCACAATAGTCGATTTTTACGGACTTTCTGTGACGCCTCGTTTCCGACTCAACTATTAGGACTTGCCTCGGCTTCATCCAACGGGATCGGTTTGTAGCCTTCATATTTCCTTTCAACCGCAATCGGCTCATTGCTGTGATCTTTTTTTAGCTTCCCGTTCATATAAAGCAGCAAAGCGCCTTCTTGGACAGCATCGAAATACCGTTTCGCTTCGTTGTCGGAGAAACCGGCGTCCTTCAGCAAGCGGCGCACGTTTTGTTCGCCGGCAAGAAAACCCATGAAATGATTGAAAAGGTTATACGGTGAGTCCTCGCCTTCCTGAAGCGCATTGCTCCGCAGTTCGTCAATCGCCAAATCATCCTTCATTACAATATACAAATCCTCTTCCTCCACGCCTTCATGCTTTAGCTCTAATATTTTAGACATCAATCGCTCGCTGTTCGGGAATGATCCGATAAATGTTTTATTCATAGTGTACCTCCTCTTCCGTCTTTGTCTTCGGAAAATACCCTTGTTCGGGGAAAAGGAAACAAATATGATCATCCAATCAAGTTAAAATGCGAACAATAGGCAGTCCTGACGACATAGTATAGGAGAAAGACTCGGTAGAGGAGCCTGCAATTTGGAAAGTTCGAAGATTCATCAAAGGGATAAGCTGACCGGTTTTCCGGCGAATCAAGATCGATTCGTCTGGAATCCGCATATGGAATTCATCAAAGATCAAAGTGCGGTCAATGCGCAGCTTTTGACAGCGGTCGAGAAGTTGGAAAAAGTTTGTTGCAAAATTTTAGACATTGTTTCCAGCCAACAGCATGCACAACGGAACCGCTATCTTCATCTGCGGGACAGGATTTGGGAAGTGCATGAAAGATTGAGGGCAGAGTCTATCAGGCAAGAGGCCATACGGGAAGAGCTCGGGAAACAGGGGCAAGCCGTTTTCCGCCTACGCAAAAGCTTTCAAAACCATCGGATGTCAATGCGCGAATTCACGGTCCACCAATATGATGATCTGCATGATGTGCTGGTCATGCTCGACAGGATCAATGCCAATCAGGAAAAGATGCTCGCAAATCGACAGTTCAATTCGGGCGACGAGTGAAGCGTCTCCCGGATTGGATTTTTTTTGTCGTTCTTCCCCTCTAATTGTTTCGATTTTGAGAATTAATTATGGACAACCAAGCAGACGTCCCATATGTAATGAAATTACAGTAATACTGTATAAGGACCCTTGTAAAACAGATGGGATTTCTTCACATCAAGGAGGTGAACAAGCCATTCGTTACACATCTGGTAAAAATGAATAGAGCATCGGGCAGAGACAGCATCCTTGCCAAGTAATCCCATCATCAAGCGGTCGAAAATGCCTCAACTACGCATCATCTCAACTCGAAGAAGTGTCTCACCCCAACTATAGACACTTTTAACACAGAGAAACCCGCAGAGCTTTTCCAACTCTGCGGGTCCATTATATAATTCTGCTTACTCAAAAGCGCTCGTCATCCCATTTTTGGCGCATCGTAGGCTCATCGACGAATTCATCCTGTACATCGACTTCACCTGATTGCTCAAGATGAGCTTCTTCGCGTCTGACAGTTTCATTTACCGATTCAGTATCTACGAATTGTCGTTTTCCAACGACAATCTCCTCGGACACATACGGCCTCTTTGTCACTTCCAGGCGTTCCTCAGTTATCGGTACGCGGATCGTTTCTTCATCCTGCATCATTTTGAATTCATCAACATCCGAATCATACTCATTGACAGGACGGCGTTCAACGTAAACTTCTTCACGCATGACAGGGACATCGAAGGACTGTTCTTCTTCAACGACATCCTTATGGAGCGTGACTTCGCCTCTCTCGACCTCTTCTTTATCCACGCGGAGTCGTTCCTCGCGTAAGCGCATTTTTTCTTCTTGCATATTTCGATCGAATTGATTGGTATCATTTAAGTTGTTCGTATACCCATACGCGCTGTTCGGAGGTGCTTCATAGTCAGACTGGCTGCGCAGTGCTTCGCCACCGACTCGTCCGATAGTCTCGTTTGTTCCATCATAAAGATTGGAATCTTGGAATGCTGCCGATGATGCGTCGTATGATGAGCGATTCAATTCATTTTCCTCAAACTCGGAGACACGGTTTGCGCCTAAGTTTGGATCGACGCCAACATCAGAAACGCCGAAGCGTCCGTTGCTATTCGCATGAAGTCGATTCACTTCGCCTTCATCTACGTACAGCAGCTTCCCGCCATTTTGTATTTCAGTATAATAATTGTCCATATCACCATCAGCGACGCCGGCCTCGTGCAGCATGCTTCGGACATGGTTTTCACCGGTCAGGAAATTCATGAAACGATCAAACCATGATTCCGGGGCCGTCTGCACATCACCGTATTTCATTCCTTGGAACATCGTCACGTCAGAATCATCTTGCGCAATGACATAAATATTTTCTCCATCGATTCCTTGAGCTTTCAAGTCATCTATTTTCGTCATCAATTCCGAGTCGTTGTGATACATACCGATAAATTTTTTATCATTCATGTTATATCTCTCCTTCTCTTTGATTGATGGTACAGTCTTTTAAATACCCATTCTGACAGGATGGAAACTTCATTGAATGAAAGAGCTACTATGCAATCAATTTGGAATAGATTATTATTAATAGAGTAGGGGGGAGAAAGTTTATGCAGAAGAAAATAATAGCGTTTATTGTGATATGTTGTTTATTCATCACTTTTCATCAGACGTCGGCGGCTACTGATTCCAAAAGCCCCTCCGGTAAAGCGGAAGCACTGCAATACGCAATCAGCGTTCCGGTGACAAACGTATGGCGGGTGCCGAACAAAACCCGTAAAATCGACGCAGTCTCCATCGCCGCAATGCCGGATATGGCGAAGTGGACGAAAGGATTGACGGTGGCAGAGAAGAATTGGCTGATCGGCCGGACCGATACGCAAGCTTTGTACGGGGATGAAGTGGAAGTGTTGAAGACGAGCGGTGACTGGATGTACATTGCGATTATCGACCAGTTCAACAAAGGTCAAGCGAAAGGCTACGAGGGATGGGTGCCGAAAGCACATGTCAAAGCCTATACTCCAGTAGACGCCGATTTGGAGATTGCAGTCGTCACTGCGAAAATCGCTTCCTTATATAACGAACCGAAACTTCATGATAAATATAAATTCATCGATAATAGCTACACGACAATCCTCCAAGTTGTGAAGGAGGAGAGGGACTGGCTGCAAGTGCAGACGAAAACGGACGGATTAAAATATGTCCGCAAAAAGGACGTCAAAGTTTACAAAGACTTTGCCTCCATTCCGAAGCCGACACAAAAGGAACTTGTAGACAGCGCGAAGCAATATATTGGCCTTCCGTATTTGTGGGCAGGTATATCCGCGTATGGGTTTGATTGCTCGGGGCTGATGTATTCGGTGTATAAGAATCACGGCATCCTCATCCCGCGTGACTCTTCCGTCCAAGCGACCCATGGGACAGTGGTGAAACGCAAGGACTTGCAGCCCGGTGACCTGATGTTTTTCGCACATAATAAAGGAAAAGGGAAAGTGTATCACGTCTCGATGTATATCGGCGACGGCAAAATGGTACACGCCCCGAACACATCACGTAAAGTCGAAATTGTCAGCATCAACTGGGGCATTTACAAAACAAACTACGCAGGCGCACGGAGATATTTGAAATAAAGTGATCTTGAACGGCCCTTCCTATAGTGGAGGGGCCTTTGCGCGTCCAAAGCGAGCAGTTTCGCGTCCAAAGCAAGCCGTTGCGCGTCCAAAGCAAGCCGTTGCGCGTCCAAAGCAAGCCGTTGCGCGTCAAAAGCGAGGCGTTGCGCGTCCAAAGCAAGGCGTTGCGCGTCCAAAGCGAGGCGTTGTGCGTCCAAAGCGAGGCGTTCCCCGTCCAAAGCGAGCCGTTCCACGTCCAAAGCGAGGCGTTGCGCGTCCAAAGCAAGCCGTTGCGCGTCCAAAGCGAGGTGTTGCGCGTCCAAAGCGAGGTGTTGCGCGTCCAAAGTGAGCAGTTGCACGTCCAAAGTGATGCGTTGCGCGTCCAAAGCGAGGTGTTGCGCGTTTAAAGCGAGGCGTTGCGCGTCCAAAGCGAGCAGTTGCGCGTCCAAAGCGAGCAGTTGCGCGTCCAAAGCGAGGTGTTTCGCGTCCAAAGCGAGCAGTTGCGCGTCCAAAGCGAGCAGTTTCGCGTCCAAAGCGAGGCGTTGCGCGTCCAAAGCGTTCCGCGTTCAAACCAAATTCAATATACTCTTTTCAAGTTCTACATTCCGTCGCCAAACATTATAGTGTAACAACGCCATGGGAGGGATGCTGTGTTAATTGATGGGGTATTTGCAGGTGGCGGATTGAAGGGGTTTGCATTGGTCGGTGCGTACCAGGCGTTGGAGGAGAGAGGGTATCGTTTCAAACGGGTGGCGGGGACGAGTGCCGGGGCGATCCTCGCTTGCTTCATTGCCGCAGGGTATACAGGCAAGGAAATCGAACAGATGATGCAGGAAGAGGATTTGCAGTCATTGCTTGATCCAAGGCAGACTCTTCTTCCAATACCATTCATGAAATGGCTGCTGCTCTATTGGCGCATGGGTCTTTATCAAGGAAAAGCTTTGGAGGACTGGTTTTTCGAAAAACTGTCTGCAAAGGGAGTCTACAACTTTGCAGATTTGCCGGAAGGATCACTTAAACTGGTGGCGTCCGATCTGACGCACGGGAAGATGATCGTGCTGCCTGATGATCTTGTCCATTACGGCATCGAACCTGGAATGTTCTCAGTTGCGCGTGCACTGCGGATGAGCTGCAATATCCCGTTCTTTTTTGAACCGGTCCGTATCAAAGCGCCGACGGGGGACACGATTGTTGTTGATGGAGGGGTGCTAAGCAATTTTCCAATGTGGATCTTTGATGATTCGGAAGGAAGACGGGAAAGGCCATTAATCGGCATGAAGCTGAGCCATCGGAAAGATGACATGGGTGGCAGGGAGATCGGCAATGCGCTCAACTTGTTCGAAGCACTGTTTTCCACTATGAAAAATGCGCATGATGACAGGTATATTTCCAGGAAGCACGAAAAGGATATTATCTTCATCCCCGTCGAGCAATACAGCGCGACACAATTCAACATGGAGGACGAACAGAAAGAATCACTCATGTCGATCGGAAAGTCTCGTGCAAATGAGTTTCTGCGGACTTGGCCACATTCAATGGAAGGAACCCGGAAATTCAGGATGATTGTCTAAAGCGAAAAAACCGCCTGCACATATAGGTGCAAGCGGTTTTACTTATATTATAATCTCTTGAAACTATGGAATTTCGATTTCCAGTAGCTGTTGTTCAAGCTGACGACTTGTGATTGCTTTCCGCCCGCATGAACGAACTTGTTGTTGCCGATGTAAATGCCAACGTGGGAAATGCCTTTACGATATGTGTTTTGGAAGAATACCAAATCACCAGGTTGCGGCTTGCTCACTTTTTTCGATTGAGCGTATTGTCCTAACGTATCACGGGAAACCGATTTGCCAGATTTCTTATAGACGTATTGAACGAAACCGCTGCAGTCGAACCCGTTTGTCGTTGTTCCGCCAAAACGGTATGGAATGCCTGTCAATCCAGTAGCCTTTTTCACGACATTGTCAGCTAATGCAACATTGGTATTGCTCTTTGCAACTGATTTCTTTGTCAATAAAGTGCTGAGTGCCCAGCCAGTTTTGCCGTTCACTTTCACTTGAAACCATACTTCTTTACCGACTTTTTTCTCATTTACGTATGTGACTTTTGTACCTTTTTTCGCTAATGATAGAATTTTATGGTTTGTTCCTGCCCCAGAACGGAGATTAACATTATATGCGGTTGAATATGTACCTTTATTTACTGATACGGATTGTGATGAAGGAGCACTTGCCTCCGCATCTGCTGCCGTAAATCCAAATGCCAATGAACCTGCTACGAATAACGATAAAGCAACTTTCTTCACACTATTCCCCTATCTACCACTGATCTCTATGGTTTTATATTTTTATATTGTCTGCTGATCACTATTCCAATTGTAGAGACCGAATGTTACAAGACAGGGGCAATGATATTACAAAAACATTACAACGATATTACGGGTCTTTAATAAATGTATATACTAGAAGGAAAGGTTAATACTTCCTCATATGGTTCTCAAAACTAAAAGTAGCGGCTGAATGGGTGATACATCCATTTGGCCGTTTTTGTCGTTCGAAAATACATGATACAACTCATTAGTAGTAATAGTCACTGTAATTAAAATCTTTAAATAATTTGTTGCAAAACTAGTGAATGTTTACTATGATATTAGTGATTGAATGATTTGAAATATCGAATAGCATGTCCGGTTATTGAAATGAAATTTCATGACAGCATAGTTATTGGATCCGAATATGAAAACAAGATCTTTAATCTATAGCTTTCCTAAATAGATTAGTCAGGAATAGATAATTCCTATTAAATTTGAACCACTAACATTTCAGTCATCTATGTTATCCAAGATACATAAGGGGGTGCCTTGGCAAAAGGGGTAACAAAAATTCAATGCGAGAGGGTATTCATTATGAATGAGGGGACTGATGTTATGAAGAAGAAACTCATGCTTCTGGCGGCTTTTCTGTTAACAGGTATATTCCTTCTGGCTGCTTGTTCAGAAAAAAATAACGCAGAGACAGGTACAAAAACAGAAGGGGAAACGCCATCCGGAACAGAAGGGAAAACGGAAGAAAAAGCGGAAGTGAAGGACCCAGTTGAATTAATGATGTACAGTTGGCGTCCAGAAGATCGCGAAGCCTATGAAAAATTCATCAAGGAATTCGAAGACCAAAATCCAGGTATTACAGTAACATTCAAGCCATATAAATCGACGGAATACGGAACAATTTTGACGAATGCACTGACAGCCGGGCAAGGTCCGGATATTATCCAGCTGCGCCCGTATGACGGGGCCACTTCAATCATTGATGCCGAGTACGTCGTACCATTGGACGATATTGAAGGGATCAATGACATCTCCGATGAGTACTTGACTGCTGCAAGGGGCTCTGACGGCAAAGTGTATGGCGTTCCATTGTCGTTGAATGCAGGAGTTATTTTCTATAATAAAGACGTTTTTGAAGAACACGGCTTTGACTTGCCGACGACATGGGATGAGTTGCTGAAAGTCGGAGAAGAAATGAAGGCGAAAAGCATCGTTCCGATCGCACAGGCAGGGAAAGCAGCTTATTTGCTGTCTCTTACACATAGCGTCATCGGTGCCACGTCCTATGACCAATCGTATATCGATGATTTACTGAGCGGCAAAGCGGATTTAAGTGATGAGCGCTTTGTTGAGTCTGTCAAACGCATGGAGCAGTTGGAAGGTCTATTCCCGAAAGACTTCATCGCATTGGACGATAAAGATACACAGGCATTGTTCTACACAAATCAAGCGGCTATGTATATTAACGGAAGTTATCGCTTGGAGACATTTGAAAACACGAATCCAGATATGAACATCGGGATCCTACCTTCATTTGCAAGTGAAAAAGGCGGAGAGACACCACTTGTTACGTGGGTGGATGGCTCCTATGCAGTCGTTAAAGCATCCAAGCACCAAGAGGAAGCGAAGAAGTTCATGGAATTCATGGCTTCAAAAGAATTCGGACAAATGTTCAGCGATGATTTGGCGAGGATCAGCGCGATTCCCGGAGTTGAGCCGAAGCATGAATTAGTGAAAGAAATGACTGAACTCGGTGAAAAGAATCCGACTCCTTATTTGATGCTTGTCTATTTGGGTGGCGGTTCACCGACTACGAAGACGACCTTTGAAAACGCGTTGCAAGGATTGTATATCAAAGAACTTACTGTTGACGGCGTGATTGAAGAATCGCAGAAATCAATGGATAAGTGGTTTGAACCAATGAATTGATAGTACGAAAATCAGCTGGTAAACGGGACCCCGCCGGCTGATTTTTCATTAATTGCAGAGGGGGAGAGATGATGGTATTGAAGGAACAGGAAGTTGTAGAAGTGCAAGAAAAGGTTTTACCCAAACCCACCAAGAATAAACGAAGTATGAAGAGACACTTTCTGCATCTTTTTCTACTGCCCGCGCTAATTTTCTATGTCGGCTTTCAAGTGTATCCGATTCTCACGGCCTTCGTGAACAGCTTCTATTCCTTTAAAGGAATGGTAAGACAAGACTTTATCGGCTTGGAAAATTTCATACGGCTGTTTACGGAAGAGCCATATAACACGATTTTTACGAATGCATTCGGGCATAACGTCATTTATTTCATTGGAACAGTGGTAACTAAATTGGTGTTGGCGTTTGCGTTGGCCTTATTGATCAATAGCAAAATTAAAGGAAGGGAATTTTTCAAAGCTATTTTTTTCATGCCGAAGTTATTATCAGTCATCGTCGTTGGTTTCCTATTCAGCTTAATCTTGAATCCGACGAATGGGGCATTGAACAGCTTTTTGAAAATGGTCGGATTGGCTGAGTGGGCACATCCTTGGCTCGGGGATCCGAAAACGGCACTTTATACGATTATCCTCGTGAATAGTTGGTATGGGATCGGGTTTGCAATCCTAATTTTCCTCGCTGGCCTTCAGGCGATTCCGGAGGAGATATACGAAGCGGCAAAAATCGATGGGGCATCCGGATTGAAGATGCTTCTTCAAATTACGATTCCGATGGCGATGCCATCCATTATGATCATGACAATTCTAACGTTCATCGGTTCTTTTGAAACATTCGAGTTGGTGTTTGCGATGCAGGGTTCGTCAGGGGGACCTTATTATTCCACTGACGTATTGGCACTGTTCTTCTATCGATTGGCGTTTGGATCCGTTGACGGCGGGGATGCAATCGGGCTCGGTTCCGCGTTGGCAGTTGTGCTCTTCCTGATCATTTGTACCGCTACTGCCATTTCGCTATTCTTCTTCAAAAGGAAAGAAATTGAACAATAAAGGGGTGTACGCATGTCAAAGAGCCTTAAACAATTTATAAAATATCCGATTTTGATTGTGTTCTCACTCATTGCGCTTTACCCGATCTTTCTTATGTTCCTCTCTTCTGTTAAACCTAATCTCGAAATTTTGACATCACCTCTTTCGTTTCCGAAGGCATTTACGTTAGAGAACTACATTACCGTATGGGAAAAAGTGAATTTCAGCAGTTATGTGTGGAACAGTGTCTATGTGAGTGCATTGTCCATCTTCTTCATCCTCTTCTTTTCATCATTGGCGGCATTTTACTTGTCCCGATATGATTTCAAATGGAATGCATTCATCTTATTTTTCTTCATGCTCGGGCTAATGATCCCTATGAAATTGGCCATCCTGCCACTTTATATGATGATGTTGAAGCTGGGGCTGTTGAATTCGCTTAACTCGCTCATTATTGTCTACATAGCAGGAAATGTCCCATTTGCGGTTTTCGTTTTTTATGGGTTTTTCAGGTCTTTACCGAAGGATTTGGATCAATCGGCACGGCTTGATGGGTGCAATGAGTTCCAGATTTACTACAAAATCATTTTGCCGCTAATGAGACCTTCCTTGGCAATTGTGGGGATTGTCAATTTGATTGGGGTATGGAACGACTTTTTCTATCCATTGATTTTCATTCATGATGATGCGAAAAATACCATACCGTTGGGAATGCTTTCCCTATTCGGCGAATATGACACACAATGGAATCTATTGTTCGCCGGACTGTCGATTTCGTCTCTTCCAATGATCGTGGCATTCTTATTGGCTTCTAAGCAGTTCATCGAAGGGCTGACAACGGGGGCAGTTAAATGAAGAAATGGATTACGTTCGACTTGGATGGGACTCTTATGCAAAATCCTTTCGTCGGTCATGTATTTCCGGAAATCGAAAGAAGGATATTGCTCGAGAACAAATTGTTGGGAAACATTGTGGAACAACTCGTGCTTGAACATGAAACGCGTTTGAACGATGGAAGAACCGCGGCCGCATACGACTGGGACGACATTTTGAAACGTTACTCTAAAGCAAATCAGCTGCAAACCTCTATTAATGTGGAAGAGATATTGGGTGGATATTGCAAGGAACCGAATATATATTTGCTGGAGGATTCGATCTATGAAGTCCTCGGTGAACTGAAGAAGCTTGGCTTTTCATTAGCGGTCGTCACGAACGGCTTTACAAAATACCAATTACCCGTCATGGACGTTCTAAAGTTGACGGAGCATTTCGATTTGATTGTCACCCCAGATGAGGCAGGATTTGCGAAGCCGGATAAAAGGGTGTACGGCTCTGTTTTGGAACTTGGTGAAATCGTTGCCCATGTAGGGGATCGAATTGATCATGACGTCATTTCCGCAAATTCAATCGGTATACGCTCCGTATGGATATGCCGCCATTTGCCGGATTCGATGAAAGAGCTGGCGCCGGTTGAACGAAGGGGATTATTGGAAATCCACAAGCTCGCATTGCGTAAGTTGGAGACGGAAACGAAACAGAATTTTAATGCGCTTCCGAAAGAAGCGGTTCCTCAAGAAGTGATTTACAGTCTTTCAGAACTGCCTTCCATTTTAAGGGGATAACTAAAGGAGAGGTGCGAAATGGCAGAGTTGATTTTGGAACATATTTATAAGGAATTCGATAAGAATGTAACCGCTGTGTCTGATTTTCACCTGCATATCAAAGACGAGGAGTTCATCGTATTTGTCGGCCCTTCAGGTTGCGGGAAGTCGACGACACTTCGGATGATTGCGGGGCTTGAGGAAATTACGTCCGGAAGCATTTATATTAATGGGAAAAGGGTCAATGATGTTGCACCGAAAGATCGGGATATCGCAATGGTTTTTCAGAACTACGCACTGTATCCGCATATGACGGTGTATGGCAATATGGCCTTCGGTTTAAAGAACAGAAAGTTTCCTAAGGAGGAAATTAATCGACGGGTTATGAATGCAGCGAGGATTTTGGGACTGGAGGAATTATTGGATAGAAAACCGAAAGCACTATCCGGCGGGCAACGACAGCGTGTCGCGTTAGGAAGGGCGATTGTGCGCGATGCACAAGTGTTTCTTATGGATGAGCCTTTGTCCAACTTGGATGCAAAACTCCGTGTGCAAATGCGGGCGGAAATCGCGATGCTCCACCAACGGTTGAAAACGACGACAATCTATGTGACACATGACCAGACGGAAGCGATGACGATGGCTACGCGGCTCGTCGTAATGAAAGACGGATTCATCCAGCAAATCGGTTCACCTAAGGAAGTGTATGAACATCCGGAAAATGTGTTTGTCGGCGGATTCATCGGATCGCCTGCGATGAATTTTTTCGAGGGAATCGTTCATGAAGGTTCGTTTCGAATAGGCGACACAAGGTTGTCTATTCCCAGAAGCCAAATGGAGCTGCTGCGCGGACTTGGTTATATCGGAAAAGAAGCGATTATCGGAATCCGGCCTGAGCATATCGAGGAAGCTATAGTGGGAACAGCTGGCGGCAATGGAAGCGGAACGAGATCCAACGTTTCCATTCAAGTGGATGTATCTGAGCTGACGGGTGCCGAGACGATGGTGTACTCCAGTTTGGAAGGGCAGAAATTCGTCGCTCGTTTAAGTGCGGAAACGGCGATCCGTCCCGGCGAGCACGTGAATCTTGCTTTTGTGATGGATAAAGTCCATTTCTTCGATAAGGAAACGGAGCTTCGTATACGTCCCGTGCAGAAAGCTGCGGAACTTGTTGAAACGAGTTGAAAGGTGAGAATAGATGCGTCTTTAAAAGGGGTTGCTTCATTAGAAGGAGCGGCCCTTTTTGTGTAGGGTTCCATTGATTGCATGAACGAGAAGTCTTCAGGACTAAACGAGAACTCATTGCACCAGAACGAGAACTTTACACTAGAGCTCCATTATTTCATCTAAGAATCATTAAGTGGCTCTAAGGGTCCATTCTTTCAGCTTCAAGGTCCATTCATCAAGCTTCAGGGTCCATTCTATTGAGCAAGGGCCCATTCTCTCTACTCCAGGGTCCATTCCTAAAACTAGCCTTTACTCTTCTGAAATTAAATATCGGAAATAGTTAAATAATTTAAAAGGTAATTTCATAACTTCGTCGAATCTCTATTGGTAGCAACGAAAATTGTAATAATAGAGAGGATGAGCAACTGGATGAAAGTTCTGAAGTATGTAGCCATAGCTGTATTGGCGTGTACATTGTTTTTCCAAGGGCTAGGTGGGCAAATTGCGTCTGCGCAAACAGGCGATGATCCGACAATCCGGATTGGAGTAGTGCCGAGTGTCGGAGCATTGACTGTCAGCGGGCAAGGTGCTTTTGAATTGATCGACAAGTATACTGGGGAGGTTTTATTTACCGGAGCGGATGAAGAAGTGTATGTGGAACTCGGCTCAGCTTCTACTGTTCAAAGCCATTTCAGGCTGCAAGTAGCATTCACAACGAGTCAAGCCTATCTAGATGACTGGCTTCGACGGGCGCACGCCGAAGGATATCCGACGCACGTTGAAGACTATAACGGCGGTTGGCGTTTGTATCTGGGCGAATTTCCGGCAGATGCCTCTTTTGCGGTAAGAACTGCATTTAAGGATGAAGTCGTCTCCAAAGGATTGGCAGCTAGTGACGCGTTCTGGAAAGTGGTGACGATTGCGGAAGGCGAAACACAATTGAAAGTGACGAAAAACGGGGAAGAGAAGGAGACTGCAAATCCAGTTCAAGTAGCAGCTCCTTCCGGTTTTGTCAAAATTAACGGGCAAACGTATCGCGGCATCGCGGAAGTCGGCTTCAATAGCAGCGGGACTTTAGCGGGCATCAATGTATTGAGCGTCGAGCACTATTTATACGGTGTCGTCCCTCGTGAGCTTCCACCGGTTCCATATGCGGAAGTCGAGGCACAAAAAGCGCAGGCGATTGCTGCACGGACGTACGCTTTATCCAATTTGGGCAAGCGGAGCGCGGACGGCTATGATCTATTGCCGACGACTTCCGACCAAGTGTATGGCGGATTTGGAGCGGAACATCCGATATCCAATGAAGCTGTCGACGGAACAAGAGGCATTGTCGCCACGTATGAAGGCAAACTCATTACAGCGGTCTTCCATTCAACGAGCGGCGGATTCACAGCGAATAATGAAGATGTATGGGCTTCAGAAGCGACTCCTTACTTGAGGGCGAAGCATGTTGCACAGAAAGGGAATGATCTGAAATACGTACCAGCGTTGGACATTTACAAGAAAACCGGCGCAGGTGAATCATTGCGTGAAGTGAAGACGGGCGATTTCGAGGCGGATTGGTCCAAATATTATCGTTGGCACTTCGAATGGACAGCAGAAGAAATCAGCCAAATAGTTGGAACCTACTTCAATGCAGAAGTCGGCCGAGTGTTGGAGATCAATGTGATAGAACGCTCCAGCTCGGGTCGCGCGGCCGAAATTGAATTCGTCACGGAAAACGGTACGTTCTACGAATATAAGGATCGCATCCGTTGGGCACTCCAATATATTAATGCGAATGGCACGCCAGCAGTTTTGTTAAGTACGTTGTTCATCATCGAGCCGATCAAGGATGAGGAAACGGAAGAGACAATCGGTTATAAAGTGGACGGCGGGGGATGGGGTCATGGCGTCGGAATGTCCCAAGTTGGAGCAGTCGGAATGGCTGAAAAAGGATATACGTATGATGTGATTTTGAAGCATTTCTACACGGGAATCGATTTAGAGACTAGATATTAATTCATCATTGAAAAGGGCGGTAGTCAGCAAATGTATGTATTAGGAATTGACGGCGGGGGCACCAGGACGACGGGGCTTGTTGCCGATGAACTTGGAAACGTTTACATGCATGCGGTAACCGGACGGAGCAATCCGAACACGTTGCAGCAGTCGGAATTCGAAGAAGTGCTTAGCGGATTGATGAAAGAGTTGAAAAAGCAGAACGATATTATTTTCGCTCAACTGTCCGTCTGTTTTGCAGGTATTGCGGGTGTCGGGGAAAGTGGACGCGATGCAGAAGTGGCAGCTCTGTTGGCACGTGGGCTGCCCGTCGGAACGAAAGTCACCGTCCGCAACGATGCGTTCAATGCACTGTATTCCGGCACGCTCGGCGGACCTGGCATTGTCCAGATTGCCGGTACTGGCGCCGTCACATTAGGCATTAATGAAGATGGCGAAATCGCCCGTTCAGGCGGTTGGGGTTATTTATTTGATGATGAAGGAAGCGGGTTTTATTTAGGTAATGAAGCGTTGAAAGCGGTATTCCGTTCTTTTGATAATCGCGGCGCGGGCACAAGCTTAACGGATCGGGTCACGGAGTATTTTGCTGTACAAAACGTCCCGGATATTATTGCAAAAGTATACGGAAACGAACACCCGCGTTCGGTCGTCGCGCCTCTTGCACGCCTAGTCATGCAGGAGGCCAAGGCGGATGACGCCGTTTCGAAATGGATAGTTGAGAAGGGATGCAAGGAAATGATGCATTCCATCGAAGCTTGCCATCGTCGTTTATTCGATGAAAATCATCCGACAGCGATCATCCTGTCTGGAGGCGTTTTCACTGATGAGAAGCTATTTATCTCGCGGTTCCGAGAGTTGGCCCGTCATTCCATTCCGAATGCCACTTTTCAAACGACTCAAGTACCGCCTGTCGGAGGGGCGGTTCTTGCGGGATTAGCGGTAAAGCAAACGGCCATCAATCCGGGTTTCGCCAACCGGATGAATGAACAGCTTCAAGAGAAGGTGACGCCATGACTGTCGTCGTGCCTTTATCCGAAGTCCATGTCACTGATATTGTCAGGCTGTGGAATGAGGAAATCGGCGACCGTTTTCCAATGAGCATCTCGTTATGGAATCAAAACACAACGAATGAGCCGAATGTGCTTCAAGAAGGCTCGCTCGCCGTCGTGGAGGGAGGAAAGCTGCGTGGAATCATCATAGGCAAGCGGTATATGGAAGAGCTTGACGTCCGGATGCCGGAGAAGGTCGGATGGATTCAATGCATGCTTGTCGAAAAGTCGTTCCGTAACGAAGGGATCGGTTCGGAACTTCTAAAAAAGGGGGAACAGGCACTCATTAACGCCGGAGTTGATGAAATCCGATTAGGGCGTGATCCGTGGCATTACTTTCCAGGTATTCCACTTGAAGACAAATCAACAATCAGCTGGTTTGAAAAGCAAGGATACATCACGGGCGGGGTTGAAACGGATTTGATAAAGGATGTAAGCGGTAGGGGGCTCTATAGGCTGATGAACCCGAGCGAGCATTATCGTCTGTTGACGAAAAAAGACATTCCTTTGCTGCTGCAGTTTTTGGAACGCGTCTTTCCAGGCAGATGGCATTATGAAGCACTTCATTACGAAATGATTGGCGGTACGGGAAGAGAGTTCATGGGGTTTTTCGTGGATAGTGAATTGAAAGGATTCTGTCGGTTGAATGATCCGCAGTCTCCACTCATTGCACAAAATGTCTATTGGTCGGCATTATGCGACGGAGAGATGGGCGGCATCGGCCCTTTAGGGATTGACCGAGAAATTCGTGGGAATCATTTTGGAATCGATTTAGTGAAGGCTGCGGCGAATGAATTGATCGGTAGGGGAATGACGGACATCGTCATCGATTGGACGCAGCTCGTTTCTTTCTATGAAAAGCTCGGTTTTAAACCTTGGAAGCAGTATCAGTCGATGACGAAAATAGTGGAGGTGTGAAATGAATGATAGAAGAGGTCCGGACGTTTTTACGGCGTGAAATTGATCTGCAAGTGACACCAGGTGCAGTCATCCGCGTCCGGCATAAAGGGGAAATCGTTCTCGATGAAGCACTCGGGACGAACAGTTTGGAAGAAGATAAGGTGCCGTTAACGAGCAGTCATCTATTCGACATGGCGTCGTTGACGAAAGTGATGGTGACATTGCCTGCCATCTTGCAATTATGTGAAGCGGGTGAAATACATTTGCATGATAAGGTCGCGACGTTCATCCCTTCATTTCAAAAGCATGGGAAAGAAAGCGTGACGATCAAACAGCTGCTCACCCATTCTTCGGGGTTGATTGCCCATCGGCCGTTTTTTGAAAGAAGGCTTTCTGCCGCACAAGTGCTGAAGGAAATAGATGAGGAAAAGCTAGAATATGTACCGGATACCGAAGTCATCTATAGCGACCTCGGGTTCATTCTACTGATGGAAATTATCGAAAAGGTCACCGGGCAAAAAATTGACGAATATGCCCAGCAGCATTTATTTGAGCCGATGGGAATGAAGGATACCGGATATAAACCGGCGTTTGAGCGGCAGCGGTATGCACCGACCGAGTATTACGATCATTTGCGAAGCCATAAATATGGAATCGTCCACGATGATAATACGGAATTCATGGGCGGCATAAGCGGCCATGCGGGATTGTTCTCAACGATGGAGGAATTATCCGTTTTCACGAAGATGCTTGAGAGCGACGGGATGCATGAAGGGAAGAAAATCCTGGATCCGCATTGGCTTGCGGTCTCACGGCGGAATTTTACGCCGTTTGCCGACGAAAGCAGAGGTCTCGGATGGCAATTGAAAGGGAGTGGGGCGAGTCCGGCAGGTGATTTAATGTCGCAAGGTACGTATGGACATACGGGATTCACCGGAACGAGCTTCTATATCGATCCGGAAAGGGAATTGACGGTCATGCTGCTGACGAACCGGGTGTATTTCGGAAGACATCTTGCCATGCTCCGCTTGCGGCCCCGCTTACATAATATCATCTATACATCATTGTTCTCATAGGGGGAAATTAGTTTGCAGAGTGTCTTAATTGTCGGAGCGCATTGCGGGGATGGGGAGATCCAGGCCGGCGCAATCGCACATAAATATGCACAAGCGGGTTATCGGGTGACGTTCCTTCATTTAACAGCCGGGGAGAAGGGAGCCCCGCCGCATATAGATGTGGAAGAGTACCGTCTACAAAAGATCCGAGAGGCTGAGGCTGCAGCGGCTGTTTTAGGCGGGACGAGCATCACACTTTCGCACAGGGATGCCGAGTTGACGTTCAATGAAGAGATTGTCAAAGAAGTGGCGACAATTTTCCGGCGGGAGAAGCCGGAATTCGTCATTACGCATTGGGAGAACAGCATGCATCCTGATCATGCACTTTGCCAAAAGATTGTGCAGGATGCATGGCTGAAAGCTTCCTTGCCCGGATTCGATCTCGATGGATTGCCGCCGCACGGTTTGCGCCGCGTGTTCCATAGTGAGAACTGGGAAGACATGGACGGGTATGAGCCGGATATTTACGTCGATGTGACGGATTCATTCGACGCTTATTTGGAGGCGTTATCTTGCTATTGGTTCATAATGAATTCCACGAGTTTCCGCTACTTTGATTATTATAAAGCGCTAGGAACGATGCGCGGCTGTCTAGTCCGCACGACGTATGCGCAAACGTTAAAGAATTCTAGGGGGCTGCATGTAAGAAAGGAAGGGCATATCCCGGGGTTCCCGATTTAAGAAGAAGAGATTCGAATAGGGGGAGCAGCATGAAATTGCAAAAGAAAGTCGGCCGATTGATGATTGCCGGATTTAAAGGGATTACGATGTCGGAAGAAATTAAGCATTTGATTCACAGTTATCATATTGGAGGAATCATCCTTTTCGGGAGGAATATCGGCACGCCTGCAGAGATTCTCGCCTTGACGAATAGCCTCCAGACTGAGGCAAGGAAGGCGGGTTATAAAACACCTTTGCTCATTTGCATCGATCAGGAAAACGGCGTCGTCAGGCGACTCGGGGAAGGGACGACGATTATTCCCGGCGCGATGCTGCTTGGAGCGACAAATGATCCAATGAATGCCAAAAAGGCTGGATTCATGACCGGCAAGGAATTGAAAGCGCTCGGCATCAACTGGAATTTGTCGCCTGTCGTGGACATTAACAATAACCCGGAAAATCCTGTCATCGGCGTCCGGTCCTTCGGAGAAGACACTTCGAATGTAGCGGAAATGGCGAAGAGTTTGATGCAAGGAATGCAAGAGGCGGGGGTCATGACGACGTTGAAACATTTCCCGGGCCACGGCGATACGAGTGTCGATTCCCATCTCGACTTGCCTGTCATTCATCATGATCTTGAGAGGCTGCATGCTGTTGAACTTGTGCCTTTCAAAGAATGCATGGCGGCTGGTGCGGATGCCATCATGAGCGCGCATGTCTATTTTCCGGCTTTGGAGAAAAAAGAGAATGTCCCAGCGACGTTATCACACTCGGTCATGACGGGACTTCTCCGGGAGCAGCTAGGCTTCGATGGCGTCATTACGACGGATTGCATGGAAATGGATGCGATTGCGAAAAGGATCGGAACGGTGGAAGGTTGCGTGCAGGCGGTTGAGGCGGGTGTGGACTTCGTGATGGTATCCCATTTGCATGATCTGCAGGAGCAGGCGGTATTTCGATTGGCGGAAGCTGTGGAGAGCGGCCGGATTTCAGAGCGGCGGATCGAGGAATCCATTGAAAGGATCGAAAAACTCGCGCGGAAATACACGTCATGGGAAGAAATCGATTCGAACAACACAGTTGCTGAATTTGTCGGTTCCGAAAAGCATCATAAGGAAATGAATGAGATTTACGAGCAAGGAATTACGGAAGTGAAAGGTCCGGGAATTATGATTGCGGCGGAGGACCGTGTACTGCTCATTCATCCGAAAAACGAATACGCAATGATGGTCGAGGATAAACGGTATGCAACGTTGACGATGGCGGAGCAGTTGAAAAAGGTTCATGGGAATGTAGTATCGATGGAGATCTCCGGCGAAGGTCCGGCTGATATTGATATGACAGAACTCGCGGGCAAGTATGACCATATCATCGTGTTGACGTTGAATGCCGATAAACATGAAAACCAGCGGCAACTCGTCGGTGAATTATTGGCTAGCGGGAAGCCGGTCGATGTCGTTGCCGTCCGGTCGCCATATGATGCTGCGTATTTCTCTAATGCAAACCGGGTGATCTGCACATACGAATTTACAGAGTCCGCCTTTGAAGTAGTCGCTCAGTATTTAGCAGGAAAAACATCCATCAATGGTAGATTGCCAGTCACTATTAAATGATTGAAAATTCTTTTTAGAAAAATAAATTAGTATTGATATTTAATTTCAGAAGAGCTAAAATGACAGTAAGCGTTTACAATGAGAGATTTAGAAAAGGGGCATGCCCGTGAAACCAATGCGTGTTTGTGGATTGATGTCAGGTACGTCCTTGGACGGCCTCGATATCGCGATAGTCGATTTCTCGTATGAAGAGGGGAACATCAAGAATGAATTGATTTATTTCGTAACGATGCCTTATGACGATGAGCTGTTGCAGGAGCTGCACAAGTTAATGGACCCGGCGGCGCCTTTGCATCTTGTATCCACGATGAATATGTATCTTGGAGAACGATATGCCGATTCTATTATGGAAGCTCTTCAGGTAGCAGGAATCAGTTTGGAGACAGTCGATCTTATCAGTTCGCATGGCCAGACGATTTGGCATGAGCCATCCGTTGAGCCTCATTGTTCGTATGCACGTCCGAATACGATGCAAATCGGTGATATCGCCGTTCTTGCGGAGCGTTTAGGCAAAACCGTCATCGGGGATTTCCGGACACGTGATATGGCTGCGGGAGGGCAAGGCGCTCCATTAGTACCTTTTGCAGACCAGGTTTTATTCCAATCGGGAACGGTCGGGCGTGTTCTTCTAAATATCGGTGGCATCGCCAATATGACAGTGCTGCCGCGAATCGGATCGGAGGAGCCAATTGTCGCTTACGACACGGGCCCGGGAAATATGGTGATCGATGCTTGTGTTGCTAAGCTAACCGGCGGGAAAAGCTCCTTCGATAAGGACGGTGAGTTGGCCAAGGGCGGAACGGTCGACAATGGATGGCTGGATCACCTGATGGGTCACGAGTATTTTGCCGCGCCTGCGCCAAAAAGCACAGGAAGGGAATTATTTGGAGCCACTTTCGTTGAAACGTTTTGGACGGAAGGGGATGAACACGGCTTGTCATCCGTAGATAAGATTGCAACTGCAACAATGCTGACAGCAAAAACGATAGCTACAGAGATTTTAAGATATATACAATCGCATGACGTGAAAGAAGTGATCGTTAGCGGAGGTGGTGTGCACAATCGGACATTGCTGGGTTTCCTGAAGGTACAGCTGCCTGAAGATTTGAAACTCTTGACGACCAGCGATCTCGGAATCGATGCGGATGCGAAAGAAGCACTCGTTTTTGCATTGCTTGGCTATTTAGGCATCCATAAAATGCCGAATTCATTGCCAGCTGCGACGGGTGCGGGGAAGGCAACGATTATGGGGAAGATCGCATGGGGTGGTTGAAGCGTTTATGCGTACGTTTTGGGATTTATGCGTGATTGGCGACGTTTATGCGTGATTTTTACGATTTATGCGCATTTGGAAACGTTTATGCGTGATTTCTGCAATTTATGCGTGCTTTCGAGATTTTATGCGTATTTGGGCACGACCGTTTTTCCTGCTGGGAATAATTAATGGGGAAGTTCACTAGAAAAATAAATAGGGGGTCAAAAAATGAAGAAAGTTTGGAAGAAGTCCGCTCTTGCGGCATTAACTCTTGGGCTTGCAGCGACAGTGCTTGCTGCTTGCGGCGATAAGGAAGAAGCAGGAAATGCTGAAGAGTTCAAAGGGAAGATCACTATTTGGGATGGACCAAGATGGCCGGATGCGGACGATAATAAATTCCACTGGCTAGAGGAAAAGATCAAAGAATACGAAGAAGCGAATGATGGCATTGAAGTCGACTTGGTGCAAGTTCCATGGGCGGAAATGGGAGATAAGCTCGGCGTCGCCATTGCTGGTAAAGCTTGGCCGGATATTGCTCCTGTCGATATTAGCGGCAGCGCCGTGAGCATCGACCATATCGAGCAAGGCGTCATCGAAGCATTGGATCCGTATTTCGATAAAGATGCGAAAAAGGATTTCTATGAAAATGCGCTTGATGCATATACGTATGATGGGAAACTATACGGAATTCCGAACAGTATTACGTTGCATACGATGCTGTTGAACTTGGATTTATTCGAAGAGGCCGGCGTAGAACCGCCTAAAGACGGAAAGTGGACATATGATGAGTTTTTGTCAGCAGCAGAAAAATTGACGTTCGACCGGGATGGCGACGGCAAGACGGATGTACACGGCTTCTCGACGTACATCCTGCCTGGCTATTATGAAGCATGGCCGTTCTTCTATAAAAATGGCGGATCGCCGCTGAACGAAGACTTGACGGAGTTCACATTCGATTCTCCTGAAGTGGTCAAGGCAATTCAAGATTTGGCTGATTTGAAATTGAAGCATAAAGTAGCCCCAGAAACGCATGGCGGCAATGACGTCGGCGGCACATTCCAAGCGTGGGCGAATGAAGAGCAACGTACAGTCGCAATGCAGCCGTGGGCAACTTGGGCAATCGGTGCTGCGCAAGGCAAATATCCGACAAACTTCATGGTTGCTGAATATCCTTCCGGTGATAAAGATGCGTCTACTATCGGCGGCGTCGGCGGTTGGGTCATGATGCATCAGGACGATGTGAACAAGAAAGCGGCAGTTGCTGACTTCATGAAATTCATTTCAACAGCTGAAGAGCAATACAATATGGCACAACATTACGGCATCTTCCCAGCACGCGTTAGTGCTTCTGAAATGGATCCGTTCAAAGACAATCCGGAAATGACACGTGCAATGGAAATGTCTGACCAAGTCGTCATGCTTCCACGTCATCCAGAATGGAGAAAAATCGATGAAGCGATCCAAAATGAATTGCAACTCGTGTTCAATGGTGAAAAGACTGCTGAACAAGCCATGGCGGACGCTAAAAAAGCGGTAGATAAGATTTTAGAGTAACCGAAAACCAAGAAACAGACCACATACTAGAGAAATAAAATGAAAGCAGGCTATGCATCGCGTACGCCTGCTTCACTTTTAGGGGGTGGCAACATGACTCAGATGCCTATGGGTGCAGTGCCGAAAAAGAAAGACGAAAAATTGAAAGTGATCGGGAAAGCGAAAGGGAATCCGAGGAAGCTTTTCTATGAGATGAAGCGTAATTACAGCGCATACCTCTTCCTTCTTCCGAAGCTCATACTTTTCACGCTTTTTGTTGCAATCCCCGTTGTGTGGGCTTTCGTCCTTTCCTTTCAGAAATACAAGATTTTCGGGAGTGAATTTGTAGGATTCGAGAACTACATAAAAGTTTTTGAAAGTGATGCATTCCGTATTGCATTGAAAAACACTTTGCTCTTCACTGTGGTGACGGTTCCGTTCGGCGTTATTAGCGCCCTTGTGCTTTCCACGCTCATTTTCGAATTAGGAAAACTGTCCCAAAGCTTGTTCAGGTCGGCCTTTTATTTGCCGACGGTCACTTCGATGGTCATCATCGCCATGGTTTGGCGTTGGATGTACAATTACGATTTCGGGCTTTTCAACTATGTGCTGGGCTGGTTCGGCGTAGGTCCCGTAAACTGGCTCGGACAGTCAAATACGGCGTTGTGGGCATTAATCATCATGCAATGCCTCATTCCATTCGGCGTCGGCATCATCATGTATTTGGCTTCGATGGGATCAATCTCTCAATCACTTTATGAAGCCGCGCGGATGGATGGAGCCAGCCGGTTCAAGCAATGGATCCATATTACGATCCCTTTATTGAAACCGACGACGTTGTACTTGGTGCTATTGAGCACGATCGGTTCATTCCAAGTATTTACGCAGATCATCATGATGACAGGGGGAGGACCAGGGAGCGCGACGGAGACGCTCGTCCATCTCATTTACAAAACGGGCTTCCGGGATTTTGAATTCGGTTTGGCAGGGGCCCAATCAGTCGTTTTATTTGTCATTATCCTCATCTTTTCTGTCATCCAATTCCGGGTGCTTCGCCATGATGAGTGATTGGGGGATAGGAAATGAAGAAAAAACCGCTTGATCGTTTAAATAAACTGATTATATTCGGATTGCTCACTGTTTTCGCTGTTGTTTCTTTGCTTCCTTTATATTGGGTGTTCTCGACTTCCCTCCAATTAAGCAGCTACCAATCCCAAGACATGGAGCGGCCGGTTTCGTACGTCGATTCCAATCCGCCGAAAATGTATCCGATGGGGATTCCGCTTTATTTCAAACACTGGGGCGAGGCGAGGGAAGCGGCTAAGGCGGGAGATACAGAAGAGGAAGCGTATCATCGCGACATGATGGACCATATCGTTTCAAATTCGTTCGGAAGCTTCAAGAACTTGTTCAAGAAGCATGATGTCGGGAAGTGGTTTTTCAATAGTATTTATATCGCCGTCGTCGTCACGATAGGGATCCTTCTCATCGACTCGATGGCTGGCTATGTCCTGGCGAAGAAGAAGTTCCCGGGGAGGAACCTGATCTTCTGGATCATCATTTCCACAATGATGATTCCCGGTCAAGTGACGCTTGTGCCGCTGTTCATCATGGTCGGTAACCTTGGTCTGATGGATACGCACTGGGCGTTGATTCTGCCAGATCTATCAATGGTGTTCGGCGTATTCCTCATGAGGCAGTTCATGTATTCCATTCCGGATGAATTGCTGGAAGCTGCACGAATGGACGGCGCAAGTGAATGGCGGACGTTTTGGACTGTCGTCCTGCCTCTTGCAAGACCAGGACTTGCCGCGCTCGGCATCTTTACATTCATGAACGTGTGGAACTCGTTCCTCTGGCCGATTATCGTACTGAATACTGCTGAGCTTTACACTTTGCCTGTCGGGTTGAAAACATTGCAGGATGCAAACTTGGCCAGCTTTAAATTGCTTATGAGCGGTGCTGCGGTTGCGGCAATTCCTATGATTATCGTCTTCATCCTATTCCAACGCTATTTCGTCAAAGGCTTAACACTAGGCGGCGTGAAGGAATAATGATGGGGCTCAATCAAGTGAAACTTGGCGTTGACGTTTTTTTTGACAGGAATCTGTCGGAGTTGAAGGGAAAAAGAATTGGTCTTTTGACGAATCAAACAGGTGCGAATTCCGATCTTATCTCTACAATCCGATTATTCCATGACCATCCGGAGCTGCATCTGGCAGCCCTCTTCGCACCGGAGCACGGGCTGTTGACGAATGCGAAGGAAGGTGAAAAATTCACTGATGCCGTCCATCGTTCAACGGGCATTCCGGTATTCAGCCTGTACGACAAGTCGAAGAAACCGACAGACGAGATGATGAGGCAAGTAGATATCGTCGTCTTCGATATACAGGATATCGGTGCAAGATATTACACGTATATCTACACGATGGCCTATATGATGGAGGCTTGCGCGCGAATGGGGAAAAGGATGATTATCCTTGACCGGCCGAATCCGATTGGCGGAGAGAGAATCGAAGGGAATGTAGTCGATCCGGATTTCACATCGTTTGTCGGACTTTATCCGATTCCGAATAGGCATGGTATGACAGTCGGTGAGCTTGCTTCCTATTTTAATGAAGAGTTTCACATCAGATGCGAGTTGGAAGTCATCGAAATGGAAGGCTGGAAAAGGTCTTCATTCCACACGGAGACTGGCCTTCCGTGGATTCCACCTTCGCCGAATACGACAACGCTCGATATGATGTTGTTGTATCCAGGTACGTGTTTAGTGGAAGGGTTGAATCTTTCCGAAGGGCGCGGGACTACGCAGCCGTTTGAAATTATCGGGGCTCCTTTCATTGACGGTGAAAAGTTGCAGGACAACGTAAATTCGCTCGGATTGGAAGGAATCCGAGCGCGCGCACTCGCTTTCACGCCGACATATCAAAAGTACAATGGACAGCTTTGTGAGGGAATCCAGCTTCATATTACAGATCGCCAGGCATTCAAGCCGGTTGAATCGGTCATCCAAGTGCTTGCAGTCATTGCATCAATGTATGCCGAGAAAATCAAGTTTTTGGAGTACGGCAATTTGCGGCATCCGATGTTCGATCTACTTGCTGGAAACGATGTTTTACGTCACGGTTTGCTGAGAGGGAATATCCAACCGTATTTACAGCAATGTAACAGAGACATGGAGAATTTCATGGAAACGAGAGAACGTTACTTACGATATAGATAGGAAGGCGGACGATGGAAAAATTATCACTTCTGACGACTGAAAGATCCAATCCGAAAACATTGCGATTGGATGAAATGTCAATCGCAGACATACTGAAAACGATGAATGAAGAGGATCAGACTGTTGCCATCGCTGTCCGTCAAGTAATCCCACAAATTGAAAAGACGGTTGAAAAAGTGGTGGAAGCTTTTAGAAATGGCGGCAGACTCCTTTATGTAGGTGCCGGAACGAGTGGGCGGATCGGCGTCATGGATGCGGTGGAATGTCCTCCCACATTTGGTACTTCTCCAGATCTCGTCAAGGCAGTACTTGCTGGAGGAGAAGGAGCGATGTATGAGGCTGTTGAAGGCGCCGAAGACGATGAGGCATTAGGAGCGAAGGATTTGGCAGACCTTCACATAAACGGTCAGGACGTCATCATCGGCATTGCAGCTAGCGGCCGGACCCCTTATGTGAAAGGGGCACTCGTGTACGCTAATTCATGCGGCGCAACGACTGTCAGCCTTTCCAATAATGAAAACTCGCTGATCAGTAACTTTGCGGATATACCGATCGAAGTCATCACCGGACCGGAAATATTGACAGGATCGACACGGCTTCGTGCAGCAACATCTCATAAAATGGTGTTGAATATGATTTCGACGACGGCAATGGTGAAGACGGGCAAAGTGTATCAAAACTTGATGGTCGATGTGAATGCGAGCAACTTTAAATTGCGTGAGCGTGCGAAAAAGATGGTTTGTACGATTACCGAAATGGATGAAGATAAAGCTGAATCCGTACTGCAACAGACCAGCTATAACGTGAAGCAAGCGATCGTCATGATTCTTGCGGAAGTTGATCAAGCTCAAGCTTCAGCTTTAATTGAGGCCGCGGATGGTTTCGTAGGCAAAGCTGTTAAACTAGCTTCTACAGAGTAGGGGAAGAAGGGTGATCATGATGTATCGCGCGTTTCAAAGCGGGGATGAAAAAGGGATTGTCGGATTATGGAATGATGTATTGATTCACGACCCGATTCATAAAGATCGTTTTAGGACACAAGTATTGCTCGATGCGAACTTCGATCCCGCAGGCCTGATCGTAGCTATTAATGGAGAGCGGATTGTAGGAGCAATCATGGCCATTACACGAAAGCTGCCGATGATCGGAACTGAACTTGAACCTGATACAGGATGGATCACCTTTTTCATGGTGCATCCCGATGTCGGAAGGCAAGGGATTGGCCACGGACTTATGGAAAGGGCTTGTGATTACATCCGGAGTCAAGGAGCGGAGAAAGTGTTCTTCTCTTCTTACGCACCGAATTATTTCCTTCCAGGAATCGACGAAGCAGCCTATCCAGCCGGTTTCGAATTCCTCCATAAAGAAGGGTTTAAGCGTGCTTATTCACCGGTAGCCATGCATCGGGCGTTGACAGATTATGTATATCCTGAAGCCGTCAAGGCAGTGAAAGCGGAGCGTGAGCAGGAAGGTTACGTATTTGAAACCGTTCAAGACGGCGATTTACCTGCTGTTATCACGTTCGCCAATACAGTTTTCAATCCTGATTGGGGCCGTGCGATTCGCGAAGGTTTATTGCAAGGGATTGATCCTTCCCAAATTCTCATTGCTAAAAAGCAAGGAAAAGTCGTCGGTTTCGCGATGTACGGCGGCTATGAAGGGATTCGGGAACGATTCGGGCCTTTCGGTGTGGATGATAACGAGCAAGGAAAAGGGCTTGGAAAGATTTTATTGCACGAGGCCCTTTATTCAATGAAACAGAGGACGATCCAAGGGGCATGGTTCCTCTGGACGAGTGAAAAGAGTTCAGCGGGACATTTGTATTTGAAAAACGGATTCAAGACATACCGGACATTTCACGTTATGGTGAAGGACTTGGCGGAATGAAGAAAAAGGAGGGATGGAAATGGCAATTGCAAGTGGCGGCTTAGTGCTGCTGAAAGAAATGAGGCATGCGCTCCCTCCTTCGGAACAGAAAATTGCTGACTATATTTTAGCGAACCCGCAAGATATCGTAACGATGACCGTTTCTGAACTCGGGGAAGTGAGTCAAACGAGCGGTGCTGCAGTTACGAGGCTATGCAAATCACTGCAACTGAAAGGCTTCCAAGAATTAAAATTACGCATCAATGGCGACCTTGGACGTAAACTGGAAATTACGACAAGGGATATCCAGCCGAATGAACCGGTTTCAACGACAATCCAGAAGGTGACGGAGCAGGCAGTTCATACATTGCTGGAAACTGCTGAATTGCTTGATCCGAAACAATTGGAGCATGCTGTCGATGCGATTGTCCAAGCGAAGAATATCCACTTTTTCGGTGTGGGGGCTTCAGGGATTGCCGCTATCGACGCTCAACAGAAGTTTTTGCGGATCCATAAAGCTTCCACCGTTAGCACGGATTTACATATGGGGGCTACCATCATGGCGAATGTCGACGAGGAGGATGTCGTCGTCGGTATTTCTTTCTCAGGAGCGACGTTTGAAGTTGAGAGAATCCTCGAGTTAGCGCAAGCGAACGGAGCGACAACGATTAGTCTGACAAAATTCGGGCAGACACCGATATCCCGGATTTCGGATATACAGCTGCATACGTCACCGGCGAAGGAAGCAAATTTCCGTAGTGGGGCAACTTCGTCGAGGCTTGCCCAGCTGCACATTATGGACATTCTTTTCATGTCGGTTGCTTCCAAGCAATTTGATACGACAATCGCGTATTTGGATGCGACCCGTGAAGCGATTGAAGACATACGGAACGAGACATTCAAGAAACGGAAAAGATAATTCGGGAGGTGACAGCTATGACATCATTGCTAATTCATAACATCCAAATTGCAATGCCGGACGGAAGACTGATGGACGGCGAGATTATTGTGGAGAACGGTAGGATTGCAACGGTTTCCGATGTCGCGATCGAGGGTTTCTCGGGAACACGGATGGACGGTCAAGGCTGTATCGCTCTTCCCGGATTCATTGATATCCATATCCATGGAGCGGATGGCGCCGATTTCATGGATGGTGATAACGATTCATTTGAAAGGATTGCAAGCGCATTGCCGAAGGAAGGGACAACTTCATACCTCGCAACGCCGTTGACACAATCCGAAGTTGATATTGCGAAAGCCGTCGATGCAGGCAGTAGATTTATGGAACAAAATGAAACAGGTGCTGAAATGCTCGGGTTTCATTTGGAAGGTCCTTTTATTCATCCCGAACAAGCAGGAGCGCAGCCAGTCCGATTTATCCAGAAACCTTCCTTTGCGCTTCTGGAGAGATGGTTTGGCAAGGAACTTGGCCATCTGAAAGTTGTGACGCTCGCCCCGGAGCGCGATGAGGGGCTGGATATGACTAGGCGACTCACGGATCGTGGCATCATCGTTTCAGCAGGACATACAAAAGCATCTTTCGAGGAAGTGAACCATGCGGTCAATTATGGACTGTCCCATTTAACCCATTTCGGCAATGCGATGAGCGGCTTGCACCATCGGGAAATCGGAGCAGTCGGAGCCGGTTTTTTGCTGGATCAGCTTCATTGTGAAGTGATTGCGGATGGGATCCATTTGTCTGAGGACATGCTGAGACTCATCTATAAAAAAATCGGACCTGAACGGATAATTCTCATTACAGATTCGATGCGGGCAAAAGGCTTGCCGGACGGATCGTATACGTTGGCGGGCCAGGACGTGAAAGTGGTCGGTTCGAAAGCGACATTAGCTGATGGAACATTGGCGGGCAGCGTCTTGAAAATGGATGAAGCGGTTCGGATGATGTGGAGCGTAGCCGCTGACTTGCCGGATTTGATAAGAATGTCTTCATCCAATGCGGCTAACCGTTTAGGTGTGTTTGACCGAAAAGGGAGTATTGAGGTAGGGAAAGATGCTGATCTAGTCCTTTTGGATGCCGATTTTGAAGTCAGGACGACCATTTGCAGGGGGAAGGTGAGCTATTCCCGTGAATGAAGTTTATGAGTTTGATTGGGTTAAAGTGGCCGACTTTGATGAAATGAGCAGCTTTGCCGCGAAATTATATGAACGTCAGTTGCTCCGAAAGCCGGATAGCGTTTTAGGCCTAGCAACAGGGGCAAGTCCTGTTGGGTTTTATGAAAAGCTTGTAGAACGGCATGCGCAAGGAACGTTTTCCTTTGCGCAGACACATACTTTCAACTTGGATGAGTACATAGGGCTTCAGCCTTCGCATCCGACGAGCTTCCATAATTATATGGAGGAGCATTTATTTACAAAAGTCGATTTGCCCGTGACTAGTAGGCATTTGCCCGACGGAATGGCTGACGACTTGAATGAAGCATGTTTACGATATGAGACGTTGATGCGTATCAGTGGCGGAATTGATATGCAATTGCTTGGCATTGGGATAAACGGCCATATCGGTTTCAATGAACCATATACATCGTTCCGTACTCGGACGCATATCGTTGACCTTGCTGATTCGACACGTACTGTGAATGCGAAATATTTTCCTTCTAAGGAAGCTGTTCCAAGGCAAGCGATTACGATGGGTATCGAAACAATCCTCGAGGCGGAGCAGATTATCCTTCTTGCTTTCGGGGAGCAAAAAGTCGAAGCGGTGGAGCGGTTAAAGAGTGGCGTTATATCGGAGGATTTTCCGGCGAGCTGTTTACATAGACATCCGCATGTCACGGTATTCTTCGGGAAGTAAGTAGTCAACGAAGTTATTGAGGGGGGATTTATGATGGCTGAACTGAAATTAACCAATTTGACGAAGGAATAT
Organism: Sporosarcina luteola; assembly: GCF_023715535.1. Lineage (GTDB taxonomy): Bacteria > Bacillota > Bacilli > Bacillales_A > Planococcaceae > Sporosarcina > Sporosarcina luteola_B. The sequence goes on along the minus strand of NZ_JAMBOI010000001.1, from coordinate 76,261 downwards.
GACAAAGGTGTCGTTGCCGTCAAGGATTTCAATTTGAATATAGAAGATAAGGAATTTATCGTGTTCGTCGGCCCTTCAGGCTGCGGAAAATCGACTACGCTGCGAATGATTGCAGGATTAGAAGATATTACTGACGGTGATTTTGAAATCGACGGAAAGCGAATGAATGACGTAGCTCCGAAAAATCGGGATATCGCGATGGTGTTCCAAAACTATGCACTTTATCCGCATATGACCGTCTACGAAAATATGGCGTTCAGTTTGAAGCTCCGTAAGGTGAAGAAGAAGGAAATTGAAACGAAAGTCCACGAAGCCGCCAAGATTTTAGGGTTGGAGGAATACTTGGAGCGCAAACCGAAAGCATTGTCGGGTGGGCAGCGTCAACGTGTCGCGCTGGGCCGAGCGATTGTACGCGATGCGAAGATTTTCCTCATGGATGAACCGCTCTCCAATTTGGACGCAAAGCTCAGGGTGCAAATGCGTGCCGAAATCCAGAAGCTCCATAGACGACTTCAGACGACGACCATTTATGTGACACACGACCAGACCGAAGCGATGACGATGGCGACACGTCTCGTCGTCATGAAAGATGGATACATCCAGCAAGTAGGAACACCAAAAGAGGTATATGATTTCCCTAGAAATGTCTTTGTAGGCGGCTTTATCGGCTCACCGGCTATGAATTTCTTCAAAGGGATGATGATGGAAGATAGATTTGTCATAGGAGATACTAAGGTTTCAATTCCTGAAGCTAAGCGCGATATGCTCAAAGGAAAAGGATATGCTGGGAAGGAGTTGATTCTCGGTGTCCGTCCAGAAGACATTTATACAAAAGCGTCCGATATCGAATCAAATGCAAAGGCAACTTTCCAAGCGACAATCGAAGTTGCGGAACTGATGGGGGCGGAAACGTATTTATACGCCACGTTGAACGGATCCGACTTCATTGCAAGGATTGACTCTGACACGTCGATACGTCCATCGGATACGATTCCCCTAGCATTCGATATGGAAAAGGCGCATTTCTTCGATGCAGAGACAGAAGAACGAATTTATTAATGAAATTGGAAAAGGGTTGCTCTCAAGAATGAGAAGCAACCCTTATTTTTTATAGTAACTTTTATTGTTGAAGTTTATGTCCATCTAAAAATCCGTGATCCGGATTCTATTGAAAATGATCAATGCCGCGGTCATTTTCCACTGGGTGTCTTCTATCCTTAAGCAACGCAAGCCCTACCATCTCTTGCGTCCTTGCGACCCTTTAGCCGCGCCAGTGTGAATAAGTGTCCTCAAAAACAGTACGTAGAATGCCATGTCAATTTAAAAGTTACTATGGCGTTAACTGATTTAGTATAGCACGTATGTGGATGGATGGCAAGAGTAAATTTGTTGTGGACTATAATAAGCTAGTTGGATAAAGTCCGTAAGCAAGACAGTTAACGTAATAATATTGTCACTATTTCTAAATCTTTCTTCTTGTTCAATCGGCCCATTTCCTTATATAATAATAGTATCTTTAATAAGGGAGTTGGGGATGGCTTGAAGCCTAAGTCTACATTTGCAACGAAGATTGTCGTCCTTGTCATTTTAGTCATTGGAATAGCAACAAGTGTCGGATGGTACGTCATTTCGGGTGCAAATAAGGGAATGAATGTATCGTTTTCTGAATTTGAGAAGACGATCAAGGCTCAAGAAGGCCAGTCCATGTCTTTGAAAGAAAAGGCTGATGGCACATTACAACTACAGACGGTAGATGGACAATACGTAACTCAAGTCCGTCCGCAAAGCCAGCTGGCAGAACAATTAGTTGAAAAGTATAATCTTTCCTATACATTTGCTGATGCAAGCCAATACAATGGCCTGTTCATCGGCGGTTTGATACTCGCATCATTCTTGACATTGATGATTCTTCATAAGAAAGGGAAGCTCGGGGTCGGCGTTTCTTCGATGAAGAATGGGGCATCGAAAGCGACTCCACTTCCGGAAATTACACTTAACGACATTGGTGGGCTTCCAGAAGAGATGAAGGAAGAGATACATCAGACGCTGTCGATCATTAAAGATCCGAAACGTGCTACGCAAGTCGGAATTCAGGCACCGAAAGGAATTCTTCTTTACGGACCTCCCGGGACCGGGAAAACATTGCTAGCGCAGGCGATTGCCCGTGAGATCGAAGCTACTTTCTATTCATCCAGCGGTTCCGCATTTACGGAGCTGTTTGTCGGAGTCGGTGCATCACGGGTGCGCACTTTGTTCCAAAATGCTCGAAAAGCTAGGCCAGCCGTCATTTTCATTGATGAAGTCGACGCCCTTGCCGGGAAACGGAAGGAACATGGCGGCGAGGAGTCCGAAAAGACATTGACGGAGCTGCTCGTTCAGTTGGACGGCGGCAATGATAATGAAGGAATCCTCTTCATCGCGGCGACGAACCGGAAAGATATGCTCGACGAAGCGTTTCTTCGTCCGGGGCGTATCGATTATACGTTCAATGTACCGCTGCCTGACACGCATGGCCGTCGTGAAATCATCGACATCCATACGAAAGGCCGGTTACTGGCGGAGGAAGTGTATGCATCACTGGATGTATTGGCCGAAAGTACGTCTGGATTTTCCGGTGCGGAGCTCAGCTCTTTATTCGAAACGGCGAGTAAACGGGCAATCCGTGACGGTCGCGAACAGATCGGCAAAAGTGATCTCGATTTCGCAATCGACCGGACGATTCTCGGCAGCACATCACGAACGCTGAACGATCCTGATACAAAAAGAAGGGTTGCAATCCACGAAGCAGGTCATGCATTAATTGCAGCTCTCACGAAACCGGGTTCCGTCCGTAAAGCGACGATCATTCCGCGGGGACAAGCACTTGGTTATGTGGCACCGATCCAGAAGGAGCTCCATTTGCAGACGGCGAGTGAATTGCTCGATCAAGTGAGCATGATTCTCGCAGGAGGCGTCGCGGAAAGGCTATATCTCGGTGAGCATAGCATCGGCGTCAGTGGTGATGTGCAGCAGGCGAAGGATATTATCGAACGGATGGTCGATACCGGTTTGCTGCAAGACGGTTTCATGCTGACGTTCAATAAAGGTGAAAAAGAGTTGAAAATGCAAGCGATATTTGGCAAGGCATTGAAAAATACGGAAACGTTAATTCGTGAAAATGCCGCGCAGTTCGAAGAGTTGGTCAATGTTTTATTCCAAAAAGAGACGTTGGACGGCTCCGAAATACAGGAAATCGTCGATGGCAAAGGTGTCGAAGAAGTGAAAGAGCTTGTCATCATCGTGTAATGAATGGAACTCCTTAGTCCGATTGGGCTGAGGAGTTTTTTGTAGAATAAAAACAAGTTATTGCATCACAATCGAAATTCCCGCAACGCAAGCAAGGGCGTGTGTATCACAACCAACACCCCATGCAACACAACCATCCGACCGCAACGACTGCGCCTAATCTCATAAATGCATCCATACTATCCATGTCAAAAGTTTGATGAAAAAGTCGCTAAATATTGCGAAAAGTCGCATGGTCATGCGATACATGCAGTGGTACGATAAAAACAGAGTCTATTAATCTACCAAATGAAATGGAAAGGGAGCGGTTACGGACATCTTCACGCAATGCACCATATGTTTTCAAATTTGAAAGGAGAATGGTTACATGCGGAATAAGAGATGGAAGAAGCGTTTGAACGGCTTTTTGGCGGCTGGGTTGGCGGTAACGATGGTTGTGCCATCGATTCCTGCTGTTGTGAAAGCGGAGTCGGTTGCAACGGACCTGTTCATATCCGAATATATCGAGGGGAGCAGTTTCAATAAGGCAATCGAGCTTTATAACGGAACGGGACAAGCTATTAATTTAAGTAATTATACGTTGGAGCTGTACGCAAACGGTGCCACAGCGGCGACTGCCAAGCTGACGTTAGCCGGGACTTTAAACCATGGTGAGACGTACGTCTTATATCATAATCAGGCAACTGCCGAAATAAAGAATAAAGGAGATTTTGAGAATGGAAGCGTCATCAATTTCAATGGAGATGATGCACTCGTCCTGAAAAAAGGCGGGACTGTTGTCGATTCATTCGGACAAGTCGGAACCCGTGCCGATTGGGGAACGGATGTTACGCTCGTCCGGAAGTCACCGGTTACAAAAGGGGATTCGAATCCTGGAGATGCATTCAACCGTGATGAAGAATGGACAGTCTACCCGAAAGACACATTCGGCCATTTAGGGTCGCATGAGATGGAAGGCACGATACCAGGTGAACCGGGAGATCCCGATGATCCGGGCGATATTACCACTATCGGCGATGTACGCTCCAAGACACTCGGGGAAACGGTGACAATCCAAGGAACCGTAGCTGCCAAATTGAAGAATACGATATCAGTGCAGGACGGAACGGGCGGAATCGCTGTCAGGCCGACAAGCTTGAACGTTCAAGTCGGCGACAAAGTGACATTGACAGGTGAACTTGCCGATTACCGGGGTCTGTTGCAATTGGACAAAGCTGCCATCGTCGAAGTGACGAAAGATGCAGGAGTTCCGGAACCTATCGTCATTACAGGTTCGGAAGTCGGCGAGGAAATGGAATCACAGCTCGTCACGGTCCAGAACGCGATTCTTTCCGATGTACAAGCAGGCAGTGGCTGGGCGAATTATATAGCGACTGACGGAACAGGTGATTTCATCGTCCGTGATGAGACGGCGTCATTAGGGCTCACTGTCGGGACAGCCTATGATTCAGTCACAGGGATTGTCCAACAGTTCGACAATGATTATCAAATCATCCCACGTTCAACGGTCGATATTGTTGTTGACAGTTCAGTCATCCAACCGGTTGTACCGAGTCCGGGAGGCGGCACGTTCGTAGGCAGTGTAAAGGTTACTTTGAATACAGGCACGCCTGGAGCGAAAATTCTTTACACATTGGACGGTACAAGTCCGATCGAAAACGGTTTGACATACACAACGCCAATCGATATCCAAGAAGATACGACAGTGAAGGCGGTCGTGAAAACGGATGACGGTAGTTTCGGCGACGTATCAACTTTTACGTATACGATTACGGAAAGCTTGAAAATCCACGACATTCAAGGGGACGGCCACACATCTCCGTATGATAAGCAGACCGTAGAAGGCGTCGAAGGGATTGTTACGTATAAATATGAGCTGAACGGCTCGACGTACTACCATATCCAAACTCCGGACGACAAGCGGGACGGCAATTTAAACACATCCGAAGCAATCGTCCTTTACAGTGGAAGAGATGCTTGGAATCTTTCCGTCGGAGATCTGGTTTCCGTCAAGGGTGAAGTGAGTGAGTATGCAATCGACGGGTATGCGGACCGCCAGGAGACTGACTTGAAAACAACGCAGATCAATGTCCGTGATGACCGTGGGGGCAACGTCAAGATCCTCAAGCGTAATGTTCCGCTCCCGACTCCATTCACTATTAATGAAAGAAACTTGCCGGGAGAGAAAATTGCGAGTCATCAGTTCGCTGAATTCGATCCCGCGAAATATGCGGCGGATTTCTGGGAAAGCCGTGAAGCGATGCTTGTGCAAGTCGGTAATGTGAAAGCTGTCGGACCTCAGGAACATGGCGATCTCGTCACCGTATTTGAAAATGCTCCAACGGAAACATTGAATGGCGGCATCCTGTTGAAGGAAGACGATCAAAATGCGGAGCGGGTCCAATTCCGATTGGAGCCGAACGGGCCGGCGCGTGATTTCGAAGTCGCGACGGGCGACCGTTTCGCAGGACCGATAACAGGGGTTGTCGGTTATTCATTCCAAAACTATAAAATCTTTACGTCTTTAAGTGGAATGCAACAAGCCCATTCAAAAGGCGATGCAGTTCCGGAGAAGACGACAATTGTGAAGGATGCGGACAAGCTGACAATCGCTTCCTACAACTTGGAGAACTTCTCGAACAATACCAAAACAACAACAAATGACAAAGCAAAGAAACTGGCCAGGGCATTTGTACAGGATATGCAAAACCCTGACATTATCGGCGTGACGGAAGTACAGGACAATAACGGGCCGGATGCCGGAGATTCCCGTGCGAATGAAAGTTATGAGCGCCTTATCCAAGCGATTGCCGATGCAGGCGGAGTGCAGTACGAATACGTCAATATCGATCCGGTGAATAATGAAGATGGCGGACAGCCGAACGCGAATATCCGTGTCGGATTCCTCTACAATCCTGCACGCGTTTCATTGACGGAAGGCATGCCAAAAGGGGATGCGACAACTGCGTCTCATTATGAGAACGGCAAGTTGACGCAAAATCCGGGACGCATCGCTCCGAATGACGCAGCATTCAACAGCAGCCGGAAACCACTCGCTGCGCAATTCGATTTCAAAGGCGAGTCGGTCATCGCGATCGTCAACCATTGGAATTCAAAAACCGGAGATACACCATTATTCGGCTCCAAACAGCCGCCGGTCTATGGCAGTGAAGCGCAGCGGAAACAGATTGCACAGCTCGTCTATAACTTCATCTCCGAAATCAAGACGGATAATCCTGATGCAAACATCGTTTCTCTCGGAGATTTCAATGACTTCCAATTTGCGGAACCTTTGAAGATCCATGAAGGCGACCTCATGACGAATATGATCAATCTAGTCGATAAGGCTGACCGTTATTCGTACGTACATCAAGGAAATTCTCAAGTGCTCGACCACATTCTTGTGTCGAATAACTTGGCGGATCAAACGGAAATCGATATTTTGCACATCAACGCGGACTTCACGGATATGGCAGGACGAGCAAGCGACCATGATCCGGTCATGGTGCAGATCGGTTTCGAAGCGCCAGTTGTATGGGAGCCAGTTCCGATTAAGAAAGTGTACAACCTGATCAATGAACATAAAAAGCAAATCATGATTGCGGAGCCGAGCGTTTCTGTCTATATGGATGCTCAATCATCGTTGAAGGACGGCATTTACTTAAAAGGGGACTATGCTGAACTGACAGGCGAAGGGTTTAAAACGAACTCAGTCATCTTGCAACCAAAGAAAAAAGGTTTAATTGTTGATATGAAAGGTACTGAAATGGGCCATGTCATTGTGGAAGGCTCGAATCCCCTTGAAATCAGAGGCGCTGAAAACATTAAGCGAATCGACTTTATCAAAGGGGCAGATTCTTCTGCTGTCACCTTCTATAACTCAAAAGGAAAAAGGATTGGCGTGCCGACTCTGAACAATGCGCCAATCGTCACGAAGCCGATCCCGAATAAGGAAGCAAAAGCCGGGGAGACGATTTCCATCGTCCTCTCCGGACATTTCAGCGACCCGGACGGCGATAAGCTGACGTACTCTGCAACGAAAGGGACAGTCGATCTTACAAAGAACGTCCTCAACTTGCAATTGGAGGAAGGCACTCATATCGTCGGAGTGACCGCAACGGACGGCGACAAATCCGTAACGGCGAGCTTCTCGGTAACAATTACGAAAGCGGAACTACCTGCAGACGGTTATTACAAAAATGCAATCGGCAAGGAAGGGCAGGAGTTGAAAGCGGCACTTCACGATATCATCTCTGACCATCGCAAGCTGACCTACGCGCAAGTGTGGGAAGCATTGAAGGAGACGGATAAAGATCCGAACAATCCGAACAATGTCATCTTGTTCTATTCAGGTGAATCGCGCTCCAAAGATCGGAACGGCGGGAATGTCGGTGACTGGAACCGTGAGCATGTATGGGCAAAATCTCACGGCAACTTCGGCACGAGCATAGGACCTGGAACGGATATCCATCATTTGCGTCCGACAGACGTCCAAGTGAACAGCGCACGCGGCAACTTGGACTTCGACTATGGCGGAAGTGCCGTGAAAGGCTGTGACGGCTGCTTCAAAACGGCCAATTCATGGGAACCGCCAGATCGCGTGAAAGGCGATGTAGCAAGGATGCTATTCTATATGGCAACCCGCTACGAAGCAGGCGACAAAGTAGATCTGGAGTTGAATGAACTGCTGAACAACGGCAGCAACCCTTATCATGGAAAGCTTTCCGTCCTATTGGAGTGGCATGAGATGGACCCAGTCGATGCATTTGAAATGAACCGCAACAACATCATCGAACAATGGCAAGGCAACCGCAATCCGTTCATTGACCATCCTGAATGGGTGAATTCGATCTGGAAAAAAGCCGGTTCAAATACTTTGCAAAAAGCTTCATAGTCAAAACGTGAGACCAGGGGATCAACTTTCCTTTGGTCTTTTATTATGGTATTCATGTACATTACATTTTACAAAATTTAACCTTTACATAATACCTCATTCCTACACACCAACAAGAACATCCATCCTCCATTCCTACGAAAAAAGCAATCTAGCTAGCATTACCATAGTCTTGAATTCAAATATCTCTAATTCTAGACTTTCAAAAACTGGAAAATGATTCTTAAGTTGCGGACAGCAAAGGAAAACATGATTTTTGACCTTGATTCCCATCATAGGACCACAAGTGAAACGCTATTGGAAAAACATTCACAATCACCATTGCCCTTTGGTCCAATGACTAATGACTCAGCACGATTCGAGCTCATCTGTCACGATTTTGACATACAATCGACACAATGATATTAATAATGAACATAGGAATCTACCAAATGGAAGAGAGAGCGGAAAGTTTCATTTCTTTAGTATGAAAGAGGGATTGGGATGTTAGAGGCAAAAAGGCGCGCGGCGATATTTTTACTATTGGCCTTCATATTAGCTGCAGTGACAGGTTATCTCGTGCTGGAAAAAGTCAAAGAACTGAATGCCGAACTTGGGGGAATGACTTCGATTTACATAGCGAAAGGGTCCATCCCTTCCCGTTCACCAATCGAGGTTTCTCAAGTGACGCAAATGGATATCCCCAACAAGTTCGTGACGGATAGCCACATACTTTCAGAAGACGAGTTCGAGCATCAAGTATCAATTGTCCCGCTAAATCCAGGGGACATCATTACGAAAAATATGATCAAGCCGGTCTCGAATTTACAGGATGCCAACAATCGTCTCGTCACAATGTATCGGACGGATAAAATCCAGTTCGATCAAGTGCTGACGGCATTGGATCGCGTCGATATCATCGTATCGACGAATAACGATGGGAAGAAAAAGACAGAGGTCTTCATGAAAGACGTGCTCGTCGCTTACGCGGAAGGGACAAATGATAATTTCTCCGGAATCGCGGTGGAAGTGACGGCTGAAGAGGCACCGACCCTCATACATATGCAAAATTATGCCGAGCATATCCGTGTGTTGAAGGCAAACGTCGGGCAGGCGTCTTCATTCGGCGATTCAATAGAGACGACAGATGGCAAGGAAGAACAGAAAGAGGAGCCGGCCGGCGAACAGCCTGAAGGAAAAACCGACGAATCGGCTGCAAAAGAAGCTACTACTAAAACGGAAAAATCATCAGATCAGAAATCGGATGACTCAGGTGAATAAGGGTGAACAGTCACTTATTGAAGGGTGAGGCAGTTGGATAATAAATTGAATATTATGATTGTTTCTGATGAGGAAGTGCTCATGTCGCAGTTGAAGACCATTGCCGAGACAAAATCGGAGCAGGTCATTGGTGTACGTTCGAATGAAGCGGTAAGAGAAATGAACAGGGAAATGGCGCATATCGTCATTTTTGGACAGACGGAAGCCGATACATCGGTCGAAGTCGTTCAAATGCTGAAGATCATCAACCCGAATGCACTTATTCTGTTCATTGCTAATGAATCCGACTTCGGCTTGCTCCGCAATATGACGAGGGCTGGAGCAGATGAGTTTTTTGTCTTTCCGGAAGAATCAGGCCTATTCTCGAGCAGATTTCCGAATATCGTTAAAGGCTATGCGGCAAAGAAGGCGAAGAATGAAGAATCGGCTACTACAACATTTGGTCGCGGCAGAGGAAAGATCATTTCGTTTTATAGCGGAAAAGGCGGAAGCGGCTGTTCCCTGCTCGCCGCGTCATTTGCGCAAACGATGAAGCTCGAGTCATCAGCGGAAGTGATCCTCATTGATTTGAACGGGCAGTTCGGCGGCATCGAAACATTGCTTTCCATTGAATCGAACCGATCGCTTGCCGACTTGCAGCCCGTCATCGAGGAGCTGAATGAAAGCCATATCCGAAATGTCTCCCAAACGCAGGAGCATTCCAAAATGGAGGTGCTCATCAGTCCATGTGATGCAGAAATATTGGAAACGCTCGATGAGGAATTCATCGCGAAGCTGCTTCGGATGTGCAGGCGGTCATTCGATTATGTCGTTGTCGATTTACCATCTTCGATCAACGGGCTTGCCGTCACAGCGATGGAGGAATCGGATAAGATCTATTACGTCCTCACTCCAGACACCCCTTCATTGAAAATCATGAAGCAATACGAGGAACTGTCTGAAAGGCTAGGGCTTGTCCTTTCGAGCAGGATGGAAATCGTATTGAATAAATTATCGAAGAACTATGAAGTGAAGCAGAAAGATTTGAAAAATGTATTGCGCTACCCGATCATCGCTTCGATCAGGCAAGATACGAAAGGTCTCCAAACATTCATCAACCAGGGGCAACCTGTACGGAAGCAAGCCAAGGAGAGGAAACTGATCCCGTTTGCAAAGGATATACGGAAATTCGCCCGTCAAGTCGCAAAGCAGTAGGAGGTGGTGAACGATGAGTTCTTTATTCGAACGGCGCAAAGAGAAATTGGCAAAACAGCAATCATCGTCTTATAAGTATGAGAATCATCTTGTCGATGAATTGGTCGATCACTATAAAGCGAGATTGCTGAGGGATACGAATCTGGAGGCGCTCACCCAGTTGTCATCCGGTGAAATGCGTTTGCGGATCGAACAATATGTCTCTCATTTCATGTCTGAGGAGAAAGTGATCATCTCACGGAATGATAAAGACTTGCTGATCACAAGGATTCTTGACGAAGCGGTCGGATATGGTCCGCTGGAACCGCTCATCAAAGATCCTGCAATCACGGAAATCCTCATCAATGGTTTCGATGAGGTGTATGTCGAGAAAAAAGGTCGCCTTGAAATGGTGGACGTCGCTTTCAGAGATGATGAACATGTCCGGCATATCGTCGACCGCATCGTCGCTCCACTAGGGAGACGTGTCGATGAAAGCTCTCCGATGGTTGACGCAAGATTGCCGGACGGCAGCCGTGTCAACGCGGTCATCGCGCCTGTCAGCTTGTCAGGGACATTGGTCTCCATCCGAAAGTTCCGGGAAGAGCCATTCCAAATGGAGGACCTTCTCGGATTTGATTCATTGAATGAAGTGATGGCCCGCTTCCTTCAAGGTGTCGTGAAAGGGAAGATGAACACGCTCATTTCTGGCGGTACGGGCTCCGGGAAGACGACGCTTTTGAATGTCGTCGCCGCTTCAATTCCGCATGGCGAACGGGTTATCACGATTGAGGACTCTGCCGAGTTGCGCCTTGATAGGCCGAATGTCGTCGGCATGGAGGCGCGGCCAGCGAACGTAGAAGGCCGGGGGGAAGTGACGATCCGCAACCTCGTACGGAACGCACTTAGGATGCGCCCCGATCGGATCATCGTCGGTGAGGTCCGAAGCGGTGAAGCTTTCGACATGCTTCAGGCGATGAACACAGGGCACGAAGGATCCTTGACGACTGTCCATGCGAATTCGCCTGCCGATGCATTGAGACGTGTCGAATCGATGGTCATCATGGCGGGGATGGATCTGCCTTCGACTGTCATCCGTGAATATATCGTCGGAGCACTTGACATCATCATCCAGGCAACGCGATTGACGGACGGAACGCGGAAAATCATCTCCATTTCGGAAGTGCAGAAGAATGAGGATGACGGGACCTTCCGGATTGCCGAAATCTTCAAGTTCAAACGGACAGGCATGCTGGAAGACGGTACGGTCCTTGGCCACTTTACGGCAACCGGTGAAATACCTGATTGCCTGGAGCGTCTCAAGATATTCGGCATCCATATGGATAAGTCGGACTTCCGGGTGAAAGAGGAGGTTGCAACATGGTAGAGGCATCCATTGCGGCAGCGGCCGTCTTCGTCTTCCTGATCGCAGTTTACTTCCTTCTTGATTACCGGAAGTCGAAGAGAGAGTGGCGGAAGGAAGTTGAACAGTTTTACCTGGATGGGGAAAAGCGGAAAAGTGTCATCGTCCTCATCGGCACAAAATTCGATGAGACGGAGACGGCAAAGGAATTGGAGCCGAAACTTGCAGATGCCAACATCCCGTTCACTCCATCCGAGTTCTTCGGCGCCCTTATTGTCGGATATATGGGCATTGTCTTCATGCTCGTCAACATGTTCAAACTGGATTTGGTGCCGGCACTTCTTGTTGGAATGCTGCTGATTGAAGGTGCACGAAGACTTTTATTCCTGCTTAGGAAGAACAAGAAGAAACAGATGCTGATCGACCAGCTGCCTGAAATCTGCCGGATACTTGCAAACTCGACCCGATCAGGGATGACGTTGAATCAAGGGATCCAGCTCGTCACGCAGGAAATCAATGAGCCGGCAAAAAGGGAGTTCAAACGGATGGCACATGAACTGTCATTAGGCATTGAATTTCAAACGGCGCTTAGGACGATGGAAAAAAGGATCGATCATAAGGAATTCCAATTGTTCGCGGCGACGATGCTCATCCAGAAAAAAGCGGGTGGCAATTTATCCGCAGTGCTTGATGAAATGAGCCAGACGCTTGACGAACGGAAGCTGCTCAAGCAGGAAGTGAAGACGATGACCGCGGAGCAACGGTATGTCTCGATGCTAGTTCCGATCATCCCGATTTTCCTAGTTCTCATGATGAACAATATCATCGACGGCTTCCTCGATCCCCTTTTTACAGGCATCGGATTAATCCTATTGACGTTCTTCTTGTTTGGGACCGTTCTGACATTTGTCATCGTCAGGAAAATTACGAATATCAGGGTGTGAATGAATGGATGGCATAATTGCTTTATTTACGTTTCTAGTTGTAGCAACAATCGGAATCTCATTGCGAGCTTACTATGTCTATTTGAATGAAAAAAGGAATTTACGTGAAGAAATTGACGAATCCGTCTATATCGAAACGTGGATACGAAAGAAGAAGTCGAGAAAAGAGAAAGTCCTGGAAAAGCTTTTTAAGTCCGCAGACGACTTTTCAGATCTCGGGCAACGAGTCAATTTCTTCAGTGAAAACGTAGAGGTGAAAAAGCTCCTCATACAAGCAGGATATCCATATGGATTGACGGTCTCCCGTTTTCAAGGGCTGAAAATTTTCATGCTGATTGTTGGGTTTTTCATAGGTGGGATTTTATTCATCCTCAGATTTCCTTTGTCACAATTCATGCTGATTCTTATGCCAATTGCAGGATTTGGCGGAACCGTCCTTTGGCTTAGGGGAAAGGCGAAAAAGAGGCAAGAAGAAATTTCCTACCAGCTTCCTGACTTCCTCGACACAATGAGTGTCACGCTGCAGGCAGGGGTCGGAATGGACCAGGCGCTACGCGACATCGTGCACTATTTCGAAGGGCCCGTCAAAGAGGAGTTCGGACGTTTCATCCAGGAATTGAGTGTCGGGGTACCACGGTCGGAAGCGTATAAATCATTGCTCAATCGAAATGACAGCAAAGAATTTCAGATTTTAATCAAATCATTGTTGCAAGGGGAACGTCTTGGTGTTCCGATTGCAGACACGTTTAAACAACAAGCCGAAGAGATGAGGAAGTTAAAGAAAGAATTGATCAAGGAGAAGGCGGCCAAAGCATCGCCAAAAGTGACGTTAGTAACTACTTTCCTCGTCTTACCTTCTGCCCTCGTCCTAATCGGAGGCTTGATGATTATAAATATATTCAACCAGAACAAAGGGATTTTTGAGTTATTCAACTAAAATATATTAATTTAAGGAGAGAATTGAAGATGAAAGAAAAATTGATGATGGCTTGGTCGAAAATGATGTTCCCGGTGAAAAATGAAAAAGGAGCACAATCGTTGGAATGGCTAGGGATTGCGGCTTTGCTTATTTTGGTGCTTGGAATCGTTTCGACTGCTTTGAGTGGTCAATCTGCTTCGATTACGGCGTTGGTTAAAAGTATTGTCGATAAAATCAGTGGAATGGTCGGGTGATCTGAAATAGAAAGGGTGTACCAATGAAAAGGGCTTTACTAACTATAATACTGTTATCAATGATTACTATTCTAGTAGCATGTAATGACAATGAACAGCAGGCTGAAAGAAATAAGCCGAATGATCCTGTTTCGTTGGATGACTCATTAACTAAAAAAAGTGAAACCGAAACAGCTGTTACAGAAAAAAATGAGAACAAGGCAGAGGAACAGGAAATTAGCGCAGCGTCTCTTCCTTCTACACTTTCAGAATTAGCTGCTTTACCATCTGGATATACGGGCTATTTATCCGTTACTGATGAAAGTGACCAGAAAAAGATAGATGAATTGACCAAGGAATTGCCCGATATTTCCAGCGGGGCAACTGAGAATCAGCTGAATAATTATTACAATGAATTATTAGCAATCTTTCAACAAGGTTTTCTCGGTCCGGAAGAAATAATCGCCAAAATGAAATTCCAAGCATTAGGCAACCCAGACATCGAAGATCCACGCATGCAGTTTAAAGACAAATTAAATGTCCTTGTCATATTGGACGGGTCGGGAAGCATGGGTGTGGATATTGGTGGTCAAACCCAAATGGCTGCTGCGAAAAAGGCAATTGTCCAGTTTGTAGAAAGTTTGCCGGAGGAAGCAAATGTCGGCCTTCGTGTGTACGGACATAAAGGGACTGGAAGTTCTGCAGATAAAGCTATGTCATGTGCAAGCAGTGATTTGATTTACCCGCTTAAGCCGTATGAAAAAGGTGCTTTCAAAAAGTCCCTTGATCAGGTGAAACCGGCAGGTTGGACGCCTACTGAGCTTGCTTTGGAGGAGGCGCAGAAGGACTTGGCCGGATTTGACGGGGAAAACAATACGAATATTGTCTATCTAGTAAGCGATGGCGTATCAACTTGCGATGATAATCCAGTAGCTGCTGCAAAAGCTTTATATGATTCTGAAATTACACCCATCATTAATATTATTGGTTTCAATGTGGACAATGATGGACAAAGACAGTTGAAAGAAATGGCAAAAGCTGTCGAGGGAACATACCAAGATGTAACGGACGCGGAAACACTTCAAAACGAATTGGATCAGGCAACTGAAATTGCTGAAAAGTGGGCCAAGTGGAAAGAAGATAAAGAAGCCGGACTTGAAAACCAGTTATTAGATAATAAGCTTGAAATATTTATATATGGTGTAGATGAGTTTGGTAAATTAGTGGACGAACGAAAGCAAGTCGGCTTCACGTTACAGTATTTATACCAAACTAAAAAAGTAATGTCGGAAGAAAGTTACAAGTACTTGACAAATCGAAACACTGAATATCATCAATGGATAAATGATGAATATGAAGAACTTAAAAAATCATTACGCGAATCAAATGAAATGCAATTTAATGAGGCGATTAAAGCATTGGAAAAAAAATATTTGAAAAACTCTCCTGACTAAGAAAGGAGGATGAATTTGAACAGTAGACGGTTGAGAAAGTCGTACGCTATCTTCATGTTGGCCGTGATCCTCTCGTGGAACATTCTGCCCGGGATTGCCATGGCGGACTGGTTGAAAGCCGGGAAGGCGATTTCA
Source organism: Sporosarcina luteola (assembly GCF_023715535.1). GTDB lineage: Bacteria > Bacillota > Bacilli > Bacillales_A > Planococcaceae > Sporosarcina > Sporosarcina luteola_B. The sequence goes on along the minus strand of NZ_JAMBOI010000001.1, from coordinate 60,601 downwards.
GAAACGGAACCGATAACCGGCGGTCAAGCAATCACGGGCGGCGAACCAATTTCGGGCGGCGAGTTCATGACCCCTGGAGAAGTCTATACGTATGGCAAGGCATTTACAGGCAAATTCACTTTGACATCAGGAACGGTTATTGTTCCCGTAACTGCCGAAAATAAAGGATTGTTCTTAATTCCTAGCACGTTGAATGGCACAACTTACGGTGAATTCCTGAAGGCGGGAGATGCCATTTCCGGAGGGAAGCCGCCTTCTGACGGTCAGTTTCCAGGCTCTGTTGGAACCCCTCCTACATCCGGGGAAGCAGTTAGCGGTGGTGAAGGCCCGAATGGCGGAAAAGGCCCGACCGGCGGTGAAGGCCCAAGCGGCGGTGAAGGTCCAAGCGGCGGTGAAGGTCCAAGCGGCGGTGAAGGCCCAAGCGGCGGTGAAGGTCCAAACGGCGGCGAAGGTCCAAGCGGCGGTGAAGGTCCGACCGGCGGTGAAGGTCCGAACGGCGGCGAAGGTCCTAAAGGCGGTGAAGGTCCAAACGGCGGTGAGGGTCCAAACGGCGGTGAGGGTCCAAGCGGTGGTGAAGGTCCAAACGGCGGTGAGGGTCCAAGCGGCGGTGATGGCCCGACCGGCGGTGATGGTCCAAACGGTGGTGATGGTCCTACTGGTGGAACGGGGCCATCCGGTGGCTCAACCGGTTCGGGTGATGGCACATCCGGTGATGCGACAGGCGGAGGACCGACGATTGATGCACTTATCGCAGCGCATGGAGTAGCTAAAGACATTAAGAAAAAGAACGGTCAAGTTAAAAGCTACTTAAAAGTGTTTGACGGGATTTTGGCTACGGCGGCAGGCTTCAAGGTTACAGATTTAAAGACGGCATCTGGGAAGAAAAACCTGTATCGCGTTGACGGCAACGCCAAAATATTAAAAGGCGATAACTTTGTCAGCAATTGGGTAAATAAACGCTACTCCAACTATCTTGGCTCTTTTGAAAACAGGAAAGACGTTGTCAAAGGAGATAGCAAAGGCGAATATAAACGTAAGTGGTACGAGATAAAAAAACGCACCCACAATGATGTAACATATGCCCCACGTACAAATAGCGAAATCAAACAGAAGCATCTACAAGGTTTTTTAAAAGAAGTCACGTCACCCAGTAAAATTGGTAAAGAAGTCAAAGGCTATTTAAAATCCAATTGGGTGCCGAATAAAGACTTCTTCAAATTGAAAACGATGATTAAAGGAAACGGACTGACCAATGCAGTATTAAGTGTTGGAACCCGTCTCATCGAAAATTACAATGATCCGACAAGGACAGGGACCGACTTGGCTGCGGGAATTACAACAGACGTTATGGTCGGCACTGCAACTACATTTGTAAGTGCGGGCGCGGGCTGGGCGGCATCGGCAATGACAGCTGCGGCATTTGGAAGTGTCGTTCCAGGTGTCGGTACAATTGCAGGAGCATTAGTAGGTATAGGTATTGGCTTTGCAACCCAAACAAAATGGGGCAAAGCGGCAACTAAAAAAATTGAAGCTGGCGTAAAATATGTATTTGAAGGTGCGAAAAATATTGGAAAGAACCTATTTAAAAAGCTTGGTTGGGGGTCGTAGTTAATGGGGAATCCATTTAAGGCAATGATAATGGGATATTTTTTACCGCTATTGGCGGCAGGGATTGTGGCGATCGTCCCAGATTACGACGTGCTGTTCGTAAAATGGGCTGCAGCGATCTTTGTCATATTATTGGTGATGCCGATCGTATTATCATTCCGCTTCCCATCAAATAAGCAGAAAGCGTATCGATTGACACTTATGTTTCAATTGTACGCTTTCACCTTCTTTTTCACTTTCCCTCTGCTAAAAATGGTAAAGGAAAATATCATTTTTCAATTGCTGTTACTCATTGTCTTCATTAGTATTTACTATTTAGCCAGATACGACCAACAAACGGAAGTGCCAATCGTTTACCCGGATGAAGATAAAGAGAAGAAATGGATTGCATATGTCTACTATGCAATTCCAATTTTGCTGATCATCCTTGGATTCGGAGGAAACTATATCATTACACGCACGGCGTTCCAGATATTCGGCGATGAATTTATGTTTCCATACCTTTCTATCATACTTTATCTACTTTCTTGCTGGCTACTTTTCCTGTTAAGCTCTGTAGCATATAAATCCCATGTAAAGGAGGGTTATTTGGAGAAATGAAATACGTTCAAGTGTTAGGGATTGTAACCATCTCAATGATTGTATTCAGCTTTATCATGGTTCTTGTCATTCCGCATTATTTGATTCATTCGATCATCGTAATGGTCTTCTCATACGGTTTGTTAGGGTATCTTTCCCGCTCTTTTCATTTCCCTTACTTTACTGCCTACATGCTTGCATGCGCATTGGTCGTGATCAATATTCTGTTTTCACATTTCTTTTTCGAGATACCTTTATTATTTGAACCGGATATTGCATTCTTCAGCTTTATTAATGCTTGTGCAATTGTCATTGCAAGTGTGTTCATTTTCAGGAAGATTGAGGCAAGGAGGGCTCATAGTTGAGAGAAGCGGCACAATATTATAATGAGCAGTTGTTAAAGATTGTTGCATATGGGCTTATCGTGATGGTTCCAGCATGGCTGATTTTTTCCAATTATAGTTTACTCCTGTTATCCGTCGAATGGGGAGGCAGGGAAAATCTAATAAACATCTTATTGAATATCATCATGTTCGTCATTTTTGTCCGACCTCTTTTCTCCTTATATAAAAGAGTCAGTGTCAGCGAAGAATTGGAATTCAAGGAAATGATTAAAGAATTTATTTGGTCAATCGGACCACTTTTGGTACTGGGATTATTCTTTTCGGTATTAGTATACGGAGGAATTTTCGCATTTTATGTTCCAGGAATTCTGCTTGCTCCGATTTTATTCATTTTACCTTTCATGTATAGCGGCTCAATTTCCATTCGCAAATGGATTCGGACAACTATTGATTTCTACATAAGTCATTTCGTTCAAGTGTGGGTGCAAATCATCATCTGGACATCCCTCGTGACCTTAGTATGGTCGGGGGTTCTGTTTGTCACCTCCTCCTTGGAAATGAGCTATGACGCATACAACATTACACGATTGGTCTTCTCGTTAGCAATTTTCCCTTTTATGGTTTTCGCATTATCCGAAAAATTTCTAAGCATGACAGAAGAGGGGGAAGAAGAATGGGCGAACTGACATTTAAGAAGACAAATACCGCTCTCGCTGTTGTGCTGACGAATGTGACATTTGGCGTTTACTTGCCGTATTGGTTCATTTCACGGAGAGATTCGATCAGCCAACTCGGCAAAGTGCAACTGAATTACAATTGGTTGAAATTCCTATTCGTCATATATGCATTCCTTGCATTCTATTTTGTAATCGGAGGCGCATTCCTGACCGAGATGGGGATTGATTTTATGGATACTTTCAATATTATCATCACATTCTTCGGGCTCGGCATTACATACTATTCCGTTTTCCGTGTTGCGGAGGCGATTGAACACAATACAGGCGACAAAATTTTTAATCGGGTGTTATTGATTTTATTTCACATCTGGTATTTGCAATATAAGATCAATAGATATGAATAAGGGGTGTTAACGCTGAAAAAATTCAAATCCATCCGCAATGAAAGAGGATCGATGAGCATCGAGTTCATAGGCATACTCCCTTTTTACTTTCTGTTTTTCCTATTGCTTTGGCAAGTTGTCGCTTCTGGCTATGCGGTGCTAAGTTTGAAATCGGCGGCGAATGACGGTGCACAGGTATACGCTTTGACGGAAAGTTATAATGACGCCGTTGACGCTGTGAATAAATCGATCGGCGATAGTAGCCTGCTCACAAATCCGCTAGTCACCGTTACATCAGATGGTGGGGACGGGCTATTCGACTTGAAGATTTCAGCGAGGCATCCACTTGTGTTCATCCCCGAAAAGTGGAAGTCAACGATGTCGGTTGCCATCGATTCGAAAGCTGCCGGCAAGGTGATGCTAAAGTGAAGTATATTGATAACGAACGTGGCAGCGGCCTAGTGTATATCCTCTGGATCATGGTTACATCAATCGTTATTTGTGTCATCGTCTTGAATATCGCGAAAGTGTATGCCGTGAAGCAACAGGCGGCAAATGCAACGCAATTGGCTGCGCTTGCAGGAACATCTGTGTTGGTGAATGCGGGGAAGGACGCGATGAAGGAATTCGATTTGCAAGCGGATGCTGAAGATGTGATCTTACAGTTAGAAGTAGACGATGGAAAATCTATCGGTGTCCTTGTTGACGAAAAGGCTGAGGAGTACAAGGATAAAGGTCTGGCAAGGGACATTGCATACATCAATGCGATGAATGATATCCTGACGCCACGGATGGCCGCCTATGCACTATTGAATTCTTTGGTGAATATCCATGTGGGTGGTGTACATGGGAAGTTTAATCAGACAGTTCGCGACGTAGTTAAGAAAAATGGCGGCAACGAGGAACGAATCGACGTTACGTTCACATCGGACTTCCGCGTTGAAGTGAAAGCAGATGTTACATATGAATCAATTACGGACAGTGCCGAGGAATTCATTAATAGCATGACAAAAGAAATTCCGCAAATAGGATCCGGCCCGTCATTATTGTTTTTAAAAGGTGTTACGTTGGGCGAATAAAAAAGATGAAGGAAAATACAACATTTCCCTCATCTTTTTTAATTTGCCCAAGGTAACAGGTGTATTTTATTCCGATCACCATGCTATACCAGGCGGTTTTCAATTTTCATTTCACCTTTATAATCATTCGACTTGCAGGGAGAGTCGGCATACGGTTCATGTTAATTGTTAAATCCTGACCCTGCACGACTGTATAGTCAAGTTCATTTACAAGGAAGGAAAGGCTTGCCTTCATGATCGCGACGGTTACATCCTCCCCTGGACAGCGATGGCCCCGCGCAGGATCTCCGCCGCCTTGTGGTACAAAATTATAGGGAGTTACCGTCTCTTCCAAAAAACGTTTAGGATTGAACAGTTCTGGGCCATTCCAACTCTTCGGATCGTGATTCGTACCATATACGTCAACGAGTACCGTATCACCTTTGCTGAATTGATAACCTCTCCATTCAAAATCATGCCGGACCATCGCGCCTAGGAATGGCGTGAAGGGGTAATAACGGCGGACTTCCTGGGTGAATGCTTCCAAAAATTTATCATCAGAACGCAATGCTAAGCGATGCTGTGGATATTCATGAAGAGCAAGTGCGCTAAAAACGATAAACCGAGCAACTGCTACAATCGGGCGAATGACGCTGATCAATTCGACCGCTGCAATTTGTGCATCCAACAACTGTCCATTTTCATCGCGGTGAGTTGCGATGACCTCGAGTGCATGATTGACACCTTCGACAGCACCCGAACGGTATTTTTCAATCAAGGAGCGGATCCATTCCTCAGTCCGTTCCCTTGCTTTACGTCCTTCCCGATATCTCGGCCCGACTCCTCCAAATGCATCGATCAGCGCTCCTAAATCATACGCCCGTTGTGCCACTTCCAATTCTTTCAGCGGCACACCTGCCCATAAACATGCAACCCGGTATAAGACTTCCTCAGCCTGGTCGAATAAAATGACTTCCTGACCGCTCTTCCATTGATTTGACTGTAATCTCCATTGCTCCAATGTCAGTTGGTGAACTCGTCTAATCCCAGCCTCTGTCATTAGTGATAAAAACATCAGCTTCCGGACTTGGTGAGCGTTCCCATCAAGCGTCTGCACGCCGCCTTCCCCAAAAAGTGACTTTTGAATCCGCTTGGGAACAGCCCCAGATCGTTGGAAACGAGATGTATCATAGAAAAGCCTCACTGCCTCAGAACCTTTCATACAAGTCATCTTTTTCCCCATCAGTCTCGTCTGAAAAATATCGGTTCCAAGTTCGTCAAACCGATTTCGCATAAAATGATAACCTTCCGTCAATAAATCAAAAGTATGATCAAAGCCTTTGTCCACAGGTATTTGCATTCGTTTTCCAACTCCTATTCACAGTGTGCTACTGTGAATATTCCCTGTTTGAGAATCATTTAACACGAGAAAGCGGATTGTAAACTATTCCATTCCCAAATGTGCTTTCAGTTCCTCCTTCACGTCCTCTAGCTCTCCAGAATCCATCATATAATACCAGATTCCGTCCATCCGTTTCCCTTCGCCTTTTTCAAACCTTATTTGTTCAACGGACTTTGCGGCGTTCCGGTAATTTTTTTGCACATCCACCATTTCATCGAACGTCATATTCGTCTTTACATTATTGCCGATCGCATCAAATATGCCTTTAAATTTCAGCAAACTGGAGAGCTTCGCGCCTTTTTGCAATACCCCTTGAATGACTTGCTTCTGCCTATCTTGCCGACCGAAATCACCGCGCGGATCATCCATGCGCATCCGGACATAGGCGAGTGCTTCCTCACCATACAATATCAGCTCGCCTTTCGGAAACGAATGGTCATCCACTGCAAATTCGAGCGTATTCGTAACGGAGACGCCACCGACGGCATCAATGATCTCCTTGAAGCTTTTCATATTCACTTGGACGACATAGTCAATCGGAATGTCAAGAAAATGCTCGACGGTGGCAAGGGACATTTCAATCCCACCGAATGCATAGGCATGATTCAATTTATCTTCGAATCCCATCCCGACAATTGCGCTGTACGTATCCCGTGGGATGCTCACCATTTTTATTGATTGAAGCGTTGGATTGACTGTCAGGACGATCATCGTATCAGATCGGCCTTTGTCACCTTCCCTTTCATCCACGCCTAAAATAAGTACGGAAAAGGGATCTTTCTCATGGAAAACGACAGGATCCTCCCTCTTTTCGGAGAAGACGCGTTCCATCGGTTCGTGGATCTCTTTCGCCGTTTCTGTCAATGCATTCACAACGAAAAGCGCATAGCAAATGACGCTACTCACTAGGAGGCAAGCAATCCCGCCAGCCCACAGTAACAGCTTCTTATGAGACTTTTTCTGGACTTCCGCCATTCTTCTCTCCCGCCATACATAATAAAAAATGATACTTAGTAGCAGTTTACGCAGAGAATAAAAAAATAGACACTTTAATTGTTATCAGAATATTAGCTATATAACTTGTAATCTGAAATATCGGTTGCTAGAATATAAGTAGATAACGCAATGCAAAGGGGAGAGTATCCATGTTCATGACAGAAGTGCTGGGGGAGTATGCAAAACATCAGCCGGATAAAGTTTTCACCTCATATAACAGCAGGGAGTGGACCTATGGCGAGTTTTATGAAAAAGCGATGAAAGTCGCAGGGCATTTCCAGGCAGAAGGGTATGAAAAAGGGGATATCATCGCCCTTTATTCGCTGAACTCCGATCTCTTTCTCGTCTATTATTTCGGCATTCAATTGGGCGGTTTCACTGTCATGCCGGTCAATACGAAGCTGGCGCCGCGTGAAGTGGAGTTCATCTTCAACCATTCGGAGGCAAAAGCGATAATTTATGATGAAAGATTGGAAGAGATTGTTAACCAATCGAAGCATCCATTCAATGAGAAACTGTCGATACAAGAGAATATGGAGAGCTTGTTTGCAGGCGGAGCGGGTAAGTTCGAGCCGGTGGAGTTCAAAGGAGAAGACACGGCGGTCGTCATGTATACATCCGGAACGACGGGCAAGCCGAAAGGGGTCATGCTGACACATCAGAATATCATATCGACCGCGGAAATCTGGTCGGAGGCGATGTCGATCACGGGTGAAGACAGGATGCTCATTTCCACCCCCCTATTCCATTGCGCAGCCTGCCATGTTTTCATGATTCCTGTCACATACAAAGGCGGGACGGTCATCATCGAGGAGGCGTTTTCTCCAAAAGGCACACTGGATTTATTGCAAAAAACAGCACCGACAATGTTTTTCGGCGTTCCGGCCATGTACACCATTATCTTGAACCTGCCGGAAATAAAAAAAATGGAGCTGCCATCCCTTCGCTTGTTCGGATATGGCGCCGCGCCCATGCCCTTTGAAATATTGAAGAAGCTGAAAGAAACATTCCCGAATGTAAAAGTGCAAAATCTGTACGGACAGACGGAAAACTCGCCTGCCGCCTCCACACTGAAAGATCATCTTGCCCTCGAAAAAATCGGTTCGGTAGGAGAGGCGTTGCCGCAGACCGAAGTCCGGGTCGTAGATGAATTCGGAGAACCGCTTCCGACCGGCCAAGTAGGGGAAATCGTCATGCGCGGCCCACAAGTGATGAAAGGCTATTTGAAAGATGAAGAGGAGACAAGACGGGCAATCAAAAACGGTTGGCTCTATACAGGCGACCTTGGTCGAATGGATGAAGATGGTCTGCTCTATATCGTCGACCGGAAGAAAGACATGATCATCCGCGGAGGGGAAAACGTCTACCCGGTAGAAGTGGAAGAAGTACTTTATCAAATTCCGGGACTGTTTGAAGCGGCAGTCGTCGGCGTTCCACACGAAGTGTTAGGAGAAGTTCCTAAAGCATATATCGTCGCGAAAGAAGGAGCGACCCTCACCGAAGCCGACGTAACCAAATATTGCTCAAGCAATCTCGCGAAATATAAAATACCCGTAGAAATCGAATTCCTCGATGAACTTCCGCGGAACGCATCTGGAAAAGTGTTGAAGCATACACTGCGATCCGGTGTGCACTCAACAATCTAATAAAAAGGAGCCCCTTCGGCTGAGGAAGGGGCTCCTTTAACTCCAAAAACGCATAAAATCTATAATCCACGCATAAATGCTCACAAATACGCATATATCCCAAAATCGGCGCATAAACGGCTCCAGATACGCATAAATCTCCAGAAAAGCTCATAAACGAAATTATTCACGCATAAACAGCGAAATCAACGCAAATATCCTCCCGCCAATTCATCACATGCCCTTCAATTTATCCGCAAAGTCCTTCAAACTCATATGTGAATGGACGCGTTGCCGGTTCAAAGCATAAATTGGATCGCCGCGGTGGACATTGCCTTCCTCGATCGTGAAAGCGATAGTAATGCCAGCGTCCTTCATTGCCAGAACAGCTTGAGGACTGCTTTTCCCGTAAGGATAGGCATGGGCTTTCACTTTATGGCCGCTTAACATCTCCTCGATCGTTTCATTCGCCTCCCCCAAGTCGGCACGGATGGCAAAGCGCGATTCAGACTGCAGATAGCTCAACCCGGTAAGCGAATTGAACATATGGAAAGCGTGTGTATGATTTTGATAGGAATACACATCCGTCGTTGATTGAAGATCATATTTGGAAACCATTCCCGGCTTGCCGATCCTGCTTGTAATCAGGAAGGACGTTGCCTTTTGCCCGTGGCGCTTTAAAATCGGATAGCCCAATTCGATCGTCGACTCATACCCGTCGTCGAATGTGATGAGAACGGATTTCTCAGGTAAGTTGAGCTTGCCCTGTACCCATAATTCCAATTGCCTCGACGTAATCGTTGTCCAATTGTTCTTCTTCAAATAGGCCATCTGCTCCTCGAAATTCTTCACTTCGAGAACAGAAACATTATCGCTCCGCTTGACCTTCGTCAAGTCATGATACATGAGAACCGGAATGCCGGAATCGATAACAATATCCTTCTTATCAATATAGGCTGTCTTTCCGCCAAAATTAATTGGATAGTAGTTGCCCTGCGCCCGTTGAAGCTGAATTGTCAGATTGGGTTGCAGTTGACCAATCGATTTTGCGTTCTTTTTCGGCGCGTTCAGAATCGGAACATGCTTCTTAGTCAGTGCCCGTACCGGATAGGCTCCTCTCACTGACCCGTAGCTGTCCGCCACGGCTTTAGCCCGCTTTTTCGAAAACATCACTTCATCTCCGCCGATGACCGTATGATAATAACGGTCCGATTCCTTCACGATGGAAGTGGAAGTGCCTTTCATGATTACCGCGATTTTCTGCGACTGATTATAAACAGGTGTATTTTCTATGATGTTGACGGTCGGAACGCTTCCCGCTTCTGGCATCAGTGGAAAAGCCAGAGCAAATATAAGCGCCAACCAAAAAACTCTCTTCAATGTTCTTACTCCCTTTCATTTCTCGTCTTGCAATTGAACTGGAAAACCATGCCACCTAGTGAATTCAATTAACTATTTATCTATATCGGCGGGAAGGTGCAGGATGTTAGATAAAATTGTTATTTGCGGATTCGATTCACCATGTCGTCTGGATGATGAAATATGATTTAATCGACTTACCGAAACTATGAAAAGGCAGTATAATAATAGCAACTCAATTCAGAAACGGGGAACCCGACTTGTTAAGAAATCAGATGCAACGATTCATCATGCTGTTTGCTATTCTGTTCGTCATGCTGCCGCTCACGACATCCGCAGCAACAGAACCGATCGACGAAATTCGGCAGCTAATCAAAGACTATTATGTTGATGATGTGCCCGCCTCGGTATTATCAAGAAGCACCGGAAAAGAAATTACAAATGGTCTTGATCCGCATTCCGCCTATATGTCCAAGCAGGAGTACGAAGCCTTCATTAACGGAATCGAGCAGCGCATCGTCGGTATCGGCGTCGTGCTTGAGGAAAGCGAGAAAGGTATAAAAGTGATTTCCGTCATTAAAGATGGTCCTGCTTTCAAAGCCGGCATTGTACCCGGCGATATCATCACGCATGTCGGCGGGACATCTTTGAAAGGAAAGACCGTGCAAGCGGCAGTCCCTTTGATCGGCGGTAAAGAGAACACGGACGTTTCCCTTACAATAGAACGGGATAAGACAGAACGGCCGGTTACAATGACAATACGCCGGGCGGAGATCCATTTGCCGACAGTTGAGTCGGAAATGCTCGGCGGTAATATCGGCTACATCCGGTTGAACAGTTTCGCGACCGACTCCACTCGTGACATGGAGGAAGCAATTCGTTCACTTAAAGGTGCTGAAGGTTTCATTGTCGATATCCGGAACAACGGAGGCGGCTACATTACAGCTGCGCAGGAGATTGCAGGGTTTTTCCCGGAAGTGGAGCAAGCATTCCAATTGCGCGAGAAAAATAAGAAGCCGGCAATTTATCCATCCGTCAATCAAAAACAGAAAATCACCGGTCCCGTATCATTGCTCATCAATAAATACAGTGCAAGTGCATCGGAAATGCTGGCCGTCAATTTGAAAGAGCAGAAAGCCGCTACGCTGTATGGAGAGAGCACATATGGAAAAGGGACGATGCAATCGATGTACGCCTTCAACGATGGCAGTGTACTGAAAATGACGACTGCCCGTTTTTATTCACCGAAAGGCATTGCTGTCGATAAAGTCGGTGTATCGCCTGACATAAAGACGCGAGAAAATGAAGAGTTGACGACTGCGCATTATGAGCAGCTACTTGAAAAGTATAAAAGCTATACCAGATTTCCTAAATTGGAAAATGTAAAGACTACGAAGAGGTTCACAGTCAACATGACGAAGGAAATGGACTGGCGACAAATTGGAAACCAATCGGTCCAATTGATTGAAATTGGTGGAAAAGAGAGCAATGTCCGCTTTGAAGTGAAGGATGGCAAGACTATCGAAGTGATTCCTGAAGCACCATTGCTTTCAGGCAAAAAATATGTGCTGATCATCCATCCTGTTTGGATGGATAAGAAGGGAAAAGTATTGAAGAAAGGGATCTATCTGGATGTGGCAGTAAAATAGAAGGGAATGAGAGCTTGTCCGTCAATGAATGGATGAGCTCTCATTTTCTTTATAAGCAGATTCCATTCCACATTTCGAGGAATGCATGGAGCGTCTTCTTATTTCATTCTCCAAAAGTTTAATGAAATGGGGGCAAAGATTCAGCGCAACCGCTTTTTTATACGAATCCATTAGAAAATCATCCGGTATACTTAACAATTTGTGTCTCCTCCTTGTCATCAAATCGTTTCCGGTTGCATATCTTGAAGTTTGGCTGTTTTCACCTTACCAAATTTCAATTGTGAGAACAATCGTTCCGATATCCACAGCCGAACGTGGATAAGTTGTGGTTAACTTGTTTGTAAGTCGTATAAGTCAATGGGTATATGGTGGATGAAGTGGACAAGGTTATCCACAGAAAGGAAAAACGCGAAATTTGTCGAAAGATTTTTTCGTAAAGTTAATTTTTACAAGAAATTACATTGAACTTTCGACTGAATTCCCATACTATTAGATGAAAAACAATTGGGGGAGAGGAAAAGTGTTTCAATTCGATACGCTTGGCCAGGAAATTGTGGAAGAACTCTCCAACTTGATACAGGAACAAGTGATACTTACAGATCGACGCGGTTTCATTCAAGCAAGCACCGACCCTGAGAGGATGAACCAATTCCATGAGGGTGCGCTGCTCAGCCTGCGGGAAAAAAAGATCCTCCATATGACGGATAAAGAGCTGAACCTTTTGCGCGGCGTCAGAAAAGGGGTCGTCCTGCCGATCGTCATCGAAGGAGAGCCGATTGCCGTGCTCGGTATAACAGGCGATCCTATGAATATCCATCCGCAGGCGCAACTTATCCTGCGGGTGGCGGAGCTTTTCATCCAAGATGCGATGAAACGGAAACAGAAAGAGGAAAAAGTGCGTGACATTGAATTTTTCGTGTTCGATTGGCTCACCTCGGCAAAGAAAGATGGCCGCTTTCGTGAGAGAGGGGCGGTGCTCGGCATCGAAGTGAGCCTATATAGGCAAGTCGTCGTCATTGAGGTGATGAACACGGAAGACCAATTCACAATTGACGAAGTGGATAGCTTCATGTCCAATCAAAACATCCACCCCGACCTGAAAATGATCCGATGGGGGCAAGATAAGATCCTCCTGCTGTTGCCGGACATGAATCAGGACATATTGAAGAGTGAACTGGACTATTTCCTTTTATCGATCAAAAGAAGGAAAAAGATTAAAGTCGCGGCGGGCATCGGCGGAAAAATGAATTACAGTGATTTGTCCAAGTCGTTCATACAAGCGGAGCGGGCGGCGAATGCTTCAAAAAAGCTGAAACGGGTCCTGTTTGAACACGAGCTTCGTTTTGAGCTGATTCTGCAAAGCATCGGGGAATCGACCCGGCAGGAATTCATCGAGCGGACGATTGCTCCGCTACTCGGGGACCCGGACCTGTTGCACAATCTCCAAGTTTGGTTCAATGAAAATCAATCGATGCAGAATACGGCGAAAAAACTGCATATCCATAAAAACACGCTTTCCTATCGTCTGCAAAAGGTCGAGCAGCTTACCGGGCTTTCCGTTTCGAATGTCCATGACGTCCTCCTCCTATACCTAGGCATCCGCCTATTAGACGAAATGAAGTAAAAAGGTCCCTTTTGAATGAATAATTCAAAAGGGCCTTTTTATCTACCTTGAAATTCAATATATTCAGCGATTTTTGTTTGAGTGAACAAAAATATATTGAAATATGAGGTAAATGTTGTGCGTGTGCCTATATCTTCCTAATCATTGCACTATTAGAATTAAACAAAGAATTAGAATTTAAGAGGAGGCTGCTGCATGGATGTGCAAGTGAAAGAACGATTGATTGCCATCACGGGTAGTGCTCATGCGAGGACATCGACAGCACAGAAGCTTGCGTATTCCTATGATGCGACCGCCAATTTTCAAGCACTGCCGGATATAGTCCTTTCTCCTTCTTCCGTCGAAGAAATTCAAGAAATTGTAAAAGTATGTGCAGAGTACGGGGTTCCGATCGTCTCCAGGGGTTCCGGGACGAATCTTGCGGCGGGGACGACGCCGACTTCCGGAGGCGTCGTCGTTTTATTCAATAGAATGAATCGGATCCTGGAGTTGGATGAAGAAAACTTAACGTTGACGGTCCAGCCGGGCGTCATCACACAGGCAATCAATGAATTGGTTGCAGAAAAAGGGTTGTTTTATCCGCCCGATCCGAGTTCGATGAGCATTTCGACGATCGGAGGGAATGTAAGCGAGAATTCTGGAGGCTTACGTGGCTTGAAATATGGCGTCACACGCGATTATGTAAAGGCGTTGAAAATCGTCCTGCCGAGCGGGGAGCTGTTGACGACAGGCGGAAAGCTTGCGAAGGATGTAGCGGGATATGATCTGACAAGTTTGTTCGTCGGCTCGGAAGGGACACTCGGTATCATTGTAGAAATCACGTTAGGCCTGATTCCTGCACCTGAGACAAAAAAGACGCTGTTAGTATTCTATGACACGCTTGAAAAGGCGGCGCAGACCGTTTCATCGATCATTGCAGCAAAAATCGTGCCGGCGACACTTGAGTTCATGGATAAAGGAACGATTGAAGCGGTCGAAGAGTTCATGAAAATCGGCTTGCCGACGAATTGTGAAGCGATGCTGCTCATCGAACAGGATGGAGATCCGGCGGTTGTCGACAAGGATATGGAGCACGTCCACAAACTATGTATGGAACATGGCGCAACGTCGACACAGATGGCGCAGACTGTTGAAGAGGCTGCGCAGTTGAGCATAGCACGCCGGGTCGCTTTGTCGGCGCTCGCAAGGAAGCGGCCGACGACAATTCTAGAGGATGCAACCGTCCCACGCTCCGAAATTGCAAAGATGGTGAAGGCTGTCCAGGAAATTGCGTTGAAATACGATCTGCTTATCTGCACATTCGGACATGCGGGTGACGGCAACTTGCATCCGACCATATTGACAGATGTGAGGGACGATGCAGAAATGGCTAGAGTGGAAATGGCATTTGCGGAAATCTTCGACCATGCCATCAAGCTTGGCGGCACGATTACTGGTGAACATGGGGTCGGTGAGATGAAGGCTCCTTATTTGGAATGGAAGATCGGCAAGGCAGGGATGGACACGATGAAAAGCATCAAATTGGCAATCGATCCCCTTAATATAATGAACCCGGGAAAAATATTCGCCAAGTCGACGAAGAAGAGGGTAGTGGTGCAGCATGAGTAATGCACAAGCTGAGCTGATCAGGCACTCATTCGTCACCCATGTCGATGAAAACAGACTGATGGATTGCATGCGATGCGGATTCTGTCTACCGGCCTGTCCTACATATATCTATTCCGATTATGACGAAACCCAGTCGCCCCGCGGCAGGATCGCACTTATGAAGGCCGTACGTGACGGAGATGTCGAATGGGACGGATCCATCGAAGAGGCTTTCGACTTATGCCTCGGTTGCAGGGCGTGCGAACCCGCGTGTCCCGCCGGTGTCCAATACGGAACACTTATCGAGGAGACGCGCGAAGCGGTATTATCCGTGAAATCGCAGTCATTGAAAGAGAAGACGATTCGAAAAGGGGCGTTCGACCATCTTTTCGCCGATCAGCGGAAGATGAAGACCGCTGTGAAGCTAGTGACATTCTATCAGAAATCAGGATTGCAGAAAGTCGTGCGGAAAGTCGGATTCCTTGAGCTCTTCCCACCATTCATGAAAGAGATGGAAAGGTCGCTGCCCGACCCGCCGAAGAAGCGCAGAGCACAGGCGGCCCAAACCGAAAAGAAAACAAAAGTCGCCTTCTTCGCCGGCTGCCTCATGGATACGATGTTCCAGGAGACGAACCGGAATACGATCGAACTGTTGAACATGCTCGGCTGTGAAGTGGTCATTCCGAAAAACCAGCAATGCTGCGGAGCTTTGCAAGGGCATAGCGGTGAAATGGAACGGGCGAGAAGGAACGCGAAAGCGAATCTGGAAGCATTCTCCCTCGAAGGTATCGATTACATCGTCAACAATGCCGGTGGTTGCGGGGCATTCTTGTCCGAGTATGACAGGCTATTTGAAGAGAATCCGACGTTGCATACATTGGCACGTCAATTCAGCAAAAAGCAAATTGATATTTCCTCATTGCTCGTGAAGTTAGGGATTGTTGATGAACTGGCAAAGCAACCGCAGACGGAAGCAACTGAAATCGTCACTTATCAGGATTCCTGTCATTTACGGAATGTGAACGGTGTGAAGGACGAGCCAAGGGAAATCTTGAGAGCAGCCAAAGGCAGTTTATTTGTGGAAATGCCCGGTGCGCATTTATGTTGCGGTTCCGCCGGTATCTATAATTTACTTCAACCAGAAATGGCATCACGGATTCTTGGTTCGAAAATGGAAGAGGTGAAACGGGTTCAGGCAACGACAATCATTACGACGAATCCAGGATGTCTGCTTCAAATGAAAGTCGGCGTTGAAAGGGAAGGCTTGTCCGAAACTGCCCGCGCCATGCATGTAGTCGATTTTATTCACGAAAAAATAATGGAATCCATTGGAGGATAATGAGATGAAGATGAAAAAAGGCAGAATTTTAGGGGCAATCGGTTTAACGGCAATGCTCATGCTTGGTGCATGTTCAAAAGATGATTCAGGCAGCGCATCAAGCGACGAAAAAAAATACAATTTGAAAATGTCCGTGACGGTGAATGACTCATCCACTTGGTACAAGGCAGCAGAGAAGCTCGCCAATGACATGAAGGAAGAAACAGACGGCAGGATCAATATCGAAGTGTTCCCGAATGAGCAGTTATCTGGCGGGGACCAAGGGAAAGGCGTCGAATTGCTGGCGAAAGGGCAGACCGATTTAAGCTTGCACTCAACAATCATCTATTCTATTTTGGACGACCGATTCGGAGTTGCAAGTGCACCATTCCTGTTCAGTGAACATGCTGAAGCGGATAAAGTGTTCAGTGGCAAGGGCGGTGAAATGATCGGGGAAATCCTGAATGAAAAAGGTGTTGAGTTGCTTGGATTCGGAGAAAATGGTTTCCGTCAAGTGACGAACAGCAAGCATGAGATCAAATCGCCTGCGGATATGAAAGGCATGAAGATCCGTATCCCTGGCATTAACATGTACACGGATCTATATCGTGCATTAGGTGCGGACCCTGCGACAATGGCATTCTCTGAAGTGTTCACTTCATTGCAGCAAGGCACGATCCACGGGCAGGAAAATCCGATTGATGTCATCCATTCTTCCAAGCTGAATGAAGTCCAAGATTATTTGACGCAATGGAACTATTCATATGACCCGCTAGTGCTTGGCATTAACAAGAAGCTATTCGACTCGATGAGCAAGGAAGACCAAGAGCTGTTCAAGAAACTTGGAAAAGAAGCCGCGGCTTTCCAAATCGAGCTTGCACGCGAAAAAGAGTCTAAGCAAATTGAAGAGTTGAAAGCTGCGGGCATGCAATTCTATGTACCGACTGAAGCGGAAATGGAAGAGTTTAAAGCCGCTGTTCAACCGCTTTACGAAAAATACAAAGACATCTGGGGCGAAGATTTGCTGAAAGCGTTCCAAGATCAATAAGTGGAGGGAACATGAATGGAAAGAGTGATTAGCAGATTAGAAGAGTGGATTGTTGTAATCGTTTTGTCCATCATGTCCACAATTGCTTTTGTCAATATCGTTTCAAGGGGATTTTTAGGCTACTCGTTCTCCTTTGCCGAAGAAATTACGGTGAACTTGTTCGTAGCACTTACTTTTGTCGGAACAGCCATAGGTGTGCGCCAATACGCACACCTTGGCTTTACACTGATTTATGATCTGGCGAATATAGTTGTGAAAAATATCATCACAATCCTCGTTGGCGTCTTGATGTCGCTTTTATTTGTCATACTCGTCTATTTCGGGATTCAAATGCTCTTGTTCCAAGTACAGATGGGCCAGAAAACACCGGCACTCGGATGGCCGCAATGGATGTTCTCGATGGCGATGCCGATTGGTGCGTCTTTATGTCTGTTCAGGACTGTGCAGGCGACGATCAAGGAATACCGTGAGCAAAATGGGAAAGGGGAGCAGGCGCTATGATGGCTTTAATATTATTTGGTCTGTTTTTCTTGCTCGTCATGCTTCGGCTGCCGATTGCGGTGGCGCTTGCCATTTCATCCATTGCTGTGCTGTTCACGGGCAGCGGGATGTTCGGACTTGAATTGGTTGCAGATATCATGTACTCAAGCGTATCGAAGTTCACGTTGCTTGCGATCCCGTTTTTCATTTTGGCGGGAGTCATCATGGAGCAGGCGGGCATTTCAAAAAGGCTGATCGACTTTGCGCAGACGTTGGTCGGTCATCGGAAAAGCGGAATCGTCTTCGTCACAGTCATGACGGCGATATTCTTTGCGGCAATTTCAGGATCAGGCCCGGCAACAGTCGCGGCAATCGGTGGAATCCTCATTCCCGCAATGGTGAAGAATGGTTATAAGAAAGAGACGGCCGGAGGACTAGTGGCAAGTTCAGGTGCAATTGGTATCATCATTCCGCCAAGCATTGCTTTCATCGTGTTTGCTGTCGTTGCGGGCGATCAGATCCCTGTATCGATCGGACGGTTATTCATAGCGGGCATCGTCCCGGGATTATTGCTCGGAGGCGGATTCATTCTTGCTGCAATGTATGTCAGATGGAAACAGGAACGCGCGGAAGGTCCTATTGAAGGCTTCGTTCCGGAGAAAGCAACGGGTAAAGAGCGTTTGAAAGCGTTTGTGAGTGCGTTTTGGGGATTAATGATACCTATTATCATTTTAGGTGGTATCTATGGCGGATATTTCACACCGACAGAAGCTGCGGTAGTCGCAGTGTTTTACGGTCTATTCGTCGGCTTCGTCATCTATCGTGAACTGAACTTGAAGAAACTATACGATATTTTAGTGGCAGCATCGGTTCAGACGGCGACTGTCATGTTCATCGTCAGTGCGGCATCCGTCTATGCGTATATCATTACGACGGAGCAAATTGCAAGACAGATTTCCAGTGCCATGCTCGGAATTTCTGAAAACCCGATCATCATCCTATTGCTTGTCAACGTCTTGCTGTTGATTGCAGGAATGTTCATCGATGCAATTTCCGCGTACTATATTTTCATTCCGATTCTATTACCAATTATGCTTTTCATGGATGTCGATCCGACGGTTTTCGGTGTTTTCATGACAGTCAACTTGGCAATCGGACTCTTCACACCGCCTGTAGGCTTGAACTTATTTGTCGCGGCGGGCATTTCGGGGACATCGATCGGCAGGTTATCGATAGGGGTTATGCCGTTCATCGTTTCTTCGATCATCATTCTGCTGCTCATTACATTTATACCGCAAATATCAACATTTTTACCGGATTTATTAAACGTCAAATAGGGGGTATTTGGCATGAAACTTAAGGGGCACACAGCGATCATTACGGGAGCGGCGAGCGGCATAGGGGCTCAGTCTGCCATCCGGCTTGCGATAGAAGGAGCGGATCTAGTCCTGATCGACTTGAATTCTTGTAGTAAAACGATTGATTCCATACAAGCAGTAAGACCGGAAGCGACAGTAATGGAATGTCTCGGGGACATCCGCGACCCGGAATTCGTGAAAGCCGCTGTCGCGCGTGCTTCCGATTCATTCGGGGAACTTCATATTTTGGTGAACAATGCGGGAACTTGCGGGAGGCTAGGAATCGACAATACGCCTCTTGAAATTTGGGACCGTGATATGGACACGAATGTGAAAGCCGCCTTCCTGTTCATGCAAGCAGTGGTTTATCCACATATGGTCGAACAGAATTATGGACGGATCATTAACATCAGCTCCATTTCGGGTCTTAACGGCGGCGTTACTTCGGGAGACGGCGCGAATGGACGATCAGGTCCGGCGTATGCGGCATCGAAAGGGGCTGTCATCGCCTTGACGAAATGGGCGGCAAAGGAATTGGGCGTCTTTGACATCACTTGCAATTCGGTGGCGCCGGGGGCAACTGAGACGGGGATCACTTCCGGAGTTCCTTATGACGTCAGTCAGCAAGCTATCAAACGGATGGGAACAACCGCCGATATTGCGGAAGCAGTACTTTACTTCGCATTGCCGGAATCAGGCTATACAACCGGACAAGTGTTGAAAGTGGACGGGGGCTATAGCTTTGGATAAGCGTATTCAAGCTGTGCATGACAAGAAATCTGATCGGATTGCTGGACGCTTTATGAAAGGCATTGACCTATTTGAGGGTATCAAAGGCGTCTGCAAGGAGTTCGGGGTGGAAGCGGCGCAGTTTCAATGCCTTGGATCGCTTGAGTACGCAACTTATGTACAATTGGACCTTAATGATGACAACACTCTGCAATACTCGTCAGAAACCGAAACAGATACACCAGTTGAACTGCTGTCAGGGACCGGCTTTGTCGGCCTCGACATGGAAGGTAAGCTGGAAGTGCATTTCCACGGGATGTTCGTCGACTGTAATAAGAATTTGAACGGGGGGCATTTCATCGACGGCAAGAATCCGGTCGCCGTCACGATTGAGTTTGCCCTCTTTCCATTGAACGGCATCCAGATGCAACGGGGATTGGATGAGATTTACGGCATACCTGTATTTCAATTTAGGGAGAAGGAGTGAGGGGCATGGAAACATTGGGGAAGTTGGCAATGAAATCGGCCGCCGCCTATCCGGACAAGGTGGCTGTGAAGGATAAGGATCGGTTACTTACATATCGGGAAATGATGGAACGGGTTTTCGCCCTGACAGCATATTTCCATGAAACGGGACTGCGCAAAGGCGATCGGGTCGGTATCCTTATGGCGAATCGACTCGAACATATCGAACTTGACGTTGCAACAGCGCTCACTGGTGTCATCAAAGTCCCATTGAATTATCGGCTACATCCGAAGGAGCATGACTATATGCTGAAAGATGCCGACGTGAGCCTGGTCATCGGGGACCCGGAATTGATTGAACCAATCGGAACGGATGTAGCCGTACTGAATATCGGGGAGGACTATGAACAAGCCGTCAAAGCGCACCTCGGAAAACATTATATAGAAGAAATCGGGGAAGACGATCTGTTCGCGATCATGTATACATCGGGAACGACGGGCAATCCGAAAGGCGTCATGCTGTCACACCGCAATATGATATCGGGCGCTTTGTCGCTTGCAGCCGCTTGTGATACGGACTACGACGACATCATCGGGCATGTCGCGCCATTGACGCACGGCAGCAACTTCCTTTCACATGTCGCCTGGCTGTATGGATTGACGCAAGTCGTATTCGATAAATTCGAGCCGGAAGAATTCGTCAGTGACTTGGCGAGGGAGCGAGTATCGACGATTTTCCTCGTGCCGACGATGGTGAACTTGATGATCCAACACCCGAATTTCGATCCGGCGAAGCTGTCAACGTTGAAGACGATCAATATGGCAGGCTCTGCGATTGCTGCATCTAAGCTTGAACAGGCATTGTCGCTCGCCGGTCCGATTTTCGCTCAGACGTACGGACAAGTAGAAGCACCGATGTGCATTACGATGATGCCGAAGAAGGAAATGGCGAACAGGCTTGAATCATGCGGGCGCACAGGACTTTTCGTCGATATGAAGATCGTCGATGACGAAGGGAATGAAGTCGCTGACGGAGAAGTGGGCGAAATCATCTGCAAAGGATCCCTCGTCATGCAAGGCTATTGGAATAATAAGCAGGCGACGGAAGAGACGTTGAAGGACGGCTGGCTCCATACTGGAGATCTCGGTTGGAAGAGCGCGGAAGGGTATCTTCATATCGTCGACCGCAAAAAGGACGTCATCATTTCAGGGGGCGTCAATATTTATCCGCGTGAAGTGGAGGAAGTGCTCTATTTGCATACGGGCGTGAAGGAGACTTGCGTCATCGGCGTTCCAGATGACAAATGGGGTGAGAATGTCATCGCATATGTCGTCTTGAATGGTACGGCAGAAGTGACGGAAGAGGAACTCATCAATTTATGCATCGAAAACATGGCCAGCTTCAAAAAACCGAAAGAGATTCATATCGTGGATGAACTGCCGAAGAGCTCGTACGGCAAAATCCTGAAACGGGAACTCCGGAACAAGCATGAGGAGGTCAAAGTATGACTAGTGTATATGTCCACGGAATTGGAATGACACAGTTCGGGACGTTCGTCGACAGGTCAATGAAGGAATTATTGTTGGAAGCGTGCATCCAAGCATTGGAAGATGCGGGAAATCCGAAAGTCGATGCTGTATATGTTGGGAACTTCATGGGAGGCGCCATCTATAACCAGGAAATCCTTGGTGCGATCGTCGCCAATGAATTGGGACTAGGATTCATTCCGACAGCGAAGGTCGAGGGAGCTTGCGCTTCAGGCGGAATTGCTTTGCGGCAAGGAATTATGGGGATTTTAAGCGGGGAATACGAAACGGTCCTCGTGGCGGGCGTTGAGAAAATGAAGCATGCGTCCACATCCGACGTGACACAGGCAATCAATGCAGCGATGGATAATGATTCAAATGAAAAGCAGGCTGGATTGACGTTCCCAGGATTTTTCGGCGTATTGGCCAACCGGTATTTCTACGAAACAGGCGCGTCAAAAAAACATTTGGCGATGGTAGCCTTGAAGAACCGCGAGCATGCACTCAATAATCCGCTTGCACAATTCCAAAAGCCTGCAACGCTGGATGAAATCATGAATGCGCGGATCATCACGAATCCGTTAGGCTTGTTCGATTGCTCACCGATGACGGACGGGGCAGCAGCTCTCGTCATCTCGAAGAAGAAGTCGGGCGTGCATATCCGCTCATCCGCCCAAAACTCGGGTCCTACTCAAATGCAGGACGCTGATGATCTGTTATCGATTCCGGCCATCCGGGAATCTGGCCGTCTTGCCTATGAAAAGGCGGGCGTCGGCCCGGAAGATATCGACGTAGTAGAAATTCATGACTGCTTTTCGATGACGGAAGTGCTCGCCATCGAGGAATTGGGATTCTTCAACAAGCGTGAAGGATGGAAAGCAGTCGAAGAAGGACGGACGAAATCGACTGGGGACAAGCCGGTCAATACGAGCGGTGGATTGCTATCGCGAGGACATCCGATCGGTGCGACGGGAATCGCTCAAATTTACCAACTCGTCAGGCAGCTTCGGGGCACGGCTCCGAACCAAGTGGACGGGGCGAAGCTTGCATTGGCTCAAAACTTGGGCGGCACAGGCTCGTATTCAACGGTGCATATTTTGGAGAGGGTGTGAAGACATGAAGATTTTTAAATGCAATTCATGCGATTACGCAAGCGTCTCATCGAAATACACATGCCCGCAGTGCCGAACCGGCAAGCTTGAAGCGCAGGAAGTGTCTCCGAAAGGAACGGTATTCAGCTTCACGGACATCCATATCGCCCCTGCCGAGTTTGCGGATATCGCTCCATATACAATTGCGCTTATCCAACTTGACGAGGCAAATGTTAAAGTGACCGCCAGGATGGATAACCCGGTTCAGATCGGTGATAAGGCTGATTTGGACAAAATTGAGAATGGCGCGTATTTATATACGAGAATATGACGGCTTGTGCTTGGAATCGGTTTGTTGATTCCAGGCGCATGTCTTTTTGTAAAGGAGGAAATCCGTTGAAAGCATTGCAAGTGGCAACAGGAATCGTTTCGAAATATTTGCCGATATGGATTGTCCTGCTATCCGTAATCGCTTACTTGGCACCTGGTATCTTCATTCCGATACGCAGTTTGACAGGCGCCGGACTCGGAACGATCTTCCTCCTGATGGGCCTATCATTATCGACGGATAAACTGATGGAGGTCATCAAAAACCCGAAATTCGCATTCATCGGTGTCTTCCTCAAGTGGACAATGACAGTCGGCGTTTCGATTGTGATTGCTTATCTATTTTTCAAGGACGAAGCGGAAATTGCGACAGGCGTCATTTTGGCGGGGACCGTACCAAGCGGCACGTCGGCCAACATCTACACATTCATCGCGGGCGGCGAAGTGGCATTAAGCATTACGATGGCAACGATGGATACTTTCATCTCGCCGATATTAACACCGACCCTCGTGCAAGTGTTTGCAGGAAAGTTGATACCGATTGCGTTTTGGCCGCTGTTCCTGAATATCATTTATATCGTGTTCATACCATTATTGGCAGGATTGTTCATCCAATGGAAGTGGACAAAAAAGGTCGAAGTCATCAAGCCATACACATCGGTCCTTTCCCAGCTCGCGTTGTTCATCGTTATTCTTTCTGTCATTTCGAGCGCACAGCAATCATTGGAGCAGAATTTATCGGTGCTGCCACTCGTATTCGCAGCAGTCTTCCTTCAAGTGTGCATCCCGATGGCTGGCGGCTATTTCATCGCGAAGCTGCTGAAGGTGCCCGAACAGAACGCCCGCGCAATCCTCTTTCATACAGGCATCTGCAACACTGCCCTTGCCGCGACGCTTGCGATGGAGCACGTCAGCTCGCTCGCTGCTGTTCCCGCCGTCGCCAATATGGTCGTCAACCTGACAGTCGGGGCACTTGTGGCAAGTCTGTTTGAGAATAAATTCA
Organism: Sporosarcina luteola; assembly: GCF_023715535.1. GTDB lineage: Bacteria > Bacillota > Bacilli > Bacillales_A > Planococcaceae > Sporosarcina > Sporosarcina luteola_B. The sequence goes on along the minus strand of NZ_JAMBOI010000001.1, from coordinate 36,364 downwards.
AATTGCAAAAGAACGATTCCGTTGCAGTGAGTGAATGAAAAACGCTGAAATCGCCATCTCGGCGTATGCCGCCTCCTACTAGTTCATACGTTTAAGTATTAGCCAGTCAGGGGGTTGCACATTGAAAAAGAGGACAATGAACATAGTGGCGGTCATTTTACTATTGCTCACGACATCGGCTTGCGGCGGGAAACGACCAATTGGCCAAGCCGACCTTGCGCCTAAAGGGGCCGTTGAACTTGCAACCGCATGGACCGGATCGGCCGCAATCATCAAGGCCGGCGGGTTGTACAAGGAAGGCGAGTATAAGACATTCGCCCATAAAGGATTGGAATATCGCTATTTGGCCGCCCACTTGGATTCCAAGAAGAAGATCAAAGCAGAACTGCACAAATTCGTCACGAAGAAAAAAGCGAAACGGTTTATGAAAGATAACGGCATATTGAAACATAAAGGGAAATTGGCCTCGCCTGTCGCTGAAGAAGCACCGGGCTTGCTGCTCCAATGGGAGATTGCGACAGCAAGAGAGTTAAAATCGAAAAAAGACAGGAAGACGTTCGAAATCACCGTCCCTATCGGAGACACCCGAACCGCCGAGACGATCATCGTAAGCTACGACTACGTGAAGAAATCAGGCTGGCGGATCGATAAATTCAATGAATAGCAGGGAAAAGCGCATAACTTCCCCCAAACACTCATAAATCCAAATAATGACGCATAAATCATTCTTAGTGCGCATAAAAAAAATATGCGTGTTTGCTGCGATTTATGCGTTTCCGGAGTGACTTATGCGCGTCGTTTCAAATTTATGCGCTTTTGCCATTCAGCAAAAGCGTTTTTAAATTTCTCCATAAAATCTTACTAAAAGTCTTCAATCCGCGGAATCAATTCCATCTACTTACTAAAGTTCCACTCATCAATCACCAACAGCAACAATGAAATAAAAAATATTTTCAAACTGTCATACTTCCTATGATATGCAATATATCGCCGATGTAAGCGGATACAAAATATACTATAATTCATAATTGAACAATAATTATAAAAAGACGGTTGACGTAGGCAAAAATACGATATATGATAGCAACAATCTATTTAGATATGTGATTCATTTCACGCAATTCATTTAGTGAGAATGTTCTTGGATGATTTGATTAGGAGAGATAGCAATGAGAAGTGACATGATTAAAAAAGGGATTGACCGTGCGCCTCATAGGAGTCTCCTTTACGCAACGGGTGTTAAAACGAAAGATTTGGAGAAACCTTTCATCGGTGTATGTAATTCATATATTGATATTATTCCAGGTCACAAACATTTAAATAAATTTGCTGAAATTGTAAAAGAGGCAATTTGGGAAGCAGGCGGGGTTCCATTCGAGTTCAACACGATCGGTGTAGATGATGGAATCGCGATGGGGCATATCGGAATGCGTTACTCACTGCCGAGCCGCGAACTGATTGCGGATTCTGCCGAAACGGTCATCAATGCCCACTGGTTCGATGGAGTGTTCTACATTCCGAACTGTGACAAGATCACGCCGGGCATGCTCATGGCGGCAGTCCGGACGAATGTCCCTTCCGTCTTCGTATCGGGTGGACCGATGGAAGCGGGTGTTTCCTCGTCAGGTTCACCGCTGTCCCTTACATCCGTATTCGAAGGGGTCGGAGCATACAAATCTGGAAAAATGACGGCGGAAGAGCTTCTCGACATAGAAGCCAATGCATGTCCGACATGCGGCTCGTGCTCAGGAATGTTCACGGCGAACTCTATGAACTGCCTCATGGAAATGCTAGGAATGGCGTTGCCCGGCAATGGAACAATCGTCGCAACTTCCGATGAACGCCACAGGCTGATCAAGGAAGCGGCTAAGAACTTGATCCGCATGGTGAAAGAGGATGTCAAACCGCGTGACATCATTACGAAGGAAGCGATCGATGATGCTTTTGCACTCGATATGGCGATGGGCGGATCGACCAATACGGTTCTACATACATTGGCGATTGCACACGAAGCGGAAATCGAATATAGCGTCCAGGATATTAACACAGTTGCCGAACGGGTTCCGTATTTAGCGAAAATCATGCCGGCATCCGATATCTCAATGGATGACATTTTCAAAGCAGGCGGCGTCAGTGCCATTATCAATGAACTTACAAAAATACCTGGAGCCATCCATCCTGATCGTATTACCATCACAGGAAAAACGATGAGGGAGGACGTCCAGGACTATCATATTACAAACGATCAAGTGATTCGGACGAAGGATAATCCGTACAGTCCGGTAGGCGGCTTATCTGTCCTATTTGGAAATATTGCTCCTGACGGCGGAGTCATCAAAGTGGGAGCGGTCGATCCTTCGATCAAGCAGTTCACTGGTGAAGCGATCGTCTTCGAATCCCAGGAAGCTGCGCAGGAGAACATCGACAACGGCACGGTCCGTGAAGGGCATGTCGTCGTCATCCGCTACGAAGGTCCGAAAGGCGGGCCGGGCATGCCGGAAATGCTGGCTCCGACGTCGTCCATCCAGGGAAGAGGATTAGGAACGAAAGTGGCGCTCGTTACTGATGGCAGGTTCTCCGGAGCATCCCGAGGCATCTCCATCGGCCATATTTCACCGGAAGCAGCTGAAGGCGGTCCAATCGCATTGGTTGAAGATGGAGATATCATCGACATCGATTTGACGAACCGGACCATCGAGTTGAAAGTGTCAGACGAAATATTGGCAGCGCGCAAATCGAAGCTGCAACCATTTGAACCTAAAATCAAAAAAGGCTATTTGGCCAGATACTCAAAACTTGTCACGTCCGCAAGTACAGGCGGAGTGATGAAAATATAACAATTCGATGATGGGGCAAAAGGGGATAGATCCTTGCATTCACAGAGAGCCGGTCGTGCTGGAAGCCGGCAATGCAACTATCCGCGATATCACCTCGGAGTGGACTGCTGAAAGGGAAACCGAGTAGGCAATCCCGGGCTCGTGCAAGACGACGGGCTCGTTATCAGCGAATGGTCGCTCTCTTGCGACTGTTCACGAGGCGGCAAATGTCGCGAACAAGGGTGGTACCATGAAAAGCTTTTTCATCCCTTATACGAAGAACGAGGTTTCTTTGTGTGGGGAGAAAAGGCTTTTCTTTTTTAATAAAAATTAACCATTAGAAAAGTAAGGAGGAGTTCGTATATGAGTGCGGAAGTTCAAACGAAGCAGGCAGTTATGGAAATGACGCCGAAATCTCAAGACGAAAAACAGAATAATCAACCGATGGATGGTTCTGCGGTCTTGATTCAAGGGTTGAAAGACCAAGGTGTCGAAGTCATTTTCGGTTACCCTGGAGGTGCCGTCCTACCAATTTATGACGCATTATACAAGGATCCGATTCCCCATGTGCTTGCCCGTCATGAACAGGGAGCCATCCACGCAGCGGAAGGCTATGCGCGAGTATCCGGAAAACCGGGCGTTGTCATTGCGACATCTGGTCCGGGCGCGACGAATCTGGTGACGGGGATTACGGATGCGATGATGGATTCATTGCCGCTCGTCGTTTTCACAGGACAAGTGGCAAGCACCGTCATCGGGACGGATGCATTCCAGGAGGCGGATATCATCGGAATTACGCAGCCGATCACAAAGCATAACTACCAGGTGCGAGACGTCGCGGACCTTCCGAGGATCATCAAAGAAGCATTCCATATCGCTTCAACAGGAAGACGCGGTCCAGTTGTCGTTGATATTCCGAAAAACGTGGCTACGGAAATCTTCGTCACGGAAGAGGAACGCGATGCTGAGGTGAATCTGCCGGGCTACCAGCCTACGACCACTCCGAATTACTTGCAAATACAGAAGGCGGCGGAAGCGATCCGCTTTGCACGGAAGCCGCTCATCCTGGCCGGGGCAGGCGTATTGCACGGGCAGGCGATGGAAGAACTGAAAACATTGGTGGAAACAAAACGGATTCCAGTCACGAACACACTGCTTGGACTCGGCAGCATCGCCGGACACCATGAACTGTTCCTAGGCATGGCAGGCATGCACGGAACATATACGGCGAATATGGCAATTAGCGAGTGCGACTTGTTGATAAACGTCGGTGCGCGTTTCGACGACAGGCTGACAGGAAATCTGCAAACTTTCGCACCGCATGCAAAAATCATTCATATTGACATCGACCCTGCGGAAATCGGAAAAAACGTCCCGACCGAAATCCCGATCGTGGCGGACTCGAAGGAAGCATTGCAAGCATTGCTCAACCAGGAATTCCATGCGCCGGACACTGAAGAGTGGCTCGCATATTTGAGAGGTATGCAGGAAGAAGCGCCGTTATGGTACAACGTCGACGAGCACGAATTCTTGCCTCAGGAAGCAATCCAAATGATTCACCGCATTACCGAGGGGGATGCAATCGTCACGACTGACGTCGGACAGCATCAGATGTGGGCGGCCCAATATTATTCATTGAACAATCCCGACTTTTGGGTCACGTCGGGGGGGCTCGGAACGATGGGCTTCGGATTCCCCGCTGCAATCGGCGCGCAAATCGCGAAGCCGGATGAAAGGGTAGTCGCGATCGTGGGCGATGGCGGTTTCCAAATGACAGCGCAGGAGCTATCCCTCCTCCAAGAGATGAGAATCCCGGTAAAAGTCGTCATCTTGAATAACGGAGCTCTCGGAATGGTGCGCCAATGGCAGGAGACGTTCTACGATGAACGCTACTCACAATCATTGATTCCCGTCCAGCCGGATTTCGTCAAGCTTGCGGAAGCATATGACCTGAAAGGGTACCGCATCACGAAAAAAGAGGACGCTGAACAAATTTTCCGGGAGGCTCTTCTGTCGGATGAACCAGTACTCATCGATTGCCGGGTGAAAATGCTGGAAAACGTCTATCCGATGGTTGCCCCAGGAAAAGGACTACAGGAAATGATCGGGGTGAAGAGCAAATGAGAAGAGTTATTACAGTGACGGTCATCAATCAAAGCGGGGTGCTGAACCGGGTGACTGGATTGCTGATGAAACGGCAATTCAACATTGAAAGCATCACAGTCGGGCATTCCGAACAGCCGGGCATGTCAAAAATGACATTCATCGTCCATGTCGAGGATGAACGGAAAATCGAACAGCTGCTTAAGCAGCTGCAAAAGCAGATTGACGTCATCAAAGTGAATGACATCACTGACAAGGCAATCGTCATGCGGGAACTGGCGCTTGTGAAAGTCGTCTCTCCACCGCATGCGCGAAGCGAAATCAATAGCATCATCGAACCGTTCCGCGCAACGGTCATCGACTCCGGGAAAAACGTCGTCACGTATCAAGTGACAGGCGCCCCCGAGAAAATCGAGGCATTCATCGATCTCGTAAAACCTTATGGCATCAAAGAATTATCAAGGACCGGAGCAACGGCATTCACCCGTGAAATCCAAAAGGTCAATTCACCACAGTTATCCATTTTAAAATAAATAGATAAAACCTAAATTCGAGGAGGAACTAACAATGGCTAAAATGTATTATAACCAGGATATCAATGAAGGACTACTACAAGGAAAGACGATCGCAATCGTCGGTTACGGATCGCAAGGCCACGCACATGCACAAAACTTGAAAGACTCAGGATTCAACGTAGTCGTCGGCGTACGCCCAGGAAAATCATATGATCAAGCGAAAGAAGACGGACTAGACGTGAAAACAGTAGCTGAAGCAGCTGAACAAGCGGATCTTATCATGATCCTCCTTCCAGACGAAAGACAGAAGCAAGTGTATGAAGAAGAGATCCAACCGGCACTAAAAGCGGGCAAATCACTCGTGTTCGCTCACGGATTCAACGTCCACTTCGGACAGATCGTACCTCCTGCAGACGTCGACGTATTCCTCGTCGCTCCGAAAGGCCCGGGGCATCTCGTCCGCAGAACATATGAAGCAGGCGCTGGCGTACCGGCATTATTCGCGGTATACCAAGACGTTTCCGGGCAAGCAAAAGACGTTGCGCTCGCATATGCGAAAGGAATCGGTTCAGCTCGTGCAGGCGTGCTTGAAACTTCATTCAAAGAAGAGACGGAAACAGATCTATTCGGTGAGCAGGCAGTACTGTGCGGTGGATTGACTTCCCTCGTCAAAGCAGGCTTCGAAACGTTGGTGGAAGCGGGTTATCAGCCTGAACTTGCTTATTTCGAAACGTTGCATGAATTGAAACTGATCGTCGACCTCATGTACGAAGGCGGCATGTCCGGAATGCGCTATTCGATTTCCGACACTGCTGAATGGGGCGATTACGTGTCAGGACCGCGTGTCGTTGATGCGGATACGAAAGCACGCATGAAAGACATTTTGACGGATATTCAAGAAGGCAAATTCGCAGAAGGCTGGATTGCAGAAAATGAAAACGGCCGTCCGAATTACAATGCATATGAGGAATCGGAAGAGAAGCATCAAATTGAAGTCGTCGGCGAAAAGCTTCGTGCGATGATGCCATTCGTGAATGAAGGCAAGAAATCAAAACAGGAGGAAGTGGTGGGTAGTGCGAAAAATTGACATCTTTGATACGACACTTCGTGATGGTGAACAATCGGCCGGGATCAATCTGAACACGGCCGAAAAGATGGAAATTGCCCGCCAACTAGAACGTTTTGGCGCTACGGTGATCGAAGCAGGGTTTCCTGCTTCCTCACCTGGTGATTTTGAAGCAGTGCAGCGAATTGCAAATACAGTCAAGAACTCGACTGTCACAGGGCTTGCCCGAGCAATGAAAAGCGATATCGATACATCATGGGAAGCACTGAAAGGCGGACAGCAACCTCATCTTCACGTATTCTTGGCCACTTCTCCAATCCATATGGAGCATAAATTGATGAAGACGCCTGACCAAGTCGTAGACATTGCAGTTGAAGCCGTAAAATACGCAAAAAAATTCTTTCCACTCGTTCAATGGTCAGCAGAAGACGCATTCCGTTCCGACCCTGCATTCCTCGTCCGGATCATCAATCAAGTAATCAAAGCCGGTGCGACGACAATTAACATCCCTGACACGGTCGGTTATGCAACGCCTCAGGAATACGGCGCTTTATTCAAATTCTTGAAGGAGAATGTGACAGGCATTGAGCGTGTGAAGCTATCCGCGCATTGTCATAACGACTTAGGAATGGCTGTCGCCAACTCCATCGCAGCGATTGAAAATGGTGCCGACCAAGTCGAAGGCACGATTAACGGGATCGGTGAACGGGCTGGAAATGCAGCGCTCGAAGAAATCGCAGTCGCACTTCATATACGCAAAGACGTTTATGGGTTTGAAACGGGCATTAACTTGCAGGAGATCAAGCGCACAAGCCAATTGGTCAGTCAGTTGACAGGCGTCGTCATCCAGCCGAACAAGGCGGTTGTCGGGAAAAACGCATTCGCCCATGAATCCGGAATCCATCAGGATGGCATGCTGAAAAACCGGGAAACGTATGAAATCATCACACCGGAACTGATCGGTGAAACGACGGCTCCGTTAGCACTCGGCAAGCATTCAGGCCGCCACGCATTCAAGGATCGAGCTGTATCAATGGGCTTTGAGCTGAGCGACGCGCAAATGAATGAAGCGTTTGTCGAGTTCAAAAAGCTCGCCGACCGCAAGAAGGAAATTACAGAAGACGATCTGTTCGTCCTCTTCACAGGAAAGCAGATTGCTTACGCGGATGCAGAGATCTATGAATTGACGAATGTGCAAGTCCAATATGGCACGTCCAATGTTCCTACGGCAACAATCGCAGCGAATGTCCCTTCAGGGGAGAACGTTGTCGTTGCCACAACGGGCGCAGGTTCAGTCGAAGCGATCTTCAATGCACTTGAACTCCTCGTCAAAGGGCAAGTCAATATACTGGATTACCGCGTCACATCGATCGGCAAAGGCCGCGATGCACTAGGAGAAGCAGTCGTCAACTTGCGCTTCAACGGCGAAACGTTCACAGGACGCGACGTTTCACAAGACGTCCTGGAAGCATCCGCAAAAGCTTATTTGAACGCTATTAATAGGAAATTAGTGAAAGATCAAGTGAAAGTGGCGGAAACAGTTAGTCAATAATAGCTGGCATGAAATTGCGTTATGCGTAATTGTGGGGATTTATGCGTGAATATCACGATTTATGCGTGAGTTTAGCAGTTTATGAGTGAATTTTGCAGTTTATGAGCTTTTACAAGGATTTATGCGTAATTCTAGCTGTTTATGCGTTTCTAGTATATAGAAGTTATATTTTAGACGGGATCTATAAGGATTGAAGCGGAAGGCGGCGACTCCTGTGGGAAAAGCGTCAGCAGAAGACCCCGCAACGGAGCGAAAGCGAAGTGAGGAGGCTGAAGCGACGCCCACGGAAAGCTTCCGCCTGAAGCGGAAATCCGGATTATTTACACGCTCTTCAGTCTGAAGATTACGTAAATTAGGAAGACAACAAGGAGGAGAAGTTCAATGGAAAAAAGAGTAGCTGTATTACAGGGCGATGGAATCGGACCGGAAGTAACGTCGGCGGCTGTGCGAGTTCTTGAAGTGGTTGCAAGACGATTCAACCACACATTCCATTTCAATTACGGTTCAATCGGAGGAGCGGCGATCGATTCATTCAATAACCCGCTCCCGAAGGAAACAGTTGAACTCTGTGAATCAGCTGATGCAGTGCTCTTAGGGGCTGTCGGCGGTCCAAAATGGGATCGGAATCCGTCAGAAATGCGACCGGAAAAAGGGTTGCTCGCCATCAGGAAGCACTTTGATTTATTCGCGAACCTGCGGCCGGTCAAGGCAGTCCCTTCCTTGCTTCAAGCTTCTCCTCTTAAAGAGGAAATTGTTCGGGAAGTCGATATGATGATCGTCCGAGAACTGACAGGCGGCATCTACTTCGGACAGCCGAGCCGCAAGACACCGACTTCCGCAGTCGATACGCTCGTCTACACACGTGAAGAAATCGAACGCATCGTTGAAAAGGCGTTTGAGCTGGCGCGGATGAGACGGGGAAAAGTGACATCCGTCGATAAGGCGAATGTGTTGGAGTCAAGTAAGCTTTGGCGTGAAGTTGTCGAAGAAAAGCGCGAAAGATATCCGGATATCGAAGTCGAGCATCAGCTCGTCGACTCGGCGGCAATGAAATTGATTACAAATCCGAAATCCTTTGACGTTGTCGTCACTGAAAACATGTTCGGCGACATTTTAAGCGACGAAGCATCCGTCATCACCGGTTCGCTCGGCCTCATGCCATCTGCAAGCGTTCGTTCCGATGGATTCGGCCTTTACGAACCTGTCCATGGTTCAGCGCCTGAGATTGCGGGCATGGGCATCGCGAATCCCGCAGCAGCCATTTTGTCGGCGGCGATGATGCTCCGTTATTCATTCGAAATGGAGACGGAAGCGGCGGCTATCGAAAAAGCGGTTGATACCGTATTTGAGGATGGGCATTTTACTGCGGACCTTGCGGGTGGATCAGATCGTGCCCTTTCGACGATGGATTGGACGGATAAAGTGATCGGTGAGCTGGATTTGCAGTTCGTCTCGAATAGCATCATGTTTTCATATGTCTGAAACGGAAGGAGAAATTACTATGCCTAAGACGATCATCGAAAAAATTTGGGAGCAGCATATCGTATACGAAGAACAGGGGAAACCTGACCTCTTATATATCGACCTTCATTTATTGCATGAAGTGACTTCACCTCAAGCGTTTGAAGGCTTGCGGCTGGCGGGGCGGAAAGTGCGGCGCCCCGATCTCTGCTTCGCGACGATGGATCATAACGTTCCGACCCGGAATTTGCCGATCATCAACGATCCGATTGCTAAAAAGCAGATCACGACATTGGAGAAAAATTGCGAGGAGTTTGGCATTGAGCTTGCCGATATGGAGCATCCGGACCAGGGGATCGTCCATATTATCGGTCCTGAACTCGGTTTGACGCAGCCCGGTAAGACGATTGTCTGCGGGGATAGCCATACATCTACACATGGCGCATTCGGAGCCATCGCATTCGGAATCGGCACGAGCGAGGTCGAGCACGTCCTATCGACACAGACGCTTTGGCAATCAAAACCGAAAACGATGGAAATTCGGATCAATGGCAAACTCGGATTCGGCGTTACTGCGAAAGACGTCATTCTAGCCATTATCGCTAAATTCGGCATTGACGTCGGAACGGGGCATATCGCTGAGTATACAGGCGAAGCAATCCGCTCCATGACGATGGAGGAACGGATGACGATTTGCAATATGTCCATTGAAGCAGGAGCGAAAGCCGGTTTGATCAGCCCGGACGAGACGACGATCGAGTACTTGAGAGGGCGTCGTCATGTCCCCGAGGGCGAAGCGTTTGATGAGGCTGCGGAAGAATGGCTTTCATTGGCAACTGACGAAGGGGCGGCATACGATACAGTTCTTGAAATCGATGCTAATGAAATTGAGCCGTTTATCACTTGGGGCACAAATCCTTCGATGGGGTCTGGCATCAGCGCAAATGTGCCGTCCTCGGAAGATTTTGCGGATGAATCCGATAAGGAAGCGTTGAAAAAAGCGCTCGCCTATATGGGGCTCGAAGAAGGGACTCCACTTTCTTCAATTGAAATCCAGCACGTATTTATCGGCTCTTGCACGAACGCCCGCTTGAGCGATCTACGGGCCGCAGCTGAAGTGATCGCAGGGCAGAAAGTGCATCCGAATGTGACGGCAATCGTTGTTCCTGGTTCGCGCAAGGTGAAACGGCAGGCAGAAGAGGAAGGTTTGGATAAAGTGTTCCTCGAAGCCGGATTCGAATGGCGCGAATCGGGCTGCAGCATGTGCCTCGCGATGAACGATGACGTCGTACCGGCTGGCGAGAGATGCGCTTCAACATCGAACCGGAACTTTGAAGGCAGGCAAGGGGCGGGCTCCCGCACCCATCTGATGAGTCCTGCAATGGCGGCGGCTGCAGCGATTTCCGGACATTTTACAGACGTTCGTACAATGAAATTGGCCCACGCTTAATGAACAAAGCTCGATGAAGAAAGGATGATTCCATGAAACCGATCAATGAAGTGCGCAGCGTCATAACGCCTTTGAATCGAAAAAATGTTGATACGGACCAAATCATATCAAAGGAATTCCTGAAGCGTATCGAACGGACCGGCTTCGGAAAATACCTTTTCCACCATTGGCGATTCCAGGCGGACGGTACGGAAAACAAAGAATTTGTCCTGAATGAAGACCGGTTTAAAGAATCCAAGATCCTCGTCGCCCATGACAACTTCGGGTGCGGATCCTCCAGGGAGCATGCGCCGTGGGCAATCCTGGACTATGGATTCGAAGTCGTCATTGCTCCGTCGTTTGCGGATATTTTCCATAATAACTGCTTCAAGAATGGCATCCTGCCGATCCGGCTTCGTATTGAGGAGGTCGAAGAGCTTTTAACCAAAGGCGAGACCGCTCCTTATACATTGGAAATCGATCTTGAACAGCAGACGGTAATAGGCGAAGACGGGAAAACATATACATTCGACATCGACCCGTATTACAAGCAGATGTTATTGAATGGATGGGACGAAATTTCGTTGACGTTCCAATATGAAGAGCAAATCGCCGCATACGAAAAACAGCATGCTTAACTATCGATCCACCTTTCCATCAAACGGGAGGTGGATTTTTTAATGGAGTTCTCGTTCTCCTAAAAAGGTTCTCATTGAATCTATTATATTATCTGTCTACTCCTGTCGAAATAGTGTACAATAGAGAAAAACGTACTGAATTTTGTCAATGACATAGATACTATTTTAAACAAGGGGTGTTCGAGTGTTTGTTTCCGTATTGAATGACCGGCAATCCTTCTCGATGCAAGTAAAGGATGTCAACAGCACAACGGGTGACGGTTGGCGGAAAGTATGGGGCAAGGAAGCGGCCGCGATTAATCCGTTGGCTGCAGTGAACCAAGGCCGCAACTCGCTGATCCTTGAAGCGGTGCGCACGAATGATTGGTCAGACTACCATCAATTTCAAGCAAAACAGCATCCAGCCTGGTACGACAAAGTCGGCGGTGAAATGAAGCAGAATAAGCTGTATTACGGCAACCTCATCGATGTGCAAAACCGTTCATTGAAAGAGGCGGTCCAGTCAGGCGATCAGGCGGAAATCGCGAAACGGAAAGCACGTCTGGATGAGCTTATTACAGATTTCAAAAACGCTCCGGGAGAAGTACCGCACGTCATTGCATTCGCCCAAGACCCTAAATTGGCAGCAGCTCATGGCATTTCGAAGCCATCGAGTGACTGGTACAATTCGCCGTACAATAATTCACTTGCCGCGTCACAAGGGCGCTTCGAAGATCAATATTGGTATGAAAACCCTTATTTCGCGGATCATCCGAACGAAATGGCTTTTGCGTTGGAAGCTGTGCAAGAATATCGGCCGGATATCGCGAAAATTGCAGCATCCATCAATAAAGGCGCTTATGAGCGGAATGTCGCATCCTCTTCATTCAATACAATACCGGTACAACCGTCAATTATTGAAGAAGCGAAACACCAAGTTCCTCAACAAAATGATCAAGCGGTAAACGTCGGAATTGTGGAGCAAGCATCATCCGCACTTACCGAAGCGACAGTCGCAAAAATGGAGCAGTTCGCTCGCCAGTTCAGCACAGTCAATCTTGCATCGGAGCTATTTGAAAAGAAAGAACGGCCCGAAGCACAATCGTCTAGCGATGCTTTGCGGGACCGTCTGAATCAACAGGCAGAAGAACGGAAGTATAGCATTGTCTAATTGAAAAACAAGAAAGCACCTATGACCTCCTAAAAACTAGGGGGTTTTTGTGTCGATTTGTGTGGTATGATAGGACAAGATTCTAGAAGTTTAGGAGGTTGAAAAGAAGTGACAAAAAATAAAATGACGACTGCCGTGCTTGCGAGCGTGATGTCCTTGGCGCTAGTGCTATTCGGCTGCAGCCAGACAGATGCAAATACAATAGCGATGGATCAGAACTTTTCTGATATACATAATGAGTTTTGGGCTAAAAACGAAGTCACGCAGCTTGTCGATATGGGAATCATTAATGGCTACCCGGACAAGCAGTTCAGACCGGCGCTTGAAGTATCACGTGGTCAGGCGGCGAATCTCTTATCAAGCGCGCTTCAATTACCCGACGCGCCATATGAACCGATTTTCAAGGATGTCAGCAGCAAGTCCTCCCATCTAAAAGGGGCGATGTCGACGTACAAAGCTGAAATCTTCCTTGGAAAAGAGGACGGCACATTCGGTGTCGCGGATTCATTGACACGTGAACAGATGGCGACGGTCATCGTACGTGCCTTCGACTTGCAGGATACGGGTGAAGACATCCGATTCAAGGATGAAAACCGGATCAGCGCATCGCATAAAGATGGCGTTAGAATTCTAGCGCAGCACGGGATCACGACTGGTAAAGAAGATGGCACGTTCGATCCGAAAACTGCGGTGAATCGCGCAACTTACGTTGTATTCCTTCATCGTGCGATGGTGCAAACGGGGAAAATTGAAGAGGGTCAAGAAATTGTCTTCAATAAACCGCCGATGCTTGGAAACTATGAAACGGTTCGTCACGAACAGAATTTTGTAGAAGTGCCGATTACAGAAGGGGATAAAACATATCTCCGTTCTAATAACTACTTGCAATTCGCGGGTGAAAAGACGAGAAAGCACGCCCATTCAACGGATATCACTTATACGTATAAAGTTGGCGGCCTATCACCTGCTGTTGTAAATGTTACAAAACGACAGCTTGAAAATGGCGATTATTTCATTTTCACGGAACTGAGAAACCCTCAACGGATGCCGATCACAATTGATGTCATTCAGACTGAAAGCAATGTAGAAAAAGGCATTTTGCGTGAGTACAGCCGCTATCCGATTAAAAAAGAGTCGGACGGCACATTCGGTTTCGATCTAACAACATATCCGACCGGCGTCTTTGAAAAGACATCTGCCGAAGGGGATAAGGCGCAGCGGATGATCGGGAAAGCGTACCGATCGAGAGAGCTGACACAAACGTATCCAAACGGCGCAAGCAGCCATACACGTGAATTGATGGATGAAAGTGAGTCATTCAGCGGAATCCTTCTTGGGGATACACAGCTTTCCGTCTATACATTGAAGTCAAGAGGGTATGACATTGTCGATCAATGGCTTCTCGTTTCCGATGAACTGCTTTTCTCCAACCATCAAAGCATGGATCGGTGGATGCTTGAATCAGCCACATACTATAAGAAGCGCAACAAATGGTATACAGCGAATGGTCCATACAACAAAATGGCGACAACCATCGAGCCGATGCCGAAATCAGGACGGGGCTATGGCCGCAACTTGCTCCTCGTAAAAGAGGACCGTACGATGGCGATGTACAATCAAACGAAAGAACGCTATTTTGAAAGCCTGCTATTCAATTCATTTGCAAACCTCGATATTTTCCGGGGCGAGCGCACGTATTGGGAAACTGAAGTGACGAGTACGTACTTGAAAAACCTGTTCGGCATTACGGCTCCATTCGTGGATACGCGATTCAACGAACAGATTGCTCTCTTCCTTTATAACGGAGGAAAGGCGTTCGGGCATGACGATTATACGCTTGGATTGAAAAACTATGCAGATCTGCTCGTATCCCAAAAAGGGAAAGGCAATATCATCAGAGTGGATTCCAACTCGTTTTACATCCAGGATTATTTCCCTTCAAAGCAAAACGTGAAGACGCACAGCTCGATGAACCACTTGCTCGGAGGAATGAATATCCTCTTGCTTGCCTATAAGGAACTTGGTGATCCCGTGTACTTGCAAACGGCTGAAAGTATCCAATCCGCCCTTGAGAAGGATGTGAATAAATGGATTCGGCCGAATGGGGATATTTGGTATAAAATATCGCCTGACCGTACATTTGTCGGAGAGGATTACGTGCATTTGACATTGGAGGATCTCATCCATTCTTATGAAATGTGGTCTGAAATCGATCCTTCGAAGACTGCAGTCCTTGAAAAGATGATCATTTCAAAGGCGGGCTATATGGATAAAAATAATAAAGGCTACACGACGAAAATCAAAGAAGGCCTAGACCGCATCGGCATGCCGGAATTATTGCCGGCAGGCGTTGAACATACAGATGCACTATAACGAAAAAAATCCCGTACTGAGAATTCTTCAGTACGGGATTTTTCTTATTTAATCTTGTTCACAAGGTCGGATCGGATCCATCCATAATCGGACGGTGGGTTGATGTCTGCTAATATTTTATACCATACATATCCGTCGTTTCCAGCAACTTCTTCGACAATGACGACCGGATAGCCGAATGCCGCGTTTAAGCCGGGATCTTTCGGTTTGTAGGTAAATAGTTTATTGTCAGAACGAACTTCAGGGCTCGTTCTTACGTTGACGCCTTCTTTGCCGGTAAAATTGATGCTGCCTAATTGTACCTGCTTATAGTCGCGTCCTCCGAGGAATTTGTCCATCATCCACATATGATTTGCAATTTTACTTCCCCAGTTCGGATCGGATGCGTATCTTACGTTGATGCCGACCGCTTTATTGCCTGGTACCGCGCCGTTCGCATGAGCGCCAAGCGGGTTTGCATAATTCAAGTTGATATAGCGTTGGATGAAAGCATTGACGCTATTTTCAGGAGTCGCATACACTTCTCCCATTTCAGGGGAAGAATCAAAGACTCTGATTCCGAAGATATTATTCTTAGTTTGTGCATTGGGACTGATGCCATAGTCACTTTCATGGATTGCAGTCGCGAGGATGAACATCGCGTTTACACGGTATGTCTCTTCGATGGACTTCAAATATTCGCCTAATCCAATCAGCTTCGAGTTGACTGACGCATTTTTGTAACGGGCATGTCCTGTACTTTCACGGTCTCGGAGTGCCCAATCGATGTAGGAATTAAGCTCCGCTGCCGTATAGGATGTTGGCTGCCTTACGGATTGGAATTGAAAGTATGGGTAATAGGTGATCACATTCTTCGTTCCGGACTCCGTGAAATGGACGCCGTCAAAACTCGTGTATTTCTTGCCGTTCGGCATCCCAGGTCCTGCAGGTCCAACGTTATAGACGCCTCTTGTTTTGTTCAAATTATCATAAGTTGAGTGAACCAAAACGCCATTGATCACTTCATAGTAATCGGAGCCGGTGACAAGTTCTGTCGGGACGAGGTCGACCTCGTTATGTTTTGCATAGAATGTCGATCCTGCAAACTCAACGATTACATATTCCGCACCGCTGCCGATGTATTTCATTTCACGGCCTCTAGTAATATACGTCACTTCATTCCGCAATGACTTATCGCTGTAAAAGGATGTATAGTTCTTCGAGTTATTCGCACCGAACGCACGACCCGCTTTCATCTTAATGATGTCGCTTCCTTTTTGGATGACCTGAATGGATGAAGATGCATTGTAGACTGCCAATGCATCTTCATAGGTCTTGTATATTGCGGGTGTCGGGTTGACTTGTCCATTTGAAACAGAACTGACCTTGTAGATTTCAGGGTCTACATCAGGTGTTTCAGGGTCGGACGGATTTGTCGGTTCAGTTGGCTTCAAAAGCTCTGCTGCTGCATTCATCCTGAACAGGAATGCGGCTGCATGCGCGATTGTCGCGTTATCTTGCGGTTTGAAATAAACTCCGTTTTTCTGATGGTCTCCGCGGATAATGCCCAGGTAGACTGCTGCCGAGACTGCGTCACGGAAATTAGCCGAAATCTTATTCGTGTCTTTGAACGTGAAATTTGTCTTTTGAATAGGAAGATCCATATAACGGAATGCTTTGTATATCATTCCCGCCATATGTTGGCGTGTAATCTTTTCATTCGGTTTGAACGTGCCGTCAGGATAGCCGGAAAGCAATCCAGCGCCAGCAGCATTTTGGATTTCAATCGTCAAGCCGGAATTCGCCTTCAAATCTTTAAACGTATATTTTGTCGAAGTGGGCAATTCCAAGGCGCGGGCGAGATAGGAAGCAAACTCGCCCCGAGTGACAGCTTTATTCGGATTAAATTTGCTGTCTGTCCGAATGACGTCTTTCTGAATCCAATAATTCAACTCTGTTTCCATCTGGTGTCCTTTGATAGTGCTCGCTTCCACCGGATTATGGAACAGAGGAGTAAACATCATCAGCATAACTAAGGCAAAAGTTATAATTTTTTTCACCAATAAACCTCCTTCATGTACATCTTCTATTATACTATCAGATTTTTTATTAAATAATAAGGTGTAATTTGGTGTGAATTTCCGTTTTGGAAGAAATATATTGTCGAGATGAATTACAAGAAGTGATAAAACGGGGTTTTTCGACAAGCTTGTGTCGATTTTTTTGAAAATGCAACTAAACAGTAAACCGTAACGTCGTATAAGATGCTATAATGACAAAGGGTCATGCCCATATACCTTATTGAAGATCATTCGTGGAAAGGGTTTTATTGTTAATGACAACACTTACAAACAAATTGAAGGAAAAAGATACAGTTTATTTTCTAGTCGCATTGGCGATCGTCGTGGTCGCGCTTTTCCTTCCTTCGTCCATTGCACTCGTCGCGACTTCATTGTTTTTTGTTCTCTTTGCATTTTTCAGGCCGCAGCAAAGTCTGCTGTTTCTCGTCATCTATGTAAGCATCCGTCCATTGCTCGTGGAAGTGAACCCGGGCTTGAAGCTCGTCGGGGATCTGATCACTTTCATTGCGTTCGTCAAGATTGTCATTTCAAGCGGACGTAATTGGAAGACGTTGTTTTCATTCAAATGGTTTGAATGGGCGTTTTTCGCTTTACTTATTGCCGGATCAATCAGTGGATTGGTCCAAGACGTTCTGCCCGCGGCTGTCATTTTCCAAGTGCGGACATTCGTCATTATGTATTTGCTCTATTACATCATCTCTAGAATGGTTTTACCTGATGATTGGTTGAAGAGACTTGCGTGGGTCACGGTGTGGACTAGTATGATATCATGCATCCACGGCCTCATTGAAAAGCTTTCCATGCGACAGCTGTTATTGCCGGACGTTTGGAAATACAAGACGTTAAGCGCAACAAATTTTGTCCGGATTTACGGTTTGCCTGGCAATCCGAACTCGCTGGCGCTACTGTTGTTGTTCGGAATTATGTCGTTGCTTTTCCTACAGCATGTTTACAAGGGCGAAAAGTATAAATGGTTTTTGAACATCAATTTAGTGCTCTTCTTCGGAGTTTTCATCTTGACGTATTCACGTGGAACATGGATATCAGCGTTCGTCCTAGGAGCGATTTTCATCTTGACGACGCGGAATTGGCGTTTGCTGAAACGCCTCGTCATCGCGGGTGTCGCATCGATCATACTCATTTATTACCCGGTGAACTTAGGCGTTAAGTTGGTTGCAAAATTCGGATTTGAGCCGGAGGAAGTGGACACGGGCAGTATAGCTGGGCGTTTCGGAGAGACGTTCGATCAACAGAACCTAGCACTCATGACTGAGAGCGGACGTTTCTTCTATATCAATAAAGGATTTGAAATCTTCAAGCAGTATCCGATAGCCGGATCAGGATTCGGTTCATTCGGCGGTTCCGCGACATTATCATACGGTTCGCCAATTTATGACCATTACGGCATCCGCTCTGATATTTACGGAGGCAAGTATTTCTATTCGGATAACCAATACATCCAGATCATCACGGAGACTGGAGTCATCGGAGTCATCCTATTCGCTGCCTTCCTGCTCGGCATGCTGTACCTATTCTGGAAGGAACGGAAGACACCGATGGGCAAATTCATGATTGCGCTCTGGTTTGCAACAGGCTTCTCCGGCTTCTACTATAATATATGGGAACTGAAGCTCTACACGATGTTCTACTTCATCCTGTTCGGCGTCTTCGCTTCCATGACAAATCAATACACGAAATTCAAAGTGAAAGATCTTTGATCAAACACCATCCGGCATTCCTCGCTGGATGGTTTTTTTATGCCGTTTTTCCAATGCCCCTTTCTAAATTAAATAATATTTTCCAATGGATGCACACTGAAATCTAGACAGGGCAATGCCTTTCCGGCTATTTCCTTCTTATGGATTATAGTATTTTGTCGAATGATTTGGTAAGCTTGACATTGATTCATAGAAAGGAAGGTGTCGACTTATCATTACTAAAGTAGATTCATTGAAGAATTTCGGGAAAAAAGTCGCAATTACAGCGGCTGCGGTTTCGCTCTTAGTGGCAGTGCCAGGAGGAGCTTCGGCGAACACACAGACATTGGACAGCTATCCGGTTTCATCCGGAGTGACGTATACGCATTACACACATTCTGGCAAAAGCCATATCAATCACGTGAGTGTCGATTTGAATGACCCTTACACGAAACTGGATATAGGATTGCCGTCTCCTATTGCGAAACGGGAAGCGACAACGACACTTGCAAATCGGGATACACGAGATGGGAACCGTGTGGTCGGAGCAGTGAATGCTTCATTTTTCGACATGACATCCGGAATGCCGATGTATTTGATCTCGCAAGGCAATGAAATAATCAACGGGGGCGTCATCTCAAGTTCACGAGAATATTATGTCAGCAAGCCGATCGCATTCGGCGTGATGAATGACGGCCGCGCTGAAATTGACGAATTCAATTTCAACGTGTCGATTAATCATCAAGGCACTGACTACAAGATGACAGGGTTGAACCGTGAAAGGCAAGCCGAAGAGACAATCGTATTTACACCACAACATATTTCTTCTGCGACGGGGTCGAATGAATTCGGCATCGAAATCGTCGTCGATACCGGCTCGCCAATCACGTCTACATATTACGGACAGCAATTGACTGGAAAAGTCGTTCAAGTAAGGGACTACGGATCAAAGGAAAAAATCACGATCCCGAAAACAGGCTTTGTCATTTCTGCACATGGCAAAAAGCCGTTGGAACGATTGAAAGGAATTAAAGTAGGCGAAAGTGTTTCTCTTAATCTGTCCATAGATTCAAAGTGGATGGATTCCTCGTTCATGTTGGCGAGCGGACCAATGCTCCTGAAGGACGGTATACCGTACATTACGATGGATACATCGAACTGGCGTGCAAAAGCGATGACGGCCCGCACGGCGATTGCTATCAGTAAAGATAAGAAAAAAGTCGACCTTGTGACAGTGGATAGCCGAAGCGGATACAGCAACGGTATGACGCTGACCCAGTTCGCGAATTATTTGGCATCCCAAGGGTACGACCGCGCCATTAACTTTGACGGTGGGGGCTCGACGACGATGGGAATCCGTAAACATGGCAGCAATACGGTTGTCTTGGCAAACAGGACGACGGATACTAGCCAGCGGAGAGTTTCAGCAATCATTGAGGCGATCAGCACGGCACCGCTCAGCGATCCGGCACATATTAGCGTTTCACGTGGACAAGTCGGCGAAATGCTTGTCGGCGCAAGCGTCCCATTGACGATAAACTACGTTTTGGATGCATATTACAATCCATTGAAGGTGGATGCTTCCCAATTGTCGATTACATCCGCTAACGGAAAAGCATCCGTGTCAGGAACAACATATACAGCAACAGCAGCCGGCGAAGATCGAATCAATGTTCAATACGGCGCAGCAACTCAATCATTCCCGATCACAATTGTCGATGCGCCTGCCAAATTGACGATTTCACCTAGCACATCGGCGATCGAGCCTGGTTCGACTGTATCGTTCAAAGCGACAGCTACCGATGCGCAAGGAAAACCGATCATTTATTCACCGGAACAATTGACGTGGAGCGTCTCCGGCAATGTCGGGACCGTTACACAATCAGGAACATTCAAGGCGTCCAAAGTGCCTGGTAAAGGGTCCGTCGTCGTGAAGCTCGGAACGAAAACGGCTACACTTCCAATCGAATTGTCGGACGGCACGCCAGCATTCACGGACATATCATCCGATTACGCATATTACACGGAAATCCGTTTCCTGAAAGATCTCGGCTACATTAAAGGGGATCTGGACGGCAAGTTCAATCCGGGCCAGACGTTATCAAGAGAGCATGCAGCTGTCATCCTTAGCCGCGTATTCAACTTGGATACATCTAGCGCAGGAGCCCAGAAATTCAGCGACGTCCCAACGACGCATCGTTACTTCAACGAAATCAATGCGATTGCATCGGCGAACTACGTCGGAGGGAAAGGGGACGGCACATTCGACCCTGCCGGTCAATTGACACGTGCTCAAATGGCTGCGATTCTCGTAAAAGCTTATGAGTTGCAAGGGGAATCCGCGAATAAATTCAAGGATGTACCTTCCAGCCACTGGGCGTACAAACAAGTTCATACCCTAGCGAACCACAAAATTACGACTGGGAATGAAAAGGGGAACTTCGAACCGAATAAACCGGTGAACCGCGCCCAATTCAGCGCATTCCTATACCGCGCCATTAATCGATAAGATGATAGATATGCCGTCGGACCGAATTTCCGGTCCGCGGCATTTTTTTCTTTGTCAATGAAGCATTATCATCTAGCTGCGGGCGCCAGAGGCTCGGGGGCATAAGTCAAAGCTGCTCTGTGGCAAAAACCGCCACGCCGCATCTTCGTCTTATGCCTGTCGCCTCTATGCAGGCGCCCTCCGCTTTTGCATGTTATAATGGGTACATTATTTGTAGAAGGAAGTTGGATTATGAGAATAGGAATTGTAGGAAATTACGGTAACGATAATAACGGGGACGAAGCGATTCTGCTCAGCCTCGTGAAACAAGTGACGTCCACGTTCAATATCAGTACGTCTCAGCTGACCATTTTCAGTAACAATCCGAAGCAGACAGCCGAGCGTTACGGAGTGGAAAGCTATCCGCTGTATTATAAAAAAGGGAATGCCGTCAAGACGTTCATCGAGACGTTCCGTCAAAATAAAAGAGTCGTGAAAAAGCTCGATCTGCTCATCATCGGCGGCGGCGGCATCCTGATGGACTTGTATCGTCGCGAAGCGCCTTTGTACGGATCGTATGCGATGATGGCCAAGCAGTCGAGTACACCATATGTCATCTATGGCTGCGGAGCTGGTCCATTGCATACATCTCTAGGGAAATGGTTCATCCGCTATATGTGTAAGCATGCTGAAAGTGTCTCTGTTCGGGACCCGGAATCCGCGGAGTTATTGCGATCGATCGGCGTTAACGAAAAAGTCGATGTCATCGGCGATCCTGCATTTTCATTGCGGGAAGAAGGTGTCGCTGCGAAATCCGATAAGCCGACAAAAATCGGTGTGACCGCAGTCCCTTATTACAACGCAGATTACTGGCCGGAAGGAAATCCTGATAAATATCAGAAGTATATAGTGGGCATGGCGAAAAATCTGGACAAGCTCGCTGCAGAGCACAATGTCGACATCACGTTCTTTGCGACGAAATTTCCGCAGGACGCAAATGTAACGAAGGATATTCAAGACTTGATGGCGGAGAAAGCAAAAACGACGATCATCGATGAAAACCTGTTGCCGTCCAAGATTTTGGATGTGACGGAGCAACAAGATATCGTCATCGGAACCCGTTTGCACTCCTTGATTTTGGCGACGTGCACAGAAACGCCGATCATGGCGATTTCATATCACCATAAAGTGAAAGACTTCATGAGCTTGGCAGGGCTGGACCGCTTTTCATTCCCGATCGACGAGCTCCATGAAAATGACGAGTATTTCCTTGGGGCGTTTAATGAAATGAGTGCCGACTGGCAAGGGACTTTGCAGCAAACGGAGCAGCTTTCTAGGAAGCTGTACGACGAAGCGATGAATGGAACGGTACAATTTACGAATGCATTGAATAAATGATGTAGTGCCGCCGGATGAGTTCTCATCCGGCGGTTTTTTTAGAGCTTTTTTTGGATCGCGTCCAAAGTGAACGGTTGCGCGTCCAAAGCGGCGCCTCCCGCGTCCAAAGTGAATGGTTGCGCGTCCAAAGCGGCGCCTCCCGCGTCCAAAGTGAACGGTTGCGCGTCCAAAGCGGTGCCTCCCGCGTCCAAAGTGAACGGTTGCGCGTCCAAAGCGGTGCCTATCGCGTCCAAGTGCCCCTCCAAAACTCCCTCTCATCAAAACCCCAGCACACATTTCACATCATTCACATACGACTGGCTCACTGGCAGTTCAGTGCCATCCACTAATGTTACGACAAGGTTCGATGAGAAATCGCGGGAGATCCTCGAAATTTTAGCCGTATTCACGATGTATGAGCGGTGAATACGCAAAAACACCTCAGGAAGTCGCTTATCCAGCTCCTTCAAAGTGCATGAAACGCTGAATTGCCCGTCCTCTGTATAGAAGAACGTCTTCTTCTGAAAGCTTTCGATATGAGTGATCTGTTCAATCGGTACCGGGTACCATTCATCCCCGAGCTTTCCGGTGAGCAACCGAAGCGGACTTGCTTTAACCAATTCATAATCATGCGGAAGGTTGACGACGAGTGCAGCAGGCTCGCCGTTTATTTTGACGGGAATCCAATCTAGATTGGCAAATTGCTGAAAGAATTCTTCGCGCGACCTCTTTTTCTCCATTGATTCATCTTCCCCTTTTCGATTTCATCGAGCTATTTCCCCATTCATCCTATGAAACTATCGTTTTGTCGGAATGCACAGACAGTTTAATTATTCTGTTATATAGTAATGTATAACAACTAATACTGTTGTGGAACAGTAGGAAAGTATCAATTACTCTATCAAATGAAAGGTGAGGAATGAAATGAAGGAACAAGTCGAGCAGTTGGAGAGAAGCTGGCAGGATGAACGGTGGGCAGGGATTGAGCGTGGATACAGTGCAGAGGACGTCATTAAATTACAGGGATCTGTTCAAATTGAGCATACATTGGCGAAGAGAGGGGCGGAGCGGCTCTGGAAATCGCTTCATGAAGAGGATTTCATCGCTGCGCTCGGCGCTTTGACAGGCAATCAGGCCGTCCAGCAAGTGAAGGCGGGACTCCGGGCAATTTACCTAAGCGGTTGGCAAGTGGCGGCGGATGCGAATATGGCGGGGCAGATGTACCCGGATCAAAGCCTATACCCAGTGAACAGCGTGCCGAATGTCGTCAAACGTATCAATCAGGCGTTGCAGCGTGCGGATCAGATTGACTGCGCGGAAGGCAGGCTTGATGGATTCGATTGGTTTGCTCCGATTGTTGCCGACGCGGAAGCTGGATTCGGCGGTCCGTTGAATGTATTCGAATTGATGAAAGCGATGATTGAAGCAGGTGCGGCGGGCGTCCATTTCGAAGATCAGCTCGCCTCGGAAAAAAAATGCGGCCATCTTGGCGGGAAAGTGCTTCTTCCGACGCAGAATGCAGTCCGGAATTTGATTTCGGCAAGGCTGGCTGCTGACGTATCCGGTGTCCCGACAATCATCATCGCGAGGACGGATGCCGATGCGGCGGATTTGATCACGAGCGACGTCGACCCACGCGACCATGCATTCATTACCGGAGAACGCACGCCGGAAGGATTTTACCGGACGAAAACCGGCATCGAGCAGGCGATTGCCCGCGGGCTCGCTTACGCGCCATACGCCGATCTTATCTGGTGTGAAACATCGACGCCGGATCTTGAAGAAGCGAAACGCTTTGCGGACGCCATCCATGAGAAATTCCCGGGCAAAATGCTCGCCTATAACTGTTCGCCTTCATTCAACTGGAAATCGAACTTGGATGACGAAACAATCGGCAAATTTCAGCGCGAGCTCGGCAAGATGGGCTATAAATTCCAATTCGTCACATTGGCGGGCTTCCATTCATTGAATCACAGCATGTTCGAGTTGGCGCATGGCTATAAAACAGACGGGATGGCGGCCTATTCGAAGCTGCAGGAAGCGGAATTCGCGAATGAATCGAAAGGGTACACAGCGACCCGCCACCAACGCGAAGTCGGAACGGGCTATTTCGACGAAGTGGCACAGGTCATTTCAGGAGGCACTTCCTCAACAACGGCCATGAAGGGGTCGACGGAAGAGGCGCAATTCGTTTAATTACCTAACGATTCCACGAATAAATGAAAGGATGATTCAACTGACAACTCAACAGACGCGTTTCAATATGGATGTAATCGGTGAAATGACGGCGGGGACGGAGGAAATCCTGACGCCGGAAGCGCTCGAATTCCTTTATAGCCTGCACGAAACATTCAATGGCCGGCGAAAGGAATTGCTGGCGGCAAGGGAGACGAGGCAACGCCGGTTTGACGCTGGCGAAAAGCCGGGCTTTCTTGAAGAAACGAAGCATATTCGGGAAGGAGATTGGACGGTGGCGCCGATTCCTCCCGATTTGCAGGATCGGCGTGTTGAAATCACCGGCCCCGTCGATCGGAAAATGATTATCAACGCACTTAATTCCAGAGCGAAAGCGTTCATGGCTGATTTTGAAGATGCGACTTCGCCGACGTGGTCGAATATGATAGACGGTCAGCTGAATCTCAAAGATGCCATAAGAAGGACAATTTCGTTCGAGCAGGCTTCCAATGGAAAGAAGTACTCTTTGAATGAAGAGACAGCCGTTTTAATGGTGAGGGCAAGAGGTCTTCATTTGGATGAAAAGCATATCCTAATTGACGGCGAACCGATGGCAGGAGGCTTCTTCGATTTCGGGCTTTATTTCTTCCATAATGCAATGGAATTATTGGAACGGGGAACGGGTCCGTATTTCTACTTGCCGAAGCTCGAAAGCCATTTGGAAGCAAGATTGTGGAATGAAGTATTCGTCTTCGCGCAGGAGAAACTGGGCATTCCGACTGGTACGATCCGTGCGACGGTGTTGATTGAAACGATTCCCGCTGCATTCGAGATGGATGAAATTCTCTATGAACTGCGAGACCATATTGCGGGGCTGAACTGCGGCCGCTGGGATTATATATTCAGCTTTATCAAACGCCTCCGCAGTCAACCGGATGTCATCTTGCCGGACCGAGGGCAAGTGACGATGACATCGCCTTTCATGAGAGCCTATACACAGCTATGCATCCAGACATGCCACAAGCGGAACGCGTTTGCGATGGGCGGGATGGCGGCTCAGATTCCGATCCGCAACAATCCGGAAGCGAATGAGGAAGCATTCAGGAAGGTCGCCGAGGATAAACGCCGGGAAGTGACGGATGGGCATGATGGAACGTGGGTCGCTCATCCAGGCCTAGTCGCGGTCGCGATGGCTGAATTTGATGCACATATGGAAACGCCTAATCAAGTTCACAGGAAACGGGAAGATGTGCAAGTGACGGCGGCTGAGTTGCTGGAAGTGCCGACCGGGACGATTACGGAGGAAGGGCTTCGGATGAATTGCAGCGTCGGTGTCCAGTACATCGCTTCGTGGTTGAAAGGGAATGGAGCAGCGCCGATTAATCACCTGATGGAAGATGCGGCTACCGCGGAAATCTCCCGCTCTCAAGTATGGCAATGGATCCGCCATCCGGAAGGCAAGTTGGAGGATGGCAGGAAAATCGATGTTGATTTATTCATGAATGTATTTGCCGAGGAGATGAAGAAATTAAAGAAAACCTTCGGCGAACGGGAATACCGTTTCGGCAAATTCAAAGAGGCGGCTGAGCTGTTCGTCGAGTTGACGCTTCGAGATGAGTTTGAGGAATTCCTGACATTGCCGGGATATAGAAAACTATCATAGGAAAAGGAGGAGGTTCATTATGCAAAAGACGAATGAAATGCAAAAGTCGAAAAAGATCTGCCGGGAATGCGGTTGTGAAATCGTTGAGAAAGTTGAATCCCTGCTCTATGAATGCGAACGCTGCATCGGCAAGCATAAGGATTGAAGAAATTGGCCCGTCTCCTCAAATGGGGAACGGGTTTTCTCTATTTTTCATTAGAATAAAGAGGGTTTCATACCTCTCACGGAGAATGGGGTATAATAGAAGAGGAAATCTAACGTAAAGGGGATGTCGTTTTGCGAAATGAAGAGATGTTATTGATTCCTGGACCGACGCCTGTCGTCGATTCGATTTACGATGCAATGGCAAGTGAGACAAGAGGGCATACAGATCCGCGCTTTGTCGAGATTTACAAGCGTTCGATCGAGAGGACGCGCGAGATGTTCAAAACAGATGGAGAGGTATTTGTCATCGCCGGGTCGGGTACGATCGGCATGGAAATGGCTCTTGTCAATACGGTCGGTGCCGGAGAACGTCTATTGGTCATCAGCCACGGATATTTCGGTGACCGTTTCATTCAACTTGGGAAGGCGTTCGGAATCGAGATTGATGTCCTTCAAGCCGAATGGGGACAGCAGGTTGCACCGGAAGAAGTGGAGCGCAAATTATCGGAGCATACATACAAGGCGGTGACGATCACACACGCTGATACGTCCACAGGTGTGGCTGCCGACTTGGAAGCGCTCGTTCCGATCGTGAAAAAACACGGCGCACTCGTCATATTGGACGGAGTTTGCGCAACTGCCGCGATGGAAGAGGATATGAGCAAGGAGTATGGCGGCGCAGGCTATAAGATCGACGTTGTGCTTACGGGCTCCCAAAAGGCGATCGGCGTTCCACCGGGACTTGCGATTGTCGCGTTCAATCAAACCGCATTGGATGCACGCAAGCAGCTCGGACATATTCCGGCGTACTATTGCGATATTGAAAACTGGATTCCAATCATGCATGATCCGTCGAAATACTTCGCAACGCCTCCGGTTAACTTGATTTATGCATATGATGAAGGCATGAGACTTGTTCTGGAGGAAGGCTTGGAAAAACGATATGCGAGGCATACGGCATTTGGACGAGGCGTCCGCGCTGCACTCCGGGAATACGGCATGAAGCCGTTGGCAGACGAAGCGGTTGCGGCATCGACATTGAGCTGCTTCCAGTATCCGGAAGGCTTGGATGACGCTGAATTCAGGTCCGCATTGGCGAAAGAAGGACTTATCGTCGCCGGCGCGTTGGCACATCTTGGCGGCAAAGCATTCCGCCTCGGCCATATGGGCAACACGACGGAACAGATGCTTATTTCTGCAATCGAAAAGATCGGTGAAGCATTGAAGGAAGCCGGTCACGAAGCGCCGATCGAGCTAGCCGTAAACCGATTCAAGGAAGAAGTAAAATCACTCGTTTGAAGACAGAACCTCCCTATTCTATCGAATAGGGAGGTTTTTTCTAGCCTGGAAAAGCTATGCGCGAGTTTGCGCTAGTTATGCGCGACTATACCACAGTTATGCTCATTCCGGGACTTTGGCCACTCCCATTCAGCTGGAAAACCCTTACTCACCCCGCATCTCCTCAACCACCTCGACCGCGACATCCGGCACATCTGTAAAGATGCCATCTGCGCCGATTTCAATCATGCGACGGATTTCCTTCTCTTCATTCACAGTGAACGGATGTACATGCAAATCCTCATCATGTGCAAGCTCAACCAACTCCTCTGTTACAACCGACTTATCGATGCCTATGCCTGACGCATACTCCGCGACTTTTTCCAATCGTTTTTTCGTTAGCATCGTTTCATTTTTCACCGAATACAGTTGAATAAGCGGAATGGCCGGCTCCTGCTCATGGATGCTCTTTAGAGATCTGGCATCGAATGATTGCAGGATCACTTTCGGCAGTTCCATGTCTTCTAACGGCAGCAGCCCGAATGCCCTTAGCTGTCCGAGCAAAGCGTCCTCGATTCCCGGGTAGGAGGCGGGTGTCTTCAGTTCGATATAGTAATTGACATCATCTTGGAAGTACGAAAAAATCTCCTCCGTACTGACGATGCGCAGCGGATCGATTCCTTCAGGCAATGAAACCGAAAGCTTCCCGTCGTAGTCAGACTCACGGCGAATTTCTTTTAACTCCTGGAAATCCACTTCTGCGATCTGTTTTCTGCCATCCGGCAAATGAACGAAAGGGTCATGCATCGAAACTAGTTCTCCGTCTTTCGTCATATGCACATCCAATTCGATATAATCCGCCTTCATCTGCACTGCCAATCCATAGGAAAGCAAGGAATGCTCCGGGGCATAGGCGGAAGCCCCCCGATGCGCGATGATCAGAAACTTGTCGGCAGGCAAAGATGCCGCCATAGATGCCGTCGAACATGCCGATAGAAGGATAAGCAAGCTTAGAAGAACCCCTTTTTTCACGGATATTTCCTCCTTGAACGTAAAGTAATTGTAAAGATTTTGAAAAAAGGAAGGAATCATGACGCCTTTTATCGAAGTGTGTCACTAGTACATTTATTCAGATTACTATAGAGGTATTTACAGAAAGGAATTTGATCAATGAAAAGAGTTGAATTGATAGACGTCTCTAAATCATACGATAAGCAAGTGGACGTTATATCCAATATAAACGTTACAATTGAGCCGGGCGAGTTTTTTGTCCTTGTCGGTCCTTCAGGATGCGGAAAAAGCACGATGCTCCGGATGATTGCAGGTCTAGAGGAAATCACCGGCGGGACATTGAAAATCGGGGAGAAGGTCGCGAATAACCTGTCTCCTAATAAACGTGATCTTTCAATGGTCTTTCAAAATTATGCACTATATCCGCATTTGTCGGTTCAGCAAAATATAACGTTCGGCCTCGATGTGAAAAAGATGAAGAAGGAGGAGCAGCGGAGAAAGGCGGTCGAAGTGGCGGAAATGCTCGGCTTGACGGACTATCTCGAGCGCAAGCCGCGTGAACTTTCCGGCGGGCAGCGGCAGCGCGTCGCCCTTGCAAGAGCAATTGTCAGTGAGACGCCGATCTGCCTGATGGATGAGCCTTTATCCAATCTGGACGCCAAACTGCGGGCCCATATGCGCTCGGAAATCAGAAGGATTCAAAGGAGCCTTGGCATTACGATGATCTACGTCACCCATGACCAAGTGGAAGCGATGACGATGGGCGACCGAATAATGATCCTCCATGAAGGAAAGATCCAGCAAATCGGAAAGCCAATCGATATTTACAATTATCCTGCAAATCCGTTCGTCGCGACGTTCATTGGAGCACCGCCGATGAACCTGGCAAAAGCTGAATTCGATTTATCGGCTTCTGAACTGGTCATCGGTAATGCGCTGCGGTTGTCCGTACCAGTTGATGACATCGGAAAACTCCCAAGGCAATCCATGACTGTCGGGGTCCGGCCGGAAAGCCTTCATCCGATAGCACCGGAAACGGTAGCGGAAGACGTTTTCCACGTGGAAGTGACGAATGTGGAAATCCTCGGGAATGAAACCGTCTTTTCATTCAAAATGGGTGAGGAGGAATGGATGGCGAAATGGAGCGGTCAATGGCATATCGACATCGGCGACCGGATACCTGTCCGAATGGAATTCGAATCTTTGTCCATCTTTGACGAACAGAGCGGAGAACTCATTAAAAAGACGATCGACTATGGCAATTACGTCAAGCAGCAAGAGGTGTCACCATGACCCGTCCTTCAACGATGACGATGTGGCGGAAAACCGTGGACGGCCGGACAGCTGCCCTTTATTTATTACCCTCTATTATTCTGTTTTCCGTTTTCGTATTCTATCCAATGTTCCGGACGATCTATTTGAGCTTTTTCCTAACGGATCAGACGGGAAATG
This sequence comes from Sporosarcina luteola, assembly GCF_023715535.1. Classification (GTDB taxonomy): domain Bacteria; phylum Bacillota; class Bacilli; order Bacillales_A; family Planococcaceae; genus Sporosarcina; species Sporosarcina luteola_B. The sequence continues at coordinate 5,916 of NZ_JAMBOI010000001.1, read as the reverse complement.
CCGCCATAATGGTTGGATTTGAAAACTTCGTGTACTTGCTCGGCTCATCTGAATTCCAAAACAGCATGAAAGCGACGGGGCTTTTTGTCTTGTATACAGTTCCAATTACAATCGTTCTTGCGCTGTTTTTCGCGCTGCTTGCAAATGAAAAATTGAAGGGCATCGGCTTCTTCCGGACGATGTATTCGTCTACGATGGGCATCTCGGTGGCGGCATCATCCGTCATCTGGCTATTCATGTTCAACCCAAGCATCGGGATGTTCAACCGGTTGCTGGGCGTCTTGAGTCTTCCGCAGATCCAGTGGCTGCTCGATCCTGAATGGGCATTGTTATCCGTATCAATTTCCACGATCTGGATGAATATTGGTTTTTCATTCCTAATTCTGCTAGGTGGTTTGCAAAACATCGACGAACATCTTTACGAGAGTTCGAGAATCGATGGTGCAGGCTATTTCTATCGATTGAGGCGCATCACCTTGCCGATGCTGTCGCCTACGCTGTTCTTCATCATCACGATTTCCCTCATCAATGCGTTCCAGACGTTCGGCCAGATCGATATTTTGACGAAAGGCGGACCTTCGCAGTCGACGAACTTGATTGTCTACTCGATCTACCGGGAGGCGTTCATCAACTATCAGTTCGGAACCGCAAGTGCACAAGCCGTCATTTTATTCCTCATCATCTTGATTGTCACCATCCTCCAATTCAAATTGGGTGAAAGGAAGGTGCATTACCAATGAAAATGGGGCTCCCTCAAAAGATATGGATTTATTTCCTTTTGATTGTCACATCAGCATTCGTCTTCTTTCCGGTATTGTACGCATTCATGATTTCATTCATGACGGGGCCGGAGATCATCCAAGGTAAATTTTTTCCGGAGTCGCTCAGTTTTGAAAACTACAGCAAAGTGTTCAGCCGATTGCCTTTGCTGAACTACTTATTGAACAGCTTCATCGTTTCGGTGAGCGTCATGCTTGGCCAGCTCGTCGTCTGCAGTCTTGCTGCCTATGCATTCGTCTTTTTAAAATTCAAAGGAAGGGATTTCATCTTCTTCCTGTTCATTTCAACAATGATGATTCCTTGGGAAGCTACGATGATTCCGAACGTGTTCACAATCCGCAAGCTTGACTGGTTCAACACGTACCAGGGGCTCACGTTGCCTTTTTTCGCGCTCGCATTCGGCACATTCCTGCTTCGCCAGCATTTCCTCACAATTCCGAAGGAGCTGCACGAAGCCTCACAAATTGCAGGCTTAAGCCGGTTCCGCTTTTTCTGGCGGGTCGTCCTGCCAGTTTCGAAAACAAGCCTCGTCACATTGGGCGCCTATGGCTTCCTGACGACTTGGAATATGTATTTATGGCCGCTGCTCATTACGACAAATAAATCCGTGCGGACCGTACAGATTGGCCTGAAGCAGCTGCAGTCCCAAGAAATCGCAACCGAATGGGGGGTGGTCATGGCAGGAGTCATCGTAGTCATCATACCGACGCTGCTTTTGCTGTTCATCGGACAGAAGCAGCTGCAAAAAGGATTATCACAAGGCGCATTGAAATAATCGATTAAAAAGGGGTGCTTGTTAATTGAAGAAAATGATCAAATCGTCTTTGTTTTGGATGTTGATTTTGGCTGTTGCAATTTTGACGGCTTGTACGAACAGCGACAGCAAGGATAAGGATGAACCAAAAACGAATGACACATCTTCAGAAACGGAAGGGACGAAAACCGATGGCGCCGCGACTGGCGAAAAAGTATCCATCGAGTTCTGGCATGCGATGTCTGGCACAGGACAGGAGTCGATCGACGCCATCGTCAAAGGGTTCAATGAATCCCAGGACAAATACGAAGTGAAGGCGGAATTCCAAGGGTCCTATGAAGAGTCGTTGACGAAGCTCCGCGGCGTCGGTGGAACGAAGGATGCTCCTGCCATAACGCAAGTGTTTGAAGTCGGAACAAAATATATGATCGACAGCGGCTATATCGAGCCGATGCAGAAATTCATCGACGAAGACAATTATGATCTTTCCCAGCTTGAGGGGAATATTTTGAACTACTACCGCGTCGACGGTGAACTTTATTCAATGCCGTTCAACTCATCTACGCCTGTCATGATCTACAACAAAGACGCGTTCAAAGCGGCGGGGCTTGATCCTGATAAAGCTCCTGAAACGTTCGCGGAAGTGATCGACGCGGCTGCGAAGCTGAAAACGGATGAGATGTATGGGTTTTCCATGCTGACATACGGTTGGTTCTTCGAGCAGCTCGTTGCGACGCAGGGCGGCTTGTATGTAAATGAAGACAACGGAAGATCGGGAGATGCAACTGAGGCTTTATTCAATGGTCCTGAAGGGCTGAACGTATTCCGTTTCCTCGATACGATGAACAAAGCAGGTACTTTCGGAAACTTCGGAACGAACTGGGATGATATCCGCTCCGCATTTGCTACGGGTAAAGTTGCTATGTATATGGACTCGTCTGCGGGTGTAGCGGGCGCAATCAAGAACGCTCCATTTGACGTCGGTGTCGCTTATATTCCGCATGCGGATGAAGTAAAGCGGAACGGCGTAGTCATCGGCGGCGCTTCGTTATGGATGTCCAAAGGGATTGCAGAAGAGGATCAGGAAGCGGCATGGGAGTTCATGAAGTACATGACGACGCCTGAAGTCCAAGCGAAATGGCATCTTGACACAGGATATTTCGCCATCAACCCTGCTGCGTATGAAGAGCAGAACGTAAAAGACAAGTGGGCTGAATTCCCGCAATTCAAAGTGACGGTGGATCAGCTTCAAGATACGGTTCCAGGGCTTGCTACACAAGGCGCGCTCATTTCCGTCTTCCCTGAATCTAGACAGCAGATCGTAACAGCCTTGGAAGAGCTCTACCAAGGAAAAGGTCCGCAGGAAGTCCTTGATAAGGCTGCTGAAGGAACGAACCGTGCGATGGAAATCGCAAACAAGACGAAAAAATGAGTAGAGGCTGTCCGGCAATCAACTATCGATTGCCGGCCGGCTTTTGTGCATGAGATAACGGATAGAGCTATTAGCCAACTATGTTAGTATAAAGATTAGTAGATTTCCAAAATTGGTTTTATGTGCAAAATTGCACTTGAAATAATAAATAAGCAGGGGAGATGGAATTATGTCTTTCATTCGGAAGGCTGGAATGTGGATTGCTGTATTGGCACTGACATTCGGCGGTTTTTCAATGTCTGTCGCGAAGGCGGCAGGGAGTCAAGATGTGACACGCGGTGAATTCATTTCGGCTGTCGTGGAAGCGCTCGATCTCGAATTAGGAGATGGAAGCACAAATGAATTTACGGACGTCGACTCAACGTTGGCTCCTATCGTTGAAGCGGCAAAACAAAATGGACTCATAAAAGGTTCCACTTCGACCGAACTCAGACCGAACGAGAAGCTGACACGCGAGCACGCGTTTTTAATCGCATCACGTGCAGTGAAATCGGAAGAATCTTATCCGGTCACGTTATTGGACCGCTTCAAAGATAAGGCGGACTTCAAAACGGATGAACCTGAAGAACTGGCGAAAAGCGTCGGACTTGATTTATTCAGAGGATATGAGAACGGCACTGCGAAACCTCAGCAAGTCGTGACAAAAGGACAAGTGAAGAAGATCATCGAACGATTGCTCGCGGTGTATAATGCCGCACCTGAAGGGGAAGAAACGAATAAAGATGCTGTCGCATTGCGTATTCTCGGCACGAGCGATTTGCATACGAACTTTGTGAACTATGATTATTACCAGGACAAGCCGACAAATGAGTTCGGATTGGCGAAAACAGCTCTTCTTATCGACGCTGCACGCGCTGAAAATCCGAATAACCTATTATTCGATAATGGGGATTTGATTCAAGGAACGCCGCTTGGCGGATATAAAGTGTCTGTTGATCCATTGGAAAAAGGGGAGCTTCACCCGGCGTTGGCAGCTTTGCAAGCGCTAGATTATGATGCAGGCACATTAGGGAACCATGAGTTCAATTACGGTCTAGACTTTTTGGATCTCGTCTTGTCGGAAGCGTCATTTCCGGTATTGAATGCGAACGTTTATGACGCAGAAACGGGTAAGAACCGCTTCACGCCATACGTCATCATGGATAAGGAAGTTGTTGACGGCAACGGTGCGAAGCATGAGCTTAAAGTCGGCGTCATCGGTGTTGTCGCTCCGGGCATTATGCGTTGGGATCGTTCTCATCTTGAAGGGAAAGTGACTGCGGAAGATGCTGCAGACACTGTCGAAAAATTCGTCCCTGAAATAAAAGAGGCGGGCGCTGATGTAGTCATCGTTCTTTCCCACTCAGGAATGGGAGATGAAACCCATACGAAAGGGGAAGATGATGTTGTTTATCAAATTTCCCAAATTGATGGAGTCGATGCGATTCTGACTGGCCATAACCACTCCGTATTCCCGGGTGATTTTGCCGATTTGAAAAATGTCGACAGCGATAACGGCACAGTGAACGGAACTCCTGTCGTCATGCCGGGCAAATTCGGAAGCCATTTAGGCGTCATGGATCTTGTTCTTGAAAAAGACGGCGACAGCTGGAAAGTAGTAAGCGGGAAAGGCGCTGTCCGTAAAATCGACTCGAAATCGGACGCTGCTTCGGAAAAAGTCATCAAAGCTGTGAAAGAAGCCCATGAAGGTACAATCGAATATGTCCGCAGCCCTGTCGGCAAAACGACATCCGCGATTACGAGCTATTTTTCTTTAGTGAAAGATGACCCATCCATTCAAATCGTTACAAACGCACAGAAATGGTATGTCGAAGAGCAATTGAAAGGCACAGAGTATGATAGCCTACCAATCCTTTCCGCGGGTGCACCGTTCAAAGCGGGCGGACGCAACGGGGCAAACTACTATACTGACATTCCTTCGGGGGAAGTTGCAATCAAGAACGTAGCAGACTTGTATGTCTTTGATAATACAGTGAATGCGCTCGTCATGACAGGCGCGGATGTGAAGGAATGGCTCGAAATGTCAGCGGGTCAATTCAATCAAATCGACCCGGCTTCAACAGAACAGCAAAATTTGATCAATCCGGAATTCCGTACGTATAACTTCGACGTGATTGACGGCGTGACGTATGAAATCGACGTCACTCAACCAGCGAAATACGACTATGCCGGAAAAACGATCAATGCTGATGCAAACCGTATCGTCAATTTACAGTTTGACGGCAAGGAAATCGATCTCGCACAGAAATTCATCGTCGTGACGAACAATTACCGTGGCAGCGGAAGCTTCCCAGGTGTCATCAATGCATCCGATAAAATCGAATATGCATATGAAAATCGTGAAGCGATCATGGATTATATGATTGCGGAAGAAACAATCGATCCATCGACTGACGGCAATTGGAAGTTCGTTCCGGTTGATGGAGATGTGAAAATCGTATTTGAAACATCGGCAAAAGCGAAAGACTTGATTCCAGCAGATAGCGGAATCGAATTTGTCGCACCGACGAAAGACGGATTTGCCAACTTTTCAATTCAATTGAAGTAATTATAAAGCGAGAAGAGCAGGGGATTTTTCCTGCTCTTTTTATATTGTATCTGCATACTTAGTGAGCCGCTGCACGTCCAAAGTGGGTCGCTGCGCGTCCAAAGTGAGTCGCCGCGCGTCCAAAGCAAGTGGCCACCCGTCCAAAGCAAGTCGCCGCGCGTCCAAAGTGGGTTGCCACGCGTCCAAAGCAAGCCGCTGCGCGTCCAAAGCGAGCCGTCGCGCGTCCAAAGTAAGTGGCCACGCGTCCAAAGCGAGTTCCCGCGCGTCCAAAGCAAGATTGAGTCCATATAATTGTGTAAATAGGAAAAGGCCTTTTCCATCCCCTGTGATAAAATGTTTTCAACCACGATAAACATTTGGAGGAATGGAAAATGGCCCAACTTAATTTTAACCTAGATATGG
>NZ_JAMBOI010000019.1 GCF_023715535.1 Sporosarcina luteola | reverse complement strand
GGTTATTGCACCAGCCTTGCCTATATTCTAAGATGAATGGGGTTGGTTCCTGATTTAACTATCAACTTAATATACACAATCTGAAGGCTCAGCCTTTTTTAAAAAAAGCTTTTTCTGAGTCTCTTTTATTGTGCGATTTTATAGATTTTGAGCGTTTTTTAATTTTCATGGGAGTTGAACAAGATACCATCAACTGTTTGATAATGACTTCAGCATATTTATCCCTGCAATCTCAAATCCGAGCTCTTCGTACAGCTTACGAGCCCCTGTATTACTCCCGAACACATGAAGTTTAAAATAATAAATTTCTTTTTGTTGTAAGAACCTCTCTAAGCTTTTCATAGTTTCTGTCCCAAAACCTTTTCCCCTATGTTCTTCAAAAATGAAAATTTCATAAAGAAATGCACTTTTCTTCTCTTCTTCAACTTTTAACCAAATAAAGCCTATTACCTGTTCACCTCTTTGTATATTAAAAAGATGATGATTAGAGGTTTCTATTCCTTTTGGAAGAAGATTATTTAACTGTTTACGTGCTTTAGAAAAGGGTTCTTCGCTATCTACCTCATGTACATTTTCAGATAGAACATCACTATATCTCTCAACCTTATCTTCGAAATAAGTGGTGAATTCTTTTTCTGACATTTTCTTTAATACTATGTTCATTTTACTCCCCCTATATGAATGACTTTTATAAATAACTATACTTCATGCTCAACTAAACTCCCTCTATAAACATTGAAGTATCAACGGTTACATCACTTCGTGATGTGAGGAAAAATTTTTTTTACTTATAAATAAACATAGATTTGAAGATATTGTTTTTATTACCAAGTCGAGAGTACGCTTCGCGAAAACTAATGGAAAACATTAGCTTTTCTTACCCATTTATTTGATGCACAATGGATCTCTGCGTTGCTTATGATGACGTACCCTCCCATGTCTCTTAGCGTCGGTGCGCTTACATTCCTTCGTTCGGTCTACTCATAAGGCAGAGGCCTGCTAAGCTGCACCCGGGACTCTTGGTCTTAGTGTTAGTACTGTGCTGGCTTCTCCGTGTCATCCTTCTTGTCATAGATAGATTGATTTGGAATGTCCTACGCTGTCGTTGCGAGACAATGGAGATCGTTCATCATATGCCGTTCATCGAAATGAACTTTCTTTTTACAAATTCCATATAACACTTTCAGTAATTTACCGCATAGCACGACCATCGATTGTTTTCCCCGTAGGGGATTTTGTTGGCGCGTCGTGTAGTATTCATGAAGCCGTTTAAACGCTTCGTTGTGCCTGATTAGTGGAACGATGACTTTAAATAGTACGCTCCTTAACCTCTTCCGGCCTCGTTTCGAGATCTGTTTCCGCCCCTGATGTTGGCCGGATGAATTTTCACGTAATGTCAATCCCGCGAGTTTGATGAGTTGGCGTGGATCTTCATAATGTGAAAAGCTACCGACTTCAGAGAGTAGATCAACGATTGTAGCATCCCCTAAGCCGGGTACAGTGGAGAGGTATACATACTCTCCTGTAGACTTAGCCAACTCGGCTAATTGGCTATTTACTTCTTCTATTTCTTCCTCTAACAATCGGTACTGACGGATGAGCGTGGCAATTTCGAATCGTGCCATCTGCGATCCTTCCGTCACCCCGATAGATTGGTTGGCTACATCAACCAGAAGTCTTGCCTTTGGTAATTGCGGCGCTCTCATCCCCTCTACCTGCCGGTAGAGAAAGACTAACTCTTCAGCTGTTTTCCCTACGATGTCCTGTGGCAAAGGTGTTTTCTCAAGTGTAGCGAATGCCATCTTCCCGAAGGTCGGATAGACCTGTGTAAACTCCGGGAAGTACCGATCAAGCCAGCGAATGATCCGGTTCTTGAGGCTCGACAAATCCTCTGTAAGCTTTGAACGAAGGGTAGAGCCAATCCGCAGCTCCGCCTCAATATCCTTTAGGATGCGGGGATAGCTGAAACGCCCGTCCTTCATGAGCCGAGCAATGACGACTGCATCTTTCTTATCGTTCTTCGTCTGTAAGTTGTCATCCAGTTCCTTTGACCGCTTGACGTGTAATGGGTTGACCATTACAAGCGGGATTCCATAGGAATCCAAGAAATATGCAAGGTTCATCCAATAGTGGCCGGTAGGCTCAATCCCAACGATAACATCAGTTTTTTCATGTACTTTCATAGCACGAAGCACATTTTGATATAATGCTTCAAATCCTTCTCTGGATTGATGTACGGCAAAAGCTTTCTCAAGTACACGTCCGCGTTCATCTACAAAGCATGCGTAATGAGTACTCTTAGCGATATCCATGCCGACAATTAATGTGTTTTCAGTTATTTGATTTAGCTTTTCATTCCACTTAGAATACATAGAGTAGTCCTCCTGTTAGATGATGGGTCAATTCCACGTTGACACTCAGCATCATACAAGAGGGCTCTTTTTCTTTCAAGATGGTGCAAATCCTTCAAACAGGAATGCTGCACCGTTAGTTGAGAAAATCATTTCACAATCTTTAATTTATTTTAGCATAGATTTCTCATTTTCCTTCTATATTCTTCTAACCAATATCCAATTAGCAAGCGTTCTAACAACGGAATTAACAAAGGCGTATAAATTTATGCGCTCTTGCTAATTCCTGTGCCAATTGTTGTGCCAATTCGACCATAAAAAGCATCCAAATGTAGATATAACAACAAAAACAGGGACGTCAATTCCTCTGCGAATTGCGTCCCCAAACACTGTGCTTTTTACTGTTTTCTCCCCATCAACCGAACCCGTTATAGTTAAAGTACAGTTTTTCAGCAAAAAAGCCCATCCACTAGGTGCACTTAATTGTAGTTATAATTCACTTGACCGATTTAGAGATTTTTCCACTGAATATAGCTGTCCAACCATTTCCAGAAGCCATAGCTTCCGCTTGCAACAATTTTAGAGACCCTATGTACGGTTCTCCTTCAATATCTTCTTCGTAATCATATTTTTCTTTTGTTTCTTTTATTTTCTCGAACTCTTGATAGTACACTACAACCGTTCTATTTTTATTGTTTGGGTTATCTTCGCTATGATCTGGAAAAAGAACGACCTTACCATTCTTGTATAAAGTGTCTGTAACAGAAATTACGTCTCCACTTTGGTAAATCAACTCTGAAACGGGTGTAGTTGAGCTGTCTGTGTAAGATAACCTGTTTTCTGAAGCAAAAGCGTTCGAAAAAGCAGCAAAAACAAACCCTGCTGCAATCACTGATATAGAAATCCCCTTTTTCATTTCCATCACCTCTCTTCTTTGTAGTTAACCTATTCAACAAAAAGGACTAAACTCCTTTAATGGATTGTCATAAAAACCCTTTTTGTTCATTCAACTAATCTGCTTCGTTAGTTCAATAAGACCCTGACCTAAATGAAATACCCCTGGAAGTATACATTAGTTATCCTTCAATTTTACCGTAGGGCGTATAAAGGATCCAAGAACTGTGAAGAAAACTCCAACAGAAATCATTATGCGAAATATAATTATTGATTCCAGATAACCTAGTGGATAAAGCGAGGAGCTTGCTAATATACCTAAACAAAAAAACTTATACCAATGCCAATTTGCGATCTACTCATTGCCTTGCACCCCTTTTAGAGAAAACACTCTAATGTTGATCTTTTTCTTCAACTAAACTGCTGCGTTAGTTTAATAAGAAAAAAGGCTTTACTCCTGCCTGAAGTAAAGCAACCATTAGCTAAAGTTTTGTTTTTTGTAAAATTACTCTGTCATTTGTGTTCTTCAAAGTAATCAGATTTAAAAAAGGGATTAACTCTAATTTCCCTTAAAAAGTATTTTATTGATGTATGCTTATTTAAGTATTCTCGTTTAGGTATTAACACTTCTCTTTTCAAAAGCTCGTGTAGTTCCTTGTCAATTTCAATAGTTGAATAAGCATACTTCCTAATATTTTCTTCTTCAATCCGAATTAAAAATAAAATGATATATTCATACATACTAGGGAGATCACTTTCAATTTGCTGGTGATGCTCTATGAATGCCTTAATAAACTCTTCCAAATAAGATTCTCTATCTAAAAACGGAAAACTACAAAGGCTATACCAATTTCCTAAATACACTGTAAATACAGCAACCGCATAGCGACGCGTTTCCTTATCTGAAGCACCAAAATAATCGTAATACGCTTCTTTTTCAAAGCTTTGGCCTGTATCAAAATAACCGATTTCGATTCCCTCGAGTCCTCTTTTTACTTTTTCAATAATCTCATTTGACACGAAGAACCCCCAATCTCACACTCATTTATCACCTTGATATTTCCGTTGAAACTTCATCTCTTTATTGCACTAACCTGCTGCGTTAGTTAAAGTGGAAAATTTCACAATTCTTAACTTCATTTTACCATAAATCTTACAACACAGATAAATTTATTTAGCGTCTCCTGTTTGGTTGCAAATTTATGTGCTAACTAATGTTTTATATCCAAGTATTGATGTAGTAACAAAAAAAGGAGACACTAATTCATAAGTGAATTGTGTCTCCGGATAGATTGTTATTAAATGTTTACTCCCCATCAAACGACCCATAACCAATAATGATCAGCTTTCATTCCTTCAAGATTATTTCTCTCATATATTAAAGGCTTTAAAGCTACCTTCGTCATTCAAATCTGGAATCACTATAACTTCATCAGAAAAATGCTGAACGGTCCCTGCATCGGTCCCCAACACAAGAGAAAGCACATTAAAATCCATATTCTCCTTCTTCCGGTTAAACGATTTGATAAACGAATCTTTTAGGCTGTCCTCCCCGTCTGTGATAAAAATGAGATCAGATCGCTTGAATTTGCTGTCCTCGATAATTGATATTGCTTTAGTTAATGGTAGGTTGAAATCTGTTCCTCCACTTAAAAATGTTTGTGCTAATTCAATCAAGTCTTCGGTTTTTATTTTGCCTTTCTCATACACTTTTACAACAGTAAGAGTTGAAAACAAGACCAAGCAAAAATCCCTTTTCTGCTTTTTAGCAATGGATAATAACGCAAGCGCAAATCCTTTGGATTGAGAATCAAGTTTACGCATACTACCTGATTGATCTAGGCAGAGAACGATAGGGCCTTTACCAAGGGAATCTTTTCCACTTTGTTCAAACATCATCGTTTGTTTCTCAGCAAATCGCCTCAAGAAGTCAGTTTTGGTTGCAGGGTGCCTGTACAAGCCCAGTTCAATCGGCAATAACCTTTCAATAACATCTCCTGTGATCACACCTGTACTCTCGATGCCTTCAGCGTGTTTTGACTTCTGTTTTTTGATGGCTATCTGTTTAAAACGTCCAGCCCATTCAGCGATTTCCGATATTCTTTTATCTGCGGCAATTCTTTCAGCCAAGGATATCTGGTCACGAAGAGGTACCCTTTTCAGTTCAGCTTCACCACTCCCGGAAACTACGCCACCTATCAAAGATTTAAGGTTGGCTTTCACTTGCCTCGTTTCTTGTACAGCTTGAGACATTTGCTCTGAAAAACTGTGACTATTGTTTTGCAGCGTTTGCTGTAACTGACTGTCTAACCCAGCCATTGCTTGCGTTAGATCAGATTGCAACTGCTCATTCCCATTTCCGACCCCTTCCTGCTGTTCCCGTTTTTCAAGTTGCCTTTGCATCGCTTGAATTTCCTGAATCTTTTTTCTAAGTTCACTATCCTGCATCTTTTGGTCAGCCAACCATTGATTCGTCTTCTCTCCAAATTTCACGGTGCCAATGGCTGAAGATAAATCATCCAGTCGGGTGAAGCTACGATAGTATTCGAATGATTCATCCGCCATGATTCTCTCCATCAATGATTTATTGACTTTGAGATCGTCAGAAACCTCTTCTTCCTTGATTTCCGGTTTCATCTTATATAGAGAAGCCCATATGTCAGCCAATAAAGGTTCAAAGGTTGGCAACTCCCCTTCATCTCTTACCTTCTGGATTCCTTGGGACATACTATAAATCTCATTAAAACGTCTTTTATCATAAGCGTCAGTATTTAATACCGAGCGGTTTTCTATACTTGTCGTCATTCCCGTCACATTGAACACTTCCCTTCAGACAATTAAAAGATGCCGAAGGAATACCCTCGACATCTAATTTACTTCCTTCAGTTCTTAAATACGGCATCGTATCTCTTCTATTAATAAGAGACTTAAAAGTCTATTGGTTCCAAGACGCTGTCCAATATTTCCTGCTGCATTGATTTTAATTGATTCAGTACTGGATCAATGTCATTTTCTCGACTCTGATTATGTTTGGAGAGTTTATTCAAATCAGCTACCAAAGCTTTCAGTTTCTGAGTGGCTTCCATTGCAGCGTCAGTAGATTTATCTTTCAGCATCGAATGAAACACTTCCTGAGCTTCGTTTTGAATGGATTCAATAGCCCTTGTCACGACATCTTGAGCATGACTACGGACAATCAGGGATACTGTATCTTTCTGATCGACCGTTTCCCAAAGGGCATTTTCAAGGATGACAATATCATCAACCTTTACAAATTGTCGCTGATTGATCAATGCCTTCGCTTGTAAGACACTCAACGACTGCTTGAAGCGCCTATCTGATGGACGAATCCCTTCATCCCTTAATTCCATGCGTATTTTAGACAAGGTCTCGTAGATTTCATCAGGAATGGCTACCATGTCCGTGAAGAACTGTAGTTGCACCAATTCTTCCATCGTCATGGACGGCATTGGCTGATGTTGTCCGTCCCCTTTCATCATGGAAACAAAATTCGTTTCATCCGCAATATAGTCAATTTCAAACCGCAACAGGAATCTGTCAAAAAGGGCTTCCAGTCCCTCCCCCTCTTCGGGATACTCATTCGAGGCCCCGATGACTGACATCAACGGAACCTTGACGGGTGATCCATTGTTATAGAAGAGCCTTTCATTAATCAGAGTCAAAAGACTGTTCAGGATAGCACTGTTCGCTTTGAAGATTTCATCCAAGAAAACCAGGTTCGCCTCAGGCATTTTACTGGCTGTGTTTCGCTTGTATACACCTTGTTCAAGATCTTTAAGTGACAGTGGACCGAATACCTCTTCAGGTGTGCTGAACCTTGTAAGAAGCCACTGGAAGTATTCAGTACCTTGCACAATTTTCGCTAACTCTACCGATAAAGCCGACTTAGCAGTACCAGCCGGACCAATCATCAACAAGTGTTGCCGTGACAATATGGCGATTAAAATTGCCTCCACTTCATCTTCCCTTTCGAAGAACTTTGCGTTCAACGCACTTTTGATTTCCTCAAGCTTTGAAAAATTATTCGTCATTGATAATTCATCCCTTCATCTTTTCTTTTACATTGAAAAAGGAAGCGTAATTGACTTTTCAATACCCGCTTCCTTTTATTCATCCATGCTCATCGTTTACCTGTTGGTAAAACAAGTAACGCCTGTTCTTTTAATCGCAACTCGCTTTCTTTAAGTTCATTCGCACGCTCCAATTCATTGGAGATTTTCTTTAAGTGTTCAACTATATCGGTTACATCCTTTTCATAAAACTTCCTACCCATCATCGTCTGAAAGAATTCCGGCATTTTATTCTCCCCCTTTTCAAGATAAATCCGTGACCATCCGAGTGATTTCGGAACGGATCTTCATGATTTTCTGTTCAAGCTGCACTGCCTCGTCTTGAACGATTCCTTTATAGTTTTTATAATTCGCGATGACAGAGTTCGCATTTTCAATGATTTCTTTTACTTGCCCTTTTCTCAGACTTCCGCTTGTTTTACAGTCTTTTATAATGGATTCCAAATGCTCATTCAATTTCGCATTGACCATATTCCGATTGTCGAATGTATTGACGACTGAAATCTTAAACCCTTCGCTATTTTCGAGGGAAGATGTGAATTTAACCAACCTCGCCAATCCTTCGGTGTGCGAATCTGGAACGAAGTATATTCCTCCATTTGGACGAACAGGTGTAGGTGCAAGAGACTGCAGAATTTTATTGACCATGACCCTCAATTGCTGAGCTGAATAATTATCTTTATAGATATTGAATTTCTGCTCTGCTTCCATGCATAGCTCTTTAGCTGTTTCATTCCCGCACAGGAATGTGATTGACTCATTCTTCTTGTCTAACGTAATCACACCGGCTTTGCTGTTATAATCCAGCCTCTTTCCCGCCTGATTCACGGATTCAACAACAATATTCCGTTGCACATAATCCTTATCAGAAAAGACCTCCCTGATCAGATAATTTTCAAATACTCCCGTCTGAGAAGTGGCTTTTCGCGTCTCAATCTCTTTTGTAGCACGTCTGAAGGCATCAGCTGGCCGAATGGCATTTGGCATCCACTCTTCATCCAAACCAAACTGAATCAGACGCTCTTTTAAGTCGGCCGTTTTAATCAATTGTTTTCCTACACTGAACCACATGAGATGACCGAGTACACCCTCTTGGTTTTCATTTTGAACTGCTGTCATGTTCTCAAGATTGATTGACATGATACCAACATCCTTTCATAAATTTTTTTAAAATAGAAAAACGCATTTTGAATAGCACATTGCTAAACAAAATACGTTTTAATATTGTCCTGTTAATTCTTTTCTGCGCCTTATAGACCCTTTCTTCCGGGTTCAAATATTCAAAATAAAAAGCAGATCGACTCCAACATGGATTCAACCGACTTTTAAATATAGTTCACACTGCTAACACAAAAAACGTGTAATTTATTTGCCTAACGGCATGACGAAACGTCCATCAAATTCCACAAAAAAGTGAAATGAAGGCCAATAAATTTGTGTCGAGTCTCTTTCCAACAAATGCAGGAAGTATAACGACTTTCATTATTAGAAACAATGACTTTATAATTTGAACGATGTACATACAGACTATCAAAATCGTTACCTTATCGCAAACTCTCCAAAATAATTGGTCTTTAGAAGCGCATTTATGTTTAGTTCATAAACGCGCCGTAATAAGGAAGATGAACTTAAAGGCATTAGGTTTCCATATCAAGTTCATTCAATATGTTATTTAATTCTTAATTTGAGTTTTGCCTTTTCCAAGGTTCTTCGGTGCTTTCTAACCAATGAGCCCATGCACTGAAACTCCCGTCAAACTGAAAGTAGATTTGTTGTATTTCCGGGAACTTTTTAAAGGTTGCTGAATGTAGTGCTCCAAATAATGATTGTGCTTCGGCACTTGCTGGACTTCCAGCCATGAAGTCTTTAAAATCGATAACTACTGTTCCATTCTCGTCAATCGCAACTCCATTCAATGATTCTTCATTCCCGTATTGGATAGTACCATTTTTAAAAAGCTTTCTAATTTCCTCCTCTAATTCTGGGAAAGGCCTCCCAAACATTTCAGTATCAAACCCAATATTAACCTCTTCCATCTGTTCCTCAATAAAGCTTTCATAATCTTTCCCTAAGGTCACTTTATATAATGCAACATGCTCGTTTTCAGGAATAAGAAGGTAGATCTCATTTTGATCTGTTGCAATGTAATTCTCCACCCTTAGAGGTTTTTCAATAAAGTTTTCTTCTGGAATGCGTACTCCCCCAATCTTATTACCCTTCTTATCAAGTCCAAACACATGTGTCTCTGAAACGGGGGTCATTACAGGTAGAGAAACTGTCTGCATATAAATAATTTGTTCTTCCTTTACGTCTTGTAAAGCTAAATAGGCAAGTGTGAAATCCGAGAATAAGGCAAGTTCAGTTCGTTCACTTTCATCATTGAGTACTACTATTCTTTCCTTACGATTCACCTGCTTAATTTGAAAAGGCAGCTCCTGATCCTCTATCAAACTGACTGTTTTTAGGTCGACAAATTTTTCTTGGTTTTGACTTACAATAATTTCATTGTTCTCTATTTCAACTAAAGAGTCCGGGAAAAACAAATCTAATTGTGATAAATCATAGGTCTTTGTTAGTTCTCCATCGGATCGGTATTGATGCACCACTTTTTCTACAGCGTTCAATATATATATTTCTTCGTCTTGTGTGACCAATATATCATTCAAATCACCAATTATATTTTGATCGTTTTGAACGGAAAATGACCGAGTAGTTCCGCCACTCTTAATCACGACCTGAGACTTTTCTTCATCTAAGAGATATAAGGTTCCATGCCTCATATCAAAGCTACTAACAGGGTTCATGCCTTGAGTAGAAAAACCGATTTCCCCTTCCCCATACCCGTATTTGATGGTGTCCACCAATTCAATGTTAGAGGATTCTTCTATAGTATATGCATGTGTTTCTTCTTTTTCGGATTGAGAAGTTAAAATGAGTAAAGGCAATATAACAATGATCGCTGCAGCTGCTAACAGTGGAACTAACTTCACTCTAGTTTTTCTCCTTTTTCCATCCATCCTGAGTTTAGTGTGCAATTCGTTAACAAACTCTTGACTTGGCGCTATATCAGGTCGATCTTTAATTGGTCGAAGCAGCTGTTTAGCCTCTTGAGTTAGATTTTCGGTCTTTTTCACCGTAATTCACTCCTTCCACTACTTGTAGTTCCTTTTTCAAAACCTTTACAGCACGATAAAAGTCTACTCGCACCTTTAACTCTGTACAATTCAAGATATCGGCCGTCTCTTTTGTTGTCATATCCTGAATACCCCGTAAAATAAGCAAACTGCGATAATGGGGTTTTATTTTTAATAATGCACTTTGAATTTCCTGCCATTGCTCCTTTATAAGGAGATGTTCATACAAGGAATCCTCGTTGTTGTTCGTGATTTTTTCTAGTAGTTCTGGTAATGCGGATTTCAGCTTCTTTTTTCGCAAATGATCGATTGCCGTGTGACGCGCTATCGAAAGTAACCAATACTTCGCACGAGTGTCATCTCTCAGCATGTGGCTATTTCGTATTGCTTTCAAAAAGGTTTCCTGTGTTATATCTTCTGCATCCTGTTTGTTACTGGAAAAGTATAAAGAGAAATGATAAATATCCACATGAAATTCTCTATATAAATCCTCTATATCTAACCCTTTACTCACTTTCATCCCTCCTTACTAAACAAGTCGTTTCCAAGTCGATTTTGTTTCAATTATTCAAATTTTATTTTTAACGAGCTTACAAACGGTGGTGACCACTAAGCTGCTTCTCAAACCAGCTCTTAACCAACCTGGCCATTAGTTCAACAAAAAAAAGAGTTGCCAATGGCAACCCATACGATCAGACCTCTGATTTTCCGCAAACTTGCCCTTTAGCTTACCAAGGAACACTAATTTATAAGCTTGGACTAATATATTCTCCTGTTGAAACATTAATCCCGCTCCTTTCATTTTTGTCGGTCATTATTTCACCTATCACTCGTCCCCGACATATTAAGTCCTCGTAAAGAAAATCTAAGCAATTGGATCAAGTCAAATATATAATAATTCGAGTCTTCCTAACTCTCTCTCTAAATTCGAGACTGGTTGTCCAGGTACAAACTTTATTCCAGATTTCAAAGAGTCTTGTATCTGTTTATTAATATTGACAGTATCACAAAAGTAGATTATCTCGTCAACAAATCGTTCAACTTCATCATTACGCTTAATAATATTAATATTAAAAGCTTTTCCGACATGTTTTTCTTTTATTTCTAATCCCCACTCATATAGTTCTTCGGCTTTTTTCATCACCTGCACCCTTTCAGTTTAATTGTTACTTGAAGTATTTATATATTTCTATAATTACTTGATGTAACTTAAACCTGTGATTCTCACTATCATTAACGCTATCCAGAACAAATGTATCTCCATCGCTAAATGAAATTGTCATTAATGATGAGTTTCTATTCTTATGAGATATGTTGATCTTTGCCACACTGCTAAGGCGTCTGTCTTCAATATTGATAAATCCTTCTTTCAGAAAACTGACGATACGTATTTTGTCCTTTGATAAGAATAGTAGCTGGGTTTCTTCTAGTGGCTTTTCTTTGAAAAGATAATTTTTCGGATAAAAATACAGAATTTCATCCTCACATATTAATTCTTGCATGGAATACTGCTGGTCTTCTACGTATGAATTCATGAAACTTAATTCTTGCAAACTTTTTAAAAACTCTTGATATGTTATTTCATACAACTACTTCCACCTCCCACTGACACTTTTCGCCAAGAAGTGTGAAAACCCCTCTTATTTTGTAATAAAAAAATACCCAACAAAGCGTTCCACGGATTCCAACGCACTTCTCATTATAGAGAACGGGGTGTTCAACTACATTTTGCTGTATTAATTGTAAATCTGAATTAACGAGTTCCCTGTCGGCTTGATGTAATACCTTCATCAGTTTTCCCATACTTATTTCTTGACCCTATTTCAGAATGTAAAATTATCTTTCACGTAACGAAATCGACATATAAGCAATATATAGCCACTCTCATTCTCTCCTTCCTTGGTCGAGATACAGATGTTTATAATCCTCTTCTAATTGCTCGGTTATAGAATTATGTCCATGCAGGCACTCTTGGTTTTTTTTAACGCAAGAGCACCCACCCTCCCAATTTACCAGAAGAAGTATTCATTGATTCACCCTTTTCAACAGTGCAGAAGAGTATGCAAAAAGGTGAAAATAAATCCTCGACTTAAAAATAAAGTTCGTAATTGTACACATTTACGAACACTGTGTTCGAAATGAAATGCATCGTGAAAATCAGTTCGTAAATATATAAAAACACTTTTCGAACGTTCACTCGCTTATTTGCGACTTTCCGAACATAATTATACAATTAAGAAACAAACGTTCTTAAAGGAAGTGAACAAAATTGGAATCTAGAAAATTCGGTTATGTTCGCGTTAGCGCAAAAGATCAAAATGAAAATCGACAAGTAGAATCGATGTTAGAAATCGGTATTGAAAATCGCGATATTTTCGTAGATAAACAGTCGGGGAAAAACTTTGAACGAGAAAACTATCAATTAATGAAAAGAATGATGAGGAAAGGTGATACTCTTTATATTCACTCGCTTGATCGATTTGGCCGTAATAAGGAATACATTCTAAATGAGTGGAAAGAGCTGACTAAGGTAATCGGCGCTGATATCGTAGTATTAGATATGCCCCTGTTAGATACGACAAAGCATAAGGACAGTATTGGGACATTTATTTCCGATCTCATTCTTCAGGTTCTTTCTTGGATTGCAGAAGATGAACGGGAACGTATTCGAAAACGGCAGCGTGAAGGAATTGATTCAGCCCTTACGAATGGCGTTAGATTCGGACGGCCATCAATCGAAATAACGGATGAATTCATTCAGGCTTATGATAAATGGCATGCTGGGGAAATTACAGCAGTTAAAGCGATGGAGAAAGCCGACATGAGGAAAACATCTTTTTATAAGATGGTGAAAGTGTATAAAGAGTTGTTATGAATTTAAAGCAACAAATTAAAATTAATGAAAGGGATATTCAACAAGAGTTCAACTCCCGTTCAATATCCCTAACCTTCGATAGCCTAACACCAAACCAGCTATTTTTTCCGCCAGATCAAGTTTAGCTTAAGCTTCAACAAGTCTTTTGGTCTTTGTCTCTTCAGTGAAGATTTTCCGGTATCGCTCCTCGGAACCGAGCACTTTCTTGTCAACATCATCAATTACAATCTGCTCTTGCTCAAACAAATAGAAAACACGGCCGAGCACAACGTCCTTCCGGCACAGTTGCAATCGTCCGCCTACTACCTCGACGGGAATACCCACCGCCGCCAATGC
Organism: Sporosarcina luteola; assembly: GCF_023715535.1. GTDB lineage: Bacteria > Bacillota > Bacilli > Bacillales_A > Planococcaceae > Sporosarcina > Sporosarcina luteola_B. The sequence goes on along the minus strand of NZ_JAMBOI010000019.1, from coordinate 16,568 downwards.
CTTTTCCGCCTTCACAATATCATTAACAGTAATTTGATAGCACACTTGCTCAAACTCCGCCATATTTTCCTGAATCAAATTCCCCTTCTTCAGGAATAAAATCGATGACGTCACACGGTCAATTTCCGCGAGATTATGAGAGGACAACAATATAGCCGTCCCTTCCTCACGCAATGCAAGCAGCAATTCACGTACTCGAATTGCGCTCGTCGGGTCGAGTCCGTTGAGCGGCTCATCCAAAATCATCAGCTTCGGCTTGTTCACGACAGCCATCGTGAGCAGCAAATGCTGTTTCATTCCAAGCGAATAATTCTTCACTTTCTTATTCAAATAACTCGTAATGCCGATACGGTCAGCCGTAGCCAGCAGCTGCTTTTTCGACAGCCCCTGTGCATCGCAAATGAATTGAAGGTGATCATACCCCGTCAAATAATCGTAGAGCACCGTATTATCCTGCATGAATGAAATCTCACGGAAAATATTCGGGTCCCCATTGCTTTTTCCAAGGACAGTCACTTCTCCTTTATTCGGAGGCAGCAAATTCGTTATGATGTTCATCAACGTCGACTTCCCCGACCCATTCGGCCCAACGAGCGCAATAATCTGCGGCTCCTCAATCACAAACGTAATCCCCTTCAACACCTGTTCTTTTCCATACGATTTGTGTACGTTTTTTACAGATAAAATCATGTCCATTCCCCCAAGCAAATTTCAAATTCGACTTGTCTACAATATGCCCACCCGCACAGTTTTTCCATTACGCGCGGGCCGTTTTTTATTGATCTATGGATATGAGCTGAGACCTATTATTACAATATCGCCCTATATCAGTTTCATTCTCTTAAAACTAATCACACCGCATCCCATTATCATGATGGTTCCGATTAATAACACGCATATCCCTAAATTGGAAGTAATAAAGGCATTGTTTGCTAATGTGGCCGCTTCGCCATTTACAATATTAGCTACATTTAAATACGTAAACGGTAACAAATGAGCAATAGAAGCAAGCGGTGAACTTGCACTTGCCGCCGCTCCCCCCACAAGGATAACGGATGTAACAAGCAACGAGACAATCGTATTGTTAAAGAATAGTGAAATCAAAAAGGAAAGTGCCAGAACAAATAATGTCACCCCTATGAATAGGATCGAGGATTCAACTACATATCGTCCCATATTGATAAAATGGAACCCGCCTTCCTCGGCGACGATACCTGTATAATTTGCTGCTCTCAGAACACTTTCCGGATCGTAATGGAGTACCGGGAAGTTCCAATCACCAAAACGTTTGCCGATTGTGCCGAGGAGGGTCATGAATAATAATGCAAACCCTGCTGTGAGAAATCCCGCCAGAACGAATAAAACCATCTTACTCAAATACTGCACGCTTTTTGGCAGAGGTTGTGTAGCTATCAATGATATTGTCCGCTGTTTCCCTTTTTCTTCTGTAAAACCAATACCGAAAAACAAAATAAAAACCGCTAATAACACCAGAAATATATTCGAATTATAAAAGGTGTACAAATAAAATAAACCAGTACTGTCTATTTTCAAGGTACTTCGATTCCACTCTAACTTATCCATCGGATTCGGGAAACGATCATGGATGGTTGAAATATACTCAAGGTTGAAAACCGGTTGCAAATCACGTTCTGCAAGTAGCTCTTTTTCTGCTACGCTCGCTTTATTTGTAAAATCACTTATACCTATACGTTCTGTTGGTCTGTTATCTACGACTCCAACCGTGTTATGAGTTTTTTTCACACCAGCACCAGAGAGGTTTCTTTCGATCCATAAATCATAATAAGTGGGCCAATCTTGTTTATCATAAGCTTCAAGTTCCCCTTGAAAAGCTTCTCTGTTCACTTCATTATAATTTACAAAAGTACGATAAGTGGTTAAAAAACTTTGCGATATCATTATCGAAGCTTTCTGTTCCTCAGTTGGATTTTTGACATCTTTCAGATCCTTTAATGTCTCTTCTAACTCATCAATTTTTGCTAGATATTCAGCGTCTTTGGCCTTGCTCCAGGAGATAGCTTCCTCCAAAGTTTTCATGCGATTAACTTGTTTTTGTTCAGCTGTATAGTTCAATACAATAAATCCAGCGATGATAGAAATCAAAAGGAGTAGAAACATTTGTTTTATTCTTTTTTGGCGTCTAACCTTTCTAAGTTCAAATATAACTAATCCCCATACAAGTTGTTTTGCTTTCAACGTTTTACCTTTTCGAAATGGGGATAGTGCCGGATTATCTGTTCTAACCGATAATCCCTTCACTTCTATTAAATAGGAAACCACCAATAAAAAGAATCCATATCCGATTACGACCACTGAATAATAGAAGTGTCCCAATAGTTCGGTTCTTTCAATTAATTCTCCAAAACGGAAATAAAAGAATGGGTTAATGGCGCTTTGAAGCCACCCGATTTGTTCCGTTAGAATAACTGCACCAGTTATAAAAAGTAAGCTTGATAATAGAGTCAAGAAGCGCTGTCTCAGTAAGGAACTAAAGAAGATAACAAGACAGAAGGCGAAAAAGGAGACAATCATAAAAAGATAGATATGTTTTATCATATATTGAAATATCGTGATATAACTAAATCCGTCATTATGTAAAATCAATATTGGATAATGGATGCTTCCTATCTTTCCCCCTGCTAACTGCGGAATCAGTAAAGCAACTACGACAAATAAGACCAGCCCCGATACAGCTGCCACCATCACGCTTATCAGTTTACTGACAAGGATACTCAATCTCCTTAATGGCTGCGTGTACAATGTCCTGATCGTTTGCTGTTCCATCTCCACTATAAAAAGATCACCGAATAACAGAATTAAAAACAATATGCCATAAAGGCTTAAAAACAGGGAAGCTGCCTGTTTCAAAAAATTAAATGACGACAAGGAATAAAACGTATCCTCGTATGGCAAATTCAAGTCTACCAAGATTCGAGTCTTCTCGATATCCTGTTCTAATTGCTCTTCTTCATGATCTCCATATTTGTAGCCATAGCTATTCTGTTGAACGATTGTTTGAAGGAATCTCTGTTTAATTAGCGGAATTGAATCCCAATCACGTTGACGGATAGCTTCCTCCCATTCATTCACCGTCTTATTCATGGCTACCATATTATCGTAGCCTTCTTGGACGCTATCCGTCATGCCAACTTCCGAAACTTTATTATCGTAGTCTTGCCTCAACATATTTGCTGCTTGTATGTTAGGCTCAAGCTCCTTAAAAGCCCGTTTGGCAATCTCCTCTTGCATCAATACATTTGAGTAGAAACCGCTTCCAATACAAACGACTGTAATTAGTGAAAAAAGTAGAAACAACTTTTTACGCCAAATCTTTTTTAATTCGAATCGCAATAGTTTCATTAATAACCCCACCTATATTTAAATACGAAACTAGCGGGGTTACTTATTGAAACACTCTCATAACCCCGCTAATAGGCCAAGTAATATTTTCTCTAGATCATGTCCCTATCGGCGCATTTTTATAAACCCTTCCTGCATATAGGGCGTGATATTTTCCATCTACATAATCAAAACTGACTCTAGAAATATAACCTTTATAAAACCCATCATCATAGTAGTAATTAAGGGGAGGGGAACTAGTAAATTGTACTACTATCGTTACAAACTGTTCATCCTGCAGTATTTCACTAGTAGTAGCTTCGCTTGCGTGCGCATAGCTTGCAGGCATACCGATGAACAGCGTAAACATCGCCGCGAGACTAAGGACGGTGGAAAGAATTAATTTCTTCATCTTAGCATTAGCTCCTTTTAATTAGTTTGCTAGGTATATGGCCAATGTACCTAAGTCTATTATTTGTCAGAAAAGATAGACTGTCAATATGATTTACTTGGGAAAATAGCGACTCAAAAGCCGAAAAATTAGTGATTAACTTTCCTCCTTTCCTAAAGTATTAGGTAAAATATTACACTAATTCCGTTTATCGTATGATATAATTAATAGTATATTTAGAAAACCGGGGGGGGGGGGGAGCAAAAGTGAGTGTCGGCCATTTAGTCAAGATAGAGAGACAACGTCAAGATATGAAACAAGAGGTTTTGGCACAAGGCATCTGTTCTGCCTCTTATTTAAGTAAAATCGAAAATGGTACCGCCATCCCAAGTGATCAAATTCTGCAATTACTCTTTACTCGGCTTAAGATTGTTTCAGTAGCTGATCAAACCGAAGCGAAGCTAACTGAAATACTAGATCAATTTAAAAGGATTGTTGACCAACGGGATCGAACATCTGCTAGTTTACTGCTTAAAGAAATGAATGCACTATCTTTAAACGCCAGTCTCAATAGTATCGATTTTATTCTGATGGAAACTCGTCTATTGTTGTTCGATGAGCAACCTTCCCCTATTGTTGAAAAGAATATTGTAATATTAAATTCCGTAGTGAATGAAATGTCTGGAAAACAAAAATTTCATTTTTATCTTATAAAAGGAATACAAGCCTATAATGAAAATCATTTTTCATTTTCTTTATCCCTATTTAGTAAAGCTGAGACGTTTTGTGTAAAATTTAATGCTGAAGATTGGGAGACGGCGGAACTTCATTATGTCCTATCGCTTGCCTCTCTATCAGATTACCGTGATTTTACAGCAATTGAATATGCACAAAAAGCACTTGCATATTTTAACTCGAAGATGATAATTTCACGTTCCATTAGCTGTTTAATTATCATTGGACTCGCAAAGAAACGTATTGGTAATATTACCGAAGCCATAACAATTTTCAAAGAAGCATTGGAAGTGTTAGAAAATAGCGACACTTCTTTTCATATAGAAACAATAGAACATAATTTAGGTATTTGTTTCTCGTTAATGAATGATGAAAAACTTGCTTTGCAATACTTTATTTCAGCTATTAACAAGAAGAAACATGCGAATGATAAAATAGTGACCGCCATTGCCATTTTAAAAGAGTATTACAAGACGGGAAATCTTGATGAAGCCGCAGTTTGGTTAGAAACTTGCTTATCTATGCTAAACCAAGTTACAAGAAATGAAATTCATTATAAGCATCACCTTATCGTTTATGAGACATTATTGTTTGGTTCTGATGACTTTTACCAAGCTTTTCAAAATGTACTGGACTATCTAAGTGAGTCGAATAACTATTATCATTGTTTTATTTACTGTAATTTACTTTCCAAAAAACTGGCCGAGAAAAATGAATATAAAAAGGCCACTGTATATTACGAGAAAGCTTTTAATTATTATTTAAAACATAAAAAAATTAATCACTGGGGGGATTTATATTGAAGCGTTTTGTTGTTTTTCTTTTAGTTTGCATCCTATTTTACAATCTCAACACTCCCGAATCTTTTGCTACTTGGGAGGACAAGCCACCGATAACATCGCCAGATAATCCACATAATATTTTTAAATAATTTAACTGACAAACGAAAACAGCCTACCCGTACTTGTTCATTCAGTTCTCAGAAAACAAAGAACGACCTTAAACGCTGTCACATCAACGTTTGAGGCCATTCTCTTTACTTCTTAACGTGTTCAGTTTTTACTTAAATACGTCCCAGGAGGGATTCGAACCCCCGACCCACAGCTTAGAAGGCTGTTGCTCTATCCAACTGAGCTACTGAGACAAGCTCGTTTAGCAACAATTGATTGCCAACGACAAACTTTATTATAGGCAGGCTCGCTGGAAAAGTCAACACTAATTTGCGATATTTTTCATATCCGCTGTAATTATGGTTTCCATGTCCATGTTTTTGAAGTAAATCCGATAACTGTCATCCCATTCAATTTCTGCAAAGGTAGGCTGCTTGCCCGCCCTTGGAAGCAATGTGCTTCCTGGATTGACAAATAATATCCCTTCCGTCAATTCAGCCGCATATGAGTGGGAATGGCCGAACAGTACGATGTCCGCACCGAGTTCCTGCGCTCCGTAATACAAAGGCAGCATTGTCCGTTTGACGTCATGCTCATGTCCATGCACCATCCAAATCTTCTTGCCGCCCACTTCAACGATGACCGAATCCGGAAAACGTAGATCCCTATCACAGTTTCCCTTCACGATATGGATAGTATGCAATAGCGGATCGTCCCATGACAATTCACTGTCACCACAATGAAAAACGGCATCCGCTTGCAACGCGGAAACGGTCTTCACCGTTTCCTTATCGCCATGCGAATCACTCATCACAATGATCTTCATTGCCCTTCACCCAATGAACCCAATAGCTGCGGCAAATGCTCTTTCAACTGTCGAAGAGCTGCACCCCGATGGGATATCTGCCCTTTTTCATTAGGTGTCAATTCAGCCATCGCTTTTCCTTTGACCGGCGAATAAAAAATCGGATCATAACCGAAACCGTTCGTACCTCTTCGCTCTTCGAGAATCAACCCTTCACAGCTTCCCGAAAACGTGACAGTCTCCATACCCGGCCCTGCGACGGCGAGGACGCACCGGAACCGTGCCGTACGTTTCTCCTCTGGCACTCCCTGAAGCTTTGACAGCACTTTGTCTATATTCGCTTCGTCACTCTTCGGCTCACCCGCATAACGTGCAGAATAGACGCCTGGAGCCCCTTGCAGCCTATCGATTTCCAGTCCACTATCATCCGAGATGACCGTAATGCCTAAAAGTTTAGAGACAGTCTCGGCCTTCAAGACTGCGTTTTCCTCGAAAGTGACACCTGTCTCTTCAACATCGATGTCCTGTTCCAAGTCGTTCAATGTTTGAACTTCAAAACCGTATGGGCTAAAAAGCGTTTCAAAATCCTTCGCTTTCCCTTTATTGTTCGTCGCAATCAATATCTTCTTCATCGTTCTTCGTCACCCTTTCCGCCAATAAGCGCACCGATTTCGCCTAGCGCTTCTTTTTGGATGCCGATCAGCCGCTCTATGCCTGTTTCCGCAAGTTCGACGAGAGCATTCATTTCTTGCCTCGTGAACGTCGCTTCCTCGCCTGTTCCCTGCAATTCGACAAATTCCCCCGCGCCCGTCATGACGACGTTCATATCGACAGCGGCCGTTGAATCTTCCGGATAATCTAAATCAAGGATCAAATCACCTTCAACCGTCTTACCTACACTGATTGCGGCCAAGTAGTCTTTAATCGGAAAGCGGCTAAGTTCCTTCTCCTTCGCCAATTTGGAGACAGCGATGCTCGTTGCAACAAACGCCCCTGTAATGGCCGCTGTACGAGTTCCTCCATCCGCTTGGATTACATCGCAATCAATCCAGATTGTACGTTCCCCAAGAGCACCAAGATCGGTTACAGCACGCAGAGCGCGTCCGATCAACCGTTGGATTTCCATCGTCCTGCCGCCAACTTTTCCACGTGAGGATTCCCGTTGAGTCCGCTGGCCAGTAGCACGAGGGAGCATGGAGTATTCAGCCGTCACCCAGCCTTGTCCACTTCCTCTAAGAAAAGGTGGAACCCTTTCCTCAATAGACGCAGTGCAAATCACTTTCGTATTTCCGAAAGAGATCAAAACTGATCCTTCGGGATGAATCAGATAATCCGTTTCGATCGTCACTGGCCTTCCCATCTCTGCAGTTCTTCCATCATGCCTCATATTGGATACACCCTCCACAAAATTCAATTCAGCATCCATCTTACCACACTCATTTTCGCCATAGCAAAAACCCGGTTGCCTTTATTGGCAGCCGGGCTTCCCTAGTACGATATGTCTGACGTCGGGATTTTCGATGCCGAGCCAATCGGATGCAATCGATTTAAACCCTTCCATTTGTCCTGTAGTGTAAAAAATCGGATCTTTCGGTCTTCCGGAGTTGTTCCCTAGATCGAATCTAGCCAACGTATTCTCCACATCCCGAACCGTCTCATATGCAGATGAGACAATATTCACACCTGCGGGCAGCTGTTCCTGGATTTGATCGTGCAGAAGTGGATAATGCGTACAGCCTAAAATGGCCGTGTCGAACTTTAAATGTACTATTGGCTCCAACGATTTTTTCATAACTGGTCGAATGTCGATTTGTTTGTATTGACCACTTTCAACAAGAGGAACAAACTCTGGACAAGCTAGCGGAATAATTTCTGCCCCCTCCGAAATAGAGGAGATGGCATATTCATAAGCCTTGCTTTTAATCGTGCCGACCGTACCTAAGACTGCGATTCTCCCGGTAGATGATACTTGCACTGCCGCCCTTGCTCCCGGTTCAATTACTCCCAACACGGGAAAAGGGAATCGTTCACGCAACAAATCCAGCGTCACCGCTGTAGCCGTATTGCAAGCGACAACAAGCATTTTGATGCCCATACCTGCAAGTGCTGTAGCCATCTCCATCGTAAATTCCTTCACTTCTTCTACTGAACGTGGCCCATATGGACAACGCGCATCATCGCCAATATAAATAATGGTTTCATCGGGTAAAAATTGTGCCATTTCTTTTACGACGGTCAATCCGCCGACACCGGAATCAATGACCCCGATCGGTGCTTCATTCCAAATCTTCAATCCTTGATCATCTCTTTGTGCAGTTTTGTCAACAATCGGGAAAACTCGTTTATTTCCACCTCTGAAAAATCTTCGAGAACTGCATTTAAATAATTTCGTCGTTTGTCGATCACTTCTTCGATGATGCGTTCACCCTCGCCTAATAAATGAATGCGTACGACACGGCGATCCTGTTCATCACGCACCCTCTTCACGAGTTTGTTATTTTCCATGCGATCGACAAGATCTGTCGTCGTGCTGAACGCCAGATACATTTTATTCGACAAATCGCCGATCGTCATGTCCCCATGCTCAAACAACCATTGCAACGCAATGAATTGGGGAGGTGTAATCGTATAATTGCTTAAAATTTTACGGCCCTGCTGTTTAATGATTCCAGATATATATCGGAGTTCCTTTTCCATCCGAGCAATGTTCTCGGTGCCTTCAAGACTCATTGCGTTCTGTTCCGCCACATATACCAGCTCCCTGAAAACGAATACTGTTTACTTATTGTCACCTTTTTCGTCATATAACGCAACAGTTTAAGGAGGATAATAAGTATTTGTTTATTTCAGGAAGCTGAGCATATTCATGTGTATGACGGTTCATAACAAGTCAGGTATCAAGGAACGACAATAGATTTTCTTAATTCAGTTTCAGTTCCCCTAATCGCAACAATTCGACAATCGCTTGAGCCCTTCCGGATACTCCTAATTTCTGAATGGTATTCGAAATATGATTCCGGACGGTTTTTTCGCTAATGCCGAGCCGTCCTGCGATTTCCTTCGTCGTATGATCATCTACAAGTAGATTAAAGATTTCTCGCTCCCTTGCTGTAAGCAAAGAACGGTTTTTCATTTCTCCTGTCAAGACGCGCCCCCTCCTATCCACGTTCACTTTACAATATGTGAAGATGGTTTAGGCTGTGCCGGCTGGTTCATCATTTCACAAGGAAAAACCGGATTTTTGGTCACTTTTCCAAGGAACCGATTTGCCTGTTGTCCTATCTATTTGTACAATCGTTCCTCTTCCAGTAAATACGATTTCGCCCTTTGCGTTTTTCGCCATATAATGAATGTCGACTGAGCTGTTTCCTATTGATGCAGCTTTGACATAAATCGACAATTGTTCATCGAAGAATACTTGTTTCATATAGTCGCATTGGAGATCGGCAACGACTGGTATTGTTGTTCCGTTCGGATCAAGCCAGTCAACCATGTGACCGACATGCTTTAAATATTCGATTCGTGCATATTCAAAATATGCGAAGGTAACTGTGTTGTTTAAATGGCCGTACATATCCGTTTCTGAAAAACGCACGGATACTGGTACTGAAAATGTGAACTCTTCCATCCACTGTTTCATGTTATCGATATATGTAATTCTCAACTATCCCACTCCCTTTTTAAAAATGAATGAACATTCATTCTTTTATTATAGCAAATAGCGTGTAAACATCCAATAGAATACCGGATTTCAAATTAATACAGCTGACTTTGGACGTAGGATAGCCCGGTTTGGACGCTCAGGCGGCTGCTTTGGACGCGGAATGCCTCGGTTTGGACGCGCGACCCGTTGCTTTGGACGCGGAATGCCTCGGTTTGGACGTGCGACCCGCTGCTTTGGACGCGGAACGGCTCGGTTTGGACGCGAGCGTACTTTATGACAAAAAAAGAACTGTCACAGAAAGTCAGTTTCGACTTTCTGGACAGTTCTTTTAAACGATTGTAATCAGTCAACCATATGGTCGCTTCCGAAGAAGTTTTTAAACATTTGTACTGTTGTTGCGCGGTTCATCGCAGCGATGGACGTTGTCAAAGGAATTCCTTTCGGACATGCGACGACACAGTTTTGTGAGTTACCGCATTCACCGATTCCTCCGTCGGACATTATTGTTTCCAGACGCTCATCTTTGTTCATCGCACCAGTTGGATGCGAGTTGAAAAGGCGTACTTGGGACAATATTGCAGGTCCGATGAAGTTCGTTTTGTCGTTGACATTCGGGCAAGCCTCTAGGCAGACACCGCATGTCATACATTTGGACAATTCGTAAGCCCATTGGCGTTTACGTTCAGGCATACGAGGACCTTCGCCTAAATCGTATGTTCCGTCGATCGGAATCCAAGCTTTGATTCGTTTCAGGGAATCAAACATGAATTCACGGTCAACAACAAGGTCACGCACAACCGGGAATGTTCTCATCGGCTCTAGGCGGATCGGCTGTGTAAGCTGATCGACCAAAGCTGTACAGGATTGGCGAGGGCGTCCGTTGATCACCATTGAACATGCGCCGCAAACTTCTTCAAGGCAGTTCATGTCCCAATTGACTGGCGTCGTTTTCTTCCCGTCGGCATTCACCGGGTTACGACGAATCTCCATGAGGGCCGAAATGACGTTCATATTCGGTCTGTATGGGATTTCAAAGCTTTCCATATATGGTTTTGAATCAGGAGTATCTTGTCGCTGAATTTCAAATTTGACCGTTTTTCCTGCAGTTGGCTGTTCAAGGACAGCTGTTGTTTGCTCAGTCACTTATGTCAATCTCCTTTCTTCGCTGAATAGTCACGTTTACGCGGCGGAATCAAGGATACATCCACTTCTTCATAAGAAAGGATCGGCGCAGATTTTCCGTCGAATTCTGCGATGGTCGTTTTCAAGAAGTTTTCGTCGTCACGGTTCGGGAAGTCCGGTTTGTAATGTGCACCACGGCTCTCATTACGATTCAGCGCTCCCAAAGTGATGACTCGTGCCAAGTATAGCATGTTTTTCAACTGGCGAGTGAATGTCGCGCCTTGGTTTGACCATTGTTGCGTATCCACAATATTGATGTTTTCGTAGCGTTCAAGAAGCTCTTGGATCTTGTAGTCCGTTTCTTGCAACTTATCGTTGTAACGGACAACCGTTACGTTATCTGTCATGATTTCGCCGAGTTCCCTATGCAGAATATATGCATTCTCGTTGCCATCCATCTTTAACGTATCGTCCCATTTTTGCTGTTCGTCTTTCACTGCAGATTCAAACAATGTTGACGGTAGCTCATCTGCAGTGCGTTTTACGTTACGCATATACTTGACCGCTTCCGGACCTGCAACCATTCCGCCATAAATGGCAGATAGCAAGGAGTTCGCTCCAAGACGGTTCGCACCATGCTGGGAGTAATCACATTCGCCAGCTGCAAATAGACCGGGAATATTCGTCTGCTGCTCGTAATCGACCCAGAGCCCGCCCATTGAGTAATGGACCGCAGGGAAGATTTTCATTGGCAATTTGCGAGGATCATCACCAGTGAATTTCTCATAGATTTCAATGATGCCGCCCAGTTTGATATCAAGCTCTTTCGGATCTTTATGGGAAAGGTCAAGATAAACCATGTTTTCTCCGTTGATGCCCAATTTCTGGTTTACGCAGACATCGAAAATTTCACGTGTCGCAATATCACGCGGTACCAAGTTACCGTAATCAGGATATTTCTCTTCAAGGAAGTACCATGGCTTACCGTCTTTATACGTCCAAATACGGCCACCTTCACCACGAGCGGATTCACTCATAAGACGGAGTTTGTCGTCTCCCGGGATTGCAGTCGGGTGAATTTGGATGAATTCACCATTCGCATATTTAGCCCCTTGTTGATACACTATCGAAGCTGCGGAACCAGTATTGATTACTGAGTTTGTCGATTTACCGAAGATGATTCCAGGTCCGCCAGTCGCCATAATGACTGCGTCTCCCGGGAACGCCTTGATTTCCATGGACTGCATGTTCTGCGCTTTGATCCCACGGCAAATTCCTTCTTCATCCAAGATTACGCCAAGGAATTCCCAGTGCTCATACTTCTGAACAAGACCCGCCACCTCATGACGGCGAACTTGCTCGTCCAATGCATATAGAAGTTGTTGGCCTGTCGTAGCGCCAGCAAATGCTGTACGGTGATGCAACGTTCCGCCGAAACGACGGAAATCCAATAATCCTTCAGGTGTGCGGTTAAACATGACACCCATCCGGTCCATCAAGTGGATGATCCCGGGAGCCGCCTCTGCCATCGCTTTGACAGGAGGTTGGTTCGCTAGGAAGTCCCCGCCATATACAGTGTCATCAAAGTGGATTGCAGGCGAGTCGCCCTCACCTTTCGTATTCACTGCGCCGTTAATGCCGCCTTGTGCACAAACGGAGTGGGAGCGTTTTACCGGAACGAGTGAGAACAGGTCTACCCCGACCCCTTCTTCCGCAGCTTTGATAGTTGCCATCAAGCCGGCAAGTCCGCCACCGACGACAATCAATCTGCCTTTTGCCATTATTGTTTCACTCCTCAAATTTTACATATACTTGTAATTCAGGAACTAGATTATATTAGACAACGAATGCCAATAATGCTTGTACGCCTATTACGGATAGAACTAAGAATGCTACGATAGTAATGTAAGAAACGATTTTTTGCGAACGTGGCGATTGTGCAATTCCCCACGTAACTGCGAACGACCATAGGCCATTTGCCAAGTGGAATGTCGCTGCCAAAACACCTGCAATATAGAACGCAAGCATGAATGGATTAGAAAGGATCTCTTCCATCATGTTGAAGTTCACTTCTGCCCCAAGTGCTTTTTGGATTCTCGTTTCATAGATATGCCACGCTATGAAAACGACTAGGAAAATGCCTGTTACACGTTGCAACATGAACATCCAGTTACGGAATGTACCGTAACGCTGAACATTATTTTTCGCAGTGAAAGCTATGTACACACCATAAAACGCATGGAACATTAACGGAATATAGATAATGAACCATTCCAAGAACAGGACGAACGGCAAGCTCCCCATGAAATTGGATGCGTTATTGAACGCTTCTTCACCGCGCGTTGCAAAATGGTTGATGACCAAGTGTTGAGCGAGGAACAACCCAACCGGAATAACTCCGAGCAATGAATGCAGTCGGCGCAAGTAAAAATCTGATTCTCTCGACAAGTCTTTTACCCTCCCTTTTTAAGAGATATGTCCGAAAAGCGTCTTCACTGTTTGTACAAATGATAGACGTTGACGGCATGCCTCTTAATGGTACAATATGATAACATGTTCATTGTACTCCTCACTTTTGAGGAGGTCAAGGTGATGAAGGCTTTTTGAAGACCATTATCAAAAAGTTCAATCCAAGACCCGATTCTCCTGAAAGGACTGCATAATCGTTGGAAAAACTAACTTATGAAACTCCGACACGATTAGGATATGAAATCATAAGGGACCATGTGCTCCCGAACATATTGGGCAACCATGAAGATGAAATCCTTTATTGGTCCGGGAAAGAGATAGCTAGGAAGTTCCCTATTTTTTCGATTGACGAGCTGCCGGATTTCTTCCGGGAAGCCGGATGGGGTCCCCTTATCCCTTATCAAGGCAAAACAGCAAAAGATGAAGCTATGTTCATTCTCGAGCAAAGTGACACAACGTTGCTTAAAAACAGATCTTGCCATCTGGAAGCCGGTTTCATTGCTGAACAATTCCAGAAGTTGAATGGCTTCCTCACTGAATGCTACGGCGAGAAAATCCCAAAAGAGAACCACGTTCGGTTCCTTGTGAAATGGGACTTGAAGACACAAGTATGATTTGTCCAGCTTACTAGCTATCTACTGTTATTAAAGCGGGATTGATAGACATCAAAAAAGGGTCTCATCAGCAATTGATGAGAGCCCTTTTTCATTTCTCCTTTTTGAAATACTCCATCACCGATTCGGCAACCTTCATTGGAAGCCCTGCATCGTTCAATTCCGCGGCTGTTGCTTCCCGTATTTTCTTAACAGAACCGAAATGCTTAAGCAACTGCTGTTTCCGCTTTGGTCCGACACCAGGCAATCCATCTAAAACAGAGGTCAAAGAATTGGTATCCCTGCGTTTCCTATGGAATGTTATGACGAACCGATGCACTTCATCTTGTATTCGCTGAAGAAGATAAAATGCTTCACTCGTCCGTTTCAACGGGACGACCTCCACTGGATTACCATATAGCAATTGGGCAGTCTGGTGCTTGTCGTCCTTGGCGAGACCGGCAATCGGAATGGACAAACCGAGTTCATCCTCGACCACTTCACGGGCGATTTCCATCTGCCCTTTCCCGCCATCGATGATGATCAGATCCGGCAATGGCAGATTATCTCTCAATACCCTTACATACCGTCTTCTGATCACTTCCCGCATTGCTCCATAATCGTCATGAGCTGCGGCTGTCTTCGTTTTGTATTTCCTGTAATCTTTGCGGTTCGGTCTCCCGTCTATGAATGAAACCATGGCGGATACGGGATCTACACCCCCGGTATGGGAGTTGTCGAACGCTTCAATCCGCAAGGGGGTCGAGATCCTCATCGCCTCTCCCAGATCTTCACAAGCACCGATCGTCCTTTGTTCCTGGCGTTCAATGAGTTGGAATTTTTCACGCAAAGAAATCTCAGCGTTTTTATTCGATAATTTCACGAGATCCTTTTTCTTCCCACGTTGCGGGATGAATACATTCACGTTTAACAGTTGGTGAACAATTTCCTGGTCGATCCCTTCAGGCAGTAATATTTCCTTCGGCAGAAGGTGGCCGGTCTTACCGTAAAACTGACCGATGAACGTCAACATCTCCTCCTCAGGGTCCTGATACAAAGGGAAAATGGAAACATCCCTTTCAATCAATTTGCCTTGCCGCACGAAAAACACTTGGACGCACATCCATCCCTTTTCAACCGCATAGCCGAATACGTCCCGATCAGTGAAGTCATTCATCATCATCGTCTGTTTCTCCATGACCGCTTCAATATTGACAATTTGGTCCCGGTATTCTTTCGCACGCTCAAATTCCAGATTCTCAGCAGCTGCAGACATTTTCTCCGTCAACTCACTCTTCACGCTCTTATAGCCGCCATTCAGGAAACGGCTTATGTCGTCCACCATTTCCTTGTATGTTTCCTCTTTGATTTCATTCACACATGGAGCGAGGCATTGGCCCAAATGGTAGTACAGACAAACCCGGTCGGGCAGTTGGTGGCATTTGCGGTAAGGATATAATCGATCCAACAGCTTCTTCGTTTCATGCGCCGCTGTGGCATTCGGATAGGGGCCGAAATACTTGCCTTTATCCTTTTTAAGTTGTCTCGTTACAATCAGTTTTGGATGCCGCTCAGAGGTGATTTTTAAATATGGGTACGTCTTGTCATCCTTCAGCATGATATTGTATTTCGGGTCATACTGTTTAATGAGGTTCAGCTCTAGAATGAGCGCCTCGATGTCAGATGATGTGACAATATATTCAAAGTCCTCGATTTCCCCGACGAGGCGCTGTGTTTTGGCGTCATGGGATCCTGTGAAATAACTGCGGACCCTATTTTTCAGTATTTTTGCCTTGCCAACGTATATGATCGTGCCTTGACGGTCCTTCATCAAGTAGCAGCCGGGCAAGTCCGGCAGCAGGGACAGTTTATGTTCTATTTGTTCTTTCATCATTCTCACCTACCAAAAAAACCGGGTTCCAATGAAGGTTCCCGGTTTTCAAGTAATCCATTACGCGTGTTTTTCAATCAGTTCAGCAAGTTGTTCTTTCGGTTGGAAACCGACAACTTTGTCGACAATTTCCCCGTCTTTGAAGAGGACAAGTGTCGGAATTGACATGATGCCGTATTCGCCGGCAGTTGCTTGGTTTTCGTCAACGTCGACTTTAACGATTTTCGCTTTACCGTTCAGTTCGCCGTCGAGTTCTTCCAATACAGGAGCGATCATTTTGCAAGGTCCGCACCATGTTGCCCAGAAGTCAACAAGGACGAGGCCGTCTTTTGTTTGTTCTTTAAAGTCTTGGTCAGTTGCATGAAAAATAGCCATTTGATTATTTCCTCCTTTAGTAAATCCAACTATGATTGCATTATATCACGGGGGATAGTGACGGGCTAAACATCTGCTTCTATTAATCGCTTTCCGTTTCAGGCGGACGCTTTCTTACCTGTAGTCAAGTGTTTTACTAGATTTTCTCACTGCTTGAATGAAGGTGTAGGGTCCTGTCAATATACTGTTGCTTTCCGTTCCGGCGCTCGCTTTCCGCGGGCATGGCTTGAGCCTCCTCGGTCGCGAAAGGCGTGCGGCCTGCGGGGTCTCAAG
>NZ_JAMBOI010000018.1 GCF_023715535.1 Sporosarcina luteola | reverse complement strand
GACTAAATGCTTCTTAAGATCATCGTCAATTCTTTTACCCATTTTGGACACTCTCCGTTCGCATATTATTGTTATCCTTATCCAAACATGCTCATTAGATTGTGTCCACTTTTTATACTACTTTCACAAATGCCGTTTCTTTGAGCGCGGAAACCATTTCTTTGAGCGCGGAAGCCGCTATAGGCGGGGCAAGACACATACAGTTCTCGCCAATCAAAAAGCCTCACCCTAAGGCAAGGCTTTTCGTTATTTATTAAACAGGGACGAGCTCTGTCGGTTTGTCCGCGTCGGTGTCATGCAAATGCACGAATTCTCCCGGGCGGATCCCGCATGCTTCCAATGTTTGCGAAACACTCATCCTTGCGAGGTCTTTCATATTATTATCCTTGCTTAGATGCGATAAATAGATTCTCGTCTCTTTTTGAGCGACAACTTCACTCATTGCAACTGCGGCATCTTCATTCGAAACATGCCCGAGGTCGCTCAGAATCCGGCGTTTTACCGACCATGGGTAGCGCCCCATCTGCAGCATGCTAACGTCATGATTGCTTTCGAACACGAACGCATCAGACCCCTGGATATACCCTTTCATCCTATCGCTCACGTACCCCGTATCCGTGATAATTGAAAGCTTGCGGTCATTCTGATGGAATACGTAGAACATCGGATCCGCGGCATCATGGGAAACTGCGAACGACTGGATATCGAGCGAGCCGAATGACATATTCGCCTCCATATTGAAATGGAAACGCTGCTCCGTCGGAATCTCACCGACAAGCCCATTCATCGCAAGCCAAGTCTTCTCATTCGCATAGATTGGCACTTTGTATCTTCGTGCCAGCACGCCGATCCCTTTAATGTGATCGCTATGCTCGTGGGTGACAAAAATGCCGTCTACTTTCGTCATGGAGCGGCCGATGTTCTCGAGCTGCTGCTCCATCCTTTTCGCACTAAGTCCTGCATCGACGAGAAAAGCATGTTCTTCGGTCTCTATATATATGGAATTGCCCGTACTACCACTTGCGAGCACACTGAAACGCATATGAAAAACTCCTTATTCTTCTTCATCCTCAGCCTCACCGAGTTCTTCCTCTTCAACCTTTTCCAATTGAAAGTCTATCACTTTTCCTTCAGCTGCATTGATAAAATGATTCTCGATGGTGCCATCTTTCAATTCTACACGAATATTCCATGTCGGGGCAAATACTTGAGTTTCTCTTGATTGGACGAGAGTAGCCGAGAATCCCGGGGTCACTTTCAACACTTTGGAATCCTGCTTCAAAAACCCTCGCGTAGCGAGCGACCCAACCGCTTCATCTTGTGTCAACAAATCCTTTTTACGGTTAAAGCTTGAGAATTCTTCTAGCATCCGCTGTTCATAATGGGTCACTTCATAGTTCTCATCCCAATGGATGATCAGCATGGCATTCGGGCTATAGAAGATTGGTTCACCATCCACTTTTTGAAAGAAGATCGCTTTCCTCTCTTCCTCATCCACTTCCCAGAATTCATATTCGGATCCATGCCATACATACTTCGTCAAAAATTCCGTAAAATGATATTCCTGTTTTGAGTTCAGTATGGAAACCGCTTTGCTCATTTCGGATTCGATCCGTGTGTTATCGATAATGTCGATGGATTGGTCTTCCAACGACTCCAATTCGTCCTTCAAGAATGACTTCATGTCAGCGGAAATGTAGAAGAATTCATTTTTACCGACTTGAGGTAAATTGTACGTGATATTTTCTTGCTTCATCAAATCCTCGATTGACGCTTTCCCCGCGACCTGCACATTTTGCGCCTCGGTACGCTGATTATAATACAAGGAATAGAGGAAAACATTCAATATTGAAAAGACGACGATGAAAATCGTTTTCGTTTTATTCCAATCCAATCTGCTCACCCCCGCCTTGATCAGGTGTATAGGGGTGCCAATTCCCTTTCATCAAATAAAACCAGGTAGGCTCCATTACAAAAACCCGTTTTTCCAAATCATGTTTCATCATATAGCCCACTGTTATTTCCTCAACTGTGCCAAAATCAAGTTTCTCCATTTCCATCAGCCCGTTTGCTACGTCCACACCCGAAGGAAGCATCGTTTCTTCAGGCAACGAAAAACCGAGTTTATAGTACGGCCGGATATATTTGAATACCCTATTTTCGCCGAAAAACTGCGCGATTTCCGTCACGCCAGACGACTCGCCGAAGACAGGATAACCATGAATGAACAGTTGGAATTTCACATAACGGGATAAAGTGTTTATATACGAAAACCTGAATGAATCGGTCCAACCTCCATGCTCATTGATCGAATCAATGACATCGAGCAACAAGTCTGAAGCAACTGCCGGTTCCCTGCTTACCGCAGCAGGATGGGCAAAATCCAACATTTTCGATTCCGTATTCACGGTCAATCGCGCATGGTCGTCACCAAATTCTTCATGTGTGTCATCTAATTGGCTGCGCCGCACTGCATTCGGGTCGTTGAATAACGCATTACGGAAGCGGGTCGGACTGATTTCCTCCTGGTTATATATTCTTCTGTTCATCTTGATTGGTTCAGTCGGGACCGCCAAATAGACTGGCTCTTGAACATCCACTTCCTGGTAGGAAGACAGTTTTTCCCCTTCCAGGACAATTTGGCGATAGGATTTCGTCGTATCTTCGGATTCTATTTTTCCACGGAAATGGATGCCTGTCGCCCGGTCGATGAAATGCGCTTCAAATGCGATTTCCCTCGGATTCCATTTGACGATGAGCCGGTCAAAGCTGAATTTATGAAGATGGGCATCTTCGATTGGCAAAATCTTGTCATAGACAGCCAACGGCACATCCCCTTGGAAATATAGTGTGAACTGATTCGGCTGTTCAAAGAATGCTTTCATCTGCGTCCTATTCATCTCATTTTGGACAGGGGTCAATTGGTACACTTTCCAAGCTTTCATTTCTTTTAAAACATGATCGATTATCTTCTGATCGGTCGTGCCTTTAAGCGATTCATCATATTTGATATGAAACTTATAGGGCTTGATGATATCATCTACTTGCTTCCGCTCGCCGATGGAAATATCAACGGTCGGCGATTGTTCAATCGTAGCCAACTTGGGGGAGTACGTCCAAATGGAAAAGGTGAATGTGACGCTCAACAAAACGAGCAATAGTAAGATGATTGATTTAATCGGTTCGATATATTTCAATCCCATTCACCTTCCTCTTGTTGTTCAAAAGGCAACGTAAAGAAAATCGTCGTTCCTTGCCCTTCTTCACTTTCCGCCCATATTTCCCCGCCATGCGCAATAATCATTTCCTTCGCGATGGCAAGTCCGAGGCCTGTCCCGCCCATCGCTCTCGATCTGGCGCGGTCCGCCCTATAGAACCTGTCAAAAATACGGTTCACATTCGCTTTCGGGATACCCATGCCGTCATCCGAAATCATCACTTTTATATATGTCCCGGATGTTGTCACACCGAAGCGCACATCTCCGCCATCAGGGGAATATTTAAGCGCATTCGAAATGATGTTATCGATGACCTGTGTCATCTTGTCGGTATCAATCTCAACGAAAAGATCCGCAGAAGGCAATAACCTCTTGAAATGCACATTCTGCGACTTCGAGAACTCGAACCGCTCAATAATAGAGTTGAAGAAATGATTGAATTCCACCCATTCAGTGTTCAGTTCATATTCTTTGCTATCCATCCTCGAGAGCTTCAATAGGTCATTGACAAGCCGGATCATCCGCTCTGTCTCCGTCTGCGTCACGCGGAGGAAGGAAGGCGCAATATCCTCGTTCTTCCAGGCACCTTCCGCCAATGCGTCCAAATAGCTGCGCATCGTCGTCAGCGGAGTGCGGAGTTCATGGGATACGTTGGAAACGAATTCCCGCCGCTCCATGTCGATCTTTTCCTGTTCGGTATTATCATGGAGGACGACGATAAGGCCGTTCACAAAACCCGTCTCCCGCTGCGTCACCGAAAAAGTCGCCCGCAGGATATAGGGCTCTTTCTCCGTACTGAAGTCAAGTGCGATGGAATCCTTCACTTGAATAAGATCCTCGAATGTATACTCCTGTTCCAAGCCCAAGATGCTCGCAATCGGACGGTTCAACACAAGGTCGCGTGTCATCCGCAGCATCATAAGCGCGGAATCGTTGATCAGGCTCACCCTGCCTTTTCGGTCCGTTGAAATGACGCCGTCCGTCATGTTTTCAAGAACTGAAGCAAGCTTCCTTTGTTCGCTTTCCGTCGTTGACTGCGACTCTTGGAGCTGATTCGTCAAATGGTTGAAGGCAATTGCCAGCTGGCCCATTTCATCATTCCCGTATACATGGACCTTCCTTGAGAAGTTTCCTTGCGCCATCTCTTGTGCCTGGCGCCTCATATCGGATATCGGCCGGGTGAATGTCCGGGCGATGAAGATGCCGATGATGATTGTGAATGTGAGGGAGACCGCCACTCCACCCGCCAGTATTTGGTTGATTTCATTGATCTGTGTGAACACTTTTTCAATATTGGCTGTCACATACAAGGCGCCGACGACTTCCGAATTATTGTTCACAATTGGCGTCACAAGCACCATGACACGTTCTCTAGATGCCGGGTCATAGTTGATATTCTCATAGAACGTTTCAGAGGAAATGGATCTTCTCACACTGTCTTCCATCGATCGTTGGCCGACTAATGATTGATTGCCCAATTCGGATGTGGCCAAAATGCGAAACTTTGAATCGATAACTCGTATTTCATTAATATCTTCTGATGTAAAGCCGGAAAGTATGGTCTGCAAGCTTTGTTCAGGCGACGGATCTTCCGGCGACCGATCTTTTATCATTTCTTCACGAACACTGAATTCGACTAGATTCATTCTATCTCTGACCGAATTTGTGAAGTTGGTCTTCAGCGTCTCTTCAAGCTCCCTTGCGAAATAAAGTCCGATAATTTGCATCGCCACAAGGATGAGCATGATATAGATGAGGACGAATTTCACATGGATGGATCGAAAAAATCCGACTTTCTGCATTGTCCTTACTCCTGTTCCGGATCACGCAAATAGTAGCCGACTCCACGTCTCGTTACAATCCACGACGGGTGGCTAGGAGTGTCCTCGATTTTTTCGCGCAGGCGGCGTATCGTTACGTCGACTGTCCGCACATCTCCGAAATAATCATAACCCCAGACCGTCTGCAACAAATGCTCTCTCGTCATCACCTGTCCGATATGCTTCGATAGATAATGCAGCAATTCGAACTCGCGATGGGTCAGCTCAATAGACTCTCCGCGTTTTTGTACCAAATAGGCGTCCGGTTGTATGATGAGACTTCCAACTGTAATTTCATTCGTTGCCTCATCCTGCTCTTCCGACAATGTCTTCGAATGCCTGCGTAAATTCGCCTTCACCCTGGCAATCAATTCGCGTGTACCGAACGGCTTCGTCACATAATCATCCGCGCCTAGCTCCAACCCTAGCACTTTATCGATTTCCGAGTCTTTCGCTGTCAGCATGATGATCGGGAAATCATACTTCTTCCTGACCTCCCTGCATACTTCCATGCCATCGCGCTTCGGAAGCATGATATCGAGCAGCATAATATCCGGCTGCACCTCTTCCACTTTTTCGAGCGCCTCTTCACCGTCGTATGCGCAATAGACAGTAAAGCCCTCCTTCTTTAAATTAAACTCTAATATATCTGCTATCGGTTTTTCATCATCTACAACTAAAATGGTTTTATTTTGCATCATTCATTCCCTTTCTCGCCGTTTTTGGCGACTACTTTAGTATATATTCTATTACTTTCGCAATAAACCTTCCATTCTGCACCTACAACAAATTAGAAAAAGAGACGGCAACAGAATACACTGCAGCGTCTCCATTCCTTCTCTTTATCTTAACACACTCAACGGATTGATATTGGTACCGTTCTTGAATACTTCAAAATGCAAGTGCATGCCAGTCGAACGTCCTGTGGAGCCCATGACACCGATTTTCGAACCTTGTGGCACTGTCTGTCCGACTTTGACCTCGATAGACGATAGATGGGCGTATAACGTCTTGTACCCATTGTTATGAGTGATGATGATACGGTTTCCATAAGTCGCATGACGGCCGACATCCGTCACGACGCCATTGTCGGAAGCAAAAATCGACCGTGACGATGGCCGGGCGATATCAATGCCTTGGTGCAACCTGCCCCAACGTTTCCCCATTTGACTTGAAACGTATCCGCCATCCGCCGGCCACTTGAAGCTTCCAGTCCCGCGCGAAGGGATTACCTTTGTTCCGACGACCGTTACTTCGTGAACCGGCTCTTCCAGTACATGTTCCTCCGCCACGGATTTGCCGATCACTTTTCCGTTCTTCTTCCGGATCAGATGCGTAACCGATTTCTTGCCGTCCGTTCCTTTTTGCTTAACTCTCTCTTCACCTTTGAATGTCGATGCATCTTTTTCAGTCAGTTTCTTGAACTGAATTGGAGCAATTTCCTTTGATTCATAGTGTGCTTCCACTTCTATATAAGGTTCAAGCACTGTCACGTTCAGCTCCTGGCCAATTTGAAGAACCGAATCTTCCGTAATGCCCGGATTGAGTTCCATCAATTTTGCCGTAGACATATTGTGGGCACTGGCGATCTTCCCTAATACGTCCCCCCCTTGAACGGGGTATTTCTTCTCTTCCAATGTGCCTTTGTTCAGCAAGGTCATAGCCTCTTGAACGCTTCGTACCTCTTCGGGTGCCGTTTGGCCTTCCGTTGCATGAATGTCAGCGCTGAATTGTATATTTGCAAGTCTCGTTTCATTTTCTTTTAACGGTGGTATAGGTTCAGTAGATTGTTGGCGGGCTTCGAATTCAGCAAGCTCCTGCTCGGTAACTGTTTGTAATGTCAGTTCCTGGATCACTTCTTCAAAATCGGCCTTGTCTTTGACATAGAATGCTGTCTCTTCGTCAATTTGAACACCGATCGCTTCCGCCTCCACGGTAAGCATGTTCTGAAGTTTTCCAAGGACTTGTTCATCGTCTGTTCCGATCGAAAATACCTTTTCCGGCACGATAGACAATTCAGTTCCGATTGTTAAAGGGAGACCTTCGTATTCGGAGGCCGCTTTCTCCAATTCCTCTTGTTTAAGCTGTTCGATCTTTTTGTCATCGGATAGCATTCCGACATATTCGTTGGCCGAGTAGACATGGTAGACAGTATGGATTGAGGAATCTCCCTCTTTTTCCAGTGCAAAACCGGAGCTTATACTAATTCCTCCAAAGAAGACTGTCATGATACCTATCTTTTGGAACTTCTTATATAGGGCCGTTCTATTCTGTTGATTGTTCAGGTTCTGTTTCTTGAAAAACATCGTTTGTTACTCCTTCCGACTGGCAGCTGCTACTAGACGCCATCATACTGAGTGATTTTCACGCTTCTTCAATTTATCATATCTAGTAAGTCGCTTGTTGCTTTGAGTCTATTTGTAACGAACTTGTAGTATTGCAACCAATTATTCCTTTTTAACTTCCAAATGTTAGTTGTAAATGAGGAGAATTCCAACTGTGAATATAGTCTTATATATGGCAAAAAGCCTTGATAAACCTGTTAGACAGGTGAATCAAGGCTTTTCACTATCCATTATTGATATGACGGGGCTTGGTGTTGGCTCCAGTCGATGTTCAGGAACTTGTTGTATTCCTTGGCGAATGCTAGTGTGACGGTGCCGGTTGGGCCGTTACGCTGCTTCGCTATGATGATTTCAATCATATTCTGATTCTCTGTTTCTTTATCATAGTAATCTTCCCGGTAGAGGAAAGAAACGATATCCGCATCTTGCTCAATACTCCCGGACTCACGCAAGTCGGACATCATCGGCCGCTTGTCTTGACGTTGTTCCACACCACGTGAAAGCTGGGAAAGCGCGATGACCGGGATTTTCAGTTCCCGCGCAAGCGCTTTTAAGGAACGGGAGATTTCGGATACTTCCTGCTGACGGTTCTCGCCTGAACGGCCGCTTCCCATGATGAGCTGCAAATAATCGATCATGATCATGCCTAGGCCGTGTTCTTGCTGAAGTCGTCGGCATTTGGAACGGATTTCGTTAATCCGGATGCCCGGAGAGTCGTCGATGAAGATTCCGGCGTTGGACAAGCTTCCCATCGCCATCGTCAATTTCCGCCAATCCTCCGCTTCCAGATTCCCCGTCCGGAGCACTTGCGCGTCTATATTCCCTTCCGCACAAAGCATACGCATGACGAGTTGTTCCGCGCCCATCTCCAAACTGAAGATCGCAACGTTTTCATCCGTTTTGGTCGCCACGTTTTGTGCCACGTTCAAAGCAAACGCCGTTTTACCTACGGAAGGACGGGCGGCCACGATGATCAAGTCATTCCGCTGGAAGCCGGCAGTAATCTTATCAAGATCACGGAAGCCGGTCGGAATGCCTGTCACTTCGCCTTTTCTCGTGTGAAGAAGCTCGATATTGTCGTAGGTTTCCACAAGGACATCTTTAATATGTTTGAAGTCACCGGCATTTTTCCGGTTGGAAACTTCCATGATCCTTTTTTCCGCCTCGGACAGGACAGCTTCCACTTCATCCTCTTTCGTAAAACCTTCCTCGACGATATTGGTCGCTACCCGGATGAGCCGTCTTAGGATGGATTTCTCTTCAACAATCTTGGCATAATACTCGATATTAGCCGCTGTCGGGACGGCATTTGCAATTTCCGTCAAATACGAAATGCCACCGACATCTTCCAATTCCTTCTTCGCTGAAAGCTCTTCCGTGACCGTGACGACGTCAATCGCTTGTCCTTTATCGCTCAGGATCAGCATCGTATCGAAAATTTTCTCATGCGCCGTCCTGTAGAAGTCATCGGGGCGAAGGACTTCGGAAGCTGTAATTAATGCCTCTGGTTGAAGGAAGATCGCTCCAATGACAGACTGTTCGGCTTCGTTATTATGCGGGGGGACGCGATCATACATCTGATCCATCGTTATCGCTCCCTATCATTCTTCAGTTACATGGACTTTAAGCGTAGCGGTAACTTCTGGGTGCAGTTTAATCGGCACATTCGTATAGCCGAGAGCCCGTATTGCATCAGGCAGTTCCATCTTACGGCGATCCACTTTAATTTTATGGTTTTTTTCAAGAGCTTCTGCGATCTGCTTCGTCGTGATTGAACCGAAGAGACGTCCGCCTTCTCCGGATTTCGCTTTCATCTCCACAGTCTTCTCGTCGATAAGTTCTTTCAGTTTTTGTGCTTCGGCCAATTCTGCAGCCGCATCCTTTTGTGCACGTTTCTTCTGGCCATCGAGCTGGCTCAGGTTTGCAGGCGTCGCTTCAATCGCCAATTTGTTTTTCAATAGGTAGTTTTGTGCATAGCCGACTGATACTTCTTTCACTTCACCTTTTTTACCTTTGCCTTTAACGTCCTTCAAAAAAATTACTTTCATAATCATTTTCCCCTTTCCAATTTATCTTCTATAGCAGATTTCAATAATTGCTCTGCTTCTTCTATAGTCTCCACTTCAAGCTGGCAGGCAGCGTTCGTCAAATGCCCTCCACCGCCTAGCTCTTCCATAACAAGCTGTACGTTCAACTCTCCAAGTGATCTCGCGCTAATCCCAATTTTCCCGTCCGAACGGGAAGCGATGACAAACGAGGCGATGACCCCTTGCATCGTCAGAAGGATATCTGCAGTCTGTGCAATCAGCACCGGACTATAGATAATTCCTTCCTCCCCTTTCGCAATTGCTATGCCGGCAGAAGTGAGCTCGACAGTTTCAATCAATTTAGACCGTTGAATATACGTCGCGATATCTTCCTTCAACAGTCGCTGTACAAGTACTGTGTCAGCTCCGTTTGTCCGCAAATAAGATGCCGCCTCGAATGTTCTTGACCCCGTTCGCAATGTGAAGCTTTTCGTGTCTACAACTATTCCCGCGAGCAACGCAGTCGATTCGAGCATCGTCAATTTTTCATTCTTCGGCTGATATTCCACAAGCTCCGTCACGAGCTCGGCTGTCGAGGAGGCGTACGGTTCCATATAGACAAGCATCGTACTGTTGATGAATTCCTCGCCGCGTCGATGATGGTCGATGACGACGACCTTTTCGGCCTTCTCGATTAACCGTTCATCTATAACCATGCTTGGCTTATGTGTATCCACAATGACTAGAAGAGATTTTTCGGTCAGCATTGATAATGCGGTTTCGGGATCGACAAATTGCGAAAATAACCCTTCGTCCTTTTTAATTTCATCCATCAGCCGGGTCACGCTTCCATCCAACTCGTCAAAATTCAGGACGACATGTCCTTCCACATTGTTCATCCGTGCCATCTTCCGGACTCCGATGGATGCCCCGATCGCGTCCATGTCGGGCATTTTATGGCCCATGATCAACACTTTATCGCTTCCTTGGATCAAATCGCGCAATGCGTGTGATATGACCCTGGCGCGTACACGAGTCCTTTTTTCTACCGGATTCGTCTTGCCCCCGAAAAATTTGAGCTTGCCATCCGTATGCTTAATGGCGACCTGATCGCCTCCACGCCCCAGAACGAGATCCAAACTGGATTGTGCCAGCTCACCAAGCTCTGTCAGCGCGGCGGAGCCGGTTCCGACTCCGATGCTCAGCGTCAAGCCCGCATTCTGAATAGCAGTTTTCTCTCGAATGTCATCTAAGATCGTAAATTTCGCCGTTTCCAGCTTGGAAAGAATCGCTTCATTAAAAACCGCTAAAAAACGATCGGATGCTATTCTTTTCACATAAATGCCATTATCCAACGCCCATTGATTCACGAGTGAAGTGACAAGCGAATTAAGATTGCTTCTCGTCTGGTCGTCCATCGTCTGTGCAAGTTCGTCATAATTATCGATGAGCATGACTCCGAGCACGGTACGATCTTGGTGGTAGAGAGATTCGATCTCCACTTTTTCCGTGATGTCGAATAAATAGAGTAGTTTTTCCTCGGCTCTGTAAATGACTTGATAAGTGGAATCGCCAACATTCAAAGTCGTCTTCTGTCCATCGTTTTTAAGAATGGTTTGGAATGCCTCGGACAGTTGGAACAATTCCTCTCCGATTAACGTCTCTTTATCAAAGATATTGACAGCGTAGGGGTTCGCCCATTCAACAACATGCTTTTCATTAAAGAGGATAATTGCAATCGGCAGCTCAAGCAGCGCCTCTTCTCCGACCTTTTTCATCCGGTAGGAGAGGGATTCAATATGCTTCTCAGTTTCAATATACGTCTGTTCCTCCAGCTTCCAAGCGATGCCTAATGCTATCGTGAACGGGATCGTGAATAAAAGGCCCTCCCAGAAATTCGAAAGGAATAACAGGACGGCCGCTATCAATCCAAGGAGAGATATGACAGTCAATGGATATCGGATAGCTCTTCTTCTAAAAAATGACCTCATCGTCTCATCCCCTTACTTCAAGTTGTCTTTTCCGATCCAAGCACGGATATTCACGCCTATATCAAGTATGCCAAGAAGTGTGGTTATTGGACTGAAAAGCAATGCAAAAATGGTGGAAAGCACTGTGACAAAAGTAGGCAATTTCATTTTGTACATAAAATAGTGAATCAATGCCAACCCTTGCAATAACAAAAGAACCCGTAAAATGATCGTCGCGTTGACATAAAGCAAATAAGCTGAGGAATCCGGTTTTAATTCCATCATCCAAGGAAGTATAATAATAAGCCCGTAAACGAAAATGGTAATGACAGGCAGCCTCATCTCCCGGAATGGCGGAAACACGGGCACTTGATGGCCAAGTCTGCGGAGCATCTCGAAATTGGGAATCACCATGATGAACGTAAATACATACACCGACAGGATAAACATAGCCGGAATGGCTGAACGGTACATAGTGAACGCCTCTTCCACTATCTTTGAATAGTTTTCAGGCAGTGCACCTAAACTTTCGAGCGACGCCTTGAATTGCATCTCCGATTCCTTCAGCATCGCCATCAGGCTGTCGATCGCATTGACTTCGAAAACAACCGCAGCTATGAGATAAACCAATATACCTGTTACGATAAAAAATAGTCCGGATGCCATGAACGTGTAAAGCTTAGATTTACCCAACAGTACCGATTCGGCAACAAGGAAGGCAAGTACCCCGAACATCACAGCGAAAGGCACTAATAAAATGCCCCCAACAATAAGGGACAGGATTGCGCCGGCAATCGCTACGAAAATCGTCGAGCTTCTGTCATACCGCAGCCGATAAAGAATGATCGGCAACGGAATGAATATCATAATGATGCTTCCAAGGAAAGGGATAAAGAAGGCCCCCGCCAGAAGTATCGTGAACAATGCGAGCATCATCGCACCGTATGTTATTTTTTGAGATTGGTCCTGCATCATTCTGTTCCTCCGTCCAGTCAATGGACTTAGTATTTTCTATCTCCTCATTGAAAGTGAGTTCTTATAATTGTATCATGATTACCGCTGATTAACCAAAGGACAGGGTGACTTCCGGTTCAATACACAACTGACAGCCCTCGGCGGTTTCCATCTGGGAAATACGCATAACTTCTTCGAAACGCGCATAAACGCCACCAATCACGCATATTTCCCAGGAAACACTCATAACTGTCCGCAAAGACGCATAATCCTTCCCAAACACGCATAACTGGATTAATTCACGCATAAAATAAGAAATTCAAAAAACCGCCCAGAGACCGGAAATACCGGTATCACAAGGCGGTTTTAAATAGTTCTTATCTTTCTTCCGAAACGAACGGAAGAAGTGCCATAATACGAGCACGTTTAATAGCAGACGTCAATTTACGTTGATATTTAGCGCTTGTACCAGTTACACGGCGAGGCAAGATCTTTCCACGTTCAGAAACGAATTTCTTAAGTAGGTCAGTATCTTTATAATCGATATGTGTAATGTTATTCGATGTAAAATAGCAGACTTTACGACGTCTTTTACCTCCACGGCGTGGTGCCATATCGCTTTCCCTCCTTACTTGACTACGTTACCGACAATTGTCCATTAGAACGGCAGATCGTCATCCGATACTTCTATCGGACCGCTGCCCGTTGAAAATGGATCGTTGTCAGTACGTGTATAGTTTTGTTGTTGAGCTGGTTGTTGATATTGCTGGTTCGGCTGCTGATTCTGATAATAAGGTTGTTCGTTCTGTGGTGCACCACCATAAGCAGCTCCAGATCTCTCAGCATTTGCACTGCGCGGCTCAAGGAACTGCACGCTGTCCGCTACGACTTCTGTCATGAAGACACGTTTGCCGTCTTGTCCATCGAAGCTGCTCGTTTGAATACGGCCTTCGATTCCAGCAAGACTTCCTTTACGTAAGAAGTTTGCAGTGTTTTCCGCCTGTTTCCTCCAAGTGACACAGTTGATGAAATCAGCTTCACGCTCTCCTGATTGGCTGGAGAATGTCCGATTCACCGCTAGCGTAAAACGCGTTACCGCGATTCCGCTCTGCGTGTACTTGAGTTCAGGATCTTTTGTCAATCGGCCGACTAAAACGACACGGTTAATCATCAGAATGCAACCTCCCTCATCATTTTCAAGTTCCACCTTTTAACGGTACTGCATTTCGTTCTTCTATGGATTAGTTGTCTAGACGAACAGCCATATGACGAATGATAGCTTCGTTGATGTTCGCAAGACGTGTAAATTCATCGATTGCTGCAGTGTCTGCATTAGCTGTTACCAATTGGTAGTAGCCTTCACGCAAGTCGTCGATTTCGTATGCAAGACGACGCTTGCCCCACTCTTTCGACTCGATGATTTCCGCTCCGTTTGAAGTTAGGATGTCATCGAAACGAGTGATCAATGCTTTTTTTGCTTCATCTTCTACTGTTGGACGGATGATGTACATGATTTCGTACTTTCTCATCTTTAGTCACCTCCTTATGGACTTTGGCCCACTTGTTACGGCGGGCAAGGAGTAAGTAATGTTTATTACTCACATCATCATATTTTAACATGATGTCTTCGGACAATCAACTATTAAATATAGTTAATCGAATTTACGCTGCAGGCGGTCGCTTTCCGGGGGGCGGGCGGTGAGCCTCCTCGGTCGCTTGCGCTCCACTGCGGGGTCTCACCTGTCCCGCTGATCCCCGAGGAGACGCCGCCTTTCTCTTCAATCCTTGGCAAGTTCTTTTCAAAATAAAAATCAACTTATCCAAGTCGTGTATAATTATAATAAGAGGTGATTTGATGAATAATAATACTGAACCAGACAAAATCATTGAAATCGACTTACCTACGGTTGCTAAGAGTGGCATGCTGCTTACCATTCTGACGCTCATTGGAATGCTGGTTGTAGATGGTCTTATACAGCAGGAACTATCTTTCACTTTTTCCGTTCGGAATGTTCTGTATTTTATCGTCGGTTATGTACTCTTGATAATTCTACATGAGCTTTTTCATCTTCTTGGTTTCAGGATGTTTGGGAAAGTGCCTTGGAAGAGCATGATTATTGGAATGAATCTCAAGTTGGGTATTGCTTATGCTACGACCGATCGGCTGATGACGAACCGGGCTATTCAGAAAGCGTTATTGCTTCCTTTTTGGACGACTGGTTTAGTACCCGCGATGATTGGATTAATTACGAGTAATGGCATCTGGCTTGGTCTAGCCGCTTTTCTCATTGGCGGGGCTGCGGGTGACTTTGCCATGCATAAGGAACTGAAAAAGCTTCCGGATGATTGGCTTGTAAAAGATGATCCCGAGTTGCCAAAGCTCTATCTGTTCAAACCTGATCGAAATATACAGTAAAACAACCGGAAAAGGATATCCCTTCTCCGGTTGTTTTTTTCATTTATTTATACGTTAAATCTAAATAACATGACGTCTCCGTCTTGGACAATATATTCTTTTCCTTCAAGACGGACTTTTCCTGCTTCTTTTGCAGCTGCCATGGAGCCGGCTTCTACGAGCGCATCATATGCCACCGTTTCTGCCCGGATGAAGCCGCGTTCGAAGTCTGTGTGGATGACGCCAGCACATTGTGGCGCTTTCATGCCTTTCCGGAATGTCCATGCACGGACTTCTTGGACGCCTGCTGTGAAATATGTGGCAAGTCCTAGTAGATGATAAGATGCTTTGATGAGTTGATCGAGGCCAGATTCCTTGATGCCTAACTCTTCAAGGAACATCGCCTTCTCTTCGTCATCCAGTTCAGCCATTTCTTCCTCGACTTTTGCACTGACGACAATCACTTCTGCATTGTCCTGCTCGGCAAATTCACGGACCGTTTTGACATACTCGTTTTCTTCCGCATCCGCAATTTCATCTTCCGATACGTTTGCAACGTAGAGCATCGGCTTGATCGTCAACAAGTGCATTCCTTTAATGAGTTGGAATTCTTCCGGCGTCAGTTCAACGGAACGGGCAGGCTTTTCGTTCTCGAAAGCATCCTTCAACTTCAATAGCACCGGTTCTTCAGCCATGGAATCCTTGTCTTTCTGCTTTGCCATTTTGGAGACGCGTGTCAACCGCTTGTCCACGCTTTCCATATCAGCGAGGATCAATTCCAAGTTGATGACTTCAATATCATCAATCGGATTCACTTTTCCAGACACATGTGTAATGTTTTCATCGTCAAAACAACGGACGACTTGGCAGATTGCATCGACTTCGCGGATATGAGAAAGGAATTTATTCCCTAACCCTTCCCCTTTGCTAGCCCCTTCTACAATCCCTGCAATATCTGTGAATTCAAAAGCTGTCGGTACTGTCTTTTTCGGTACGACGAGCTCTGTTAACTTTTGAAGCCGCTCGTCCGGCACTTCTACAATTCCAACGTTCGGATCGATTGTACAGAACGGATAGTTGGCAGCCTCCGCTCCCGCCTTCGTTATTGCGTTGAATAGTGTCGACTTTCCTACGTTCGGCAATCCGACTATACCAGCTGTTAACGCCATTTATTTCCCAACCTTTCATATAGGTCAATTTCATAATCATCTTTACAACTCTTCTATTATAAGAATAGTTGGCGGTCCTGTCTAATTTTGTTCTGCTTCCGCTTTAACAAGCACCTTTTTCATCTTCTTTGCAAATTCATTTCGTGGAATCATTACACTATGGCCACAGCCTTCACATTTGATTCGGATGTCAGCGCCCATACGGATGATTTTCCATGCATTCGTTCCGCATGGATGCGGTTTTTTCATTTCCACCACGTCTTTCAACTGAAACTCTTTCTCCACCGTCCATCTCACTCCTTCCTTGCCCCTTACTGATTATCGAATGATTTTGACACGAGCATAGGATATGGAATCTCGATTCCTTCCCGCTCTAAATGTTTTTTTACACCTATGCTAATGTTCCGTGCAGTATCGAAATGACGCATCGGTCTCGTTTCTACAATAATCCGCTCAACGACTGAGTCCTCTGTGAAATCATACGCGCCGATCAATTTCGGTTTTCCTAAAATATCGGGGTTGTCCTGGATCATCGACTTAAGATAAGCTTCGATCGACTTTTCCACATTCTCTACGCCCAGTTCAAATGGAATAGTTACATCGACAATGGCCAATGAGTTTTTCAATGAATAATTAACGACTTGTGCAATCGTTCCATTCGGCAATATGAAGATTTCGCCTGTGAAATTTTTAATCTTCGTTGTCCGCAAACCGATTTCCTCCACCCTTCCTTCAGCCGTACCGATTTTAACGTAGTCCCCCACGGAAAATTGGTCTTCGAAAAGGATGAAGAATCCTGAAATGACGTCCTTTACGAGGCTTTGTGCTCCGAACCCGACAGCGAGGCCCAAAACCCCTGCTCCTGCCAGAAGCCCTTTCACATCGATATTGAATTCCTGCAGGATGGCCAATATAGCGGAGAAATAGACGACGTAGGAGAGCGTGTTCTCTAGCAGCTTGAGCAAAGTCTGTTCTCGCCGCTCCTCTTTCCGCATCGGACCTTTTAATTTGATTTTGAAGATCTTTCGAATAATATATTTGCCGACTTGCACGACAATAATAGAGATTGTGATGATAAAGGCAATCTTTATGGCAACAACTCCGAAATGGACCCATGTTTCTTCGGAGAAGATGAACTTGCCTATTTTCTCCGTATCTTCATTGATGAATACTTCTTTAATACTTTCAGTTTGCTTGTTTGTCATCCGCATCAAACCTTTCCGTATAAATCCCCCTGAAGCCGCGTATACTGCTACACAATCAATTATTGAACTATTATATGAGAACGGAGTTTTGTCATGCATACAACACTATCCACTGAATATGATTATCGTCTTCATTATAATGATACCGGTGCAGTTTGGAAGCTTAGCACTTATTTCCTTGAACAAATCCCTTTTCATGAAGATTCGTTGACCTTCTTCTGTATTGGAACGGATCGATCCACTGGGGATGCACTAGGTCCGTTGACAGGATCCCATTTGGCCGAATCATTATTATTTCCATTCAACGTCGTCGGGACATTGGAAAAGCCTTTACATGCTCTTAATTTACAACAACAATTGGATGAACTGCAATCGAGGGAGCCTTCCTCTTTCATCGTTGCAATCGATGCGTGCTTAGGCAGAAGCGACTCAATCGGCCACTTGCTGTTTCATCAAGGCCCTCTCTATCCCGGCAAGGCGGTCGGAAAAGAATTGCCGCCCGTCGGTAATTTATCCATCAAAGGAGTCGTTAACATTTCAGGTTTCATGGAACAGGCTGTTCTTCAAAGCACACGACTGCATCTTCCTTTTGAAATGAGCAGAATCATCTCCCGTTCCCTTCAACTTGCCTATGGAAGATTCAAAACAGGTAATGAACGATTGTCACAATAACACCGACGACGGCGATGCCTGGAATGAGGTTCGCCACCCGGATTTTCGTTATGCCGATAAGATTCAATCCTATACCTACAATCATTAAACCGCCTGTCGCTGTCATTTCTGAAATGAAGAATTGTAATAGATCATCAGGTACAAAGCGGCTTATTTGCGTTGAAAATATGGTGATAAGGCCTTGGTAGAGGAAAACCGGAACTGCGGAAACCATGACACCAATGCCAAGCGTGGAACTAAGGATGACAGAGGTGAATCCATCTATGATTCCCTTCATGATCAACACATCATGGTCATTCCGCAATCCGCTGTCAATCGCTCCGATAATGGCCATTGAGCCGACAACGAAGATGAGTGTTGCAGTGACAAACCCTTGCGCAATGCCAGGTCCTTCTTTTTTCGAAGGAAGCTTCCGCTCAATCCATTTGCCCAATTCGTTTATTTTCTCATCAAGGTTCATCCATTCCCCAATGAGTGCTCCAATAACGATGCTAATGATGACAATCAAAATTTGAGTGCTTTCAAAGGTCATTTGAATGCCAATCGCCGTGACCGCCAATCCGATTCCATACATGACGGTCTCTTTCATCCGTTCGGGAATATTATATAAAAAACGGCCAAGCAATGCGCCGACTACGATAAGAAAGGCATTTACAATCGAACCGAATAAAATCATCGTTTTTCACTTCCATCTGTAAAAATAATACCTATTTTGCAACTAGCAAAATAGGTATTGGCTTATTCATTCAATAATTCCAGGATTCTTTCAAGATCCTCTTCTGTGAAAAACTCGATCTCGATTTTACCTTTGTTCTTTGACTTTTTTATGGTCACATTCGTTCCGAAATATTCCCTCAAATGCGACTCTTGTTCTTCCAGG
Organism: Sporosarcina luteola; assembly: GCF_023715535.1. Classification (GTDB taxonomy): domain Bacteria; phylum Bacillota; class Bacilli; order Bacillales_A; family Planococcaceae; genus Sporosarcina; species Sporosarcina luteola_B. The sequence continues at coordinate 20,515 of NZ_JAMBOI010000018.1, read as the reverse complement.
AATATGTTTTTCTTTTCTGGTTTTGTTTCACGTGGAACATTCTCATTTAATTTATGGACTAGCTTCTCCAGTTGACGGACATTCAATCCTTCGTTGATTGTTTTTTCTGCAATCAACATGATTTGCTCCTTCTTTCGGAGTCCGAGCAATGTACGCCCATGCCCCATTGAAAGTTTGCCTTCCGTAATCAAGTTGCGCACCTTTTCAGGCAAGCTGAGCAATCGGATATGGTTTGCTATATGCGGCCGGCTTTTACCTAGTCTGAATGCAAGTTGCTCCTGTGTTAGTGAAAGGTTATCCATTAATTTCTGATAAGCTTCCGCTTCTTCGATAGGCGTTAAGTCTTCACGCTGCAAGTTTTCAAGAATCGCTAATTCCATCGACTCTTCATCTGTCAATTGACGGACGACTGCTGGAATCTCCGCCAACCCCGCAATCTTAGCAGCTCTGAACCGTCTTTCACCTACTACAATTTCATACATTGTCCCTACTTTGCGGACAATGATAGGCTGTAAAATTCCGTGTTCCTTGATTGATTCACTTAACTCATGAATTGCATTCTCATCGAATATCTTTCTAGGCTGGTACGGATTTACTGTAATACTTTTCAAACGAATATTCTCGATGGACTCTGCCTTCGTTAAAGACTCACCCGGAAATAAAGCGTTTAAACCTTTTCCAAGACCTTTAGCCATTGTGCACCACTTCCTTTGCCAGCTCTAAATATACTTCCGCGCCTCTCGATCTTGAATCATAAATGATGATCGGCTCCCCATGGCTTGGCGCCTCACTTAATCGTACATTTCTTGGAATGATTGTTCCGTACACTTTATCTTGAAAATATTTTTTGACTTCATCAATGACTTGAATTCCTAAGTTTGTCCTCGCATCGAACATTGTTAATAACACGCCATCAATCGTGAGGCCTTCATTCAAGTGCTTTTGGACGAGCCGGATGGTACTCAGTAATTGGCTCAATCCTTCCAATGCATAATACTCACATTGGACCGGGATAATGACTGAGTCTGCAGCGGTCAGAGAGTTAATAGTCAATAATCCTAAAGAAGGCGGGCAGTCAATGATAATATAATCATATAATTCCTTCGCTTCTTGGATTGCATGCTTCATTCTCACTTCCCGTGAAATGGTTGAAACGAGTTCGATTTCTGCCCCGGCCAATGAAATGGTTGCCGGAACGATATCCAAGTTTTCCATCTTCGTTTGGTGAATAACTTCCTTTATATTGACATCATCGATTAACATATCATAAATACATTGATGTACATCCCCTTTATTGACCCCTACCCCGCTCGTCGCATTCCCTTGTGGATCGGCATCTATCAATAATATTTTTTTGCCGATATGAGCAAGGCAAGCACTAAGATTTACCGAAGTGGTTGTCTTACCAACTCCTCCTTTTTGATTGGCAATGGCTATAATTTTACCCACACTTGCACCTGCTTTCTCACTCATCTATCAAACAGTTATCTTCAATAATGAATAGATTTATTCTATTTTCATACTCTTTACTAGTTTATCAAAAAAACGTTGGTCGTGGTAATGTATAGTACAAAAAAACTCCTGCTTCATTCAAGCAAGAGTGCGTCTCGCACATTTTACGAGAATATTATGTTGTTTCCTACTTTTTTTTCGGTATCTTAACAGTGATTGTATAGAAATCCTCTGCATCCTCTTCTTCTGTCACTACATCGATTCCGCTTTTCGTTACAAGCGCCAATGATTGCCGAATTGTATTTAATGCAATTCTGACATCCTTGCTTACCGATTTTCGTTTAACTGCTTTCTTTTTACCCTTTTCTTCTTCAACAGGGTTCAAAGCTTGCTGAATCCGTTCTTCCAATTGCTTTACATTGAGATGTTCGTCAATTGCTTCTTGGAACAACTTATGTTGAAGCTCCGCATCCTTGACGGAAATCAATGCCCTCGCATGTCTCTCGGAAATATCCTTCGTCAGGATCTTATGTTTGATGTCATCCGGAAGCTTTAATAAACGCAGCTTATTCGCAACTGTGGATTGTCCTTTTCCAAGTCGTTGCGCTAACGCTTCTTGGGTTAATCCATGTAACTCCAGCAATTTTTCATAAGCATACGCTTCTTCGATTGCGGTCAATTCCTCACGCTGCAAGTTTTCAATTAAAGCAATGGACGCTGTTTCTTTATCGTCGAGATTGCGAATAATGGCCGGTACTTCTTCCCAACCCAATTTCTTCATTGCGCGGAATCGTCGTTCACCTGCAATTATTTCATACCCTTCGTCGCTTTTTCGAATGACGATGGGTTGGATTACACCATGTGTATGGATTGTTCGCGCAAGCTCTTCGATTTTCTCTTCGGAAAAAATGGTTCGAGGTTGATATTTATTCGGTTTAATCAAATCTATTTTTACTTGTTCGACTTTCTCTTGTGGAGTGTTATTATTGTTCTGTAAATCAGGATCTTTTTCTCCACTACCAAAAAACCGTGAAAACGTGTTTTTCATCGCCGGCACCCACCTTTACAAAACTGCTCATCGTTACTAGCTATTTCGTCATATCTATTATATATCCTCTTAACTACATATTAAAGAGTAGAATTCTATGAGATTACAAGTTGCTACTCTTAGTAATGAATAGATAGTATAAAGACAGGCGCTTTTTTTCAAGCGCCTGTGAATTGTTTTCATTTGAATCAGAATTCGTAATAAGTAGATATTGTTTCACGTGAAACAATTATTTGATTGGCGTTTTATTTGGGATGCCGGGCTTTCGAGGGTATTTCTTAGGTGTTTTCTTCACTTTTTTCAAGATGAATATATTTCTTTCGCTTTCCTCCAAAGGTAAATTGAAAGAAAATTTCTCGACGAGTTCCGCTCCCAACACATTGATTGCTTTTTTTGCATCCATTAATTCTTCTTCTGCAGCAGCGCCCTTCATGGAAACAAAAATTCCACCCTCTTTTACAAGCGGTAGGCATAACTCTGAGAGTACAGATAAACGAGCAACGGCACGTGCAGTGACAATATCAAATTTCTCTCTGTATTTCGGGTTTTGTCCGAAGTCCTCGGCTCTAGAATGAATGAACCTTACGGTATCAAGTTCAAGTTCATTAGCGAGTTCCGTCAAGAATGTAATTCGTTTATTTAAAGAATCAACAATCGTTACGGATAAATTCGGAAAACAGATTTTTAATGGAATGCTCGGAAATCCAGCGCCTGCGCCTACATCACAAATGGACTTGTTTCCGGTCAAATCCGTGTAAAATGCAGCGGTAATGGAATCATAAAAATGTTTCAGATAAACAGATGGCGAATCTGTAATCGCTGTTAAATTCATCTTTTCATTCCATTCGACCAATGTGTGGAAATATTTGTTGAATTGTTGAAGCTGATGTTCGGTAAGGGGTATCCCCTGCTCTTTCAACGCCTCTATGAATTGTTCTTCGTTCACTCGAATCCTCCTTCTGTAAAAAAAGACTGATGCGGACTATCCCACATCAGTCACATGATGTTAACCAGTAATTTTCGCGATTTTCCCTTGTTCGATGTAAACGAGCAAAATAGATATGTCGGCTGGATTCACTCCAGAAATCCTTGATGCTTGTGCAATGGATAACGGTCTGACAGCAGACAGATTCGCTTTCGCTTCCTTCGCAATACCTGAAATTGCATTGTAATCAATGTTCTCAGGTATTCTTTTGTTCTCCATCTTCTTCATACGTTCCACTTGCTGCATGGATTTTTCAATATAGCCTTCGTACTTGATGAAGATTTCGACTTGCTCCGCCACTTCATCTGATTTTTCTTCTTCGGGCGGTACAACAGTAATAATTTGTTCGTATTTCATTTCCGGACGTTTTAACAGATCTGCCGCTTTCATCGGTTCGCGGAGCTCTGTACCGCCTGAATCGCGTATGATTTCTTGAACTGCTTCACCCGGTTTGATCGTCACTTTACGGAGTCTTTCTATTTCCTCTTCAATTTGCTGTTTCTTGAGAAGGAATTTCTCGTGCCGCTCTTCACTGATCATCCCAAGTTTGTAACCGATCTCTGTGAGACGCATATCAGCATTGTCATGGCGCAGCAAAAGACGGTATTCCGCTCTCGACGTGAGAAGGCGATATGGCTCGCTCGTTCCTTTTGTTACGAGGTCGTCGATCAGAACGCCGATATAAGCATCCGATCTTCCAAGAATGACTTCTTCCTTACCGAGCACTTTACTTGCCGCATTAATGCCTGCCATAATTCCTTGGGCAGCAGCTTCTTCATAACCGGACGTTCCATTAATTTGCCCAGCCGTATAGAGATTTTTAATTTTTTTCGTTTCGAGTGTCGGCCAGAGCTGCGTCGGAATGATTGAATCATATTCAATCGCATATCCTGCACGCATCATTTCCGCTTTTTCCAGACCTGGGACACTTTCAATCAATCTGCGTTGAACATGTTCAGGCAAGCTCGTTGAAAGTCCTTGAACATAATATTCTTTCGTATTTCGGCCTTCCGGCTCCAAGAAAATCTGATGGCGCGATTTATCCGCGAAACGGACGATTTTGTCTTCAATTGAAGGACAATAGCTTGGCCCCTTCCCTTTGATCATTCCTGAATACATCGGGGAAAGATGAAGATTTTCATTGATGATTTCATGTGTTCTCGGTGTTGTATATGTCAACCAACAAGGAAGTTGGTCCATGATGAATTGCGTCGTTTCATAACTGAATGCACGGGGAACGTCATCGCCTGGTTGTATTTCCGTTTTACTGTAATCAATTGTATTGCCGTTGATTCGCGGCGGAGTACCTGTCTTGAAGCGGATTGTTTCCAATCCAAGTTCATGGAGATTTTCAGCAAGCTTGATTGCCGGCATTTGATTGTTCGGACCACTTGAGTATTTCAAGTCACCGATAATCACTTCCCCGCGAAGGAACGTCCCCGTCGTAATGATGATCGTTTTCGCTCGGTAGATTGCGCCGATTTGCGTGACGAGCCCTTTCACTTCATTGTCCTCGACGATCAATTCTTCAACGACCCCTTGATGGAGCGTCAAGTTTTCTTGTTCTTCAAGGACGCGTTTCATTTCTTGTTGGTAGAGGACTTTATCTGCTTGCGCACGAAGTGCACGGACAGCTGGTCCTTTCCCTGTATTCAACATCCGCATTTGGATATGTGTTTTATCGATCACTTTCCCCATCGCGCCGCCAAGGGCGTCAATTTCACGTACGACGATCCCTTTCGCAGGACCTCCGAGTGAAGGATTGCATGGCATGAAAGCGATCATGTCAAGATTCATTGTCAGCACCAATGTCGATGCACCCATCTTCGCAGAAGCCAATGCCGCCTCGACGCCGGCATGCCCTGCTCCGATTACTATACAATCGAACGTGCCTGCTTCAAATTGTGGCATGTTCGTTCATCCTTCCTATTTTATGAATTATAATGCTTTATTCTACCCGGATTTCCGCTGCAGGCGGACGCTATCCGCGGGCGGTCCGTGAGCCTCCTCGACGCAAGCGTCTGCGGGGTCTCACCTGGACACGCTTTTCCCGCTGGAGTCGCCGCCTTCCGCTCCAATCCTATAGATCACATGGCTAGATTTTATTATTTACCTAAACAAAACTGTGAAAACAACTGATTGATGAGGCTGTCTTGGACGGTGTCGCCTACAATTTCGCCTAGGAGCTCCCACGTACGCGTGACATCGATTTGAATCATATCGACGGGCACGCCCCCCTCTGCAGCGGCCAAGGCATCTTGGATGGATGTATGCGCCTTGTGGAGCAATGCAATATGTCTCGCATTGGACACATACGTCAAATCGCCCGCTTCAAGTGTCCCTTCGAAGAAAAGTCTAGCGATGGATTCTTCCAATTCATCAATGCCTTCTTCTTTCAGAATGGATGTGGTGACGATTGCTCCATTACCGCTCAATTGCCTCACTTGCTGCATATCAATTTTCTGTGGCAGGTCGGTTTTGTTAATGACGACAATCATATCCATTCCTTCGGTCGCTTCGAAAAGACGGATATCCTCTTCCGTAAGCTGCTCGGAACTATTGAGGACAAGCAAAATAAGATCCGCTTCCTTCAGAACTTGACGGGATCTTTCAACTCCGATCCGCTCGACGATATCCTCCGTCTCCCGGATGCCGGCCGTATCTACGAGACGCAGCGGCACTCCTCTGACATTCACGTATTCCTCTATGATATCACGGGTCGTCCCTGCAATATCGGTGACAATCGCTTTATTCTCCTGAACAAGGCTGTTCAGCAAGGAAGATTTTCCGACGTTCGGCCTTCCGACGATGACAGTGGATAATCCTTCACGCAGAATTTTCCCTTGAGATGAAGTGCGCAGAAGCTTTTCAATCTCTTCTTTCACCCATGTTCCTTTTTCAATCATGAGCGGGATGGTCACTTCTTCGACGTCATCATATTCGGGATAGTCGATATTCACTTCGACTTGCGCCAAAGTTTCAAGAAGCGCTTGCCGCAGCTCGCCGATCAGCTTGGAAAGTTTTCCTTCCATCTGATTTAGAGCGACATTCATTGCTCGGTCCGTTTTGGCACGAATCAAGTCCATGACCGCTTCCGCCTGCGATAAATCGATGCGGCCGTTCAGAAATGCACGCTTGGAAAACTCGCCCGGTTCCGCGAGACGAGCCCCTTCTTTCAACACAAGGTTGAGGACACGGTTCACCGCCACAACGCCGCCGTGGCAGTTTACTTCGACAACGTCTTCACGGGTGAACGTCTTAGGAGCTTTCATGATCGATACCATGACTTCCTCGACGATTTCCCCGGTGGACGGATCAGTCAAATGCCCATAATGGATTGTATGTGATTGTTCATCCGCAAGTTTTTTCCCTGACGGAGAACGAAAAATTTTATCTGCAATGCCGATAGCTTCATCTCCACTAAGCCGGACGATGGCGATAGCCCCTTCCCCCATTGGAGTTGATATGGCGGCTATTGTATCAAAATGCAAACTCTTCACCTTCCTAACTTGGTTACCCACATGTGGATAACCTGTTTTGACTTGACTATCTGACAACATATAATACCACAAATTCAATCGTTCTCATAGTTATCGGGCTAAAAAAATGTGGATAAGTTATCATACGGGGAGATGTGAAAAGTTTTGCGCGAGTTTGAGGAAGTTATGCTCGTGTTCGAGGGGCGTTTTGCGCAAGTTTGGGAAGGTTATGCGCGAGTTCAGAAGACAAATGCTCGTTTCGGGACTTTTATCCCACCGAAATCATTCCTTTTTACTCGAGCCAACCGAATTTCTAGGCATACAAAAACCCCGTGATCAGTTCACGGGGTTCAGATCAGATGATCGGCTCGATAACGAGATAACGGTTCGGATCCGTTCCTTCCGAATACGTTTCGATGTCCAATCGGTTTGATAATGCGTTATGAATGACTTTCCTTTCATAGGAAGGCATCGGTTCCAGTTGAATTTTTCTTCCATTTCGGACGGCTTGGTCTGCCATCCGCTCCGCAAATTGCTCCAATGATTGTTCGCGGCGTTCACGGTAGTCGCCTACGTCCAGACGTACGACTTTAAATTGTTCGGACGATTTATTGGCTACGAGTTGGGCCAGCTGCTGCAAAGCGTTCAAAGTTTGACCTCGTTTACCGATCAGGAATGCAGCTTTCTCACTATCAAGTTGGAAGGAGAGATATTTCCCATCCATTTCATGCTTGACGACTAGATCGTCAATTCCCATCGCTTTGGCGATTTCCGTCACATAAGCTTTCGTTTCATTAATCGCCTGTTCATCCGACATAGCCGGACTTTCGCCTTCCGACTCAATTGTTTGCATTGCCAGTTCAACAGCCTCGACAACCGTTTCTCCTACATTCGGCGGTAAGGAAGGTTGGGCCGGAAGTGTAGATTCAGCCGTCGATGCGGGTTCTTCTCGGACTAATTCTCTTTTCTCTGATGGTTCAATTGCCTTTTGCTTGATCGTTTCCTTTAGAGTAACGGCTACTTCAGCGTCCCTTGCTCCGAATCCAAGGAACCCTTTCTTTCCGGAATCCATAATTTCGACTTCAACATCAGTACGCGTAACATTGAGCTCTTGTAGTGCCGCCTCAATCGCAGCCTCCACTGTCGCCCCTTTTCGCGTTATCTTTTTCATTTCCGTTTCCCTCCTACTTTTACAGGTGCCACTTCTTTTTTCTTAAATGGTTTGTAAATGAAGATATTCTGGATAATTGAAATGATATTACCGATAACCCAATAAAGTGCTAATGCTGCCGGCAGGAATGTTCCGAAAATCATAATCATGAAAGGCATGATATACATCATCGTCTTCATTTGCGGGTTGTCCATCGCAGGGCCTGTCCGCAAAACGACGAACTGCATGAGTCCAGCGACGACAGCCAGCGTAATGCTCGGAGTTGCAAGTTCGAACCAAAGGAAATTCCCGATTTCGATTTCCGGAGTGGCATTCATCCTGCTGATGGCATGATAAAGTCCGATGACGATTGGCATTTGGATCAATACAGGCACACATCCGGCGGCAGGATTGATTTTCTGCTCTGTCATCACTTTTTGCATTTCTTCACGGTACTTTTGCTGTGTCACAGCATCCTTCGATTTGTATTTCTCCTTCAATCCGGCGAGAATCGGCTGCATTTGCTGCATCCGCTTCGAATTTTGAGCTTGTTTAATCATTAATGGCAGCAAAACGAGTCGGATTATGATCGTTACTGCAATGATTCCAAGTCCGTATGTGCCTAATAACTCTTTGAATGTGACGATCAAGGACACAATCGGCCAGACAATGTATTTATTCCAAAAACCTTCGCTCGTATCATATATCGGTTGATTGAATTCCGAACATCCGGCAAGGAATACTGACACTACGGTCAGCATAAGTAATAACGCGGCTCTTTTCTTCAAATCGTTTCCCCCAAATCTGCTTCTATGAAATAGCGATGATTTCAGTTTATCATGAACATTTAATACGTTCTACTTCTTACTCAATAATGCCTCTATGCTTGTTTTGACTTGAAGGCTTTGGCGATTCTTAATACATGCTGCAAGCTTTTTTTCGTTTCGTGGAAATCAAGTGCGGCCGCCTGGTGTCTGGCGATGATTACATAGTCTCTGTCATTTTTCAGTTCGTCTTTCATTTCGAGGAAGGCTTGTCGGATGTATCGCTTAATACGGTTACGTGTCACTGCATTCCCTATTTTCTTGCCTACGGATAATCCGATTCTGAACTCCAGTTGGTCTTCCTTCCTATAAGAGTAGACGACAAATTGCCGATTCGCTACGGACTTGCCTTTTTTAAATACTTTTTGAAAGTCTTCATTCTTTTTGACTCGCTGGCTTTTTTTCAAGCACTTCACCTCCATGGATCAACATCTTCTACGTTGATTTCCGCTTCAGGCGGACGCTTTCCGCTTCAATCAATAAAATTCATTTACTATAACGTTAGTTTTGATTCAACATATTCAAGTATATGTAAAAAAAAAGACCACTGAGTCAGTGGTCTTATGCTGAAAGCACTTTTCTTCCTTTGCGACGACGAGCAGCGAGGATATTACGACCGCTTTTTGAGCTCATTCTTGCACGGAAGCCGTGAACTTTACTACGTTTACGTTTATTTGGTTGGAATGTACGTTTCATTTCAAAGACACCTCCTGCATTGTCCCTTTACAATCTGACAGTCTTGAACAGTATAAAGGGCATAGCCGAATATGTCAACCGTTTTTTATGCACTCGATTTGAACGTCAAACTCATTCAACAAAATTCAACTGCATCATTCGACAATAAAGGTTATCCACATCTACAAAAATCGACAGATGAGTAATATGTTCATAGAAATTTTTCCTCGTTTTTTTATACACAGGCCTTATCTACACCTTTTGCACATATAGAAGCCTGTGGATAAAGTATTTCTCCACAACTGCCGCTATTGTTAGTAACTCATAGAATCCCTTGTCATTCTTATAGATTCTTGGTACAATATAAAGGATTTTGCTGTTAACAAATTTATACGCCTATTTCTTTATCCACAATTGTTGATAGGTTGTGGATAATTTTTTCAACACTTTCGGATATTTCTTATCCACAGGAGCGGATTCTGTGTATAATACATATTCCTGTGTTTTTTTATTTTCTATGTAAAGGAGGCCCACGAGTGGATCAGCTTGAAAAATTATGGAACAATGTTTTGTCGAAAATTGAAGACAAAATTTCCAGGCCTAGTTTTGAGACCTGGCTCAAATCGACAAAATTAATGTCCTATGGGGAAGAGAACGTAACAATTGCTGTTCCAAATTCGTTTGCTAAGGATTGGCTTGAGAATCATTATGTGCATTTGATTACAGGCATCCTCTCAGAATTGACTGGGGAAGATCGGCTCATTCATTTCGTCGTTCCAAAAGAAATGGAAGAAACCGATTTCCAAGTACCGAAACCCGCGGTGAAACAGGCAGATAAGTCAGCTATTCAATCAGCATCTGTCATGTTGAACCCAAAATATACATTTGATACATTCGTCATCGGCTCGGGCAACAGATTTGCCCATGCTGCTTCACTCGCTGTTGCAGAAGCACCGGCGAAATCATATAACCCATTATTCATCTACGGTGGCGTAGGGCTCGGAAAGACTCACCTCATGCACGCGATCGGGCATTATATTATGGAACAAGACCCGTCCTCGAAAGTCGTTTATTTGTCATCGGAGAAATTTACGAATGAATTCATTAATTCGATTATGAATAATAAAGCAGGCGATTTCAGGAATCAGTATAGGAACGTGGATGTACTTCTAATTGACGATATTCAATTCATCGCAGGAAAAGAACAGACGCAAGAGGAATTTTTCCATACGTTCAATACATTGCATGAGGAATCGAAGCAGATCATCATATCCAGTGACCGTCCACCGAAGGAAATTCCCACGTTGGAAGATCGTCTCAGATCCCGTTTCGAATGGGGGTTAATAACGGATATCGCACCTCCGGACCTGGAGACCCGGATTGCCATCTTGCGTAAGAAGGCGAAGGCAGATGGACTGCTCGACATTTCAGACGACGTGATGTTATACATCGCGAATCAGATTGATACGAACATCCGTGAATTGGAAGGGGCTTTGATCCGCGTTGTTGCCTATTCATCCCTTGTCAATATGGACATAACGACTGACCTGGCAGCGGAAGCACTGAAAGATATCATTCCGAATTCCCGTCCGCGAACAGTCAGCATATTGGATATCCAAAAAACAGTCGGGGAGCATTACAATATACGGTTGGAAGATTTTACAGCCAAAAAAAGGACGAGAGCGATTGCATTCCCTCGTCAAATTGCCATGTACTTATCACGCGAACTTACAGACTCGTCATTGCCGAAAATTGGATCCGAATTTGGTGGCAGGGACCATTCAACTGTCATCCATGCGCATGAAAAAATTTCAAAGCAGCTGAAAGATGATCAAAATCTGCAGCAGGATATTCAGGATATTAAGAGTATCCTTGGTCGAGGATGAGTATCCACATGTGTATAACCTGCTAAAAACAGAACAAACTGTGCACATATTATGCACATGTGAATCGTTTTACAACATATAGGTTTTAGGGACTTATCAACATTTCCACAGCCCCTATTACTATTACTATCTTTATTACTTAACTAATAATTATATAAGCGAGGGTACAAAATGAAATTTGAAATAATGAGAGACTGGTTGCTCGAAGGATTGAATGATGTCATGAAAGCAATCAGTTCAAAAGTGGCCAACCCCATTTTGACCGGCGTGAAAATGGACGTGAATGAAAAAGGATTGACGATGACAGGAAGTGATTCAGATATTACAATCTGCACTTTCATTCCTGTTGAACAAGACGGAGAGCAGATTATCCGTGTGATTGAATCCGGGTCGATCATTCTCCAAGCAAAAGTCTTCAGTGAAATCGTCAGGAAATTGCCTACAAATGAAATCACGATCGAAGTTGAAAACATGCAGACCCTTATTCAATCTGGAAAATCCGAATTCCATCTGATCGGCTCAAATTCAGATGAATACCCAGTTCTTCCAAATGTGAAAGACGAATATCGATTCTCTTTGCCTTCTGATTTGATGAAATCAATCATTAAGGAAACTGTCTTTGCCGTATCCCAACAGGAAACTCGTCCAATCTTGACGGGTGTACATTGGGAAACGGATGAAGAGAAGCTCGTATGCGTAGCAACAGACAGCCACCGTCTGGCAAGAAGGGAAATTGTTCCTGAAATGATGCCGGAAAGTCCGTTCAGTGTCGTCATTCCTGGTAAAAGCCTTCAGGAGCTGAATAAAATCCTTGAGGACAACTCTGACGTTGTCGAAATCGTCATTGCAGATCAGCAAGTTTTATTCAAATCTAGGAACGTACTGTTTTATTCAAGGCTCTTGGAAGGGAATTACCCGGATACATCAAGATTGATCCCGTCCGAATATAAAACGACCGTACAAGTGAATGGCCGTAAATTATTGCAAGCCATTGATCGGGCTTCGCTTCTTGCACGTGAAGACCGGAATAACATTGTCCGATTCGCTGCAGAAGGCGGCAATGTCATCGAAGTTTCATCCAACTCCCCGGAAATTGGAAAGGTTGAAGAATTGATCGAGGCAATTGATGTGAACGGCGAGGATTTGAAAATTTCCTTCAGTGCCAAATACATGATGGATGCATTGAAAGCGATTGAAGGCCAGGATATTGCGATTCATTTCACAGGTGCAATGAGACCTTTCATCTTGAAATCAATGGAAAGCGATGCAATTTTACAATTAATTTTACCTGTCAGGACATTTTAACAAGTAAGAGACTGTCTACTTACAGCAGGCTAAGGAATGCAAAACGTTTTCCTTCGCCTGTTTCTTTTTATTTGTTCATGATCTTTTTCACTTACATTTTTACTTACAGCTGAAAGTTCGGTAAAATAGAGGAACAGACTAACTTATGAAGGACTGAAGCGGATGGAACTTATGAAAATTGATACGGAGTTTATTACATTAGGTCAATTGTTAAAAATGTCGAATTGCATAAGCTCGGGCGGCATGGCCAAATGGTATTTGGAGGAAAACACTGTCTACGTGAATGGAGAAGTCGATCGCAGACGAGGCAAAAAGCTATATGACGGGGATATCGTCACACTTCCCGGCGTCGGCAAATTCAAGATATCCACATCCTCAGACGGTCAATCGGATGTTCATTGAACGCCTTGCTCTAACGGATTATCGGAATTATGAATCCCTTGAACTATCCTTTTCCCCGCATATCAATGTTCTGATTGGAGAAAATGCACAAGGCAAGACCAACATCATGGAGGCAATCTACGTATTATCAATGGCGAAATCGCATCGCACTGCAAATGATCGTGAACTTATACGTTGGGAACAAGAGTATGGTAAAATAGAAGGGGACATCAAACGGAAATACGGACGACTACCACTTGAACTGACGATATCGAAAAAAGGCAAGAAAGCGCGGGTCAACCATTTGGAACAGAATCGCCTCAGCCTATATATCGGTCAGCTCAATGTTGTCATGTTTGCGCCGGAAGACTTGAATCTCGTAAAGGGAAGTCCACAGGTCCGAAGAAGATTCTTAGACATGGAAATCGGACAAATCTCCCCCGTCTATCTACATGACCTGCTGACTTTTCAAAAGGTCTTAAAGCAACGGAACGCAATCCTCAAAGATAATCGCGGTAAATTAGAGTTTACAGACGTCATGTTCGATATTTATACAGAACAATATATACAGCTGGCAGTGCAGATCATCCGGAAACGGTTTTATTTCATCGAACTGCTCCAGAAATGGGCAGAACCGATCCATAAAGGGATTTCCAGGGGCATTGAGCAGCTAAAAGTGACATACGGAACATTAAAAGAGTTGAATTCTGGGCAGACTGCTGAGCAGATGGAAGAAATACTCAGTCAAAAATTGCACGAAGTGAGACGTCGTGAATTGGAACGCGGAATGACTCTGGTCGGACCGCATCGTGACGATCTCCATTTTTTTGTAAATGACTATGATATCCAAACGTACGGTTCGCAGGGGCAGCAGCGGACTACTGCTCTGTCGCTCAAACTTGCGGAAATAGACCTCGTCAAACAGGAAGTCGGAGAGACTCCGGTCCTTCTTTTGGATGACGTGTTATCTGAGCTTGATGATTACCGCCAATCCCACTTGCTGAATATCATGCAGGGCCAAGTGCAGACATTTGTCACGACGACGAATATTGCGGGAATCGATCATGAGACGATACGTGACGCCGAGCTGTATGAGGTATCGGCGGGCAAGGTCAGTGATAAAGGGAATTGAAGTCCATTCCTGTTTGAAAGTGGTAGAAGGTTAGATTGATGTTCGGAAAGGGAAGGTGAACGGTTTGGCTATGGAAGAAAAAGAATTGCAAATGGCTTATGATGCGAATCAGATACAGGTCCTTGAAGGCCTGGAAGCTGTCCGTAAACGTCCGGGCATGTACATCGGCACAACAAGTTCGCGGGGGCTCCACCATCTTGTATGGGAAATTGTCGATAACAGTATCGATGAAGCGTTGGCAGGCTATTGTGACCATATTGAAGTGACGATTGAAAAGGATAACTGGATCCGCGTCGATGATGATGGGCGCGGCATTCCGGTAGGCACACAGGAATCGACAGGCAGACCAGCCGTTGAAGTCATTATGACTGTCCTTCACGCCGGTGGTAAATTCGGAGGCGGAGGCTATAAGGTATCAGGCGGTTTGCACGGTGTCGGTGCCTCTGTCGTGAACGCACTTTCCGAAGTGACAGAAGTGTATGTGCGCCGGGATGGTAAACTTCACTTTATCCAATTTGAACGAGGTGTTCTTTCGCATGAATTGGAAGTCATCGGTGAAACCGACGAAACTGGAACGCGTACACGATTCAAAGCAGATCCTGAAATATTCACGGAAACGACAGTCTATGAATATGAAATATTGGCACATCGTCTGCGTGAGTTGGCGTATCTGAACAGAGGCTTGCGCATCAGCATCACCGATGAACGCGAGGAGGAAATTCGCACAGATACGTTCTACTACGAAGGCGGCATCAAATCCTACGTTGAACATTTAAATAAAAACAAAGAACCGATCCATGAGGAACCAATTTTCATAGAAGGCGAGAAAGATGGCATTTCCATCGAAATCGCAATGCAATACAATAGCGGCTATGCGGAGAACCTGTTTTCATTCGCGAATAATATTAATACGTATGAAGGCGGTACTCATGAATCCGGGTTTAAAACCGCATTGACTCGTGTTGTCAACGACTACGCCAGGAAGAACGGAATGCTGAAAGAAGCAGATCCGAACCTTTCAGGCGATGACGTGCGAGAAGGATTGACGGCCATCATTTCAATTAAACACCCAGACCCTCAGTTCGAGGGACAGACGAAAACAAAATTGGGCAACTCCGAAGTAAGCACGATTACGAATACTTTATTCTCTGAAGGATTCCAACGTTTTCTTCTTGAAAACCCGGTGACTGCACGATTGGTGATCGATAAGAGCCTTATGGCAGCACGGGCGCGAATTGCTGCAAGGAATGCACGTGAATTGACGCGCCGGAAATCAGCATTGGAAGTATCGAGCCTTCCCGGAAAACTGGCGGATTGCTCTTCACGCAATCCGGCAATCAGTGAATTGTATATCGTTGAAGGAGACTCGGCAGGTGGTTCTGCGAAAAGCGGACGTGACCGTCATTTCCAAGCGATCCTGCCATTGCGTGGTAAAATCCTGAACGTTGAAAAAGCCAGATTGGACCGAATTTTAGGCAATGCTGAAATTCGGATGATGATTACGGCGCTCGGTACGGGCATCGGTGATGAATTCGATCTTTCGAAAGCGCGTTACCATAAAATTGTAATAATGACGGATGCCGACGTCGATGGCGCACATATACGGACGTTATTATTGACATTCTTCTTCCGTTTCATGCGGCCGTTGATCGAAGCAGGCTATGTCTATATCGCACAACCGCCTCTATACCGGGTCAAACAAGGCAAGCATGAGGAATACTGTTACGACGAAGAACAACTCCAAGAAATCATGAACCGGCTTTCTTCCGTTCCGAAACCGGTCATTACACGTTATAAGGGTCTTGGTGAGATGGACGCGACACAGTTATGGGAAACGACGATGGATCCGGATCAGCGTACACTCCTTCAAGTGCACCTTGAAGATGCATTTGAAGCAGACTCGACATTCGAGCAATTGATGGGTGACGAGGTTGAACCACGCCGTAGATTTATCGAGGAAAATGCGATGTACGTAAAGAATTTGGATACTTGATTTATTCAATAAACGAAAATGGAACAGGGACCTGCAATAGACGGGACCTTTTTCAGTTGACAGGCTGTGTGTGAAAAAGCGCCTGAGTTGAAAGGAGTTTGACAATATGGCAGATATGCCAAAACGTGGTGTCCAAGGAATTAACATCAGTACGGAGATGAAGACATCCTTTCTCGACTATGCGATGAGTGTCATCGTCTCCCGGGCATTGCCTGACGTGAGGGATGGGTTGAAGCCTGTCCACCGCCGTATTCTCTATGCGATGCAGGATCTTGGGAACACTGCGGATAAACCACATAAGAAATCAGCCCGTATCGTCGGGGATGTAATCGGTAAGTATCACCCTCATGGCGACAGTGCCGTTTATGACACGATGGTCCGGATGGCGCAGGATTTCAACTATCGCTATATGCTCGTCGACGGCCACGGGAATTTCGGTTCCGTAGATGGCGATGCCGCAGCGGCGATGCGTTACACGGAATCGAGAATGTCCCGAATTGCGATGGAATTGCTGCGAGACATCAACAAAGATACGATTGATTACCAAGATAACTATGACGGCCAAGAAAAAGAACCGATTGTCCTGCCAAGCCGTTTCCCGAATCTGCTTGTCAACGGAACTTCGGGCATAGCGGTCGGTATGGCTACGAATATCCCGCCTCACCATTTGGGTGAAACGATTGACGGAGTTCTTGCAATGGCGGATAATCCGGCAATCACCACCGAGGAATTGATGGAAATCATTCCGGGACCGGATTTCCCGACCGGCGGTATCATCCTGGGCAGAAGCGGTATTCGCAGAGCATATGAAACTGGGCGCGGTTCGATTATCATCAGGGGTAAAGTTGAAATCGAGACGCACTCGAACGGCAAAGAGACAATCATCGTGACGGAGCTTCCTTACCAGGTTAACAAAGCACGGCTCATTGAAAAAATCGCCGAGCTCGTCCGTGATAAACGGATTGAAGGCATCACCCATTTGGCGGATGAATCTGACCGGACAGGTATGCGTATTGTCATCGACGTCCGTAGGGATGCAAATGTTCATGTGTTGTTGAATAACCTTTACAAGCATACGGCGCTTCAATCGAGCTTCGGCATCAATATGCTTGCCCTTGTGGATGGACAACCGAAAATCTTAGCACTGAAAGAAATCCTTTATCATTATTTGGAACATCAGAAAGTGGTCATCCGAAGACGTACTCAATACGAGTTAAGGAAAGCTGAAGACCGCGCGCACATTTTAGAAGGTCTGCGGATTGCGCTAGATCATATCGATGAAATCATCGCGTTGATCCGCGGTTCGAAGACGACCGATGAAGCGAAAACGGGTCTGATGGAACGATTCAATTTATCCGAACGTCAATCCCAGGCGATTCTTGACATGCGCCTTCAACGTTTGACAGGACTGGAACGCGATAAGATCGAGAATGAATACCAAGAGCTTTTAACCTTGATTTCCGAGTTGCGTGCTATTCTGGCAGATGAGGAGAAAGTCATTGAGATTATCCGAGAGGAGCTGCTTGAAGTAAAGCAGCGTTTCGCCGATGACCGCAGGACCGAGATTGGCAGTGGCGGTGCAGAAATGCTCGAGGATGAAGACTTGATCCCTGTCGAGAACTCCGTATTGACGTTGACGCATAACGGCTATATTAAACGGCTTCCTGCTAATACGTACCGGAGCCAGCGTCGCGGAGGCCGCGGCATTCAAGGCATGGGGACGAATGATGATGACTTTGTCGAGCATTTATTGAACACTTCAACACATGACACGATCCTGTTCTTTACAAGCCGTGGAAGGGTATTCCGTAAGAAGGGGTATGAAGTGCCGGAGTTCAGCAGGACGGCGAAAGGGTTGCCGATCATCAACCTGTTGGATGTCGACAAGAATGAAAAAGTCACGGCCATGATTCCTGTAGATAAATTTGAGGATGATAAATATCTCTTCTTTGCTACGCGTGGCGGTGTCGTCAAACGTACATCTGTATCTGACTTTGCCAATATCCGCTCCAATGGCCTGATCGCTCTGACATTGCGTGGCGATGATGAACTGATCGGTGTAAAAATGACAACTGGCGATCAGAACATTGCAATCGGTACGCGTGACGGCATGCTAATCAAATTCGACGAGCGTGATATCCGTTCTATGGGACGTGTCGCAAGTGGCGTGCGCGGCATCCGTTTACGCGAAGGGGATATCGCGGTCGGCATGGACACCGTATCGGAAGGCGATGAAATCCTGGTTGTAACCGAAAAGGGCTTCGGAAAACGGACTCCAGAAGACGAATACCGCATCCAATCCCGTGGCGGATATGGGTTGAAGACGTTGAATGTGACTGACCGGAATGGACAACTCGTTGCAATGAAGACAGTTGACGGATCGGAAGACCTCATGTTGATCACGATTCATGGGATACTCATACGTATGGATATTGAAGACATATCTTCAATCGGACGCAGCACGCAAGGTGTCCGTCTAATCCGTCTTGGAGAAGATGAGCTTGTCGCGACAGTTGCAAAAGTCGAGAAGGAAGAAGAACTTGATGATCTCGATGGAAACGACGACATCGACAGTAGTAACACAGACGTAGAGATGGAAGGACCCATCGAAGCGGATCATATAGAAGAATGACGTTAAAAAGTTATTGAGTCGGCAAAATGCCGCTCAATAACTTTTTTTCTATCGTCTATTTTGAATATTTGCAGTATGATAGTCCTTAAGAACGATTGGAAAGTGGTGACACCTTAGACATGGAAGTATATAAGACAATCAGTGAGCTGCGCACAGGTATAGTACTTAAAGAAGATGTGTACGGCAAGACGAAGTATCCGATAATGCGAAAAGACACAGTACTCATGCTCGAACATATTGAAGTTTTACAGGCTTTTGGAGTGAAACGTGTAAAGGTGGAAGAACGGGTCGCCCAAAAAGACATTCCTGAATCGGAGAAAAGTTCTTCCACGAAAGCTGCAGACATTCTAGAAAATATTCCGGTGAGCATGTACCAACTACGTAAAGAATATAACGAAGCGGTCCGTAATTATAAGAAGGAATTCAGCAATTGGCAGGCGGGTCAACGTCCTGACGTCCCGAAAGTCCGTGGATTCATCATTCCATTGATTGAGAAGTTCATTAAGCAGAAGCAAATGCTTACGACGTTGAACGATTTTTCCAATCCCGAAGAATACATTTACCATCACCCGGTCGCAGTGGGGATTCTTGCAGCAGCAATCAGCGATCAAATGGGATATGAAAAGGGAGATGCGCTGCAATTAGGATTGGCGGGTGCATTGGCGGATTGCGGCATGGCGAAGATTTCGCCTTCCATATTGGGAAAGACCGCTTTCCTTACGAAAGAAGAATACAACGAAGTGAAAAAGCATACGTTGTTCAGTGTGAAAATGATACAGGATACGCCTTTGCTCAGGCAGGATATGAAATTGGCAATCCTTAAGCACCATGAGCGACTCGATGGAAGCGGCTATCCACGCGGAGAGAAAATGGACACCATTTCGGCATTCTCCCAAATCCTCGCCGTAGCTGACGTTTTCCATGCCATGACATCCGAAAGATTATATAGGATAAAACATTCTCCTTACAAAGTGATTGAAATGATCAAAGAGGAAGAGTTCGGTAAATTCGACATCAAAGTCGTAGAAGCACTTCATAGACTTGTCGGCAATCTTTCCATTGGTACAAGAGTGAAGATGACGGATGGCGAAGTCGGCGAAATAATGTTCATTCACCGTGATACTCCATTAAGGCCTATGATTAGAAAAGAAGCGGATGGGAGTCTGATTGATTTAGCAACGCATAGAAGCATTGCGATTTCAAAAGTTATAGAATGAATGGATTAAAGCCGCGACTGTAAAGATACATCGTGGCTTTAGTGTTATAGAAGAATTGAAATAAGTTTTTACAAATAGGGGTTGCAATTAAAAAGACCGGGTGGTATAGTTAATAACGTTGCTCATCCGGTAAGTGAATAACTGCTTTGAAAACAGCTTAAAACTTTTTCGAAAAAGTTGTTGACATCGGAATTGCAAATGTGGTATTATATAAGAGTTGCTTCTAACCGAGCGACGCACAATGAACCTTGAAAACTGAACAGCAAAACGTCAACAAATAAAGTTCTGGAGCCGACCTCGTCGGTGAAAAGAACAAACGAATCTTCGGATTCAAATTGACATCTTAATTGATGCCA
>NZ_JAMBOI010000017.1 GCF_023715535.1 Sporosarcina luteola | reverse complement strand
GGTACTCGTCCCGTTCCATTTCCATATATTCATTCAACACCAGAACGATTGTGGATTTGACGACAGCGTCAATGTTTGAATTCATCACAGAGTCTTTTAAAATATCCATATCTAGGTTAAAATTAAGGTGGGCCATTTTCCATTCCTCCAAATGTTTATCGTGGTTGAAAACATTTTATCACAGGGGATGGAAAAGGCCTTTTCCTATTTACACAATTATATGGACTCAATCCAAAGAATGCCGCTGCGCGCTCAAGGTAGTCGTTCCGCGCTCAAAGAATGCCGCTGCGCGCTCAAGATAGCCGTTCCGCGCTCAAAGAATGCCGCTGCGCGCTCAAGATAGTCGTTCCGCGCTCAAAGAATGCCGCTGCGCGCTCAAAATAGTCGTTCCGCTCCCAAAACAAGCCCCCGCGCGCCCAAAGAATGCAATTCCACGTCCAAAGCGATCCCCCGCGCGCCCAAAACAATCTCCCCCTGCTCTACCATCAAAAATTCTCCTCCACGCATTCAATTTCTTCTGGAAGAATAGGGTATATTGAAAGGAGGAGGTGGGAGAAGGTGATTGTACGCAATGTGGCGATGAGATTTTTCAAAGAGCGTTTTTTCGATCAGGCCGCGCAGACGGCATATTATTTATTATTATCGATGTTTCCTTTTCTCATATTCCTGTTTTCCTTGCTTAGTTATTTGCCGGTAGATGAGGAGATGTTTTTAGCATTTCTTCGGCCATTTGCGCCGAGTGAGGCGTATGTAATCATTGAGCAGAATGTGAGGGCGATTATTTTCAAAGTGCAGGGCAATGTTTTGTACACGAGCTTGGCGGTCGCTTTTTGGCTGTCATCGGTTGCTGTGCAATCGTTGGCGCGCTCGTTGGATCAGGCGTATGGGTATGTCAGGAAATATCCTTTTTGGAAAGTGTTGATCAGGGATTTGGGTGTGACGCTATTATTCATGCTTATCCTATCCTTGTCACTGTTTCTTCCGCTAATTGAAAGGGCATTGCATGAAGTGGTGACATATTACGATACGGTAGAGCAATGGCGCGGATGGCAAACTGTGTGGCCGATGGTGAAGTGGGGCATTGGCACGCTGTTCTTGTTCCTGTTTTTCCTATTGTTTTACAAAGTAGTTCCCACAGGTAGAATGAGAGTGAAGGAAGTGTTGCCGGGTGCGATTTTCTCAGCAATCGGCTGGCAGCTGTTCTCACTCTTCTTCGGAAGCTATGTGGCAAATGTCGATTATACGAGGCTCTATGGACAGTTGTCCGGAATAATTCTGCTCGTCCTATGGTTTTATTTGACGGCAGTCATTCTGATGGTTTCAGGGCTGCTCAATGCAGAGTTGCGAGCATTTTTGAAAGGGAAGGGTAGATAAATATGAAAATACTCGTGGTGGATGACGATCCGAATATATTGGAGTTGGTGAATATCCATCTATCCCAGGCGGGGTATGAAGTGATCAAGGCGGCTGATGGGGAGCAGGCACTTGGGATATTGAAGGAACAGCTTCCCGACTTGGCGGTTGTCGATGTAATGATGCCCGGGATGGATGGGTTTGATTTAACGAAGAGACTGCGGGCGGAAGCGGGTATCCCGGTATTATTGCTAACGGCTAAGGGTGCGCTGGAGGATAAAGAGAAGGGGTTTTTGGCTGGATCCGACGATTATGTCGTCAAACCGTTTGAGCCTAAGGAGCTTTTGTTCAGAATCAATGCCATCTTACGGAGATATGACAAGGCAGTCGATGTGCTCATACAAACAGGTCCGCTTAAGATCAACAGGCAAAGCTATGAAGTGTCGGTCGGGAAAAAGATACTGTTGCTGCCACTGAAGGAGTTTGAGCTGCTATCCGTTCTTGCCTCCAAGCCGAATCAGGTGTTTGAACGTGATTTCCTTATCGAACGCGTGTGGGGCTTCGATTATGAAGGGGATGAACAGACGCTGAACGTTCATATCAAACGGCTGCGCGACAAGCTTGAGGGGCTTCCGGAGGGCATTCACATAACGACGGTACGTGGAGTCGGTTACAAGCTCGAGGTGTCCGATACATGAGATCGCTTTATGGAAAGTTCCTCTCCTTCACAACGGGCATTATGCTGACAAGTACCGTCATCGCATTTCTTGTAGTGAATACATATTATCATCAGCAATTGAAAGGGCAGAATGACGCAAAAAACATGAGTATCGCACTTACGATGGCCGACTACATTGAAACGGAGGAACCTGCCGATTTGGAAAAGTATTTCAAGACGCAGGCCGCAACCGGTTATAAATTGTTCGTCGTGAACGAGGATCTGAAAGCAACTAAGTATGGAGCGCCATTCCGGGTGGAGAACTTGAGGACCGCTTCTGTGGATCAAGTACTGGATGGCCGCCCGTATCACGGAATGCGGGATTTGAAGACGGAGACGTTCATGACCGGTTTTTTCTCCGATGAACTTGCGAACACGGTAGGCGTTCCGTTTACATACAATGGGGAAACATATGCCCTGTTCATGAGGCCTGATATTAAACTGTTGTTTACGGAAGTTCATTACCTATTGGGCGGCATGGTCGTCGTCATGGCGATTGTCAGTCTGCTGTCGATGTTGATTGTAGCGAAGAAATTGATTGAACCGATTACAAAGCTGACCACGGCTGCAAAAAAGGTCGGCGATGAAAAGTTCACGGGCTCACTTGATATTAACCGTCGTGATGAGATCGGCCAACTGGCGCAAAGTTTTCAGCGGATGACGGAGAAGCTTAGTGAAAATGACCGGGTGCGCAAGGAATTCATCAGTGACGTGTCACATGATTTCCAATCTCCTCTGCTCAATATTAAAGGATATGCCAATTTGCTGATGGACAGCGGACTGCCTGAACGGGAGCGGAAAAACTATGCGAGAGTCATCCAATCCGAGACGGAGCGGCTCTCTTCATTGACGAAGCAGTTATTGCTGTTGACGTCACTCGACCAATTGGAGTCACCGTTGAAGCAAATGAAATTCCGTCTGGATGAGCAATTAAAAGAAGTCATCCGAAAACAAAGATGGCTTCTGGAAGAGAAACAGATGTCACTCGTCATGGAGGTGGATGAAGTGGAGATGGTAGGAGATCCCGCTTTCCTTGAAAAAGTATGGGAGAACCTACTCTCCAATGCGTTGAAATATACGCGGATGGGCGGCGAGATAGAGGTTCGCCTGACAGAAAGTGCGGATGAATTGAAAGTTATCTTCCGGGACAATGGCGCCGGGATTGCAGAGGAACATTTGAGAAGGCTGTTTGACCGGTTTTACCGGGTAGACCATTCCAGGACGCAGCAAGTCGAGGGGACAGGGCTCGGACTCTCCATTGTCCATCAAGTCGTGAAGCTCCACGGAGGCAGCGTTAAAGTTGAAAGTGAGGAAGAGGTCGGCACAACATTTACGGTCACACTTCCAAAATTGTAATGTCCTGTTCATGTTCCGTTCATGTTGACCTCCTATGATAGGAATATAACATAAACGAAATAGGAGGAAATGACATGCAAGAAAAATGGAGTTTACGACTTATTAGGATTTCAGCGATCTTTGGGGTAATTGGGGCATTTTTAGGCTCCCATATGGCGGGGGCTGGATCATATGCCTTCCGTCCAATCCATGCGCACATCCTAGTCGTTGGTTGGTTATCGGTCTTCGCTTGGGGCGTCTTCTACAAAGTTTTTAAAGTCCGCGCGAAAAAGATGGTTGCCGCACACGGTTGGACCGCAATCATCGGATCCATCGGTCTGACGGCAGGTATGTGGTTACAATTTATGAACCCGTTCGGTGTGAATGAAACATTCTCGCTCATCTTCTATATTGTTGGTGGAAGCGTCCTGCTCATCAGCTTCGTGCTATTTGTTTTGGTGACATTCTTAATTGAGAAAGAAGGAAGACGATAGTGCTAGAAGGAAAATTAAAAGGCAGACGTCTTTGGTGGACCTCCATAGGGATTTGGCTCCTGATGACAATTATGCTATCCGCGTTTGCACCGGGCAGCAAGGAGAATGTCAT
Source organism: Sporosarcina luteola (assembly GCF_023715535.1). Classification (GTDB taxonomy): domain Bacteria; phylum Bacillota; class Bacilli; order Bacillales_A; family Planococcaceae; genus Sporosarcina; species Sporosarcina luteola_B. Next base: position 43,760 of record NZ_JAMBOI010000017.1, on the reverse strand, counting down.
TGCCAATAAGGACTCCGGCTTGCCTACAGATGCACCGTCCATCGTGGCAGCGCATGAGCTGGAAAAGTATTTTCCGAATGACGGCGGCATCCCGCTATTTGCAGTCTTCCATAAGGATAGCGGGTTATCGGATGAAGAGGTCGTCAACTTTGCGGAAGCTATTGAAGCATTGAAAGAGGATAAAGCGTTTGACGAAGTGGATGTCATTCCATTATCCAAACTGCAGCCTGAGCAACGCGCGTCATTCCTATCGGAAAATGAAAAAACATTTTTCATTCCGCTATCATTACCGCAAAACCTTGAAGGAAAGGATTTGCACAAGTTAGTTCAATCCATTAAGGAATCTGTCGGCGATCAAGTAGCGGAAGGTATTGAACTGTCCTGGACAGGGCCGGCTGGAATCGCCTCGGATGCAGTTGAGCTATTCAGCCAAGCAGATATTGTCCTGTTGCTATCTACAGTAGGTCTGATTTTGGTCTTGTTGTTAGTCATCTACCGGTCGCCTCTATTGACGTTGATCCCTTTAGTTGGTGCAGGAATCGTTTACGCAGTAGTCGATCGAGTGGTCGGTTTTACGACTGCACAGGGCTGGTTCGGTGTGGACAGCCAAGCGCTGTCAATTATGACGATTCTTTTATTTGCTGTCGTTACGGATTATTCTTTGCTCATCTTCTCACGCTATCGGGAAGAATTGAAGTTGCATGAGGATGCAAATGTTGCGATGCAGGAAACGATGCGCCATGTCAAGGAGCCGATTTTCTTCAGTGGCAGCACGATTGTGTTGGGCGTGGCGACATTGTTCCTAGCCTTGTATGAGCCGTACCGTAATTTTGCACCGGTATTCGCCATTGCGGCAGGCGCGATGCTTATAGCAGGATTGACATTATTGCCGGCGTTGTTTGCGGTAATCGGCAGGAAGGCATTCTGGCCAGTCATCCCGAAATACGGGGATAAGACAGTAGAGAAGAAAACGGTTTGGGGGAAAGTGGCGGCTGTCGTTACAAAAAAGCCGTTCCTATTCATGGTTCCTATTCTAGTATTACTAGGGCTTGGCGCTTGGAATATGACAAACATGAAAGAGTCATACGATTTAATTGCGTCTTTTCCGGAAGATCTTTCATCCAGGGTTGGGTATGAGCGGTTAGGAAAGGACTTTTCAGAAGGAAGCTTGGCTCCGGGGACGTTGCTATTCGTATCTGAAAACGAATTGGGCATGGAAGGGCTGCAGGCGGTGATTGAACGAATTGAAGAGGATCCTGCCATCGCCAGTGTCACAACGCAAGGCAATCCTATGAGCGAAGATGGGAAAGCGGCAAAATTCACCGTCACATTTGCAGGTAATCCTTATGATGAGGAAGCGTTCGATGCGGTCTTAAAGCTCCGGGAAGACAGCGAAAGGATCTTAAAGGATGCGAACCAATCCGACACATCTATGTATATTTCCGGTGAGACGGCGGTCAATGCCGATGTACGGGATATCAATGATCGGGATACGTGGATTGTTATGATTTTAATGACCGTTTTGATAACGATAATGCTAGGCTTACAAACGAGGTCTATCATTGCACCGGTTTACATGATTGGGAGCATATTGCTATCGTTTGGGGCTACAGTGGGCTTGGCCTACTTCTTATTCGAAGTTTTCTTAGACTTGGAAGGGCTTAGCTATCGAATTCCGCTTTACGCATTTGTCTTCCTTGTTGCACTTGGCGTCGATTATTCCATCATGCTGATTGCAAGGATCCGGGAAGAGATGAGAGAACTGCCTTTTGACGATGCGGTGCGAAGAGGAGTAGAGCGGACCGGCGGAGTCATTAGTTCGGCAGGATTAATATTAGCGGCGACATTCCTCGTGCTTGCGACGATGCCGATTTATGAATTGAAGCTATTCGGTTTCATCATGGCATTAGGCATCTTGATCGACACATTCATCGTCCGGCCATTGCTCATTCCTGCTATACTGATTTTGCTTGGCAAATGGAGTTTTTGGCCGAAAAGGATATGATAAATGAAAAACGTCACTTCCTCTGTTGGGAGTGGCGTTTTGTCTACTATTCACTTTGCACCACTCATATATTCCATCGTACGTTGCAATCCTTCCCGATAGGAAGTGCGGGGAAGGGGACCGATATCATTTTCATATTTACCGCCATCCAACACAACAGGTTCTTCATACAAATAGAACATTTCAACCATTTCGCGCATATCAATGCTGAATATGCCGAGGAACCGAATTAGATTTTTAGAGACAGTTCTAACTGGTTTGTCATATCCCGAAAGTTCGCGGATAATTTGTACGAGTTCCTCCCCAGTAATGACATCATTAGCAGGAATATTGTAGTTTTGGCCATAGGCATTGTCGTGCATTGATAGGTTGACGACAGCCTTAGCCCCGTCCGGTGTATAAATGAATTCCCTTGCCATCGTTTGTTTACCGACGAACATCGCTTTTTTATGTTGAACGGTGTCCTTTAAGGTATAGTGCATTAGTGTGTTTTCGGCGTTTGGGCCATAAAAATCGGGAAAATGGGCAGTGATTGTTGGAACACTTGATTGTTTAACGAGCTGCTCTACATGTAAACGGATCTTTCCCTTTTTTGTATGCGGTTGTTTTGGTGTGTTTTCCGTTACCTTGGCCCCGGTCGACCTGCCGTACGCATAAATATTCTCAACTAATACAAGCTTTGTTTTTTGGATTTTTGCTGCCTTTAAGATATTTCCGATGAAAGGGACTAATTTATCCTCCCATTCGGGGTAAGGTATATTAGCTGCTTGGAATATAATATCTACATCTTTAGCTGCATCTTTAATATCTTGCAAATTGAAAATATCCCCGGTTTGTATGCTAATTTCCCGCTGCTCATTATACAGATTCCTCAGTTTCTGTTCCGAACGGGCGAATGCAGTCACTTCCACCCCTCTATCAATTAATTCTTTCACAATCGAATAGCCCATTCCGCCGGACGCTCCCAAAACTAGAGCTCTCTTCATAAAAAACCCTCCTACCATTTTATTTGACCACTGTTCAAATGAGGTGAAAAAAGAAAGCCAATAAATGGCTAACTTTGAAATATTCCTTTCAACAAAAACTGGACATGTTGCTTCGCCATATCCAAAACGTCTTCGTATTTGAGCACATGGCGTAAATAGTGTGTAACAAACCCATGCAAAGATAAGAAAATAGACCAAATCTCTTGAATGGAAAGTTGCTTCTCACTCAAACTATGCACTGTTTGCGCAAACAATTCATAAGTTTCGTAAGGGCTTTGATTAAGGAAGTCTCGCACTTCTTCATCTTTGATTAAAAACATGATTTCATAATGGCTTTGATGGTTTAAACCAAATTCGATATAGCCAAGCAAAATGGCTTCAAGTTTTTCCCGAGGGGCGAGAGGGGCTTGTGCGAGCTCCTTCAGCTTATGTTCCAACATGTCGAAATGCTCTTCGACAAGTGCATAAAACAGTTCTGCTTTATTTGTAAAATGATAATAAATGGCTCCGTGGCTATAACCAAGCACTTTCCCTACTTGACGCATTGAAACGTGTTCGTATCCTTTTAAGATGAATAAATCCCTTGCAGCATCCATAATCATCTCGCGAGTTAGTTCACGTTGCGCAGATTTTCGAGATGACATAGTACCTCCTTATTTGACCACTGTTCAAATTGATTATATATAGTTGTCTGTTTATTGTCAATGTTTACATGAAAGTTAAGATGGAGCTTTGCATAGGCCAATAAGTAAAGTGTAGCGTTAGGAGCGGCTGTTAATTTCTGCAAAAGCCATAAAAATTATACGAATTGACCCTTCGTTGTTTGATTGGCTAAGTACTTGCCCGAGGAAGCGCCCACCTGGAGCTGAAAATCCGGTAATCAACAGTCATTTTATAAGATAAATAGGGGTGTCCAGAAAGCTCATTATACAAAACTTCTGGACAGCCCCTATCTAAGGAATCACTCGGCTGTCATTATGTGTATTTTATAGCGTTTAAGTCCTTCAATCTAACATCATACACTTACGAGTTCTTTTTCAGGCAAAAGCTCGATATCGCCTTTTTCATCCGTTGAACTGCCCAGCAAGTCGCAAGGACGTCCGACCTGGTCAATTACACCATCCTTGATCTTCACGATCCGATCCGCGAGTACGTGGGCATCGTTTTGATTGTGTGTAACGAAGATTGCGGTTATGTTGGCTTTCTTTAAAATCCGGCGAAGGTCTTCACGTATTTTAACAAGGAGCTCGGTGTCTAGATTACTGAAGGGTTCATCCAAAAGAATGAGCTCAGGCTGCGGTGCAATTGCACGTGCAAGTGCCACACGTTGTTGCTGACCGCCGCTTAGCTGATGCGGATACCGTTTTTCGTAACCTTCAAGTTCTACGAGTTCCAATACTTCCTCCACACGTTTCAACTTATTGCTACGGCTCATTTTAGGGAGCCCGAATAATACGTTATCTTGAACACTCATATGCGGGAAGAGCGCATAATCTTGAAACACCATGCCAATGCCGCGCTTTTCGGGTTGGACGAATATGTGGTTGTTAAATAATGTTTTGTCGCCTAACGAAAATGAACCACCTTTCGGCATCTCAAGTCCGGCAATCAGTCGAAGAATGGTACTTTTTCCACTTCCGCTTCGCCCAAGAATGGAGATTATTTCACCCTTGTTTATTGTAAGAGTGAAATCTTCGACTGCATTTGCAGGTGAATTGGAATAAGAGAAACTCATATTTTGTATATCAATAAACATATTATTCCCGCCCCTCTCCAAGCAATTTGTTGAAAACAAATATTGCAATTGCACTTACACCGACTATTAGCAAGGAAGCTTGTGACGCTTCCATAATTTTTTCATCACTAGCATATTGGAACGCCTTGGTTGCAAGTGTATCATAGTTGAACGGTCGTAAAATGAGCGTCAATGGGATTTCTTTTAAAATATCGACAAACGTAAGGATGAACCCGCTTATAATGGCACCTTTCATCATCGGAATATCGATTTTGAAAAAGGTGCGTAAGCTGCTGACGCCTAGCATACGTGAGGCATCACGAAAATCTGTACCGATTTTCGTGTAACCCGATTCAATCGAATTGTATCCGATCGCGAAAAACCGTATGATGTATGCACTAATCAGCATGACGAGACTGACACTTAAGACAAGCTCGGAATCCAAACCTAAAAATAGATAGACAGGCGCTAAATACCGATCAATGGCAATGAATGTCGTGACAACAGCCACGGCGATGACCGCACCTGGTATGGAATAGCCAAGAACCGTTAATTTCGGTAATATTTTCGCAAACTTGTGCTTCGTAATTCGGCTAAAGTTCCCAATGACGAGCGAGAAAAAGATGATAAGCGATGCTGCTGTTCCGGCAACAATGATTGAGTTTTTCGTGTATGTCAGCACTTCTTCCATCGGAACTTTACCAAATGTGAGAACAACCCAGTCCAGCAACTGAAGAACTGGAATAAGGAAGGCAATCGTAAAAATAACTAGCGTATACGCTGTTGCCAATGCTGCTTTTTTTCCGGTCAATTTGACGAGCGGCAGCGGTCTAAGTTTTGTTGATGAAAAGCTGTATTTCTTTCCGCCGCGGAGAATCCACTCGATTACAAGGATGAAAATGACGATACCCATCAGGCAAGCCGCAAGCTTTATGGAAGAATCCAAGTCTCCTAAGCCGAACCACGTTTGAAAAATTGCGGTGCTGAACGTTTGAATGCCAAAATACTTAACAACGCCATAGTCATTTAACACTTCTAATATGACTAGGCTAACGCCGCCGATGACTGAAATACGTGATATAGGAACAATGACTTTCAAGAAAATTTCCATTGGACCTTTTCCAAGTGTCCGTGCACTTTCAACGAGAGAGGCAGCTTGATTGGACAAGAAAATTCTAGTGATCATATAAACATACGGATATAAGAATATCGTGTAAATGAAAATGGCACCAGGTACATTCATTATATCGAAATAGGCTTGATTTACTGATACATCAAAGTGATTTCGAAGCGTCTTTTGAATAATGCCCGTATAATTAAGGATACCGTGATAAGTATATGCACCGATGAAGGGCGGTATCGATAAAGGCAAGATGAGTGACCATTTCATGAAGTTGCGAAGGGGGAAGTCGTATTGTGCAATAAGCCACGCTAGGCTAAGACCAATTGCAACAGTGAATATTGCAGTGAAAAATACGAGCGTCAGCGAAGACTTAATATAGTTTAGAAGCATGAATTCGCGAATATGCCCCCAATTTTCACTTGCGGGTGTAAAAATTCCTGTAACAATTGATAAATTAGGAACAAACAGTAAAGTAATAATGAGTACTGCACCGATCGTCCAACCATTCACGTTTGCAATTCGCCTATTCATGACCAAACCCATCCTTTGCCTTTTCCGCAATAAACCCCTATCGCAAAAGCGACAGGGGGCAAGCTATTACTTCCAACCTACTTCGTTGAAAATCATAATCGCTTTTGCATTATTTTCACCAAGAACTGTGAGTGGAATGTCTTGCTCCTTGAACTCACCCCAAGATTTTAGAAGTTCCGCTGGCTCGACATCCTGGTTTACAGGGTATTCGTAGTTTGCTTCTGCAAAAGTGAATTGTGCTTCTTCACCAGTTAGGAATTCAAGAAGTTTCAACGCATTGTCCGCGTTTTTCGAACCTTTAACTACTCCAGCTCCGCTTATATTAACATGAGTGCCTGTCGTATCTTGGTTCGGGAAGAAAATGCCTAGCTGTTCTGCCACCTTGACTTCTTCAGGTTCTTGAGAGTTCAGCATTTGTCCTAAGTAATATGTGTTCATGATTGCAACGTCACCAATGCCTGCAGCAATGGCCTTCGCTTGATCACGGTCCCCGCCTTCCGGACTGCGTGCCATATTGTTCACCATGCCCTGTGCCCATTCTTTCGCTTCTTCTTCACCATCGATTCCGATGAATGAAGCTAATAGAGACTGGTTATAAACACTTTCAGACGAACGGACGAGCACGCGACCTTTCCACGCATCGTCTGTGAGCGCTTCATAAGTTGATAACTCTTCGGGCTTCACTTTATCTTTATTATATACGAGAATGCGCGCACGTTTGGTCAAACCTACCCACATATCATCAGAATCACGGAATTTTTCAGGTATTTGTTTCGACAAAATGTCACTTGACACGGCTTGAAGCAATCCTTGCTCTTTTGCACGGTACAATCTACCGACATCCGCCGTTAAGAAAAGATCCGCCTTCGTAGCTGTTCCTTCACGTTTTATACGCTCGATCAACTCATCAGCTTCACCTTTAATGACGTTCACTTTAATGCCAGTTTTGTCCTCAAACTTTTTGTACAGTTCATTATCGACGTCGTAATGTCTGCTCGTATACAAATTCACTTCGGATTTTTCATTTTTCTTTTGACTCTCGTTTTCGCCTGCGTTGCTGCTTTGCTTCGTACTATTCCCACATGCCGCGAGAACGAGTAGCAAAGAGGCAAGCAGGAGCATTATACTTTTCTTCATGTAGTACTTCCTCTCCCAACTTATGTCTTTAGATTGATAACGATTCTCAATCTCATTCTTAATATAATGTGTAGGAGCATGAGAGTCAACAAATATTATATTAAGTATAATAAAAAGGTCGATTCACAAAAATGAAAATCGACCTTTTTATTTATCTTACTACTTTTAGAAGAGCTCTAAACACCTCTCTTATTCCCCCATACAAGGGCATGCAATTGCGGCAGAACCTTCACGTCGTTCATAACCGGGGAAGCGACAGCCAAATCAATAAGCCATTCAAACCGTTTCAATAAGTGGGAGACAAGATAGGCATCATCTATTGTTGTCGTGTCATCGTTACCTACTTGAACATAGAAAGGAACAAACGGGTAACGAAGATGGACTTCTTCAGCAAATTTGAAGTCTATTTCATCAAAGACGACGATTTTCAGACTTGCGTTTGCATCTGTCAACTTCTCCATGAAACGATCCAGTTTGCTGAAATCCGTTATCATTTTTGAACTCGGTGGTTTTGGAGAAAGTGTAATATCATCAATTCTCAACAACCAATCTTGCCAAAATGTAGCTTGCGTTTCGACTGCAACTTTCCAACCTTCTGCATGGCAGAGATCGACTAGTTCTCCGATTCCTTTATGCAAAGCTGGATTTCCACCCGAAATCGTTACATGAGAAAAGGATTGGCCACCGATGGCTTTCAGTTCCTCAATAATGTCCTGGGGGCGTTTCGAAACGCTTTTGCCAGTTCCGTCCCATGTAAAACTGGAATCGCACCAAGAACAAGAATAATCGCAGCCCGCCGTCCGCACAAACATCGTTTTTTGACCGATGACCATTCCTTCACCTTGGATGGTAGGGCCAAACACTTCCATTACAGGTATTTTCATTGTAAGTCCTCCCGTAACGGACGGTAGACAACATAGCTGGTTGGCGTTTCCCGAACGATCACTTGGAGACACATAGGACGGTTGTCTTTTGTCCGGAGAGCGTCCTGAATGGATTTCCAAATTTGTTCTGCCAATCGTTCAGTTGTTGGAAAAGTATTTTGGAACTCTGGATGATCATTCAATACGGAATGATCATATTTTTTGTGAATAAGATCTTTCAGTTGCTTGAAATCAATCAAAAAACCGAGTGGATCCAGCTCATTTCCTCCGATGGTGACATTAATGAAATACGTGTGTCCATGCATCACTTGGCATCTACCTGCATCTTCATTGGGAATGAAATGCGCAGCCGAAAAATGCATATCTTTATTTAATTCAAATCGATAGTCATGTTGTATTTGCGGATAAAATTGCTGCATCATTTAGCGGCACCTGCAGTCTTTCGTGTTTGATACGCCGCAAGCCCTTCATTGCGCAGCACACACGCAGGGCATTCTCCGCAACCTGAGCTTGGAACGCCGTTGTAGCAAGTGAGTGTTTTCTCCTGCACAAAATCGAGTGCGCCAAGTTCATCGGAAAGCTCCCATACTTCGGATTTATCTAGCCACATTAACGGCGTATGGATGACAAATTTTCCATCCATGGCTAAATTCAACGTCACATTTAAAGATTTAATAAAATTATCGCGGCAATCAGGATATCCGCTAAAATCCGTTTCACTTACACCGGTGATCAAGTGCCGCGCGCCAATCGCATCGGCGTAAACCGCCGCGAAAGATAGAAACAGATGATTTCTTCCGGGTACGAACGTTGACGGCAATTCGCCATCCACTTCCGTCACTTCAATGTCATCTCGTGTGAGCGCATTGGCCGATAACTGGTTAATTAAATTCATATCCAGCACTTTGAATGATACGCCAAGTTCCTCGGCGATTTTTCGGGCGCATTCGATTTCATCTGAATGCCTTTGTCCGTAGTCGAACGTCACCGTTGCGACTTCCCGGAAATTCTTCAATGCCCAAAAAAGGCACGTCGTACTGTCTTGACCGCCGCTGAAGACGACCACTGCTTTTTCATTTTTCATTGTACATATCTCCTTAGTTTTTTAGAGAGGGAGTTTGCGAACCTCTTTTTGGAACCTTGTCCATAATACCATAGGTGAGCGGGGGAACTGAATGGATACAAAAAAATGGCTGACATGAGTCCGGGACAATACCGTCTTCACATCAGCCACTCTTATTACTACTTTTATTTTTGAAACACCAAATTCAACTTCCCGTTCTCTAAGGAAAGGCTAGCGTCAAACTTGTTTCCGTTACTGGCGGTGAATCCTTTGATAGTATTCGTTTTGCCTTTTGTGCAAAGGAGCTTCACTTGCGCCGGTGTCAGTTTCTTTTTCAAGAAGATGCCAGGCAACGTCTGTTTACAGCCATTTTTATAGTTGCTGCATCCGTAAAATCCTTTTCGGGCCAGAAGCATGCCGTTTTGACATGCAGGACATGGGGCGACCTCTACAGCTTGATAAGAGCCGCGCGATTTCGATTGCCGCGGCGGAACTTTCGTTGCGTCGATCGGCTTTGCCTCCAGCTGCTTCGGGACCTCATCTAATAGCTTCGCAATGAACTTCGAAATATTTTCAAGGAAATGCTGCCCGCTTCCTTCACCATTACCGATTTTCCGCAAATATGTCTCCCACTTCGCTGTCATCGATGGACTGGCAAGCAGATTACCTTCGATCGCCTGGCAAAGCACACGGCCTTTCTCCGTAATCGACACGATATTCTTGGACACGGTGATATAGCCATGCTTTTTTATCGTTTCAATGATGCCGCTCCGTGTCGCTTCCGTCCCAAGACCCTCGATCTCTTTCAAGATATCCGTTTCCTCTTTGTCCTCTACCAACTTCCCGCAAGTCTTCATCATCGCGATTAGCTGACCTTCCGTATATGGCTTCGGCGGCATCGTCTTGCCCTCCTTAATGCCGATATCGGATTGGACTGCTTCTTGCATGCGCAACGGCGGCAAAGCGGGCTCGTCCTTATCCTCTTTAGACCGTTGGAATAAAGCCTTCCATCCTAAATCCTTTTCCGTCTTGCCGGTCGTGAAAAACGGAAGGCCATTTACATCCGTCGTCACTTTCGTTTCGGTATACAAATAATCGGTATGGAACATCACGAGCGTCGTACGGACGACTTCTTCATACAAATTTCGTTCGAGCGGCGACATTCTGCCGAGGACCGCCTGTGTCGGCACTTTCTTCGTCGGAATGATAGCGTAGTGCTCCTGCACCTTCGAACTGTCGACATACCGTTTCTTCGGCGCAAGAGAAGCGACGGGGAAGGGATGTCCGATCAGCTGTTGGTAATCGCCGACCTGGTCCTTCAAGTACGCAAATTCGTTCGGTGTTATATGGCGCGCATCCGTCCGTGGGTAGGTGACAAGCTTCTTCTCATACAAGCCTTGCATCGTCTTCAACACATTCGCGGGGCTCATCTTCCAACGCCGGTTCGCTGTCGCCTGCAATGTTGACAACGAATGGAGCTGAGGTGGCGGCGTCCGCTTATCGGTATGGGTGACAGAAGTGATCACACCAGGCGAATTCGGTTGGATGCCATGTTTCGCAAGAAGCTCCTGAATGATCTCATGTTTCGGCTCCTTCGCTTTCGCTTTGCCTTTATACGTACCGTGTTCTGCTTTGAACGTCGCTTCCACTTCGAAAAACGGTTCCGATACGAATGTCTCAATCTCTCGTTGCCGTTGATAGATTAAATAGACCGTAGGCGACTGCACTCGTCCGATCGGAAACACTTCCTGAACGCCTTTCGCTTTCAATAAAAGTGTATACAAGCGGGAAGCATTCATCCCAACAAGCCAATCGCTGATCTGCCGGGACTTTGCCTCTTCATAAAGTTGCAAGTCCTTGCGATTATCCCGCAAATTTGAAAATCCTTTTCGCACTTCATCCACTTCGAGTGAATTGATCCATAGCCGCTTGATCGTTTGATTTCGGGCGCCCGTTTGATAATAAATGCTATAGAAAATGTTCGAGCCTTCACGGTCCACGTCACAAGCATTTATTACCGTATCTGTCCCACGAATGAGCTTCTTCACGATCTGAAACTGTTTGAACTTTCCCTTCGCCACTTGAAATTCATATCGTTCGGGCAGGATCGGCAAACTCCCAAGCGACCAACGCTTCCAAGCAGGGTTGTACGCATGCGGCTCTTTCAACTCGACTAAGTGGCCGACACCCCATGTGATGTACGCACCATCAGGGAAAATAGGACAAGGATTGATTTCCAGGAATCCCTCATGTTTTCGTACGGAAAAAGCGTCTGCATACGCTTTTGCTTGAGATGGTTTTTCAGCTAGGATGACTGGCTTCACACTAGCCCCTCCTTTCATTAAATAATGAAACGTTCGTTCTGTTATTATCGCATAAATGGAAGAAGTTTACGAGTTGGGAGCAAGGATCTAAAGTGAGAATAATCTTCATGAAAGGTTGAACAAGTGGGGAAATTCACGTTTGTTTTATTTGTTTGAGTGACTGTCATCCGATTCATGGACAAGGTCATCTTTAACACTACTACAGAATACTGATGTCAGGAGATGCTATAATAGCATTTACTGTATCATTATGAGCATAGTACAAAATTTGTTATATGAAAACTTACAAATAAAGGGTGGAGTATAATGCAATTTATGCTAGACCGTTCAATAAAAAAACCTATGTATAGGCAACTTGTAGAACAAATAGAGAATGCAATTATATCGGGAGATTTATCTCAGGACCAGCCATTACCATCTGAACGTGAGTTGGCAAAAAAATTACTGATTAATAGGAGTACGGTGGTGACTGCTTATGATGAGCTAGAGGCAGTCGGATTAATTGTCAGAAAGATAGGGAGCGGCACATATATAAATACGGATATATGGGGGCTAACTCATAAAAGGGTTCCCAATTGGGGGAGATATGTAGAGGACGGCTCGTTTCTTCCGAATCTTCCGTTGGTACAGAAACTTCGTAATGAAACTGAGCAAAAAGGAATGATTAACCTATCAAGCGGGGAACTTGCAGCAGATTTACTACCTAACGTCCAATTCGCTAGGATTCTTAAGGAGCATGCGTTTGATGAGCATTTAGGTTACGATCATCCTTTAGGCGATGCGGGATTACGGGAGACCATTTGTAAACATATGAAAACGTATAAAGGTATGGTAGTTGAGCCAGACTCCATATTGATTACATCGGGTGCTCAGCAAGCAATACACCTAATCGTTCAATGCTTGTTAAAACCAGGCGATACAGTAGCGATTGAAGACCCATCCTATGCATTCTCTTTACCGATCTTTCAATCATTTGGTGTTAAAACGCTCTTACTCCCAGTTGATCAACATGGTGTAAATCCTGATGATATTGAAGCTTTACAAAGAAAACATCGAATTCGTATGCTCTTCTTAAATCCTGATTATCAAAATCCTACTGGCACGAAAATGTCGCTAGAACGCCGAAAGAGAATATTGGAATTATCATCAAAGCACGGTTTCCCCATAATAGAGGATGATCCTTATAATTTGACGTCATTCGACGGGTGCATTGGACCTACGTTAAAGTCAATGGACGATAATGATAATGTTTTATACATTAGTTCGTTATCAAAAGTGGTTGCATCAGGACTGCGCATTGGTTGGATTATTGGTCCGGAAAAAGTGATTAAACGCTTGTCAGACGGCAAACATCAAATTGACTTTGGCCATAGTGTTTTTCCGCAATGGATAGCGAATCAATTTCTAGATTCCCCCCAATTTGACGAACACGTTTCAGATATAAGGATTCAACTGAGGGAGCGAAGGAATGCGTTAATTTTGGCATTGGACAGCTTATCTAAAGATGAGGTTACATATTTAGTGCCACAAGGCGGAATTCATTTATGGTGTAAAATAAATCACGAAATTGATGAATATAAGTTACTTGAAGAATCCATGAAAAAAGGCGTTTCATTTGTACCTGGGAGAATAATGGGCTCAAAAAATGGATACGTTCGATTTACTTATGGCAAAGGGAACGAAGCTTCAATAAAAGAAGGCATTTCTAGGTTTGTCTACGCGCTAAGAGATAACGGGGGAATGTTTGAAAATGTGTAAATTCTAAAGAACTCCAATAACTTTTTAGTTCCCCCATTTTTACAATCTTAGACGGTTCCTGAGATACGAGAACAAATGTACTATTTCACTGGTTCCGAACCGTCCTCTGTTGTTAAAATAATATAAATATACCTACAAGAACTACTATAATAATGAATGGGATTGCTAGAACATAAGCCCATAGCAGAGAAGAAAAACTGTTTTTCCCCTTGTAATCTTTATTCATAGAATTAGCTTCGGATATGGTCAAAATTAGTCCGACAGCTAAAACAATAAATACAAAAATGATTGAAACTATGAGAGCTACCTTCATGCCTTACTCCTTTTTATAAACATTTTTTATTCTATACGTTATAATTTTATAATATAAAAAAGTTTTAAGAACCATCCAATTAAGGTTTATTTAAACCAACCACTTTTTGAGGAAATTGAACAGTTCACTAAAACTATCTATAAGCACGTCATTCACCTGTTTAAAGCGTCCGCATACGCTTTCGCTTGTGATGGTTTTTCAGCAAGGATAACTGGTTTCATCAGTACACCTCTTTTCCTAGTAGTGAAACATTTGTTCTTTCATTATCGCATAGATGGGGGAGGTTTTCTATTTGGATTTGATGGGGAAGGAAGGGGATTGCATATGTCTATTTTTAATAATTGTGGTAAACGAAACAGGTATTAAAAAGACTGGGTGCGTCAACACCCAGTCAATGCCGCTATGTTACACTTTGGAAAAACTCAGTAAGTGACAGGCGCCCTTGGGGATTGTTCATCCTGTCCACTGAGTAAGTTGAGCAATAACTAAATATGTGATAGAGAGTCCAGCAAATATCAAAAACAATGGTAAAAAGAATCGAACCCATTTTTGCCACGTAACACCAGCAAGCGCTAAAGCTGCCATAAAGTATCCTGATGTCGGGTAAAGAATATGTGAAAACCCATCTCCGAGCTGGAATGCAAGAATTGCTGTTTGCCTAGTAACCCCGATTATGTCTGATAATGGAGCCATAATCGGCATTGTAACAAGTGCTTGTCCACTTCCAGAAGGTATAATGAAATTCAGAAGCAATTGTACTAGATACATTCCCACTGCACCAAGTACAGGTGGAAATTCTCCAACTAATAAGCCTAAGGAATGAACAATGGTATCCATGATATTACCATTTTCCAAAACGACCGAAACGGATCGGGCAACCCCTACAATCATTGCACCGACTAACACGTCACGAAAACCTTCGTTAAATGCTTCACTAACTTGCAATGTTGATAAGCCTGCAATAAGCCCTACTGCAATCCCCATAAAGATAAATAGTCCTGACATTTCAACCATAAACCATCCAAGGTTTAAAACCCCGTAGATTAATATTCCAAAGAAAGCTAGTGCCACAACTGAAGCAAGCTTTTGCCTCGTATTCATTGATCTTTCTTCACTTATATCTCCACGTTCATATAGTTTCCTTTTTTCTAAATCGTCCTCATATACAATACTTAATGTCGGATCATTCTTGACCTTTTTCGCATATCTCATCGTATAAATTACGGCGACGATAACTGAAATGATTAGAATAACCACACGATATCCTGCTCCGGAAAATAGTTCAACATCTGATACTTGTTGTGCGATTCCTGTATTTGCAGGTGTTAAAACTCCTGCTGTGTAGCCAACGCCAGTTCCTATTAAAGCTATAGCCGCTGCTACCATCGAATCATAACCAAGCATAATCATTAAAGGTAAAATAACTGGTATGTAAACTAAACTTAATTCAGGTACACCAATTAAAGCAGAAACTAATGCAAAAATAGAAAGCAAAACAGGAATGATAAAGATACTCCGCTTAGAAAACCTTCTGGATAATTTGTCAACACTGATTTCAATGATCCCTGTCTTACGAAGGACCATGAACATTCCACCAATAACAAATGTGAAAAACACAATTTCACCAGCTGATAAAAGACCCTTCGGAAAGGCAAGCATAAAATCAGTAATTGACACTGGCGTTTTTTCTACTAACTCAAATGAAGTAGGGTCAATCGTTTCGCGCCCATTTGGACCGGGAATTCTTTCATATTGACCTGCTGGCACAAGATAGGTTGCTATAGCAGCAATTGCACTTAATGTAAATAAAATGACGTAAATGTGTGGTAGTTGAAACTTCCTTTTCTTTTTTTCTACCGGAACTTTCTTTTGACTATCCAAGTTACCCTCTCTCCATTCAATCATCTATTATTTTCCCTGGTTTCTAAAAAGCCATCCCCCTTTTCAACGTAATAAAAAAATTCAATGGTTACTTGCTTAACCTTTTTCAAATCTGCATACTATCATTTATTGCGCTTGCATTTCTGCTTAACTATACGAAAACAGTCGCATTGGCTACAATGGTTTCTCTGTTTGACTTTTCGGATTGACGGTATTTTCGCGCATTAACATAAATTATACCATACTTGGTTTAAGATATCTTGATTGCTTATATTTGTGTAGGTAAGAATTCCTTCAACTTCATACCTGTAAGACAAGACGTAATTAACTTTAGACAGCTCATTGGCGCTGTTAAAACATGCAAAAAGCCCAACCCTTTTTAAAACAGGATTAGGCTTTTAATTAGTAACACGCAGAGTTATTTTACTTCTTTTCTTTGAGTAGTAAATCAAAAAGTTCAGGCCAGTTCGCAATACGTGGAATATCCAAATGTTGATTATAAGGCTGCGTTTTGGCAAACAGTTTCGTCTGACAATCACCTAATGTTTCTAGAACCGCAGGCTTGTCATCGAAATAATAATCAAGTTGCAAATCTTTTATAATGTGAACCTTGTCCTCATCATTCATGCCGTAAAAAAATCGATCTTTGTGGACTGGGAAACCTTGTTCAATCATCCATTCCATTGTACGCTCGCCATGTTCTTTCGGCCTTGCGGTAATATAATAGATTTCATGTCCGTCGTGCTCCAGTTTTTGCAACGTGTCAACTGCATCAGGATAAGAAGGGCACGATGTGAAATAAATCTCTTCTAGTGAACCATTCCACATCTTACCTCCTTCTTCAGCCGTCATGCCGAAGAGCTCATGAATATCAACCTTGTCCAAGGCGTGAAAAAGTTCTATATCCACATTCTGATTCAATTTTTTATTGTATATGTGAAAAGCATGTTCTCGTAAATTAATTAACGTATCATCTATATCGAAACCAAATTTCATAGTAAACCCCTCAGTTTGTTATATATTTCGGATAGCCGGTAAACTTAAAATCTTTCCCGATTTGCGTAATGGTTAGATTTTCGATATCCACGGCATCACGCATCATTTCAACACCAGTACCTTCAAGGAATGTCGGCGCATTTGTGCCTCCAACTAGTTTTGGCGCAATATAAATCTCAACTTTGTCGACAAGCTGCTGTTCAAGAAAAGCTGCGTGAATCGACCCTCCGCCTTCAATTAAGACCGAAGAAACAAGTTTTTCACCAAGAATCCGAACAACATCATTCAAATCGACTTGGCGAGTGCCTGAAGTGTGGAAAACCGCAATGCCCTGTTCCTCCAGCTGTTTCTTAGCCTCTTCATTATACGTAGAAGAAGTGAAGATCCATGTTTTCGCCTGCCCGTCCGTTACAACCTTTGAATGAAGTGGGATGCGCAGCGAGGAATCTAAAACTACGCGAATCGGATTTCTGCCATTTGGGATTCTCGTCGTCAATTCAGGATCATCCTCAATGACTGTATTGACACCGACTAAAATAGCCATATGTTGATTTCTCAATATGTGTACATCGTGTCTTGCTTCGGCGGAAGTTATCCATTTACTATCTGCTGTATGTGTAGCGATTTTTCCGTCCAATGTGCTTCCTGCTTTCATCGTCATGAAAGGCTTCTGCTCAACGATGAATTTATTGAACACTTCATTCATCTTTCGCGATTGCTCCTCCAATACACCGATGACAACTTCAATTCCTGCATCTTCCAAAATTTTAACCCCGTTTCCGGCAACGACCGGGTTTGGATCGAGTGTAGCGATGACGACTTTCTTAATTCCCGCTTCAACAATTGCTACTGCACAAGGGCCGGTCCGCCCATAATGCGAGCATGGCTCAAGGGTGACGTAAATTGTCCCACCTTTTGCCTGCTCACCAGCCATACGAATCGCATGAATTTCAGCATGAGGTTCCCCAGCTTTTAGATGGGTACCAACCCCGACAATTCGGTTGTCATTTACAATCACTGAACCGACAAGAGGGTTTGGATCTGTTTGGCCTTTCATTGCTTGTGCATTATCAAGAGCCAACTTCATATAAAATTCATGGTTAGTCATTGTGATTCCCTTCTTCACCTAAATGGCCGGAACGTTGAATTTTTGTTTGCAAATATTTTTCATTGAACTCGGATTTATCGCCCCATAAAGGTTCTCTTTCCGTAATAGGAAGACCGGCATTCCGCATCGCTTCCAATTTTCTCGGGTTATTCGTCATGAGTTTGACAGGTTTTGTACGTAATTTCTTTAACACACGAATCGCATCTTCGTAATTTCTTGCATCATCGACAAAGCCAAGGCTTTCATTTGCTTCCACTGTATCGTAACCGTTTTCCTGAAGCACATATGCCATCGCTTTGCTAAATAAACCAATTCCACGGCCTTCATGGTTTGCCAGATAGAACAAAGCACCAGTCCCGTGATCGACAATATTTTGCATCGATTGTTTTAACTGATAACCGCAGTCACATCTTTTACTACCGAATATGTCCCCGGTATGGCAGATGGAGTGCATCCGGATGAGTGCATCATCCGCGTTTTCGAAATCTCCGTATACGAGTACGCTTGACTGTTGGTACTCCGCTAAATTGGCGGAAGCCAGTTGATCGATAATTTCTTGGTAGTTATCCGTCACTTGGCATTGATTCAGCCAACAATACCATTGGAAAATAACGGTCTCCCCATACAAATTCACTGGCAATTTAATGGGGCCGACCAAGTAGATCGCTCCTTCACCCGACTTAATCAATTGTATTTTATCTTTTAAGACCTCAAGAACTTGAGGAGCCAATTTCGCATGTACCATAAGATCATTCCTTTTATTTGTAAGATTTTTTGAAAGAGGTTTCCCCGCTTTCAAATTACACTGATGTATATGTTTAACGTAACCATTTCGGTCAGATAGTAACGACCTAAATGCAAAGTGTTTTTAGAACCACCCCTAACTAATAGTATAACTCTCTATACTAACCAACTGAAATATTTCCCGTTAATTAATTACTTGACTATTGCTTGTGTTAATTATATAGTAACTTACGTTAAGTAAGCAACTTACTTTCCTTTTAATTTAATTATTAATTTACATCTTGTTTGGAGGTGAGTGCTTTTATGGGGAATGTTAGCGACCTAGGTGGCGCCAATCGTGAGGAAAGCAACAAGACAAGAAAACGTACTGTAGGCGTGTAAATAATAGTCAGAAAAACATCTTAGACAGGAGAGAATGAATAATGGAACGTAAATATGAGAGTAGTTTTAGGGATAACATTCTTAATCCATGGGGTTGCAAAATTCCAAATGGGTCTTGGAAATGTAGCAGGTTGGTTTGAAAGCATTGGGATTTTAGGTTTCTTAGGCTATGTAGTTGCTTTTATTGAACTCCTTGGAGGAATTGCATTAATCCTAGGAATCGGAACAAGAATCTTCTCAGCTTTAATTGCAATTGTGATGGTGGGAGCGATCTTTACATCTAAATTGTCCCTAGGTTTTATGGGAGCAGAAGCTGCAGGATATGAACTAGATGTAGCTTTATTAGCAATGGCGGTTGTTCTATTGATTAGTGGAAGCCAATTGCTATCTTTAAATAACAAGATTTTCGGACCTGAAAAAGCCGCATAATAAGTTGATTGAAAAAAGCCTAATCTCTCTTCTGGAAACAACAGAGAAATTAGGCTTTTTCTATATTTTACGAGGGCTTTTTACTTCGCTAGCGGGTAAGCCATTTCCCCATCGACCTGCTCGAACGTTTCGATAAACTTTTCGAGTGTAGATGTTAAATAAGCGTCTTTTCTACGTATAAACACTGTATTGACTTTGCTATATTTCTCAGGCAAGTAGTGGCAGTGGACGAGTCCTCTTTCTTCCAAATGGGCAACGGCTGATTTGGGGACGAACGTAATGCCAAGCCCCATCGTAACGCTTCCCAAAATCGTTTCCAACGTCCCGAACTCCATCAGTTTTTGTGGTGTTATGTTCTGATCTTTATACCAATTTGCCAGTCTTGCCCGGTAACCGCATCCTTCACTAAAGCAAAGGATTGGCTCCCCTATAAGTTGTTCAAGTGAAGTCTTCGTCTTATCTGAGATCAGGACGAGCTCCTCTTGAAAAACGTCATGGGAAACTAATTCAGGATGGTGATCGATTTCTGTTACGAATGCACCGTCCAATCGGTGATGTAATACATCGTTTTGGAGTTGGTGTGTAACGCCTGTAAGGAGTGATAAGTCTACATTTTTATACTTTTTATTATAGGCAGCTAATATAACCGGCAATTTCATAACGGTTTCGACAGTTCCAATCTCAAGTTTGCCCGCTGGTTCAGTTTTGCTTTGAACAACTTTTTTCATTTCATTTGTTAGATCTAGAATTTTCTCGGAATAGACCAGTAGTTTTTTTCCTTCAGGTGTTAGCGTCATTCCGCGGCTATGGCGGTTAAATAGAGCTGTATTCATTTCAGTCTCAAGTTTTTTTATTCTAGAGGTGATATTGGATTGGACGTAACTTAATTCTTTTGCAGCTTCGGTAATCGTACCTTTTTGTGCAACCATTTGAAAAATCTCTAAGTCTTTAAATTCCATATGATCACTCCTATCAGCTGACACTTTTTCTATGATATCACTAATTGAGATGGAGGACATCATTAATGTTCATTTTGAGAGATACCGAACCTGTGGTTTAATGTTATACGGAGATAGTAAGCAGAGGAGATAGAACATCATGAAGAACACTGTAGTATGGGCTGCTATTTTATGCTTGATATCCGCAATATCCTGGGGAGCAATGTTTCCCGTAGCGAATCATGCGTTTCACCATATAGACCCATTTTATTTTACACTTTTACGTTATGGTTTTGTAACGATCATTTTAGTTGTCTGGTTGTTATGGAAGGAAGGGAAGCAAGCTTTTCGCTTTGAAGGGAAGGGACTGCTCCTCTGGTTTTTCGGAACAATGGCCTTTGCGGTATATAATTTACTCATTTTCTGGGGACAGGATCTATTAGGCAACCCAGGTACAATGATTGCCTCTATTATGGAATCATTAATGCCGATGATATCTATCATTATTGCTTGGGTGTTTATAAAACAACGGCCTCATGCATTTACGATGTTTTGCGTGGTTATTGGCTTCGTTGGTGCATCGCTAGTCGTAACAAAAGGTGATATAGGTGCCTTTTTTACAGCATCTAATGCCATCATTCCATCTTTATTGATCTTTATCGCAGTCGTTGGGTGGGTTGTGTACACAATTGGTGGTACCCGATTCAGTAACGATGGCTGGTCTGCATTGCGTTATTCCGCATTAAGCTGTTTGCTCGGAACGGCTACTGCGGCTGTTGTCGTAATTGGAGTGACGCTTACAGGATATGTCTCGGTTCCAACCGTCGAAACGTTGACCATTACAAGCCCTCATATCGCTTTTATGGTAATCTTCCCAGGTGTTATTGCACTGGTCGGGTGGAACTACGGCGTGAGTGTTATCACGCCGTTGAACGGGTTGTTATTTCTTAACTTTGTACCCGTCACAACGTTAGTCATTCAAATTTTTCAAGGCGCAAGTGTCACAGCTTATGATTATATCGGTACCGTTTTCATTATTATTTCCTTACTGTTAAACAATATTTTTCTTCGGTTACAGCAGAAGAAAAGGGAATCGAAAGAGGATTTCAGAGGCAGATTGCAGGAAACGGAAGCATAACAAAGGGGCTGTCTCAGAAAATCAGTTTTCACTGAATTTCTGGACAGCCCCTAAAAGTTATCTTTACTCTAACCCTCTAGCTTTCTGCGTATCTCTGACATTTTTCTGGACGGTGATAGCCGCAAATATACTCAGAACGAAAGCCATGGCATAAAACCCTTTTTCACTTAAGACAATACTGCCTGCATTGTATAGACCAATGCCCATTAATGAAATCGATATAACTAGTGCAAGCCAACTGATGCCGTAGTAAATATTCGTAACGGGAATTCCTTCATCTTTATCCCTTACGGCTTTTTGTAAAGACACAGACGAATAGAGTCCGAATATCAATATTGCAAAATAATACCCTTTTTCATTCAGCTCCATTCCTGCATTGAACAACCCTATCAGATAAGCCGAGCCCCCAATAAGCAGAGCTGCCCAGGAAGCACCTTTGAAAGCCGCAGTTGGTTCTCCGTCTTTTCTTTCCACTTTCATTTTCGATTCATGTGGTTTATCCCTGTCAAATAAATCTTCAATTTCATTCTTCATTGAAAATTCACCATCCCTTTACGATTATCATATCCAAAGGGGTTTAAATCGGCAACATATTTTTCCAAGTATCGGTGTTTTCGCTAATACTCTGTTCATTCTCTGGGGGTAAATAACGTAAGCTTTTTATTAGGTCGATAGGAAAGACACAAGGAGAGATATGTAATAAGTTTCATATAGTGAAAAAAGTAGAGTAGTTATATCGGGATACAAGATATCTTTAGTTAGATTCAGTGTATATTGACAAATAGTTTAAAGCGTTAGTGTAATCAAGTGGTTTCCAATTATTTAAAAGTTATTGGAAAGCTATTGGCTATTTGTCTCATCAATAATCTTGGTATGCCGTATGAAGTAGCTGGTCCATCTAGCAGTGGGCGTATAAGAGCCAATTAATAAGGTGGTTGCCGAATGAGGAATTGGAAAACTGTAGTGACTTTGGTTATAATAGCAATTGGATTGCCCATCCTCTTATTAAGCTCCAAATCCAATAAGGAACCTTTTGAGAAGTATGTATTAGGTGATGCTAGTATTAAAATCTATGTTGATGGGAATAACTATCAACCCGTCCTCAGAGAAGGTTTTATTTTTAAAAAGAAAACCACTGCGTCACAAATATATCGAACTAATCAAGACGTATATTTTGATTATACTGTTTTCAATATGGGTGAAATGGATATTATAGTTGGAGCTGTGCAAAATAATGAAGTGAAGAAGATAGTCTATCAGGTATCATTTGAAATTAGAGAAAAATGTAGAAAGTGATAAACTGTTTGTTCTGTTTCTGCCTTCGGATGCAAATCTACGACAGCTGTCTATTGAACATCCATTAATTATTTTAAAGCAAGGACAGACTGTTGAATACCCTCATAAGAAACTTCCGTAATATCTAGGAGCAGGATAGCCCCTTCTTTCATTCAAGTATTCCAAGGTGTAAGCATCGCGGCCTATGATTAAATAGGCACCATTTTCATTATCATATCGCTGCTTTTATATAGTATGTACCTTAGATTTCGTAGTAAGAAAAAGGAACCGTAAACGAGATTTAAAGGTACATTACAAGAAACGGAAGCATAACAAAAGGGGTGTCCAGAAAGTCAGTGAAAACTTACTTTCTGGGCAACCCTTTTCTGTATTATGGTGTTTTTTTATTTACCGCTAGCAATCAAATCATGCCGATGATACAGGCGGTGCCGATCCATTGAAAAAATACAAATGGCTCTTGTAATCAAAAGACTGTAGTCATCACCGCGGCTAAAGGCTCTAAATTGCCAAAATTTAGTGTGTATGGTCCGCGGGCACTCTGTATTGAGGTTTCTAAAATTGCGGGAGTAAGTTACAGTTTTATAAGGTGGTTGTCTACTGGGTTTAGTGGAAACCTAGGATACTCGCTACCTGCAAAATTTATAACTTGCGTCCTCTGCTATTTAATCGGCAATAAACGACTATTGTCAGTTTTAATATAGATTTTTCCATCTATTTCAACCGTTTTTACTATATTTTCCTTGAACATTATTATGCCACGTTCCTCAACGACTTTTGAGTCTTTTTTAAAGAGAACGGGGGTAATGGATTTATATATAGTGTACTTAGTATAAATAACATCTTCAATTAGTGGTGTTTTTGAATTCTTCTTTTCAGAGATTAAGTACGGTTTTGCAAGAATATTATTATTTTCGACATAAGCTGTATAAATAGGCTGTACGCGAAATGACCAGTTACACCACATGAGTACGATGATTGCTACAAGAATTGTGCGTACATTCAACATATTTAAGTTTTCTTTATTTATTAACATGTGAATAGAAGTAGGTAAAGAAAAGAGGGCAATCAATGCCATCCATTTATCAATAATTGTTCTATTGACTACAATAGCAAATCCAAAAAACTTCATGATAAGAAACAATAGAACGATGGAGGATAAGGTTAAGGAAGCGATATATATCATTTTTTTCATTTTGTCACTCTACCATAATAAAAAGCACCCGTATGCTCGACTGCAATAAGTTGAAATAAGGGGTACTTCCATCGGAGTTTCCAAGGATTCCATGGTGCGAGAAGAAGTCGGGAGTTAATCAATCATCCATCCTACTCGATTTCCCTGTGCCAAAGGCTTCCATTTTGGAAACCTTGTCGCCTTTCAATAGATGGGTCACGCCAAACGTTTCGCCTTGCCCGTCATGATTAAGCGCAACGTCAAGGTCATTCGCTAGCTGCTTCAAGTATTCGAACGATTGTCTCATATTATGATGGACCGGTTTCCATTTGTCGGAAAGAGATGTATCTTCCTTTGCTCGCCCGTACGAGTCTAAATGAGCCGTGCGAACAAATTGTTCATGCAATATCCAATTCGCAAACATGGTCAAATTATCATATTCAATTCCAAATTCAGTGCCACTTAAATCTTCTGTATTTGGGTACAAGTCCTTGACTTGTTGTGCTTTCAAGTAATATTCGAACCCTTCGTCGTAGTTCGCTTCTATCAAACGAGGATCATCCAACGGTGCGGAAAGGATTGCATTTATTTCAGAAATCCACATGCCGATTTCTTCCTTGTCGTAGGCTTTAGTTAGGGGTTCGGTCGATTCCTTTGTTTCTTCTACAACCTTTATGTTCTCTATATCGTTGTCAGCTTTTGCGTGCTCCATTTTTATGTTCTCTATTTCGTTGTCGGCGCTTACGTTCTTCATACCCGTGTATATACATACCACCGTGATTGAAATACCAGTCACAAGAACAATCGAACCTATTAATAATTTGGATTTCATGTAATTTCCCCTCCTCTGAATTTATATATAGAATATCAAAAATATTTAAACTACGCCTACAAAAGGACGCCAGTTTTATATCCGGAGTTCCCGAAGAACTTCACAATTTTGAAGTTTCTATTTAGCTAAGATGAAACAATCCCGTGGAACGGTTTCTAACAGCGGGGTAGGTTCTCCAACGCTGTACAGTTGCAAATCATGCATCGCCCTTGTGCATGCGGTATAGAAAATCCTGCGAAGGCTCTCGTCGCAGTAAACATGCTTCGATGCATCATAAATAATGACGGCGTCGAATTCGATGCCTTTAGCCAAATATGCTGGTACGACAATGACACCTTGCTCATATTCCATTGAACCGATCCTTAACAGCTTGATGTCATCAATTGCCGATAAGGCTTCAAATGCACTTCTGCTTTCATCGGCTGATTTGCATATGATTGCAATGGTGTTATAGCCGGCGTCTTGGTAATCAGCGACTTTGGAAACGATGCTGCGGTACAGCTCTACATGATTGTCCACTTGCTTCAGAACTGGCATGTCGCCTTCGCGTTCGAAGGGGACGATCTGATCTCCATTTGGCACTAGTTTCCGTGTAAACTCAATGATCGGCTTTGTGGATCGGTAGCTTCTTGCCATATTGATCACTTCCGTTTCATCGGAACTAAATATATTTGTAAGTATATTGAAATCAGAAGTATCACTTGCATGGGCAAATATCGCCTGATTAAAATCACCTAACACCGTCATCTTGGCAGATGGAAACAGTCGTCTCAAAAACTCGAATTGAAAAGGTGAATAATCTTGCGCTTCGTCAACGACGATATGTTTAATTGTACGATTTGCCTGAAATCCCTTGATAAGCTCATTCAATAATAAAAATGGCGTAGCATCTTCGTAATGCAATTGATCTTCATCCAACATGGTTAGGGTAGCTTGGCAGATGGCTGGCCATTCCGCAGGTGTGTCCCCGTTCATCCATTGTTTTATTGCCAAAGGATCGGTGAATAGCTGCTTATAGATGCCCTTCATGTCGATGAACTCAAATTCCCGCACCTGTTTCCGTAAAGGCTTCAATCTTTGCTGTACAATCAACTGGGCCAGTTCTTTGGTGTCCATCTCATAATCGGCGATGGAGTCTCTTTTAAACCCTCGCTTTTTTGCTAAGTACGCATGTGCTTTATTATATTCCTCATCGCTAAGCAGTTCGATTCTCTCCTGCACCCACGATTCATGCTGTTCAACTTTTTGTGCTTCTTTTAGTTTGTTCAGCAGCCAATCCTTCAGCTTTTCAAGCCGATTATGGAAGCGGAGGGAAGTGTCTTTCCGGTTAAACCGTTCGGCAATTTGCTCCCCGGATACAATCGGTTTTCCTCGTAAGAGCAAGTCTTTGAATAGCATGCCGGATACCTCTAATGATTCTCTATAGGCTTCAATCGCTTCGAAGAAGAGGGGGGAAGCCTTGAATCGGATGCTTGCTGCCCTTGACTGATAGGAAGGAGAATCCGTTGCAGTTAGAACGTATTCTAATTGATCATATGGATTTTCAACTTGATAATTCTTGCTTAACCGATGACTTACATATTCCTGAAATGTGACTTGTTGCATATTCTCTTCACCGAGCTCGGGCAGTACATTGGACACGTAGCTGTTGAACAATGTGTTCGGTGAAAATAGAATGATCTGGTCGGCATTCAGACTGTCACGGTATTTGTAGAGCAAATAAGCGATCCGTTGCAAGGCGGCTGATGTCTTACCGCTGCCGGCAGGTCCATGAACGATAAGAAGCTTTCGGTGATCATGCCGGATGATTCTGTTTTGCTCTTGTTGAATCGTAGCAACGATGCTGTGCATATGTTTGTCAGTGCCTTTGCCTAGCACTTGCTGCAGTACCTCGTCTCCAATTGTGAGACTCGTGTCAAACATCGATTGCAGAACTCCGCCGCGAATAAGATATTGCCACTTTTTCTCCAATCTGCCTTGGATTACGCCGCCGGGGGTTACATATGAAGCGTCGCCTGGCTGATAATCATAGTAGACACTAGAAATCGGTGCCCGCCAGTCGTAGATAAGGAAGTCTTCACCACTGTCATCAGATAACGTGGCAATTCCAATATAGACTTGTTCTTCAGTTGTCTCGCCTTCTTCAATGAAATCAATTCGGCCAAAGTATGGAGCTTCGCTCATCCGATGCAATGTCGCCAATCGTTTGGAAGCATGACGATGAGTCGTTTGGCTGACAGCCAGTGCTTGCGCTTCTTGTCGTAATCCGATAATTGTTTCTAGGTAATCGTCAAACGTATCCAAATTGACTTTGACTTCATCCCAGAAATGCTTTCGGATCTGTACAACCTCATTCCGTTGACGTGACGTGTCCTCCTCCAATTGGCGAATCCGTCCCGTAATGACTTTCATAACTTCGTCCACTCTTTGCTGCTCCTGCTGAAAATTTGATTCCATTGCAAACACTCCTTTAAAAAAAATGAGTAAAAGGGTTGACCGGCAAATAGGTTTTGTTGTATACTTAAAGTAGGGATAATATATTCATATAAATTAAATGAGGTCTATCTTTATAAACTTACCATAAAATATCGTTCTGTTCAATGGGCGAACCTAATTCTATAATTATTGATTACTACAACCTCTTCTCGAGCAACTTCGGGAAGGGGTTTTTTGTTGTGAAGTTTGAATCATTATATGAGGCAGATTACTAATAGTAAGCGTGAATTTTCGATTTTTTCATAGGAATAGGTTTATTGAAAGGCTAACTGGGTAAGTAGATAGGTAGGTAAGTAAATTTTAGTAAGAAGTGCTTCAAATTGAGGAGGAGATGAGGAAGTGTTCAGGAAAAAACTTATGCCGCTGTTCTTTGTATTGTTGCTGATCCTGTCAGGATGTGCCGGCTTCAAGACCGGAGACAGTAAGAGCGCGGACAGCGGGGATAAAGTTGTTATCGATTTTTGGAGCTTCTGGGGCTCTGAGATCAGGCGTCCGGTCATCGATAAGATCGTAGCGGATTTCAATGAATCACAGGATAAGATTGAAGTGAAGCATACATTTGTTCCATGGGGAGACATATGGACGAAGGAGCTGGCGGCAATCGCGGCCAAGAACCCGCCTGATGTCGTCATTAACGACATCAATGCAACAGCGCTCCGCGGCCAGAAGAATCAAGCGATGAACCTATCGCGGTTCCTGGAAAAAGACGATATTTCAGATCGATTCTATGAAGAACTTTGGAATGCAACCCTTTACGAAGGAGATTCATATGGCATTCCCTTCAATACAGATACAAGAATTCTATTTTACAATAAAACAGCTTTCAAAGAGGCTGGACTAGACCCGGAAAAGCCACCTGCTACTTGGGAAGAGCTTTGGGAGTATGCTGAAAAACTGGATGTTAAGAACGGAGATACATATGACCGGATCGGGTTTTATCCGCTTTGGGGAGTAAACTCGGATGTTTGGATGCTAAACTCAGACGGAAAAAACTTCTTCGATGAAGATGGTGTACCGATCATCGATACGGAAGCGAACCGTGAAACGCTTGAATGGGTAATGGATTGGCATGAGAAATACGGGGCCAATACGATCAATTCCTATAAGTCGCAAATCGACAGCCAGCAAGGGAACCCGTTCTTTAACGGCAAGCTTGCGATGTATGTGAATACACCGACATTTTACACGCAAATCCGTGACTATGCACCGGACCTCGATTTCGGTGTAGCGATGTTGCCTGAACGTGAGCCGGGAAGCGGCAATACAAGTTGGGGCGGGGGTTTCGTCGCTGAGATTCCGCAAGGTTCTAAGCATCCGGAAGAAGCTTGGGAATTCATCAAGCATTTGACGGATGTAGAAGCACAGGAATACTGGGCTGTGAAAAACTTTGACAACGTCGCGAATATCAAAGCTGCCGAAAATGCGGCTAAAAACAGCGAGATGCCTGATAAGGACAAGGTAGTTTATCAAATGGCAATTGATAATATGGAAAATACTCTCCTTACACCTGTCCCTGTCCATGCACCGGATTTCATGAACTTGGTCAATCCTGAATTGGATTCGATTCTTCTTGGAAAAAAATCTATTGAACAAGGATTGAAGGACGCACAGCAATCCCTTGAAAAACTGATAGAGAAAAGCAAGTGAACGGAAGCATGAGGAGAGCATAGAAGCTCTCCTCGTTTTACTACGTAAACAGATGTTACCGGGGGAGGGATAGCAAATGCGGAAGAAATTGAATTATAAACGGATGGAAGGGCTGCAAGGATATGTTTTCATACTTCCTTGGATAGTCGGATTTATCGCCTTCACGGCGGGACCGCTCATCTTTTCGTTTGCGGCGAGTTTCACGAACTACAATATAACGTCCCAAATGGATTTCATCGGATTTAAAAACTACGAAAATCTGTTCACTGCCGATAATCTATTCTGGACATCCTTATATAACACCCTCTATTACGTGCTGTTTTCCATCCCGCTCACGACTGCCGGGGCGATCTTTTTATCGGCCTTGCTCAACCAAGACGTACCGGGCATCCGGTTCTTCAGGACGATCTACTATTTACCGGCAGTACTTTCCGGGGTAGGGGTTTACCTTCTTTGGATGCAGTTGCTCGATCCGGGAACTGGTTTGGTGAACACCGCCCTTGGATGGTTCGGTATTCCGGGTCCAAATTGGCTGTTCGACCCCGATTGGACGAAGCCGGCACTTATTTTCATGAAAATGTGGAGTGTTGGAGGAGGAATGCTTCTCTACCTTGCGAGCATGCAAGGGGTATCGAAATCATTGTATGAAGCGGCGAAAATTGATGGCGCGAGTAGCTGGCAGCAATTCCGGTTTATTACAATCCCGATGATTACGCCAGTCATTTTTTTTGATATTGTCACGAGCTTGATCGGCGGCTTCCAAATTTTCCAGGAGGCATATGTTATGTCGAATGGAGAGGGCGGACCGGTGAATTCCATGCTGTTCTATAACTTATACATGTGGAAAAAGGCATTCGAATCGTTTGATATGGGCTATGCGATGGCGATGTCTTGGATTCTCTTTATCATCGTTTTCTTAATTACAATCATCAACTTGAAGCTTGCACCGCGCTGGGTTCATTACGAAGGGGAGGAGAGATGATGGAGGAAGTTGAAATGGCAGCAAAAAAGAGGGATGAAGAGCGGGTTGCTTCAGCCCCTGCATATTTCGACAATATACATACGAAAAGGAAGCTTCTTTCGCTCATTAATTTCATATTGCTCGCAGCGGGAAGCCTCCTCATCCTCTCGCCGATCTGGTGGATGATTTCAACTTCCCTTAAATCGATGGCGGAAGTGATGACGTATCCGCCAACGTTTTACCCTCATGAGTGGAATTGGGGCAACTATATAAAAACATGGAAAGCAGCTCCATTCGATACCTATGCGATCAATACAATTACGATAACGATGCTTGTCGTGATCGGGAGTGTCCTCGTAAACTCATTCATCGCATATGGCTTTGCTAAAGTGCCATTTAAGGGGAGGGGCATCCTATTTGCCATCGTCTTATCGACGATGATGATTCCTGGATTTGTAACGCTCATTCCGCAATACGTCCTATTCTCAAAACTGCAATGGATCAATACGTATTATCCGCTTGTTGTTCCAGCCTTTTTCGGAAGTGCATTTTTCATCTTCCTTCTCCGGCAGTTTTACATGACGATTCCGAACGAGCTGATCGAAGCGGCCAAAATAGAAGGGGCGAGCCATTTCCGCATTTGGTGGACGATCGGTCTTCCGCTTACGAAGCCGGCGCTTGCGACCGTAGCGATCTTTTCCTTCAATGGCGCATGGAACGACTTTTTAGGGCCGCTCCTTTATTTGAACGATGAGAACCTTTATACGCTCCAACTCGGACTGCAAGTGTTCAAAGGAGAAATGAATACACAATGGAACTATCTAATGGCGGGGTCGCTCCTCGTACTCTTACCAGTCATCATTCTGTTCTTCTTCTTCCAGAAGTACTTCATCCAAGGCATTAACTTGCAGTCTGGAGGGAAGTGACCAGTAGCCTGTGATTATTATCGAAAGAGGGTATCTGAATGTCAAAAATTGTGTTAAAAAACGTATATAAGCATTTCGATAAAAAGGTGACTGCCGTCTCCGATTTCAATCTGACCGTGGAAGACGGTGAATTCATCGTTCTCGTCGGACCTTCTGGATGTGGGAAATCGACCGTTCTACGGATGATTGCAGGCTTGGAGGAAATTTCATCCGGTGAATTTTACATCGACGGGAAGCTGATGAATGATGTCCCGCCGAAAAGCCGGGATATCGCGATGGTCTTTCAAAACTATGCTCTCTACCCGCATATGACGGTCTTTGACAATATGGCTTTCGGGTTGAAAATAAGAAAGTTCCAAAAGGACAAAATAAAGAAGCGTGTAGAAGAGGCGGCTGAACTATTAGGACTTGAGGATCTTCTTCATCGGAAACCGAAGGCGCTGTCAGGCGGGCAAAGGCAACGAGTCGCCCTTGGACGATCAATTGTCAGGGATGCCAAACTGTTTCTTATGGATGAACCGCTTTCAAACCTTGATGCGAAGCTGCGTTTCCAAATGCGCGCTGAAATCGCTAAGCTGCATCAGCGGCTTAAAACGACTTCGATTTACGTCACACATGATCAGACGGAAGCAATGACGATGGCGAGCCGAATCATCATCATGAAGGATGGTGTCATCCAACAGATTGGAACGCCCAAAGACGTATACGATAACCCGGAAAACACGTTTGTTGGCGGCTTCATCGGCTCGCCTTCCATGAACTTTTTTGATGGAAGGATTGTGAATAGCCAATTCATAGCGGATGATGTACATATTAATATACCCGAAGAGAAGATGGCGTACTTGCGGGAGCAAGGTTATGCCGGCAAAGAACTGACGATGGGAATTCGGCCGGAGCATATCCATCTGTTGACAGGCGAGGAAGAGGCGGAATTGACGAACTCAATCCTGTCTAAAATCATCGTTTCTGAGCTCACTGGGGCTGATACACTCCTTTATTCGATGCTCGGCACGCAAGAAATGATTGCTGAAGTCGAGTCGCGAACGAATGTGACTGCTGGTGAAGACGTCTATTTGACGTTCAATATGGATTGCGCCCACTTTTTTGATAAGGAAACCGGTGTCAGAATTCGTCCTGAAAAATCAGCTGTGTTAGTTGGTTAGTGGGCAGAAAATTCCGAAGTTACTAAAGCATATTGACTTTTCGAATCACTCTCTGCTAGATTGTATTGTAATAACAATAATCTGTGACGAGAAATAGTAAGAGAAGAACCCTGTTCTCTAGAGAGTCGACGCTTGGTGAAAGTCGATGGACAGATCTTATCCGAAAATCATCTCCGAGATGTAAAGCTGAAAACAGTAAGCTTTACCGGATTTCCACCGTTATATGGAACACGTATGATCGTACGTTGACTGAGCGCCGCACTGTTTCTTCTATAGGGGAACTTGCGGAAAATGGGTGGTATCGCGAGCACAAACTCGTCCCTGATTTAGGGGCGAGTTTTTTTATGTGGAAAACTCGAGAGTTAAGTCACATATTACTAGGGAGGTTCATCGTTATGAAAAATGTAGTTGTCGTCGCTGGTTCGTTGATTGTAGCATTTGCTTTCAATTTTTTTCTCGTCCCCTATGGGATACTGAGCAGTGGAATTAGTGGGATAGCTATTTTGATTGGGTTGATTACTCCATTTGATATAGGTGTAATGAATCTCTTGCTGAATCTGCCATTGCTCATTTTAGGATATTTTAAATTGGGAAGGTTGATTACGCTTAATACGCTCGTGTGTGTAGTGTCACTTTCATTTTTCTTATACATGCTGCCAGTCATTGCTGTGACAGATAATATCCTGTTATCGACGATTTTTGGCGGGGTCATAAGTGGAATCGGTGTTGGCTTGATATTGAAATACTCTGGAACGTCCGGTGGGCTTGATATTATTGCAATCATTCTTTCCCGAACGAGCAATATGAGTATTGGCCTTCTTCTAACGGGCATGAATGGCGTCATCGTTCTTATTTCCGGTGCCGTATTAAACTGGGATATTGCCTTATACACACTTTTATCCATCTATTTGACGGGCAAACTGATTGATAGCATCCACACGAATCATATTAAACTGACGATGCAGATTGTCACTTCGAAGGGCGAGGCAATCCGGGAAGATTTATTGAAATCCATCTACCGAGGCATTACAATCACGGAAGGGTACGGTGGCTACACCCAAGAAAAGAAACATATTTTAATGACGGTTGTTACACGTTATGAAATGTTGCAAGTGAAAAAGATTGTACGTGATTATGACGAGACTGCGTTTATAAATATATTTGAGACTGTTGAAGTAGATGGTGTTTTCGCAAAGAATTAGGAGGGTTTACGGATGACTAGAAAAAATGTGTTATTTTCAGGGCTCATGCTTTTTTCATTGTTTTTTGGGGCAGGAAATCTTATCTTTCCACCTCTTCTAGGATTGGAATCGGGGAATAATTTCGGTCCGGCGATTACCGGATTTCTAATTACGGGTGTACTGCTGCCGTTCATGGCAATCATGGCCATTGCCTTGTCTGAAAATGGACTAGTATCTATTGGGAGCCGGGTGAATAGGCTGTTCGGCTTGGTTTTTGCAGTCATCATCTATATGTCGATCGGGGCCTTTTATGGGATACCGAGAGCTTCAAATGTTGCTTACGAGCTTGGCGTCAAACAAATTGTAGACGTAAATGGCTGGGTTGCGCTTCTCATATTCTCCTTAGTGTTTTTCGGAGTGACATACTTCATTAGCTTAAACCCTAAGAAAATCGTCGATCGCATCGGACAGCTTTTGACTCCTATTTTATTGCTCGTATTGGCTATACTCGTTATCCGTGCTTTCATGAAATTTGAAAATATCGCATCTCCTGCGGCGGAAAATTATGCGACAAACCCATTTGTCAAAGGATTCGTGGAAGGATATTTCACGATGGATGCTGTAGCGGCGCTGGCGTTCGGGATCGTCGTCATCAATGCTTTGAAGGATAAAGGCGCGGCATCCAAGTCAGAGCTTGTGAAAGGAACATTATGGGCTGGTATCATAGCTGGCCTTGGACTAGCTATTGTATATGTTTCGTTAGGGTGGATCGGCAAGGTCATACCGAACGAAAACGGCTTTGCAAATGGCGCTGAAATTTTGACAGTCGCATCAGACTTATTGTTCGCCAGTGGCGGCGGGCTTCTATTCGGCTTAATTGTAACTCTCGCATGTTTGACGACATGTGTTGGCTTGATCAATGCTTGTGCGAGATTCTTCAACGAAATTTATCCGAAAATTCATTACCGTTCGTATGTCGCTGTTTTTGTGTTAATCGGCTTGTTGGTGTCTAATTTAGGGCTGAATACGATACTTAGTTTGGCAGTTCCGTTGTTGGTTTTCATTTACCCGATTTCGATTGTGTTAGTGATTCTATCCTTGTTCCAGCATTTTGCGGGCGGAGGGAAGATGATGTACCGACTATCGGTATCTGTGACAGCGATCTTTGCGTTTTACGAGGTATTGACGAATATCGGTTATAAAATGGAAGCCTTAACCGGATGGCTGCTAGACGTTGTGCCGTTCTTTGAGCACGGGTTAGGCTGGATCGTGCCGGCGTTTGTAGCTGCAGTGGTTGGTTATGGGATTGATAAGTACGGAGGGGGAGTACGAGAATAATATGCTGATTGTCCGTGCCATGCAGAACCGAGTTTATTGAAAAAGACCCACACTCCCGTGGAAGCGGAAGTGCGGGTCTTTAGTATGGTTGAAACCGCCTGATGTGCGAATAAATGGGCTACAGCGCGGCGGGAATATAAAGAGGACTGATTCAGAAAGTGGAATAACGCCGACTTTCTGAATCAGTCCCCATCATATAGAAAGAGATTATCGAATTGTTTTCAAAGCTGTTGCCCAGGGGATGACTTGGTCAAGCATTTGGTTTACGGACGAGGCTTGTACTTCTGCTGGTTTGAATTCCGTTCCGTTTTCAAAGTCAGTAAATAGAGATAGAGCTGGGTGGACACGAACGTCCGCGACGGATAGTTCGCCTAGGATGCCGCGTAAATGTTCCGCAGCACGTGCGCCGCCGACTGAACCGTATGATACGATGCCGGCTGCTTTGTTGTTCCATTCTTCACGAAGGTAGTCCAACGCGTTTTTAAGAGCTCCTGTAATGGAGTGGTTGTATTCTTGGACGATGAATACGAATCCATCTTGTTTTCCAACGATTTCTGACCATGCTGCCGCTCCTGAAGCATCGCTTCCCGGCTCGCCTAGCAACGGCAATTTATAATCTGCGATATCAATAACTGTATAAGTAGCGTCTCCGCGTTGATCTGCTAATTCTTTTACCCAAGCTCCTACTTGAGGGCTCACACGTCCATCACGAGTTGATCCTAAAATAATACCGATATTTAAATTTGTCATTGTTTGTTCCTCCTGTTGTTTAGAACCGAATAGTTTATCAAAAAGTCCCATCTTTTATTGTTCACCTCCTCACAAGTACTCTTTTTCAAAGTTCTTTGTACTGCGGACTGTATCAATCGGTCGTACAAGCCCTTCGATTTCTTCACGTTTTTCTTCAAAGAAGGGCGGCAATGATAGTTTTTCGCCAAGCGTTTCATACGGCTCATCCCCCATGAATCCAGGACCATCCGTGGCTAATTCGAACAGAATAGAAGGGGTGATTCTTGTATACAAAGAGCCGAAATAATAACGTTCTACATAGCCCGAGCTCGGCAGTTGGAAGCCGTGAAGACGTTTTTGCCAGGCCTCTATGTCAGCGCGATCCTCTACACGGAACGCTGTATGGTGGACGGTGCCAAAACCTTGACGTGCTTGCGGGAGAACAGTGTTAAATTCAACAACGACTTGAGCACCGTTGCCTCCCTCGCCCATTTCGAATAAATGGAATGCATCTTCTTGTGCGATTTCCTTCATTACGAAGACTTTTTCCAAGATTTCTTTCACGTGATCAAAGAAGGAAGTTCTGATATGGATAGGGCCGAGTCCTGTAATTGCGAACTCCAAAGGAATTGGTCCTTTTTGCCATGGGGTCCCAGATTCAACCCCTTCATTGAACTCGTCAGAAATGAGCTGGTAGTGCTGATCATCAAAATCCACGAACGGCAAGGTCTTTTTACCGAATTGTTCCTGGATGCCTGAATGCTTCACGTTGAATTTATCAAAACGTTTTACCCAATATGCTAGCGCAGCATCACTCGGCACACGGAAGGAGGTTTTGGAGATTTCATTTGTTCCATGAACTCCCTTTTGAATTCCGGGGAAATCGAAAAATGTCATATCTGTACCTGGATTGCCTAAGTCATCTGCGAAAAACAGATGGTACGTTTGAATGTCGTCTTGGTTCACTGTTTTCTTAACTAAGCGCAAACCTAATGTATACGTGAAGAAATCATAGATCTTCTCTGCACTGCTCGTAATGGCTGTTACGTGGTGAATGCCTTTCAATTCGTTCATATGCAAGTTCCTCCTTATTTTTATCTTGAATTCGAGATATATAGGTAAAAAATTTTGTTAGTGGGTACACTAACAGTATTTCAGCTTATTAAATTCTGTTCAAATTAATTTATCTTTAATTCAAGGTAATAATAACATGCTTATAACTCACCGTCAATAAATTCATTCGAAGAAAGACAAAAGGCGTCTGGAAAGATGGGTTTTCACTTACTTTCCGGACGCCTTCTATATTGTTTTGCATCAGTTTAGTTAGGTTTTTTTGCAATCGCTTCGATTTCTACGTCTGCGCCCAGTGGCAACGCTAGAACTGCGACACATGTCCTTGCAGGGTAAGGTTTGGAGAACTTCGTCGCATATACCTCATTCATTGCGGAAAAATACTTCATATCCGTTAAATATACATTCACTTTTACAATATCATCAGGTGTCAGATTAGCTGCATCCAATGCCTCAAACAAATGATCGAAGCATAGCTCCGTTTGTGCCCCGATGTCACCTGAAATGTTTTCTGCCGAAGCGGAGTTCATTGCGGTTTGCCCGGATAAATAAACTAAATCACCTGCGTCCACCGCAGCCGAATATGGACCTGATGCTGTTGAGCCCTTTACTTCATAAGCCTTTCTTGCCATCATAATTCCTCCTCTATTTATGAGCTGATATTCCATCATAGCGTAATCATCACTTTTTGTATAGAAGTTGAGAGTGCCCACAATACGGAATTCCTATTTGCTGGTGATTATTGCTGTTATATGTTTGCGAGGCAAAGGTTAGTGGATATAGAAGTAAGATGAGACACATAATAAGGGCAGTTTAGTCAAACATACAAGTGCGATAAAGACTTTGCTCCAAGCATAAATGCTAATTCATCCGAACCAGGGGGTCGATCCGATTGGAGGAACTCAATCGAGAGCAATTGAAAAAAGAAGGCTTTAATGATGACATCTTGCCTACGAAGCCGGAGGAACGAAGCTGGAGTATCGGAAATTTTGCTTCCGTATGGATGGGGTCCGTACATAATATTCCGAACTATATTGCCATTGGCGCACTTTTTGCTTTAGGGCTGTCTGTTGGACAAGTTTTTGCTGCAATTATGGTCGCAGCCATTATTATATCGGTAGTGATGGTGTTAAACGGACAGGCGGGTTCGAAATATGGTCTACCCTTTGCTATGCTGATCCGCTCTTCTTTTGGGACAAAAGGCGCAATGGTCCCGGGGATATTAAGAGGGGTAATTGCCGCCATCATGTGGTTTGGTTTTCAAACATATGCAGGGAGCCAAGCTTTGTCCATTCTCATCGCGAAGATGTGGCCGCCATTTTTGACATTGGGCGGGGACTGGAATCTTTTAGGGTTGTCATTGCCCGCATTAATTTCATTCCTTATATTTTGGCTGTTCAATGTCGCTTTAATTTATGGGGGAATGAAGTTTCTGGGGAAATTTACAAATATCCTTTCGCCAATTGTCTATTTTGTCTTCGGGGGTATGGCGATCTGGGCGATTAAACTAGCTGGAGGGGTTGCCCCCATCTTAGCTTACACAGGCACCGGGGTCAGTGGAAATCAAGTGGTCATCTTTATTGCCGCGGTCACGGCAGTCATTGCTGCATGGGCGGCTCCGATGGTAAGTGTATCGGACTTCACAAGATTGGCCAGCTCGACGAAAAGCCAGGCGATCGGTCAAACAGTAGGGCTGGTTGTAACTTATTTATTGTTTGCCGTCGCTAGTATTTCAATTATTGTCGGATCTGAGATTGCTTTTGGAACTCCCATCTGGAATGTGCTAGATGTCGTTGCCCGATTTGACAGTACATTTGCAATAGCGGTATCCGTCCTAACCCTTTGTTTGACGACCTTATCAGTGAACGTGACAGGTAATATTGTTCCCGCCGGTTACCAATTAGCATCGCTATTCCCGAAAAAGCTGACCTTTAAATCGGGTGCGACGATTGCTGCGGTCGTTGGAATTCTTGTCATGCCGTGGAAGCTGATGGAAAATGCGACTAGCATCTTTACATTCCTGAATATTATTGGCGGCTTATTGGCTCCAATCGCAGGTGTTATGCTCGCTCATTATTATGTAGTTTCAAAAACGGAAATTGACTTGGGCGAATTGTATTCAAAGAACGGAAAATATAATTACAAGAATGGTTTTAATGAAAATGCCCTTATAACCCTAGTTGTCTCAGGGGTTCTTTGCTTAATCGGCAATTTCGTCCCGTTCTTTGAACCGCTTTATGATATGTCGTGGTTTGTGGGCATTATATCAGCCTTTGTCCTTTACAGCGTACTGGAGATGAGAAGAGCTGCTAAGGCTTACTAATGAATTAAAAATGTGGAGGGGTTTATTATGGAAAAATACGATTTGATCATTAAAAATGGAACGGTTGTTACAGCAGATTCAACGGCAAAAGGAGATATAGCAGTCAAGAATGGTAAAATCGTGGAAGTCTCTGTCGGCAAGCCGCTGGAGGCAACGGCGGATCGGGAGATAAATGCGGAAGGGCTTCATGTCTTTCCTGGCGTCATCGACTCACATGTGCATTTTAACGAGCCGGGCAGAACTGAGTGGGAAGGGTTAGAGACGGGAAGCAGAAGTCTTGCCGCCGGTGGAGCGACATCATTTTTCGATATGCCGCTGAATAGTAAGCCCCCTACGGTCAATAAAGCCAATTTAGAACTGAAGCGAAAATTGGCGGAGGAAAAATCAATTGTGAATCCATATTACTGGGGCGGGCTTGTACCAGAAAACTTGGCTGATTTAAGAGATCTACACGAAGGCGGCGTCATCGGATTCAAAGCCTTTATGTCGCCAAGTGGAATAGATGACTTCCATAACGTGGATGACGAGACAATTTATAAAGGTATGAGAGAGATTGCGTCTTTGGGATCTCTTTTAGCCGTTCACGCTGAAAGTACGGTCATGTGTGAACAGCTTGCGGAGGAAAGAATCGGTCAAGGCAGAGTTACGGCAAGAGATTATGTCGAATCGCGTCCGGTCATTTCGGAAATTGAAGCGGTCCGAAGAATACTTTCTTATGCAGAACTGACGGGCTGCAAACTTCATATCGTGCATGCAAGCAGCCGGAAAGTCGTTGAAGTAATCAATGATGCGAAACAAAGAGGCGTCGATATCACGGTCGAAACATGCCCTCATTATTTATCATTGACTGTAAAAGATCTGGAGGAACAGGGAGTCATCGCAAAATGCGCCCCTCCATTAAGAGATCAAGAAGAAGTGGATGATTTATGGACGGCAGTCGCGAACGGAGAAATCGACACGATTGGGTCTGACCATTCCCCGGCGCCAGCGTCGATGAAAGTAATATCGGATAATATTTTTGATGGATGGGGAGGAATTTCCGGAGCCCAGTCCATGTTGAATATTCTTTTGACGGAGGGGCATTTCAAACGGAATCTTCCGCTAGAGAAAATTGTTGAATTGACTGCAACGAACCCGGCAAAGATATTTGGCCTTGATACGAAAGGAACAATCGCAGCCGATTATGATGCTGATTTGACGCTCGTTGATTTGAATGAAAGCTTTGAACTTAAAAAGGAAGATCTGTTTTACCGTCACCAACATTCTCCTTATGTTGGCAGGACATTTAAAGGGAATGTGAAAACGACAATTGTCGGCGGTGAAGTAGTGTTTGAAAACGAGCAACCAATAACAAAGAAATAATGGCTGGTTGGATGGAAAATCATTATTTAGGGGAGAGGGATTTCTTACATGACATCGAAGAAAGTGCAACCTCAACCGGGACAGAACAAGAAATTCACAATCCCCTATTGGTGGAAAGTGGTTTTTGCATTCACATTAGGATGGATGTTCATAAATGCCAATAAATATTTCTTGAATCCTATCTTAGGGCATATCGGTTTGGAGTATGACCTGAATAATTCCCAGCTCGGACTGGTCAATAGTATATTTTTTCTAACGTACACGGTTGCCCAAATTCCTGCAGGAGCTTTCAGTGATAAATTTGGCAGGAAAAAGTTACTGGTCATCGGTTTTATTTTATATGGAGTTTTGACCGGTGTCAGTGGGCTCATGGCTGGTTTTACAGGCTTCCTGGTCGCTCGTGCACTTGCAGGACTTTCATCTGCAACTTATTTCAGTCCCCAATTTGCAATATCATCTGAAGCGATACCGGAAAAAAATAGAACTGTTGGAAGTGCGATCATTAACAGTGGGTCCGGGATAGGAATTGCTTTTGGCTTCATCCTATCGAGCACATTAGTGTTGGAAAAAGGGATGAATTGGACGGTGCCTTTTTATATTTTCGGGGTGCTGACCATACTTGTCGGAATTTTAATTACGATATTGGTCAAAGAGAAGAAACGGGATACATCAAACGAACAGCGAGAAGAGACGATAGATAGAGGAGAAAAAGTTTCCATCTTTTCCTTACTTAAAAACCGTAATCTGCTCATTACGTTTCTAGTCTTATTCTGTTCCCTTTATGGGTTCACGGTCGTAGTTACGTGGCTGCCGAAGTTTTTACAAACAGAAAGAGGATTTCAGGGCAGTGAAGTTGGGTTAATATCTGCTTTGGTTCCATTGGCTTCTATACCTGGGGCGCTTGTTGCCAGTTATATATCCGATCGTCTAGGGCGGAAGAAGCCTTTCGCTTTCGTGCTCATTCCGATCGCTGCGATTGCATTATGGGCAACTGTATACGTTCAGACTACCGCATTGCTAATCACGGCATTATTAATTTATGGGTTATTCGGAAAGATTGCGCTGGACCCGATTCTTCTCTCCTCTGTTTCCGAAAACGTCGATAAATCAGTGTATGGGATGGCCTTCGGTCTCTTTAACTTTGTAGGCATGATTTCGTCAGTTATCGCCCCTTGGTTCGTCGGTTTTCTTGCGGATAAAACAGGCAGCATGACTGCAGGATTTTACTCCGCGGTCATTGTTCTAGCAGTCGGTTTCGTATTAATGCTGTTCTTTAAAGAAGGTCCAAAAGCAAAAGTGACAGATGCCGTAAACAGTAAATAATTGTATGAAAAAAATTTAAAAAAGGGGCAGATGAATGTGACAGATATAACACGTGAAATTGCTCATCTCGAAGAGTGGCTAGGTGAATTCGGAAAAGATCCCGAAGGCGGGGTCACCCGGTTACTTTATACGAAAGAGTGGGTGGAAGCGCAAAAAGCGTTGGAAAACGTAATGCAGAAAGATGGATTAACTACTCAATTTGACGAAATCGGAAATCTGTTTGGCCGTTTAGAGGGCAGTACTTATAAAGACGAAACTATTCTTACAGGCTCTCATGTGGATACAGTTAAAAACGGCGGCAAATTGGATGGAGCCTTCGGAATCTTGGCAGGTATTTTAGCAATTCGACTTCTAAAAGAAAAACATGGACAGCCTCTCCGCAATCTTGAAGTCGTGTCATTTGCAGAGGAGGAAGGAAGCCGATTCCCATACGCGTTTTGGGGTTCGAAAAACTTTGTCGGCATCGCGAAGAAGGATGAGGTTGAAAACATTACTGATTTCAACGATGTACCATTTGTCGATGCGATGAAAGAAGCTGGTTTTACTTTCAGGGATGAATCAAAAGTTTTCCGCAATGATCTGAAAGGATTTGTGGAAATCCATATTGAACAAGGCAATGTTTTGGAGACAGAAGGAAAAGATATTGGTGTCGTTCATAGCATTGTCGGGCAAAGACGTTTTACGATTGAAGTGTCCGGCGTTGCGAACCATGCGGGGACTACACCGATGGGGTATCGGAAAGATGCTTTATTTGCCGCAAGTCAGATGATAAATAGCGTCATCAGCAGGGCGAAAGAATACGGCGATCCTCTAGTTGCGACAGTCGGGAAGATTGAAGTGAAACCGAACACTGTAAACGTTGTTCCAGGGGAGGCATTATTTACGTTGGATGTTCGGCATACAGAAAAAGAGGCCTTACTGGAATTTACGGAAGAACTGACAACTATTATTAAAAAGATTTCTGCCGAGTCTAAGGTGGAGACGTCTATCGATATGTGGATGGACGAGGATCCGATTCCGATGGATAAACATATCGTTGAAGCTATAGAAAAGCAGGCGAAAGAAAATGGACTCAATTATAAAATGATGCATAGCGGTGCGGGCCATGATTCGCAGATCATTGCACCAGTTTTGCCGACTGCGATGATCTTCGTGCCTAGCCGTGAGGGAATCAGTCATAATCCACTGGAGTATACAAGTCCGGAACAATTGGCAGTCGGCGTTCAAGCTTTGATGAGTTCTTTATATGCATTGGCTTATGTGGAATAAAGAATAAAACTGTTTCTATTGGGAAAGTAGTAGAAGGATACAGTTTTGAAAATACCAAAGAAACAGGTGCAACGATGGGCTTTTTAGCTAAATTGTTTGGAAAATCAAAGGAGATGAAAAAAATGACAAATGTTAATGTCGCCGTAATTTTTTATAGTATGGGTGGTACAAATTATCAATTAGCACAATGGGCGGAAGCAGGAGCAACAGAAGCAGGCGCTGAGGTTAGAGTGCTAAAAGTACAGGAATTGGCTCCACAATCAGTAATTGACGGAAATGAAGTTTGGAAGGCAACTGTTGAAGCGACAAAAGACGTTCCGGTCGCGACTTCCGAAGATCTTGAATGGGCAGATGCGGTTATCTTCAGTGTTCCGACCCGATTTGGAAATATGCCATCGCAAATGAAGCAATTCCTTGATACTCAAGGCGGTCTGTGGGCAAGTGGAAAGACGGTCAATAAAGTCGTAAGTGCCATGACGTCGGCACAAAATCCACACGGCGGCCAAGAAGCAACACTGCTTTCTCTATATACATCCATGATGCACTGGGGTGCAATCATTGCAACACCTGGCTACACAGATCCCGTCCTCTTTGGAGCAGGTGGAAATCCGTATGGAACAAGCGTAACAGTTAGTCAAGACGGTAAAATGATTGAGGATGTGCAAGCAGCTGTTAAACATCAAGCAAAACGTACAGTAACCGTTGCAGAATGGGTTAAAAAAGGAAATCAATAAGATAAAATAATTCGGGGTTGTCCAGAGAGTCAGTATCTGGACAACCCTGATGCTTTTTTAAAAAGCACCGCGTTCAAAGAAAACCTCTTAAGTCAAAGCGAGCTCTCGCGCTCAAAGCGGGGCCTTCCGCGCTCAAAGTGAGTCATTCCGCGCTCAAAGCGAGGCCGCTCGCGCTCAAAGTGAGTCATTCCGCGCTCAAAGCGAGGCCACCCGCGTTCAAAACGAGACATTCCGCGCTCAAAGCGAGGCCCCCCGCGCTCAAAGTGAGGCCACCCGCGCTCAAAGTGAGGCCACCCGCGCTCAAAGCGAGGCCTTCTGCGCTCAAAGTGAGGCCTTCTGGTCTTCGGTCAAGAAAGTGGACACGAGAAAATGAGCGTTTTTTTCGAAAAGCCTACCGCGCTGCGCTTGGTGTACTTTCGTAAAAGAGCAGTTAAAAAGCCAACTGCTCTTCCACGAAAGTTGCG
>NZ_JAMBOI010000016.1 GCF_023715535.1 Sporosarcina luteola | reverse complement strand
AAGATGAGATTTCCCATTACGCAAGTAAGTAAGATCCCTCAAAGAAGATGAGGTGGATAGGTCCGGGGTGGAAGCGTGGCGACACGTGCAGCTGACGGATACTAATCGATCGAGGACTTAACCTTAAAGTTATTTAAGTACGGTTGAACTTGAAGTTCAGCATCAATGTTGGTTTTATCCGGTTTTGAGCGAACAAAATTATTTATTTTGAAAAAACGCTTGCTTTATT
Organism: Sporosarcina luteola; assembly: GCF_023715535.1. GTDB lineage: Bacteria > Bacillota > Bacilli > Bacillales_A > Planococcaceae > Sporosarcina > Sporosarcina luteola_B. Next base: position 54,632 of record NZ_JAMBOI010000016.1, on the reverse strand, counting down.
CACCAGATATGATATAATAAATCTTGTCTTGTGGAAAAAATAGTCCAGTGATGATGGCGAAGAGGTCACACCCGTTCCCATACCGAACACGGAAGTTAAGCTCTTCAGCGCTGATGGTAGTAGGGGGCTTCCCCCTGTGAGAGTAAGACGTCGCTGGGCTGTCATTTCTAAAATGATCGTAATAAGATATTAAGTCCTTATTACAGTACTATTCCGCAGTAGCTCAGTGGTAGAGCAATCGGCTGTTAACCGATCGGTCGTAGGTTCGAGTCCTACCTGCGGAGCCAATTGGAGAGCTGTCCGAGTGGCCGAAGGAGCACGATTGGAAATCGTGTATACGCTAACCGCGTATCAAGGGTTCAAATCCCTTGCTCTCCGCCAGTTTTATATTCCACATATGGCCCCTTGGTCAAGCGGTTAAGACACCGCCCTTTCACGGCGGTAACACGGGTTCGAATCCCGTAGGGGTCACCATTTTTAAAAACTTAGATTCAGCGCAGCTCCCGTTAAAATTGGGAGAAGCGAGCAGGACAAGGAAGCGATTGAGAGAGGGAAGGAGCGTACAACGGTACGTGACTGACTGAACGATTGAAGCTGACGCAGTAGTGCGAAGCTTATCGCAATTTTAACTGGAGGATTAGCTCAGCTGGGAGAGCACCTGCCTTACAAGCAGGGGGTCGGCGGTTCGAACCCGTCATCCTCCACCATATATTTCATAATTAGTATTATCGCGGGGTGGAGCAACGAGCATAGCAACGTATGCGAGTAACACCGACAGCGAAGCGTAAGGTGTCCCTTATGCAAATAGCGTAGCAAACATTAAATAGTAAGTATTATCATTATCGCGGGGTGGAGCAGTGGCAGCTCGTCGGGCTCATAACCCGAAGGTCGCAGGTTCAAATCCTGCCCCCGCAACCAAATGGTCCCGTGGTGTAGCGGTTAACATGCCTGCCTGTCACGCAGGAGATCGCCGGTTCGATCCCGGTCGGGACCGCCATTTTTATGTGGCTCAGTAGCTCAGTCGGTAGAGCAAAGGACTGAAAATCCTTGTGTCGGCGGTTCGATTCCGTCCTGAGCCACCATTTTTTATATTATGCCGGTGTAGCTCAGTTGGTAGAGCAACTGACTTGTAATCAGTAGGTCGTGGGTTCGACTCCTATCGCCGGCATATGCTTTTCTTGGTGGGGTAGCGAAGTGGCTAAACGCGGCGGACTGTAAATCCGCTCCCTCCGGGTTCGGCGGTTCGAATCCGTCCCCCACCACCATTATACAGGGGCATAGTTTAACGGTAGAATAGAGGTCTCCAAAACCTTTGGTGTGGGTTCGATTCCTACTGCCCCTGCCATTTCTGTTTAAGCTAAATTTCATGGCGGTCGTGGCGAAGTGGTTAACGCATCGGATTGTGGTTCCGACACTCGGGGGTTCGATTCCCCTCGTCCGCCCCATTCTATGCAGTATACAATTGAAAAATATATATAATTATCATGGCGGTCGTGGCGAAGTGGTTAACGCATCGGATTGTGGTTCCGACATTCGGGGGTTCGATTCCCCTCGTCCGCCCCATTTGTTTTTTGGGGTATAGCCAAGCGGTAAGGCAACGGACTTTGACTCCGTCATTCGTTGGTTCGAATCCAGCTACCCCAGTTTGCGGAAGTAGTTCAGTGGTAGAATACGACCTTGCCAAGGTCGGGGTCGCGGGTTCGAATCCCGTCTTCCGCTCCAACTTTCTTACGGCGGCATAGCCAAGCGGTAAGGCACGGGTCTGCAACACCCTTACCACCGGTTCGATTCCGGTTGCCGCCTCCAACTTTCATGTATGCTGTAAGCAAATTGTTATTATGCCCGAGTGGTGGAATGGCAGACACGTCGCACTCAAAATGCGATGCCGCGAGGCGTGCCGGTTCAAGTCCGGCCTCGGGTATCCACATTGAAAAGATGCAACCCAGGTTGCATCTTTTCTCTTTACCAATTAGGGATTCTCGTTTAAACGTAAAAACGCTCCTTCCGATTTCACGGAAAGGAGCGTTTTCTATGGAATGAGAATGTATTGCTGTTTGGACACAAGTTATCACAGTTGGAAGGGACCAGTTCCGTTCATTAGAATAGAAGGATTCTCTTTATCCGCCAGATAACAAGAGGCTTCTCCGCCGCTGATGGACGTGAACATCTTGCCACATGCCGTAGACAGTTGCAGGGCCTCTTCCTTGGCCATTGAAGGACGGATGAATAGGATATGGAGGGCATCCGTTGTCTCATCGGTGACGGCCGTTCTGATGGAATCTACATAAGGACTGCCGAAAGGGCTGTAATCATCTTTTACTTGAAGTATGTGGTTCAATGAGTTAAAGCGGCCATTCAACCCGTCATAACCGTCGTCCTCCCCCCCAAGGGTCAATTGGACATCGCCTACAACCTTAGCCAAGTCGTAGATGCCTGCCGGAATTTCATACTGAAGAGAGAAGAACGTATTGAGGTCAACCGCAGTATGGATGGTATGCAAGTAATTCTGCTTTTTGATCCTTCGGTAAAGGGCTTCCACAGAAGGTCGGTATCGATTAGGGTCTGCTCCAAGCGCTTTCCACGTCTCCCTCCATTCTTTGATGCCTGGAAAATCGTTGAAAGGTTTGGTGTCCAATTCGAAGTAAAGCTGTTCCTGGAATAATTGTAGTCTTCCTTTTAGCATTTGAGGAGATTCCGACACTGTAATTTTGTTATAATGGATAATGCCCAATTTCAATCCGGGCACCTGTTGAAATAGTTTTTCATCTATAGTTAGTTTCATTTTTATCACCTTTGTCGTCTTTTATTTTCAATCCTAACATAAAGGAGGCGGAACGTTGTGAATGTCGCTCAGCTACAGTCGTCAATAAAAGAATATGCAGCTACGATCGGCATCGATAAAATCGGCTTTACGACCGCAGCCCCTTTTCTAGAATTAAAAAATCGTTTGCGGCGTCAACAGGAGTTGGGCTTTCAATCCGGTTTCGAGGAAAGTGATGTTGAAAAACGTACGGAGCCTGTCATGTTGCTTGATCGTGCTGAAAGCATCATCTCAATAGCAGTCGCATACCCATCCAAAATGACAGATTCGCCAAGAGGGAAGAAGGGGGAACGACGTGGCATCTTCGCAAGGGCATCTTGGGGAATGGATTATCATCATGTCCTTCGCGAAAAGTTGCAACTGCTCGAAACGTTTATTTCCGATATGATGCCGAATGCTCAAATGCGTTCGATGGTGGACACAGGGGAGCTTGTCGACCGGGCTGTCGCGGTTCGGGCGGGAATCGGCTGGTCCGGTAAAAACTGTTCTGTCATCACACCGGAATTCGGTTCGTATGTCTACCTCGGAGAGATGATTACAAATATCCCGTTTGAACCCGATATTCCGATGGAAGACCAATGTGGGGATTGCACACTCTGTTTGGATGCGTGTCCTACAGGGGCTTTGATTCAAGGAGGGCAGCTTAATGCCCAACGATGCATCGCCTTTTTGACACAGACGAAAAAACCGGTTCCCGAGGAGTTTCGTGCGAAAATCGGTAACCGGGTATATGGCTGCGACACATGCCAAACTGTTTGTCCGAAAAACAAAGGGATGTACAATCTTCATCAGCCTGCATTTCAGCCGGAGCCCGAACTGGCAAAGCCACTGCTTGTGCCGATGCTCAGGTTGTCGAATCGGGAATTCAAGGAGACGTACGGGCATATGTCAGGTTCTTGGAGAGGCAAGAATCCGATACAGCGGAATGCCATCCTTGCGCTTGCACACTTCAAAGACGAGACGGCCGTGCCGACTTTGACAGATCTGCTTGTAAACGATCAACGGCCGCTTATTCGCGGGACTGCCGCATGGGCACTCGGACAAATTGGAACGAGCGACGGTATCGCAGCAATTGAATTGGCGATACAGAAGGAAGAGGATCCCGACGTGCGTCTCGAGATGGAAAATGTATTGGAGACTAATTGAAGGAAGTGCTGAAATGGCGATACATGTCGCATTATTTGAACCCTTGATTCCTGCGAATACTGGGAATATCGCCCGTACATGTGCGGGGACAGGAACGAAACTGCATTTGATAAAGCCGCTGGGATTTTCCACCGAAGATAAAATGCTCAAGCGTGCAGGACTGGATTATTGGCAATATGTCGATATTACGTATCATGAAAATATACAGGAGTTTCTTGACGCTTATCCGGAAGCGCAGTTTTTCTTCATTACAAAATTCGGGGAAAGGACCTACTCGGACTTTGATTATTCGGATCCTTCAAAGGATGTCTTTTTCGTTTTCGGGAAAGAGACGACCGGGTTGCCTGACGAAGTGATTGAACAGAACATCGATACTTGCCTGCGCATCCCGATGAATGATCATATCAGATCGCTCAACCTATCCAACACAGCCGCTATTCTGATTTACGAAGCCCTGCGGCAACAATCATTTTTAGATTTGACATAAAAAAACGGGACTGCCATTTAAGGCATGTCCCGTTTTTAGTAGTTCTTATTTTTTCACTTTACCAGGTTTGTCTTCATATCCACCTGTGAAAATCGCCGAGAGGAATGCAAAGGTAACGGCTAGAATAAGGATAAGATTCATCAAATGTACCTCCTGTAAAATCATTAGTCCTTCACATAGTATACCCTAATAAATATTAAATTGAAATGACCGAACTGAAAAATTGTGTCATTCTGATTAACAAATGGCTGGCATTATTCGTCAAAATTATGGAATACGGGTACAATAAATGTATACAAACTGTATAGGAGGGGAACGGAATGCATTATTTTGACGACAAGATGACTCTATCGAACGGTGTGGAAATGCCTCAGCTTGGCCTCGGCGTTTACAAGATGACTGATTCAGATGAGACAATCAGGGCGATTTCATATGCATTGGAAGTTGGCTATCGGGCTATCGATACTGCTGCAATTTACGAGAATGAGACAGAGACAGGCGAGGCAATCCGGCAATCGGGCATTCCGAGGGAGCAGCTGTTCATCACTTCAAAAGTATGGAACACTGATCAAGGGTATGACGCAACATTGAAAGCATTCGAAGCTTCTTTGGAGAGACTTGGTATGGATTATTTGGATCTGTATTTGACCCATTGGCCGGTAGCAGATACATTTGTGGATACATACCGTGCAATTGAGCGGCTCTATGAAGAGAAGCTGATCAGGGCCACTGGAGTGTCCAATCATCATATCCACCATCTGGAGAAGGTTTTCAACGTTGCCAATGTGAAGCCGATGGTGAATCAGATTGAATTGCATCCGCGTCTTACACAGGAGCCATTGCGGGAATTTTGCACTGAACATGGCATCGTTGTCACTTCCTGGTCGCCACTGGCGAGAGGTGGACTCATGGATGAGCCTACGTTGCAGCAGATCGGGTTAACATATGGCAAGACGCCGGCACAAGTCATTATTAAGTGGCATCTGCAACATGGATTGGTGGTCATTCCCAAATCGGTGACTCCGGCTAGAATAAAGTCGAATATCGACGTGAAAGACTTCGAGTTGACACCTGAGGATATGATGAAAATTGATGCCTTGAACCGTGATGAGAGAACGGGGACAAATCCAGAGAAATTCGATGAAGTGTGAATAGAGTCATATGAAAAACCCGCGGAATTTGACTCCGCGGGTTTTTTTATATGACTTCTATTGTTGTCTGCTCTTCTGTAAATGGATGCTTAAATGAAACTTTCTTTGCAACCAAACGATAGTTTCCATCTTCGGTTTCGCTTCCGCCATAGAGTGTGTCACCTGTGACGGGATGCCCAATGTGTGAAAAATGAACTCGGATTTGATGAGTCCTGCCTGTTTCAAGACTTGCTTCAACAACTGTCGACTCATCGTCCCGTTCAATGACGCGGTAGCGGGTGATGGCATCCTGCCCGCCTGGGGAGACTCGGCGTCTCGTCGGATGATGGCGGTCCCGTCCAATCGGATATTGAAGCGTCCCTCTCATCCGTTTTAAACGTCCATCGACTTCTGCGTGATAGATGCGTGTAATAGCACGTTCCTCAATCATCCGATCAAAAAGTGCTTTTGCAATCGGATGTTTCGCAACAAGAACAATTCCGGCAGTACCTTTGTCGAGTCGATTGATATGCTCTGCATACGCTCCTCCGCTTCTTTCAACATATGCCATGATGGCATTCATGAAAGTCCCGCCTTCATCATGTTCATCTGGATGGGTGGCGATGTCGGCAGGTTTCAAAGCCGCAAGTAGATGTTCATCCTCGTAAAGTACGGAAACTTCAACATGATCATCCGCTTTGTATGATGATACGGCGTCTTTGAAATGAAAGACGAGTTCCGTCCCTGTCTCCAGGGGCGTTCGCCATTCGAAAGGTTGTCCGGCTGTATCCGTTACTGCCTTGTCCATCCTCATTTGATGGACGGTCTTTTTGCCGGCCTTCCATTCATCCCTTAGAAGCTCTTCAATTGTCAATCCATCCCGTTGTATCTGGTATCGGAAGGATACATTCGCTCTTTCCATCATTGCTCACCGTATGCATCGAAGAAGGCGCGGATATGTTCCTCGGGATTTTCTTTCGGCAAGCCTTCGGAGCGGGCAACTTCTTTACCATCTTCATAATGGATTAATGTCGGCCATGATGTAATGCCGTACGGCTGGGCTTCCTTCTCGAACTCCTGCATATTGAATTGATATACATGAATTCCTTTTTCTTTTGCAATTGGCATAAGCATTGGCGTCATCTGCTGACAAAATTGACACTCAGGGTGGAAGAAATAAGCTGTGACTGATTCTCCAGAAGTAACTTTTGCGTAAAGGTCATCTGGAAGAATGATATTGCTGTAATTTTTATTGCCGAGCAAGTCGATAGTAGACTGTTTAAGTTGCTTAGTCCCATATGGATTGTCCTTCAACTTTTCTTTGTTGGATTGATTATTCAACACGATGATTAATGCGAAGATGGCGACGATGACACCGCCGATGACTAGTAATTTCTTCAATTTAGTTAGACTCCTTTTGCCATTTCAATAAGAAGAGGCTTGTAATGAGGATCAGCACAAATGCCATCAAAGCCATGAACGGAATTGTGATGAATCCAAGATAGTTCACATACTGGCCTGTGCAGGAAACATTTCCGCAAGCTGGTGCGCTGTCTTGCAGAAAACTCAGTTTCTGGATTCCATAATGGTAAAGCGAAATGGAACCGCCGACAATTGCAAAAACAGCTGTCGTCAACGCGATTTTTGCGTTTTTTTGGTATAAAGCGACACCGGACATCAAAACGATCGGATACATAAGGATGCGTTGATACCAGCATAGAGTGCAAGGTTCATAACCTCGAACAATAGAGAAGTATAAAGAGCCGAGTGTTGCAATGAGGGAAATGGTGAAAATGAAAACAAGCCCATTTTCCAACCGTTTGTGCATAATGTCAACTCCTGTTTCTGAGATTCCTCTTTGATTATACGGTGTGGGCGTATTCATGTAAAATAATCGGAACTACATGACTTTTCCTAGTCAATTATGGGTACATATTATGTAGAAAGGGTGAACTATGGATGAGTGAAGAAATTGATTTATCATCATTTGAAATGAGCATGATCATCCGAGAGATGAGAGAGGATGACATTGTAAAAATAGTAAATATGCAGGAGGTCTGTTTCCCAGGCATGGATCCATGGGAAGAAGAGCATCTGAAAAGCCATCTGTCCATCTTTCCGGAGGGGCAATTCGTAGCTGAGCTGGATGGTGAGATTATCGGTTCCTGCTCGAGCCTGATCATCAATTTTGATGAATACGATGACCGTCATACGTGGGACGATATTTCCGCAAAGGGGTATATTACGAACCACAATCCCGAAGGATATAATCTATACGGCATCGAAGTGATGGTCCATCCGGAATACAGAAGGATGAAAGTTGGACAGCGGCTGTACGAAGCGAGGAAAGAGCTCGTCCAACGATTGAATCTGAAATCGATCATTATCGGGGGAAGGATACCGAATTATCATCGGTATGCAGCAGAGATGTCGGCAAGGGAATACGTGGAGGCGGTGACACGTCATAAAATCTATGACCCGGTGCTCACTTTCCAGATATTGAATGATTTCACCCTCATGCGGATCAATCCAAATTATTTGCCGGATGACAAAGCGTCCAAAAAATATGCGACGTTGATGGAGTGGAATAACGTCGATTATAAAGCGACGACTAAACGGCATTATAAGACAAGCTACCCTGTCCGTATTTGCGTTGTTCAGTATTTGATGAGGAAAATATCGTCATTCGAGGAAATGGCCAATCAATGTGAGTACTTTGTGGACGTCGCGTCCGATGCAGGTTCGGATTTTGTCGTCTTCCCGGAAATCTTCACGACACAGCTGATGTCTTTCCTGGATGAGCCTTCTCCGAGCAGGGCGGTTCGGAAGATGACGGAGTATACACCTCAGTATATTGAAATGTTCACGAATCTTGCGGTCCGGTACAATGTGAATATTATTGGCGGGTCCCATTTCGTCGAGGAAGAAGATGAGGAGATTTACAACATCGCCTATCTTTTCAGAAGGGATGGCTCGATCGAGAAGCAATACAAGATCCATATTACGCCGAATGAACGGAAATGGTGGGGGATCAGCCAAGGGGACGAAATCCAAGTATTCGATACGGACTGTGGGAAAATCGCCATCCAGGTCTGTTATGACATCGAATTTCCGGAACTCGCGAGAATTGCAACGGACAAAGGGGCGAATATCATCTTCACTCCTTTCTGTACGGAAGATCGCCAGGGGTATTTGCGCGTCCGCTATTGTGCGCAGGCCCGTGCGATTGAAAATCAGATCTACACAGTCATTTCCGGAACGGTCGGCAATTTGCCGCAAACGGAAAACATGGATATCCAATATGCACAGTCTGCCATCTTCTCTCCATCCGATTTCGAGTTTGCGCGTGATGGCATCGTTGGAGAAACGAATCCCAATTTGGAAATGGTCCTTATCGGAGATGTCGATCTCGAGATTTTACGCCGCCAGCGCCAGGACGGAACAGTGAAACAGCTGAAGGACCGCCGCCATGATTTGTATCGTGTGGAGTATAAGAAGGATTCTTGAGAATAAAAGACGGCATCTCCCTTTCAAAAGTAGGGAGATGCCGTTTGTATGTTTTTTAAGATTCAACCTGTAAGTCAGCTGACCCGTTCGTTTTTTCATTTTTCATCGCTTCCAAGTAGAGGATGTGATGTCCTTCCACGTCTTTCACGGTGAATTCATAACCTTGTTCAATGATCTTTTCACCCGGAACCGCCTCGAAACGTTCGGACATGAACCAACCGCCAATTGTGTCGATATCTTCTTCATCGATGTCGATATCAAGAACGTCGTTAACGTTTTCAATCAACATTTTTGCGTCCAAAATAAAATGGTTTTCATTGATCATTTGCACTTCAGGCACTTCGTCCATATCAAACTCGTCTTGGATTTCTCCAACAATCTCTTCTAAAATATCTTCGATTGTCACGAGTCCGGAAGTCCCACCATATTCATCCATTAGAATCGCCATATGGATTCGTTCACGTTGAATTTTCAGTAACAGGTCGCCGATTGGCATCGTTTCGATGACTCGGATGATCGGTTGCATATATTCACTGACAGGCTGATTTCCTGTTGTAGGATCTTTTATGAATGCAGTCAACAGATTCTTCATATTGACCAAGCCGATGACATGGTCTTTATCTCCATCTGTGACAGGATATCTTGTAAATTGCTCGACACCCATCATTTCAAACATTTCCCGCAATGTGATGTCCTTCTCGACCGTCATCATTTCGGTTCGCGGTACCATAATCTCTTTGGCGACCCGATCATCGAATTCAAATATCTTATTGACAAATTTATATTCCGATTGGTTGATTTCCCCGCCCTTCAGGCTGTCGGTCAGAATAAGTCTCAATTCGTCCTCGGAATGGGCCACATCCGACTCGGAAGCCGGCTTGAAGCCGAAAAGACGGATAATTGAGCGCGCTGATCCATTCATCCCTTTAATGACTGGGAACATGATGACATAAAATAAAACAAGCGGTTTCGCTGTTGCCAGCGTAATGGCTTCCGCCCGCTGGATTGCAATTGTTTTAGGAGCCAATTCACCTACTACCACATGTAAAAACGTTACGACGGTAAATGCGATGATGAAAGAAAGGATAGTCCCAGCATGCGGGGCTATTTCAAAATGGGAGAAAACCGGCTTCATAAGCAGTTTTACGGTTGGTTCACCGAGCATCCCCAGTCCTAAAGCAGTTATCGTTATGCCTAATTGACAAGCCGATAAATATTCGTCGAGATTGCTGATGACTCTTTTTGCTGTGATCGCCCGGCGATTCCCTTCCGCAACAAGCTGGTTGATCCGTGTTGTTCGTACTTTCACAATTGCAAATTCACTCGCAACAAAAAATGCGGTGAGTGCGATCAAGGCAGCAAATGCTGCCAATCGTATGGCAATTTCCAAATAAGTTTACTTTGTTCCGAACCCGAATGAGGGGTAGAACAAAGTACACACCTCCTGTAAAGTTAAAATGGTTAGTTAAGATAATGATAAATTATTTACAAGAAAAAAACAAATGGTATTGCTTACTTCTTGTATAATAGATGAAGTACATATGGAGGTGTAGTTGTGAAGAAGCAGAAAAATGCGCTGGAAATTTTGCGCACATCATTGCTGCTCGGGTTGACGTCTTTCGGAGGCCCTGCAGCTCATATCGGTTATTTCCGGGATGAATATGTGAAGAAAAAGAAGTGGCTCGACGATAAAATGTATGCGGATATCGTGGCATTATGCCAGTTCCTGCCTGGTCCCGCGAGCTCACAAGTCGGGATTGCAATCGGATTGATGCGCGGGGGGCTGCTTGGTGGAATCCTTTCTTGGATCGGTTTCACATTGCCGTCGGTTTTGCTGTTAATGGCATTTGCCTGGCTAGTTTCCTCGACAGCTTCATTTGATATCGGTTGGATTAAAGGATTAAAGATTGTTGCAGTCGCTGTCGTCGCACATGCATTGGTCGGGATGAGCAAGTCGTTGACACCCGATCGGCCGAGAATAACGCTTGCCCTCGTGGCGGCTGTTTTAACCTTAATGATTCCGACGGCAGTTGGTCAAATCGCGATCATCGTCGGGGCTGGATTCATCGGTTATGCACTATATCGGAAGGAAAAGGCACCGAAGCCCGAATCGATCAATCTCTCATTCGGAAAGAAGACGGGTGTGGCGGCATGGACAATTTTTTTCCTGCTACTAATCGGCGTTCCGGCAATCAGGTCTTTCATTGAAAATACGTTCCTCTCAATCTTCGACATTTTCTACCGGGTCGGTTCAATCGTATTCGGCGGTGGGCATGTCGTATTGCCGATGCTTGAACGGGAAGTCGTTCCGGCAGGATGGATGGACGCTGAGACGTTCATCGCGGGATACGGGGCGGCACAAGCTGTACCGGGACCGCTCTTCACGTTGGCCGGTTATTTGGGGCAACTGATGAATGGACCGTCTGGAGCTGCGGTTGCGGTGATCGCCATGTTCCTGCCATCATTCCTGCTAGTCATCGGTACATTGCCATTTTGGTCCGCCATCCGTTCGAAGCCCGGTATTCAAGCGGCTTTGAAAGGAGTGAATGCGGCAGTCGTCGGAATTTTGCTTGCTGCGCTGTATGATCCCGTGTTTACAAGTTCAATCGGTTCTGCCATGGATTTTGGAATCGCCATCATTGCTTTCGGTCTTTTACTGTATTACAAAATGGCTCCTTGGCTCGTAGTATTGATTGCTGCTGCATTGGGGGCGCTATCCCATCTTTTGGTTGGGTGATACATACGGCAGGCAATATGTGCATACAATAAAAAATGCCAGGAAAACATCTCCTGGCACGCCCGTTTCTCTATATATACTTTGCCGTGGGGTTCTGATGATATACTTTGCTTTATATCATATACAACCGGTAGTAGACCACATCATTTATTTCGATGAGTGGTATATAGTACATTACCCGATTGCTGTTTATTAAAACAAACGATCTGAATTGTGTTGAAAGGTATTGACAAATGGAAATTGTCAATGGTACTGTTGAATTATTCCGAAATCTAAATAGTAAGGAAGGTGCGGGAAATGCAAAGAGTCTCTTTTGTCAAACAACAACCAAATACGAATTCCGTGCTGACCTGCTCTTTTTCTATTGTATGAAATGTACCGGGGTGGCATGACTTAGTCGTCCCTTTTTTTTGAGCACACGCTTATCTTAGGAGGCGTGTGCCTTTTTTGTCTTTGGAATGAATTCCTGGTGTTTCCACGTTTACCAACGTGCAACCATAAAAAACTGTGGGAAAGGAGTGCTGATCATGAAAATTGTCAATCAGCAACGGAAACTATTGAAAAAGGAATCTCTAGAGAGTGGATAGTTTTACAGAATTGAAGGAAGAAGGTTGAAATTATGTTTTCGGTTTTATTTAAATTAAAGTGGTTTTTCAGGGAAAATCGCAAAAGATACACGATTGCACTCGTCCTTTTAATGGTGGCGAATGTGCTCGTCATTTTGCCGCCATGGTTGATCGGGCAGGCGATTGACACCATCTATACAAGGACGATGACAACACATCTTCTTGCACTATTCATTGGTGCAATGTTCCTTATCATGCTTGTCGCGTATGTCGGAAACTTTGTTTGGCAATACCAGCTATTCGGCGGGGCGTATGTTATTGAACGGCAATTGAGGACGCGGCTCATGCGGCATTTCCTGAAGATGACCCCAACGTTTTATGAGAAGAATAAAACAGGTGATCTAATGGCGCGTTCGACGAATGACCTTCGCGCAATTTCAGAGACTGCCGGTTTCGGAATCATGACACTCGTCGACTCGACTGCGTATTTAGGGACGCTCATTATTACAATGGGGTTCGTCGTGTCTTGGAAGTTGACGCTCGCAGCGATTATACCGTTGCCGATCTTAGCGTTCATTTTGCAGGTGCTCGGCAAGAAAATCCACGAACGGTATATGACGGCGCAGGAGTCGTTCGGGGAGCTGAATGATAATGTGCTGGAGGCCGTGGCGGGTGTCCGCGTCGTCCGTGCTTATGTGCAGGAACGTGCTTCGGAGCAACGGTTCGCGGATATGACGGAAGACGTATACAAGAAAAATATGCATGTTGAAAAGATCGATGCACTGTTCATGCCGTTTACGAAGGTGCTCACCGCATTGACGTATATGATCGGGCTCGGGTATGGTGCGTTTTTAGTTTCAACAGGAGAAATTACATTAGGAAAACTGGTCACATTCAATGTCTATTTAGGAATGATCGTCTGGCCGATGTTTGCAATCGGCGAACTGATCAACGTGTTGCAGCGCGGAAATGCATCACTGGACCGTGTTATGGAGACGCTTGATTATGAGGAAGATGTGAAAGATCCTGACAATCCGATTGACGTCGATCAGCCGGAAAGCGTCGGCTTCAACGATGTCAGCTTCACGTATCCGATGTCGCACGCGGTCAATTTGGATCATATCGATCTCCAGTTGGACCGGGGGCAGACGCTTGGCATCGTTGGAAAGACGGGAAGCGGGAAAACGACGTTCGTCAAGCAACTGCTTCGTGAGTATCCGGCGGGTGACGGGGAGATCGTCTTCTCGGATGTCGCACTTCAATCATTGAAGAAAGATCAAGTCCGTGATTGGATCGGCTATGTACCGCAGGATCATGTGCTCTTCTCGCGTTCTGTCCGGGAAAACATTCTGTTCGGACGTCCGGAAGCGACAGAGGAGGATATCTCGGAGTCTATCCGTCTGTCACATTTCGAAAGTGATTTAGAGATGCTGCCGGCAGGATTAGATACATTAGTCGGCGAAAAAGGTGTTGCGTTGTCAGGGGGGCAAAAGCAGCGGATTTCAATTGCGCGTGCTCTCGTCAAAAACCCTGAAATCCTTATTCTCGATGACTCGCTGTCTGCTGTCGATGCGAAGACGGAAGCTAAAATCATCGAGAACATCCAGTCGGAACGTTCAGGAAAGACAACGATCATTACGACACACAGACTATCCGCTATCCAACACGCGGATTGGATCATCGTGCTCGATGACGGACGTGTAATAGAAGAAGGAAGACATGAAGACTTGCTAGCGAACAACGGATGGTATAAAGAGCAATTCGACCGCCAGCAGATCGGGGAGGTTGAAGTATGACTACGGGTAAACGATTAGTGCAGTATGCACTTGATTATAAGAAGCTTTTAATTACAGGAATCGTCCTTCTCGGCTTCGCGGTCGCGGCGGATCTGATGGGGCCGTTAATTGCGAAGAAGATCATAGACGATCATATAGCAACATCACTTGATAAAACGATCAATTTTACACCAATCGCCAAACTGTTGGCTGTATTTTTCAGCTTGGCAGTCGTTACGGCGATTCTAAGGTATTTCCAATATTTATTGCTGCAGCAAGCGGCGAACCGGATTATCCAGAAGATGCGGAACGAATTGTATGGGCATATCCAGACGTTGCCGATCCGCTATTTCGATGATCTGCCTGCTGGGAAGGTCGTCGCACGGATTACGAACGACACGGAAGCGATTCGTAATTTGTATGTGACGGTCGTTTCACAGTTTGCGATCAGCGGCATGTATATGCTTGGAATCTTCATCGCACTCTTTTACTTGGATCCGAAAATGGGTGCCATCACGCTTTTCGTCTTGCCGGTCCTTTATATTTGGATGAAGTTATACAGGCGATTCGCAGCAAAGGTAAACCATATCATCCGCAGCAAAAACAGCGAGATGAATGCGATGATCAACGAATCGATCAATGGCATGACAATTATCCAGGCTTTCCGCAGGGAGAAGCAGATGGATGGGGAATTCAATGAATTGAATGATGAGCATTATAAGTACCAAAGCAAATTATTGAAAGTCGAAGCGGCGACGTCCCATAATCTTGTCGACATCATCCGGTCGCTCGCTTTCGTCTTTCTGATCTGGTATTTCGGCGGTGCTTCACTGTCGGCGGAAAGCGTCATTTCTGTAGGTATGCTGTACGCATTCGTCGATTATATTACCCGGCTGTTCAACCCGATCACGGGAGTCGTCAATCAGTTTGCGCGACTCGAGCATTCCCTCGTCGCCGCAGAACGCGTTTTTAAGCTGTTGGATCGACCAGGGGAGCCGGTCAGCGATGAGAAGATTGCCCGTTATCGCGGAAATGTCCGATTCGAGGATGTCTGGTTCGCTTATAAGGATGAGGAATATGTGTTGAAGGACATATCCTTCGAGGCGAGACAAGGAGAGACGGTCGCGCTCGTCGGTCATACTGGATCGGGGAAAAGCTCCATCATGAATTTGCTGTTCCGTTTCTATGATGTTTCGAAAGGGAAGATAACGATAGATGGAATGAACATCGCGAATATGTCACGCCAGACAATACGTGATCATATGGGAATCGTCTTGCAGGATCCGTATTTATTCAGCGGAACCGTGGAATCGAACATCAGTCTGGGCGATACGCGCATTTCACGTGAAAAAGTCCAGGATGCCCTTGATGCAGTCGGCGGCGACCGTGTGTTGAAGCATTTACCAGGCGGGATTGATGAGCCGGTCGTGGAGAAGGGGAGTACGCTTTCATCCGGCCAACGCCAGCTCATTTCATTCGCACGCGCACTAGCCTTTGACCCGGCCATCTTGATATTGGACGAAGCGACTTCCAATATCGATACGGAAACCGAGGAAATCATCCAGCACGCTATGGATGTGTTGAAAAAGGGACGGACGACGTTCATCATCGCCCACCGTTTATCTACGATTAAAAACGCAGATCGCATTTTAGTGTTGGATCGCGGCGAAATCGTTGAGCAAGGCAATCATGATGAATTGCTCGCGCTTGGCGGACAGTATGCACAGATGTATAAACTGCAGGCGGGAACTAGTTCGAGAGTTGGTTAAATTATAGGTAGGGGCTGTCACGGAAAGTCGGATAAATGACTTTCTGTGACAGTTTTTTTGTAGTTAGATTGCGCGAGTCCAAAGCGCGTGGTTTCGCGTCCAAAGTGAAGGGTTCCGCGTCCAAAGGGAGTGGTTGTGCGTCCAAAGCGAGTGGTTGTGCGTCCAAAGCGAGGTGTTGTGCGTCCAAAGGGAGAGGTTGCGCGTCCAAAGCGAGGTGTTGTGCGTCCAAAGCGAGGTGTTGCGCGTCCAAAGCGAGGTGTTGCGCGTCCAAAGCGTGCCGCTCCGCGTCCAAAGCGTGCCGCTGCGCGCTCAAAGCAAGCCCCGCCGCGCTCAAAACAGGTAGTCCGCACAATTTTGCTGAAACTTTCAAGTAGTCGAACCGTAAATGTATTAGTAGAAGAGGGGAGATGATAGTGGTGAAATTTAATGCGAAGGAATGCCCAAAATGCGGCAGCCACGAGATAGGCAGAGGTAAGCAATCAGGATACGCAGGCGTGACACCTTATGAAAAAATGGGTTTTAACCACAGTTTGATACATCTGATTTGCACGGATTGTGGATGGGTAGTCGGTAGTTATGTTGAAAATCCAAAAGTTTTCAAGAAGACTGTAAGTGATTATATCCGTGGTATTTAGCAGAGCTGACCACATTGCACAGGGGAGAATGAGTTGCTTTTATATCACGTTAGATGTGATATAAAATCGGCTCTCTTTTCTATTTCAGGAAAAAATTTGACTATCCTAAAAACTCTATTGCAGAATGTTTCGCAAACACGTATATTTAGAGTGTCGAAGTAATTGTTAGGGAAAGTTGGAAATGTGGATGAAATGGTTCAGTGAATGGGGACGTAAATTCTCCTCCTTCAATCGGAATGTTAGGCTTTTTATCATAGGAAATGCGCTCATCCAGATTGGGATGGGTGTTTTTATGGTCATGTACAATTTATACATACGGGAGCTCGGAATGCCGGAAACTGTAAATGGCAAAGTCATTTCTATGACGGCAATGGCATCTGCTATCATGCTCGTCCCTGCAGGCTTTTTAAGCGATCGATTCGGTCGGAAATGGATGATTGTGGGCGGTGCCGTCTTAACAGTGGCGACTCTCTTCTATCGAGGGATTGCAGTTGCAGAGTCGCCGATTATTACGGCTGCGTTTTTGACAGGCTTATTCATGGCATTTGTTCAAGTATCGGGCATCCCGTTTCTTGCAGAGAACTCATCTCCGACAGAGCGGGTAAGGCTATTCAGCGTCAATTTTGCAATCATTACAATTGCGAATGTCGTCGGCAGCTTGGCAGGTGGGATTATTGCGGACGTACTGGAAACTGTCTTCAAAATCGGCACAGTGGAAGCGATCCGCTATGCATTGCTTTTGGGCTCAGCAATTTTTACAATCGGTTTGATCCCTTTATTCAAATTGCAGGAGAAATCAACTGAATCTGATATGGTGGAGAAGGAACATATAGAGGAATCTCCAACAGCGGATGTTAGCTTCAAGCGGAATCTGATTGTCATCTTCCATTTTTCATTCGCAAGTCTACTGATCGGTTTTGGTTCAGGTTTGGTCATACCATACTTGAATTTGTACTTCGCGAACCGGTTTGACGCGTCTAATTCTTATATCGGGCTTGTTCTATCATTAGGTTCGGCGATGACTGCGGTGGCGGCGATGATCGGTCCAGCACTTTCGCGGAAAGTCGGCAAGGTGAAGGCGATAATTTTATTCCAAGCATTATCAATCCCTTTCCTGCTATTGACAGCGTACACGACGTCGCTCATGTTGGCGTCGCTCGGCTTCCTCCTGCGTCAGGCGCTCATGAACGCAGGCAATCCGATTCAAAGTGCCGTGGCGATGGAAGTCGTGTCGGATAAATACAAAGGGCTCGCCAATTCGATGAACCAGATGGTTTTTAATCTGGGTTGGGCAACGATGGGCCCTATTGCGACTGGGCTCGTTGTCGCGAACGGATCCTATTGGGGCTATGCGTATGCCTTCACGATTACAGCAGGATTGTATATTGTTTCATCCCTTTATTACTATTTCATATTTGGAAGAAGGAAGTTGGTTGGAGAATAAAAATAGGCAATCCCAGTTTGTTTCTGGGACCGCCCTTTTTTTATTCGCCTCTTTTATACTGGGTTTCCTTCCAAGCATTTTGCTCTTCAGGCACCCGGCTTTTATCCTCAAAGACGTTTTCAGTTTTCTGGTTTTGAATCTTCAATTGTTCTTTTTCATTGTGTAATTGCTCAGGGGTCTTTTCTTTATCTTTAGCCATACATATCGCCTCCTTATCGAAGGATAGTATGTACGTAAAGTATGTCATCATTCATAAACGTGGAATGTCATTAGCTCATGAATCATTTTTTTGACGTTTTCTTCATCAGACGGTGTTCCACTTGTCCAGACGATCGTGCCGTCCGGCTTGTAATCGCCTGTGAATCGTTCATTTTGATAAAAGAATGAAAATGTCCAGCCTGGCAAGCTGCCGCCGGCAAACATCGGTTTATAGCTGAAATGCTGTAGCATCGAATTGCTCCTTTCATAGACAAGCGCCCAACCGCATAAAGTGTACAAAAGATGCGAAAGGGTGCTGACGTGTTTGTTGATAAATTAAAACAGGCAATTGAGGGTGAATACAAAGACTATTACTTTTACAAGTCGATGTATGATAAAACGGACGATCCGCTTTGGCGGGATTTCATCCAGCACGCGTATGAGGATGAAAAAAGCCATTATGAAATGTTGCAACAACTCTATTATATGATGACAGGGACATTTGTACAAAATCCAAAGAAGCCGATTCCGTGCTACAACTTTAAGCAATGCGTTAAACAGGCGCTTGTCGATGAGTTGGATGGGGTGGAGACATATAAGGAAATGCTGTTGACAGTTCCCATTCAGCAAGCGTACAATCCAATTTTTATCGCCATGCATGACGAGATGGAGCATGCAATCCGGATGTCAACGATCTATAATTCATTGAGATAAATGCAAACACGAGACCATCTTTACGATGCTCCCGTGTTTTTTTATTCGAAAAATATATGGGTTGTGTAAAGTATTTCACACAATAGGTTAAAAATACTTTACATAAGGTATGAAATATATTACACTCGTTTTATAAGAGGTGATTCTACATGTCGTTAAATGATGAAAGAAAGATTCGTAATCGAATTGTTGTATTAAGAGCTGAAAGAGGACTATCCCAAAAAGAGGTTGCTGATATGCTGGGCGTGAGCCGACAAACGATTATTTCACTTGAAAAAAACAGGTATAATCCATCTTTAAAGTTAGCCTTTGAAATATCACTACTGTTTGGTGTGGAATTACACGAAGTTTTTCAATATGAAATAGGGGAGGAATGAAAATGGAGGTTTTTTTAGCTGTTCTACGTATTATATATGTACTCATTTTCTTTATCGCGGTCTTTATTTCACTGAAATTCGAAATGGGCGACGAGAATAAAGATGAGCGGGGGAGAAGCATTTCAAATAAATCCTATGGATTAGTGTTCCCTTTAATGCCGTTAGGATGGTTTTTAATCGAGTTGTATGATCATTTCATCAGTCACCTAGATTACGATACATACAAATTAGTTATTTGGTTTTTAATTTCAGGTTTAATGATTCTTCATGGTCTCATCATATCGGTGTTAAAAAGAAAATACTAAGTTGCCAATAGGGGAGTGACTGTATGAACATTTATGCTTGGATTGGGATGTTGGGAATTATTATTGTTACGCCTTTGTCTTTACTTAAAAAAGAGAATAGGACGAAAGAGGAAATAAGAAGAGTTATTGTGACAGAAGTAATCGCGCTATCGATTATTATTGCGGTCCTATTGTTTAATGTGAATTATTTGTTTGCCTTTGTTGTAGGGATTATTGCTATGATTCTCTTCAATAAAAAGACGTATACAAAGAAGAGATTACTAACGTATGGGGCAATTATTCTTGTTATTGGGATTGCAGTCTATTCCGTGTTTCGAGATAATCCTGATTATGTTTTAAAACATTTAAAAGAAAATCCGCAAACTACATCTTTTTACTTGGCGGAAAATGGCGTTGAATTAATCACTTATCAATCGGATGTAGTACGTCCATTGGCAAGCACAGTAAAGATGTTGATTGCTGTCGAATATGCGCTGCAAATAGATGAAGGATTGTTGGATAAAAATAGCCGAGTATCCTTGGATGAGCTATCCCGGCATTATTATAAAGGGACGGATGGCAATGCACATGAAGAGTGGCTGAAAGCGATGGGTAATGAAGGCAAAGTTAAGGGAAATGAAGTAACACTGCATGATGTCGCAAAAGGAATGGTAACCTATAGCTCCAATGCCAATACAGATTATTTAATTGATTTGCTAGGCATAGATGCGATTAATGATCAGGCAAAAGCACTTGGTCTTACGAAGCACGAGGAAGTTTATCCGATTGTTAGTGCGCTTCTTATTCCGGAATACTGGAAAAACGAGTCGCAGAACAACGAGGAACTAATTAGCGAGCTTGAAGCAATGCCGCCTAAGCAATATCGAGAGTTAGCGATGCATTTAAGTACTCAGCTGAAGGAAGGGGTAATCAAGATTGAAGATTATACTTTTGATTTGCCATTAAAGGTACAAAAAGTATGGTCGAATCGCCTAATCGGCGCATCTGCAAATGATTACGGGAAGTTATTAGGGATGATTTCGAATGATCAACTTCCTGAGGACGCTGCTGAAACAGTAAGGGATTTACTGGAGTGGCCGATGCAACTCAACGAAGGCAACAAGAAGCGTTTTGTACATCTTGGTGCAAAAGGCGGATCGACTGCATTCATATTAAACGACGCAATGTACGCAGAAAATCATAATGGCGATAAAATTGAAATGGTTATCTTCACCGATGAATTAAGCATTTGGCAAGGAATGCTCATTCGAAACAATGTTAATTCGTTTGAATCAAAAGTACTTGGAAATGAAGAGTATCGCCTAAGGATTCAGAAAGAGCTCTCCGATTTGTAATGAATCAAAAAGCCAGCATCGAAGTTGATGGTGGCTTTTGTTTATTATATTTCTAAATGTTTTTGAAAGTAAGTTGCGGCCTCTAACATCCTCGGTCCATACCAGAACATTTCCCCATCGATAAGGACCGGTTCAGTTTCTGGCATCATATCTAAAAACTCTTTTAAATGCTTTTCTTTGAATGGGAAGGGCTCCGATGACAGGAATACAAAGTCCAATTCAGCCCGCAGAAATTCATCCGCCGTGACGGCTGGGTATCTGCCATCCGCTTCAGTGAACGGATTGATGAATCCCATCTTTTCGAGTAGCGAATTAATATATGTATCTTTCCCGACAACCATATACGGTTTCCGCCAAATGACGTAAGCAATACGCTTCCCAGTGGCCTTAGGTAAAGATTCAAATTGTTCTCGGATAGCACCCGCCAATTCACTGGCGGCTTCGTTCCGATCCGTCAAGCTTCCTATATCCTCGATCATCCGGAATGCGTCATCCACCGATTGCACTTCAGCGACATAGACAGGGAAGTGCTTCTCCAACTCTTCCACAATCTCTTTCGTGTTTTCCTCTTTTTCAACGATGATAAGGTCAGGTTGTACTTCTAGAATTGCTTCCAGTTTAATGTCCTTAGTACCTGCAACTACCGGTACATTTTCAACCTTCCCTTTCGGATGGATGCAAAAACGGGTCCGACCGACAATTTCCGCATCCAGGTTGAGCGAAAATAATGTATCGGTAATGCCAGGACATAATGAGACAATCCTTTTTGGCGGGAAGCTAAAAGTGACACTTCGTCCGACTCGATCCACAACTGTTTTATTCAAAACTACGCTACATTCCTTTCTTCAAAAGAACTTTGCTGCATCGCCAGCTACCACTTCAGGAGCTTTCAAAGATAAAGGTTCCCCATGCAAATAATTGAACACATTCATATCACTTGTTTCTAAAGCTCCTATTGTCATGCGGGGAATCAGGCGGAAATGGACTTGCTCTGCGCCATGCTTGTTCACAGGGATGAACATAGCGGCATTGAAGCTTTCCAATCCAACTTCCTTGAAATAGCTGAAGAAACGGAGAAGGCTTTTTGCAAGGTCTTCATAGCTGTCACTTGTCAGTTCATTGAAGGAAGCCGCTTCGAAAACTCCGATGAAGTCGCAATGGCTCTTCGGAGCAAATGCATGCATCCAGTCAATGGAGCCTGCTTTGCCGATCCACCGTTCGCCAATTGTTCTTTCTTCAGCTACAAGCGAAGTGAAGTAATTTACACCTTCCACTTCATAGAACGCATGACTATTAGATGTGACCGCCGCCTGATAATTCGTCGGCTGCTCCGAAGCCAACACATGGATATGCGGATGAAGGATGCTTCCTCCCGAAGGCGGCAAGTAGTTCCAATTGATGGAGACATATTCGGTTTTCGCGTCGAACTCCAATACCTTTTCGATATACTGATGTGCAGCTTTAAAAGAATCCGAAATGAGTTCTTCCGTAAATTCTTCGGGCTTCACATAATGTTGCTCGGACATGCGAACAACGGCATTATGCTTGCTGTAAGGGAATAAATTCGGAAATACGACCGCTTCTTTGCCGACAAACCGTCCGCCCTCCACAAGCTCATCCGGGAAACGTGGCGTAATTTTTGATACGTTTTCAGCGCAGAAAGGGCATTTCTTACCTTCCGTCGCCTTAGCGAGTTCCGAATAATCCTTCGGCACAAATGGCGCACCCGGGTCGAAAATGATACGGGATGTTTCACCGGTTAACGGATCAAATCTGATTTCAGTTTTTCTGTCGATCAACTTCCCGTCTTGCATCGGGTCATGGAAAGTGAAAAATTCATCATGTTTGCGAAATGAAATTGGCATAGGCGTACTCCCCCTTAAAAACATCTTTCTTCCATTCTATCGTTAACTGACAGAAAAGTCAGCCGGTTGAGAGGTTATCGAAGCGTAGTTTTGACTTTTCCTTTTCCGTTTTCCACAGTCACTCTTCCGCTTGCCCCGTTTACAAATGTAATTTGCGGAGGCACATGACCTACATCGGCATCGTAAACGATCGGCAATCCGGTCAGCTCTTTTATTCTTTCCATTGAATCCAATACGGTGAATCCTTTAACTTCTTGACCGGCAGGGGAGCGACCGAAGATGATGCCCGTTGAGTTTTCAAACCATCCTGCATAGACAAACTGAAGCATTGTCCGGTGGAAATCGGTGGCGTTCATTTCACAGTTCTCGAAATACCATAAAATCGGCTCTTCGTTCAAAAAGTTTTTCTGGAATGAAGCAATATCACCATAGGGGCTTCCTACAAGGTGACGGATCGTATCCATACAGCCCCCTAAAAAGCGCCCTTCCAATTCAACGTTTCCTGATCCGAGCGACTTCCATTCAGTCGGTGAATCCAATTTATAGACATACGGATCATCCGGCGCATCATGTTGCCATTTGGATTGGAACTTTGCAGATGAATGTTGCTCAATATCTGATCCCGCAGTCGCTTGTAAGATATCCATGAATTTACTTGCAACAGGCTCCCATACATCGCTGCGCAATTCGACGAAGTTCGGTCCGTGCGCGGTCGCAATACCGGTTTTCACTGTCAGCGCAAAAAGGAAGGTGCTCGTATCTGAATAACCTAAAATCCATTTAGGGTCAATGTCCTCCCAGTTAATGAGAGGCAAAATCTCCATCAGGATTTCCCCGCCCCATGGAGGAATGATTGTACTGATTTCCGGATTTTTGAACATAGCCATTAGCTCAGCCGCACGGATTTCTTTCTCTGCTGAAGCAGACTTGTTTTGTGTCCACACAGTATCACCGACATTCACTCGGTATCCCCTTTTCTCAAACTGGCGTTTTGCATGATGAACAAGATGGTGAAGACTTTCATCAACACCTGAAGACGGCGCCGTCACGCCAATTGTATTTCCCTGTTGCAAAGGATTCGGATAGCGGATCATAAGAATCACTCCATTTTCTTTCATAATTTATGGTAAGATAGTTGTATAGTAGTTTATCAAGAATTCTTAAAATTGTCCCGCACTATTCCTAGAGGGGGGAAGAGAGTTTGTTGAAATACAAAAAGATGTTTGCACTGAGTGTCATCCTTGCTGTGGCTTCAGCATTAATCCTTCCGGGAACTGAATATGGATTCGGATGGCCGTTGGTATGGATAGAGTATAATGGACAGACTCCTATTTCATTCGCATCGGAACTATTTCATCCAGACCATTTCAGATATGTTTTCTTCGACTTATGGAACTTAGTAATTGGGGCATTACTTATTTACGTTGTTCTTTTATTGATTTACAAAGGGTTGAATAAAATAAATAAAGAAGTAGAGATAGGGGAAAAGTGAAGATGATCAAGGCCGCTACATTATATACAAACAACCTAAAAGCATTACGACGTTTTTACGGAAACGTGTTGGAACTTGATGTGATGGAGTCGACAGCTGAGCAGTTCACCGTGAGGATCGGCGAATCACATCTAACATTCAAGCAAAGTGAAAAACCGGCATTCTATCATTTCGCCATCAACATCCCAGGCAATCAATTTTCCATGATGAAATACTGGATGCTGGATCGCGTGACACTGAACCGTGAAGAAGGACGGGACGAAGTGTACTTCCCGAGCTTTGACGCAGATGCAATGTACTTTGAAGACCCGGTCGGCAATATCGTTGAGTTGATTGGCCGAAGAAAACGGGATCTATTTGGTGATTTGACAAAAGAATCATTCTTGAATATTAGCGAAGTCGGTATAACGACACCGCATGTCGTCGAAGTGGGCGATGAACTGCAAGATCTCGGAATTCCGCTCCGTAATGGCACCGAAGTGGAACCGGATGAACTGAATTTTCTTGGACGCGGTGATAATTACATCCTTCTCGCTCCGTTAGGCCGTCGCTGGTATTTTTCAAAAAAAGTATCGGAAGCATATCCGCTTGAACTGACCTGGAATGAGGCATATTTAAAAGTGGATGAAGAAGGAAGACTTTCATTCGAATAAATGATGAAAAGCCGATTGCAGTTTTCTGCAAACGGCTTTATTCTTTTGTTTTTGATCACTCAGATACAACAAGCTCTACCATATCGAAAACTTTTTCCAAATCAACTCCTTCTGTTATAATGAAAACCGAACGAATCGGAAATAAGGTGAAGCGATGAATTTCTTATGGACATTGTTGTTTATGGCTTTAATCGGGGCGTTGATTGGGGGATTTACGAATCACTTGGCGATCAAGATGCTGTTCAGACCCCATGAGGCGAAATATATTGGAAAATGGCGTCTCCCTTTTACGCCAGGGTTGATTCCAAAGCGGCGTGATGAACTTGCCGTGCAACTAGGGAGGACAGTCACGAACTATTTAGTGACTCCCGATGTATTGCGCAATAAATTATTGACACCTGAAATGGAAAGAAAAGCAGAGGCATTCCTCCAAAGCAAGATGGAAGAGCATGTGCTTCATTCGGACAAGACATTGCATGATTGGCTGCAAGTGGCGGGCGCTCATGACATTGTCGAGAAAGCCGAGCGGAGAATCGAATCACTTATCGATGCCCAGCTCATTAGCGTGCGCACGAAATTTACATCGGGCACGATTGAAGAGATTGTCCCTGTGGAGTGGCAGGAACGGGCGAAAGCACATATTCCTGTAGTGACAAACTATATCCTGCAGCGGGCCGGGCAATTTGTGGATTCGTCTGAAGGGAAAGTGATGTTCCAAAAACTGATCAATGACTTTCTCGAGTCGAAAGGGACATTTGGCGGCATGTTGAACATGTTCTTCGGTGATTCCAACTCGCTCGTTGAGAAAGTGCAGCGCGAAGCATTGAAATTCATCAATGCGCCAGGCACGTACGATCTGCTGCATTCATTGATCGACAAGGAATTTACAAAGCTGCAAAAGCGTCCGATGGAAGAACTGCTTGCCGGATTCGATTGGGAGGGACTGTTCACTTCCATTAAAGCATATGCTAACAAGGAACTTGCGTTAGATAGCCGTTTGGATAAAACAGTCCATGATTACTGGCCAAAAGGTTCCGAGTGGACCGCAGAAAATTTGACGCCGAAAGTGATGCAATTCGCTTTCGATCAAGCCCAAAAGCAACTGGAGGAATCGTTGAAAAAGCTGAAGCTAGACGAAATTGTCAAGGAGCAGGTAGATACGTTCCCGGTTTCTGTACTGGAAGATCTCGTCCTTGGCATTTCGAGGCGCGAATTTAAAATGATTACAGTCCTTGGTGCTTTTTTAGGCGGCATCATCGGGATTGTGCAAGGCATGATCGTCTTTTTCACAAACTTATCATAGGGGGAATAATTAATGGCTGTTAATATTTATGATGATTTGAACAAATTGGAGTCGACACTACGGAAGACTGACGAATTTGCAGAGGTGAAAAACGCGATTGAGGAAGTGAAGAACGATGAGCAGGCGCTTGAGCTCTTCAAGAGCTTCCGTAAAATTCAAATGGATCTTCAGCAAAAGCAGATGCAAGGCGAAGAAATTGCGCATGAAGAGCTGGAGTATGCACAAAAGACAGCACAACTAGCCCAGCAAAACGTAAAGATCATGCAAATGCTTCAAGCAGAAATGAAGCTGAGTGGCCTGATTGAAGAAGTGAACCGTGTCTTAATGAAGCCGGTTCAGGAAATGTATGAAAGTATGCAATAAAACCGGCTCAGCCGGTTTTTTTGTGTTATTATTTCAGTTAGTCAATGATGAAAGTTGGAGTAAACCATGCAGAAAATAATCCTTACAAAATCATTTGAACAAGATTGGATCCGGATGTTCACCCATCTAGCTAATCTATTCTTCGAGCAATCTAAAGTGAGTACTGATCCCGACGAAGAAGGAATACTTATAGATCTATCCATAAATAAAGACGGTTCAGCAATTGTAGGACACGCCCATCTAACGCATGACGGCAATGAATTCAGCGCCACTTTTTCTGAACAATTGACAACCGATTCTACGGAAACCGAGACCCGTCAGCTGAAACGGATTTATTCCCACGTTTTCCTTGAAGTTTTGGAGCAGCTCACCGGAATGAAACAATCATGGGGAATCCTCACCGGAATCCGTCCGATGAAACTTTTCCATAAATACCGCCAGCAAGGTCACAACGTCGAAGAGGCAAAACATCTTTTAATGGAAAAACACCGGATTTCCGAAGAGAAGAGTGAGCTGTTGGCAACGATTGAAAATGTTCAGCTCCAGGCGATTCCGGACTTGCATCAGATTCAAAACGATGTGAGCATTTACATCGGCATCCCGTTCTGTCCGACAAAATGTGCATATTGCACATTTCCGGCTTACGCCATCCATCGGAAAAACGGACGTGTCGAATCATTTCTCGACGGTCTGCATGAAGAAATCCGCGAAATCGGGAAGTGGTTGACGGAGCGTGACATTAAGATTACGACAATCTATTTCGGCGGAGGCACGCCGACTTCCATCGAAGCGGACGAAATGGATGCCCTTTATCAGACAATGTATGATTCGTTCCCACATATGAAGGAAGTAAGGGAAGTTACTGTCGAAGCAGGACGTCCGGACACGATCACTCCTGCCAAAATCGATGTTCTGAAAAAATGGGGAATTGATCGGATCAGTGTCAATCCGCAGTCGTATACGGATGAAACGTTGAAAGCGATCGGAAGGCATCATTCCGTTCAAGAAACGATCGATAAATTCTGGCTGTCCCGGAATATGGGGATGAAAAACATCAATATGGATTTGATCATCGGCTTGCCGAATGAAGGGCTGGAAGAATTCCGCCACTCGCTTGACGAAACGGCGAAAATGCAGCCGGAGTCTCTGACAGTCCATACGCTTTCATTTAAACGGGCTTCCGAAATGACGCGGAACAAAGAGAAATATAAAGTGGCTGACAGGGAAACGGTTGAACAGATGATGGAGATGGGGGAGCAATGGACGAAAGAAAACGGCTATGTCCCTTATTATTTGTATCGCCAAAAAAACATCCTCGGCAACTTGGAGAACGTAGGATACGCGAAACCCGGCGAAGAAAGTATATACAATATTATTATCATGGAGGAAGTCCAAACGATCATCGGAATCGGTTGCGGGGCATCCAGTAAATTCATGGATCCGGCTACTGGGAAAATCACTCAGTTCCAAAATCCGAAAGACCCCGCTGCATATATCCTTACGTTTGAAGAATATATAGAAAAGAAAATCGAACATCTTGAACGGATTTTCCCTCAAGCCATTCAAGTAGACTGAAGCAGAAGTAAACCTTGGCACTCTAAAAGTGTTAAGGTTTTTATTTCGATTTAAGAAGGAATTTCTCGATAATCAACGAATAAGTACTAATGAATGTTTATTCATCTTTTAAAGGGGGTATTTAACTTTGTATTCTACAATCGAATTGACAATGGAAGGCCGGCTTGCTCGGCTGACAATGAACAGGCCGGAATCCATGAATGCAATGGATGACACGATGATGAAGGAACTGGCAGATGCCTTTGAATCTCTAGCATCCAATGACGAGGTTCAAGTGTTGATTATCAATGGGGCGGGCCGCACATTCTCGGCGGGCGGGGACATAAAGAAAATGATCGATCCCAATGCACCAATGGATATTGAAAAAGTGATGATTGATGTTTCGCGCCTCGCAAAGGCATTATACGAACTTCCGCAAATTACGATTGCCGCAATCCACGGAGCCGCTGCAGGACTCGGCTTCAGTATGGCGCTCGGCTGTGATGTCATTGTTGCAGAAGAGAATAGTAAACTCGCAATGAATTTCATTGGAATCGGGCTAGTGCCTGATGGAGCCGGCCATTTCTTCTTGAAAGAGCGGATCGGTGTGCCGCAAGCTAAGCAACTCATCTGGTCCGGGGAAGTGATGCATGCGGAAATCGCTAAGGAGAAGGGGCTTATCGACCAAATCGTCCCGGATGGAAGCGCCAGTCAAGCATCCGAGACGCTAGCCCGACAGTTTCTGTCTGCTCCAATCGCGGCAATGCTTGCTTCCAAAAAGATTTTACATGATCAAAAAATCGGTGAAATGGAAAATGTATTACGCATGGAAAGCGAACAGCAAGTCGCTATGCGCAAAACAAAGGATCATTTAGAAGGAATCAATGCCTTTGTAGAAAAACGAAAGCCTGCATTTATAGGAGAATGAATACATGTACAGCTGTTTCCTTCACTAGAGGGAAACAGCTGTACTCGCGTGAAAAAATGGGATTACACCGGAGGATACTTATGACTATCGATCTTACTTTAGAATTGAAAAGATTCATTCAGGATAACGGGGAGAGTTTTGAAGAGGAATTATTATTCGAAGCGTCAACAGTAAGGGAGAAAATTAATACGATCCTAGAAGTGGGCAATATTGACTTAATTAATAATGCACATAAACTTGTCAGTTATGCTTTGGAAACTAAATTGGATGAACTTCGGCAATTCGCCAAAGTGGAAGGGATTGCTTGGGCGACCCATTCCTTGACACTCTCGTTCAAATTGGAGTGGGTGCAGGCGATTCGGAGGACACTTTGGACATTCCTTCAACGATATATCGCGGAAAATAATGTGCAAATCAAGTTCTTTCAGTTTGAAAGACAGATTAACAGCTCGATCGATCAATTCCTGAATGCGTTTTTCATTAGTTACTCTGCTTATAAGGATGAGTTGTTGAAAGCGCAAAGGGATTTGGTGGAAAACCTATCCGTGCCTATCATCCCGATTAACCCGACTGTTTGTATTCTGCCTATAATCGGCTCAATTGATTACTACAGGGCGAAAGTGATGGAAGAGAAAGTATTGACGGAAGTCGGCCGATTACATATTCAAACATTGCTCATGGACCTATCTGGAATCGCTGTCATGGAAGCTGAAGTGATTGATCAGTTAAAGAAAATTATTGATGGGGCAGCCATGATGGGATGTACGACTGCAATTACCGGTTTACGGCCGGATGTCGTCCGGAGCATGGTTCGTCTCGGCGTACAATTCGAGAGGAATACGCAAATGGTCGGTACGCTTCAGCAAGCTCTGAGCATTTATTTCACAAATTAAAAAAACTTAATCCTCTACAGGATCAAGTTCTTTTGATTTGTATTTATCTGCTGTGTCCCGCCAAGTGAAGTATCCTCTTTCTACCGACGCAATCAACAATTCGGCAGTTGCGATATTCGTGGCGAGCGGTATTCCGTATACATCACAAAGTCGCAGTAACGCGCTTACATCAGGCTCATGGGGCTGTGCGGTCAATGGATCGCGGAAGAACAGGATCAAGTCCAGCTTTCCTGTGGCGATCATCGCACCGATCTGCTGGTCCCCGCCTAAAGGTCCTGACATCATCCGGTTAACTTTAAGGCCAGTCTCTTTCATAATTCGTTTGCCAGTGGTACCTGTTGCATACAACTCGAATTTCGAAAATACGTGTTCATATGCAATCGTAAAATTCACCATTTCGTCCTTTTTCTGATCATGTGCAATGAGTGCAATGTTCAAGGAAGCACCTCCATACTATGGCTTGCTCCATTAACATATCATAGCGGCAACATTGCCGCCAAACTTTACATCAGACATGAAACAACAATAATTTTCCTGCTGGCGAAGCAAGGCGATGTGTTTGTTCAAGAAGATTTTTTTCTTCGAGCAATGCATGGCCTTTTTCTTTTGCCAAATCATCATTTTCCGCTGTAAACGTTTCTTCTGTAAGTAATTTTCCCGTCTTTTCATACGCCGTCAATTTATAAGTTCTCAAGATGCTCATCCTCCCGTGCTTTTCTCCATTATACTATGAATGTCTTAAAAATGAATAGTTATTCATTTTAAAATGTTTGTAAAGGTTGCTTGACATCCTGCATATAGTAAAGTAACCTTTACGTAAAGCTACCTTTACAATTGAAAGGGGGAGCATGTAACTGAATAACTTGATTAAAGAAATGCGTACCGAAATGGGATTGACGCAGGATGATCTTGCGGAGAGGTTGGAAGTGTCAAGACAGACAATTATCTCTCTCGAAAAGGGAAGGTATAATCCATCATTGATATTAGCGTTTAAAATTGCCAAACTATTCAATTGCAGTATTGAAGATATTTTCATACCGGAGGAGGAGTGAGGATGTACGAAGGGTTTGATATTTGGGCGTTTTTAGTTGGTTTGCCATTGGGGTTAGTCATATGGGCAATCGTCTGGTTTTTTGTAAGGAAAAAAGGGATGAAAGAGCGCATTTTTGATGAAAGGTATGCAAATCTCCATCGACACGCGAGATCAATCTCCTGGAAGGTGATGACTGGTGCAATTATAATTGCTTGGATTATCGTCATGATAGTTGAAGGGGCGAAATTGGCGTTTTTCATCCTAACCGCGCTTTGGCTCATTCATATGCTTTCATGGGCGATAGGAGCAGCGATTGTAAATAAACATCATTGATCGAAAGGCGGGGAGTTGCTCATTTCATATATTATCGGTGTTCTGCTTATTAATAAGCGGATTTAACGAAACTATCCATCTAGTAATTACGTAATAGAATGAAGCCTGTAAAGGGAAGGGGATAAACAATGTCATTGCAACTCGAAAATGTAACGAAGCGGTTCGGGGTTTTCACTGCTGTAGATCATTTAAATCTGACAGTTGATAAAGGCTCCATGTACGGATTCCTTGGCGCAAACGGGGCAGGTAAGACGACTACGTTCCGGATGATTCTAGGGTTATTGAACGCGAATGAAGGTAATATCACTTGGAACGATAAAACAATCTCTTATGCAACGAGTCCTGAAATCGGCTATTTGCCTGAAGAGCGGGGACTGTATCCCAAGATGAAAGTTGAAGATCAGCTCATTTTTCTTGGCGAGCTGCGCGGAATGAAAAAGGCGGATGCGAAGAAGTCGATCGATTATTGGCTCGAACGGTTCGAAGTTTCGCAAAACAAAAACAAAAAAGTGGAAGAGCTGTCGAAAGGGAATCAGCAGAAGATCCAAGTCATTGCAGCACTTATGCATGATCCTAAGCTGCTCATCCTCGATGAACCATTCTCAGGCCTTGACCCGGTGAACGTGGAAATGTTGAAGAAAGCAATCACCGATTTCAGGAATAACGGCGCGACCATCCTATTTTCGAGCCACAGGATGGACCATGTGGAAGAATTATGCGAGAAGCTGAGCATCATCCATCACGGCAAGCAGATTGTAAGCGGCTCGCTCCGGGACGTGAAACGCTCATTCGACAGGCAAAATGTGCGAATTCGTTCCGATTATGATCTGACGGAACTCGGCAGCGTTCCGGGAGTCCTTTCCGTCGCTCATTCGATCGAAGGAGCTGTATTCCAAATCGAGGATGAAAAAGTCGCGAACGATTTGCTTTCTGCAGCATTGGAAGCGGGGCCTCTCCGTCATTTTGAAATCGAAGAGCCTTCCTTGCAAGACATATTCATCGCAAAGGTGGGGAAAGAATATGCGTGAGTTTTGGATCATCTTTAAACAGGCATTTACGTCAAAGGCAAAATCCAAGTCTTTCATTATTACTACTGCACTCATGATTGCAGGTATATTCCTGCTCTCAAATATATCAAAGATCATCGATACGGTGCAAAACGTAACGGGAGCAGGAGATTCACAAGAAGTCCTTCAAGTCGTGGATGAGAGCGGCATCATCGTTGACAGGCTTCAAGCGCAGTTGGAAGCTGGAGAATACGATATTTCAGTCAAAGCGGCTACTGAATCGGAGGCAGTTCTTGACGATAAAGTATCATCTGGCGAGATCGAGTCATTCCTAGCTCTGTCAGTTGATGAACATGGAACAATCCATGCTAATTATACGACAATGAGCATGATTGACTTTTCAATACCGAGACGCATCCAGGAAGCATTGCAATCAATTCAGACTGAACTGAAAGCCGAGGAGCTTTCACTGACAGGTGCACAAGTGCAAACGTTGTTTACACCGATCCAGTTTGAGCAGAAGAATGTTTCGAGGTCTGCAAAATCGGAAGAGGAGCTTGGCCAAGCGAGAGTCCTCGTCTATGTCCTCATGTTTGTCATCTATTTTGCAGTCATCTTGTATTCGAGCATGATTGCGATGGATGTAGCGAACGAAAAATCTTCGAGAGTGATGGAAATCCTCATCTCGAGTGTCTCTCCTGTGAAGCATATGTTTGCAAAGGTGCTAGGTATCGGATCACTAGGGATTTTACAGATCATCATTTATGGAGTAGCAGGCTTTATCGCTTTGAAGACGTCTTCTACGGGAGTGCCTGGCGAGTTTTCCGATTTCTTGAGCATACAGGATGTTAGCATCAGCACATTAGTATACGCAGCAGTGTTCTTCCTGCTCGGCTATTTCCTCTATGCAACACTTGCCGCATTATTAGGTTCTTTGGTCAGCAGGACGGAAGATGTCCAGCAGATGATCATGCCGATGTCCTTACTCATTGTGGCGGCATTCCTCATTGCCATGACAGGCTTGGGCAATCCTGAAGTCGGCTATGTCACGTATTCATCATACTTCCCGTTCTTTGCACCGCTCGTCATGTTTTTACGGGTAGGCATGCTTGATCTTCCTATGTGGGAACCGTTGCTGTCAATCGCCATTATGCTGTTGACAATTTTCATCCTCGGTTGGTTCGGAGCGAGAGTGTACCGTGGTGGCGTACTCATGTATGGACCTTCTCGTTCACTGAAAGACATCAAAAAAGCGATCCAATTAGGGAAAGAATAATAGAAAGCCGCTTTTCGTCGGAAGTTTGACGGATAGCGGCTTTATTCTTTTCTATAACACTTTCACATATGGTAAAATTAGAACAAATATTCGTCACGAAAGTGGGAGGTAAACATGTCTACAATCCGATTCATACATACAGCTGATTTGCATCTCGACAGTCCTTTCAAAGGGATGACGGGAATGCCGCCAGCACGTTTGAATGAATTGCGGGAGAGCACGTTCACCGCATTCAACCGATTAATTGACTATGCCGTGGAAACGTCTCCGGACTTTATTGTAATTGTGGGAGATCTATATGATGGCGAAGACCGTAGCTTACGGGCACAGCGGAAGTTCCAAGATGGAATGGAAAAGCTTCATGAAGCGGAAATTCCTGTCTATATCACGTATGGGAACCATGATCATCTGAGTGGGAATTGGACCCGTTTCGAACTGCCGTCGAATGTCCATGAGTTTTCCGGTGACGTGGAAGAAGTATCATTGACGGTGAGAGGCATGGACGTTGTGCTCCATGGCTTCAGTTATCCGAATAGGCATGTCCGGGAAGAAATGATTAGCAACTACCCGACCGCGTCGGACAATCAATCCTTCCATATCGGATTATTGCACGGCAGTCTCGCCGGAAATGAAACGCATGCAGTCTACTCGCCTTTCACGATCGGAGAGCTGCAATCGAAGCATTATGATTACTGGGCACTGGGCCATATCCATGTGCGCCAGCATTTATCGGAAGATCCCCCGATTGTCTATCCGGGGAATATCCAAGGACGCCACAGGAATGAGTCAGGTGAAAAAGGGTTTTACGAAGTGGAGCTCAGTAAATCGGAGGCGATCTTGACATTCATTCCGACATCAGCCGTTCATTTCGCGAAAATCCAAATCCCTTGTGTTGATATCCGGCATGCGAATGAATGGCTTGCCGTCTGTGAGGATGCGCTTCTTTCATTCGTTTCGGAACATGGGCCGTCTGTCGTCGATGTTGAAATTCTCAATCTCGACGAGGAAACCGCCGCCTTTTTTGCACAAACAGCCGAAGACATATGGCTGGAAACAATCCGTGAAATGTTGGATATGCATGAACCTTTTGTGTGGGTACAGCGTTTGACCGTACTAAACACATTCCATAGGCAAGAAAACAATGCGCTCCTGGAATCCGTCCTTGGACAAGTCGACAGCTGGTCAGAAAATGAATGGAAACGTGTGCTTGGAGACGTATATCAACATGTCCGGACAGCGCGATACCTTGACCCGTTGAAGGAAGAAGATATAAAAGATTTACGGAATGAAGTAGAGAAACTCCTGTTGAATGAATTGCCGACAGTGATGGAGGTGAATAGGTGAAAATTCGAAAGTTAGTCATTTACGGCTTCGGGAAGCATGAAAACAAGACAATCGATTTCACGGATGGCATAAATGTAATTTACGGCCACAATGAAGCGGGCAAGACGACAATCCAGCAATTCATCGTGCAGACGCTTTTCGGCTTTCCGCAAAAGAATAGCGCGCAGCTTCGATATGAACCAAAAGCGGGCGGCAAATTTGGCGGCCAAGTCCATTTGTATGATGAAGTCCATGGAAATTGCATCATTGAACGGGTGCAAGGTAAATCATCTGGTGACGTCACCGTCTATTTCGAGGATGGCACGACAGGCGGGGAAGAGGCTGTACAAATATTGGTACGGCAATATGACCGTGCTTCATTTGAATCGATCTTCTCGTTTTCTATTCTTCAATTGCAAGGCTTCGAACGGATGGACGAGACCGAATTGAGCCGGACGCTCCTATCTTCGGGCACGACAGGGGTCGACACATTATTGCGAGTTGAAAAGAAGATGGAGAAGGAAATGGGGGATTTATTCAAGAAATCCGGCCGTAATCCTGAAATGAACGTCCGGGCCATCGAGTTGAAGGAAATGGAGAAAGAGCTGAAAAGCGAACAGGAGCGGATGTCAACATTTGCTCCGAAAATGGATAGGATCCATGAAATTGATAGGGAATGGCAGGAAGCGAAAGCGGCATATGAATCGTTGCGGGAGCAATATCGTGCTCTCGAACTGGAGCTGCAATTATCGCCGTTGAAAGAGCGGAAGCGCAACCTTTCAAGAAGGCTGGACGAAGTACGTAAATCTTCCTTTCCGTCTGACGGCATACGTCGCTATGAGATGATCAGCGGCAGATTGACGGAGATGGAGGCGAAGAAGCGCGGTCTGGAAGCTGAGCTAACTGCAATGGCGGAGAAAATCCCTACTTATCCGCGACCCGAAATGCTTACGGAAATGGAGCGATTGCTTGCACGAGAGCCGGAATGGCATGAGTGGCGGTCAGCTGTCGGCTCCATCCGTGAAAGGTTAACTCAACTGAATGTGAAGAGGATGCGGATGCTCGATCGATTAGGCTTGGATAAATCGGACGAGCTGTTGCAGGCTGACGTTTCTATTCATCAGGAAGAGTATCTATACGGGCAACTGCAGGAACTGAATGATATGAATCAACAGATCGGGTATATAGATCGGCAGCTTACTCAATTGGAGAACGAACTGCGCGACATTCGAACCGACCAGCTTTCATTGCAAAAGAATTCCCCTACCGAAGCGGAGAGGAAACAAGCGGAAGAGTGGCCGTCGATCCGAAGACGATTGGCTGAAGCGAAAGCATATGTACACATGAGCCGCTCAAGCCGGGATGACGGAAACCCGCAACTGCTATGGATACTTCTAATTGTCGCAGCCGTCATCTCCATAGTAGGGTTGATCGGGGACCAATGGATAGTCGTCGGACTTGGCGCGTGCCTAGCGGTCATTGCCGCACTTTCAAAACTTGGGAAACACAGCGGTCAGCCGTCACCCAATAATGATGAGATGGAGCGGCTCATCAACGAATATGCAGGACAGGAAGCGGAGATGGAAGCGCTCATCGGAAAAGTGCAAGACTATGAACAGAGGCACAGACTGCTAGAGGAGGCAGCAAAGACGAACGAACGGAAAATGGGTGTGCTGGAGGAAGAGTACGGGGCAATCGTGCAGGAGAAGGAACGTCTTGAAGGATCAATTAGAGAATTCTTTGTTGCGTATGGCCTGCAAAAAATCCCGAACCCGGGCATCCTTCATGAGTTTTTTGGCATGGCGCGCTCGCTGCAGGAAGTTGAACGCGAGCTGGAAGACGCCGCTCGGCAATCTGAAGAGTTACAGGGGAAAATCCGCATGAGGCAAACCGAGGTCGAACGGATTGTTACCGCGGGGGCACCTGAATCATCGATTTACGAAAAATTACGGTCTGACTATCTATCTTTACAAGAAGAAGCACAAGCGTTTAAAACTTTAGCGCAGAAGATTGAAGAACTCCAAATGCAGAAACAGGAAGCGGGAGAACTGCTATCTTCCTTGCACAGCCAACAACAGGATTTATTCACAGAAGCAGGAGTGGAGACGGAAGAGCAGTATTACAAAGCTTATGCCGACTATCAGGAAACGTTGACGTTGATGCAGCAACTTGAAGATCTCGAATCCCAGTTGTCAGTGCATGGTGCTGTTGAGGATGAGAGCGGCGGTTCGGAAAGAGAGCTAAGGGAAGAAGTCCACAAAGTTGAAAGACGTCTTGCAGCCCTCGAAGACGTTATCAATTCGCTTGTGAAGGAAAAGGCCACTTTGGAAGTTGAAACTGAGAAGCTGTTGACGGATGACTCCTATCAGCGGAAACAACAACTGTTTGAAATGAAGAAGGCGGAGTTTGCCGAGCTTGCGAAACAATGGTCGGTTCGTCAAGCAATCGTCGAAGCGATTAAAGGCATGATGGATGAATTGAAGGAGAAGAAGCTGCCCGAAGTGCTGGATAGAGCGGAAAAACTGTTTAGTGAACTGACGGGAGGCACTTACATGGCACTCGCATTATCGGAAAATGGTTACTTCCAAGCCGTTGCCCAAGATGGAAGGCGGTATCCGATCATTGAACTGAGCCAGGCGACGAAGGAACAGGCGTATATTGCATTGCGCTTGTCGCTAGCAACTGCAAAGGAGAAGACGGCTCCATTTCCACTGTTGTTGGATGATCCTTTTGTCCACTTTGATGAAATGAGATTTTCACGTATGTTGAAAATAATGGAGCGGCTAAGTGCGAAGCATCAGTTCATCTATTTCACATGTCATGATAAGATAGTAGAATACTGGACAAATGCAACGATTATTAACGTTTCCGACATTGGAAGCGCCAAGGGGGCGATGATAAGGTGAAAAAAATATTGGAACATCAAGTCGGGGAGCCGGTTGAGCTTTATTTACTCATTAAACAATCGACGAAGGGCATCACTCAACAGGGAAGCCCATTTATGACACTCATTTTGCAAGATAAAAGCGGTGATATCGAGGCGAAGCTGTGGGATGCCGGTGAAGAGCATGAACGTCTGTATGCAGCTGCAACAATCGTCAAAGTCGGCGGAGAAGTTCATGAGTACAGAGGAAAAAATCAGCTTCGCATTAAAAGCATCCGCCCTGCGAAGGAAGATGAAGGTGTGACGATTTCTGATCTCGTCCCATCTTCCGCAAAGAGCAAGGAAGTGCTTTATGAAGAGCTGCTGCAATACTTCTTCGAAATGAAAAATCCGCAAATCCAGCGGATCACGAGACATCTATTGAAAAAACACCAATCAGATTTCCTTGTTTACCCTGCTGCGACAAGGAACCATCATGATTATGTGTCTGGGCTTCTCGATCATGTCGTATCCATGTTGAAGCTCGGAAAGGCGATTGCCGAATTATATCCTTCTTTGAATAAGGATCTTCTATATGCTGGCATCATCTTGCACGACGTCGGGAAAGTGATCGAGCTATCCGGTCCGATCGGTACGCAATATACGGTGGAAGGGAACTTGCTCGGCCATATTACTATCATGGTGAATGAAATATCGAAAGCGGCGGACGAACTCGAAATTCATGGGGAAGAAGTGATGCTTCTTCAGCATATGGTCCTCTCCCACCACGGTAAAGAAGAGTGGGGAAGCCCGAAACGTCCGATGTTGATGGAAGCGGAAATTCTTCATTATATCGATAATATCGATGCGAAAATGAATATGCTTGATCGGGCGATGTCTAAGACGGCGAACGGTGAATTCACGGAAAGAATTTTCCCACTGGACAACCGATCTTTCTACAAACCGAATATTGAATAGAAAAAAGGGCTGTCTGCAAGTCGATGGATGATCGATTTGCAGACAGCCCTTTACAATCTTATTTCTTTTCTTTATCTTCCTTATCAGCTGTTGCTGGCAAGTAGCTGTCCAAAGCTTTCTTGAACTCATCGACTTTAATATCGACGTCAGCCGCTTTAATCAATTCTTGAAGCTTCTCTTCGAATTGGACACGTTTCAATCCATCTTCGATTTCTGTATTTATTTCTTCTTCTGTCTTTTCAGTTTCAGCTTTACGAGTGTCAAGCAATTCAATGATATGGTAACCGAAGCTTGTCTTTACAGGTTCGCTAATTTCACCTTTTTTAAGGGAATATGCCGCATCTTCAAACTCTTGTACCATTTTGCCCGGGCCGAACCATCCGAGGTCTCCGCCTGTTTGTTCTGCAACAGGTTCAGTGGAATATTCCTTCGCCAAATCAGCGAAATCTCCACCTTCCTTCACTTTCGCCAATACCTCTTTCGCAGTATCTTCGTCTTTAACAACGATATGGCGAGCATGAAGTTCCGTTTTTGCACGTTCCACGCCTTTAGCGACATCTTCTTCGGACACTTTCAATGACTCGATCATTTTCTTCTGGATCATTTGAGATTTTACGTTCTTTTCAAAGAATTTTTCTGAGACGCCTTGTTGTTGGAGATACATCTCGAAATTATCTCCAAGTGCCTCTTTTTGTGATTTAACTTCATCTTTCCATTCCTTGTCCGAAACTTTGTACTCCGTTTCCAACACTTGTTGAAGAAGCAAGTTTTCCATTACTGGTAGGCCAACTGCATCTTTCATTTCCTCATATAGATCTTCTTTTGTAATAGTTCCGACTTTAGTTGTGGCGATGATTTCCTCATCAGCCGCTTTTTGATCACTACATGCAGCCATTGTTAATACTGAGGCCGCCATTGTCATAGCAAGGACTGTCTTTTTCATGGTTTTTTCTCCCCTAACTTTTCTCTACAACAGTTGATACTATACCATAAAAACGATCATAAAACAAAAAGGTTCCTTGCCAAATGCCTAAAACGATGAATCCTTGGAGCATAGGATACAAGGAGAGAGGAGGTGCCCCAATGAGTGGATATGGCCAAGGCTCTTCTGGATTCGCTTTGATTGTTGTGTTGTTCATTTTGTTGATCATCGTCGGAGCTGCGTTCATTTACTAATAGAAAATGCCCAACTCCCTGTTAAAGGGGTTGGGCTTTTCTGCTTTTAAACATTCAATAGCACTTCTAAATAGAACGAAAGAATCAAGATCGTAATTAGGATATTGACAGTGCGATATATTTTTGGTTGCTTTTCTTCTGGGATTTCCCGCGATTGACATAACGCGAAAGTCATCTTGTTGATTTGGAATAAATAAAACAATGAGAACATGACTGTAACGATAAGGATCAAATCAATTCCTCCTCTTTCAACCTTCACTTCATCATAGCAGAATCATGGTGTAAATGACATTATTTTTCATCGGCCGTCTGCAATTCAGCGGTCTCTTGCGATTCTCTTTCAGAATGGTTCAAAGAGGCCAGGTCATCGTCAAAAGAGTGATCGATCCGTTTGAAACCAAGTTCGAATATTTCCATGAAATCTTCCCCGTAAATATTCCGGATGACGGACATGACTTCCAAAAACTCAGGGAACTTCCCGTAGATGCTTTTCATCGGAAGTGAGCCGTCCAGGATTCCATGATCTGAGTCGTAATAGCGTTCATTCATACCATTGAGTAGTTCTTCACCTTCCGCGGTGACAGATACATATGTATTCCGACGATCGTCGTCTTTCTTGAAGAATTGAAGGTATCCCCGCTCTTCAAGCTTTTTTGAAAAGTTGAAAGCTGTAGAAACGTGCATGACGCCGAATTTTGCGACGTCTGAAATTGTGGCGCCTTGAAGGTGGTATGCGATCCATAGAATATGGTGTTCATTAATATTCAAGTCATAAGGTTTTATCCATTGCTGCCAATCCTTTTCTACTGCTTTCCAAAGTGCTTTTGACATCTGGGCAACGCGTTGACTATAAATCATTGCTTCTTTTGGGGAAAAATTTTGCTCAGTCATGAAATACCTCCAACATCAAATAGTTTGTCTTTTTTCATTATAGCAGGAAAATATCAAATTAAAAAGTTGAAATTCCAAAAATACTATATATTCTTAAATGAATTGATGAGACACAATGATGGTAGGTAGGTTTTTCATGTAGTTCTGATAATAAATAAGTATTGAGTACGCGTTGATTTCCGTTTCAGGCGGACGCTTTCCGGGGGCGTCGCTTCAGCCTCCTCACTTCGCTTCGCTTCGTTGCGGGGTCTTCTGCCGACGCTTTTCCCCCAGGAGTCGCCGCCTTCCACTTCAATCAACTAATAGAAGTTTTGCAAATGAATACATGTTTACTTCTTCTGAGCATATCGATACGAAGGACAGTTGTAATAAATCATATTAAATAGAATTTGTAGTTATTTTTCTTCTGTAAAAGAATAATATCTAAATGCCTGAACAGGACTTTTTCGTTTACTGAAAATTTCAGGGTCATGGTAAGGTGGATCTAATTGACTCATATCAAAGGTGTCATCCGTGCATGAAATATATAAATCAAATGCTTCATTGTCTTCTGGATAGAATAATTCACGTTTTTCACCATAAAGTAATGCTTGGTCTATTGCATCTCGTAAGCTTTTCAAAGCTGTCCGATTACCAATAATGAAAGCGTCACTATGCCACATTTGTTGACCATATATTTGTAGCATCCCTGCTTCTTCAGGCAAATCTATAGCATTCTCTATTGCTTCTATCATCTTAGTTGGATTTGTTTCAACGAGAAATACATCTAAATTTGCGTCGTGATAATCATTGGTTCTCAAGTTTTCAATAAACCAGTTTTTTATCTTGCATTCCTCTATTAACAAATAGAGCTCTTCTTGAATGCTACTTGAATAAAGTAATACCTGAATAAATTGATGATCCTTTTTGAAGTGAAAACGTAGGAAATTAGGAGCTAGAGACTGTTCTTCAAGCAAAGTAAAACCTCTTGGATAAATTTTTGACTTTGAAAATGAAGAAAAGCGTTTGGAACTTCGATATATGTGAAATAAGGTAGACAATTTATAACCCTTTCTAAGCGTTTATAAGCTTTCATATTTTAATGTGCTTTATTCAACTTATTTTAATATAGCATCAAATCCTAATCCTTGTTCAACTAAGCGGGGAAGATACCTATAAATAATAGGTAGGTGGGATTTATTGAAGAAAAAAATCTATACAACGATGGTTTTCAAGAACACATACTCAGAAAAATGGCCTACTGGCTTAATAACTCTAGCCGAGTGAACGGGACAATCGAGGTATCTATAGATGTCCAACTTAAGGAGTCATTAGAAGAAGGGAAAAGGTGTTTGAATATAGAATTCATTTATAGTAACATACTTCCATTTTTGAAATTAGTAAAGGGGATGCACGAAATGACCAAGGGTTTTTTGAAAGTTCAAGATGTACTTGAAAATTATAGAACGGCAATTTACGAAAAAGATGTTGAAAAGTTCCTATCCATGTATGCTCCCAATGTGCATATTTATGATTGCTGGGGGAACTGGGAGAGCAAGGGTATTTCTTCATGGAAGGAAAATGTGGTGGACTGGTTTAATGGACTGAGTGAGGATGGTATTTTACTAAACGTTGAGTTTAATGATCTCGTTGTGGAGGAAGATTCAGATCTCGCATTCGTACATTGTGCGGTAACATTTGCTGCTTACCAAGAAGATTCTGGTGAGAAACTTCGACAAATAACAAATCGGTTCACATATGGTTTGAAAAAAGTGAATGGATCATGGGTCATCGCTCATGAACATTCATCACTGCCTATAAGTATAGAAACTGGTAAGGGGATTTTTAACTTGAGGTGAAATAGGAACACTGCTGGAAAGCAACGTTTTAATAAAAAAACGATAGACAAACTCAATAGATATCGAGTTTGTCTATCGTCATGTCTATCATTTCTGTTGTTCTGCGATTGATTGTTCCAGTTCTGCAAGCGATGTCTGAATCGCCGTTAGTTCCTTTTCAAGCTTGAGTCTGTTAGATTCAGTCGAGAGTTGCCATTGTTCGATTGATCCCTTAATACCATTGACTGCATCAGGAACCAACTCTTTCGCTTCCTTCGTCATATGTGTGATAGAGTTTTTCAACTCAGCGATCCTTCCTTTAACGTCACTCAATTTATGCTTCATGTCAGTCGAAGCGCTTCTAACAGACGAGCGGATTTCGCTGCCCGTTTGTGGAGTGGAAAATAATACAGTGACAGCGGCCGTCACCGAACCTGCAAGTAAACCCGCCAAAAACGTAGATGCTTTCATGGAGTGCACTCCTTTCATTTCGAATAGTATTCCTTTTCATAGTTTAATTAAAACATGGTAAACTGTTTCGGGCAAATGAAAAAAGCTTTCCCCCTGAGGGAAAAGCTTTAAGTATCAATTGGATAATGCTGTTTTAAATGAAGTACGCTTCAACAAAGTTGTAATGATCGGGTAGATTATGAAAAATACTATCCCGTTCATAGCGATTGCGGGTAGGACGACTGTTACGAACAATAATCCGAAAGGTACTTTTGCGCCAATGACGAAAATGGCGACGGATAGGAATATTGTTCCGGACAGCAGTGTTCCGCAGCAAGCGATGATTGTTGAAACGATTATATGGTTTGCGGCTTTTCTAAGCAGTACAATGACCGCAAAAACAACAAACGCCGTAATGAACTTATCGATGATGTTCGGTATGAATCCACCTGGAAAACTTGTAAAGATTCCTGAAAGTACTCCGGTCGTCGCTCCTAGCAGAAAGACACTCTTGACGTCCGGGAATAAAAAGATGCCGATAAACATCATCGTCAACATGAAGTCCGGCTTCATGCCTTCACCATAACCCGGAATGACCAAGTACAAAGCTGCACCAACAGAAACCAATAGTGCCATCAACATAAGATTTTTCGTATTCAATTCTCATCTCTCCTCAACTGGACTCTATTTTTTGTTCTCCTGACGTATCCTCGTGATCGTCAGCGAAAACTTATGAAAAGTATACTGGTAATTTCATGGAATTGCAAGTCTTATTATTCGCTGAAACGGCTTCGGATCTGATTCGCGATTTCTTGGATCCGTTCTTGGGGAAATTCCTCCACCTTCGGATTCCAATCTGACTCGAAACCGTCCGTTTGGTCATATCTCGGGATGAAATGCATATGGAAATGGAACACGGCTTGTCCAGCTGGAGCTCCATTGTTTTGAAGCAAGTTCATTCCGGCAGGCTTGAACTCCTCTTTTAATAGGTTCGCGATTTTCGGGGCGACCGAAAACAGTTGCGAAGCTTCTTCTTCCGTCAGATCATAAAGGTTTTCCCGATGGATTTTCGGGATGAGCAATACATGCCCTTTCGTTACAGGCATGACATCCATAATGGCAACGACGTTCTCGTCTTCATAGATTTTCTCGCTGGGGAGGGTGCCTTCTACAATTTTACAAAAGATACATGATGTCATTTGCGGTCATCCTTTCCGATTGTCAGTCTCCGTAAAAGGAGAAGTATTCATTAATGACACAAGTGTAGCATATTTTCATTTAATACGTGAAAGATGGACAAAGCATTCCGGTCTGATGTTTGGTAAAATGGAAACTAGAATGGAGGATGACTATGGCAATTCTAGAAGTAAAAGAAGTGACAGGCGGGTATACACGTAAGCCTGTTCTGCATGAATTATCATTTGAAATCGGCAAGGGCGAGCTCGTCGGCTTAATCGGCTTGAACGGTGCCGGGAAAAGTACAACGATTAAGCATATTATCGGACTTATGAATCCGCATGAAGGCGAAATTGTTGTGAATGGCGTCACCTTTCGCGAAAACCCTGAAGTTTACCGTAAAGCGTTCACATACATTCCGGAAACACCGATCCTATATGAAGAGCTGACGCTGAAGGAACATCTTGAATTGACAGCGATGGCATATGGACTAGATCGTGAATCGTTCGAGGCGCGTACTGAAATACTATTGAAAGAGTTCATGATGGAGAAGCGGCTGAATTGGTTTCCATCTCATTTTTCAAAAGGGATGCGGCAAAAGGTCATG
The DNA here is from genome assembly GCF_023715535.1 of Sporosarcina luteola. Taxonomy (GTDB): domain Bacteria; phylum Bacillota; class Bacilli; order Bacillales_A; family Planococcaceae; genus Sporosarcina; species Sporosarcina luteola_B. The sequence continues at coordinate 9,706 of NZ_JAMBOI010000016.1, read as the reverse complement.
ATCTTATGTGCATTTTTAGTGGAGCCTTCGCTGTATATTATCGATGAGCCATTTGTCGGACTCGACCCGATCGGAATCCGTTCATTGCTCGATCAAATATCTGAACGGAAAGCGAATGGCGCTTCCGTATTGATGTCGACACATGTGCTTTCCACTGCTGAAAAGTATTGCGACCGGATTATTCTGCTGCATGAAGGACGGGTAAGGGCACAAGGGACGATGGATGATTTGCGGAAAGCCTTCAACAGGCCAGGTGCCACTTTGGACGAGCTCTATATTTCAATGACCGGGGATCATGATCATGAACAACTTGCGTGAGATTTGGGGCGATCGTTTTATCCGTTATATGAATGAACTGCAAAAGTATATGAGGTTCGTCTTCACCGGCCATTTGGCAATTGTTCTTCTCTTTACGATAGGGGCGGGCGGGTACGCCTACAGCGAGTGGTTGAAGGAAGTGCCATCCGAATTTCCTGCAGCAATCTTAGCTGCAGTCCTCATCGGGGCGGCATTATCCATCGGCTCGCCGATTACGTTGCTGAAGCCTGCAGATATCGTCTTTTTCCTTCCGATGGAAAATAAGCTTGAGGACTATCTGAAACGGTCACTGCGCTATTCACTAGTTTCCCAGCTGCCAGTGCCCTACATTCTATTCATCGTCCTCTTGCCGTTGTTGGCGGCAACAGAAGTCGCAGGGAAACCGCAATTCATTCTGACGGCCATCGTCATTTTCCTTGTGAAATGGCTGTACGTCGAGACGGAATACCATTACCGCCGTGCCAATGAAGGGGTGGGTGTTTGGAAAGATCGCCTTGTCCGGTTTGTGTTGGCGGCGCTTATTCTATATGTGATGCTAGCTGGCAGCCCATATTTCATCCCCCTCGTCGGTGTGCTGATGGCAGTCTATTATTTATTCTGGAAGAAAAGAAGCGTTGCAAACCCGTTTCCTTATGAACATTTCATAACGCTAGAGCAAAATCGCATGATGCGTTTTTACCGTTTCGCAAACTATTTCACGGACGTTCCACATTTGAAAGGATCGGTCAGCCGCCGTGCATGGCTCGGATTCCTTATGCGTCCTGCAAAATTCGGTCAAGATTCGCCTCAACGCTATTTGTTGCGAAGGACTCTTGTGCGCACAGATGATATTTTTTGGCTATGGGTCAGATTGACGGCATTATCGGTAGGAGGCGTCGTTCTCATTCCTTTCCCGATCGTCGTCTATATTTTCATCGGTGCATTGGCATTTGCGTCATCTATCCAATTGGTCCATGCATTACGGGCGGGGGATGACTTCAGGATGGACATGCTCTTCCCTGAAACGGAAAATACGAGGGTGCCTGCCATCCGCAAAACAGTTAGCGGCGTTCAACTGCTGCAGTCGATAGCTGTTCTCGTGGCGGGGCTGATGACATTCGGCGTATCATTGCCGCCAGTCATCATGGCGGTCATTGTCTTCGTCATTTCCGAAGCGACAATCCGGATTTCTAATGAAAAACCGGAAGAAGCATGAATAATTGATGTTAAAAAAATAAAAATAGAATATTCCCAAAAACCTTGCAACTGATGCCCCGTGTTATGTATAATGAAAAAAAGGCATCAGGGGTGAGGGAAATGGAAAACAATTATTCATATGCCGAGTTCTTAAAAGCCGTGGGGAAAAATAGTACTTCGCTTCAAGCAGAAAGATTGTTGAATGATATTTATATGGATCTATTCCTGAATCATATTCATCGGGAGCAAACGAAAAAACGCCTCCTGCGGCTGATTGATCTTGCACTTGATGATAAGGACGAGTACGCCTTCAAAAGTCTGACGGATGAACTGATGAAACTTGAAGAAAATTGATCAACTAAAGCGGGCTGCCTGCTAATCGTCAATCGATTAGCTGTGCAGACCCGCTTTTTAATTTATTCGACTGGCCAGTTCCGGCGGCCAGCTCCTCGAGTCGCTTCGGTCTTGAAGCAAAAGGCAAAAAGCGCCTTTTATTCAAGCCCTCCATCGCTTGTCGGAGCTAAACGGGCCGCCTTCACTTTTATTTTGAACGTATGTTCTCTTATTTCTTTGGTCTTGGACTTGTCTATGGTAAAATGGAGATAATTCATTTGGGGAGGGGCTTGTTATGGTCCAGAAATTCGATTTGCACGCTCCTTACGTTCCGCTAGGCGACCAACCTGCCGCCATTTCACAGCTTGTGGAAGGCATCAAGGAAGGCAAAAAGCACCAGACGCTTTTAGGGGCGACCGGAACAGGGAAGACGTTCACCGTTTCAAACGTTTTAACAGAAGTCAATAAACCGACACTAGTCATTGCACATAATAAAACACTCGCTGGCCAATTGTACAGCGAGTTCAAAGAATTCTTTCCGAATAATGCGGTCGAGTATTTTGTCAGCTTCTATGATTTCTACCAACCGGAAGCATACATGCCGCATACGGACACTTATATAGAGAAGGACGCGACAATCAACGACGAGATTGACAAGCTGCGCCACTCCGCTACGTCTGCCTTGTTCGAAAGGAATGATGTACTGATCGTAGCATCCGTATCTTGCATTTACGGCCTCGGTTCGCCGGAGGAGTACGGGAAGCATGTCGTTTCGCTTAGGTCAGGCATGGAAATCGGTCGGAATGAGCTACTACGACGATTCGTCGATATCCAATATTCAAGAAACGATATTAGTTTCACACGGGGGACATTCCGTGTCAGGGGAGACGTCGTAGAAATATTCCCTGCTTCACAGGACGAACATTGCATCCGCATCGAGTTTTTTGGCGATGAAATTGATCGTATCCGTGAAGTCGATGCTCTTACAGGTGAAATTTTAGGCGAACGTGAACATGTCGCGATCTTCCCTGCATCCCACTTCGTCACGGGCGAAGAGAAAATGGTGAAGGCAATCGCGAATATCGAAACGGAATTGGAAGAGCGCCTCGCCGTGCTGCGCAAGGAAGATAAACTCCTAGAAGCACAGCGGCTCGAGCAGCGTACCCGCTATGATTTGGAAATGATGCGGGAAATGGGCTTCTGCTCAGGGATCGAGAACTATTCAAGGCATTTGACATTACGACCTGCAGGGGCAACCCCCTACACGCTGCTCGACTACTTCCCGGAAGATTTTCTGATGATTATCGATGAAAGCCATGTCACCTTGCCGCAAATCCGCGGCATGTATAACGGAGACCAGGCGCGGAAACAAGTATTGGTCGATCATGGTTTCCGTCTTCCGTCCGCCTTGGACAACAGGCCGCTCATGTTTGACGAATTTGAGGGGTATGTCAACAAAGCCATCTACGTATCTGCAACACCAGGTCCTTACGAACTTGAGCATACACCGGAAATGGTTCAACAGATCATCCGGCCAACCGGTTTGCTTGATCCGATCATTGACGTACGGCCGATCGAAGGGCAGATCGATAATCTGATCGATGAAATTAATGAGCGTACAAAGCGCAACGAAAGGGTATTGATTACTACATTGACGAAAAAGATGTCCGAAGATCTTACCGACTATCTCAAGGATATCGGCATCAAAGTCCAATACTTGCATTCGGAGATCAAAACATTGGAGCGGATTGAAATTATCAGGGAGCTCCGATTGGGCACCTACGACGTTCTCGTAGGGATCAACTTGCTGAGGGAAGGGCTCGACATACCCGAAGTTTCGCTTGTCGCGATTCTTGATGCCGACAAGGAAGGGTTCCTCCGTTCCGAACGCGCCCTCATTCAAACAATCGGCCGGGCTGCTCGTAACTCTGAAGGAAGAGTTATCATGTATGCGGACCGTTACACGGATTCGATGAAAAAAGCGATTGATGAAACCTCGAGACGTAGGGAGATCCAAATTGCGTACAATGAAAAGCATGGAATCACTCCGACGACGATCAAGAAGGAAGTTCGCGCCGTCATCAGGGCGACCCAAGTAGCGGAAGAGGATATCTCCTTCTTGGAAAAAGCGACGAAAGGCAAGAAATTGTCGAGGGACGAAAAAGTGAAATTGCTCGCGACTCTTGAGAAGGAAATGAAAGAGGCGGCTAAAGCGCTTGATTTCGAAAGGGCTGCTGAATTGCGTGATACGATACTAGAATTGAAGGCTGAAGGGTGAAAATGCGATGAAAAACACGGAAATAGTCATTCAAGGTGCAAGGGTGCACAACCTGAAAGATATTGATGTCCGCATCCCGCGTGACAAGCTCGTCGTTATGACCGGCTTGTCCGGCTCGGGGAAATCGTCCCTTGCATTCGATACGATTTATGCTGAAGGGCAAAGACGGTATGTCGAATCGCTCTCTGCTTATGCGAGGCAATTTTTAGGACAGATGGACAAGCCTGACGTAGACGTGATTGAAGGGTTATCGCCCGCAATCTCGATCGATCAGAAGACGACAAGCCGCAATCCGCGTTCCACCGTCGGAACCGTAACTGAAATCTATGATTACTTACGATTGCTATTTGCACGGGTTGGCAAGCCGATCTGTCCGAATCACGGGATTGAAATCTCCTCCCAAACGATCGAGCAGATGGTCGATCGGATCATGCAATTGCCGGAACGTTCAAGGCTTCAAATCCTGGCGCCTGTCATATCCGGCAGGAAAGGGACACATGCGAAGCTGATTGAGGATATCAAGAAACAAGGTTATGTCCGGATTCGCGTCAACGGTGATGTAATCGATCTCGATGATAATATTGAACTGAATAAAAATAAGAAACATACGATTGAAGTCGTTATCGACCGGATTGTGGTGAAAGAGGGGATTGAAGCCCGTCTGAGTGATTCCCTCGAGTCGGCATTACTTTTAGCTGAAGGAAATGTATTGGTTGATGTAATTGATGTCGAAGAATTGCTGTTCAGCGAGCATCATGCATGTCCGATCTGTGGATTTTCCATCGGGGAACTGGAACCGCGTATGTTTTCATTCAACAGTCCATTCGGGGCATGTCCGGATTGTGATGGCCTTGGGACGAAGCTAGAGGTGGATCCCGATCTCGTCATCCCGGATAATTCACTCTCTTTGAATGAAAATACCATTGCGCCATGGATACCAACGAGCTCCCAATACTACCCCGAGCTGTTGAAAACAATCTGCAAGCATTTCAAGATACCGATGGATGTGCCGGTGAAAGATTTGCCGGATGATGATCTGAACATCATCCTCTATGGTTCGAGAGAAGAAAAGATTAAATTCCAATATACGAATGAATTCGGCAATACACGGGTGAATAACATTTATTTTGAAGGCGTTCTTGCAAATGTGGAGAGACGTTTCAAGGAGACATCCTCCGATTATATACGAGAACAAATGGAGAAATACATGGCAAGCCGCGCATGTCCGGCATGTCACGGATACCGATTGAAAGAGGAGACGCTCGCAGTTAAGGTGAACGGGACGCATATCGGGGAAGTTACGTCATTGTCCATTACGGAAGCGGACCGTTTTTTCAACAATCTAGTCCTATCTGAAAAGGATATGCAAATCGCAAGACTCATCTTGCGGGAAATCGCCGAGAGACTAGGATTCCTCATCAATGTCGGCCTGGATTATCTGACGTTGTCAAGAGCGGCGGGCACATTATCAGGCGGAGAGGCGCAGCGTATCCGGCTTGCCACGCAAATCGGATCTCGCTTGACAGGCGTCCTCTATATATTGGACGAGCCTTCGATCGGCCTTCATCAGCGTGACAACGACCGTCTCATCGGCACACTGCAGAGCATGCGGGATATCGGAAATACGCTCATTGTCGTTGAGCATGATGAAGATACGATGATTGCTGCGGATTATTTGATTGACATTGGTCCAGGAGCAGGTGCTGCGGGAGGACAAATCGTTTCTGCCGGTACACCGGAAGAAGTGATGAATGATCCTAAATCATTGACCGGCCAATATTTGAGCGGCAAGAAGTTCATCCCATTGCCGATAGAACGGCGCCAGCCTGATGGCAGGATCGTTTCAATCAAGGATGCGTCAGAGAATAATTTGAAGGATGTTGATGTGGACTTTCCATTAGGACAGTTCATTGCCGTGACAGGCGTTTCAGGCTCCGGGAAAAGTACACTCGTAAATGAAGTGCTATACAAAGTGCTTGCCCAGAAGTTGAACCGCTCCAAGCAGAAGCCTGGGAGATTCACATCCGTAACGGGTCTTGAGGAATTGGAAAAGGTCATTGAGATTGACCAATCCCCAATCGGACGGACTCCAAGATCGAACCCTGCGACCTATACAGGGGTGTTTGATGACGTTCGTGATGTCTTCGCCATGACAAACGAGGCGAAAGTGAGAGGCTACAAAAAAGGGCGATTCAGTTTCAACGTAAAAGGCGGACGCTGCGAAGCTTGCCGCGGTGATGGAATCATCAAGATTGAAATGCATTTCCTTCCTGACGTGTATGTCCCTTGTGAAGTATGCCACGGGAAAAGATATAACCGTGAAACGCTTGAAGTGACGTACAAAGGGAAAAATATTGCGGATGTCCTTTCGATGACTGTCGAAGATGCACTTGTCTTCTTTGAAAACATCCCTAAAATCAGCAGAAAACTGCAAACGATTGTCGATGTTGGCCTTGGGTACGTTCAACTTGGACAACCCGCCACGACATTGTCAGGCGGTGAAGCGCAAAGGGTGAAACTTGCCTCGGAATTGCATAAGCGTTCCAACGGCAAATCGTTTTATATACTAGACGAACCGACAACGGGACTGCATGTCCACGATATTGAAAAACTGCTTCTCGTCTTGCAGCGGCTCGTTGATACCGGAAATACCGTCCTTGTCATCGAACATAATCTCGACGTCATCAAAACCGTCGACCATATTATCGATCTCGGACCTGAAGGCGGCGACAAAGGCGGCCAAATCATTGCAATCGGAACTCCAGAGCAAGTGGCTGAAAATAAAGTCTCCTATACTGGCCACTATTTAAAACCGATTTTGGAACGTGACAGGCAAAGAATGAAAGAGCTGATTGAAACCGCCGCCGGAAAAGAATGAAACCTTCTGATTAATGATTCGTATATATAGTAAGTGTTGAAGAAGTCTCCATCGGTTTGCAATTGGCGGGGACTCTACTGCAAAGGAAATTTCAAGCATACCTAGGAGGCGGAAAGATGCAGAACGAACGCAAACGTATCTTGACAATGTTGGAAAACGGCACAATCTCAATGGACGAAGCCTTGACTCTATTGGAGACGATGGAGAAGAGACAATCCACGACCGATTCATCACAAATGGATGAAACGAAGGTCTATAATGAAGAATTTCAGCAAGAAAGCTCGAAGGATTACTCCGGAAGATCGCAAGACAAGGACCCATCGATGGATGAATTCATTGAAGATATCCGGAAGGATTTTGTGACGGTGGGAGATCGTTTCATGCAGTTCATGCAATCGACAGTTGAAAGAGTGAAAGGATTCGATTTCGACGCTCCGTTTGGTGGAAGCTCTATTTTCCAACACACGATTGTGAAGCAAGCGGACGGTTTGAATGAAATCCTTGTCGATGTGGATCATGGAAGCGTCTCGATCCATGCAACGGACAACTCGGAAATTCGAGCTGAATTCACTGTGAAATCCTTTAACGGCCGATCAGAAGAAGATGCAAAGAAAGAATTTCTTGATAAATTGATTTTCCTGAAAGACGAAGGCAAACTGCGTTATTTAAGTGATTTGAAATTAAGTCAGGTCAATGTCGACCTTTTCATCCCAAAACAGGAGTACCGGAAGTTTTCTGTGCGGCTGCTCAATGGTAACTTCAACATGAAAGACATTTCTGTCGATCGACTCTATACGAAAACGGCGAACGGTAAAGTGGATGTTGAGCGGATCAACTTTAAAGAGGCAGAGTTGGAAGCGGGGAATGGATCAATCCGTTTAAATGATAGTACAGGCGAAACGTTGGAAGCCGAAACGATCAACGGTCGCGTCTACGTAGCCGGAAAATTGAAAGATGTCGAGGCGAAATCGTTGAATGGCCATGTAGTCGTGACTACGACTGATGCCGCAGCACAAAAAATCGATGCCAAAACAGTGAGCGGTTCCGTTGAAATCTACATTCCATCCGACGCTCCTCTTCGTGGTGAAATCTCCACAAATATGGGCCGTTTGGATCTTCAGCTGAATGATGTCAGTAAAACGACTGAGCAAGAACAGTTTCTGCACCGAACAATCATCTTCAACAAGGACGTGGAAGGCGACGCCACACCAATCCATATCCAAGGAGAAGCGAAAACAGGCTCTGTTATCGTTTGCTACAATGTAAAACATGATTAACAAAAGCGTAGGGCGCCTGCATAGCGGCGACAGGCATAAGGCGAAGCTCCGGCGTGGCGCTTTTTGCCACAGAGCAGCTTTGACTTATGACCCCGAGCCTCTGGCGCCCGAAGTCTAGACGTAGACGGCAAAAAAGACTGCCCAGAAAGTCAGTGAAAACTGACTTTCTGTGGCAGTCTTTTTTATGCAAATCGGTAATAGATCAATAAAAATGTACTAAGCACAAATAAAAAGTTCAAGAAAACAAATATCATTTGGTCCATTCTATTCTTATGCATTTTAACGGGAGGGTGATAAAAAGATATCCCTTCGATGATAAAGATTAATAAAACAATATGAATCATTCCATGTCCTACTACTTCGGTATAGCCAAATATGGTCGTTGTCAGGATGAATAAAATTGTTACGACAACAGCCAATAAACGGTTGAGAATACCGACGACTAATAGGTAGCCAACAACGAATTCTATAAAAGCTGAAAGAACAATAAATAGTTCTGGGGGAAAGCCAAATGTAGGAACATCATGCCGTTGAATAATATCGATCGTCATGCCAGGATATACCCATTTTTCCACTGCAACCCAACATAAACTTAAACCTGTACCGAGGTAAAGGAATGGAAACCCCGCCGTCTCCAATTTCGTTCTTCCAACCAATAAAACGCCGATAATAGCTAGGTAAAACCCATAATCCAGCATATGAAACCAACCGGAATAACTCCAAATATAGAGAAATAAACCAAGCATTAGTAGAGATGCAATTTTTGTTGCTACGTGATGCGGAATTAGCAGTAAAACAATAATCGCCCACATAACAGCCGTTTGCCAACTATGGTGGATAGTGAACTCAGGTGCAAACATCGTTCTGTTTACTACTTGCAGGATAAATGCGGCAGCTGTACCGTATTGAAGGATATAACGAGAGTATTTCCGGTATCCATCTAATTTCATATCGATGGTAGCGACACCCGGGATCTTCATCAGCTGTGGTATGAATTGAGACAATAACGCTAAGAAGAGAGCAATTAGTAAGGATAACACGATGAATTCTCTCGAAAGAATTTGCTCAATAGATACCTTTTCTGGCTCAATTTCTGTAAACCATTTTACATGGGCATTTGCAATAATCGGCGAAAAGCAAAATAGCCCTATTAGTAGTATGAAATTGTATTTCTTCAACGTATATCCCTCTCCTTTTGTAACAGAGCATAAAATTTATTATTCCCTAAGAAAACGCCGATTATGCTAACGGTTACTGTAGGTTGCTCGCGCCGAGAGCAAGCCGCTCCGCGCTCAAGAAATCGGATCCGCGCTCAAAAATTGATTGAGTCCATATAATTGTGTAAATAGGAAAAGGCCTTTTCCATCCCCTGTGATAAAATGTTTTCAACCACGATAAACATTTGGAGGAATGGAAAATGGCCCAACTTAATTTTAACCTAGATAT
>NZ_JAMBOI010000015.1 GCF_023715535.1 Sporosarcina luteola | reverse complement strand
TTTCTTGCTGGCATCAATTAAGATGTCAATTTGAATCCGAAGATTCGTTTGTTCTTTTCACCGACGAGGTCGGCTCCAGAACTTTATTTGTTGACGTTTTGCTGTTCAGTTTTCAAGGTTCATTGTGCGTCGCTCCGTCAGAAGCAACTCTTATATAATACCATGTTCGCAATTCCGATGTCAACAACTTTTTTTAAAAAGTTTTAAGTTGTTTTCTAAGCAATTCACTTAGCGGAAACGCAACGTTTATTACTATACCACCCTGTGTTTTTGATTGCAAGACTTATTTCGAAAAAGTTTCCTTTTTGATTCAAAGAGAAAGGAAAAGCCGCGCAATCATTGTTTTGACCATGATTGCACGGCGCTTCTCAATCTATATCTAATCACTCTTTATGTCTCATCTGTGGGAAGAGGAGAATATCACGAATTGATTGGGCGTTGGTCAACAGCATGACGAGACGGTCAATACCTATACCAAGACCTCCTGTTGGAGGAAGTCCATATTCGAGTGCTTCTATGAAGTCTTCATCCATTTCGTGCGCCTCATCGTTGCCTTGCTCCTTTTCAACCATCTGCGCTTCGAAACGGGCGCGCTGATCGATTGGATCATTCAACTCAGTAAATGCATTTGCGTGCTCGCGCCGCACGATGAATAATTCGAAGCGGTCAGTGAAACGTTCATCTTCGGGATTTTTCTTCGCAAGCGGAGAAATTTCCACCGGATGTCCGTAGATGAATGTCGGTTGAACAAGTTGCTCTTCAACTTTCTGCTCGAAGAATTCATTCAGCACATGACCTACATCCATCATGCCCGCCACTTCAACGCCATGTTCCTTTGCAAGTGCATGCGCTTCTTCCTTCGTCATCTGCTTCCAGAAGTCGACGCCTGTATATTCCTTGATTGCATCCACCATATGCAGACGTTTCCAGCCCGGCGCTAGGTCGATGATATCTTCACCGTATTTCACCTGCGTTGTACCGAGGACATCTTGTGCGATGTTAGCGACCATATTTTCCGTCAGTTCCATAATGTCTTTATAATCCGCGTAAGCTTCATATAGTTCAATCATCGTGAATTCAGGGTTATGCCTTGTTGAGATTCCTTCATTACGGAAAACACGGCCGATTTCGTACACCTTTTCGAGACCACCGACAATAAGTCGTTTCAAATGAAGCTCGATCGCTATACGCATGTATAGTGTCATGTCTAAAGCGTTATGGTGTGTAATGAATGGACGGGCTGTTGCTCCTCCCGCAATCGAATGCAGCATCGGCGTCTCAACTTCGAGGAAGCCTTGTTCATCCAAATAGCGGCGCATCGATTGGATAATGCGGCTTCTCATGATGAACGTCTCTCTGCTTTCCTCTGACATGATCAAGTCTAGATATCGTTGACGATACCGTTGCTCGATGTCCTTCAATCCGTGGAATTTATCCGGCAACGGACGAAGAGCTTTTGTCAGAAACGTGAATTCAGTCGCTTTAATGGAAAGTTCGCCGACTTTCGTTTTGAAGACGTTACCTTTGATTCCGATGATATCCCCTAGATCCGCGTGGCTGAATATGTCATAAGCCTCTTCGCCGATTGCATCTTGACGGACGTAGATTTGAATCTGGCCGCCTAGGTCCTGGATATGGGCAAACCCAGCCTTCCCTTTACCACGCTTCGTCATGATCCGCCCAGCAATTTTCACTTCATGCACCGTTTCATCCAATTCCTCTTTCGAAAGACCCTCACAGGCTTCGCGGATTTCATTGGATAGGTGCGTCCGCTCGAATCTTGCGCCGAACGGGTCTAAACCACTCTTCCGCAATTCATCCATCTTCTGGCGTCTCACCAGAAGCTGATCGTTCAATTCATCCAAATGGGACATTTCCTTCACTCCTTCATAAGTTATCCCTCACGCCGGATGGCATGCTCCTATTGTACACAAACTCTTTATGTAAAAAAAGCCGCCACTAGATTGGCGGCCCGCATCGCTGCTGCATTATCCGACACTGACTGCAGACTGTTCTCTTTCCGTCATCTCTTCCGCGAACTGATTTAGCAAGCTGATCAATCCGCCGGCAGTTTCCATTGCGTTGATATCATTTCGAATCTTAGCATTGCCACGAATGCCCTTCATATACCAAGCAGCATGTTTACGCATTTCTCTGACTGCAACATGTTCACCCTTCAGCGCCATCAGCCGCTCGAAATGCAGTAGGCATACATCGATCTTCTCGCGGGCATTCGGCTCATCCATCAGTTCGCCGGTTTCAAGATAGCGCACCGTCCGGTAAATCATCCAAGGGTTTCCGAGAGCCGCCCGTCCGATCATGACGCCGTCCACGCCCGTTTCTTCCAGCATCCTTTTTGCATCTTGCGGAGTTTCAACGTCCCCGTTGCCAATGACCGGGATGGAGACTGCCTCCTTCATCTGACGAATGACGTCCCAGTTCGCTTTTCCTTCATACATCTGCAATCGGGTACGTCCATGGACGGCGACCGCAGCGCCGCCTGCACGTTCGACAGCTTGTGCGTTTTCGACGCCAAGAATATGCGCATCGTCCCAACCGATCCTCATTTTGACGCTGACGGGCTTGTCAACTTCCTCGACGACCGCAGACACCATTTCATAGATCTTGTCTGGATCGAGAAGCCACTTGGCACCAGCTTCGCACTTGATGATCTTATTTACAGGGCAGCCCATATTAATATCAATGATGTCCGCATTCGTATGCTGGTCGACATATCGCGCCGCCTCAACGAGAGTTTCCTTCTCACCACCGAAGATTTGCAGGGATAGCGGATTTTCACGTTCATCTATATAAAGCATGTTCAGCGTTTTACTATTCTTTGAGACAATCCCCTTATCGCTGATCATTTCAGCATAGACAAGGCCCGCGCCGAATTCTTTCACAGTCAAACGGAACGCCGAGTTGCAAATGCCTGCCATAGGGGCGAGCACGACCCGGTTATCCATCGTAATATTGCCGATTTTAAACGGTCGCTCTATTAAATCACTCACTCCTTCTCTCCTTTCTCCAATTACACGGATCGGTTTTCATACTATTTATAGGTAGAGCCGGAAAATCGCCGAATCATAGCAACTGCCCGACTTCCTTAACTTTCTTCCAAAGCAAAACGCCCTCTTCATCAGGAGCTTCCACTGCAAACGGGGTTCCCGTCACAGGATGTAAGATTGAAGGCGCGATTTCCAATAAAGGAACGAGAACAAATGCACGTTCACCCATTCTCGGATGCGGCACAATTAGATTCTCCGCTTCAATATTGTCGTTATTATACAGCAAAATGTCAAGGTCTACAGTCCGTGGGCCCCATCTGATTTCACGTACACGGCCGAGCCCGTTCTCAATCTGTTGGCATGCTGCCAATAATTCAAACGGATCCAATGAAGTCGCAATAGAGACGGCCAAGTTAAGAAAGTCCGCCTGCTCCGTATAACCGACGGGCGCAGTCTCATAGATGGAAGATATTTTCGTCACGTCAATTCCTTCGTGGGAATGAAGTGCACGGACCGCCTCCTTCAGATGATGCAGCCTGTCACCGATATTGGATCCAATAGAGAGGTATGCAATGTTCATGAGAATTGCCCTCTCGTAATTTCCACCGACACGGAAGCATAATGTCCGCGGATCGGCGGATCAGGTTTTATCAAGACGACACGGACGCCACGGACTTGCTCGGCGAACCCCACTAAAATGAGCCGGGAAATCTCCTCAGCGACCGATTCGATCAGTTTCCTCGGCTCCCCTTCGACGACAGAACGGCACACTTCAAACACCTCTGCGTAATTGACCGTCTTCTCCAAATCATCCGTTGCACCCGCTTCCGCCAAATCGACCGCCAGCGATACATTCACCCGGAAACGCTGCCCTAGCACCGTCTCTTCCTTCAACACGCCGTGAAAACCGTAAAACTCCAGTTCATTCAAATGAATATAATCCATCTTCGCACCCTCCAATTCCCGATCAGTCGACTCGCACTTCCGCCTTACCCGCTAACACATCCATCATCCTTACCATGCGCGACATTTCCTTCACGTCATGCACCCTAACCAAATGACATCCATGCTCGATGCCATAGCAAACCGTTGCGCCTGTACCTTCCATCCGTTCGTCGACCGGCAGATTCAGTATATTGCCGATCATTCGTTTACGGGATGTCGCAAGCAGAAGCGGGTACCCCATATCCGAAATACGGCGAAGCCCTTGCATCGCCAATACATTCTGTTTAGTATCCTTCGCAAAGCCGATACCCGGATCGAGCCAAATATTGCTTTCCGGCACTCCTGCCTTTCGCGCGATTGCTGCACTTTCCTCCAAGTCCGAAATCATTTCATCCATGAATGAACCTTCGTAAACCGCTGACTCCCGATTATGCATAAGGATGATCGGTGCTCCGTGAGCCGCAGCCACTTCTGCAATCCTCGGCTCACGTTTCGCGCCCCATACATCATTCACGATTTTAGCGCCGGCTTTCAAAGCGGCTTCCGCTACGTCCGCCTTATACGTATCAATTGAAATGACACAGTCCAGTTCCCGGACCAACGCCTCAATTACCGGTACCGTCCTCTCCATTTCCAATTCGATTGAGACCGGTGCATGGCCTGGTCGGGTCGACTCGCCGCCAATATCGATGATTTTCGCTCCATCCCGGAGCATTTCTTCCGCTCGCTTCAAAGCTGCATCGATTTGCCCGTATTTGCCTCCATCCGAGAAGGAGTCCGGCGTGACATTCAAGATGCCCATGACAGCCGTCTCCTTTTTGAAAGCAAGTTCGGTGTTCCCTAAACGGTATATCTCTTTCGCTTTTGATAATTCCATGTCTTTACCCTTCCTTCATTCGATCGATCGCCCACACGTATAATCGATGCAATTTTTGATAATAAGCCCCTGTAGCTCCAGGCATCGACCGCTCGCCGACAGTAGAAAGAGGAACGAGCTCTTGAATTGAGTTCGAAACGAACACTTCATCCGCCTGCTCGACTTCACTTTTCGCAAACAGCCCGATATGTATATCCATGCCAGCTTCCTCTCCGAGCTTCAATAAAAAGCCCCGCGTAAGACCGGGCAGAATCCCCGTCTCTGTTGACGGCGTGTATAATGCTCCATCCTTCACCCAAAACACATTGGATGTCACACCTTCAGCGACATGGCCATATGCCGTGAGGAAGATCCCTTCCAACTCCTTCAATGAAGGGAGTTCCAATCGCCCGCGCACATTGTTCAGGAAGTTATGCGACTTGTGGCGGATCCTGCTTTCGGGGAGATTTCTTTCCGTCTCAAGCCATACAGCCTTCTTTTCCGTTCCCCGCGGCACCACCGCAAGGTCTTTCCTGAACAGGATGACGTTCGGCGACTTGTATTCGGAAGGAGCCAAGCCGATATCGTGCACACCCGCCGACACATTCAGACGGAAATACCCGTCTCGTTCGCCCGAACGGACGTGCAGCCCTCGGATCGCCTCCAAAATCTCCTCGTCCGAATAAGGCATTGCAATCCGGTATTCACGCAATGCTGCGCGAAGCCGCTCCATATGCTCTTTGAATAGAAACACATGCCCTTCATATGTACGGAACGTCTCAAAAAAACCTGCTCCATAGAGAAATCCGTGATCGAACGGGGATATCTGCAATTGTTCCGCCTGTTCAAATTCACCGTTCATCCAACATAGCATGGAGGTGTTCCTCCTTTCATTCAGCCGCTTCGGCCATTTCCTTCGCCTGCCAGAGCGCCCTTGCCTTATTGAGCGACTCCTCGTATTCCGCTTTCGGATCGGAGTCCGCAACAAGCCCGGCACCCGCTTGGATATGAGCGACTCCATCCTTTATATACGCTGTCCGGATGACAATATTCAAATCCATGTCACCGTTAAAGCCGATCCAACCGATAGCCCCCGTATATAAGCCTCTCCGCGTCGGCTCCAACTCCTCGATGATTTCCATCGTGCGCAGCTTTGGCGAGCCGGTGATCGAGCCTCCAGGGAAGACTCCTCTGATGATAGCGGCGTTCGATAGTTCGGGAGCCGCCGTCCCTTTTACATTTGAAACGAGATGCATAACATGCGAATAACGCTCAATGACCATGAATTCATCCGTTTCCACCGTTTCCGGAATGCAGATTTGTCCGAAGTCCTCAAGCTCCTGTTCGACAAGCATAACATGCTCACCTTTCTCCTTTTCATCTGAAAGCAAGTCCATCTCGAACGCTTCGTCCTCGATTTCCGTTGCTCCTCTCGGCCTCGTTCCCCCGATCGGACGAGTACTCAAGTCCGTTCCGCGTTTTTTCAGCAATAATTCAGGAGAGCCGGAAACGACAGCGAACTCCTTTGCTCCGATCGACGCCATATATGGCGATGGATTGAAAGATCGCAGTGCTGCATACATCGAAAGCGGATCGGCGGAAAGCTTCTTCGATTGACGGACAGTCAAGTTGACTTGATTGACATCGCCATCCGCAATATAGCGTTGCACATCGCGCACCATCTGCTCGAATTGAGGTCCGGTTACCGAAACTTCCACATTTTCAGGTCTTGTATAATCAATTGTGCGACTAGCCGGCGCGAGGACACGCTCCCCGATGCCAACTTCCGCTGCCTCCATCCATTCCCTCTCCACTTCTGACGCATCCAACCCTCGTCCGGGCAGCGTCATGAAATAGGCGGTTTCGGTTTCGAGATCGAGGACGGCCCATCGGTCAAACAAGTAGAAGAAAATGTCCGGCGTTTCGAGGTCATCCACAGCAATATGAGGAATCGGTTCGTATGTACGAGCGTAATCATAGCTGACGAACCCGATGGCTCCCCCTTGGAAGTCCGGCAACTCGGGCACATTGTCAATTTGCATCGATTCGACGAACTCGTTTAACTGCTCAAGCGGTTCACCTTCCCGCACTTCCTTCTTCCCGTCACGCCATTCAAGCTTCAGTGATTGAGGCTGCTTGCTTATCAACGTCACAAGCGGATCAATACCTGCGATGCATAGCTTACCCGTTCGCCCACTTTCCAGTAAAATATGCTTTTCCGCTGTTTTCGCAAGTTCTTTATAGGCATAAAAAAATTGCTCCTTCGTCATTCCGGTCTTTTTATAATCAGGATGCAATCTATCCATTTCATTTTCCCCCAGCTCCATTTAATATAGTTATCTTAACGTGTTACGTGTTGTTTAGGCTACCTTTAGCAATAGAAAAAGAGAGCCTCATTAGCTCTCTTCAATGAACATCTTTTATTCTTCTTCAAAATGATAAAGCGGGGTGCTCAAGTAGCGTTCACCGTTCGACGGAAGGATAGCAACGACGTTCTTGCCTTTCCCGAGCTTTTCTGCAACTTGGATTGCCGCGAAGATCGCCGCCCCGGAGGAGACACCGCCCAGGATTCCCTCTTCCCGCGCCGCTCTTCTTGCTGTATCATATGCTTCGTCATTCGTCACTTGGATAATTTCATCGTAAATGTCCGTGTCGAGCACTTTCGGAATGAAGCCTGCGCCGATTCCTTGGATTTTATGCGGTCCCGGTTTACCGCCTGAAAGGACTGCTGAATCGGTCGGTTCCACAGCGATAATCTTTACGTCCGGGAAACGTTCTTTCAATACGCCACCTGCCCCGGTGATCGTGCCCCCCGTGCCAATTCCTGAAATGAATGCATCGACACGATCGAGCGCATCTGCAATTTCCGGCCCTGTCGTCAGACGGTGCACTTCCGGATTCGCTTCGTTATTGAATTGCTGCGGCATGAACCAGCCATTCTTCTCGGCAAGCTCTTCCGCTTTTCCGATAGCCCCTTTCATCCCTTCCGACCCAGGTGTCAGGACAAGGTCCGCTCCATAAGCACGCAGCAGGTTCCGGCGCTCCAAGCTCATCGTGTCCGGCATGACTAGGACCGCCTTATACCCTTTCGCTGCTGCAATCATCGCTAGACCGATGCCCGTATTTCCGCTCGTTGGCTCAATGATCGTGCTGCCTTCCTTCAAATCCCCGGATTGTTCCGCGGCCTCAATCATTGCAAGCGCTATCCTATCTTTGACACTCGATCCCGGATTGAAGTATTCCAGTTTCAAATAAATATCAGCGCTGTCCGGATTCGCCATACGGTTCAACTTGACGAGCGGCGTTTTCCCAACAAGATCCGCAATCGTGTTCCCGACTCTATTCATTCTTACCCACTCCTAATCCCTACTTATTTGATATGTTTTATTGTATTAATAGTACACCCGAATTGTGACCAGTGTCAATCAATAATGCCTCCTATACTATTTCCCCTTTTTCAATTGTATAATCTAAAAAAGCTGTTCAGAACCACTCATTTATCATGAGGTCCAAACAGCTTTCATTTCATTTTCCGTAAAACCATTTTGCATCAAACTCTTTCCAGAACGCTTCGGGATTGACCGATTGCGGAAGCTGTTCAATGGCGAGCTCGCGTTTAATATGCTCTTTCACTTCTTCAAAGGAGAATGCCCTGCCTTCCACCACTTCATTCACTAGGATAATAGCGTATGTACCGTCCTGCAGCTTGATAGCGTCCCCGATCTTGCCTTCTTTCTGTTTTGACGCAGCTTTGTAGATTGTTGGGTCGATCGTCTCCGTCTCAGCATTTATATAGCCGATGTCACCGCCGAGGCTTGCCGACGCAAGATCGGTCGATATCTCTTTTGCCATGGCATTGAAGCTTGACCCCTTAGCCAACTCATCCAACGCCTGCTCCGCCTCTTCCTTGGTCGGAACAATGATAACGGAAGTCCGATAAGCAGTTAAGATATTATAGAGAGACTCATTTTTATCATAAAAAGATTTCACAGATCCATCATCAATGACGACGTCATTCGACAAAACCTTTTCCAGAATGAGGTGGGAACGAATTTTTTGCCTGGTTTGTTCAATATCCAGACCCGAGTGGGATCGGCCATCCACCGAAGTGATCAATGCGAGTTCAAGTTCGATCTCTTTGTCAGTCACTTCGATGCCGTATTTCTTTGCTGCCGTCTCCATCACTTTATTGTTAACGAGATCAAGAAGCACTTCCCGCCCGACTTCCTTTTCCATAGCAGTCATCCACTGCGCCCTCGTAATTGCCTCACCCGCGACCGAAGCAACCTCTTCATCGGGTTGCTTCGATTTGTCAGGTATGAGCCATCCGATAAACCAAAGGACGTTACAGGCAAATAGGATGCCGATCAGGAAAACAAGCGGTTTCGTTTTCAATTTCCTTCTTGGAGGGACCGTCTCCTGGACGTTACGACCTTGACCGTATTTCATCGATAAATCCTTCAAGCTCTTCTTTTGTGAATAGATACTTCTCTAAACAGAAATGGCATTGAGCTTCCGCCTGGCCATCCTCATCAATCATTTCACGGATTTCCTGCTCTCCAAGTCCGATAAGCGCGTTGCCGAAACGTTCTTTGGAGCAATTGCATCGAAATGCAACGTCCATGCGATCGAGGACTTCAACATTGTCTTTCCCTAAAACTTCCCCGAGTACTTCTTCAGGCGTCAATCCACGGTCAATCATCCTAGAAATCGGTTCAACGTTTGCAAGCTTTTTCTCAAGCGCGCTGATCGTCTCTTCCGTCGCACCCGGCATCACTTGGATGATGAAGCCTCCTGCAGCCTTTACAGTATTATCCGGATTAACAAGGACACCTAATGCAACCGCTGAAGGCACCTGCTCTGATACAACGAAATATTGAGTGAAGTCTTCCGCGATTTCACCCGAAACAATCGGAACTTGTCCCGTGAAAAAGTCGCGTAAACCAAGGTCTTTAACAACCGTCAACATCCCTTCCGTGCCCACAGCGCGTCGAACGTCAAGTTTCCCTTGTTCGTTCAATTCAAAATGGGTGTGCGGATGGGTGATATATCCTTTTACATCTCCGTTGGCATCAGCATCGACGACAATCGGTCCGGCGGGGCCATTCCCTTCGATTTTCACCGTCAGTTTGTCATCGCCTTTCAGCATAGCCCCCATCATTAGCGCCGCTGTCATCGTCCTGCCTAAAGCAGCTGTAGCTGTCGGCCATACATGATGCTTTTTCTGTCCCTCGGCCACTGCATTTGTCGAATTCACCGCATAGGCACGAATCGTCCCTTCATAAGCCAATGCTTTTATCAAATAATCTGTCATTCATAACTACTCCCTTCAAACATTTCTTTCATAAATCAAATGAAGCCCTTTCAATGTAAGGAAATTGTCTACGATGTCAATCACTTTCGTTTCACTGGCGATCAATTCGGCAAGCCCACCCGTAGCAATGACGGTCGGTTCCACCTTACTTTGCGCTTTCATCCTTCCGACGATACCTTCAACAAGTCCTACATACCCATAAACAATTCCTGCTTGCATCGCGGCTACGGTGTTCTTGCCGATAATATGGTCTGGCCGCGTCAATTCGACACGGGGCAATTTAGATGCCCGATCGAATAATGCTTCCATGGAAATGCCGATACCAGGCGCAATAGAGCCGCCCATATACTCGCCCTTTTCGTTCACATAACAAAATGTCGTCGCAGTTCCGAAATCGACAATAATGAGCGGAGAGCCATAATCATGGATGGCCGCAACCGCATTGACGATACGGTCTGCACCCACTTCACGGGGATTTTCGTATTTTATATTCAACCCTGTTTTAACGCCAGGACCGACGATGAGCGGACGTAAGTTAAAATACTTCCTGCACATCTGTTCAAGCGGGAACATGACCGGCGGAACGACCGAGGAAATGATGATGCCATTAATATCCTCAAAACTAAGGCCTGCATGGGTAAATAGCGCTTTCACGGACATGGCATATTCGTCTTCCGTTCTTTGCCTGTACGTTTCCATGCGCCAATGGTGCTTCAATTCTCCTTTATCATAAACGCCAAGAACGATATTCGTATTTCCTGTATCCAATACTAGAATCATTTTCTTTTCCTCGCTAACATTCGTCATTTTCCACAGTATCATACCACAAACCAAAAGCGGAGGGCGACGGTTAGCTTCGACAGGCGGTGGAGGTTTTGAAAAAAAGGCGCTCCTTGCCTTTTCTTTCAAAACCGAAGCGACCCGAGAAGCTGTCGCCTGCAGCTGGACGACATTGGATATAAATAAAAACAGCCGACTGCCTTAAAAAGCAGTCGACTGGAATGTTACCTTTTAAGTTGGAGCGTTTCGTTAATCTCTTCTATGTTCATCGATTGGAGGAAGTGGCTGATCTCCACTATTCTCCTTCGGCAGATCTCCGATGGAAGGATCTGCAGGCGCGCCTATCGAATCGGGATGGACGGAATCTTTTTCAGCTTCTGCATCATCCATTTTCGGTTGTGAGCCGTTTCCATTTTGTTCATATGGACGCTCAGGCAAAGTGCCATGATCTTTCAAGTGATTGATCTGCTCTGCATCCAACGTTTCCACTTCGAGTAGCGTTGTTGCTATCAAGTCGAGCAAGTTGCGGTGCTCGGTCAGTATAGTAGTTGTGCGCTCATACTGTTCCTTAATGATGCGCTGCATTTCCTGGTCGATTTCATATGCGATCGATTCGGAATAGTTCTGTTCGGAATTGAAGTCTCTTCCAAGGAAGACATTGCCGCCTTGCGCCTGGCCGAATTGCATCGGTCCGAGCTTTTTGCTCATACCGTATTCCGTCACCATGGAACGCGCAATACCCGTAGCGCGTTGGAAGTCGTTGTGGGCACCCGTGGATACTTCCCCAAGGACGATTTCTTCCGCTACACGCCCTCCGAGGAGGCCGGCAATTTTGTCAAGAAGTTCAGGCTTCGTCATGAAGTAACGGTCCTCTTTCGGCAACATGACCGCATATCCGCCGGCCTGGCCGCGAGGAACGATCGTCACTTTATGGACGATTTCAGCGTCATCCAGCATAAGTCCGACAACGACGTGACCTGCTTCGTGGAATGCGACGATGTTCCTTTCCTTTTCGGAAATGACCCGGCTCGTTTTAGCTGGTCCTGCAATGACACGGTCCGTCGCTTCATCGATATCAGACATATCGATTTTCGCCTTGCCCCGTCTAGCTGCGACTAACGCAGCTTCATTCAACAAGTTTTCCAAGTCAGCACCCGAGAATCCAGGCGTCCGTTGTGCAAGAGCTTTCAAATTGACTGTTTCATCAAGCGGCTTGTTTCGCGCATGTACTTTCAAGACCGCTTCACGGCCTCTTACATCCGGACGGCCGACAGTGATTTGACGGTCGAAGCGTCCTGGGCGAAGAAGTGCAGGATCGAGGATATCCGGACGGTTCGTCGCGGCAACGATGATGATCCCTTCGTTTCCATCGAACCCATCCATTTCAACCAAGAGCTGATTCAACGTCTGCTCACGCTCGTCATGTCCGCCACCGAGACCAGCACCCCGTTGACGTCCGACTGCATCGATTTCATCGATAAAGATAATACAAGGTGCATTCTTTTTCGCATTTTCGAACAAGTCACGGACACGGGATGCCCCGACCCCGACAAACATCTCAACGAAATCCGAACCGGAAATCGAGAAGAACGGCACGCCGGCTTCACCAGCAACAGCACGCGCCAAAAGCGTTTTACCTGTACCAGGAGGTCCGACCAAAAGGATCCCTTTTGGAATACGCGCTCCAAGTTCAACAAATTTACGTGAATCTTTCAAGAAATCCACAACTTCTTCAAGCTCGGCTTTCTCTTCATCCGCACCCGCAACGTCTGTGAATCTGACCTTTTTACGATCATCGGAATGGAGCTTCGCCTTGCTTTTCCCAAAATTCATGACTCGGCCGCCACCGCCGCCTTGTGCTTGATTCAATAGGAAGAAGAATAGAATGATGATGATAATGAATGGAACTAATCCTGTGAAGAAGGCTACCCATGCACTTGTTTCAGGTGCTTGCAGAATTTGGATCTCAGGGTTATTCGTTGTCCCGACTGCACGTAATTCACGTATTTCATCCATGACGGTGGAATCATCCACCAGGATATTTGTCGTAAACTTCTCTCCCTCTTCATAACCCTTCATAGTACCTTCAACGGTCAGAACACCACGGACGGGTTGAAACGACATTGTTTCAATTTCGCCTTTTTTTAGTTCTGTGAGAAATTGATCATACCGAATCTCTTTAGTTTTCGGATTCGGATTATTTAGTGAACTGAAAATCCCCATAATTGCAAGGAAGATCAATCCGTATAATAGAAAGTATCGAAGTATACGATTCATCCCAAGCCTCCTCATTTCTTTCAACAGAAAACTATTGTAAATCTTATCATATAACAGATTCAACCTACAAAGGAAATGCCTTTTTAAGGCACAGAAAACGAAATTCACTTTTCACCGCTTATGCTTACGGGTCCACACTCTTAGATACTAGTATGCCAACTTCGGGCCTACTATGGAAAAAGCTTTCCACCGCCCCTTGTAAAGGTTTGTTGAAAAGCTTTCAGAAAGAGTAGATTTCCTTTTTCAATACACCGATATAAGGCAAATTCCTATATTTTTCTGCGTAATCAAGTCCATAACCGACAACAAATGCGTCTGGTACAAGGAATCCGACATAGTCCGCTTTCAAGTCCACTTTTCGGCCTGTCGGTTTGTCAAGCAACGTTACGATTTTTATGGATTTCGCTTTCCGGTATTTGAAGAGTTCGACCAAATAATTCAATGTTTTACCGCTGTCAATAATGTCTTCGATGATCAAGACGTCGCGGCCCTCAACACTTGCATTCAAGTCTTTGACGATTTTCACTTCTCCTGATGAGACTGTTGCATTTCCGTAACTGGATACATCCATGAAATCCAATTCAATATACGCATCGATCCGTTTGATCAAGTCGCTCATGAACGGCAATGCTCCCTTAAGGACACCGATTGCAAGCGGGAATTTATCATGATAATCCGCTGTCAGCACGGCACCAAGTTCCGCAACTTTCTCCTGGATCTGTTCTTCTGTGATGAGTACTTCTTCAATATCTTTCTGCAACATCGAGTTCCCTCTCTTTTCCGTTAAGATTTTCACGTTTTTTCATTTTGAATATGTACTTTTCCTGTTCTGTTTTCCGTTCCCTGAACTGGATGCCATATCGTACGCCAGGAATGGCGCATATTTCCTCGTTCGCAGTTGTGACGACCGGTATCTTCCTTCGTTGTTCGGCACCGATCTTTTCGTCAATGAACAATCTGGACAAGCGCTTCGGCCGGGTCATGCCTGGAAGCAATAGACGATCACCGTCTTTTCTGCCCCTTACGTAAAGCGGCAAATCAGCATTGGGTAAATCGAAATACATCGTTTCCAACGCGTCCGCTTCCATTACATCCGCATCGCCCCAATATAACAGCATATCCCCCCAGATTGTCCATTCGCCCTTTTCCAGCTTGCGAAGGGATGTATCCGGAATCGGCATCTCTTCCACAATCGAAACATTGCCGTATTCCCTCACGAATCGGTATCCTCTTGGAAGATCGATCGTGACATTTCCTGCACTTGCGGACAGATGGTGATGCAATTGATTCAAAAGTGCTGTGTTATATTCTACAGGTTTGATTTCCCCGAAGTATAGATAATTCAATAGTAGTGGAATGAAGCGCTTTTGTAAAGCAGTGTGCATGCTGCTGAAAAGATCCAAGGAGAAGGTCGGAAGCCCGTCTTCAGTGAACGTAACAATGGACGCGAAATGCTCCTTTGCAAGACTGCCCAAGAGCAATTCATCCTCCTGCAGCGCCACCGTCATTTTGACGGTATTCAATGCCGCGGAAGGATTTTCCGACATGATGACCGGCGCGACATGGCGGCGGAGCCGATTCCGCAAATAAGCGTCGCTATCATTGCTGGGGTCCTCCCTGAATTGTGCCCCCCGCTCCTTCACATAGGTCAGCAGCTCTTCCTTCATTGCTGGAAGGAATGGCCTGATGATGCTACCGCCATCGATTTTCCGGCTCAATGGTATGCCGAAAGGGGTGTTCCCCTTGGACATTTGCATGAGCACCGTCTCCAATTGGTCTTCGGCGTGATGCGCTGTCGCCAGTACGTCATAATGTCCCGCCTGCATCACTTCAGTGAAAAAGGCATACCTTCCAGTACGGCAGACGTCCTGCATATTTCCACCTTCCTCATTCAAGATGGAGGGTACGGGTACATTCCCGCCGAAGAAAGGTATTCCAAGCTTTTCGCATAGTCCCTTTACAAGCTTGCCATCATCCGCTGACTCCTGCCCGCGCAGCATGTGATCGACATGGGCGGCAGCCACTTCAATCCGCAGTTTTTCGCGAATTGTGGCCATGAAGAGCAAAAGTGCGACTGAATCCACCCCGCCCGAGCATGCGACTAAGACCCTGCGACCCGATGACAGCAATTTCTCTTTATGAATAAATTCAAGGATTTTCCTTTCGAATGCCTGCATTTTTCGCCCTCCACATTATTGTCTCTTCAACTACCCCTTATTCTACCCCATAACTTTTTCCCGGGAAATAAATCGATTTGTAGGCTTTATTGTCGTCCACTTCGGTAGAACGTGTTCAACCTTCATTACCAACACAGTCCGGTCATCCGCCACAATTCCGAACTTCCTTTCCATTTCGTACATGATACGGTCAGCTATAGGCTCGCAAGAAAGGTGCTCATACTTTTCCAATATTCCATAGATTGCATCTTCCTGTTTTTCAATTGTAACGGAACCGTTGAATACGCCATCCGTCAGCATGACAATAATATCCCCTGACTTCAATTCTTCGTTTGTCGCTTCAACCGAAAATGACGGAAGGAAACCAACAGGAACGGATTTGCTATCAAGCCGGAGGAAGTCTTGGCCCCGTTTAATATACGTGCTCATTGAACCCGCCTTCCAAGACCAAAGCCGTCCATCCTGCAAGTCAACCAAAGCCAAATCCAGCGTCGCATACATATCATCAAGCCCATTCAGCGACATCATATAATGCAATGTATGCATCGCCGTTTCCGGATCCATCTTCCGGTCCAGACATTCCCGCATGAGACGAATCACTTTCCGGCTTTCCCGGTATGCATTTATATCATGCCCCATGCCATCCGATAGTAGAACAGCGGTGAGCCCATCATGAATTGGAAACACTTCATAGGCGTCTCCCGCATGGAATGTACCTCCCCCAGCCGTCGCTACAATTCCATATTCTAATGAAAAACGGACAGACGAGGAAAACATCAGTTGGATATGAGGGAATGGGTCTTGCAGCGCGACAGTTTTCTCCACTTTAAACGGCTCGCGGTAGACTTCCTCCAACAGCGGTAATATGAGACGTTCTGCCACCGTCATATCCGTCTCGAAATCCGAACGTCTTTCAGGGGTTGAAATTACGATCCGGTAAGCCCCCTTCTCCTCTGATAAAATATCGATCTGATAATATTCGATTCCTTGCGACTGCAAATGCTTCCCCAATTCCTCCTCCGCAAGATGGTTAACCGACAACTCCCCTTTTATATCATTCATGATTTTCTCCAAATGAGTGCTCATATCTCTCAATTGCAAGGCAAGCATTTTCCGCCCATGCTGAAGCTGCCCCATCAAGAGATGATTGGAAGCCGACTCCTCCAACTCGGAAATCAAACCTGAAGAACGGATACACTTATATTTGATCTTCTCTTCCACACGATGGCGTGCCGCTTTCTTTGTCGCCGAATACGTCCCTTCCCACTCATATAGGAGACGGGCCATTCCTTCTTCATTTCCCTCCCAGCATTTCGAATACCTGAAACAGGACTGGCATATCGATGGGATATTCTGCGCAGCATTCACGTCATCTGAAGCGAACCGATCATTGACGAGATTGGACATGAATTCAGCAAACTGTTGAAAATCCGATAATTGCTCATCCAGACGGTCGGTCAGCCATTGCTGCCGCTTCACTGATATATCCTGTTGACCTGTCGGCGTAATCATACGCCCGATTGGTTCAACCTTCTTTGCCGGGACAAAGAAGAACAGAAGCGTCGCCAAGCCGATCGTCAAGAAGTGGGATGTATCCAGCGGCAGTGTAAAATCATATAGAAGGAAGAAGACGGATACAGCAAAGCCGCCTGTCGCAATACCCAATTTCCCGAGACGTTTGAATGCGCCTGCAAAAAACCCCGTCATGCCGTATACGGCCATCATCCCGGTAAACGACAATTCCGCAACTCCTGCAATCGCCGCGATCATCATCGCAATCGTCGTGGAAAACGGCAGACCCCCAGCAAGTGCTGCCAGCAAAATGGTCAAATGAAGCAGCAATCCTGAAATTGAAATCGGACCGACCATGAGATTGCCCATCCCTGTTGTCGCCATGATGCCGACAATGCAAACAGCCCCGAGACGTTCCGGCGACCACTGGCCATAAAAGATGCGCTCACGATGAGGAAATGCAACAAACAGGAAAAATGTCATGAACAGCGCCAGTACCGCTTCGAAACCGATCGACAATTGCACATCAACAGGCGTATGCCCGCTATGCATGACAAACTGCCATAAAACTTGGACAACTATGATCGTACCTGCAACTGTCAATGGAATGGACTTCCTCATAAGAGGATGCTTACTCACCACATTAAATAACAACAATTGCAGTAAATGGATCACTGCTTGTCCCAGCCCCAGAAATGCCCCTCCCGCAATTCCGCCGATGAATACGTAAACGAGATGATTCCTGAATCGCATTTGCGCCAACGCCCAAATCGGCAAGAAAAAAGGGACAGCTGCGTTGAACAGAACAGCTTGCGACAAGAAAAACGTGCTCAGTAAAAAGAACGCCGCCATTAATACATACATCTTCCGCTTGCCCATCGTGCTCACCACGTGACGAATCTGTTGGCCTACCGGTCTTTCAAGATTGCCTATCATCTTCATCTCAACATTCCCCCTATGTCTACTTGTCCCTGAGTATACATAGGTCAAGCCAAAGAATTTGTCTGTTCCTGACAAGGGGCCCCATAAATCTTTCGACGAGTTCCGTAGCAATTTTCTGTTTTCCAACGAAAGGTTGACAGACTCCGTCGACCGTTGTATTATGGTTATTGTCGTTCAGAATCAATTGGACAACATGGCGGCGTAGCTCAGCTGGCTAGAGCGTTCGGTTCATACCCGAAAGGTCGTGGGTTCGACCCCCTCCGCCGCTATAATCGAAATGCGTAGAGCGTCGTTTAGCCTCGACAGGTGCTGGAAGCCTTGAGGTTAAAGGCGCTCTTTGCCTTTAACAGCAAGGCTGAAGCATCCCGAGAGGCTGACGCTCGAAGCTGGACAATAACGAAAAAAAGGCGTCCAGTCTTAAGACTGGACGCCTTTTTCATGTCAAAACACGCATAAATCTCTGGAATCACGCATAAAACGAATAACTCACGCATAACTTTCTCCAGAAACGCATAAACTCCTGCAAACACTCATAAACTCCCGCAAACGCGCATAAACTCTCCCAATCACGCATAACTCATTATCGAACCTATCTTCTTATCGAATCGACTCGATTTGTTTCTTATGATGCGAGTCATGCCAGGCAAAATCCGTGAAATATTCCTCCAATGTCAGAACATGCTCCCCAATGTTGAACGGCTTCGTCCATTCCGTCTCATCCACACCTTCAAGCCAATCAATAATTTGTTGCCGATACTGTGTTGCGAGCTCAATCACTTCGTCAAATGAATATTCTTTTGCAAGTATCGCAGCCCGCTCATTGAATGGCCCCCACTCTACATCTTCCAGTATCTCTGATTCTCCCAAACGCCGAAGCCGATGCTCCAAAGTGAACCGATCCCATTCTGCCATATGCATAAGAATCTCCTTTGGCGACCATCTTCCCTCTTGATAAGGTGCATCCGCCTGTTGCTCAGTCAGTGAGCTTAATGAATCCGCCCATTCCAAGTACTTCTTGAGATTATTCATGATTTCATGCATTCCAATTCAGCCCCCCCTTTTCCATTATTCAATATTCGGCAGCTGCAGAATGAAATCCTTTAAAAAATATTTATGAGCGTTTGGAAGTTTTTATGCGTGAATAAATTCATTTATGCGCGTTTCAGTAGAATTATGCGCATTTGGATGAACTTATGCGTCTTTCACCGCGGTTATGCGTCTCTAGGCAGATTTATGCGTAATTCAAGCAACTTATGAGTGTTTGTATGTATCCCCACAAAAAAAACGACCTACATCTTAACTAGATGTAGATCGCTCATAAGAGATTCATTTCCACTAATTGAAACAGCCAGCAAGTTACCCTCTTCTTGCGCCACGGCCACCGCGTTTAGATTCTGTTGCTCTTTTCAAAGTTGAAAGGCGTTCTTCACTGTCTTTCATGAATTTCGCCATCTTTTGCTCAAAATTCTCTGGACGCTCACTATGGCTAGGACGGCCACCGCTGTGACGAGGACGTTGAGGGCGTTGAGGACGTTCAGCTTCCGGTTTCGCTTTTCTGATCGATAACCCGATTTTTCCGTCAGTGCCGACATTCATCACTTTCACTTCAACCATATCGCCTACTTTTAGGTGGTCATTGATATCCTTCACATAATTGTCCGCTACTTCACTAATATGGACCAGACCAGTTGAACCGTTCGGCAGTTCGACGAACGCACCGAAGTTTGTGATCCCTGTAACTTTCCCCTGTAACTTGCTGCCTACTTCAATTGACATAAAAAAAATGCTCCTCCTTAAGATTTAAACGGCCCTTTTCAGATGCCTTTTTACCATATGGCGAGTCCTGCAAGTGCAAGATCCTTACTTTCATTATAGCCAACAAAAAAAGAGTGTCAATAAGACTACTCTTTTCCTTCATCTTTTTCTTCTTTTTTCTTCTTGTTTTCAGGAACAGAGAAGATGATTTCATTTTCGTCAGATAAGAAATATTCTTTCCGTGCAAGCTTGGCAATATAATCATCGTCATCCAATTTCACAAGCTGTTTTTTAAGAAGTTCTTGTTCTTCCTTCACTTCTTCCAACTTTGCAAGCGTCTCCACTTTTTGCTGTTCCTTTTCCTGCAGCGTCTGCTGTTGCTGAATATACATATTCGTCAATCCGCCGAACACTACGAATGCAATCACTGCATAGATGAACAGTTTCTTCTGTAGCCGCTTTTTCTGCTTGTTTCTCCATACTTCCTTTTTACGCAACGAGCGGACATATTCAGTTTCAATCGATGCAACGGTCGTGGTTGATTTCCTTTTCCTTTGCTCCATGTCCTGCACTCCCTCTCATTACGGTACGAAATCCGATAAGTCTAGTAATTATACATCATTCCGTATCGGATTTAAAGAAAGAGTTATAGACTTTGTTATATAGATAGATGAAAGGAGAAAGGAGAAACCTCACAATTTTGACGAGCAACTTGAATATCTGCGTAATGATCTTCACCAGGAGCCTAATGATGAACACAACCGGCTTAATGATTACCATATTCAAGACTCTTCCAAAAAACCTGAAAGGCCGGTGGAATAGTGATGCGTATAACAACATGCCGCAAATTTGGGCAACCGGATCATACATCCTCCATGCCCCGTCCCGGACGATGAAAAGAACGTAGAACGATGCACACCCGATCAAAATCCAGCCAATCACTTCCAAAGGGACCGCGTATTTCCGGATAATCGATGTCTTGCCGGTCGCATCCACGCCAGTTCCGATCAAATCCATGAAAACCCCGGCCCCAATGCCTGTCCCAATCATTGCAAGAAGACTAAGAAACTGGACGGAGAGACTCATCCAAACAATTTATGGAGGAAACCACGTGAACTTGCATCTTCTTCGTCATATTGCATCGTGCTGATTGTGCCTTCCAATGTAAGAAGCCCTTTGTCTACATCCAAATGGACGATACGCAGCTCCTCCCCACGAATTACTAATACTCCTTGAGATGTCCGTACGATGAACTCCTCTTGGTCGAACCGATCGATTGTTTTAACAGATGTAAGATCCATTCTTTTTCGATTTCTCATCGTGATGACATGATCCCCTGATGGAATTGCGTATGTTGGATTGTCGGTCTGGATTTGCATACTATTCCTCCTTTGCTTGTACGTTCACTGCCATCTTATGCGGCAAAATAAAAAAACATGACAGGAAAAGTTCCTGTCATGCCTTCAATCTTCATCGTCAATAAATTCAGGTTCCACCTTGTCCAGCTTCTCTTCTTTCAAGATTGTAAACATCGACGCTGCGTCTTCCTTCTTCGTTGATTCCTTCAACATATCGACACTTACTGTAACAATCTTTTGTCCAAAGCGGATAGCCAGCTCGTCGCCAGGTTTCACGACGGACGATGCTTTCGACACCTTGCCATTGATTGTAATACGGCCTTGGTCGGCCACTTGCTTCGCCAATGTCCGTCTTTTGATTAAGCGTGACACCTTTAAAAACTTATCTAATCTCATTCCTTTTCCCTCCCCTTAGCCTGTTGCCAAAATTCTTCGAGTTCATCTAGCGTATAGGCGGAGAAATCCCCTCTGCCGTTCTTAATACTGTGCTCGACGAACGAAAAGCGTCGTTTGAATTTCTCATTCGCATGCGCCATCGCTTCTTCGGGAGACAGTTTCAAAAATCTCGACAAATTGACGAGTGTAAATAGGACATCCCCCAGTTCATCTGTCTGGCTCTGCTTCGTCCCATTCGCCACTTCCTCTTTGAATTCCTGCCATTCTTCCTCAAATTTATCGAAAGCTCCTGTTATATCCGGCCAATCGAACCCGACTTTCGCCGCTTCCTTTTGATAATTGAATGAAGTGAGCAAGGATGAACTGTGGCGTGCCTGTCCATCCAAGAGCGATTCGGATTGCGGTTTCTCCGCTTTCTTGATTTCCTGCCAATTCTTCAAAACCTCGTCCGAATTTTCCACATTTCGATCACCGAACACATGCGGGTGGCGACGAATCATTTTATCGCCGATCGACTGTAAGACGTCTTCCATTGCAAAATAGCCGTCGTCCTCGCCGATTTGCGCATGTAAAAACACTTGCAGTAACACGTCGCCCAGCTCCTCGATGATGCCTTCATCATCCTCCTGGTCAATCGCTTCGAGCAATTCATGCGCTTCCTCAATTAAATAACGTTTCAAAGACTCATGTGTCTGCTCTCGATCCCACGGGCAGCCATCCGGAGCACGCAAAGTTGCGATGATTTTGCGCAATGTCGACCATTCCTTGAGCCGTCCTTCAAGTTCGCTGACAGGAGGTACATATACTGTCGTCAAGTTATCGATTTCCGTCTCTCTATCCAACTCGAACAACGGCACAGTCCGAAGCTTTTCCAATGAAGAACCCGCCGCCGTCACAATCGTCACCGGATGGTCATAGGCATACTTCTCCATCAGTGATAGCTTCACTTCTGAAGCGATGAACGCATCATACACTTGGCCAATCAACAAATGCTGCGTCATCATGACGTCATCGCGCTTCATGTCCGTACCATCAAGCAGTTGAAACCCTTCAATCGGGTCAATCCGGAGCGCTGCAAAGATCGGATCAAGGAAGCTGTTGCCGCCTGCGAGTTCAAGTTGCACTATGCCAGCACGTTCTTTTTCAATCAATAATTGCACTGTGCGCTCAGCAACGAGAGGATGTCCTGGCACGACATACGTTACTGCCTTTTCGTTTGCCATCAACACTAATTCCTCAACAATCTCTTCATACACTTGCCCAAACTCATCATTTTTTATATAAATCGCGTCGAAGCTTGCTATTTCCATGCCTTCCGCCCGCAATTCCTCAACAGCAGGATGCTGGTCCGTCCTTGCAACGACGAACTCTGCTTCCTTAAGCTTCCGATATACACCGAGGGACAGTTGATCGAGATCTCCGGCGCCAAGGCCGATAATCGTAATTGTATTCATCTTATTCACCTTCTATTTTTAGTGAGAATCAATTGTATACGGGCCAATCTTTTTCCGAACGGCAGCAAATACCATTCCTTTTCCGCCATTATACGTGATTTCATGATAACGACTAGGAAAACGCCCGCCCCTATTGCAACAGCTGTTAAAGCTGTCAACGTTGCACTGATCCGAGATGACAGATTGTCGAATAAAACCTGATCCGCTGCAAGCATCCAAGGGAAAATTACCGCTGCCATCGCAAATGTAGCTAGGAGTAGCCAACCGTAAAAACGGCTAGGTGCCAGTTTCATCGGCCACACGGTTTTGAAATAAAGAAGAAGCCCAAACGCAATTGCCGCAAAACCGATATTCCCTGCAAGCGCTGCACCAGTTACATCATAGAGAGGCACTAACAATTGATTCGCGATTATTTTCACGACAAGCCCGCCAAGAAGAAACAGCGTCGGGATTTTCACTTTGCCGGCGCCTTGCAATATTGCGGTCAATGGTAAGATGAGCGACAGCCAAAAGATCTGAAACGCAAAAATGATCAGTGCAACGGAGCCTTCCCTTGTCTCAAACAGCATTTCATTCACATATGGCAGGACGAAAGCAAGCCCGACAGCCGCCGCCCATCCGAATAAAACAGCCGTCCGGAATGTGAGTTGAATGAATGGCTCCGCGCCGCGACCTTCCTTTTTCGCAGCATGATGCGCAATTAGCGGGACGATCGCAAGTGCCAATGTGGAAGCAATTAAAATCCCCATCTGGACGAGCGGCTGTCCGCGGTCATAGACGCCTTTCAATTCCATCGCAGCATCCGCGACAAAACCTTTCGCAAGCAAACTATTGTAAATCATAAACGAATCCGCCATTTGAAACAGCAACAAGATGAGCGAACTTGCACTGACGCTCAAACTGACAAGCGTCAATTCCTTCACGATGGGCCATGTATCCACTTGTATACGAGGCCCTTTATAGCCATTTCTGTAAAACAGGGCAAGTATGACAACACCTAACGCCTGGCCGATAACAGCGCCCCACATGGCCACTTCGCCTGCTGTGTAAAGGGATGCCCCCACGCGTACAGCCACCCATGTCCCAATAAGGATGATTGCAACCCTCAACACTTGCTCACCGACATTCGAAACGGCAACAGGCGTCATCTGCCCTTCCGATTGGAATGAACCTTTCAACACTGCAAGCATCGGCATGACAAGCACGATATAAGCACCTGCACGAAGAAGTGAGACCAGTTCAGGATCTCCCATCGCCTGTGCGAAAAATGGAGCGAACGCCGTGAGAATGATGAAAAATGATATAGACAGTCCGGCTAAATAAAAAAAGGCGACCCGCTTTATCGCTTTTGCTTCTCCATTACTCGTGCTGCCCGCAAGCAACTTCGAAACCGCCACCGCAAAGCCGTACGATGTCCATACGATAAAAATGCCGATGAACGGATACACTTGCTGGTAAATGAAAAACCCTTTATCCCCGACAAGGTTTTGGAACGGAATCCGGTATACCGCCGCCAGCAGCTTGACGATGATGGCCGATATCGTCAAAATCGACGCACCTTTCATGAATGTTTTCATATTCCAATCCGCTTTGGACATAACTGCGCCTCTTTCGATGTTTTCTTTGTTTCCAGTATAGCATTTCCGGCAAAATCTGTTCCGGTGAATTAATAGAGGGATCTTGAGAGGGGAAAATCCTGTTTAATTCGAAAGGGGTCCATTTATTCCTGGGAAGGGGCCATTCTATCTAAATGAGTTCTCGTTACCGAGCGAAAACTTCTCATTAATCCCGAATAAGTTCTCGTTCCCCAGCAAATAGCTCTCATTCCAAAAACAGCCACACGCTCCGTTGCAGATGAGCGTGTGGCTGTGTCATTTCATTTTCCTCAATAAATACAGCAAATACGGCGTGCCGATAAGCGCGACGATGAGTCCACTCGGGATGTCTTTCGGCGCGATGGCAATCCGTCCGACAAAATCCGCAGTCACTAAAAGCAAACCGCCCAACAATCCTGAGACGACAAGCAGCGGCAAATGGCGGAAACCTACTAATCTACGGGCGATATGAGGCGAAACCAACCCGACGAAGCCGATTGTTCCGACAATCGCGACTCCTGCTGTACTGATTGCGACTCCGACAATCAGCGCCCAGACGCGCGTCGATTTGACGGATAAGCCGAGACCCGATGCCACGTCATCCCCGAACGTCAACACATCTAAGCTCCGCGTCAAATAGACGGCGGGACCGATGAGCAGAACGAGCAACCATAACGACAGCTGCACATCTTCCCAGCCTTTTCCGTACGTGCTGCCAGATAGCCAGACGAGTGCCGAAGCGACCGCCAATTTCGCCTTTACGACGAACACTTGTGTTGCGGCAGATCCGAATGCCGATATCGCAATCCCCATCAACGCAACGAGCATCGGCTGGAAATTGTTTTTCCAAGCCGTCACCATAATGATGCCAAGAGCAACGGCGGCTCCTACTACCGCTCCAAGCGGCATATATTGAACAGGAATTGCAGGGATTGCGACCAATAGCAGCATCGCCCCGGCACCACCCATCGAGGTAACGCCCAACACACTTGCATCCGCCAACGGATTCCGTAAGACGCCTTGCAATAAAACACCGGCAAGCGCAAGCATCACGCCGATGATGAATGCCGTAAGCACACGCGGCACCCGGAAATTCCAGACGACCGGTTTCATCCAATCGAGCGACCATGCCATTCCGTTATAGGATAATGCCAATGCAAAGACAGCGACAATTAAAATCGTAACGATCGAAATGACGACCGGCAGTTTGACCGGCTTCAACGTTCCGCCCATTTGGCGATCGCCTTTCGTATGCGACTTCGCCGTTTTCCAAGCTAAATAAAGCAGCCAAGGTCCGCCAGCTAATGCCGTCATCGCTCCGACAGGCACTTCCTGTCCAGGCTGGATCAACCGGCCGAGCACGTCCGCCCCGATCATCATTACACTGCCCCATAGAAAAGATTGCAGGAATATTTGCAAATGACCGCGGACGCCTAGCATCCGGACGATATGCGGAGCCATCAAACCGATGAACCCGATCGGACCGACGACACTGACCGTCGTCGCCGCAAGCAAAATCGCTGCAGCCCACGCAATTAATTTAACAATACGAACGTTTTGACCAAGCGAAGACGCAACATCTTCACCTAATGATAGAATGTCCATCGGCTTAGCAATTCCTAAAGCGGCGATGAACAGAATAATGATCATCGGACCCGCAAACGCAACGCCGCTCCAATTCAGCTGCACGAGCGTACCAGATCCCCATAAAAAGAGACCGTTTGTCTGATTCTCGAACAACAGCTGCAATGATCCTGTCATGGATGCAAACAGCAAGGAGATGATCATCCCCGTCAAGGCGACACGTACGGGCTCCATCTGTTTCCCCGCCAGAGTGACGACGAGGACGGAAGATAGCACCGCACCTGCAAGCGCAACGAGAAACGGAAAATCGCCTAGCAATGACGGAAAGAAGATCATCGAAACGACGACAAAGAAATACGCACCGGCATTGATGCCGAGCGTGCCTGCAGACGCCAACGGGTTATTCGTCAATGTCTGCAAAATGGCACCCGCCACAGCGAGCGCCCCGCCTGCTAAAATGCCGATTGCCAGACGCGGTAGCCGGAGGGAAAGCACGATATCTTGAATGCGCCCCTCCACCCAAACCTCCTTCAAAAGTTGGGGAACTGTGTAATCAGCTTGGCCTTGCGTCAGATGGATGAAGGATAGAACGACCAACAGGAAAAGACCGATGATCATAACGAACAACGATCTTTTCCCTGAAGCCTTTCCCGCCATTATTTATTGACCATCGTATCGACGATTTGATTCAACAAAGTTTCGGCTGACAGCGGACCTCCATACAACCAAGTATCCTCACCGAGGTTAAATAGTCGGTCTTCTTTTACGAAGTTCAAGTTTCTCCAAACAGCATTATCTTTCAATTGCTTTTCGTATACATTGTCTTCTTCCTGCACCGTATACAAATAGTTTGCATCTTCGTATTTCGTCAACCCTTCGACATTGAATGTGCTCGATCCGAAGACTTCAAATTGATCCGGCACATGCACGTTTTTCAAACCGATTTTCTCAAGAATTTGGGAAGCCATGGAGTTCGGCGTGAACACCCGGATTTCCGGCGCTTGAGGACCTGTGTAAGCTAGCGTCAAGATGACATCCTTCGTCTTCAAGTCGGCTTTCTCGATTTCAGCTTTCGCTTCCTCGTATTTCTCATCTAAGTGCGCCAACACTTTTTCAGCTTTATCCGTCTTGTCTACAGCCTTCGCGATTTCATTGAATGTCGTCGTCATTTCCTTATACAAGTCAATGGACTCGTCTTCCGGATACGGATTGAAAATGACTGTCGGAGCAATTTTCTCCAAATCCTTCAGCATTGCATCATGACGGAAGCTGACGCCGATGATCAAATCCGGCTCAAGCGCAGCGATCGCTTCTAAATTCGGTTCTTGTCTTCCACCTACATCAGCGACATCAGCGCTTAATTCAGCGTCAATATTCACCCAGTTATGGTATTCCTGGATATCCGCCATTCCTGCAGGCTGCATGCCGAGTGCCAGCAGATCTTCCGCATACGTCCACTCGAGGACGACGACTTTCTTAGCAGGCTTATCAAGCGTCACTTCGCCGTTCGAACCGACGATCGTAACACTGTTTTCAGACGTCTCGCCGCCTGCGCCTTTATCTTCCGTTTTCTTCGATGAACAACCGGCCACCAAAATCACACTGAGAGCCAGCAATAAGAATGCTTTCATATATCTATTCATGTTTTACCTCCACGTTGATAATCGTTATCAATTAGTAGTGTAATCTTTTGACCCGTCATTTGTAAAGTGTTTTCAACAAATTAATGATTATCATTCTCAATTGGTTGGGATTATGATATGCTTCTTAGTAATAAGTTCATTCCTTTTAGGATAAATGAAACGGAGGCATTCTGTATGCACCCTACTATAAATACGAAAGACCTTTCCATCGGTTATGAAGATCGTCTTCTTTTCGAGAATTTGAATTTGGCAATTCCTCGTGGCGAGATTACCGTCTTCGTCGGCAGCAATGGTTGCGGTAAGTCCACATTGCTCCGTTCAATCGCCCGTTTATTGAAGCCTTCGGACGGCTCCGTCTTGCTGGAAGGGAAAGATATTCATTCCATGTCTTCTCGCAGTGTCGCGAAGAAGATGGGCATTCTTCCCCAAGGTCCCGTCTCACCTGAAGGATTGACGGTTCACGACCTCGTTAAACAAGGACGGTATCCTCACCAATCATGGCTTTCCCGCTGGACAGCGGAAGATACGAAAAAAGTCGAAGCAGCGATGGAAGCGACGAAAATCAGCGACCTTCGTGACCAGGCGATCGATACATTATCGGGCGGCCAACGCCAGCGTGCGTGGATTGCGATGACACTCGCCCAGGACACGGACGTCATTCTGTTGGATGAGCCTACGACATATCTTGACATGACCCACCAAATTGAAATTTTGGATCTTTTGTTTGAGTTGAATGAACAAAAAGGCCGCACGATCGTAATGGTGCTCCATGATCTGAATTTGGCTTCCCGTTATGCCCATAATATTGTCGCTATTAAAGACGGCGGCGTTTATTCGCAAGGCAGACCTGAGAATATCATCACATGCGATCTCGTTCGAGCGGTTTTCGGCATGGAATGTCAAGTGTCGACGGATCCCCTTTTCGGAACGCCGCACTGTGTTCCATACGGCCGTGGACGCTGCGTCGTACAGGAAGTAAGGAGCAATACAGGTGCCTAAGCTGAACGAAGAGCACATTGCATCGTTAGAACGGTTTGGCATCTTTCTGAACAGGCAGCCTGACGCATTCACGAACGCCCAAGCAATTTTGTCGGAAACGGCGAGCACTGAATTGTTTTCGGAAATTCAAACGTTAACCAAAGCCCCGACAGATGCCGTGGCGGCTTCTGTCTATATGAGGAGGCACGGTTTCTTTATGACAGGACTGTTCCATATGCTCAGCAAATTCAACCTGCTCTATACCGGCAAGTTGGAAGACGTCTCTTTATTCATCGAAAACGGGACGATTCAGTTTACCATTCCGCCAGATTCATTCGAAGACGTACAAGACCGGCACGAGGCGATCCATTCCCTTCTTGGACAGTACGGACATCCCGTTGTCGAATATATGAGCAAGCGCGCGCATGTTTCCAAACTGATCCTTTGGGAGAATGTATGGGGCTATGTGCTCTGGATGTATACAATGCTTCTTAACGAAGACTGCCCATCTGCACAAAGTGACCTCGATTTCTTATTGGATAATGAAACATGGAAACCGCATATGAGGCGCTCGCCCTTCAAACAGTATTTGCAGAATGAAGAACCGCTTGAAGCAATGGCAAATTACAAACGGACCACTTGCTGCCTATTAAAGGAACTTCCAGATACAGAGAAGTGTCCTTATTGTCCGTTAAATAGAACATAAAACAGCCTTCCCGCACCTATTTTAGTCGGTACGCGAAGGCTGTTTTTTATTGTTCTGTATATATAGGCTGACTAAATCAACTGATTGCACTTAGATAGAGGTTAAATGAATCTTCTACTTCATGTCCCACCAGTGCAATAAAGTCGGTAATCATTTATTGTATGGGCTTTATCAAGTGCTTCGTAATAGGCTAATCGATTTTCCACCTTAATAATTACTCGCGGGAACCCATCATAGCATCAGCTATTACTGAATCAGCCTCTTTCGTTGAGATTAGAGAAGCAAGGTCCTTAATTATTTTCATTTATGGTTGTTTCCAGGGATTCGGAATATCTTTCATTTCCGGATGGTCCCAGAATTCAGGGCCAGGATAGCCTATATATAAATAAAGGTCGTTGTTAGGAGATTGTGTTGTCGCTTTTATAATTTGACTCTTCTCTTCTGAGTAGATATAACGATTGTACTCATCTTCAATAAATTTAAATCCTTCATAATGAGTAAATAACTCTTCAAAGTAATCTTTATCTACTTTTATTAATACAATCGAGTCTAATTTATCATTATAAAAATTGAAACTCGCTAACCCATCATAATTTATGACAAAATCAGACCCGCTTCCATCCGCTTGCCCTATTATATAGTTTTCACCTAATCGTTCAATAACTTTCGATGGTGAGTCACCTAACGTTACTCCATGAAAATATAGGTAACCTCTTTCATCAGTGAATGTGGGTTTGGCTAAATCTACATTTAAGTTGGTTGAAGAAGAGTGGTGACTTTTAATATTCCGTTGCGTTATATATAGATATTCTGCTTCTTTTTTCAAGTGTGATTCTGCATAGGATAGTGTTACGTAAAGATTTTCATTATTTGGCTGCGTTGATGACTCTATTATTTGATTGGTCTCATTAGAGTAGAAAAAACGAACATCATCAATGTGGAAAAGTGTAAACTTAAATCCACCGTAGTCATTAAATAATTTGTTAAAGTAATCTTCATCTACATTCACGAATACGATTGAATCTAATTTATCTTCAATAAAAGAGAATTCCGCCTGACCCTCATAATTCATTACAACGTCTGCCTCACTGCCGTCCTCTTCACTATCATCCTCTTGCACGATTGTAAAATTCTCACCATAGACTTCGATTACTTTTGCTTGGGAGTCACCTAACGTTATTCCCTCGAGATAAAATACCCCTTGTTCTTCGGAGAATATAGGTTTTGATAAATCTATGTCTATTTTCGTTGGAGACGGTTGTTCGGCTACAGACGGTTCATTTTCAGTCAATACTTCGTTTATGACAAAAAGCATTGCGCTCATTGTTACTACAGCGCCAATTATGATATATCTCCAATTATGTTTTCGTCTCTTTGATCTATTTTGGATCTCCTCCACAACGTTTCGCATAACCCTTTTTTTACTATCCGTTATATCCTTCACTTCAGTAGGAATGAATTTATCCATTTAGCAGTACCTCCCATTCAATTCCTATCAGCTGATTTTTCAACAGTTCTCTACCGCGTCGCAATCGGGTTTTGACTGTGTTTTCAGGAATGGCTAAAAGACTCGCTATCGCAACAATCGTCATTTCGTGAAAATAAAAGTATATGAGAACCTCACGTTGTTTCAACGGCAATTGAAGGATTGCTTCTCCAATTATTGTTTCTTCATCTTTTCTAACCAATTCATCTGATTTCATTGCAGGTTCTGTGTGGAATAATCTGTTTTGCAACTTTACCTTTCTATAAGTCCAGCTTTTCAAATAATCTTTGCTTTTATTAGCCGTCATTTTTGTTAGGAAAGCTTTTACTTCTCCCCGTTCTTCATAATTACTTTGACTGTGGTAAAACTTTATGAATACTTCCTGTACAATGTCTTCTGCTGCTTGGAGATCTTTCACGTAATAATAGGCTAGCCGTATTAAATGCTCCGTGTATTGAAACATTAATTCTTTTATTTCATTCGTATCTGTCACAGCTTCAACCCCTTTCCCTATATAGTAAACGATTCTCAAACTTCCAAGGTTTGAATATTTTAAATTTATTTGTTTAGAACTATTTCCGACAAACAAAAACAGCCCACCCGCACCGGTTTTTCCCGGTGCGTGCAGGCTGTTTTTCATTGTTCCATTTGTTTCGCCAAAAAATGAGCTGCAGTTTCTGCTGCTTTTTGTTCGGCTTCTCCGATGAAATGTACTTTCGATAATAAATAGACGGCGCCAATTGTGTCTCCGCCCGCTACAATCGGAGCGATACAATAGGACTTAACTTGCTCGACTTGTCCAGGCACCCATTCCACTGCCTTTTCAAGTTTCTCCGTAACGATGGTTCGGCCCTTTAAAATATCTTCCACGTCCGGAGCCAATTGGCGGTTCAAATAATCTTTTTTCGATAATCCGGATACGGCGATCATTTCATCCCTGTCACTGATCAGGGCGGGTGTTCCGAGGGTTTCATATAGTGTTTCTGCGTACTCTTTCGCAAATTGACCGAGCTCGGAAATAGGGGAATATTTCTTCAGGATAACCTCGCCATCCCTGTCGGTGAAGATTTCAAGCGGGTCCCCTTCGCGAATGCGAAGCGTCCGTCTGATCTCCTTCGGGATGACCACCCTCCCCAGATCATCAATTCTGCGCACGATTCCTGTTGCTTTCATGCATGATGCCTCACTTTCCAAAAATTAAAACCGTTTTCCGTTCGGATATAGTATGCATCATGCTTGGACATTTTATGCAATAGTTCCTTTAGACGGAATCTGTGGAAACGGACTCTTTGATAGACGAATGCAGAATCCTCATCATCTCCTCAAGAACGTCAAATTCCGTCTTTTTGCCTGTATGGCGCTCATCAACCGTTATGATAAGCCTGCCGTCTTCCATCGTAAAGCCGACAGCACGGCCGAATTCCATGGAGTCGGAAACAATTTTTGCTCCATCCGTCTTCGCCGTACCTTCTTCAGTTAAACGGATTTCAATGACTGAACGTTGTTTTTTAATCGATTCGACACCCGCCATGCGACCCCATGCCTTTATCCTTCCGACACGAAGCAACAGGTCGGCTTCAAGTGGCAAGTCGCCGAACCGGTCGGTCATCTCATCGACGAGCTCGGAGTAATCCTCCTCGCTTTCGATTGCTTTCACCCGTTT
Organism: Sporosarcina luteola; assembly: GCF_023715535.1. Lineage (GTDB taxonomy): Bacteria > Bacillota > Bacilli > Bacillales_A > Planococcaceae > Sporosarcina > Sporosarcina luteola_B. The sequence continues at coordinate 31,851 of NZ_JAMBOI010000015.1, read as the reverse complement.
ATACATTTGGATCTTCTGGAATCCGTCTTTAATATACGAATCCGGTAAATAGGCATTAATTGGCAAGGAAATTTCAACGTCCTGAATTTCGGATTTTACGATGCCCGTCTGTTTCTCCTCAATTGCCTCTTGTAACATTTGTGAGTACAGATCAAAACCGACAGAGTCGATGAAGCCGTGCTGCTGGGAACCTAGCAAGTTCCCCGCTCCACGGATCGACAAGTCCCGCATCGCGATTTTAAAACCAGATCCGAGTTCCGTGAATTCCTTGATCGCCTGCAGTCGGTTTTCCGCTACTTCTGTCAGCACTTTGTCACGCTGATAGAGGAAGTAGCCGTATGCAACACGGTTCGACCGTCCGACTCGTCCGCGTAGCTGATACAGCTGGGACAAGCCCATGCGGTCCGCATCATGGACGATGAGCGTGTTGACGTTCGGAATATCGATGCCCGTCTCGATGATCGTTGTCGTGACGAGGACATCGTATTCACCTTCCAGGAAACTTAGAATTACGGATTCGAGCGTCGACTCGTTCATTTGCCCGTGGGCGAAAGCGACACGCGCTTCCGGGACGAGCTGCTTGATTTCATCGACTTTGCGTGTCATATCTTCGACGCGGTTGTATAGATAAAACACTTGACCACCGCGCCCCAGCTCGCGCTCAATCGCTTCCCTTACAAGACCGAAGTTATGCTCCATGACATATGTCTGGACCGGGAAACGGTTTGCTGGAGGCGTTTCGATGACGGACAAATCCCGGACACCGAGCATCGACATATGCAACGTCCTTGGTATTGGCGTCGCTGTCAATGTGAGAACGTCCACATTCGTTTTCAACTGCTTGAGCTTTTCCTTATGCGTCACGCCGAATCGCTGCTCCTCATCGACGATGAGCAAGCCTAGATCTTTATACGCCACGTCCTTAGATAGGAGGCGGTGTGTGCCGACGACGATATCGATCGTTCCGGCCTTCAACCCTTTCAACGTTTCCGTCTGCTCTTTCCGCGTACGGAAGCGGTTTAATAAAGATACCTCCACCGGAAACCCGGAGAACCGTTCCTTCATCGTTTCATAATGCTGTTGGGCAAGAATCGTTGTCGGAACGAGGAACGCGACTTGCTTGCCGTCCGCGACTGCCTTGAACGCTGCACGAATCGCCACTTCCGTCTTCCCATATCCGACATCGCCGCAAAGAAGTCGGTCCATCGGACGCTCTCTCTCCATATCGCGTTTCACTTCCTCGATGGAACGAAGCTGATCTTCTGTCTCGTCGTATGGGAATGCATTTTCAAAGGAGCGCATTAGATCATCGTCCTCCGAGAATGCAAACCCTCTTTCAGCTTCGCGCTGCGCATATAGCTTGATCAGATCGTCCGCGATATCCTTGACGGCGGATGACACTTTACTCTTCGTCTTTTTCCATTCAGCGCCCCCGAGTTTATGGAGTTTTGGTTCCCTTTCCCCAGATGCAACGTATTTCTGAATCAAGTCGATTTGGTCCGCCGGGACGAAAAGTTTATCCTCCCCACGATAGCGGATATCAAGATAGTCTTTATGGACGCCGCCCACTTCGAGTGTCACAACGCCATAATATTTACCGATTCCGTGATGGACATGGACGATATGGTCGCCAGGTTTGATCTCCGAATAGCTTTTGATGCGTTCAGCGTTTGTCATTTTTTGCGGACGGGCTTTCCGCTTCGGTTTCCCTTTGAACAGCTCCGCGTCCGTAATGACCGCTAGACGTTGAAAAGGCAATTCGAATCCTGCGGAAAGGTCCCCTTCGATGATGGAAATAGTTCCCGCGCCTGTCGGCTTGCCGTTCACTGCCGCATCCATCTCATAATCTCTTAGAATCGATTGCACCTTCGCCATCCGCTCTTTCCCATCAGCAACGATAAAGATATTGTATTTCCCTTGCTGCCAACGATCCATTTCGTTTTTCAACAAGTTCATCTGCCCATGGAATTCCTGCATCGGTTTGCAGGAGAACGAGACTGTTTTCTTTAGGACGATGCCCGGCACAGCCCTTACGAATAATGATAAGTACGACTTGGGATGATTGAGCATTTTATGCATCTCTTCGAATGAAAACGAGAGTTTCGCGTCTTGAACAATCTTGCCTTCCTCGAGAAGAGTCAGAAACCATTCCTTCTCTTCACTTTCAAGAGAGGAAGACACTTCAAGAATCCGTCCAATTTCGTCGAATAGAACAATGCCATTTTCGGGAAAATAATCACCAAGATAGGATGGGACACGGTCTGAAAACGATACATGCTTCATCATCCCTTCCGGAGTGATGCCGTCGCGCAACAGGCCGATGTCTCGGGTTATATTCATCGTAAGGGATTCTTTTGCCTCTTCATTTTTCATCCGCTTCAGGCTTGCACGAAGGGCGTCCTCCAAGTTCGAGGCAATTTGAGACAATTCCGCGGCGTCCCAAACATATTCCGTAGCAGGAAGGATTGTCACTTCTGTCAGTTTGTCGGTTGAGCGCTGATCTTCCGCGGAGAACATCCGGATGGAGTCGACATCCGTGTCAAACAGCTCAATTCGGATCGGGTTTTCCATATTCAATGGATACACGTCCAAAATGCCGCCCCTCAGAGCGAAATCGCCCGGCGCGGTTACCATGTCCTGTCTTCCATAGCCCATTTCCACAAGTTTCCGGATGCATTCGTCCACATCAATGCTGTCATCCAGATGCACTGATAAGGAATTTTTGATCCATCTCTCTTTCGGAGGAAGTAGTTTCTTCATTCCCGCGACAGGCGTAATATAGACTCCCTTGCCAATTCGCGCCATATGATCGAGCGTATCAATTCGGTTTGCGCGCAGTTCATAACTGGACACAGAAAAATCGGCAGCGATCAATTCCTCTGCCGGATACAAATGAACGAGTGATTCGCCGAGCATCTTCACAAGGTCTTCATATGTACGTTGTGCTTGAAGCATATTGGGAGTGATGATCAGGATCGGCTTCTCTGCTGACTGCTGGACAGTCTTGAAGAAGACGGCCTTTGCGCCGCCAGATAGCCCGGCCAGCAATTGACGGTCCCGTCCTGTTTTTAACTCCTCAACAACTTTAGTAATCTCTTTGTCTTGTAGAAATAAATCTATTAGCGCATCCAATGATTATTTTCCTCGCTTTGCAGTAAATAAAATTAAGTGAAAAAAGCTTTGCGCGCGCAACACGCCAAAGCAGAAAAACCTATTGTATCCATTTCCGTAATGCATAGTAATTGGGATTCATCCGCAACGACTGTTCACATTGCTCACAAATGCAACGAACCGTCATTGAACCATTCTTATCATATTCGAGGAAGTGCTCCCCTTGTCCTTCTTCCGCATTTTTCAGTTCCCGGAGGATCTCTTCGGCAGATGAGAGCGGGATGCTGCCGACCTCTGTGTTGCAATGCCTGCATGAATAACGAACGTCATTCGGTTTCATCGGTTTCATCGACCCCTTTTTAACAAAGTATAGGCTTGGGAGCCGGTGATTATTCCTTATGAACCATTATAGTTATTCATTACGTCTAAAAATGGCCTCTTGAGCCAATCCACACAGGCAGAAGCGCTTTTTTCGACCATCTCTTCAATAAGCGGCTGTTCTTCCTTGCTGAATGGTGAAAGTACATAGTCTGCTACTTTCATGCCGCCGGTCGGACGACCGACTCCAATGCGGATCCTGTTGAAGGAATCCGAGCCAAGATGGGCGATTAACGATTTCATCCCGTTATGGCCGCCGGCACTACCTTTTTGACGCAGCCGTAATTTGCCGGGAACGAGGTCAAGGTCATCGTACAGTACAACGATATCATCGAGTTCCACATCGTAGTAATCCATGAGCGGACCGACACATTCTCCAGATAGATTCATATATGTCAAAGGTTTGACGAGCATCACTTTTCCTTCGGGACGGTGGATGATCGTATAGGCGCCGTTGAATTTCAATTGCATGGCAGGCGCGTCAAGTCGACGAGCCAATTCATCGATAACATGGAATCCGACGTTATGCCGGGTTTTCTCATATTGCTTCCCCGGGTTTCCGAGGCCGATTATCATTTTCATGAGGCGTATCTTCCTTTTGAATTAATTATAAAAAGGGCGCACGCTTTGCACGTGCGCTCCAACTGCTGTATATTATTCTTCCTCTTTACCACCGATGACTTCCGGTTCTGCATTTGCAGCACCTGCATCAGCTTCAAGCTCTTCCATTTCCGCTTCGGTACGTGGAGCGGAGATTAGAACGAGTGCGTAATCATCGTCAGAAAGTATTTCAAACTTAGATTTCGCACGTACGTCTGCGACTGTAATCGTGTCACCGATTTGCATCTCGGAAATATCAACTTCAAACGACTCCGGAATATCCGAAGGTTTGACTTTGATCGTCACTTCGCGGTTCGGCTGTTGTACGACGCCGCCTTCCTTCTCGCCGACGGAGTTGCCGACAAGATGTACCGTAACGTCGACTTCAAGCTCTTCTGCCATATCAATTGCGAGGAAGTCCGCGTGGCGGATATCGCCTATTAAAGCATCCTCTTGGAAATCATTCAATACGACGTTCAATTGCTTGCCATCTACTTCAAGTTTGAGAACGCCATTGCGTCCGACTTCACGCAATGTTTTCAGCAGGTCGCTCTCTTTTACGGCAATCGGTGTAGATTCTGTATTATATCCATAAACGACTGATGGGATGAACCCATCATTTCTTAGTGCTGTTAATGCTGATCTCGTTTTTACTTCTCTTGATTTCGACTGAATTGCTGTACTCATTTGCGTAGTCACCTTTCTTGAAAAAAAGTTATTCTATCTCTTGAAATACCCAAAATCAGACGACATGAAACTAGCTGGCTTGCTTATTCAAACAATGTGCTGACAGATTTCTTTTCAAACACACGGATAACTGCTTCACCCAAAAGCTTTGCAATCGATAATTGTTTAATTTTCGGGGATCTTTTGCTTTCCGGCAGTTCGATCGAATTCGTAATGATCAATTCCTTGATTTGCGAATTGTCGATTCTTTCGATGGCAGGACCGGATAATACCGGATGCGTACAGCAAGCGTACACTTCCTTCGCGCCACTCTCGATGATCGCGTTCGCTGCGATTGTAATCGTTCCGGCAGTATCGATGATATCATCAATCAGAATAGCTGTTTTCCCTTCGACGTTCCCTACGATGCTCATCACTTCGGCAACGTTTGGACGTGGACGGCGTTTGTCAATGATAGCGATTGGCGCTTTCATACGATCCGCCATCTTCCGTGCCCGTGTTACTCCGCCATGATCCGGAGAGACGATGACGAGCTCGTTGCCCTCCAAGCCTTTTCCTTTGAAGTATTCCGTCAAAATCGGTTCTGCAACGAGATGATCAATCGGAATATCAAAGAAGCCTTGGATTTGCGGTGCATGCAGATCAATAGCAATGACGCGGTCAGCACCCGCTTTTTCAAGCAAGTTGGCCACAAGCTTCGCCGTGATCGGTTCACGGGAACGCGCTTTACGGTCTTGGCGTGCATAACCATAATAAGGCATAACTACATTGATTGTACGGGCTGATGCGCGCATCAATGCATCAATCATGATAAGGAGCTCCATTAGGTTATCATTGACTGGATAGGAGGTTGATTGGATGACAAAAACATCGCAACCCCGGATACTTTCTTCGATATTGATTTGAATTTCTCCATCGCTGAAGCGCTTGACAGAGCACTTGCCGAGTGGGCGTCCGATTTCGTCCGCTACTTCCCGTGCAAGTGATTCGTTGGAATTTAAAGAGAATATCTTCAGTTTATCATTAGGATAATGATTAGCCATCATGGTCCCCCTGGTTAGTTAAGATTTAATTTTGTTGCGTATCCTTCTTTATTCTCCTGGCGCGCGCGTCCAATTGCAAGTGAACTTTCTGGCACATCTTTTGTAATGGTCGATCCAGCCGCTACGTAAGCGCCTTTACCAATTTTTACAGGTGCAACCAGATTGGAGTTGCAGCCGACAAAAGCGTCATCTTCGATTGTTGTCGTATGCTTGTTTTTACCATCGTAATTCACAGTGATTGTTCCGCAGCCGATGTTGACATGCGTTCCGACTTCCGCATCACCGATATAGCTAAGGTGGGAAACCTTGCTTCCTTCTCCTAGCCTTGATTTTTTAATCTCGACAAAATTGCCGATTTTTACATTGTCGCTGAGTCTGGAATCCGGACGGATATGTGCGAACGGGCCAACTGTCGTACCGGACCCGATGATGCTGTCCCGTACAACTGACGAATGGATGGTTGTATGATTGCCGATCTCACTGTTGGCGATATGACTATTCGGTCCAATGATACACTTTTCCCCGATGACCGTCTGTCCTTCGATCATCGTGCCTGGTTGAAGAACTGCATCCCGGCCGATTTGGGCATCCGCGCTAATATACGTGCTGCCCGGATCGATGATTGTCACACCGTTGCGCATATGGGATTCCGCAATCCTTTGGCGCATCACTTTTTCCGCTTCTGAAAGGATGACCCTGTCGTTTATACCGATTGTTTCACTGAAATCATCGGTTACATAAGCGGAAATTAATGCCTGTTCAGCCTTCAGGATGCCGATGACGTCAGGAAGATAGTATTCGCCTTGCGCGTTATCGTTCTTCACTTTTTTCAAAGCCTCGAACAATGCGCGGTTGTCAAAGCAGTACGTTCCCGTATTGATCTCGGTCACTTCCCGCTCTTGTGGCGATGCATCCTTATGTTCGACGTTCCGAAGGACGTTTCCTTGCTCATCCCGGATGATGCGGCCGTAGCCAGTAGGGTCGTCGGCATGTGCTGTCAGGATTGTCGCTTTCGCCTTCGTGTCGGAGTGGTGTGCGATCAATGCTTGCATCGTTTCCGATTTGATGAGCGGCGTGTCTCCACAGACGACGAGCGTAATCCCTTCAAGTTCACCTAACCGATCTTCCGCCTGCTGAACTGCATGTGCTGTGCCGAGCTGTTCTGCCTGAAGGGCATATTCACTTTTGGCACCGAGTGTTTCTTCTACCTTTTCTGCGCCGTGACCGACAATCGTTACGATTTTATCCGCGCCGATTCCGAGGATATGGTCGACAACGTGTTCGACCATCGGTTTTCCACAGACAGGATGCAATACTTTATATAAATCGGACTTCATCCGCGTCCCTTGCCCTGCAGCTAGGACGATGGCATATGTATTCGTCATTTGCTGGCCTCCATCCATTATTTCATTATTGACTATAGCCGAAAATAGTATAAATTTCAACTATACCCCCTTGACAACGCGATGTAATTCTTTTAATATTATTCTTTTCTTTTTTATTCCAATCAAAAAAGCACAAAACCGGAGAATATCTCTTGGTTCCGTGCTTCTTTTATATTCCATAAACTTATGCTCCAGCTTCTTCTAGGACTCCTTTTTCCTCGACCATATGATAAGCAGTGAGGACTGCATCTTGGACTTTCATCCTTGCCGATGTATTGATGGGGTGTGCGACGTCGCGGAATTCTCCATCCGGCGTACGTTTGCTTGGCATCGCAACAAACAATCCGTCATTCCCCTCAATGACGCGGATGTCGTGTACAACAAATTCACCGTCCAAGGTAATTGAAGCAATTGCCCTCATTCGACCTTCCGTCTCAACCTTTCTCAGCCTTACATCTGTCACTTCCATTACTTCCCCACTCCCTTTGTTGTTTATGTCTAGAATTTGGCTCAACGATTATATTCTACAAAAGTAAGCTTTTCCCTTTTATTTTTTCAAACTTTTTCTAAAAAACTTTTTATGGCACAAAAAAACGGCGGCCTGCTCTTATTACGAGCGGGCCGCCACTGTTATTTATTCGCCGGATAGGGCGATGACTTCGATTTCTACTGATGCGTCCTTCGGTAATCTTGCCACTTCCACTGTTGAACGTGCAGGAGTATGTGATCCGAAATGTTGTGCATATACGTCGTTCAATGCTGCAAATTGGTTTATGTCCTTGATGAACACTGTCGCCTTGATTACTTGACCAAGGGAAGAGCCTGCCTCTTCCAATACAGCTTTCAAGTTTGCGAAAACTTGGTTCGTCTGCTCTTCAATCGTTCCTTCGACGAGCAGTCCGTCCGGTGTCATCGGAAGTTGTCCGGATGTGTAAACCAATCCATTTACTTTCACTGCTTGAGCGTATGGCCCGATTGCTTTCGGGGCATTTTCTGTAGCTACATAATTCATTCCGTCCTTCCACCCTTCTTGAAATAGTTTCCTTCTTCAAGCTCGATTGTGCGATCCTTCTCATTCACTGCGCGAAGCTTGACTAAGGATAAATAGTCTTCAACGAGCACTTCCTCGGTATGTTCCGCCTCTACCAGGACAGCAATCCCTGCAAGTTCGCAGTCGAATTCCTCGAGTAGATTCTTCATGCCCGCCATCGTTCCGCCCGCTTTCATGAAGTCGTCGGTGATCAATACTCTTCTCCCGCTCTTCATGCTTCTTTTTGATAATACCATCGTCTGGATGCGGCGCGTGGAACCGGACACATAATTGATGCTGACCGTCGATCCTTCTGTCACTTTGCTGTCCCTTCGAACGATGACGACTGGAACATTCAGATGGCGGGCTATCGCATGGGCGATAGAAATGCCTTTCGTAGCGACTGTCATGATTACATCGATCTCCGTATCCCCGAATGCAGATGCAAAGACTTTTCCGATGCGGTCCATTATTTTGGGATCCCCTAAAAAATCCGTCATATATAAATAGCCGCCAGGCAATAGCCGATCCGATCGGCCAAGGCTTTCCTTTATAAGGGCCATCACTTCACGGACTTCCGTTTCGGAGACTTGCGGAATGTATTTCACTCCACCTGCAGCTCCCGATACTGTCATCAATTTGCCTGTCCCATTCTCTTCGAACGTCTCTTTAATAATTGCCAAGTCTTCACTAATGGACGACTTTGCAGCCTGATAACGTTCGGAGAAGAAAGTAAGCGGTATGAGTGTATGCGGATTATCCAATAGGTGACGCGTCATATCAACGAGTCTTCCGCTCCTTTTCCACTTCATGAGTAACAACCCCTAAACCCGAATGTTTTATTCGACATTATCATAATTGTACGCCTTTAATCAAGCAGAAAACGTTCCCCTGTCATTCTGACAGCATGGACTTCCTTACAGAAACCTTTTAATCCATTGTAAATTCTCGATACTCTCGCCTCTTGCCTGACAAACCCAAAAACGGTCGGTCCGCTTCCGCTCATCAATACAGCGTCTGCCCCGAACTGTTCCATTTTTTCTTTCAGGACGACGACCTGTGGATGCAACTGCATTGTCACTGGTTCCAAAACATTGCCCAAGGATGCGCACATTTTGGCGTAGTCGCCTGAATGCAACGCTTCGAGCATACCAGCCGTGTCGGGATGCAGAATGGAATTGACATCAAGATTGCGGTAGATATCCGCTGTAGAAACGGAGATAGAAGGCTTCGCAAGGATAACCCAACAGTTGGGGGGTGCCGGCAAATGCTCTATCTGTTCCCCGCGCCCTTTCGCTAGCGCTGTTCCTCCATGCACGCAGAAAGAGACGTCCGAGCCGATCTTTGACCCGATTTCTGCTAACTCATCCGCGCTCAGCTGCAATTTCCATAGCCGGTTCAGTCCGCGCAGTGTTGCCGCGGCATCCGAACTGCCTCCTGCTAGACCTGCGGCAACAGGTATTTTTTTGTCGAGCGTTATTTCAACCCCGTCGCGGATACCGTATTTTCGTCTCAGTAGGTCCGCCGCTTGATAGGCTAGATTTTTCCGGTCATTCGGCACAAACCGCTCGGAAACTTTCATGTTGATATGCCCATCATTCGAAGGGCGAAGCCAGACACGGTCAGCCAAGTCGACTGTCGTCATGATCATTTCCACTTCATGAAAACCGTCGGGGCGTTTATGTAGGACATCGAGTGTCAGGTTGATTTTTGCAGGTGCTTTCTCATATAACATCCAGCCCCCTCCATTCCAAGCTTGTCATTGTTCCCTATTTTACCATAGGGCGATTGGATTGCATCCTCAAACTTTACATCGATGGACGAAATAAAGAAAAGAGCTGCACGGCGTCTGTAACGACAACCATGCAGCTCCTTCTTTGTCAGTCGTACATGAGATGGGTGGAACTTAGCTGTCGTTCCTTCTCTCCGCCATTCCACGTTCGGCCATCTGTATGGCATGCTTCACCATATTACCGGCGTCACGCGACTTGATGCCTCCCCAACCTTCCCGCTGAACAACATCGTAAAAGCCAAGCTCTTTCGCAATTTCTTCCTTCAAGTGCTCAGACATTATACTCCGTCTTCTCGCCATTAGGTTTTCCTCCTTTTCGACTGACAACTTTAGTATGGGCAATGGCAATAAAAAAACACCTATGCGTCTCCGTTAAGGGATGCATAGGTGTTTTTAAATAAAAAACAATACATGATTGCTATAAAAAACTATTTGACGATGAACTCAGTGGCGTCTCCGTCATCCAGAACTGTTATTTCGACTGCTTCAGTCAAAATATCCGCGTAGCTGTAAGACACCCTTTCAAAAGCATTTTCATCCTGGTCCAGTTCAACAACAAAAACTGCCCGATACGTCTCACGAAGGACTCCGGCACGTTCGATCGTTTTCTTACGGCCGCCGTTTGCTCTTAAGTGCAAACGTTTCCCCAAATGAGCATCCAATGACTTCTTAATGTCCGCTAATGTTTTTGGCACGTCGCTTACACCTCACTGGATACTAGTATAACACTTTTAAAAAGTTCTGTCAATTAAAAGAAGAATTTTATCAGTAAAACGTTGTCATTGTCAATTCTTTTTTTGCTTTTTTCAATTGATTAAGCTAAGAAACGCCCTGTTGTCACCGGTTTTTGAAATCTGCATACAAGGCGTTCGATAACTCTCCGAACTCCTTAATGGATAATGTCTCGCCTCTTCTGCCCGGATCCATGCCAATCCGCTCAAACGCATCAAGGATCTGCTCCTTCTTCGCCTTCCCGTCAGGCAAGGAGGATTGCAGGTTGTTCAGCAGTGTTTTTCTCCTCTGTACAAATGAGCCTCTCGCCACCTTGAACAGGAAGTCCTCATCTTTCACTTCCACTGGAGGCCCCGCTTTTTTTGTCAGATTCAAAACCGCAGATTCTACATTCGGCTGCGGGATAAATACCGTTTTCGGCACAATCATCGCTACTTCGGCATCCATGTAATATTGGACAGCGATCGATAATGATCCGTATGCTTTCGTACTTGGCGATGCCGTAATGCGATCCGCCACTTCTTTTTGCATCATGATCACCATGCCGCGTATCGGAACTTTTCCTAGCAAAAACCTCATGATGATTGGCGTCGTCACGTAATAAGGGAGGTTTGCTACGACGACAATATCGTCAAATCCGCTGAACTGCTCCTCGATCACTTGATTCAAATCCGCCTCCAGGACGTCCTGGTTGATGATGGTGACGTTATCATACGGCGATAACGTATCTTCCAACACAGGAAGCAGACGGCCGTCGATTTCAAATGCAACGACCTTTCTCGCAGTTCTCGCGAGGTGCTCCGTCAATGCCCCGATGCCCGGACCAATCTCGATGACGCCCGTCTTGTCCGTCAAGCCTGCATGCGATACGATATTACGTAAAATGTTCGGGTCTATCAAAAAGTTTTGACCTAAGCTCTTTTTGAATGAAAACCCGTGCTTCTCTAAAATTTCCTTTGTTCTTATTGGCGTTGCGATATCCTTATTCATGGCCATCCTCCTCGTGCAGGACTTTTAATGCCTCCATTAATTGATGTTGCCCAATCCGGAACATTTCAAGTCTCTTTTTCAAACCTTTACCGTTCACTTGACCGATTTGCAGTAGTTCGCTTAGCCGATCGCGCCGTTTTTTCGCGTCGGGATGTCCAATAAGCCTTTCATCCAGCAGGACCCGGAGAGGGATTTCCTCAACGGTTTGAACATCGACGGAATAGACCGCTTCAAGAGCTTTTTGGATGTCCTCATCCTTCGCATGCTCAATGCCAAGCCCTTGCCCGTTCTTGGCGATTGTTTTCGATTTATGCAGAAAGGCGTGTTTGACGTCCGGAATCCGTTCTTCGATGATGGAGCGGATTCTTTTGCCCGGGAAGTCGGGATCGGTAAATACGATGACTCCACGTGTTTCCTGGGCGTGCTTGATTTTATTCAATGTCTTTTCATCGATTGCCGATCCGTTCGTTTCGATTGTGTCGGCGCCTGTTGCCCTCTTGATGGCAATCGTGTCGGATTTGCCTTCGACGACGATGATCTCCTTAATGTTCACTATGACCCTCATTTCGTTACGTTACGTTTGTTTAATTTTACGCGTCAAAGCAGTCGTTGTACAGACAATCGAACAGGGATGGGTTTGATCTGCTGCTACTACGTAAAGATGAAAAAAACCGTGGGACTGGTTAAGCCCCACGGATTGATGTGGAAAAACATGACTACTATTGGAATTAGTCGATCACTTTGACTTTCACGGTGCGACGGCCGAAATTGTACGCTGCCGCCTTAGTAGGGACGTGAAGGTCGATCTTCTTCCCTTTGATAGCACCGCCAGTATCCCCTGCGATTGCGTATCCGTATCCTTCAACCCAGACTTTCGAGCCGAGCGGAATGACACTAGGATCCACCGCAATAACTTTCAGATTCGGATTGGCTCTCAGGTTGATGCCCGTTGCCGTGGTTCCTGTGCAGCCGTTACAGTGTGCAGTATAGGCGGTGGCGGTAACATAAAACTCTTTCCCGCCGGAAGGTGCTGCCGAGCTGCCACGAGACACAGCGACATTGGATTTTTTATTGTAGGCGCTTGCCACTACTACTTTGGAACCGACCGCAACAATTTTCTTTTGCGGTTCCTCAATGACTCTTTCACTCAATAACGTACGAGATACTTCCTTGCCATTCTCTTTGACAATTTCAAACTTGCGTTCAACGGATCCCTTCTTGCCTTTTTGGACGATCTTTTCGCGTCCTTTCAGCAATTTGGCATCGCTTTTCGTTACGACCGCAAAGTTTGTTGGCTCTTCCACTACATCGGTGACCTTTTCTACGCGTACGACTTCAACTATAGAACCCGGCTTTACGAAACCGTCCGCATCACGGTTCAGCTTGTCGTTTTCATCCAATTGAATGTTTTCTCTCTTTAAAAAGTCAGCGACCGTAGTCGAAGTTGACCACATTTGTTTCTCTTTTCCGCCATCGATAAGCGTCAATTGGAACGCTTTTTGAACATTGACTTGTAGATTTTCACCAAGGTTTTCATTCAGATCTGGGGTAACCTTGTCATGCTCGGTAAGGTTAATGTCGGCCGCGGCTAAAATATCGCCGACGTTCCGATCCGTCGTCCAAAACTTTTTTGTTTCCTTGCCTGTTTGAATCTCTACTAGCTTTGCCTGTTCCCACCTAATCGATAATCCTTCCTCGATCGTGGTATTCACTGAGGGTGTTACTAAATCGTGTTCGGCAACTTCGATATCCCTACTTGCTAGAAGTTGCCCAACTGTATGTTCAGATGTTTTTATTTCAATTTGCTCATCGTTCACTTGTAGTGTGACCGATTTCTTGGATATTTCATGAAGAACAAGTGAAATGATTGAAACGAATAGCGCAAACACAAAAGCAACAATCGCTATTTGTTTACTCCTCAATGACATCGAGAACAGATTTTTCATGGTGTTTTTTGTCATGAAAAAACTCCTCCTTTATCACTCGGCAAATTATATAGCTTCCCTTTCGACGTGTCAACCCATTAGATTTTTCACACTTCATACTGAGTTTGGCTGAATTCAGTCGGAAAGCTATATAATCACCCTTCGCATTACTTCGGAATACGGAAGATCTTCAAAGCATTTTCGGTCGTTCGTTTCGCCACCTCTTCAACCGTAATTTCCTTCAGACGGGCAATCTCCTCCGCCACGAGTGGGACTAGCGCCGGCTCATTCCGTTTTCCACGATGAGGGTGGGGAGCGAGGTAAGGGGCATCCGTTTCAATCAATAAATGATCCAGTGAGATGTCGGCTGCGACTTGCTTCGGCATTTTCGCATTTTTAAAGGTGACAGGGCCGCCAAGTGAAATAAGGAAATTCATCTCAATGCATTCTTTCGCAGTCTCGACGCTTCCTCCATAGCAATGCATGATGCCGCCCGTAATTCGAGCTTCTTCTTCCTTCAGGATCCTGACGACATCCCCGGTCGCGTCACGATTATGGATGATGACGGGAAGATCGACTTTTTGCGCGAGTCGGATCTGCTTCCGGAACAATTCCTGCTGAATATCCTTTGGCGATTTGTCCCAGTAATAGTCCAGACCGGTTTCCCCGATGCCGACGACTTTCGGATGCGCCGCCAGGGATTCAATCCACTCTAGATCCTTGTCAGTACAATCAACAGCGTCTACAGGGTGCCAGCCGATGACAGCATAAATGAACGGATATTGCTCAGCTAGCTCCATTGCCTTCTCAATCGTCACCCTGTCGAAGCCGACGACGACCATTTTATTGACACCCGCGTCAAGTGCGCGTTGAATCACTTCTTTTACATCTTCATTATATTGGTCTGCATTTAAATGAACATGAGTATCGATATACATTGATGTGTCTCTCCTCACAGATTTCATTCTATTCCAATGGATTATGACTTTCGTTACAATATGTTAACAAATTGGTTAAAAGATAAAGACGGCGCCTCTTTAGGAAACGCCGTCTGTTTTTATTCATTTCACTTGTGCACCGTTTTCCAATGTCGGATCGACTGTTGCCAGTTTTAGAATCCCATTGGAACTACCGGCCAATATCATCCCTTGTGACAATTCTCCGCGTAATTTCACTGGTTTTAAATTGGCGACGACGATGACTTTCTCGCCAATCAAAGCTTCCGGTTCATAATGCTCGGCGATGCCTGAGACGACTTGACGCTGTTCGTAGCCCAAGTCGAGTTGAAGCTTCAGCAGCTTGTCTGCTTTCGGGATTTTTTCACATGCAGTCACGGTCGCGACACGTAAATCGACTTTCATGAAGTCGTCAATCGTGATTTCTTCTGCCTCTTCTTCGATTTTCACAGGCTCTTCAACCTGCTTTTCCTGAGGAGCAGTAATTGCCATCTGGTCACGGATATAGACGATTTCCACTTCCGGATCTAGACGTGGGAAAATCGGAACCCCTTTTTCGACAACTTTGGTTCCTTCAGGAATTGCTTTAAAATCTCCTAGTGTTTCCCATGCTAGCAATGTTTCATCCAATCCAAGCTGTTCGATAATCTGAATCGGCGCCTTCGTCATGAACGGCTGCAGGAGCACTGCGATTTGTCGGAGCGATTCAGCAAGATGGGCCATGACAGATGCCAATTTCCCTTTATCCGCCTCGTCTTTTGCAAGAACCCATGGAGACGTTTCATCTACATATTTATTCGTTCGTGAAATGATTGTCCAAAGCTCAGAAAGAACGACGCTGAATTGCATCTTCTCCATCGCAGTTTCGTATTTTTCGATTGCATTTGTCGTGAAGTCACGTAAAACATTATCGAATTCGGTCGCTTCAAGGCTTTCAGTCGGAATGACGCCGTCGAAATATTTATTGATCATGGAAACTGTCCGATTCAATAAGTTTCCAAGGTCATTGGCTAAATCATAGTTCGTGCGCTCCACGAATGATTCAGGGGAGAACGTTCCGTCTTGTCCGAACGGCAATTCCCTAAGAAGGAAATAGCGCGTCGCATCCAAGCCATATCGCTCAACGAGCATTTCAGGGTAGACGACGTTCCCTTTTGATTTCGACATTTTCCCGTCTTTCATCATTATAAAGCCGTGGGCGAATACTTTTTTCGGCAACGGCAAATCAAGCGCCATAAGGAAAATTGGCCAATAGATCGTATGGAAACGTACGATATCTTTCCCGACGACATGTACATCAGCCGGCCAATACTTATTGAATAGCGTTTCATCATCAGACCCATAGCCGAGCGCCGTAATATAATTCGTCAATGCATCGACCCACACGTAAATGACATGTTTCGGATTCCCCGGCACTTTAATGCCCCAGTCGAATGACATACGGGAGACAGATAAGTCTTCAAGCCCCGGTTTGATGAAGTTATTGATCATCTCATTTTTCCGGGATTCCGGTTCGATGAAATGAGGGTTGTCCTCATAATATTTCAAGAGCCTGCCTGCATACTTCTGCATATTGAAGAAGTATGATTCCTCAGCCACCCTTTCCACCGGGCGATGACAGTCTGGACAGTTGCCGTCTTCAAGCTGGGCCTCAGTGAAGTAAGATTCACAAGGGACACATTTCCAGCCTTCGTACTCACCTTTGTAAATGTCACCGTTATCAAGGAATTTTTTAAAGATCTTTTCGACGGCCGCTTTATGTCGCTCCTCCGTCGTTCTGATGAGGTCATCATATGAAATGTCCATCAATTTCCAAAGATCGATAGCGACATCCGCGATTTGGTCTACATATTGCTGCGGCGGAAGGCCTTCCTCTTCCGCTTTCTCTTGGATTTTCTGTCCGTGCTCGTCCATTCCTGTTAGGAAATGCACGTCAAATCCACGCAATCTTTTATAGCGGGCCATCGCATCTGATGCAACGGTCGTGTAAGCTGTTCCAATATGAAACTTCCCACTTGGATAATAAATGGGAGTCGTAATATAAAATGTCTTCTGCTGTTCTGCCACCAAAATACCTCCTGTGTTTCAATCTATACTATCCATATTACTTAAATTTCAACAAAAGTGCTATGTAGATACGCAGTAAATCGTCAAATTGCTCATAAACCTCTTGAAATGAGCATAAATCGTCAATAATGCTCATAATCATGCCTAGCGACGCATAAACACCCGTAAACGCTCATAAGCCGCTTCAAATGCGCATAAATGCAAAATTCTACGTATTAATCAATTACGCCTCGTTTGCTTGCTGAAATAAGTTAAATTTCCTTATTAATGCTCAATCCATCTACCATTTCCATTTCCCTAAATACAGCCCTGACTAATTACTAAATGCCTTGTCATTACTAAAAATATAAACATCCAAAGTCCTGTTTCGTTCATTTAATCTATTATTCTAGACATAGTATTAAGCTAGTTTTATTGACGTTAATTGGAAGACTTGGTATGATACTTGATAGACAAGAGGAAAATGTCGAATCTTGCCGAAAATTTAAATCTTTGTAGGAGGAAATCCTTTAATGAAATCTACTGGAATCGTTAGAAAAGTCGACGAGCTAGGACGAGTCGTCATTCCAATCGAACTTCGCCGTACACTTGGCATTGAGCAGAAAGATGCTTTGGAAATCTATGTTGATGACGACAAAATCATCTTAAAGAAATACATGCCGAATATGACTTGTTCAATCACAGGAGAAGTGTCCGACAATAACTTGCAGCTTATTGACGGAAAGCTGATTTTAAGTCCTGATGGTGCTAAACAACTCATTAAAGAGATCGAAGAGAAGATAAAATAATACTATCTAAATGATAATGATTTGAATCCAGAACAAGTACTCGTTCTGGATTTTTATTATACATTCCCGTTCACATGGTACTCCTGATAGACATCCCTTTTTGACATTCCTCTTTCCAATGCCACCAATTTAATTGCTTCCTTCGATGAAACGCCTTCTTTTTCCATCACCATTTCCACATGCGAGTGAATACTTATATCCTTCCACCAATTCTCCACGGCTTTCTCAACGGCTTCATTCCCAGCAATAACGAGACAGAATTCCCCTCGAATTTCATTAGACCCCGCCCAGGAAACGGCTTCCTCAAGCGTTCCACGAAGAATCTCTTCATACCGCTTCGTCAACTCCCTCGCCAACACAACTTGCCGTGAACCGCCGAATGCTTCCGACAAAGCCTTGACCGTTTCCTTCAAGCGATGGGGAGCCTCATACAGTAGCAGAGTCTCTTCCTTTTGCTTCAGCTTTTGTAATTGCTCATTGCGCTCCTTTTTATGCCGCGACAGGAATCCAATGAAGGAGAACGGCTGTGTCTGTAGCCCGGAAGCAACCAATGCACTGATGGCTGCGTTGGCTCCAGGGACTGGAACGACATCAAACCCTTCTTCAATCGCTTTTGCAGCAATATCATTCCCGGGATCGGATATGCATGGCATCCCCGCATCACTCACCAAGGCGACCGTCTTCCCTTCCGCCAATAAAGATAGGATTTTCTCTCCACCTTTTTCAAGATTATGCTCATGGTAGCTCATAAGCGGCGTTTTTATCTCGAAATGGTTGCAAAGCCTGATTGTATTCCTCGTATCTTCAGCCGCTATCATATCCGCTTCCTGCAGGATCCGAATAGCCCGGAATGTCATATCCTCCAAATTGCCGATCGGCGTCCCGACGAGAAACAGCTTTGCCACACCTGCTTCAGCACTCTTCTGTGATTTCATCGATATGCTGCCCCTTCCTCATATATCGTTCCTTAGCAGGCCGTGTCAATTGCTTGAACTGATATTCAGCCCGCATTGCATCCTGCTTCGTTTCATAGCTTTCCCGGTAAATGAGACGGACCGGAAGCTTAGCACGCGTGTATTTTGCGCCCTTTCCTTCATTATGAGTTCGGATACGCTTTTCCAAATCATTTGTATAGCCTGCATAGTAAGAGCCATCATTGCATTCAAGGACATAGAACAGATGCTCATTCATCTTGTCCATATAATAAAAGCCTCACTTCTTCGGTATACTCCCCATCTTCACCATATACATAAAGAGGCGGCAATATCTTCAAATCAGGCTTCCCATCTTTTATTCCTTCAATTAACAACGTATTCGCCTCTTTACCTTCTTTCGGATACACGAACCGGATTCTTTTCGGTTCAAGCCTGTTCGCCCGCATCGCTGTCACAATATCCAGCAGCCTGCCCGGCCGGTGAACGAATGCCGCTTTCCCGCCCTGCTTCAACAGCTCACTGGCGGACTGTACGGCTTGTTCTAAAGTCAGACGGATTTCATGCCTTGCGATGGCAACATGTTCTTTCAAGTTTTTCTCACTCGCTTCAATAGCAGGAAAATAAGGTGGATTGCAAGTGACCGTGTCATATTTCTCATAGCCGATTTTCCCGGCAATTCCGATTACATCGTCATTCACAATAGTGATCTGTTCATTCAACTTATTATAGCCAACACTTCTCTGTGCCATATCCGAGAGCTTGTCCTGCAATTCAACTGCAATAATATCAGCATTCGTCCGGGCACTAAGAAAAAGTGGAATGGCTCCGTTGCCTGCGCATAAATCGACAATCTTCCCCGAACGGATCGGTACATATGCAAACTTCGCAAGCAGGACAGCATCGAGCGAAAAAGAAAAGACAGAAGGACTTTGAATGATTCGCAGGTTTTCCGCCAATAGATAGTCCAGTCGTTCATCATCTTTCAATAAATTCTCCATTCGGTTCTCCTCCAATAAATAAAAAAGAGCCGATGCCTACATGGTTATAGGATCGGCTCATCTCAAGCATTCTGTTTGCTCAGGAAGGATAGGCAGAACAAACAATCTTCCCCTTTACGACTGCTTCCGTAATGGACATTACAGACGTGATATCCTTCATTGTATATCCTGGCCAGGTTGTCCACCCCTTCGCCGATATCGACTCTATGGGGCTTCTCAGGCGGTCGCTTCTTATCCATCAATTGAGTTTGTTCAGTCAATACTTCAAGCCGTGTCCGGAGATGATGGTTTTCCAGTTGAAGTGAGTGGTTCTCTTCCGTCATCTTCGCCACAAATCCAATAAGTTCCCGGAATTGCTCATGCATGGCTTCGAGCTGCTGCTCAAACTCCATCACTCTGTCGAGAAAGTTCCCTTCTTTCAACTATTTCACCCCATCATTTCGTCAATTGAGCTACTGAGTTTTTCCGACTCTCTATTTCTTCCCATGAATATTCCAAGACTTGCTCCTGATCCGACAAATTCACTTGCAAAATTCGCTCAAGCAAATTCAAGCCGACCACTTTCCCCGGCCCTTCAGGCGTCTGCACCCGTTCACCGATATCAGGCATGAGAGCTTTTGCCTCTTCATATTCATCGTTTTCGTATTTCAGGCAACACATGAGACGTCCGCATAATCCGGAGATTTTGGATGGGTTGAGTGACAGGTTCTGATCCTTCGCCATCTTGATGGAGACAGGTTCAAAGTCGCCCAGGAAGGTCGAACAGCAGAGCATTCTGCCACACGGTCCGATTCCACCAAGCATTTTCGCCTCATCGCGGACTCCGATTTGACGTAATTCGATGCGCGTCCGGAAAATGGCAGCGAGGTCTTTTACGAGATTCCGGAAATCGACCCGTCCTTCCGCTGTGAAATAAAAGACGATCTTATTACGGTCAAATGTATATTCCACATCGACAAGCTTCATTTCAAGCTCATGCTCACGTATCTTCTCAACACATTTACCGAAGGCCTGCTCAGCATCCGCACGGTTTTCATCCACTTGGATCTGGTCTTCTACAAGCGCCTTGCGAATAATTTTCTTAAGTGGCAAGACGACATCATTTTCATCGACTTCCCTCACAGAACTAGCGACTTTTCCGTACTCGATACCCCGTGCTGTTTCGACGATGACATAATCACCGACAGTAAGCGGATAATCGAGAGGATCGAAATAATATATTTTACCCGCTTTTTTAAAACGGACTCCTACAACTTTATACAAGCGTTAACCCCTCCTGCAAATTGAGCACCAGCTGCTCCATTAAAAGTGTACGGTTCATATTGCCATACAGCTTTTTCTTCGCTTGCAGAATCGCTTCTATATTGGCCGATAGACGGCTATATGTCATCTTCATCGAAAGGCTCCTGAAAATCTGCTGCTGATCGGGAAATGCTAATTCCGATTGCAGTCCGGCTTTCATCGAGACGATATCACGGTATGCATAGAGAAGCAAGTCAAGACCACGTTCCACGTCTTCCTTCTCTTTCATTGCCGGCAACCATTCTGATTGGATGAATAGAAGCGCTTCATTTACATTGCGATCTGATGCCTCAATCAATTTTAACACTGTTTTTCGTATGTGTGCAAATTGATCATTTTCCGCAAGCTGTTTCGCTTGCCCGATATCCGCTGTCATCATCGTAACCGTCGCTGCCATCGATGCGGTAATCCCTGCTTCTGTCAATTTTGCAATCATCTCTTCACGCTGCGGCGGAAGAAAACTAACGCGTTGGCACCTCGATTGAATTGTCGGAAGGATTGACTGATAGGAATCGGTCAGAAGAATTGCCGTCACTTCCCCTTCAGGTTCTTCCAGGAACTTCAAAAGCGTATTGGCTGCCGAAGTGTTCATCCGGTCCGCGCGGGAAATGATATATAGTTTACGTCCCGGCTCATACCCTTTTCGCGTCATTTTCATAATCAACGATGACATCTGTTCTTTTTTAATGTCTTGTCCATCCGGTTCGATCTTCGTCACATTCGGGTGATTTCCCGAAGCAACCCTTCTGCAGTTGCGACATGTTTCACATGGAACAGCATTTTCAGGCCTCTCGCAAAGCAAAAGCTTCGCGAAATGGATGGCTGCCACTTCTTTTCCAGTGCCCGCCTCTCCATCAAATAGATAGGCGTGGCCAATCCGGTTATTCCGAAACGTCGCTTCCAGTCTGTCGATGACGGCCTTTTGCCTTTGCTTGATGCTAATTTCCATGCTCGTACCTCCTTGCAACCAAAAACGTGTAAAAACACGGGTCATCTATATATATTAACGAGAAGTCCTTTGATTTCCCCGATTTTCCCTAGTAATTCGACAGATGTCTGCTCATCATTTAATAAGGCTTCCGCCAATTCAATGAGCTTCTCATCAATTGTCTCGACAATGTTCAATCGACGTCCTTCGCCGAATTGATTCCACGTATGAGATTGTTTCAAGCCCATCCCGGATTCAACCGACTCCTTCAGGAAGCGTCGGACGAGCATCTTGAATTTCGCCATGTCCCGTAAGTTCCGTGAACGGGCAAGACGATCCCCTGCAGAAGATATGTCTCCAAGAAGTCTTGTAATTTGTTCTCCGTGCAGGCGTTCTTCCTGTTGCAGAACCATTTGGCCGAACCGGGCATTCCCTTGCGTCGGACGCAGCGGATCATTTCTGAATTTATCAGGCCCGGTCTGGAATTCACCATTCACTTTCATTTCTACTTCACCTCATTTCATCAGAAATGATGAAACTGTTCAATCGGTAAGACGAATACTGTGGCACCGCCAACTTCCACTTCTACTGGGTAGGGAATATAGGAGTCGGCGTTGCCGCCCATTGGTGAAACGGGAGCGACCATCTGGTCACGCGAACGGCAATTTTCACGAATTAATTCCAAAGCTTTCGGTACGAGGCTGTCGTCCGTTCCGATGAGGAAGGTTGTGTTTCCTGACCGCAGAAACCCTCCAGTACTGGCTAGTTTCGTAGCGCGAAAATCATTTTTCGTTAAAGCCGCCGATAAGCGGTTGCTATCTTGGTCCTGTACAACTGCCACAATCAATTTCACGGTACCCTCTCCTTTTAGCTTTTTCTTTTATAAATATATTGGTACTGTTGATTTCCACTTCAGGTGGACGCTTTCCGCCGGCATGGCTTCAGCCTCCTCACTACGCTTCGCTTCGTTGCGGGGTCTTCAGCTCATGCTATTCCGGCAGGAGTCGCCACCTTCCGTTTCAATCAACGAAGTGTACTTAACAATTAGCAGTCACTTTCTAAAAAGAGTTGCATTAAACCCTCTCTTATATTATATCATGAATCCTGTTTATTAATGAGTTGAGAACTTATAATTTTCCAAACATTTTCAGTTACTTCAGATAATGGTTTGCTAGCGTCTGTGCTGATGATGCGATTTGGGAACTGTTTGAGCAATAGCTGGTAGCCCTCGTAAACTTTTTCGTGGAACTGTAAGGTTTCGTTGTCCAGTCGATTTTGTTCCCGTTCTCCGCTATCTGCAATTCGTTGGAGTCCCTCTTCTGGTGTGATGTCGAAGAAGATTGTCAGATCTGGCATTGTGTCTCCAATGGCGAATGAGTTGATTGTCATGACGTTCTCCATGCCAAGCCCTCTTGCATAGCCTTGATAGGCAAGCGAGCTGTCGATGAAACGGTCGCAAAGGACGATCTCTCCTTCTTTCATTGCCGGGATGACTTTTTCGACGAGGTGTTGCCTGCGCGCTGCGGCATAAAGCAGTGCCTCGGTCATGCCATCCATTTCCTGATGTTCATTGTCATGTATTATTTCCCGGATTTTTTCCGAGATGCGGATGCCTCCCGGTTCGCGGGTAAGGATGGCTTTTTTCCCTTCCCGTTCCAGTCTCTTATATATTTCTGCAATGACAGTCGTTTTTCCTGCACCTTCGGGACCTTCAAAGGTAATAAATATCCCTTTATTTAACATAGTATGCCTCCGTCAATCGATGATCACTTGTATTTGTCTATCATTCGCCCGAATGGCGCCTTGAAATTTTGCATTCATTTGCAAGTATTGTACAAGCGTCGCAATATGCCGCTTTGTTACCGTTTCTCCGCCAAGGAGCAACGGAATGCCGGGCGGGTAAGGAATGATGGCAGCTGCCGCGACATAACCGACAGCTTCTTCTATTGATTTCCATTCGGTTTCTCTCCCATAAAGTTCTTGCGGGAGATAGGTCAGGGTGGATATTCTTTCATCCGCCGATATCGATTCGTCCATCAACTCTAGCTCTTCCTTCATCGGCAAGCTTGCGACGGCAGCTGCAATTCTTTGAACACTTTCGCTGAATGGATACTCTTTACTCTTTTTCAGCAACGGCAAAATGAATAGCACTTGGAATGGGTCGGCTAGTTCTGCGAAAACCCCTTCCGCTTCAAGCCTAGCAAGCAATTCAAACCCTGTATAGCCTTGGACTCGCAGCAATAATTTTAAAGGGTCTTCCGATTCTACGATCCGCAATTCAGGAATGGTGAGTAGGTTGCCGATGAAGGCTCGACGCTTTTCCAGGAATTCGACTTGATCTTCCTTCGTATAGGACTCTGCGTATGCCCGTGCATCGTCAAGCGACGCCATGAGCAAATAGGATGGGCTGCTCGATTGGAGCATGCCCAAATAATGCGCTATCCTTTCAGGAGAGATGATTAACGACCTGATATGTAAAAATGACGCCATCGTCATGGCGGGTAATGTTTTATGAGCTGAGTGCACAACGATGTCCGCCCCTAGCTCCAATGCGGATTGCGGAAATGCATCTCCTGCGACAAAATGGGCTCCATGCGCTTCATCGACCAAAACAGGGATGCTCTTCTCATGACAATAATGAATAATGTCCGTAAGCTCGGTGCCTGCCACTCCATAGTAAGTCGGATACGTCAGAACGACCGCCTTGGCATTGGGATACGCTTCTATCGCCTCTTTCACTATTGCAAAACGGACTGCACCCGGCGTATTCGAATGGGCATCCCAAACAGGCGATACAAAGACCGGCTTGGCGCCTGTCAATTCAATCGCATGAAAGATTGATTTATGTGCATTCCGCTGCACAATGACCGTATCACCAGGTCTGCACGCCGCGTACATCATTGCTAAATTGCCGACCGTCGATCCATTGACGAGAAAGAAGCTCCGGTCGGATTGATACAAAGCCGAAAGCCGTTGCTCCGCTTCACGGATCACCCCGGACGGCTCATGCAAGTCATCCAACCCTTCCAATTCCGTCATATCGTATGGCAGCACGGACTGCATTTCTTCCGGCAAGCCGGACAGCAGACCGTTTTTATGACCCGGCACATGAAAGGAGATCGGCCGCTTTTCCTCGAACTTGCTAAGTGCTTGGACAAGCGGTTTAGTTTGTTCACTCATTACGATTCACACTTCCTTTGTATCTATTATAAAGGAAGTCGGGACAGTAAGGGTGAAAACTCCTTCTTGGAAATGAAAAAAACCGGGTTGCCCCGGCAATCATACGTATTTCATTCTTGATAGTCCGATGAATAGGAATATCACGGCGAAACCGAGTAAGACAATGAGCGGCATGAAGATGTCCCCGATAGTGCCACTGTCGGCAATCAGCGTCGTCAAACCTTCCATTGCCCATGTCTGAGGGACAAAGTTGGCGATTTTCCGCATAACGTCAGGCACCATGCTGATTGGCCAATAGACCCCACCAAGCATGCATGTTGAGATGATCACCAAAGTGCCAATGGCGTGTTGCTGATCAACCGTCTTCACAAGGCTTGCAATGGCAATTCCGAGGCCTACGACACAAAGAAGCAAGGCCGTGACGAGAAGAAGCAATGCTGCCGGGGAGCCCCAGTTGACGTCAAACAACGTGGAAGACAGCAAGATAAGAAGGAAAAACTGAATCCATCCCACGATTAGAAAGGATAGGAAATAGCCAAGCAGCACTTGGAAACGGGTGACGGGTGTCGTAAACAATCT
The DNA here is from genome assembly GCF_023715535.1 of Sporosarcina luteola. GTDB lineage: Bacteria > Bacillota > Bacilli > Bacillales_A > Planococcaceae > Sporosarcina > Sporosarcina luteola_B. Next base: position 6,445 of record NZ_JAMBOI010000015.1, on the reverse strand, counting down.
CGACCAGATTCCAGCCTGCCTCGCTTCAATCAGCGTGCCTGTCATCGAAAGCATCATGATCATAACGAACATGATGGAGAATCCGGCAGAGCTATAGGAGATGCCCATCATCGGATGCCCAGTGGGTGCATTTGTTTTTTGTTCGGTCCATGCTTGGATACGCCCTTCATTTTCCGTGATCCGCCCGTAGACGGATTCCCAGCTTTCATTGAAATAGAAGCCTCCAACCTGCGACGCCGCAACGTAAATGTCTACGGCTTGCATTGCCTGATTCACTTGTTGTATGACGAGTGGCGCTGTCGACATGCCGAGTGAAGGTTGAAAGGTAGCGGGTGGCTTTTCATTGCGAAGCTTAGTTGCAATTCCTTTTTCAAGCGTTACAATGCCCTGCACCTCATTACGCGCCAACAACTCCTCCGCTTCAAGAGCATTAACAAGCTCATAGGAAATCATTTCATCCATCATCAACTTCTGAATGACGTCCTTCGAAAACGCTGTCTGTTCCTCATCGACCAATGCGATGCGAAATGTTATATCGGCATTCTTCCCAAAAATACTGCCGAAGAGAAACGTGAATAGCAGCGGCATCCCAAGCATTAAGACAATCGACGATTTCTTCTTGAACGTCCGTTTAATTTCAAACAGACAAATCGATAAAATTTTCTTCATTCCATATACCTCCCCTAAGCAATCCGGCGCCCGAGCCGAATTGAACAGATGAAAATGGATACAATCCCTACGCCGAGCAACACCCCTGCCGGCAGCCATAACGCGGACCAAGAAGTGCCTGTCATGATTGATGTGTAGCTCGTCAATGCCCATGAATTGGGCATCGCCATGGCAATTTTCCGCATGACTTCAGAGAATAAAGAGAGGGGAAGCATCGAACCGCCAAGCAACGCCATTACTTGGACACCCATGGTTCCAACGATGTCCGCCATTTTCTCGTTTGTCGTAAAGGCAGCTACAACCATCGCCAATCCTGCTACTGAAAAGATATAGAAGAAGGTGATGAAGAGGACTTGCAGGATGGATGGGCCCCAGTCAACCTTCAGCAAGAAATGTGTAGCCCCCATGAAAATCAGAAATTGGATCCATGCAAATAGAAATGCACCGATGAACTTTCCTGTTAGAATTGAACGAACGGACGTCGGAGTCATCATCAATCGCGACAGTGTTTCACTCCGCTTTTCCTGATGAAATGACTTTCCACCTGCCATCGCGTTGAATAGAAGGAACATCGCCGCCATGGCTGCAGCATAGTACTGCATGGAACTCACCGATTCTTCTAGTGCAGGCTCACTAACATACGTCCGTTGTTCATTCATAACCTTCTCAATCGATGTCGTAAGCTCTTGTTGGATGGCTTCCATGTCAACCCTGCCATCACTAGACAACGCCGCAGCCTCCGCCATGACTGTAGTTGTGGAGTGTGCGATTGCCTGCGACATTTGAGCAAACGTCTCTATCATCTGCCGGATGAGGGTCGCCGTTGTTTCCTGCCCGGTGGTTGGCAAGATGATGGCCCGTTCTGTATCAGGATCCCATTCATCCGGTAAAAGTAGGCCGACGTGGACTTCCCTTTCCTCCATCCAATCCAGCAGTTGTTTCTCAGATTCCGCCCGTTCGACTGTAATGGCAAGCCCGTCTCCCCCCAGAGCCCGGATAATACTTTCCGCCATTTCATTCGATTCGGGTGAATAGACGCCTAAAACGGTTTCAGACATGCTTCCTCCACCCATCACCCCTTTCAAGGCGGATCCTAAAATGACAGTCAATATAATCGGCATGAGGATCATCATGAGGATCGCTTTACGGTCTTTCAAGTGAATCTTCGCATCTTTAACAGCTATTACAAGGCTCTTCATTGCAGTCCCTCCTATTCACGCAAAGAGCGTCCTGTCAGTTGCAAAAACAATGTCTCCAAATTCGCTTCCTTGAGCTGCATATTGTGTATCACGACGCCTGACTGGCTAGCAAGCAGGATTACGTCCGCTACGATTTCCATTTTCGATTGCAAATGCACATCGAGCTCCTCGGCTGTCTGGACAATGACCTTTTCCACTCCATTCAGCTTCTTTACCTGCTCGATAAATGAAGGGTGCAAGGTACCGACTGTAAGCTTTAACACAATTCCACCCGCCAAACGATTGTTTAAATCCTTCTTCGTGCCGCTTACGATGAGCTTCCCTTCATCAAGGATCGCAATCCGCTTGCAAAGAAACTCGACCTCTTCCATATAATGACTCGTGTAAATGACCGTCAGTCCTTGTTCATTCAATGATTTCACCGTCTCCAAAATATGATTCCTCGATTGAGGATCGATACCGACTGTCGGTTCATCCATAATGAGCAGTTGCGGTTCATGCATAAGCGCGGCCCCGATATTGATCCGCCGTTTCATCCCGCCCGAAAAGGTTTCGATCCTGTCCTTACCGCGTTCCGTCAGACCAACGATGTTAAGGACTTCCTTCGCACGGGCCTTCGCTTTTTTGCCGGATAGACCGTACATCTTTCCCCAAAACATCAGATTGTCCATCGCGGACATCGTCGGATAGAGGGCAATGTCTTGCGGTACGACTCCTATTATCTGTTTGGTTTCCTTCAGATGCTTGCCGACAAGTTTTCCATTAACCCGGATTTCCCCTGCGCCGTTTGGAATCAGTCCGCATATCATTGAAATGAGCGTTGACTTCCCCGCGCCATTCGGACCGAGCAACCCGAACGACTCCCCTTTTTCGACTTGAAAAGAAATCCCTTTGATGACCTCATGTGCACCGAAGCTCTTTTTCACATCCGTAAGTGTAAGCATTCTCCGCAGCCTCCTTCTTTATTTCTATTTTATTGTGGAAGCCTCTCCCCTACATCGAGCGCGCGATAGATTTTAAAGGCATGAAAAAAACGACACCAATGTGCCGTTTCTCATATACGTATGCAGAAAGTAATGTCAGAATGTCGTTATGCCATAGCGGACAGCATAGATTGCCGCCTGTGTCCGATCACGAAGTCCCAGCTTCTGAATGACGTTCGAAACATGGTTCTTTACCGTTCCTTCGGTAATGAATAACGCATCCGCAATTTCCTTATTGTTCAATCCTTCTCCGAGGTGAGTCAGTACCTCCGCTTCCCATCGGATAACCCCTCTAGCCCTTTCGGCAGTTCTTCCTGGCTAGTTTGACTCTTCATTCTAAGCTCCGTCAGCACCTGCGAAGTAAATTCCTTCGGCAGCACGACACCGCCATGATAGACGGTAAGGATCGCCTGAACAATCGTATCCGTCGGCATATCCTTCAATAAGTAACCGTTCGCCCCTTCTTCAAGCGCATCGAATATGTATTCACTGTCGTTGAACGTCGTCAGAATCAATACTTTCACATCTGGCAGGCTATCTTTTAGTAACCTTGTACCTTCAACGCCATTCACGCCGGGCATCCTGATATCCATTAACATGATATCAGGTAGAAGCTCCACCGCTTTATATAACGCATCCTTACCATCCATCGCCGTCCCAACTACTTCAATCTCGGAACGCAAGCCCAGCAACGTGCTAAGCCCTTCCCGCACCAATGGCTGGTCGTCGACAATCATAATTCTTATCATCCCTTCACCCCCGACGATATCTGTTTAAGCGGAAAGGTGATCATAATACTAAAGCCTTCCCCTTCAAAGCTTTCGATTTCAAATGAACCCTCATGCTCCGCAACACGCTCTTTCATATTAATCAAACCGAAATTTGGTATAAAATTCTTTTCCCCTTTCCCATCATCCTTTATTTCTATATGGATCGCTTCTTCATCCATTTGGATCTTCACGATGCATGTATCCGCATTTCCATGCTTTTTCGCATTTGTCAGGCCTTCTTGCACAATCCTTTTGATTGTCGGCTGCAACGATTTCGGAATCCTGGCCACGTCTACTGGCAACATAAGCCGGCTTTCCATATATGTCATCGATGAAAATTCATTCATAAGCTCCTGTAGATCGTCACGAAAGGAAGATTTTTCATAATCCTCTTTCAATGTCCGGACAGACAACCGTATTTCATGGAGTGCATCCCGGGTAAGCTGCTCACAAACGGCGAGAACCTCTTTCGCCTTTCCCGCATCCCTCTCGACCATTTCGCCTGCCACTTGCAACTGTACAACCAATGCCGTCATTTTATGGCCTACGGTATCATGAATTTCGCGCGCTATCTCATTCCGTTCCCGAATTGCCGTCAACTGCTCGACTTGCTCGGCATATTCCCGCAGCTGCCTGTGCGCTGCCTGCAAAGCATCGTGGGAGTCATTCAACTGCCCATATTGAACAGAAATCGTCTCCTTCGCATGGTGAAAATTTCGGATAAGGCTACCGACGAAAGCGCCATAGAAGACGAACATCCCGTTCACAATATTACTCGATAGCGAAAATACACCTGTTTGTGCATATAACTGCATACTGATTAGTATCCATACGGTAACAAACGTCCCTGAAAAAAGTCCGAGCAGTTTTTTACGGTCATACAGTAAGAAAACGGTTGTTGAAAGGACACCGAAAAAGATTAAATACAAATATCCACTCTCAGGGAATAAAAAACCGAACCCCGTAATGACAATAAAGTCGATTGACGAACAAAGTATTCTCGTCTTCTCCCGGACGTCGGCCATTTGAATAAAATGGCTGATAATGAATAGGGGAATGGCAGAGATTATGAAAACAGTTCGAAAATCCACAATGCCGTTCGTCATTTGAAAGAAATATCCGCTTAAAATGACTAACATGGCTACGCGCACTAAAGAGAATAAAAATAGAGAGACACTTTTCACTACCACACCCCACACTATTTGTTTATGCTAACTCAGTGGTCCGTATATCGTAATGAATTAACCAGTCATGGCGTCCATGACAACGAAGACAATGGTTTTTCCACGTTTCTAGTAATGCACCCACTCGATGTCCATTCTCTTAATCATGTACTATTCGTATTTTTTAAGCAATAGCTCTAAGAAAATTACCATTAATGAAGTATCTTCTTCACTCATTAGTCTGAAGATTGATATAATTAAATTGAGATAAGATTTATTCTCAGTAAGGGGGCGATTTTTTGAAGCACAAAATTTTGGGATGTATTTTTTTGAGCATGGTTATTCTAGTTAGTGGGTGTTCTGCAAATGAAACAGTTGAAGGCATGTTCGATTTACCTGAAGATCTACCAGAATTCGTGATTAAAAGTAATTTCGAGAATATTGATTGGGAGAATAAAGCTGTTGCATTCAATGGCAATATTATAGGCAATGAAAACAAATCAGGTGTTATTGGTGCCGATATGCCGAGCATCACTACAAAACAAAAGTGGATGTGGCACCTTTGGGGGATTGAGAATCCAACGGCAACCAATCTCACGGTTGTTGGCCTACACAGAGAAACAGGCACTATCCATCAAGTCTTAACATCAGGTTGGACTACTGGCCTTGCAGGAGAGAATAATGGAGCAGATGCACACGTACCTTCCAATGTGCAAATTCCCATGGCAGGGGAGTGGGCAATATTGCTTTATGCTGATGGAGATTTATTTGATGTGTTGATTTATGAAATTAATGAATGATGTGTGATCTTTGGGCGTGGAACAGCACTCATTGAGCGCAAGGTGGTCGGCTTTGAGCGCGGGACGGCTCTCATTGAGCGCAAGATGGTTGGCTTTGAGCGCGGATTCAATTTATTGATCGCCAGATAGTGGCTTTGAGCGCGGATTCAATTTATTGATCGCCAGATAGTGGCTTTGAGTGCGGATTCAATTTATTGTTCGCCAGATAGTGGCTTTGAGTGCGGGACAATAATACAATCCTAATCTAATCCTGAATCGCAGCCTAACTCCCTTAAATGAAGGTTTATAAACACAAAAAAACCATTCCCCATGGGGAATGGCCTTGGCCCGGCGACGTCTTACTCTCACAGGGGGAAGCCTGTTCCCTGCGTAATTTACACCGTTGGCGTAAATTACGCAAAGCGGCAGCGCCGCTTTACTACCATCGGCGCTGAAGAGCTTAACTTCCGTATTAGGTATGAGAACGGATGTGACTCTTATAATAACCTTCGGTTACATTTTCAAACACAAAAAAACCATTCCCCGTGGGGAATGGCCTTGGCCCGGCGACGTCTTACTCTCACAGGGGGAAGCCCCCTACTACCATCAGCGCTGAAGAGCTTAACTTCCGTGTTCGGTATGGGAACGGGTGTGACCTCTTCGCCGTCATCACCAGACAACTGAACGATGCTTGTTCGTTCAAAACCGGATAAAACAGACATTGTTGCTGAACTTCAAGTTCAACCGTACTAAAGTAACTTAAGGTTAAGTCCTCGATCGATTAGTATCCGTCAGCTGCACGTGTCGCCACGCTTCCACCCCGGACCTATCCACCTCATCTTCTTTGAGGGATCTTACTTACTTGCGTAATGGGAAATCTCA
>NZ_JAMBOI010000014.1 GCF_023715535.1 Sporosarcina luteola | reverse complement strand
CTTGAGACCCCGCAGGCCGCACGCCTTTCGCGACCGAGGAGGCTCAAGCCATGCCCGCGGAAAGCGAGCGCCGGAACGGAAAGCAACAGTATATTGACAGGACCCTACACCTTCATTCAAGCAGTGAAAAAATCTAGTAAAACACTTGACTACAGGTAAGAAAGCGTCCGCGTGAAGAGCAAATCAACATTGTTCCAATGGGTACTGACTTTAAAAAATTGGGGTGCTTTTTTAGTCTGTTTTCTTGGAATGAAATTCGTCAATGGCACGGAGCCAGTTTTCACGCATGATCGATGCTGCTTTTTCCCCGTTGCCTTCTGTCAGCAACCTGATAATATCCTTATGCTCGTCAATCGACTTTTCCGTCAAAATGATCGAGTTATGGAAAAACAATCGACGTACATGGGTTTGCAACGAAGCTACGATAGAATGAATATATTTGTTCGCCGCTTGGTCGACGATGATTTGATGAAAGTCTTCGTCGATTTTCAATGCCGTAAAATAATCCTCTTTCTGGACGGCCTTGGCAAAACGATTATTCGTCTCTTCCAATTCTATTATGACGTTTTCATCCAAGTTAGGGGCTGCAAGTTCCGTGGATAACGCTTGCATGGCGGCTAGGGGCGGCAAAAGGTCATTGATCGACTCCTTGTCCACCTCTGTCACTTGTGTCGCTTTTCCTGGATACATCTTCACGAACCCTTGGACCTCAAGCAACTGAAGAGATTCGCGGATTGGCGTTCTGCTAACTCCGAGAGCTTCCGCCAGTTCAATATCATTCAGCTTTTCGCCTGGCTGCAATGTGCCGTCAATTATCCATTGCTGCAATTGAGTAAATGCACTTTCTTTCGCTGTCACACGTGTCGGTCTTTGATGCTCCGAAGGTATCGGCATTGCTGATCACCATCCTGCTTGCAATTTGAAATCAATTCCTACTTCAGTTCTAGTACTAGTAGTATACATGAAAAGAAAGCAGGATGAAATTTTTATATACAATATATTGGTTAGATACTGCGAGAATAAACGAGAGAAATATCTTCATCCTCTTCGGTCGCACCATATGATACCTCTTCCCGCTTGAAAATAAAACCTTTCGATTCATAAAATGGAATTCCGTACATATTTCCTTTTGCAACCGAAACCCACTGCCGATCCGCTCCATACGTATGCTTTTGTACTTTTGTATAAAAATCGAGCAGTCTTGTACCGATTCCTTTGCCTCTTGCTTCAGGGGCAACATAGAAGACGTAAATCTCTCCATCGGCCTCATTTTTCATCCCGCCGCCAATGACTCCTAGGAGGTTTCCTTCCTTTTCGGCGACAATATAGCCATGCCACTTTTTGTCGGTTGTTGTGACTTCCTGTTTGACGCGTTCGACATTGTAATAATTCTCAATTAACCGCTCAATATAGGCGTTTGTGAACAGCTCCCCGTAAGTGAACCACTGGCATCGTGAAAGCAAGTCAGCAAGGGATTTCGCTTCATTTTTTCTAGCGTTTCTTACTAAAATTTCTGTCAATCCCATCTTCCTTCCATCGTAATATTCACTTCTCTTTTGTAATAAGAATGGTTGCAAACTGTAACATGCATGTAATACTTCACTGCTAATCTATGAGTAGACTAAAAAAGGCGGGGAGTAGAAAACTTGAGAAAACATATTGTGACGCTTATCTTTACAGTAGTTTTATTGATCGGTGGTACGACCGAAAGTTTTGCAGCCTCTTCAACGTATAAGGTCAAAAAAGGTGACACGCTTTATAAAATTGCCGAGATCCATAATGTTACCGTAAAAGAATTGCAAACATGGAATAGCATCAAGTCGGACGTCATTCATCCGAATCAGAAATTGAAGGTCGTCCAAACCGAATCTCAAAAAGAGGTTGCCAAAACACCATCACGATCCGATGATGACAATGTAGTAAAGGAAATCACGGTTTCCGCAAGTGCGTATACAGCGAATTGCAACGGCTGTTCCGGAATCACTTCAACGGGCATCAACTTGAAGCGCAATCCCGATGCTAAAGTGATTGCTGTTGACCCATCCATTATACCATTAGGCACGAAAGTGTACGTGGAAGGATACGGATATGCCATCGCTGGCGATACTGGCGGCGCGATTAAAGGAAATAAAATTGATGTCTTCTTCCCAAGCAAAAGCGAAGCGTTTAAATGGGGAAGGAAAGACGTGAAAATAAAAATATTGAAATGATGATAAGGCCAATCTCTTCTAATTTGGAAGGGGTTGGCTATTTTAATTCCTCCAATCTCACATCCATCATGGTAAAATGATGTAAACGTGAGGGAATGGGGAGTGGAGATGGAGAAGAGAAGATTAATCATCGGGGTAATCGCAATACTTGCAATCGCATTATATATTTGGATTGCCTATTTCGAGATTCCAGAGAAAGTGAAAATTGGGGAAGATGCATTTCAAGAGGAATCATGGCAGGCTGACATCGAGATGAAAGGGGAAGTCAATTGAACTTATTTATTGTTACCGGTGCGTCTAAAGGAATCGGTTCTGAATTGATGAAACAGTTGAAGGGGAGGGGGGACAAGGTGATCGGCATCGCCAGGACGAATGAGAGCCGGGATGGAGATTTGCTGACTGCCGACCTTTCTCTTACCGATCGTTTGGCTGAAATCATTGAAAGGATTGTAGAAGAGAACCTTTCATCCGCAACTTCCTTTACATTGATCAATAATGCAGGAACGGTAGAACCGATCGGGTTGATCGGCACGATAGACGAAAAGAAGCTGACAGAGGCGCTCGCTGTCAATTTGACGGCACCAATGATTCTATCGAATGCATTCATCTCGGCGCTTGAAAAGTTCGAAGGACGAAAAAGAATTGTCAATATTTCTTCAGGGGCTGGCAGGAACCCATATGAAGGATGGGGCGTTTATTGCACAACGAAAGCGGGACTCGATCATTTCTCCCGCGTCGTATCGCTTGAGCAGGAAAAGGCCGAATACCCTGTTGATGTCATTTCGATTGCTCCGGGAATTATCGACACAGGCATGCAGGAAACGATTCGATCAAGCAATGCCGCAGATTTCCCATTGCACGACCGTTTTGTCGACTACAAACAGCAAGGGCATTTAAGCAGTGCGGAAGAGACCGCGCGTAAACTTATTTCCGTAATGGACCGTGAAGACTTCGGTAAACTCGGCCCGATCGCGGATATTCGGCAGATCGGGGAATGAAAAAACGCTTGGACCAAAATGGTTCCAAGCGTTTGCTTACTCTTCTACGTGCACAACTTCATCAAAATCCCTCACTTTTTCGATTGCAATCAAAAATGGGGGATTTTTTCGTTGATTGAGCAATTCATAGCGGACAACATGAACATCGGCCTGGTGGAGCGACTTTACATAGTCTAGCAATGCATCGCGCTCTTCCTTCCCGCCTTCATGGCCATCATAGACGGAAATCGTTATGATCCCACCCTTTTTAAGCATACCCAGCAGCTTATTGACAGCTTCGATCGTGGAATCCGGTTTTGTGATGATGGACAAATCTTCACTATACGGAAGATACCCTAAATTGAACATCGCTCCGCCAATTGGTTTCTTGACGTATGTATCCACATTCTCATGGCTGTCCAAAATCAATGAGACACGGTCATTGAGTTTGTCCAATCTGTTTGCCGTCGCCTCGAGAGCAGCTTGCTGGATATCGATAGCGAAAACGCGGCCTTCTTCACCGACGAGCTCCGCGAGGAATAATGTGTCATTCCCGTTTCCCGCAGTTGCATCGACAACCGTCTCACCTGGCAGAACAGTTTCGCTGATCAACCGTTTCGAAAAAGGTAAAACCCGATGCAATAAAATATCACTCATATTCGTTCAATCTCCTTACTGTAATACTTACCTTGATAGCTGTCGCGGCGTTCCAATTCCTTGTCGATGCCGTTCAGCACATCCCACTTTGACGCGCTCCACATAGGACCGATCATTAAATCGAGCGGACCATCCCCGGTGATCCGGTGGACAATCAATTCTGGCGGAAGAATTTCAAGCTGATCGACGACGAGGTTGATATAGTCATCTCTCTCAAGAAACTCCAGCAAGCCCTTTTCGTATTGTTTGACCATTGGCGTCCCTTTCAACAAGTGCAGTAAATGGATCTTGATGCCTTGCACATCGAGCTTCGCCACTTGTCTTGCCGTTTCCATCATCATTTCTCTATCTTCGAGCGGAAGGCCATTGATGATATGGGTGCAGACGCGTATTCCATGCCGCCTCAACTTTTCCACGCCTTCAACGTAAGTGGCGTAATCATGCGCTCTGTTCACGAGCTTGGCCGTCTTTTCATGCACGGTCTGCAAGCCTAATTCGACCCATAAATACGTCCGTTCATTCAACTCTGCCAAATAGTCGACGACATCATCGGGCAGGCAGTCGGGGCGTGTACCTATGGAAAGGCCGACGACACCAGGTTGGGCTAGGGCCGCTTCGAACTTCTCCTTCAAAACCGGCAGCGGGGCATGTGTATTCGTGTACGCTTGGAAATAGGCGATGTACTTGCCTTCTTTCCACTTCTGATGCATCCGGTCGCGGATTTCATTGAACTGGACTTCAATCGGCTTTGCCCGGTCTCCTGCAAAGTCGCCTGAGCCTGCGACGCTGCAAAATGTACAGCCGCCGAAAGCTACTGTGCCGTCGCGGTTCGGACAATCAAAGCCGGCATCGAGAGCGACCTTGAATATTTTGAACCCGAATTCATCCTTCAAATGCCTGGACCATGTATGGTACCGTTTCCCCTCAGTAGGGAACGGATAAATGAAGTCATCCATCATTTCAACTCCTCTAACAGTAGATTGTACCATTTTGGATCCGCTCAGTGTCATCTGAATTGCGGAACATATTCCGTTTTTGTTGTCTGAATCCAGAAAAAGACATACACTCGAATTAGCTTTCATGAGTAGTAGATAGAGATCGGAGGCGAAGGAAATGCCTAAAATGGAAATACCCAATAAAGTTTGGCTTCTCATCGTAGGAATGTTTGTCAATGTCATAGGGAACTCGTTCCTTTGGCCATTGAATACGATATATATGCATGAATATCTCGGTAAGTCGTTGGCGGTCGCCGGTCTTGTCCTGATGGCGAACGCAGGAGCTGGTGTCGTCGGGAATCTGCTTGGCGGTTTTTTATTTGACCGGATCGGCGGTTTTAAATCCATCATGGCAGGCATCATTATTTCGATTTTGGCGCTTGCCTATCTCGTATACGACCATGATTGGTATCCATATATCATCTTGCTTACCATATTAGGATTTAGCGGCGGTATCATCTTTCCAAGCATGTATGCGATGGTCGGAACAATTTGGCCTGAAGGCGGCAGGAAGGCATTCAACTCGATCTATTTGGCGCAGAACGTCGGAGTCGCAATCGGGCCCGCACTCGCTGGTTTGATAGCTTCCGTGCATATCGATTATATATTTTTTGCGAACTTGGTTTTCTATGTCATTTTTCTTTTCATTGCCTACTTCGGATATAAAAAACTGGAAATTGCACCCGATCGCCACACAAACGTTATCCGAGAAACTGCGCGGATTAAGAATAAAGCACCTTTTTATGCTTTGCTCATTTTAGTCGGCGGCTATTTGATCACCTGGCTCGTCTATTCGCAATGGTCGACGACGATTTCCACGCATGCACTAGCACTAGGCATTACCTTAAGAGAGTACAGTTTCATTTGGACAATCAACGGGTTGCTGATTGTTATTGGACAACCTCTTATCAAACCGCTTATCAAGCGGCTTGAAAAGCAGCTGAAAGCGCAGATGATTATCGGGACGGTCATCTTCATCATCTCCTTCATCGTCGTCAGTTTTGCAGGCTCATTCAAAATGTTCATCGTTTCGATGGTTATCCTTACTTTCGGTGAAATGATTGTATGGCCGGCCATTCCGACATTGGCGAGCCAGCTTGCGCCGAAAGGGAGGGACGGATTTTACCAAGGGATTGTCAACTCCGCTGCAACAATCGGACGCATGATCGGCCCATTGGCAGGGGGTATCCTTGTTGAAATCCACGGCATGAAAATGATGCTTCTGCTTCTGACGAGTCTCATGGCCATTACCATTGTCACAACACTTCTATATGACAGACCGCTTACGTCTGAACGAAAACCGGAAATCTAATGAGGATTTTCCGGTTTTTCAGTTTAGAACATTGCGTCCCGCTTAATAGTTTGATTAAATGAATAGAGAGTAGTTGTAATTTTTCTGAAAGATTCAAAGGGGGAATGCTAGATGAAACCGATTTATACAACAGCTATGGAAGCGATTTCACAAATCGAAGACGGCTCCACCTTAATGGTGGGGGGCTTCGGACTTGTCGGAATCCCGGAACAACTTATTTTGGCACTCGTCGAAAAAGGCGTCAAAGATTTGACGATCATTTCGAATAACTGTGGTGTGGACGAATGGGGTCTCGGTCTTTTATTGAAAGAAAAGCAGATTAAGAAGATGATCGGCTCCTATGTCGGAGAAAACAAGGAGTTCGAACGCCAAGTGCTGTCCGGCGAAATCGAAGTCGAACTGACACCGCAAGGGACGCTGGCTGAAAAGATTCGTGCAGGCGGCGCAGGGATTCCTGCATTTTACACACCTGCAGGAGTAGGGACTACTGTGGCGGATGGAAAAGAGATAAGGGTATTCAACGGCAAGGAATATGTCCTTGAGGAAGCGCTCGTCGCCGATTTTGCATTGGTTCGCGCAGCGAAGGCGGATAAAATCGGAAACTTGATCTATAACAAGACCGCTCAAAACTTCAATCCGATGATGGCGGCTGCAGGCAAGATCACGATTGCGGAAGTGGAAGATATTGTGGAAACGGGACAACTCGATCCAGCGACGATCCACACGCCGAGTATCTACGTGCAAGGGTTGCTACAAGCGGAACAGGAAAAACGGATTGAGAGATTGACGACTCAATAAGGGGAGGGGATGTTCATGATGAATTTCAGAGAGAGAATTGCAAGACGTGCGGAAAAGGAAATCAACGACGGCGATTACGTTAATCTTGGCATTGGGATGCCTACATTAGTCGCAAACTATATATCGGATGACAAGACGGTCGTGCTGCAGTCTGAAAACGGCCTCCTCGGCATCGGCCCATATCCGACGGAAGATCAAGTCGATCCGGATCTGATCAACGCAGGCAAGGAAACGGTGACGACAATCCCGGGATCTGCATTTTTCGATAGTGCGGAATCCTTTGCTATGATCCGTGGAGGGCATGTCGATGTAGCCATCCTGGGCGGCATGGAAGTGTCCGAAAAAGGAGATCTTGCCAACTGGATGATCCCAGGCAAGATGATCAAAGGGATGGGCGGCGCGATGGATCTCGTGCACGGCGCGAAAAAAATCATCGTCATCATGGACCATGTAGCGAAAGACGGCTCGGCAAAGATCAAGAAAGAATGCTCATTGCCGTTGACAGGAAAAGGCGTCGTCCATAAAATTATCACGGAACGTGCTTTGATCGATGTGACGCCTGATGGTCTGGAATTGAAGGAAGTGTTCGAAGGATTTACAGTTGAAGATGTTGTGAATTCGACGGAAGCGGAATTGAAAGTGAATATTGGTTGATCGCCAAATGCCAAGTCCTCATTAATGGGCTTGGCATTTTGTTATCTATCGAATAGGTGGAGTTATCTATCGAATATGACGACTTATCTATCGAATCGATGGAGTTATCTATTGAATATGCAAAGTTATCTATTGAATCCGGAAAGTTATCACCAAAAAGGGACTTTGGGTTCATTGGATTTCCTAGAGACTTCCATTAAAATTTAAGACATCTAGTTGTATTTCGGAACTATTTCGGGTACACTACAATAAACTGAATTCAAATAGCGTTGGCATTGAAAAGGAATCAGTAATCGGTCCAGTCGATTGAAGAGAGCAGGCGGTTTGGTGCAAGCCTGTACGACTACGATGAACTCGCCTTCGAGCCTGTATCGGTGAACGAATAGTAGCCGGTGCCGTTTTCCGCGTTAAGGAAACAAGTTGGGCGGCATTGCCGTCAATTTGGGTGGCACCGCGGGAGTACATATACCTCTCGTCCCTTATCTTTTTAAGGGACGGGAGTTTTTTTATTTCCGCGAATCGCATAGCGCTTTTTGAATATAGAGGGAAGGAATGACAGCAATGAGTTATAAACATGTAGAAATCGAAAAGAAGTGGCAGCAGTACTGGAAAGACAATAAGACGTACAAAATGGTCAACGACGAATCCAAGCCGAAGTTCTACGCGCTTGATATGTTCCCTTATCCTTCCGGAGCGGGACTTCACGTTGGGCACCCGCTAGGCTATATCGCAACGGATATCTTAAGTTCATTCAAACGGAAGCAAGGCTATAATGTCCTTCACCCGATGGGATGGGACGCTTTCGGATTGCCTGCTGAGCAATATGCAATCGATACGGGGAACGACCCTGCGGAATTCACTGCCAAAAATATCGCGACATTCAAGCGTCAAATGAATGATCTCGGGTTTTCCTACGACTGGGATCGTGAAGTGAATACGACAGATCCGAAATATTACAAATGGACGCAATGGATTTTCATCCAATTGTATAAAAAAGGCTTGGCCTATATCGATGAAGTGCCAGTCAACTGGTGCCCGGCGCTTGGAACAGTCCTTGCGAACGAGGAAGTCATCGATGGTAAATCTGAACGTGGTGGGCACCCGGTGGAACGCCGCCCTATGCGCCAATGGGTATTGCGCATTACCGAATATGCGGATCGCCTGCTTGAGGATCTTGAAGATGTTGATTGGCCGGAAAGCTTGAAAGATATGCAACGCAACTGGATCGGCCGTTCTGAAGGCGCTCAATTGATGTTCGAAATCGAAGGGACGGATCTATCATTCGAAGCATTCACGACACGTCCGGATACGATTTTCGGTGCGACATATGCCGTTCTTGCCCCTGAACATAAGCTTGTCGATACGATTACGACAGCCGAACAAAGGGAAGCTGTTGACGCTTATTTGGATAAGGTGAAAACGAAGAGCGACTTGGAACGTACCGACCTTGCAAAAGAAAAGACTGGCGTATTCACGGGCGCTTACGCAATCAACCCTGCTAGCGGCGAAAAGATGCCGATCTGGATTGCGGATTACGTCCTTGCTTCTTATGGAACTGGCGCCATCATGGCTGTTCCAGCACATGACGAAAGAGACTATGAGTTTGCAGTAGAATTCAACTTGCCGATTGTGGAAGTCGTTGCAGGCGGAGATGTTTCAAAAGAGGCATATACAGGAGATGGAGAGCATATCAACTCAGATTTCCTGAATGGCCTTGGCAAAGATGAAGCAATTGAAAAAGCGATTGCTTGGTTCGTTGAAAACGGCAAAGGTGAGAAGAAGATCACGTACCGTTTGCGCGATTGGCTATTCTCGAGACAGCGTTATTGGGGTGAACCGATTCCGATCATCCATTGGGAAGACGGATCAATGACTCCTGTCGATGAATCCGAATTGCCATTGATGCTGCCGAAGACGGATAACATCAAGCCAAGCGGAACAGGCGAATCACCGCTTGCGAATATCGAAGAGTGGGTCAATGTTGTTGATCCAGTCACGGGCATGAAAGGCCGCCGGGAAACAAATACAATGCCGCAATGGGCAGGAAGCTGCTGGTATTACTTGCGCTATATCGATCCGGATAATGACGAAATGTTAATTGATCCGAAACTTGCGGAACGCTGGCTGCCGGTCGACATCTACGTCGGCGGCGCGGAGCATGCGGTGCTTCACCTTCTATATGCACGCTTCTGGCATAAGGTGCTTTACGATATCGGTGTAGTACCAACGAAAGAGCCATTCCAAAAATTGTTCAACCAAGGAATGATCCTCGGGGAAGGGCATGTGAAAATGTCCAAGTCGCTTGGCAACGTCATCAACCCGGACGACATTGTCCATTCGCACGGGGCAGATACGCTTCGTCTTTACGAAATGTTCATGGGGCCGCTTGAAGCTTCGAAAGAGTGGTCGACAAACGGACTTGATGGATCCCGCCGCTTCTTGGACCGCATCTGGCGCCTATTCGTCAACGAAGACGGTACACTTAGCTCCAAAGTTGGCGGGGAGCCAGGCGGTGAACTTGAAAAGGTGTACCACCAAACCGTGAAGAAAGTGACCGAAGACTTTGAAGGAATGCGCAACAACACTGCCATTTCTCAATTGATGGTGTTCATCAATGAAGGATATAAAGCCGATTCGATTCCAAAAGAATTCGTTGAAGGTTTTGTCACACTGATTTCACCGATTACTCCGCATCTTGCTGAAGAGCTATGGGAGAAGCTTGGCCATAGCGAATCCATATCTTACGTAGCTTGGCCGACATACGATGAGTCGAAGCTTTTCGATGATACAGTTGAAGTCGCTGTCCAAATTAACGGAAAAGTCCGCGCGAAAATCAACGTCGCAAAAGACATTACGAAAGAAGAGCTTGAAAAAGTCGCTCTTGCTGACGAAGATGTGAAGCAGTGGATTGAAGGTAAGGAATTGAAGAAAGTCATTGCAATTCCAGGCAGATTGGTTAACATTGTAGCTGTTTGATTAATGAAAAATCCACGGAAAGAGTGAAGCTCTTTCCGTGGATTTTTTTGTAGGAGTCTTATTGGAGAAAGGTTTCTACAATGCAATAAAATGGTTGTCGCGCTCAAGAATTGTTTTCTGCGC
This sequence comes from Sporosarcina luteola, assembly GCF_023715535.1. Lineage (GTDB taxonomy): Bacteria > Bacillota > Bacilli > Bacillales_A > Planococcaceae > Sporosarcina > Sporosarcina luteola_B. The sequence goes on along the minus strand of NZ_JAMBOI010000014.1, from coordinate 64,519 downwards.
TCAAGAAACGAATTCCGCGCTCAAGAATTGTTTTCTGCGTTCAAGAAACAGATTCTGCGCTCAAGAAACAGATTCCGCGCTCAAGAATCCACTTCCGCGCTCAAAAATCCGCCGCCTTAACGACAAACTCAATCTCTCGCAAATGCCCCCGCATTCATCCCCGCAATCCGTCCTGTAACAAGAGCAGAAGTAATATTATAACCACCCGTATAACCATGAATATCTAAAATCTCTCCGCAGAAGAAAAGTCCAGCCTTCTTCCGGGAGGCCATTGTTTTAGGCTCGATCTCCTTCGTCGAAACGCCTCCGCCTGTGACGAATGCCTTTTCAATCGGCTGCGTACCGTTCACAGTCATAGGAAAACCTTTCAGAAGCCCTGATAGCTTGCGGATCTTTTCATTTGAAAGTCCTGCACCGATATCCGCTTCATCGATGCTTGCCCGGTCAAATAAAAACAGCAGCCAACGTTCTGGTGCAATTCCTTTGAGACTGTTTTTCACCGCTTTTTTCGGATCATCTTTTAACATCGTATGAATCGTTTGAAACGCCTTTTCTTCATTCATGGAAGGAAGAGAATCAATCCTCATATCAACGGGCTTCTTGCCATTTTTCATCTGTTCCTTCACGACGAACTGGCTGCAACGTAAAATCGCAGGCCCGCTCAACCCGAAATGGGTAAACAACATGTCCATCTGATGAGTAACCAAGGTTTTCCCTTTGGCATTCAATACGGAAACAGCAACATCGCGCAATGCGAGTCCTTGCAATTCCTTCGACTGGATGAACGGCTCATCGGACAGCAACGGCACTTCTGTCGGATACAGATCCGTCACAGTATGTCCCGCTTTCTCCGCCCACGGATATCCGTCTCCTGTACTTCCTGTTTGCGGAACAGCCTTTCCGCCTACCGCGACAACGACTGCTTGAGTTCGGATTTCTTCACCATCCTCAAGCCGTACACCCAAAATCCTTTCATCGTCCATCAATAATTTCTTCACGCGTGTCGATAATCTCACTTCGACATTCAGTCGATCCATTTCCGAAAGCAACGCATTGACGACGTCTTTCGCTTTATCCGAGACAGGGAACATCCGGCCGTGATCCTCTTCTTTCAACGGTACCCCGAGTCCTTCAAAAAACGCAATGATATCCTCATTATTGAAGACGGAAAACGGACCGTATAAAAATCTTCCGTTGCCTGGAATGTTCTTCACGATTTCTTCAAGCGGCAATCGATTCGTAACATTGCATCTCCCACCGCCCGAAATGGATAATTTATTCCCAAGCTTCTTCCCTTTGTCGAGGAGAAGCACTTTATTGCCGTGTTCGGCTGCAGCGATCGAGGCCATCAGTCCTGAGGGACCCCCACCGATGATTATGACGTCATACATATATGGAACCACACTTTCAGTTTTTCTCTATTATACATGGATACGCTCGATAATCATTGTTAAAAGCGCCGGCGGGGGGTAAACTGGTAAGTAGCTTTGTCGAGTAGTACTTAAGATTGGAAGGATCAACTATGTCATCAAACCTTGTAAAAGGCACGGCCATTTTAACGATCGGGCTCTTTTTATCGAAGGCGCTCGGTCTTTTATACGTCATTCCGTTTTATGCGATTGTTGGGATAGAGAATATCGGTTTGTATCAATACGCGTACATTCCATACAATTTAGCTTTGGCAGTTGCGATTTCTGGTGCACCACTTGCCATTTCAAAATTCGTATCGAAATATAATGCGATGGGCGACTATGCCACCGGTCGGAAATTAATGAAATCCGGCATGCTAGTCATGGTAGTTACAGGCATATTGTCGTTCTTAATATTATTTTTTCTGGCTGAACCTATTGCGCATCTTGTCGTGGTCGATGATGACCAAAGATATACGATGGCGGAAGTTACATCCGTGATTCGGTGGGTGAGTTATGCGCTACTTGTTGTCCCATTGATGAGTATTGTACGTGGGTATCTTCAAGGTAACCAGAAGTTTGAACCGACTTCTGTTTCTCAACTTGTTGAGCAGATTATTCGAATTCTTTTTGTGTTGCTTGGAGCGTTCATTGTAGTGAACGTCATGGATCTTTCTCCTAGGACAGCTGTGAAATTTGCGGTATTTGCCGCATTCATTGGCGCAGTTGCTGGCCTTGCAGTTTTATATAAATATTGGATGAAGTATAAACCCGAATTCAATCAACTATATGCGAGCAGTCCGCGGGCAAGCGATATTACTTTTCTTGATATGTATAAAGAAGTAATAGGTTATACAATCCCATTTGTCCTTGTCGGAGTCATTAATCCTCTCTACCAATTTGTAGATATGATTACATTCAACAATGCGATGAAATCGATTGGCCTATCGGACGTAATGGATGACTACTTTGCAATGCTCAACTTTTTGACGCATAAAGTCGTCATGATTCCAGTTATGGTGGCTACCGGTTTTTCGATGGCTTTAATTCCAGTCATTACAAGTTATTATACAAATAAAGATCAGAAGGGAATTACGCGCTCACTCGATCAAACGTTTCAAATCATGCTGTTTCTGACCGTTCCGATGGTACTTGGTTTAATTGTCCTGTCGAATGAAACCTATACGTTCCTATATAGTAAAAGTACGGTCGGTGCGGAGGTTCTCGCCTCTTACGCTCCCGTTGCTATTTTGTTCGGCCTCTTTACAGTAACAGCCGCCATCCTCCAAGGAATCGATAGACATAAATGGATCATCTTCACTTCGTTGACGGGCCTATTAATTAAGATGACTTTGAATATCCCGCTCATCAAGCTTTTCGAAGTGAACGGCGCAATTGCAGCTACGGCAATCGGATATGGAGCCGCGGTCTGCATTAATATTTATGTCATTTCAAGAGTCCTTCATTACCGTTCAAGGATGGTGTTCAGACGTCTCATCCTTATCGGGATCTTCAATGTGGTCATGTTCATTGCCGTTCACTATACATTAAAAGGGCTGCTCGCATTCAGTCCTGTCAGTGGCAAGATGCAGGCGCTACTTTATGTGATGATTTGCGCGCTTGTCGGAGTAGTAGTCTATGGAGCACTTTCATTGAAATCCGGGCTTGCACAGAAGCTGTTTGGCGACAGATTGACAAGGATAACAAAGAAGCTTGGTTTTGGAGGGTGAATAATGCGTTTAGATAAATTATTGGCAAATATGGGCTTCGGCTCGCGTAAGGAAGTCAGGCAACTTTTAAAAAAAGGCGCCGTACAGGTAAATTCCGAACTGGTTAAGGATCCGGCGCTTCACGTAGATCCGGAAAAGGATGAGGTGACGATCCTCGGTGAGCGGGTCGTCTACAAAGAGTTCATTTATTTGATGTTGAATAAACCGCAAGGCGTCATCTCCGCTACGGAGGATGATCGGGACCGTACCGTCATCGATCTGCTGGATGGGGAACACCGACATTTCGAACCGTTTCCGGTAGGACGGCTCGATAAGGATACGGAAGGGTTCTTGCTGATTACAAATGACGGTAAGCTAGCCCATGAGTTATTGTCGCCGAAAAAGGAAGTTCCGAAAACGTATTACGCACATATCAATGGTAAGGTCGATGAGACCGATATCGAAAAGTTCGCGGAAGGGCTGACATTGGACGACGGCTACTTCACGAAACCTGGACAGCTTCGCGTGTTGCATTCTGGTGAAACGTCTGAAATTGAGTTGACGATCACGGAAGGGAAGTTCCATCAAGTGAAGCGGATGTTCGAAGCGGTCGGGAAGCGGGTCGTCTATTTGAAACGTCTGTCGATGGGGCCGTTGGAGTTGGATGACTCCTTACGTTTAGGGGAATACAGGGAGCTGACGGATGAGGAAGTCGCAATGCTCCACCATGAAAAGGGCTGAACCGGTTGAAGCGGTTCAGCCTTTTTCTTATCTTAGATTGAAGTGATGTCAGGAAGACAATTTAACTTTTTTCTGAGTTGTCGTCCATTTTCCGCGGGCAGGGCTTGTTATGAGCTCGTTGTATTCAAGGACATTCAAGTCCCTTTGCGCTGTGCGGTTTGTGATGCCGAATTCTTCGACCACATTTTCCGTTGTGACAATACCCCTGTCAAGGATATATAAATATACGTCCTTGATGCGGGTAAGCATACGACCAGTAGCTGGATTCAACTTTGGAACCACTCCTTCATCTTCATTTTCCAAAACGATGGGCATGAGACTATTGAATGTACCTATGCTAGTTGAAATAGCCCCCGACAATGCACTCCTTTCATCAGAACGTTGCGTCAGATGCAATGTTCTGACAATGTAAGTATAACTCATTTTTGCTAATAGTACATGAATTTTTTGTAAAAGTTCTGTAAGAAATGTTTTGCCCTTTATTTTCTTAGCTGAACATGTGAAAATAGGGTATCAGGAAAGAAGGTGCTTGAATTGGTGAATTGGAAAGAGAAAGTGTCGGAGAAAGAAGAGCTTTTGATTCATGATTTGAAGCAATTGGTTTCCATTCCGTCCGTACTGGATGAAAATTTGGCGACAGAGGAGGCACCGTTTGGACCGGAACCTAAGCGAGCGCTTGATTGGCTGCTGGAGGAAGGCAGGAAAGCTGGATTCACAGTGAAAAACATCGATAATATGGCTGGCCATATTGAAATGGGCGAAGGCGATGAACTGCTTGGCATCCTTTGCCACGTCGATGTGGTGCCCGCTGGAGGAAATTGGACATTCGGTCCTTTTGACGGGACTGTGAAGGATGGGAAACTATTCGGTCGCGGTGCAATTGATGACAAGGGGCCGACAATCGCTGCCTGGCATGCCATGAAATTGGTGAAGGAAGCAGGAGTTCCTTTGAATAAAAGAGTCCGCCTCATTATCGGGACGGATGAAGAGAGTGGTTTCCGCTGTGTGAAACGTTACTTCGAAAAAGAAGAGATGCCTACGATCGGTTTTGCACCTGACGCTGATTTTCCGATCATAAACGCGGAAAAGGGGATTTCAACAGTAGTCTTTACACAGAAGACTGAAAAAGCAGATGGGCAGCTTCAGTATTTCAAGTCAGGCGATCGTACGAATATGGTACCTGATTATGCGGAAGCGCAAATTAAAGGTTTCGATCTCAAGGATATCCATAGTAAATTTGAAAGCTTCATGAATATGCATGACATGGCAGCATCAATCGTTGAGAAAAATGGGGAAGCATTTTTAACTTTCCACGGCAAGTCCGCCCATGCGATGGAGCCGGATAACGGTGTGAATGCGGCTGTTCTCCTTGCGACATTCCTGAATAAGATTTTCGAAGAAGGTGAATCAAAGGATTTCACCCAATTCATACTCGACGCATTCGGGACAGAAACTCGAGGGCGCTATCTAGGGTTAGCTTATAATGATGAAGTTTCGGGCGATACGACCTTGAATGCCGGCATCGTCTCATTCACTCCCGAACAAGGTGGCCGGATTGAAGTGAGCATGCGGTATTCCGTCACCTATCCATTTGAGGAGAAAATCGGAACGTGCAACGATCGGTTGAAGGATACTCCTTTTACTATGGAAGTGAAGTCCAACTCGAAGCCTCATCATGTCGATGCAAATGATCCTTTTATCAAAACGTTGCAAGAGATTTATACGTCCTATACTGGTGAAGAAGCGGAGTTGCTGTCAATTGGCGGCGGCACGTATGCGCGCATGCTCGATAAAGGCGTCGCATTCGGTATGCTCTTCCCTGGCAGGGAAGATGTCGCTCACCAAGCGGATGAATATGTATATATAGAGGACTTAGTAAAGGCGACCGCCATTTACACGGAAGCGATCAGCCGTCTTACATCCAATGAAGGAGAAGGGGAAAACGAATGACTACTTATTTTATCGATGGCCAATTCACTAGTAAAGACAGCTTAACTATCTCGATTGATGACAGAGGATACTACTTCGGTGATGGGGTGTATGAAGTCGTAAAAGTGTATGACGGCGAGTTGTATACTGCCGAGGAACACATCGGGCGCCTGTTCCAAAGCGCCTCGAAAATCAAGATGGCCATCCCTTACTCTGAACAGCAGCTGATTGACATTGCGAAAGAATTGGTCAAGGTGAACGAAGTGATGACCGGCCATATTTATATGCAAGTTACACGAGGAGCTTCTGCGAGGGTCCATCAGTTCCCGGAGGTATCAGTAACTCCAGTTGTTACTGCATATGCAATCCATAATCCAAGGCCTTTGAGCAATATTGAGGGCGGAGTCTCAGTGAAATCGGTTGACGACGTTCGTTGGCTTCGCTGTGATATTAAAAGTTTGAATTTGCTAGCCAATGTTCTGGCGAAACAAGAGGCTTTTGAAGCGGGCTGTGCAGAAGCGATTTTTGTTCGCGACGGGGTTGTCACGGAAGGATCATCTTCAAATGCATTTGGTGTGAAAGACGGCGTTGTCATTACTCATCCGGCAACAAATCTTATTCTGAACGGAATCACACGCCAAGTGGTGTTGAAGCTTTGTAAGGAAAACGAAATTCCAGTCGAAGAGAGGGCATTCACACCTGAAGAGATGTACGCAATGGATGAATTTTTCATTACATCGACAACCTCGGAGATTACCCCTGTCGTGTTAATCGATGAAAAAGCTGTCGGTGCAGGAACGCCGGGAGTGGTAACGAGAAGATTGCAGGAAGCATTCGCGCGGCAGATTCCGTTGTCCGTGGCGGGGGATTAATGAACATTGCCATACTGATCGGAGTGGATGAAATTGGCGCAGCTCGTCAAACTGCTTGATTATGTATCTCGCTACGAAAATGATCTATCACGGTATCCAACACAATATATCCGTCTGAAAAATTCCCAGTGGAAACGGATGAAAACCCAATGGGAGCACGGAGCCGACCTTTCTGAGTGGAGGCATGTCCCTGAGGAGGAGGAACAGGCAGAGGAGGGGAAATGGTACTCCCCTCTATTCCGTCTGTTCGGCAATCGGAAAGGCCGTTTGGAAGAAGTAAAGCCGATTGAGGCGGAAAAGGATCGACAAGAAGATGTTGAAGTCTTGGATTTTAATCCGAATATCATTTATCATCCAAAAAATGTAGAGCAGCTTCGGAAGCTTTACTTGGACCAGCTGTTCCATTTCCAACTGAAATGGGCAAGCTCAACAATGTTGGAGAGATCCAACCTGGACCCGGGCTTTATGAGGGATTCATTGCTGAGGGGCTTCACGCAGCGGCTTCCTGACAGCTATCTTCTGTTCTATTATCCGATTCTGAAAGTGAAAAAGGCGCCTGTCGAACTCGACATTCTTCTTATCACACCGATAGAGTGCTTATGCATAACGGTGTTGGAAAAAGAGGACGCTGCAGCTTTCATTGGTGAGGGCGATCGTTTTTGGACGAAGAAATATGGGGACGAGGAATCTAAGGTATTGAATCCTCTCATCGGACTAAACCGCATGGAAAAGATCGTGTCGGGAATTTTCTCGGCACAGGATATTGATTTTCCTATTAAGAAATTGATCATTTCGAGGAATGGCTACATCGATTATCCGGGTGTGCCATTCGATACAACCGTCATTGACCGAAGAATGTACGAAGAATGGTTCGCCTCCCTCCAGAAATCGACTGTGCCGATGAAGTTCAACCAATTCAAGGCCGCACAATCGATTTTGGATATCGGACAGACGACGGCAGTGAGTAGGCTTTTTGAAGAACAGAATGAGCAGGGGCAACCCGATACTACTGAATAGAAATGAGTGTAATTGATTATGCGGCTTCGCAATAAACCATGGGCAAAAGATTTCATGGCAGAGCATCCTGATGTGCTGATCCACGAAGAAGAAGGAACATCAATAGATTGGAAATCGGTTTTCGGCAATGAAAACCCGATACATGTGGAAGTAGGGACGGGGAAAGGGCAATTTATTATCGGAATGGCGATCGCCAATCCGGACGTCAACTATATCGGAATCGAGCATTTCGACAATGTGATCGTGTCTGCCCTGGAAAAGGTACTTGAGGCGGAGAAGCCTTCTAATCTACGGCTTCTTAGAGGAAATGGCGCGAATTTGGGGGATTTATTCCAAGCAGGGGAATTGGACAGGATTTACTTGAATTTTTCCGATCCATGGCCTAAATTTCGTCATGCAAAACGACGTTTGACCCACGAATCGTTTTTGGCCCGCTACGAGTCGGTACTGAAAAATAGAGGGGAAATCCACTTCAAGACAGATAATAGGAAGTTGTTCGAGTACTCGCTCGTGTCCATGTCTGCTTATGGAATGATCCTCAAGGACGTATCGCTAGATTTACATGCGGAAATGCCCGAAGATAATATTATGACAGAGTATGAAGAAAAGTTCTCAGCAAAGGGGCAGCCGATCTACCGGTTGGAAGCAATGTTCAATAATTGATGAAAAGGGGATGTTTTGTTTGGATACATACAATTTTCACGATATGAAACTAACATGGCTCGATGGGGGAGTCAATTTTCTCGATGGAGGCACGATGTTCGGGGTCGTCCCGAAAGCGTTATGGTCGCGTAAATACAATGTTGATGAGAACAACTTGATCGAACTTCGGACAGATCCGATCTATATTTCCTATGAAGGGAAACATATCCTCATAGACTCAGGCATCGGGAAAGGGAAGCTTTCGGACAAGCAAAAGCGAAATCTCGGTGTCCGTTCCGAAACGCGAGTAGAGGAAGGTTTGGCAGAGCTTGGACTGACACCTGCCGATATCGATATTGTCCTCATGACCCATTTGCATAATGACCATGCCGCGGGTTTGACGGGGTGGGCAAATGATGAGCTCGTGTCAATTTTTCCGAATGCGGAAATTCATGTATCACAAGTCGAGTGGGATGAAATGCGGAATCCCAATATCCGTTCAAGGAATACGTATTGGAAGGAGAACTGGGAGCCCGTCCAGCATCAGGTGAAAACATTCGAAGGCCGGGTTGAAGTGCTGCCCGGAATCGAAATGATTCACACAGGTGGACATAGTGACGGACATAGTGTCATCAAATTGACTCGAAACGGGGAAACGATTCTGCATATGGGGGATATCATGCCGACGCATGCGCATAGCAATCCATTATGGGTTTTGGCTTATGACGACTACCCAATGACTTCGATATTTGCAAAGGAAAAGCTAATGAAAGAAGCATTGGCGAACCGATATCGTTTCATCTTTTATCATGACGCTGTTTACCGTCTCGTCCAGTGGGATGAAAGCGGTAAAGAAATTACTGAAGCGGTCGAGCGTACAAGATAAATCACAAAAACAGCAGGCGTGGAGGGCATTTTACTCCTTCACCTGCTGCTTTTAGTATGCGCGGTCATGTACGGTCATTTTTGGATCAATTCGACGACGGTGCCTGTATGCGAGTTAGCTGCAAATTCAAATTGCTCCAGTTCGCCATTACGGATTCTAGTAACGCCGCCACGGTACACTTCCATCGACAGAACATTGTTTGTAAACGGTTCAGGTTTCATGACGATCCACGAACCGTCGATCGGACCTTCTTTTTTGAAAGCATCTTTCACTGCATCCAAGACATGCTCAGCCGGAGTATTCGGGTTCATCTTCCCGATTGCCTGGTTGACAACGAGCCCGGCAGCAACGCCTGTTAAAACTCCTGCTACAAAATCCTTCACTTTCATGTCTGAGAACCCCCTCCATCAATCTTCAACAAGTGTACCATATTTCAAAAAAATGTTTAACTGTTATTGGACTAGGGGAGTACGGATGAAATCTCTCGTCGAAAAAACTAGTTCGGAAAGCTAAATATTATAATGGAAAGTTTCAAATTCGTACACTATACTAGAAGGAGTATCTATTGAATTGGGGGAAATTCTCATGAACAACGAAACGTTGACTATGTTCAAAACATTGACCGAGCTGCCTGGAGCGCCAGGAAATGAGCATATGGTCCGCAACTATATGCGGGAAGAGCTCGGAAAATATTCCGATGAAATTATCCAGGATAACCTAGGCGGAATTTTCGGCGTGCGGAAAGGTCCTGAAGAAGGTCCGCGTATCATGGTTGCCGGACATATGGATGAAGTAGGCTTCATGGTCACTGCAATCACTGACAACGGCATGCTCCGTTTCCAACCGCTTGGGGGATGGTGGAGCCAAGTGCTGTTGGCTCAGCGAGTTCAGATCATTACAGAGGAAGGTCCAGTCGTCGGCGTCATCGGTTCCATTCCGCCACACCTCCTCAGTGATGAAGTCAGGAATAAACCGATGGATATTAAAAACATGCTTATCGATATTGGTGCGGATGACAAAGAGGACGCAAAAAAAATCGGGATCCGTCCCGGCCAACAAATTGTTCCAATCTGCCCGTTCACCCCAATGGCGAATGACAAAAAGATCTTGGCGAAAGCATGGGATAATAGATATGGTTGCGGTTTGGCCATCGAGCTATTGAAAGAAGTTCATGGAGAAACGCTTCCGAATAATTTGTATTCCGGGGCGAATGTCATGGAGGAAGTCGGTTTGCGCGGGGCACAGGCTGCTGCCCGGATGATTAATCCTGATCTTTTCTTCGCATTGGATGCAAGCCCGGCGAATGACGCTTCCGGGAATAAAAATGAATTCGGCCAGCTTGGAAAAGGAACATTACTCCGCATTTTTGACCGTTCGATGGTGACCCACCGCGGCATGCGTGAATTCATCCTTGATACGGCGGAAACGAACAATATCCCATACCAGTATTTCATCTCCATGGGAGGAACGGACGCAGGACAAGTCCATATCTCAAATGAAGGCGTACCGAGTGCGGTTATCGGAATCTGTTCTCGTTACATCCACACTTCCGCTTCCATCATCCACACCGATGATTATGCAGCAGCGAAAGAGCTCCTTGTCAAATTAGTGAAAGCTTGCGATAAAACGACCGTTGAAACAATCAAGGGCAATGTCTAATAGTAAATAGAGCCATCCTTGCGTTTTAGGATGGCTTTTTTCTGACTAGAAAGGAGAGCAGTATGAAATTCATCATAGGATCTACCAATCAAGCAAAAGTCAAAGCGGTGCGGGCAGTGATCGAAAGCCATTTTCCCGGAAGCGAATTATTAAAAGTGAAAGTCCCTTCCGGCGTGAAGGATCAACCCTTTGGTGACGAAGAAACGAGAACAGGTGCTTTGAATCGCGCAACGAATGCCGCCAATGAAGAAATTGAAGCAATCGGAATCGGATTGGAAGGTGGAGTGCGCATGATAGGAAGCGAAATGTTCGTTTGCAATTGGGGGGCGCTTGTACTACCTTCAGGGAAATCATTCTCTGCCGGCGGTGCTCAAATCCCATTACCTGAAGAAATCGCTTCAGAAGTGAAGAAGGGTTGGGAATTGGGAGTTGTCGTTGATGGATATTTTAAAGCGAATGGCATCCGCCACAGCGATGGTGCAATCGGTATGTTCACCGCACAGGTAATCACCCGCGACAAGCTGTTCGAACACGTCATGCAATTATTGATCGGTCAATTGAAATACTACAGGACAGCTTAAAAATCCGAAACATCCTCGGGAGGCTTTAAGTTAAACCGCTTGATTTGCATATAGGCACGATAATCTATAAAATAGGTAGCGGTAATTGAATAAAAATGTACGATTGGAGGAAGCTGAATGTTCCGCTTCTGGAAATTCTTATTCCTGGCACTCCTATCCATAATTGTATTAGCCGCGTGTGGTAACACTTTTGAAGAACAAGCGGAAAAAGGCATTGCAGCGGCAAGAGAAGCTTTTCAATTGCATGATAAACATGTGAATGATGAAGTACATGGTGTTTCATTATATAAACCGGCCGGATTTACGATAGACGAGAAGTCCGATGCCCAGAATATTATTATGAAAAAGGGCGACGAAACATTCCTTCTCTTCATTAATTCGAATGAGTCCAGAGACAGCAGGCTCTTTTACGAACTGTCTACTAAGACGGAGAAGAAAGAGCGATTTGAGGAAGTGTTCACTGAAGATGGGTATTTCGGTTTTTCCTCTGTTCTCAGGAAAGGCGAAGATCAAGTGGAGCTCATTGCAAGTGTCGGCGGAATAAAGATAACGACCATTACGAAAAACAAAAATATTGGAGCGAATATGGGCAAGATGATGGAAATTGTACGTTCCATCGAGCAAGGCTCATAAGCATAAACTTTCGGTCACCCGGCGCATTTGCGGCGAGCGGCCGTTTATTTTTGAAGAAAGGGTGAAGTTATTGAATTCACAAAAGCTTGTGGAACTATTAAAAGAGCATCTGCCGTCCGAACATTTCCAGTGGCGTTTCGACCGGAAAACGGATAAGGTCCGATTGGAGCATTCCATACTGAAAAAAGGGATGGATATTTCCTTGCCAGAAATCCTTGCTAAATATGAAACAAAACAAGAAGCCGCCATCAATGAAGTCGTCTACACGATTGGCGAAACGTTTAAAGCGATGGAGAGAGAGCAGGCTGAAGGGTTCGTAAAAGAAAATGCAATCTACCCGGTCATCCGCTCGACTTCTTTCCCGCAAACTTCGAAAGCAGGGGATCGCTTCATAGCGAAAGACCATACAGCTGAAACGAGAATTTTCTATGCACTCGACTTGGGCACGACGTACCGTCTCATTGATGAATCGATGCTCGATTCCATCGGAATGACGGAGTCGGAAATTATGGAATCAGCCCTATTTAAAGTTAGATCATTGCCAACGAACATGAAGAAGGATGAAGTGGCGGGAAATCTGTTCTATTTCGTCAATAACAATGACGGATACGATGCAAGCCGTATATTGAATCACACCTTCCTAAAGGAAATGGAAGCGGAAATCGAAGGGCATATGACCGTTTCGGTACCTCATCAGGACGTTTTGATCATTGGTGACATTCGAAACGATACGGGGTATGACGTGCTTGCCCAAATGACGATGCAATTTTTCACGGTAGGGGCAGTGCCTGTCACCTCCTTGTCATTCATCTATGAAGATGGTAAATTAGAACCGATTTTCATTATGGCGAAAAATCGGGTTGCCCGAAAGGAAGGTAGAAAGAAATGAATATTTTTTACAATCAAAACGGAGTGGGCGATGTACTCCTCGTTCAATTGACGACAGAACGCCCGGAAGATAGGGTAATTGAAAGCAAGAAGGATATCACTCTTATCAAAGATGCAGCAACCGATAAAGTAGTAGCATTCAACGTCTTCCGTGCTTCAAACTACGTGAAGCCGGACAATGATGGACAAATTGAAACGACCGAAGAGATTGTCGGTCAACTGCAGGAGGCACTTAAAGCGAATGGTGTGGAGTTTGAATTAGATGTGGATTTCTCACCAAAGTTTGTAGTCGGTCACGTTGTAGCTAAAGAAAAACACCCGAATGCAGATAAATTGAGCGTGTGCAAGGTGGATGTCGGGAATGAAACCTTACAAATCGTCTGCGGAGCGCCTAATGTCGAAGAGGGGCAAAAAGTCGTCGTAGCAAAAGTGGGGGCAGTCATGCCGTCGGGAATGGCCATAAGAGATGCAGAGCTTAGGGGAATTGCCTCCTCCGGGATGATCTGTTCAGCAAAAGAGCTTGGCATTCCAGACGCTCCTGCTGAAAAAGGGATTATGGTCCTTGCTGAAGATGCAACGCCTGGTGAACCTTTTATAGCTTGATATTGAAAAACGTACTGTCCTAAGCAGTACGTTTTTCTTATTTTGGCCATCTGATTGATTTAATCTATGAAAACCTGCTAAAATAGAATGATCGACTTGAAAAGAGTGATAGATTTGACTTGGATTAAAAAAATGATGAACCGTATATTTGAAACAGATAAAAATGAAGAATTTGAAGAAACTTTTGACGATATTGAGTATGAAGAACATAGAGAGCAAAGCCAAGCCGAAAAACCGGCTTTCCGTTTTCCGATCATAACCGATGCCGAAATCTATGGGTGGGAACCGGACCCGGAAAACGAGCGAAGGAAAGCGGACAATTTAATCACTGAACTTGATGACGATGATTTCACGCCTGTGCCGTTATATAAAAATGACAGATGGCCAGGTGGAAACGAGAAACCGACTATTCACCGGGCGACTGCCCCATTAAAATACAATACAAAGCAAGAATTGAATTCGGTGCCAACACCGAAAGCGAGAAAGGTGCAAGCTGACGAAACAGAGCCGAATAAAAAAACGATTATACAGAAACGAAGTAACCGTCCCTTTACTCCTACAGAGGTGCCATCACCTATCTATGGCTATTCAAGGCCGAAAAATGATCGGTTCGATGCACTTCAACAGGAAAATATGGAAACGGAAACCGTAGAAACTCCGGTTTTCTCCCGAATTGAGCCGGAATACGAACAAAAAGTCGAACCAATAATTGAACAATCAATGGCAGAAGATGAAATTCATCGCATTGGTTTTGAAGATCATGCACATACTTCGGATAAAGAAATGCCAGCTGAGACGCAATTTGACGAACTTGTAGAAGAGGAAACCATGGAACCGGATGAGCAGGAAATTGACACGGAACCGACCGCCGCTGAGCCGGAAGTACAAATCAGTGAAACGCCTAATCCGACAGTAGTCGAAGAAATTGAGGCTTCTGAAGATCCCGAACAGACAGCTAAAGAAGCAATGGAGCCTGCCTCCATTGCAGAATCGATAATTGAGGAAATGATAGAGCCCTCATCCGCGCCTGAACCGGTGATTGAAGAAGTGCATCCTGAACGCATCCCTGAACAGAAAAAAGAAAGAATCGTGCCTTTTAATGTCCTCATGTTGAAAAATGATAAGCTGAAATACGAGGAACGTGAAAAAAAAGCTAGCAGCCAGTCTGCCTTTGATTCCACAAAAAACGCTTCGATTCGAACAGAACCAGTTCACGATATTACAAAACAGGATGAGCCTGCCGAAGACTTGGAAGAACAACCTTATTATGCATTGCCTTCGAAAAGCTTTCTTATTCAGCCCGAAGAGCATGTAGAGGACACAGAATGGCTCCAGTCCCAGTCTGAAAAGTTGGAGGAGGCACTTTCCTATTTTGCCGTGCAGGCAAATGTCATTGAGGCGGTACAAGGACCGACAGTCACGAGATTCGAATTGACGGTTGGGCACGGAACGAAAGTGAGCAAGGTGCGAAATCTGACTGACGACTTAAAATTGGCACTGGCAGCGGAAGATATCCGAATTCAGGCACCGATTCCAGGGACCAGCTCCATTGGTATCGAGATTCCGAACCGGAAGCCGAGAGCCGTCCGGATTTCGGAAGTGATTGAAACGAAGCGCTTCCAAGAGTCGGACTCTCCTTTGGAGGCGGTGCTTGGACTTAGCCTGACGGGTGAACCGGTAACACTGGATTTGCGGAAGATGCCACATGGAATGATTGCCGGTGCGACAGGTTCCGGTAAATCGGTGTGCATCAATTCGATCTTGATCAGTCTATTGTATAAAGCATCACCAACGGATCTGAAAATGCTGCTCATCGATCCGAAAATGGTGGAACTTGCGCCGTTCAATGGGATTCCTCATTTGTTGAGTCCCGTCATCACCGATGTGAAGGCTGCAACTGCTGCATTGAAATGGGCGGTCGGAGAAATGGAACGCCGATATGAACTGTTTGCGCATGTCGGTGCTAGAAATATTGAGCGTTATAATGAGATGGCAGAAAAGGACCGGAAATTCTCTCTGAAGATGCCATATCTACTCATCGTCATTGATGAGTTGGCGGACTTGATGATGATGGCGCCAGCCGACGTGGAAGTATCGATCAGCCGGATCACGCAAAAGGCACGAGCTTGCGGAATCCATTTGATCATTGCTACACAACGCCCATCCGTCGATGTCATCACCGGAACGATCAAGGCGAATGTTCCGACGCGCATAGCATTTTCTGTTTCCTCCCAGATTGACTCTCGGACAATTATCGATACACCGGGAGCTGAAAGGCTGCTTGGAAAAGGCGATATGCTTTATCTCGGAAACGGTCAATCTTCAGCAGTGCGGTTGCAAGGTACATTTGTCACGGATGCCGAAATTGAACGTATAATAGAACACGTTCAGAACGAAGCGGAGCCGAATTATTTGTTCGGTCAAGAGGATTTATTGGCAAATTCATTGGAAGAAGAGGAAACCGATCCTTTATTTGCAGATGCCTGCGAATTCATTATTGATCAAGGCAGTGCTTCTACTTCTTTATTGCAGCGGAACTTCAGTATCGGTTATAATCGCGCCGCTAAATTGATGGATCGAATGGAAAAACTAGGTTTCATTTCCGAGCAAAGGGGAAGTAAAGCACGGGAAGTCTATTTGACGAAAACCGAGCTTGATTATTTTTTGAATGGCAATGAAAAGCCTAATGAGATGTAAGATGGTTGACGATTCAAAGAAAACGGAATTGGTAATAGAGAATACTAAAAATGAGTGGGGAATCAGCGATACCAATCAGCTGAGGAACCAGAATGTGGGAACAGTTATGATCCCGGGAGGTTGCATTATGACATTGTACCATTTTATAGGAATCAAAGGATCGGGGATGAGTTCCCTTGCACAAATCCTTCACGATTCATCTTATGCCGTGCAAGGCTCGGATGTGGAGAAATATTTCTTTACGGAAGATCCGTTGCATGAAAGAAAAATATCGATTTTACCTTTTGATGAAAATAATATTAAGCCCGGAATGACTGTCATTGCAGGGAATGCGTTCCCGGACAGTCATCCCGAAATTGAAAGAGCACATGAATTGGGCGTTGAAGTAATACGCTATCATGACTTTTTGGGCAACTATATGGAGAAATTCATTTCAGTAGGTGTTACGGGTTCCCATGGAAAGACTTCGACGACAGGATTGTTGGCGCATGTCCTTTCCGGGAACGCTCCGACATCATTTCTCATCGGTGATGGTACGGGCAAAGGTGTGGAAGACAGTGAATACTTCGTTTTCGAAGCGTGCGAATACAAACGCCACTTCCTAGCCTACGAGCCTGACTATGCCATCATGACAAATATCGATTTCGATCATCCGGACTATTTCAAGGATTTGGATGATGTCTTGGATGCATTCGGCCAAATGGCTTTACGCGTGAAAAAAGCGATCATTGCCTGCGGTGATGATATTCATTTGCAACAAATAAAAGCGAACGTCCCTGTCGTTTACTACGGGTTCGATGAAGTGAATGACTTTTCTGCCAAAAACATCGTGAAATCCGAAAAAGGCGCCACGTTTGATGTCTATGTGCGAAATGAGTTCTTCCATTCATTCACTATCGCATTGGCGGGCGACCACGGTATATTGAATTCCTTGGGCGTCATTGCACTATGCCATTACGAAGGCATTCCGGTTGCTGGCATCGAGGAGAGGTTGGCCACATTCAATGGCGTCAAAAGGCGCTTCACCGTGACAGAATCGTATGGCCGGATTATTGTGGACGATTATGCCCATCATCCGACGGAAATCAAGGCGACGTTGCAATCCGCAAGGCAAAAGTATCCCGAAAAAGAAATCGTCGCGATTTTCCAACCGCATACGTTCACGCGTACCGCGGCATTGCTGGAGCAATTTGCCGACAGTCTTTCTGCGGCGGATCATGTCTATTTATGTGACATATTCGGTTCCGCGCGTGAGAAGTCAGGCAATTTGACGATTGATGACCTCGTTGGAAAAATTCCTGGAGCACAACATCTAGAACTGGAGAACATCGAAGTCCTTGATAAGCATGGAAATGCAGTGTACCTATTCATGGGCGCTGGCGACATCCAAAAGTATTTGAACGTCTTCGCCGAACATACAAAGAAAGAAGAAACAGCCTAATCCCTTTGGATTGGCTGTTTTTTTATTTTCACGCATAAAATTCTTCATACGCGCATAAATCCCTACAATTACGCATAAGTCCCCTGAAAGGTCCAAAAATGTCCATATAAGCGCATAAACACTTTCAAAAGTCCATAAAACAATCCAATTACGCATAAACTAGCATGTATAATATCCAGAAATTATTTATTTCGGGAAAAATGAAGGATATTTACAAAGGATGTCGAAAAAGGTTAGAGTAGGCGAAGTTTATTTACCTACGTTAAAGGGTAGAAATTACTTATGTATGTTCATCGGGAGGAGGATCGCCATGGAAGTATTACTGTACATTGCTGCCATAGTTGCTGCAATAGCATTTCTGATTTTATGTATCAGCCTTGCAATGACATTAGGTTCATTGAAAACGACATTACGAAGCGTTTCCGAAACGCTGGATGGCTTGACGAACCAGTTGGAAGGGGTCACGTCTGAAACGACGGAACTTCTTCATAAGACAAATGCCCTTGCCGAGGATATTCAGCAGAAATCCGAAAAATTGAACACTGTCGTTGATGCAGTGAAAGGGGTAGGGAGCTCTGTCAGCGACTTGAACAATTCAGTTCGCCGAGTCACCGATTCGATCACTGTCGAAGCCGAGAAGAACAGTGATAAAATAGCCCAAGTTGTTCAATGGAGCAACGTTGCATTCGGCATTATCGGGAAAGTGAAAGATATGAAAACGGAAAGATCATCAGGCTGGACTGTCTATCAACCGGACAGGGGGCAGAAGCGTTTGCCAAGCCCGGACGGACGCTGATCTCGCGCGTTAGAAAAAAATCATACTGGAGGAATTCACATGACTGATAAACTGAAACCGAACTATAATGACGCTCATTATGATCACCAATATTATGGGAACCAGGAATATAAGAACACTTTCGGGGAGCCTTCCCACTTGCCTGTCAACTATCCATACCGTTCCAATACGGATGATTTCTATGATGACGACGACACTGGGGCGGGGAGCTTCCTGTTGGGCGCGCTCGTGGGAGGCGTTATAGGCGCAGCCGCTGCACTATTTCTTGCACCGAAGACGGGCAGGGAAATGCGCGACGATTTTTCGGAGCAGGCGGTTCATTTGAAGAACAAAGGAATCGAATTGAGTTCAGTTGCGAAGGATAAAGCAACGGAAATCACTTCGGTTGCAAAGGAGAAGACGGATGGCCTGACGAAATCAATTCAGGAGCAATCCGGACAGATTGTGGATAAAGTGAAATCGATGGCAACTAAAACATCGGTCCCTATGGACGATGGAACAGCGTCTTCCGAAGGGGAGGAAGCGATCGATTTTGTAGGAACTACAACAGAACAGGACAAAGAAGCCGCTGAGGATGTAACAACAGGGAATAGTGATGTTTCCTATGACAATAGCGAGAATTACGGACAAGAAAAGAATGTGAACCAAAACCATATTTCCGTCGAAAAAGAAAAGTGAAATAAAATGAGCCAGACAGCCCTTAGTGAAGTGGCTGACTGGCTTTTTTACATAGTTAATTCATGAGCTGAATTTGATTTCCAAAGCATCTCCGCTGAAGATCGGATCATTGAATCCGATCGGTTCCCCGTTGCGCAGCAACTGATAGGAAGTGGATGCTGTCGTCGGCAATGAATAATCGACAAACAGGAAGATATCGCTGAACAAGAATGGGCGGTGAACCGTTTCCGCTATCGTAAGCCGATCTCCTGAGTGTACAATGGATGAATTGTCCACTTGCTGACCATTCAACAAAATAGAAGACCCGCTGTTCGTTATCGTCACGGGCTGCCCATTGAACGTAATGGAAGCTGTCGACTGAGTTGACTGATCCAGTGCAGAAATAATTTCCCAGACTGTCGGTGAAGTATGTGCCTTTATCCGAACCTCATCCCCATCTTTAAGAAGATGATCAGCGGGAACTGGCATATTGCCAATTAAGAATGTGGTAGACCATTCTGCCAGTAGAATTCTTTTATTATTTACATACACTTCAAAAGGGGCAGTAGTTTTAATGTCGAGTCCTGATAACACGTCACTCAGTTTAGTTGTATGTGAGTAAACGATTTGATCCCTATCATGAATTATTGTATCGAGCTCAACCTGTTGGCCGTTACATTCAATAGTCGGCACAATCGTATATTTATTACCATTGACATTCACTTCGATTGGATCAATATCTCCGATCAGTTCACGAATGGTAGGGGATGCATCTTTTCCGTCCTTGCCCCGTTCTAGCGTAATTAGATCACCATTCGCTATGAAATCTTTTGTGCTCGCAGGACTACCGTTCAATAATATACTGGCTGATTTACCATGTTCACCAGGAATCGTCATGAGGCTGCCGTTCAAAGTAATCGACATTCCCATTCCCGGCTTGCCGTAAAGTTGTCTTGCCTTAATATTTGCGGCGAGCAAAGCATCCCCGACCGTCATCTCTTTCAATTCAAATAATCGAATTGTTTTTTCATTGACAGTGACCGACATATAATGGATCGGTGCTCTTCTCGCTGCGATTGCGATCCCAATTGGCGTTACTAGCGCAGGGGTGCAAACGATGCCTTCTGACCAAGTGACATCCGACAACGCATCAAGTCCCCGGATACCGACACGGTTTTCAGGCAAATCAAGCCGAATGCTCAATTCCTTTGGTAGAAGTGGTGTGAGGCTTCCTCCACCTACAACCATGACGGCTTGGGGAGATTTGCTATTATTGAGCCTTTTGATTTCATCAGCGATGCTCGATGCCAGCTTCTCGATAGCAGGCTTGATAATAGATACTACTTCCAATGAAGGTACTTGCTGTTCGAATCCAAGTATATCCGACATTGTAATCGTTTCATCTGATGAAAGTGACCGTTTTGCAACTTCAGCTACCGGGAAGTCAAGAAGAAAATGGTTGCTGAGCGCCTCTGTAATTTCGTCGCCTGCGATCGGAACCATGCCATAGGAGACGACCGTATTATTATCCGTAATGGCGATATCCGATGTACCCGCCCCGATATCGACAAGCGCGACATTCAATCTGCGCATGGATTGGGGAATCAGCACATTAATGGCGGCAATCGGCTCGAGTGTCAACGCCTCCATTTCAAGGCCAGCCCGCTTCAAAGCGGACAGGAGCGATTCGACGACGACACGGGGGAGGAATGTCGCTATAACTTCTACAGTTGCTGACCTGCCCGCCTGATCAATCAGACTGCCGATTTCATTACCATCCAACTTATAGTGAAGAACCGAATACCCTACACAATAATAATAATCGTCGGCAGTCGATGCTGTAGAAAGTAATTTCTGCTGGGCCTGTTGAACCGCAGCCAATTCAAGCCTGTTAATATCCTCGGAATTGAATAGGGGTTTTCCCGCAATTTCAATCGTCATGGATCCTTCCATCGTTTTCAATGCCCGTCCAGCTGCAGCGACACTTACTCTATTCAGCGTCCCATGTCGCTTCTCCAACATGGATTTTATTTCTGAAATGACAGTTGCGACGCTTACAATATTATGTATTTGCCCATCGATCATGGAGCGGTCCTTATGTTCGACTATGACGAGATCGGCGACGTGGTATATGCCGTCCTGTTCGGTCAGAATGATGCCAACAACAGAACGTGTACCGATATCAAGTGCGAAAAGTTTGTTCGACAGAATAATACACCCCTTTTTCGTCAAATACTAACGAAATTAAACAATTTGTAAAAATGACGTGACTTTTCAAATACTTTTCATTATACTTAGTTCTATTATACAAAAATGTAACATAGATTT
The DNA here is from genome assembly GCF_023715535.1 of Sporosarcina luteola. Lineage (GTDB taxonomy): Bacteria > Bacillota > Bacilli > Bacillales_A > Planococcaceae > Sporosarcina > Sporosarcina luteola_B. Next base: position 43,031 of record NZ_JAMBOI010000014.1, on the reverse strand, counting down.
CCCACTTCGAACAGGGAATGATGTGTGCGGGGAGGAGACATAACGATGAGACAAAATGATTTAGATCAGCTTCGGGTTCAGGTAGATGCGTTGAATACCAAAATATTGGACTTGATTAATGAGAGAACTTCGGTTGTCCAGGAAATTGGCAGAGTAAAGGAAAAGCAAGGTGTCAACAGATATGATCCGATCCGCGAAAGGGAAATGCTCAACGCTTTGGTTCAATCAAACAACGGACCGATTCCAAACGGGGTATTAGAACAAATCTTTAAAGGCATCTTCATGTCCGCCCTCGAAATTCAAGAAGATGAGCAACGCAATGCATTGCTTGTTTCCCGTGAACGCAAGCCGGAAGATACGATTGTAGATGTGAACGGGCAAAAGATCGGAAATGGGGAACCGACTTTCATCTTTGGTCCATGTGCCGTTGAATCATATGAACAAGTTCTTGCAGTTGCCCAATCCATCAAAGCTAAGGGATTGACGATGCTAAGAGGCGGCGCTTATAAACCGCGTACATCCCCTTATGATTTCCAAGGGCTTGGACTTGAGGGATTAAAAATATTGAAACGGGTCGCGGATGAAACAGGCTTATCAATCGTGACAGAAATTATTACGCCTTCCCATTTGGAAGAAGCACTCGATTATATCGATGTGATTCAAATCGGAGCGCGCAATATGCAAAACTTTGAATTGCTGAAGGAAGCGGGCATGGCGAATAAACCAGTCCTTCTGAAGCGTGGATTGGCTGCAACAATTGATGAATTCATCAATGCGGCTGAATACATCATTTCCAAAGGGAATAGCCAGATCATGCTATGTGAACGAGGAATCCGTACATATGAGCGGGCTACCCGGAACACATTGGACATTTCGGCAGTTCCGATTTTAAAACAGGAAACGCATTTACCGGTATTCGTAGACGTCACTCACTCGACAGGCAGAAAAGACTTGTTGCTACCGACTGCAAAAGCGGCAATTGCTGTCGGTGCGGACGGTGTCATGGCGGAAGTGCATCCTGATCCGGCTGTAGCTTTATCCGATGCTGCACAGCAAATGGATATCAAACAGTTCGATGAGTTCTACGCTGAAATTCAAAGATTCATGAACACCCATCAAACTGTCTAACTTAATCCAGCCCTGACAGGCTGGATTAAGTTAGAAGCCTCCGGCGGATGTCACGGATTTTTAGAGGAGTTTATCGAGCTTGCTCGATAAAAATCCGGACGCAATTACGCCAAGGCGTAATTGACTACATTTGTATTATTCTATAAACAGCGCCGGACCTTTCAAGGATCCGGTGTTTTGTTTATAATGAAAGTAAGCGAATACATACTGATGGGAAGGAGATTCGTCAATGGCTATAACTATTTATGATGTAGCGAGAGAAGCAAATGTTTCCATGGCTACGGTTTCCCGTGTAGTGAACGGAAACCAGAACGTAAAACCCGCAACACGTAAAAAAGTGCTTGAATGCATTGAACGACTTGGCTATCGCCCGAATGCCGTAGCAAGAGGGCTTGCAAGTAAGAAAACGACAACAGTAGGTGTCATCGTTCCGGATATTTCAAAAAGCTATTATGCCGAACTTTCGCGCGGTATTGCGGATATTGCGACGATGTACGAATACAATATCATACTGTCCAACTCGGACAAGCGGGCAACAAGGGAACTTGAGCTATTAGAGGATCATCTCGGAAAACAAGTTGATGGTCTCATCTTCATGAGTGATTCCCTGACAGATGAAATCCGGTCGGAAATGGCGACGGCGAACGTTCCGATTGTTTTGGCCGGTACATTGGGAGATAACACCGACTTGCCGACAGTGAACATAGACCATGAGGAAGCGGCCTATGAAGCGGTGAAAAAATTGATTGATAATGGTCATGAGCGCATCGTGCATGTGAGCGGTCCGATGTCGAGGGATATCAATCGGCTATGCAAGAAAGTAGGATATGAGCGTGCAGTGAAGGAAGCTGGACTTCCTCTTTTTGAAGAGTTTTTCATTGAAACGGATAATACGTATGATGACGCTTATGAAAAGTGGAACGTTATCCGTAATCTTGAAGAGAAGCCGACCGCCATCTTTGCCGGCAATGATGAAATAGCAGTTGGTGTACTAAACGGAATCAGGGATGATGGATTTTCGGTGCCTGATGATTACGAAGTGATTTGCTTCCAGCATTCTTTGCTTTCTCGCGCAGTAAGGCCACAATTAACTGCCATTATCGTCCCGCTATATGACTTGGGTGCAGTTTCGATGAGATTATTGACGAAACTGATGAACGGCGAGGAAGTCGATGATGTGAATGTCATCCTGCCGTACCATAAGGAAGAACGCCAGTCGACGAAGTGAAAAGCTGTTCCGGAGAAATTCCCGGAACAGCTTTCTTCATGTAATAGCTCATTTCACTCACCTTGCCACGCTATAATCGTTGACTCCTCACAATATGTAATGCACGTTCAAGCATTTGAGAATTTTTCTCTGTTATTTCCACCTTGCGAGGAATCGGCTCATATAACGGATCCGGATCTTGCCACGTTTCAATGAAAGGTACAGGGGACTCGCCCTGCCAGGCTTTAAGCCATGCGTCAGGCAATCTACCCGTAGGAGCCGGCAGTTGTTTCATCGCTAGCCAAACATGAGCCCACGCCCTCGGAACAACTCGCCATATGTCATAGCCTCCGCCGCCGACGGCAATCCACCTACCATCACAATATCGATCTGCGATTTCACGTGCGATGCGAGGTATTTCTTCATAAATTTTCATCGTTCCGTACAAATGGGTGAGGGGATCAAAATAATGAGCATCCGCCCCGTTTTGGGTCAAGATGACATCCGGCTTGAAAAAAGCGGCGATCTCCTCGATAGCGGTCTTGTAAATATCAAGAAATGACTCGTCCTCCGTGAAAGCATCAATTGGGAAGTTAAATGAAGTACCGTACCCATCGCCATTTCCGCGTTCAGTAATAGCCCCAGTCCCCGGAAAAAGATATCGTCCTGTTTCATGTATGGAAAGCGTGCAGACATCCGGATCATCATAAAATGTCCATTGTACTCCATCGCCATGATGTGCATCCGTGTCGATATAGAGCACACGTGCACCGTATTTTTTTTGAATATATTTAATGGCGACCGAGCTGTCGTTATAGACGCAGAACCCCGATGCCTTGCCCTGAAAGCCATGGTGGAGGCCGCCTCCCAAGTTCAAAGCGTATTTCGCCCTTCCTTCCATTACCTCATCGACTGCTGTCAACGTCCCCCCGACAAGCATCGCACTCGCTTCGTGCATATTTGGGAATATTGGAGTGTCTTCAGTCCCGATGCCGTATACGGAGCCGACCTCATCGCTTATCAGCCCCTGGCCAGCCCGTTTCACAATATCGATGAACTTCGGATCATGTGCCAATAATAATTCCTCGTCGGATGCAATTCTCGGTAGAATTATGTCTTCATCGGATATCGCATTAGATTTCCTCAACAGATCCAACGTCAACACTATCCTCTTTTGATTGAATGGATGAGTGTCTGAGAATGAATAGCCAAGTTGTTCTTCGGAATAAATGAAAACAGCGTCTTTCATCATAAGTCAATGCCTGGTACATTCGGCCAGAGCACTTCAAATCCACTATTCCGCAAGCCATTTATGACAGTAAGCGGATTCATCGTCTTGACGCGAATGACAAGTATTTTATTATCTTCATTTTCCTTATCTGGATATACGAGAACACTTAGCACATTCAATTTATGTTGATGGAACACTTTTGACACTTCAAAGAGGATGCCGGGTATATTCGGTACGCGGACTTCGATTTGTGAGCCCGGCTGGTGGACTCCAGTCAACTCGATATACTTATACAGCAGATCTGTTTCTGTAATGATGCCGACAAGCTTTCCGCCCGAAACAATCGGAAGGCAGCCGATTTGATTATCGTAAAAAATGACTGCCGCCTCTTCGACAAAATCCATTGGGTGGCCACTGATCGGATTTTTTGTCATGATTTCAGACAAGGGAATTTTGTAAACGCTTGCATCTCCAGAGTCGGAATAAAGGGAAGGGACGACCTCTTTCAAATCACGGTCCGTTACGATGCCGACCAGCCCTTTATCATCCGATACGATCGGAAGATGCCGTATTTTCTTTTTCTGCATGATCGTCAAAGCATCGCTAACGGTATCCTCAGGTGAAAGGGAGGAGACATCCCTTTTCATAATCTCTTCAATTAGCACTAGAATAACCTCCCATCAATACATGAATCTATTCATGAAACGAAGACTGTCAAACTGTTGAATCGATTCCTGATCTACCCTATTGCCGATCCTCGCCATAAGGCAGTTCGCGGGATGTGAGCTTATTTCCGGATCATCGGTCGCATAATATTCCAACCCGCCCGCATTCATCATCTTCTCCATCACTTTCCGGTATTCCCATACATTCAGTTTTGTCCCTTTCAAATCCCAGTGCCAATAATATTCGGTCGTCAGAATAATATAGTCCTCCATTGCATCATCCATCATGGATACTTCGAGCAGCGCCTTACCGACTCCGCCGCCCCTATATTTCGGAATTACTTCAATGGCTCCTAATTCAATTAGATTCTCCATCTTGCCTTTCGACCATCTTTCCAGCGGATCGGGATACAAATACGTTGCATACCCGACGATTTGGTTCATATCACGGACGATGATGATCCGTCCTTCCGGGAGATCGGCGATTTCGATAAGTGCCTTGTGCTGCTGTTCAGGCGGTCTGAAGGAGATCAAATGTTCATGGAATTCAAGGTTTGCCAATTCATTGCCGGGAATCGGGCCTTCAATGATCAAGTCGCCATTCTTATGTTTGACTTCCATCGCGTTATACGTTTTCCTATGTTCCAACCTACTCACCGTCCTACAATTAAATAGACCTTATTCACAGTATACAACAATTATCTCCAAGGCAAATAGCTTCTTGATAACAAATTAAACAACAATACTAAAAATATTAATTTATTAGCAAATAAAGAAATAATAATGTAGAATAATAGAGGTAAATGTTTGACGAAAGGGTGATAGGAATGGAAATCAATAACTTGCCTGTAATGCAGGGGGATTATCAATTACAGGATTATGACCAAACAGCGAGGGATTTTAAATGGTCTGACGCAGAGAAGGAATTCAGCTGGCATGAAACCGGACTCATCAACATTGCGCACGAGGCTGTAGATCGTCATGCGAATTCCTATCGGAAAAACAAAGTGGCGCTCTTTTACAAAGATGCATCGCGCAAAGAAGCATATACGTATAACGAACTGAAACGAATGTCCAATAAAGCTGCAAATGTACTGACGAACCATTCAACGTTGGAAAAAGGGGATCGGATATTCGTTTTCATGCCCCGTTCTCCTGAGCTGTATTTTGCAATACTGGGAGCATTGAAAATGGGGACGATTGTCGGGCCGCTCTTCGAAGCATTCATGGAAGGTGCGGTATATGATAGGCTCTCCGACAGCGAAGCGAAAGCGATTGTTACGACTCCTGACTTGTTGGATAGGATCCCTGTATACAAATTGCCTCATTTAAAAACAATCTTTTTAGTTGGCGAAAATATTGAAGAAAATGATAAGCATATAGATTTTAACAAACACTTGAAGAATGCGTCTTCCCACTTTAAAGTAGAGTGGCTGGATAAGGAGTCTCCGACGCTGCTCCATTATACGTCAGGCTCCACTGGTAAACCGAAAGGCGTTTTGCATGTGCAAGAAGCGATGGTGCAGCAGTTGCAGACGGCACGCTGGGTATTGGATTTGAAAGATGAGGATGTTTTTTGGTGCACAGCGGATCCGGGATGGGTTACTGGCACGGCGTACGGGATCTTCGGACCGATGCTGGCAGGTGCGACATCACTGATTGTCGGCGGAAGATTTTCTACGGACAGCTGGTACGAATCCATTCAAGAGTATGGTGTAACGGTTTGGTACAGCGCACCAACTGCTTTCCGGATGCTGATGGGCGCCGGTGCGGGACCGTTGAAGAAATACGACCTTTCATCATTGCGCCATATTCTTTCAGTCGGAGAACCGTTGAACCCTGAAGTCATCCGTTGGGGGATGGAAGTGTTCAAGCTGCGGATCCACGACACTTGGTGGATGACGGAAACAGGTGCCCAAACGATCTGCAACTTCGGCTCGTTGCCGATTAAAATGGGGTCAATGGGGAAAGCCGTTCCGGGAATTGAAGCGGCGATCGTTGACGACCGGGGGCAAGTATTGCCGCCGAATAGGATGGGTAATTTGGCCATCAAAAAAGGTTGGCCTGCAATGATGCGTCAAATTTGGAATAACCCTGAGAAGTATGATTCCTATTTCTTGAATGATGAATGGTATGTTTCCGGGGATTCTGCCTATATGGACGAGGACGGTTACTTCTTCTTCCAAGGACGGGTCGATGACGTCATCATGACGAGCGGCGAACGAGTAGGACCATTCGAAGTGGAGAGCAAGCTCCTAGAGCATCCGGCAATTGTCGAGGCGGGAGTCATCGGGAAGCCCGATCCGGTCCGTGGTGAAATCATTAAGGCCTTCGTTGCCCTCCATGAAGGATATGAACCTTCCGAGGAATTGGAGAATGATATCAAGCAATTCGTCAAAAAGGAACTTGCCGCACACGCTGCACCAAGGGAAATTGAATTTAAGGATAAGCTTCCGAAGACGAGAAGCGGAAAAATCATGCGCCGTGTGTTGAAGGCATGGGAACTGAATTTGCCGACAGGCGACTTATCGACGATGGAAGATTGACGGTAGATATAATGAAAAGGGACTCCCGGATTATTGCGGGAGTCCCTTTCAAATTTACCTGTTACTCATCGTCATCATCGTCTGAAGGAGGTTTATTGCCTCCTCCGTTGTTGTTGCCGTTTCCGTTGTTTCCATTATTGCCATTTCCGTTTCCATTGTTACCTGTACTTCCATCATCATTCCCGCTGCCTTCATTGCCGTTACCGTTATCTCCGCTATTGCCTTCATTCCCTGGAGGTGTCGCGGGAGGTGTATCCCCGTCATCCGGCGTTTCCGTAGTAGGTGGCGGCTCCGGGCTGTCTACAATGACGATATTGGAACCCCCTGATAACAGTCCGGTAATATCAACGGCTCTGACATAATAATCCCCCGGACCGACAGCTATCGAATTGGCGGATCCATCTCTGACGGTCGCAATCCGTTCATTGTTCCGGTACACATAATAACCGATAACGTCATTTGAAGGCGACTCCGACCAAACCAATGTCGATCCGTTAAGCGAGGCACTGACTCCTGCCGGCGCCGCGTCATCGGCAGTAAATGATGCGCCCGATACAACACCTGAAGCAAATACGGACATGGATGGGAACAGCTTCGAAGCATCTCCGCCCCATGGTCCAAGCATCCGGTCGATGAATGCCTGGTTGACTCCTGTTCCGCCTGAGACGATAAATTCGGCAGGCGTAGAAGGTAGCGCCATGTAACGGCTGCCTTTGACGGAGACATAGGAAGCATTGATAATACTGTCATCCGGTTCTGTCGGAAGCATTGCTTTTGAATTGAACAAGTCCGACCTGACCAATCCAGCAGATGTACATGCTTCTGACGGAGCCAATCCGGAAATACCGCAAAATGGTTTCGAAACGACTCCTTCCGGCTGTTTGAATGTGCTGCCTGCACCGACCAGGTCCGGCCTCACTGCATTTGCAGCATTCATCAGTCTTCCAAACAGCATCGTTGTACGTGTTGTCGGGTGCATTTGCCCTGATCCCCGCGTATATAATTTCCGTGACAGGTCGTAATAGCCGAACCATATTCCAAGTGAAACGTTCGGGTTATATCCGACGAGCCAAGCATCCGCGTATTCATTCGTCGTACCTGTCTTCGCGGCCATGTCAGTTTTGAAATTCATGAAGCCGGGCAATTGCTGACCCGTTCCGCCAGGCTTCAGAACGTCTCGGAGCATATCCGTAATGATATAAGATGTTTCGGGACTGAATACATCGACAGGATTAATTTCATGTTGATAAACGACATTGCCAGCCATATCCTCTATACGTTCTATGATATACGATTGTATGAACTTGCCGCCGTTTGCAAATGTGGCGAATGCATTTGTGTTTTCCTTAACACTTACACCGTTTTTCATTCCTCCGATAGAGGTGGAGTAGTTTGTGTAGTCCTCCTTATGCAGTTGACTGAAATTCATTTTCTCTAAAAACTCAGCAGGCCTTCTGTCCACAATCTCCTTATACAATCGGGCCGTTGGCAGGTTCAGTGATTCTGCTAATGCTTTCCTTGCAGGAATGATGCCATTTTCTACATTGGCAGTATAGTTTGCTGGGGCCCAACCGGGAATTTCAAATTTCACATCGACGACAGGGCTTCCTGCACCGATCACCCCGTATTCAATCGCGGGTGCATAGACGAGAAGCGGTTTCATCGCTGAGCCGTTTGACCGATGAGTTTGCGTAGCATAGTTCGTATTAATAAGTTGGTGATCGCGTCCTCCGATGAAGGAAAGGATCCGACCTGTATTATTTTCAATCATGATCGCACCAACTTGAACGGGGTTATCCTTCAGAATGGTTTCCCCAGTGCTATAATCCTTCTCTTCACGTGTATACGTGAAACCGTAATGTTCGAATTCCTGCCCCACTTTATTCATTGCATCATAGAGGTCTTTTTCAACAGTTGAATAAATTCGGTATCCACCAGTACGCATTGCACGTTCTGCAAGGATCTTATATTTTTCCTGTACTTTTTCATCTCCATCAACCCGTTCCGGATCGATGCCATCCTTTTCTGCCAAGACTCTAGCAAGAATTTCAATTGTCTCCCCTTGGATTTCCTGCGTCAAATAAGGATATCTCTCGGTTGCGCGCTCTGTCTTTTCGCGAAAGTCTTTTGTGATATCGTAAGCGATCGCTTCTTCATATTGCTTATCGCTAATATATCCCGTTTCCTTCATACGGAAAAGGACCGTTTTCATCCTGTCGATTCCCGGCTTAATGTTTTCATCATTCTTCAAGCCGCCGCCATAATAGTTGCTAAGAAAAGGTGTATAAGCGAAAGGCGCTTGCGGAATACCCGCGATATAGGCAGCTTGTGGAAGATTAAGCTCTTTTGCAGTAACTCCAAAAATACCTTCCGCTGCAGTTTCGATCCCCGCAATATTTTGTCCCATTGCATTTCTTCCATATGGAATAATATTTAAGTAGGCTTCCAGGATCTCATCTTTTTCCATGAAATGTTCTAGCCGCATGGCGAGCAGGATTTCCTTCGCCTTCCGTTCATAGGAAACTTCATTCGTCAAAATCTGGTTTTTAATCAATTGTTGGGTGAGGGTCGAGCCCCCTGTCTGACTGGAGGAATTCGTCACGTCCTGAAAAAGTCCGCGGAAAATCGCTTTTGGGACAATTCCTTCATGTGAATCAAAGTATTCGTCCTCAGTTGCTAAAACGGCATCGATGACAAATGGAGAAACATCCTTCAATGTCGTTTCCTTCCGTTCAATATCGGCGTTTACTTTACCTAAATAAATGTCTTTAGCAAAATAAATCTCAGATGTCTCTTCATAATTGAAGATGTCTCCCCGCATTTCAGCCTTGGAGCGAAGCGGTTCTTTTGCGACTAGTGATGCAAAATATCCTGCACCGACTGAGGCGGCAAAAACCCCAAGAGTCAGACCGAAAATGAGGAAGAGCAGGAAAAGGTTCCAAATGACTCCAGATGTGATGCGAAGCCCCTTTGCCCATCCTTTTTTCTTCATTGATTCAAACTTTTCTTCTATAAGATCTATCCTGTTTTTACGTTTTTCGCTCAAGTTTTCATCCCCCCTAAAATCCTTCCTATTATAGCACATTTCGTGGAAATCAATAGAAAATGTTTGACAAATCGATATTTTAGATTACAATAAGTCATATATCATTTTTCACATGGTGAGAAAGCCGGAGTAGTAACGGTCGATCCGTCTAGAGAGGCAGCGGTTGGTGCAAGCTGTCCGGTACATCGTTTACGAATTACAGCTTTGGAGTGTGACGCGTACGCAGCGATAATGCGTCTTCAAGCGGAGAATGAATATATTCTCAAGCCGGGTGGTACCGCGTTATTTGACTAAATGTCTAACGTCCCTGCATGATTCAGTTGAATCGTGTAGGGGCTTTTTTTACTTGCTAAAGCAAGTCAGCCTCCGGCGGATGTCACAGATTTTGAATTGCGCAAGCGCAATTCAAAATCTGGACGCAATTACGCCGAGGCGTAATTGATTATATTTGGAGGGATTTTAATGAAAAACGGATTGTTGGAAGATTTGAAATGGAGAGGCCTGCTGTATCAACAGACAGATGAGGAAGGTCTAGAAAAAGTACTAAATGAGGAAAAGATTTCATTATATTGCGGCGTTGATCCGACGGCAGACAGCATGCATATTGGGCATATCGTTCCGTTATTAACATTACGTCGTTTTGCGTTGCATGGCCACCGTCCGATTTTACTGGTGGGTGGTGCGACAGGGATGATCGGTGACCCATCTTTCCGTGCCGATGAACGTCAGCTTCTAACAGAAGAACAAGTGGATCAAAATGTGGCAGGCCTTCGTAAGCAATTCGAAAAGTTATTTGACTTCAATGGTGAGAATGGTGCAGTCCTCGTTAACAATAATGACTGGATGGGCAACATGAGCGCCATCGATTTCCTTCGAGACTATGGAAAATTGCTTAGCGTTAATTATATGCTTGCAAAAGAGAACGTTTCATCAAGGCTCGAAACAGGAATCTCTTTTACCGAGTTCTCTTATATGCTTATTCAAGGCCTCGATTTCAACCATTTGTACAATAATTACGGCTGCCGTGTGCAAATCGGCGGTTCTGACCAATGGGGCAATATTACAACAGGCCTTGAGATTATCCGGAAGACGCATGAGGAAGAAGCGAAAGCGTTTGGCATCACGATCCCACTCGTTACAAAATCGGACGGCACGAAATTCGGGAAAACAGCAGGCGGCTCCGTCTGGTTGGATGCTGCAAAAACGTCCCCTTATGAGTTCTACCAATTTTGGATCAACACGGCTGATGCGGACGTTATCAAGTACTTGAAAATCTTCACATTCATGTCCCGTGAAGAAATCGAAGCGTTGGAAGTTTCTGTCCAAGAGGAACCGCATTTACGGAAAGCGCAGCAAGCACTTGCAGAAGAAATGATGCGCCTCATCCACGGCCAGGAAGCGCTCGATCAGGCAATCCGCATTTCAAAAGCATTATTCAGCGGAGACTTGAAGGCGTTGACAGTTGCGGAAATGAAAGATGCATTTAAGGACGTACCGACAGCTGAACTGGAGAAGGCGGATACGAACATCGTCGACTTCATCGTCGAAGCCGGTGTTTCTTCTTCCAAGCGGCAAGCACGCGAAGACGTGACAAACGGCGCCATTTCCTTGAACGGTGAAAAAGTGACGGATATCGCATATGAAGTCACTGCAGCAGACCGTTTGGACGATGCGTTCACGATTGTGCGCAGAGGGAAGAAAAACTATAAAATGGTGAAATTCATCTAATGCAAAAAGGCCATCCTTTAGGGGAATGGCCTTTTTGTATCCTTGGAAATGGGGGAGTCGGTGGTAAATGTCCGAGAATCGGTGGTAAACAGTCGAGAGCCGGTGGTAAAGTACTCCGAGTCGGTGGTAACCCTCCGAGAATCGGTGGTATATGCCAAATCGGTGATAACCCATCCCAAGTCGGTGATAAACGCCTGAAATTCGGTGATAACGCGTCCCCCTCGCAGACCTTTTACGCTTTCATCTTCGCCGCCGCTTTTTTCCGTGGTGCTGGCTTCTTCTTTTTCGTCTTATCAAGCGATGCTTGCAACGCTGCCATCAAATCGGTCGTATTGGAAGGTGATATTGCCTGTTTCTCCAGTTTTGCGACAGTCACACTACCCGATTTTTTCTCTTCAATTAATTCCATGAGAGCAGTTCTATACTCGTCCGTATACTTATCGGGATCGAACACTGTCGTCAATTGATCAACTAACAGAAGTGCTGTATCGAGTTCTTTTTTCACAACAGAGTCTTCAGCCGGGATATTCGGTACATCTCCCACATTGCGCACCTCATCCGGGAAGTGGATCGTTTCCATTAACAAAGCGTCTTTATAGACCCGGACGACTGCTAACTGCTCCTTCGAACGGATGATAATCTTCGCCACACCGATTTTTCCGGATTCTTTTAGAGCCTTCCTCAATAAAGCATACGCCTTGCCGCCATTCGCATCGGGCGCCATGAAATAGCTCTTTTCAAAATAGATCGGGTCGATTTCCTCCAACTTTACAAAATCAATGATCTCCACAGCTTTGTCTTCATTTTCTTTCTTCAGCTTTTCGAGTTCCTCATCATCGAGTACGACAAACTTGTTTTTCGTATACTCATACGCTTTCACTATTTCTTCGCTCTTCACTTCTTTATCACAAATTGGGCATACTTTCTGATAGCTTATCGGTGAATGACACTCCTTATGAAGCTGGCGCAATTTAATATCGTTGTTTTCCGTGGCCGTATGAAGCTTGATCGGAATATTGACAAGACCGAAACTGATGCTGCCTTTCCAAACTGTATGCAATGAAATCACCCGCTTTTATTCTTAGTATGGAAAGCTGGCTCATTCTTATGTATACGAAATCCGATTCATCAAACACTAACAAAAACTTGGAGCGATCTATGATGAAACCGATGTTAATGATGGATGCAGAAGAAATGCCTGTCGGGAAAGATTGGCTATATGAAACGAAATACGATGGATTCCGAGCGATTCTGCAATGGAGTAACGATGGGATTCAGCTATTCAGCAGAAACGAAAAACTATTGAATGATATATTTCCGGAAATTATCGAGAATTGCCGCCGCATTGAACATTTGATTAAACCGTTTCTCCCGATTACATTTGACGGGGAATTGGTCTGTCTTCAAAACGATTTTAGTAGTGAATTTTCCATCGTGCAAACGAGGGGAAGGATGCGGAAAAAAGAAGTGATTTTCCGGCATTCTAGAGTATTCCCTTGCCAATACATCGTCTTCGATCTTTTATTGCTAAAAGGAAAAGATGTTTCCGGCACTGTACTTGAAAAGAGGAAAGTGCAACTGAAGAAGTGTTTTGATCAGATCGGGCTGCCGACTACTGTGCGTTATCGACACGATAGTCTAATTCAATTAATAGAAACGGTTACAGATGAAAAGGAATTATGGCGTCAAGTCCGGCTGAACAATGGAGAAGGGGCAGTCGCCAAGCGGAGAGAAAGTATCTGGAGTCATGAAAAACGGACGAATCAATGGTTGAAAGTAAAAAACTGGCGTCAAGTCACAGTCATTATAACGAAATATGAACAGGTAAACGGATTTTTCACAGGTGCAATTTATAGAGGAGGTCAGCTATTTGAGGTAACGACATTCAAGCACGGAATGTCAGATGAGGAAATGAAGACCCTAAGTGAGTTGTTTCTCGCAAACGGACACCATATTGGAAACTCCGTTTACAAAATCGAACCATCCATTTGTGCAAATATAAATTGCATCAGCTTTGACGGGAAACATCTGCGCGAACCGAGGTTCCATTCTTTTCAGTTTGAAGTGAATCCCGATGACTGCCAGTGGCGTCAATTGCTTAGGCAAGTGAACCCGATTCCAGAGAATATCCAAATTACTCATCCTGACAAACCGGTTTGGCCGAAACAAGGCTTGGTGAAAGACGATTACTTACTTTATTTGCAATCGGCGGCACCCTTCATGCTGCCATTCATGAAAGAACGGCATCTAACCCTAATCCGCTTCCCTCATGGCGTGCCGGGCGAAAAATTTTATCAGAAAAGCGTACCTGACTATGCTCCTGACTTTGTGAAGACATCAAGAGATGAGGACATTGACTATATCGTCTGCAATGATATTACAACTTTGCTATGGCTAGGGAATCAGCTTGCGATCGAATACCACATTCCATTTCGAACGATTGATACAAAAATGCCGACCGAAATCGTCTTTGATTTAGATCCGCCTTCCGTCGAGGAATTTTCACTTTCTGTAGAAGCGGCAGTTCGCTTAAAAGTAATATTTGATCAGTTCAAACTGACATCATTCGTCAAAACATCCGGCGGCAAAGGCTTGCAAGTATATATCCCGCTCCCATTCAATACATTCACATACGACGATACCCGCATCTTCACAAAATTCATCGCTGATTTCCTATGCGACCAAGAGCCGCAATGGTTCACAACTGAACGTCTGAAAAAGAACAGAGGAAACAAACTTTATCTGGACTATGTACAGCATCACGAAGGAAAAACAATCGTCGCTCCATATTCCCCTAGGGGAAATGAATTGGCTACGGTTGCCACGCCACTGAATTGGGAAGAGGTTGGTGCTTCATTACGGCCGGAACAATTTACAATCAATAGTGTAGTGGAGCGAATGAAAACGATTGGGGATCCGTTCCGTGAATTCAGGCAAGTGGGTGAGAAGCAAGCTTTTGCAGTCGTGCTTGAACAGTTGAAAGATTTATTGAGGGGGAAATAGCCCCCCTCTAATTTACAAAAGGCTGAATTTTGTGATAGTATTTATTTTATAATTGCTATGATTTCTTACGTATGATAATAGGGGGGATATCCATGGAAGTACCATTACTAGTAACACAGTTTTTAGATCATGCCGTTAAACTCTATGGAGATAAAAAAGCGGTGATCAGTGAAGACCGGGTATTTACTTATCGGGAAATGAATGACCGTGTCAATCAGTTATCAGACGGCCTTCGTAAGTTAGGAGTAAAAAAAGGCGACCGTGTAGCATTTTTAGCACCGAATACAGTAGAAATGCTAGAAGGTTTTTATGGTGTGTTTCAGTTGGGTGCTGTCATGGTACCATTGAATATCCGACTAAAACCAGAAGATTATCTCTATATTTTAAATCATAGCGGATCAAAAGTTTTGTTTGTAGATCAGGACTTGTACAATCTAATCCTGCCAATTAAAGAAAAGCTGGAAACGGTTGAGGAGATCATTGTCCACTATTCTGACGGCTCCTGTGATGAAATGAATTATGATGAATTCTTACAAACTCATTCAAAAGCAGCATTCCAACGTGAAGCTTTGGAAGAGACGGATGTGTGCAGCTTGCTATACACGAGTGGAACAACCGGAAAACCAAAAGGCGTGATGTTGACACATCGAAACAACTATCTTCATGCTTTGACATGTATGCATCATTTGCGGGTAACGGATCAGGATGTCCTTGCACATGTATTGCCGATGTTTCACGTTAATGGTTGGGGCTCCCCGTTCTACTACACTGCTAATGGAGCAACTCAAATCTGTTTACGAAAAGCCTCTCCGAAAAATATTTTTGATGCGATAGAGAAACACGGCGTTACCGTCATGCATATGGCTCCGACGGTCCTGAATTCCTTATTGCAATACTACGATGAAAATCAGTTGAAACTTGAGCAAAACACCCGTGTATTTATAGCGGGATCGGCACCGCCGACAACGTTTGTCACTCGAGTGGAAGATGAGCTAGGGTGGGAGTTTATTCAAGTGTATGGCATGACGGAATCTAGTCCGTTAAGTACCATCTCAAGAATCCAAACTCACTTCAAAGATTTCACAAAAGATGAAGAGTCCCGTTTAAAAGCAAAAGCGGGGCATCAAATGATTGGTACTGATGTAAAAGTCGTAAATGATTTGGGGGAAGAAGTGGCTTGGAATGAAAAGGATATTGGAGAACTCATAGTCCGTGGAAATGGCGTCATGAAAGGTTATTGGCGAAATGAAGAAGCGACAATGGAAGCCATCCGTGATGGCTGGCTATATACAGGTGATATGGCTGTTGTAGATGAATATGGAACTATAGGAATCGTCGACCGGAAAAAAGACGTCATTATCTCCGGTGGAGAAAATATATCTTCTATTGAAGTCGAAGGGGTTTTGTATGACCATCCAGCTATTCTGGAAGCGGCAGTAATTGCAGTTCCCCATGAAAAGTGGGGGGAAACACCTCATGCCTACGTTGTTCTACGTTCAGGGCATAACGCCACAGAAGAAGACCTAATTCAATTTACAAGAGACAAACTCGCCCATTTTAAAGCGATTACAGGAGTCACCTTTGTTGATGAACTACCTAAAAATGCTTCTGGAAAGATTTTAAAAGTGCAGCTGCGCAATGACTATTGGGAGTCGGTAGGTAAAACAGAGAAATTTGTTAACTAAACTACTAGTAAAACGTAGAAAAAACCCCGAAATTGCAAATGCAATCTCGGGGTTTTCATAAGGAAGCGATTAACGAGAGTAGTACTCAACGATAAGAGCTTCGTTAATTTCAGCAGCAAGTTCGCTGCGTTCAGGCATACGTACGAATGAACCGACTTTAGTGTCAGCATTGAAAGTAACGTACTCAGGAACATAGTTGTTCACTTCTAGAGCTTCGTTTACAACATCAAGGTTTTGAGATTTTTCACGAAGAGAGATCTCTTGACCAGGTTTTACGCTGAAAGATGGGATGTCAACGCGTTTGCCATCAACTAGGATGTGACCATGGTTGACGAGTTGGCGAGCTGCACGGCGAGTGCGTGCAAGACCCATGCGGTAAACGATGTTGTCAAGGCGAGTTTCAAGAAGGATCATGAAGTTCTCACCGTGTTTACCAGGCATTTTACCAGCTTTGTTGAAAACTGTTTTAAATTGACGTTCGTTCACGCCGAACATGAAACGAAGTTTTTGTTTTTCTTGTAATTGCATTCCGTATTCGGAAAGTTTTTTACGTTGAGTAGGACCGTGTTGTCCCGGTGCGTAAGGGCGTTTTTCGATTTCTTTTCCAGTACCGCTTAGCGAAATGCCAAGACGACGGGAAAGTTTCCAAGATGGACCTGTATAACGAGCCATGAAAGACTCCTCCTCTGTTTTGGTTTTATTTTGTTGTAAAATAAGAACCAGATGCATTCAATCCGTGTGCCATTCTATAATCTTGCATCCTCGCCTCAGCAGCCACGAGGTTACGCGATGCACCTTACTAAAAGGAATAGACTGGACAGCATGGATCATACAACTGCTGCAACTATTTTACACAAGGAACATCATAACAATTATACGGATGTGAGTCAAGCTCTTTTCCTCGCCGTCCGAATATAGGAGTAGAATCGATGTAAAAACTATTAATAATAGGTTGTATGTATTAGAATGATGGAATAGGTAGAAATACAGGGAACATGAATGAGGGTGATGGAAATGAACGTTCATGAATTGTCTTTATATGAATTGAAATGTTCCATTTTTGATTTATTGTCTAGTCTTACTGATGAATATCCTTTAGGAGAAACACTCGTCAAGTTCAAAGAATTATTCATGAAGCAATTTGAAATTAAGGATGCAGAAATACTGCTGTACGACAATAATCGTTTTACACCGCTATTGAATACTGCACCTTCTCATAACAATTGCGGACCGGAAACATATGCGAAAGACCATCCAATCTTCAATGTGTCATTCATCTCGCATTCTTCAGATAGGGAATATGAGTTTGCGGACGATTCGCTCATCATCAGGAATGTCCATCTTGCTCCTCTTGCCGCACTTCTATTCAGGGCCAGTGATAAATGGCATGAATTTGCCCAAACGCCTCACTTGAAAGCGCTGAAAAAAGCGTTCGGCACATTCATTGGCCAAGTTGTACAAATGCATAAGATTTCGGAGAGCGAGAAGGCATATAGGCATCTATTTGAAGTGGCTGAACTTTTCAACTCTACGATGGAAAGTGACGTCATTCTTGACGGCTTGATGGAAGCGGTATGCGGCTCTTTTCCGGCTTACGACGTCGATCTGCTTCTTTCGAATGAACAGATAGGGAAGACGGATGAGTACCGGTTGTTTGACTATGCTAATGAAAGAGTGTCTGCAGTCGATGCATTCCTCTCAGGGGATTTGACGATTGAGAACGCCGTTGATATTGCAAGCAGTCTACTGAATGCGCCCATTCGTGGAAGGCAGGGGATTTATGGCATACTGCAGATAACTGCTCCGAAGAACACTGAATTTACGATTGCGCAGAAGAGTTTTATCCGATCGATGGCGAATGGCGCAGGAAATGCACTTGAAAACGCCAGTCTCTATGACCAATCCCATCGCCTGGTGGATGATCTGCAATTAGTGAATGAAGCGTCAAGGAAGTTGAACAGCAATTTGGATCTAGATGAAATGATCGCTTTTCTCAAAGACCAGTTTATGCATGCATTCTACCCGCATGAAATGGCCTTTGTCTTTTATGAAGAACAATGCAATTACTCCATCTCGCATTCTTCCACGCCACTCTTCAAAGAAATGGCAGGTAAAAGGTATCTTGATTCAGTTTCGGCACGTTTCAGAAAAGGGGAAGAGGCAGTTTTTGACGCCAATATAGATGCGGATCATATCAATGAGTTCAAATCACTTGTGGCCCTTCCAATCAGCAATGGAGGCGAGGTGATCGGATTTGTAATCCTCATGCACCGGGAAGAATATTTTTTTTCATTTGACAGTTTCAAATTGATGCGTTCCCTCATCGGCCATTCATCTCTGGCGATCTCCAACATCATGCTGCGTGATCAGTTGCAAGAGCTTGTTAATAAAGATCATCTAACTAAATTATTCACCCGTTCGTATTTAGATGAAATTGTTACAGCAACGATTGAAAGAGAGGAATCCGGCGTATTCATCCTGATGGATGTCGATGATTTCAAATTGGTGAATGACTCTTACGGTCATACGACAGGGGACTTGGTATTGCAACAGATCTCGGCATTTATCCTCTCGAAAGTGGAAGGTCGGGGAATCGCCAGTAGATGGGGTGGTGAGGAAATCGCAGTCTTCATGCCGTCCGCAACAGTCGAAGAAGGTCTCAACTTGGCCAAGCAACTTGTCGAAGGAATCCCTGAGGCCACCGATCCGCGTGTGACAGTATCGATTGGCTTGAGTGGTTGGTCTCCGACTGACGGAAAATCGTATAAGGGGCTTTTCCAAGCGACGGATCATGCTCTTTATCACGCGAAAAACAATGGGAAGAATAGGTTCGTTCTCCATGAGCAGCTTCAGCGCTAAAATGACGCTGAAGTTGCTCTTTTTCTTTTTCATGAAAGAGGGTAAAATGAAAACAGGAAATGTAAGTGCTTACATTACAGAAGGGCGGAATGGAAATGAATAAATCGAAACTGCACAAAGACACGCTCGTAATCCATGAAGGCTATGATGATACTGAACATCATGGCAGTTTGGCTGTGCCACTCTATCAGACTTCGACATATTCTTTTGAAACTGCAGAACAAGGGGAGAAGCGCTTCTCGGGTGAGGAGGCGGGCAATATTTACTCACGGCTCGGCAATCCAACAGTACGTATACTTGAGGAAAGGATGGCCGCTCTTGAAAATGGGGCAGGTGCCCTTGCTTTCGGCTCCGGAATGGCAGCGGTCAGCTCCATACTTGTCCACTTGACGAAAGCGGGCGACCATATTATCTGCTCCAGGGGAATCTATGGATGTACATTCGGTTTACTAGGAATCATGAAAGAGAAATATAATATTACCCATAGCTTGATCAGCATGACGACTGAGGAAGAGATCGAAAAGGCAATCACGCCGGAAACGGTATGCATTTATGTGGAAACACCGATCAATCCAACGATGGAATTGGTAGACTTGGAAATGGTCTGTGATGTAGCTCGGAAACATGGATTAGTCGTCGTCGTGGATAACACATTCACTTCCCCTTATTTACAAAACCCCATCGATTGCGGAGCGGACTTTGTCTTGCATAGCGCAACGAAATATATTAACGGTCATGGAGACGTGATTGCTGGACTGCTTGTCGGAAAAGATGCCGGAGAGATGCAAAAGCTGAAGATGACCGTTCAAAAGGATTACGGTGCGATCATGTCTCCGTTCGACGCATGGTTGCTAATCCGTGGATTGAAGACGCTGCCAATCCGGATGGAAAGGCATACGGCAAATGCCGAAAAACTACTTTCCTATTTGAAAGGCAAAAAACTTGTCGAAAATATCTATTATCCTTTCGATCAAAGCAATCCGCAATTTGAAATTGCCAAGCGACAAATGAAAGCTGGAGGCGGGCTTATTTCATTTACAGTAAAAGGCGGTAAAGAAGGCGCGCAAACATTCATGGATAGCCTCTCGTTGATCAAAATAGCCGTCAGTCTTGGTGATGCTGAAACGCTCATTCAACATCCAGCTACGATGACGCATTCTGGCGTCCCGGAGGCTGCTCGCCTGCAAATGGGCATTGAAAATTCCTTGCTCCGTCTATCTGTCGGTCTCGAACACGCAGACGATCTCATTGCCGACTTGGAATCAGCGTTTATCATCCTGGAACAAAATCATTCCACCCATGCATGAAAATTGCCCGGCGTTGAAATTCGCCGGGCAATTTTTCATTCACTCATATATGGTTAACAAGCACATTCACAAATTGCTCTAGCCCCGCTTGATCATCTTCATTAAAACGATCATACTCCGGGCTGTCGATATCGAGAACCCCGATCACTCTGCCGTCTTTCATCAAAGGAACGACAATCTCTGAACGTGATGCAGCATCACATGCGATATGGCCCGGAAACTGATTGACGTCAGGAACCAAAATGGTCTCCTGTTTTTGCGCTGCAGTCCCGCATACACCTTTCCCTAGCGGAATGCGAATACAAGCAGGCAATCCTTGGAATGGTCCGAGCACAAGCTCATCCTCGCCATCCATCATATAAAAGCCGACCCAATTGATACGATCAAAAAATTGATTGAGCAAAGCCGATGCATTGCTTAAATTTGCATAGCGGTTGCTCTCTCCTGAAAGTAAGGCATCCAGCTGTTTTGCCAGTTGTCCATACTTCTCCTTCGGAATATCCGAATAATTAGTTGCAGTAAACAAAATAGCACCCCCTGAATATAGTCTCATTAAGTATAAGTCTCTCATGAAAATTCTACAAATTTCGCGGAATTTAGCGCAGAAAACAACTTTTTCCCTATAATTCGCCCAAATTCATATGAAAAGGCTTTAAACATGTTACTATATAAGATAATATTGTTGTATCCAGCAGTTAAAAGTATATTTCAGTGACTTCGGAATAGGGGGATCACAATGGTGAAATACTTCATCATTCCAATTATTGTTCTACTTGTACTTATTACCATCGCCTTTTTGTTCAGGCGTAAACATATTAGCGAAATCAACAAACTGGAACATGAAAAGATGCAAATTCAAAACAAACCGATTTTTGAAGAGATGATGAAAGTAAAACAACTGAATATGACAGGCGAAACTGAGGAGAAATTCGAGCGGTGGAGAAATGAGTGGACCGAAGTCGTCGATGTACATATGCCAAAAATCGATTCATTGCTCTTTGATGCGGAAGATATGATTGATCGTTTCCGGTTTAAAAAGGCGACGGCAACGGAAAAAGAGATCCAGGAAAAAATCCGCGACTGTGACAAGAGGAAAAACGACATATTGGACGAGCTGAATGAATTGATCGGCAGCGAGGAAAAGAACAGGATTGAAATGGAAAACCTCCGCGAGCAATACAGATTGGCAAGGAAATCAATTTTAGCCCATCAGCATTCTTACGGAATGACAGTCGTCCCATTAGAGAAAGAACTTGAGTCCTTCACTCCTAAATTCGAGCAATATGATGAATTGACGGCAAATGGAAATTATTTGCTTGCACGTGAAATTGTCATCACCCTATCTGCAAAAGGGGAGAGGCTGTCGACGCTTATCCATGAGATTCCTTCATTGCTGACGGAACTTCAAAACAAGATGCCGGCTTCCATACGGGAATTGCGGATTGGAATCAAGGAAATGGAAGACCAATCCTATAACTTGGCACATCTTGACCTGCATCATCAGTTGGATGAAATCGAAGAAGGAATCGGCGAACAATTGACGAGATTGGCCCATCTTGATATCGATGCGGTACGGCAAAACGTTATGGATATGAACGACCGTATCGATACATTCTACGATTCATTGGAAAAAGAAGTGAATGCCAAGCATTATGTTGATTTTCATTTTGCTGAAATTGAAGAATCGCTCGATGCCATCATACAATTAACTAGGGAAACATCCGATGAAGCCGTCTATGTGCAACAAAGTTACCGGTTGGATGAAAAAGAAGCGAAATTGCCTCAAGCAAGCTTGAAAAGGTTGGAAACAATCCAAAATCGTCATGACACGTTGAAAATCATGATGGAGGAAGAAGACTCGGCCTATTCCTACATACAAGCGGAACTTAAAGGAATTTCCGATGAGCTTGAGGAAATCGCGGAGGAACAAGAAAGTCTTGCCAACCGGATGAAAAATCTTCGGATAGACGAAAATACTGTCAGGAACAAGCTGGCTGATCTAGCACGGGAACTGCAAAATGCTGATCGGAAGCTTCACAGAGGCAATATTCCAGGCATTCCGGATGAAATGGATGCTAGGCTTGAAGAAGCGGAGGAACAGCTTTTCCTAGTAAGCCAAAGCTTGCAGG
Source organism: Sporosarcina luteola (assembly GCF_023715535.1). Taxonomy (GTDB): domain Bacteria; phylum Bacillota; class Bacilli; order Bacillales_A; family Planococcaceae; genus Sporosarcina; species Sporosarcina luteola_B. Next base: position 20,497 of record NZ_JAMBOI010000014.1, on the reverse strand, counting down.
AAATTCCGTTGAATATGTCCGTTGCTGAAAGCTATTTAGCGAATGCGCAAAACGTTGTAAAAGAAGTGAATGAAAAAGTCGAGGAGCTTCTTGAAAACGTGATGCTCGTAGAGCGGATCATCCAGTATGGAAACCGCTACCGTGCATCCAATCCGGAAATGCACGAAAGATTGCTCGATGCAGAAGAATCTTTCCGGCAATTCCGCTATGCGAAGGCATTGGAAGAAGCGGCTACAGCTGTGGAAGCAGTCGAGCCGGGTGCAATGAAGCAAATTGAAGAAATGTTGAAGGAACAAGTGTAATATAAGGAAGTAATTGATAGTTGGTTGACAGTAACAAGCCACCGGCATACTAATTGCGGGTGGCTTTATTGCGCCAAAAAGGAAGGGAAATCCATATGATTTATTTTGATAACAGTTCAACGACACGACCGGATGAGAGCGTACTCGAATCTTTCATTGCCGCAAATATGAAATATTATGCGAATCCCGCTTCGCTCCATGTGTTAGGAAGGGAAGCTGAAGCTTTATTGAAGCGTTCGAAAGAACAAATGCTAAAGCTTATCGATAATGAAAGCGGAGAAGTCGTACTCACGTCGGGTGGAACGGAAGCGAATAATTTGGCCATTCTAGGCATCGCTGAAGCATATCGTTCGAGAGGCAATCATGTGATCACAACTCAAATCGAACATCCTTCCATCTTGAATGCATGTATAAAGTTGGAAGAGATCGGATTCGAAGTGGACTACTTGGCAGTGGACGCCCAAGGACTAATCTCGATAGAGGAATTGGAGAAGAAGCTTAGAAAGGACACCATCCTTGTCAGTATCATGCATGTCAATAATGAAATCGGCACAATCCAACCGATCAGGCAGTGCGCCGAATTGATCAAAAAAAGCAGCCGTGCAGTTTTTCACTCGGACTGCGTCCAAAGTTTCGGGAAGCTGCCTGTCAGCATGGAATCATTAGGCCTGGATGCCATCACCGTCTCAGCGCATAAGATGAATGGATTGAAAAACTCTGGTGCTTTGTTTTTGAAAAAAAACGTTACACCACACGCAATCAATTTCGGCGGCGGTCAAGAAAATGGCTTGAGAAGTGGTACAGTTTCAGTTCCGAATGCTGTTGCTATGGCAAAGGCGATGAGAATGAGCACTATTCATGAAGACAGTGCAGATTATCGGGAGTGGCGGAATCTGTTGATAGATGCATGCAGTTTGTATGAAAACATACGCATCCTTTCGCCGCATCATGGCGCGCCGCATATTCTATCCATTTCGTTCAAATCGATCAATGGAGAAGTGGCCGTGAATTACTTCCAGGAACATGGCATCATCATATCGACTTCAAGCGCCTGCTCCTCGAAAAATAAAAATGCGGGACATGTCATCGAAGCAATTGGATTGGAAAATAAATTTAAAAACGGTGTCATCCGAGTCAGCTTCGGCAACACTAATACAAAAGACGAAATCGCCGAATTCATAAAAGTGCTTAAAAGCTTTATGGAATTGATTGAGAGGGGAATGTAACTAATGAAATGGAAGGAAATTTTAATACGATACGGAGAATTGTCGCTGAAAGGGCGTAACCGCAATCACTTCGTGCGTAAATTACGAAACAACATAAAGGGTGCAATGAGTGATCTGAAATCTATTCAATTGCGTGCCGAGCGTGACCGGATGTTTTTAATCGCTGATGAAGAGTCTGATATGCAAAAGGCAATTGAACGGCTGCCGTATATTTTCGGCATCCAGTCATTCAGTCCGGTTGCTATGTGCGAAGCTGATCTGGACGCCATTAAAGAGAAGGCGCTCGAAGTGGTCGGTACTGAAGATACGGCAGGCAAAACATTCAAAGTGGAAATAAAACGGGCGGATAAAACATTCCCATACGTGACAGCAGAACTGCAACAAGCACTCGGTGGACATGTATTGCATCATTTTCCTGAACTTATCGTTCAAATGAAAAAGCCGGATATACTGCTGCATGTCGATATCCGGAAGGAGGGTGCATTCCTGACGTCCAAAGTGTATAAAGGTGCGGGCGGCATGCCTGTCGGTTCAAATGGGCATTCACTGCTTATGCTTTCAGGCGGCATCGATAGTCCGGTCGCGGGATATCTTCTTATGAAACGCGGCGTCTCAATTGATGCGATCCATTTTGCAAGCCCGCCGTATACGAGTGAGTTGGCAAAACAAAAAGTGATGGATTTGACTGAAAAACTATGCTCGTTCGGTGCGCCAGTCCGTCTTCACGTCATTCCTTTTACAGAGTTGCAGCAAGCCATTGTCCAACAAGTACCTGATAATTTATCAATGACGACTACGAGAAGAATGATGCTTCAAATCGCCGATAAAGTGAGAGAAGAAATCGGCGCATTAGCGCTTGTCACCGGGGAAAGCCTCGGGCAAGTGGCGAGTCAAACGCTTGAGAGCCTGACTGCTATTAATGAAGTGACTTCCACGCCAATTCTCCGTCCTTTGATTGCGATGGATAAACTGGACATTATCGAGCTTTCAGAGCGGATCGGGACTTACGAAACTTCAATTAGGCCATATGAAGATTGCTGTACAATCTTTACCCCGAGCAATCCAAAAACAAAACCGAAACTTGAAAAAGTCCATCGTTTTGAAAGCTTTTTTGATTTTCAACCATTGATTGAAGAAGCGGTGAGAAATAGAGAGGTTATCGAAGTTTGGCGTCAACATGAGAAGGATGATTTCGAGGATCTGCTTTGATATAAGGGCAATAATTACCATTTTAGCCTCCTGCATGAATTTCCGGAAACGGTCCATTCTATATGCACAAGGAGGTGAGAACAACATGGCTAACAACAACAGCGGCAACTCAAACCAACTTCTAGTTCCAGGGGCACAACAAGCGCTTGACCAAATGAAAAACGAAATCGCTGCAGAATTTGGTGTAAACCTTGGAGCAGACTCCACATCGCGTGCCAACGGTTCCGTCGGCGGAGAAATTACTAAGCGATTAGTGCGTCAAGCCCAACAACAAATGAACGGTTTCCAACAATAATAACAGACGCACGCCAGCTGTCCCGGTTTTCCGGGGCAGTTTTTCTTTTAGTTGCATTACACCTCATTCTTCACCTCGAATGGATAGGTTATTCATACGCCTTGCAAGAAAAATGAATATGTTTTGAAATTTCCACAAGACGTTTGTATAATTGTGATAGACGAAAAGGGGGAAATTAGATGAAACGTGAAGATTTACTTGCACCGGAGAACTATAATCTTGTTTCTGAATTTGAAAAGTACGCTACTGGCAAGGAAAAGCGCGCGCTCATTTATATCAGTTCGGATAGACAGGAAAAGGAAATTACATACGATGAATTAATGACTTCAGCGAAAAAGTGCGCGAATGTTTTTATCCAAAACGGCTTGGGCAAAGGGGATGTCATCCTTGTCATGGTCCCCCGGACAATTGATGCATATGTAACATATATCGGAGCATTGATGGCAGGGATTGTTGTCATTCCAAGCTCTGAAATGCTTCGTTCTTCGGATATTGAATATAGGTTGGAACACAGTCAGGCTAAAGCGATCATTGCATATGACGCATTCATGGATCAGTTTGAAGACGTGGAAAATCTACAAGACGTCCAATTATTTGTTATAGGTGAAGCAAAAGATGGACAAAAATCATTGACACGAATGATGGAATCGGCCTCTTCTGATTTTGAAGTTCCCAATACGAAGGGGACGGATATGGCTTTCCTGTCGTATACTTCAGGTACGACAGGAAAGCCGAAAGGAGTCGTTCATACACACGCTTGGGCCTATGCACATTTACGGACCGCGGGACCAAACTGGCTTGGCATTGAGGAAGGAGATGTCGTATGGGCGACCGCTGCACCGGGATGGCAAAAATGGATATGGTCACCATTCCTTTCCGTTCTAGGCAGCGGAGCGACAGGACTTGTTTATGACGGGAAATTCGATGTGAATACGTATTTGGATTTAATGAAAAAATATGCAGTGAACGTGCTATGCTGTACGCCAACGGAATACCGGTTCATCGCAAAAGCCGAAAATTTACAGGACTACGACCTTTCCTCCCTTCGCAGTGCTGTATCAGCAGGCGAGCCGTTGAACAGGGAAGTGATCGATATTTTTGAGAGGACTTTCAATCTTGCGGTCAGGGATGGGTATGGACAAACGGAAAATACCCTGCTTGTCGGAACAATGTTAGGAATGGAAGCCAGACCGGGTTCGATGGGGAAACCGACTCCAGGGAACTGTGTGGACATCATCGATGATGAAGGCAATCCGGTTTCTGCCGGAGAGGTGGGCGATATTGCTGTCCACATTTCGACGCCTGCCCTTTTCAAAGAATATTTGAATGACCCTGAAAGGACTAAAATGCAGTTTAGGGGCGAATATTACGTTACGGGGGATCGTGCACGGCTCGATGAGGATGGCTACTTCTGGTTTGAAGGGCGCGGCGATGATATTATCATCAGTTCAGGTTATACGATCGGTCCGTTTGAAGTTGAAGATGCGCTGACGAAGCATCCCGCAGTACGTGAATGTGCAGTTGTCGGCAGTCCCGATGAAGTGAGGGGAAGCATCGTCAAAGCCTTCATCGTCCTACGCGATCCTGCAATGAAGCAAGATGACAATCTTGTACAAGAATTACAGGAGCACGTGAAAACACTTACAGCTCCTTATAAATACCCGAGAAAAATCGAGTTTTTGAGTGAATTGCCGAAGACGGCCTCCGGTAAAATCATGCGCGTAGAATTGAGAAAGCAAGAACAGAATAAATGAATCACTTATACCGTCCAAAGCCGGAATGGCATGGACGGTTTTTCCTTGATGGGTTTACGAACGGTTTTGGAAGGACTATAATTGTCCTATTCGAAAGGAGGGTGCCTGAATGCAGTCTGAAAAAAGTGGTGTCCTATGGGTCGTCGGAGCCTTTCTCTTTTGGGGATTCATGCCGATTTATTGGAAACATCTTGAACATGTACAAAGTGATGAAATTTTAACGGGACGAATCGTGTGGGCATTCGTTTCCACAGTCCTTGTAGTTTTGCTCATGAAAAATGGCAGAGAGCTACTTAGTGACATCAAGGAGCTATGGAAAAGCCAGTCCCAATTTTGGGGACTATTTATCGCAACCGTGTTAATTTCAGGAAATTGGTTCACCTACATATGGGCGGTCAATCATAATTACATCGTACAAACGAGCCTTGGCTATTATATCAATCCTCTTGTATCCGTTTTGCTCGGCATTTTCTTTCTGAAGGAGAGACTTTCCTCCTCACAGAAAATCGCTTTCCTACTTGCCTTTACGGGTGTCATCATCCTGACGGTTTCATACGGAAAATTTCCGTGGATCGCTTTATGTCTTGCATTTACGTTCGCGATTTACGGATTCATTAAGAAAAACATTAAATTGGATGCGCTTCGGGGACTGGCAATCGAGACATTATTCATTACGCCATTCGCAATCGGCTATTACATATTCCTTTTCGTGAAAGGGCAAGCCGTCTTTTTACATGCGGATGTGAAAACAGATATTCTTCTCATCCTTACAGGCATCGGGACTGCACTTCCTCTCGTCATGTACGCAAAAGGAGTGCGGATGATTCCGTTATATGTCGCGGGTTTCATTCAATACATCGCACCGACGCTCATGTTGTTCCTGGGCGTAGTCGTCTACAAGGAATCATTTGGCGGGATTGAACTATTATCATTTTCATTGATATGGTCGGCACTTATCCTCTTCACGGTTTCAAAGGTTTATGAATCGATCGCGACAAAAAGGAGCGCTCATCATCCTTCCAAGTAAAATGAAACATTTATCGGGTACGAAACGTATACAATGGTGGAAGAAAGAAGGGGGAATTACATAATGGCAATAAAACGGTGGATTGCGATCATCGTAGCTGCAGTACTTGTATTCATTTCAATAGGCATTAACTCACTTTCGTATTTATTCACGAGGGATTTCAGCGGCTTAATGGAAGAAATGGCTGCAGGAAAAACAGGCTATAGCGAAGTGGTCATCGAACAAGGAAAAGGCAGGGATCGGATTGCCGTTCTTACATTGGATGGCGTCATCCAGGATGTCGGGAGTTCCTTGTTCGCATCAGGCGGTTACAATCACCAAATGTTCATGTCACAGCTTACTGAGATTTTGAACGATCAAACGATTAAGGGCATCGTCCTTTCGGTGAACACGCCAGGCGGTGGAGTGGTGGAATCATCGGATATTTATGATGCCATCAAGGCGATCCAGATTGATAGGGAAATTCCCGTTTACGTAGCAATGGGAGGACTTGCCGCATCCGGAGGTTATTATGTATCTGCTCCTGCCGAAAAAATCTTTGTGCACCCTGAAACGATTACGGGATCAATTGGGGTCATCATGGAAAGCGTTAATTATGCAAAGCTTGCGGAAAAATACGGGATTGATTTCAATACGATCAAAACAGGCCCTTACAAAGACATCATGAGCGGATCTCGCGAAATGACAGATGAAGAGCACAATATGCTTCAAGAAATGATCAATGACTCTTACGAACGATTTGTGGCGATTGTTGCAGAAGGCCGTAACATGTCGACAGAACAAGTTAAAAAGATCGCGGATGGCCGTATCATGAATGGCAGACAGGCGATTGAATCCGGTCTTGCAGACGATTTCGGAAAGATGGGCGATGTCATCGATGCAATGAAGGCTGATTACAAGTTGGAGAACGCTACAGTTTTTGAATACGCGCCGATGGATAGCTTTGGCTCGCTTTTCGGAGTGAAGGTCGGCAATCTTTTCGGACGCAATATTGAGTCTGAACTTATCGGGAAATTGCTTTCAGATTACGATGCGCCGCGGATGATGTACTTGTATGGTGAAAAATAAGGAGGGGATAGGGCATGACGGATCATATTGAAAATAACCAGCCGATGAACGATATACCTGAAGCAGTACGCCTCCCTGCATATGAGATTGTCCAGAAGGAGCGATTCATACCGAAATTTGCCGGTTTTTGGACACGTTTCTGGGCATATATCATTGACTTGCTTGTCGTATCATCAATCAGCGGAATCTTCATCAAACCTATATTCAGGGTTCTGGATATTAAAATTTCAAATCCATCTTTTCTTTTATTCAGCCCATACAAAGTCACACTCCTTATCCTTTTCCTTGCTTATTTTGCACTTATGACAAAATTTACAGGTCAGACGGTAGGAAAGATGATTTTGGGGATAAAAGTTGTCACAAAAGACGGCGGAAAACTTACGTGGGCAACAGTTTTCTTCAGGGAAGTAATTGGCCGCTTCATTTCAAAGCTTCTTACCATCCCTTATCTGTTCGTTGCCTTCATGCCTAAAAAGGAAGCGTTACATGACCTTTTTGCTGACACATACGTCATCCATGAACAAGCATTTGAAAGGGAAGTAATTGAAACGAGGCAGGAGCGCAAGGGTGAAGAGTTGCAAGCAGGAACAATTGTTTAGTAGAATGAATTGAAATGAATAGGAGGCGTCTTCATGGTAAATGTCACTTTCAAACAAAATCCGGTCACATTGCTCGGTAAAGAAGTAACAGTAGGCGACAAAGCTCCAGATTTCACAGTACTATCCAACGATTTACAACCGGTTACGCTGAATGATTCAAAAGGGAAAATCAGATTGATAAGCGTTGTTCCATCCATCGATACTGGTGTATGTTCTGAACAGACGCGAAAATTCAGCCAGGAAGCGACTTCACTCGGAGACGATGTGGAAGTGCTAACGATATCCGTCGATCTTCCTTTTGCGCAAGCGAGATGGGGTGCTGCGGAAGGTGTCAGCAATGTCCAGACATTGTCGGATCACCGCGACCTTTCATTCGGGGAAGCGTACGGTGTCGTCATGAAAGAGCTGCGGCTATTAGCTCGCTCCATCTTCGTAGTCGACAAGGACGATACAGTCACTTATGTCGAGTATGTAATGGAAGGCACAGACCATCCAGATTACGAAAAGGCGATTGCAGCCGTAAACGAATTGACAAAATAATAACGTGGCCCACTCGGCAACGGGTGGGCCATATTCCGTTATAAAAGGTTTTTAGCAAGCTATATTTTGGATTAGAGGGATACGAAATGGTAACAAATACTGAACAGATCTTTACATTTTTAAATGAACACGCAGAATCTAACAATGAAGACCTTTATTTGGAAGCAGTCATTGAAGCATGTCAGGAATGGCTGTCAGGGGAAAGAATGCCCCGATTGTCTCCTTCCGTGACAAAAGAGGAAATCCGAAGAGGAATTCAGCTCGCTGTCCTGAAAGGGATGAAAGAGCAAGCTCAACCGAATCATCAGATGACACCAGATGCGATTGGCATGCTCATCGGGCATTTTGCAAACAAGTTGATGCAGCACAAAGAGCAAGTTACCTTGCTTGATCCAGCAGCAGGAACGGGCAATTTGCTGTTCACAGTCATGAATGCAATCGGAGATAAAGCAACGGCGACATCGGTGGAAATTGATGAACTACTCGTCAGATTATCTGCCATCACTGCTGAACTTCTGGAACAGCCTGTACGCTTTTTCGTTCAGGATGCATTGCGTCCTTTGCTCGTAGATCCTGTTGACTTGGTCGTATGTGATCTTCCAGTCGGCTATTATCCTGATGACGACAATGCCATCAGCTTTGAAATGATGCCGGCGGAAGGACATGCGTTTGCCCATCATCTATTCATTGAACAATCGATGAATCACTTGAGGGAAGGTGGATATGCGATTTTCCTAACGCCTTCATCCCTTTTCGAATCAGATCAATCAGCAGAACTTCATCGCTATTTGAAAAAGAATGCTGTCATCAGGGCGGTCCTCCAATTACCGGAATCCTTATTCAGAAGCGCCGCACACGAAAAGAGCCTTTTCATCCTGCAGAAGCCGTATGCTGAAATGAAAGCAAAGCCGGATGTACTGCTCTCAAAAGTGCCGAATATGTCAGATAAACTAGCGATGTCCCGGTTCCTCGAACAGATTGAGGACTGGGTAAGTGAGGAATTATAAGTGCTGTTGATATCCGATTATTGTTTTTAATTTATTGTATCTTAATTAACCCTTCTTATCCTTTCATGGATTTGAAGGGTTTTTTGCATGGCGTTCAATGAGTAGGAGTATTGAATTGGCTGTGTATATTATCCCTTTCCTGCATACTTTAGTGAGAATAGGGGAAAGCATTTACAAGACGTAATTATGATTGTACTGTGTGGAAATGTTCAAGTCCTCAAATAATACAGAAGCGGTGATGAAAAAGATGGGTGTACATCAATACTTTAAAAGTCTTTCTGATTTAGAACAAATTATTCGTTGTCCAGGAAAGTTCAAATATCAGCACCATACCGTCGCCAGTCATTCCTTTAAGGTGGCGAAAATTGCTCAATTTCTTGGCACAGTTGAAGAGGATTGCGGCCAGAAAGTTGACTGGAGAATTCTATATGAAAAGGCATTGAACCATGATTACGCGGAACTTTTTACCGGGGATATAAAGACGCCTGTAAAATATGCTTCGCAAGAGTTGAAGCAGTTATTCAGTGAAGTCGAGGAAGAAATGACGAGGAAGTTCGTGGAAAAGGAACTTCCACAAGAGTTTCAAGCCATTTATTTGGAGCGATTTAGTGAGGGTAAAGATGAGACATTGGAAGGGCGCATTCTATCTGTAGCTGATAAAATCGATTTGCTCTATGAAGCATTTGGTGAAATTCAAAAGGCTAATCCCGAGCCTTTGTTTTTAGAGATATACGAAGAGGCATTACGTACAATCCTGTTGTTTCAAGATATGAATTGTGTGAAATACTTCCTGGAACATATACTTACCGATATGCTATCTGAACGATTTACTGAACATGACGAGTTGACAGGCATTGCCATGCAAATCATCGAAGAACACGGAGGAGAGTAGACATACATAATACAGTGGACTACTTAAAATTTTCGAAAGACAAGAACCTGCCCGGCATAAGGGGCAGGTTCTTATCTTGTTTGTCAAATTCCTTCCGGTGTACGGACGACAAGAACGTCGCAAGCCGCTGAGCGGACTATATTTTCGGATACGCTGCCGATAAGGAAGCGCTCTACTTTGTTCAAACCGGTAGCACCGCAAATGATGAGATCCACACTAAGCTTTTTCGATAAATCGCGGGAAATCATCGTTTTCGGGGAACCGTATTCCACGACGATGTTTACCTTCTTCAACCCGGCTGCCTCTGCTTCTTGCTTGTATTCCGTTAGCAGATCTTCGGCAAATTTATGTGCTCGTTCCGAGATGGACCGATCGTATGCTTCAACCGCCGCATAGGAACGAGTATCAATGATGTTCACCAAGTTCAATGTTGCGTCATTGCGCGCTGCAATGCCCATTGCCTTCTTGAATGCCCAACTGGATTCTTTAGATCCATCCACAGCCACGATAATCTGCTCGTATTTTAATACCATTCCAATCACTCCATCCAATATATTTATATTTACATTTACTAACTTCGATATAGATTGAATAAACCCTCTTCTATTATTGGAAATTCAAAATGGAATCGCTGGAATTTGTCTGAAAAATGTCGGGGTTACTGATACTATTCCCTTTACAAACTTCAAAAAACATAGGAGTTTAATTTGGAACCTTCAGAATAAAAATAGAACAATATTATGTTGAAGAATTTGTTTATTATATTTATAGCGCAAATTCTTTTAACTTCTGATAGAATTGTTAGTACTTGGTCTTGTCGAATTGTCGATTTGTGGCCAACTAACTTTCTTATATATAGGAGGATCAGAAATGCGTATTGGGATTCCAAAAGAAGTGAAGAATAATGAAAATCGGGTGGCGATGACACCTGCAGGCGCATACAACTTGAAGTCAGCAGGCCATGAAGTACTCATTGAAACTGGTGCAGGACATGGTTCCAGCTTTACTGATGAGGATTATATCGAAGCTGGTGCGACAATCGTATCTACTGCGAAAGAAGCCTGGAATGTAGACATGGTCATGAAAGTGAAAGAACCGCTTGCTTCCGAGTATGATTATTTCCGTGAAGGGCTAATCCTGTTCACTTATCTGCATCTTGCCCCTGAATTGGAATTGACTAAAGCAATGCTAGATAACAAGGTTGTCGGCATCGCCTATGAAACTGTGCAAGTGAATAATTCTTTACCGTTGCTAGCACCGATGAGCGAAGTTGCAGGACGTATGGCAACACAAATCGGCGCGCAATATCTTGAAAAGATTAACGGTGGAAAAGGAATTCTTCTTTCAGGAGTCCCAGGCGTATCTCGCGGAAAAGTCACAGTAATCGGTGGCGGACAGGCTGGAACGAACGCTGCGAAAATAGCTGTCGGCATGGGTGCTAAAGTTACTGTGCTCGATTTGTCTGTAGACCGTCTTCGCCAATTGGATGAAATGTTCGGTGATAGCATTCAGACACTTGTTTCCAACCCGTTCAATATTGCAGAATCAGTAAAGGATTCAGATCTTGTTATTGGCTGTGTATTGATTCCAGGGGCTAAAGCGCCGAAATTGGTTTCGGAAGAGATGGTCAAATCGATGAAGCCGGGCTCGGTTCTTGTGGATATCGCAATCGACCAAGGCGGAATCTTTGAAACATCCGACCGCGTGACGACTCATGATGATCCTACGTATGAGAAGCATGGCATTGTCCACTATGCAGTTGCGAACATGCCGGGAGCTGTTCCGCGCACTTCGACGATGGCTTTGACGAACGTTACAGTTCCATATGCGTTGCAAATTGCAAACAAAGGCTATAAACAAGCTTGTTTGGATAATGCTGCATTGCAAAAAGGCATCAACACATTGGAAGGACATGTAACATATAAAGCTGTTGCAGACGCGCAAGGCTTGGAGTATGTTCCGGCTGAGACGCTACTAAGCAAATAATAAAACATGCTGTCCGATTTATTTCGGACAGCATGTTTTCAATTTCAAGGCTGTATGATCTGCAGTTCTTTCGGGAATTTCGTTAACACTTCTACACCGTCAGAAGTGACGACTAGATCATCTTCGATTCGCACTCCCGTAATTTCAGGATGATAAATCCCCGGTTCGACAGTGAATACCATTCCTTCAATGAGTTCCATTTCATTTGTTCCTGTAATTGAAGGGAATTCATGTACGGAAATGCCAAGCCCGTGTCCAAGTCGGTGCGTGAAATACTCACCGTAGCCTGCTTCCGTAATGACATCCCTTGCGGCTTTATCCAAGTCCATTGCTTTCACGCCAGGACGGACCATGTCGATTGCTGTCTGTTCTGCCTTTTTGACAGTTTCATAAATTTCACGCTGTTTTTCGGAAGGTTCGCCAAATGCGACTGTTCTTGTAATATCTGAACAATATCCCTCGTATACGACACCAAGGTCGAACAGGATGAAATCACCTTTTTGGATTTTCCGGTCTCCCGGCGTTCCGTGCGGGGAAGCTGTTTTAGGACCTGATAATACCATCGTGTCGAAGGACATCTTTTCTGCGCCCATTTTCTTCATTTCAAATTCAATTGCCATAAGAATTTCAAGCTCGGTTTTCCCTTCGGCGATCTCTTTGCAGCCGATTTCGATTGCGTGATCTGCCAATGCTGCTGCCTTGCGCAACTTTACAAGCTCATCCTCGCTTTTGATATTTCTCATTTTATTCAGTTGTTCGTCGAGACGTTGGAATGACGCTCCTTCGAAGAGTTGTTCCATCCGTTCTAGTCGTTCGACGGTTAAATGGGATTTTTCGATTGCAATTGTCTGAAGAGGAACTCCTCTTTTCACGGCTGCAGTTGCGAGAACTTCCCAAGCATCTTCAGTATCTTGATGCCCAATCGCTTCAAATGTCCAACCGGACGCCTTCAAATCAGGCACTTCCATTAGAGGACAGATAACAAATGGTTCAGCTTCCTTGAAGATCATCACGCCTAATAGTCTCTCATGCGGTTCACTGCGAAATCCAGAAACATAAAAAACATTGTCCGGAGTTGTAATGAATGCCGCATCCACATCATTTTCTAGCAAGTAACTTTTGATCTCATTAATTTTATTCACCTTATCCCTCCGATATCAACTTCCTCAACATACATATCATATCAAAAAAGAGGGTTTTCCGGTAAGATAAAGAAGTATAGTGTATATGAACAGATTTGGAGGGATTTGCAAATGAAAATTTCTTATCACGGACATTCTGTCGTGAAAATTGAGACGGAAGGGAAGACATTATTGATTGATCCGTTCATCACTGGCAATGAACTGACGGACTTGGATGCTTCAGTACAGAATCCCGATGTAATCTTGCTGACGCACGGACATAACGATCATGTCGGAGATACGTTTGACATAGCAAAACGATGCAATCCACTTATCGTTGCACCGAATGAACTGGCCGTCTACTTAGGTTGGCAGGGCTTTACTACGCATGGCATGAACATCGGAGGCTCCCATACATTCGATTTCGGGACGGTGAAATATACGCAAGCGTTCCATAGTTCTTCCTACACGACCGCCCAGAACGAAATTATCTATACAGGCATGCCAGCAGGAATTTTGTTCACTGTGGAAGGAAAAACAATTTATCACGCAGGGGATACATCCCTTTTCGGCGATATGGCAATCATCGGGAGACAGCAATCCATCGACGTCGCTTTTTTGCCGATCGGCGATAATTTTACGATGGGTCCGGAAGATGCCGCGGCGGCAGTTGAATTGCTGAATCCGAAAGTTGTCGTGCCTATCCATTACGACACATTTCCGCCAATTAGGCAAAATCCGGAAACATTCAAGGATCTTGTCGTAAACCATGAAGTGAAGATTATGAAAGCGGGAGACTCACTGGAATTATAAATACCGTCACCGATCCGGATAGCACATCGCCGGATCGGTTTTTCTTTACTCCAGTATTCAACCATTTATCGACCTGAGTCTTCCTGCAAATACTATTCTTTCCGATGTATGATAAAATGGGGACAGGTTAAAAGAGAAAAAGGTGAAGAAATGTCGACAAAACATGAGCTGATATTACGCTATATCGAAGGATTGGCAGTCGGCGAGAAAATATCAGTCCGCCAAGTTGCCAAAGCCTTATCCGTCAGTGAAGGAACGGCATACCGGGCAATAAAAGAAGCTGAAAACCAGAAGCTTGTGAATACGATTGAACGTGTTGGCACAATCCGAATTGAAAAGAAGAAAAAAGAGAATATTGAAAGGCTGACATTTGCCGAAGTCGTTAATATCGTAGACGGTGTCGTTCTCGGAGGAAGAGACGGGCTTCATAAGACTTTGACCAAATTCGTCATCGGTGCGATGCAGCTTGATGATATGAAACGGTATATAGATGCAGGCAGCTTATTGATCGTCGGGAACAGGCTCAAGGCGCATGAACTTGCAGTAAGTGCAGGTGCGGCCGTCCTTGTCACTGGAGGTTTCGATGTTGCCGATGAAGCGAAAAAACTGGCGAATGAGTTGAATTTACCGATCATTTCATCCAGTTATGACACATTCACAGTAGCAACGATGTTGAACCGTGCAATTTATGACCAATTGATAGAAAAGGAAATACTTCTTGTGGAGGATATACTGACTCCTCTCGCTGAGACAATCACGTTTTCACCGAAGGACAATGTAGCTCATTTCAATGGAGTGAACCAGAAAACGGCCCACTCGGGATATCCGGTTATTGATCGGAACGGAAAATTGATTGGAATAGTAACTTCCCGTGATGCTGTTGGAAAGCTTGGGACCGACCTGATTGAAAAAGTGATGACACAAAACCCCATTACTGTGAATGGGAAAACGAGCGTCGCTTCCGCGGGCCATAGCATGATATGGGAGGGCATTGATTTAATGCCTGTCGTCAGCGACAGTGGAATTCTTCAAGGAATCATCAGCCGCCAAGATGTCCTGAAAGCGTTTCAGATGACCCAAAGGCAACCGCAGCAAGGCGAAAAAATCGATGATATCGTCAAGGGCCAAATGAAAGCCGTGCCTGATCAGCCGCTGAATATCGAATTCACTGTCGTTCCACAAATGACGAACCAATTGGGGTCTCTGTCGTACGGGGCACTGACGACATTATTGACGGATGTAGGAAACCGTGCAATCAAAATGCGGAAAAGGGGAGAAAGCGTTCCCGAAAATATGACTATCTACTTCATTAAGCATGTTCAGCTCGGAAGTACTGTAATAGTTGAACCGAGAATCCTTCATATGAGCAGGAGATTCGTTAAAGTGGACTTCGATCTCTTCTCGGATTCGGAACTAATCGCCAAAGCGATGGTAATGTATCAGCTATTCGATCGATGATTGGAATGAAAAAAACTGATGCGGCGGTCGCATCAGTTTTCATTCAGAGTAGTCTCTTCGTCAATAAATTGTTTATAATGCTTTGCAGCTTTCATATTAAAGAAAATAATATAGGCGCCTAGTACGATGAATAGACTGGAAACGACATACGTTGCAATCCCTTGGAACAGAAGAAGCTGGTTTATTCCGAAGAAGAAAAGTAATCCCCCCAAAAATGTACCGGCTCTGCTTGCAAAGTACTGTTTCCGAATGGGAAACACTTGACGTGTTCTGAATTGACGAGTCTTGAAATAGAAATAATAAACGCCTGATGCAATGATAAGAAAGACTAGTAGGAAATTGAGTGTTTTCATAAAAAAGCCTCCATCAAATAACTTCTTTCATTGTAGCGGCTTCTTTCAGTAAATGCGAACAGAAATCATTAAAAACCGGAGGAATAGCAAATTGAAACGACAAATCATCGACACAATTGAACAATACGACACAATCATCATTCATCGTCATGTACGGCCCGACCCAGATGCATACGGCTCGCAAGTCGGCTTGAAGGAATTGATAACAACCAATTATCCAGAAAAGAAAGTATATGCATCCGGAACGCATGATGATATGCTCACTTATTTAGCGATTCAGGATGAAGTAGGACCTGACGATTATAAAAACGCACTTGTCATCGTTACCGATACGGGTAATACAGAGCGGATCGATGCAGAGTTTTATGAGAAAGCCGATTTTTTACTCAAGATCGATCACCATCCGAATGTCGATCCATACGGAGATATGAGATGGGTGGATACCGATGCAAGTTCCACATCTGAAATGATATATCTTCTATTTGAAGAAGGGGAAAAGCATTATGGATGGAAGATGTCGGATGCTTGTGCCCGTTTGCTATTTGCAGGGATCGTGGGAGATACAGGCCGATTCCTTTTCCCAAGTGCGACTGTAAGGACGTTCGAAATTGCAAGCGGTCTAATCAAATATGATTTTGATAGGACGAAGCTCTTCGCGGAAATGTATGAAGAAGACCGTAGATTGCTGAATTTGAAAGGTTATATTTATCAACAATTCACGATTGATGAAAATGGAGCGGCTTTCATTAAAATCGACAAAACGATTCTTGAAAAGTTCGGAGTAACCGCGAGCGAGACATCTCAACTTGTTGGAGCCCTTGGGGATGTAAAAGGAATTTGTGCATGGGTCATTTTTGTCGAGGAAGAGGATCAGATCCGTGTCCGATTCCGTTCAAAAGGACCGGTAATTAATCAACTCGCTGCTGAATATGACGGCGGGGGACATCCGCTCGCTTCGGGGGCGTCAATTTATTCGTGGGATAAAGCGGATGAGGTCATTGCGAAATTGAAAGATTTATGTGCAGTGAAGTAACGGTTCGGAGGGATTTTCATTGGTACTTGTCTATCCACAAATTGTGACCGGCGCCGATTTGCTGCGCGGCATTATAAAGCTTGATCAGTTGGCCCCGCTTCTGCAAAGGAGAGGGGCTCGATCTGTTGGGATTGTCAATTCGAAGATGTATGGCGTCCGTTCATTCTGCAAAGTGATGGAGAAATATGACATCCATCCTGTCATCGGATTATCAATCATGTTGGAGTTGGATGACGGTCACGATCTTCTGCTATATGCATATGCGAAAGACGACAGAGGCTATAGCAACCTACTTAAAATCAGCAGTGCGATTTCTACAAAGGAGCCTGAAACACTACCTCTTAAATGGCTTCAAGCGTATAGCGAGGGGTGTGTCTTCATTTGTCCGATGACCGATAATTCTTGGAATGATAGACGTGAAGCCGATACGATCCTAAAAATCCAAAAAGCATGTAGGAATGTCTTTGTCGGCATTTCCCGGCCAGGTGGGGTGAAGCACCACGCTGAAGAGGAAATTCAGCGTATTGCCGAGGAGACGGATACATTCATTACTGCCTTTCATGAATCAAGATATATTGACAAAGAGGATGCTTTCGCTTTTGAAGTAGCTGCGGCAATACGGTCAGGTTACAAGCTGAATGACCCGTCAAGGCCGAAAATGGATATCTATGATGCTCATGTTCCGGACGAACAAGAGTTGCAGCATTGGTTTTCCGATCATCCTGAATGGATTGAAGCAATGGCTGAAATCATGTTGTCCTGTAATGCGAAGTTGCCGCCTAGCCGTCCGTTGATGCCTGCCTTTCCGGTCCCGGAAGGGCACACGGCAGCTTCATTGCTGAAAAAGAATTGTGAGGAAGGGTTGATCAGCCGGCTCGGAACCGTAAGTCCGACTTATTATGAACGGCTTGGCACAGAACTCACAGTCATCGAAAACATGGGCTTCTCAGATTACTTTTTAATTGTTGAGGATTTCATGCGTTTTTCAAAGGAGAATGGGATATTGACAGGCCCGGGTAGGGGTTCCTCAGCGGGTTCCCTCGTCGCCTATTCCCTAGGAATCACGGATGTCGATCCAATCAAATATGGGCTCATTTTCGAAAGATTCCTTAATCCAGGAAGAATTTCAATGCCTGATATAGACATCGATTTTGCCGATAACCGCCGCTCTGAAGTGATTGAATATGTAGCTAAGAAATATGGGAAGGCACACGTTGCTCAAATCATTACCTTCGGAACGCTCTCTTCTAAATCTGTCGCAAGAAACGTAGCCCGAGTATTCGACTTCTCCAACGAAGAAATGTCTTTCTTATCCAAACAGATTCAGGAAGGGCATAGCAAAAGGCTGGAAGAGTCCGTCAGCAAGTCGAAAGCCCTTCAAGACTGGATCGCAATGGATCCTATCCGTGCCAAGTGGTTTCAAGCAGCTAAAACGTTGGAAGGCTTGCCGAGAAATGCTTCCACCCATGCAGCGGGAGTCATCCTGTCTCCGATGCCATTAGTCGAAAATGTTCCACTCCAAAATGGCGGTGATGATATTTACTTGACTCAATGGGCAATGGGAGATGTGGAGGAAATCGGTTTATTGAAAATGGATTTCCTTGGATTGCGCAATTTGACGTTAATGGACCGTATCCAATCGATGATTCAATACGACACGGGCAAGAAGCTGCATTTCGAAGAGATTCCTCTGAATGACGCAAAGACTTTTGAACTTTTCAAGAATGGCGACATGACGGGGATTTTCCAATTCGAGTCGGACGGCATGAGAGATGCGTTACGGCTAATCAAACCGGATGCGTTCAGTGACCTGTACGCCATCAATGCATTATACCGGCCAGGCCCGATGGAGAATATCCCGCTCTACAGTCGGAGGAAAAACAAAAAGGAAAAAAATAATTATTTACACCCTACCCTAGAGCCGATTCTCCAGGAAACCGAGGGAATCATCGTATACCAGGAGCAGATCATGCAAATCGCTGTGCAAATTGCTGGGTTCACGATGGCGGAAGCGGATCTGTTACGCAGGGCTGTCAGTAAAAAGAAACGTGAAGTGCTGCGACAGGAACGCGAACACTTTGTAAGAAGTGCCGTCCAACAGAACTTTCCTGAAGGCTCCGCAAGTGAAATCTATGATTTGATCGTCAAATTTGCGGATTACGGCTTCCCGAAAAGCCATGCGGTTGCATACTCATTGATCTCCTACCAGTTGGCATACGTAAAAGCGAATGCACCCGCTTATTTTTATGCTGCGCTGTTGTCGATGGCGACTGGAAACCAAGAGAAGACAATGGAATACATCCATGAAATTAGAGGGAAAGGAATTGAAATTCTTCCTCCTTCCATTCAAAAGAGCAAATTCTCCCACATCGTCGAGAAAGGTGCTATTCGTATCGGGTTGGGATCAATCAAAGGCGTGACACCGTCTTTTTACAATGTCATTAAAGACGCGCGTACGCCTGAAGGATGGAAGACGCTCTTCGATTTTTCAGCAGCAATCGGAGGAACTTATTTTACCGAAAAAACGATCATACCTCTCATAAAAGCGGGAGCACTCGATGAATTCGGAGAAGACCGGTCCGTCCTGTTGGCATCGATTGAAGCTGCGCGCAATCATGCCCAGTTCGTCAGTCCCGACGGAGATGACTTACTCCACGAAATCATTTATTCAGTAGCAAAGCCGAAATACACTCCTGGCGGGTCAATGCCGAGATTTGCCATGCTCGAATATGAACGGGAAGTGCTTGGTTTTTATTTATCCGAACATCCAGCATTGGAAATGAAAAAGATGTTGGAGGAACAAGTGGTGGATCTAGTAGTCGTTCCCGATGCAAAAGAACGGACGATGCTAAAAGTCGCCGGAATGATTAGGGAAGTCAAACGGATCCGTACAAAAAAAGGCGAAGCGATGGCTTTCCTGACTCTCCAGGACGAAACAGGAGAACTATCTTGCACGATCTTCCCAAGACAATACGCCGCAAGCAACATCCATATACAGGAACTTGCAATGGTGCAAATCACAGGAACAATGGAAAAGCGCAACGGCCAAACACAACTGATCGTTCAACAGATTCACGGAGTTTGAAGGGAGAAAGTTAAGTTGTGAGGAAGTTATTGTTTTTGTGTATTATACTAAGTGTATTTTTTATTGTTAGCGGGTGTAATGGTAACTCTGTCAAACAAATTAAAGCTGATTACTATGATATTGGCTTTGGACAAAGCTTGTACGAGGGTTACAACAAAGTAGATAAAGAAACTGTTCAGTCGCTTGTGAAGGCTTACAATGAAATAGAATATAGTGGACAAACAAACCAACAAATTAATTATGAAAAAGCAGTAACGCTAACCTTCATCTATAATGACCAAATTTCAAGTTCTTTGGTGATAGATGAGAAGGGGATTTTTCATCTAAGTGATGGTGCTGGAAATTATCAAATCGAGCCAAGTAATGAGATTTATAAACAGGCTAGAGAAATTTATAAAGATGTGAAGAAACAATATTGAGGTTTTCGTACTTAGAGAACAATATTGGGTAACTTGAGATTTTAGTAGCTGGATGGCTATCCTGAACAAATTTATTTTAATTGCAAACACCGTTGATCGGAGCGGATGGCGGCGACTCCTGCGGGAAAGCGAGACAGGTGAGACCCCGGAGGGAGCGAAGCGACTGAGGAGGCTCACCGCTCGCCCGCGGAAACATACTAACATTAGTAGTGCAGACCATGGCCATGGTTTGTGCTACTATTTTTTTGTAGTAGAAGTGAAGGAAAGTCGTGCGGACGCTGGGATCTTTGAATCCGTATAAGGAAACCGA
>NZ_JAMBOI010000013.1 GCF_023715535.1 Sporosarcina luteola | reverse complement strand
CCATATCTAGGTTAAAATTAAGTTGGGCCATTTTCCATTCCTCCAAATGTTTATCGTGGTTGAAAACATTTTATCACAGGGGATGGAAAAGGCCTTTTCCTATTTACACAATTATATGGACTCAATCGCTTTGGGCGAGGAGTGACTCGCTTTTGGCGCGAGCCACAATTTACGAACTAGCAAGAATAGGCTGCTGCAGATTGTCAGTAAAAACTGATGATCTGCAACAGCCTCATTTGTTATTTTGCGGATTCTGTTTGTTATTATTTGATGGATTTTCCTTATGTTGTTTTGCAGGTGGCCCTTGATTGTCTTTACTTTTTTTATCGACCGATGACGAATGAGGCGGTGGACCTTGCTGATCCGCATGAGGCGGCACCTTTTCACTTCGCCCTTTGTCCGGTTTGTTCTTAGACTTCTCTGCAGGCGGACCTTGTTGATCTTCCGATTTATGTGGACGACCCTTTTCCTTCTTCTGTTCTTGCGAATGCACAGGAGGAACGGTATCCTTCTTCGGTTTTTGCAAAGCATCTTTTTGCGGCTGAACGGGTTTCTTCTCACCCGGATTCCCATTCTTTACAGGATGCTTTTTCTTTTTACTCTCGATCGATTTGAATTGATGGATCGACATGTTCTTCTTGTTTGCCACTTTTCTTTCCTCTGGCGAACTTTCCGCAATTTCCAAGGTTATTTCTTCATGCTTGCCGCGGACTTCCTGCACGGCGTCACCAATCAGCTGACGCGTCTCCTGTGCCCTTTCACGGGTTGGATAGATGGTCGTAATACTTACCTGCTTGTTGTCGTTCCCCGTTAATTCCAACACGGCTATGTCCAATACGGCTTGGATGGGCTGCCCCTTCCATGCTGATAGGCGATCCTCTTCATTCCGCTTATCCTTTAAATATCGCAAGGAAATGACGTGTCCTTCCCGGTCTACGCCAAACTCCATCGCCGTGCCTGCATCCAGTTGTACGTACGCCATCACTTTTTCATTCAACGGAATTAATGAAGACAGAATGAAAAATAGTACAGCCGCTGCAACCAGTACAGCTCCGACGAACCGCGGCTTCGCCTTTCTTCTGGCAATAAAAGATGGAGCAACGAGCGTGAACTCAGCCTCCTCTCCAACTTCAGGAGGGTCCCCAACCGGAACTCCGCGCAGAAATTCGCCTTTCTCCGTCAGGAACACCATATATGTAGTTTTCTTTTCGCAAACAACGCCTCTATATGTCCGCATCATATGAGTTCCCCTTTGACGTATTCCTTTAAGTATGTAAAATTGTGGTTCAGCAGCAAGGTAACCGCAATGATGTATTTCCGATTTCGCTCGATTGTTTTTCGAGAAACTTCAACAATATGCTCTAACTGCTTGATTGGCAGTCTTTTACTTTCAATGAGATGCTCATAAAATTCTGGCGTCTCCGCTATGATCTGGGCGATTTGAAATGCGGTCTTTCGAGAATCGGCATGTTTCGGTGATACTGCAGCCAGCTCGCGAAATGATAAGCCATATTCGGCCAACAACCTGCTGTATTCAGCCATCTCTTCCCGACGTTCTGCCGCTTGCCGCTCTTCCGAATAGGTAAAGAACGACGATTTGTCAAATGCGTATTCACAGGTCTTTGCATCCCCATCATCGTCTATGGATAGAAGGACGTTCGCATTCCTCACCGCTTCTTTTCGGATATGATCGATCAGCCTCCGCTTCATGATCAAGTGAGCAAATGTCGTAAGCGATGCTTTTTCTTCAGGATCGTATATCAAAACCGCCTCGTGAAATCCGACCATCGCAATACTGAATTCCTCATCACTCTCGTCAATAAATCGATCACATACGAAAGAAGCCGTCTTTTTCATGAACGGAGTAAATGCGATAAGAAGATCGTTCATGACCTTCTCATCGCCAGTCTTCGCCTTCCATACAAGCTCATTCAATGCTGTATCAGACTTCTTGTTGAAAATCCCTTGTATGATGGACAAAAGCATGTATACCCCTCCGTTCCCATCAATTCCAATTGCTATGATTCTAATGGGTGCAACGGAAAATGGAAAGCGTTAAACTTTGGTAAATTAGTTTTTCTTCTCTTTTTTCTCTTGTTTTTCAAGTTCTTTTGCAGCTTTACGCGCTTCCTTCAATGCTTCGCGTTCAGCTTTTTGAGCGGCTTTCAATGTCTCTTTTTGCTCTTTATGCTTTGCATTCAATTCAGCCTGAGGATTTTTCGCTTTTACTTTAGCCGGCTTTTCTTCTTGTGCTGGTGCTTTGTCCGCAACTTGCTTTTCTTTCGCTGGTTCTTCAACTTTAGGCGTTTCTTCAGTTGCCGGCGCTGTTTCCTTCACTTCTTCTTTAGGAGCTTCCACTACTGGCTGCTTGCTTTCCCATTTTGCAATGGAGCGCTCCATATTGCGTTTGATCGCCGCCTTTGCAGTTGGACTTCCAGCTTGCTCATACGCTTTCGCAAGTGCAGCAAGATTTCCTGCTGTATAGCCTTCTGGAATTTCCGGAAGTTCGTTTTTATCTGATTCAGCTGCTTTTTCTTTTTCGGCTCCTGATGTTCCATCTTCTTTGTCAGTTTCTGTCGTTGCATTTTCTTGGTCCATTATAGTAGCAGTGACATTATTCGTCTCCTTGTCATCTGTTTCCACGACTTCCCTTACCGGGCTAACCGCTGATTCCTCTACTTTGTTGTCTTCGTTAAGTTGTTTAAGATTGACAATCTCCGTCACTTTTCCGCCATCAGCAAGCGCATAGCTTGTCCCGCCAATTGTCAATCCTGCGATTAGTAGTGCTGCACCTGTTTTTTTCCATCTGTTTTTCATAAATAAATCACCTCGTCAATTTTTTGCCCTTTTGTCGGACATACTAGTTATTCGACGATGCTTGTCGTTTTGTGGGGGTCGGAAATAAAAAAAGACAGGCAACCGAAAATTTTGGTCGCCTGCTTCATTATTCTCTTGACAATTATCTGCTCGTAACGCTGCGCTTTTACTCGCAAAAAGCCATTGCTCGTAACGCTGTTACTCGCATAAGCCTTTCTATGTGACGGTTTTCACCGCTTCCTTGCTTCTCCCTCTAACATGAACCCAAATAATTACTGGAATGAGCAGCAACGATAAATACATTCCGACGAAGCCCAATATGGCATAGCTCGAATTGGCAACAATAATGCCTGACAGCAAGCTGCCCGCCGTTCCGGAAATGGCCACCCATACGTCGACAGAACCTTGCGTTTTTGCACGGGTTTTTATATCCGTTGAATCAATGATGATTGCAGTTCCACTAATCAACCCGAAGTTCCAGCCGAGTCCAAGCAAGATAAGTGCAAATGTAAGCCAGAAGAGGGATTCTGTTGGCGCAAAGGCAGCCATCAATCCGGCGATGGAAAGTGTAATGCCTGAAGCAATGACCATAAACGTACGTCCCAGTTTATCAACTAAAATTCCAGTACCGAGGGACGGCAAATACATCGCCGCAATATGGAATCCGATGACCATCCCGACTGCCGACAATCCGTTTCCATGGTTTTGCATATGGACAGGCGTCATCGTCATGACGGCGACCATGACGAAATGCGACAAGATCAGCACAGCCGCTCCTGCTAAAACCCCTGCACGATTCGCTTTGTGTTCCACTACCTTACGTGCATCTTTCTTTTCCAGCTCCTGTTTCTCTTGCTCAGCAGCAATTGCTTTCGCTACAAGAAACGGATCAGGTCTTAAAAAAACAAGAAACGTCAACCCTGCTAGTAAATACGCGACTGCTGCCAAGATGAACGGTCCAGCTAAAGCTGGGATTCCGAGAGCTAGCGCGACTTCCCCCATTGGCTCCACAAGATTAGGGCCAGCGACCGCTCCGAATGTCGTTGATACCATCGCGATACTAATCGCTGTTGCACGCTGTTTTTCATTCGCCAAATCCGTCCCGGCATAGCGCGCTTGAAGATTCGTCGAAGTCCCTGCACCATAGATGAATAATGAAACGAACAATAAAAACACATTGTCCATAGTTGCGGCAAGTATGACGCCGATTGCTCCAATTCCACCAGCGATGAAGCCGAGTGAAAGACCGTTCCGGCGACCAGACTTTTGGGAAATGCGACCGACCAAAAAGGCGGCGAGCGCAGATCCGAGTGTAAACAAAGCCGCAGGTACTCCCGCATAGCTTTCCCCGCCAAGCATTTCCTTCGCAAGGAGTGCACCGACAGTTACCCCCGCCGCTAGGCCAGCTCCGCCAAAAATTTGCGACATAATGACCACGAGTAATGATCGCTTATATAGCTGCCGCTGTGCTTCAGGTGAATGAACCACTTGCTCCAATTCCATCAACTTCCGCCCCCGTTCTTTGATAAAGGTATTATATATAACAATTTACAATTATGCGAGATGACTAGGTTATACATAATTATGAGTCGTATGGAAAAACTATGTGATTGAATGAAAGGAGGAATTCAGATGCCAGGAATCACACCACGACCGAATGATCCAGCCGATAAGGAAGAGCGGTTGAATAAGACGGTCAGCAATCAGTTTGCTGCGAATCAAGCGGCAAAAACAGCAGAAGGCGCAGAGTTAGCTTCCATTAAAGCAAAGAATGCACGCCGCGAAGAGATTATCGATGAATTGACAGAGGAACTTAATAGGGGTAAATAAGTAACTGGAAATATGAAAAAGGGCACCCGGACGATAAAAAAATCGCTCGGGTGCCTTTTTGTCATTAAAACATTTTGGTCGTCCAATTTTCCCCGTTCCACACATCCGTAACGACGCCTTCATAGAAATCAGGCTCATGTGAAATAAGTAAAACACTGCCCTTATACTCCTTCAACGCGCGTTTCAATTCAGCTTTCGCATCGACGTCGAGGTGGTTCGTCGGTTCATCAAGGACGAGCAGATTCGTTTCCCGGTTGATGAGCTTGCAGAGGCGTACTTTCGCCCGTTCTCCCCCGCTCAGCACTTTCACCTTGCTCTCGATATGCTTCGTCGTCAAACCGCATCGCGCCAACGCTGCGCGCACTTCATACTGCGTGAAATGCGGGAATTCGTCCCACACCTCTTCTAAACAAGTGCGATTTGATTCCGTCTTCATCTCCTGCTCGAAATAGCCAATTTCAAGATGGTCGCCAAGTTCCACTGATCCTGCTAGAGAAGGAATTTCGCCGAGGATGCTGCGCAAAAGCGTCGTCTTCCCGATTCCGTTCGCACCTGACAACGCGATTTTCTGCCCGCGCTCCATCGTCAGATCGAGCTCCCTAGACAGCGGCTCATCATAACCGATTACGAGGCCTTTCGTTTCGAATAAATAACGACCCGGTGTACGGGCAAGCTTGAAATCGAATTGCGGCTTCGGCTTTTCCGCATCGAGTTCAATGATATCCATCTTGTCGAGCTTCTTCTGACGTGACATCGCCATACGGCTCGTCGCGGCATTCGCTTTATTGCGCGCAACAAAGTCCTTCAAGTTGGCGATTTCCTTCTGCTGCTTTTTAAAAGCCGCTTCCACTTGTTGCTTCTTCATTTCATGTACACGCAGAAACTCATCGTAATCCCCTGCGTACCGCGTGACCTGCTGATTTTCCATATGATAAATCAAGTTAATGACGCTGTTCAGGAACGGAACATCATGCGATATGAGGATGAACGCATTCTCATAGTTCTGCAAATAAGTGCGCAACCACTCGATATGCTCAACGTCCAAAAAGTTTGTCGGCTCGTCTAGGAGCAGGATATCCGGCTTTTCAAGGAGCAGCTTGCCGAGCAATACTTTCGTACGCTGCCCACCGCTCAGATCATGAACGTCGCGCTCCAGCCCGAATTCATCCAAGCCTAGTCCGTTCGCCACTTCATCGACTTTCGAATCAATGATGTAAAAGTCGTTATTCGTCAGCTCATCCTGCATCTGCCCCGTTTCCTCGAGCAGCTTCTCGAGCTCATCCGCGTCGACTTCACCCATCTTCGCAAAAAGGACATTCATTTCCGCTTCCAGATCATAGAGATATTGAAACGCCGTCCGGAGCACATCACGGATACTCATCCCTTGCTGCAGCACGACATGCTGATCCAAATAACCGACCCGAACCCGCTTCGCCCACGCAACTGTTCCCGCATCCGGCTCAAGCTTTCGGGTGATGATATTCATGAACGTCGATTTCCCCTCGCCATTCGCACCGATAAGTCCGATATGCTCGCCTTGCAATAAACGGAACGACACATCGTCGAAAATCGCCCGATCCCCGAACCCGTGACTTAAATTACTTACTGTCAATAAACTCATATATTGTACACCTTTTCCTTCTATCAAAATAAATTACCTTAAAAACGCATAAAACCGTAGAAGTACGCATAATTCTTCGCATACGCGCATAAAACGCTCTAAAAGCTCATAATACGATTTTCCGACGCATAAATCGCGAAAAGCACGCATAAACGCTCGCGCATTCATCCAGCTGTCCTCCATTATATAGCGATTTCCCTTCTCGGGATAGAGCATATCCAAAAGTTTTTCACGCTCAAACGGCATGCAGTACGCGAAGCGCCATAAGAACACTATGCAGAAAGTCCGGTATCTCCCGCATATTTTCCTCATTTATTTTCGTCCTGAATTTCACTTCGATGTTGTTCGAGAAGCCGTTTCGCTCCTCCCCGTACAGGAAACTCAATGTTTGAGTGACGAGCACTTCATTTTCCCATATATCGCTCAACGCCTCTTCAATTTGAGGGCATTGCTCCACCTCCTGTTGGACATGCTTTTGGAAGCGCAATGTCAATGAACATCCGGGATTTCCCCCGGGAATTCCCATTATTTCATCCGCCAAATCCTGTAAAGCTGCCTCCAGAATGATTTCAGCTGATACATCCTCTACATCGAAAAGCGTAAATTGCAAAGTGAATTTCCTTGCAAGGATAGCAAAATCCATTTGATCCGATCGGTTGATGATCCTTATTTCACGCTCGATCGTATCGAGATCATATAGTTGGTTTTCAAATGCAACTTTAAGATTTTCAAATACTGTCGGATCGTACAAATTAATTCCTCCAAAAAGTTGATATGCCATTACTTTCAATGTAACCATTTTTCGTTCGGAAAAGGAAATTTTTCTTGATAAAATCCCTAAACCATGTTAGATTGATGAATGGAAAATTTCATACGTTTGATATATATGTATAACCTCAATAATATGGATTGAGGGTCTCTACCAGGAACCATTAACTCCTGACTACAAAGGAACTCACTTTGCAGTCGGGATTTTTTTTATTTTTCAGAGGAGGATTTTGCATGAACTTTAGAGTATTCATCATTGCCATATCAACGATTACAGTCGGCCTCGTTGAATTGATCGTCGGTGGCATTTTGCCGATTATCGCGGATGATTTGAACGTTTCAATCGGAACGGCCGGGCAGCTCATAACGGTTTACGCGCTCGTGTTTGCCATTGCCGGTCCGGTTTTATTATCGTTGACCGCGAAATTTGAAAGGAAAAAGCTGTATTTGTTTTCAATGACTGTCTTTTTCATCGGAAACATTTTGACCTATTTCAGTCCTACTTTCACATTCTTGATGATCGCCCGTGTCATCACCGCGTTGAGTGCAGCGCTACTCATCGTCCTTTCCTTGACGATTACCGCGCGGATCGTCGATGTTCCTCATCGTGCAAAAGCGCTCGGTTATATTTTCATGGGGCTTAGTTCTTCCCTCGTGTTGGGCGTGCCGCTCGGTATACTCATTACGAATGCATTCGGCTGGCGCAGCGTCTTCTTAGGGATTGCTGTCCTTTCGATCGGCGCATTCATTCTTATCTCCATATTCCTTGAGACAATGGAGAGGGGAGACGTTCTGCCGCTTTCCGCGCAAATCAAAGCGCTGGCGAATAAAAAAATCGTCTTTGCCCACTTTGCGATGATGTTCATGTTGGCTGGCCATTATACGGTTTACGCCTACTTTACGCCGTTCTTGGAAACGAAACTGCACCTGAACCAATACTGGATCAGCATCTGCTATTTCCTATTCGGGATAGCGGCAGTTGGTGGCGGAGCATTCGGGGGCAATCTTGCAAACTGGATCGGATCGAAGAAGAGCATTCTTGTCATTATTGGCGCCTTCGCGATCAGTCTTTTCGCGTTGCCCTACTCGACATTCTCTTTACCGTTCTTCATTGTCATCATGATGGTTTGGGGTGCGTTAAGCTGGGCCCTTGCGCCGCCGCTGCAGGATTACATTATCCAAGAGGATCCAGTTACATCTGATATCAATCAGAGCTTTAATAATTCTGCTATACAAGTCGGTATTGCAGTAGGGTCGGGAATTGGCGGTATCGTATTCGGCTATACCGATTCGGTCACGAGCATGCCGACTGTCGGCAGTGGAGTCGTCGTCTTGGCGTTCATATGCGCTGCCGTTTCTATTTCTATGGCTACGGGGAAGGCAAAGCGTATGCGGGAAGCATAAGCCGATTGTTACTAAATGAAATGCAGAGGGATCCCTTTTACCAAATCGGGATCCTCTTTTTATTGCCAAGAAAAACGGAACCCGGCAAACAGGTTCCGTTAGTGCCTATGTCATTTTCCTAACAAATAAGAGAGATCAATCATTCCCTCAATGTCGCTGCTTGTAACATAGCCCGCTTCCTTGCTGATGTCCGCCATTTCCTGGATCACTTGCTCATTCACATCGGTTGTAACTTCAAGCTTCGCGAATGCGGCGGCTGTTTCCTTTTCATTAATTTCCTTGCCCGTCAAATCTTTAATATGCTTAATGACCAAGCTTTGAGCTTCCTCCGGGTTTTGCTGGATGAACTCGACTGCCCGTTTGTGCGCTTTCAAATATGCTTTGGCAAACTCTTTGTTCTTCAAGAACTCATCACTTGCTGCTACGACTGTGTTCGTGGATTCCTTCCCCCATGCAAATTCATCCCAGTCGAGGATCAGCTTGCCGTTCGCTTGCGTTTCAAGGATATTTCCCCACGGTTCTTGTGTGGCCGCAGCATCGACCGAGTTTTGAACGAAGAGTGTCGCAGTATCCGCAGGTGCTGCCGCAAATAATTCGACCGTGCCGCCATTCGATGTCGTTTCAAGATTAACCTCTTTCAACGCTTTTCGAAGCATGACGTCTTGCGTGCTTCCGATAACAGGGATGGCGACTTTTTTGCCATCTAGATCAGCAAGCTCCGAAACGCCACCGCCTTCACTCGCGACAAGCACAGCTCCACCGTTTACCGCTCCTGAAATCAAGCGGAAGCTCGGGTTTTTCACATAGAAGTTAAGCAATGGGCCAGGACCGACTGTACCGACGTCAAT
The DNA here is from genome assembly GCF_023715535.1 of Sporosarcina luteola. GTDB lineage: Bacteria > Bacillota > Bacilli > Bacillales_A > Planococcaceae > Sporosarcina > Sporosarcina luteola_B. The sequence goes on along the minus strand of NZ_JAMBOI010000013.1, from coordinate 70,479 downwards.
CGATTTCGTCGTCATCGCTTCCATGAAGAGACCGCCATTGCTCACCGTTTTCGTTTCGATCTTCACATCGTCCCCGAATTCCTCCGCGAAATAGCCGTTTTCAAGCGCAACAATCGTAGCGATATGCGTCAAATTCGGGAAGTATCCGATTTTCACTGTCTTGCCGCCTGACGAAGAAGAACCGCATGCAGATAGGATCCCCACTACTAAAACCGTCAACACTGTCAAAATCAATGACTTTTTCATTATCCATTTCCCCTTTGTATAGGTCATGCGAGACCCCATTTTTTCTGAACTGAACGCTCCAAACGCATAAACACGACATTGTCCATAATCGTCCCGATTACCGCAATGATGATCATCACGGAGATGACGAGATCCATTTGACCGAGGGACCGCCCTGTCTCCAGCAATTGCCCCAGCCCTCCGCCTGAGCCAAGCAATTCCCCTGCCATCAATGCCCGCCATGAGAATGCCCAAGCAATGCGGAGGCCCGATAGCAGTTGCGGAACGGAGGCCGGCATGATGACGGTGCGAATGAAATGGAGCCCTGTCGAACCGAATGTTTTGGCGACCCGTTGGTATAGCGTCGGCACATTCCGGAATCCGCTCGTTGCACTGACGGTCATCGTCCATGTCGCACCGATCGTCACGATGAACAAGATCGCAAAATCATTCAATCCGAACCAGATGATCGCGAGCGGAAACCAGACGATGCTCGGAATGGACTGCAACGCGGTAACGAGGAAGCCGAGTGTATCCTCGACCAACTTGTAGCGCCAAATGAGATAGCCCATGATGACACCTAAAACGATTGCTATTGCAAACCCGATTAGCAGCCGGCTCATGCTTTTGCCGATCGCCGCTACAATCTGCCCGTTCACGAGACCGTTGAAAAGCGTCTCCAATACTTGTGTCAGTCGGGGAAACATGAAATCCGGCAACACCGAAAGTCTAGATGTGACTTCCCATATCACCGCTATCATTGCGATGAAGATGATTCGTCTTAAAGCTGTAGTCATCACCCATTTCCTCCTTCAACACCTTTTCGATTTCCTCTTCCAATATAGCTAAAATCCGTTGTTCCGTATGCAATGTCACACTATCGGGCAACACGCCGTCCGTCGATGTCGGAACAGGAATGACTTCCTTCACCTTTCCGGGACGTGTGCCGAACACGATCACTTTTTCCGAGAGTAAAACGGCTTCACGGATATTGTGTGTAACGAAAAAGATTGTCACTTTCGTCTTCTTCCATATGTCGATCAATTCTTTATGGAGCACCATCCTCGTTTGTTCATCGAGCGCAGAGAACGGTTCATCCATCAGGAGAATATCCGGTTCCATCACTAACGCCCTCGCAATGGATACCCGTTGCTTCATTCCACCTGACAGCTGATGCGGATAGGAATGGATATAGTTGCTCAGGTGGACCATTTTCAACATATCGATCGCCTTTGCCTCAGCTTCCTGTTTCGGCATTTTCTTCAGCAACAAGCCGTATTTCACATTTTCCAAAACGGTCAACCACGGGAAAAGGCCGGCCTCTTGGAAAACGACAACCCGGTCAGGGCCAGGCTTCTTCACTTCATTCCCGGCAATGCGGATGCTGCCTTTATCCGCCTTCTCCAAGCCTGCAATCATATAGAGGAGCGTCGATTTGCCGCATCCGGAAGGACCGACGATGGAGACGAAGCTCCCTTTTTCCATACTTATATCAATATGGTCGAGCACTTGGACCTGCTCTTTTCTTTCATTGAGAAAACTCTTCTCGATTCCATCGATTGTTACATACATTTGTCTGCACCTCGACTTCCCTTATTCGTTTAGTCGGAATTAATGTTATGAAAACGGAGAGGACTATTATTCCTCTCCTTCGTAATCAAATAAATCACTCGACAAATACCGTTCACCATTATCGGGTGCAATGCAGACTACAGTATCTTCCGGGGTTAACCGTTTCGCCACTTGCATCGCAGCGTAGACGGAAGCCCCTCCGCTCGGTCCGAGCAGCACTCCTTCACGCGCGGCCAACTCACGGACCGTTTGATAGGCTTCCTCGTCTTCAATCTTGAAAATCTCATCATAGACGGATGTATTTAGTATTGATGGAATGAACCCTGGACTTGTTCCGACAAGTTTGTGCTTCCCAGGCTTTCCGCCGGATAGGACGGGAGACCCCGCCGGTTCTGCTATATGCACTGTAACCGTGCTATCGTATCCCTTCAAATATTCACCGGTCCCTGTAACGGTGCCGCCCGTTCCCGCCGTACAGACGAAAGCGGTCAGTTTGCGGTTCAACGATTCCATCGCCCGGATGATTTCCGGTCCTGTCGTATGCCGGTGAATATCCGGGTTCGCTTCATTTTCAAATTGCATCGGAATGAAGCTGTTCGGAATTCCCGCCGCAATTTCCTCCGCCTTTTGAATGGCTCCCGGCATTTTCAAATCACTTGGCGTCAATACAACCGTTGCACCGTATGCTTTTAAAATATTGATCCTTTCGAGTGTCGAGGAGTCCGGCATGACGATAATCGTCTTATACCCTCTCGCTGCGGCGCTCATCGCAATTCCGATTCCAGTATTTCCGGATGTCGGTTCAATGATTGTATCTCCAGGTTGTAATAAACCTGCCTTTTCCGCTTCGATTATCATATTGTATGCCGCCCGGTCTTTTACGCTTCTGCTCGGATTAAAATATTCGAGTTTCACATAGACGTCAGCACCCTGTTGATCGGGAAGGCGATTTAATCGTACTAAAGGGGTTTCGCCGATCAATTCAGCGATATTATTCACTACTCGCAAGTCGTTCAGCTCCTTCTCGTATCATGGTTTAATTGATTATAGCAGATTAATCCCTATAATACATAGTAATTTAGTAGACTTTCGACACGAAATCAATTCTATTCTGTCTAGAATATGATACTTCAAAAAGAGGTGCCGCAGTATGACTGTCGTTCGGACTGACAAATGGATTGAAGAATCGGGTGGAGATCCGTCCGAAATTTGCGCGAGATTATCCCGGTACTTCCCCGCTGCTTCCACTAAGGAAATTCAGCGTCACTTAACGCAGTTCGGAATGTACATCTCCGCAAAACAAGGTAGTGCGCTTACGAAGAAACTACAAACGAATAACGCATGGGACATTTCTTCGAATGAATTTAAGCTGCTGCGCAGCAAATGGAATGGCCCTTCCGTCCCTGTCTTCATCTTCCCATCGGATTCAGACAATAAAGTTCTGGCTAGCGAATTCAACGGGAAATCGGGGTTAGCTTTTGCAGATAAGATTTTTTTATTTATTTCGCCCAATAATACGGAAACAGAAATCAAGGCGATATTGACGCATGAATACAACCATGTATGCCGCCTGAATCTGTTTCCTAAGCGAGAAGAAGACTGTACGCTGGTAGATACGATCATCCTGGAGGGGTTGGCGGAAGTTGCTGTCGCGGAACGATTCGGCGAAGATTCCACCTCTTCCTGGACTTCACTGTATTCAGACCGACAGTTGGCCAGGTTCTGGAAAGATTTCGTTTATCCGAATAGGATGCATCGCAAAAATAGCAAAATCCATGATAAAGTGCTTTATGGTTTGGGCCGCTATCCACATATGGCAGGGTATGCGGTCGGCTATTATGTCGTCCGGAATTTCTTGAAGAGTACGGACTATCATGCAGAAGACTTATTATCCCTCCCGTCAACAGAAATTGCGCGGCTATAAAGGGCGCAGATGCACCGGTGTGTTTGTCCCCCCTGAAGAAAAATCCTTCACATATGATGTATTATGTTGAATCGAAATGGGGTGACAACACGATGTCAGTTCAAAACTATCATGCTTTGTGCAGCAGGCATACCGGAAGAGCGGTCGTCATCGGAACGAGAGATGGACGAACACATAGAGGGATCATACAAGGTGTCAGAGGCAATCAAGTTTTTTTAGAACCATTCGGCCGCCAAAGAAATTTGGGCGGATTCGGATACGGATTTAGATACGGATACGGCTACGGAGGACGTGGATTCGGCTTTGGGCGTGGGTTCGCTTTCGGTGCAGGCATTGCACTCGGATCAATCGTAACCTTTGCGCTACTCCCTTTTTTCTTCTTTTGATGGTAATAGAGCAGGCCTCTCACTATGGATCTAGTGAGAGGCCTGCTTTTTTTATTCAAACAGTTTCGGGTTTCGGTTCAATTTCAGATACAGGTTCAACAAGCGCGTACCTTTCCCACGCCCTGCTTTTCCATCGGAGCGACATGACAATCGCGCGCACCCATTCATCCATGATGACGGCGAGCCATACGCCGACAAGTCCGAGGTCAAGGACGAACACAAAGAAATAGCCGACCGGAAGACTCATCATGACCATCGAGATGGCTCCCATCATAACAGGGAATTTCGCGTCGCCCGATGCCCGGAGCGAATTGATGATGACCATATTGAACGTCCGGCCGGTTTCGAGTAAACATGATAACAGCAAGACAGAAGCACCGAGCTGGATGATCTGCTCATTTTCAGTGAACAGGCGCATGAGCGGATAACGGAACGTCATGACGAGCGCCACCAACACAACCGTACAGACGAGCGCACGCTTCAGAGATGCCCAAACTTGCCGGTATACTTCATCCTTCTCGCCGCTTCCGACGAGACGGCCGACGATGATTGATGTCCCGAGACCTATCGCGAGCGCAAACAAATAACTGAACATCGAAATATTCGTCGCATATTGTCTCGCGGCAAGCGCCTCCGTACCTAGGAAAGTGACATAGTAGAGGAAAATGATTTGGCACGCCTGGTACAGAATCTGTTCGAACGCTGAAGGTAGCCCGATATTCAAAATCTTTTTAACATATTCCTTCGACCACGTAATGTAATAACGGAATTCAATGCGGTATTCAAGCACCCGATACAGCAGCCAAATAAAGACGAACATTGCGATCACCCGGCTGCCGACAGATGAAATCGCTGCCCCTTGTACGCCTAAAGCAGGCATCCCGAACTTCCCGAAAATGAGCGCATAGTTCCCGATGACGTGGATAATGTTCATGCCGAGAGAAACGAACATCGTCTGTTTCGTAAACCCGTGCACACGAATGACTGCCGCGAGCGAATTGATGACAGCCTGCAGGAAAATCCCTCCGCCGACGATAATCAAATACGCTTCCGCATGGGCAAGGACGTCCCCCTGCAAATTCATCGCATTCATCATGCGGCTCGTGAATAGAATGAACACACCACTAATTCCTAATCCGACAAGCAGATTCAAAGACACGGCGATAGCAGAAATCTTCGACGCTTCAATATAACGCCTCGACCCTAAATACTGCGAGACAACGATTGCTGCACCGTTTCCGACAACTTCCAAGACTAGGATGGCGATCATCACGTACTGATTCGCAGCCCCGACGCCCGATACCGCATCATCGGACAACGCGCTCAACATGAATGTATCCGCCAACCCCATCAACATGAACAAAAATATTTCAAGAAAAATCGGCCACGTCAGATGAAACAAATTGAGTTTCTTCTCCGGGCCGTTGGCTGCAACTGCTGCCATCTATTTATCGCCTTCATTTCTATTTAAGATCTTCAAAACAGGAAATAGCTTACCATGAAAATAGATATTTTCACAATGAGTTTGCTTGATATTTTTTTAAATAGTTATGTAGACATCACATAATCCTAATCGGTATGTTTGGAATATTGAGTTATAATAATTGAAAGGAGTTGAATAAATGAAACAGATCTCAAACGAATTAATTAGTTGCATCAATCAAATGACAGATGAAAATGTTGCGGAGACGAGGGAACGCGTTAATAAGTTATTTGATTTCATCGAACTGTCCCTGACATTATGGGGCGCCATTCCAACAATCGATGCTTCAATAGAGCTGGCAAAGAAGGAACCGGAAGCAATACGTATTTCACCGAGTGAAACATCCCAGAGAATGATCGTCACGAGCAGTACTGACGCAGAAAACCTGGGTACTCCTATGGAAAGAAAGCTAAAAGGAGGGATTTTAAAAGGAAAGCAAGGAGATATATACGTCCCGGAAAAGATTGTGAGGATGCATGGGTTCGAACATGGGGATTATATAGAGGCAATCGGGGATAGTTTAAAAGATTTAGTGTTTATTAAACGAAAAAACAGTGTGATAAAGGATGAAAGCAATCGGATTGAAATCGATTATTGTGTTCTTAAAAAAACGTCTGATGGATTATTAGTTGCAGATCAAACAATTGCAGATGGAAAGCTGACGAGAATAAAACTCGATGGCGAGTCCCCTTATCAATTTTTAATTAGCCAAAGAGATATTGATACGTATAGTTTGAAAGACGGAAGCGTGGTGGCGATTGCTTACCATGAGTCCGATCCCTTATCGTTCCGTGTCGTCTGGTGTTACCCGGAACGCACGAGTGAACCAGCGAGGCCCGAACCGAAACCATCTAGTTTTTATAAAGATAGTACAGCTAAAAAGGAAAATATGTGGACCGATATTGAATTGAACTTATTAAAAGATAAAAAAATAGTTATTATCGGCGCGGATTTCAGAAGCGCGGATTTCATGCCACTTGCGGAAAACGGAAACTTTTCATTGGATATTTTCAGTGGGGATGAGAGCAGGAACCGTATCAAAGCCGCTGTTAAAAATATGGACTTGATCATTTCAGCAAGCGAGCATTCATCGCACCGCAGCAGCGGATTGGCGAAGGAATGCGCTAAAAAATATAAAATCCCATTCCGCGCGGCGCCTACTAGTCAATCATCAATAAAAAAAGCGATGATCCATGGAATCAAGGAATCCTATATACCATTTCATTCATTTTTTTAGGAGAGTGTTGGAGACTGGAAGGTCCGGTTTCCAGTACTTTTTTTATTTGCTGGGGGCTTATAAAGGAAAGTGATCATAAATCACGGCAAGTGATCATAAATCACAACAAGTGATCATAAATCTCGGCAAGTGATCATAAATCACATTATTAACGTGAAAAAGCTTTCCACCTATTAGCGGAAAGCTTTTTCTCTCATTTAAAAACGACTTATTTTCCTTCCTCCGGTTCATCGCTGCCGCGGTAGCGCTTATACGGCAAGACATTCCACGTCCTATAGTCGAAATCGGCCGCGCGAAGCACTTTTGGAATATCTCCGAGAATCTTCTTCGCCACTTCCAATTCCCTCAGCGATTCCTCTTTATCCTGATACATGAATTCATCCGAAGCGGTCTCCGGCGCTTGCTTCACTTTCTCTTCCAAGTCCTGGATGACCATCCGTTGCTGTGTCTGCAACGAATCCCTTGCGTCCATCACCCATTCAGGCTGCATGCCCCGGTTTGTGTCACCTACGCTCGAATACTCCTCGAAGATCTCCTGATAGATCCGGTCGGCATTCGCACGGACGTCCAGATTCACCATTTCGAGATCATCATTCGTCAATTCATCGACAGTCAAAGGCGATTTCCGCTTCCGTCCCCCAAGCCTTGTACGCTCCAAATAGAACGGGAACATGCTCTTAATAACCTTTCCTACTGGCGAGATAGCGCTTTCAGATTCATCGAGACCTTTCGGTTGAACGCCTTGGATTGCAATCCGTGCAGATTCCGGACGGACGATTTCCTTCGGTGGCATGATGCCGTGGCGAAGCATTTCCCGGATGCCCGTTCCAGAAATATTGATCCGGTATTGATTGTCATGCGGGCAAGACTGCTCTGTCGCGGGTGCGTCACAACGCGTGCAGTAGAACACCTCGTGGAAAAGCCGAATGTCGATTCCGAGCTCCTCCGGTTTGAATTGATCAAAAATGGTATGGCTCGCATATTTATCGTAATAATCGCCGATCCCCGCATGATCCCGTCCGATGAGTGCATGTGTGCACCCGTAATTTTTCATGATAAGTGCGTGCAGCACCGTCTCCCGCGGACCGGCAAAAATATACGTCACCCGCAAAGGCGCAAGGATGGACCGACCTTTTGGATAATACGTATCCAGCACGCTTCTATACGATAGCATCCTGAATTCATGGCGCGTATATTCACGTTTCGCCATCTCGACCAACGGCTGAAGGAGCAAACCGTCGATTTCTTCCAATGCATTTTTATGGATGTATTCATGTCCGCGGTGCAAAGGATTCGCCCCTGTAATGAACCCTGCAGCGGAACGGAATTTCTTCACTTCATAGAATTCATGCCAAGTATCTTTCGGTTCGAGACGCAGCTTCTCGAATGGCCCCCAGTCAACCCGCTGCAATAACTGGATCGGGCCGCCGAGCGCTACATCTCCCATCCTCCTATAAATCGCATCCACACCTGGATGGTTCCGATCTGTTGTGCCAAATAGATGGGAAGCACGGTACTCTTTATCGTATGCAAAAATATCGTCAATACGTAAAATCGCCACTGGCTCGTTCTGTTCATCGCAAAGTGCCACTTCGTCCCCCACGGAAAGCGTTTCGATGATTTCCTTGTTGCGGTTGCCGATCGGCGCGAAGCTTAGTGGAACCGGCCAAACCGTTCCATTCGCCAAACGTCCTTCAGTCAACACAGACTTATAATCCACTTCATTCATGAACCCTTCATTCGGAGACAAGACGCCTGTCGCAATCATTTCAAGCGTGATGACCGCTTCCAAATCCACCATGATGGAAGGAAGCAATCTGGCCCTTTCCAGCTCCTCTTCCCTTTCCGTCCCCGTCAATACTTTGTCCACCAGTTTTCCCCCGTGAGGCTGTTGAGGATAGTTGGCAAACCGATTTTCTGTAACGTTTAACATCCCATTTCCTCTCCATTCCAATTCAATTTAATAAAGTAATACTCTCTTCTGAATAATAACATACTTTTAAACTTGTATATAGATTATTATCAGAAATTAATAATTCTTCTCTTTTTGACGAATATCTGTAAAAAATGCGGCATGAGTATGGTAAAATCGTTGAATGGCGTTTTTTGATGTTTTATGCGTCATTATTTACATTTATGGACTTATTGAGGGATTTATGCGTAATTGTTATGATTTATGCGGATATAATGCCACTTATACGTGTCTAGCGCAATTTATGCGCTTTTGAATGTTGGAGGGAAAGGTTATGAAAGATTTTTCAAGTAAAGAGACACTGAAGTTAGGATTATTGATGTTTGCGCTATTTTTCGGCGCAGGCAATATGATATTTCCGCCGCTTCTCGGACAGTTGGCAGGAGAAAATATATGGATTACGATTGCAGGATTTCTGATCACCGGTGTCGGCCTTCCCTTTCTAGGTATTGTTGCGATTGCCATGACCGGCAGCCAGTTGAAGGATCTTGCGGGCAAGGCGCATCCATTGTTCGGATTTGTTTTCGCGATAGTTGTCTATTTGGCGCTCGGTCCATTTTTCGGCGTACCGCGCACAGCAACGGTTTCGTTTGAAATGGGAATGGCTCCTTTCATTTCCGATTCAGCGGAAAAGATGGGTTTGGTTTTATTCACAGTCGTCTTTTTCGCGGTTACCGCCTGGCTTTCGTTGAAGCCGAATAAATTGGTCGACCGTTTCGGAAATGTGCTCACCCCTGTTCTCCTCGCACTCGTCGCTTTCATCGTCACGGTCGGCATTATCAAACCGGCCGGAACGAGCGGCCCGCCACAGAAGCAGTACATCCAGAATCCTTTCATCAATGGGTTCATTGAAGGATATTTGACGATGGATGCGATTGCTGCGCTTGTGTTCGGCATCATCGTCATTAATGCAATTAAGGCAAGGGGCATTTCGGACCGGAAAACGATTACTGCGATTACGATGAAATCCGGTTTCATCGCGGTAACCGGACTTTGTCTCGTTTACATCGGCCTCGCCTATCTCGGCACAACGAGTCGACTTGTCGCACCGAATGCGGCAAACGGCGGCGAGATTTTAACACAGCTCGCCTATTCGCTACTTGGAACGCCCGGACAAGTCTTGCTTGGTCTGGCTGTACTCCTTGCTTGCCTGACAACATCCGTCGGTCTCGCTTCTTCATGTGCCGCCTTTTTCTCGGATACATTTCCAAAGCTGTCGTATCGGTTCGTGGTGCTGATCATCTGCATTTTCAGTGCGTTCATTGCGAACATCGGGCTTACGCAATTAATCGAGCTTACATTGCCAGTTCTCATCGGGGTTTACCCGCTGGCGATCGTCTTGATTACAATCAGCTTCTTCCATAACTGGTTCAACGGCCACCGGGAAGTGTATCTCTTCGCACTGGCTGCGGCTGGATTTATCGGTTTTTTCGATATGCTGAAGGCGTTCGGCCTGCCGATCGCTCCGGTTGCAGATGTGCTCCGTCACTTGCCCCTTTACGAAGAAGGGATCGGTTGGATACTCCCAGCCATTGTGTTCGCTGTAATCGGCTTCGTAATCGCTTCGGTCCGGAAGGGCGCAGGGCAATAGGAATGAATAAAGGACTCCCGCCTGCTGGGAGTCCTTTTCATTCACCGTTTTTTACTTGATTTCTTTCCTAAGAAGAAAAACAGACCCGATAACAACATCATAACGATGATTCGCCTACCGCTGCGAGTCGATTTGAATGTAACTCGTTCAGGTGTAATTTCATAGACACCTACGGGGCTGATTCTAAATCCTCCACCGCCGCCGTTATTGCCTGCGTTATCGCCTCCTCCTCCAAAACCGTATTGCAGCTTCGCAACAGGAACTACTTTCGTCAGACCGACTTCGATTGGATCTCCGAATACAAGCGAGACATCCTTATTATCAGCAAACTTCTGGAACAATGTTTTGACGGGCGTCTCGACAAATTCCTTCCGTTCAGCAGTATCGACTTGTTCTTGCAACTGCACCATCGTTCATCCCTCCTTTCCTACTCTTTCGACATATGGACGCTACTTCCCTTTTCAGAAGCATGTATTTTGACACACCGACCACACTGTATTAACGTGGAATTCAGAATTCCTTCAATACTCGCAGTTCTGAAAAGGAGGCGGCGTGATGAAAAGCATTTTCAAATCATATTTACGTGCTTCATTAATACTGAAAATTTCGGTTGCCTTAGTTCTCGGAATTGCCGCAGGTTTCCTATTAGGGGAACAAGCTGCAATCCTGGCACCGCTCGGCGATCTGCTTCTCCGTCTGCTCACCTTCCTGATCATCCCACTCATTTTATTCACACTCATCGTAGGGATAAATCAGACAAACATTGCCAACTTAGGACGTATGGGCAGCAAGGTTTTCATCTATTACACAGTCACTTCGGCGCTTGCCATCGTCGCCGGCCTGCTCGTCGCCAGCATTTTGCGGCCAGGCAGGGGAATGCATCTCACTGGCAATGAATCATTCGACGTTCCGGACAATCCAGGCATCGTACAAGTACTCCTCAATATCGTGCCGTCCAATATCGTCACCGCTTTCACGGAAATGAATCTGCTCGGCATCATTTTTACAGCGCTCGCTTTCGGCATTGCGATTTCCGCCATGCGTTCCTCTGAAAAACATGCAGGGTTGGGCGATTCGTTACTGACGACGATTACAGCGTTGAATGAAGCATCCCTCCTTATTTTGAAAGCGATCCTGCAATACGTGCCGATCGGAATTTTCGCGATCATCGCGAATACGGTCGGGAGCCAAGGTATCGATACGCTTCTTTCATTAGGCGGCATGATCGGCGTCTTTTACATTGCGCTACTCGTACATATCATGCTGTATGTCATTCTCCTGCTTCTTTTCGGAATTAAACCCGGGCCATTCTTCAGATATGCACGCACGCCGATGATTACCGCATTTGTCACGCAAAGCAGCACGGGCACATTGCCCCTTACATTAGATGCGGCGAAAAAAATGGGGATTCCAAAAAGCTTATACGGCTTCAGCCTGCCCCTCGGCGCGACCGTCAATATGGATGGCGCCGCAATCCGCATAGCCGTATCCGCTGTATTTGCCGCCAATGTCGCCGGCACCCCGCTCACCATTGCCGATATGGTGATGGTCGTATTGATCGGGACGCTCGCCTCCATCGGGACAGCAGGGGTTCCAGGCGCAGGCATCGTCATGATTGCGACCGTGTTCGTCCAACTCGGCTTGCCGATGGAAGCGGTGGCGTTGCTGACTGCAATTGACGCTTTGATCGGTATGGGGGCAACCGCAGTGAACGTCACTGGCGACCTCGTCGGGACAAGATTGATTGATCAGCATGAAAAAAGAAGGAAAATATGAAAAAGCCAAGCATCGGGTTATCCGTCCGATACTTGGCTATTTTATTCATAAAGCAAGGTAGTCATGCCATCATTTCAGCGACAATCTCATACGAGCGGAGGCGGTCTTCATGGTTGAAGATTCCTGAGCTGATAATGCATTCGTCAGCTTTCGTCATTTCCATGAACGCTTCCAATTTCCGCTTGACCGTTTCAGGGCTGCCGACAATCGTTGATGGCCAATCCAGTAATTCGGCGACGGCTGCCTTTTCCAACTCGTTCCAGACGGCGTCAACATCATCGAGCGGCGGCTTGAACTCTGTAGTGATCCCTTTCCGGATATTGAGGAACATCTGCTGGTGCGAAGTTGCTAGCCACTGCGCCTTTTCATCGGTATCCGCGGCAATGATGTTAATGCCAAGCATTGTGTACGGTTTTTGAAGATCCTTCGATGGCTTGAAATTACGATGGTAAAGATTCAGCGCATGCATCATATAGGTCGGTGCAAAATGGCTTGCGAATGAAAAAGGAAGACCTAGTTCCGCAGCTAGCCGCGCACTGAAATCGCTTGATCCGAGAAGCCAGATCGGAACATCCTGCCCTTCCCCAGGAATTGCGCGGACACGGGCGGCAGGGTCGTGCTTGAAATACGAACGCAACTCGTCCAGCTGCTCAGGGAAATCGTTGCCGCTGCTCTGCAACGTCCTTCGCAGCGCATAAGCCGTTGCCTGGTCGCTGCCGGGAGCGCGTCCTAAACCGAGATCGATCCTGCCCGGATATAATGCATCAAGCGTACCGAACTGCTCTGCGATGACGAGCGGTGCATGGTTCGGCAGCATGACGCCTCCCGCTCCGACACGGATCGTTTCCGTCGCACCTGCCACGTGACCGATGATGACAGACGTCGCCGAACTTGCGACGCCGGGCATATTATGATGTTCAGCAAGCCAGAATCGGTTATAGCCCCAGTTTTCGGCATGCTGCGCAAGATCGACGCTGTGCCTGAATGATTGTCCGGCATTGCTCCCTTCGTTGATCATCGCAAGATCAAGGATCGACAGCGGGATGCCGTTGAATTTTTTTGCTCTATTAGTTATCAATTGCCTCACTCCAATTGTTGTGAATAGGTATTATTCTTCCATTCCATGATACCCGTTCGGCACAGCTACTTCCATTGAAGGGGATTGAGGCACAAAAAAAGAGCCCCTGACTAGGGACTCCCTTACAACATAATTCCAGTGACCGCCGCCGTCAATAAACTGACCAACGTCGCCCCATAGAGTAATTTCAAACCGAATTTAGCGACCGTATTCCCTTGCTCTTCATTCAAACCTTTCACAGCTCCGGAAATGATTCCGATTGAAGAGAAGTTCGCGAATGATACGAGGAAGACGGAAATGATGCCGACCGACCTGTCCGACAGAGATGATGTAATTTTAGCCAAGTCCATCATTGCTACGAACTCGTTCGTCAGCAATTTCGTCGCCATGATCGTGCCGGCTTGTACCACTTCAGATGCCGGAATTCCGACGATGAATGCAAATGGTGCAAATACATATCCTAACGCGGTCTGGAAGCTGATGCCGACTGCCGCCTCAAAAACACTGTTAATCATGCCGATCAATGCGACAAAACCGATCAGCATAGCGCCGACGATGACCGCCACTTTAAAGCCATCCATAATATACTCGCCTAACATTTCGAAGAAGGACTGTTTTCTTTCATCCTTAATTTCAATGATATCCTCATCCTCCGACACTTCATAAGGATTGATGATATTCGCGATGATGAACCCGCCGAACAGATTCAGTACGAGCGCCGTAATGACATATTTCGGATCGATCATCGTCATATACGCCCCCAGAATTGACGCGGATACAGTTGACATAGCTGACGTACACAACGTATACATCCGATGCTTCGGAATATGCGGCAGCTGTTTTTTAATGGAGATGAACACCTCGGATTGTCCAAAAATCGCAGAAGCGACCGCATTGAACGACTCCAATTTCCCAAGGCCATTGACCTTGCTCAATACTAATCCGAGAAAACGGATGATGATAGGAAGCAACCGAATATACTGGGCAATCCCGATAAGTACGGAAACAAAGACGATTGGCAATAAAACATTCAGGAAGAAAGGAAAAGAGCCTTCGTTGGCAAGCCCGCCGAAAACAAAGTTGATCCCTTCTGCAGCATATTCTAAAAGCTTATCGAAAGCATTCGCCACTCCCCTAATCAGGATGAGGCCAACTTCGGTGTTCAATAAAGCGAACGCCAATACGAGCTGCAAACCGATCATCGTGACAATCGATTTATATTTAATCTTCCTTTTACCATTGCTTACGATGAACGCAAGGATAAAGATAACAAGTAATGCCGCAATGAAGATAAGGAATTTCAAAGCGGTTTCCCCCTCTCTAGATGCATAAACTATGTGTGGATCAAACAATGCCATTTCCTAATATCTTCGCAAGTCGGGAATCACTTTAGTTATTCGACAATCCCTGTGTTTATATACAAAACAAAAAAACGTCATAAGCGCCGAATTAGTCGGATAAGAATGAAAATGTTATATGTTTTTTCCCAACTTGCCTATAATAACATAGATTTCCCCGAATTAGGATTGACAAAATTAGTACATAAAAAATAGAGAGGACGCGGTTTCGCCCCTCTCCACTTTTTGATTTTCATGCATTTTCCGTTAATTTATTTACTAATAATTTATTCTTAACAGTATCCTTCACCTAGGTATGCTGCTCCGACAATAATTAGTAGAATAAACAATACGACGATCAACGTAAATCCGTTCCCATACCCAACATTGCCACCGACTTCATTCGACATTCTTCAACACCTCCAAAATCCCTGATGCTGTTATTCTATGTATGCAAACCATCCTTGCCCATGACATTCCCCTAGAAGGCTTTATTTCGCTTCATGGAATAAAAAAAGCCTCCCACATGATTGTGAAAGACTTGCTACAAGTTAAACGTTTTCCTTCAATATATGCCTACCGCCATAGACGATCCGCTCAACTTCCCCGTCTTTGTTTTCAATGAACTGCAGGATGCCTTCCTTTTCATCTTCATCAATAAAAAAGTTTTTCCCGATGCATTTCAATTTCCGGCACACTCCATTCGATTCGATCGTGAGCTTCCCTTCATTCAGCGACACCTTCACATTCATCCCTTCGCTAGAAATGAATGAACCTACGAATTTCCGCAGTTCTTCCGCATCGATTTCCCGGACTTCATGCGTTGAAGGGGAAGCATCCAGCTTCCGGCCTTCCGTGACATTCATCGTGCTCATCAATAGGCCGCCTGCATCCACATCTGAAACGTTCGTCAGAATCACGCCCGCCTTCTTCTTTTCAACGATTGCACACATATAAGAAGAAACACCTTTCAATCCGCCGCCATGGCTGATCAATGTAGAGCCGAAATAATCGGGGACGATTCGCAGCCCATACCCGTAGCATCTCCCTGGCTCGTATTCGACATGCGGATGAATCATTTGCTCGACACTTTCTTTCGATAAGATCCGCGTCCCACCAACAACGCCTTCATTCCAATACATCTCCAAATAACGGAGGATGTCATTTGCCGTTGATTTCAAATAACCGACCGCTCGCATTGACGGTGCATCCCACCAAAGCGGCGCTTCATACACATGAGAGCCGTCCTTCGCCTTCATGTAAAGTGTTGTTACGTCTTCAATTTCAGACAAGCGTTCTATCGTAAAAAAGCTGTTCTTCATTCCCGCAGGCTTCAAAATGTTCTCCTCAATAAATTCCTCATAAGGCTGTCCGCTCACCCTGCTGATGATGACGCCAAGCAGCCCATACGAATCATTCGAATAACTGTAAAACTGCCCCGGTTTGCCAAGCCATTCAAAGTCATCCGTCGCCATGAACGCAAGCATTTCATCATACGTCTCGATATGCGGTCCCGGATTGTTCAATAGGTCCAATCCATAATCTTTTGCGGAAGGATCCTGCTCGATGCTGTTCTTCCGCGCATACACATGTGTCGCAAGCGGCGGATAGCCCGCCGTATGCGTCATCAGATGATGGAGCGTGATCCGCTCGACTTGTGTTCCCGGCTTCTTCAATTCAGGAAGGTAGTCAACAATCCGATCATACACCGACAACTTCCCCAGCTCCTGCAGCTTCATAATGCCCGCACTCGTAAACGACTTCGTCATCGAAGCAATCCCGAACACCGTATCTCCCGTCACCGGCAGCTTTTGCGCTACATTCCGATAGCCGAATTCCAGCTCGTATATCCTCTCGCCATCTGAATCAATGCCGATGATCGCCCCCGGAATCAACTGCTTCTCGACATAATCCTGCGCATACTCATGAAACGGTTTCACCGCTGCTGTCTCTCCCATGTAAATTCCCCCTAAATACTACTTCATACTAAGGTTATTCGCCATGGCGCTGAATTTCCCTCTTTTCTCATCACTGCTGCACATCCTAAGCGGCGCAGATGTCGCCAAAAACGCATAAACTCCATTACTCACGCATAAAACGCTATAGAAGCCCATAAAACTTGAAATCCGCGCATAAATCCGCGAAAGCGCGCATAAATCGCCGCAGACACGCATAAACTCCAGCAATCACGCATAACGCTTATAAATTTGAAGGGAATCCACTATAATTCAGCTGTGCAGGTCCATGTAAATGGCACTGCAACTCGTTACCACCGATTCGAGGCGGTTTACCACCGATTCGGCGGACTTTACCACCGATTCTCAACGGTTTACCACCGGTTTGACGGACTTTACCACCGATTCCGATGAATTTATCAACGAATGACTACAATTCATGAGTTTTCGATGGCGGAAATAACAAAACCAGATGAGGAAGTATCCACATCTGCATTTATCACTTATCTCACATACTCTTGCTTGCATACGAAAACACTTCGCTGCCGATTTGCGCAATCATTTTACCAAAGAAGCCCGTAATGTCGTTATGCCATTTTCCAAGTACCCCTTCATGCAAGTGAGCATGTACACCCATCCTTCTTTTTGATCCATCATTTTATTGACGATTTCAGGGTCATCCGCTTCCAAGCCCGATTCAGTCACTTCAAGGATTGTACTTCCATCAGTCTCCTGGAATGTCATCGTAACTGTCGTTTCTCCCCAGTTGAAAACAATTTCCTTATTCTCTTCAACTTTCAATACCTCGATATCCCCTTCAGCACCATATTCCTCGTACCTCCAAGTGATTGTCTTACCCTGTTCGACTCTTCCCGTACCTGATGAAAACCAATAGCCGCCCATTTTCTCAGGTTCGACAATCGCCTCGAACACTTCACTTGCCGGTTTATCAATTTTCATTTTTGTTGTTATGTCTGTATTCATCTTCCCACCTCCACTATTTCTACTCTATATATTCGATTTGTTGGGGAGTAAATCCTCTTATTGGAATGAATCCTTGTTCAATCCTGGATGAACAGTGAATACGATCTACGCCTTCTGTATACCGAATTTAGTCATAAAAAAACCCATCCGGCATGTCGCCAGATGGGTTATCATTTTCATTCAATATCCAGAGTCCTCAGAAGTCAAATTATCCATTATCGTATAATCATACGTTTGCAGCGGTTTTTCTGCAGGACCTTCAACCACTTCGCCCGTCGGTTTAAACCTGGATCCATGGCATGGGCAGTCCCACGTCCGGTCGCCGCTATTCCATGAAACTTCGCATCCCATATGGGTACACGTCGTATCGACAATATGGATTTTTCCTTCGTCATCTCGGTAAGCGCCTTTCCGATGACCATCAATTGTCACGGCCGCGCCCTCCCCTTTGGCCAAATCATCGGGGCTTCTTTTCGGTGAACCAAGCTTCCCTTTAATCAATTGGCCAACTACATTCGCGTTTTGGACGAGGAAGTTTTTCAAACTTGGGTGTGCATAGAATCTTGACGGAGTGTACAATTCCTCAAATCTGCTTTCTTTTCCAGTGACCATATCGCGGAACAGCAATGCAGCGGCCGTCCCGTTGGACATTCCCCATTTCCGGAAGCCGGTTGCAATGAGGATATTCGGATTTCCTGATGTTAATTCGCCGATGTATGGCAGTTTATCCAACGTGACCAAGTCTTGCGCCGACCATCTCTGCACGACTTTCTCGAGGCCGAAAACCTCTTCGCCGAATTGCTCGAGCGCCTTGTAATGCTCCATCGTCTCCACTTCACTTTGACCGGTTTTGTGATTCTCCCCGATGATGAGAACCAGTTCCTCGCCATTGTTGTCCTTGACAGAACGTAACGAACGGGTCGGTTCATCCGCACTAATGTACATGCCCGCCGGGAATTTCTTTTTCGCTTTCACAGCAAGAGCATATGAACGGTCCGCATACATCCTTGTCGAATAAAGGCCTGTCCCCTCGTAAAACGGAAAATGCGTGCAAATGAGTACATGCTTGGCGCTGATTCGGTTGTCGTCACGAGTCAGAACGACAGGCTGCTCGCCCGTTTCAATATTGACAGCTACTGTGTCTTCAAAGAGTTGCCCACCCTTTTGCTGAAATAGTTTAATTAAGTGAACCAAATATTTGGTTACATGGAACTGGGCTTGATTTCTCATGACAAGGACATTTTGCACGTTGTCAATTTCAAAAGGGATGCCATCGACTAGGCCGCCATCGATATGAAGCTTTTCATAGGCTTGCGCTTCCTTCTCGATTTTGCGTGCGTACTTCTCAGAGACGGAGTAAATATATGCATCTTCGTTTGTTAAATCACAGTCAATCTGATGCTCCTGCACTGTTTTTCTAATAAAATCAAGAGCCTCAATATTCGCTTCGTAATACAATCTTGCCGTATTCCGACCCATGTTTTGAATGAACTCATCGTAAATCAAATCATGCTGCGCCGTAATTTTTGCGGTCGTATGCCCCGTCGTCCCGTTCAACACTTTATCAGCTTCAATAATGGCCACCTTGAGTCCTTCATTTGCCAATAAATATGCGGATGTAATTCCGGTGATGCCCGCACCAACGACAATTACATCCACATCGAGGTCTTCCTTCAAACTCGGAAAGGTCGGAAAGTCGACACTCGTCCTCCAAAACGGCTCCGGATGCTCCGGCAATTTTCCATTGCTTTGACTATTCATTTCTTGCCCTCCTGTAGGTTGTACTGAAGATAGGATTCCCATTGGCTGTCGGAATGTAAACATGGAGATGATTTTTAAAGCGACCGGGGGATGAACGTGGAAGGATTGAGCTTAGGATAGGATAAAGAAGCCCTTGCGCAATTAAAGGAGCCCTTAATTAAAAAAACCTGTGAAACGGCTATAGTACACCATCTCCCAGGCGATCATTCTTCATTCCCCTTTCAACATCCGCTGCAAATACGCGTCCGATCCCCCCTGAGGAATGCTTAAATTTCCCCATTGCTCCCCTTTGACCTGTTTTCCAATGAACATGATTTGTCCGATATGGGCAGCGTAATGCGCCATTTGCCGCTCGATCGCGTCGATGACGGAATGCGCCTCACCCCGAATATGAACGGTCTTTTCCAAGTCCTGCTCATTCAAGCTTTCCAGGGTATTCAAAAATACGCCCCAGCCGTGCTCCCAACAATCCAGCAATTGTGCCTTGGACATTTGTTTCGCCTCGAATTCCCCATCCCGATTCCGGTCCGGCTTTTCACCGTCCGTCGTAAGAAAATCCGTCCACCTCGACACCATGTTTCCGCTAATATGCTGGATAAGAACCGCGATACTGTTTGACGCGTCGTTCATCGTCCAGTGAAAGCCGTCTTCATCCAATTGAGAGAAAGTCTTTTCCCCTTGCCCCTTTATGACCGCGAACCGTTCCCTCACAACCCGTAAATATTCTGTTCCGATTGACATGCTGTAACCCCCCTTTTTGGTACTGTATTCGATTCAAGCAAGTAAAAACCCTTCATTTAAAAGATTATTCACTACTGAATGAATAATCATTCACAATATGGTAGTCTACTAGTAAGTGAACCATAAGACGATATGGGGTGAAGCTCTTGTTCTTGAAAACGAAATCAATGCAAGATGAATGCAGCAATGTCCGATTTGTAAACGGAGTTGTTCAATTGAACAGTGTAAAGCTGAATGTATATTGTTTTGAAACGGATGGGGTGCTGATCGATACCGGCTCCCAATCACTAGCGGAGGAGTTCAAAGAATTCTTCGCACAGGCCGATATTGATAAAGTCGTCATTACGCACGCGCATGAGGACCATACCGGTGGCGCACAGTACTTGCAAACAGAATATGGACTGCCCATTTTCATGAATGAAATGGCAATCGAAGAATGTGCACAAAAAGCGGACTATCCATTTTACCGGAAATTCTTCTGGGGAAAAAGACAGCCTTTTAAGGCAGAGCCGATCGGGAAATCATTCAATTCAAGAAACGCCGAATGGACGGTAATTGAAACTCCAGGGCATGCAAGTGATCATCTAGCCTTTCTAAATAAAGAAACGGGACAGCTTTTCACCGGGGATTTATACGTACATCCTAAAACAAAACTCATTTTACGTGATGAAAGCATTCCTGCCATTATCAGTTCACTCGAAAAAACGTTGTCGTATGACTTCGGGGAATTGTTTTGCTGCCATGCAGGTTATGTGAAGGACGGGCGCATGGCGTTGCAGAAGAAACTTGCGTATTTGCAAGAGCTGCGGGAAAATACGCTAGCCTTGCGCAAGAAAGGGTACCAAGTGCGCGAAATCCACGCGCGGCTTTTCCCGAAAAAATATCCGATCACTTATTTTTCATTCGGCGAATGGAATTCAATCCATATTATCCGATCGATTGTAAATGAAGGAAATGAGTAATAGGCGGCGGGCATACATTCCTTTTGGATGCCCGTCATTTTTCATTCCACACAAAACAGCACCTACGGAAAACCATAGATGCTTCATTCCAAATCAAGTCCCCGAACCCACCCTCACTGCCTTCGCAAATTAGTACATGGAAGTTACAATTACATTCTACTTGTACACATGTCACGGTACTGGGCATAAGTTGTTCATGACGGCTTCGAACCGATTGGTATAGCCCCATCTACCGACCATTAGTCCAACTATCCCTGTTGGCGGGTTTGTACTCACCTTTGCGATGCAGCTACCGACTTGCTAATCAAATCAGATCAAATCAACATTCCAATTCAAACCTTGAATCTTCGTGTCCAGTTCCCTGAACTCCTTCGATAATTGGTCGACCTGCTTTTGAATGGCCGAGACGTCAATGGTGCTCATAATTTTAATCTCGGACCGGCTATATCGGTCGTTGCGAATTGATCCTTCCTCCGCAATCTTGGCGAGGATCAACCGCTTGTCCCACTTCTGGTCACGTTCGACCAATGCATCAGCGAGCGTCCGCTGTTCATCGAATTGGACGGAGCAATTCGTTCTATTGATCCGTTGAATCAAACTCGTTAATTCTTTCATATTGCTGTCGAGCTCCGCCAACATTTCATTCGGATCCTCCGCAGGCTTTTCTCCCTCTTGGATCTTCAAGTTCATGCTGATCCGCCTTTTCAGCTGTTCGTTCCTTTTCTGCAAGTCCGCCCGTGCAATCAACGCTTCGGCAAGCTTCATCGATACCACTCCCTTTGTTCCATTAGTCCTTTATTCGACATGGCTCGCTAAAAGTCCTTTGTTCTAAATCTAGTGGACAATCATAAAATGAATGGATTCCAACTATCACACTACTAAAGGAGATTCGAATTATGTATGCCATTCATTTCTATGAAAACAAAAACTACGTACTCAATCAAGTACTCAGAAACATCCCTTCCATCGACGACAATGTGACGCTGAAAGGTCGTAAAGGTAAAGTGATGAGTGTCGAGGAAATAAGAGAAAATGTGTATTATGTGTTTGTCGAGTTCGAAATAGTTGTGGATAAAAAGAAATTGGCTGCCGAAGAATTAGCGAAAAAGAAGAGAAGATGAAAAACTGCCGAACAGGATTTTCTAATCTTGTTCGGCATGTTTTTAGTTACACGAGTGCTTTCACTACGAATTGATCAATGAAATATTGTGGATTCAGCTTCTCACCAGTCGCTTTCTTAATTTTTTCATTCCACGGGTAGAGCGCGCCCGGCTTGAAATACTCATCCATCAAATACGCGCCGACTTCTGGCGTTAACATGTCTGTTGAGATGTTGTTCTCGATATAGGATTGCAGTTGCGACGTCGTCAACTCGCCGAGCAAATAGTTTTGATAATAAACCGGGACAAGCGTGAAATGGATTTTCGCTGCCCAATGCGGGTAGTCGACGTTTTCCGGCGGGTTCACAAATTGGACGTCCTTTACGATTTTCCACCAAAGCTCATTCAAATCCTGGTCCGGGTTTTCGTACAGCTCGCGCTCAAAGAACGTGAATGTCATAATCCAGCGGCCTGCAATGAGCATTTGCCGGCGCAGTGATTTCTCGATAAGCGGCGTCAACTCCTCCACTTGAGCTTTCTCCAGCCCTAAAAACTGCTGCAGCCATGCTGGATTTTTCCCGAATCGGCCATAGAGCATCGCAATCGCTTCCGTTGTCAACGTATGCGCGCAAGTCCTTAAAAGGAATGGAAGCTGACGATCGACATATTTAAAATAAACCGCATGGCCAAATTCATGCAACGTCGTAACGGACCAATAATCGGTCGACACATTATTGCATAGCACGCGGACGTCGCCTTCACGGTCGATATCCGTGCAGAATGCATGCTGGTTTTTCTTGTCGCGCGGATACATATCGCTCTTCGAGAGCATATCCGTAATGTCCATGCCCATGCTTTCAAACGTTGCAATCGTCAGCTGCTCGAGGTCTTTCCCATCGTAGAACGGATCGAGATCCAGTTCCTTCATCGGCGGAGCCTCTTGGAAAAACGGATCGGCATAATGCCATGGACGAAGCTCGTCAATCGAAATACCGAATCGCTCCGCCAGTTCGCTTTTCATTTCCTGTTTCATTTCACGGAAAGGTTCATCCGAAAGGTCTTTCAGCTTGTGGAAAATCGAGAACACTTCATCCCGGTCCAATTCCTGCAGCTCAAAGCTCATTTGGTGGTAATTATCGTACCCAAGAGAACGCGCTATGTCATTCCGCTTTTTCACGAGAATCAAGAGCTTCTCTTCAACTTCTTTCCCGATCTGCTTGCTTGCACGCCACGCCTCTTCACGCTCCGCCAAGTCATTGCTTTTAATTAAGATTTCCCGGACATCATTCTCCGATACAGGCTTTCCGTCAATCGTCGCGCGGAATGTATTGAATTTAGCGATCAGCTCTGTCGAAAGCTCCACCATTTCCTTGAGGTCCTCTTCGGGAACCTGGTTCGACACCATTCCGTTGTACAAACTCTCGAGCTGACGACGCTCGATAGCTGTCAGATCGTCCTGCGCCAAGTACGTTTTCACTTGTTGGAAACGTTCCGGATCGGCTAAATAAAGATCATAAGCCGTCTCTGCCTCCGCAGTTTTCCGGTTCCATTCGTCCTCCCCTGTCGTCGCCGCCATCCACGAGGTTTCCGCGTTTGCGATATGCAGATCCTTGATCGCTTTATTTTGCTCTTCCAAAAACTGTTGAACTGTCATATACTCTTCCCCTTTTTATCTGTCGTTATCTATTTATTCGATATGGAGCGGCAATTCCCCTTTTTTATTCCGATAGCGTTCGCCCGACAATCCGCCCGCTGAACAGGCAGCCCCCTAAAAAAGTGCCTTCCAATGCGCGGTATCCATGCACGCCGCCTCCGCCGAATCCGGCAACTTCCCCTGCCGCATACAATCCGGGGACGGGATTTCCGGCTTCATTCAACACACGGCCCGATAAATCCGTCTGAAGTCCGCCCAATGTTTTTCGGGTTAGAATATTGAGCTTGACCGCAATCAATGGTCCGTTTTTCGGATCCAGAATCTTATGCGGCTTCGCAACGCGGATCAACTTATCGCCGATATAATTCCTTGCCCCGCGAAGCGCCGTAATTTGCAAGTCCTTCGTGAATGTATTGTCCATCTCCCTGTCTCTCGCTAGCAGCAGCCGCTCGATCTTTTTAGTATCGATCAATTCATTCCCAGCAACTCGGTTCATTCCCGCCACCAATTCTTCCACCGTCTTCGCAACAATGAAATCTTCGCCGTGATCCATGAACGCTTTCACGGGAGCCGGTGGACCCGGGAGCACCCTCGATAACACCTTCTTAATGCTTTTTCCCGTCAAATCCGGGTTTTGCTCAGAGCCAGACAATGCGAATTCCTTTTCAATGATCTTTTCAGTGAGAATGAACCACGAATAGTCATAGCCCGTTTCCTTTATCGTTTGTAGCGTCCCCAATGTGTCGAAGCCCGGGAAATTCGGTGCCGGGAATCGGTTCCCTTCTGCGTCAAGCCAGATGGAAGACGGTCCCGGCAAAATGCGGATGCCATGGGACGGCCAGATCGGGCTCCAATTCCGGATGCCTTCCGTGTAATGCCACATCCGGTCTTTATTCACAATCCGTCCGCCCGCTTTTTCAGTTATCCCAAGCATCCGCCCATCGACGTGGGCCGGCACGCCTGAAATCATCTGCTTCGGGGGTTCCCCTAAACGCATCGGCCAGTTTTCCCTGACGAGGTCGAAATTCGCGCCGATTCCGCCGCTCGTCACGACGACTGCGGAAGCTTTGTATGTAAATTCCCCGATGACGGTCCGGGAGCTAGTTTCCCCTCTCTCAACTTCGCTCGGTTCGAGTACAGATCCCCTCACACCGATGACTGCTCCATTTTCAACGATCAAATCATCCACCTGATGCCGAGGCTTGAAGTCGACAAGCCCTTTGGCGATTCCCGCTCGGACCATTTGCTCGAACGGTTTCACAAGCCCCGGACCCGTTCCCCACGTAATATGAAACCGCGGCACCGAGTTACCATGCCCTTCCGCTAAATATCCGCCCCTTTCCGCCCAGCCGACGACAGGGAAAAACCGAACGCCGAGCGAATAAAGCCACTCCCGTTTTTCATTCGCGGCAAAATCCACATATGCTTCAGCCCAGTTCATAGCCCAATGATCCTCATCATCGAGTCGATCGAACCCTGCGCTCCCCATCCAATCCTGCCAGGCCAAGTCCTTCGAATCTTTAATGCCCAGCCTACGCTGCTCCGGCGAATCAACTAAAAACAATCCCCCGAACGACCACCACGCCTGCCCACCCATCGACGACTCCGGCTCCTGATCCAATAAAAGCACCTTTTTTCCGATTTTGATGATCTCAGAAGTGGCCACCAATCCGGCAAGTCCGGCTCCCACTACAATGACGTCATAATTCATGTCGCATCCCCCAATGTCAGTAAATCCCACATTACGTACTTTCGGCGTGGGCATTTCCAATCCCTTCTTTTCATTCCGGACAGTGGCGTATACTTCTTCAGCTGACGTGCATAGTACGTAGAGGAGGTGAGTAATCGATGAATAAAAACAATAAGAAGACAATGAACGAAAGAACGCATAATAGCTTTGATACTTACAAAGAGGCACACAACACAAACAGCAATACGAATAATCCAGGCGAAAACCGCACACAGGAATTCGCGGAAGACTTTGACGCTAGAGCACAACGAAATGAGCGGCGGGATGATCGAGAAAAATAAAAACAGGTGATGGAAATGTAACGGGCTCGGGTAACTTGAATAGCAAATAAAACGTTCGGATTCATCCGAACGTTTTATGTAAACATAATATATTATTCATAGATAACTACTTCTTAATCCGTTTGTTAACTTCAATCGTAATGAACTCCGGCAAATAGTTGGGAGTACATCCTTTCGATACTTTTTCATCTTTGTAAAGGCCCGCTTTCTCACCTATTTTCATACAACGTGCACGATTCTTTTCATCATATACGCCTATCCAGCCTGCGGTGAAATTCATAGCCCATTGAACTTCCGGTTCTTCCTGCGTAATAGCAGCCTCTACTGCAGATAGCAATTCTTCGGTGTTATCAGGCGGTGTTTGTCCAGTCCATCTCAATCGCGCTTGATAATACCAGAAAGCTCGCCTTTGAAGAGCAGAAGGGCTATTTTCCCATGACTCCATCAAGAAAATCGTCTTCTTGTCTTTGGTGAGCTGATTAGCCATTATCCAATCCATTACGTTATTTCGCTCCTCAAAAGTGTGAGCCTGCATATCTTTATCAAGCTGATTTAGCACGTCTTGTGTAAGCAGTTTTTTGTCCATAATTAGGATTGATAATAGTCTCGGCAAGAACTCTCCGGTTGACCAAAGTTCCATAGCTAGTTCGTGATCTTTTTTAATGTCCTTCGCGATTTTTCGTAAGTCGCCTAGCTTAGTTTTAATATTGATCTGAGATAGAATGGTTTCTGCTTTTGAAGAGCGTATTATTTCTGTGCCTTTAGTTTCGGTCATTTTAATCAACTCCTTTTGTAAAGCACTGTTTCTTAGATTAGTAGTAGATGTTTTCATTTTCATTCAAAAATAGAAACATCCAACTGACTAAGCACCCATTTAGGCACGACGAATCTTGCTGTCATAAGCGGATCGACGATTTGGCAAATTTCCGATTGGCCGACTGCGCTCATAAGCATCGTCACTTCACTTACAGGAAGAGATGATTTCTCGGCAATGCGCTCAATCATTTCCACCGCTGCCGTTTTTGCTGCTTCATCCAATGTCAGAGCGGATACTATTTGGGTGAATGCTTTTTCATTCTCAAGCATCGGATGGCGCAAAGACACGCCTTTGATGACATCGAGCGTCACAGTAACTTCCCCTGCAACCTCAACGCCAGATACGCTCACTTCACCATCGCCCATCGCGGCATGCAAGTCGCCGAGCGCGAACAATGCTCCTTCTGCAAATACCGGGAAGTACAATGTCGCGCCTTCCGTCACCATTTTATTATCCATATTGCCGCCATGCGCGCCAGGTGTCCCGCAATTCACACCTTCCCCTTCAGGTGCTACACCGATGACGCCAATCATTTTATTCACAGGGATCTGCAGATCATTGAACAGAACAAGATCATCTTTGATAGGGAGGATCTTGGATTCCATTTTGGATAAAGCGTGTCCCATTACACCCAATTCCGGTCCGACAACCATGACGCCTTGGTCCCCGATGTCGATCCGTTCGATCTTCACTTTTAGCACATCACCCGGCATTGCACCTTCCACGTAAAGAGGCCCCGTCGCCGGATTGATTTTATTCCAATCGATTGCAGTTACTTCCGTATCAGCTGATTGAATTTGATTTTGGAAACAATCGTACGTTTGAATCGTGACCGTTGAACCGGCCGGGATGGTCCGTATCGGTTCATGCACCTTATTGAATTCATAGATGATCCCCTCGTTATAACCAATAGTTGTCATCATCCTATCCCCTCTCTATGTAAATTAGTTTCCATAAGCATACTAAACTTTCTTTATTTTTACCAATGTCACAGAATAAACTCCATGCCTTCCTCCGCAATATGAAAACCTTTCATTTCCAGCTCATTCCGAACCGCTCGCTCCTTATCAAGCGCGGGATTCGAGTGATTGAGATGAATAAAATAAATCTCAGTTTGCTCCACTAGATCTTGTAATCGATCCATTGTTTCTGTCATGAGCGGATGAGGGATTTCCCGATAATCCCGGCCAATGTTTGTAAGATCTTCGGTGGAGTGAAATGTGCCGTCAAGTAAGCAGATATCCGCTTCCTTGCACGCTTCATGAATGTCCATGTCCCATTGTTCCCATCGATCGATATCCGGAATGTACAACACTTTCTTCTCCGTCCCTTTAATCCAAAACCCAAATGTCTCTGTAAATTCATTTCTGTGGGGGACATCCACAGGTGTAACGGTGACTTCCGGTGAAACAGCAATCGCTTGACCATCATGCATTTCCTGCACGTCAATATTGTTGAGTTTTGTTAATTGGCTCCAAGGCGCTTGTGCTTCCAATAGATTTTTCATTTTCGTCCCTGCCAGTACTGGTACTTTATTTGCACCGATCGCTTCTCTCCCTAAAAATAACAAACCGGGATAATGGCCTAGATGAGCATGTGTCAAAAAGATGCTCGACATAAGCTGCCCTTGCAGATTGTGCTCCATCTGCACCCTCGCCATCTGCTTTTTCAAATCTGGCGTTACATCGATCAAATGCCAAGCCTTTTCTTCAGGAAGCACAATGGCTAATGACGCTGCAGTGCGCCTGAACGTTGGATTTTCTATGGCTTCCGTACAGTTTTTACAAAAGCAATTTGGATGTGGCAGACCGGCATCTTGAGCCGTTCCTAACACATGTAAAACGACCTTGCTCATAGCGAAACAGCTCCTTCCGTTTTGATTTCATCTTCCTTCCGATAGCTCTTCTTTGTAATGGTCCAGCCGGTGAAACCAAAAATGATATTGATGAGTGGGACTAAAAACGCAAAGAATGCATATGGGATAAATTGTCCTGGACTTACCCCTAGAGTACTTGCTGCAAAGATTGCAGGAACACTCCACGGGACAAGGTTAATGCCTACCGTACCCGCCGCTTCAACACATCTGGAAAGGTTTTTAGTATCGATTCCCATCTCTTTATACGTTTGGACAAATGTTCTTGCAGGTAAAATAATCGCTAACATTTGTGCCCCACTTGCAAATGCCACAACAAAGGTCGAAAGAATGGTCGTGCTGATTAATGTTCCCGTTGAACGGACACCTGCTATCATTTTTCTTGTGACCACTTCAAAAGAGCCGGTTTCTTCAAGAATCCCACCAAAAGCAGTGGCGATGATTAACAGCCCAATTGTTCCTAACATCGATAAGAGACCACCCTTATTCAACAAAGAATCCACCGTAGCCACTCCCGAATCGACTGAAAATCCACTCGTCATCACTTGCGCTATTGAGGAAATGGAAGAGCCCTGAACGATTACTGCAAGTACAGCCCCTAAAAGTCCAACAATCGTTAACGCTGGAATGGCCGGTACACGTTTCATCATCAAAACGATTGTAAATACAGGCATCAGAAGCAGAAGTGGATGAATGGTAAAGACACCTTCCAATCCTATTTTGATTACATTAATGCCAGCCGAATCCACAGCATGGGTTGCTGCACCTGAAAGACCTACGAACCAATATAAAACTAGTGCAATGACAAATGCAGGAATCGTATCCCACAGCATGTGCTTTATATGGCCGAACAAATCCGTTTCTGCCATGGCAGGAGCGATGTTTGTCGTATCGGACAACGGCGATAGTTTATCACCGAAGTATGCCCCGGAAATGACTGCCCCCGCTACAAGCCCCGGAGCAAATCCCAACCCCTCTCCAATCGCCATGAAAGCAATCCCGATTGTCGCAATGGAGGTAAATGAACTTCCCAATGTGATCGAAACAATTCCAGTGATGAGTGCGACAAGTGGAATAAATAACGATGGTTCAATAATGGATAGACCATAGTAAATCATCGTCGGGATTACACCACTCGCAATCCAAGTTCCAACAATGATACCGATAATCAGTAAGATAAAAACTGCGGGCAATGCCCGGGATACCCCATTGACCATCATTTTTTCGATTTTCTCCCAACTCCACCCACAAATTTTTGCGATCACTGCTGCAGCTAACACCCCAATGAGCAGCGGAATATGCATCCCCGCTTTCCATATGAAAATCGAGGAAGCTGCTGAAATTACTAATGCCAATATTGGGATAATTGAAAGTGTGAAAGTCTGTTCCTTTTTCATTTATGACATCTCCTTTTCTTTAACAATCACTTGGGGACTACTAAAAATAAATACAAAAAAACCCCATTCATCCCTTGGAAAGGGACGAAGGAGTTCTCCGCGTTACCACCCTACTTGATGAGCCAAATACGAAATCGGCCATCCACTTCATGTCAAATTGAGAAAAACCGATGGCGTACTTCACCCTGATTGCTGCCTGAATTCTCACCACCCATTCAGTCTCTTGCTGCTGCACACAATCGAGCTACTGCACCATCTCTCATTATCTATGTAATTAAATGTTTCTGCATAAAAGTAATTCTTTGAATCTTATCATGCCCATCCAGGAAGTCAAGTCTTTTTTAAACGTCTTGCATTGTCCGAATTGTTTTGGTGCCTGTGCAGCACACATTTATGACTATTTAGTCTGGTGAATATATATACAGAGAGAGGCCACCCAAACGTTAATTTGGTTGGCCTCTTCTTTCTTTATATGCAATTGTAGTGCATTGTCTGAATAGTGTGCTGCACAGGCACCAGTTTAGGCACCGTTTTTAGGCACCGTTTTTAAAACATCCCATTCTCATTCGGCGATTCTTCTGGTACTGGTTGGCCGACATCCCACATCTCGATGATTTTTCCCTCATGGAAGCGGAAAATATGGACGGCTGCGGCTCCGAGATCGTCAGGGTTCTGTTTGATGTGGGAATAAACCATCACCATTTCCCCTTCTTCAATTGTCTGTTTCACTTCAAGCGTCTTGTTCGGGCTCATGCCGTCATTCTCTTTCATCGCCTTCTTCAGTGATTCCCCATCCCCGGGAAAATATGGATTATGGTGGCGGAGCTCAGGGCTTGCGTACTTCTCGTAAGCCTCGTCAATCTCACCAGCGACGATCATTTGAAGATAATTCACTGCTTGGTCTTGATATGATTCCATGTCACAACACCCTTTCGTATTGGCGCTTAATGGCGCTATGTTTGCCTAGCTCCTATTTCAGATCCTCGAAAGTATTATTCTCCACAAAATCCCGAAGTCCTTTATTCCTGAAAGCAAACTGTCCCATTCTTATTATATTTAACAAATCATTAACCTCACATTCATACTAGATTAATAATCCATCTCTATGATTAATAATGAGTTTACTACTTTCATTGAGGGGGATTTCAGCATGAAGAATCGTTTCAGAAAGAAAGCAGCGGGTATCTCAATCGCTGCTGTTGTAGCTTTCTCAGGTTTAGGTTTTGGCTACAATAGTATCACTGAGGCAAAGAACAAGAAGAATGAACCTACGAACGTCATTATGATGGTGATGGATGGAACGAGTGCAGGTGCTACATCACTTGCAAGATGGTACAAAGGCGGGAACCTTGCAATGGACGAAATCGTGATCGGAGGCGTGCGAACGCATTCCGCTGAATCAGCGATCACCGATTCTGCACCAGCTGCAACCGCTTTGGCGACGGGTCATAAGAGCAATGATAAGGTTGTTGGATTACTTCCCGCACTCGTAAATTCGCCTGGCGTCGATGCGGTTGATCCAGAGAATGCGTACAAACCAGTTGCCAACGTATTAGAAGGTGCAAAGCTGTTAGGGAAGTCGACCGGAATCATCTCCACTTCCGAAATCCAGCATGCAACGCCTGCAGGTTTCTCTGCACACGTACAACACCGCAGCAACTACCAGGACATCGCTGAGCAACAAGTGTACCAGGAAATCGATGTGGTACTCGGCGGAGGAAAAGAGACTTTATTGCCAGGAACATCGAAAAACGCCCGAGTCGACGGTGAAGATTTAACATCAGTGCTGGATGAAAAGGGATACGACTTTGTTGAAACACGTAATGATTTATTAAAATCAAACTCAGATAAAATTTGGGGCTCCTTTGCTCCTTCCGCTCTCGCCTATGACTTTGACCGACAAGCGACGAGCAATCAAGAACCAACGCTTGCTGAAATGACGAAGAAAGCGATCCTTACTCTCTCCAAAGATGAAGATGGCTTCTTCCTATTCGTCGAAGGAAGTAAAGTCGACTGGGCGGCGCATGCAAATGATCCGATCGGCATCATCAGTGATGTGTTGGCATTCGACGATGCAGTTCATGAAGCATTGGAGTTTGCGAAATTAGACGGAAATACGATGGTCATCGCAGTGAGCGACCACGGGAATAGCGGGATTACGATGGGGAATGTCAACACTAATGGCAACTACCCTGAGATTCCAGTTTCAGCGTATATCGATCCTTTGAAGAAAGCGACGATGACGGCTGAAGGTGCATTGAAGCAATTAAACGATGATCGTTCCAATATGAAAAAAGTCGCTGAATTATATGGCTTGGACAATTTGACAGATACAGAAATTGAAGCGTTACAAGCTTCGAAAACTCTGCAAGCGGATATGACGAAGATGTTGTCAGATCGTGCAAACATCGGATTCTCGACAGGCGGTCATACAGGGGAAGATGTCTTCCTGTACGCCTACGGTCCATCAAAACCGTACGGATTAGTAGATAACACTGACATCGCAAAATCAATGGCAACTTTCCTTGGGTTCGATCTGAATAAAACAACGGACAAGCTCTTTGTCAACGCACGCGAGTCATTTGAGAAAAAAGGCTATCAGACGCGTATTGATGTGACAGACGAGAACAACCCTGTATTCATCGCGGGAAAGAAACATATAAAGATCGAACTACCTGTCAATAAAAACATCGCCTATGTAACGAAGAAAAATCAGTCCTACACGAAAACACTAGACGGCGTAACAGTATATAACGGGAAAGATTTCTACGTATCAGAAGCGGCATTAAACCTTTCAAAATAACGGTGCCTGTGTATGGCACATTTATGACATTTCAACTTATCGTATATATATTCGGAAACAAGAAAGTGAAACACTGTTGTGTTTCACTTTTCATTTTGCATTATACAATTATGGTGTATTGTCAGAACTGCGTCAGTACCTGTGCAACAAACATTTATGACTATTCAAGTGGATGATTTATTATACAATACCATGCTGCACAGCGTTTAATTTTAGTATGTTCAATGTTTGTCCCTCTCTCCATTAATGCAACTTCATATAATATTTTTGAACACACTATTTTTTAATGATAGGAGGTATTAAAATGGGTTATGTATCAAGAAAAGACTTATGCGGAGAATTTGGACGCATCCTTGGAGGAAGTAGTAGTATTGTTAATGGAGTTTGTCTCGTTCAACGATTTAGAGATATTCCATTTTCGATTCTTGGGAGAAGAACGAATTCGCCATTAGTAAATCCACAATTTTTCACTTTTGAAGATTTGGACAGGCGCGGAAATGCACTAAATCTTGGCGAAACAGTCCTATTACAAGAGGAAGTCAATCCATTACTTACAGAATTGAGGAAGAGGGATATCATTGTAACCGCAATACATAATCATTGGTTGTTTGAGCAACCACGGGCAATGTATATGCACTTTGAATCTGTCGAACCCCCTCTTGATTTTGCAAGGAAAGTTCGGGAAGCATTTAGAGTACTAAAAATATGATTTGAATAAATACAAAATAAGAACGTTCCCACTAGAACGTTCTTTTATATATGGAAATAAACTATGAGTTCCTTCTTCATCTTACAAGTTCTTTAGTTGAAGAAGTGTGGGGGCCATAGAGAACATGGTCCCCCTGTGTCCGTGCCGGCACCTATCAGTAGTTACAGTACTTTACTTAAAAATGATTTTGTTCGGGTTTCCTGTGGATTTCCAAACAATTCTTCAGGTACATTCTCTTCTACGATGTAACCTCCATCCATAAAAATAACTCGGTCCCCAACTTCACGTGCAAAGCCCATTTCATGCGTCACAACAATCATCGTCATTCCTTCTAATGCAAGTTGTTTCATAACGGAAAGCACATCGCCTACAACTTCGGGGTCAAGTGCGGAAGTAGGTTCGTCGAAAAGCATAATTTTAGGATTCATTGCTAAGGCCCGGGCAATTGCCACACGCTGCTTTTGTCCACCGGAAAGTTCGCTTGGCGACGCTTTCGCTTTATCGGATAAACCGACTTTTGCCAGCAACTCTAGGGCTTGCTTTTCAATTGACTGCTTATCGCCTTTTCGCAGCTTTAACGGCGCGCGCATAATATTCTGAATAACGTTCATATGTGGAAATAAATTAAACTGCTGAAAAACCATTCCGACATTTTCTCTTACTTTATTAATATCAAGCTTCGGATCTGTTATATCTTTGCCATCGATTAGTACATGACCGCCCGTAATCCCTTCCAAGCGGTTTAAGCATCTAAGAAACGTACTCTTGCCTGAACCAGATGGACCGATTACACACACAACTTCCTGTTCCTTAATTTCAACATTTATGTCTTTTAGTACTTCAAGTTCCCCAAAGGACTTTTTAAGATTTCTCACTTGAATCAACGTCATTTTATTTTGTACCTCCTTTCAATAAAGCTGGAAAGTAACGACATCAGGTAGATGATTACAAAATAAATGACGCCAACTGTCAACCATACTTCAAAAGGTTTGAATGTTGTACTCGCATGAACCTTTCCTCTTTGAACAATGTCAGCAATCCCGATAATGGATAAGAGTGAAGTATCTTTGAAACTAATAATGGATTGATTAGTAATAGTCGGCAGCATCGTTCGAAACGCCTGTGGCAACACAATGGTTTGCATCGTTTGCACTTTAGTAAGACCGAGGGATCTAGCGGCTTCAGTTTGCCCTTTGTCAATCGACAGAATTCCTGCACGGATTATTTCAGAGAAATAGGCTCCTGCATTAATTGAAACAGTCAAAATCCCGGCAACTGTCCGATCTAACGAAATAAACTCGAGTCCATTCAATCCAAAATAAATGAAGAATAGTTGAACAATAAATGGAGTTCCTCGAATAATATCCACAAATACTTTCGCAATCCAATTTAACGGTTTTATAGTTGTTAATCGCATAAGTGCAGTTAGTAATCCTATTAAAAAACCAAAGATAATTGAAAAGAAAAAGATATAAAGTGTTACTTTCATTCCTAGAAGTAGATAGGGAAATGCGGCAATTATTGTATCCATCAACTCATCTCCTTATGAGAAACACTCCGCTGTCTCCATATTGCTTTGGCGACAGCAGAGCAGTGATTGGTAAAGGATTTATCGTGAAAAGAATCTTTCCGAGTCTATAAAAAAATATAGCGCAACTAACACGCTATATTTTAAAGTTTCATTTATTCGCCAAGGTATTTAGCTAAAATCTCGTCGTACTCCCCGCTATCACGAAGTTCTTGTAATCCATCATTAATTTTCTTTAGAACATCACTGTGCTTCCCTTTAAGAACTGCAATCCCGTATTGGTCGCCGTTTAAGCGCTCTCCTACAATCTTCAAATCAAGGTTATTTTGAGAGATTGCATATGCAATGACAGGGTAGTCTTCAATCAGGGCATCAGCACTTCCATTTTGAACTTCCTGGAACATTGCCGGGCTGTCATCAAACTGAACAACTTTATAGCCATATTCACTTTCGTGTTCTTGAGCGAAACTTGCACCAGTTGTACCGTTTTTAACAGCAATCACTTTGCCCGATAAATCCTCAAGTGAAGTAATATCTGTCGTTTTGCCGTTAATGACTAACGACAAACCTGCATCAAAGTACGGATCCGAAAAATCAACAACTTCTCTACGCTTGTCAGTGATACTCATACCTGCGATTGCAATATCAAGTTGGTCTGCTTGCATCGCTGGGATAATTCCCCCAAAATCCATTGAGTCGAATTCTATTTCAAATCCTTGGTTCTTTGCAATCGCCGAGATAATATCGATATCGATTCCCGTCAGCTTGCCATCTACCTCAAATTCAAAAGGCGGATACGTATTATCGACTCCGACTTTATATGTTTTTCCTCCCCCTGAACCCGAACTCTTGTCAGCGCCGCATGCTGCAACGACGAGCATAATTGACAACAACAAAACTAAAGCACCAATTTTCTTCATAGTTCATTTCCCCCTTTGTTATTTCCCACTTAAATATAGCACAACCCCAATCAGATTGTTAGCCGTATTTCAAACATTCTTTCAAATGGTGGTGCCTGTGCACGGTACGTTTATGACAATTCAACTATTTGTATTTATATTCAAAAAAAGGAAAGCAAAACACCGATGTGTTCGCTTTCCTGCTTTCAATATATGCAATTGTAGTGTATTGTCTGAATTGTTTTGGCGCCTGTGCAACATACATTTATGACAATTTAATGCAACGAATAATTATACGGTCAAACTCCTAGAAAAGGTTATTCCATCATCATTCACACATAATAAATATACAATTGTAGTGAATAATCTGAGTAGTGTGGTGCACAGGCACCTCAATCTTGGCACCTCAATCTTTAAACGGGTCGTACTCATTCGCGCCGGCCATGCAGACGCCTACTGGTTTTAATACGTGGAGTTCATCGATCGTTTCCTTGTGCGCTTCAAGAACGTCGCGCAATTTGCGGTAGACGAATGGACTTTCATCCGTTCCCCCGCCGCGGAGCTCCACGCCATATTTTTTGATGGCTTGGTCCATCCGCTCCTGGGTGATTTTCCCGCCTCGTCGCGTGCGCGTTTTCCAGTTCATTCGCCCCGCAGCCTCTGTGCGACTCATGATCCTGCCTGCCCCGTGGACCGTGCTATAGAAGGCATCGGCGTTCGCTTCATTCTCTTTGCCACGTACAATGACGGAAATGTCGCCCATGCTCCCCCCAATAAAGCCCATTTGCCCTGGAGCCGAAGGGGTTGCTCCCTTTCTGACGACGATGTACTCCTTGCCGAAGTGGGTTTCTTTCCAAGCGTAATTATGATGGTTGTGCACCTCAAACTCAGTCTCCGCGCCTAAGATGGATAATACCTCATCCATCACATAATCCCTGCCCGCATATGCGTATTTCCCACTCAACGTCATCGCACGATAATATAGGTCGCCCAATTCACTATCCAAATCAATCAATGTCGGCGCCTGCTCCATGCTTTCGCCTGGCGCACGATCATCAAAATCCCGCCCGATCGCCAAGTTCAAAAATCCGCTCGCCGTCTTATGGCCGAACCCTCTGCTGCCAAAGTGATTCGCTACCCACACAGCTCCGGTCTCCTTCTCCACTAACAGATCGACGTAATGGTTCCCGGCTCCAACCGTCCCCAATTGGTCCTTCGCCAATTTCTTCAGTCGGTCGTGTTCCTGCTTGCCGATCTCCTGATACACTGCCCAATCAGGATCGTCGAACACTTCATGGTCCACCTTCTCCTTATTCTTCCGGCCAAAGCCGAACGAAATGGAAGACGCAATTTCATCCATGATACGAGGAATATCCTTTTCGATATCGGCCAACTTCAAATTTGTCCGGACCGCTTTATTCCCGCAGGCAATGTCATAACCGACACCGGACGGCGAAATTTGGCCGTCATACACGACCACGCCCCCGACCGGCTGGCTATATCCGTAATGCCCATCGGCACATAGCACGCCGCCCGCCACCTGCCCTGTCCGCAAGCAATTCTTAAATTGACGCAACGTGTTATCATCATGCACGCCAAAGATTTTCTTCTTCATGAATGCATTCGCCCTTTCTACTTTTCTTTCTGTTATTGTTTCATAAATCCTCACTCCTATCCAGGTTGAAGGGTTTCGGTGCTACGCTTTTATGACTATTTTAATTCAGCCAGCAAGGAGTATATTGACAGTTCCTAAAATTGAATATACAATTGGAAATACTATACACCATGAAATATAACTCTCATCCTCAAGAATTATTTCTTGGAGGCGGGAGTTTTTTTGTTGAATGAATGAGAAAGGGGGATTGATCTAGCATGGATAGCTTAGAAGTTGTAAGGAATTTCTATGATGTAACAGTACAGTATGAGTGGGAACGGCTAGAACGCCACAAAGTTGAATTTGAACTTACCAAACGCTTCTTAAATCGTTATATTATGTCTGAAGATAAAGTATTGGACCTCGGTGGTGGCCCTGGGAAGTATTCTTTATATCTTGCTGAACTTGGTTGCGATGTAACATTAGCTGATCTATCGCAAAACAATGTAGAGTTTGCAATAAATAAAGCAGAAGAATTTGGTCTCCCTCTTAAGGGCATACAAGCAGATAGTCGCGATTTATCCGAATTCGAAGATAATCTATTTGATTTTGTTCTGTGCATGGGCCCGATGTATCACCTTAAAAGCGAAAACGATAGAATCAAAACAATCAAAGAATGTTTGAAAAAACTAAAGCCAAATGGGATTATCTTCGTGTCCTTCATCTCCTCTTATTCGTTCGTTTGGGACTACCTCATACGTAATCCTGAATTTATTTTAGATAATGAGCGAAAAGCACAACTAAACAAAATAGTGGAAGAAGAGGATTTTGCGGGAGAAGGGTTTTCAGACAACTTTTTCATATCACCTAAAAATGTACTTCCATTCTTCAACCATTTCAACCTTGAAAAACTGCATTTAATTAACATCGAAAGTTTTTTATATCTTCGCGAGCCAGAACTGCTCAAGCACCAACCCGAAGTGATCAACGCTTGGTTGGATTTGGCTGAACAGGTATGTGAACGGGAGGATTTGCTTAGTTTCGCTGAACATATAATGTATATAGGTAAAAAAACCGATTAACTCCTTGGTAATTGGTGTCGTGATGGAATTGAATGTAGAATCACAAACAGGGCGCCCCGTCAGCGGGATGCCCTGTCTTTTTTCAATCGAAATCGTCCTCTTCCCAAGGATCGATGTCCGCGTAGATTTTATAGCCATTCTCCCAGTGTCTCTTGATCCACTGAATCGCCTGCACCATCTCTTCACTATGAGCAGCGGCTTTCTCCTCCAGTTTTTGTGCCTCCTGCAGTTTTAAGGCGCACCAAGCTGGGTCCGGAAAAGCTTCAAACCACTCCTTGTCATCCTCTTCCAACGGATCTGTGTGGCACATGCCGTCATCGACCGGCAACATTTTCGGCCAATCCATTTCGAGCCCGACATCTTCCATCAATTGACGGAGGTCAAGGCCGAATGTGAAAGGAAAATTATACTCCGCCACATCATCCTCCTCGTTCGGGAACTGAAGTCTGTATTCTTTAGGATTTACCTCTTTGAACAGCTTTTGAAAAAGCGATTCTTTGCGTGTCGTGTCTTTGATTGTGAAGTTTCTTATGGCCATTAATCTGACCTTATCCGCATATTGCTCAGTTGTGCGATTCGGGTATTCTTCAGCCATGATGGCTCTCCCTTTATCCAATTCCTGCTGTTCTGAAGCTGTCAGTTTTGACCGCAATTCCTTTTTACGAAGGTCCGGAACCTGGAATTGTAGCCTTCGCGATTCTTCTCGATCCATTATGTATGCCTCCCATTGTTCAATTTTGACTATGATTATCTCATCCACTAATTCGACATAACGCAGGAAAGTCCTTTGTACGCGCCATCAGTCAATTAGGAAAATCCCCTCGCCAATACTGCGCAGAGGGGAGTAAACGCTTTATTGTTTCAGGAAATCAATTTCGATCTCATTTTTCCGCGGCTCACGTTTAAACAGATAATCCCCATTCCGGATGGAGATGAGTACTTCCGCTCGTTCACGAATCGCTTCATACGCATCTTGTGCATCCAACACGATAAAGTTAGCCGGCTTCCCTGCTTCGATTCCATACTCATCGTTAACTCTCATAACGTTAGCCCCGTTATATGTAATCAAATCGAGCGCTTTATTGATTTCATCGATATGCGTATAATGTGCTAAATGAATTCCGTTGTCGAGAATGTTCATCATGTTTCCATTCCCTAATGGATACCAGTAATCCGCGATGGAATCTTGAGCGAACGCCACATTATTTCCATTCGCCAATAACTCTTTGACTCGTGTTAAGCCGCGGCGTTTCGGATAGCTGTCGCCGCGTCCTTGTAAGTGAGCATTCTCAGTCGGGCAAGAAATGAAGTTGATTTTTGACTCTCTAAATAAACCTAGCATTTTATTCGCATAGCTGTTTTCAACAGAACCAAAGCTCGTTGTATGGCTTGCCGTTGTATATTCTCCATAATCTTTTTCCATCACAAGCGCATTCAGCACTTCTAAAAATCGGCTATTCGGATCGTCGTTTTCATCACAGTGAATATCAATCATCACATCATATTTTATTGCCATATCGACAATACGCTTCAATGATTCCACGCCATGCTCATAGGAGATTTCAAAGTGAGGGATTCCTCCTGCGACGTCCGCCCCCATTTTAAGCGCCTCTTCCATTAACTGCTCCGCACCTTTGTAGCGGAAGAATCCTTCTTGAGGAAATGCAACAAGTTGTAGAGTGACGATATCTTTTAATTCCTCACGAAGTTTCAGTAAAGCCTTCATCCCTGTCAAATTAGGATCCGTAATATCGACATGCGTACGAATAAATTGAACCCCTTTGCTAACCTCTTTTTGAATCCCTTTCATCGCACGCTCACGCACGAGCTCTTCCGTCAATGATTTCTTATTATCGCTCCAACGCTGAATCCCTTCGAACAACGTCCCAGACACATTGGCATTCCCTTCGCCGAGACCTGAAAAGATGTAATCCAAGTGCAAATGAGGATCTACATAAGGCGGCAGAACTAAACGGCCCTCTAAATCAATCACTTCATCAGCATCGCCCAAATCATTGCCTATCGCTTTGAATTTCTTATCCTCTACTAAAATCTCATGAGATTCCGGATCTCCATATATAGTCGCGTTAATAAACTTTTTCATCTATCTCCACTCCTTTACATTGCTACATATAGCTTAACAAAGAAATTGTGTCGGTGCCTGTGTAACACACATTTATGACTATTCGAGACGCTGATTGTTTTATGCACTCTAACTTCGAACAAACCGCATCCAATCAGCATTCACACAATTCAATTATACAATTGTAGTTAATAATCTGAATTGTGTGCTGCACAGGCACCGCTCATCCCCGCTCATTTTATCGGCCCAGCTCGTCAAATAGATCTTAGGTAAAACAGTCCACCGTTGATGATTTCGACTCGGATTTTGGTTTTATATTGTTCTTCGATCGCTTTTTTCTCGCTCTCGTATGTTTCGGGCTTATCTTCAATTCCTTCGTAGAAATAATCCAACACGCGAATGTCCCGTTGTTGCCGTACTTGCGCCTCTTCCGCCCATGTATGATCGTCTTGCTTTATTTGATTTTCAATTACCGCGTCCAATCGTTCCAAGGCGCGGAGGGGTTTAATCGTATACGGCAAGTGGAATGTGTTTGCAGATATCGCACTCTCCAGATCCAGACCGCTGATTGATTCCTGAAAACCGTTTATAATCATCCCGGTCATCAAGTTAATGCCCAGTGAATAAAGGGTTTCCTGTGTGCGGTGGCTGGAATACGTTATTTTATAATTCACCCCTACCCAAGGCGTCAAGATGATCTGCGCAGGAACTTGAGCCGCGGGCGGTTTCTCATACATCTGCACGAATGAACCGAGCTCATTCGTCACTCGGAACAGTTGACTGAGACGGGGGGATCCGTAGTGGACGACCTCCCCCGCAATGCTCTCCGTCAGCCTGTTTTTATCGGTGATCAATGTCAGTTGGGCAGGAGTCGGCTCGGCTCCCGTGCTCTCTACATACTTCCAATAAAACGGCCGATTCATTATTTTTTTATCCATCTCAATCGTTAATTGAACGTTAACGAAATGCTCATTCTCATGCAAGATGGGGCAATTGTTCTCAATGAAGAACCGTCGTACGTATTGATGAATCTGCTGCGGGTACATACGTAACCTCCTTGCATCTAAATAGACATTTTATATG
Organism: Sporosarcina luteola; assembly: GCF_023715535.1. Classification (GTDB taxonomy): domain Bacteria; phylum Bacillota; class Bacilli; order Bacillales_A; family Planococcaceae; genus Sporosarcina; species Sporosarcina luteola_B. The sequence goes on along the minus strand of NZ_JAMBOI010000013.1, from coordinate 28,842 downwards.
CGGTTAAAATATCATCCAACTCACCGACAACTTTTTCAAAGACACCGATTTTCACATTCAGCAGCTCCAATATATGGTCCTCAATTGTATGTTTGATTGCCAAATTGTATATATTAACATCATGCTCTTGCCCCAACCGATGGACACGGCCGATCCGTTGTTCCAATTTCATCGGATTCCACGGCAAATCATAATTGATCACATGATGGCAAAATTGAAGGTTGATCCCTTCACTCCCAGATTCCGTGGCAATCAATACCTGTGCCTTTTCCTTGAACAATTGCTTCATCCACTCACGTTTACTCTTGCTGAATTGCCCATTAAACGGAACGCTGACAATGCCCTTTTCATATAGATAGTTCATTAAATAGGTTTGGCTTGCCCGGTACTCCGTGAAAATAATGACCTTCTCTCCGTTCGCTTGCGTAATGATTTCATACGCCTTTTCCGCTTTCGTGTTGACCTTAAGTGCAGCTAACTTCCGCAGCAGTTCCTCTGTATACTCAACTTCGTCCGGCTGCGTACACTTCTTCCGCATTTCATTCAACGTCAGGTAGGCCGCTTCTTTACTGCTGCAAATTTCCTTTTGCAATGTGATCATCGAGAATGCACCCGAGAAGACGGTGGACACGTTTTTCAGCTCTGAAATCATGTCGTACACTTCTTTTTCCTCATCGCTGAACTCGAGCGGAATGATTTGCACACGACGACTCGTCCATTCGATGCCCGTATCATGCCTTGAATTTCTCACCATCACTTGGTTGATCAATTCCTTCAGGAACTCATCCTCTTCCACATTATGCTTGCTCGCGGAAAACACGGATTGGAATGTCTCGAAATTGCCGAGATGCCCTGGTTTTAATAAAGAAATCAAATTGAACAGCTCAAACACATCATTTTGAATCGGTGTAGCTGTTAATAGCAGGCAGAACTTTTTCTTCAGGTTTTGTACGAACTCATAGTTTTTCGTTTTCGGATTCTTTAATTTATGTGCCTCATCGATGATAATTAAATCAAAATCCTGATCATAAAGATTTTCCTTATGAGGACTTCTCTTCGCCATATCAATGCTGGCAATGACGATATTGCAGTAGTTTAAATCATAGGCTTTTTTATATTGGATCACTGGTATATGAAATTTTTGATTCAGTTCCTCGATCCATTGATTCACAAGTGATGCGGGAACGAGGATCAGCGCTTTTTTGACAAGGCCACGAATGAGATATTCTTTCAGAATCAACCCGGCTTGAATTGTCTTCCCGAGACCTACTTCGTCCGCAAGAATCGCTTTCCCGTTCATCCGCTCGATGACCGTCTCTGCCGCCTCCAACTGATGAGGAAAAGGCTTCAGTTCAGGCAAGTATTTTGGACATTGTAGGCCGTCGAAGTCTGTAATCAATTTCGCTTTTTCAACGTCATAGCACATCTTATACAACGTCCAATTATCCCAAGCTCTGCGATTCTCCAACCGTTCAACAAAGCCTTCTTTCCAATCGGACGACCATTCTATTTGCATAAACATCCCCTCATCCGATATTTTCTTGTTAGATTGTCCAAAAACGGAAATCCTATGTGTATGACGGACCCAACACTGCTTTTTTGGCAATCAAATTCTCAATGAATTATTGTTTATTGCAAAATACTCCTTTATACTCAACTGGAAACGTCTGAATTTTTAAAACGCATGAGGGGGAAGAAAACATGAAACTCGGAGCATTCTCTGTAAGTTTGAACGTGAAAGACATTCACGCATCGAAATCATTTTACGAAAACCTTGGATTCGATTCGTTCGGAGGAGACATAAATCAGAACTGGCTCATTATGAAAAATGAAGATACGATCATCGGTCTCTTCCAAGGAATGTTCGAAAAAAACATTCTTACATTTAATCCTGGTTGGAATCAAAACGCCGAAAACCTCGATTCATTTACGGATGTCAGAGACCTTCAAAAGCAGCTGAAAGAGAAAGAGGTTCACCTGTTGACCGAGGCGGATGAAGCTAGTGACGGTGTTGCGCATTTCACACTTGAAGATCCCGATGGCAATCTAATCCTTGTAGATCAACATGTGAATCGCCCATAAAAACACTACTAACTAAACACAATCCATCCTTTGAGGATCTGCTCAAGGATGGATTTTTTCTGTTCAGCTCGCCATCCCAATTTGTTACCTTTTACTCATTATTCGATTTTTCCAACAGTTTTATAAATATAATATTGATTATTTTCTGTTACTTTGTTACGTTGTACAATATGGCATGTTGGAAGTCTTCCAAACTAGTCAGGGTTGATATGGGGATCAGCTCATGTAAGCTTCAGCATGGCGTACATTTAGCGGCAAAGGGGATGAAGGAATGACAGTGAAGATGAAGAACGCGCAGACGCCTAAAAATCGGAAAGGGACGCTGTTGACGGACGGTCAGCTCGATTATGAACGGCTCATCGAAACGGATGAGTTCAAGCAGCTTGTGAAAAAGAAGAAGCACTTTTTCAGGCCTTATGTCATCGCTTTTTTTGCGATCTATTTAATGCTTCCGATTTTGACGGGGTATACGTCAATCCTTGAAGCGCGGGCGATCGGCTGGATGACGTGGACGTGGGTCTATGCTTTTGGAATGTTCGTCATGGTTTGGGTGCTTACACAGATTTATGTAAAAAAGGCTAGATCATTCGATAAAGACGTCGAGCATTTGCTCGGTAAACACGTTCGGAAATAAGGGGGGAATCAATCATGAGTTTTTGGTCCTATTCAATCTTTTTTGCAGTTATCGCTTTAACGCTATACATCACCTATTGGGCAGCTAAACAGACGCGTACAGCTAGTGAGTTTTACACGGCTGGCGGATCGCTGACAGGTTGGCAGAACGGGATGGCCATTGCAGGGGACTATTTATCAGCTGCCTCATTCCTAGGGATTGCCGGAGCCATTTCACTGAACGGCTTTGACGGCTTCTATTACAGTGTCGGCTGGTTGACCGCTTATCTGGTCGTTCTATTTTTAATCGCGGAACCGCTTCGGAATCTTGGGAAGTACACGATGGCCGATATGATCGGTTCGCGTTTCGGAGCTAAGAAAGTCCGTGGGGCTGCTGCACTTAATACGATCACGATCGTCCTTTTCTATATGCTTGCACAGCTGGTCGGAGCAGGCGCGCTCATCAAGCTGCTCTTCGGCATTGAATACTGGATTTCAGTTCTTATTGTCGGCGTGATGATGTTGGTTTATGTTCTATTCGGTGGAATGACTGCGACGAGTTGGGTGCAGATCATCAAGGCGATTTTGCTGATGGTTGGGACAATTGTTATTTCATTCCTCGTTCTTATGAAATTCAATTTTAACTTCATCGGTATGTTCGATGTCATGCGGACAGCAACGGTACACGGGGAATCGTATCTCCATTCCGGTGTCGTCTATAAAGATCCGATCGGGCTCATTTCAGTGTTACTCGCACTCGTTCTCGGAACTGCAGGACTGCCACACATCCTCATGCGCTTCTTTACGGTTAAAGACGCAAAAACAGCGCGTTCTTCCGTCGTGTACGCAGTGTGGATCATCGGTATTTTCTACGTCATGACGATTTTCCTTGGGTTCGGTGCCGCTAAATTCGTCGGTGCAGATGCGATTATCGCGGAAAATAAGGCAGGCAATATGGCCGCTCCAATGCTAGCAGGGGTACTCGGTGGGGATCCGCTTGAATCATTCGTCGCCGCTGTTGCATTTGCTACAATTCTCGCAGTCGTTGCAGGTCTCGTGCTGTCCGGCGCATCGGCAATCGCACATGACCTTTACGCGGAAATCATCAAAAAAGGAAAAGTGACGGAAAAACAGCAAGTGTTTGCAGCCCGGATGGCAGCAATCGGTGTCTCTGTCGTTTCCATCTTGCTTGCGCTCGGATCTGAAAAGCTCAATGTCGCGTTCCTCGTCTCGCTCGCATTCTGTATCGCCGCGTCAGCGAACGTTCCGACAATCCTGTTCACGATTTACTGGCGCAAATTCAATACGACAGGCGCGGTTGCATCGATGCTGACGGGGCTCATCACCGCCCTCGTACTCGTCGCGGTCAGCCCGAACGTCATCAATCCGGTCGAAGGTGCTGCATTCTTCGTAGGCGAACCGCTCTTCCCGTTCGTCAATCCGGCAATCATCTCCATTCCGGCCGGGTTCCTTGCTGCCATCGTCGGCACATATATCGGTGCGAAACGCCACGAAGCTGCGGAAGTCGCTTATGCGGAAGTCCGTTTCAAAGCGGAAACTGGCTATCGTGGTGCGGAAGGATAATTTTATAAAATAGGAAAAGCCCTCGGAACCGAGAAATCGGTTTCCGGGGGCTTTGTTGTAGTTTTTAAGAATGCGCTACGCCTTCCCTTTTCATTTCAGTCATTTGATAAGGGTCAAGCAAGCGGGTCAACTCGTCGAGTGTGAGTACATTGTAACGCAGGCAAAGTTCCTTAAGCGGGACGCCTGTTTCGAATGATTCGCGTGCGATTTTCGATGACATTTCATAACCGATGTATGGCGTGAGCGCCGTGATCGTGCCGATGCTTCTTTCCACATAGTCCTGCATTTGCGAGACGTTCGCTGTGATTCCGCTGATGCAGTACTTGCGGAACACTTCGATGCCGTTTTTCATGACCGTCAATGATTGCAATAAATTATAGACAAGGACAGGCTCCATGACATTCAATTCAAATTGGCCGGCTTCGGAAGCGAGGCTGATTGTATGATCGTTGCCGATGACTTGGAAGGCGATCTGGTTCATCACTTCCGCCATGACCGGATTCACTTTTCCAGGCATGATCGATGAGCCTGGCTGCCTTGCCGGAAGATTGATTTCATTCAGACCGGCTTTAGGACCTGACGCCATGAGACGTAGATCATTGGCCATTTTCGAGAGATTGATCATGCAAATTTTCAAGGCTGAAGAAAGTTCTGTATACACGTCCGTATTCTGCGTTGAATCGATCAGGTTGCTAGCAGACTTCAATGGCAAACCGCTTATCGTGCGAAGTTGTTCCACCGCAGTTTCAATGTATTGCGCATTTGCATTCAGCCCAGTACCGATTGCTGTCGCGCCCATATTGATCTCGGAAAGATGCACTCTCGTCCTGCCAATCCGTTCGATATCACGTTCGATGACACTTCGGTACGCGCTGAATTCCTGGCCTAACCGGACGGGAACAGCATCCTGCAGATGAGTTCTTCCCATCTTGATGACGCCATCGAATTCCTTTTCCTTCGTCTTCAGCTCGTCCACAAATCGCTCAAGCGTTTCCACCAGCTGATTGACCATTTGGTGTGTCGCAATTTTAATCGCCGTCGGGAATGCATCATTTGTCGACTGGGACATATTAACGTGGTTGTTCGGACTGATGAAGCTGTAATCGCCCTTGTCACGCCCCATGATTTCAAGCGCACGGTTCGCGATCACTTCATTCGCATTCATGTTGAATGAAGTGCCTGCACCCCCTTGAATCGGATCGACGATGAACTGGTCCGTCAATGCCCCCTCGATCACTTCGTCCGAAGCCTCGACGATGGCAAACCCGATATCCTTCGGTAGATCATTAACAAGCACATTCGAAATGGCTGCAGCTTTTTTCACAATCCCGATCGCGCGAATCAATTCCGGGTGCATGCGCTCTTTCGTAATTGGAAAGTTTTCAGTCGCCCGTATCGTTTGAATCCCGTAATATACATGATTTGGAACTTCTTTTTCCCCTAAGAAATCCTTTTCGATTCTTCCGGATAATAAATTCATTTGTCCCTTTTCCTCTCGTTATGTAGATCGCCAATATGGCGTACGCTGAACATTGCCTGAGCAGTTTTATTCTGCCTGGCATCATGTCCATCGTACGCCTTTTATTGTAGGAATGCTATCGTTATTTTCGGGAAAAGCCAATCCATATTTAGAAGCGCAAACGTTGTAATTCTTAGGTCTTATTTAAAACACAGTCGTCCACTCAGCCCGCTTTTCCAACATCTCTTTTGCCGCTTTTTTGGCACCCTCAAGGCTATGGCTTGCAGCCCATCCGCATTGCACTTCATTGCATGCCGGCACCTCATCTGCAACTAATACATCATTCAATGTCTTTTCCAATATATCGAGTACGTCTTCGTAATTATCGTGATTGATAAGCGCCAAATAATACCCAGTTTGGCATCCCATCGGACTAATGTCCACGATTTTTTCAGAATGGTTCCTACTGAACTCCGCCATCATATGCTCCAATGAATGAATTGCAGGCATTTCAAGATGTTCCTTGTTCGGCTGACAAAAACGGATGTCATACTTCCGGATGACATCGCCATTAATTCCTTCTTTCACCCCAGCAAGTCGCACAAACGGAGCTTTCACTTTTGTATGATCCAAATTAAAACTTTCCACATTCATCTTTTTTTCTGTCGCAGACATCTCCATCACTCCTTTTCATCGCATCCATGTAATTACTATTACCTTATCGATTTACTTGGATTAATGTCAGAATATCAGTATTCTGAATAGGTTGCAAGATTAAAAAAGTTCAAAAAAAGGTTAATGTGAATCAATTCTCGTTCGTGTTGATGCAAAGGTGTGTATTGATCTATTAAACAAACTTCCTCCATCGAACACGCTTGAGGTAATCAATAATGTCGATATGCCCTCCACCGAGCAATGTATCAAGTGTTTGAATTGAAGCTAGTTCTGACCAGTAAGAAGCTTCCCCGACGTCAGCACGGACGTTGTACCACATTTCCTTGAAACGACTAAAAGCGAAGTTGACAACCTTTTTCCCGCCTTCTTCTTCGATGACAACCGGACGTTCACCGTAATAGGTACCCATCATATCGAACAGGATTCGTCCAATGTCTTCTATCCATTCGAATAGGTTGGATCTCGGACTATATCCTCGTCAATAAGACCATCTCTAGCCCAGCATTCAATCTCAAATAACTTCGGCTCTACATGCGTATGATACTTACTACGACGTCAACCCTTGTTTTTACTCACTGCACATCACCACCCCCATCTGGTAGACCCTTAGTGTATTTTTAGGCATAGAAAAAGCACCTCCAAAGAGATGCACTAGTCTAATTTTGTTATTGGCGCGAATTTTGCAAGCAATCGCTTTAAGCCGACAGGTTCGGCAAATACCACATCAATTTCTGTATTCTCGTTCTGCCCATTAACTGCAGTTATTTTACCCACTCCCCACTTTTTATGCATTACTTTATCTCCAATTCGATAAGACATCTTCGGGGATGCTGCTTTGTTATTACGATTCATTTCATGAAGTATATCTTCTAATTCTAATTCAGCCAGTGTAAACTCCTTGCGATATTTTTCCTCAAGTTCTTCGGGACTAATTTCACTACTGCTATTTATACTTTTTCCTACCTCAGTGATTACATCGTCAATTTTTTGCCGATAAACCTTGACGAGGACATCTGGATCAATTTTATTAACTTTTTCATCCACACTATTTAATTTTTCATTCATAATTGACATTGTTACTTTCAAACTCGTTGAAAGCTCCTTATTGTCTCTTGATTGGCTTAACGCAATAAATATCGCTACCAAAGCTAATGCTATTGAAACTGCACTTGAAACTATACTGAAGTTCAACTCTATATTTTTATCTTTAGCAAAGATTGACGCTATCAATAAAATAATGATACTAATTAATGCCCCGAGTAACCATAACCAATCACGATTTGTCCAATTCTTAAACAAATCCTCACCCCCTCGTACAATAATATCAGGAGGAAAGAACCTAGACAACTACTCATATGTATCGGGGCTGTTGGAGGGGGATGGTCGCTCGGACGCACCTCCTCTTTTATTCTCCCCCTCATATATGCAGACTTCGTATATCAAGCGTATATCACAGAATCTTTTTCCACCCTATCTTTTATCTTCTTTTTGGCTCTACGGATGGATTGCTGGACCATGCTTTTGCTTACGCCTAATTCAACAGCAATATCTCCCATGCTCCTATTCTGTGCAATGTGGAGAAGATAGCATTGTCTTTCCCGTAGAGAGAAGGATGCAAGGATGTCGGCAAGAATGATTTTTCCTTCCCTCGTCATATACAGATGTTTTTTATTTATGTCAGCTGTTTAAAAGCTGCTCCGCGATATCCGGAATCAAATCGATATTTCCATAAGATCTTCGTTGATAAACCGATTTTTTATCCATCCCCCGGAACACCCCCGGCTGTCTGACGTTCGTCATCCACTCCATGGAGTAGGTCATGCTTTCAATCATGCTGTTGATATGCTTTAAATCCTCTTTTTCTATCGAATTGTTCCTGTCTATTCTTTCTGCATATCTTTTCAAATCCTACCGCCCTAATGAATATTCCTGTATCAATTGATCCGCTCACCCTAACACGGAACCCCCTCCTATTTCTGGCTAAAAGCCCCACCTTTTTTTCTTCCATAAGTCGGCCGATTCGCCCCCATCAATTCTCTAAGGTCATGATCTGACAATTTCTCCGGCTTTCTTCGCCATGACTTCCCATCAATCTGTTTTACTCATGTGTCTTGTCCCTTGAAAAATCCTTTTTCTTCAAGCTGATCTTGCAACGTTCTCATTTCCTCACTCCCTTTTACGAAATAAAAAAGAGAACAACGATGACACAGCGGAGAGCTGTAATCAAGGTTGTCCTCCAGTTGACTGTCGGGGACTAAATATAATCTATTTCCACATCTTCCACATACTCCACGGCCGCCTTTTCAATTTCATAAGCCGCAGTACAATTAAAAGCTAAATCAATTGACCTTGTCGGGGATTGCAAAAACTCATCCTCTCCTGGTTCGTACATAGGATTTCTGATTTCAACCGAGTACTCTACTTCAGCATTAAATGTGATAGGTATATAGAAATAATCTTCAGACTCTAAAACATCAATATCAGTGTTTATTTCTACCTTGTGAATCTTCGAAATGTAGTAATCAGCTCCCCAGCCCTCGAAGTAATCATCAGAAAAAGTATTGTTTGTAAAAAAGTTATACATTGCCCCTTCTATAGCGGAATTATATGAGGAGTTATTATTTAAAAATTCTTCTATAGCTTCGACTAACTCGCCTTCTTCCTGAAAAGAAAACAAGTGTGTTTTCAAGTACTCTATTTCTTTCAAAAAGTCATTTATACTCTTAAAGTATTTAATCCTACCCGAAAGATCATTGTAATCTGAATGTAATCTATATTGACCCGATCCAGCATCTTCAGCAAAGTCTTTTTTGTTTTCTGAAATCAAATATACTTTTTCATCTTCATGTTCTTCGGCGTATTCATAAATAGACTCCCAAATTATTGCGTCCTTGAATTCCTCTTTATTGTCCCTAAAGGGCATCTCTGAATTATACAGTCTGGAAACTGCATTCTCAGTTGCCTCTGCGGAAGGTATACTGACGTAAAAGAGTTGTTCAAGATCAGATTTATACTCATCAACGAGCTTGGTTTTAGTTTCTTTTCTGTCAAACCCGATTTCAATATCTGCTAATCTACTCATTTTGGATTGAAAACCCTTTATGTGTCTCATAGCGGAGCTAACTTCTTTACCGTAGTTATCCACTATTTCATGTAGATTCATCTCAGTTATATACAGTTTAAAGTTTTCATCCTTGTTCAACTCCTCGTGAGCTGTAAATAGGTCGGTGAATTCCTGCCCGTCCATTTTATAGTTTTTCACAAATAAGTTGGTATCTAGAAAAACAGCAATTGTCAAAAGTCTTCCCCCTTATCACATTTAATACGAGTCACTTTACCTTTAAACGTCTTGATCGTTGTTTCAGCGTGCGGAGGAAGTTCGGCCACTTTAGCCCTCCCTTCACTGAGCACGATGACGCACGATGCTGGTAGTTCCATTATATCAATATTTAGGATGCCGTGGGTATCTATATTTATTTCCTTCAAACGCATGGAAGGACCTCCTTTTTTATAACCGATATAGTTATCATTTACCTAACCGCGTATTTCCTAAAGGGAAAATGCAAGTGTTTCTTATAATTGTAATTCTTGATATCTATGCTTTAATCTTTGTTTGTCTCGGAATGAAATATTTACTTCGTACGATCAAGCGGGCAATTAGGAAAATCGCCAAAGACTTTTACAACGATTGACAAAATATAATACGCGGCCACTACAACCCTCTACCAAGGGGGAAGTAGTGGCCATTAATAAATAGAAATAAACAAATTTACAGTGACCAGTTATTTAAAACGCCAACCAAAGTTCCTTGATCACACATGCCAACCCATATATAGCAGCGGTAAACCATGCTACATCGCAATCCCATTCAAATAAACCGCATGCATTTCAGTAACGAGGAGTTTATATATCTTCTCTTTCATCGTTCACCCAACCTCGACCAACTTTTTTATTCGCACTGTTTCACGTTCAAGTAAAATCGCAAGCAACTTCCGTTCGTCCATTATTTCATTCTGCCAGCCACCGGAAGTCTCGTCCCGATCGGCCAACTCATCACGCTCTGCAGTCAGTTGCTTAATTGTGCATAGCTGATTCTGGATGATCCCGTCTTTCAGGATAATAGCTTCTTTCAATCCTTCAATTTCATTTTCATAAACACTATGTGTAGCTGCAGCAGACGAAATTATATCTACCGGTTTCCCGGTAACACTGTTATCTTTAGGCGACTTGTCCAAGACCTTACCTCCTTTGCGCTGTGTCCTAACCCTTTCCAACTCCCAATTCTGATTGCCAATCATTTTCATTAATCTCTTTTTTGTGTCACGATATTGAAATGAAGGGGTGTGATTCGTTGATACGTTTTGACAGTGTAACAAAATCATATGAAAATCAAACACTTGTCGTTGATTCAGTTAATTTAGAGGTTGCCAAAGGGGAATTCCTCGTATTGATCGGGCCGAGCGGGTGCGGCAAGACAACTACATTGAAAATGATCAATCGCCTCATTCCACTGACGGACGGGACGATTTGGATCGACGGCAGAAAAGTGAGCGAATACGCAATCCATGAATTGCGGTGGCGAATCGGGTACGTATTACAGCAAATCGCATTGTTCCCGCATATGACAATCGAGGAGAACATCGCAATCGTCCCTGAGCTGAAGAATTGGGATAAAAACCGAATCCATCAACGCGTGACGGAACTTCTTGAAATGGTAGGACTCGACCCAACTACATACCGGCACCGGAAGCCTCATGAATTATCCGGCGGCCAACAGCAGCGGATCGGCGTCGTCCGGGCCCTTGCCGCAGATCCCGACATCATCTTAATGGATGAACCGTTCAGCGCACTTGATCCGATCAGCAGGGGAAAGTTGCAGGATGACTTGGTGCAGCTGCAGCGGTCCATTCAGAAAACGATTGTATTCGTCACACATGATATCCAGGAAGCATTGAAACTTGGAGATCGTATTTGCATCATGAAGGACGGTAAAATAGAACAGCTCGGCACCCCCGATGAAATTACGTTAACACCAGCCACACCATTCGTCCGCAAATTCATCCAGAGCGACAGCCTGAAACCGTTCGTAATAGCGGAGCATCTGGAGCCGATGACGTCAGACACGGACCGGTTGCCTGTATTGTCCTTCAATGCCGGGTGGGATGAAGTGCTGAATGCACTCTCTCAATCGGACAGAGCTGTCATCAAGCAGGAAGACGAACTGATCGGCACCATTTCAAGACAAACGGTCATCGCCTATTTGGCACACGGGCAGGAAGGAGGACATGTAGCGCATGGGTGACTTCGTAAACGTTTTTCAAGATCGGAAAGGCGAATTGGCTTTGGCGTTGTTGGAGCATATCCAAATCTCGCTCATCGCACTATTCTTTGCTATTCTCATAGCTATCCCGGTCGGCGTCTATTTGACAACCCGGCAGCGGATTGCAGAAACAGTCATCGGGACAAGTGCCGTGCTGCAGACCATTCCGTCGCTCGCTTTGCTCGGGCTGCTGATCCCATTGTTCGGCATCGGCAAGATCCCTGCCATCATAGCACTCGTTGCGTATGCATTGCTGCCGATTTTGCGCAACACGTATACAGGTATAAAGGGAATCGACCCTTCCTTAATCGAAGCGGCGACCGCGATGGGGATGAACCGACGGAAACGTCTGACGAAAGTCGAACTGCCCCTTGCCATGCCTGTCATTATGGCGGGCATCCGAACATCGATGGTGCTGATCGTAGGAACCGCCACTCTTGCTGCACTGATCGGCGCTGGCGGACTCGGCGATCTCATTCTGCTCGGAATCGATCGGAACAGCCCTTCCCTAATCGTTCTCGGTGCCATTCCAGCAGCACTTCTCGCCCTGTCATTCGACTTGTTGCTGAGAAAATTCGAGGGGCTATCGTTCCGACGGGCTTCCATTGCACTGATGGCATTTTTGATCGCTACCATACTAATAATCGTCCTTCCCCTCTTGCCTACTGGCAATGAAAAACAGCTAGTCATCGGCGCCAAATTAGGGGCGGAACCTGAAATTCTTATAAATATGTACAAGCTTCTCATCGAAGAAGAGACGGATTTGTCCGTTGAACTGAAACCGGGACTTGGCAAAACATCATTCGTTTTCAACGCGTTGCAATCAGGGAGCATCGACATCTATCCTGAATTCACTGGGACGGCGCTGTCCGAATTCTTGAAAGAGACGGCCGTTAGCAATGACCGGAACGAAGTATACGCACAGGCGCGAGATGGGCTTGCCAAGAAATTCGACCTTGTCCTCCTGCCGCCGATGGAGTATAACAACACCTACTCGCTTGCAGTATCCAAAACGTTCGCGGAGCAGTACGGCGTACTAAAAATCTCCGACCTCGCCGCGATTCAAAATGCAGTAAAAGCCGGGTTTACCCTTGAATTCAACGACCGCGAAGACGGCTACCGAGGCATCCGCAGCCTGTACGGAATCGACTTCCCTTCCGTCCGGACGATGGAACCGAAACTCCGCTACCAGGCAATCGAATCAGGGGATATCAACCTCATGGATGCCTATTCGACGGACAGTGAACTGCAGCAATACGAACTCACCGTTTTACAAGATGATAAGGAGCTATTCCCGCCCTACCAAGGGGCCCCTCTCCTCCGGAAAGAAACGCTCGAGACGTATCCCGAACTTGAGGAAGTGCTCAACCGGCTCGCGGGCAAAGTGACCGACAACGAGATGCGGGACATGAACTACAGGGTGAATGCGGAAGGTGAAAAACCGGAGGACGTTGCACGCGCATTTTTACAGGACGCGGGTTTATTGGAATAAAATAAAGAGACTTTAATCAGTTGGGGCTCATTTCTGCCCCGGCTGATTTTTTCTTTTGAATTAATTTTAAATTACATAAAAAGTGATTGCATCGGGTGTGTATATTGTATATAGTGTGTATATACACAACGTTGAGTGATACGGTGAAAAGAGGATCGATATGCATATTTTAATTTCCAACAGCTCAAAAGAGCCTATCTATAATCAAATTACAGAACAAATTAAGGGATTGGTGTTATCGGGAGAATTGAAAGCAGGGGATGTCCTCCCTTCCATGCGGCAGCTTGCAAAGGATTTACATATAAGCGTCATTACGACGAAACGCGCATATGAGGAGTTGGAGAGAGAAGGGTTTATCTTCTCGGTAGTGGGAAAAGGGTCATTTGTGTCTGAACAGAATAATGAAATGATCCTTGAACAAAAGAGGAAGGCAATAGAAGAGCAACTGTTGGCTGCAATCCAAAACAGCAAAGAAATAGGTCTTGAGCTGACTGAATTACAAGAATTACTAACACTTCTATATAAGGAGGACACATGATGGAAAACGTGATTGAATTGAACAATGTAACGAAATCCTTCAAAGGGTTTGAGTTGAAAGATCTCTCTATCTCGGTCAAGAAAGGCTTTGTTACAGGATTCATCGGTGGGAATGGAGTAGGAAAATCCACGACGATCAAGTTGATCATGAATTTATTGCGACCGGATAGTGGAGAGGTTTCACTTTTTGGTATGAATTATAGAGAGCACGAAAAAGAAATAAAACAGCGAATCGGCTTTGTGTTCGATAACAATATTCTTTATGAGAACATCACTTTGTCTGAAATGAAGAGAATAATAAAACCAGCCTATAAAAACTGGGATGATACTATATTTCAACACTATGTTAATTTATTTGAACTTCCGCTGAAGAAACAAATAAAGACATTTTCAAAAGGCATGCTGATGAAGGCTTCCTTGACCTTTGCGTTATCCCACCATGCTGAATTAATAATCATGGACGAACCGACATCTGGATTAGACCCTATATTTCGAAGAGAACTGTTGGACATCCTCCATGACATTATGCAGGATGGTGAAAAAACAATTTTCTTTTCAACGCATATTACGACAGACTTGGACCGGATCGCTGATTATATAACCTTCATCCATAACGGCCAACATATTTTCACAAAAGAACATTATAAAATCGAGGAAGATTATGCGATTGTGAAAGGCGAGACGAATCTATTGGATCGCGATACAGAACGAGAATTCATAGGTATCCGAAGATCCAATTATGGATTTGAGGCATTGACGATGAATAGACAACGGACACAAAACATCTTTGGCAATACAGTCATTTTGGAGAAGCCTACACTTGAAGACATTATGCTGTATACAAAGAAGGGAAATGATAACTATGTTGAATCTTATTCGTAAAGATATTGTGTTACAAAAAAACACATTACTGATTCTGTTGCCTCTCTTATTTCTCGATTCATTTTTAGACGGGTCTAGGATCTACGTAGGGATTTTATTTTCTATCGCCATCGTTATGCAAAGCTTTGCTACGGATGAAAAACCGTCCGTCCATTACTTAATGAATTCTTTGCCGTACACGCGGAAAGAAATTGTCAGCTCCAAATACGCAGGTGCTTGCGTGTTCTCATTTCTGGTTATGCTAACCATTTTAATTGGGAATCTGGTTGTTACTAAAGAGTTAGTCCCTTGGGAACAATTATTGTTTATCGCAGGCGTTGTTGCTGTGTTTATCTCCCTTGCTTTTCCATTTTCATATTTGTTCAAAAGCCAGTATTTGATGATTGCTTCTATTGTTTTATTTGTCCTGTATATGATAGTTGTGAGTAAGTTCATCCCAGATTTGAATGATAGAATTAGAGAGGCTGTTCGAACGCTCCTCTCTTTAGATCATTCACTGTTGTATGGAGGTGCCGTATTGTCAGTCATTCTTCTCTACATTTTTTCTTGGATGCTCTCGGTACGGATTTATAGTCGGAAAGTGTTTTGACAGAACTTGTATTTTAATAACACTTTCGTTATAATTAATACGAATATGTTATAAAACGTCTTGTGGAGGACAGAATATGAAATATGAGGTCGTCTTCTTTGAAGACAATCGTGGTCGTTCTCCTGTTAAGGATTTTTTGGATGAGTTGCAAATCCATGCTTCTCATGATAAATCAGCGAAACAACTTCTTTCCAAGATTGTTTTTTATATTGAAATCTTAGAAAGGACCGGCAGTCGATCCGGTTTGCCTTACACCAAGTTTATTGGCAACGGCATTTGGGAACTGGAACTTAGACCAAGTGACCATCGTATCTTTTTCTTTTTTTGGGATGGCAATCAAATTGTCTTATTACATCCTTTTCGAAAAACTACGAAGAAAACACCTCAGCGTGAAATCCGAAAGGCAGAAAGAGAAATGCTCGATTGGATCGAAAATAGTCAAAATCGCAGTACGAGAGAATAACATTTTCCACGATGTATAAATAGGAGGGGTTCACTCCCCTCCTTCAAAACGAAGACCTCAAAATGAAATTCTTAAGTTCAAGGATTTATCGTATGTTGTAGCAAGATAATTGCTACAAGTTCGCTGAAAGGAGGTAATTAATTTGAAATGGGCTGACTATAAAAAACAAATAACGGCTTTGACACCAAGAGAAATACATGAGATTGAAATTGTCGCCCAACTCATTCATAGACGGATCCAGCTAGGCTTGACGCAACAAGAAGTTGCCAATCGGGCGGGTTTAAAACAGACTGCCATAGCACGACTCGAAAAAGAGCATGCAATTCCTCGTTTGGATACATTAGATAAAGTTGCTCAAGCACTTGGCCTCCGTCTCGCCTTGGTTGAAGACAATTTATCCGAAATGGAATCGAGTAGTATGGAACATACTTGATATCCAATTTCAGTTGCCCTTCATGAAAATAAAGGACGATTGCAGTTTGTGTAACCCGTTCAGTTAACTGGTACAAAAGTTGAAATAACAAGCGAAATAACATCGAATTAGAACAACAATCAGCATCGCAAATAGCGGTGCTTTTTTATATTTAAAAAGGATTTTTGTGGTAAATACTCTATTATAGGAGTAGGATAAGTATATATTCAGTATTCAAAAAACGGAATGATTGTGGTAAAGGGGGGTATCTAGGTGGATAAACAAACTAAAGTTGTGTATCGAGAAATTCAACGACCACAGCAAATTTGGTTATGGGTGCTGATTTTATTGGAGGCTGCCTATATGTGGTACTGGTTCATTCTGCAAATTATTTTTGGTGTGCCAATAGGTAATAATCCTGCCCCAGATGTGGTTACAATTATTTTTTGGGTGCTTTTTGGAGTTGTTTTTCCAGTGTTAATGCTTGGAGTATTAAAGTTGATTATTGAAGTTCGTAGTGATGGACTTTATGTGCGTTTATTTCCTTTTCATATTCAATATAAGCAGTATCTATTTAAAGAAATTAGAAACTATGAAACACTTACTTACAGTCCTCTTAAACGTTTTGGAGGTTTGGGGATTCGTTTTAACACCAAGGGTGAAACGGCTTATAACTTGAATGGGAAAAAAGGGATCGAATTATGGTTGAAGCATAACAAAGTGGTAATCGGCACTCAAAAACCAGATGAATTAAAAAAGGCAATAGATTCAGTACAAAAGGTAAAATAAAGATTTTTCAATTCGTCAATCTGGGTGCGTTAATGGAATAGCAAAAGTAAAAAAAGGACCTTATTGGTCCTTTTATTTATTGGAGTAACGAAATGTATCATTGTGTTTTGACATACAAATTAACAGTGGTTTCAACACAGATTAACAGACCTACAATAGAAATTGTAATACTGCTAATAGGCTTTCAATAGAGTGTCTAAAACACGTGTGATTCATTCACAAACGTTGATACATAGACAAAAGGAAAAAGTCCAATTCATTTGCGAATTCGGACTCCTTTTGTGTGTTTAATTTAGCTTTTGTACCACTCAACTGAACGGGTTACAGTTTGTGCATTCGTTCTTTTTTTATCCTCAATTTCATTACTATCATGCCAAATCCCCGATATGCTTCAAAGCTTCCCGCCTGCTTAACGGTTTCAGCGTATGTTCTTCGACAAATTGCTTTACAACGACAGGATCGGTTTTCGCGTACTCCCTCAATACCCAACCAATTGCTTTCTGAATGAAGAACTCATTTGATTCCACATGCTGAAGAATGATTTCAACTAACAGCTCGGTATCCGTGTCCTTTTTGAACTTTAATTGATGCAGAATTGCGGAGCGGTTTGTCCACATATTATCCGACCGCGACCAGTCCAGCATCACTGATTTTCCGTACGCTCGATCCAATTTGACGACATGCCCGACAAGACTCGGTGCGATTGAGTCCACACTATCCCACCACGAGTTCGTTTCGATGAATTTCAATAGCTTCGGAAAATCGTCAGTCGTAAAGTGCTTCTTCATTTTATCGAGCAAAGCAATCGCAGCATACTGATATTCCCGCTCGGGCAATTCATATAGCTTCCAAGCCTCGTCAAAGAGCTCGTCAACTTCAGGCAACGCATATTCCCGGAATTGCTCACGCAGCAGCTCTTTTCGCAGCGGACTTTTAATCCCTAGGAAAGGAAAATGGTGTTTCATATATGCTTTCATCGGCTCCGCCTGCTCAACGTTCCGGCACATTTCGAACTTCTCAATGATCCCCTTGTGATTCCATTGTTTTTTCACTGACGTCAACTCCATACTTCCTCTTCCTCCTATCCTCGTGCAATCCAAAACCTCCGAACCACATTGCCATGCGGTTCCGTGAAGCTCTCGTCCTCTACACCGCCATTTTTGATAATGACAGCGGCTGAACCGACATTGTCTTCATTGCATGTGACCAGCACAGAACGGATGCCCAGCTGATCCGTTTTCTTCAATGCTTCAGAAAGCAAATAGGTCGCATACCCCTTCCGCCGTTCCGCAGGGCGGATTCCGTAGCCGATGTGTCCGCCGATTTGGCGTAAAGAGTCATTCAAGCCATGCCGGATATTAACCATTCCTACGATTCGTTCGTTGTCATCGATGAGAAAATAATTCGTATTCAGCATCCGGTTGTCTAGCCCTGCTTCCTTTGCCGCCATTTCTTCCAAATACACTTCATAAGGAATGTCCGCTTGCAAATGAAAACTGCTAGGCGTCATCCGGTCATCATCCCACTCATTCATATATGCTATATGTTCCGTTTTCCACTTCAAGGACGGTCTCTCAAGCCGCATGTAAAGCCCCCCAATCTTTATTTTCTTCATCTTAATATTCTGTCACAATTGAAACCATTCGTCTACGTAATGCGTATAAAAAGTGTGAACGTTGTTGAAAGGAGTGAGAGGATGCATCGATGGAAACCAGGCATAGCGATCGTTTTCATTCTCGGCAGTCTGCTTGTTGCTGGGTGCTCAAAGCCTGAACCGCAGGATGAAAACATCGAAGTCATTAAGACCGTTTTGGAAATTGATTTGAATGCACCCGATGAAGAAGCAATCCGATTACTAGAAGAACTATACAAATCAAAAGAAGCCGAAGAGGCAGGCGAAGGATTTTTAGAGGAATATTATAATTACCAAAAGGAAACGTACGGACCTTATTTCACAGAAAGTGGTCTAGAACAATTCATTATGACGAATCAAGCCTTCATGTTCCACCGGAGAGCCGACCAACATGGCTATCAACTTGAAGTGAAAAATATCGAGGTGGAGCAAAATGAAGTGACACCGACGAATTATAACTTCACAGTTACGTTGGATTATGAATTGAAAGATGAAGATAAAAAGGAAATCGAGATGTCAGGCATAGCGATTGTCCGCGATGGGAAAGTCGCGAAGATCACGTATGATGAGTTAAAGAACTTATTGTACGGTGAGCAGAAATAATAGATTAGGCACCCTTACAATCTCGATTTGTTCGGGTGCCTAAGCCATTATTGGGAAACGCGATCCTGCTTCAATATATATTCCTCCGATAGACAATCAGCGATATTGTATTTAACAAAAGCGTACCAATTAGTAGAACTGTCGCCGCGACCACCACTCCCCACATCGTATCCATAAGCGCAGTCCAATCTTCAATTTGTACGAGATGATAGTTGTAATAGATCTGGAGAATGAGTGAAATTGCACACGCACTCAAACTCATAATAGATATAGCCGCCCAATGTTTAGTAGTTCGCATGAGACTCACAACCGGCAGTATCCAAGCAATGATACCAAGCACCAGACTGCCGACATTCAGTAAACCGACCATCACTACTCCCCCTTTGTAGCTTCCCTCCTTTGTATTGACCTTCGTTCGACACGTAAGGTTCCATTAATGCTCGTGGTCTTCTATTTGCTCTTTCAAGATATTTAATAGAAGGAAACAATCGACAAGGGCTCCTTGCTGGCACCCTTCCAACGTATAGCTGAATAATTGTTGCCCTTCCTCTGAAATCAGCTCCGTACAGGACATGCTCATTTTACGAGGGTTGTCCCCTCGCTCTTTATTTTTCGACCGATCGATTTCCAAATTGAATTCAGCTCCATCGAAAGATAAATTGTACAATGTCGGGCTTCCTTCGAGCGTGTAATTTGTGATCCGGACGGATGCTGCTTCATCCTCTTCGACACTTTCTAAGAAATCTTGGAATCGATCAAAATTGAAAATAGGCCCGTTCATATTGATAACATCCCCGTTTTTGACGGCTTTTTCACTATCATACGAACAACCGGCTATTAGGAATAATCCAAGCAACAAAAAGAAATACAGTTTTTTCGGCATATGATCCCTCCAATGACGTACTTCGTGCTTCGCCTACACTATATGCGTCAACCGGGTTCCTTATCCCGTGATAATTTCTCTGTTTTTCCATTTAAGCGAGTACCTTCATAAGTGACTTTGCCCAATGGCTGATCACTGTAATAATAGTAAAGAATTGAATTTTCGCCGACAGTTCTATTGAAATTGATCGTTCCTATGTTCGCGGAGTAGCCGATAATTTTATCAAAGGATTGCTTTTTATCCACTATCAAACTTACATATAGTTTTTCTTTTCCTTTAAATTGCAACTCCTGTTCTACTATTTCATGATCGCCGACAAACATTTCATCCGTGATTGACCAGCCCCAAAACCCCTTCGATACCGCGTATACTTTGAACCCTTCTTCATAAGGCCGAATGGCTAACTCTTTATTTTTGCTGATGCCATAACTGACACCTGCTTTTCCCTCTTTCCCATCCAACGCTGCATCGGCAGTCGAGTTTACTATGTATTCATCCCAAACCCAGATTTTGAACAAAACAAGCCCACTGATAAGCAGCAAAACTCGTATTTTCTTTTGCATGGCGTCACCTCTCTCAAATCTTATCCTAACACTCTTACTACGCCAAAATATTGGAATTCCCTTGCTTCTATTTATGTGTTTACCACGCATCTCGATAGGTCAAAGGTCACGAAATGACGATAAAGTCTGGGAAATGAACGATAAGTTCCGGGAAATGATTGATAACATCGTACAAATGATCGATAACCTTTGGCAACTGATCGATAACTCTCTGGAAATGATCGATAACTTTTTCAATCGCTAATTTGCAAATAATTTCTAGTAATTTACTGTCATTTCAAGGTACAATAGTTAGAATGTTACATCTAATCAGGGATGGTGAAGCAGCATGTACAAGATATATTGCCGCAGCTTTCAGCAGGTGATGAAGGCGACTGCCTTTTTCCTGCCATGGCGGGAACCTCAGCTGCTCGAAGGGGAAAATAGTTTGGAAGGACTTCCGAGGTTGATTAAACGTGAAGGCATTGAAACGGTTTTGATTGTTACGGATAAAGGGATTGTGACGACAGGGTTAATGGACGATTTCCTTGAAGGTTTGCGAAAGGAAGGGATTACGTTTGTCATGTACGACAAAACGGTCCCGAATCCGACGATCGATAATATCGAGGAGGCTTTGCAGCTATACAAAGTGAACGATTGCCAAGGCCTTGTCGCATTCGGCGGCGGATCGCCGATCGATTGTGCCAAAGGGGTCGGTGCACGTTTGGCGAGACCGAACAGAACCATTCCTCAAATGAAAGGCATATTGAAAGTGATTAAAAAAATGCCGCCACTGTTCGCTGTTCCTACAACGGCTGGGACTGGCAGTGAAGCGACACTAGCTTGCGTCGTTTCCAATAGTGAGACCCATGAAAAATACGCGCTCATGGACACCGCAGTCATTCCGCATTTCGCGGTGCTGGATCCGCTGCTCACCGTGAAACTTCCGAAGCATATCACGTCCACAACCGGAATGGATGCATTGACGCATGCAGTCGAAGCGTATATCGGCAAAAGCAATACGAAGCAGACGACACAATGGAGTACGGATGCCGTGAAGCTCATTTTTGAAAATCTTTACGAAGCTTATTCCTATGGGGAAAATATAGCTGCACGGACGAATATGCAAAAAGCCGCCTATCTCGCAGGAATGGCGTTCACACGTGCCTATGTCGGCAATGTGCATGCCATCGCCCATACGCTGAGCGGGTTTTACAATGTGCCACACGGACTCGCCAATGCCGTCATCCTGCCTCATGTCCTCGACTATTACGGGGAAACTGTGCACGAACCTTTGGCAGAGTTGGCGGAGGCAGCCGGTGTTTGCGCATCTTCCGACTCCACCAGGGAGAAGGCACTGAAATTCATTCAGGCAATCAAGGATTTGAATGAAAAGATGGAAATTCCGGTGAATGTGGACTGCATTATCGACAGCGACATCCCGCTCATGGCGGAGCGCGCGGTACAAGAAGCGAATCCGCTTTACCCGGTGCCGAAGATTTTACTGAAAGAGGATATGGATAAGCTGATCCGGACGATCGGGGCGTAACGGAAAAACACGAGTCCCCCGCAATGGACATATACTGAGGCATCGAAGAAATACGGAGGTTGCCTATGTATTATTCCTCTTTTCCTTATGGATTCAATTCCCGGCAACAAGCTTTCATGCCGGTCCACCCAGGATATATGGCGATGCCCACACCGACGCCGCAAAACGGAAGAAGCCCCTTTCCTCCGGTAAACACGCGGAAATTCAACGCGTCGGCAAATCGGTTCAAACAAGTTATGAATGAAGCGAATCTTTTCATCGGTACGCTGACAGCTTCAGATGATTTCGCACGCCAGCTCATGGACGCCGCACAGCGTTCGGACCAACAAGAAGTTGAGCGGCTCGTCCGCTCGACAGGTGTAACCATTAAATACAATCTATCCTACACACCCTCCGGCATCCAGATCGACTTCTCGAACAGCGACGCCCAGAACAGTTGCTGCTCGTTGCGGATGGCACTGGGTTGGTGAATAAAAGAAGCCAGAAAGCGACTAACGGGTTCGGTTGATGGGGAGAAAAGTGCAATTAACAACGTAAATAACAGGTTAATCAGCAAATATTTCAACAGTGAAATAGCCATATAAAAAACAAGTAAAAGCGCTCAGGATTGAAGTGAGCGCTTTTTAGCGTAATATTCTACTAGTCTTATTGAACTACAGCACCCGTTAGTTCAAGAAAACTTTAAGGGTTATTCAATAATCTATTTAAGTTAACCAATGCATCACTTACTTCTTTTCTTAGTTGTTGTTCGGAAATTTCAAAGGCAGTTTCTTGTCCAGGAAGGCATTCGTGCCAATAACAATCAACTGCTTCATTTAAGATTTCGAATAGACTGTTACCCATTCTTTCTGTCTCGTTTTTAAATGTATATAGGTAGTCACGTTCAAAATCTTCAACAGTAATTATTTCATTTACAAAATCCTCCATTAGCCTTTTATACCTATAAGCAAACATTTCTTTACCTCTTTTATAGATTTTTTCGGAACACATTCTAACGAGATTCCTTTTCCAAGTAAACTGTCTAGTTAGTTGAAGAAAAAAGAGCCGTTGCCTAAGCAGCTCCAATCTTCAAGTAAAGCATCCGTCAGCTTTAGATGGTCTTCTGTTTACACACTCTCTATTATTAAAAACTTGGTAATAGAAAAAAAATAATCGCTACCAGTAGTGAAGAACTTGCCCACGTTATTAATAGTTTTTTCTCTAGCTTGATCGAATTATCAACTGCGATATGTACAATTGATAGAACAAAAAGGTTTATAACAAATAAAAAGTAATAGACTGCGCTGAACAAAGTCCATGGGTGTAATGAAATTAAATCTCCCAAAGGTGTCGTAAAGAACAAGAGAATAAATACAATAAATGAAATCATTAACCATCCTAAAATGATGATGAACATCTTATCCCAGATTTTGTGTTTCATAAATTCTTCTTCTTTTTTAGCGTAATTATAAATGAGTTGATTACAAACGAAGAGAAGGATTGAAATGGTAACAAACATAATTAATTGCTTTAGTACAACACTTTCTATATCCACATTCACATTTTGAATATAATAATTAACTATAATAGCAATAAGAAGTAAAATTAGGATACCAACAAATTGCTTGATAACGTAAAATTTCACGATACTTTAACCGATGATCTAAAGTCTTTTACTATATTTTTCACCTTGTAAATACACCAAAGGGCTAAGGTTACCGTTATAGCTGAAATTATGTATTGTAGATAGGTCGCCATTTCTTGAGTACCTTGTGAGTAAGGATCCGGTGTATATATTAATGTTAAAATAACTCCTTGTAACATATCAGCTACCCCTATTGAAACTAGTACAACAATGAATATCCCAATTATTTTTCTCATTTTTTTCTTCCTCCTATTCATTAAACTTACGGAATACGTTGCAAAAAGTTCCACAATTCTATTATATATATTCCCTACCTATAATAAATCCAGCTTATTCAACTAGTCGAGTAGAAGGGAACCTCTCTACCTTGCGGTAGATTGTGTTCCTCCCCCCTCACAGAACCGTGCTTGCGCTATTTACGCACACGGCTCCTCCTAGTCACCATTCACAAAATATAGCTAATTTCTTTTCTTATGTCATATATATTTACCTTAACTCTTGGTGAAGGTAAAGGAAACTTATGAATAAAGAGATTGAATTTGTCCCAAGTAAAGGATTTTCTTTGACTTCTCCTATTGAGCCATCTAAAGAGTAAGTATAAGACTTTGTCTTTAAATTGGTGAACACTTGGAGTGTTGTCCGTGATGCAGTAGTAGTTATAATAGCCTGCAAGCGAGCGTTTAAATCTATCCATAATCATATGAATATCTTTATTTCTGTTATTCTTTAACCATTCTTTGGTTTCTCTTAGTTTTCCCCTGGAGCTTCTTCCTGCTTGTCTTCCTTTTCACTCGAAAATATCCTTGTTTACTCTTCCCACAATAATGTGTAAAACCAAGGAAATCAAAGGTTGCAGGTTTGCTATTTCCATTTTGTTTTGCATCTTTCTCCGCAAATCTCCCGAAGGGAATAATTTTGGTTTTATCCTCCGCTACTTCTAAGTTAAACTTCTGTAATCTCACCTTTAATGATTGAAAGAATTCCTCCGCTTCGCTCTTATATTGGAAGCAACAAACAAAATCATCTGCATATCTAAGAATGTATGCTTGCCCTTTGCACTGTTTCCTAACCCTCTTCTCGAACCATAGGTCCAAGACATAATGGAGATATAGATTGGCAAGTATCGGAGATATAACACCACCTTGCGGTGTGCCTTTATCTGTCTTGAATTTCTTTCCTTCCTCCATATATCCACCTTTAAGAAACCTACCAATTATTCTTAGTAGGTTTGGGTCAGCAATTCGCAGTTTTAAGAACTCCATCATCCATATGTGGTCAACGTTGTCGAAGAATCCTTTGATATCTACATCTACTACATAATTTACTGATCTCTTTTCAATATAATGATTTAATATCTTCAAAGCATCGTGGCAATTACGATTTGGACGGAACCCAAATGAGCAGTCTAGAAAATCATTTTCATAGATGGCGTTTAGTATCTTTGTAATGCCTCTCTGTACAATCTTATCTTCATGTTCCGGTATCCCCAACGGTCTTTTCTTGTTGGAGTTCAGCTTGGGAATATACATTCTCCTTACGGGAACAGGATGATAACTTTTACTTTTAAGCCTACTTACTAAGTCCACTATATTTTCCTCTAGTGATTCACTGTATTGCTCTTTAGTTGTGCCATTAATCCCAGTTGCCTTCTTATTAGGTAATTCATGATGGCATTGAACTAGAGATTGCTTATTTAGTAAATGTGCAAGAGATGTAAATTTCATTCTCGGTTCAGATTTAGCTAATTCTGCTATCCTTAATAGTTTTGTGTTTCCATTTATTATCCCTACCTCTGCGTGTAGTAAATGTGTCCCTAGTAAGGGTGATAACTTGGTAGCAGCCTTTCCTCCACTGGCATTACCCAACTTCATTGGTACTACGCTGCTATCCGACTCCCTACAACGGCATTTGGTTTCCTTGCTTATTATCGCTTGTACACCATACTCTTCTAAAAAAGAAAAGACCGGTAGGGCCTCCCGAGTTGCCGTATCATATCAATGTGTGACGTGCCAAGGTCTCTGACCCCAGAGAAGTTTTATCCTTCTTGCCTTTAGCGAAGGATAAAATGTAGCTTTCTGCCGCAGGTAAGGCATCAGCCCTCTCGTTTACTAACATTTTTGGAGCTCAATCCCTTCAACCACTTGGCTTTCGGCCCGCCACCTAACTGTCTACGCTTAAAGGTTACTGTTACCATTAACCCTCCAAGACTCGCTACGAGTGAATGGCTAGTTCTTTCTCGGCGGGAATCCCACCCGCTATATGATACGACCTAGGCTCGGCCGCACACCTGCACCGTTAGTTCAAGAATAAAGGGCCCTCTAGACTTGTGGTAAAGGACCCCTGCTGTACAATAATTTATATATATTAACTTATTCAACATATTCGTAAAAAAACCTTTTTCTTCAACTAAACTGCCGTTTAACCCCCCATTATTCAATCCCCCATTTAGCACCATTTCTCATTCGTCTATCAGCTCTTCGATTCGTTCTTTGGAAATTGAAAAAGGAGTTGCAAGAAAAACCATAAAACCACCTATTATATATACGAAGACACTAAGTCCCAAGTTTGGATGTGCCGGTGTGAAGCGCAGCGCAGACATAATGACAATCCCTACGATAATCATGATGGCGAGGGCTTTCGGCCACTTTACGAGTTGCTTCGTTTTGCCGGGATTCACAAAAACTGAAGCAATCCGCTCTTTCCATAAATGACTCACTATGAATAAAAACACTGTAACGACCAGGAAAGGCCAAAAAGCTACCGAACCATATACCGCCCTAACAAAAGGCATCATTGCAAAAATAGATAATCCGGTAAGTATCCAATACAATTGGAGAGAATTGTACCGCCTCGGTTCGCTCTTACTATAACGCCTCCACAACAGGAGGAGACGGAACATAATGAAAGCCTCCAATGATAAGTTGATGGGCAGCCAAAAAAAGAACTGTCCTTCCGGTACAGAGCTGGCCACTAACACAAACAAAAGATGCAGAAAAAATGTAAAGACAATAAGATTATCCGCTTTCACTGGTCTGTTAATTTCCTCTTTTAACGTCATCGGGTCTCCTCCTCTTTCAAGACAAGATATGTAGGTAAGCTTGACTTGTAATTTCAAGGTGATGGGGTTCTTTTCCGAGTAGTCTTTTATCAAATGTAGATTTATGGTCAATGGATACTACGTCAAATTCGATGTGTTCTCAAATGCAGTATTTTTTATTGTTTTCTCCCAATCAACTGAACCTGTTTAGGATTTTAGCGTTTTCTTTCTTTCTTTTATAGAACACGTAAATCGCATTACAAGCTACCACTAATGCAAAAACAGACAGATATCCTATCGCAAATGTTAGGTTCAGTTCACCGCTAACGACGAAGATTGCAATACAAGTCCCAAGAAGTGCTGTCAGAACGATTTGACTTAATAGCCATTCTGAATGTGATTGCTTCTTCATTTTATTACACCCCTTCATTCTCTTTACAACCCATACTGATTTCGTCTCAACTGGCCATTATCTTAAGTTGAGCACTCATGATATCGCAAGGGAAACGGAAAAACCTACTGATAGTTAGCTGCATAGTTTCCTTCTTCAAATATTTCCTTCGGGCTTTTGGTAGTCCATTCTTCTACTGTCATATCAGGATGCAGATTCAAGTATGATCTCATCATTTTGTATCCTTCACTATAACCATATGAATTAGGAAGACCATTAGAGCCACCTATAATCATTTCATCATGAATCTCACTAGTAATAGCAGTCTCAAGATATGGTTCGATCTTGCTCCAATATTCTTTGTTATATCTTTCGTCAACCACATAATGACTATGGTTTAAGTTCGGATACACTAAGGACTCAAACATCACGGCCTGTCCTTCCACTATTAAATGATCTAATCCTGTTAGAGCATAATTTTCAGCATTATGTTTTCCCATCCAAACGCTATGATGATATTCATGAGACAAACTTGTACTATATCTTCGATCAGGTTTGCTGTGAAAGATGATAATTTTCCCTGATTCAAGTGTAAACATATCAGAAGGAAACTTTTCACTTTTAGGAAATACACATACTGTTGTTTTTTTATCTGATGAAAGTATGTCTGAGGATTTAACGAGTGATTCTTCAAATAACTCATTCAAATGATCTTTATTGATTGATTCAATTTGATTCTTAAAACTATCAAAATCACTCTCTCTTGGAACCCAATTAAGTACAGTGACAGGATCTGCATATTCCGAGTCCTCAAAGCATGCCTCATACACGGGTTGTACAACTTCTTGCTGATATAATTTATAGAGAGATTCATCCGGATGATCTTTTACAGCTTCAAAGTAATTTTTATATAATAAATACGCATGAATAATAGTAAACTCTTGCCCTGTATTGGGGTTATTAAAAGAATAGGAAATATCTTGATGTTCATTTTCCGCATCTATATCGTCGTGAGATTCCTCGATTTGCTTACAGGCCGATAATGTAAAAATGAAAAGCATACAAATTGAAAGTAAGACTTTATTTACATTTATAAGTTTCATCTGTCTTTACTCTTCCTTTTCTTATTTAGAATTACCTAATTATGGAAACTAATATTTTATCTTGCGAAATTAAGACTAATTAATAGAATTACTACCACCATACATACGAATGCCCAATTAACAATTCGTTTTTCTTTTACTGTAAGAAACTTCGATTCCATAAATCTCAGGCTACTTAGGATTAAAATAATTCCAAACGTTATAAGCGAACGTCCTATGATATCGTCTATGATGAAGATGTACCTTATACCGGCAAGAAAAATTAATAAAGCACCTATATATCCAATGATAATATAAAAATAGTGGTTCTTTTTCCCCTCCACCAACTTCCACTCCCTCTCAGTTGCAAGTCCCGCTTTACGACTGTCTATTGTTTATTGAACTAATCTGCAGCGTTAATTCAATAAGGAAAAAGAGCCGTCTAAGCAGCTCAATGATCTTCAACTAAAGCACTCGTTCGTATTATAAGGTCAGCCAGATATTTCTGGTTGACCATTTTTTATATGGTTTTATGATTACTGTAGCCGGGGTAGGACGTAAGCACCCGTGGGTGATAGAACCCGTCAGCTAAACCGTCCGCC
>NZ_JAMBOI010000012.1 GCF_023715535.1 Sporosarcina luteola | reverse complement strand
CAAGGCTATCACGCCCGCCTCTCCAAGTAAAGTTGCGAGCAAGTGGATCCTAGGCATATTGTTTATTGCCAAATATATTTTTTGTAATACTTTGTGAAAGCATTGACAGGGAATTTACACAAGATAATGGACTTGACTCAAAAATTCTGCCCTCGCGCTCAAGAAATCGGATCGGCGCTCAAGATTTCTGCTCCCGCGCTCAAGAAATCGGATCCGCGCTCAAGAATTCTGCTCCCGCGCCCAAGAAATCGGATCCACGCTCAAGAATCCTGTCCCCGCGCTCAAAGCAAGCCGCCGATTAAGTGATCTTCTCATGATAGAGCCAATTCAGTATACCGAAGCTAATCGCTCTTGCGCATTGAACGCGGTACGCACTCGAGAGCAATAGTCCCGCCTCTTCGCGATTCGTCATGAAACCGCACTCCACTAATACTGCCGGCATTCGCGTCTCCCTCAACACTGCGAAATTTGCGGTTTTCACCCCTCGGTCTTTCCGTCCGCAAGCTGTGATCAGCGAGCGATGCACCTGTTCAACCAATGCCGCAGTTTGTTTGCTCGCTTGCGGGAACATATACGTTTCGATGCCTTGCGCTTCATTCCAACCGTTGCCGAATGCATTGGCGTGGAGTGACACGAACGCATCTGCATCCAACTTGTTTGCAATTGCAGCCCTCTCCGTTAAAGGCACATCCCGGCTGTTTTCATGCGAATAAAAGACGTCGACCCCTTCCAGAAGCAAATAATGCCGAATCCGTTCAGCCAGCTCCGCGTTGAAATGGTATTCCAATAGCTTTCCGTCAGGTGAACGTTTTCCTGGGGTTAGGGGTCCGTGACCTGCATCAAGTATGATCGTTGCCATCTAATCTCCTCCTCGCCATCTATATAGTCTGTTTCGCATCATTAGTGGACAAATTCGGACGAAATCATTTCAATTGAATCCGTTCGTGGTAAAATAGGGTTCAGGGATACTTGAACTGACAGAAATTTATCGCTTCGTGAAGCGGTCGAATGCATGTTCAACATAGAAAGGCGGCGAGCTAATGTCGGTTGTTACAGTGGAAGACGTTCAAACTCATTTTGGACTTGAAATTGTTGCAGGCGGGAAAGGTATTGAACGGAATATCTTTACGAGCGACATCTCCAGGCCAGGTCTGGAAATGGCTGGCTATTTCGATTTTTACACGTCGGCACGGATTCAACTGCTCGGCAAAACGGAAATATCCTTTTTTAACAAATTGGATGAGGCGGAACGCTGGAGTCGGATGGATCGCCTTTGCACGAATGAAACACCGGCTTTCATCCTCGCGCATAATATCGAATGTCCGATTGAACTTAAGGAAATTGCGGAAGAGCGGGGAATTGCGGTGCTGCAGACCGAGCATCCGACTACGCGGTTTTCGGGCATGTTGACGAATTTCCTGGAAGGCCAGTTGGCTCCGATGACGACGGTTCACGGAGTGCTTGTCGATGTCTACGGGATAGGTGTTTTGATCACCGGAAAGAGCGGTGTAGGAAAGAGCGAAACTGCTTTGGAGCTTGTGAAACGCGGCCATCGTCTCGTAGCGGATGATGCTGTTGAAATACGGCAAGTGGCGAAGAACGTCTTGATTGGAAATGCACCGAAGCTTCTGAGTCATATGCTTGAAATCCGTGGTGTCGGCATTATTGATATGATGACGTTGTTCGGTGCAAGTGCGGTGAAGGATGATAAACGGATTCTCATGGTCATTGATTTGGAAGTATGGGATCCGGATAAAGTGTATGACCGGTTAGGCATCGATGAAGAAAAGATGAAAGTCATGGATTCGGACTTGACGAAGCTTACTGTACCCGTTAGGCCAGGGCGGAATTTATCAGTCATCATTGAAGTCGCGGCCATGGATTATCGGATGAAACGGTTGGGTATTAATGCAGCGGAAGCGTTTTCAAAAAAGCTTGATTTGGCGATCAGCCAAGAGGCAGGGAATTCTGAAGTAGAGGGGATAGAGTAAACTAATGTTCGATTTACTAACGATTGATCCGACGGCCTTCAGTCTGGGGCCAATAGATATACGGTGGTATGGAATACTAATCACAACCGGCATCATCCTTGCATTCCTTGTCGTACAAAAAGAAATGGTGAAACGTGGGATGCATCCGGATTTCTTAACGGATCTGCTCATATGGGCGGTGCCGTTATCCATCATAAGCGCAAGAATCTACTATGTCATATTTACGTGGGACTCCTATAAGGATAACCCGATTGATGCCATCAAAATATGGGAAGGTGGCATTGCCATCCATGGAGCGTTGATTGGAGCCTTTTTAACGACATATGTTTACACGAAAATCCGTGGCGTATCATTCTGGAAAGTGGTGGACATTGCTGCGCCGGGCTTATTGATCGGTCAAATCATCGGGCGATGGGGAAACTTCATTAATCAGGAAGCGCATGGCGGTCCTGTATCGGAAACATTTCTGAAAAACACGTGGATTCCCGATTGGATCATGAACCAAATGACGATTAACGGCGTAACGTATCATCCGACATTCCTCTATGAATCGTTATGGAATGTCGTCGGCCTCATTATTATTCTGCTTTTACGAAGGGTCCGATTGAAGCGGGGCGAAATGTTCTTTTTCTATCTGACGTGGTATTCAATAGGGAGATTCTTCATCGAAGGGATGAGGACGGACAGTTTGTACGGCGGCGATCTTCGTGCTGCACAGATCGTGTCGATCATCGCAATCGTATTTTCAGTTTCATTATTCATTTGGAGAAGGTTCATTAAGAAAGTCAACGTGGACTATCAAGATATATAGAAGAGGGATGGGGAAATGCAGACGCTTCGAAATGGGTTGAAAGCTGGATTAAAGACGACGTGGACGTTAGGGAAGATCATTTTCCCGATCACTGTCCTAGTTGTCATTTTGCAACATACACCTGTTTTGCCGTGGCTAGTCAAATTGATCTCGCCTTTCATGGGGTTGTTCGGATTAAGCGGGGAAGCCGCGATTCCGTTAGTGCTCGGCAATGCATTGAATTTATACGCAGGAATCGCCGGAATCCTCTCACTCGAGCTGACTGTCAAGGAAGTATTCATTTTGGCTGTAATGCTCAGTTTTGCACATAATATGTTCATTGAGACGGGAGTCGCTTTGAAGGTGGGAGTCAAATTATGGATTGTGCTCGTTGTGCGATTCGGTTTGGCGGCGTTCTCGGGCATCATTATCAATTTATTCTGGAAGGGCGGCAGTGAAATAGCACATTACGGCATGGCGCCTGAAGTGACTGCTGTTCCGGATGGATGGCTGGAAATCGGATTGCTCGGTCTACAGAAAGCGTCGTTTGGCGTATTGCAGCTGGCGCTTATCGTCATTCCGCTTATGATCGTCGTCCAGTTTTTGAAAGACCGCAACTATTTGCAGAAGTTTTCGGAGAAACTGGCACCATTTACGAAGGTGATCGGCGTACAGCCGAACGCTTCGATGACGCTTGTCGCAGGCCTAGTCATCGGTCTTGCATACGGTGCAGGCGTCATGATCCAAGCGGTTCAGGAAGATGGCGTCAGCAAAAAGGACGCAACGCTCGCTTTCATTTTCCTCATTGCCTGTCATGCTGTCGTTGAAGATACGCTCATTTTTGTACCTTTAGGCATTCCGATCCTGCCGCTGCTCATCATCCGTCTCGTTACTGCATTCGTGTTGACGATTGTGGTCGCTTACATTTGGAAACAGGCAGAACGGAAAAGAGAGAAGGAGGTTACCATTCTCGATGGATAAAATTACAACATTGTTATTTGATTTCGACGGAACTTTGCTCGATACGAATGAGCTGATCATCCAGACATTCCAAACGGTTTTGAACTCTCATTATCCGGGAAAGTACGAGAGGGAAGACATCCTCCCGTTCCTTGGGCCGACGCTGAAGGAAACGTTTGATAGTATCGACCCTGAAAATTCGGAACGACTGATCGCTGAATATCGCACGTGGAATATTGCCAATCACGACGCTTTCGCCTCTGAATTCGATGGGGTGAGCGAAACATTGCGGCAGTTGAAAAGTTCAGGGTACAAAATGGCCATCGTATCAACGAAACGAAATGATATGATCATGAAAGGTTTACGGCTCATGGAGGCTGAAGATCTGTTCGATACGGTCGTCGGGTTAGATGATGTGCAGCACGCGAAGCCTCATCCGGAACCGTTGCTTCTGGCAATGGAGCGATTGAATTCGACTCCCGCAGAAACGTTGATGATCGGCGATAATGTCCACGATATTCTCGGAGGGAAGAATGCCGGAGTTCGCACGGCCGGAGTTGCTTGGTCGGCAAAAGGCGAGAAGTTCATCCGTGAGCAGGAACCAGATTTTGTTTTGCAGCATATATCGGACCTGTTGAAGATTACAGCCGGAGTCGAAGCTTGAGACGGACGGAGCGATATCCTGCCGGAGGAAACGCGAACTCCCTTTGGCATATATATAAGACTGTTTCGTTTTTCAAAGTAGCGAAGAACTTCATCTTCATCCAAATCGGGCGATACACGCCTTTCATTCCGTTGAAGAATTTCATCTATCGGACGTTTCTTGGAATGAAGATAGGTGAAAAAACTTCATTCGCATTGATGGTCATGCCCGATACAATGTTTCCCGAGCGGATTACGGTCGGCAACAATTCGATTATCGGTTTCAATACGACGATTCTCGCTCATGAGTATCTGATAGAAGAATACCGGATCGGCGATGTTGTCATCGGCGACCGTGTGATGATCGGTGCGAATACGACAATCCTTCCCGGCGTGGAAATCGGGGATGGTGCAATCGTATCGGCGGCTTCGCTTGTCAACCGGGATATTCCTGCAGGCGCCATGGCAGGCGGTAATCCGGTACGGATCATATACACGGCCGAACAATTGGAGGAGCGTCGAAGAGCTTCCCAACAATCGGATATTGACAAGAAATAGGATGACGGAACTAGAAGTTATGATATAATGAAGCCAACTGATTGGAGGAACGTGTAAGCGTTCCTTCTAATTTTTTTCGGAGGAATTTGATTGGACAAAAAGTATAGGAACATAGATAAGAAAGTCATTTCTTTTATCCCGGACGGTGAATTCTACTATCAGAAAGGCGTTAAAGCTATGCAGCGGGAACGCTTTGATGATGCCCATAAATACTTGCAGCGGGCGGTTGAACTGAGCCCGAATGATCCACTCATCCTTATGCAGTATGGCATTCTCATCATGGAAGAAGGCATGTTTGAGGAAGCGTATGAAATTTTGGCGGCAGCGCATGGTCTCGATCCGGAAGAAGAGGATATCATCTTTTATTTGGCGGAAGTCCATGCTCATCTGGGCCTTCTTCGTGACGCGAAGATTTATGCGGAAAAGTATATAGCCCTAGCCCCCGATGGACCTCTGGCCGATGATTCGATGGAAATCATCGATTTTGCGGAACAGGAGGAAGGCTTTTTCAGTGAAGAGGAAATACCGGATGGTGAAGTGTATTTTCTTCAGGAGAAAGCTAGAAGACTTATGGAAGAAGGCGGGTTTGAAGAGGCAATTGAAATTTTGGAGTCGATCATCGTCGATTATCCTGATTTTTGGGCCGCTCATAATAACCTTGCTCTCGCCTATTTTTATATCGGCAAAATCGAGCCTGCGAAGGAATTGCTGGCTGATGTGCTCGCTAAAGACAAAGGGAATCTTCATGCATTGTGCAATCTCGCCGTCTTTTATTATTATGAGAAAGATAAAGAGGAATTGGACGCAATGCTCGAACTCCTCATGAAAATAAAACCTTATCAATTTGTGCACCGCTATAAATTAGGGGCTACATTTGCATTGGTCGGAAAGCATAAGGAAGCGTACGGTTGGCTTAGAAGTTTGCAGAAACGGGGCTTTGAAGGGGATGCAGGCTATTACTTCTGGCTTGCGCATTCCGCTTATTTTTCAGGTCAGGAACAAGCGGCGAAGGAATCGTATGAAAAGCTTGTTGAACTGGATCCGACCAAGGCTGGCTTTGAACCGTGGAAAGACGTGCATCCGTCTGCGAAACCGGAGTCCTATGAACAGGACCGTGAATTTTTATTAAGCAAAATTACGAATAAGTATAGAAGTGAAAGACTGTTAGGGTTTTATTTGTTAGGGAAATCCGCACATAAACAGGAGATCATTTCACATCCTACGTATATCGATCTCGATAAACTAAGTGTCATTGAGCAATTGTTTTTGGCGCACAGTCTCGACTATGAATTCACAACGGAAAATGCGTTTGATCATTCCTTCATGCGCGCCCTGGAAACGACGGAATTGCTTTATGAAAAGTATAAGCCGTTAGAGCGGCAAGGGACCCATCTTTTTCAAATGTGGTTCACCCTTTGTGAAGTAGGTCTCATGCGCTCCTATCCATTCAGGAATCCTGCAGCATTGGCGGCAGCGGCAGATTATATGTTCCAATCTTCCCGATATAAAGGGGTTACAAAAAACTCCATAGCCAAAAATTACGGCATATCTGTGCCTACATTAACGAAATATGTCAGCGAGCTGATCGAGTTTTTGCCTCAGTTCAATGTGTAAGTGCAACCCATGATCGTGTAGGCATATATATTGATTGGCTCCACGGAATCTTATACGATTTGGACAGTGGTATATGTACTGGAGGAGGATAATGTATGACTACCGAGAAAATATACGACGTCATCATCATTGGTGCAGGTCCGGCTGGAATGACTGCTGCGGTTTACACGTCCAGAGGGAGTCTTTCGACGTTAATGTTGGAGCGCGGCATCCCGGGCGGCCAAATGGCAAACACGGAAGAGATTGAGAACTATCCGGGATTTGAAACAATCCTCGGTCCCGATCTTTCGACAAAAATGTTTGAACATGCGAAAGCTTTCGGCGCGGAATATGCCTATGGCGACGTAACCGAAATTATAGATGAAGGCAATGTGAAGATTATTAAAGCGGGCAAGAAAGAATATAAAGCTCGAGCCATTATCATTACAACGGGCGCCGAGTATAGAAAAATGGGCGTGCCGGGTGAGAAGGAACTGACTGGCCGCGGCGTCAGCTATTGCGCAGTTTGTGACGGAGCCTTCTTTAAAGGCAGAGAAATTGTTGTCATCGGCGGCGGCGATTCTGCAGTCGAAGAAGGTGGATACTTGACGCGCTTTGCAAATAAAGTGACGATTATTCACCGACGCGATGAACTCCGCGCACAGAAAATCCTTCAGGACCGTGCGTTTGCAAACGACAAGATCGACTTCATCTGGAATTCGACTGTCAAGCAAGTGAACGAAAAAGATGGCAAAATCGGCTCAGTGACACTCGTCTCTACAGTGGACGGCACTGAAACGGTCATGGATACGGAAGGCATGTTCGTCTATATCGGCATGGATCCGTTGACAGCCCCATTCAAAGGCTTAGGCATCTTGGATGATCACGGCTATATCGTAACGAACGAAGAAATGGAAACGTCAGTGCCTGGCATCTACGCAGCCGGCGACGTCCGCCAAAAAACGCTTCGCCAAGTCGTCACAGCTACTGGAGACGGCAGCATCGCAGCACAAGCATGCCAGAAATACATCGAAGAGCTCGAAGAAAAAATGGCTGCTGAGGTTTGATCTTATAGGGTTGAAAAAAGCTTAATGTATCCTTAATGTTGTTGTAATCGAACTGCAATACAAAAAGGTTATGATAAGAATATCAATTGACCCCCCTTTTTAATATAGCAACATTTTAAAGACGATCTGCCCTTCAAACGGCAGGTGGTCTTCTTTTTTTGTCGTTTGCTTTCAAAACATTGTATAATGGGAATTAGCGCATTGATAGAAGTGAGGAAATGGTCATGCAGAGAATCGCAAATTTATTAGTAGTAAAAGACAACCAAGTGCTATTATTGAAAAAACCGAGACGGGACTGGTACGTGGCGCCGGGTGGCAAGATGGATCCGGGTGAATCGATTTACGATGCCGCCATCCGGGAGTTCGAGGAAGAAACCGGAGCAACCCCCGTCCAACCGCATATTAAAGGCATCTACACAATGATGATCGTAGATAAGGAAACAAAAGAATTACTGAACGAATGGATGCTGTACACGTTCGTTGCGCGGGATCTACTAGGCACTCCTTATGAATCAAACAGGGAAGGCCTGCTCGAATGGCATCCTGTCGAAAGCCTGAAGATACTTCCGATGGCGGAAGGAGACCGAACGAATTTATTATTTGCAGTCTCCCAAATGGGCGTGCAATATGGTACATTCTATTATACAGAAGAGTTTGAACTGTTGGATGAACACATACAAAAATCAATGGAAGGTGACCAGGATTAATGGAGAATGAATTGCCGAACAGCGATGTCGAATTAGTTATCATCACTGGTATGTCAGGGGCCGGGAAAACAGTTGCCATGCAGAGTTTCGAAGACCTTGGGTTCTATTGCATCGATAATCTGCCTCCTGAGCTGCTCGTCACTTTTCTGGATTTGATGATGAAATCCGAAAACAAGATGAGGCGGATTGCCGCTGTCATGGATACACGAGGGGGCGACCTGTTTGACGCCTTGATCGGAGCATTGGATAACTTGCTGAAAATGGAAGGCGTATCGACGAAGCTGCTATTCTTGGATGCGGACGATGAGACGCTCGTCAGGCGGTACAAGGAAACGAGAAGGTCCCACCCACTCGCAGAAGGCGGACTGCCGCTCACAGGCATCCGCAAAGAACGGAACCTCTTATCTGAGCTGAGAGGCCGTGCCCGTTCCATCTACAACACATCCAAATTGAAGCCGCGGGAGTTAAGGGAAAAGATCATGTCGGAATTCTCCTCTACGGGAGACACCTCATTCACCCTGAACTTCATTTCTTTCGGTTTCAAGCATGGCATGCCGATTGATGCTGACGTCGTCTTTGACGTTCGTTTTTTACCGAACCCCTATTATATCGAAGACCTGAAACCGTTGACCGGTTTACAGAAAGAAGTATATGAGTATGTGTTAAAATGGAATGATACACAAGTGCTGATCGAAAAATTGACAGATCTGTTCAAATTCATTATTCCTCAATATAAGAATGAAGGAAAATCCCAAGTGGTCGTCGCTTTCGGCTGCACCGGCGGTCAACATCGGTCCGTTTCGCTCGCTGAATACTTCGGAAACCGTTTTAAAGAAGAATACAAGACGTTGATTACCCATCGGGATGTAGAGAAGAGAAAGGGTTGACACTATGTTGCAATCCGGGAAAAAGAAAAAAATTGTCGTGTTTGGCGGCGGGACAGGATTGTCCACGTTGCTTCGGGGATTAAAGGCCTATCCAGTCGATCTCACCGCGATCGTTACGGTCGCGGACGACGGGGGCAGCTCCGGGAGGCTGTTGGATCAGTACAATATCCCGCCGCCCGGAGATATCCGTCAAGTGATGGCAGCGCTTTCAGATGTCGAGCCGTTGATTGAGAAAATGTTCCAATATCGATTTTCCAACTCGGACGATTTGAAAGGGCACTCGCTAGGCAACCTCATGCTTGCCGCCCTGACGGACATTACAGGTGATTTTGCGCGCGCTGTAGAAAAAATGGGCCAAGTTTTGAATATTAAGGGAAAAGTGTTGCCGGCTGCAAACCAAAAGATCACCTTGCATGCTGAGCTCGATGATGGCACAATTGTAACCGGTGAGTCTAAAATCCCGGTGTATGGACGCAAAATCCGGAAAGTCTATGTGTCTCCCCAAGAGGTCGAACCTTTGCCGGAAACGGTAGAGGTCATCAAAGAGGCGGACTTGATCATTTTTGGACCTGGGAGCTTATATACGAGCATTTTGCCGACGATACTTGTAAGTGACATCCGTAATGCCGTCCTTGCATCCGAAGCGAAGAAGGTATACATCAATAACTTGACGACGCAGGAAGGCGAAACGTACCAATACACGGCATCCGAGCATGTGAAGGCGTTATATGATCATGCAGGCAGTCAATTCATTGACACAGTGTTGTTGAACAAGACGGATTTCCAGACGTTATTTAACGGGGATGCGCCTTCAGATATCCAGGTTCCTGTAGAAAATGACATCGAAGCATTGCAATTGCTCGTCCCCACAATCGTCCTAGGGGACTTTTCGACTGTTGCGGACGGAAGAATCATACATGATGCAGGTAAAGTTGCATCGTGGATCATGGGTTATATGGAAGGTACCATCGTTAGCGAGGAGACCTGATCATCGCCGAGAGAGAGGGGGAAAATCATGTCTTTTGCATCTGAAGTGAAAAAAGAATTGACGCAAATCGATTCCAAGGAATGCTGTGTGAAAGCGGAAATCGCCGCCTTTATCAGGATGAACGGTGCCTTATCGTTTTCAAATAAACAATTGAGCCTCGACGTACAGACAGAAAACGCGGCAATCGCGAGAAGACTTTATTCAAACATCAAGCGATTGTATCCGTATAAAGTCGAGTTGCTCGTCCGAAAAAAAATGCGCCTGAAAAAGAACAATGTCTACATATGCCGAATCCGCGACGGAGCGAAGCATTTATTGGAAGACTTGTATATACTGACAGGAACCTTTCAATTTAAGAACGAGATTGTGGAGCAATTGGTGAAAAAGAAATGCTGCCAAAGATCCTATTTGCGTGGAGCATTCCTCGCAGGCGGATCTGTAAACAATCCCGAAACTTCCTCCTATCATTTAGAGATCTTCTCTTTTTATAAAGAGCATAGCGAAGCGTTAGTGGATTTGATGAACAAATTCCACTTGAATGCAAAATCGATCGAACGGAAGAAAGGCTTCATTGCCTATTTGAAAGAAGCAGAGAAAATCTCGGACTTCCTGGGATTGATCGGAGCGCACGTATCCTTGATGAAATTCGAGGATGTCCGGATTTTACGGGACATGCGGAACAGCGTCAACCGGCTTGTCAATTGTGAAACCGCCAATATGAATAAGACGATTGGAGCGGCACAACGGCAAGTGGAGAATATTAAATTCATCCAGAGCACAATCGGGCTGGATCAATTGCCAGATCGTTTACAAGAGATCGCGTCGCTGCGCATCGAAAATCAGGATGTCACGTTAAAAGAGCTTGGAGAAATGGTGAGCGGTGGCACGGTTAGCAAGTCCGGAGTGAATCATCGTCTTCGGAAAATCGAAGAGATTGCGGAAAATCTTCGCAGCGGAGGAATTGTAAGCCGTTGAGAAAGGTAGATAACGCATGAGGAAGGAGTCGAATACTATGGCAGAAAAACTGGTTGAAGTGAAAATGAAGACAGGATTACAAGCACGGCAAGCTGCGCTTTTCGTGCAAGAAGCAAATCGCTTTACGTCTGACGTCTTTCTGAAAAGGGATGAACGTCAAGTGAACGCGAAAAGCATCATGGGTGTCATGAGTTTGGCAATTGCAAGAGGCGCTGAAGTGACATTGATCGCAGAAGGCGTCGACGAAGAACAAGCAATTGAAACTCTTACAGCACTAGTTGAGAAGGAAAATTAATATGAAGACAGCCGTTTCTCTATGAAGATAGGAGACGGCTGAACAATAAAAAAAGCCGTAAACATGACTACATGTTTACAGGCTTATTTATCAACTCTATTATGCCCTCGGCGGGAGTCGAACCCACATTTCAAGCTTCGGAGGCTTGCGTGCTATCCATTGCACCACGAGGACTTGTCAGTAACAGACAAGATTAATTGTACTAAATAAGTGGTATGAATGCAACAACTAATTTAAAAGCGTTATATTTGACCTTTATTGACCATAATATGTATGATAGAAGTACAGTTGAAACAACTGGTTTCAGCAGAACGAAAATCCTGACCCATTCATAAGGAGGAAATAAGATGAATTTAATACCTACAGTTATTGAGCAAACGAACCGTGGAGAACGTGCTTATGATATCTACTCCCGTTTATTGAAAGACCGCATTATCATGCTGGGAAGCGCAATCGACGACAACGTCGCAAACTCGATTGTTGCACAGTTACTTTTCCTAGAAGCAGAAGATCCAGAGAAAGACATTTCCATCTACATTAATAGCCCGGGTGGTAGCATTACAGCGGGTATGGCGATCTATGATACGATGCAATTCGTCAAGCCGGATATCCAAACGATCTGCATCGGTATGGCTGCATCTATGGGATCTTTCCTTTTGACAGCAGGAACAAAAGGGAAACGTTATGCGCTTCCTAACGCAGAAGTGATGATTCACCAACCACTTGGCGGAGCGCAAGGGCAAGCGACTGAAATTGAAATTGCTGCGAAACGCATTCTCTTCCTACGTGAGAAATTGAACGGAATTTTGGCGGAGCGCACAGGCCAACCTGTTGAAGTAATCGCAAAAGACACAGACCGCGATAACTTCATGACAGCTGAACTTGCGAAGGAATACGGTCTAATCGACCATATCATCACACGCAGCGACATGAAAGAATTGGACGCGAAGAAATAATAGAAGTACGAAGAGCCGACTCTGTTTGTGGAGTCGGTTTTTTGATTTTGCAGGATATCGATCATTTCCCAAGATATATGGTCATTTCGGGACCTTTGGATCACTTGTTTATCTTGTTCAATGCCGCCGCGTTCGCTTTGTTACTGACAAAAAATATGTTTGAAACCTTTTCTCACGTCATACGATAAATAGTATATAAACCCACGTGTTTAAGCCGCGATGCCACTTGGGTATTGCAACTATATCGAATGGAGAGTGAAAAGATGAAAAGAATATTAGGGCCAATCGCCATCATTGTTGTCATTCTTGTTATCCTTGGCATCATGTTCGTGCCGAGTTACAACAAATTTGTCAACTTGGAAGAGAACGTCGATGAATCGTATGCACAAGTTGAAAATCAATTGCAGCGCAGGCTCGATTTAATTCCCAACTTAGTGAGCACTGTGAAAGGATATGCTAGTCACGAGAAGGAAGTGATCGCTGATATAGCCGATGCACGGGCGAGACTTGCAGGAGCGAGAGGACCGGAGGAGCAGGCGGCTGCAGATACCGAGCTTTCGAATGCACTTGGCAGATTGCTCGTCGTTGTGGAAAATTACCCTGATTTGAAAGCGAATCAGAACTTTACGCAATTGATGGATGAGCTTGCCGGAACAGAAAACCGGATTGGCGTCGCAAGAATGGACTATAACACTGTCGTAGCGGACTACAATAGGCAAACGAAGCGTTTTCCAGGTAGACTCGTCGCTTCGATATTCGGATTCGAACAGAAGGAATATTTCAAAGCGGATGCAGCTGCGAATGAAGCACCGAAAGTTGATTTTGGAGATGACAGTAAGTGATCCGTAGGACATTCCGATGCATGATCGCTCTATGTCTAAGTCTCATGATCATGCCGGCAATGGCGTTGGCAGCTGACGTCCCGCCATGGAATTTCTCGGATTACTATATTCAGGATCATGCGGGCATACTTTCCGCGGAACAGAAAGCCGAACTAAACCGGTTAGGTCAACAGTTGAATAAGGCGACAGGTGCTGAGCTTGCGGTCCTTACTTTGCCCAGTATAGGTGATGAGCCGGTAGAGGATTTTGCCGTCAAAGCGTTTAGGGAATACCAGCTTGGCAAAAAGAATGAGCAAAACGGTGCCTTGCTTATCGTGACTACCATTCCAAATTCGGATGACGATCGGCATTTTCGATTGATTCCGGGATACGGCCTGGAAGGCGCACTGCCTGACGGAAAAATCGGCAGGATTATGGATGAAGTTGCTGTGCCATACTTGCAAAATGAACAACCTGACATGGCGATTATGAACGCATACAAGTCTTATTATAACGAAATTGCGGCAGAATACGGATGGAATGGAGAAGTTGCTGATGTGAATACGCTTGCTGGCCAAGGCGGCGGTTCAGGCATTGGCATCCCGTCACCCATCATCATCTTTATCATCATCTATCTGCTATTCCGCTTTATGGGAGGCGGTCGCGGAGGTGGCGGCGGTCCTGGAGGAAGGCGAAGAGGAAGAGGTGGGATGATTTTCTTCCCTGGCTCCTTTGGCGGAGGCGGTGGTTTCGGTGGTGGCGGTGGCTTCGGCGGCGGCGGAGGCGGCTTCTCTGGTGGCGGTGGATCCACTGGCGGAGGCGGCGCTGGTCGTAGTTGGTAATTAAAAAGGGGCAGTCCATAAGGTCCCTAAAATCAAAGGTGTAGAAAAACGATTCGTTTTTCTGCACCTTTTTTGATCATAAACCCTGGCGAGTGATCATAAACCCCGGCAAGTGATCATACACCCACTTCCACACAAGAAGACTGTCACGGAAGATCGTAGTGACTTTGACTTTGTAGACAGCCTGTTTTTCATTTATA
The DNA here is from genome assembly GCF_023715535.1 of Sporosarcina luteola. GTDB lineage: Bacteria > Bacillota > Bacilli > Bacillales_A > Planococcaceae > Sporosarcina > Sporosarcina luteola_B. The sequence continues at coordinate 68,225 of NZ_JAMBOI010000012.1, read as the reverse complement.
CTAAAAGAAAAAGCAATTCGAGGTGTTCTGCATGCATGTACAATTCTACACAAAAAAAGGCTGTCATTTATGTGACGAAGCAGAATCGATGATGAAGCTCGTTCAGGAGGACTATCCGTTAACGTGGTCGACCATCGACATCGAGACAGACGATGAAAGCCATGAGAAATATATGTTGATGATTCCTGTCATTGAGAAAGACGGCGAAGTTCTTTTATACGGTTCGATAGGCTATATCGACTTGATCGATCTATTCCAAAATGGATGAAGAAGTTTGAATTTAATGGCGGTGGGGTATATACTAGTAATAGGATTTATATTTTTTTGCACTAGGTGGGACAAATAATATATAGGTGGGCAGAATTCGTCCTATCATGAAAGAGGGGCTTTTCTTTGATCCCGAAAATTATAGAGGCACAACGAAAGCTTGTGCCGGAAATGATGGAGTTATTACATCAGCGGTACAAAGTTTTGAAGTTTATTGAAATAGCAGGTCCGATTGGACGAAGGCCGCTTGGCCAGATGGCTGATATTTCGGAGCGGGAATGTAGGAACTTGATGGAATCGTTGCGAACGGAAGGACTTATACGAATCGCCAAAGAGGGCGCAACGATTACGAGCGAGGGGGCGACCGTCCTCGAATCGCTTAGACCTATCAGTGACGAATGGACCGGGCAAGGACTGATTGCTAGGAAACTGGGCGAGTTATTAGGAATCCGAAGCGTACAAATCGTCCCGGGGGATTCCGATGAAAATCCGGCTGTGAAAATCCTCATAGGCAAAGAAGCGGCCGCGGAATTCATGAAACGGATCGGCGACAGCCATATTATTGCTGTGACTGGCGGCAGCTCGGTAGCTGCGATTCCGCGGCACATCCATTCACTTGAAAACGCAGATCGTTTGCACTTCATTGCTGCAAGGGGAGGGGTCGGCGAGGATATCGGATTGCAGGCGAACGTCATCGCCGCCTCATTCGCAGAAGCAAGCGGGGGTACGTACAGCTCATTTTACTACCCCGAGTCGCTTAGTGTAGAAGCGCATGAAGTATTCAAACGGGAGCCTACTGCGATCCAGATGGTGGAGCTCTACGAGAAGACGGATTGCGTCCTGCATGGAATCGGGGATGCACTCCGGATGGCGGACTTGCGGAACACGCCCGAGAACGAATGTCATCTTCTGCGTGAACAAGGGGCGAAAGGTGAAGCGTTCGGCTATTACTTTGATGAAGAAGGCAAAGTCGTCCATCGAATCAGAACGGTTGGCATCCAGACGGAGCAGCTGGAAAAGGTGCCGCTCATCATCTCTGTTGCGGGCGGCAAAAGCAAAGCAGAAGCAATCCTGTCTTATATGGCAGGCGCTCCCCGCCAGACGATCCTTGTCACCGATGAAGGAGCAGCACATACCATGCTTGAAAAATTGGAAGGTTAACATGAACGAATAAAGTAAATAACTGAAACCAATCATAGGAGGTAATGGAATTGACAATTAAAATGGCTATTAATGGATTTGGACGTATTGGAAGAGTTGTGATGAGGGAAGCGAGTAAGCATGATGAAATCGAAATCGTTGCAGTAAACGATTTGACGGATGCACAAATGCTTGCACATCTTCTGAAGTATGATTCGGTGCACGGAATTTTTGACGCTGAAGTCGGTTCAGAGGAAGATCATCTTGTAGTCGATGGCAAGAAAATAAAAGTGTACGCTGAAAAGGATCCTTCAAATTTGCCGTGGGGTGAATTGGATGTCGATGTCGTCATCGAAGCGACAGGCGTATTCCGGGATGAAAAAGCATTGATGAAGCATATCGAAGCGGGTGCGAAAAAAGTTATCTTATCGGCACCGGCAAAAGGGGATATGAAAACGCTCGTTATGGGTGTGAATGAAGAGTCCTATGATCCGGAAAACGACAACATCGTTTCCAATGCTTCCTGCACGACGAATTGCCTTGCGCCCGTCGTTAAGGTGTTACAGGATAAATTCGGTATTAACAAGGGCATGATGACGACAGTTCATTCATACACGAATGACCAACGTATTCTGGACCTGCCGCATTCCGACTATCGACGCGCGCGTGCAGCTGCTGAGTCGATGATTCCTACAACGACAGGCGCCGCTTCAGCAGTGACAAAAGTTATTCCGGAATTGAAAGGGAAATTGGATGGCATGGCAGTCCGTGTTCCAACGCCGAACGTATCCCTCGTCGATTTCGTTGCTGAACTTGGTACAGAAGTGACTGTGGAAGATGTGAATGCCGCATTGAAAAAGGCTTCTGAAAATGAATTGAAGGGCATCCTTTACTATAATGAAATTCCGCTCGTCTCTACGGACTACAACGGAAATACAGCATCTTCTACAGTCGATGGGCTTTCGACAATGGTATTGGACAACAATATGGTGAAGGTCATCGCATGGTATGACAATGAAACAGGATACTCTGCTCGTTGCATCGACTTGGCTCTATACATGAATAGTAAGGGCATCTAAGCACGACCATTGTCTAAAACATAGCCATTCTTATGGCGACCCATTATAATAGATAGATGGGTAGGAGGAACGGAGAGACCCGTTCCTTTTTTTTATATTCCCCGCCGTTTCTGGCGCTCAATTTTCTTAGAGGGGTGCGGTTTACATGATAGCCAAACAAACGATCAAAGATATTGAACTGAACGGGAAGCGCGTATTTTGCCGTGTCGATTTCAATGTGCCGATGGAAAACGGTGAAGTTACGGATGATACAAGAATCCGTGCTGCTGTTCCGACAATTGAATTCATGGCGGAAAAAGGCGCAAAGGTCATTCTCGCCAGCCATCTTGGAAGGCCAAAAGGTGAAGTGAACGAAGACATGCGCCTCACAGCGGCCGGGGCAAGATTATCGGAGCTCCTTGGGAAAAACGTGAAGAAGCTTGATGCTTCCATCGGGGAAGAAGTGGAACAAGCGGTTGCCGACATGAAGGCAGGCGACATCATTCTTCTGGAAAACGTCAGATTCCACGCTGGGGAAGAAAAGAATGATCCCGAGCTCGCGAAAAATTTCGCGGACCTGGCAGATGTGTTCGTCAACGATGCATTCGGTGCGGCGCATCGTGCACACGCTTCCACAGCGGGCATCGCTGAGTTCATTCCAGCTGTAAGCGGATTCCTTCTAGAAAAGGAATTGGAAGTCCTCGGGAAAGCGTTGTCAAATCCGGAGCGGCCGTTCACAGCGATTATCGGCGGCGCGAAAGTGAAGGACAAGATCGGTGTCATTGATAATCTGTTGGATAATGTGGATCATTTATTGATCGGTGGCGGCCTTTCCTATACGTTCACGCGAGCGCAAGGGTATGAAACAGGCAATTCGTTAGTCGAAGAAGATAAAATCGAGCTAGCGAAATCATTTATTCAAAAAGCAAAGGAAAAGAACGTCAAACTCCATTTACCGATCGATGCGGTAGTGGCGGATGCGTTTTCCGAAAGTGCGAATGTGAAAACAGTCAAGATCGACGAAATCCCGGAAGGTTGGATGGGACTTGATATCGGTCCTGAAACAGCTGAACTGTATGCGGATGTCATCAGGAATTCCAAGCTCATCCTTTGGAATGGACCGATGGGAGTTTTCGAAATGGAACCGTTCGCTGCGGGCACGAAGAAAGTAGCATTAGCGATGGCTGAAACGGAAGCATACACAGTGATCGGCGGTGGGGATTCCGCTGCAGCTGTCGAAAAGTTCGACGTTGCGGATAAAATGGATCATGTGTCAACAGGTGGTGGCGCGTCATTGGAATTCATGGAAGGAAAAGAATTACCTGGCGTGACTGCGCTGAATGATAAGTGACGGAGGAATAAAAATGCGAAAACGAATCATTGCAGGAAACTGGAAAATGTATAAGACGCTGGGAGAAGCGAAAAACTTTGTGGCAGAAGTGAAAGATCGCTTGCCGGAAACGGACAAGGTCGATGCAGTCATTTGTCCACCTTCCCTTTATTTGTCCACGCTCGTGGAATTGACGGAAGGCACTCCATTGAAAATTGGTGCCCAAACGATGCATGATGTCGATGAAGGAGCGTTTACAGGTGAAGTAAGTCCGAAAATGCTGGCCGATTTGAACGTGCCATACGTCATCCTCGGTCATTCCGAACGACGCCAATATTTCAATGAAACGGACGAAGCTGTGAATCGTAAAGTGGTGGCAGCGTTTTCAAAAGGCTTGACGCCAATTGTCTGTGTCGGAGAAAGCTTGGAGGAACGTGAAGCTGGGAAGACAGTCGAAACGGTTGCAGTCCAAGTGAAAAAAGCGTTTGAAGGTGTTAATGCTAAGCAGGCTCAGGAAGCGATCATCGCCTACGAGCCGATCTGGGCAATCGGAACAGGCAAAACTGCTACTGCTGAAGATGCGAATGAAGTATGCGGCGAGATCCGTGCTGAAATCGGCAAGCTATATGATGACGAAACAGCAGCAGCTATTCGCATCCAATACGGCGGCAGCGTGAAACCTGGCAATATTGGCGAGTTGCTATCGATGGAACATATCGATGGCGCACTTGTCGGGGGAGCGAGCCTTGAACCGGAATCATTCCTTGAAATGATCGGAGTTGCGGCGAATGACTAAAGGGCCTATCGCATTGATCATCCTGGATGGCTTCGGGCTGCGGGATGAACGGTTCGGCAATGCTGTGGCACAAGCGAGCACGCCGAACTTCGATATTCTATGGAATGAATACCCTCATTCGACGCTAACTGCTTGCGGGGAAGCTGTCGGGCTTCCAGAAGGGCAGATGGGGAATTCGGAAGTCGGCCACCTCAATATCGGTGCAGGCCGGATTGTCTATCAGAGCCTGACAAGAATCAATAAATCCATCAAAGACGGGGACTTCATGACGAATCCGGCGTTGCTAGGGGCAATTGAACACGTTAAACAGGAAGATTCCTCACTTCATTTGATGGGGCTGCTATCGGACGGCGGTGTACATAGCCATTATGAGCATTTATTCGCCCTCCTTCGCCTCGCAAAAATGAATGGAATCAAGAAAGTTTATCTCCATGCATTCCTCGATGGACGGGACGTCGGTCCACAGACGGCACCGGGTTACATCGAGCAGACCGAAAAGGTGATGGAAGGACTTGAAGTCGGTAAAATCGCCTCGGTTTCCGGCCGTTTTTACGCAATGGACCGTGATAAAAGATGGGACCGAGTGGAGCGCGCATACGAGGCGATTGTCAACGGTAAAGGTGAAACGTTTACGAATGCCGGACAAGGCATCCTGTCTTCCTATGAGAAAGGCATCCATGATGAATTCGTGGAGCCGTTCATCATCGCGAAGGAAGGAAAGCCGGTTGCTACGGTGAAAGACGGCGACGCGGTCGTGTTCTTCAATTTCCGTCCCGATCGCGCGATTCAATTATCGAGGGCGTTCACGGATCCGAGGTTTGACGGTTTCCATACCGGATCCGAGGCGTTCGAGAATTTGAAGTTCGTGACATTCACACAATATAGTGATGAAGTCCAATCTGACGTCGTTTTTACATCTCAGAACCTAGAGAACACGCTAGGCGAAGTGCTGTCGAACAACGGACTTCGGCAGCTGCGGATTGCCGAAACCGAGAAATATCCGCATGTAACGTTCTTCATGAGTGGCGGTAAGGAAGATGAGTTCGAAGGCGAGAAGAGGATCCTCATTGCAAGTCCGAAAGTCGCAACCTATGACTTGAAGCCGGAAATGAGTGCGGTTGAAGTGACGGAAGCTTTATTGAAAGAGATTGAAGCAGAAACGCAAGACGCCATCATCCTTAATTTCGCAAACCCCGACATGGTCGGACATAGCGGAATGCTCGAGCCGACGGTCAAAGCGATTGAAACGGTCGATGCGTGCCTTGGAAGGATCATTGACACCCTTCTACTGAAAGGCGGTACAGCGATCGTTACAGCGGATCACGGGAATTCCGACGAGGTCGTGACGCTGGAAGGGAAGCCAATGACTGCGCATACGACAAATCCCGTACCGGTCATCATTACAAAACCAGATATCGAATTGCGGAAAGGCGGCATTCTGTCGGATCTTGCACCGACGATGTTGAAGCTTCTAGAAATCGAACGACCGGAAGAAATGTCCGGAACACCATTATTCTAAATTAAGGGAGAGATTGAAATGCCAATCATTACTCATATCCAAGCTAGAGAAGTTCTTGATTCACGCGGTAACCCGACTGTTGAAGTTGAAGTGTTTACAGAAAGTGGAGCGTTCGGCCGGGCCATCGTTCCTTCAGGCGCTTCCACAGGTGAATACGAGGCGGTTGAGCTGCGCGACGGCGACGCATCCCGTTATCTAGGAAAAGGTGTTTTGAAAGCGGTCGATCATGTCAATGAAATTATTGCGGATGAAATCGAGGAAAATTATTCTGTACTTGATCAAGTCGTTATCGATAATGCGCTTATTGAACTGGATGGCACGCAGAACAAAGGCAAGCTTGGCGCGAACGCGATCCTCGGCGTTTCAATGGCGGTTGCACACGCTGCAGCGGATTACTTGGACCTCCCGCTTTACCAATACCTCGGAGGCGTTAACGCGAAAGAGCTGCCTGTTCCGATGATGAACATTTTGAATGGCGGCGAGCATGCAGACAACAACGTCGATATCCAGGAATTCATGGTCATGCCGGTAGGTGCGGAATCGTTCCGACATGGTCTTCGCATGGGAACTGAAATTTTCCATAGCTTGAAAGACGTTTTGAAATCGAAGGGCCTCAACACGGCGGTCGGTGATGAAGGCGGATTCGCTCCGAACCTAGCATCAAACGAAGAAGCGCTATCCACAATCATGGAAGCGATCAAAAAAGCAGGCTATGAACCGGGAGAAGAAGTATTGCTCGCAATGGATGTTGCGGCTTCTGAGTTTTACGACAGTGAAACGAAACAGTACCGTTTAGCGGGAGAAGGAATTACAAAGACATCCGAAGAGATGGTCGCTTGGTATGAAGAGCTTTGCTCGAAATATCCAATTGTTTCAATCGAAGACGGCCTTGACGAAAACGACTGGGCTGGCCACAAACTGTTGACGGAACGCCTTGGCTTGAAAGTCCAATTGGTCGGGGACGATCTGTTCGTTACGAATACCGAGAAATTGGAGCGCGGCATTGAAGAAGGCGTCGGCAACTCGATCCTTATCAAAGTGAACCAGATCGGCACATTGACGGAAACGTTCGATGCGATCGAAATGGCGAAACGTGCGGGCTATACAGCAGTCATCTCCCACCGTTCCGGAGAATCCGAAGACACGACAATCGCAGACATCGCTGTTGCGACAAACGCAGGTCAAATCAAGACAGGTGCACCTTCGCGCACGGACCGCGTTGCGAAATACAACCAATTGCTCCGCATCGAGGACCAATTGGATGAAACAGCTGTCTACCGTGGAACAAAAACGTTCTATAATTTGAAAAAATGACACGAACAACCAGCCGGCTTTCGTCGGCTGGTTGTTTTTGAGCGCGGGATTGGAATGTTAAGCGTGGCACCGGGGGCGCGGAACTGGAATGTTGGGCGCGGAACTGGAATGTTGAGCTCGGCACCGGAATGTTGAGCGCGGACCTGGAATGTTGAGCGCGGACCTGGAATGTTGAGCGCGGACCTGGAATGTTGAGCGCGGACCTGGAACGTTGAGCGCGGACCTGGAATGTTGAGCGCGGCACTGGAATGTTGAGCGCGGAACTGGAATGTTGAGCGCGTAACTGGAATGTTGAGCGCGTAACTGGAATGTTGAGCGCGGACCTGGAATGTTGAGCGCGGAATCTGGAATGTTGAGCGCGGCACCGGAATGTTGAGCGCGGAATCGAAATCATGAGCGCGGCACCCGGATCCATGAGCGCAAAACTGCATTATTCTCGAAATTTGTTGTAACAGTGAAAAATGTTTGATAGAATATAAATGTTGTGATGCTCTATGCAGGAGGTGGAACAAAGTGCATGCTTTGTTAATGACGTTGCTATTAATCGTATCATTGGCGTTGATCGTTGTTGTATTATTACAATCCGGAAAAAGTGCAGGTCTGTCTGGAGCCATCTCCGGTGGTGCCGAACAACTTTTTGGGAAACAGAAAGCACGTGGGCTAGACTTAGTGCTTCAAAGAGTGACAATTGTACTTTCAATTTTATTTTTCATTTTGGCAATCGCCATCGTGAAAATTTAATCGGAACTATATAATCGCATAATTGATAAACGCCTGGCCACCCGTATGGTCGGGCGTTTTTTTCACAATGAAAAAGGGAAAGATAGGATACATAAGGATTTTTTATTTAGATCTACATCATTTTTAGCAATGGTAGAGAAAGGGTGACGGATATGAGAATTGCGCAACCGAAGCCATTCTTCTTCCAAAATGGCAAACGGGCAGTATTACTATTGCACGGCTTCACAGGAACATCAGCTGACGTACGGATGCTTGGCCGTTTCCTAGAGAAGAAAGGCTACACATCACTGGCGCCGCACTATAAAGGACACGGCGTCCCGCCTGAACAATTGATCGAAACAGGACCGGACGAATGGTGGGAAGACGTCATTTCAGGTTACAATCAATTGAAGGAAGCAGGCTACGAAGAAATCGCAGTCGGCGGATTATCTCTAGGCGGTGTATTTTCATTGAAATTAGGGGTTAAAATGCCTGTGAAGGGTATTGTAACAATGTGCTCGCCGATGATAATGAAAACACCGGAAAAATTATATGAAGGCGTATTGAAGTATGCTTCGGATTATAAAAGATATGAAGGAAAAACGGCAACTGAAATCGAAGAAGAAGTCGATGCACTACGCGGTAAAACGATGCCGTCGCTTGCCGACTTAAGAACGCTTGTCGACGATGTCCGGATGGAGCTGCCTAACATCGAATCGCCGCTCCTCGTCATCCAATCACGAAACGACGGAGTGATCGATCCGGATTCCGCAAATGTCATTTACGACAATGCCGCGTCTGATAAAAAGCAGATCGAGTGGTTTGAAAAATCTGGACATGTCATCACACTCGGTCCGGAAAAAGAACAGCTTCACGAAGATGTATATCAATTTCTTGAATCACTCGACTGGAACGTGTGAAAATGGAATCAGTTGACGATAGTTATGAATGGAGGGATAGTAATTGGATTTTATTGATGAGGAATTAAAATCAAGACTATTGAATTTCATGAAAGAGGAATCGTATAAACCAATGACGGTTCAGGAAATCCAAGAGGTATTAGAGATTCAAGGGGCAGCTGAGTTCAAGGAACTCGTAAAAATGCTCGTCCAGCTTGAACAAACAGGTGAAATTGTACGCTCCCGCACAAACCGTTACGGCGTTCCGGAGCGCATGAACTTAGTAAGAGGTAAATTCATCGGACACGCGAAAGGGTTCGGTTTCGTCACGCCGGAGACGGATGGAATGGACGACATCTTCATTCCGCCGCCGGAAGTGAATGGGGCGATGAACGGAGATATTGTACTTGTCCGAGTTTCGAAAGGCGATTACGGCGACCGTCGCGAAGGATCGATCATTCGAATCGCTGAACGGAAAACGACGAAGGTTGTCGGGACCTATCAGGATAACCGTGGCTTCGGCTTTGTCATCCCGGATGATAAGAAGCTGCCGATGGATATTTTCATCGGAAAAGGGAATTCACTAGACGCTGTCGATGGACATAAAGTCGTCGTGGAAATTACGGAGTGGCCGAGCGAGTTGAAATCGGCAACCGGTATGGTCGTCCAAATCCTTGGACATAAAAATGATCCTGGTGTCGATATTTTGTCGATCATCCATAAGCACGGCATCGAAGTCGAGTTCGCTCCTGAAGTGATGGAGCAAGCGAACAAGACGCCTGACGAAGTGCAGGAAAAGGATCTGTTCAAACGCCGCGATCTACGAGAGGATCTCGTTATTACAATTGACGGAGCCGATGCGAAGGACTTGGATGATGCCATTTCCCTCGTGAAAAATGAAGACGGGACATACACATTATCCGTCCATATCGCCGATGTCAGCTATTATGTTGAAGAGAACACACCGCTCGATGACGAAGCGTACGACCGGGCGACGAGCGTCTATTTGACGGACCGAGTCATTCCGATGCTTCCGCATAAGCTATCGAACGGCATCTGTTCCTTGAATCCTCACGTTGATCGCCTGACGATGTCATGCCAGATGACAATCGACCGGAACGGAAAAGTGATCCACCATGAAATATTTGAAAGTGTCATCCAATCGAAGGAACGGATGACGTATACGGACGTCTATAAGATCATCGGGGAAAAAGATGAAGAGCTCATGAAGAAATATGAGCATATCGTTCCGATGCTGAATAATATGGCGGACCTTGCATCCATCTTGAGGCAAAAACGGATCGACCGAGGCGCCATCGACTTCGACTTCAAGGAGTCAAAAGTGATTGTTGATGAACAAGGTTGGCCGACGGATATCGTGATTAGGGAACGTACTGCAGCGGAACGCCTCATCGAGGAATTCATGCTTGCTGCGAACGAAACGGTTGCCGAACATTTCCACTGGATGCAAGTGCCGTTCCTCTATCGAATCCACGAAGACCCGAAGGCGGAAAAGCTCCAACGTTTCTTTGAATTTCTGACTAACTTCGGAATCGTCGTCAAAGGGTCGGGGAATAAAGTGCATCCTCGCGCGTTGCAGGAAATTGTCGAGTCAATTGAAGGCATGCCGGAAGAGACAGTCATTTCAACAATGCTCCTTCGCTCGATGCAACAGGCGAAGTATTTCGAGGAAAGCCTCGGCCACTTCGGATTGTCAGCTGATTTCTATACGCATTTCACGTCCCCTATCAGACGTTATCCGGACTTGATCGTTCATAGATTGATCCGCACGTATTTGATTAACAAGGATGTATCATCCGAGACGATTGCGCATTGGAACGCTAACATGTCTGAGATCGCTCAGCACACGTCCGAGCGTGAACGACGGGCAGTCGATGCAGAACGCGATACGGACGCGCTGAAGAAGGCACAGTACATGCTCGATAAGATCGGTGAAGAGTTCGATGGTGTCATTTCATCGGTGACAAACTTCGGCATGTTCGTCGAACTGGAAAACACCGTAGAAGGACTCGTCCACGTCAGCTATATGACAGACGATTACTATCGCTTCGACGACCGTCAAATGATGATGATCGGCGAGCATACTGGCAAGCAGTTCAGAATCGGCGATGAAGTGACGATCAAAGTCGTTTCCGTGAAACCTGAGGAATCGGCAATCGACTTCGAAATATCAGGGATGAAGCAATCATTCCACCGGGCACGTAAAGAATCGCCGAAAGTCATCCATGCGAAGAAACCATCAAGTGGCGGCGGGCGTCGGGGAGATTCCGATAAGCCTAAAGGCGACAAGAAAAAAGGCGCACCAAGCCAAAAGAAGAAGTTTTACGAAGGTGTAGCGAAAAAGAAGAAGAAACAAGCTCCGAGAAAGAGAAAATAAACGTGGCGGCATTCGTTCAGGCGAATGCCGCGGCAAGTGGATTCACATCTAGCTCCGGACGCCAGAGGCTCGGGGTCATAAGTCAAAGCTGTTCTGTGGCAAAAGTCGCCACTCCACATCTTCGCCTTATGCCTGTCGCCTCTAAGCAGGCGTCCTGCGCTTTCGAAATAGGGGGTTATAGAGTATGGCGAAAGGTCAAGGGAAAGTACTGGCCATCAATAAAAAAGCAAATCATGATTTTGCGATTGAAGAAACGATTGAAGCAGGGATTGTGCTGCAAGGAACTGAAATCAAGTCGATCCGTAATGGCAAAGTGCAATTGCGCGATGCTTTTGTTTTGATCCGTAACAATGAAGCATGGATTTCCAACATGCATATCAGTCCGTACGAACAGGGAAATCAATTCAACCACGACCCATTGCGTTCGCGCAAGCTGCTGCTCCATAAGAAACAGATTGCAACGCTGCTCGGGCAGACAAAGCAGGAAGGCTTCGCAATCGTTCCGCTGAAGATGTACTTAAAAGACGGCTTCGCGAAAGTCTTGATCGGCATCGGTAAAGGGAAGAAGCTTTACGATAAACGTGAGGACCTGAAGAAGAAGGAAGCGAAACGCGAAGTGGAGCGTGCCTTCAAAGCGAAACAGCAGTATTGATTTTTACGTCAAAATGTAGTATGATACTAGTAGTGATATAGTTCAGAAGCCTTTCAACAGGCATTCCTGACATCCCTTAAAGGTATAACAACCTTTACTAACGGGGACGTTACGGATTCGACAGGGGTGGTCTGGGCTTGAGCTGCGCGTCGGAGGGATCGTCTCCGTCAGAAACGACAGTTAATAATAACTGGCAAAACAAACAACAACCTAGCATTCGCAGCTTAATAAGCTGATGAATCTGCCTAGCAGTTCCATCGCCCATGTGGCATTGTTAGGCTCACTTATTAGTGGGATACGGTAACGGTCGCCTCCTGAGGCCGTTGCAAGAGATTATCAGGATAGCGCTCAAGACGCCTTGATTGACGGCATAATGCAGTGCGAATCGCAAGTAGTCAATCTACACGCGTAGACGCTGAAGTAGCAGAGCCTTTGGACGTGGGTTCGACTCCCACCGTCTCCATAGTTTAATTTCATGGAGTTTCATTGAACGCCATAAACCTTGTATTATCAAGGTTTGTGGCGTTTTTTCATGTTATACATTTTCATTGGATTTCAACGAAATATAGTCAAAATATAGTCAAAGAGCAAATTTAGTCCGATAGATAGTTATTGAACTTTCCTATTCTTATATAGCTTAATGACTATTCGAATGGGAACAAGCTAAGACTTGATCGCAATATTGTTATTATTTTGAAACCTATAGTAACTAATTCCGTCTATACTCTTAACATGAAAAGAAGGGGTTGTATTATGAAGCCACATATAGACAAAGGAGGGATACATAAGTGAAACGTTCTGATTTGGACGATCGATTAAAAATGTTAAATAATATAAATTTAACAGAACATGAAGCCTCTGAATCATATAAAAAAATACTTTCCAAAGTTAATAAAGCGAAGAAACGAAAAAACGATGGAGCCTTTTTTAGAGGCCCTATAAACGCAATTGCTACAATAATCGTTCTTTTAGCTGGTGGCTGGTTTTTAAATGACCTTTTGAATAGCTCTAGTAACCAACCAGGAGATCAGATACCATCTTTAGTAGAAGATGAAGATAATTCAATAGTGGATGAAAAAACTAAAGCTTGTGTAGATAGCAATGTTGAACTCTCTTCTATTTCAAGATCAATATTAGTTTATTTTTATTTTGAATGTCTTGAATCTGAAGAACATCCATACCCTTTCAAAGCAGTTTTACGAGAAGTTAACAGTGGGGAAAGAGTGGAAAGCCGTATTGAATATGCAGTGAAGCAATTAATAAAAGGTCCGACTAAAGAAGAAATTGCAGACGGATTCAACTCGATATTTAATGAGGAAACTGCTGATTTAAAACATTTAATACACAGTATCGAATTACAAGATTCCGGTCATCTCATAGTAGATTTCGTCGATTTCTCTAAGGTCTTTCCAAATGGAAATTCCTCAGCAGCTTCCTTTTTAATGCTGGAAACGTTAAACAAAACAGTTTCTCAGTTTGTAGAGGTTGAAACTATAGAATATCGTTTTGATGGCAGCTGTGAAGAATTTTATGGATGGATTCAGCGAGCATGCACGACTCATGAAGCGGATGATTATCGAACGGACTTAGAAGAGAGCACTACTAAAGAATTATTACTGGAAAAGTCAGAAGTTGTATTTAATCAGTTAATGGCGAAGGAATGGGAGGAATTAGCAAATAATATTAATTTAGAACGAGGACTTGTCTATTCTCCATTTTCTAATGTTGGGGACAGTGATGATTTACATTTTACTAAAGAAGAAGTTCGAGGTTTTGCAGAGGATAAAAAACTATATAGTTGGTCTTGGGATCAAAGTTCGGCTGAATTTATTGCAACACCAAATGATTTTGTAGAAAACCTACTCAAAACAAGGTATAACTACGTCTATGAATATGATGAAATTACGTATAATGACTCTGATATTGGAACAATGCCAAATACGATTCATGATATTTATCCAAACGCAATCTATGTTGAGTACTTAGATGAACCTGATAGGGATTCCTTCGAATGGCATTACTATCAGGCTATAAGATTTGTTTATGAGGAAATCGAGGATGAATGGTATCTAATTGCAATAGTAAGAGGGGCATACAATCCTTAATTACAAAATTAAATTCTTCCAAACCGCGACCAGACAGCATTCCTGTGAGAAGGTAGTTCGACTTCCGCCGTCTTCATAGATAATATGGCTGATAATTATAGTCGTAACAATGATTTAAAAAGATAGGGGTATTAACGGAGCTGGACTCTTGGGCAATATCCCTAGTTTTAAGTTATAGGATGGATAAAATGATTATTAATAAAAGCTTTGCTCGCTCATCTAAAATGTACTAAGCACATTAGAATGAGGTTCTTACACCATCATTCTATACACTAATAAAGATAAAAGGTATACTTCATTAAATAAGGTACATTATATTTGTTGAATTGGCTCACTTAAAGATGAGAAAAGAAAAGTAGGTGAAAAAAGTGGGAAAATATCAATTGGATAACAAAGGTAAAGCGGCTGTGACAAAGTATCATGAAAAAAACAAGCCGGCCAAATTTGATAAAAAGCAACAACTGGCAAAGCTACGTGCGGAGTATTTGAAAAAAAAGCAAAAACAAACAGATAAAGAATAGGAATGAAAACATAGGAAGACTAAAATCTCCCTATGTTTTTTCTTATTCTAAGTTGTCCTGTTTAAATTTAATGTACTGCATATTGAATTGAGAAAAAAAGAATAAGAAATAGAAGGGAGACCTTCTATTTCTTTAAGGGAATATTCAACAATTCCGGAACTGTGACAAACTCGTACCCTTGCTCTTGCAGTGCCGGAATAATTTGTTGAAGCGATTTGATTGTATTGGTCCGATCTCCACCCGATTCTGCTCCATCGTGCATGAGAATAATCGCGCCTGGATGAATAATGTCTAACACATTTGAAGCAATAACTTCCGGCGGGTCTTCCTGCCAATCCAACGAATCAACCGACCAGCCAATCACGAAATAGTTCATGTCGCGTAGCTTTTCGACTAATTCATTGTATAAGAAGCCATACGGTGGTCTAAATAATTTTGTCCGGTACCCAATAATCTCGTTAAGAGCGTCCTCCGTTTTAGTTACTTCCTGCTCTAGGGTATCGAGGTCGGATTCTTCGACAAGGTTAGGATGGGCGTAGGTATGGTTTCCGATTACATGACCCTCGTTTTGCATCCGCTTGACAATTTCGGGATTAGCAACGGCTCTTGAACCTAACACGAAGAATGTTGCTGGTACATTGTACTGTTTCAATACATCTAATACATCATTTGAAAAACGCGGGTCAGGACCATCATCAAAAGTTAATGCAACTCGTTTTTCATCGGTAGGGCCTTGCAAGAAAAAGATATCTGGATACCGCTGTTGTAAAATTCGTAGGTCAACGGGCTGCTGACGTTCCCTCCCGGAATTTTCAGATCCTCCGTCAAGGTCAGGCAAGTCTTCTTCCGGATCCTCTTGTATGACCGCTTTCGACAATTGTCGCGATACATTTATCAAGGGTTCCTCATTCGCATGAACAGTTAAGAGATCTGTAATATGAAAACTAAATAAAACCCCCGTAACCAACAACCACTTGAATAGTAGATCTTTCATCCGTTCATCTCCTTTTTGTATTCCTTCGTGTTGATATCAAAGGCTAATTATTATCACCATTGTTATTTTTTACGAAAGCGGGTTAATTATTCAAAAAGAAGTGAACGTGGCTAAACGGGGACGTTACGGATTCGACAGGGGTGGTCTGGGCTTGAGCTGCGCGTCGGAGGGCTCGACTCCGTCAGCAACGGTAGTTAATAATAACTGGCAAAACAAACAACAACCTAGCATTCGTAGCGTAAGCTGATGAATCTGCCTAGCAGTTCCATCGCCCATGTGGCATTGTTAGGCTCACCTATTAGTGGGATACGGTAACGGTCGCCTCCTGAGGCCGTTGCAAGAGATTATCAGGATAGCGCTCAAGACGCCTTGATTGACGGCATAATGCAGCGCGAATCGCAAGTAGTCAATCTACACGCGTAGAGGCTGAAGTAGCAGAGCCTTTGGACTCGGGTTTGACTCCCGCCGTCTCCATAAGTTTTATGGA
Source organism: Sporosarcina luteola (assembly GCF_023715535.1). GTDB lineage: Bacteria > Bacillota > Bacilli > Bacillales_A > Planococcaceae > Sporosarcina > Sporosarcina luteola_B. The sequence goes on along the minus strand of NZ_JAMBOI010000012.1, from coordinate 52,025 downwards.
AAACAGCACAGAAAGAAGCACGGACTCTCCGTTGGAGAGATACTGCTTCTTTTTATTTTTATCTATTGTGTCTATTAATTAAATCAATAAAGAATTTACGAAGGACTGTAAAAACTCTGTAGTTCCTTCATTAACCTTTCCACTCTCATCAAACAATTGTGGGGAATTTGCTAAGTATGTTTTCGGTTGCTCCACAACTGCATATTTAGAAATTCAAGTCTTTGCGTAAATGATGGTTTGCGCCAAACCCACTTAAATTCCCAACAGACTCTACCTAGGAAGCGAACGCTTTAACTTATTTACTTTTAGATTGTAATGATTAGTTTACAATTTGACACCGAGCCTCCATGGGTTGTTCGTATATTCCGGTGACAAATGATACATCGGTTGAACACTAATGAACCTTTAGGTATGCTTATTATGAAAGGTGTTGGTCTATTAACTCATATACTAGGAGGATAAATTTGAAAAACTATATTAATTCCTTTAGGCAGTATTATAGTCTTGTGCAAATCTTTAAATATACGTTATTTGTAACTACTGGTTTTACGATTATAGACCTACTGAATCTCCCCTCAAAATACTTCTTTATGTTTGATATTAGAACTACTTTAATTATTTTTATTGCTTTAAGCTTATTTCTGTTACTATTAGCAATTGAATTACATTTGGTTGATGCACTTAAGATTATCTCAATAAATATTATTGATGCATTAGCCTTAACACTTCTACTCTCCTTAACGACGTACACCGGAATTTTAGCTTACTACTCAATTTTAGAAGTATACAAAATCTGTATTATAATATTTGCAACGGTACTATTATTTATATATTTAGCCGCTAGAATATATAATTTAAATAAATTCACAAAAAAAACCATTGAATATCAATCGAATATAATTGACTTAAAAAGAATTTATGATGGTGATTTTTCAATACAAGGGAAGCCAATATTAGTCGATGAAAATGATGTTCAATATGATTTGTTAAGTAGGGGCAGCACCATAAATATTCTCTATAACACCATTCAAAATTCTAATCCTGAAAAAGGCTTTGTTATAAGTTTAGAGGGGAATTGGGGAAGTGGGAAAACAACAATAATTAATAATGTGAAAAATAAACTAATAGATAATAATGAAGATATTATTATTATTGATGAACTTGATCCTTGGTCATATTCCAATCAAGAGGCGCTTTTTTATAGTATGTTTGACTATATTATACAAAAATCCGGGCTTAAGATTAGTACATCGACGACCAAGCAAATGGCCCAATCGTTCTATGTTGGCATTTTCGGGAGTCAGAAAACCTCTTTATTCAAAAATCTGTTTGTAAGTACTGATACTATTGACTCTTTAAAAAACAGAATTAATGATTATCTAAGGTTATCGGGGAAAAAGGTCATTTTTTTTATAGATAATATTGATAGAGCTGAAAGCCAAAATATAATTCTCTTATTTAAACTTATAGGAAATGTATTTGACTTTGAAAGAGTTATTTATGTTCTTTCTTTTGATAATAATCGTGTGCAAAGGATATTAGTTGACAACCATAACATTGACTATCAGTATCTAAAGAAAGTAATACAAATGCAGGTTCGAGTTCCAGAAATAGATAAATCAGTATTAAATGACTTAGTCACAAGATGTATGAATAATATACTTATTTCATACGGAGAAAAAGAAAAAGAACTAACCCACTATAAGTCATTAAGTAATTTTGTTTCAAATCACATTTCTGATATTAGAGACTTTAAGAGATTCATTAATTCTGTCTTGAGCCTTCCATTCAACAACCTAAACAGATTAAATAAAAAAGACCTACTTTCTATCGAATATATTCGTCTAAACAATTTAAATCTGTATGAGAGCATTTATAAAAACAGGAAATTTTTCATATCCCATGATAAAATGTCTGATACTGAAATCTTTGCGACATCATTTGATAAACTTACATTAAATAATACAGGGAAAGAATTTTTTGATGAATTATTTAAGGATAACTGTAACTCGGAATACATCGATTTATTGAAGGATATCTTTCCTTATGTAAAAAAATACTCAGCAGGCCAAAATCTCGAAAATGATAGTAACTTCATTGTTTCTGATTCCAGTTATCCTGAAATAGCAAAGAGTAAAAGTATATGTAGTGCCAAATACTTTAATTTATACTTCACACAAAGTTCTAATGATTATTTAGAGATAGGTAATTTAATCGATATATTTGTTGATCAAATTAATTCACAAGAAGAATTGAACAGCAAAGTTATTTTGTTTAAAGAACTATTGGAATCAGTTCATTATTCTTACCATCAAGAACTAATGGAACGACTACAGTTATATGTAGAGAATTTTAATGAACAGACTCTTTATGATTTAACAATATTACTGTTCAATAACTTGGAAAATGTCAATGATTCTATGAGTTTTATGTCTCTAAACGCTAAAAGTAGGTTGGAAATAATCATTTGGGAATTACTCCAAAGAATTACTGAAGGTGACTATAATACTTTCCTTGAAACTATTAGAACAAGTTATAATAAACTGCAGTACATAAATAGTATCCTTTACTGGTTTGAAAGTGATAAAGAAGGTAAATGTATTGCTGGTAGAGAAGACAAACTATTAGAAGTATATAAAAGTATGGGTGAAAATATAATTAATCAATCATTAAATTTGTATAATGACGCTATTTATTCCCCTAAGAATATTTGGGGATTATACAGTTTATATAAAGAGGATGAGCCTGTATTAAAGCAATACTTCAAAAGGATAATTAACGAAGAAAATATATTTAGATTTCTTTACGATATTACCAACACATCTATGGGATCTACCATTAAATACTCTATTTCAAAGAAAAATATCAATCACTTCACAACTGTTGATGTTATTGATGAAATTCTAAAAAACGCCGAGGTTAAAACCAAGGATCAAGAATTTATTCTGGAAGTTTATAATAACTTTAAAGACGATATTAGAGATGACTGGGGCGAAACTGGAGTATTTACTCAAAATCTTTTAAATTCAAATCGCAAGCCCAAATTATAATTAACATGCGAACATTACAAGTATGCATTGTCAGAGTGTAGACAAAAGGATATTGGACAAGAGTAGAACTCCTGTTCAATATCCTTTTTCTAATACAACTGGATAAACAGATAACCTGAACTCATCAATAAGATCTAACTCAATTAAGGTTGTACTAATGCTTGTTATTGTAAATCTAAAACAATATATTCGTTGTATAGTGGAAGAGATTTCCACTTTCTACAAGTTGTGTTTCATCTTCGTCAGAAAATAATTCACCAACACTTACCGAAGAAGGAATAAAACTGCAAAGTAAAGCCCATCAATTTGCAATGTTAACTGACCAAGAATTACATCAATTGATTGCAATACTGAAGAAAATCGAAATGGGTAACATGAATAACCTTATGCAATGGGGAAGGTGTATCCTAGTGACATTTTGGTGAAATACTAACGGCAAAACAAACAACAACCTAGCATTTCGCAGCGTAAGCTGATGAATCTGCCTAGCAGTTCAAACTCCAATGTGGCTTTGTTAGGCTCACCTATTAATGTGATAGAGTAAGGTCTCCTCCTGAGGCAGTTGTAAGAGATTATCAGGATAGCGCTCAAGAGGCCTTCATTAACGGAAACATGCCCGCAAATCGCAAGTAGTCAATTGTTGCTGAACTAATGAGTTTATAAATCCCGCGAAATAACAAATATAAATCATAGGAATTATCTCCAAGTACTGTATAATGATAATATTCAATAAAGTTCTGCTAGAAATACTAAAAAATAACTCAAAATGCCCTGTTATTGAATTTTAGACCTATGAGTTTATTTTCTATAAGATTAGATTTTGTGCAGAAATTATCCTAAGGGGGTATTTATATAAATTATGAATTATATACCGACAGCTGCCATCTATCAAATCAATTCTGAATATGTTGAAGAAAGAAAAGAATTACATAAACTCATAATATTAAAAAAAACCGATACTAGTATTTCCAAAATACCCTCGTCTGCTGTATTAACTGCGGGAGGTTCAGGTTCAGGAAAATCATTTTTTGTGGAAAAATTATTCTTATCATCTACAGAGGAAGATTATGTTTTAATAGACTCTGATAATATTAAAGAAGAATTACCTGAATATGTTGCTGCAATTGAAGATGAGAATTTAGATGCAGCCGATATTGTCCATGAGGAAAGTGGATTTATTGCTAAAACATTATTAGAGTACTGTATATCCAGAAATTACTCTTTTATTTATGATGGTACTATGTCGAATTTTGATAAATACAATACAATAATTGAACATCTGAAAACAGCAAAATTTAATATTAGTGCTTTATACGTGGATATAGACTTGGAAGTAGCTTTAAGAAGAGCGTTTACTCGTGCGAAGTCTACAGGACGAGCAGTTCCTGAAGACATTATTAGAAAAACAAACATAATGTCTGCTAAAACATTCCATAGACTAGTCCCTCAGTTTGATGAAGCAATTATGTTTAATAACTCTAAGAATTTTTCTTCTAATATCGATATCGATCCTTTTGCATTAAAGGAAATAAACAAGTTAAAAGCTTATAATTTTGAAGAATACAGATTATTTATGGAAAAAGTTGAATCATAAAATGAGTTAAGTGATTTAATTTTGAAAAACATGTATTTTTTTTCACATTAGGGGTATATAATGGATAGAAGGTTTAAAACATAGGGGGAGATTATATGGTAAGCATATTTGGTAATATGATTAATAACCTCAAAGATGAGCAATTCATAAAATGTGTTGCTGAGAGTATGCCTAGTGAACCTGAGATAACTCCCGAATTCACAAAAAAATATAATGAATATCAACAAAAGAACCAAGGAAATAAAAAAAAAATTAGTAAGTATCAATTTGTTTAAACAGATTAATGATAGAAAATTCCGTGGGTATTAACTTGCAATAGCTAATATAATAGGAAGTATTGGTATTTCTAGTTTGTGTATGAGCTTTCTATTTTCAGGCATATGCTTTATTTCCAAAATATGATAAACAATTAATTCAAGGTACCGGTTTCCAATACAATTTCGAATTGTACTGGAAACCGGTACCTTTTTATATCTGTCATTGGTTAGAAACTTTAGAGAAGATGTGGAGAGACTTACTATAGTAAGACTAAAGGTCAGTGTAATATTGATGTTTATATGGCAAGAAGAATAAATTCTGTTCTTGACAATGGTGAAGGGGAAAGTTTCCTTGATCTCTTGATTAAATATGCACCAAAGCTAAAACAGAGATGGATCATATGTTTGAACAACTAATCAATGTATTAGATAGAACAAAGGATCCATTATGTATACAGTCGGATGTAATGGAATTTCTCGATGATGCCTAAGTTGACGAGTTTGCGGATTGCACGTAGTACTGTCACATTGGATTTCCCGATCGCTTCTTCGATTGTTCCGTGTTTCAAATGGGCAGTCCCATATTTCACTGAATATCGACGGATGACGTCGAGAAATAGACGATCAGATTTTGTCATCTCATCCCAGTTGCTCATAGTATGCTGTTCAGCTCCAGCGTCCATTTCTTCGATCGTGTTAAATCGTGAGTATTCTTTCAAGTAGTGTGTCATTTACATATCCCCCTTCACCCTCTATATAGAGGGGAGGGGTCAAAAAGGATACTCTACATATCGGAAAAAATAATACAGTTCCAAATACCTGTGACTATCTTGGTTAAAATAATTTGCATGATGGAGTCAGGCTTTGATTAGATGATAGATATACTTAATTTTATTTTCAGAAGAAGATATATTTTAAAATAGGTTTTAACGAAATTACTGCAAGGGTGGTTGGATTATAAATGATACGTTTTGAAAGTGATTATGCAGAAGGTGCTCATACACAAATTCTGAAACGACTACTGGAAACCAATGAAGAACAGACGCCTGGATATGGCATGGATGAATATTGTGAACGGGCCAGGGGTTATATTAGAGAAGCGTGTGATGTAGAGAATGCAGATGTACACTTCTTAGTTGGAGGAACACAAGCAAATACTACGATTATCTCTTCCATATTGCGCCCACATCAAGGAGCAGTTTCTGCAATTACGGGTCATATTGCAGGACATGAAACGGGAGCAATTGAATCCACTGGACATAAAGTACTTACTTTGCCGAGTGATGATGGAAAAATTAATGCAAAACAAGTAAAAGAACTATACAATGCTCACTGGAATGACGCCACTCATGAGCATATGGTTCAGCCGGGTTTGGTTTACATTTCTCACCCTTCCGAGAATGGGACGACTTACAGTAAATCCGAATTGGAGGAATTGAGCAAGGTTTGCCGAGAATGTGGTTTGCCATTATTTATGGACGGAGCTCGATTAGGGTATGGTCTCGCTTCAAAAGACAACGATCTATCTTTAGGGGATATCGCAAGACTTTGCGATGTGTTCTATATCGGCGGAACGAAAATAGGAGCTTTGTTTGGAGAAGCTGTTGTCATCACAAAAGATGACCTTAAAAAAGACTTTCGGTATATGATAAAACAAAATGGCGGGATGCTAGCTAAGGGGCGCTTATTAGGAATCCAGTTTGAAACTTTGTTTGAAGATGGCTTATACGATGAGATTTCTAAGCATGCGGTAGACTTGGCGATGATGATTCGAGAAGCGTTTGTTGAAAAAGGATTTTCATTAAGATATGATTCCAAGACAAATCAACAGTTTCCCATTTTACCGAATAATGTGTTGAGTGAATTGGGCAGGAAGTATTCTTTTTCTTTTTGGGAAAAAGTTGATGATACGCAAAGTGTTGTGAGATTTTGTACGAGTTGGGCAACAAAAAAGGCCCATGTTGAAAAACTGATTGAGGATATTAAGAAGTTAAATCGTTAATATGGAACTGCATTATTAAAAAGTTGGAGATTAGTTCAGATTAGATCTGTCTAAGACTCCAACTTTTTTATTTATCGCGTGTCTATTGATTTATTCAACAAACGCATCTACGAGGAGTGTAAAAACTTTGCTGAGAAAGGGGGGGACATGTTGACATACGAAGCAATGAATTATGATGTTCCAGTTTGGGATGTACCTCGTAAATGGCAACAACAGCCAACGAGGATTGATTGATGGAGCTGGCACAGGGCCGTGCCGAGGTCGAAGAAAGGAAATGTAAGCAATGAGATTGTAACTATAGATTTCTAATCCCATACATAAACTATATCTAATTATCTACTTAAATCACAATAATTGGAGAAAAGTGTTAAACTTATGAGAGAGATCACGATATAGAATTTTCCGGGGAGTCTGAATTTTTAAGCGATATAGGATTATTGAGGAAAATGGGAGGATTATTATGACGAAAAATAATCTACATTCTAAGACGAAAATGTCTAAGATGTTGGGGTGGTCAGAAGGTGGCGGAAGAAGATGGGTAAAGGAATTTGAGGAGTATATTCCCACTGTACTACATAATAACAAAGTTATGTATAATGACGAATCGGTTAGAATTCTGAAGTTCTTGAGAGATATGAATAAGTCCGGCTTAACGATGTCTGAAATTAAAAAATGGGTTGGGAAAAATGGGATTCCCGAAAACGATGGAGAGTCCGAAAGAGTTATAGCTAAAAATGAATCGCAAATTGTGAGCCATGAATATAATCAAGAAATTGCTGCAACTATTCCAACAGTTAAAGACCTTTTAATTCCATACCTCAATGTGTTAAAAGATGGCGGTGCTTATACAGCAAACGAACTTACTCAAAAGATTGTAACAATATATAAGCTGTCAGAACGCCAACAAATTATGAAGTATGAAAGTAATACAGATGCAATTTTTTTATCTAGAATACGAGGTGTAAGGTATAGTTTGAAAAAGGAAGGCTATATCAGCGAGATAAGCAAATTTACGTATCAAATAACTTCAGACGGATTGGCACTATTAGATGATAGTGTCGTAGAAATTGCGAATGAAGTTGATGAAATGGAAAAGTTAATAGATCCTCTAACAGTAATTAAAGATAATATAGACGATTTACATGAGCAGCTAGCAAAAGATTTATTAAAGACTTTATCTAATCTAGATTGGAAAAAGTTTGAGGATATCGTTGTTGATCTACTAACACAGATGGGTTATGGAGATGGGGAGGTAACACAAAGATCTAATGACGAGGGATTAGACGGAATCATCAAAGAGGACAAGCTAGGATTAGAGAACATTTATATACAAGCTAAAAGGTACGGGATTGGAAATTCTGTTGGAAGAGAAGCTGTTCAAAGTTTTTCAGGTGCGCTAGACGCGAAAGGTGCAAGAAAAGGCGTTTTTATAACGACATCACATTTTACTGATAAAGCTAAAGCTTATGCAGACAGACTTGAGACGAAGAGAATAATTTTAATCGATGGTAAAGAGCTTGCGAATTTAATGATAACTTATAATGTTGGTGTGAATAAAAAAATTTCTTTTGTAATTAAAGAAGTGGATTTTGACTATTTCAAAATAGAATAACTTTGAATAACTGTAAATATTTATTCTAGTAGTCGAGAAATAGCTTGACATGAAGGATTGTTCTTAATACTTAAACTCGCGTAATGGATCTATGTCAATATCCTAGTTGAAGAGTAATATTTATTATCGAAGGATGTGGGGTGGATTTCTTTTTGGTACTAGCAATAATTAACAAAAGGGGTAGGGGGAGTATACCATGAGCAAGGTGAATCCGACATTCCGTGTCGCTGGGGTTACAAAAGAAAACGACCAAGGTAAGGATATACAAAATTTACTAAAGCGATTAGCTGGCGGTTACAAGAAAAACGAATATATCGAATCATGGAATGGCAATACGAAAAAGGAAATGCTTGAGTATGGTTATGAAGGTTTCGAGTTTGAGGATGAATCGATAAGCAACATTATCCGGCTGGAAAGGGAACCTGATAATCCACATGATCCAAATGCTATTAAGGTTTACATCAAAGACGTGAATGATGGCGAACATCACATCGGTTATATAAAGCGCGAAGAGACGGAAGAGGTAGTAGCTCTCACGCATGATAAAGACATCGTTGGCATAGACGTCGAATTCACAGGTGGGAAACGAAGAACAATTGAATACGACTCTGTAGAAGACAAAGAGTATTTCGAGGAAGATGAGGTAACACGAGGTTTAAAGTTGATTTTTAAATATAAACGAGTTACACAGCCAACCATACCTGCCAGCGAACCCACGAAGAAAGACATAGCGGCTACCAAAAAGAATTTAGGAGGAAGTTTAGAACATACAGGAAAAGCAATGAGCGGATGTGGCTGCCTATTGACTGTATTTATTACTATTCCGGTTATCCTAATCATTATATGGTTGCTACTATAAGTGAGGGTGTATTACCTCATATTAAATAAATCGGTCCCTGAAGACTATGATTAGCCTAATTATCGTAAGAAAGGGTATGGAAAACCAGTCTTAAGAAAACCAGGAAAACCGGCTTCAATCATTATAGTAAGATGATTGAGCCGGTTTTTTGCTAGTTTTATAATGTAGGTATTCAGCTAAAGCTACCGGGCGGAATTGGAAAGCAATCCCTTCCAGTTCAAAATGCCTTTTTCCAATAGTAAACGATTGCCCAGGAAGGTTTTTTAAAGTTGCAACGCTGCAAGATGATGCAGTTCGAAAACACTCATTATCAATATGTTCATGGAGCAGCTCAGACAGTAATGTTTGAGCCGTTTCGCTATTCCAAAATGCTGCATTCATTTCGAAGTTGCTGAAACCGAATAACGATGGAGGTGGCAAGACCCGGAACCTTGGTCATATTGAGTTTACCCTTCCCAACATGCTAAACTTAAATGCTCGAAAGGCAATATAGAAGGTGGAATTCAAATGAGAAGAACAGAACATAAGCAACAACAGAAACGATTGAGCAGAAAGAATAAATGGTCTACCATACAAAAACCTATCCGGATACTATTACTTATAATGCTACTTGTAGTCCTCTTTGGATTGGTCAAGGTGAATCAATTAATTGCATCCAGTGATGTGAGTAAACTAGAAGTACCTGAACCGAGACCGACGTTTATATACGATCAAAATGGAGAGATCGTCAGTAAGATTTCAAATTCTAACATTGAAGGAGTTCGTCTGGACCAAATACCAAAAGAGTTGATTGAAGCAGTCATCTCCGTGGAGGATCAGCAGTTTTATAAACATACTGGGGTTAATTTTTTTGGGATTGCACGGGCATTTACTCAAAATACGTTAACAGGTGAAGTTGTTGCTGGTGGGAGTACAATCACTCAACAGCTTTCGAAAAATGCGTTTTTGACGCAGGAACGTACGTATTCTCGTAAATTCAAAGAATTGTTTATCGCGATGAAAATTGAAAGAACGTATTCGAAAGATGACATACTGGAACGCTACCTGAATCAAATCTATTTTGGTGAAGGGGCATGGGGTGTACAACGAGCTGCGGAAGTCTATTTTGGGAAAGATGTAAGCGAATTAACGTTAAGCGAATCTGCTACATTAGCTGGATTGATTAAGGCACCTACTCATTTATCTCCTTATAAAAACTTGGAGAAGTCGATGGAACGACGAAACATTGTTTTATCGTTGATGAAAAGTGAAGGGTATATTAGTCAAGCGAAGTTCGATGAAGCAATCGGACAGGAAATAGCCTTAGCCGATTCTACAATGCCTAATTATAAAGGGAAGTACCCATATTATATTGACCATATTATTGACGAGGCTGTTAACAAGTTCGGACTAACGAAAAATGAAGTGCTATCTGGAGGATTACATATACAGACAGCGTTAAATCCTGTCATCCAAGATGCCCTTGAAGAAGTCTATGAGGATGAAAGTTACTTTCCAGAGAGTAAGCCCGATCAACTCATTCAAAGCGCTGCGGTCTTCTTGGATCCTAAAACGGGCGGCATTACCGCCTTGGTAGGGGGCAGAGGAGAATATACGTATGGACGCTTCAATAATGCGACCCAGCTCGTTAGACAGCCGGGATCGACCTTGAAACCACTAGTGTACACTGCAGCGCTCGAGCAAGGCTATCATATTTCGGATTTACTTGTTGATCAACCAATCAACATTAATGGCTATTCTCCCAAGAATTTTGATCATAGATTCAGAGGGCAAGTGACAATGTACGATGCGGTCGCTCAATCGTATAATATCCCTCCCGTCTGGCTCTTACATCAGATTGGAATTGAAAAAGGAGTGCGCGCCGTAGAACGGTTCGGAATTCCGTTGGATGAAAATGATCATAATCTTGGACTGGCATTAGGGGGCTTGCACAAAGGTACATCACCCCTGCGAATGGCTCAAGCCTTTTCTGCATTTGCTAATAATGGAGTCATGATGGAAGCCCATGCGATTGTAGAAATAAAAGATGCAGAAGGCGAAGTCATTGGGAAATGGCGTGAACAGTCTGTAGAAGTTACAGAAGCGGAAGTTGCCCAGCAAATTACCTATATGCTGAAAGGTGCTGTCGAAGAAGGTACAGCCCAGAAAGCTCAAATTTCAGGGATGGAAGTAGCCGGTAAAACCGGTACTACTCAGCTGCCATTCACGGGTGTGGATGGATCAAAGGATCATTGGTTCGTCGGCTATACACCAGACATCGTAGGTGCAGTTTGGTTAGGCTATGATAAAACGGATTCCGAACATTACTTAACATCGACTAGTAGTTTTACAGTGCCACCAATTTTCGGGGAAGTCCTATCTAGATCGATCAGTGAATTGCCTACGAAGAAATTTGATTTACCATTAATCGCGAAAAAGCAAAAAGAGCTAAAGGAACAGAAGGAAAAGTTGAGGGAGAAAGAACAGAAACGAGAAAAAGAGAAGAGGAAACAGGAGAAGGAAAAAGAGAAAGAACGGAAGAAAAGAGAGAAGAAGGATGAGAAGGAAAGAGAGAAAGAAAAGAAAAAGAGAGAGAAGAAAGAAGAGAAAGAAAAGAAGAAGCGAGAAAAAGAAAAAGATAAATAGAACTGTAAAAACAGCTGGGTGGAGAGGTGAACCTCTCTCACCCAGTTGTTTTTTATTTCGTCATGTACTATTGAAGCCTTTGAAGTTGGTTCGATTCTTGTTGGAAATTTTATTAACTTGACGAAAAAGCCAAAGGGGAGTACTATGTTTAGCTGTAGAAAAAGTTACTTTAAAATAATATTTTCCATAGATCTGAAGTAAAATAAAAAGTAAAAGGTTGGTGTTTGCATGAGAAATCAATGGAATGTGAAAGATTTTCTTCTACACAACTTTTTAGGAATATATGCAATAGCTGTATTGATGTTATGGATGAAAACATATATCGCCCAAGCTACACAATTTGAATTAGGAGTAGAAGGACCTCTTCAGCAATTCCTTTTACTGCTTAATCCGCTCGGTTCAGTATTGCTGTTTCTAGGAGTTTCATTTTTGTTTAAAGGAAAGAAAAAATATACAGTGCTCGTCGTCATATACACGCTCATGTCGATTCTTTTATATGCGAATGTCGTCTATTACCGGTTTTTCAGTGATTTCATTACAATACCTACCCTTATGCAAACGCAGAATTTCGGGGATTTGGGCGGGAGCGTTCTATCCTTGCTAAAACCTTATGATATTTTGTTCTTTGTGGATGTAGTGGTATTGATGTACCTTCGACTCTCACGTAAGGTACAAAAAGAGACGAATCGGATTGGATCTAAAAAAGCCGCCGCGATTATTGCTGTTGCCTTAGTAATTTCCATTATCAATCTAGGACTGGCTGAAGCTAGTCGGCCGCAACTGTTGACTCGCGGTTTTGATAGAAATTATATTGTGAAATATCTAGGGATGTATAATTACACGATTTATGACTCGGTAGAAACGGCGGCAGCGTCATCGCAAAGAGCTTTGGCGGATAGCAGTGATCTAACGGAAGTGATCAACTATACACAATCTGCATACGCCGAACCGAATCCAGCCTATTTTGGGGCAGCCAAAGGAATGAACGTCATCTATTTGCATTTAGAGTCATTCCAAAACTTTCTGATTAACTACAAATTGAATGGAGAAGAAGTTACACCGTTTTTAAATTCATTAACAAAAGATAAGAATACAGCGTACTTCAATAACTTCTTCCACCAAACGGGCCAAGGCAAAACGTCCGATGCGGAATTCATGCTGGAGAACTCCCTATTCGGGTTGCCGCAAGGATCTGCTTTTATTACGAAAGCACAAAATACGTACCAGGCCGCCCCAAGTATTTTAAAGGATTATGGGTATACATCCGCTGTATTCCACGGTAATAACGGCAGCTTCTGGAATCGGAATACCATCTATAAAGCATTTGGATTCGACCATTTCTTCGATGCGAGTTATTATGATACGAGTTCGCCAATCGACATGGCGGAATATGGATTGTTGGATAAACCGTTCTATGAGCAATCTGAAAGTCTGTTGAGTTCACTGCCGCAACCTTTTTATGCGAAATTCATTACGGTAGCAAACCACTATCCCTATGCGATGGATCAAGACTTGGTGACAATCGATAAAGCCCAGACTGGAGACAGCAGTGTGGACGATTATTTCCAAACTGCGCGGTATACAGACGAAGCGATTGAAAAAGTTTTCACTCGCTTAAAGGAAATGGGCTTATATGATAACTCGATCATTGTCCTGTATGGCGACCATTATGGGATCTCCGATAATCATAAAAGAGCGATGGCAAAAATTATGGGGAAAGAAATTACCCCTTATGAAAGTGCGAACTTGCAGCGCGTCCCTTTATTCATACATGTTCCTGGAATGAAAGGCGGCATCAACCACACGTATGGCGGTCAAACAGACCTACTTCCGACGTTGTTGCATTTGCTTGGAATTGATACGAAAGACTTTGTTCAATTCGGTTCCGATTTATTCTCGAAAGAGCATAATGAAGTTGTCGCGTTTCGAAATGGCGATTTTATCAGCCCGACGATTGATTCAATAAATGAAAAGTTTTATGATAATCAAACAGGCTTACTGCTCGACGAACGTCAAATGGAGCGTGCCAATGCTTTGAAAAAAGAAGTGGATTATAAATTGGAGCTTTCCGATAAAGTCGTGAATGGCGACTTATTGAGATTTTATACGCCAAACGGGTATACGCCTGTCGATCCTTCTCAGTACAACTACACGAAAGATGCAGATATACAATCAAACGAATGACAGACTATATCCAAAGATTTATTAAAAAACAGCCGAATGTAGAGGGGGGAACCTCTTTCATTCGGCTGTTTTTCATATGATCATTTACTTTTAAAGTCACAATCCTTCAATGGAATCAACTTTGTTTTGTGCTTAACTTTATATATCAGCCAAACGATCAAGAAGAGGGGGGAGGCCGATATAGGAAACGAGCAAAAATATTACAACATAAAGTCGTCGAATTGCTATATGGGCACACTTCCTGAGTTAGGATTTGTGCCTTTTTTAAATATTGGCGGTTTGCTTAAATGAGACATTGAAACTTTTTATGAAATGAGCCGTATTACTAATAGTCGGAAAATTATTTACGTAAAAAAAGCATAGCTTTGTGAAGCAAATGGGAAGGGGGAGGTTCAGTGGAGGATGAAAATTGGAATGCCAAGGGGAAGGTTAACGAAAATAAATTAATGATGAGAGAAGCAGGTTTTGTAGCGTTAGTAATAATGCTTTTTCTACAATACTTTAAGTTCGCTGCTTACTTGTCGAATAAATACTTTTTTGATAGTTATTTCATGAGCTATCTTGTCTTGTTTTTAGGAATTCCTTTATGTTACTTTGCTGTGAAATATTTGGTTCAGGTGATTAAAAAAATAATATGAAAATAGTAAGAGGACAGTGTAAGGATGATGGACAGTTTGAAGCAATATATGCGGAATGTAAAGAGAATGGAGGGGGTGTAAAAAAATTGAAGTTCCTTACACATTACGAGTGGAGAATAAGTAAAATTGCTCTAACAGCACTTCTCGGGACCTTTATTGCAATCATCGTCATTCAACGTGAGCTGAACCTAACATTTGCAATAGGGTATCTTGCCTTTTTTGCAGTAGTGGTGGCTTGTAATGCGATTTACGTGTTCTTTAAAAGAAAGAAAAACAGCGGCCCTTGAGACAACATTCGAAACTACTGATAGACTATCCCGGCACATTTCTTGAATCAGGATCTGTGCCAGTTTTTAATTTGGGTGGTTTGCTTATATGAGTCGTTGGAACTTTTTGCGAAATCAATCGTATTACTAATAATCGGAAAAATTTTTGAAGGGGTGTTTTTTTGACACGAAAAATGAATACGCCCAAAAAACACAGTTTCATTAGCTACATTTCACTGCTTATAGGAGTTATTTGTTTCTTTATCGTTTTCGTGGAACCTACGAGAATTGCAAATGTTGGAAGCTTGGTTGGTGATAGGATAACACTTATCCTCACAGCTACAGGTATTTTATTATCAATTGTAGGCTTGGTGAAAAGAACGGAGAAAAACACCATACCGATTATTTCATTAATTCTCTCTTCGTCTTTTTTTATTTTTTGGATTATCATGTTACTTTTATTGTTCACTGGTCAAGTCCCATTTGCACCATAATGCAGCAAAATGACCACTTTATCATTACTAGGGGGGGCGATATATTGAATAGTTTCCCGTTTATTATTGTACCTATGATAGCGGTTTTAGTTGTTAGTACGATAATGTCGAAAATATATAAGGATAAAGAAAAAAAGGATACAGGGTTTGTACTCAATTATTATCGATTAACTTATCGAAGGAGATTCATACGTGCCATTTGGGGAGTTCCAATTGTATCCCTATTATTTCTTGCTTTGTATTGGTTTAGTGATTTGACGTCAAATGAGTATAAAGTCATCGGAATTATTTTCTTTTTATTATTCTCATTAGACATCGGCTACAATTACACTAAATGGAAAAAGAATGAGAAAAGTTGATAAGTGAATGGATTTTCTTCTATACAGCATCAACGAAGAAGGAGGTTGCACCAATTTGAAAAGTGCTTTTAGTGTTTGGTCAATTGTCTTTATAGCATCTGGATTACTGGCACTTGTGATCAATTGGATTTCACTTGAAATCATCGAACCTGTTGTCCTCATAGGATTTATACTTTTAGTACTTGGAGTTATCTATAGTTTTATTGCCCTCTCAAAAAAAGAAGAGGGCGCATTGAAAGTGATTTCTGGCATATCCTTTTTTGTCATATTATTTTTCCTCGTTTGGTTCGAACCGTTGCTGATTATATATATCATGACTTGGTTAAAGAATATCTTTTAACACAGGGGGATGCTGGTGAGGAATATAATTACTTCTACGTTACTATCGATGGTTGTTTTGGTGTTGGCGGGATGCAATGCCCAACCTAAATTGAAAGGCTTTTATCAAAGTGAAACGCATGTGAATGGTTATTACATTCAAATCTCGATTTTCCACAATGATAACGCTTTTGTTGAATATATTGACAACATTGAAGTTGACAGAGGAACCTTTGAAGAGATTGAAACTGGCAAATACCTCATGACAAGTGATCAGCAACAGTTTACGATTGACCTAACGAAAGACAACACATTTCACATGACGATAATAAAATTAAATGATGGAAACCCGATTAACATGGTAAATCTCGGTGATGTACCGGTCACTTTCCCGGTTCATTTCGATGACGTTGAAGAATATAAAGAATTAATAGGTGAATAAACCCTACTTCACTGCTCATCGAAACAAATACCAGGCACAAAACGTTTAAAGAAACGAGTGCCTGGCACTTGGAACCCGTACTATTTTATAATCTTCAAGATCTGTTTAAACTCCTCGGCATCTGCCGTTTCCAACAATTCATAAATGGCCATTTCAACGCTCGTTCCGAGAATGCCAAGTGCCTTCATCTTCTCAAGCCCGAGTTGGTTATTTGCCAATGTGCGGGACGATACGGCGTCTTCCACGACTTGTACATCGTAGTTCGATTCTTTCAGGTCGGCAGCCGTTTGGTAGACGCAAATATGCGTCTCGATGCCTGCAATGAGGATTTGCTCTCTATTCGTTGCCCGTAGCGCATTCATGAACGCCTCGGTCTTACATGCGCTGAACGTCATTTTCGAAATAGGCGCAAGTCCTTCCAATTGTTCTGCAACTTCTTCCACAGTCGGTCCCAATCCTTCAGGATACTGTTCGAGCCAAATTAGCGGCACATCCAAAATCCGCAAGCAGCTGATCAGCTTCCTCAAATTATCGATGACCGCCTCACTGTCATGCACGATTCTGGCCAATTTCCCTTGAACATCGACTAATACAAACACCGTTTGATCTTTTGTAAACATATGAACTCCTAGCCCCCTTTGTGTATGTACAGGTAATTGTTTGATTGTTCTATATTCAATCATACCATGTTTCATGCCAATAAACCGCCTGTCTCTACTGGCGTGTCATACAGCATGAAAATGTCCTTGAAATACGTCTCATCAACCAACTTGTCCAAAACCCCTTTGTAATACCCCGGTAAATTACGAACTTCCTTCTTCTTTGTAGCCATCACTGTAATCATCAATGCACGATATGCAAGTTCTTCGAAGACAGACTTGTCGTCTTTATAAATTTCATACTTCAGCATCCTTCCGGAAATGGCCAAGTGAATTCCGTAAAATTCACGGGCTGTTTTTGTGTCTCCAATTGTCGAGGCAAGCAGTTCTTTCATCCGGCTGAATAGACTTGTGGATAACTTTGGCGATTCCGTAGGAGACGTGTAGTTAAGATCTTTAGATTTTAATAGAGATTTAGAAAGAAGAGCTTCGTCTGCTGGAAGTTGCTCGTTATCCTTGTCCTCATGCGGTTTAACATCGTTGTCCCGGTCGCTCATTTTCCCCTGGTCATCGAAAGGTAAAATGATATAAATGTTGGCGCCGAGTCCGCTCATGACCGGGCGTATGTAATGGACTTTCTCGATAATGCCTAAGTTGACGAGTTTGCGGATGGCGCGTCTGACGGTCACATTTGATTTCCCTGTTGCGTCTTCGATCGTCCCGTGTTTCAGATGTGCCGCTCCGTATTTGACAGAGTATCGACGGATTATGTCGAGCACTTGGCGGTCTGATTTCGTCAATTCATCCCAGTGGGTCTTCACATGCTGTTCAGCTGCAGCGTCCATTTCTTCAATCGTGTTGAATCGTGCGTATTCTTTCAAGTAGTGTGTCATTTACATTTCCCCCTTTGCCCTCTATATAGATGGGAGGGATCAAAAAGGATACTATGTAGAGAGAAAAGTTTAAAATGGTTCTAAATGACTATAACAGATACTTCAACGCTCAAAATTCCAAAATCCGTTAATTATAAAAATGTGCTTCACAATTCTAAAAAGATTGTGATAAAATAAGGCATCAGTCTACTCTAACAGGGAGAAATGATTGAAGACTTTATACAACAAAAGATATTGGGGGTAGACGAATGAGAAATGTAGTTGGTACATGGAATCAAATAAGCCTAGTAAAAAGAATAGTTATCGGTATTCTAGTCGGTCTTGTCTTAGCTTTAACAGTTCCCAATGCCGCAAGTTGGATCACCATTTTTGGTGCATTATTTGTCGGTGCATTGAAAGCGGTTGCACCAGTATTAGTCTTATTCTTGGTGATGCATGCAATTGCTGTGCATAAGAGCGGTACGAAAACGAATATGAAATCGATTCTTGGTTTGTACGCCATTGGTACATTGCTGGCTGGAGCTGTCGCTGTAGTAGCGAGCTTTTTATTCCCAGTGAAATTGACATTGACAACAGGGGCTGAGGATCTTTCACCTCCTGAAGGCATAATGGAAGTATTGGAAACATTATTATTCAACCTAGTTTCTAATCCGATTGATGCATTAGTCAATGCGAACTATCTAGGTATCTTAATGTGGGCAGTCGTATTAGGGATTGCATTAAAAAAGGCAAATCAACATACAAAAGATATGTTAGGAAGTTTTTCGGATGCAGTCACCATAGTCGTGCAGTGGGTGATCAATTTGGCACCACTCGGTATTATGGGTCTTGTATTCGATGCAATTGTATCAACGGGACTTTCCGCTTTGCTTGTTTATGGACGCTTAATCTTAATTTTAGTGGGATGTATGTTGTTTATCGCACTAGTCGTGAACCCGTTAATTGTATATGTCTATACGCGCAAAAATCCATATCCACTAGTATTCATGGTGTTGAGAGAAAGTGGAATTACCGCATTCTTTACACGTAGTTCTGCTGCTAATATTCCAGTAAATATGAAGTTAGCTGAAAAACTTGGTTTGGATGAGGATACGTATGCAGTCTCAATTCCTCTTGGTGCAACAATCAATATGGCCGGTGCAGCCGTTACAATTGCTGTACTAACACTTGCAACAGTTCATACGCTTGGGATTGAAGTCGACATTCTGACTTCAATTATGCTTTCAGTAGTTGCGGCTATCTCTGCAGCCGGTGCATCCGGTGTTGCAGGCGGATCACTTTTATTGATACCGCTAGCATGTAGTTTGTTTGGAGTACCAAATGATATTGCCATGCAAGTAGTTGGCGTTGGTTTTATCATCGGAGTTATTCAGGATTCTTGTGAAACTGCATTGAATTCGTCTTCGGACGTATTGTTTACAGCTACAGCTGAATATGCGAATGAACGTAAAGAAGGTAAAGAGGTTTCTATGCAATCTTCTTGGAAGTTCCGGAAAGTTTAAGATATCCATTTGCTTGAACAGCTAAAAAGCCACGATTACTGAAGATAATTCAGTGATTGTGGTTTTTTAATGAGGAATAATGTGTCGTGTTTGACAATGCAGACACCCTTATGTTTATACTAGGTAGTTCTATGTGGTATTCCAGAGCTCGGATATGATAACACTACATAGCGAAGAGGAGAAATCCTTTTGGCCGGCTTATGTAACAACTTACTCAAAGGGGTTCTTTCCTCTTGGGGTGTAATTCAGTATTCGCTATTGAAGAATGGTAATGGTCTACTAGTAATGCTTCTCTGCAACGCAGAAAAGAACTAAGGTTTAGACCGGGTTTTTCAGCGCATACTTGAGTTAATAAATACTTATTAAAAAGGGGACTAATATTATGAGCGGATATAACGCAGTATCAGCAAAAAACACGGAAAATGCACCAAGCGGTAACGGTCTGTTTTCACATTCAGTAGCTTTCTCTCACTACAATAACCTTTCAGCTCAATTGCCTGTAGATCCATCAACAGGTAAATTGGTTGCTGGTGGCATAACTGAGCAAGCGAAGCAGTGCTTTACGAACATTAAGTCAATTGTAGACAGCATCGGTCATGTTATGAGCGATATCGTTCGAATCACAGTATTCGTGAAAGATATTAAAGACGTTGATGCAGTTAACGAAGTTTATAAAACATTCTTCCCAACTTATGTTCCTGCACGCACAAACGTTGCAGTTGCAGCTTTGCCAATGGATGCTATGGTCCAAGTTGAAGCACTTCTTTCACACGGAGAAGGTTCAATTCCAAATGCTCCACAAGCAGGCGACCTTATCAAGCTAACGAATAACACTGCGAATGCGCCTACATGTGCATTATCTACTCAAACTGTCGCATTCTCTCACTACAATTACCTTTCAGCTCAATTGCCGATCGATCCGAAAACAGGCAGATTGGTTATTGGTGGCGTAAAAGAGCAAGCTGCACAGTCCTTGAAAAACATTAAAGCTATTCTAGAAAGCATTGACGTTCCTTTTGACGATATCGTTAAAATGACGATCTTCGTTAAAGACCTTGCAGATATGGAAGCGGTAAACGAAGTGTATTCAACATTCTTCCCAGACTCCGCTATCGCTAGAACTGTTGCCTATGTCCCTGCACGTACAGTAGTTGAAGCATCAGCTCTACCTATGGGTGCTTTGGTACAAATGGAAGCAGTTGTGTCACACGGTGATGGTACGCCTCCACAGGAGATTGAAGATAGACATGGTATCGTTATTTGGGCAAACAACACGGACAATGCACCAAAGAACTCACTGTCTACACAAACTGTGGCGTTCTCTCATTACAATCACCTTTCAGGTCAATTACCTTTGGAAGCAAAAACAGGCCAATTGGTAGCTGGTGGCGTAAAAGAGCAAGCTGAACAATGCTTGAAAAATGTTAAAGCAATTGTTGAAAGCATCGACCACGCTATGGAGGATATCGTTAAAGTAAACCTCTTCCTTACAAACCTTGAGGATATCGATGCAGTAGATGAAGTTTACAAAACATTCTTCCCAGGAGGAGTTCCTGCACGTAGAACAGTTGGTGTTTCAGCTCTACCTGAAGGTGCTTCAATCCAAGTCGATGTAGTCGTATCAAACGCTGAAGGAACACCTCCACAAGCGTAACTAATTATAAAAAGGAGCTATCTTCAATGAAAATTGAAGTAGCTCCTTTTTTACGTCTATACCTCTCATACCTCTCATGCCTTTCTCTTAGAGTACACGAGCAAACCTAATAGAAGTACGGTTTGTCCAAGAAAAGCGATTGCGTCCCAAAAAGCAGATGGCGTCGAAGACGAAAGTAAATTAGAAAAAACTTGTGAATAGGCATAATAAGCCTGCGGCAGAAAATAAAAGACAATTAGACTAAAAGATAACAGAATTCCAGCGATATAAAACAAGCTGTACATACGAACAATTCTTTGTTCTCCATCGAACGTTTCCGCATCAACGGAATCGCTTTTTAAAAACGGCAGCCATTTACTTAAATACTTCTTTCCGCTTTCCATCAAGTTATAGCATCCCGTACTGTTTTCAACGAAATAATAGATATCTGTTTTCATGTAAAAACAGCATTGATATAAGGTTTTTATGAAAATATCCAATACGACTATCCCTAAAAAACCTAGTAAAATGCTGTTGGCTTCCGGGATAAGAAGTTGCAACGTTAACGCGATTAATACAACTACTTGCTCAAAAGACATTCCCGCGAAATAGAGGATGTTCCTTTGCCTCGGCGCGAGTTTCCATGCTGAAGTTAAGTCCGTCTCAAACACGACAAAGATAAGCCGGTTCCCAATACCTAATGTAGCGGGTAAATCATATGAGCGGATCGCTAAAATATGCCCGAACTCATGAACGATGATTAATATAAGGGAAATCAGCATGTAGGCGACGATATTAAGCATCATCGAATCAAATATAAATATATCTTTATAATGAGGGAATAATCCAGGGTTCCAGACGATAAGTGAAATGTTGATCAGTAATAAAATCACATAAATTTTATTTGTTATTCCATTGAAAAAGAAACGCCCGACAGAAGAGGGGAGCCATGTAAATCCACTCGAAGCTTGGCTTTCCTTTTTTAGAGTCGTTTTTTCTCCATCTATCTCTTGAACAAGACCTAATTCAATGAGCTGTCTGCCAAATTCAATCATATCGACAGTTTCATTCGGATATTTTTCCTGCAGTTCTAATTCTATTTCACCTAACGTTTGGCCTTTATTTATCCTATCAATCGCATCAATACAAATCACTGGCATTTCAAAAAACTCACCAGAGACAGGTTCTTCAACGATATAATTCTTCTTATCTTTTTGAATGGATAAAGGATAAAGAGTGAGTTGTGATTGTGTTGTTAATTTCAAACTTAGCTCCACCGTTCTTTAAAAATGAAAAAAGGATGCTATAACTATAGCATCCCTTTTTTAAGATTCCTTAAATTTTTGGAATAAAGAAACACCACCAGCATGTTACTTTAACTTGTTTAAGTTTACGGATTTTCATGTTTGTGCCCCTCCTTTGGTATATGAACTTTGTTATATTGTATAGAGATTGTAATCCAATCTTGATACACTTGTTTAAAAATCTCCACCAATTCAGGATCGAACTGGGATCCCTTTCCATCCACTATTCGTTTATAAGCTTCTTCAAAAGGAAGCGCTGGTCGGTAGGACCTTGTGGAAGTCATTGCATCAAAGGCATCTGCAACCGCTGTAATTCTAGCAACAAGGGGTGTTTGTTCTCCAGTAAGTCCATCTGGATAGCCCTTACCATCCCATCTTTCATGATGATGATAAACGACAGCAAGATTGCCACCGATCCCTTGTACATCTTCAATTGCTTTCGCTCCCACAACAGGGTGAGTTTTAATCACTTCATATTCTTCCTCTGTTAGTTTACCATGTTTCGCCAAAATAGTATCGGGAATATTGACTTTCCCTAAGTCATGCAGTAAACAAGCATAATAGAAAGAATGTAATTCAGATTCACTAACCTTCCCAGTTGCTTTTGCAAGACTCATCGCATATTCCGCCACACGCTCACTATGTCCTCGCGTATATGGATCCTTTAACTCTAATGTGGCAATAACCCCTTTGACCATTCCAGCTAATTGTTCGTCATAGGAAGTTGTTAATGCCTTCACGTAACTTAAAAATCGATGAAGAAGGATGTAAGCAATAATAGCCAATAAGATGTTGATAATAACAGGAAATAATATGACAGGATCTTGTATGAATACTCCTACCAATATATATTTTAGAATTACACCAAACGTAACTAAATAGAAAAATCGTTTATTAATAAAAATTGGCGAAAACAAGAAAATAACTAATTCTACAAGGTTACCACTAGAATAAAATTCTGCTTTGCCGAAATAATAATAAATATCCGTTACTATGGTAGTAACCAAATAGGTAATAACTACAATATGTTTTACCTTCTCAGGCTTTCCCTTTTTAAAAAAATAGATGGTAACAGGGATAAGGAGGATAATGATTAGATGTTTAATGGTATTTAGAAAAGACCAAACTGTATCTGGAATTTCAGTCGCCCATGGAAATATTGGAAACACTTTATAATAAATAATTTCATATAAAAAAAACACAATATAAAATAACCACATGAACAAAATAGTAGCTCTTTTTTCTTCTTGTAATAGAGATGTTTTATTCATTTTTCTACCCCAGTAAGTACATTTAAATGGTGATGTAGTTGTGACTTTTTCATAGTGACTAGCTTCCTTCGTTATGGATTTTACTTTATACTTTGTATATCGGCAGATAATAATAAATCTGAAGTGTTTTGTCCATCTTCAGGATAGTATTATCACAACTAAGAAAGGACCATCCCTAAAATATAGGGAGGTCCTTCTTTCTTACCTAATTTTCTTTTTTCTCATCCATTGCGTTGCGACCCATTTTTCACCGGTTATAACAGGTGCGCCACCATGTAAAGTTAACTCATTCATAGCTTGATCATTATAGAAATACTCGAAGTAAACTGCCATACCCTTTTTAGGTGATACTGAAAAATTCAGTTTAGGGAAGTACGTTTCTCCGCCTTGTTCTACATCATTTAAATACATAACGAGTGTACTAATTCTATTATTGTCCGCTGCTTTAAAGAAATCATGGTGAGCTTTGTATTGTTGGCCAGGAGTATATTGAAGGATTTGAAGGCCTTCTCCGTGTTCAATTGGGATATTCATAATAGAAGAGACTCTGCTTTCGACTCTTGCAACAATTTCGTTTTCACTTTCCTCAATAAACGTACTACTACTTGTTCTCAGTTCATTTACTTCGCGTGTCGTTCCGATTTTTGAGCGTTGCATTTTATCCTTAGACAATTTGATCAGTTCTTCGCACTCTTCGTCACTTAAGACATTTCCTAAAACCACTATCAATGGTTCTTCTAGTCTAACGACTATATCAATCTCTCTATCCGTACTAATTTTACTTCCTACGTGATCAAATATCGTTAGCTCTTTATTTTCCGTTATCATCTTCAAACCACCTCGTAAACGAATTTTAAAACAAATGCATTTTGGGTAATGAGTATGCGTGGTTTAACGGTCTTCGTCTTTCTTTTGGGATTAAATTCAATTTATTTTAGCACGTAATTATACATATCGCAAACTTACGTGTATTTTAAAGAGGAGTACTCATCTGAATATTCGTGATAAAAAAGAGAGGTTGGAAAGTGCTCTCATTTTCCAACCTCTCTACTTGGGTTTATTATATTCGTGTCAATCCAGTTCTTTTTCCAAAACTTCCTTCACCAATTCCCGCACCTCATCCGTCGACTTCGTATCCATCAATCGATTCCTCAACTCACCAGCACCCCTAAATCCGCGAATATAGATTTTGAAGAAGCGGACAAGTGGTTTATATGGACGCGGTTCAAGTTCGTTTGAGTATTTATCGTGGAGATCCAAGTGCAGCAGTAATAAATCGAGATATTCTTTCACGCTGCGTTCTGTAGGTTCCTCTTCAAATGCGAAAGGATTCGTGAACACGCCTCGGCCAATCATGACGCCATCCACGCCGTATTGTTCCACTAATTTCAACCCAGTTGCGCGGTCAGGGATATCGCCATTAATCGTTAACAATGTATTAGGAGCAATTTCATCACGCAGTTTTTTTATTTTCGGAATCAGTTCCCAGTGTGCATCCACTTTACTCATTTCTTTCCTTGTGCGTAGGTGGATGGAAAGATTCGCGATGTCTTGTTTCAGTACATGTCTTAACCAATCGCGCCATTCGTCAATTTCACTGTAGCCTAATCTTGTTTTAACACTGACTGGCAATCCACCAGCTTTTGCGGCTTGAATAAGTTCTGCTGCCACTTCCGGACGTTGTATTAAACCAGCACCTTTTCCGTTGGCTGCAACGTTAGGAACGGGGCATCCCATATTCAGATCGATACCACGGAAACCAAGTTTTTTCATATCGATGCTCATCTGTGAAAAGAACTCAGGTTTATCGCCCCAAATATGAGCGACAATCGGTTGTTCATCTTCCGTGAACGTCAACCGGCCGCGCACACTATCTCTTCCTTCAGGATGGCAGTAGCTTTCCGTATTCGTGAACTCCGTAAAGAATACATCGGGTCTTGCTGCTGCGCTGATGACGTGACGAAACACGACGTCTGTAACATCTTCCATTGGTGCTAATATAAAAAACGGCTTCGGCAATTCAAGCCAAAAATTATCCTCGTTATTCATCTTATATCCTCCTGTTGCATGCAAAATCCTTTGCTCATCAAATAGTATCATTTTTTATTGTCTAATGCACTGATACATTCTTGTTAAGGATCAAGGGCTCCATTATCTCGACAAGGGTTCCATTCTTTCCTACAAAGGCCCATTAGTACTGCTAGCTGGCTTCGTTTTGCCCCGGTCCGAATAAATTCAAAATTACCACTCCAACAAGTATGAAAGTGATTCCGACAATGCTAGCCAAATTGATTTTTTCCTTCCAGATGCTAACTGAAATGATCACAGTCGCAACAATCCCGATTCCTGACCAAATCGCATAGGCAGTGTTTAAAGGGATTGTTTTCAAGGACAGCGATAAAAAGAAAAAGCAACTAATGAAAGCGATGATGACCCCCAGTGTAGGGAACAGTTTTGTAAATCCCTCCGAGGCTTTTAATAAAGAAGTGCCAATTAGCTCCAGAGATATAGAAAGTGCTAAATATAAATAGGACATCGTTAAATTTCCTCCTGAAACATGTAAGAATGCGGTAGCTGCTAACCATTGACAGTAATCTCATTGTAACGCCCATACGTTTTTAATCAAATGCTGGGGCCCCGGAAACTTTCAGCCAAATGATTTGTAATAAATGACAGATTACTTCATCTATCCTCCGCTTTTAAGTGTTATACTTTTTGTATGAAACTTGCAAACTTTCAATTATGAAGAGTACCTTCGAAGGAGATTACCTTTATGAACAAGTGGCTATTTGCATTTCTAGTCGTATTGACGACATCGCTAATGGGGTCTGCTTTCACGATTGGAAAGATTGGATTGGCATACGCTACACCGATCATGTTGGTTGCACTACGTTTCCTCCTAGCTGGGGTCCTTATGGCGATTATTGTAAAGTGTTTACGAATCCCATATCCGAAGCATGTTTCGGTTTGGTTGAAAATAGCATTGATTGGATTCTTTCAAACAGCAGCTGTCATGGGATGCATCTTTGTCAGTTTGCGTACGATAACAGCGGGGCAATCATCTATCTTAACATTTACGAATCCACTATTGGTTGTACTATTTGGAACACTTTTCATGAAAATGACGTATAGTTGGCGACAATGGCTGGGCGTTATTTTGGGTTTTATTGGCGTACTGATTACGCTTGGTGCACAGGTGGACTTACGAATTGGAACACTTTATGGTTTTTTATCAGCCATTTCGTGGGCTATCGGCACTCTACTAATTAAAAAGTGGGGCACACAGATTAATACATGGGTATTAACGGCTTATCAAATGTTGTTTGGTGGGCTGATTCTGTTCGTTGGCAGTTTTCTATTGGAAGACCCTTCGTTTCAAATTACCCCAATATCAATTGCCATTTTAGTATGGTTGGCCTTAATGGCTTCCATTGTACAATTTGCAGTTTGGTTTTATCTTCTACAGAAAGGTGATCCGGGAAAGACAAGCGCATTTCTGTTTTTAGCTCCATTTTTCGGCGTTCTCACGGGTTGGCTATTATTAGATGAATCGATTTCGTGGAACGTAATCCTTGGTGGAGTTTGTATATTTATTGGCATCTTCTTAGTGAATTGGACGGCTAGGTTAAGGATGGAAAGAGAGGCTATTCATCATGACGCTAAACTATAAGGAGACATTTGATCGTTTTTCTCTCTACTTTTTAACGATTTTCATTTCTCCCTTTCTCTTTGGAATTTTCATGGCTCTTTATTCGATGATTGCTTTTCAAGACTCTTGGGGTTTTGGCTCAACTGTCTTGGTGGTGGGGATATATTCGTGGCCTTTCTTCGGGTTTGGGGCATTTCCTGTTTCATTGTACATCGACTTTTCTGCCCGAACTAAAATGTACCCGAATTGGGGAAAGGCACTTTTGTTTATAGGTTTCGGCGGTTTGGCGGGGCTTCTTGGTAGTGTGATTCTATTTAATCTTTATTCAATCATCTTCATGTTGATATTAGGTATGTTCGGTGGAGTCATTCATTTTTTCGTGTTGGCATTAATAAAAAAGCTTTTCAAGTAGTAATAGAGAACGTTAAACCCTGAATAGTATAGACGAGCCGGTGTTCTATACTTTTTCGAAGATACATACAGGCTAATGGATTGTTGGCAGGAAACTGAATTCAATGCTGATTGTTTTTGATTAATGAAGAAGGAGGGGTTGAATGTTAAATCGAGTCATTCAGCAATTCAAATTGAATGTTTTATCAATAAATGAAGTTGAAGATTCCCATAGTTCCACAGTTTATAAATGTTACTTGGATATTGGGGAAGTTGTATTTGTGAAAATACCTTACACAACATTGAAATGTCAACGAGAGTTGGAAGCCTATGAAATCTTAAAAGATAGAGTTTCCATTCCTGAAATGTTGGATTATTGGTCTGGTGATGAAGAGTGTCCCGGTGCGTTCTTATTAACTGAATTAAAGGGACAACCCCTAACAAATAAAGATCTACCCACAGTAGCGTTTCAGGTTGGAGTCCTTCATGCCTCAATGCATCAAATCCAGCCGCCTTCCATCTTACAATTAACTGGAATAAAAAATGAATTTCCGGATTGGTCTAATTTTGTGGAACGGCAATTTTATAGTTTTGCTGAGGATGTAAAGGAAGTCTTGGATGAATGCTTATACAGGCAGGCCATTGAAAAGTTCGAAAATATGAAACTCCAACTCCCGCCTTCAGATGGTCCGAGCTTTATACATATGGATTTTCGTCCAGCCAATATTATTGTTGATGAAGGTAAGGTGTCAGGTCTGATCGACTTTGAAAGTGTACGATTTGGTTCAACAGAAATCGATTTCACTAAACTGTACCGTGATTTTTTAAGCTTTGATTTTAACCTGTATCAGTCTTATGAGGAAGGCTATAACACCGTAAGACCAATAATTGATTTAGAGGTTGTGTTGCCTTTTTATCAATTTACTGATGCTTTTAATAGTATTGGCTGGTGTAAACGCCGTGGAATTGAAAAGAACGCTTCATTTCTGAAGGAAAATCTTTCAATCCTAAAAAAAGTGTTACTTTGACGGATGATTGATGAAATTCTTATGGCGAAACGTAAGTGGAAGAATCTGCAGAAAAAAGTGATAGGAGATCCTTTAGAACGAAGGATGGATTGAGACGAGAAAGTGAATATGCTATTCAATTAGGGTACTTGGCGGGGGGATAGGAGAATGAAAAGTTGGTCAGGTTCAGCAGGTATTTGTATTAATGAACAACAGGAAATATTAATGGTGAAAAGCTTCGAGTCAGAGGGGTGGGCAGTACCATCCGGTGGTATTGAGGGAGGTGAAAGCCCAGAAGAATGTTGCGTTAGAGAGGTTAAAGAAGAAACGGGATATGATGTGAAAGTCATTGAACGTTTAAAGGTGAAAGAAACGACCATAAATGAAATTCAGGTAAAAACATATTATTTCAGGGTTGAAAAGATCGGTGAAAGCAGCGGAATAAATGATCCTGATGAAATTATTGCCGAAGCCGAATGGAAGTCTTTATCTGAAATAAAAACGATACCCCATTCTTATCCTGAGGATTTAGGATTAATACTGGAGCAACTTAAATAGCAAGACCATAATTAACGTTAGCAGAATAACTCTCTTCTACTGTTACTAAATTTATGAAATTGGTTATACCATTTGGATAAGGTGGTAATGGAGATGGATATTTTTATACCAATCGGTTTAGGATTTGTTGTAAATTCATTAGTTTTTATTGCTTCTAAGAGTCTGAGACAAACTAATGAAAGATCACTACTAATTTGCCTGTTTGCCTTTGTAGCAGTTCTTCTAACATCCTTACTTATCGGTTCTTGGTCAGGTATGGGTCTGGGCGTAATCAGTTTAGGTATGTTGATCTTCGTGATTTTAATTGGGCTTTTGGAGTTGGCTCAGGAAATCAATTAAATAATGCTATTTGAAAGAAAGTACGACTCGTTGTTTCTTCAGTATGAAGAAATTTCAAGGTGCTCATTTCATTGTCCAAAGGTTAAGGAGAGCAGTTAAATGTGGTGCCGATATAGGCAATCAATTTAATAGGATTTCGATTATGGGATTTGTGGGGAGAAGGGGGTAGATACATGTTACTGATCATTATCTTCTATATTATAATTGCACCGACCTGTGTATTGCTGCATGAAATAGGACATGGACTCGGTGCTGTTTTCGCTTCAAAAAACCACGTGCATATTTATCTAGGATCGAAGAGTGAGAAGAATAAAGAGATCTTCAGATTAGGACGGCTGCACTTTCATATTATTTGGTCCTATATAGGTTTTGCCTATTGGGAAGGAGAGTTAAGTAAACGACAGAGAGCGATTGCACTAATCGGTGGACCTTTAATGTCGTTATTACTAGCGCTTTTATTTGGACTGCTGACGCTGCTTGGTCCTCGAGGTGATATGCAAACATTGTTTTGGTGGATAACGCTAGTAAACTTCTTTCAGTTTGCTGTTACAATAATCCCTATGAAATACCCTCGTTGGATGTGGGGATATAGTGGTCATCCATCTGATGGCTTACAGTTATTACGACTGTTGAAAAATTAAAAGGGAGATTCCAATGGACACATCAGCTATTAAAGAACTTCACTCTCACAAGGAGTTTTTAGAAGCCTTCCCGGTAATGAACCAACTACGTACTCATCTTGACGAAAAAGCCTATCTCGATTTAGTGGCGGAAGCCAAAGAAAAGGATATGTATCGATTAGTCGCTTTGTATGATCAAGGGGAGATTGTCGCAGTTACCGGCTTTAAACCTATGATCACTCTTTACTATGGGCGTTTTGTTTGGGTTTGTGATTTGGTTACGGATAAAAACAAGCGTTCACATGGATATGGGGAAAAACTTCTTTTGTATGTACAAGATTGGGCGAAAGGAAATGGCTATGGAAGTGTCGCCTTGTCCTCAGGATTACAGAGAACCGATGCACATCGATTTTATGAAGAAAAAATGGACTATGACAAAGTGAGCTATGTGTTTAAAAAAGAAATATCTCTTCAGCTGAAAAAACGCTGAGTGATCATAAATCCTGTTGAGTGATCATAACCCCCGTTGAGTGATCATAAATCCTGTTGAGTGATCATAAACCCAGTTGAGTGATCATAAATCCTGTAGAGTGATCATAAACCCCGTTGAGTGATCATAAACCTTAAAAAGATTTCAATTAACACTTGAAAACTCCGCTAAAAACGAATAATATATGTAAGGTGTTAAATAACGTTCGTCTTTGGAGGAGTTTTTTCGTGTTTAAATTACAAGAAAACAATACAACTGTAAAAACGGAAGTCCTAGCAGGGTTCACAACCTTTTTTACGATGGTATATATCGTGATCGTCAATCCGATCATTTTGAAAGATGCGGGCGTGCCATTCGATCAGGTGTTTACGGCTACGATAATTGCTACTGTTATCGGAACCCTTTGGATGGCGCTAGCAGCAAATTATCCGATTGCGATTGCACCGGGGATGGGTATGAATGCGTATTTCGCCTATTCGGTCGTTGGAACAAATGGTATTACGTATGAAACAGCGTTCTCAGCTGTTTTCGTTGCGGGTTTGATTTTTGTTATTTTGTCGTTGACGTCTTTCCGGAAAGTGTTAATTGAGGCGATTCCTGATAACTTGAAACACGGGATTACAGCGGGGATTGGCTTGTTTATCGCCTTTATTGGAATGAGACAGGCTGGGATGATCGTCTCCCATCCGTCCAATCTTGTAGCGCTTGGGGATCTACATTCACCTACTGTGCTTTTTGGCTTGCTTGGTCTTACGGTTACATTAATATTTATGGCGTTGAGGGTACATGGGGCATTGTTCATCGGCATGATCATTACGGCACTAGTTGCCTTTTTCACAGGACATCTATCCTTTGATCACGGTTTCGTTCAGATGCCTTCGCTTCCTGAAGGAATCATTGTCTCCAATCCGTTCGCTGCTATTACAGATGTTTGGAGTCACATGCTGTTTCCTGTCGTCTTTTCATTCCTCATGGTGACAATTTTTGATACGACTGGAACGATGATTGGGGTTGCACAGCAAGCGGGGTTAATGAAGGATAATAAAATGCCAAGGGCACGCCAAGCTCTACTCGCAGACTCTGTTGCTGCCACTGCTGGCTCGATGTTCGGGACAACCCCGACAAGTGCTTATATTGAATCATCTGCAGGCGTAGCAGCAGGTGGACGAACTGGGCTAACTACAGTAACTGTCGCTATTCTATTTATCGTTGCAGCGTTTTTCGGACCGTTAGTTAGTGCGATTTCAGGTTTATCTTCAATTACTGCACCTGCGTTGATTATTGTCGGCAGTTTAATGATGGGGGCAATTGCCAAAATCAAATGGGATGAGATTGACGAAGCATTCCCCGCATTTCTAATCATCTTAAGCATGCCGCTCACTTCGAGTATTGCAACAGGGATTGCATTAGGTTTCAT
Organism: Sporosarcina luteola; assembly: GCF_023715535.1. GTDB lineage: Bacteria > Bacillota > Bacilli > Bacillales_A > Planococcaceae > Sporosarcina > Sporosarcina luteola_B. Next base: position 19,653 of record NZ_JAMBOI010000012.1, on the reverse strand, counting down.
TTCTTATCCAATCTTAAAGGTTGTTATGGGGAAATGGCGTGCTGTCCATCCACTTGTGTATGTGTTCGCGATTCTGTTCTTTTATCAATTAGCATTTCTGCCGCATTAAACTTTGCAAGTAACGAAAAGAGCAACTCCCAGCTTTCTGGGTGGTTGCTCTTTTTTTGCTTTTCATCAATTGAGTTCAATGGGAAGCCTAATTCTTTCGTTTTAGACATTTTGGTGATAAAGTAGAAACTTATGTTTACATAGGTAGGTACCGAATTTGCCGCCTTTAAGCTTAGAAAGGTTGAAAACATCATGAAAACATTAACAGGAGCTAAGCGCTTAAAGCTGGCACTGCTTTTAGGGACGCTGGCAGCGATGGGCCCTTTAACCATTGATATGTATTTACCGTCATTCCCGACAATTGTTACTGCATTTGGCACAACTCCTTCCTTGGTACAAGTGAGTCTGACAGCGACGTTAGTCGGAATCGGATTAGGACAGTTAGTGCTAGGTCCGATGAGTGATGTCCATGGACGAAAGAAACCGTTAGTCGTTGCACTGATCGTTTACTTGGCGGCATCAATCCTTTGTGCCTTTGCACCCAATATTGGATTGTTCATTGCGGCTCGTTTCCTACAAGGATTTGCGGCATCTGCGGGAATTGTCATCTCCAGAGCAGTCGTCCGGGACGTATACAGTGGAAGGGAATTAACGAAGTTTTTCGCACTCCTCATGCTGATCAATAACCTGGCGCCGATTCTCGCACCTCTTCTAGGAGGAGTCATTCTCGCGTTTACGGATTGGAAAGGCATATTTATCACATTAAGTTTTATTGGTCTTTTGTTGGCCATTGTTGTGATTTGGAAGATGGATGAATCATTATCGCACGATATGCGAGTCCCCAGCAATCTCAACCAGACATTTAAAAACTTCCAATCATTACTGAAAAATCGTAGCTTTATGGGCTATGCACTCGCACAAGGGTTCATTATGGCTGGTATCTTCGCTTATGTTGCGGGGACTCCCTTTGTGTATCAAACGATTTACGGTGTTTCGCCGCAACTATTTAGTGTGTTATTCGGCATGAATGGAATAGGACTCATCATCGGATCGCAAGTTGTCGGGCGCTTAACGGGCATCGTTTCTGAACAGCGATTTTTACAGACAGGATTATTCATTTCCGTCACATCAGGCGCATTTTTACTTATTGCGGTTCTTGTGCACGGCCCGCTTCTCTCAATCGTTGTACCCATCTTCTTTTTCGTTGCATCAATTGGTATCATTGCTACGTCCTCGTTTTCATTGGCGATGGAATCGCAGGGCCATATTGCAGGAAGTGCTTCCGCGTTGCTAGGATTATTGCCATTCATCTTAGGCTCAATTACTGCACCGCTCGTTGGCATCGCAGGAGAGGAAACAGCAATCCCGATGGGGGTCATCATTTTTGGTACATCAATCATTGCACTTCTCTCTTATTACGGACTTGCGCGGAGAAAGAGCGTGGAAACATAACAAGCGATGAATAGTAAAATAATAAATCAGAATCAGTATATGCATAAAAGTAGCACAGACCATGTGGATGGTTTGTGCTACTTTTATTTCTCCTGATTTGCCTTGATAGTAACATTTACGCTCCAATAAAAGCTTTAATGGCATCAATCAAACTATATATTCCGAGGAACGTACAAATGACAGCAACGATTCCGCCAATAATATTCGCTTTCACGGAGTTTCCAAATTCACCAAGACGCTTTTTGTTATTCATGATGACAAGAAGCGTAATGACGATCACCGGGAGTAAAATCCCATTCAACGCTTGTGCGAACAGTAAGACGTCAAGCGGATTGAAACCAAGACCCGAACAGACGATGCCGATGATCATCACTGTTGCGAAGACAATTTTGAAACGCTTATCCTTCATCCCTTTTTCCCATTTTAAAACGCTGCTTACAGTCATCGCTGCACCTAGCGGGGAAGCGAGTGCAGAAGAAAATCCAGCTGCAAACAGTCCGAGGCTCATGAACGCTTTCGCCCATTGGCCAAAAATGGGTTCCAATTGAAGGGATAGATCTGCAGCGCTTGAAACTTCAACACCTTGTATCATTGCTCCAGCAGTAATCAACACTGCCGCTGTAATCAATCCGCCGATACTGATCGAGACGATTGTATCAATGCGCGCTTCTCTCAAGTCAGTTGGCTTGTTCCAACGTTCCTGTACCATGGAGGAGTGTAAAAATAAATTATAGGGCACGACTGTCGTCCCGATCAGCGCAATGATCATAATGATGGAACCACTTGGGATCGTCGGAAGGAATGCGCCTTGGAACAATTCGCCAAGATTAGGCTTTGCGACAAACATTGTTGTAATGAACGTCAAACTCATAATGGCAATCAAGGAGACCATGACCCGTTCAATCAACTTATAACTTCCGCTCAATCCAATAAATAAAATAATAATGCCCACTATTGGCCCAAGCACATTCGGCGAAATGCCTGTCAACGTTGAAATACCGAGCGATGTACCGAGCAGATCGCCGGCCATATAGGCTGCACACCCGACGCTGATTGCAATCATTATAAGCCACATGGAGCCATATTTTAATATGGGATTGGAGAATTGTTCACGAACGGCTTCCCCCAGACCTTTCCGCGTAATTATCCCAAGACGTGCTGTCATTTCTTGCAACACGATTGTCGCGATGATCGAAAAGACGACCGCCCAGAGGATGGCATATCCATACGAAGCACCTGCTCGAGTAGCAGTTGTTACGGTCCCCGGACCAATAAAAGAAGCAGTAATGATGGCGCCAGGACCAATCACTTTTATTCTATCTAGTAATGATTTTCTCTCTGCAACTTGGATGTTCTCAAGTTCAACATTCGTCATTGTAGTACACCTCTCGTTTCAACGTTTGGAATATTTCGTTTATTTGTGGTGGATGAAACCAACGATGATTTCATCATGTGTATATTCTATTTTCTTCTTACTTCATTCTAAATAGTTATAGATCGTTTGTTTTGAAACACCCAGCACAGTAGCGATGCGGTCCCCGGAACCTTGGATTAGGAAAGCGCCTCTCTCTTCCAACTTCTGAACAAAACGAATGCGCTCGTTTCGGGACATTTCGGGAATAGGAACTCCGATTTCCAGCGTTACAGAGCTGATTAAATGATGAAAAACTTCATCAATATTTTTCGCATAAGATTCATCCAGGTGATTACTATTTTCTTCTGCATCGTATACAGTGGTAAATTCTTTCATCACTTGGTTAACCAGTGAAAAAGCAGTAATATCGAAGTTTATGCCCAAATAACCAATGACTTCACCTTCATCGTTCCGAATGAAAGAGATGGAGGTTTTCACCATTTTTCCGTCTGTCGTTCGTGTCGTAAATCCAAGTTTATCTTTCACTTCATTGCCATGTTGGCGTAGTTGTTTCAAAATAACCTCGGTTGTAGGGGCACCTACTTCACGACCTGTCACGTTTCCTTGAATATAAACAAGGGAAGATTGAACATTGCTTAAATCATGTACGACGACTTCACAATTGCTGCCGAAAGTAGCATGAATCATATCAGCAATCGGCTCGTAGCGCTTCAAAATACTGTTAATTTCTCCGTTTGTATCAGCCATTTTTATCACCATTTTTCAGTTTCTTATGTAAGCGCTTTAATTGCGCTTTGCATAGAAGTCTTCAACCTCAGGAAAGGGTTGAAGACTTACAAAATTTACGTGAAAGGGAATTACGAGTTTTGTTGTTTGTGGGCAATTTCACCAGCGAGTGCATATAAAACGACTGTTGAAACAAAGTGTGCTGAGTTTTGGTTCGGATCTTGTTGTGGGTAGATTTCCACGAAGTCCATCCCGATGACACCTTGTTTGCAAATTTCGTAGACAAGCGTAAGTAGTTCATAGGAAGTAAGACCGTTGCCATCGACTGGACCGCCAGGGTTGAACGCAAAATCTAGCACGTCACTGCAGATGCTTAGGTAGACACAATCTACCTCTTTGCTAGCCATTGCATATAGATCACCAGCAAGTGCCTTTAAGTCTTTCGCATTTCGAATATCGTTAATCGTTACTGTGACAGCGCCGGCTTCCTTCGCATTACGGCCGGCTTCCGGCATATTTCTTGGCCCGTGAATCCCAGTATGGATGATGCTTTCATTGCGAACGCCTTCTTGCTCGTATAGACGGGCAAACGGGCTGCATCGTGCATATTGATCTCCGTTATGAGAAGGGAGGTTGTCGTAATGCGCATCAAGATGAATGATACCGACTTTTTTGCCCGTTTCAGCAAGCGCTTTCACGATTGGGAAAGTAACGCCATGATCGCCGCCTAAGCCAATTAGGAATTTCCCGCTTTTCCATAGATCGCTCGAAAATTTTGTAATGCGATTCATTGTTTCATCTACATCAGCGGGTACGACATCGATGTCTCCGATATCTCCGATTTTCATATGTTCAAACACATCAATATGATCAAGTTCCGGTAAATAACCGCTATAACGAGCAGAAGTTAAGCGCATCACTTTCGGGCCAAGTTCACAACCTGTGTAATCTCCCCATGTAACGGCTCCTTCCCATGGAATTCCGTATACTACTGCATCTATATTTTCAAATGATTTAGTAGCAGAGATGTTATCTGCTCCTAAAAAGCAAGGTGTGTTTCCGTAAAGAATTTTAGTCAATTAAGTCAATTCCTTTCGATGTGGTTTTAAATTTTTTCAACTTCTAGATTGAATCGTACTGTTTCTTTGAAAAAAAGTCAAAGGTTTTTTAAATAAATTAAAAGTGTTTAAGGGGAGCTACTCAATAGTGGGGTTGGGCGGAGCTCCTTTGAGAATAAATTTTCAGATGCTTGTTAATATCGGCTCATGGAGTTGTCACTTTTGGACAAGATAAGTTTGGGATGAGTCCTAAAACAATATAGGGAGTGAAATGAATGGAAAATAGTAATAAACGAAAACGTGAAGAACATGATTCACGCGAGGCAACAGCAACTAGTGTAGGTGCTTTTACTGGGGATACTATGGCTTCTGCTCTTGATCCATTCGGATCTACTGCTGTTGGTTCTGACGGAACGTCGGATAACAAAGCGGGGAAAGGTACCGTTGATGATGATAAAATGGCGGCACCAAAACGAGAGTTGTAAAATAAATAAAGTAATCGCTTCTGTTCTTTTATCAATTAGCATTTTTTCGTCATTCATCTTATCTATGCAATCACTGAAAAGAGCAACCCCTAATTTCATAAGGGGTTGCTCTTTTTTTGTTATTCGTGAACGTAGGAAGCCGTATTTATTGTTTGCGTTCGGACGTTTTTCGAAAGTCGATGCGATATACCTTTTTAGGGCGTCCTCTCAACTTTTCTTGTTTGCGATAGATCGTTTCGACCACACCTTTTTCCTCCAATTTATTTAAAATGCGATTGGCTTGGCGGACTGTATGGCCTAAATGATAGGCAAGATCTTCCGAAGTAAGCTCATTTGATTGATTTTTTGCTAGGACAGCCATGATTTTTTGGATATGAAGACTGGATATTTCAAGATTTTCGCTTAACTTCTCTATTTCCGGATTGATCGACACGCTATATTCAATGCAACTATCCATGCCTAGGGGGCCGATGACCTCTTCTCGATCTCTTATGAGGTAAGCGCTAGAGAAATCATTTGCTGCCGCTTCATTATTGGCGATATAGGCATCTTTTTTTGTTTGGTAAAGTGTAGTTCCTACACCCCATCCGATGTTTACTTGGAAGGGGAGTGCATTTGTTAAGTAGTTGATGGCGGCACAGTTTGTAAAATCATTCGTTATTTTTTTCAGTTCAGCATGAGACGTAACGACCTCAAAACCTTTGCGCTGCCTTTGAATGATGGAGAAATAATTTGTGTGATGATTAAACTCCAACAAAGCTTTGTGCAGTAGAACCTGTTTGAAATCCAATTCACTATCATCCGCATCATCAGTAATTGTAATGATCCCGATGGCCCATTGGTTTTCCTGCAAATGGGAGATTTGCAGTTCGTGAATAATTTGCTGCAATTGTTCCCAAATGGATTCTTTTGAGGGAAAAATGAACGTATTGGGAATGCCGGCTTCATTCAAGTGATGAACAATGTTACTTAAACGAGTGATTGCAAAATCAATTTTTCCTTCCGCCCATAGAGTTAAATGTTTTTGCAAAGTCTTTTCGTAAATATCATCCGCATACTCCAGTTGGCTGGAATAAGGTCTTTCGTCTTCTTTCAATACTTCATACAATCTGAATGAATCCTCGTATTCTCCCAGAAAATCAATAAACACCCTTGAAAAGTCTAGTTCTTTAAATTGATTCCGGATCGCGAATAGGTGTTTATAAAAGTCGCCTTCTGTAATTTCCAAATAGAAAGTAGGTGTAGGTAATACAGTTGAATGCTGGAGCAATATCTTATAAGCCAACCTACCACTCAATAGGATGCCGTCATAGTACAAATGATGCTGTTCGTACAACACTGTAATTTCTTTGATTTGCCGATACGGGATGAACGTTAACTCGCAATGATCTGGTAAATAGGATTCGACTTGTTTAATCATTTCGATAGAGTGACTAGCTGTAATGACGCCTATTTTGAGCATAATTGACTAGCTCCTTTCCCAGTAAATAAGCTCTCATTTAAACTATACAAGGAAACTTCAAGGAGAATCAATGAATCTGAGCTAATTAATAAAATACTTTCATTTTTAGTAAAAATGGGATTGCATTCTTAAAAAGTGCTTGCTATACTCTTTTCAAGACATGTCCTAAATAGGTCTAATAATAAATCTACTCTTATCGCATGCAGGTTATTATTTCAGCGTCTTTTAGTTAAACGATATGAAAGCGCATTCACGTGATGTAGAGAAAATGAACAAAATTTGCAGTTCTTCAACACTATCAATCACACCACGGGAGGTAAGTCATGAGTAAACCAACAGAGAAAACTGCGAAGCAAGGATTGTTTATACGATTTTTAAACATCGTTGAAAGGGTTGGAAATAGACTGCCAGATCCTTTCATGCTATTTGTCTACTTGGCAATCGCAGTAATGGTCGCGTCATTCATTTTTGCGCAGTTTAATGCATCCGTTATTCATCCTGGAACAGGAGAACAGCTGCAGATCAAGAACTTACTTTCTGGAGAAGGATTGCAATACATTCTCTCGTCCATGATAACGAACTTCACAGGCTTCGCGCCTTTAGGTCTTGTCTTGGCGATGATGCTTGGAATCGGTTTAGCAGAAAAAGTTGGTTTGCTAGAAACTGCGATTAAAAAAACCGTATTGAAAGCACCTGCGAAATTGGTTACATATGCAGTTGTCTTTACAGGGATCATGGGGAATATAGCTTCTGACGCAGCGATGATCTTAATTCCTCCGCTTGCGGCAATGGTATTTTATAAGCTTGGGCGTCATCCGCTTGCCGGTTTGGCAGCTGGTTTTGCAAGTGCAGGTGCTGGATTTACAGCCAATTTATTAGTAGTAGGTACAGACGCACTGTTAGCCGGAATTTCGACCGAAGCTGCAAAAATGATTGATGAAACAGTGGTTGTCACACCGGTGGACAATTGGTTCTTTAACATCGCTTCTGTTTTCATTTTGACAATTGTCGGTGGACTGATAACTGATAAAATTATTGAACCTAAACTTGGAAAATATACAGGGGATGCCGTATTGAAGTCGATGGATGATGATTTGCCGAATGCGAGTAAAGGCCTTCGCAATGCTGGCTTGGCAGGACTCGGTTATATTGCTTTGTTGCTGCTCGTTATTTTTTGGCCGGACTCTCCGTTGCGCAATGAGGATGGCGGTATGATTCCTTCACCATTTTTAACCGGCATCATCCCGATTATTATCTTGTTCTTCGTGACGATAGGCGTCGCGTATGGATTGACAACTGGTACGATTAAATCGACAAAAGATGTTTCAAAACATATGACTGCATCCATCCGGGAAATGTCAGGATATATCGTGCTCATTTTTGCAGCAGCTCAATTTATCTCGTACTTCAACTGGACAAATATTGGTACATGGATTGCGGTCAATGGCGCAGAATGGTTAAAAGAAATCAATCTTACGGGCATGTGGGTTGTTATCGGATACATTATTTTCACAGCTTTGCTGAATTTCTTAATTACTTCCGGATCGGCGAAGTGGGCATTGGAAGCACCTGTATTCGTGCCGCTGTTCATGCAGCTTGGGTACCATCCTGCATTTACGCAAGTGGCATATCGGGTAGCCGATTCTTCAACGAATATCATTACTCCGCTAAATGCGTATTTCGTAGTGATCTTATCATTCATGCGCGAGTATGACAAAAAAGCGGGGATTGGAACATTGATATCCTTGATGATTCCTTATTCCTTGGCGTTTCTAGGTGTTTGGATCATTCTCATTCTTGTGTTCTTCTATGCCGACATCCCATTTGGGCCAGGCGTAACGCCATTCTATACACCGTGAATTATGAATCTACATGGCGTACTGTTGCGGATTTCCGTGGACGGTACGCCTTTCTGATAAATGAAACTATTTGGGAGTGACTATTATGGATGAGATACAGTATATGGAAGAACTTCACCAACTGCTTCAAAACTGGAGACGCGATTTTCACCAAAACCCTGAAATCGGTTTTATGGAAATGCGTACAGCATCGATTGTAGCCAGCTATTTAGAAGACTTAGGCTATAAAGTGCACGCAGGTGAAGAGGTGATGAAGAGGGAAGCAAGAATGGGCGTCCCGGAACAGGATGCGTTGGATCGACATTTTGAATGGGCGAGACAAAATGGCGCCGATGAAAGATGGTTGGAACGGCTGAAGGATGGAATGACGGGCGTTGTGGGCGTCCTCGATACAGGGAGACCTGGTCCGGTCATAGCATTCCGGGTAGATATGGATGCGCTCGAAATTCAGGAAGAACTATCACCAGGACATTTGCCATTTGATGAAGGATTCTCTTCAGTCAATGAAAATACGATGCACGCATGCGGTCATGATGGTCATACGGCAATCGGGATGGGGCTTGCCAAACTGCTGATGGAAGAAAAAGATTCGCTTAACGGGGTCGTAAAACTGATTTTCCAACCTGCGGAAGAGGGGACGCGCGGTGCAAAGTCAATGACAGAAGCAGGTGTTGTAGATGACGTTGACTTCTTCATCGCAACTCATATAGGGACAGGCGTTACAGCTCGTCACGTAGTTGCAGGCAATGCAGGGTTCCTTGCAACTACGAAAATGGATGTCGTTTTTAAAGGAAAAGCGGCTCACGCCGGTGCTGCGCCTAATGAAGGACAAAATGCATTGGTAGCGGCCTCAACGGCAGTCCTCGGACTATATGGAATCCCCCGTCACGCAGATGGAGCATCCCGCGTCAATGTCGGTGTATTGAAGGCGGGAAGCGGGCGTAATATTATTGCGCCACTTGCATTCCTGCAAATTGAAACACGCGGAGAGACATCGGAAGTGAATGAGTACATTCGAGCGCAAGCTTTATCGATTTTACAAGGGGCCGCTGCAATGCATCAAACAGAGGTGGACATTCAAATTGTCGGGGAAGCTGTTAGCAGTACTCCAAGTGAGTCATTGGTCGACATCATTTCCGAAGTGGCGACGTCTTCACCGTATGTTGATCATGTCATTCCAATGAGCACTCAATCCGCCGGTTCCGAAGATGCCACATATTTCATGGAAAGAGTGAAAGAGCGAGGCGGTCTTGCAACGTATACAATCATTGGAACGGATCTGGCAGCGGGACATCATCATGAACGGTTCGACTATGATGAGGAAGTTCTTCTGACAGGCGTTGATCTATTGTTCCGGACAGCAAAAGCACTGGCAGCAGTTAAGGATGAAAAGGAGTGTCAAGAATGAATGATCTTCAGAAAATAGTTCAATTGGTAGAAGAAAAGAAAGATAAATGGGTGGATGTCAGCAAGCAAATTTGGCGATTTGCCGAAACGCGTTTTGAGGAAGTCCAATCGGCTGCATTACTTTGTGAAGTACTGGAATCTGAAGGGTTTGAAGTGGAGAAAGGGCTTGCCGACATGCCGACAGCCTTTGTAGGCAGTTACGGCTCCGGTAGTCCTGTCATCGCTTTTCTAGGTGAGTACGATGCGCTTTCAGGATTAAGCCAAGAAGGTGGAACGGCTGATCCATCACCAATTGAACAGGGAGGGAACGGCCACGGATGCGGTCACAATTTGCTCGGAACAGGCTCCCTAGCCGCAGCCGTTGCGCTTAAAGACTTGATGGTGCAAGAAGGCTTGCCGGGCACAATTCGTTATTATGGCTGCCCAGCAGAAGAAGGCGGTTCCGGAAAAACGTATATGACACGTGCAGGTATTTTTGATGATGTTGATTTTGCACTATGTTGGCATCCATGGTCGACAAACGAAATCTTCACAGGGAACTCGTTGGCAAACTATCAGATCTACTACCGGTTCAAAGGGAAAAGCGCCCATGCAGCTGCGGCTCCGCATCTTGGCAGAAGTGCATTGGATGCAGTTGAACTCATGAACGTCGGCGTGAACTACTTGCGCGAGCATATAATTCCTGAAGCAAGAGTTCACTATGCAATCACTAATTCAGGTGGCTTCTCGCCGAACGTGGTTCAAGCCGAGGCGGAAGTACTTTACTTAATCCGCGCCCCTAAAACACCTCAAGTCCAAGAAATTTACGAGCGCGTATGCAATATCGCAAAAGGCGCAGCATTAATGACCGGAACAGAAGTGGAAATCGTTTTTGATAAAGCTTGTTCAAATTTAATTCCGAATACAACAATCGAGACGAAAATGCATGAAGTATTCAATGAAATCGGCTTGCCTGATTACAGTGAGGAAGAGCTTGCATTCGCCCAACAACTTCAAGCAACGTTGTCACAAGCGGATATTGAAAACGATATGGGGAAATTGCCGAAAGAAGTTGCGGACCAATTGAAAGGAAAAGCAATGGCAGACGTCATTAATCCTTACAATCCGGATTCAACTCCATCTATTTTCGGGTCAACCGACGTTGGGGATGTGAGCTGGGTCACTCCAACCGCTCAACTTTTCGGAGCATGCTGGGTTCTTGGTACGCCGGCCCACACGTGGCAAGTCGTCTCCATTGGAGATACATCCATTGCAGAAAAAGGAATGTTGCTTGCAGGGAAAGTAATGGCAGGAACAGCGCTCGAAATGCTGAAACAACCAGAGCTGATCGAGAAGAGCAAAAAGGAATTAAAAGAACGCCTTGGCGACAACGTCTACAAATGTCCAATTCCCGACCATATCATCCCAGCAAGCAACGAAAAGAACTAATCTGAATTGTGCCGGAATTGTGTCGGTGCCTGTGCATGGTGCATTTATGACAATTCAATAAAACTTATATAAATACAAAGGGAAGCCATCCAAATGACAATTTGGATGGCTTCCTGTTTTTCATTTATGCAATTGTAGTGTATAGACAGAATTGTGTCTTGCACAGGCACCGAAAAAGGCACCGAAAAAAACCTAAAAGGCTTTTTATATTGTAGGGAAGGCAATGATGATTTGTCCGTTGTTATTTTCGACTTCTATGATTTCGTTATCAAATAGATAAGGGGTGTCGTTTTCATCTTGTGGTTTGATCTTCTCGTACATGTTCCTTACTGATAAGACAGGGAATGTAACAGGTATGAATCGCCCTTTATGTAATGCTTTCATATTGCCCATTAGAAATAATTCTTTGCTGGATGCCGCGAAGCTTAAGTGGCCAATTTCCTTATTGGAGCTGCCCGTTACTAGTTTCACGTTTTGCAATAAGGAAATAATACACAAAATGAAGTCATTGATTACTTCGGGTGTCATTTTTTCATAACCTTTGTCGATGAAAAACGCGTTGAAGCCGTTCCGAATCTCTTTAAAGGAAAACAGGTTCTCGATCTTTTGCTTTCTTCCTTTGCCGAGATTATCAATAATTTGCTTGCACTCCTCGAAAAATTCTTTGACGAACCCCCTGCAATTTTCCCTATGTACAATAAAGTCCCCCAGTTCCTTCATCACTTTATTGTCTTGCACATCTTCTCTAATAAACAGTAAAAAGCTTAAGACATCTTTTTCATCAAAGCTTCTTTCTGTAAACGTAGTGTAATAGTAGTCAAAGAGTTGCCGCTTTTTTTTATCCACTGTTCGTCACTCCTTAAATCGTTATATTAATTGCAGCTCATAGTCATTTTTTAATCATATCATGCAATGTTGTGGGGAAGATTATATTCTAACAGGAAATACTCAAAATTTAAATGTTGCACGAAGGAAACATGGCGCATATAATAGCGTTAATCTATAGAATAAAGACACAAGAGGGTGAATGTTGATGATAGATTATTTTATAGGACTGAATCCGATTGCACAGGCATTGATCGCCACTTTATTCACGTGGGGAATGACTGCTGTCGGAGCGGCCCTTGTCTTTACAACGAAGAAAGTAAATCAGAAATTGATGGATGGAATGCTGGGGTTTGCGGGTGGTGTAATGATTGCGGCAAGTTTTTGGTCATTGCTCGCACCTTCCATTGAAATGGCCGAACAAAATAGCTCTTTTCCATCTTGGTTTCCGGCAGCTATAGGCTTTTTATTGGGAGGCGCCTTTCTGTGGGTGGCGGATAAGATCATTCCCCACTTGCATCCGAGCTCTTCCATGAAAGACGCTGAGGGCATCAATCCTGCCGGCAGACGGCGGAGCACCCTTCTTGTATTTGCGATTACGTTGCACAATATACCTGAAGGTCTAGCAATCGGGGTTGCCTTCGGTGCTGTGGCGGCAGGTATGCCGTCCGCAACAATGGCGGCCGCTATTGCATTGGCGATTGGAATCGGGATCCAGAACTTCCCAGAAGGGACAGCGGTTTCAATGCCGCTGCGGAGAGACGGAATGTCACGCCGGAAAAGTTTCTTCTATGGACAATTTTCCGGCGCGGTTGAACCGATTTCGGCTGTAATCGGTGTAATTGCAGTCACAACGATGCAGCCCCTTCTCCCATTCGCGTTAAGCTTTGCTGCAGGCGCAATGATTTTCGTAGTAGTGGAAGAGGTCATCCCGGGATCACAGGAAAATGGCAATAAAGACTTGGCATCGATTTGCTTAATGCTAGGATTTGCAGTCATGATGATACTGGATGTTGCATTTGGCTAAGGGATGAACGAGACAATCTGCAACTAACGAGAAGACGGCGTTGTATAAATAAATATTACATTTCATAGAGCAGTCAGTGTGGATTTATTCACACTGGCTGTTTTTGTTATTTTGTGAAGTGTTCTTGTTAATCGCCGAAGGTTTTCATTGTGAAATAGTAACTTTTTCATAATAAAACATCTGTTAAACCTTTCTAATCCATCTTACTGTTTAATTGTGAACGATTGAGATAATTATTTTGTCACAATAAGATTAAAGGTCATAAATCCGCCAAACTTTGGACAAAGAAATGTCGTTGATTAGTCATCTCTTCGGCATGGATAGTGAGTAAACATCCATGTATACTTGTATACTCCATGAAGATCCTCAATCATTTGGGCTTATGGAAATACTATTCGTAGCATTACTTTAAAGGAGTGTATTTGTGAAATGGATCCGTTATTTTTAGCAAGGATACAATTTGCTTCTACAACAATATTTCATTATCTTTTCGTCCCGATGTCAATCGGTCTCGCACTGACGATTGCGATTATGCAAACGATTTATCATCGAACAGGCGATGAAAAGTATAAAAAAATGACGAAGTTTTGGGGAACCATGTTTCTCATTAACTTTGCAGTCGGTGTTGTAACAGGAATTTTACAAGAATTCCAGTTCGGTATGAACTGGTCGACATATTCAAGATTCGTCGGAGACGTCTTTGGTCCATCACTTGCAATCGAAGGACTGCTTGCGTTCTTTATGGAGTCAACTTTCATTGGATTATGGGTGTTCGGTTGGGATCGCTTGCCGAAACGAGTTCATTTGCTATCCATCTGGCTCGTTCTGTTTGGAACTGTTCTTTCCGCCTTTTGGATTTTAACAGCCAATTCATTTATGCATCACCCCGTAGGCTTTGAATATTTTGAAGGCAGAGCCCAAATGAATGATTTCCTCGCTTTATTAACAAACCCGCAATTATGGGTTCAGTTCCCGCATGTTTTGTTTTCAGCTTTTGCAACAGGTGCTTTTTTCGTTGCAGGAATCAGTGCATGGAAAATTCTAAAGAAACAACAACTAGATATGTTCAAGAAGTCTTTTCAGATTTCCATTATCATTGCAACGGTTTCAACAGTTGTCGTTCTGTTCGTCGGTCACCAACAAGCGGTGCATCTCCTTACTACGCAACCTATGAAAATGGCGGCTGCGGAAGCATTATGGGAAGACAGCGCTGATCCGGCACCGTTTACGGTGGTAGCAAAAATTAACCCTTATGAAAAGACAACGACAAATGAAATACAAATCCCTTATATGTTAAGTGTTTTATCGTTCAATAAATTTAGTGGACAAGTTGAAGGGATGAATACGATTCAGAAGCATTATGAAGAAAAGTATGGGCCTGGCAACTATATTCCACCTGTTCGAACAGTATTTTGGAGCTTCCGTACAATGGTGTTTGCTGGCACAATCATGCTTCTTCTCGGAGTATACGGCTGGTTTGTATCAAGGAGAAACAAACTTGAACAAAATCCATTGTTCATGAAAGTAATGGTATACGCGATAGCGTTACCGTTTATCGGGAATACTGTCGGTTGGATAATGACGGAAATGGGTCGTCAGCCGTGGGTTGTCTTCGGTGTCATGAAAACAGAAGATGCCGTATCCCCGAATGTCACAGCGGGTCAGGTTCTATTTTCGCTTATTTCATTTTCAACATTGTATGCGATTTTAGCGGGGGTAGCGGTTTACTTATACGTCCGCACAATTAAGCAAGGTGCATTTCAGGAAAAAACGGTTGAGGTTGATGTTGATGCTGTTGACCCATCCGGTCGGGAGGATGATTATATTTGGAACTAAGTGAATTATGGTTTCTGCTGATCGCTTTTATGTTCACATTATTCTTCGTGCTTGAGGGATTTGACTTTGGTGTCGGCACGGTCGCCAAGTATTTGGGACGCGATGATTATGAGAAGCGAGTGTATTTAAATTCGATCGGACCTTTTTGGGATGCCAATGAAGTGTGGCTCATTTCAGCTGGTGCCGCAATGTTTGCGGCATTTCCACATTGGTATGCAACGCTGTTCAGTGGTTTCTATATTGCCTTTGTGTTCATGTTGCTTGCGTTAATTTTACGCGGCGTCGCATTTGAATTTAGAGGGAAGGTAGATCATCCCGTATGGAAACAGGTGTGGGATTGGGCAATCTTTATTGGAAGCGTTGTCCCCCCATTCCTTTGGGGAGTGGCATTGACGAATTTTATGACAGGTGTTCCAATCGATCAACATAAGGAGATGATCGGTGGGTTTCTACAATTGCTTCATCCATTTGCCTTACTTGGCGGTGTGATGTTTACGCTTCTTTGCATCGTACATGGGTTGCAATTTATCACACTGCGAACAGAAGGCGAACTACAAGAACGAGCAAGGGTTGCGTCATCGAGATTTGCACCCGCGGTATTGCTTGCTTTGCTTGCTTTTGCCGCAGCCGGTCTTTGGAAGACAGATATCTTCACTTCACACGGAACTGGGTGGATTGCGTTGCCGCTGTTAGCCTGGGGAACATTGCTCCTGTCAACTATATTGAATAAAAAGAAGAGGAACAGACTCTCATTTTTAATGACGACGATTACAATCATTGCGTTAACCGCAAGTGTCTTTATAGGACTGTTTCCACGGGTCATGATCAGTACGCTTGGCGCAGCAAATGATTTAACGGTCTATAACGCCTCCTCGGGAGATTATTCGTTAAAAGTGATGAGTTATATTTCGTTAACACTGATTCCCTTCGTGCTAGCTTATCAAGGGTGGAGCTATTACGTATTTCGTGAACGTCTCAAAGGGAAGGACCAGTTGGAGTATTAATGAAAAGAAAAAAAGGACTTCCATCTTACCCCGGCAGCCGTTCTCTCTATACGTCCCTGACGTTCCTCATTTTAGTAGAAGCGTGTGCAATCGTCTTTCAAGCCATTTTCTTGGGACGGAGTGTGACATCTTTATTCCAAGGGGCAACTGTTCAAGAAATCTGGAAAGACCTCCTTTTGTTCCTAGTATTTTTCGTCATGCGTCACGTTTTATCCCACGTCCAACAACTGTTGTCAGAGCGCTTTGCAGTCCGAACAACGAAAGCGTTACGCGAACAACTTACCGCTTCCTATTTTAAACTCGGTCCACGATTTGCGCAGACTAACGGAACGGGGAGACTCGTTACGCTTGCGATTGAAGGGATTGAACAAGTCAAAACGTATTTGGAAATCACGATTCCACGTATGATCCGTACCTTTATCATCCCTGCGGTACTTGCGATTACTATTTTTACGTTCGACAAAATATCATCCATCATCTTAATCGCCACTGTCCCGATCATTATCATTTTCATGATTTTACTTGGGATGGCGGCGCAAAAAATGGCAGACAATCAGTATAAAACTTATCGTATCCTATCGAATCACTTCATCGATACATTAAAAGGATTGGAAACGTTAACGTACTTAGGAGTAAGCGAAAGACATGAAGGCAAAATTGCACGTGTCAGCAAACGATATCGGAAAGCGACGATGAAAACACTTCGTATCGCATTCCTTTCATCATTTGCACTCGATTTTTTTACGAGTTTGTCGATCGCATTCGTTGCGGTTGGTCTTGGTTTCCGCCTCATTGATGGTGCGATCGTTCTTCTACCAGCATTAACGATTCTTATTTTAGCACCCGAATACTTTTTGCCAATCCGACAAGTTGGAACGGATTATCATGCGACGTTGGACGGGCAAATTGCCTTGGAACAAATAGAATCCATTATTAAAGAACATGAGGATTCAACTCTCCCTGCGATGAACACGAAAATCGAATGGGGACCGATGAGCAAGATTGCGTTTCATGGAGTAACAGTTAGTGTAGATGAAAAACAGATTCTAAATAACCTGCGATTTGCATGGGAAGGTAGCGGAGCAATTGGGATTGTAGGTGAGTCAGGGGCTGGAAAGTCAACATTCATCGATATTATTGCCGGCTTTTTACAGCCGACTAGTGGACTGATCGAAGTGAACGAAGAGAAAACACCTTCGCTCATGCGAACGGATTGGACAAGTCAGATTGCCTATATCCCGCAGCACCCTTATATTTTCCCGGCGTCGATTAAAGAAAACATTCGATTTTATGAACCGACTGCCACTGATGAGGAAGTCGAGCAGGTCATCGATGAAACAGGTCTTCGCGCTCTCGTTGAACAATTGCCTGAACAAGCGGATACCCAAATCGGCGAGGGGGGGCGTTCAGTAAGTGGCGGTCAAGAACAACGAATTGCGATGGCCCGCGCATTGTTAAGTAAACGCCCCATTATTATTCTCGATGAACCAACAGCACATCTTGATATTGAGACAGAATATGAGTTGAAAAAATCAATGCTTCGCCTTTTTGAAGGGAAACTCGTCTTTCTTGCGACGCATCGAATTCATTGGATGAAGGATATGGATCATGTCGTCGTAGTAAAAGAGGGGAGTCTCATCGAAAGTGGTACACATGATGAATTAATTCGGAAACAAGGTGTGTATACAGATTTGATTAGACAAAACCGGGGAAGGGGAGGAGAGCTGTGAGAACTTGGATTATCCCTTATATGAAACAACATAAAGGGCGGATGTTGCTTACCGTATTGGTAGGCGTGCTTGGCGTCGCTTCTAGTGTGATGTTATTGTTCATATCGGGTTTTTTGATCTCAAAGTCTGCCCTTCGCCCGGAAAATATTATGATCGTCTACGTTCCCATTGTGGCGGTACGGGCGTTTAGTATAAGCCAGGCGGTCATGCGTTATTTAGAAAGGCTCATTGGCCATGACGTCATTTTGCGCATTTTGGAGAGAATGCGAACACGGCTGTACCGTGTTCTGCAACCTCAGGCATTAGTATTGCAATCACGTTATAAAACGGGTGACTTATTGAGTATGTTATCCGAGGACATCGAGCATTTACAGGATTTCTATTTACGAACTGTATTTCCAAGTATCTTATCGCTATTCGTTTATGGTGCATTGATTGGCGTGCTTGGATTATTTGACTGGGTATTTGCCCTCATGATGGCGCTTGTGTTAGCGATTATTGTATTCGTAATTCCTTTTATTTCATTACTCGTGACGCGACGTAAATACATCTCGCTAAAACAAGGACGCAATCAATTATACGCGCAATTAACAGATGCCGTATTCGGCTTATCGGATTGGATTGCCAGTGGACGAATTGAATCATTTTTAGCTGATTATAAAGCCGATGAACGCGACTTGTTAGAAATTGAAAAGAGAATGAAGCGATGGCAACATGTGCGAAATGCTATAGTTCAACTTGTCATCGGCATTGCAGTGATGGCGATGATCGCTTGGGCAGGCAACCAAGCGGAGACAGGGCAAATTGCACCAACTGTAATTGCAGCTTTTGCATTAATGATGTTAGCAATTACCGATGCCCTATCACCGGCTTCTGAAGCAATTGAACGGATCCCCGCGTATGAAGAATCACTTCGACGTTTACAAGAGGTGGAAACCGAAACCAACGATGCTCCAGGTCACGCTCCGCAGTCAGCGGCAGCAGCTATTCACGAAGCAAACGGACCAGCGATTGAAGTGCAAAATGTATCCTATCGTTATCCAGAAAGTAAGGAAGATGTCATTAGTGGGATGACCTTGACGATTGATAGAGGAAAGAAAGTTGCAATCTTAGGTCGTAGCGGTACTGGCAAATCAACGCTGCTAAAACTTTTGACAGGCGCACTTCAGCCGACAGCAGGAAATGTGTTCATCGACGGTGAACAAGCAAGCCAAAGCTTGCTTGCCGAATCGCTGTCAATTTTGAATCAAAAATCACATCTTTTTGATACAACGGTGGAAAATAATATTCGGATTGGAAATCCCGAAGCATCTGATGAAGAGATTTCGGAAGTTGTTGAACAAGCACAACTAACGAAATTACTCGCTTCGATCCCTACAGGACTGAAAACGCCGATGGAAGAAATGGGACATCGTTTTTCAGGCGGAGAACGCCAACGAATTGCATTGGCCCGTGTCCTTTTACAGCAAACACCGATTGTTATTTTTGATGAACCAACAATTGGACTTGATCCGAAAACAGAACATGACCTACTGCAAACAATGTTCGATGCGGCAAAAGACAAGACGGTCATTTGGGTGACACATCATTTAGCGGGCATCGAACAAATGGACGAAATCATCTTTCTGGAAGATGGGAACATCGCATTACAAGGAAATCATGAACAACTGCTAGCAACTTCATCCAAGTACCGTGCGTTGTATGACATGGATAAAGGGATTTGATGAGTTGGGAACTGAGCAGTAAATGAGTGTAATGAAATAAGTAATTAGCAAGCATGGACGGATCATTTCACCGTTCATGCTTTTTTGGTGTGCCCAGCATGGGCGTAGTCTATAGGGTGCAAGTCCCGAACCGCGAAGGCAGAAGTAGCGGTTAGCCTAACGCAAGGGTGTCCATGGTGACGTGGAATCTGAAGGAAGCGGGCGGCA
>NZ_JAMBOI010000011.1 GCF_023715535.1 Sporosarcina luteola | reverse complement strand
CAAGATGAGATTTCCCATTACGCAAGTAAGTAAGATCCCTCAAAGAAGATGAGGTGGATAGGTCCGGGGTGGAAGCGTGGCGACACGTGCAGCTGACGGATACTAATCGATCGAGGACTTAACCTTAAGTTATAAAGTACGGTTGAACTTGAAGTTCAGCGACAATGTTGGTTTTATCCGGTTTTGAACGAACAAGAGTCGTTCAATTGTCTGGTGACGAAGGCGAAGAGGTCACACCCGTTCCCATACCGAACACGGAAGTTAAGCTCTTCAGCGCTGATGGTAGTAGGGGGCTTCCCCCTGTGAGAGTAAGACGTCGCCGGGCAACCCATCACTTTTCGATAAGAATGTTTTCAGGTTAGAATTGATCAATTACAACAAATTTGCAGTTAACAAACCTTGCATTCTATCGGAAAGTATACATATTAATGGTCCCGTGGTGTAGCGGTTAACATGCCTGCCTGTCACGCAGGAGATCGCCGGTTCGATCCCGGTCGGGACCGCCATTTTAATTTAACCTTGTCAACCGATTATGGATTTATTCCAGAGTCGGTTTTTTATTATTTTTATTTATAAAAAATCCTCCAAACCTCATAGCTTTCGCAATCGGCGTATTTTCGGTACACTAAAGCAAAGTGGAGAATGAAAGGAACATACGATGACTATAGAATTCAATGTTCATTCCTTAGAGGAGACTGAACACATTGCGAATAGATTGGCAGGCTTGTTATCCCCTCCGGACGTTGTGACGTTGGAAGGCGATCTTGGTGCTGGAAAGACAACGTTTACAAAAGCGCTGGCGCGTAGCCTCGGCATCACACGGACGGTGAACAGTCCGACATTTACGATTTTGAAACAATACGAAGGCAATGTCCCTTTTAATCACCTGGACGTCTATCGATTGGCGGACAGTGATGAGGATCTTGGTTGGGACGAGCTGTTTTATGGGGATGCGGTTTCCGTAGTTGAATGGGCACATTTAATAGAAGCCGACTTGCCGGAAGAACGCTTGGAAATCCGGATTCAGCATACGGGGGAAACTTCGAGAAAGATTGTATTCATTCCTAAAGGGGAACGTTTTGAAAAGATTTGTGAGGCGATGACGTTATGATATGGTTAGGAATAGATACGGCGAACACGCCTTTGTCCGTTGCGATTGTAAAGGATGGAGCGATTTTGGCTGAGGTGAATTCTTCGATGGCTGTCAATCATTCGCTGCGTGCGATGCCGGTCATTGAGGAATTGTTTGCGACGGTGCAGCTGCAGCCTAAAGATATCGATGCGATCGCAGTGTCGGAAGGACCCGGATCTTATACAGGGGTCCGCATCGGTGTAACAATTGCGAAGACATTGGCTTGGACGTTGAAGAAGCCTCTGTTTGGTGTCTCAACCTTGAAGGTGCTTGCCGCGAATGCTTTTTATTTTGACGGATTGATCTGCCCGATTGTGGATGCACGCAGAAATAATGTGTACGCAGGGGTATATGAATTCGCGAATGGCGGATTGACCGCCATCGCGGAGGACGGGCATTTTGCGATTGAAAATCTGATGGATGTTTTGGCAAGCAAGGAACGGCCTGTCCTATTTGTCGGCAAGGATGTTGCGATGCATGAAGAGCTCATAAAGGAAAGAATACGGGAGAATGCCGTCATTGCTCCGTTCCCGATACAGCTGCCGCGGGCGTCTTCGTTGGTTTTCATTGCGCAGCAAGACGGACAGGAAGAGAATACACATGCATTTACGCCGGAATACCGCCGTATCGCTGAGGCGGAGGCGAATTGGCTGATGCAGCAACGGAAGGATAAGGGCCGTGAATAAGACGATAGAATATCGGAAGATGACGTTGGAAGATATACCGGCGGTCGTGGAAATCGAGCAGGAGGCATTTGCGACGCCATGGACGCAGGAAGTCTTCGAACATGAGATGACGGGAAATGATTATGCTCATTACATTGTCGCAGTTTCAGATGACGAGGTGATTGGGCATTGTGGGATGTGGGTTGTGCTGGATGAAAGCCATATTACGAATGTGGCGGTGAGGAAGCATATGAGGGGCCATGGGATCGGCGAGGCGCTTATGCGGAAGGCGATGGAGTTGTGCAAGGCGAATGAAGTGAGGCTGATGACGCTTGAAGTGCGCGTGAGCAATCATACGGCGCAGAACTTGTATCGCAAGCTCGGCTTTCAGGATGGCGGCATACGGAAAAACTATTATACGGACGACCATGAAGATGCGCTCGTCATGTGGGTGGAATTGTAATGGATAAAGACATGTATATACTAGGAATTGAAACGAGCTGTGATGAGACGGCGGCTTCGATCGTGAAGAACGGACATGAGATTGTCTCGAACGTTGTTGCTTCTCAAATCCAGAGTCAGCAACGGTTCGGCGGCGTCGTGCCAGAAATCGCTTCAAGGCATCATGTTGAACAGATTACGCTTGTCATAGAGGAAGCATTGGCTGTGGCAGACCTTGAGCCTTCTGATTTGGATGCAGTCGCTGTGACGGAGGGACCTGGACTTGTCGGCGCTTTATTGATCGGCATCAATGCTGCGAAGGCATTCGCGTTTGCCAATGGGTTACCGATTATCGGAGTCCACCATATTGCGGGACATATTTATGCGAATCAGTTGATGCAGCCGATGGAGTTTCCATTGTTAGCGCTTATCGTCTCCGGAGGGCATACGGAATTGGTCCTTATGGAGAAGCATGGGGCGTTCAAATTGATTGGCGAAACGCGGGATGATGCAGCGGGGGAAGCGTATGACAAAGTGGCACGAGTCCTTGGGCTGCCGTATCCGGGAGGGCCGCATATCGATAAGCTTGCGCTTGAGAGCGATGAAGCGGTCGACTTTCCGAGAGCCTGGCTGGAGCCGGATTCGTATGATTTCAGCTTCAGCGGGTTGAAATCCGCAGTCATTAATTATAAGCATAATCTTGAGCAAAAAGGCGAAGAGGTCGTGCCTGCTCATGTGGCGGCGGGCTTCCAGCAAAGTGTCGTTGAGGTGTTGACGGAGAAAACGTTGAGGGCAGCGAAGGAATATGGCGTGAAGCAAGTCATCGCTGCGGGAGGCGTAGCTGCGAATAAAGGCTTGCGGGCTTCATTGGATGAAGTTTTTGAGAAAGAGGGGATTCCTTTTTATGTACCTCCAATCTCCTTATGTACGGACAATGCGGCAATGATTGCAGCTGCAGGTACTTCGATGTTCGAAAGCGGAAAACGCAGTACGATGGAAATGAACGGGCGACCGGGTATGGAGCTTGCTTCATGGAATAGTGAGAATAAATGAGAAAATGAATGAAGGAAATCGTCGAGTTCTGACGATTTCCGTTTTTATTTGTCCCGAAATGAATCCGACTTGTCAAGAGGGAACATTCGTACTTATGCACAATTGTTGATAAGTTGTGGATAGTTCAAAGATTCGTGTGTATGACCGATTCATGTTTTGGATAACTATGTTGGTAATCGCCATAAAAAATGTGGATAACGTGGATAACTATGTTCATATCCTATTATATCAACGTGTGGGCTGTTGATAAGATTGTGGAAATCAAATGGATGGAATGTCGAAAACGGAAAAAAGCTGTCGAATGGTGTTCATTCCAGTCGACAGCTATTTTTAGGCTTCCATATTCAATTTTTCGAGCTCTTCCTGCAAATTCAGCCATTCCTCGGAATGGTTGTCGTGCTGCAGCTGGAGTTCGTCGATCTGTTCCTGCAGCTCCATCAGCTTCACATGGTCGTCAGCATAGACAGGATTCAGCAACTCTTCCTGCAGAACGGAGATTCCGGCATCCAATTTTCCGAGCGAGTCTTCGATTTCCGTAATCGCCCTTGTCAATCGGCGCTCTTGCCGTTTAACTTCTTTATCCTCTTCATTCCGCCTGTTCTTCGGCTGGGCTTTTTGATCTGAAGCTGCTTGTTCTGCCTGCAGTTCCTCAAGCTCATTTTTCTTTTCAATGAAGTAATCGTAATCGCCGAGATACTCCGTAACGCCAATAGGACCGACGTCGATCACTTTCGTAGCGATCCGGTTGATGAAGTAGCGGTCATGGGAGACGAAAAGGATCGTGCCTGGGAAGTCATCCAATGCATTTTCCAACACTTCCTTGCTGTCGAGGTCGAGATGGTTCGTCGGCTCGTCAAGCACGAGCGTGTTCGATTTTTGAAGCATGAGTTTCGCTAATGAAAGACGCGCCTTCTCGCCGCCCGATAATGAAGCGACTGGCTTTTCGACATCTTCTCCAGTGAACAGGAAACGCCCGAGTACGGAGCGGACATCCTTTTCATTCATCATCGGCCATTCATCCCATAGCTCATGGAGGACTGTCCCCGTACCGAGGATTGTCGCCTGGTTCTGGTCATAATAGCCGAACTGGACATTCGTTCCGTAGCGGATCGTCCCGTCAATCGGCTCCTGCCTTTTGACGATCGTTTTCAGCAATGTCGACTTGCCGATCCCGTTTGGTCCGATGATCGCGATCCGATCGCCTTTGTATGCATGCATGTTAATATGCTTGGAAACAGGTTTGCCTTCATAGCCGACAGCGATGTTTTCCAATGTAAGCACATCGTTGCCGCTTGGCCGATCGATTGAGAACGAAAAGCTTGCGGACTTCTCATCTCCGTCGGGTGCATCCATCCATTCCGTCCGTTCAAGCTGCTTCCGTCGGCTCTTCGCCATCTTGGAAGTCGATGCGCGTGCGATATTCCGTTGGATGAAATCCTCGAGCTTCGCTTTTTCGCTCGTCTCGCGCTCGAATAACTTCTTGTCCCGCTCATAGTTCTTCGCCTTTTCGACTAAATAGGCACTATAGTTGCCGACATACTTCGTCACTTTCCGCCTCGACACTTCATACGTGATCGTCACGATCTGATCGAGGAAATAACGGTCATGGGAAACGATGAGGATTGCCCCTTCATACGAGACAAGATATTTTTCGAGCCAGCCGAGTGTCTCGATGTCCAAATGGTTCGTCGGCTCGTCCAAGATGAGGAGATCCGGCTTGCTGAGGAGCATTTTCGCGAGCGCCAGCCGCGTTTTCTGTCCGCCTGACAACAGATTGACATTCTTCTCGTAGTCTTCGGGATAAAAGCGCATGCCGTGCAGGACTGAACGCATATCTGATTCATACTGATACCCGCCTGAATCCTTGAAATCAATTTGCAATGCGTCATAATCCTTCATGACCCGCTCGTATTCTTGCGGATTCCCGTAAACGGAAGGGTCCGCCATTTGCGCTTCCAGGTTGCGGAGCCTTTTTTCCATTTCAAGCAGCGGCCCGAAAACGGTCAGCATCTCATCCCAGATGTTGAGGGGGGAATCAATGCCCGCGTGCTGTTCAAGATAGCCGACCTGTACATCTTTCGGCATGATGATATCGCCGGAATTCGCGGACATCTCTCCCGCTATGATTTTCAGCAATGTCGATTTGCCGGCGCCATTCCGTCCGACGAGCGCAACCCGGTCGCGGTGCTGCACTTCGAGTCGGACATTATTTAATATGTCAGTTCCTGAGAACGATTTCGTTATTCCATTCACTTGTAATACGATCATTCAGCACACCTCTATTCCACTTTTAGTGTAATCGAATGGGCGTGCCGGTGCAATCGTTGGCTTTACTTCAGCACGTATCTGGAGTACGATAAAATGACATTGCACGTACGTACAGGAGGTAAGAAATGGCTGGATCGACTCCAAGAGTTCCACAGGCGACGTCAAAACGCCTTCCTTTATATTATAGATTCCTACAAAACTTCGCGAATGCCGGCAAGAAGCGAGTATCCTCCAGCGAATTGAGCGAGGCGATGAAAATCGATGCCGCTACGATCCGCCGTGACTTCTCCCATTTTGGAGCGCTCGGGCGCAAAGGCTATGGTTATGATGTAAACGATCTCCTCCAGTTCTTCCGCAGGGCATTGAATCAGGATGAAGAGACGGATGTTGCGTTGATCGGCGTAGGAAGCTTGGGAAACGCATTTCTGAAATATAATTTTCAGAAGAACCATAATACGCGCATTGTTGTCGCGTTCGATCCGAAGGCTCCGAAAGAAGGGAAGACGATCAGCAACATCCCGGTGTTTCATCCGGACATGATGGAAGAGAAGATTAAGGAATTGGGCATTAATCTTGTCATTCTCACCGTTCCGACGAGGGCGGCGCAGGAAATTGCAGATCGGATGGTCGATATCGGTGTGAAAGGGATCCTCAATTTCACCCCCGTCCGTCTTACAGTGCCTGACTGGATGCGCATCCATACGATCGATTTGTCGGTGGAGCTGCAGACGTTGATTTATTTTATAAAAAATGACGAAAAAGATTCACAAATAGAGTGACCTGTTCAATAGTAATAGAAGTTGTTTTCATGTAAAATGGATTACATACGAAGGAGGTGTCCGAAATGGCTCCAGGAGTAACTAGTTTAATTCTTATCGCAATCATTGCATTGCTCATTTTTGGACCGAAGAAGTTGCCAGAGATCGGAAAAGCGTTCGGCTCTTCATTGCGTGAATTCAAATCAGCGACGAAAGGACTTGTGTCCGATGATGATGACACAGTCAAAAAAGTCGAAGACAAGAAAAATGATGTGCAATAAGTAAGGATGTCTGTCCGATGAAAGAGAAAAATTTAACAGTCATTGAACATATAGATGAAATTAGAAAACGACTGATGGTAATCGTCGTTTTCTTTGTTATTGCGGTAATTGGGAGCTTTTTCATCGCGAAGCCGATCATCAAGTTCCTGCAATCAGAGGCGGGGTATGAGGAATTCCATGCGTTCAACGTAGTCGATCCGATTGCCCTGTACTTGAAAGTAATCATCTTTTTAGCGGTCGTAATCATTTCGCCGGTCATCATGTACCAGTTCTGGTCGTTCATTTCACCGGGGTTGCATGAGACGGAGCGAAAAGTGACGTTGAGCTATATACCATTCGCTTTTATGCTAATGCTCGTTGGAATTGCGTTTTCCTATTTCGTCCTCGTGCCGTTCGTCATGAACTTCATGAAGGAACTGTCTGCGGAGCTCGGCATAACGCAGACGGTAGGCATCAATGAATACTTCACATTCCTGTTTCAAATTCTGATTCCGTTCGGCGTTATATTCCAGCTTCCGATCGTCTTGTTATTTCTGTCGAGACTCGGCATATTGGATCCTGTGAAACTGGTGAAAATCCGAAAGGTAGCATATTTTGTCCTGTTCGTCATTGCAGCTTTCATCACGCCGCCGGACATCATGTCGCATTTATTGGTGACTGTCCCCTTGTTCTTGCTTTACGAACTGAGCATTATCATCTGCCGTGTCGGCTATCGTAAATTCCTGAAAGCCGAAGAAAAGCGGAAGATCGAAGAAATAAAGGCTGAGCAGCAACGTCAGATTGACGAAGTGATGGGGAACTTGGAGAAATAATAGAGCTGTCCCGCTTCCCGGGTTAGTTTTCGGGTGGCGGGATTTTTTGTAATGAAATTCCAGAAAAATTCCCGTATGATAGGTAGAGGAGCATTTACATATACATAAGAAGTGAAGGGGGAAATAAATATGAATCCATTGCTATCCATATGGACCCAGCCGACGAAGACGCTGCAATATATGTTGGAGAAAAAGTCGGTTGGATACGGATTTCTCATTTTTTTATTAGGATCAATTAGCACGGGTGTTATCTCTACGGCAACAACAGGTTGGTTTAATGGACTGCCATTGTTTATAGTTGTTTTCATGTCAATTGTAACGTCATATGCCGGAGCATTGCTCGGATGGGTAATCGTGTCTGCGCTGTATACGTGGATTGGGAAATGGCTCGGGGGGACTGGAATATTTTCCGACATGATCCATGTGACGCCAGCCTCAACAATTCCGATGATCTGGCTTGCGCCGATGAACTTTCTTATTCTTGCGATCTATGGATCCCGTTTATTCGAAACGCCGACAGAGAATTTCGGACTCACCAACCTGCCGCTTGGAGTTTATATCTTAATGAATTTGATTTCATTCGGTGTGGGAATTTACGGTACGGTGATTTCCTGTAAGGCAATCGGCCTTGTACATGGCTTTTCGGCATGGCGGGGATTGGGTGTCGTTGCAATACTTATGGGGTTTGGTATAATTCTTGCGATTGTTTTCTCACTAATTATCGGTCTTGCTCTCTTTTCATTTTTTATGGCTTTAGGATGAATTAAAAACGGCTTCCCGCGATGGGGAGGCCGTTTTTTTACTGGAGAAAGAAGATGAACGCTTGCTTCATCTTTTGCCATTGCTCGAGCTTTTCGTAATTCAGTTGGACAATCATGACGAAGCCGTTCATGAGGAAGTGGGCGATCATCGGTGCCCATATGCGCTTCGTATGGTGGTAAATGAAAGCGAATACGAAGCCGGGCGCCATATAGATGAGCATATGCTGAAGTTCTCCGTGGACGGCCGCGAATACAATACCGCTTACAATCGCCGCGATCCAGAAATTCGTCTTCGTGTAAATGCCTCCGAATAGGACCCTTCTAAAAATGATCTCTTCCAAGAGCGGTGCGAAGATGACGATCGAAAAGATGATGATCGGCGATAGTTTGGCGACTTCGCTCAGTAAAGCGGTATTTTCAGAGCCTGGCTCGATGCCGAGAGCAATTTCGATGATGCCGGCAATCATTTGCCCAGCCATCGCCATGAAAAATCCTAATACTCCCCATAGGATTGTCATCAAAGGCGTCGCTTTCTTCCCTTTGAAGATATCCCAAAACCGTTTGTTGCGCGTTGTCATGAACAGGATGAGCGGTGCAGCGATCATGTTGGTAATGAACAGCGCCCAGGCGAAGCCGTAAAATGCCGCGTCTTCCTTTTCCATGCCGCCGGTGTTTTGAAAGTAATTGAAGAATCCTTTCGAGACAGAAATGCTTCCGAACTGCATTGCTATGTAAAGAAGTACGATTGAAATAGAGATTTTCCAGTTTTTCATTGCCAACTTCCTTTCTTCTATTGTCCATTTTAGCCTTTCTATGAAGACAAGCAAAGGGAAAAGGATATACCGTTTGAGACTGTCTGTACGCTTAGATAGGAGGCAGTTGCCATTTTATAATATCCTGCCTTGAGGCGAGTATTTTGCTTGCAATTTGTGGGCAACTTTATTATGATTAGAAATGTATTAGCACTCTTGATTGATGAGTGCTAAAAAGAAGATAATTTGTCGAGGAGGTTGTTTCACTTGTTGAAACCATTAGGTGACCGTATCGTAATCGAACTGATCGAAGCAGAAGAAAAGACGTCTAGCGGTATTGTATTACCGGATTCTGCTAAAGAGAAACCGCAAGAAGGAAAAGTTGTAGCGGCAGGTACCGGACGAGTTCTTGAAAACGGCCAGCGTGTTGACCTGGAAGTAAAAGAAGGCGACCGCATCATCTTCTCAAAATATGCTGGAACTGAAGTGAAATATGAAGGCAATGAATATTTGATCCTGCGTGAAAGCGACGTTTTGGCTATCATCGGTTAAGTCGCCCTTATAAATAAGTACACGAAAAAACAGGAGGAATTCATAAATGGCTAAAGAAATCAAATTTAATGAAGACGCGCGCGGCGCAATGCTTCGCGGTGTAGATACATTAGCGGACGCTGTAAAAGTGACGCTTGGACCAAAAGGACGCAACGTCGTTCTTGAAAGAAAATTCGGTTCACCTCTCATCACGAACGACGGTGTGACGATTGCTAAGGAAATCGAGCTTGAAGACGCATTCGAAAACATGGGTGCAAAACTCGTTGCGGAAGTCGCTTCCAAAACGAACGAAATCGCTGGTGACGGTACGACGACTGCAACTGTTCTTGCGCAGGCGATGATCCGTGAAGGCTTGAAAAACGTAACAGCTGGCGCAAACCCTGTCGGTATCCGTAAAGGGATCGAAAAAGCGGTTGCTAAGGCAATTGAAGAGTTGAAAGGCATTTCCGATGAAATCGAAAGCAAGCAGGAAATCGCTCAAGTTGCAGCTATTTCTTCAGGTGATGAAGAAGTCGGCGAATTGATCGCTGAAGCGATGGAGCGCGTAGGCAACGATGGCGTCATCACAATCGAAGAATCAAAAGGCTTCACGACTGAGCTGGATGTTGTGGAAGGTATGCAATTCGACCGTGGCTATGCGTCTGCTTACATGGCGACAGACACGGATAAGATGGAAGCTGTTCTCGATAACCCTTATATCTTGATTACAGATAAGAAGATTTCTAACATCCAAGAAATCCTGCCGGTTCTTGAGCAAGTCGTTCAACAAGGCAAGCCGTTGTTGATGATCGCGGAAGACGTGGAAGGCGAAGCACTTGCAACGCTTGTTGTGAATAAACTTCGTGGTACTTTCAACGCAGTTGCTGTTAAAGCACCTGGATTCGGCGACCGCCGTAAAGCGATGCTTGAAGATATCGCAATCCTTACAGGCGGGGAAGTCATCACGGAAGACCTTGGCCTAGATCTTAAATCCGCTGACATCAATCAGCTTGGACGCGCTGCGAAAGTCGTTGTCACAAAAGACCATACGACAATCGTTGAAGGAAATGGAGATACACAGCAAATCGCTTCACGTGTCGGCCAAATCCGTACGCAACTTGAAGAATCCACTTCCGAGTTCGACAAAGAGAAGCTGCAAGAGCGCCTTGCGAAACTTGCTGGCGGCGTAGCGGTCATCAAAGTCGGAGCGGCAACTGAAACAGAATTGAAAGAGCGCAAACTTCGCATCGAAGACGCATTGAACTCAACGCGTGCGGCTGTTGAAGAAGGAATCGTATCCGGCGGCGGTACAGCGCTTGTGAACGTCTATTCAAAAGTTGAAACACTTCTTGAAAGCACAGAAGGCGATGTCGCAACAGGCGTGAAAATCGTTCTTCGTGCACTTGAAGAGCCAGTTCGCCAAATCGCGAACAACGCAGGCCTTGAAGGCTCCATCGTTGTTGACCGCTTGAAACGCGAAGAAGTCGGCATCGGCTTCAACGCAGCGAACGGCGAATGGGTCAACATGATGCAAGCAGGAATCGTGGACCCGACAAAAGTTACTCGTTCTGCACTTCAAAATGCAGCATCCGTGGCGGCAATGCTCCTATCTACAGAAGCAGTCGTTGCAGATATCCCAGAACCAGCTGGAATGGGCGGCGGCATGCCTGACATGGGCGGAATGGGCGGCATGATGTAATAAAAACATCCCTCGTGTTTTAGAGTTTGAAAAAGGAACATGAGACCATATTTGATTTATAGAAACAATCCGACTTTTACCTAGGTTTTAGTAAAGGTCGGATTGTTTTTCTTATTCATATAAAGAAGAATTTAAGTAATCTAATGCTGTTTCATGGCAAGGTAAGCCTGGCGTTAGGAAGCAAGAACATGAAGAGTGCCCAGAAACGACTTAGCTTAACACACTTTCAATCATCAAAAAAAATGAATGTTTTAAAAGATGGTCATATTAGGGAATTGATCAATTCTCCTCAAGAATCTTAAAGGTATTTTCAGTAACCAAAGAAATCAAAGAACATACTAGGTTAATTTGAAACAAACTACTTTTTCACAATCTCTTTAGATTTTGCTAAAGAGAACATGAAAATTTTATTTTTAAGGGGGCACTCAAATTTACCCACTGTACAAAATAATAATCTTTTATTAGTTATATTAGTATTAATTTTAAAAACATTGATAATAGTTTAAAGTTAATGTATAATAATCTCAATTAGCAATATTAGATCGATCTAAAAAGTTATTACTAGATCGATCTAAATACAATCATTCGCTTTAAGTTAAACTTCAATATCTTGATGGTGTTATGTACACTACTATATTGAAGTGCTGCTTTAATACAAAGAAGGAGATGGTTTTACTTACATTTAAGGATTTATGCATACAGGAAACTGTAAGCGTTGTCAGATGAAGTAGACACAAGAGTTAATAATATGAATTGCTAAATGTTAGTTATAAATGAAAGGGTTTATTTTGATGGGAGTGTTACAGGTGAAAACATATATATTAACAATGGATAAAATAAACTTTGTTTTGAAGATTCTTCTCGGGACCTTTTTAGCAGTGTCATTAATTGTGTTAACGTGGCAAATAATTGCCCGTTCTATATTTAATGAGCCACTTAGTTGGTCATCTGAATTATTGAGATATCTATTAGTCTGGATCACATTTTTAGGAGCAGGTTTAGCTATTAGGTATTCAAAGTTAATCCGTCTCGAGTTTTTATTTTCAATGATAAAATTCCCTCGAAAAGTTGAAAAAGGGATTAGGGGAATAGCAATGATGATAACAATGATTTTTTGTGTCATTATTTTGATGTACAGTATTCAGTTACTAGAAATTGTGCATATGCAAAAATCAGTAGCCTTGCACATACCAATGTCTATTCCTTATTTAGCGATTCCCTTAGGTACTCTAGTTATGTTGTTCAATACATTGGTAGCCTGGATCGAGGGTGAATGGGATACCAATGGGGGGGAACAAGTGTAATGGGTTCAGTTATATTATTTGTTTCATTTCTTGCGTTTTTAATTTTAAGCGTTCCTGTAGCAGTCTCCGTCGGATTATCATCAGCAATCATGGTTTTTGAAGATGGCACTCCGCCAACTGTTGTAATCCAAAGACTTTTTACAACAATGGATTCTTTTACATTGTTAGCGGTCCCCTTTTTTATTCTAGCGGGATCTCTAATGGAAAAAGGAGGTATGTCAAAAAGGTTAGTTAGTTTGGCATATTCTATCGTAGGAGCAAGAACAGGTGGATTAGGTATGGTTGCTGTTTTAGCCTGTATGTTTTTTGCTTCGATTTCAGGTTCAGGTGTTGCAACTGTAGCAGCCGTTGGGGCAATCATGATACCTTCGATGGTTGCAAAGGGATATGATAAAGGTTTTGCAGCTTCAACCATAGCTGCATCTGGTGAATTAGGTGTTATTCTTCCACCAAGTATACCGCTCATATTATATGGCGTTGCCGCGGGCGTCTCCATTAAGGATTTGTTTTTTGCTGGAATATTCCCTGGAATTATGATCGGAATTTCCTTTATGATACTTGTTTTCTTTGTATCAAAAGTGAAAAACTATTCAGGAGAAAGAGCATATTCTTGGAAAGATAAAATTGTTTCGTTAAAAGACTCAATTTTGGCAATTATTATGCCGGTAATAATATTAGGTGGGATTTATAGTGGTTTCTTTACACCAACAGAATCGGCCGCAATTGCTTGTGTGTATGCATTAATAGTCGGTTTGTTCATTTATAAAGAGCTTAAATGGAAGGATCTCCCGAAAATCTTCTATAGCTCTGCTTTAACAAGTTCGGTTATATTAGTCATAATTGCAAATGCAGGTCTATTTGGATGGGTTCTTACAAGTGAAGGAGTTCCGCAGACTGTGGCTAATTGGTTTGGTGGTGTTTCTAACAATCCAATTGTTTTCCTGCTTATGATTAATTTACTGTTATTTGTTGTTGGTATGTTTTTTGATTCTGGAGCAGCTATTCTTATCTTAGCACCAATTTTGGTACCAGTTGCGATCTCTTATGGTATCGATCCAGTACACTTTGGAATTGTTATGATTGTTAACCTAGCAATGGGCATGATTACACCACCATTTGGTGTCAATCTATTTATGGTAAGTCAAGTAGCGAATATTAGAATGGAACGATTATTAAAATATACAACTCTATTTGTGCTCGTAATGATAGGAAATATAATTGTTTTAAGTTATATACCGTCAATTTCAATGTGGTTGCCTGAGTTGTTCACTAATTAAATAATAGAAAACACCTATAAGTTTGTCATGTTTTTAACTAGATGTTTTTCCGTTTTGGAGAAGATTATGAGTCTGTGATTTTCCATATAATTCTTGGGAGCATTATAAGCAGTAGATTGAATGGTTGAAAAAGATTTTCTGGTAATATTTATCCGGCGAATCTTTTGATAATAAAGTGTATATGGAGGGAGGTTATTTATACTAAATTAGATCGTTAGAAAGGAAGTAATGGGTGGAAAGCGCAATAATTTTGCATATTCAACACGTGGGAATACAAGGGGGATCATCTTACTAAAGTAAGAGATTAAGTTGTTGCATAAAATAACTTATTTAGAAATGGGGAGACTTAACAATGAAAAAAGTAGTGAATTTATTATTTCTATTTTGTTTAGCGTTGGTTTTGGTGGCTTGTTCACAAGAAGTCGATAGCGCAACGGACACAAGCAAAAGCAATCAAAACAACAAGAAGTCTGGCGAAACTAAGATAATGAAATTTGGATCTATTAATACTAGTGATAGATCGATCACATTAGCAATGAATAAATTTGCTGAACAAGTTGAAAAAGAAACAAACGGAGGAATTAAAGTAGAAGTTTTCCCGGACAGTCAATTAGGTGGGGAAAGGGATAACTTTGAGGGACTTCAATTGGGTTCTCTACAAGCCTCAATTATATCGACAGCAGTAGCTTCATCATTTTCTCCTGATTTAGGTATTTTAGACCTACCGTTTCTATTTAAAGACAATCAGACTGCCTATGATGTACTTGACGGAGAAATTGGTGAAAAATTACTAGATCAGTTAACGGAACAAGGTGTTATTGGGATGAATTTTTGGGAAAATGGTTACAGATATTTAACAACCAGCACAAAAGAAGTTAGAAGTCCAGATGATTTAAAAGGTCTGAAAATAAGAACGATGGAAAGCCCAATCCATCTTGATATGTGGAAAGAGTTGGGTGCTCAGCCTACTCCAATGGCCTTCCCTGAATTGTTTTCAGCTTTACAACAAGGAATTGTAGATGGCCAGGAAAACCCTTACGTGGTTTCTGCAACAAATCGGTTTTATGAGGTACAAGACTATTTAACAGTAACTCAGCATGTATATGGTGCCAACATGTTTTTAATTAGTGAAAAGTTCTGGGATACACTTTCCGATGAAGAAAAGGAGATCATTACCAAAGCTGGAGAAGAGGCAAAGGAATATCAGCGGGTAGTAGAACAAGAACAAGCTGGGGAGTTTTTAGCTTTATTGAAAGAGAAAGGCATGAAAATTACAGAGCTCACTGAAGATGAAAAACAAGCATTTAAAGACAAAGTACAGCCGATTTACGAAAAATACTCCAAGTTAATTGGGGAAGAACTAGTAAATGAATTAATTAAGGCAGCAAATTAAAAATCCTCTTAACATGGCAGTTGCTTTGACCTCATATTGAGCATAACATTTTTAACTGAAGAATATCCTAATTCATTTAAAAAGTATGTAAAAAAGTAAGGGTATAAATATCAGTTATTTGTACCCTTCTTTATTTCGTTTTTTGTCAAGGTCTCAAAGTACATAGATAAAAAAGAGGCTGTCTTAGGAATGCATAAGACAACCACTATTACTATTAATCTCGCACAATTAGCTCCGGTTGTACAATGATTTTTTGTTGCTCTTCGGTTTTGTCTGTCAGGCGTCCGTGAAGAAGTTCAGCTGCTTTTTTTCCGATTAATTTAGCAAAAGACGATACAGTTGTCAAAGGAGGATGAAAGATCTCAGACTCGGGAGTATTATCGAAACCTACAAGATCGAAGACTTTCCCTGGGGTTATTCCAGCTTTTCTTAATCCGTAATTAATACCAAAGGCGGTTAAGTCATTGAAACAAAAGATTGCAGTAGGCCTCTCAGGTTCAGGAATTTGAAGAATTTTTTTGATAGCTTCCATTCCACCTTCTTGTGTCGGAGCGCCTGGCATAATGATTGATTGATCAATATCTATATTACTCTCTTGGAGGGCTAAACTGTATCCTTCCATTCGTTGTTTCCACGTAGATGCTTCAGAACGTCCGCCTATAAAAGCGATTCGTTTATGCCCTTTCTTGAGCAAGTGATTTACAGCCATTTGTGCCCCAGACTTATAATCAATTCCGACGTAGTCACAAGTCATTTCGGGGAGTTCTCTCATTGCAAGAACAACGGGGATATCTAAAGCGCTTATACGTGTAACTGTCTCCTCTCCGCTGCTTGAAACAGGACATAAGATTATTCCGCCTACTCGGTGTTCAAGCATCGTTGACAAGAGTTTCTCTTGCTTATCAAGCACATCAAAAGTTGTGCCTAATAAAACAGTAAATCCATACTTCTCTAATTCTTGGTTAACACCTATTAATAGTTCCGAGTAAAAAGTATTTGCTACATCCGTAATAATGATGCCTATTGTGGAAGAGCTTTGAGAGCGTAAATTAGCAGCAATACGATCGTACACATAGCCGAGTTCCTTCATGGAGGTGAGTACTTTTTCTCTAGTGGCATGGGAGATGCTGGGACTATTGCGAACGACAAGTGAAGCAGTTGCTCGTGAAACACCGGAGTGTTTTGCAACATCTTGTAAAGTAACACGACGTCTTTTTTGCGATTCCATTTTCTCACTCCATATACTGATTATTAATGATAGATATAAAAACGATATGCTATTTAAAATGATAGTACAGAAAATCAAGAATAGCAAAACTTCTAGGGAATTGATGGGGACAATCTAAAGGGTGAGCCAATATGTATGACTAGCAGTGCGAGGCAATGTAATTAGGTTGCTTAAATAGAATGGGGGGAATTGTAATGAAAAACTTCGGACCACTGACTGATGTCAGTGTTTTAGATATTTCGACGATGATCGCTGCTCCATTTGGAGCTACACTACTTGCAGATCTAGGGGCAAACGTTACGAAGGTTGAACTACCGAACAAAGGAGATACCTTACGTACGGTCGGCCCGTGGAAAAATGAAGAATCACTAAGATGGCCGGGACTCGCCCGAAATAAGAAGTCTATAACGTTGGACATTCGTTCTGCAGAGGGAAAAGAAATTTTTAAAAAACTAATTAGCAAGACGGATATTTTGATTGAAAACTTCCGGCCAGGCACACTTGAAAAATGGGGACTTGGTTATGAGGAATTAAAAATAGTAAATCCTCAATTAATACTAGTACGTATTTCTGGGTTTGGACAAACGGGGCCATATAGTTCAAGGGCAGGGTTCGGTACACCAGGCACTGCTTTCAGTGGCCATACGTACATTCAAGGATATCCAGATCGTCCACCGGTTAGCCCATCCTACTCTTTGCTTGATTATATTACAGGTGTTTACACGGCATTTGCAGCTGTGAGTGCTCTGTACCATCGTGATACTGCTGAGGAGGATACAGAAGGGCAAGTAGTCGAAATGGGTCTGTATGAATCACTTTTTCGGATGCTAGAGTTTTTAATAGCAGAATATGACCAGACAGGGAAAGTGAGAGGAAGAAGTCCAGGCCTTGCTGGACACTCAAGTCCTGCCGGCACGTATGAAACGAAAGACGGAAAATACGTTGTCCTTGTTTGTAGCACAGATCCCACGTTTGACAGGCTTGCGGAAGCAATGGAAAGAACAGATATGCTTACAGACGACCGTTACTCTAAGAACTCAGAACGCTTGAAAAATGATGATGAAGTTCAGGAGATTGTATCTAACTGGATTCGAGAATTTACGCTAAAAGATTTGCAAGAGAAGCTCGATTCATTCGGTGTACCTGTTAGTCCGATATTGAGTATTGCTGATATTTTCGAAGATGCCCATTATAAAGCACGAGAAAATATTGTAGAAGTCGAACATCCGCGACTTGGAAAAGTGAAAGTACCTGGCATTGTTCCGAAGTTCTCCAAAACACCAGGAGCAATTCGTTATCGAGCGCCTGAACTAGGAGAGCATAATGAAGAAATCTTAGGCGGACAACTAGGACTGTCTACAGAAGAATTAGCTTCACTAAAAGAGAAGGGGGTTATTTAAATGCCTGAATTAGTATTGCCATCGAAAGTAACGATTTGTGAGGTGGCGCCGCGTGATGGATTTCAAGCTGAAACGAATTGGATTCCAACAGAAGAGAAAATAAGGATTATCCGGGCTCTAGCTGATACGGGGGTACAATCGATGGAGATTACATCTTTTGTACATCCTAAAGCAATCCCGCAATTAAAAGATGCGGAAGAAGTTGTTCGGGGAACAGAAGATCTGACGAACCTAAAGTTCCGTGCACTCGTTCCGAACGTAAAAGGTGCAGAGCGGGCGATTAATGCAGGTATAACAAAATTAAAGCTTATGCTATCAGCTACGGATTCACACAGTCTATCAAATGCCAATAGCCTAGTTGAAAAAGTGCAAAATGGTTTTGAACCAATTATTGAAATGGCGACAAAAAGTAACGTAACGGTAGGTGGTTCCATTTCCGTTGCGTTCGGTTGTCCATATGAAGGCAAAGTATCTTTAGAGCGAATTATAGATATAGTAGATCGATATAAAGGAATGGGAATTGAAGAAGTATCACTCGCTGATACAACAGGTATGGCAAATCCTATACAGGTATATCATTTCCTTGGCAAATTGAAGGCAGAGTTCCCAAATACAGTATTTTCGATGCACCTGCACAATACAAGAGGCATGGCACTAGCAAACGCTTTCGCTGCACTTCAACAGGGGGTTACTCTATTTGACAGTTCTATCGCTGGACTCGGTGGTTGTCCATATGCGCCTGGTGCTAGCGGCAACATAGCTACAGAAGATCTTGTGCATGCCTTTGAGGAAATGGGTATCAGTACGGGAATGGACCTTGACCGGTTAGTTTCAACGGCTAAAGAAGTTAAAAGAAGTATTGGACATGAC
This sequence comes from Sporosarcina luteola, assembly GCF_023715535.1. Classification (GTDB taxonomy): domain Bacteria; phylum Bacillota; class Bacilli; order Bacillales_A; family Planococcaceae; genus Sporosarcina; species Sporosarcina luteola_B. The sequence goes on along the minus strand of NZ_JAMBOI010000011.1, from coordinate 68,311 downwards.
GGAGGGAGTTATATGCTGCAAGCTGGTCCGTGTTCGGCGTTAAGTCCAGAACCAAAAGCGCAGGAAAAAATAGATATATAGAAGTACCGACAAATGAAGCTTCCTAATTACAAGGCAGAAAAAACACCTTCACGTTGTCTGATAAGGTTATCCAAACCCGTTTTGAACGAAAGGTGCTTTTGTTTGACTCATTTATAAGTCATGTGAATAGCTTGTTTATTAGTAAAGCGAAAAAAATGCTAATTGTCATATGGAAAATTGCAAATGGCAAATTCCATTTCACTATCTTAAGAGGATTGATTCGTAATAAGTTGGCTAATATAGACACAGACATATTAAACGGACTATACATTACCGTTGAAAGACTACATGTAATTAGCACAATGGCAAGTGAAATAGAAGCTCCTTCTGAAAGAATAGGTGACAGTAATTGGGCAAGCAAAGTAATCGATACAAGTGGATGAAAACCTATCAAGGATGTAACTAAGAAATAAAAACCAATCATGAAATATAACAGAAGTGTTCGGTCTGACAAAGCACTAAACCATACTTGTAAAAAAGATAGGACACCAGAATCAGAAAGCATATCTACAAACAGCCCTGCACTTAAAAACATAAAGAAGAAATTGCCGAGTCCGTTTGTCCGCTCCTTCCAGTGTGGGATCGTAAATGTAATATATCTTTTCAGCTTTTTTATGAAAAATGCCCATACAAAAGATAATGGAATAATCGTTAATACTACTGCTAGTAAGAACCCTTTGTCTAAAAAATGTTGAAGTGCAGAAGTAATAGAAACGAGAATAAGTAACATGCTAATCATTTCTATTAGTTTTCTGCTTACTTTTGATAGAGGTGGTAGGTGTGCATGATCTCCTATTTGTAGTTTAATTTGACGAAACTTGAAATATGATAATGTCCAGTTAACTCCGATGATCAGAATGACAAGGGAGACGAGAGGTAGGAAAACTTGATAGTAGTGGATGCCTGTCATATCTAGTGATGTAATGACCATAACTTCCAATGGACTCCACATGAGGCAGAGGGCATAGCCTCGCAATAAACTTTGCGTTAAAAACTTATTAGACATTTCAGTAGACAAGGACTTTAACGTACGATCGAGAGAGCTCCGCAATAGCGGTATTGTCGCTATATTTAAAAATAGCCCTAGCATATGAGTGACTGAAAAACTTCTCCAATACAAAATATCGAGCCTGTCAGCTCCGCGTTGAAGTAATAGATTTAGATTTGTATCATACTGTCCAATGCGAATAATGGAGTTTAAAAAAGGTAAGACGAGAAAAAGTGCCAACATCCCTAGCATCGAATCAAAATAAAGCAGAAAATCAAGCAATGAATTATCTGTCAATAAAAATAAAATGACACCGGTAGCTAAGAAAAATAGCCCGAAATAAAAGTATAGACCAGTAGCGTATTTAATAGATACGCATATAGCTACAATAGCAATTGCGCCAGTTAAATAATTAATGACTTGTAAGTTCGTAAAGGTAGAGAGTAAATAAAGAGCAATGACTAGAGTATAAATCCATATTCTCATTAATTAATACAACTCCTTAGATCGATCTAATAAACCGAATACTAGCATATCTTTATTTTTCAGTCTATTGTTTTATTTCAATTTAAAAATATTGCACTATTTTAAAGAGTTATGTAATATAGTAGGTAACACTTCCATAGGTGTTTTATTTTAAACTTTTAGTTAGATCGATCTAATAATGTTAAGTTTTAAAGTATGAATAGGAAGGTGAGATCCATGACGGGAAAAGTCCAAGGGCGAACAATAATTAAAAAGGCAAAGTCGTTTGTGAATGGTACGTGGTTAGCAGATGGAAAAGAAATGCTACTAGTGAAAAACCCATATACGGGCGAAGTGATCGGTGAACAATATTTAGCGACACTGGAAGATGTAGATAGGGCACTTCAAACTGCATTCCAATCAAAAAAAGAAATTGATGAAATTCCTGCCTACAAACGGGCATCTATTTTAAAAAGAGCAGCTGATCTTCTCGAAGAAAAGAAAATGTCGTTTGCTAGACTCATATCAATGGAGCTAGGAAAACCACTGAAAAATACATTAGATGAAGTAGCCCGATCTATTGAAACATTGCAATTGTCTGGTGAGGAAGCGAAACGTTTAACAGGCGAAAGTATCCCTGGAGATGCTTCAGAAAGGGGTACAGGTGCGATTGCAACGACGTTCCGTATTCCAGTTGGTGTAGTTGCTGCAATTACACCTTTTAATGCGCCGCTTAATCTTGTATGTCATAAAATAGGTCCTGCTTTTGCTGCTGGAAACACTGTTATATTAAAGCCGGCCCCGCAGACAACACTTATAGCTACTGCCTTGTTGGAACTTTTCCACGAAGCAGGAATGCCTCAAAATGCAATAAATATGGTTCTTGGTGGTGTTGAAATCGGGCAGGCAATAGTAAAAGATGATCGGGTAAATGTCATCTCATTTACCGGGGGAACGGTTGCAGCGCGTAATATTACTGCACTCGCCGGGATGAAAAAAGTCTTGCTAGAACTTGGCGGTAATGCAGCAACAATTATTCATGATGATGCGAACCTTGCTCGCGCAGCATTATTGTGTGCAAGAACAGGTTTTAGCAACTCCGGTCAGAGCTGTATTTCTGTACAACGTATTTATGTTCATCAAGCAGTTGTATCAGAGTTTAAAGAATTACTCAAAACTGAAGTTGAAAAATTAAAAGTTGGGGACCCACTTTTACCGGATACGGATATTGGAACACTTGTCGATGAAAATGCAGCAGATCGGATTATGAATTGGATCGATCTATCCGTTGAATCGGGTACAGAACTTGTCACAGGCGGAAAGAAAAATGGCGCAAATGTACAGCCGACTATTTTGTTTAACCCACCGAAAACAGCGAATGTTGTTTGCCAAGAAGTGTTCGGTCCAATCGTAAGTATCTTGCCGTATGAAGATATTGAAGAAGCTATTGCGGAAGCGAATGATTCTGATTTTGGATTACAGGCGGGTATTTTTACAAATCAGCTTGATCTCGCCTACAAAGCAGCAAAAACACTGGAAGTCGGTGGTGTTGTCATTAACGGAACATCCAACTATCGACTCGATCACTGGCCATACGGCGGCGTGAAAAATAGTGGAATTGGTCGAGAAGGTCCACGCTTTGCGATTGAAGAAATGACAGAAACAAAAATGATTGTTCTTCAATTGCCGTACTGATTGGGAAGTAAATGTTTAAGGACATACAATATATCGTTGCCGTGCACTGTATATAAGATTAGTGTGCGATGACGGAAATAATAAGGGAGATCAGATCATGAAAAAAACAATAGCTCGTCAATTAGTAGAATATCTCGAGGATCGTGGAGTTCAACATATCTTTGGTCTATGCGGACATACAAATATTGCAGTTTTATCTGAACTTGAGAAGAGTACAATTAAATTCATTAACGTGCGCCATGAGCAAATTGCAACACATGCAGCTGATGGTTATGCACGTGCGAAAAAAGAAACGGCTGTAGTTCTAAGTCATTTGGGACCAGGACTTACAAATGCAACTACAGGCGTAGCGAATGCAGCACTTGACTGCATTCCAATGGTTGTTATCGCAGGTGATATTCCAAGTCATTACTATGGAAAACATCCACATCAGGAAGTAAATATGCACGCTGATGCAACCCAATATGAGATTTTTCGACCATTTGTGAAACGAGCTTGGCGCGTGGATAGCGATCACCTTTTCCCAGAAATATTAGAAAAGGCGTTTCAACTAGCTGAAAGTGGTACACCTGGGCCAGTACTAATATCAGTTCCAATGGATATATTCTCGAAAGAAATCGACACGAAATTATTTGAGAGACAAAAACATCATACAAAATCCATTCAAAAACCATCACTTGATGATGAAACGGCTGAGAGAATAATTTCTACTTTATTACAGGCGAGAAACCCAATCGTTTATGCAGGAGGTGGTATTTTACTTGCAGATGCGGCAGAAGAACTGGCTGAATTTGTGAACCACTTTGATTTCCCTGTGGCGCACACGATTATGGGGAAGGGTGCAGTTGCGGATGATAATCCACTAGTACTCGGAATGACTGGTTTCTGGGGGACTCAATTTATTAATGATAAATGCAGAGAAGCAGATTACATTCTAGGCCTTGGTACACGGTTTGCAGAAGCAGACAGTAGCTCTTGGGAAAATGAATATACGTTTAACTTTCCGACAACTAAACTAATTCAAATAGATATTGAAGCAAGTGAAATTGGTCGCAACTATCCAGTTGAAATTGGTGCAGTTGCCGATTTAAAACAAGCATTGAAAGTCTTAAACCGTGTGGCGAAGAGGGTCGTTCCCGAAGGTCGTCGTAATGAAGTATTGAAACAGGAAATTAGAATGAATAAACAAGAATTTAAGGAGAGCAACAAAGCATTTGTTGAAGACACATGCTTTCCAATGCAACCACAACGTATATTGGCAGATGTACGTGACGTATTGCCTCGTGATGCGTTTATCACAACAGACGTTGGATGGAATAAAAATGGTGTTGGACAACAATTCGATGTTTTGGAGCCAGGTACTATTCTCACACCGGGAGGGTTCGCAACAATGGGCTTTGGTGCCCCCGCAGCACTCGGCGTGAAAATCGCGTATCCAGATCGTGTTGTTGTTTCACTTGTAGGGGATGGTGGATTTGGTCAAAATCCTGCACTTCTAGCGACAGCAGCTGAAGAGAATATCCCAGTTATATGGGTTATCATGAACAACTTTGCGTATGGAACAATCGCCGGTCTTCAAAAAGCACATTTTGATACAACGCTTGGTACATTGTTCAAAAGAGATGGCGAACCCTATTCGCCTGACTTTGCAGCAATTGCACGTGCATATGGCGTTGAGGGAATTAAAATTGAGAGTGCGGAAGAATTCAAACCAGCTCTTGAACAGGCGATTAAAGCTAATAAGCCAGTCGTCATTGATGTCGCAATGTTAAACAACCCAGTGCCGACAGCAGGGCATTGGAACATCATGGATATTTACTCGCCAGGAAAAGCAGTCCATCACGTAGCCACACATTAATTTTATTCATAATCGGTTGAAGGAAGGAAAAATACGAAGACGCATTGAACTCAACGCGTGCGGCTGTTGAAGAAGGAATCGTATCCGGCGGCGGTACAGCGCTTGTGAACGTCTATTCAAAAGTTGAAACACTTCTTGAAAGCACAGAAGGCGATGTCGCAACAGGCGTGAAAATCGTTCTTCGTGCACTTGAAGAGCCAGTTCGCCAAATCGCGAACAACGCAGGCCTTGAAGGCTCCATCGTTGTTGACCGCTTGAAACGCGAAGAAGTCGGCATCGGCTTCAACGCAGCGAACGGCGAGTGGGTCAACATGATGCAAGCCGGTATCGTGGACCCGACAAAAGTTACTCGTTCTGCACTTCAAAATGCAGCATCCGTGGCGGCAATGCTCCTATCTACAGAAGCAGTCGTTGCAGATATCCCAGAACCAGCTGGAATGGGCGGCGGCATGCCTGACATGGGCGGTATGGGCGGTATGATGTAATCACTTCACAGGCTATTTTGTGAAGCTGTCTCATTCATAATTAGTTAGTATAGGAATAACCACTTCTCAGAAAATTGGAGAGGTGGTTATTTTTTTGATTATGAAATTTGCATATCAAGATTTCTTAGCTGACAACTCGTAGAGTTAAGTTACATAAAGAAGATGGTTTGTGATAACATATATATGAATCTTTTAACTTTAGAAAATATGAAAGGAAGTGTAATAATCAGATATGAAGAAGATATTGAAACCATTGATTAGTGTTATTGCCATTGGTGCCCTCTCTCTATCTTTAAATATAGATGAAAATGTATTAGCTAATAATATTGCAAATACATGTGAGTATGATTCGGCATCGAAAGTAAATCCTGATTATTCCACAATGAACTGTTTGTTAACAGAAACAGCACTGAGTTACGATGTTCCTCCTGAAATTGTGAAGGCAATAGCGGAAGGTGAAAGCGGAAATTGGCGTCATTTTGATTCGAACGGTGAAGCGATTGTAACAGCTGATAATGGAATTGGCATTATGCAGATTACAAATCAGGCTGGCTACAATCAAGATCGCCTAAAGAGCGATATCCTCTACAATATTCAAGCTGGTGTAGAGATTCTAGATGCGATGTTTAAGCGAAAGGATTTGCCTAGCATCAACGGTGGGGAAAGAGATGTACTGGAACATTGGTACTTCGCTATCATGGCTTATAACGGTACGAAGCCAGTTAATAGTCCAATTTTCCAAGCAACTGGTGAAAGAAATGCAACTGCCTATCAAGAAAGAATTCTCCGGATTATTGAGAAGTTGGGATTGATAGACTTAACAGAGCTGCCTTTTTCAAGCGAACATTTTCAATATGACTCTAACAGCACAGAAAATATTAAATTTTCAACGATGAACTATGATTTTAGTTTACCATTAACAAAATCAAAGCATTTTTTTGAAAGAAATCAAAAAGTTAGTGCTACAAATAATCCAACATTCAGGTCAAGACCAACTACGGGTAGTGATACTTCAATCAGTACGTTAAGTAAGGGCGAAATTGTTACCATAACGGGACCATTTGTATATGATGAAGTATCAACAAAGAAAAACCATTTTGTTTGGTATCCTGTGAAAAGAAGTGACGGGACAGAGGGGTATGTAGCATCAAGTTACTTAACCGACTCAGCTTCAACGCCAACACCAACGCCAACACCAACACCAACACCTCCAGTGGACTACTCAGCTTACGCTAAGAAGTTTGCAGACTTCAGGATAGATTGGTGGACAGATGATATGATTTGGGCAATCGACAAGGGTTTAATACAAGGTGACAGAACAGTGTGGAATTCAAAAACAAAGAAAGCCGAAACGCATCTAAAACCAAACAGTCAATTAACTGAATACCACTTCCTGACAATCTTTTTCCGTTACGCTGAAAAAGATGAATTGGCTAATGTAAAACCTACATCATCTTGGAGTAGAAGTGGCATATACAACATGGCGAAAAAGTATGAAATGCCGGTACTAGCAAATGAAAGTTCGAAAGCTTCTAGAGCTAAAGCGGAGATAGGCATTAAACGTGGTAAATTGGCACAACTAATGGCGTCTTACCACTATGGGGAAACAGTAAGTGAAGAGACAGCGATTCAATTTTTCATAGATAATGGGCTTACTACAATGACTTCAAGCGTTGAGTATAAACCTGACCAAATTTTAACGCGTGCTCATATTTCAGCGTTTATTCAGAGATATGAATCGTTCCTATCTAAGCAAAAATAATTGAACTTAGATACGCTTTACCAAATAAAAAGAAGCTTCCCAGACCTGTGGGGAGCTTCTTTTTCATTCGATTCATTAATCTGGAATTTTCTCATAAGCCATCTTTAAGATGACGTCTTCATATTGAGGATATTTCAGTAAAAGCTCTTCCTGTGTAAACAACTCAAAGTCCTTGTACTCAAAACCAGGCGAAACCATACATCCGACTAAAGAGAAAGTATCCGGATCCATCACTGATGATCCGAAAATAGTGTTTTTTGGAACTAACGCCTGTGGGACTTCTCCTTTATCCAAATTCAATCCTAATTTAATTTCTTTATACTCCCCATTTTCCTCAATCACATGAATGGTTAGAGGACTTCCCGCATGATAATACCATACTTCATCCGATTTCAAACGATGGAAATGGGAGATGTCTTTCGAAGTTAAGAGAAAGTAAATACTCGTATATAGCATGCGTTTCCCCTCGAAATTCATCGTTACTTCCTGATCGGAAATCGTTTCGGTCGAATGGAATGATTGTTTATAATAACCGCCCTCTCGATGTGGAGTTAATCCAAGGTTGGATATGAAAAATTGTGCATTATGGCTATTCACTTTTAACTACCTCCAATTGTTATTCTGACAATACCAATTTACTACTTCATTGCTACCTCTACTCTGAAGCATTCTCTAATTGTACAAATTCAGTTGGCTAGTTGCAAACATTTAAAACATTAAGAAGGCGAATATTACCTATACTTTTGGCTGATAATTCTAGTCGTTCGCACAATTAGCGAACGATATAACGTTTTTTAAATTAATCATTCGGTTTTTTATTGACACCTTGATTTTCAGGTGTTATTATTGGGTAGTAAAAATTGAATAATATTCTCGTATAATATTGGGGATAGGCCCAAAAGTTTCTACCAAGCTGCCGTAAATAGCTTGACTACGAGGTAGTATATATAACGATAGAGATAAATGACTTATTTATTTCTATTGTCTACCTTCCTGAAGTCAAGCACCGGTATCTACACGGTGCTTTTTTAATTTTTACAAGACAATACACCACAGGGAGGATCATTCAAATGACGAACAGCACAAAGAAAATAGCAATGGTATTATTCCTTGCTTTCATGACTGTTGTTATGGCCGCGTGCGGAAATAACACGGCTAATAAAAAAGAAGACAAGGCGGGAACTGATGGTGAAGGCTTGAAAATTGCCATCGTAACAAGTCCTTCTGGTGTTGATGATGGCAGCTTCAATGAAGATAACTATAACGGTATTTTGAACTTTATTAAAAACAATCCAACAGCAACAGTAAAGTCTGTTAAAGAGCCAACAGGCGATCCAGCAGCTGCTGTACAAGCAGTTGCCGATATCGTGGCGGATTATGATGTAATTGTTACACCTGGTTTCCAATTTGCTGGGGTTTCCAGCATCGCTGTAGAAAATCCGGATAAGATCTTTATCATGAATGACACTGAGCCAGCTCCTGTAGATGGCCAAACTGATTTCGACAATATTTATGCAATGAATTTCGCCGAGCAAGAGAGTGGTTTCTTTGCAGGAATGGCTGCAGCACTTGAAACGAAGACAAACAAAGTAGCGGTTGTAAATGGGATCGCTTATCCTTCGAATGTAAACTATCAATTCGGTTTTGAATCAGGCGTAAATTACGCGAACAAGGTTTATGGAAAAAATGTTGAACTTGTTGAACTATCTGGTTATGCAGGAACTGATGTAACGGGTGCTAATGTTGGCGGTAACTACGCAGGATCCTTTGCGGATGAAGCGACTGGTAAAGTAATCGGCAATGCATTGATTAAACAAGGTGCTGATATTATTTTCGTTGCTGCAGGCGGCACTGGTAATGGTGTCTTCACAGCAGTTAAGGAAGCGAAGGGCGACGTGAAAGTAGTTGGGGTGGATGTTGACCAATATGATGACGGTGCAACTGGCTCTAAAAATATCGTGTTAACATCCGGCGTGAAATTCATGGCGATGAATATTGAAAAGGCATTGAATTCTGTTGCTGATGGATCCTTTACAGGCGGAAATGTAGTTCTTCATGCAGATACAGATTCCACAGGTTTTATTAAAGAAGAAGGTCGTCATCAATTATCTGAGGATACGCTAAGCAAATTGAATGAGGCGTATGAGTTAGTGAAAGATGGCACAATCGTACCTGCATCCAATTTTAATGAACATACTCCAGAAAAGTTTCCAGGACTATAAAAGTAAGTAAAGACACAATGACAATAGAAGTTTATCAGTTCCCTACTAAATGTTTAGGGAATGATGAACTTCTATTATTTTTCCGATTTCCGAGGGAGGAGAATGAATGATGTCTGATTATATCGTTGAAATGAAACATATTACGAAACGTTTCCCTGGAATCGTAGCAAATGATGACGTATCCATTGGCATTAAGAAAGGTGAAATTTTTGCCTTGCTTGGTGAAAATGGAGCAGGAAAATCAACATTGATGAGTATTCTGTGCGGGATGTACGAACCCGATGAAGGAGAAATCTATATTCGGGGAGAGAAGGTACAAATCAGTTCGCCGAACCATGCGGCTAACCTTAACATCGGAATGGTCCATCAGCATTTTAAGCTAGTGGAGGATTATACGATTACAGAGAATATCATTTTAGGGGTTGAGCCCATCAGCAAATTTGCCGGTCTCTTTCCATATGTCGGTATTCGAAATGCCAATCGTAAAATTGAAGAACTGTCCAAGAACTTTGGTTTAGAAGTGGATCCTACGAAAAGAATCGCCGATCTAACAGTATCCATGCAACAACGTGTTGAAATTTTAAAAGTACTTTACCGTGAAGCTGAAATCCTTATTTTTGATGAACCAACGGCAGTCCTAACGCCACAAGAAATTGATTTTCTCCTCGGTATTATCGAAGGTCTCCGAAACAGTGGAAAAACAATCATCCTCATCACACATAAGTTAGAAGAGATTAAGAAAGTGGCCGACCGATGTGCCGTATTGAACAAAGGTAAATTGATTGATGTGTTGGATGTGAAGACAACATCGACGAATCTTATGGCTCAATTAATGATCGGTAGGGAAGTAAGCTTTGAATCTGAAAAAGCACCTGCTCAATTTAAAGAAGAAGTATTGAAAGTAGAACAGTTAACCGTGAAAAATGAGGACGGATTTGAAGTAGTCAAAGACGTTTCCTTTACGATACGCAGTGGCGAAATATTCGCGATTGCAGGGGTCGCAGATAATGGCCAAGTTGAAATAGCGGATGCCATTGCCGGTTTAGTAAAGGCGAGCGGCGGAAATATCTTCCTCAATGGACAGGACATTACGAATGACAGTATACGAAACAGAACTGAATCCGGAATCTCGTATGTACCTGAAGATCGTCAACGATTTGGACTGTTTTTGGATTTTGATGTAGCGACGAATTTAGCTTCAAAGCAGTATTACAAAGAGCCGTTTTCGAATAAAGGAATTCTGAATAAACAGGAATTCGACCAATTTGGCAGTCAGTTGATTGATAAATATGATATTCGAAGTGGACAAGGGATTAAGACGCAAGTTCGTTCGATGAGTGGCGGCAACCAGCAAAAAGCAATAATTGCCCGTGAGATCGAATTGCAATCGCCGCTAATGATTTTCGTTCAGCCAACACGGGGAGTAGATATTGGTGCAATCGAAAACATTCATAAGATGATCATCGAACAACGCGATCAAGGAAAAGCGATCTTACTTGTTTCGTTAGAGCTGGACGAAATTATGAATGTAGCGGATACAATCGGTGTTATCTATAATGGCCAATTTCAAAAGATCGCAAGCAGTGAATCATTAACGACGAATGAAGTCGGCGAATATATGATGGGGGCAAAGCATGAGTAAGGATAAAAAGAAAACAAGTCTACGTTATCGTCTGATTTGGCCACTAAGAAATGAAAAATGGCAACCAATCAGCATTCCGGTTGCCTCTATACTAGTCAGTTTCATAGCTGCGGCGATTATCATCCTTTTGCTCGGCAAAAATCCGTTCCAAGCATTTTACAACTTGTTCCAAGGAGCGGGAATCTTGCCGAAGCCAACGTACGCCGGCTACAAGAGCATGCTGACCGACTTTTTGCAATTGCTGAACGCCATGACGCCAATGGTATTTGCCAGTCTAGCGGTGGCCGTTGCCCTTAGAGCAGGACTATTCAACATTGGGGTTTCCGGTCAAATGCTCGCCTCCGGGTTTTTAGCGACCATTATTGTTGGTTACAGTGGGTTAGATGCTTTTATTGCAAAACCGCTTGTATTACTTGTCGGAATGGTTGCCGGCGGCTTGATGGGCGGATTAGTCGGGTGGCTAAAATATAAATTCAACATCCATGAAGTCGTAACTACGATTATGCTGAATTACATTTCCCAATACGTTATCAGCTTCTTTATTCATATGTATTATATTGACCCGATTTCAAGACAGTCTAAATATATTACGGAAGCAGCGCGATTGACGTTAGTTAATGTTGAAATCGCAAACATGAAAATGAATATTCCATTGGGCTTTATTTTGGCCATCGCAATCGCGGTTTTCATCAAGTTTCTGATGGATAAAACAGTCGTTGGTTTTGAAATTAAAGCAGTAGGATCCAACCGGAATGCGGCGAAGTATACAGGAATAAAGGTCGGAAGCAATACGGTCTTAGCCATGGTCATTTCAGGCGGATTGGCTGGTCTTGCAGGTGTGACGTATTATTTAGGCTATTTTGGTTCCATACAGCCAAAAGTGTTAACAAATATCGGTTTTGACTCCATTGCGGTGGCACTATTAGGAAACGCTCATCCAGTCGGGATTATTTTTTCATCCTTCTTAATATCAATTATTGACCAAGGAAGCACGTATATGAGTTCACAGGCTGGCATCAGACAAGAAATTGCTTCTGTGATCATCGGGTTAATCTTATTGTTTAGTGCATGTAGTGCGTACGTGAAATATAAAGTCAGCCGCTTGAAGGATAAAGAAGTGGATCGAAAGGACAGTGAATCATAAATGGATACGATTATTATTGATGGATTATCCTTTGCTCTGCCACTTTTTATCATGGCAATAGGCGGTATTTATAGTGAGAAAAGCGGAATTACCAACTTAGCGCTTGAAGGTTTTCAAGGGTTCGGTGCATTCATCGGAGCCATGTCAGCTGTTTTGATCGCAAATGCTTCAGGAGCAGCTATTGAGGATATGTTCTACGTGGCGTTACTGTTTGCGATGATTGGCGGAATGGGCTTTTCCATTATTCATGCTGTACTAAGTATTAAATTTAAGGCAAATCAAGTCATCAGCGGTGTCGTCATTAATATTTTGGCGTTAGCGCTAACGACATTCTTAACAACACAGATCAATGCCCTCGTATTCGGAGCGGCTTCGGACAAGTTCCGATTAGGTGTATCGGAGCGATTTACGATTGACGGTTTAGCCAATATACCTGTGATTGGTGCGGTATTTACGAATGTGTATCCGTTCCAAGTAATCATCATTGTGATTGCCATTTTTGCTTGGTATGTATTATATAAAACAAAGTTTGGATTGCGTCTACGAGCGAGTGGGGAAAATCCTCAATCCGTTGATGCAGCAGGTGTAAGTGTATCGAAAATACGGTTTTCTGCGGTCCTTATATCAGGACTGTTATCAGGTCTAGCCGGCATGTGTTTTGCCTATTCCATTTCAGCCCAATTTTCTTCAGGTATTTATATGGGATATGGATTCTTGGCGATTGCAGCTTTAATCTTTGGCAACTGGAGGATTCTCCCTACTTTAGGAGCCTGTCTGTTATTTGGCTTTGCTAAATCGGGTGGCATGTTTATTGCTCAGTCGATGGCATTACCAAGTAGCTTCACAGATTTATTCATGATTTTACCGTATGTAGTAACGTTATTGTTATTGATCTTTTTCTCTAAATCAAATCGAGCTCCAAGAGCGTTGGGCGAAATTTATGATAAAGGGAAGAGATAATCCACTTTCCAAATTAGCTTTATCAAATATGAAGAAGCTTCTCTTTAGTCATATTGACTTTTGAGGAGCTTCTTTTTTTATTCTCAAGTATGTATTTTACATAAATTAACGTAATTTTGCGTAATTCATGCACAAGCATTTGTGCAGTGTTGACAAATCGGAAATTTCTGTTGTGTTACTTCAACAATGTAATTGTATTTTATTGGCTACAAGGTCTAACGACTCTTACGTAAGGAGCTTGTATAATAAGGCTGAGATACATGAAACAACAAAACTACGGGATACTAGTAGATTCATTAGTAGTCTGTAAAACACAAACTAAGTTTGGAGGTTTCAATATGACAAAGGAAAAGGGTAATAAAAAGAAGTTTCAACTTCCCCATATTTATGTCATTCTTTTTACATTCAGTGCGCTTGCAGCCATTTCGACGTACTTTATTCCTGCAGGTCAGTTTGACCGTGTGCCAGGTCCTGACGGAAGAACATCGATTGACCCGAACTCATTTACAGAAGTCGACGCTGCACCAATTGGCATAGCTGATTTCCTTACTGTTATTCCGCGGGGACTGATTGATGCGGGTGAAATTGTCTTTTTCACGTTTATTATCGGTGGTATGTTCGCGGTGCTGAAGACGACTGGAATCATTGAAGTGGTCGTGGACAGGATGGCAAACCGTTTTGCGAAAAACAGTATTTTGCTCATACCGATTTTAACAACAGTGTTTGCGATTGGGGCAACATTAATTGGAACCCCTGAGCTATCGCTCGTTTATATCCCTGTGATCATGCCGTTAATCATCGCTTTGGGGTATGATTCCATAGTGGCTGCATCGATTGCTCTTGTCGGTACGGTCGTCGGGTTTACTACTGGGGTTTTAAACCCGATTAACGTAGGATTATCGCAAAAGATTGTCGGTATCCCGGTGTTTTCAGGATTGCCGCTTCGTTTAGCTCTATTTATTGTTTGTGTATCGGTGGGAATCTTCTTCATCATGCGCTATGCAAAAAAGGTTCAGCAGAATCCTTTACACAGTTACGTGTATGAAGATGACCAAGAAAAAAGGCAACTTTACAAGCAGAGAGATAAAATTGAAGCGAAAAGCATGAACAAAAGACAGCAATATGCTTCAGTTGCTGCACTCCTCTTCCTTGGCTTCTTAGTGTATGGTGTGCTTCAGCACGGTTGGTTCATGGTTGAGATGGCAGGATTATTCATCTTTATGGGGATTGTTGTTGGCGTGATTGCCGGACTGAACGCTACCCAGATTTCAAACGCTTTCACGGAAGGATTCCGAGATGTGCTTATGGGAGCCATTATTATTGGGCTTGCCCGATCTGTCGCTGTTGTGCTTGAAGACGGACAAATTATGGATACGATCGTTTACAGCCTCGGTTCAATGGTCGGTGAGATGCCATCTGTTCTCGGTGCAGTAGGGATGTATCTGGTCCAGTTGGCCATTAACTTTATTATCCCGTCCGGAAGTGGACAGGCCTTAGTCACGATGCCGATCATGGGGCCACTTTCAGACCTGCTCGGCGTAACAAGACAGACAGCTGTACTTGCGTTCCAGTTCGGAGACGGCTTTGCCCATATTCTATTCCCGACATCTGGTTACTTTATGGCTGCACTCGTTATCGCCGGTGTATCTTGGCAAAAATGGATTCGTTTCTATATGCCTCTATTCCTTGTGTTTTCAGCAATTGGGATTGTCACATTAGTGGTCGCTCAACTGATTCAATACACAGGCTGAACGCCAATAAAAAATCCCCTTCCGCTTCTTTTAATAGAAGTGGAAGGGGATTTTTCGCTGTTTCATGTTCCAGGGTCCATTCATTTTTAGCAAGGGTCCATTCTTTCGAGTCCAAGGTCCATTCACGACGAGGGCTGATCAATACTGCACGCCATGCCGGGAGTGTGTCTTGAATGCTTCTTCATCCGGCTCGAAGTAATCTTCCGTGTATTTCGCTACGAATTCACCATTGGCAATGTGGCCTGCGCCCCATGTCGGGTCCATTGTGAGCCATTCGCCGTCGACTTTCACTTCAACCCAGGCGTGGCGGGACCAGTTGAAGCCCGCTCCGGCCGTTCCTGCTATATATCTTGCTTCCATGCCGGACGCGCGGAGCAAGGCGAGGGCGAGATATGTGTAGTCCTGGCAGATCCCTTTTTCAAGCTGCAGCACTTTTAACGCGCTATCATCCCATTCAAACTCGCTGTTTTTCTGTTTTTGTACGTCATAGGCAATTGACTTAGCCGTAAATTCATAGACGGCCTTCGCTTTCTCGCGATCTGACATATCCTCAGTTATGAGCTCTTTCACAATCGCGATGATTTCAGGGGCATCGGATTGAACTCCCCGTGATGGCAATAGATCACGTTGGTCCTCCGTGGCTGTACTTTTGACTGTGAATTTGGCTACATCATAATAATAAAACTTAGCACTGTTTTTCTCTTTTATTTTCGGAACACTAACGGTTACGTCGTAGGTTCCCGGTCCGAAGCGTAAATAGAATTCATCGTCGAATTTGTAATTATCGACTGGAATAACGGATAGTGCCTCGTCTCCATCTTTTTTCGTCGTAATATATAGATGTGTCGTCTCTTTTGCAAATGGGGCATCTTTGTCGATACTGCCTTTTACGCGATACGTTAAATTGGTTTCTTCGCCGCCGGCTGTCGGATAGGTGAGTTTGACGCCTCGTTCCTCATATGTCGTCATGTACTTGATCGGTTCAGTGACAAGGTCGGATTCATTATCGATATAAAGAATCGTTCCCTCTTGAAAATAATTGTTTCTCTCCTCGTCAGGAACGTAGACTTTTAATTGATGGACACCTTTTCCGTAAAATAAAGGGACATCATACGCGAATTTGCCGTTCTTAACTGTTATTATGTGCTTCCACGTTTCCCCGTCTTTTTTGAGTTCAAGCATCAGTTGTTCGTTTGGTCCCTTGATGGAAGGGATTTCCCCTTTGAGGGTGAAAATCTCGTTTTCATTCACATATCCGCTAGCCGGTGCCTCAAGTGTCAATCCAGCTTCCTGGGCAAAGGGGGTGTATGTAAGGTCCCTCTTGATCGCAGGGTTGACGTTGAAGACAGTGAATTTTGCAAGGTCATAGTAATAATTTTTCTGTTTCGTACTTGGGAGCATCACAGTTACTTGGTATTCTCCCTCTCCATTGAACAGCCTTACGTCCTGTTTGAATTTACCATCTTTTATTGGCGCATAGTATTCCATCGAGTCAGCAGAAAGCGCTTCTCCTGTATATCTGATTTTGATCCATACATAGTCTTCTTGTAATTGGTCCGTATTTTCGACCGTTCCTTCAACGGTGACAATTTCATTTACCGCGAAGTTTGTGTGGGTTGGTTCGAGTAATGCAGCGCCGACTTCCTCGCTGTAGGATGTTAATTCCAAAGGAGTCATTTCAAGTTCTGTATTTTTTGATTCAACTGCCGCTTGATAATCAACTTTTTGCTCTTGTGGCTGCTCTGTCTTATGCTGGGACTCTTTGATAGGAGCAGAATCATTTGTGCATGCGCCTACTAAAAGCAGGCATAGCAATAAAACAATTTGAATATGTATTTTTTTCATAGACATAGAATTCCCCCTTGGAATTAGTCATTTTCCGTAGCACCTACTCCTGATTTTTCAATCCAAATCTTTTTGCATTGCGGGCCCGAGCCCGTTCAGCTTCAATTTCCCGATTACGAGGTTCGGCATTTGTTACCAATGTGTTGAGTAATTTTTGTGTAGCAATCGCGACTTCCTCAACAGCAAGATTAATAGCATCCTCGTTTGCCTTCGATGGCTTGTTGTAACCAGAAATCTTCCGCACATACTGGAGCGAAGCGGAATAAATTTCATCCGTAGTAGCTGGAGGGCAAAAATTAAACAGTGTTTTAATGTTTCGGCACATATCATTTACCTCATTTGTTTGGTATTTTCTCGATTGTATCATATTCCACTAAATCGTATCGTTGCCTGCACAGGAGGCTGAAGAAAGTGGGGACCTCTTGGTTCTGGTATAATGGGAAGGACTACGCATAGTGGAGGAGACAAATGAACTTTATTCGTAATCGGCTATTAGGTTACGGAGTGGATGATACCTTGGTTGACCCGCTGTCCTTTGTCATCCTGGTTACTGTCATCACACTTCTTTGCATCATCGCAAATTTTATTACGAAACATTTGATTATCCGATTCATCGCTCATATTGTGAAAAAGCATAAAATCCAGTGGGGCAGTATTCTGTTGGAACGGAAAGTGCTTCGCAGATTATCCCATTTTGTGCCTGCACTTATCATTTATTATTTCGCTGCAACTTTTCCGACGTATCAAAAGGTGATCGAAACGTTGGCGCTGACGTATATTATGATTGTGGCGTTTAGTGTTATCAATCGACTACTAAGCGTGTTCAATGACATTTATCAGACATACGAGATCGCAAAAACGAAGCCGATTAAGGGATACGTGCAAGTTGCTAAAATCACTGTTGTAGTTGTTGGTGCCATTTTGGTGACTGCCAATCTGATGGGCGAAAGTCCGATTATCCTGCTGAGTGGGATTGGTGCTCTTTCTGCAGTATTTATGTTGGTTTTTAAGGATTCTTTATTAGGATTAGTGGCGGGAATCCAGTTGTCGGCAACCGAAATGGTTCGAATGGGCGATTGGATTGAAGTGCCGAATTATGGCGCAAACGGGGATATCATCGATATTTCCTTGAATACGGTGGCGGTGCGGAACTTCGATCAGACGGTGACGATGATTCCGAGCTATGCGCTCATTTCGGATCATTTCATTAACTGGCGCGGAATGCAGGAATCCGGCGGCAGGCGAATCAAGCGTGCGTTGTATATCGATATGTCCAGTATCCAGTTTTGCACGGAGGACATGATTGAGCATTATAAACAGATTCATTTTCTCTCGGAGTATATTGTTGAACGGGAACGGGAGATTGAGGAGTACAATGTTTCAAACAAGATTGATCGGAATAATCATGTGAACGGAAGGGCGATGACGAATATCGGGGTCTTCCGGGCATACATTAATGAATACCTTCGACGCCATCCAGGCATCCATCAGGAAAAGACATTGATGGTGCGGCAATTGGCACCGGGGGAGCATGGACTGCCAATTGAAATTTACGCCTTTGCAAATAGTGTTAAATGGACCGTATATGAAACTGTACAAGCTGATATTTTCGATCATCTTTTTGCCGTTGCCGGGGAATTTGGACTTAGCGTATTTCAAAATCCGACGGGCAGTGACTTGAAAGCGCTGGGCCATGAAGTAAAAGGCGAGTGAATTGTTTGGGAATTGTTTGGGTGCCTGTGCGGCGTACAATTCAGACAATACACTACAATTGTATAAAATAATTAAAGAAGCCGATCAAGTTAACGTTTGATCGGCTTCTTTCTGCATTATTATAAAATTTGTTGAATTGTCATAAATGTGTGGTGCACAGGCACCGAAAAGAATAAAGCCCTTGAAAACTCCAATCGGAGTTCTCAAGGGCTGTATAGTTTATTGATATCTTATTTTGATCAACCGTAAGGCATACGGTTCAGGGCAGGCAATGATAACATTTCCTGTTAGTATGGGATGCAGTTATTCAGTTTTATTTTGTTGCTATTTTACTTTTTGAGCAATCCGAAGAATGAGCTGTAAGCTGTAACAACTTGGTTGTAATATCCGACTAGCTTGTCCCAAACTGTTGTTTGAACAGCGTCTGTAGTTGGTTGCTCAGTAACTTCTTCGTCTTCAACAGCGTCGTCACCTTCAACAGCGTCATCGCCTTCAACAGCGTCATCGCCTTCAACAACGTCATCGCCTTCAACAGCGTCGTCGCCTTCAACAGCGTCGTCGCCTTCAACAGCGTCGTCGCCTTCAACTACGTCGTCGCCTTCAACAGCGTCGTCACCTTCGACAGCGTCATCGCCTTCAACAGCGTCGTCACCTTCAACAGCGTCGTCGCCTTCAACAGCGTCATCGCCAGCAGGTAATTCTACTACATCGTCACCTTCGACTGGTAGTTCTTCTGCTTCTTCACCTGGCAAGACAATTCCGAGGTGATCTTGGATTGCAAGGTTATAGTAGTCAATCAAACTTACATAATTTTGTAAGATAGATTTGTACTCATTAATTTGGTCATCTGTTATAATTGAATCGGCTTGGTCAGTTGACGACGTATCTTCAGTGATATTCTCGTCAGCTGGCTTTTCTGTTTCTTCAGCATCTACTTCAGCATCTTCTTCAGCATTTTCTTCAGCTGGTGCGTCTGTAGCATCATCTTCATTTACAGGTGCTTCATTAGAATCTTCTTCGTCAGCAGGTGACTCTACAGCTTCATCTCCGTCGACAGCTTCTTCTTCTTCTTCAGCAGGCGCTTCTGCGTCTACTTCTTCTTCAGCAGGTACTTCAGCATCTACTTCTTCGTCAGCAGGCGCTTCTGCGTCTACTTCTTCTTCAGCAGGTACTTCAGCATCTACTTCATCTTCAGCAGGCACTTCTGCGTCTACTTCTTCTTCAGCAGGCGCTTCTGCGTCTACTTCTTCTTCAGCAGGTACTTCAGCATCTACTTCTTCGTCAGCAGGCACTTCAGCATCTACTTCTTCGTCAGCAGGCGCTTCTGCGTCTACTTCTTCTTCAGCAGGTACTTCAGCATCTACTTCATCTTCAGCAGGCACTTCAGCATCTACTTCTTCTTCGGCTGGTGTTTCTTCAACTTCTTCTTCGTCAGCTGGAGTTTCTTCAGCTTCTTCTTCGTCAGCTGGAGTTTCTTCAGCTTCTTCTTCATCAGCTGGAGTTTCTTCAGCTTCTTCTTCGTCAGCTGGTGTTTCTTCAACTTCTTCTTCATCAGCTGGAGTTTCTACTTCTTCCTGTTCATCAGCTGGTGCGTCTGTACCTTCTTCATCTACAGGTGCATCTGTATCTTCGTCATCGTTATTAGGTGTGTCTGTGTCATCTTCATCTGTTGTATCATCTTCACCCGGCTCTGCAGCTACGAAGTTTTTATTTGCAATCGTACGCATGAATTTCCCTTTTTCAGGTGAACCCGGAATGCTTGTTGCATAATAGGAAACTTTTTCACCGTGGTTTTTGAACTCTTTTTCACCATTTTCAGCTGCTAAAGCTGAACCGCCAGCTCCAAAAATAGCTGCAGTTAGCATTGACGTCGACATGACAAACGGCAAAATTTTCTTTTTCGTGTTCTTCTCATTACGATTCGTTTCGTTAACCAAGAATGATCAAACTCCCTTTTTTTGATTTTTTTAACTCGACTACCAGATCATGAAGCGAAAAATAACACTCAGTTTAGTAAGTTGTTATGTACATCCGCCTCCTTCTCAAGCATGTAGGAGCGTTTTTTATTATCCAAGCAATAGTTTCACTCGGATTGGTTGGCAGCGCCCCATCTGCACATTACCAACAATAACAAAAGTAAATAACAGTAGTGTGACAACCAATTAACAAGTATTCATGGAAATATTAACCTTTGTAATAATAAAAAAGCGTAAGAAAGACTAAAAAGAGGGTAAAAACTAATCGGTTCGTCCCTTATAAACCATTTTATTCCAATTGATAAAATGCGTAAATCGTGCTCACCGTATATGCCCCGTTACTTTATTAACACGTAAAATGAATGGTCTGAATGGTCTAACGTTATATGTTACTAAATATTACATAGACCTTGCGTGACTAGTAATCTATGTTATAGTGTAGTAGAAAACTGAAAAGAGTTAACCACTGGGGAGTCTTTGTGAAAGACTGAGACGTGTATCGATATGCGGACCCTTCGAACCTGATCTGGCTCATACCAGCGTAGGGAAGTGGGTCGCACGTCTTCCAAAGGTTATCTTACGCCGATATGCGAGCCGCTTCTTCAACGATTGTGTTGAGTGAAGCGGCTTTTTTGGTTTTCCAAAACTTTGAAGGAGTGGTCGGAATGACGTTTTGTGAAGAGGTACGGAAGGAATGTGACGATGTTTGGGAGGCAAGCTTCCATCATCCGTTTATCGCAGCGCTTGCTGAAGGGACTTTGCCAGAGGATGTGTTCAAACAGTATGTCCTGCAAGACTCGTACTATTTGAAGCACTTTGCGAAAGTGCATGCAATGGCAGCAGTCCAGGCAACGGATTTATTGACGGTGCAGCGGTTTGCTCAACATGCGGATGGAACATGCGGGGCGGAGATTTCATTGCATGAAGGCTTTTTTGGATTGTTGGGAGTTACCGATGAGGACATTGAAAACTTTGAGCCGGCGCCGACAGCGTATGCGTACACTTCGCATTTATACCGGGCGGCGTTGGAAGGTGACTTGGCCACGACGTTGTCTGCATTGCTTCCATGTTATTGGTTGTATTACGAAATCGGCGAGAGGTTGAAGGACGCGAAACCGGACCACCCGATTTACGACAAATGGATTGCCACGTACAGTTCTGAATGGTTCGAACAGGCAACCCGTGAACAGATCGACCGTTTGAATAAATTGACGGAAGATCTTTCGGATAAAAGACGCGGACAATTAAAAGCTCATTTCATTAAAAGCGTCCACTATGAATTGCAGTTTTGGGAAATGGCTTGGACGCAGCAATCATGGTCTCTTGAAACAAGCGAGGTGCATGCATAAATGGCTCAATCTTCATTGCTGAAAGAACTGCGTACGCAAAACCCGTTAGTCCATTGCATCACGAATATCGTCGTCGCAAACTTTCAAGCGAACGGTCTGCTGGCATTGGGTGCTTCTCCGATTATGGCGGATGCGATCGAGGAGGCCGCGGAAGTTGCTGCCGTTTCCTCCTGTACATTGCTCAACATCGGGACGTTGGATCCTTCGGCTGTTGAATCAATGATTGCTGCTGGAAAAGTTTCTTCTATTAAAGGGCGGCCGCTCGTATTGGATCCGGTCGGAGCTGGGGCGACCGCTTTCCGAAAACAGACGGTCACGAGACTTCTGGGGGAACTGGAGATTACGCTCATACGTGGAAATGCCGGTGAGATTGCATCCATTGCAGGTGTTGAATGGGAAGTGAAAGGTGTCGATGCAGGAGACGGATCGGCAAATATTGAGGAGGCGGCGAAAGATGTGGCCCGCCGCCACCGTTGCCTCGTCGCTGTTACCGGCGAGACCGACATCGTGACAGATGGTGGAAAAATCATCAGGATCACAGGAGGGCATCCGCTCATGAGTAAAATTACAGGTATGGGCTGCCTGTTAAGTGCGGTTTCCGCCGCTTTCCTGTCCGTCGGTACACATTCGCCGATTGACGCGGTTGCTTACAGTCTCGCCTTTTACAAAAGAGCGGGTGAATTGGCGGCTGAATCAGCTTCGGGTCCGGGGGATTTTGCGGTTTATTTCCTGAATGCTTTACACCAATTGGGCGATGAAGCAATCGATGCCGACCGATT
This sequence comes from Sporosarcina luteola, assembly GCF_023715535.1. Lineage (GTDB taxonomy): Bacteria > Bacillota > Bacilli > Bacillales_A > Planococcaceae > Sporosarcina > Sporosarcina luteola_B. The sequence continues at coordinate 45,596 of NZ_JAMBOI010000011.1, read as the reverse complement.
CATTGTTGAAGAGGGGGTTGTGAAATGACTTCAGTTGCTCTGACGATTGCAGGTTCGGATAGTGGCGGCGGGGCAGGGATCCAAGCCGATCTGAAAACATTCCAGGAGCTTGGCACGTTCGGAACATCCGCATTGACGGCAGTAACTGCACAGAATACGCTTGGCGTTCATGCAGTTCAACCGATTGAGACGGACATCGTCATCGCGCAGATTGATGCAGTGCTGAATGATTTCACAGTTGGTGCTGCTAAAACGGGAATGCTGTTTTCAGTGGAAATTATCGAGGCGGTCGCGGATACATTGAGCCGATATGAAAGGATCCCTTTAGTCGTCGATCCCGTAATGATTGCGAAAGGCGGAGCTTCACTTCTTCAGGAGGCAGCGATTGCGGCTTTGAAAGAGCGCCTCATTTCGTCGGCGACCCTTCTGACGCCCAATATACCTGAAGCGGAAGTGCTGACCGGAATGACGGTTGTGTCAATGCACGATATGGAGAATGCCGCTAATCAATTGCTTCGGATGGGAGCCGGGGCCGTTTTGCTGAAAGGTGGGCATCGGATGGATACCCCTGACGCGGAAGATTTATTCTTGTCGGCGGATGGCGAGTGTTTTCTAATGAGAAGCAAGCGGATCGACACGAAAGACACGCATGGTACAGGCTGTACGTTCGCCGCTGCCATTACGGCAGAGCTTGCGAAAGGAGCTCCGATGCATGATGCCGTCGTTACCGCGAAGCATTTTATCCATGCGGCGATTGAGGATGGGCTTTATCTTGGCAATGGACACGGACCGACAAACCATGCGGCATTACGGAATCGGGGCAGTGTGGAATGGAAGGATGTTGAATTGATTGGAAAACGTTGATGTTACACTTTATTTCATTATGGGATCGCCAAATGCCGAGAAGCCGCTATCCGTTCTGGAGGATGCGTTAAAAGGCGGGATCACTTGCTTTCAGTTGCGGGAGAAGGGGAAGCGTGCACTTGTTGGAATGGAAAAGAGAGCATTTGCTGTGAGCTGTCAACGGTTGTGTGCGCAATATGGAGTGCCGTTTATCGTTAATGATGATGTGGATCTTGCTGTTGAGATTGACGCGGATGGTGTCCATGTCGGCCAGGACGATATGGAGGCGCGATTTGTAAGAAAAAGAATTGGATCTGAAAAGATAGTGGGTGTTTCCGTTCATACAGTAGATGAAGCGAATAAGGCAATTGCGGATGGGGCGGATTATGTCGGCATGGGGCCTGTCTATCCGACGATAACGAAAGCTGATGCGAAACCGGTTGCGGGTACAGCGATGATTGAGGAAGTCGCGGCGGTGTATCCTGACTTGCCGATTGTTGGAATCGGAGGCATTACGGCAGAGAATGCCGAACCTGTCTTCCGTGCAGGGGCAAGCGGAATATCGGTCATTTCGGCGATTGCTTCATCTACTGATCCTGAATTGGCGGCGAGACGGCTGGCGGAAGTGTCTTTGAAATGGAGCCGTGATAGGGGCGTGCTGCGATGAGTACGCGAAAGTTAGTCCTGATGACTGTATTTACGGCGATTGCGGTGGCGGGATCCGCGTTCGTCTCGTTTCCTGCGGGGATTGCCCGCGCATATCCAATCCAGCACTCGGTCAATGTCATCGCGGCGATTCTGCTTGGGCCGGTTCCTGCTGTCATCATTGCATTCTTGACCGGCTTAGTGCGCATCCTGACAGGCACCGGGTCCTTGCTCGCCTTTCCGGGAGGGATGATCGGCGCCGCGCTTGCCGGGCTGCTCTATAAGAAGTCGGGGAAGGTGTGGTTGGCGGCACTCGGGGAAATCATCGGGACGGGAGTGATGGCATCCCTCTTCGCGGTCCCATATGCGGCCGTCCTGATGGGAACAACCGTAACCGCCTTCTTCTTCATGCCGCCTTTCCTCGTCTCCAGCGCAAGCGGGGCAGTCATAGGGGTCGTCGTTGCGCTCAGGTTGCAAGCCATCCCATTGGGGAGAAGGATACAAAGTTATTAGAATCTTTCGGGTGCCTGTGTGAGACACTATTCAGACAATGCACTACAATTGTATAAAATAAATGGAGGAGCCGACCAGATCAATCTTTGGTCGGCTCCTTTCTGCATGAATATGCTTATTGTTGAATTGTCATAAATGTGTGGTGCACAGGCACCGACACAATTTAGAAGTTGTTAGTAAAAAGCAATGCCGCTGGGAATACTATGTTTCGGCATAGGGTATGAGAACAAAAAAGGGTCAAGAGGGGAGCGTCGGTATGGGAAGTGGCGGAACTGAAGGAAGCGGAAAGAGATTTCCTTTTCTAATGGCAACGATGAAAGGTATCTCCATGGTGCTTCTCATCGAAAATTGGGTGACAGGGCTGCTCATATTGACTGCGATCTCGATTACCTCCCTACAGCTTGGTTTGATCGCATTCCTTTCAGCGGCGATCGGCACACTTTTCGGTCGGGTAGGCGGCGGGAATCCGTTGAGTGTTGAACGGGGGCTATATGGATATAATCCGATGTTGACAGGTATGGCGCTCATTCTGTATTTAGAAGGGCCTGCAAGTTGGCTGGTCGCTATATTTGGAGCGGTCATTGCGGCTGCATTCACCGCATCTGTTATGAGGTTTCTGCAGCCTGCCGGTATGCCGACATTGACATTTCCGTATATCGTAACAACATGGCTGCTCATGTTGTCGTCGTATAGATTTGAAACGTTCGGATTGACGGAAGAGATAGTGCCGCAGAGCTTATCGCACTGGAAGCTGGAGAGTGCCGGCGAGATTCATTGGTCCAGTGCTTTTCTAGATGGGGCCGGCCAGATTTTCTTTCTGCAAGGCTTCGCTGCGGGCTTGCTGCTCTTTTTAGGAATTTTCATTGCGAATAGGAGGATGGGGGTTTATGCGCTCGCCGGGAATTTCATTGGAATGATTACTGCCTACATACTTGGCGGCGAACATACACTCATCGATGCAGGGCTGTACGGCTATAATGCCATCTTGACCGCACTCGCTGTCGGAGTCGTTTTCCAGGCCGGGGGAACTCGGATTTCAGTATTCAGCGCAGTCATTGCGAGCGTTTTGACGGTTGTCATTATAGGCAGTGTCGATACCATACTGTTACCGTATGGGTTACCGGCTTTGACAATGCCGTTCGCTTTGAGCACTTCGATTTTTATTGGTGCACGGATGATGATGAGGCACGCCTGACCCATTCTCCTCTCTGAGGTTTTGTGGATGAAATAGTGTTGTTCTTCGCAGAGTGGGTACTGTATGGATGAAGAGGAGGAGAGTGTGTTGGAAGATATTAAAATTAAGGAAATGTTTAAAGGGCAAATTCATGAGCATGTCAGATTTAGTGTAAGCATTGACGGCAACGATTATCATGGATTGTATAATGACGGAGAAATTAATTGGTTCCGTCCACACCCTAGAGAACAATTGGCAGATCATTATGTCGAGAAGATCGAAGCGAAAGCCCATGAAAAGATACAGGAGTTCAAGGACTGAAAGAGGACAGCAACAAATCATATGCAAGTGAACAAGCTGAAACAATGCAGACTTGTTTGGGTGCCTGTGCACCAAACTATTCAGACAATACACTACAATTGAATAAAAGAAATGAAGAAGCCGACCGAATCAAGACCCGGTCGTCTTCTTTCTGTATATATATGACATATAATGAATTGTCATAAATGCGTGGTGCACAGGCACCGACACAAATGGCACCGACACAATTATGCTTTTGCTTTTCGGTAGCTGTCGTAGATTTCGATGGCCACGGTTACGATGATGGTTGCGATGATCGTCCACACCGCCCAATCGGTGAAATTCTGGACGGAGGACGAATTGATTTCCAGTACATTTGCCAAGTATGGAATCATCGCCTCGTTGATGAGGGCGGGGTTGCTGGCAATAACAATGAAGACGATCAAGCTGACTACTTTCATGACCGCATTTATCGTTACGAGCTTCATTGTCCATTGTCGTTCTTTCCATTTGAAGAGAGCCAATCCAATTTCGAGCAAGGCAATTGGTAAAACGATAGGCAAATACGACAGCAATACCGATTGATTCAGGGCTGGCATTACCATTTGCAGCCCGTCACCATTTATTGATCGATAGACGCCTGCAAGACGGTCCGCATTGAAATAAAGAACGATCCAAATCGCTGTCCAGGCCAATCCGAAAATGACCTCACTTCTTGGAATCAACTTTTTCTTCGAAATGACATGAACATGTTTCAATTGTTCGGGAGTCCATTCGGTTCCATACTTTGTGATTGCACCGTTACTTTTTGCCAAACCGATTCTTTCAATGAAAATAAATACGATGGTCACCCAGAAGAACGTCTGGATCAGCACATGTATAATATTTGCGATGATGATTCCAATGCTTTTTATCACAACCGAGAGTATGCTTTCTTCTCCAGAAAAGAGGACAATCGTTTCAACGACATGAACTAATATGGTAATTAAGATTGCCCATGGGACGATCATTTTCATTGTCCATATATAAGCATCGTATACTTTCGGGCCGATTACATGCATCGGTGTGTCGCGGTAGCTTGCGGCGAGGCGAGCGGGATCGCCTAGTTTCAAAAGGGCTTCCTTTACTTCATCCTCTGAAAAATGCTCGGGCAGCATATCTTCGATCGTGGATCTGAGTTCCAGGGCGATATCTTCCCGTAATTTTTCCGGCAGTCTTCGCGTTACTTCATATATATAGGCTTCAATCAGTTTCATCATTCTCATCTCCTTCCAATAATGTTTTCAGTTCCGCTGTCATCGTTTCCCATTCCTTTTTCAATTGCTCATAAATATCACTGCCGTACTCACTAATTACGTAATACTTCCGGGGTCTGCTTTCCGTTGTATCCCAATTGCTCGTTAAGAGTTCCTGTTTCTCTAATCGGCGAAGGAGCGGGTACAATGTACTTTGCTCAATGGTTACGCCTGCCTTTTCAAGACGTTGGACTAATGAATATCCATATTGAGGCGTCCGCAATTGACTCAATACAGCAAGAGTCAACGTTCCTCTCCGTAATTCTGTCGTGAATGATTCCATCAATGGCTCCATAGTTGTCACCTCGTGTTCTTATACTATGCATCGTACACTATTATGATTCCGCCAACAATAAGGAAGAGATAATATGTGGGTGAGAATTGTTTGGGAATTGTTTGGGTGCCTGTGCAGCACACTATTCAGATAATGCACTACAATTGCATAAAAGAATTGAAGAAACCAACCAAATCAATATCCGGTTGGTTTCTCACTGTATATATATAGTTCTTATTGAATTGTCATAAATGTGTGGTGCACAGGCACCGTTAAAGAGCACCGTTAAAAACAATTTGCAAGGGATTATTATATTATATGTATTCAATATCTTTAAAATAATTAATAAACGATAACCTGTAGAGGTAATTGAGAATTGATGGTTTGGATAAGAATCTTATTATGTTGTAAATAATATGGAATCAATAATGATGGAATACCCCTGTAACGGTTGATGTAGAGGGGTTTGTGGAAACAGAAGTGTATCTGTTGACAAAAGCACAGTTCTATATGATAATGAGTATGTAATTAGAATTATTATAGTTAAGCAGTTGAGAATACAACATAATTCTTGCTGCGGTTTAGGTTTTAATGAATTAACCTAGACTAACTATGAAAAATCACATTAGGAGGAATTTTTTTATGTCACTTATCGGAAAAGAAATACTACCATTCAGAGCGCAAGCTTACCATAGCGGTACAGGTGAATTCATCGAGGTAACTGATGACAACCTAAAAGGGAAATGGAGCATCGTTTGCTTCTACCCAGCAGACTTCACATTCGTTTGCCCGACTGAGCTTGGAGATCTTCAAGACCAATATGCAACTCTAAAAGAGCTGGGTGCTGAAGTTTATTCCGTTTCTACGGACACGCACTTCACGCATAAAGCTTGGCACGATCACTCTGAGACAATCAGTAAGCTTGAATATATTATGATTGGTGACCCTTCACAAACGATTTCCCGCAACTTCGATGTATTGGACGAGGAGTCCGGCCTAGCGGATCGCGGTACGTTTATCATCGATCCAGACGGCGTTGTTCAAACAGTTGAAATCAATGCTGGCGGAATTGGTCGCGATGCGAGCACGCTTGTCGATAAAATCAAAGCTGCACAATACGTACGCAACAATCCAGGCGAAGTTTGCCCTGCAAAATGGAAAGAGGGCGAAGAAACACTTAAGCCTAGCCTTGACCTTGTAGGTAAGATTTAAGTACCCAATAGCAGGCTAACGGGGATGGCCCCTTCCTTTCTTGGATAGGGGCTCCCTTTATTTTTGAAAAGTTTTCGGCAGTTGTCTTAGATTTTGAAGTGAATCATCGCATTCTTGATTCAAAATTTAAGGCAATCATGCCGAGTTTTCTATGGTTAAAATACAAGTTAAGGAGTAGATTACATGATTTTAGATGCAGATATTAAACAACAATTAGCCCAATATCTAGAGTTGATGGAAGGCGATGTACTACTTAAAGTGAGCGTTGGGGAAGATAAAGTTTCTCGTGAAATGGCGGAACTTGTGGATGAACTGGCGACAATGTCATCTCGCATTAAAGTGGAGCACGCGGAGTTGGAAAGAACGCCGAGCTTCAGCGTCAATCGCATCGGTGAGGATACGGGCGTCACTTTCGCAGGCATTCCTCTTGGGCATGAATTCACTTCATTGGTCCTTGCTTTATTGCAAGTGAGCGGCAGGGCTCCAAAAGTGGATGAGAAAGTGATCGAGCAAGTGAAAAAAATCAAGGACGAGCTTCACTTTGAATCCTATATAAGCTTGAGCTGCCAAAACTGCCCTGAAGTTGTACAAGCACTTAACCTCATGAGCGTGTTGAACCCGAATATTACGCACACGATGATTGACGGCGCGGCGTTTAAAGAAGAAGTGGAAAGTAAAAACATTCTTGCTGTCCCGACAGTTTATTTGAATGGTGAACCGTTCACGAACGGCCGTAAGACGATCGAAGAGATCCTTGCTGAACTTGGAAGCGGTCCTGATGCATCTGAGTTTGCTGATAAAGATCCGTATGACGTACTCGTAGTCGGCGGCGGTCCGGCGGGTGCGAGTGCGGCGATTTACGCGGCTCGTAAAGGGATCCGCACAGGAATTGTTGCGGAGCGCTTCGGCGGTCAGATTTTGGATACGGCTGCGATCGAGAACTTCATTAGCGTGAATCGCACGGAAGGTCCTAAACTAGCTGCTAGCCTTGAGGAGCACGTGAAAGAGTATAATATCGATGTGATGAATTTGGTGCGTGCGAAGCGTTTGGAGAAGAAAGACCTTATTGAGATCGAATTGGAAAACGGTGCTGTTCTGAAGAGTAAATCCGTCATCCTTTCAACGGGTGCACGCTGGCGTAATATCGGCGTTCCTGGCGAGGCGGAATTCAGGAATAAAGGCGTTGCGTATTGCCCTCACTGTGATGGTCCTTTATTTGAAGGAAAAGACGTTGCGGTCGTAGGCGGCGGGAACTCCGGTGTCGAGGCGGCGATTGACCTTGCAGGGATCGTCAACCATGTGACTGTGCTTGAATTCAATGATGAGTTGAAAGCTGATTCCGTCTTGCAAAAGCGTCTGCATAGCTTGCCGAATGTCACTGTCGTTACAAATGCTCGAACGAAAGAGATTACCGGTACGGATAAAGTGAACGGCATCACTTACGTTGATCGTGATTCAGGCGAAGAAAAGCATGTTGAACTAGCCGGCGTATTCGTCCAGATTGGTCTTGTCCCGAATACGGACTGGTTGGGTGACGTGGTTGAGCGCAATAGATTCGGCGAAATTCTCGTCGACAAGCGCGGCGCAACGAACGTTCCTGGCGTATTTGCTGCGGGAGACTGCACGGATAGCCCGTTCAAGCAAATCATCATTTCCATGGGTTCAGGCGCGACTGCTTCATTAGGCACGTTTGACTATCTCGTTCGGAATTAATTGAGGAACATCAATAGATTGAAGAGGAACAGGTCATTAGTATGGACCTGTTCCTTTTTTATGTTTTTAGTGGGAATTCCTACTTAGATTGTTGTCAATACATCCTATTTAAGGTGGTCGGTAAGGGCTCTTTTTCCTGATTTTCGTTTACTACACGGAAAATAGTGAATTATATAGATGTCAATACTTTACTAGAGGGAGCGTGTGGATATGAAAAAGTGGATATGGATCACGATGGTTCTCACCTGCGCTTTTGTTTTCGCAGCATGCGCCGATGGGAAGGATGACTCGGCCGCTTCAGTCAATAAGGAAGATAATAACGACTCGGCTGACTTGGATTTAGTCGAAGACAATAAATTGCCGTCTCTTACTGTCAATCTGATGGATGGCAACGGAAAACCGATGGGAACGGCAGAATTGACCGAGGAAGAAGACGCATTACGGATCATGGTGGAAGCAGAGAATTTACCTGAGGGGTCTCACGGTTTTCATTTCCATGAAAAAGGGATTTGTGAAGCGCCTGACTTTGAATCGGCAGGGGGGCATTTCAATCCGACGGGAGCAAGCCATGGACTCGACCATGAGGATGGACCGCATGCCGGCGACTTACCGAACCTCGAAGTCGGTCCTGATGGAACAGTGAAGGAGGAATTCTTCGTTGACAACCTCACACTATTGGCCGGTGAGGAAAACTCACTATACCATGAAGGCGGTACAGCCCTCATCATCCATGCAGAAGCTGACGATGGAAAAACCCAGCCATCCGGCGATTCCGGTGACCGCATCGCATGTGGCGTAGTGGAATAAAGGTTTCATAATCTTTTAGAGTGGAGTTTTCAGAGTCTTTCCGGTGCCTGTGCGGCACACTATTCAGGCAATGCACTACAATTGTATAAAGTAAAACCAAGAAGCCAACGTTATCAATATTTCGTTGGCTTCTTTCTGTATTTATATGAAAAATGTTGAATTGTCATAAATGTGTGATGCACAGGCACCGTTAAAATGCACCGTTAAAAAGGCACCGTTTAAAGAGGGGGCACCGCTTTGAGAATTGGCTTGATTTTGCGGAGGATGAAGAGGCTGAGTTCCGTCCAGATCCAGCTGTAGAGCAGGGAGAAGGTGAAAATTAGGAGCAAGGTGAGCGGGTTGATTGATGATGAGACAGTTGGGCCAAGTACAGGGAAGCCTAGTGCGTACAGGGGGACGCCGATGCCGATCGTTAATAGAAGACCATTCGTCAGGATTACTTGAGGACGCTTATTCAGTTTGCGGAGCGTCCATCCTAACCCGAGGCCAAGTAATCCTGTTGTAAAGGGGAAGATGATTAACTCGCTAGGTTGCAGTAAGAACAACAGGAGGATTGTTACTGTGTAGACGAAGATGCCAGAGCGTAAGGACAGTAGGGTGGCGATCATTATAGAAGCAGTGGCAAAGGGGCTGATAGCAAATCCAATTGGGGGCAGCAATCCACCGGCTGATTGCAGAATGGCCGTGAGTGCAGCCATCAATGCCATGAATAATAGCTTTTTTGTAGGATGCCATCTATTGAAAGCTCGGTGGATGTACTGTGGATGCGACGGAATTGTTGTCGTAATATGCATGGTCTCTCTCCTTTGGTAAGCAAGCCTTTCTCTATGTTATTGACAACGGCTGTTTTCCGTGCGGGTTATGGGTGCCGGAAAGTTGGATTCAGATAATACACGTGCACAGGCACCGGACCACACACAGAATCTCTTAATGACAATTGGAAGAGTTGTGCTATTCTAAATAAAAGCAAAAGGAGTTGCCGACATGATATTTTCTGAACTAGCAACAGAACGGCTACATCTGGTAGAAGTGAATAAGGAGCATGCCCAAGGGATATTCAATAACTTCTCAAATCCTGCAGTCCTCCAATATTACGGAATGGATCCGATGACTGAATTGAAGCAGGCGGAAAAGCTGGTAGAGCATTTTAGGAATTCCTTTTTATCGAGTCACAGCATTAGGTGGGCCATGATTCGGAAGGAGGACAACCGTTTCGCTGGTACGATCGGCTTAAATAACCTCTCGAAAGGAATGAAACGGGCGGAAATCGGCTTTGAGATCCACCCGGATTTTTGGCGAACTGGAATGACATCGGAGGCATTAAGGGCGGTATTGCACTATTCATTCACAGAGTTGGGTCTGCACCGAATGGGAGCTGTCACGTTCTTGGATAATGTAGCTTCCATTGGGCTGTTAGAAAAGCACGGATTTGTACAAGAGGGAATCCTGCGCAGCTATCTCTTCCAAAACGGACAATCGCATGATGCACGGGTGTTCTCGGTGTTGAAAAACGAATCAACTAATCGGGAGGATGCCTTATGAAGACATTTTTTGCGTATAACTGGCAAGTTAGAGAGGATTGGTATCGCTGGTGTGAAGAGGTGGAGGAGGCAGAGTTGCTTCGAACGCGGACTGGCGGAGTTGGCTGCATTCTAGAGACGCTGTTCCACGTAATCGACGTAGAATGGAGTTGGGTCCGGGTGTTGGAAGGAAAGCCCGCTCCCCTAGAGAACTTTGAAGACTTTAAAAGTCTGGGGAAAGTTCGGGAGCTAGATGCACGGTTCAAACCGGAAGTGGAAGCGTTTGTCCGGGATTGGGAGGAGAGCATGGAGCATAATCTGATTCAGAGTAAGTTGCCCGATGGCAGGATTGTAACAGATGCCTGGGGCGAGGTAATGCGGCATATCATTGCACATGAAATTCATCATATCGGGCAGTTGTCGGTGTGGGCGAGGGAGATTGGGAAGAAGCCGGTTTCCGCTAGCGCAATCGGTCGAGGGCTTATACCGCAAAAAACAGACGTTAGATGATTTCATAAAGTGATCACGGGAAATCATTAACGTATTTAGGAGATATTAAATGATATTAGGGAATCCAATTGGAGAAGGGAATACCGCTGTAATTTATCTTTACGATAATAAAATCGTCAAAGTATTTAAAGATCACTTGCCGGATACCGAATCTGCTTACGAGGCAAATAAACAACGGTTTGCTTATGCATGCGGACTTCCTGTTCCTAACGTTTTAGATGTTACAAAGATTGATGGGAAACAGGCGATCATCATGGAGTTTATCGAAGGGAAGACACTCGGGGAGTTGTTTTTTGAGGACATGGAGCGGGCGGAGTATTACATCGGGCTTTCCATTGACATCCAGCAGAAAATTCACCAGATGCGCACGGAATCACTTGAGCTGATGTCCGAAAAAATTCAACGGCAACTCGAGGATTCTTCTGTGGATGAATTTCAAAAAGAAATATTGATGAAAAAGTTAAATTTAATGACATATGAAAACAGGCTTTGCCATGGAGATTTTCATTTATTAAATTTAATAATGTCAGGCGGTGTAGTAACAATTATCGATTGGGTGGATGCGAGTGCGGGAGATATCCGCGCTGATGTTTGCCGGACGTATCTATTGTATTCCGAACGATCGATTGATGTGGCAGAACTCTATTTACGGTTGTATTGTGAAAAAAGCGGATTGGCGAAAGAAGATATTTTGCAATGGTTACCGATTATCGCGGGAGCAAGATTAGCTGAGAATGTGGTCTCGGAAAGCAGGGAGCGTTTATTGGCTATTGTTAATCAGTATGTGTAAATGTCTTTGCGCCGTACATTTATGCAATCTGAAAATATATCGGATCGTATTTTCGACTTATATATACCACATCAACATAGCAAAATGGACTGTCCCTTGAACGAGACAATCCATTTTGTTGTCATTTCTTCAATTCAATCGTTTCATTCACATCTGTTGATTTAGAACTTTGCCCTGTCATGCGTTTATAGAAAAAGGCGATTTTCTTCGTCAAATTGCCGGTTTCCCAGTATTCGGCAGCTTCCGCTTTCACCTTTATCAAGACAAGATTAGGATCATCATAAGAAGTTTGCATTATTTTCTCGTAAGCTTTGCTCCATAATTCCTTTTTCTTGTTTATATCCTCAACGACTTCTGCTCTTCCGCGTACGGAAACATAGGACTTACCTGCATAAGCCACATTCACATCTTGGTCATGTGAAATTTCTTCATATTTATTGGTTTCTTTCTTCGTGAAAAACCACAAGTCACCATCAAACTCAACTTCTTGTGTTTTCATAGGGCGAGAAACAAGCCCTTCTTCAGATAGCGTAGTGAGCATTGCTGTATCAATGTCTTTTATTAACTCTCTTAATGTTTGTATTTCTTCTTGTTTCATTACACATCACCTCGGTCATATTGTAGAAGTATTTTTCCCTCTACGGTAACTATTTAAACAGGCACCGAGATTGGGGTGTCATGGAATGAGGTTAACAACTGACTGATATGGGAAAAACAAGGTAAACAAAGAGAGGAGCCAGCTATGGATCAGATACTCTATATGCTATTCACCTTCGCTTATATCGCGTTACTCATTTGGGGATTAAAAGGTATCAATGCACAAGAGGTTAGAAAGTGGACGAGTGTTGTCTACCTTGTCGTCATGGCTCTAATTTACGACAACGGGATTTTAGCGATCGGTCATTGGATCGGTGAAGGAGCAATTTTAGAAAGCTTAAATGCTGTTAGGTTTTGGACGCATGCGATTGTTACCCCATTATTAGTGACTTACTCGATAGGAACGTTGCGCGAAAGCGGCGTTTCATGGGCTAGAAAAACGTGGGTAACGATTCTTTCTGTCCTCTACACTATTGCCGCCATCATACTCGAAATCATATTTGTCACTGCAGATCTACGATTACAAGCTGAAAAAGAATATGGGGTTGTCAGTTATGGATCAGTAGACCCGCCAAGTGGTCCTCCCGTTATGATTCTTTTCGTCACTATAGCTATGCTCATTGCCGGTGGAGTGTTATGGAAGAAGACAGGATGGGCCGTGTTTTTCATAGGTGTAGTCATCATGACAATCGGCAGTGCCGTCCCGCTTGACGTTGGAAGCAATGCGATTACCAACTTATTTGAACTGATTTTGCTGACATCGTTAGTCTGGACAAAGCGGAAGCTTATACAGGGAGAGCTGTACGTGAAATGATAATTGTGTGGGTGCCTGTGCAGCACACTATTCAGATTATGCACTACAATTGCATAATAAATAAGTAGAAGCCGACAATATCAGCATTTAGTTGGCTTCTTTGTGTATTTATATAACTATTATTGAATTGTCATAAATGTGTGGTGCACAGGCACCGTGAAAGGACACCGTGAAAGGTTCTTTACGCTTTCTTTATACTTTTCCGGTCGAATTATTTATACTTGCCGTTTATTCTTAGATTATCAGTATTGAAAGGATGATCGTGTATGTCCGAAACTATTTTAAAAGCGACGAATGTATCTAAGATATATGGTAAACACAAAGTGCTCGACAAAGTTTCGATTGAAATTAAACGCGGGATGATTTATGGGTTAATTGGGGAGAACGGTGCGGGGAAGTCAACATTCATGCGTACGATTATGGGATTGATTACAATCGACGAAGGGAATATCGAACTACTTGGTGAAACGAGCATGAAGGGATTGCAGCAAGCCCGCCGTAAAATGGGCCAGTCTATTGAAACGCCGGCGCTTTATCCAGAATTGACAGCCCGTCAGAATTTAAGGGTCCAAGCGGCCAATGGCGGGGTCAGTGAACGGAACATTGAAGAATTGCTTCACTTAATGAACCTCAGTCACACGAATGATAAGAAAGCGAAGAACTTCTCTTTAGGGATGCGTCAACGGTTAGCGATTGCTTCCACACTTATTACGAACCCTGAATTCCTAATCTTGGACGAGCCGACGAACGGTCTCGATCCTTCAGGGATTGTGGAAATGCGGGAAATTATTCAACGACTAGTAACAGAGCGCGGAATGACCGTCTTGCTATCAAGTCACTTATTGGATGAGCTATCACAGATTGCGACCCACTATGGTATTTTGCATGACGGGAAAATCATTAATGAGCTTTCGAAGGAAGAGTTAGCGCGTGAAACTCGCCAATTCATTGAATTGGAAACGAATGACGCGCAAAAAGCAGTCGTCATCCTCGATCAGCTTGGAATTAAAGACTACGAAGTGATTAATGGAACGGAAATCAATATTTATGAAAAGCTGGACGATGTAGCTGCCATTAACCGGGCTTTGGTCGCAGGGGATGTGGACGTTTCACGCATCGGTACGTCACGACAAAAACTTGAAGATTATTTCTTACAAGTAACAGGAGGGATTCCTCATGCTTAATCTGTTAGCAGCTGAAAGAATAAAGCTGTTTCGTAGTAAAAAATTATATATTGTCCTCGGTATTCTATTTTTCCTGCCGATTATGCAAGCCGTCAGTTTTCATTTCGAGGTGCTAAATGGAAAAGAGCCTGTCCAAATCATTGAGACAGTTATCAATGGAGCGACAGCAATTTTAATGATTAAAAAGAACGGCCTCACAATTTTGCTTGTATTAAGCGCTTTTATAAGTTTTTTAATTGGTGAAGAGTTCCATAATGGAACAATCCGCAATGCGTTGTCGTTAGGTCGGAGCCGCACACATTATTATTTATCTAAACTTGCTGTCGCTGCATCCGTTTCCATCGTCAGTGTCATTGGGCTGACGCTAATTGGTATGATCAGCTATTCAATCGCTTTCGGCTTTGGTGGCATCGCGGAGATTACAAATTATACGAGTTACGCTATAAAAACATTCGGTACGCTCACCTTATTACTATTGTCTAGTGTATCGATCTACGTGATGATTAGCTTTCTCACGAAAAATAGCAGTTTTTCATTGATCTGGAGTTTTCTTTATACGATCGCAACAGGATTTCTTCCGTCACTGTTCCAACAAACCGAACATTTTAAGCATATGACAAACTGGTTCTCGCAAACGTTTTTATTTTACTGGGATTTTGCCCAACCAGCGACTGTGGCCCAATACCCTGAGATGATTTTAGTCAGCCTCATTACGATTGTGCTATCATCAGCAGTAGGAATTCTTTTGTTTTCACGATCAGATGTAAAGTAGGTCGATAACGATGGCGACGATATTAATTATAGAAGATGATATGGCAATTCATTCGCTGATCAAGGAAGCATTGATGTTGAATGGATTTGACACATTGAGTGCGTACTCAGGAACGGAAGGGAAACTGTTGTTTGAACAAAGCGAAGTGGATGTTGTCCTCTTGGATCTGATGCTCCCAGGGATGAACGGGGAAGAGTTTCTTCAGGAAATCAGGCAGAATTCAACCGTTCCGGTCATGGTTATTTCAGCGAAAACTGACCAACAATCGAAATTGGAACTTTTGTCGAATGGGGCGGATGATTATATTACAAAACCGTTCGATGTACAGGAGCTGCTTGTCCGGGTTAACATCCAATTGCGCCATGCAGCAAAAGCTTCCTTCAGTGGAATGAAAGAGATCCATTATAATGAAATCAGTGTGAATGTAGATACACGCGAAGTGAAGGTCAATGGCGAAACGCTCCATTTAACAGGGCGTGAATATGCAATCCTCCTTCTATTCCTCGAGAATCCGAAGAAGGTGTTCAGTCGTGCTAATATTTATGAAAGCGTCTGGAATGAACCATACTTTGACGGCGATAAAACGATTAATATGCACATCAGCAATTTGAGAAATAAGCTTAATGGTAATGAGACAAACTATATTAAAACAATATGGGGCATAGGCTTCAAATTTGATTAAACGAAAAGGGGCGTGATTTGTTATGTGGGCAATCGTATTTGCTTTCTTGACAGTCGCGCTTCTTTTTTATAGTTATTTTACAAAGCGGGAGCTGGGGAAATTGCGGCAGCAGGTGAAGGAGATTCCGAAGCACGCCAGTTTTGGCAGTCGGCTATCATTCGATTTCCGCGAGAAGGAATTAATGCAATTGGTCGATGAACTGAATCATATGATCGATGCATTTGAAGATAAAAACCGTCAAGCGAAGCAGATGGAAGAGAATGTGAAGTTATCCATTGCCGGGCTATCCCATGATTTGCGGACGCCACTCACGTCCATCAACGGCTATGTGCAGCTGTTAAATGAGACGCGGGATGAAACAAAGAGGGTGCATTATGTGAAAATCATCGAGCAATCCGTCAAACGATTAATCGACATGACCGACCACTTCTATGACTTGGCACGAATTGAGACGAATCAAAAGGAAATGGCATTAGCCTCCATTTCGCTCTCCACAGTCGTCGAAGAAATCTTCCTTTCGTTTTATGAACAATTTGAGGAACAGAACATCGAACTCCAATTTCCCGAACAACTGCAAGACACGCACATCATTGCTGATAAGTTCATGCTGATCCGCGTCCTCCAAAACATCGCTCAAAACATCCTTCGATATGCGAAGAGCAAAGCGGTGATCAGCTATCGGAATGAAGGTGGCGATCTTGTTTTCATCATAAAAAATGACGTGAAGGCTGATAGTAAAGTGGCCGTGGAAAAAGTATTCACGCGTTTCTATACGGAAGTGTCGAGTCGGACGAACACCGAAGCAAGCGGGTTAGGCCTTTATCTATCTAAGAAACTCGTTGAAAAAATGAATGGAACCATGGATGCCGAGCTAACGGGTAATTGGTTTATACTCACCATCCGGTTCCTTGGCGTTGGCGGAGAAATGAAGTAATGCTGGATTTCACTTCATTTTACGTGCTCACTTTTCGTAGGATAGAAGAGAATGAGGAAAAAGGAGCTGGGCGATTTGGCAAAGATGGCATTGCATTGTAGCAGGATCTTTTTGGGTGTCATGTTTTTAGTCGCGGGCATCAATGGCTATTTCGTGATCTTCGGGTGGGAGCCGTTTATCGCAACAAGTCCGGAAGCAATGGCATTATTTGAATTCAAGTATCTATTGATTACAGAAAAATCATTAGAAATCATCTGTGGAATTCTACTCTTATCAAATCGATTCGTCCCATTGGCTATTGCAATATTAGCTCCGATTGTCACCAATATTCTTTTACTCCATCTATTTCTCGATCATTCATTACTTCCACTAGCCGTCCTACTTGTCCTTGCTATTAGCTATCTCTTGTTCTCCTACAGAAAAAACTTCATGGGAATAGTAGAAAGAAAGGCAAATCCATCCTAGGAACTTTCTGAATAGTTCCGGTGCCTGTGCATGACACAATTCAGACTATACACTACAATTGCATAAAATAAATGAAGAACTCAACCGATTCATTAATGGGTTGAGTTCTTCTTGCATTAGTATAAGTAGTAGTGATTAGTCATAATTGGTTGGCGCACAGGCACCAACAATTATACCTTGTGCAAATGACGGAAATTTGGAATAATTAACATGAGAAATGGGGGATTTTTCTATGTATATTCCAAAATACTTTAAGGTTACTGATGTCGAGGAAATCAGGGGGTTCATTCGGGAAAACTCCTTTGGAACGCTTGTTACGACAAAAAAGGGGAGACCGATAGCGACGCATTTGCCTTTCGGGTTTCGTAAAAAAGACGATGATTGGTATATTACTGGGCATATGGCTTATGGCAATCCGCAGTGGAGGACGCTTGAAACGTGCGAGGAAGCCCTAGTCATGTTTCAGGGACCGCATGCGTATGTTTCTTCTTCGTGGTACTCCAGTGAAAATGTTCCGACGTGGAATTACCAGTCAGTCCATCTTTACGGGAAGGCGAGCATTCTACCAAGAGAAGAATTAGTAGAAGACTTGAAGAGGATGCTGGAAAAATACGAGGGAAACCGTGAAAACCCAGTGTTATGGGACACACTTTCTCCCGAACTCTTGGAAAGTGAACTGAAAGGCATTGTCGGATTCAAGATAAAGGTGGAGGAGGCCCAAGCTGCCTATAAATTAAGCCAGAACCGAAATGAAAAGGATTATGCAAACATCATTGAGCAGCTTCGAAAGGCAGGAAATCCACAATCACAACAAGTGGCGGAACGAATGAAAAAGAAGTCTTGACTAAAAGACAGATCATAAAGGCGGGCGTTTTCAATTCAACAGATCCATTTATTGCAAAAGGTCATCGACTATATAGAAGAACATATAAAGGAAGAGATGAAACCTGAGGAACTGGCAAAAGCGACCGGATATTCTCCCTTCCATTTCTATCGGCTGTTTCATCAGCATATCGGCTATACCGTTATGGATTATGTCGTGAAACGGAAGTTGCAGTACGCGTTATATGAGTTGGTGAACGGGAAAAAAGTGATTGAAATCGCTTTGGACTATGGATTTGAAACCCATTCCGGTTTTACTAAAGCGTTTAAACGGGTTTTTGGAAGTCCACCAAGTCTATACCGGTTGCATTGCCCGACTTCATTGCCACCTAAATTGGATTTGCTGAACTTGCGTCAAAAGGAAGTTGGCGGCATTGTCATGCAACCGAAAATCGTGCAGAGGGAAGGCTTTACGATTGCAGGGAAAACGTATGAAAGTACGATCGATAACGTATTTTATACGAGGGATGCCCCTGCTTTCTGGAATCAGCGCATCGCGCCGGAAGAGGCGATCGAAACGATGTTGTATGAAAAGCTATCCCCGAAGAAACATGGGGAGTACTGTGTAAATCTGAACGATCGAGAATTGAATCGGACGTTCACATATTTATTTGCAGTCGATTGTGATGATGAAGATGGTCAACTCCCTGAGGGACTAACGAAGCTGCATATAAACCCCTCGACGTATGCAGTGTTTACCATTCCCCCAGTAGATGTGGAACGGTTTGTCCCGGCGATCAAAGGGACGTGGAAATTCATATTGGAAGATTGGCTGCCGCAGTCGTCATACGAAGTCGATGAGCAAGGCTATGATTTCGAGTATTACGATGAACGTTGCCATGACTGGATTTATGAGAAAATCACAATGGAAATTTATGTGCCAATCAAAGAAAAAGACAAAGTGTGAAAGACTCACGCTTTGTCTTTTTTTATGACGGCTGTGTATAAAAACAATACAGGCATGATGAAGCAAGCACTTACAAGGATGGCCGTTTTCACCGCGAATTGTGTAGCAATCACACCAATAATCGGACCGCCGCCTATTTGACCGATGGCATCGACTTGGCCCTTGACTGAAAAGAAGGTTGCCCGTGTCGAGGAGTCAGGAATGATTTTATTCAACCAAATATCCTCCAACGGGTACATGACTTGTCTTGTCACTTGGATTACGACATAACAGACGAGCAAGCTGACGACATGACCTGAGAATGCGAAACCGATGAGTGAAATGACGATAAGGGAGGCACCTATGAATAGCGCAACGTAAATATGCCTCAAATTCGAATGGATTGAACTTCGGTTTAAAAAGTGAAGCACGGTGAAGGAAAGTATGACGACGATGAATTGAAGTCCGCCCATGAAGAGAACCAATTGTTCATTCGAAATTGAAGCCAAAGCGGATACGTCAATGAAGTGCCTCATCCATAACCGGTCGATGCCTTCGCTGTACAATCCGATGAATAACGCAATCAGAAGCAGCATCCTCATGACGAAACTTGCTTTGGAATAAACAATGATCTTCTGCATATTTCCTTTCATGCTTTCCCACGTAGAAACCCTTTTACCCGTCCGCAATGGTTTGAAATTTTTCTCTTCCATGAAAAACAGTAAGTAGATCGCCAGTCCAAGCATGCAGATGCCCCCGATGATGATCGGTAGGTTAATCATGAAATAACCGGTTAGGATGCTAAGCGGAATTGCAATGATCTGGCCAAGCTTCCCGAATTTTGCTCCTCTAATGAATGCGAGCGACGCCCGTTCTTCCCCGATTTCATCCGCAATCCACGCCTGCTGCGCACCGCTCGTAAACGTATACCCGATGCCCCATGCAATTTGCGAGAAGATGACAGCGGCGAATAAAGGGAATATCCCTTCCATCATAAATCCGAATCCGATTAAGAAATAACCGATGATGAGTGAAAGCTTTCGGCTTTTCAGGTCGGCTAATACGCCGGTCGGAATTTCGAATAGGAAAACAGTCAGCTCCAAGACGGTTCCTACCAAAACGAGCTGGAGCGGATCGAGCTTCACGACTTGTACGTGGTATAACAAATTCACCGTGAAGATGAAAGTGAAAAACAGCTGTGATAAGAAGCAAGTGAACAAGTAAACTACATATGGATCTTTTCTGTTATAAGTACTCATGATTATCCCCCTCCACCTAATTATAGGAAAAGGGAAGGCTGTCATCTTGTCCGAATTTGCGGTTTTATGTTTTGTACATCAAACAAAAATGTTGAAAGTCAAAGAAGGTCAGTGTATAATAAGTATATAAGTCAAAGATAGTCAAGGTCAGATAACATAAACGAATGAGAACTAAAAGGAGGAAATGGCTTATGAAATGTCAAAATTGTGGTAAGAACGAAGCGACAATGAGCTTTCGCCTTCAAGTGAATCATCAACGAATGCAGATAAATTTATGTCATACATGTTTCCAAGAAGTTCAGGGGCAAATGAAGTTGCCATCCTTTGGTCAGGATGCAAATCAGTTTTTCCAAGCGAATGGGAACCCTCAAGCTCATACGCAAGTTAGGGAAGTCGATGGAAATCAAGGCAACGGGTTGTTGGACCAACTTGGCAAAAACATTTCGAATGATGCGAAGGAAGGTAAAATCGACCCGGTAATCGGCCGCGATCAAGAAGTGAAACGTGTTATTGAGACATTAAATAGAAGAAACAAAAATAATCCGGTGCTCATCGGGGAGCCTGGTGTCGGTAAAACAGCGATTGCAGAAGGACTTGCAGTAAAAATTCATGAAGGCGATGTCCCTGCAAAACTGTTGAACAAACAAGTTTATGTGTTAGACGTCGCTTCACTTGTGACGAACACCGGAATCCGTGGTCAATTCGAAGAGCGGATGAAACAATTGATCGAGGAGATCGAAAATCGGAAAGATATCATCGTGTTCATTGACGAAATCCATCTTCTCGTCGGGGCGGGTTCAACCGAAGGCTCCAAGATGGATGCAGGGAATATCCTGAAACCAGCATTGGCGCGTGGCAGCATGCAGCTCATCGGGGCGACAACGTTGAAAGAATACCGTCAAATCGAGAAAGACGCTGCACTCGAACGCCGCTTCCAGCCTATCATCGTAAAAGAGCCTTCCATGGAAGACGCGATTACCATCTTGAACGGAATTAAAGACCGCTATGAAGCGTTCCATGAAGTACGTTATTCGGATGAAGCGATCCGAGCATTTGTCACATTATCACAGCGCTATATCCAAGACCGGTTCTTGCCGGACAAAGCAATCGATTTAATGGATGAAGTAGGGGCACGCTTGAATCTTAAACACTCTTCTGCAGATGCAGATTCAATCGAAAAACGGTTGGAAGAAGTCGTCCTGGAAAAAGGACAAGCTGCAGAAGCGGAAGACTATGAAAAGGCGGCAGCGTTACGCGAAGAAGAAATTCAGTTGCGTCAAAGATTAGAAGAAGCCCAACAAGGCGGAAAATCATTAATCGAAGTGACTGTTGAAGAGATCCAGGAAATTGTAGAAGAAAAGACAGGCATTCCAGTGACGAAACTGCAAGCATCCGAACAAGCAAAAATGAACGACCTTGCAGAAAATCTACGTACGAAAGTAATTGGACAACAAGAAGCGGTTGATAAAATCGCGAAAGCAATCCGCCGAAGCCGTGCAGGATTGAAATCGAAGACTCGTCCAATCGGATCATTCCTATTCGTCGGTCCTACGGGTGTCGGTAAAACCGAAATTACGAAAGTATTGGCGGAAGAGCTATTCGGTTCCCGTGACACGTTAATTCGCCTCGACATGAGTGAATACATGGAGAAACATGCCGTGTCCAAAATCATAGGCTCCCCTCCAGGGTACGTAGGTCACGAAGAAGCAGGTCAATTAACGGAACAAGTCCGCCGCAAACCTTATTCGATTTTGCTGCTTGACGAAATCGAAAAAGCGCATCCGGACGTTCAACATATGTTCCTTCAAATTATGGAAGATGGTCGATTGACTGATTCGCACGGCCGGACAGTGAGCTTCAAAGACACGGTCATCATTATGACAAGCAACGCCGGGACAGGGGAGAAAAGGATAAATGTCGGGTTCAATCAAACCGCACATGAATCCGTCTCCATGCTGGAGTCACTCGGAGACTACTTCAAACCTGAATTCCTGAACCGTTTCGATGCAATCGTGTCGTTCAACGAATTGACAGAAGACAATCTGCTCGAAATCGTCGACCTGATGCTCGTTGATTTGGAAGAAGCGATTGAAGAAAACGACATCGCGATTTCAATTTCTCCTGAAGCGAAAAGGGAATTGGTGAAGCTCGGCTACGACAAACGTTTCGGAGCGCGACCACTTCGTAGAGTCATCCAAGACAAAATCGAAGACCCATTAACAGACCTCATTTTGGAAGAAGACGAGATTGAAAAAGTCCATGTTGACGTTGTGGATGAAGAGATTGTTGTACGGAAAGTGTAATGGCATCAATGCCGGTTGGGCTTAGATAAGACGACTTGTATCGGTGAAATAGCAAAGAAGAACCCCTTCATAGCCGTGAAAAGGCTTGAAGGGGTTTTGCTGTTGATACACAGTCCCGGTCGTCGGTTATGGACAACAAACCAGAAGGATTCCTCATCATACGGTTCACCGAGGCCGGCAGGTGGCATTCGTATAAACATGGAAGAAGAGAAGTATAAAGATTAGAACTCAATCTCCTCTAACTTTGCAAAAAATTCCGAGTGAAAGCCTGCTTGATATACTACACACTGAATTATTTTCAGGTCTTCAGAAAAGGCAAACAGACCTTTTAAATCGATAAAAGATATTGGGGTAAATTCAGGTCGAGGTTTTACTTCCCAAGACTGAACTTCACCTATGCAAAGAAAATCATTAGAATTCCGATACTCACTTTCGGAAAAATAGATTTCAAGGAAACCACTTGCCGAGGAATCTATGAAGTCAGTTTGAATCATCTTTTTCCCTTTTAAAACAGTCTGTTTATAAGGAAGAGGGATTTTCAATGGAACAGGTTCCGATATGATTGTAATCAGCCTAGTTGAATAATCAACGAGAATGGATATGACACCTCTAAAAATATCGTGGTACTGCTCGATGTCCTCACACTTAATTTCGAAAATGCTTATAGGTATTTCCTTTGTTTTAATACCGAAATTTACTTCTTCTTCATAGTCCTCGCTTACATTAATAAATGAGATTTCCACTATTTTTCATCTCCGTTAGCATAATTCTCAAAGTTAATTTAATAACCTCAATAAGCCATATAACATTAGAAGAAACCCTAAATAAAATAAAGCTGTTATTCCGGTAAAAGGATCTAAAACAAAATCTAAAAACTCCAACCACTTCTCCTTAACAGAATTGGCTTTCTTCATATCGCGTATGTAAATAAGCAAAGAAATGACTATGCATATCACTCCTGCAACTAAGGATAAAACTCCGACCATTATCACACCAATCATTAAAACATCCACTTAAAAAACGTATAAACTCCAACTGATGCAAAGATAATTATTGAAAGTATTACTGAAAGACACCCAAAAATAATCAATTTGTATGTAGGTCCTATTGGAACATCTTGTTCTTCTACTAATTTATCTTTTACTTTATATTGACTAGATAAAAGTTCGGGGTCTACGTCCAGTCCTTCTAAAAGCTCAATATCACCTTTATACTTTAATGCCTGCGCAATTTTATTCATGTCATGCCCCATAGAGTTTTCGAATTCCATACACGCTTTTTTCATTTGGGGAGTCTTAATCTTTTCTAAATACCAGTATCGGCCAGCCATCGCAGGGTATTTTAATTGAAAATAAATGTCTCCCAACATTTTACGAAGTTCCAATTCATTCGGATAGGCTGAGATTAACCCGTGCAATCGATCTCTCGCTTTTCCCAAATCATCATTTTCTATATCCTTTTCTATTCGTTTTAAAGCCAAAGCAATTTTCTTATTAATAAAAAACACCCTTTTTATCTTTTTGCCAACGTCTAAACCCTACATATTCCAAAGAACCATAAGCTGTAATCATTGATAGAGTAGGAACGACATAATGCTTCGGTGGACCAAATATAAACATAGCAATAATAAACCCTGAAATGAAAATGGCGGTATATAAAAGATATGATTTTATTCGATACTTTAAATAGAGTTTTACCTGATCCATTACTTCTCCTCTTACGCTGTACAGCACCTTATTTGAATAGCTTAATTCCATTGATCTAAAGTCCAGCCCTCAGCCAATCTTTCCTGAGAAGAGTATCGTTCCACGTTCCCCAAGGTGATAGTCGCTTTTGGTAATCGTTTAATCTTTCAACTCTTTCTCTTTGCCAATTCGCATAATCAACAATATGCCAGCAAATAAATTCACCTTTTATTATATGGTCAACTCTAAATTTTTCCGGTAATACAAAATCCTTAGGTAGCGGATAATTACCCATTTTACTAACTATTTTCCGTGTAAATGCAGCACCTAAAGGAAAATGAATTTGATATAATTCTTTCTGTTTTACTAATGTGTTTAATAGATCTTTGTTAGTGTCCTGATATAAATTCGGTAAGATTCGAATTAACGAACCCATAACTTCGTTCTTATGAACGT
Source organism: Sporosarcina luteola (assembly GCF_023715535.1). Classification (GTDB taxonomy): domain Bacteria; phylum Bacillota; class Bacilli; order Bacillales_A; family Planococcaceae; genus Sporosarcina; species Sporosarcina luteola_B. Next base: position 21,081 of record NZ_JAMBOI010000011.1, on the reverse strand, counting down.
ATTGAAAATATGCAATTCCATTTGAAGTTTCAATCCCAAAGACATCACCTATTTTTAAAAGGGCCAATTTTACTCATCCTCAATCTGCCATTAACCTAGTCCAATTTTGGAACTCCCCCAATAAACAAATTGGAGATGTTAATGACCCAAATATTAATTCCGTTGCTTAGAAGGGTTCAACAAACTCCGTTTCCACCTTCTTTAAAAACCCTTCATACACTTTATACTGCTCTATTAGACGCTTATGTGCCTGAGCACGCTCTTGGGATGTCGTTGCCTCTTCATAAGCAATAACAATTTGAATATATTGTTTCTTTGTATCCAAGTACTCGTCAAGATACTGTTCCTCAATATGTGGCTCTACTCGTACAATTCCACCTGTAGAATTATAGACATCTGCAAACGCATTAAATATTGGCTCAAATAATTGAGCTCTTTGCTCATCATCATATTTCTCTGCAGTTTCCTGGAATGCCAAAATTCGTTCAATCGGCTTTTGTATGATAGCTAACTCCCCATAAATGGACTCTCGATAATCTTTTATTACTTGATGTTGATGATAAAAAATCATACTGGTTGCAATCACTAGCATCAGTAGTACACCGATGTAAATCTTTCTCACCAACTACACCTCCTCAGTGCCAAGATGGTTCACTTATCCGAATTCACATAAGCTTGGTGTTACAAATTCAGGAAGAGTTTTTATTATATTGTCGTAAGTTGAAAAGCATCTCTGGCTCGAAAGAACGTCAATACTGTTCCCATCGTAGCCAATCCAAAAAATACTCGTATCTACTTTCGGTTTGATGACTATTGTTTTTTCAATTAAACCATCCCAGTTTCATTTCCACTTTCTTGATTCCACACTAAAAACATCCTTTTTTGTACCCCAAACCACAGTTTCTCCTCCACAACCAAGTGTAATATAAAAAGGAAAAGCTGCTACTAGTTGCTTTTCATCTTGAATCTTTGCGACGGATCTGTGCTGTACTTTACCCTCTGTTAGATAGCGATATTCAATTTGCGCTGCACTCAAAATCTCTTCATATTCATCCTTGAAATAATTAGGTACATCTGCACAGAAATATAGAGGATATGCTTTTATATTTTCCATCCAACTCGGTACAAAATTTTCATCACACTCTGGTAAGTAAATATCACAAATCGATACGACAGAGGGAACTTCTATATCTACTGCAAACGGAAAACATCCTCCAGCATCCGGTGTGAAATCGTAGTATTTATTCGGTAAATATCCAATAGATATATTCAAGTTTATGACCTCTTTCCGCCAGTTGCCTTAAGTTAGATGAACAAGAAAAAAGAGCCGTCTAAGCAGCTCAGTTGCTTGCTATTCCTTCATCTATTTTAATTGAAAATACACGAAGACAGAAATAATCAAGCAAAGTATACTGATTGTTATTTTGACAATTGTAAGGTCGAAAAACAACAGAGGTAGTGCTACAGCATTTATGATTAATTCCATGTGAGGCACATCAATACCCATAATACCTAATATGACAGCACCTACAACGATACCAGCACTGCATAATCCAACAATAAATAACCATCTTACAATATGTAATAGTACAATAATTGTCCTCAAAATCATATAAACCTCTTTCTCACACAAAAACAATTTTAGTCTATTTACCAAACTAGTAACACAAGTAAATAAAACCAGTTGACTTCCTTAGCTAAACATCAATTCGCTTGAACCGAAGTGGACTTTAAATAGTAATTTAAAATACCTTGAAACTTTTCCCGAAAATCTCCGTCTGTACGATGCGAATGAAAGTGTACATAGAAAATGGAGGAAGTTTCAGTGAAGAAAAACAAGATGTTGAACATGGCATTAGCAGCGGCGATTGCTATTCCTGCCTTCGTTACTCCGATGCAGGTACATGCAGAGGCGGCAGTGAAGAGTCCGTTTAAAGACGTGTCTAAGAACAGCCCATATTATGAAATGGTCCATGAAATGCGCGACCGGCATATTATTAGCGGTTACGAAAACGGGGAATTCAGACCGACTGAAGTCATTACAAGAAAACATGCGGCAGCGCTCGTCAACCGTGCGACGAAATTACCGGCAAGAAAGCCTTTTGTTCCGTTCAAGGACGTATCCACAAAGAACGCCTTCTTCAATGACATAAAGAAATTACAACAAGCCGGTATTTTTGAACCGGATGCGAAAGGCAACTTCTATCCGAATAAACCGATTACCCGTGCGGAGATGGCGAAGGTGCTGTCCATCGCTTATGACCTGGAAGTGAAAGTGGAATTGGAATTCTTAGATGTGCCGAAAAATCACCCGGCTAGCAAGTACATCCGTGCGCTTTATTCGAATGGCATAACAACAGGAGATTGGGGATTCTACAATCCCGATAAACCCGTTACAAGAGTGCATTATGCGGTATTTCTGCATCGATTGCTGCATATGAATGATCCTATCGATCCAGCGGCAGCTGCGATGCGACTACCCGGGCATTTTGCAGGAATTTCTGCGCAACGGCTGGAGAGTAGTTCCATGACGCTGGCTCAAACAATGTTGTCGATGCTTGCCCAGAAAGTGACGAGGTATCCAGCCGATTATCTCATTACAGAAAAGTTGGAGCATGGGTGGGCGGAAGTGAATAGCTACCCCGCTGGCCATTCATCCGGACAAATGGCAAAGGAAAACATCCTATACTTGAAACGTTTTGTAGAAAAGGATTCAAAGTTAGAGGCGATCTTGGATAAATGGCTGCAAGGGGACTTTTCACAAGTGAAAGATGATTATTTTTACTTGAGATCTCAGAGTGACCCGGAGTACGGAAACTGTGATGTGTGCGAAGGCCATTCTGACATTCAGATACGGACGCAAAGGGCTGAAGAACATTTTGTGGTCACCCTCTATGGAGAAGAAGGATTGCAACGTCATCGGGGGCAGTGGTCCGAAGGGAAGTAACACGATAGATGGTGCACAATAAAGGCCGAAAGCTCCATTGTAGAAAGAGCTTTCGGCCTTCTTTGCGTTTAAATTCTCTTCAACTCAATACTCGTAATTTCCTCCGCAATGGCTTTTGTTAAGTCTGCTGCTGTTTTGGGGACGAATGATTTCAGGATTGCATTTACCATCGGTCCCATTACCCCTTTAGCGGTGATGTCCAAGTTCCCGACCATTTCCGTTTTTGAGTCCGAGATCGCGACAGCTTTAAAATAACCGTTGCCCGCGAAGTTTTCATTCAATCCCGTTAAGTCGAATGTGACGAGTGAAGGCTCGCTCCATTCCGTGATGTCGATTTGCAGCTTCACGGTCTTTTGCATAATGCCGATGTCGCCTTTAAACGTCCACGTGGTTTGCTTGTCATTCAAAATTTCATGTTCAATATATCCTGGGACGAGGGGTGCCCACCTGTTCATGTCACTTACAAAATCCCATACCTTTTCAATCGGGATGTCCAATTCCGTCGTATGTGTTCCGCTAGGCATTTTCTTATTCCTCCTTTATTGTGCTAAAACAATCTCTTCGCTGCTTATAGTACGCGCTGGTGCGCTGCCAATATGCATCCCAGCCAAATAACCGAATGTTAAAGCCGGTCCGATTGTGCCCAGTAATGACGCATGTCCCGGCACTGCAAAATAACCTCTCACTATATCTGACTATTCCCCCAAAACTATTAAAGGAAACGGGAGGGATCGAGTGAGCACTTTTGTATTTTCGCTCTTGCAAACTGCGGAGCTGCACCTGCATTCTTATTTCGTGAAAAATGACATTAGTCCAGGCCTTCTCTCATACAATATAGTTGAGGTGAATAGATGCCAAGAGTTAAATACAGAGATACAGACGTTGATTTAATGGCCAGGATGATGAGGGCTGAAGCCGAGGGTGAAGGACAGCAGGGGATGTTATACGTCGGCAACGTAATTGTGAACCGCGCTGTTGCAGATTGCTTGGACTTTCGAGATGTAAGAACAATTAATGACGTCATTTTTCAGGTGCAAGGAGGAAATTATTCTTTTGAAGCTGTTCAAAAGGGGAATTTATTCTATCAACGAGCGAGAGAAACTGAAAGAAGACTAGCAAGACGGAACTTGGAAAATTGGAGACAACATCCAGCAAAATTTGCCCTTTGGTACTTCAATCCATTTGGTCCTTGTCCTCCAACGTGGTACAACCAACCTTTTACTGGCCAATTTAAACTTCATTGTTTTTATGAACCGATCGCAGGGACATGTGAAAGTGTTTATGGCGGGTAGGTTGTCTAGTGGTAGAATAGAAAACGACCGGATGCTGGTAATCCGGTCGTTTTCTATTTGTACGCCACTACTCATCTAGAAAAAGATGATGCAACAACCTGTCCCGATCGTCGAAAAACTGTTTCATGATGGAGTAATGGTCCGTTTCCTCCAACGTCGTTTCATGGATTCCGTCTTCCGTGATCTGAACTATTTTGGAGTGCGGATGAGCCATGATGACCGGCGAGTGGGTGGAGATGATGAACTGGGAACCTTCCTTGACGAGTTCGTTAATACGCGCTAGCAACGACATTTGACGGAGAGGGGACAGGGCGGCTTCGGGTTCATCCAAAATATACAGCCCGTTCCCTCTGAAGCGCTCCCTGAATACAGCGAAAAAGGATTCCCCATGCGATTGTTCGTGGAGGGATGTGCCCCCGAAGGAATCGATGATCCTCGGTCCGTATGGCTCCTGGTCAAGCTGTTCGATGTTCGTCGCCATATTGTAAAACGTCTCTGCCCGGAAAAAGAAATGATCCCGCGGGCGTTCCGTCCCCTTTACGAGGCGAATATACGCGTCGAGCTCCGAGTGGGAATCAAAACTGGAAAAGTTGAAATTCAACGTTCCCCCTTCCGGATTGAACCCGTATGCAATTGCAATCCCCTCCAGCAACGTCGACTTTCCCATTCCATTTTCACCAATCACATACGTTATACTCGGATGAAGCTCCAATTCGTGCAAATTCCGGACGAAGGGAAGGGTGAACGGAAATGTGCCATGCGGTATTTCTTCCTGCTTCAGGCGCACTGCTCTTATGTATTGGGAATATGTATCCAATAATGCCACAGTAAAAACCTCCTCTCATTAAGCTGATGGACATACCCATTTATACGGCTGGTTTGAGGAAAGGTTCCGGAATTGTTTGGGTGCCTGTGCAGCGCACAATTCAGATAATACACTACAATTGCATAAAATAAATTTAGAATCCGATCGTATCGGCATAACAATGACGTTATCATGCATGTATATAGATTTAGATGAATTGTCATAAATGTGTGGTGCACAGGCACCTCATTTTCGAGTAATGAAGATTCATTTTCATTCCGCTCAAATTCCGTTATAATAGGACAGTTGAAGAAACAGGCGAGCCGTTTGACGGCAGCCGTACTATAGATGAAGAAAATCTTGAAAGGGGAATCATCACTTGACCGTTATCATAGGAGAAAAAATGGTTGCGGAAATTGACCATTTGGACAGAAAAGGAAATGGGCAGGCAGCCATTTGGCGTGAGAATGAATTGGGCAACAAGAGAAAATTGAAGCTCGTCGTTCCGCAAACATTGCCGGGAGAGACCGTGCAAGTTACTGTGGAGGATCCGACCTTGAGATGGAGTAAGGTTATGCCTGAAGAGATATTAGCCGCGAATCCGGACCGTATCGAGGCGCCTTGCCCGCATTTCGAGCTATGTGGCGGCTGTGTCTGGCAGCATTGGAGCTACGATGGCCAGCTGAAGCATAAGACGGATCATGTGAAGAAAGCGTTGGAAAGCGTGGGAATGAATCCGGAGCTTGTCCAGGACACAATCGGCATGGACGACCATTGGCACTACCGAAATAAAATGGAATTCACCTTTTCGCCTGAAGGGAACCTCGGGCTGCATGAACAAGGGAATTTCCGAAGCATCATCCCGCTCGAAACATGCCTGATCGCAGGCAGGAATATGGTCGACGCGACGATGGAAGTGAGCGAGTGGGTGAAAGAGTTTGGCTTGCCAGGCTACAACAAAGATACTCGTGAAGGGCTGCTGCGCCACTTGATGGTGCGTGAGTCGTTTGAAACGGGCGAAATTATGCTTGCATTGTTTGCGACGGAAGCGCCTGCAGGTAAGTTGGCGGCTGCGGCGGAAAACTTGATTGAACGGATCACGAAGAACTATCCGAACGTGAAGAGCCTGATGTGGCTTGTGAACACGGATTTGGCGGACCGCACACAATCCGAAGAGACATTCGTATTGGCCGGCCGCGACTTCATCTATGATGAAATGGTTGGTTATCGATATCGTCTATGGTTCGATACATTCTTCCAGACGAACCCTGTCCAAGCGCAGAAACTAGTTGAGCTTGCACTGGAAATGGGCAAGCCGCAGGAAGACGAAAAAATGATCGACCTGTTTTGCGGCGTCGGGACATTCTCACTCCCGTTTGCTGCGCGCGTGAAGGAATTGGCCGGCATTGAAATTGTCGAGACGTCGATTGAATCCGCAAAACGGAACGCGGTAGACAATGATTTGCATAACACGACATTCCTTGCCCGCGATGCACGTAAAGGAATCGATGAAATACACGAAAGCTGGGGCTTGGCGGATATGTTATTGATTGACCCGCCTCGGAGCGGTGCTGGCGGCAAAGTGATGCGCCGGATCGGCCGTGCCCAACCGAAGCGGATCGTCTACGTATCATGCAACCCGGACACATTCGCAACGGATACAGCGGAATTGCTGCAATTCGGCTACACCCTCCAAAGCGTGCAGCCGGTCGATCTCTTCCCGCACACCGTGCACGTGGAACTCGTCGCGCTGTTGACGTTGGATTGATTAGAGAGGTAGGAACTGTCGCTGAAAGTCGGAAAATGACTTTTGGTGGCGGTTCTTTTTTAGTATCGAGGAGGTTCGCGTCCAAAGTAAGGCATCCCGCGTCCAAAGAGTCGTCCTCCGCGTCCAAAGAGTCGTTCTATGCGTCCAAAGAGCCGTCTCTCGCGTCCAAAGCAGGCCGCTGTGCGTCCAAAGCGAGTGGTTACGCGTCCAAAGTGTGAGGCTCAGCGTCCAAAGCGAGTGGATCCGCGCTCAAACCCCATCCCACAAACAACAAACAAAGAACCCAAACCACAAAGGTCTGGGTTCTCTCCTATTTATTACTCCGCAACTTCGACAGCAGCCGCAAAATCTCAAAATACAGCCACACTAGCGTCACCATCAGACCGAACGCGCCATACCACTCCATATACTTGGGTGCGTGCTGCTCCGCTCCTTTTTCGATGAAATCAAAATCGAGCACAAGATTCAATGCCGCAACAACAACGATTGCGACCGAAATCAGAATGCCGACAAGCCCCGTTTCATGAATGAACGGAACTTCCATGCCGAAGAAGCGGAGAACGAAATCGGCCAAGTACACAAAGAAAATGGCCCCTGTCGCAGCGACGACTCCCAACTTGAAGTTCTCAGTCACCTTGATGAACCCCGACCGGTACGCGAGCAACAGTGACAACAGAGTCCCGAGCGTCAACAGAATCGCCTGCGTCGTGATCCCCTCAAACTGGGATTCGAACATCGCTGAAATCCCGCCGATCGCCAAGCCTTCCAAAAGCGCATAAAGCGGAGCTGTGTACGGTGCCACTTTTTTCACGAAAATCGTAATAAGCGCAACGACAAACCCGCCACCGAGGCCAATCCAGACGAGCGCCTGAATATCGTTCCCTGCAAAATACTGATGCCACGTGAAAACGGCAGTCGCACATAGCAATAAAAACAGGATGAACGTCTTGTTCACAGTCCCTTGAATGGTCATCGACATCCCATCGTCTGCCCGCAACCCCTTAAACGTATCTTCCCCTAAACTCGGATTCGCTGATCTCATCATGCATCCCCTTTCTGTGTATACAAAATTGATTAGTAGTTGAGTATACGGGGGAGGGGCGTTATAGTTTCAGGCCATCCGAATAATGATTAGATTTGACTAAGTCAATCGTCACGGGATATTTGCGGCAACTCATTCACACGAACGTAATTTCAACCTCGCCAATTGCCGAATACGTGACTTTATACGTTCCTTCCTTTGCAACGAGCGGCGAAATGAACGTCCCCGAAGAGATGACCATGCCTTTCCGCAGCACTATATCTTTCTTCGCTAGTTTCCCAGACAGCCAAGCGACAGAGGAAACGGGATTGCCGAGTACGGCTGAAGAAAACCCTTCGCTAATCTTTTCACCGTCATGAAACAGCTCCATTTCAACGTTTTCAAATTGGTTGAATGTCAACGGTTCAATCGGGTCGGATAAAACGACAAGTCCAGTCGCGGTATTATCGCAAAGCAAGTCCGCTAAAGAGAAATTCGGGAACCAGTCGATATAACGGGCATCCGGAATTTCGATGCCTGCACAAACTTTGCTTTTCCGAATGATTTCCTCTTCACTAGCATTCGGTGACAAATCTTCCTGCAAAATAAACATGATTTCCGGTTCAATCAACGGATCAAATAATGAGGAAAGCTCAATCGTATCTCCGCTATATTGAATATGTGTTGAAAGCAGCGTGCCGTATGCCGGTTCATCCGTGTTGGCGATTGCTTGCGTTTCAGCACTCGTCATACTGATTTTATAGCCGGCAATTTCAGCGTTATGTAAGTCGATTTTTCTCTTAATGAGTTCTTCCTGCACGAAATAAGCGGTCTCTTCGTCCAACTTATAATCATGGCGGATAAATCCAATTGGCTGCTTTGTTTCGTGTGCGTTATATATCTTACTCAATTTCATCCATTTTAATCATCGGAAAAACACCCCGTTTCGAATTGTGTAAAAGTAAATGTACTATATATTTAGATTTTAGTAAAGGTAACGATAATTCAATGTGTTATAGAAGACCACCTAAACCGTGCCTTCTGTTATAATTGGAACGATTTATAATGCAACTAGAGGAGAACAACATATGCATACATTGAAACAACAATGGTTCGGGAATATCCGGGCCGATATATTAGCAGGAATCGTCGTAGGACTAGCGCTCATTCCTGAAGCGTTAGCCTTTGCGTTCATCGTAGGAGTGGACCCGCGTGTCGCACTCTACGCTTCATTTACAATCGCTGTCATCACTTCATTTGTCGGCGGCCGTCCGGGTCTCATTTCCGCGGCAACCGGCGCGATGGCATTAGTCCTCGTCAACTTGATGGCGGATCATGGCTTGCAGTACGTGCTGGCAGCAACCGTGTTAACCGGGATCATTCAATTAATTCTCGGGGGGGTCGGGGTTGCGAATCTGATGCGCTTCATCCCGAACTCAGTCATGCTCGGCTTCGTAAATGCGCTCGGCATCATGATCTTCATGACCCAATTGCCATACTTGCGAGGGCATGACACAATGACCTTTATTTTTGCAATCGCGACACTGGTATTGGTTTACGCGGTTCCGCGTTTTATTAAAGCAATCCCCGCACCACTCATTGCGATTGTCGTCATGACGGGCATTGCACTTATAAGCGGTGTATCGCTGCAAACAATCGGCGATTTAGGAAGGATGCCAAGTTCACTGCCGACGTTTTTTCTTCCGGATATTCCAATGAATTTGGAAACGTTGAAGATCATCTTCCCGTATTCATTGGCGTTAGCGATTGTCGGTCTACTCGAATCATTGCTCACTTCCCAAGTGCTCGATGATATGACGGATACGCCGAGCGATAAAAATCGGGAGGCGCGCGGACAAGGGGGCGCGAACTTCTTGACAGGCTTTTTCGGTGGAATGGCAGGGTGCGCGTTGATCGGGCAATCGATCATCAATATCAAATCAGGCGGGCGAGGACGTCTATCGACATTTACAGCGGGCGTCTTCCTCATGTTTCTGATCATTGTGTTGGGCGATATCGTCGTCAAAATTCCGATGCCCGTGCTTGCAGGCGTCATGATCATGGTCGCTGCAACAACGTTCAACTGGGGCTCGTTCAAGTTCCTAAAGCAAGCGCCGAAAACGGAATCAATCGTCATGCTCATCACCGTCGCAATCATTCTGTACACCCATAATCTTGCGATCGGCGTTGTCATTGGCGTCGTTTTAAGCTCATTATTTTTTGTCTCCAAAATATCTCGGGTGACTGTGACGAACGACGCGGGTATATACAAGGTGAAAGGACCGCTGTTTTTCGCATCCACGACAAAGTTCATCGAGTCATTCAAGGATGTACAGGAAAAAGAAATCATTATCGATTTTAGAGATAGCCAGCTATGGGACGAATCTTCTGTCGGTGCAATCAGTAAAGTGAAGGGGAAGCTTGAGGAAGAAGGTGTGGCGGTAACCATCCGCGGGCTGAATTCTTCAAGTGAACAACTGTATGAAAAGTTATTATAGGGGAGGAATGTTTATGAAAATTGCTGTAGCCATCGACGGATCGGAAAACGCGCTGCGCGCCGCAAAACATGCCATTACGCTCGCCCAGCACTTCCCGGAAGCACAATTGGAGTTCATCTTTGTAGCGGACTATAATAAGGCGAAAGACGAGCGTCTCTTATCGCAAAGTGAAGAGAGCCTCCTGCTGAAACGAAAGCAGAAAGTCGATCCAGTTTTGGAGCTGGCACGTAATGCCGGCGTGATAGCGAAATTGACAATGCTAAAAGGCGATCCGAGCTTGGAAATCATAAAATACGTAAACGCCGAATCCATTGACCAACTCATCATCGGCAGCCGAGGCCTAAGCACCTTCCAAGAAATGATCCTCGGCAGCGTCAGCCACAAAGTAATGAAACACGTCAACTGCCCAGTAACCGTAGTAAAGTAGGTGCCTGTGCATCACACTATTCAGTTAATACACTACAATTGCATAAAATATTTTAAGAAGCCAGCTATGTGAACGAACAGCTGGCTTCTTTTTGTATGAATATACTTTTTATCGAATAGTCATAAATGTGTGGCGCACAGGCACCCGATCAATTCTGACAATACACTACAATTGCATAAAGTAAAGGACGAAGCTGACCGTTTCAATACCCTGGTGGCTTCTTTTGGTATTTATATAAATTTTAATGAATAGTCATAAATGTGTGTTGCACAGGCACCTGATTTGAGTCTTTTTAGTTGCTTGTTCCCTACTTGTGTATTAATATTTAGTTAAGAAACAATTAGATGTCTAACTATATGAATGACGATGTGACAGGGAGCTATCCAACAATTAGGAATGTGTTCATTCTAATCATTAAGGAGAGGGTTAGCATGAGATTACAAGGAAAAGTGGCTATCATTACAGGAAGCGCATCAGGGATCGGCAGGGGAATCGCGCTTGCCATGGCGAAGGAAGGCGCACATATTGCAGTTATTGATATTAATGAAGAAAAAGGGCAAGAGACGTTAAAAGAATTGACCGAGCTTACGGAAAGCATGCTGTTCATTAAAGACATTTCAAAGCCTAAAAACGTTACTGAAATTGTACAAGCTGTCGTAGCGAAGTTCGGTAAGTTGGACATCCTTGTGAATAACGCACATGCATCCCGACAAGCGTTATTCGCGGAGACGACGATGGATATGATTGACTTGTCTTTCGGGACAGGCTTTTATCCGACATTCCATTTCATGCAAGCTGCTTATCCTGAGTTGAAGAAGACAAAGGGGAAAGTGATCAACTTCGCATCAGGCGCAGGTTTGGATGGCCAGCCGACACAAGCATCTTACGCAGCAGCGAAAGAAGCGATCCGCGCGATTTCACGTGTGGCGGCGAATGAGTGGGGTCCGGAAGGCATCAATGTGAACCTGATTTCACCGATCGCTTTGACACCAGGCGTGGAAGCGTGGGCTCAAAGTGCGCCGGATATGTATGAAGCGATGATCAACCGCATTCCATTGCGCCGTCTAGGCGATCCGGAAGGTGATATCGGCCGTACAGCTGTGTTTTTGGCGAGCGACGATGCGGACTACATTACAGGACAAACAATTATGGTTGACGGCGGTTCTATTAAATTACGCTAAGGAGATGCTCAACATGGGTAAATTAGACGGAAAAGTAGCGATTGTAACAGGTGGAGCTTCTGGTATCGGAGAAGGAATGGTCGATCTGTTCCAATCGGAGGGCGCGATTGTCATTGCAGCGGATATTAACGAAGTAGCAATACAACAAGCGAGTGAAAAGAAAAATGTGCATGGCATGAAGTTGAATGTAGCGTCCGACGAAGAGTGGGCTGCGTTCGCAAAAGAAGTGAAAGAAACATTTGGCCGCATTGATATTCTTGTGAACAACGCAGGGATTTCCTCTGAGAAAGCGTATATGGAAATCGGCATGGATGATTGGCAAAAAATGATGGCAATTAACAGCTTCGGTCCTTTTGCAGGAATGAAGCATATAGCGCCAATCATGGCTGAACAAAAGAGCGGTTCAATCGTTAATATTTCATCGTACACGGCGCAAATCGGACAAGGGTTCAACCATTACTCCGCATCCAAAGGGGCTGTCCGCGCAATTTCAAAGGCAGCTGCGACAACATTCGGGCGTCAAGGCGTGCGTGTAAATGCGCTATTCCCTGGAATTATTGAAACACCAATGACGCAAAACCTAAGCGCATCTAAAGAGTTGCTTGACCAACTCGTTCGCGCAACACCTTTGCAACGTCTTGGCAAGCCGGCTGATATCGCCAATGCAGCGCTCTTCTTGGCAAGTGATGACTCTTCTTATATTACAGGCGCAGAAATTGTCATCGACGGCGGCTTCTCTGCACAGTAATTGAATAAGGGAATTTTGAAAGAACCTAAATCATCGAATTTAGGTTCTTTTTCTATAACAGGGGCCGTATATGATAAAATGGTATTGCTTATTTAGAAAGTAGGAGAAAAAATGAAGGAAGAAACAATCTTTGACATCATACACAATATGGACAAGTTCACGAACAACTTGATCATTCAATGGAATAAATTATTCAATGAAGATTTGGGTGTATCCCATATACTCCTTCTCGGCCATCTAGCGTCCAATGGGAAAAGCCGGCCTTCTGATATCGCGAAAGTACTTGGACTGACCCCTCCCACTGTTACTCATTTAACAGAGAAACTTGTGAAAAAGGAACTTGCCGTCCGCTCTACTGATGAAGAAGACAGACGTATTGTTTACTTGACGATTACAGAAGCGGGGAATGAAATTTTACAACGAGCAAACCTCGAAGGCCAAGCATTGAGAAAAAATCTATTTGAAAAGCTAACATTCGAAGAGCAACAGCAAATGCTCCGTATTTATGAGAAGTTGAATGAGTGAGGTTGTTTTTTTGGTGCCTGTGCAGCACACTATTCAGTAAATACACTACAATTGCATAAATGAAATATGAGAAGCTAACCAAATTAACGATGAGGTGGCTTCTTTTTGTATTACTATACTTTTTGTTGAATAGTCATAAATGTGTATCGCACAGGCACCCAATCAATTCTGACAATACACTACAATTGCATAAAATAAATGAAGAAGCCAACAGTTGCAACATTGAGTCGGCATTTATTAGTATTTTTATTACATATCTTGAATTGTCATAAATGTGTGTCACACAGGCACCCAATAAAATGCATACCAATTGATGTCTGAATGTTGGTATAATTAATGCAGCGAAAGTGTTAGGAGAGGATATGGATGGGGCAAGAATGGTTTGAATATGACCGCAACCGATTTAACCTCTCTGAATATCTAGTTGCAGACATGTTTCTTCTATCCTATATTTTCATTTTCATCCTAGGGAAAACAGGTTCGGCGATTCCGTATATCTGGCTTCTTATCTCAATAGAAGGCGGTGTTGTGTCCTATTTTATATTTTATTCCCGCGAGTATTCAGTAGGACTCGGTGTTGGACTAGCAGCAGGTGTAACGGTGCCCTTGTTTCTATTCGGAGCACCGTTGTTGAATACATTGATTTTTTTCGTATACGTGTACTGGAGAATTCAAGCTAACTTTAGCGGGTCTCGAATTCATGGCTGGCCATTTATAACTGTTGGTAACACAGCGGTTTTCGTCTCTTCCTGCTTCCTGGCAAGACTGCTTTTTGTCAATGATCATCATGAGGAATTACTGCAACAACAGCTAATTCTCTACTTGCTAACCTCATTCCTGTTTTATTTTATTCGCTTGGTCACAATAGTGATAAATAGTAGGCGGTTAGGCAATTTTCAAGTAAGGGAAGCTGGAAAAGTTTTCAGCGTCATCGTTGGGTTAGGTGCCACTGCCTTATTCATTGTGCTGATTGGGCTGGAACCTGTGAGGGCACTAGTTATCAAGATAACGGGCTTTCTATTTGGCGGGGTATTCATGATCTTCTTAAAAGGAATCGATCCGCTAATGGAGTTCTTTAGAAAAGGTGCCGAAAGAATCAACGACGACAACACTGTAGAAAGTGGGTTTCGTTTCTTCGATTTCGAAGAACGGGAAGCCACTTCCTCCATATTTGAATACTCGTTGCTCGTATTTGTTGTAGTTGTTCTTATAATGTTGACTGTCGCTCTGATTGTGCTGAATAACAACAAACGATTTAATGACAGACAGGAAGCTTACTTCTTTTCATTTAAAGGAAAAAGGGAACGTGAAAAAGAGCAAGGAAAGATGTTGTATGATTACTCAATAGCCAGAGATGAAGTGAGAAAATCTTTCGAACAATTCGAGAAGGAAGCGCAAAAGTATAAACTGCATCGGTATCATGAGGAGACAGTCATGGAGTGGTTTTCACGCAATGGTTGGGAGAATGAAAATATCTTGTCGGTGTACAATGCTGTTCGATACGGCTCGCATACGCCTTCTGAGAGTGAGCAAAACAATTTTGTCAGTGGACTGACAAGCATTAAGAAAAGTTTTTTCGTAAAGAAAGTTTGAGGAATTTGTAAGACGGATTAGTAGAAGAGATGATAAGTAAATGAATCGGGGGGATCGCCATGAAGCTGGAACGTTTGCGTCAGTCATTTGAAGAGCTTGCAAGATTTACAGATGACGGGGAGGGCATCAATCGGCTGGCCTACACCGAGACCGAGCGGAATGCACGGGACTTCCTGATGAAGCAGCTAGAACTTGCGGGGCTGACAGTGCGGATCGACTATGCAGGAAATGTCATTGCCCGGCGGGAGGGACGTTCTCCTGACCTGCCGGCTGTCGCGACTGGCTCGCATATCGACTCCGTCTATGCGGCGGGCGAATTTGACGGGACGGCGGGTGTCCTTGTTGCACTTGAAGTCATGCGTTCCTTGGCGGATGAAGGCGTCGAGACAGAGCACCCGCTTGAAGTCATCATCTTTGCTTGCGAGGAATCTGCACGCTTCGGGGCATCGACGCTTGGAAGCAAAGCAATGACTGGCCGGCTAGATCCTGCGTATACGAGGTCGTTGACTGACAAAAACGGTATTACGCTAATGCGGACCTTTGAAGAAAACGGTCTAGATTTGGACGAGGTACATTTGGCGGAGCGCTTTCGGGATGAAATCAAAGCATTTGTCGAGCTCCACATCGAACAAGGCCCTGTACTCGAAAAGCAGGAGGCGGCAATCGGCATAGTGTCTGCTATTGCTGCTCCAATCCGTTTTCATGTGCATGTTGGCGGCACAGCTGACCATTCCGGCACTACGCCGATGGATTACCGTCATGATGCTTTACTAGGAGGCGCGGAAATCGCACTTGCCGTCGAGAAGGCAGCACTCGCCGAGCTTGCGTACGGTACAGTCGGCACAGTCGGTGTCTTCTCCATAGAGCCAGGTGCTATGAATGTAGTGCCTGGTGCCGCGGATCTCTACGTCGATATTCGTGGCACGAACCTTGAGTCACGCCAGCGTGTCGTCGATGCCCTCGCTACAGCGGTGAACGACACCGCGAAAAAACGAGGCCTGAACATTTGGATGGACGAGATGTCCCGTGAGGAACCTGTTCAGATGGACAGCAAAATCGTAGCCGAATTAACAGCAATCTGCGAAGAAAAAGGAGTGACTTGTCTCAAAATGCCAAGCGGCGCAGGGCACGACTCCATGAATATGGCATCGCTTTGTCCGACTGGCATGATTTTCGTCCCATCGCAGGATGGCATCAGCCATAACCCGGCCGAATATACGTCAATGGAACAGCTGATGGTTGGAGCGAAAGTATTGCGCTCCTTCATGTTGAGACAAGCGAACGTTCTCTGAAAAACGAATTGTTTGGGAATTGTTTGAGTGCCTGTGCAGCACACTATTCAGTAAATACACTACAATTGCATAAAACAAATGAAGAAGCCAACCAAATGGAATGCCGGTTGACTTCTTCTCGTATTTATATACTATTTATTGAATTGTCATAAATGTGTGATACACAGGCACCTGAATCAAGCCTTTTCGGCGATAGTGAAGGTTTGTAGATGTTTGGAACTAAGTCTAAAAGAAGTAACTTTTTTCTTCCACTGCTTGACTACATCAACGTGGTCATCGTAATGGTAAAGATAGAAATTCATTTCTTTTTTCCTTCTTTTTATGTTAATGACATATGGAATCACAGCAGTCTCTGGATATAGAAACAATTTTTCAGTACCTGGGAATATGTGATTTCTCTTTACGTATTGAGCTTCATTATAAAATTCACTAAATCGATTTTTTTCTTCCTTTTCTAAGTGTGTTCCGTTAAATGTGATAGTTATATCTTTCGGGTCAAGTTTTGGATGAGTTGTAAATTTATTCAAAAACCATCCTACAAGTGCGCTTGTGGGACTCGTTATAAATATAATAAATGCTCCGATCACTATAGCAATAATCGTCCATATCATTTCCTATCAACTCCGTTATCTGTAGGTGCTTGTTGTATGTTTTATCGTAACAGATTGGTTTGATATTGTGTTTGACAAATTAGTAACTTTTGTAACTAACCAAGTAAAAATTGAAAATGTTACTCGTTCAAAACTAGATGATAGGAAAGGCAGGAACGGTTATGATATTGTGGTTTCGGCAATTACCACAGCCAAGACTGGATTTGACAGAATGGAAACCTTTCATTGAAAATGCATGGTTTCGAAAGCATTATATGAAGTTTGTTTATCTGCTAATGGCTGCTTTTTTTCTTGGGCCATATTGGTTCTTCAAAGGAAGTTTTACTCATATGACAAACTTCCCCATACTTTTCATCGTTATGTTGGTTTTTGTTAGTCACGAAGCCCTTCATATACTTGTCATAAACAAGAAAGGCGATATGAGCTTAACGTTCAAAGGAATCTATTTTTGGCTCAATACAAATGCAGTACTTTCTAAAAAGAGATTTTGGATCTTTATGAGCTTGCCTTTTATCGTATTAACGATTATCCCAGCTATTACGTCGTTCTATGTATCGGGCGATTTCAAAGCACTCATTTTATTTGTCAGCTGGTTTAATTTAATAATTTCTGCTTCCGATATAGTTAATTCATTTTTGATTTTAATAAAACCAAATAGTTCTGTGTTTTGCAGGGGGTACTACCGAATAAAAGTAAATCATTGAGTTGTTGATATTTCGGTGCACACTATTCAACTGCCTATAGGATTCGGCCCTTTTTATTTGCGAGCTATACAAATTCGCCCAATAATAAAGCTACCAATTGTTATGCTTCGTCCTCTATTGGTTTTCAGTCTTTACACCTATTTTATAAATATAGTCGTTTACACATAGGAACGGTTGTGACTCGTATTCGTATAAAAGATAGATCAAGCAAAGGGGTGTGTGAGATGAAGCATAACAACAATAAATTCGCACTGGCGTTGATTGGTTGTCTAATGCTAGCTGCATGTAGTGATAAGCCGGAGCCAGAAGTAAAGTCGGAGGTCACAGTAGCAGCAGATGAAGGCGAAACAAAGCCGGTCGCCGCCGATGAGCAAATTCCAAAAGCGGCACGCGCAGTCGAGGATATGATTACCCAACCTGCCGGCAAGTTAGTGGAAGCGCATATGGACCCCGAAATCGAAGCGGCAAGGACTGTCAATTGGGTTTATTATCATCGGTTCTATGAAGATACGTTCAAAGGGATTATGGAGAAAGAGTTGCCTACATATTTTGAGGAGCATCCGGATTTGAGCGCGGACGAGATATATGATTATCTTGTCTATCAATTGGGTTCGGGGCAATATTCGACATTCTATGACCTGTTAACGGCATATGCACATGGATATGTCATGCCGGAGTTGCCGGAAGGCGAGGATGAAATTGAGATTGCCAAGAGACAACAGACAAATGTCGTCATCTTGATGGATGCGAGCGGAAGCATGAAGGCGGAAATTGGTGGCGAGTCGCGTATGTCTCTTGCGAAGCAGGCAATCGAGGATTTCACTAGCCAGTTGCCAGAAGATGTCAACGTCTCCCTATTTGCGTACGGCCATAAAGGTGCAGGGACGGCGGCGGATAAACAACTTTCTTGCAGTTCCATTGACGAACTTTACCCGCTCGGTGCGTATAGCGCGGATTCATTCCGAAAAGCAATGGATTCTTTCGAGGCAAGCGGTTGGACGCCATTAGCCGGTGCGATGGAAATGGCGCATGAGTACCTTTCCTCATATGACAAAGAGGAGTACAGGAATATCGTCTATATCGTAAGTGATGGCGTTGAGACGTGTGACGGAAATCCTGTTGCCGCTGCGAAACAGCTGCATGACAGCGAGATCGAGGCGAAGGTGAATATTATCGGCTTCGACGTCGATGATGAAGGGCAAAATCAGCTGAAAACAGTGGCGGAAGCTGGCGGTGGTGAATATGCGACAGTGCGAAACCCGTCCGAGTTTGAAGGAGTTCTCATTAAGAAATGGAAGCCGAGCATGATGCAAGTGATGAACCAGCAAGGTGTCAAGCTCCATGAGTTGGTTCATCAAAAGGAAGCGCTCATTGCAATCCATGATCCACTCACAAATCTATCTGACAGAGAGACGGTGCGAATCTCAAATGCAGTCGCTGAATTGAAGAAAAAGAAGATCATTGACGATGAAATAGCGAACGAGGTAATAGAGATCGCAAAGGAAATGGGCGAGATGAGATCAGTACATTTCAGTGAAATAATAGAGCGGAAAAGTGAAGAAGCGAGACAGGCGAAGGAAGAGATCGACGCGAAGGTGGAAGCGTGGAAAGAAAAGTGGTCTGCAGAATTAAAGAAGGATGAATAAGTTAGTATAAAATGGCGGCATCTGTGGGATTGGAATTAACACAGATGTCGCCATTTAGTATTAGAAGGATTGATATGTTTGTTCTGCGTATCGTTTAAAATTATCCAAAATAGCTTGCCAACCTTGTCGTTGAAATTCGACTGGATTTTCAGTTTCAGCCTCAAATGTTTCAATGACCTCAGTCTCGTTTCCTTGACCTGTAAAGGTGATGTTGACTTTTCTTCCATCTCCCATTGTATAAGAAATCTTCTCATGTAATTTCACTTCATCGTAGACTCCACCAAAATCAAAACCCATGCTACCATCTTTTGCTTCCATTCTTGAAACGAATTTCCCACCGACTCTAAGATCATTCTCAGCAAATGGTGTGTGCCAATCATCCGATGGACTGTTCCATTTTTTTATATGATTTGGATCTGTCCAATAATCCCAAACCTTTTCCACTGGTGCCTGAACAGTTGCTTCTACTGTAAGTTCCTCAAATGCTCCCACGTTTCTCCACCTCATAATTTGAATTTGCCTTCGTTACCTATAATTAACTCCCTCCATTATATTAAACCTATAAAGGAAAGACTATTCAAACAATGAGTTGATTGATGAGTGTAGGAGAACAGGAGAAGTGGTTCTTCTTATTGAATTAAATAAGTAATGTGGATTAGAAGGGAGAAGGGAGGAACAATGAAAAAACGTCTGGTTTCTTACTACTATGTATATTAATACTACTAACTTCGTGTGGTGCAAGAACATCGACGACTTCTTTCTTAAAAGTTACCGAAAAAGGACATTCGGACAATTATGCTTTCTGCAGTGCAGGAAGATCAGATACAGGTGCAATAATTACAGGCTATGTTAAAGATGATGGGGATTTTTTATAGTTTGTGAAGTGTTACACTTAAACTAACGGAGCATTTAGTTGAACAAAAAGAGTAGATGGGAATAATAAGGAGGGAATAAATGACCAAAGATAAAAAAGGAAGGAAAAAAGTACACCGTAAAGTAATACATGGGACGACACCTGAAGAAAGATTTCAAGAAATACACGGGATGACAATAGAGGAATGGACCGAACAACAATTCAAAGCTAAAACTGGAATGACACCCGATGAATGGTATATAAAACAGGTTAAAACTACAACACCTTTTAATTTTATTAAAGAACGCTATGGTACTGTTTCCGAGGATGATATAGAGCTTGTTAAGGATTTGCAGTTATTGGGATTAAAAGATGGCGTAATAAATGTATTACTTGATTATGTTGAAATTTTTAGTAGAATCGGAATGGTTCACCCGTTGGTAAGAGAAATGGGTAAAAATTGGCATAAGGAAAATATATTGACTGTTGAAAAGGCTATTGTCTTTGTTAGGGAAGAACATAAGAAGTACAAAGAGTTATCAGAGAAGTAGTTATTAGTAGGGTGTCCCTACTTGGAAAATTCTTCTTCAACTTACGGGTAGCTTTACTTGAAGAACGTTGAGCTGCTGGGGGCTCATTTCTTATTGAACTAACGGTACAGTTAAGTTTAAGTGTGTTGTATGACTTGTTTTCAACAATCCGAAAAAATGAATGGGGGAGTTTGATGCAATTTATCAAGAAATATGGCTTTTTAATACTACCAATGATTTTCATGTTAATAGGTTTTCTGACATTAAAGTTTAGTGTGGATTTTGGCTCAAGGGCAGCATATGCTTATTTTAAATCTAAGGGGACGTATGGCATAAATTTGGCGGAATTTAATACAATCCAGTCCAAATATATGATATCGCACATGATTATAGGTGGAATTTTATTTTCGCTAGGAACGATTTTTCTTTTTTTCTCCGTATATAAACTTTCTAAAAAATAGCTAGAGATTCAACAATCGGGTGCGAATGTTAAAGCTTCACTTTCTTCTTCAACTAAACCAGCTAATAGTTTGTCAACAATTTTCAATGAAACATGAAATACTTCTTGTTATACTTAAAAAAGGGTATATCAAATAACCTTCCTCAATAGAGTTGGAAGGCATTGGTTTATTTAGTTATT
>NZ_JAMBOI010000010.1 GCF_023715535.1 Sporosarcina luteola | reverse complement strand
GTTAGTCGGTTTCCTTATACGGATTCAAAGATCCCAGCGTCCGCACGACTTTCCTTCACTTCTACTACAAAAAAATAGTAGCACAAACCATGGCCATGGTCTGCACTACTAATGTTAGTATGTTTCCAATCGAACCAATGGAGTTCGATTGGCCGTATTTCTGCGCCTTTTACAGAAATTAAGGCAGGGATTTCCCGCCGGAGTCGCCGCCTTCCACTTCAAGCAGCGGAGAGTACTTTACGGCAATTCACAGCAATATCAAAAGGCTCCTATCAGTCTAGGAGCCTTCATAATTAGTTCGTTTTGATTTTCTTGATCTCTTCGATCATCATTGGGATGACTTCGAACAAGTCTCCCACGATGCCATAGTCTGCTACTTTAAAAATATTTGCTTCTGGGTCTTTGTTGATGGCGACGATAACTTTTGAGTTGGACATGCCAGCCATATGCTGGATTGCGCCTGAAATTCCTGCTGCGATGTACAGGTCAGGTGTTACGACTTTACCTGTCTGCCCGATTTGCAAAGAGTAGTCGCAGTAATCCGCATCACATGCTCCGCGGGATGCGCCGACTGCTCCACCTAGCAATTGTGCCAATTCTTCAAGTGGCGCGAAGCCTTCTGCACTTTTCACACCACGTCCGCCGGCGATGACGACTTTTGCTTCCGATAGATCGACGCCTTCCGTCGATTTGCGGACTACTTCACTAATGACCGAGCGTAGATTAGTAATGTCAACCGAAACGGAGGAGACGTCACCCGAACGGCTTTCATCTTTGGCAAGCGGTTCGATATTGTTTGGACGGACCGTAATGAATAGAAGGCCGTCTTTGTTCTTCACCTTTTCAAATGCCTTGCCTGAGAAGATTGGACGGATGAAAACAGCGTCATCGCCTTCCCCATCAATTGCCGTCACATCGGATATCAACCCCGATGCTAGCTTACTAGCAATCTTCGGAGATAGATCTTTCCCTAATGCAGTATGTCCGAATACGATTGCGTCTGGCTTTTCCTGGTCATAAACCGACATGAATGCTTGACCGAAGCCGTCTGATGTATAGTGTTTCAAATGCGGATGCTCCACTGTGATGACACGATCTGCACCGTATTTGATCATTTCTTCCCCTAATGATTGAACTGCGTCGCCAAATAGCAAACCGACGATTTCCCCGCCGCCCGCCACCGTTTTGGCAGCTGCAATCGCTTCGAATGAAACATTACGCAATGCCCCTTCACGAGCTTCACCAAGTACTACTACTTTCTTAGACATATAGAGTCCCTCCCATTACGATATGAGTTCAACAATCAATCCAACAATCTATCACGCCTTGGCGTGATTGCATCCGGATTTTTTTCGAGCATGCTCGAAAACCACCTTTAAAAATCCGTGACATCCGCCGGAGGCGCTTTGATTTGATTCGGATGAATCAAATCAAAGCACTTTCGCTTCTTTATTCAGAAGATCCACAAGCTCTTTCACTTGGTCGGACAAGTCGCCCTCAAGGACGCGGCCTGCCGCTTTCTGCGGAGGAAGATAGATTTCGACTGTTTCCGTCTTCGCTTCCACGTCGTCCTCATCAAGATCTAGATCGTCCAATTCCAGTTCATCTAGCGGCTTTTTCTTCGCCTTCATGATTCCTGGTAAAGAAGGATAGCGAGGTTCGTTCAAACCTTGTTGTGCTGTGACTAGTAATGGCAAGGAAGTTTCGATCGTTTCGGAATCCCCTTCGACGTCACGGATGATTTTTACAGATGAGCCATCGATTTCAAGGTTTGTAATTGTCGTTACATAGTTGATGCCCAGTAATTCCGCAACACGTGGACCGACTTGTCCTGACCCGCCATCGATCGCGACGTTCCCCGCAAGGATCAGATCCGCATTTTTGTCTTTCAAGTATTCGGCGATGATTTTAGCAGCCGTAAACTCATCCATCTCATCCAGATCATCTTCTGTGTTGATAAGGACAGCTTTGTCCGCCCCCATTGCCAACGCCGTACGAAGCTGCTTTTCGGCTTCTTCGTCGCCGATCGTGATGACCGTTACTTCACCGCCATGTTCGTCGCGTACTTGGATTGCTTCTTCAATTGCATATTCGTCGTAAGGATTGATGATGAATTCAGCGCCGTCCTCAACGATTTTCCCGTTTGATACAGCGATTCTTTCCTCCGTGTCAAAAGTCCGTTTCACCAATGCATAAATGTTCATATTGCAGACCTCCCTGGCTTTTTTAATTCCCTTTGAAATGTGGTTCCCTTTTTTCAATGAATGCTTGAATGCCTTCTTTTGCATCCTCAGAGACGAAAACTTCTCCGAACGAATCGGCCTCAGCCTTCACCCCTTCGTAGAACGAGTCTGTTTTCGTATATTGAAGCATGCGAAGTGCTGCCTTCATTGCAATTGGACTTTTCTTCGCAATTTTCTTTGCGATTTCCATCGTCTTCGAAAGCAGTTCCTCATCCGGGAATGCACGATTGGCTAGACCCCACTGGACCGCCTCTTCCCCAGTTATGGGCTCGCTCGTCAGCAGCATTTCCGCGGCCTTCGCCACCCCGACGTATCGCGGCAAGCGTTGCGTGCCGGCAAAACCAGGAATAATTCCCAACTGCAATTCCGGTAATCCGAGTTTTGCCTTCTCCGTAACAAACCGGATATGGCACCCCATCGCCAATTCCAAACCGCCGCCAAGCGCAGCGCCGTGAATCGCGGCAATGATCGGCTTTTTAAAATTTTCTATCCGCTCGAGGACGTCCTGTCCAGCTGAAGCAAGCTGCGAAAATTGTTCGCCGGACGTCACTGTCGTGAACTCCTTAATATCGGCTCCTGCCGAAAAGAATTTCCCTTCTCCGTGAAGCACGATGACCCTTACGGAATCATCATTCTCCACTTTGTCGAGCATTTGATCAACCTCTCGGATAAGACCGCTTGATAATGCATTGGCCGGCGGTCTGTTGATTGTGGCAACCGCAACTCCGTCTTCAATCGCAATTTTCAAGAACTCCATTCATTCCCCACCCTTTCCAAAATGCCTATTTATCATCGCTCATTCATCGTTTGTGTTTACGCTTTCATTCCATTTAAAAGTAAGCGATGGACTTCTGGTGCCAATTTCATCAAATCGTACTTTTGATCATTCATCACCCATGAGGTAATGGTTTCATCAATCGTACCGAATACCATTTGACGTGCCAACCGAATATCGATCTGCTTGTCAAACTCACCTTTTTCGATTCCTTCTTTCAAAATGGCATCGAGCAAAGACAAGTATTCTTTCAAAACCTCATTGATCCTGTACCGAAGATCTTTGTTTGATTGCCGTAGTTCCAATTGGGTAACAATGGCTAGGTGGCGGTCGCCATTGAGCAAACTAAAATGATTTTCAATCATCTTAGCAAGCATTTCTGTCGCAGAGATTTCTTTTTTCAGAATCTCCTGTACGTTATCGACAAAAACGCCCATCTTCTCCCGGAATACGGAGATAAGGATATCCTCTTTATTTTTGAAATAAAGATAAATCGTTCCGTCCGCGACGCCCGCTTCCTTGGCGATTTTCGAGACTTGCGCCTGATGATAGCCATTTTCGGCAATGACGATGACGGCCGCATCCACTATCTGTTTATATTTCGGTTTATCACGTTTCACTTTTTCACCACCAAAAAGAAAATATGAATGAGTATTCATTCATATTTTCATATTAATCGTTAATTTGATTGTAGTCAAGTCTTTCGTCAGGAAGTTTGCAATTCCTGTTCCAACTTCTTTTTCTCCTCATCAACGAGCGCGCGTCGCAATATTTTTCCGACCGCAGTTTTCGGCAGCTCTTTCCTGAACTCATACTGTCGCGGCACTTTGAACGACGCCAAATGTTCACGGCAATACGTATTCAATTCTTCCTCTGTCACCGATTGCCCTTCTTTTAGAACAATATAAGCCTTTACGGTTTCTCCGCGGTAAGGATCGGGAATTCCTGCGACGACACATTCAAGGATTGCATCATGCTCGTAAAGGACTTCTTCGATTTCACGCGGATAAATGTTGAAGCCGCTCGCAATAATCATATCTTTTTTCCTGTCGACAACATAGAAATGGCCTTCATCATCCATATACCCTAAATCTCCGGTCAATAGCCACCCGTCGCGGAAAGTTTCATTCGTTTCTTCAGGTCGGTTCCAGTAGCCTTTCATCACTTGAGGACCTCTGACCGCAATTTCCCCGACTTCCCCGTTCGGCAAAGGCTCAGATGATTCCGGTCCTAAGATGCAGGCATCCGTGTCAGGCCAAGGAACTCCGATAGACCCTTTTACACGTCTTTCCTCCCATACAAAATTCGCAATGGCAACAGGCGACGTCTCCGTTAATCCATATCCTTCCACGAGCTTCCCGCCAGTCACCTTTTCGAATCGATCCTGAAGTTCGACAGGCAATGCAGCCGATCCACTAATGCACGCTTTGATGGACGAGAGGTCATACTTCGCGAGATCAGGATGATTCAGCAATCCGATATAGATTGTCGGAGCACCGGGGAAGAGCGTCGGTTTTTGTTTATCAATCGCCTTCAATGCAGTATCAAAGTCGAATTTAGGTATCAGCACCATTTTATTGCCTAACATGACAGATAAGACGAGGACTGTCGTCATGCCATACACATGGAAGAATGGCAGGATCCCCATGACTGTCTCTTCACCGTCTTCACATTTATACAACCACGCATTGCACATCTGCGCATTGCTGATCAAATTGGCATGCGTCAGCATGACCCCTTTCGGCGGTCCTGTCGTGCCACCGGTATATTGAAGCAATGCAATATCTTCATCGAAATTAAAATCATAGGAAATCGGATCAGGTTTTGCTATTTTCATTACTTCCGTGAAAAGATGGTTCATGCCACGGTGTTCCACCTTCACGATGATGCCATGCTCTTTTTTCTGGATGAACGGATAGATAAGATTTTTAGGAAATGGCAAATACTCTTTAATTCCAGTAATGATGACATGCTCCAATTTCGTTTCCTTAACGATCTTCGTAATCCGTCCGAAAAGAATATCCAGCGAAATGATCGCCTTAGCCCCTGAATCCGACATCTGATAAGCCAATTCCCTTTCCGTATAAAGCGGGTTCGTCTGTACGACAACTCCTCCAATATAGAGGATGCCATAATAGGCGATGGCACTTTGTGGACAGTTCGGGAGCATGATTGCAACGCGGTCCCCTTTGTCAATGCCAAGCGAACGTAAATAGTTGGCGAATTTCAATGCCGACTCATGGAACTCTTTATAGCTTATGTTCTTGCCCATGAAATGCATGGCCGTCTTATCAGGAAACTTGTTTGCCGATCTCGTCAAGAATTCTTGAAGCGGAATCCGATCATAGTCAATCGTCTTCGGTATTTCTGGTGGATACATATCCAACCAAGGTCTTGCTATCATTGTAACCCCCCCTTTTCCCATTCCAATACTTTGAAAATTCCCTCTTAAAATATTATATCGATAAATGAATCCGCTTTCAAATAGAATATTACTTTTCCTGTGAAAAAATGCCTTGACCGGCAATTTTCAGTCAAGGCGTATTTGTGAACATCCAGTAAATTCCTACTAGAATGAAAAGAATACAGACAACGATTAATATCTTAGATAATTTCTCCATATTAAGTCTCCTATGAAATGCTGGCACCGATTACAAACGACAGGCCTACAGATATCGTCAGTGAAATGAATCCGACTGAGCGGTTATCCTCTTCGATTTCCTTATCGATCTGGAACTTCGGCGTAAGAAATTCGAATAGCACGTATGCTATAACTAGCAGGAAAAAACCGAACAGACCCCATCCGATCATTTGGGGCAATGAATTATGCTGCTCAATCGAATAGCGGAAGATATTTGCCACTCCAAATATCTTCCCCCCTGTCGCCATGGCGACCGCTACATTCCCTTTACGGATCTCTTCCCAGTTATTATATTTTGTCACAAGCTCAAATAGCACCATCGAAAAGATGAGGCAAAGGACTACAACGCTGAAGTAGCCTGTTGTTTCTACGAGAGGATGACTCCAAAATCCGGTTTCCGTCATTTATTTTGACTCCTTTGAAATTCATTCATCCAAACGTTTACGGATAGGCGCCGGAAAAGTTTCATTTCGCTTTACTCTTTTTCACTTTAATTCGACGACGGTCACTCCATGGCCGCCTTCGCCCGCTTCTCCATAACGGTAGCTTTTTACACGAGGATGATTTTTCAAATATGTTTGAACACCTTGCCGCAAAGCTCCCGTCCCTTTTCCGTGGATGATCGATACTTGATGATAATTGGAAAGCAATGCATCGTCCAAATATTTTTCCGTACGATGCAAGGCATCCTCATATCTTTCTCCACGAAGATCTAGTTCCAGTTTAACATACGAATCTCTTCCTCTGACAGAGGCGGAGACGACAGTGTCTTTCACTTTTTCTGGTTTTGTATATTCGAGCACAGATTCGTCCAGCTTCATTTTCAATATCCCGATTTGGACGATCCATTCGTTTGCTGACACCTTTTCGACCAGTGTACCTTTCTGTCCATATGTGATGACCTTCACTTCGTCACCTGCTTCAAGGGGCCTTGGGGCTGCTTTAGCTTTAAGCTTTTTCTTCTTTTCCTCGGGAGCTGCCCCTTCCAGCCGTTTACGCGCTTCGATCAATTCATGTTCTTTTACGTTTGCCCCTGCATTCAAACGCAATGCACGCAAATCGGAAATGACAGCTTCCGATTCGACTCGTGCGTCGTCCACGATTTTTTTCGCCTTCCCTTTTGCATTCTCAATTAGTTTTTCCTTCATAGCATCGAATTCAGATACCTTCGTCTCTAATTCGCGTTTCAGTTTCTCCGTTTCGATAAGCAGGGCATGCGTCTGCTCGGCATCCTTTTCCGATTGAACCCTGCTCGATTCCAGTGATGCAATCATCGAGTCAACTTCACCGCGATCTGTTCCCGTGAATTTCTTCGCCCGTTTGATGATATGTTCATTTAGACCAAGCCGCTTTGAAATTTCGAATGCGTTACTTCTCCCAGGAACTCCTATTAATAAACGATAAGTCGGGCTCAACGTATCAATATCAAATTCCACGCTGGCATTCGCCACGCCCGGACGATTATAACCATACGCCTTCAACTCTGGATAGTGGGTCGTCGCCATGACTCTTGCCCCCGTGCCATGCACTTCATCCAAGATGGAAATAGCCAATGCCGCCCCTTCCTGCGGATCAGTGCCTGAGCCCAATTCATCAAAAATGAGCAGCGAACGGGAATCGAATTTCTTCAGGATATCGACGATGTTCACCATATGCGATGAAAACGTACTAAGGCTTTGCTCGATGGACTGTTCATCGCCAATATCCGCGTAGACGGAGTCGAAAACGGCAACTTCGGATCCATCCAATGCAGGAATCGGAAGTCCAGCTTGAGCCATCAATGTGCACAAACCGACCGTCTTTAATGTAACGGTCTTCCCTCCTGTATTCGGACCTGTAATGACAATTGTCGTTATCTCTTTGCCGAATTCAATCGTATTTGCAACAGCCTGTTCAATCGGCAGCAAAGGATGGCGCGCTTTTGCCAGCCGGATATAGCCTTCATTATTTACTGCCGGTTTCGTACATTTATGCGCAATTCCATACTTCGATTTGGCGAGGATGATATCAATTTCCGATAAAATATCGACAAGGACAAAAAGATCATGGGCCACCTCTTGGACTTTGACAGATAGCTCCTGCAAGATCTTTTCGATTTCATCCTTCTCTTTCATTTTCAAGTTGCGGATTTCATTATTTGCCTGCACAACACCATCCGGCTCGATGAACAACGTATGCCCGGATGATGACATGTCATGGATGACGCCCCCGAAGTGGGATCTGTATTCCGATTTAACTGGAATGACGTATCTGTCGTTTCTGATCGTCACGATGGAATCCGAAAGCATTTTCGATGCGTTTCTTCCCCTCGTATAGCCCTCAAGCTTTTCCCGGACACGTCCCTCCTGGATGCGCAAGCTCTGACGGATTGATCGAAGCGTGCCCGATGCACTGTCGACAACATGTCCATTGTCGTCAATGGCGGCATTAATTTCATGCTCAAGTCCCGTCAGGATTGGCAAAGCTTCTTTCTTGGCTAGAAAATGCGGGATTTCAATGTCTTCGTCTGCATCGACCGCTTCGATGAACTGTCTCAAAATCCGGCTCGCACGTATCGTATTCGCAGTTTCCATCAATTCATATGCACTGAGTACACCGCCGATTTGGGCACGTTTTGCATGCGGCCGTATGTCGCTAATGCCGCCCATCGGCACGTTCCCACGCACTCTCAAGATAGCGAGCCCCTCGTCCGTCTCTTCAAGTAAACGGACCACTTCCTGGAAGTCGTTAACTGGAACCAGTTTTTCCATATATGTCCGTCCTGCAGATGATGTGCAATAGGTTGCAACAATATCCCGGATTTTATCAAACTCAAGTGTTTTTAAAACACGTTTTTCCAATGCCTTGCACTTCCCTTCATTTCCGTATGATTTCCCGGATGAATTGTTCAAGCGGCCACGTATTCACAACCGTCTCTTTTTTCAACCATGCTTTTTGTGCATATTTAACGCCAATATCCATATGATCCAATTGATCGATTGCATGCGCATCCGTATTAACGGCAATTTTGACGCCCGCTTCCTGGGCCATTGCCAAATAATCGACAGCCAGATCGAAGCGGTGCGGATCGCCGTTTAGTTCAAGGATTTTATTATATTTCTTCGCCCATTGGATCAATTGGGGAACATCGGGATTATAGCCGTCCCTCTGGCCGATGATCCGGCCAGTCGGATGAGCGATCATCGTAACGTACGGATTTTTGATTGCCGCATGCAGCCTGTTCATGATCTGCTCCTGAGGCTGATTGAAATTTGAATGGATGGACGCGATGACAAAATCAAGTTCCTGTAATAATTCATCATCAAAATCGAGAGATCCATCAGGAAGGATATCCATCTCCGTGCCACAGAATATCTCAATATCGTCATATTCGTCATTCAACTTCCGGATCTCTTCTATCTGGTTGCGGACCCTTTCAGGCGTCAACCCATTTGCTATTCTCAGGTATTGTGTATGATCAGTAATGACCATATGGGAGTAGCCCCGATTCCTGCATGCTTCGACCATCTCACGAATTGAATATCCACCGTCAGACCAAGTCGTATGCATATGAAAATCGCCACGGATATCCTTAAGCGTCACCAGTCCCGCAACTTCATGTGCGCGATCGATTTCCTTCCCATCTTTCCTTAAAGAAGGGGGAATGAAAGGCAGATCAAAGAAGGCGAAGAAATCGGATTCCGATTCAAATGTCTTTACTGTTCCATCTTCCAGTTCAACACCGTATTCGCTAATCTTCATTCCTTGTGACTTGGCAAGTTGACGCATCTTCACATTATGGTCTTTCGAACCTGTGAAATGGTGCAACGCCGTCGCAAATTGTTCCTCAGTCACAAAGCGGAAATCTGCATCGACCAGTTCAGCCATGTCGAGAACGACCGACAGCTTAGAATCGCCCGCTGCGACCGTTTCCTCAATCGGCATCACTTCCATCAACTTTTCCCGAACAGCAGCAGGTTCATCCGTAACAATGATGAAATCGACATCGCTGCTTTCCTCTTCTGCACGACGGAAACTTCCTGCTACCGAAAAACGGGTAATTTCCTTTATTCCACGTAATTCATCTTCAATTGCTTTGACAATCGATTCCACTTGCCAGACCGGCAGCTTCCCTTTCTTTGTACCAAGCTGTTCAAGTTCGTGCAGGATCTTCTCCTCGGTCTTTTTGCCGAATCCGGGAATGCCGCTCACTTTGTTCGCTTCGCAAGCCAGACGCAACGACTCAATGGAATCGATACCGATCACTTCTCTGAGTTTGGCAATTCTTTTACCGCCAAGTCCAGGCACTTTCAATAAAGGGATAAGCCCCTTTGGAACTTCCTCTTCAAGCTCCTTCAACAAGTCGGACTCGCCTTTTTCCATCAGATCGATGATGACTGCGCCTGTCCCTTTGCCAATCCCCTTCAATTTCAAAATATCATCCATCTCCGCAAGGCTCCGCGGATCGAGCTCGAGCACATTCGCCGCTTTCCGGAATGCCCCCACTTTAAATGGATTCTCCCCTAATAACTCCATATATAGAGCGATTTTTTCAAATGTGCGAATGATTGTTTTCTTGTTCATGAGTCACCACTCCTCCATTTATCTGAATCGTTCTTGAAAAAAGGCTTCCCTCCAACCAAGGGGGGAAGCCGTTCAGATTGATTGTATAGGACAGCCTTCGTTTTTGCACGGGCCGCAATACATCACTTCATATAGATATACCACCATTTTTTCACCGTTTCCGAAATGATCGGTGTATGCTCGAATATCGCGTCCGCCAATAACGATTTTCCAATCATCCCTTGAATGGAATCTAACGGCAGCATTGCCAGTAGATAGAGTAATAGGAATATGAGAATATAAAACTCGATGAAACCTAGTACTGCTCCTGCAAAACGTGATAAAAAGCCCAATACCGGCAGGAACTTCAGGAAATCAAACATGGATGCAACCAACTGCAATACAAATTTGACTACGATAAAAATGATGACAAATGCGAGGACCCTGTAAAATGTCTGATCCAGATCAAGCTGTTCAACTGTCCAGCTCAACTTGGATGCCGCAGTCACTCCGGGATATGGAATCCATAAGACAAACTTCTCGGA
The DNA here is from genome assembly GCF_023715535.1 of Sporosarcina luteola. Taxonomy (GTDB): domain Bacteria; phylum Bacillota; class Bacilli; order Bacillales_A; family Planococcaceae; genus Sporosarcina; species Sporosarcina luteola_B. Next base: position 76,726 of record NZ_JAMBOI010000010.1, on the reverse strand, counting down.
CAATGGTTTATAGTATATGTAAGCAATGATAAGGGCGATAAAGAAACCTGTCATATGTATTACCTGTACGATAAGCCCACGCCTAAAACCGGTGATCAATCCTCCCAAAAAGAGGAATAAAAGTATTAAATCTAGCATATACGACCGTCAACCCTTCAACTTATTCAATTCTTCTTCAAGGAGCTCAATTCGTTCTTTCAGCTTCAAATAATCGTGTACACTATTTACAGCGGTGAGGACCGCGATTTTGGAACTGTCCAAATAAGGATTGCGAGAACTGATTTCCTTCATCCTTTCATCGACCATCGATGCGACGAGCTTGACATGATTGCTCGTTTCACTGCCGACAATTGTATACGTCTGTCCATATATGTCAACCGCAATTCGCGTTTTTTGCTCGTCTGCCAATGATGAACCCTCCCTAAATCAATTACGCCTCGGCGTAATTGAGTCCAGATTTTGAATTGCGCTTGCGCAATTAACTCCATTCAAAATCTATGACATCCGCCGGAGGCTTTTAGTTGCTTCAGCCAGGAGCTGATGAAACTAAAAAGTTCTGTACCCAATCATACCATGAAATTGTTTTAGTTGAAAAGAGAAGGTAGTGGTTACACCGTTGATTTCCGTCTCAGACGGGCTTACAAAAGCACACCATACATCTGCCTTCAGGATTATTGTACAATATGGAAAGAAGGTTATGGAAGGGACGATATATATGAGCCAAAGTGTTCTTCAATTGGAAAAAGCCAAGTTGGAAAAATTAATAGACCATTACGCTGCCCTAAAAGTTACACGAAATGCACCTGGCGTTGTTTTTGCGGCAAAGCTGCCGGATACGGCGATTACTGCATATAAATCTGGCAAAGTACTGTTTCAAGGTGGAGGTGCACTTCGGGAAGCTGCTCTGTGGGGTATCGTTGATAAGCAGGCATCTCCTATGAAAACAAGCGTAAAAGGTGAAACTTTGCCCGAGCATTTCTCCGAGCTTTCCGTCATTGGATCTGACGAAACAGGTACGGGGGACTTCTTCGGTCCCGTTACGGTTGCTGCATGTTTCGTCAGTTCAGATCAAATCGAACTAGTGCGTGAGTTGGGTGTCAGGGATTCAAAGCAGTTGACCGATGATTTGATGCGGAGGATTGCCCCTGATTTGCAAGAGACTCTTATCCATAGCGTCCTCACTTTAACGAATGAGAAGTATAACGAGGTGCAGGCAAAGGGATGGTCGCAAGGCAAAATTAAGGCGTTGCTTCATAATCAGGCATTGAAGCATGTGTTGCGTAAAATGAATGATGAAAAGCCTGATTATATTCTGATCGACCAGTTTGCGGAACGTGGCATTTATTATAACCATATAAAAAGCGAGCCGGAAATCGTTCGGGAAAATGTCTTATTTTCGACGAAAGCGGAAGGATTGCATGTAGCAGTTGCTGCTGCGTCTATTATTGCAAGGGTTGCGTTTTTGGAAGAGATGGATCGATTGAGTGCGAAAGCCGGAGTAACGCTCCCTAAAGGCGCAGGACGCGGTGTGGATGAAGCTGCGGCAAAGATTTTATTGAAAGATGGAGAAGCCGCTCTGAAATCGATGACGAAATGGCATTTTGCCAATGCACAGAAGGCGAAAAAAATTGCGGCGATGAAAAGGTGATTGTTTTAGGGCATGGGTGCCTTCTTGAGCGCGGCGGGCGGATTCTTGAGCGCGAAGAGTCACTTCTTGAGCGTGGAGGACGACTTCTTGAGCGCGAGGATGATTTCTTGAGCGCCGAGGACGCATTCTTGAGCGCGGAAGACATTTCTTGAGCACGAAGACGAATTCTTGAGCGCGAAGCTAATTTCTTAGCAAATCCATTTAGACTCTTGCCATAGTTAAACAAAAAGACCGCTTATGGAGATACATTCCCCATAAGCGGTCTTTCGTTTTATCCGCGAAGCTGTGCGTCTGCTTCTTCGGTTAATGCTTTCAATACCTTTTCATGCGCTTTGACGATTTCCTCGTCTGTCAATGTTCGTTCAGGGTCGAAATAGGTCATTGAGAACGCAAGTGATTTCTTGCCTTCCTCTACCTTGTCGCCTTCGTATAAATCGAACAGCTTCACATCTTTCAACAGTTTGCCTCCCGCGTTACGGATGATCGTCTCCAACATTCCTGCTGAAGTTCCGCTCGCAACAACGAGTGCTATATCCCGTGAAATGGATGGGTAACGCGGAACCGGAACATATAGAAGCTCATCCGTTTCGGCAGATAGGATTCTTTCAAGATTCAATTCCATTACATATGTCTCTTTCAAATCACGCTTCTTTTGCTCTGTCGGATGGATTTGGCCAATCATGCCAATCCGTTCTCCGTCCAATAGAACAGCAGCCGTCCGTCCCGGATGCATGCCATCGATTACTGCTTTTTCAAACGACAAGCCCTCGAGCAGACCTAGAAGATCCATCATGCCTTCTACAATTCCTTTGACTACGTAAAAATCAACTTTCTTCGTCTCCGCTTGCCAAGCATGATCGACCCATTTGCCTGTCAACACCGCCGACACATGTTCCACTTCACGAGGAAGGCCATCTTCTTCTTCACCGAGGAAGACAGAGCCTGTTTCGTAAAGTGCAACTGAATCGATGCGACGCGCGACGTTATACGTAGCCGCCTCCAATAGATGAGGGATCAAGCTTTGACGAAGTACGCTCCGGTCCTCGCTCATCGGCATCAGCAATTCCGTTACCGGAGCCGTCTCCAAAGCAAACGCCTGCGCCTGCGCCTTCGATGTCAATGAATACGTGACTGCCTGATAAAGCCCCGCCCCTTCAAGGAACTGGCGGACAATCCGGCGCTTCGCCTGATACGGTGTCAAACCGCCCGGTGTCGATTCGGATACAGGGAGTGTTTTCGGAATTTCATCGTATCCGTGCATACGTGCAATTTCCTCTATAATATCTTCCCTGATCTTCAAATCCTGCCTGCGTGTCGGCGCATCAATGACCAGCTGTCCATTGATCGCCTGCGTAGGAATACGGAGACGCTCCAAAATGGTGAGCATTTCATCCATCGATATTTTCATGCCGAGTCGGCTATTGATGTAATCCGGTGAAATTGTAATGCGTTCTGCCGTTTTATCAAGTTCATCAAAGATGACTGATCCCGCAAGGACTTCCCCGCCTGCCAGCTCAGCCATAAGTTGCGCTGCACGTTCTGCCGCTTCCTGAACCCGGTTCGGATCGACGCCTTTTTCAAAGCGTGTGCTCGCATCGCTTCGAAGTCCGACTTCTTTAGAAGTGCGACGAACAGATGAAGGTGCGAAATAAGCGGATTCAATGACGACAGTTGTTGTTCCGTCATGAACCTCCGAATTCGCTCCACCCATGACGCCGGCTAGAGCTACAGGCTCCTTTCCATTCGTAATGACAAGGTTATGCGAGTTCAATTTCCGTTCAACATCATCCAACGTCGTCATCACTTCGCCCTTTTCGGCATGACGAACAACGATTTCGCCCGTCTCAAGACGGTCATAGTCGAATGCATGCAACGGCTGGCCATACTCCAGTAAGACGTAATTTGTAATATCAACAACATTATTATGAGGGCGGACGCCTGAAGCCATCAACGCATTTTGCAGCCATAATGGGGACTCCGCCACTTTAATATTCTTTACGACTTTCGCTACGTACATCGGATTGACGACGGTTGCATCTACACGTAGCTTCAGCAAATCTTCCGCTTTTTCCGAAGCCGTAGGATAATCAATCTCCGGAAGCGCAATCCCTTGGGATAAAATTGCGCTGACTTCATAAGCGACACCTAACATGCTTAGCGCATCTGAGCGGTTCGGAGTCAAATCGAATTCGAGCACTGTGTCGTCCAAGCCAAGCAATGGAAGAGCGTTTTCACCCGGCACCGCGTCTTCAGGCAACACATAAATGCCCTCCGCGTAAGCCTTCGGAACAAGTTTCCCTTCAATTCCAAGCTCTTGCAACGAACAGATCATGCCATTCGATTCTTCGCCGCGCAGTTTCGCTTTTTTAATCTTAAAATCACCTGGGAGAACCGCTCCTGGCCGCGCAACGATCACTTTTTGTCCTTGTGCGACATTCGGCGCCCCACAAATGATCTGTGTTGTCTCATCCCCGACATCCACTTGGCAGATGTTCAATTTATCTGCTTCCGGATGCTTCACGCACTCCACCACGTGTCCGACAACGACATTCGTCATTCCAAGCGAACGATCGATGATGGAATCCACCTCGATGCCTGAACGTGTAATTCTTTCCGCTAAGTCTGCAGGATTGATCCCATTTATGTTGACGTACTCATTTAGCCATTTCGTTGATACTAACATCTAATCTCCTCCTTAAGCTTCCGTCCGATGGAATTGTGATATGAAACGCACGTCATTCGTATAGAAATGACGGATATCTTCCACTCCATATTTCAGCATCGCAATCCGCTCAGGTCCCATACCGAATGCGAATCCTGTTACGACTGAAGGGTCGTAGCCCGCCATCTTCAGTACATTCGGATGCACCATTCCTGCGCCTAAAATTTCGATCCATCCTGTCTTTTTACAGACATTACAGCCGTCCCCGCCGCATTTGAAGCAGGAAATGTCCATTTCGACGGATGGTTCCGTGAATGGGAAGAAGCTAGGGCGCAAACGGATTTCACGTTCGGCACCGAACATTTTCTTGGCGAACAGGTCGAGCGTCCCTTTCAAGTCGCTCATACGAATATCTTCTCCTACAACGAGTCCTTCGATTTGCGTGAATTGATGGGAGTGCGTGGCATCGTCATTATCCCGGCGATACACTTTGCCAGGGCAGATAATTTTAATGGCACTTCCGCCTTTCGCCTCCATTGTTCTTGCTTGTACCGGCGAAGTATGTGTACGAAGAAGAATTTCCTCGGAAATATAGAAGGAATCCTGCATATCTCGAGCAGGATGCCCTTTCGGCAAATTGAGCGCTTCAAAGTTGTAGTAATCCTTTTCCACTTCGGGGCCTTCTGCGATTTCATAGCCCATGCTGATGAAGAAGTCTTCAATTTCTTCAACGACGCGTGTCAATGGATGATGATTGCCCGTTGGAGCCGGACGGCCAGGCAAGGTGACGTCTATCGCTTCTTTTTCCAATTGCGCATTGATTGCCTCTTCTTCCAGCTTCATCATTTTCGCTTCCAGTGATTCCGTCACCGATTCACGGACGACGTTGACGAGCGCCCCCATTTTAGGACGTTCTTCAGCTGGCAGCTTCCCCATCCCTTTCAATAAATCGGTAATGGGACCTTTCTTGCCTAGGTAAGCGACACGGACGTCATTTAATTCTTTGACAGTCGATGCTTCCTGGATTTTCGTCAACGCTTCTTCTTTCAATTGCTGCAATTGTTGCTCCATTGTCATTCTCCTTTCAAAATAAAAAAACCCCGCCCCCAAAAAGGGACGAGGACGAGTTCGCGGTACCACCCTGATTATTATGCAGAACGCATAATCACTTCATTTGGAATAACGGTCCTCTACCGGCACGCCTTTACAGTTTGCACTGGTCCAAGCGGCAGCTCGCGGGGTGAACTTCAACAGTGTTTCGCCTATCCGCGCTCTCAGTCTAGGCGCCGATTTCCTGTCGGTTTCATACTGTCTACTTTTCCCGGTCATAGCCATTCGAAAGTTATATACAACTTTACTATACCCGATTTCGGTTTGTTCATCAACATCGATATCATTGTTTTCCGTACGTATAAAGCAGGATGCCCGCGGCAATGGCGACATTCAATGATTCAGCTTTTCCGTACAGCGGAATTTTCACGATTGTATCAGCTTTCGATAAGTATTCGGCGGCAACTCCACTTCCTTCATTTCCAACGATGAGCGCAAATTCACTCAACGGACTTACAGTGAAATGATCGACGGCGTTGTGCAAACCCGTTCCGATGACTTTGATGCCGGCCGACTTTGCCCGGTCAATCCATTCACCGAGCTCCCCTTTCACGACAGGGATATGGAAATGTGAGCCTTGAGCAGAACGCACTGTTTTTGGGTTGAATGGATCCGCTGAACCTTGCCCAAGGATAACTGCATCCATTCCAGCAGCATCCGCAGTCCGGATCATTGTTCCGATATTTCCCGGATCCTGTACAGCATCGATGAATAAAAGCTTCTTCCAGCTGTCAGCTTCCTCACCTGAATGTTCCGACTGACGGCAATGAGCAAATATTCCTTGTGACTGCTCCGTCTCGACCAGTTCTTTTGCAACCGCCTTTGTCACTTGGATAAGTTGTAGATTATCGGTTTTCCAACTAGCAGGAAGTTCCAAATCCTCCCTAACAATTAAATGAAGGATTGTCCCTTCCTTCTTCATAGCCTCTTCGACGAGATGGAAGCCTTCAACGAGGAATTCTTCAGATTTATCGCGATCCTTCTTAGACGTTACAAGCTTTTTCCAATGTTTTACGAGCGCGTTTTGCGTTGATTCGATTCTTTTCATGTATTGTGCGACATCCTTTTTCTTCTAGTGTAACAAATGTCCGTATAGTTGGCGATCAATGTGTACAAAATGATGGCAGGAGGATGATAAGATGAATTTTCAAATTCGTGACGCCATCGCCGCTAATATGTCGAATAACTCGGCGACCGATATACGAAGCGTTGTCGAGGATGCATTACAGCGAGGCGAAGAACATTTACTGCCAGGTCTAGGTGTATTTTTTGAAAAACTGTGGGTCAATGCCGATGAACAGGAAAAATCGAAAATCAGCGGTGAACTTGCACAAGCATTCTCTGCGGGTTCATAAAGAACGTTAAAAGCCACCCATTATTTGGAGTGGCTTTTTACGTTGGTGCCTATAACAGTGCCGCTAGTACGGCTTTCTGTGCATGCAATCTATTCTCCGCCTGCTGAAAAACATATGAATTGGGACCGTCAATGACGGAAGTCGCAACCTCTTCTTCGCGGTGGGCCGGCAAGCAATGTAAAAACAAATAGTCTTTCTTTGCATTTGCAACAAGCTGATCGTTTATTTGGAACCCTTTAAATGCTTCAAGACGCGCAGCGGCCTCTTCCTCCTGACCCATGCTTGCCCAGACATCCGTATAGACGACATCTGCATTTCCCACCGCTTCAATAGGATTGTTCGTCTGCATGACGGATCCGCCATTCGCCGCAGCAATTTTTTCAGCTTTCACAAAGAGGTCGGAATTGAACTCATACCCTTTAGGCGTTGCGACCGCTACATGCATCCCCATACTCGCCGCCCCAATGACCAACGAATGGGCAACATTATTTCCGTCGCCTACATAAGTGAGTTTCTTGCCGGCAATAGACCCTTTCACTTCAATCATCGTCAATAAATCCGCAAGCGCCTGGCATGGATGATACATATCCGTAAGTCCATTGATGACGGGGATTGTTGAATGCTTCGCCAGCTCCTCCACCATTTCATGGGAGTTTGCCCGGATCATGACAGCGTCCAAGTACCCAGATAAAACTTTTCCGGTATCATGCACCGATTCTCCGCGCCCGATTTGAAGATCATTCGCATTCATATACATCGCATGGCCGCCAAGCTGCACCATGCCGACTTCGAATGAAATCCTAGTACGTGTGGAATGTTTTTCGAAAATCATGCCAAGTGTCTTCCCTTGCAGTATGGGGGGAATTTTCCCTGCGATTGCTTCTTTCTTCATTACCAACGCTTTTTGCAATAAATAATCGATTTCTTCACTCGTATAATCCAATAACGTCAACAGATCACGGCCTTTTAGCTGACCTTCAATTTTTTTCGCTGTTTTTAATGTGGATATATGCATTTTCACCAAAATGATCATCTCCATCCTGAATATGGTTTGTATGTTCCATTATATGTCTGCATATTTATAAAGTCAATTGAATTATTATGAGCTAATAAAAAATAGTTAGTCAGTCAGAAGTATGCTTTACTATTGGTTTTTTATTCATTAGATAAAAATTTATCGATATGCATTTATTCACAAATTAATGTATAAAAAAAGACCGCGCCTCTAGCAGGCACGATCTTTCCTAACATTCCTTATTCAAAAATGATTTTATCAACTGTGTCGCGGTCGAGCTTCTTGATTACTTCCACAATCAATTTAACCGCGTTTTCGTAATCATTCCGGTGCAGCATCGCAGCATGGGAATGGATGTAGCGAGTTGCGACGCAAATGGCAAGAGACGGCACGCCGTTTCCGCTAACATGGATGGAACCTGCATCTGTTCCCCCGCCCGGAATTGCTTCGAATTGGTATGGGATGCCGTGTTCTTCTGCCGTATCGACGACAAGATCACGCAAACCTTTATGGGAAACCATCGATGCATCATAGAGAAGGATTTGAGGCCCGTCGCCCATTTTGCTTGTCGATTCCTTTGAAGTGACGCCTGGCGTATCTCCCGCAACGCCTACGTCAACTGCAAAGCCGATATCCGGATTCACTTTTGCAGCAGCCGTTTTTGCACCGCGCAAGCCGATTTCCTCTTGCACCGCTCCGACGCCGAATACGATATTCGGGTGATTTTCACCTTTCAGCGCTTTCAGGACGTCAATTGCAATTGCACAGCCAATTCGGTTATCCCATGCTTTCGCAAGCAAGTATTTATCATTGTTCATGACCGTGAATTCGAAATACGGAACGATCATATCGCCGGGCAGAACGCCCCATTCCATCGCTTCCTTCTTTGATTCAGCTCCGATATCGATGAACATGTCTTTAATGTCCACCGGCTTTTTCCGGGCTTCCGCAGATAGGATATGAGGAGGCTTCGATCCGATGATGCCCGTCAAAGTGCCCCCTTTACGCGTAACGATCGTCACTCGTTGGGCAAGCATGACTTGCGACCACCATCCGCCGACCGGCTGGAAGGAAATGAATCCTTTATCGTCAATTTTCGTCACCATGAAGCCGACTTCATCCAAGTGGCCTGCCACCATCACTTTCGGTCCATTTGCATCGCCGCTTTTTTTGGCAATCAAAGACCCGAGTCCATCGTATTCAATTTCATCAGCGTATGGCTCGATATATTTCTTCATGACTTCACGCGGTTCACGTTCATTGCCGGGAATCCCCTTCGCGTCCGTCAAGTCTTTCAGCATGAGTAACGTATCATCCATCTTTGACATGTATTTCGACCTCCTAAAAAAACTTCAAATTCAGTATAGATGAAAGATAGCAACAATGGAAGTGCTTTCACAATTACAATATTTCTTTGCGAAGTTGTGCGGCACTCTTCGGAGAAAGCAGTCCTGGGGCAACGTCAAGCACGGTTTTTGCGCCTATATCCCCTTTTTCATTCAACCTGTAAGCTGCCCTCGCATAAGCGACAAGTACGCTAGATGTGAATTCCGGATTGCTGTCCAATTTCAATGAAAATTCCATAACCTGATTGTTTGCAGCGCCGGTTTTCCCACTGCGGATGACAAAACCGCCGTGAGGCATTGCGCTATGTTCTTCTTTCAATTGCTGCTCAGTTATGAAATGGACTGTCGTATCATAATCTGTAAAGTAATTAGGCATCGTCACGATCGCTTGCTCCACTTCAGCTTCGGTGGCACCTTCTTCCAATACAACATAGCATTCACGTGTATGCTTGTCGCGCGTCGTCAGTTCCGGCTGTGATCCGTTGCGTACCTGTTCGACTGCCGATTCAACAGGAATTGTATATTGAACTGCCCCTTTGACCCCCTCGATCCTTCTGACAGCATCGGAATGTCCTTGACTCAACCCTTTCCCCCAGAACGTATACGTTGCACCCTCAGGAAGAATCGATTCTCCATAAAGTCTGTTGATGGAAAATAGTCCTGGATCCCATCCTACGGAAATGATAGCCGTTTTACCATTCGGTCTAGCCGATTCATCTACCGCTTCAAAGTATTCGGGAATGTTTGCGTGTGTATCAAAGCTATCGACCGTATTGAACAGCTTCGAAAGCGCAGGTCCTTGTTCAGGAAGATCATCTTTCGAACCCCCACATAAGATCAGTACGTCAATATCATCCACATATTCTTCGATTTCATTCAAACGCAAAACAGGTGCACCGCTATTCACTCTCAAGTCTCCCGGTTCTCTACGGGTGAATACGCCAACGAGCTCCAGATCATCGTTTTGAGCAATTGCCGACTCGACCCCTTTGCCCAAATTTCCGTATCCGGCGATGCCAATTCTGATTTTCGTGTCCACTATGACCATCCCTCTCTTTGCAAGTATTCTCTCATTTTATCGTTTCGCCACAATTTTGGCTAATTATTCTTTTGTTCACAAGCTGTCCTTTTGCCTATTCCGGCATCCATGGTAAAGTAGAATATGAGTCAATTTTATGAAATGAGGATTCCAAATGCGTGCTTTCGTCTATATAATCGTCTTTTTTTCCTTCTTTGATTTATTTTCACAACTTCCTATCATGAGCCCTTTTGCTTTGTCCTTAGGTGCTTCATCGTTCATGACGGGGCTGGCTGTCGGAATGTATTCATTTTCCAATACCATCGGGAATGTCATTTCCGGATTTATGACGGACCGTAGAGGACCGTTCGCTATTCTGCTTATCGGATTATTTGCATCAGGTATTTCTCTGCTTCTTTATTCCTTCGCAATAGGACCTGCTTCCCTTCTCGGGATTCGCTTCGTCCATGGCTTCATGGAAGGGCTAATCGTCCCTGCTGCCTTTACATTCCTCGCCAATCGTGCCGAAGAATCAAAACGTGGCCGAAGTGTAGCCATTTCGGGCGCCTTTGTAGGAATGGCGGCAATCATCGGTCCTGCCTATAGCGGCATTGTCGCTTCAAAAACGGGTGCTCCATTCATTATGACAGTTAACGGCGTCATTATGTTCATCCTTGCGATCGCTGCATTTTTTGTTTTACGATCTGTTTCAGTTGAAAAAAAGCAAAGAACAAAAGAAGCAAAGCATTTCAGAGTCCGGTATTTGTTCAAGCATCCCGGCATGGTCCGTGCTTTCGCAGGCGCCTTTTTCCTTATGTTCTCACAAGGTGTATTGGCTTTGGTCCTTCCTTTAAAAGTGGAGGCCCTCGGATTTGATACGAAAGCGACGGGCATGCTGCTCAGCACGTTCGGCGTCGTCGCCATCCTAATATTCCTGTTGCCGGTCAACCGAATTTTCGACAAAGTGCGTCCGATGATCACATTGGCTTTCGGCATCTCGATGATGGGGTTCAGCATGCTATTCCTTAGTCAAGTTTCAGAATTGCAGCTCCTGTACTTGGCAATGACATTGTACGGAATAGGTTTTGCATTTCTTTTCCCTTCCATCAATTCTTTGCTCATTGATTCATCGTCACCGGAATTCCGTGGGAAGGCTTATGGCTATTTCTATGCATTCTTTTCCATCGGGGTCGTCGCAGGCTCCAGTCTCATCGGCTATTTGGATCTGAGCTTCAAGGGCGGGTTCATGCTCACTGGCATCATCCTATTAAGCGTAGCCGTTTATACGATTCTCGGAATGAAAAAGAGTCTGCTATTGACAGAGCAGCCTTGATAGGTTAAAGTCTTACACGAAATGAATAACCCTGTTCGGGAGAGGTTCATAGCGACCCTCTATAAAAAACTATGGATGACGGAAATTTTGCCATGTCCATTTACGCGACATGGCTTTTTTTCTGTTCTCTATGGCCCCTCCCTGACAACTATACTCATGGAGGTTTTTTAATTGGCTGGAAGAGATGAAAACACATTAACGGATTTAACTTTGCTAGGGAATCAAAATACAAAATACGCCTACGAGTATGACCCTACCATTTTGGAATCCGTCGATAATATGCATACGGAACGAGATTTCTTCGTCAAATTCAACTGCCCCGAATTCACATCACTTTGTCCGATGACAGGACAGCCGGACTTCGCAACGATGTATATCAGTTTCGTGCCGGATAAGAAATTGGTCGAAAGTAAATCATTGAAGCTGTATCTGTTCAGCTTCCGCAATCACGGGGACTTCCACGAGGACTGTGTCAACATCATCATGAATGATCTGATTAAGCTCATCGATCCACGCTATATTGAAGTATGGGGCAAGTTCACTCCGCGTGGCGGACTTTCCATCGACCCTTACTGCAATTACGGGAAACCAGGCACGAAATACGAAAAAATGGCGGAACATCGAATGATGAACCATGATATGTATCCCGAAAAGATTGATAACCGTTGAGGGGGAAACAATGAAATGCGTTATTATTTAAGCGGGATTTTTGTCGGCCTGTTAATTTTATCGAATATCGTGGCGGTCAAGCTGATGAGCATCGGCGATTGGATCGTAATACCGGCAGCTGCCATCATCTATGTTTGCACGTATCCGATATTGGATGTATTGACGGAGGCCTATGGAAAAGAAGCTGCAAGGAAGACGGTTCAGACCGGCTTCATCGCACAGCTTTTCGCGATCGCCTTCATTTGGATCGCAATTCATTTGCCGGCAGCCTCTTTCTATGAACATCAGGAAGCTTTCGAAACGATTTTCAAAGCGGGCTTCCGCGTGACAATCGCAAGCTTAGCTGCGTACCTTATCAGCCAGAACCTGGATGTCACCATATTCGATAGATTGAAAAGAAGGCATGGTACGAAAAAGTTATGGGTTCGGAACAATGTATCAACGATGGCAAGCCAACTCGTCGATACGACGATTTTCATAACAATCGCTTTTGCGGGAACGATGCCGATAGGTGCTTTGTTAGGCATGATCGCTAGCCAATATGTCTTTAAACTCATCATTGCCGTCTTGGATACGCCGATCGTCTATTTGCTCGTGTCTGTATGCAGGAAAAAGGAACCTGAAATTATGAGCGAAGCGATTTCATTACAGAACTGATCGCCATAAACGAGAACTCTTCAAATATAAATGAGAACTTCATAGCCCGGAACGAGAACTTTTTGACTTAGAATGAGAACTTTCCATGGAGTAATGAGAACATAATGATCTGTAATGAGAACTCTATGGGGATAAACGAGAAGTGCCAAATGTAAATATTTAAAAAACAGGTGAAGGTAATCGCATTTTACGATTCCCCTTCACCTGTTTTACATTTACTCACTCGTTTGAGCAGAAAACGCTATTATTTCTTCCATGAACGCATCTCCATAACGCTCGAGCTTCGCCGCCCCAACGCCGTTCACTTCCAAAAACTCTTCTTCCGTAACTGGCATTTTTGCCGCCATATCACGCAATGACTTATCCGAAAAGACGACGAACGGAGGTACTCCTGCTTCTTGAGCAAGCTTCATGCGAAGTGCACGCAACTGGTTGAATAAAGGATCGTCTTTTGCAATCTGCTTTGTTTCGACGGTTCCTTTTCTAAATACCTTTATTTTACCAGTCAATACATCTTTTCCTTGTTCGGTGACATAAATGATCGGGAACTGACCGTTTTCCACACCGAGATAGTTTTCGGAGATGATGAATTCAATGAAATCGGAAATGTCTTTCGCATTCCTTTCTTTCATCAGACCATATGTCGTCAATTTATCAAACCCGAACTCCAACACTTTTTTATTCCGCGAGCCTGTCAGAACTTGCGCAATCATCGTTTTGCCGAATCGCTGCCCCATTCGTATAACGCAGGACAGCACCTTCTGCACATCAACTGTCACTTCAAATCGTTCACGGGTGTCTGTACAATTTGCGCAACGGCCGCAATCCTGAACGTCCGTCTCCCCGAAATATGAAATGATAAATTTTTGAAGACATGATTCAGTATGGCAGTAGTCGATCATCGACTGCAGCTTTTCAAGCTCGGCGGGAATTCGATTTTGATCCTGCGATTGATCAATGAGGAACCGTTGCGTGATTACGTCCTGCGAAGAGAATAAAACGGTGCACTCACTATCCAGTCCATCCCTTCCCGCACGGCCTGCTTCCTGATAATAACTTTCCATGTTTTTCGGCATTTGATAATGGATTACATAACGGATGTTACTTTTATCTATTCCCATCCCAAATGCATTCGTCGCTACCATGATCGTCGCCTCATCCATGAGGAACCGGTCCTGTTCCGCTTGCCTTACACCATCCGAGAGTCCAGCATGATATTTCGCAACAGCGACTCCGCTTCGTTCTAACGTGGCATGGATCTGGTCAACTGCTTTACGGGTGGCGGCATAAATAATACCCGCCTCACCATCATTCTTTTTGACATAGTCCTTGACGAATTTGTCTCTGTCCTGCCCTTTGATGACAGAAAAAGTGAGGTTGCTTCTCTCAAAGCCAGTCATTATTGTGTTTTCCTGTTCAATATGCAATTGGCCGCAAATATCTTCCCGGACGGCAGGCGTTGCAGTAGCCGTCAAAGCCAAAACGACCGGTTTTCGTTCAAAGGAAGATATGACTTTGCTCAACATCCGGTAACTCGGCCTGAAATCATGCCCCCATTGGGAGATACAGTGTGCCTCGTCGATGGCGATCATCGGGATATCCATTTTACTGATCTGCTGAATAAATGAAGGAGATTCAAATCGCTCAGGAGCTACATAAAGCAGACGATACATTCCTCCTAGTGCATTTTCAACCGTCCCGAAATACTCTTCCGTTGATAATGTACTATTGATGTACGCTGCTGGTATGTCGATTTGATGCAAGGCATCCACTTGGTCTTTCATCAATGAAATCAATGGGGATACGACAAGTACTGTGCCTTCCATGACTAGCGCAGGAACTTGATAGCAGATGGACTTACCGCCGCCTGTAGGCATGACGCATAGTGTATCTTTTCCATCAAGCACGTTTCGGATGGCTCTTTCTTGACCGGTGCGGAAGGAAGAAAATCCGAAATAGGTAGATAAGACGGAATTAATTTTTTCGATCGGACTCACCTCTCTTTATTAATCAAAGAAAAAAGCACCAATTTTCGGCGCTTTTTCACCTTTCTTACTCCAGTAACAACCGTTCTTCATCGCGGCTATGTATTTCATTGACAACTAACACTTTCAATATAGATGCTTTCTTATAGAATAACAGACATTTGGACAAGTCACCAATTGAAATACTTATATATATACTCACAGGATTTCCGATTGAGGCGGTCGCTTTCTTGCCTGTAGTCGGGTATTTTACTAATTTTCTGCTCCTTGAATGAATTAAAGGTGCAGTAGTTCTGTTAACACTGCTGCTTTCCGTTCCGGCGCTCGCTTTCCGCGGGCATGGCTTGATCCTCCTCGTGGGGTGCTCCCAGCGCTTCGCTTTTGGTCGCAAAAGCCGTTCTTCGTAACGGCTTTCCCTGCGGGGTCTCAAGACTCATGCTTTTCCCGCAGGAGTCGAGCGCCTGCACTCCAAGCAACAGATGCTCCTAATAAATAAATCGCATTTCAGCAGCTGACGATCTTCAAGTAAAGTACCGTCAGCAGTACAAAAATCTTTTAAAGTGCTTTTAAAGTTCTTTTCCAGATATTTTATTATATAAGAACGATGATTCCTCTTTAGACAATTGAATATATTTGTCAGTGTTTCGATTTATTATTTCCAATGCATTGCCGTCGGAAGATATCCAAACATCAAACTCAACATTCCCAATTTCTGAATCATTTTCTTTAATGATCAATCGATAGTTCGGTTCTTTATTCAACGCTTTTATTCTATTGCTTTCCCACTCAATATTCGAAAGAAAATTTATAATATCTTGTATAGCACCTTCATCTTTTCTCTCTTTCATTAAATAAAAAGAAGTATCATCTATCCGCTCATAGAAAGTAAGTGCAGAATTATTACCAACGCCTTGTTGACTGCACCCAACGATTGTTAATACTAAAAGAAGTATGGTAAGTTTTTTCATCGGATACCCCCCCACACATTTACTTCCCCTCATTTATTATTCTGCTCACTATTTTTTTGTGTGAGTTCATCAATTTCTTGAAGAAGTAAACACTCATTTTTTCCCATAACGTTACCGATCTATGACCATCAGCTTCGCTTGATCCAGCGAAATTTCAATAGCTTTCTCTACAGTAATATTCACATGGTCATTCCATGGATTTTTTTTCGAAATTTTCGTTTGTTCTTGTATTTGATTCGTCAACACACCCATAAAGAACTAATATAGAAAATGCCAATAGTATTGTCTTTCTAAACATAATCACCATCCTTCCTAATGCTTAAATTGCCAACCTGCACCGTACTTTAATTGAACCAGCAAGGAGAATTACAGAATTAAAACCAAGATTATCGTGATAATTAAGGACTGTGCAAAAGAAATCACTAAATCATTTTTTCCAGTATGTTTTGGAATAGCGACTGAAACTCCGACCTATCGCAAAGCTACAAACCCAGATACTCAAAAACATTATGAGAAATTCCAAGATACACCCCCCATGATCTCATGTGATTTCTATTGAAAATAGCTCGATTGAGTTAAGGATGAGCTACTTATCGAAATGGTACATATCAAGTTGATTTTCATAAATTCCTATTAACGAACAGTCCTTAATGGAAAAACAACTTTTCCATTCCGTTTCCAAGATATCCTGTCATTCTTTTAATTGCACAATCCTTTCGTAACATTCAAATTAATTTTACCATAAGTCTCCAAATTCTTTCGAGTAAAGTTTGCCTTACCCTATCGAGTCGAATACTTCGAAGAAAAACTCAAAAAGAGACACCAATTCATACGTGAATTAGTGTCCCCAAATAGAATGAAGGCACTGTTCAAAAACCAAATCAAAATATGAGTATGTAAATTTATTGACCATGGTTTTGACCATGGTCTTTTGATATCAAGTAAACTTCATTGAAGCAAGGCACAAGAAAAAACCCTTGATCTCCAAGGGTTTTGATACTTATTAAAATCCATTAATTTCGTACAACGGAGACGAGAGGATTAAACCTTTGCGATTCTAACATTGCTCACCATTGCCAAGCCGAGGACGACCATGATAATAACGAAAAATGGAGGTCCGATATAAGGACTCAGAAAATATGACAATGTCAACACAACACCAGCTGCAGTAATCGGCAACCCATAAAAGGAACCGTCGAACTCCTTCACATTGTAGCGAGCGAGACGGATGGCTCCAGCGGCGATGTAAAAGACAGTTGCTGCAATTCCTACCCAAAGCATCGAGGATAAATCAGTCATATAGATTAAAAGCGCAGGAGCTACCCCGAATGATACAATATCACTTAATGAATCTAGTTCTTTGCCAAACAACGATTCAGAATGAAAATGCCGTGCTGCCATGCCATCGAAACGGTCGAAAAGAGCTGCAAGGAAAATAAACACCAGACTCATATGGCCAAGATCCCGGGCGATAAGAATGATAGCGATGATTCCAAAGCTCAAGTTTGTAATTGTGATTGCATTCGCCACTTGGCCTTTTATTTTCGTATAATCTAAGTATCTAGATGAAAACATGACGATACCTCCAGTATTGTTATCCTGCTAAACTACTAATCAAAAAACATAGGAGACGGTTGAATTGAAAAAAATAGTATTTAAACGCTTTGTCGAATTAAGCGGACATCCCGCATCTTCCACTTTATTAAAAACAATTGCCAGCTCACGCCTAAGTCGGAGACTCATCAAACCGTTTGCGAAGACATATCGTATTAACGAAGAGGAAGCAGAATTTCCAATCGATCAGTATGATAGCCTTCAAGCTTATTTTACGCGCAATTTGAAAAAGGGTTCACGGCCAATCGACAGTCGCCCCAATACCCTAATTTCCCCGGTTGATGGTGTTGTCACAGAATTCGGAGCGATTGGTATGAATCAGACGTTTATGATTAAGAACCATCTATATAGTATAAACCAGGTTTTGGGAGATGAAAAGAGAGCAATTCCATTTAAAGGTGGTTTCTTTTATATTTTTTATCTCTCACCGAGTCATTATCACCATTTCCATTATCCATACGACGGTGAAATTATATCGAGATATGCGCTCGGGACCACTTCCTTTCCCGTAAACGATCTTGGTTTACGGCTAGGCAACCAGCCTTTTGCGACAAACTACCGAATCATTTCTGATCTTATGACGACCCATGGCAGGATGGCAATGATTAAAGTTGGAGCTTTGAATGTAAATAGCATCCATATTTTGAATTCCAGCACTTCTTGTAATAAAGGCGAGGAGTTCGGCTACTTCTCATTTGGATCAACTGTCATTTTATTTTTAGAGAATAACGGTTCCTTCCGACCGACAATTCCGGTGAATTCCGAAGTAAAGATGGGGCAATCCGTTGGAGAATGGGTTTAACATACAGACCTCTGTCACGATTTATTGATAAAACCTTCAATTTCTTCGGTACTTTCAGTTAAGAATAATAACAATTACTCAATATAAGTTATTTATAAATAATCATTATAATTAACTGTAGATTCTACGTACAGGCTATGCTATATTGAAAAGGAAGTATAGTAGATGAGGAATTAAAGGAGGCATTATCAATGACAAGTAATGATAATCATTCTCAAAAGAGACTGACGACCGCTGCTGGGGCACCTGTAGTGGACAACCAAAACTCGATGACTGCGGGGCCTCGTGGGCCTGTACTTTTGCAGGATGTTTGGTTGATTGAAAAACTAGCGCATTTCGACCGTGAAGTCATTCCTGAACGACGCATGCATGCAAAAGGATCAGGTGCTTATGGAACTTTCACGGTGACAAATGATATTACGCAATACACAAGAGCGAAGTTGTTCTCTGAGGTCGGCAAAAAGACGGATATGTTCGCCCGTTTTTCAACAGTTGCAGGCGAACGAGGCGCTGCTGATGCTGAGCGTGACATCCGTGGATTCGCGCTTAAGTTTTATACGGAAGAAGGTAACTGGGATCTTGTTGGAAACAATACACCGGTCTTCTTCTTTAGAGACCCCCTTCAATTCCCTGACTTGAACCATGCTGTTAAAAGGGATCCACGTACGAACATGAGAAGTGCGACAAACAACTGGGATTTTTGGACTTCCCTTCCTGAAGCTCTGCACCAAGTAACAATCGTCATGAGTGAACGTGGAATTCCGAAGACATATCGCCATATGCACGGTTTTGGCAGCCATACTTACAGCATGATCAATGCAAATAATGAGCGTGTATGGGTGAAGTTCCATTTCCGTTCCCAGCAAGGGATTGAGAATTTGACGGACGAGCAGGCAACTGAATTGATCGGCGTGGACCGTGAATCTCACCAACGGGATTTATTAGAGAGCATCGATAACTGCAACTTCCCGAAATGGAAAATGTATATCCAAGTGATGACTGAAGAGCAGGCATTGAATATGCCTTATAACCCGTTCGACTTGACGAAAGTCTGGTATAAAGGCGACTTCCCTCTTATCGAGGTTGGCGAATTCGAATTGAACCGTAATCCGGATAACTACTTTGCAGAAGTGGAACAAGCCGCGTTTACACCAGCAGCGATCGTACCGGGCATCGGCTTCTCACCTGATAAAATGTTGCAGGCACGACTATTCTCTTATGGTGACGCCCAGCGTTATCGCCTCGGCGTTAACCATCATCAGATTCCGGTCAACGCTCCAAAATGCCCGTTCCATAGCTTCCATCGGGATGGCGCGATGCGAGTGGATGGCAACCACGGCAGCAGAACTTCCTATGAACCGAACAGCTTCGGAGAATGGAGAGAACAGCCTGATTTCAAAGAGCCGCCGCTTAAAATCTATGACGATGCAGCACACTGGGATTTCCGTCAGGATGACGATGATTACTTCACGCAACCGGGCAAGCTGTTTAATTTGATGGACGATGAACAGAAGGAATTATTATTCGGTAATACCGCCCGCAACCTTGGCGATGCCCCAAATGAAATCAAATACCGCCATATCCGCCACTGTTACCAAGCAGATCCCGCTTATGGCGCAGGCGTGGCTGCTGCACTCGGCATATCAATGGACGATGTATTGGTTAAACAAGAAGTTACAAGCAATTGAGATTAAAAAATGCCAACGAAAGGATTTCTCCTATCGTTGGCATTTTTCTTGCCGCAAATCAATATTTATATATGACCGCAAAATCTTCTGTAGCTCCATTGAATAAATCGGCCAACCCCTCCATATCCTAGGGGATATACGCCAATTATGTCAGGAGTGATACATATGGAGACGGTCAAGGCGATGCCAACATCTAAGGACAGGTTATTAAATACGTGCTTTCTTCTATTTTGCCTATGCATGATCGATGCAATCTTTACTGATTTCGGCATCCGTTACGGTCATATTGAAGAAGCGAATCCATTAGTCCGTTCCCTGTACGATATAAATATCATTGCATTCTATTTGATGAAGTCAAGTCTTCCAATTATACTCTTCCTATTTATGAAATACATGAAGCCGTCAGTAATAGTAAGAAATCTACTCATTGTTGCATTGATCATCTATACAATCGTTATCTTCATCCACATTTCCTGGATCATTATCGTCACTGCATTCATTTAGCAGATGGGCTAATTGCATTGAATATATTTGCAACGAGCAAACCGGTGATGAGAGCGATGACGCTCATTACAAACGGCGTCCCGCTTTCAGGGATGCCCGGGTAAATGACAAATATCGAACCGATGATCAAGCCGATAATGATTGCAAACATGGCATGAGTGAATTTATTTAATAAATAATGGATTGCCTTGCTGCTAATAATGAAGCCAACAATGACTCCAGCCCCTATAACGATGATGATTGGAATGTTAAAGGTGGAAAGTGCATTAATTGCCGTCGAGTAAACACCGAGCAGCAGTAAAACAAACGAACCGCTCACGCCCGGCAACAGCATCGCCATGCTTCCTGCCCATCCTGCCAAAAACAATCCGACCGTGTTCTGTAAGGTTAACGTTGTAATGGTTCCCGTTTCTGCCGGCTTGATGAATACTGTTGCAGCCAAAGCGGCACCGACTAGCAGCAAGAGGATGAAATGGCCGATTTTAAAGTTCTTCCTGACACCCGCCTGCCTTGAAATGTACGGCACGACACCGATAATCAGGCCCAAAAAGAAAAATTGCGTAGGTTGGGGGTATTCTTTCAACAAGAAGTCGATGACCCTGCTGAAGAGCAACAATGTCAAGCCGACGCCGATGCCTAACGGTAGTAAAAAGCCGATATGCTTTTTCCACTCACGGCTGAAAAAGCCGCTGATTGCAACTAATAATCGATCATATATACCAAGAATGAACGCGATTGTCCCCCCGCTCACTCCCGGAATCAAGTCGCTGATTCCCATCAGGAAGCCGCGATAAATATTTTTCCATTCCATACTGCAGTTCCTCCAATATCTTTTCACTGATAGTAGTATACCATTTACCGTTTGCCGTAAGCCATATAAAGTCCATTCCAATGTTTTTTAATACTCCAAAAATCACCCAAAATTACTCTGAATAAAAAACGCTCGGGCGTAATACCACACCCAAGCGTAAATAATTTATTATAGAGCAGCAGTTGCCTCGTTGCGTTTAGCTGCAATCGCTTCAATTCTGTTGTTGAATTCATCCACCGTCAAATTCTGTTCAACAAAATAGCGGTTGCGCGGATGTGTTCGGCATTCGTCCGAACAGCTGCGCATATAGAAATGCTCATTTTCTTCTGAGCATAATATTTTTGCATTGCACTCAGGATTGGCACAGTTCACATATCTCTCGCAAGGTGAACCGTCAAAATGATCGCGACCAACGATGACATGTTCAACTTGATTGATCGGAACCGCAATCCTTTCGTCGAATACGTAGCATTGACCGTCCCAAAGCTGGCCTTTCGCTACTGGATCTTTGCCGTAAGTGACAATTCCGCCCTGTAGATGGGCAACGTCCTCGAAACCTTCACGCTTCATCCAGCCTGTGAACTTCTCACATCTGATTCCGCCTGTACAGTACGCAAGAACTTTCTTCCCTTCAAACATTTCCCTGTTTTCTTGGACCCATTGCGGAAGGTCACGGAATGTCTCAACATCCGGTCGAATAGCGCCTCTGAAATGACCAAGATCATACTCGTAATCATTTCTCGTATCCAACACAATCGTGTTTTCGTCTTGCATCCGCTCCAGGAATTCTTCAGGCTTCAAATATTCGCCAGTCAATTCCAACGGGTTGATGTCTTCCTCCAAGCTCAGGTTTACAATTTCCTGACGATAGCGGACGTGCATCTTCTTGAACGCATGTCCATCTGTTTCATCGATCTTGAACCAAAGATCTTTGAAGCGTTCATCGCTATGCATCTTCTCCATATAAGCATCCGTCTGTTCAATCGTACCGGAACATGTACCGTTGATGCCTTCTTCGCCGATTAAAATACGGCCTTTCAATCCCAATTCCTTACAAAACTCCAAATGTTCGGCAGCAAATGTTTCTGGGTCTTCAATGTGTACGTATTTATAGTACAACAATACCCGATATGCTCCTGTTTCCATTTCTTCGACCACCTTCTGTTTGTTTTCTTTGCAGTAGAAATAACAGCTTGATCGGTTTAACAATATTTGATTGTAAACACTTAACAGCTCACCCGCATTTGCAAGATCCGGGCATCAGACAGTATACCATATAATCGTGCTTCAAAAAAGAAGTTTTCCTTCTTCTTTTTTATGCGGCAACTCATTTCAATTGCCCTTATTTACCCATCCACAACCAGGACATAAGTGTTGTATACTACTAGTATGAAAGATTCGACATTTTTCCCGATTATCCGAAACTATCCATAGATTTGCTCCGTCTAACTTTACAGGAAGCTCAATCAGGAAGGTTGATAGAATTCTTACTAGAAAATAAAAAAGGAGCCTCACAAAATGAACAGAAAGCGTCAAAATGCACGATCTGTATGGATTGACATCACTTTTTCCACCGCCATTGTCCTATTGACAGTAAGCGCCATACTTCTCGTTTTCATGACAGAGAATGGCAGCACCGCTTCACAGCCTGATGAGAAGGAAACGACTTCCTCCATTCCTGTGGAAACGGAACAAATAGATTCCAACTATCCAGGCATCAAAATCATTACAAAAACATCAAACGACAAAAACGCTCCTTATGCCATCCAATATCCGCAAAGCATACATACTATTTTCAATACGGAAGTCAAAAACTATATTGAGGAAGTCCAAGATAGATACCTTGAAACGATCATTGAGAAAAAACGGCTTGATGAAAAAACGTCAGGGGAACTGAACGTCTCCTATGAAACTCTGCCCCATGCTTCTGGGAATTACTCCTTTGTCTTTCTCAATAGCAGCAGCTTCAGCGATTCGGAATCAGGCAAAATGGAAATCCGCTCATTCCATTTGAACCCCGAGACGGGAGAAAGCTTTTCCATTAGGGACTTATTTGCAGGAGATTCCAACCGTCTGCAGACACTCGCTTCATCAGTGCGTCGGGCAATTCAAAAAGATGATTCGTTGCAGGAACATATTATTGAGGATGCATTGGAAAAATATACAGAGCCAAGATGGATGAATTACCGAAATTTCGCCATTACGGATGATGCACTCATCATCTACTTCGATGAAAACACGATAGCGGATAGATTGGTTGGACCACCAATCGTCTCCGTTCCTATCGATGCTATAGACGAATTGCTAGCTTCGGCGTTCAAGCCCGAAGACGTGGAAGATGCGATTGAAAGCCCAAATCAAGGTTCAATGGATTCATCGAATGAAGAACAAAACGACGGGCATTCCGACAAATCAACAGAATCGGATATAGAAGGCGATGAACAATCTAAGGATTCTCCTCTAGAGGGAACCGTTGGTAAAAAAGTCGCTCTGACATTTGATGATGGTCCGGATCCCAAAGTGACGAGACAAATTTTAGAAATCCTTCAAAAGCACGATGCAAAAGCAACCTTCTTCATGCTCGGCAGCCGTGTCGAATATTATTCTGATATTGTCAATGAAATGAAGGAAGCCGGACATGAATTAGGTAACCATACTTGGAACCATGCAGATTTGACAAAGTTAAGCCCTGAGCGCATTGCAAAAGAGATTGATAAGACCTCCGCAATCATCGAGGATGTGACCGGACAAAAAGTCGAAGCATTCCGACCTCCCTATGGAGCCGTCAATGACGCCGTCCACAATATTACCGGATTGCCGATTGTATTATGGGATGTAGATACGCAAGATTGGAAGTATCGCGATTCCGCTAGAATTCTTCAAGTCGTGAAAGAGAATGTGAAGGATGGCAGCATTATACTAATGCATGACATCCATCAATCGACTGCCGATGGACTTGATGCCGTTCTGACGTATTTGAAAAATGAAGGTTTTGAATTCGTTACTGTTAAAGAATTGGAAGAGACAACCCCCTGAACAGATATTTGTTCAGGGTTTTTTCTATGCTTCATGTATATTTTATTTCCGATTACTGTTATAATGATATTAGAACAGAATGGAGGGTCTTACATGTTCATTCAAATCGAACCGACCTCAGAAATACCGATATATACCCAATTGGCGAATCAATTGATTGAGTTGATTGCTTCAGGGGCAATAAAGGCTTCCGAAGCTTTGCCTTCCGTCAGATCCCTAGCAGCAGATCTTGGCGTAAATATGCATACAGTGAACAAAGCGTATCATGAACTGGAAAAGAAAAATATAATTGAAATCATTCCAAAATCCGGAGCTATCATCAATTCGATATCCGCAAACGGTCCGACCGATATGCAAATGGACCTTATCAAGCTGCATCTGAAACCGCTTATTGCAGAATCAATCGTATATGGCATGGACAAGGAACAGATTTTATCAATCACTTCTTCTATCATTTCGGAAATTACGGAGGGATGAACAATGGTACTTTCATTATTCTTGGTAATCATCTTATTTTTGACCGTTATGCAGGCAGCTATTCCTTACCTTTTGAAAAATACGATTGTTTTCGGAGTGACGATACCTGAGGGTTATACGGATGACAAAGCGCTCGTAATGTTCAAAAAAACCTATTCTGCAACAATTTTCAGCATTGGTTTGATAGGTCTCCTCATTTATGTATTTTGGACACTCGGGAATCATTTGCCAGAAGAAAAGATCGTTTTCATCGGATTGATCCTTCAGTTCGGAATCCTCTTGATCAGCATGGGCCTTTACTTGTATTTTCATATTAAGACGATGAAAAGAAAACGGGAAAATAAATGGGGAGACAACTTAAAAAGAGTGCGTGTCGCAGATTTGACGAGCCGTTCCAATGATGAGATGCTCCCTTCCCTCATGTTTGCATTGCCTATACCCATTACACTTTGTTTGATCGTCTATACAGCGATTCAATACGGCGCCATGCCGGATATGATACCGACCCACTGGGGCCCTAACGGACAACCGGACGCATTTACTGTGAAAAGCCCTTTTTCCGTTATTGCGATGCTGCTCATTCTAGCAATCATGCAGGTTATGATGCTTGCAATCAATTATTTTACAAAGAAGTCCGGTGTGAAATTGAATGCGTCAAAGAGGAGTACTTCGCGCATCCAACAATTATCGTTCAGAAAGTACACAAGCTGGCTACTGTTTTTGGTATCCATTTCAATGACGGTCCTTTTCGGCTTTTTCCAATTGACAACAATCCATGAAAATTTGGGAGGGCCTACCCTCATGATGGTGATGCCTTTAGGATTTCTTTTTATTATGCTAATCGCAACTGCAGTTTACGCATTCAAAGTCGGCCAAGGGGGTTCTCGTGTCCAACTGGAATTTGACGAGGAACCAATCGAAGGTGTAACGGATTATGACGATGACGCCTATTGGAAAGCAGGCGTATTCTATGTAAATAAAAATGACCCCTCCATCTTTGTAGAAAAAAGATTCGGGGTCGGATGGACGTTGAACTTCGGAAATCCGATCGGTTATTTGATCATCATCGGTCCATTGCTTGTCATATTGGGAATTGCATTTTTACTCGATTAAAAAAACCGGCTTTCGCCGGTTTTTTTAGTTGAAGACACTTGTACTGTGCAATGGCTGCAGTCTTGCTTTCGGATCGATGAATGCTTTCGCATGGTTCACGGCTGTTGGAGCTTCCCCTAAACCGACAGCAATCAGCTTCACTTTTCCGTCATATGTCGTGACGTCCCCTGCTGCATATATGCCTTCTATATTCGTTTCCATTCTGGAATTGACGACGATTGAGTTGCGGTCCATTTCAAGCCCCCACTCCTTGATTGCTCCGAGGGATGAAATATTTCCATAATTAACAATGACGTGATCTACGTGCAATGCTTCTTCCGAACCGTCCTTTTGGGCGATGATCACTTCATTGACGATGCCATCTTCCCCGACAATCGACTTGACAGCACGGGAAGTGAGAACATTGACTTTCGATGACATCAATTGGTTCACGCTAGTTTCATGTGCGGTAAACCGCTCGCGCCGGTGGACAAGGGATACATTCGAGGCGATATCTTCAAGCATCATTGCCCAGTCTACTGCCGAATCACCGCCGCCGCATACAAGCACGTCTTTTCCTTTGAACATGGATAGGTCTTTAATTCCGTAATGTAATGTCTTTCCTTCAAACTCAGCTTCTTCAGCCAATCCGATTTTACGTGGTTGGAAAGCGCCGATGCCTGCTGTCAAAAGGATTGTGCGTGTCAAATGGACTCCTTTATCCGTTTGGAGGATGAAATGGTCCCCATCACGTTTCACGGAAAGCGCAGTTTCACCTAGATGGATTTCAGGTTTTGAATAATGTGCTTGCGTAACAAGGTTTGCGACAAGATCCTTCGCAAGGATTTTTGGGAAGCCGCCGACGTCATAAATGAACTTATCCGGATACAGCTCAATTAACTGTCCGCCAAGCTGCGGCAAGCTGTCAATGATTTTAACCGACATTTCCCGCATGCCCGCGTAGAACGAAGCAAAAAGTCCTGTTGGTCCCCCGCCTATAATTGTAATATCGACTATCTCATTGCTCATCTATAAACACTCCAATGTACTTTGAATTTGGATGGATGTAAGATAAATCCGTTTAATCAGTTTCCCCTACATATCTACTCTACACATTATCTATTATTTTTCAATAAAAAACACATAATTTGACTTGATGTCATCGGATTTCAAACCGATAAATTCATTGATTCGTTGAAAAAGCACCCATCGTAAGAAGGGAGCCGTTTCAACGATTTTTTCTTACTCTTCTTCTAATTGTTCCTCACAGAAGGCGCCTAGCTGGACGATTTCTTCATCATCAAGATCAAAATCAATCATCGCCTCTGTCGACCGTTCGAAAAGATGATACGATGCCACTTTCCCTACTTCCCCATCGACGACATAAATGACCCGAATGCCAGTCCCCTTTTCATTATAAAGCTCATCTTCTTCGTCGAATTTTACATATATGCGAAATTCGTATCGATTTCCTGTTAGTATGCCTGTCGGATCGATGAGTTCGATCATGCTATATTCAATTATTTCCACTTGGTCTCATCCTCACATAATGTATTCATAATCCATCTTACAGCAAACTGGACGAAATGGTCACGTAATCACTTTCATCAGATAATCTATACAGACCTGCAAAATTTCTTTTGCATTTTCACAATGATTAGTTAACAATGAAGAGAGTGAATTATATTCACATTATTAAATCACGGGGGAATGACGATGCTTACTTTTGAAGAATTTGAGTACAAAAGACCTGACATGAACAGCATCAAACAAGAGTTCAATGGTCTGCTGGAACAATTCAGTTCAGCAAAGTCCTTTGAAGAACAGAATGGTGTAATTGAAAAGCTGAATGCCATCGGAAGCGATTATTCCACGCAATCAAACCTGATGTACATCCGTTCATCCATCGATACGAATGATGAGTTCTATCAAAAGGAACGGGAGTATTTCGATGATATAGGACCTGAATTCCAGGAACTCGGGACCGCATTCTATAAAGAGTTGGTGAAGACACCTTATCGGAAGGAATTAGAAGAAAAATGGGGTACCCAGCTGTTCGCCCTTGCGGATAATGCAATCAAGTCCTTTTCGCCGGAAGTCCTTCCCCTTCTTCAACAAGAGAATAAACTTACTTCCGAGTATGCAAAGCTCGTCGCTTCCGCTCAAATCGAGTTTGATGGAAAGATATTGACCCTAGCGCAGCTCGGCCCGTACGCTGAGTCAACTGACAGAGGCGTCAGGAAGTCTGCAATGGAGGCTTCCTATTCGTTCTATGCGGAAAACGGTGATGCGTTTGACCGCATCTATGATGATCTCGTCAAAGTGAGACATGAGATCGCAACAAAATTAGGATTCAAGAACTTTGTGGAGCTAGGTTATGCGCGGATGAACCGGATCGGCTATGACGCAGATATGGTGAAAAACTTCCGTGATCAAGTGCGGGATTATATTGTTCCCCTCGCTTCGAAGTTATACGAGCGCCAGGCTGATCGTATCGGTGTTGATGAATTGAAGTTCTACGACCAGTCCCTTAACTTTTTGAGTGGGAATGCCACACCTAAAGGTTCCTCCGAATGGATCATTGAAAACGGAAAAAAAATGTACGAAGAACTTTCACCTGAAACTGATGAATTCTTCAAGTATATGACGGAAAAGCATCTTCTCGATCTTGAAGCGAAGAAAGGGAAAGAGTCTGGCGGATATTGCACGTTCATCGATAATTATGATTCACCTTTCATCTTTTCGAACTTCAATGGTACTTCAGGTGATATCGATGTGCTCACTCACGAAGCCGGGCATGCTTTCCAAGTGTATTCAAGCCGTAATATCGGTATTCCTGAATACGTCTGGCCGACGCATGAAGGAGCCGAAATCCATTCCATGAGTATGGAATTCTTCACTTGGCCATGGATGGAGTTGTTCTTTGAAGAAGATACAGATAAATATAAGTTTGCCCACTTGAGCAGCGGTCTGTTATTTTTACCATACGGCGTGGCGGTAGATGAATTCCAGCATGCCATATATGAAAATCCTGAAATGACGCCCGAAGAACGTAAAGCGGAATGGAAGCGGATTGAAAAGTTGTACTTGCCGATGCGTGATTACGATGGCAATCCTTATTTGGAGGCAGGTTCTATCTGGCAGCGCCAATCGCATATTTACGAAGTTCCATTCTACTATATCGATTACACGTTGGCTCAAATCTGCGCGTTCCAATTTTGGAAGCGTTCGTTTGAGGATCGCGATTCTGCTTGGAAGGATTATTTGCATTTATGTAAGCTTGGTGGATCGAAGCCGTTTACAGAGTTGGTGAAAGAGGCTAATTTGCTATCGCCTTTTGAGGATGGCTGTGTCGAATCAGTAGTTGGTACGATCGAAACGTGGTTGAATTCAGTGGACGATAAAGCTTTATAAAATTCGAAAGGGCTGCCGGAATAGGCAGCCCTTTTCAAATCGGATTACATCAATCCGATCGCATTCCCTTTTTCGTCTATATCCATTTGAAGAGCCGCCGGTTTTTTTGGCAATCCCGGCATCGTCATAATATCTCCCGTCAGGCAGACAAGAAATCCTGCGCCGAGCTTCGGAATGATTTCACGGATAGTAATTGTAAAATCTGTAGGCCTACCGAGTTTCTTAGGATCATCCGAGAAGGAATATTGGGTTTTCGCCATACAGACAGGAAGGATATCCCACCCATTTTGTTCGATCTGCAATAAATCTTTCCTCGCTTTATCAGTGAGGATGATTCCCTTTCCTCCATAAGCCTTTTGAACAATCGCCGTTATTTTATCAATGACAGGCTGTTCCACATCATATAGAGGTGCAAATTCATTCGGTTCCTCCAACATTTCTAAAACGTGCTTCGCCAAATCCTGGCCGCCTGCTCCGCCCTGTCCCCAAACGTCCGTCAGCGCCGCACGGACACCTTTCCCTGCACACCATTTCAGAATGAAATCAAGTTCAGCTGCAGAATCTGTAATGAACCGGTTCAATGCGACGACGGGCTGTACACCGAACGAACGGACTGTCTCCACGTGTTTTTCCAAATTGACAATGCCATCCATGACTGCTTGGACATTTTCCTTCCCAAGATCTGCCTTCGCGACTCCGCCATGCATTTTTAAAGCACGGATCGTCGTCACTAGAACGACCGCATCCGGTGCAAAACCGCCTTTACGCGCTTTGATATCCATGAATTTCTCGGCGCCGAGATCTGATCCGAATCCCGCTTCGGTCACAACGATATCAGCCAATTGTCTAGCCGTATTCGTTGCCATCAATGAGTTGCAGCCATGCGCAATATTTGCGAACGGTCCGCCGTGAATCAAAGCTGGCGTCCCTTCAATCGTCTGCACTAAATTTGGTTTGAATGCTTCCTTCAACAATAAAGTCAAAGCGCCTTCTACACCCAAATCCCTCACGGTGACCGCTTCTCTCTCATACGTATACCCGACCACCATCTGAGATAGGCGTTCCTTTAAATCTGTCAAACTTGTCGCCAAGCAGAACACGGCCATTATTTCGGAAGCGACGGTAATATCGAAGCCATCTTCCCTCGGCACACCTTGCCCGGGACCTCCGAGACCGATTGTAATATGGCGCAAGGCACGGTCATTCATGTCCATTGCTCGCTTCCAAGTAATCCTGCGCGGGTCGATCTGCAATGCGTTTCCTTGATGGATATGATTATCGATCATCGCACTAAGAGCGTTATTCGCAGTCGTGATTGCATGGATATCGCCGTTGAAATGCAGATTGATTTCTTCCATTGGCAGCACTTGTGCATACCCGCCGCCCGCAGCGCCGCCCTTCACACCCATGACAGGCCCCAGGGATGGCTCACGGAGAGCGATCATCGATTTTTCACCCAGTCTTGCCAGGGCATCCGCAAGCCCTACTGTCACTGTGGATTTCCCTTCACCCGCAGGCGTTGGACTGGTTGCAGTCACGAGCACGACTTTTCCAAAGGATTTTGCGGCAGGCAATTTGGATACATCAATTTTCGCTTTGTACCGTCCGTATGGTTCGACTGCCTCTTCGGGAATTCCCGCATTCCTTGCGATATCGCCTATCGGCTGCATCACAGCAGAAGCAGCAATCGCTAGATCCGTTAATGGTTTTGCTTTTTCAGTCAAAATGTCCACACCCTTCTCTATGCCTTAACTATTAATTGATTTATAATTATAGCTTCAATTTGCTTACTCTTTTATGCGTAAAACAAGCTTTCCAAACTGTTCACTGTTCTCCAAGTCCCTGAAAGCTTCCAATCCATCCTCGAGACGATATATTTTGTCAATGACAGGTTTTATCCCATATTCTTCGACATGTTCCAACATCTCCCGAAGCTCTTCCCTGCTGCCCATCGTCGAGCCAAACAACTGGTATTGTCCATAGAAGAACTTTCGAAGATCCAGTTCAATGACGTCTTCCGTCGTGGCACCGAATACAACAATCCTTCCTCCAGGTTTTAAGACGTCTAATGACCGGTTGAATGTTGCCTTACCGATGCTTTCTATTACAAGGTCAATCGTTTCATCCGCCAGAACCTCTGTCCAATCACCATTCGTATCTATTGCTACATCAGCGCCGAGCTCAAGTGCCTTCTTACGCTTTTCTTCAACACGTGAACTGACGATGACGCGAGCTCCGGCATTTTTAGCAAACTGGATAAGATATGTCGCAACTCCGCTACCGGCCCCCGGAATAAAGACGGTATCCCCTTTCTTCAATTCCCCTTGTGTAAACAAAGCCCGATAGCCTGTTAATGCGGCTAATGAGAGAACTGATGCCTCTTCCATTGATAGATTTGCTGGTTTCTTTTCAATCTGCTCAGCAGAAATGACAATTCTCTCAGCGAATGTACCATGATCGGGCATGCCTAAAATGTCAAACCCTTCAGGCGGGGCAGCACTTTTCCCGAACCAGCGCAGTGATGGATTGATGATCACTTCATCACCGATCTCCCAGCTGTCCACCCCTTCACCTAAGGACTCGATAACGCCAGCCCCATCAGAGCCGAGAATTAAAGGCTCCTTCATATCGCCACGCCGTTCAGGTATTTTAATATCCCTCCGATTCATACCAGCGGCATGCAATGTTACGACGACTTCACCTATACTTGCAATCGGCTCTTCCATCTCATCGATTTTCAATTGACCATTTACATGAATGAGCGCTTTCACAACACAACCCCCGTTTAAAATATTCTATGAATTGTATACTATTCCATCATACAACATCCACCAGTTATTTTCATATGGATAATAAAAAACGCAAAGAAGAAATCTTCTTTGCGTTTTATGGTTTGATATTCAATTTGATGATTTCATTGTAACGACAATCACTTCGGGGCGATTGAATACCCGTATCGGAGCAATGCTGTTACCTAGACCTCGGCTTACAACCATGGACGTTTTATCCATTTCATAGACGCCTGACGTGTATTTCGGAAACCACCCTTGACCAGGTGCTACCAATCCTCCAATGCCCGGTATTCTCAGCTGTCCACCATGGGCATGCCCGCTGAAAACTAGATCGATTTGACAGTCTACATATACATCAAAATGTTCCGGCCTATGCGAGAGAAGAATCTTATACATATCATCAGGAACATCCTTAAAAGCATTTCCTATGACTTGTTCCACATAAATTTGCTCATCAAGATTGCTGGACAATGGGTCTTCGATTCCACCGATGGCAATCTGTTCACCTTTTTGACTGCTAATTGTCACCGATTCATTTGATAATACCTTGACACCTAATCCCGCCAGTTCACTTTTAATGCGCTCTTCGTCGTTTGTAGAAATTTCATGGTTTCCGGTTACGAAATAGAAAGGCGCTACATCATATAACTGCTTGATGATTTCTAAACTATGCTCCAAGTCATATCGGTTACCATCGATGAAATCCCCGGTAATGAAAATGGCATCAGGAGACATGGCTTTAACCTTATTCACTAAGTCCAGATTATTAACCCCAAACTCTGAATCATGGATATCGGATAGTTGGACAATTCGATATTGATCGAAGCTCTCGGGGAGACCAATAGCGTTAATCTCCACCAAAGTCACTCCGATTGTCGTATTCTCTTTATAAATATATATGCCGAAGAGCAGGAAAAGAATGAAGAATAATATGATGCCTTTGTATTTCCTTCGTTTGCGTAAGTGCATTTATATTACTGCCAACGTTTCTTAATTTTAGCAAGCTCCAATAATTCGAGTACATCCTTTTTTGGTAATTCCGTCAATATGGATAGGAGTTCACGTTCTGCTAATCTTCTTCCTCGGCCGCTGCGATAACGATCTTTATTCTCAGCGTCTACAGAGTTATATAGATCATCCAGCTTTTCGTCCTGTTCATCCGTATCTTTAGCGATGATCAAGTTTTCACGCAGTCGCTCATAAAGCATATCTACGTTCGATGAGTTGTTTGCAGTAAATGCCCTAGATGTTTTAGGGTCCCCTAGAATCAATTCATCAGTTGAGACGTTGAATCTCTCAGATATTTTCGCAATCCAAGCGGCGGAAGGGGCATTCTTACCTTTCTCCCAGTCTTTTATTCTACTGGCGGATGTACCGATTGCTGCTCCAAAAGCCATCATAGAAAGGCCTCTCTGTTCTCTCAAGGTCTTTAGTCTTACGCCGAAATCTTCTTTACTCCAATCATTCACGGTGATGCCTCCTCCTATTTACTTATCTCTATATTATTTTTCTTAGTTCCTTATGTCAATCTTAATTTATATTTCTATTAAATTATTAGTAGCCTGTTTGTTGACGCTTGTAATTCTCCTCATTTTTATCAACATAAGCTTTCATTATTTCTTCATATGAAATTTCAAGCCGGTTCGCTATAGCACCATAATGAATCCAAATATTTTTATAGCTTTGCATATCAGTTGCCACTAAAAATTCTTGAATTGCATTTACCGTTTGTAAGAAGAGTTCCGTCAAATCCCCATCAACTTCAACTATCGGCCATACCTCTAAACTGTCTAGCTCTTTTTCAATTCCGAGCGACAGAAGAAAATGGATGGAGTCGACATATTCTTCTAAAATAACGTTCCGCTCTGATGGTCCTTTTGAGCTCCAAAACTTAAAACACTTTGTTTCGTTGGCCAGTTCTGCAAGCTCGACGAGAAGAGCCAACCCTTTTTCTTTGAAAACATCTTCGGTTACAAATTGATTCTTTTGAATGTAAGCGTCAAGTTGTCGCTGCATAGTGAATAATGTTGCCAATTCCATAAAAAAACCTCCAAAATCATAAGTATCTTGAAACCAAACTGAATCTCATCCGTATAAGTAGAAGACTATATCTATTTTTAGTGAGGGGATGCTGTTATGGGATTGTTGATTCGCTTTGTCATCATTGCATTCATCGTCTATTTATTTTATCGCGGTATCCGTTATTTATTGGATCCGAAACGGAAATTGGACGAGGCGTATGAACAAGAGCAATATTACTTCTATGATGATGTGAAAAATGTAAGAAAGAACTTTTTCATCACATATAAAGGTGCCCTCTTTGAAGGTGAAAAATATTTAGGAACTACGGAAAATTCCTTTGATGTTGTGTCCATTTTCGTTTGGGTGAAGGATGAGGCAAAGCTTCAAGGGTTTACGAAAGATGATTTTTACTTCTTGGCCTCTGAAATCAGTTCCAATTATCCCAAGGCTGAAATCAGTTGGAAAAACCCGATTGAAGCATTAATGAATGCCCGTTGATCTAGCGGGCTTTTCTTATTTTCAGACCCTATCTATTCCGAATGGATCAATGCCTAACAGATAAATGATGATCCCTATGTAAAATAGCGCGAGCAGTAGAAAACCGATCCGGAATTCTGTGTGGCGTGTTTTATGGCTGAATGCCATCATCCCCAAATATGAACCGATTCCTCCGCCCACAATGGCAAATAGCCATAATGTTTTCTCCGGCACTCTTCGTCCCCGCTTCTTCGATTGTTTCTTATCATAGCCCATCATTATAAATGACCAAATTGATATAAATGTAATCCATGTGATTAGTAGTGCATTCATATAGTCAACTCCCTATCTTCTATTCTACACTTTATTGATTGGACATAGGAAGAAGAACTATGATAAGTTCATTAATTTTCTTTTATTTTTTAAACCACAACAAAATGCCCCGCTGCCGATTGACGGCGCGGGGCAATATGTTGGTAAATCGCTTATTTCGCGACTGACTGTTTTGCTGTTTCTGCAAGTTGTGCAAATGCTTGTGCATCTGTCACTGCAAGATCAGCAAGCATTTTGCGGTTCACTTCGATGCCAGCCACTTTAAGACCGTGCATCAATGTGCTGTATGAAAGACCATTCATACGTGCTGCTGCGTTAATACGTGTAATCCATAGTTTACGGAAATCACGTTTTTTCTGACGGCGGTCACGGTATGCATAGTTGAATGATTTCATGACCTGTTGGTTTGCTACTTTGTAAAGTCTATGTTTTGATCCAAAATAGCCTTTAGCTAATTTCAATACTCGATTACGGCGCTTGCGCGTCACTGTTCCACCTTTTACGCGTGGCATAGTTCATTACCTCCTGCTATTCCTAAAGAATGTTTTAATAGTTAAAAGATTATTTCATGTATGTGATCATTTCACGGATACGTTTGTAGTCGCCAGAAGAAACAAGTGAAGCTTTACGCAAGTGGCGTTTCGCTTTTGTAGACTTGTTGGCAAAAAGGTGACTTGTGTACGCACGGCCGCGTTTCACTTTACCAGTTCCAGTTTTCTTGAAACGTTTCGCGGATCCGCGGTGAGTTTTCATTTTTGGCATGATCTGTTCCTCCTAAATCGTTCGCGTTACTTTTTTTCGGCAGTCGGGGCAAGTATTAGGAACATGCTCCGGCCTTCCATTTTCGGTTTTACTTCAACCGTTGAAACTTCTTTACATTCTTCTGCGAAGCGGTCCAAAACACGTTGACCGATTTCCTTGTGCGTAATTGCACGACCACGGAAACGGATTGACGCTTTCACTTTGTCCCCTGCTTGCAGGAATTTGATACCGTTACGAAGCTTCGTTTGGAAATCATGTTCGTCAATAGTGGGGCTTAACCGCACTTCTTTGAGGTTGATGATTTTTTGGTTCTTTCTAACTTCGCGTTCTTTCTTTTGTTGTTCAAACTTGAATTTGCCGTAGTCCATGACACGAGCTACAGGCGGCTTTGCTGTTGGAGCGACAAGGACAAGATCCAAGTTCGCGCGTGTTGCAATTTCAAGAGCCTCGGTGCGTGTTTTGATTCCAAGCTGGTCGCCGTTGTGGTCAATCAGACGAAGCTCGCGGGCACGGATGCCCTCATTTACGTACATGTCTTTGCTAATAGTAATCCACCTCCGAATGTTGTATCGCGAATACACGGTTTGGGTATACCGTCTGGCATTGCGACGGTCCCATGGTTCATTCGTTTAATAAGAGCCGGACAATAAAAAAAGTAGACAAAAGTAACTTTTGTCTACCCGCTTATGTGTACATGCAAATAATTGCACGGCACGTTCACTTATGTGCAACCTGTCAACAACGTTATGCGTCGATCAGGTGAGAAGCGGGCAGCTCCTTCTTATACCACAAACTGTATTCATTAACCTTAATAAGTCTACCATCTTGAACTTTCGTTGTCAACAAAAAACTTATAAACAAAAAATGCAATACAGTTGATTTCCGCTTCGGGCGGACGCTTTCCGGGGGGCACGGCTTCAGCCTCCTCACTGCGCTTCGCTTCGTTGCGGGGTCTTCAGCTCATGCTGATCCCCCAGGAGTCGCCGCCCTCCGCTTCAATCAACGGAAAGTAATCTTACTGAATATCCCTGTTTTAAAGTCTTTCTAAAAACGCATAAAACAGTTCAAACGTTTAAAAATGCCCGTCAACATGCATAAATGCTACTTTGATAATAATTTTTAAGTGCTTTTATTTGTTTAAAGGCATTTGGCGCGTTTTTGGGTGTTGATTTTACTATTTACATGCCCGCGTCCAAGGATTAGCTATCGTGGGATACGTCTGCTTTCAATAACTTCAAGAAATCTGCAAATGGCATGCTTTCGGATTTTTGTTCGCCGTATTTTCTTACGTTGACTTCGCCGGATTCGACTTCTTTGTCTCCAAGGACGAGCATGTAAGGGATCTTTTGGACTTGGGCTTCGCGAATCTTGTAGCCGATTTTTTCGTCACGGCTGTCTAAGTCGATTCGGAATCCTGCTGCCATTAGTTTTTCGCGCACTTCATTCGCGTAGTCGAAATGTGCTTCCGGGGAAACTGGAATTACTTCTACTTGAACTGGTGCCAGCCATGTCGGGAATGCACCTTTGTATTCTTCGATCAGGAATGCGACGAATCTTTCCATTGTCGAGACGACACCGCGGTGGATGACGACTGGGCGATGTTGCTTGCCGTCTTCTCCGACGTACGTGAGGTCGAATCGCTCAGGAAGAAGGAAGTCAAGTTGGACAGTTGAAAGTGTTTCTTCCATGCCGATAGCTGTTTTCACTTGAACGTCGAGTTTCGGACCATAGAAAGCAGCTTCACCGTCCGCCTCCACGTAAGGAAGTCCCATTTCGTCCATCGTTTCTTTCAACATGCTTTGTGCGCGTTCCCACATTTCGTCATCGTCAAAATATTTTTCAGTATCTTCCGGATCGCGATACGATATACGGAACGAGTAATCTTCAATGTTGAAGTCTTTGTAGACGTCGATTACGAGTTGAACGACACGCTTGAATTCTTCTTTGATTTGATCCGGGCGTACGAAGATATGGGCATCATTCAGCGTCATGCCACGGACACGTTGCAGACCGGATAAAGCACCTGACATTTCATAACGGTGCATCGTACCGAGCTCCGCAATCCGGATCGGCAAGTTCCTATAGGAATGGATGCCGTTTTTGTAGATCATCATATGATGCGGACAGTTCATCGGACGGAGGACGAGATCTTCATTATCCATGCTCATGACAGGGAACATGCCGTCCTGATAGTGCCCCCAGTGTCCTGATGTCTTGTAAAGCTCGACACTTCCAAGCACCGGTGTATAAACGTGATCATAACCGAGCTTTTCTTCTTTATCGACGATATAGCGCTCGATGATGCGGCGAATTGTGGCGCCTTTCGGAAGCCATAGCGGAAGTCCTTGGCCAACCTTTTGGGAGTTCATGAATAAATTCAGTTCTTTTCCGATTTTCCGATGGTCGCGTTCTTTTGCTTCTTCTAACATGCGAAGATGTTCTTGAAGCTCTTCCTTTTTGAAGAAGGCAGTACCGTAAATCCGTTGAAGCATTTTGTTTTTCGAGTCGCCGCGCCAATACGCACCCGCGATGCTCAATAATTTGAACTCTTTCAGTTTGCCCGTCGAAGGGACGTGAACGCCACGGCATAGGTCGAAGAATTCGCCTTGCTCATAGATGGATACTTGCTCGCCATCCGGAATTGCTTCCAACAGTTCGATTTTGTATGGATCATCAATTTGCTTGAAGCGCTTTTCGGCCTCGTCGCGAGACACTTCAATGCGGTTGATTGGTAGATTTTCACCAATGATTCGCTTCATTTCCTTTTCAAGTTCGGGAAGGTCTTCTGCTGTAATCGGTGTTGGTGAATCGATATCATAATAGAAACCGTTATCGATGACTGGGCCGATGCCTAGTTTGGCGTCCGGGAATTTCCTTTTAACTGCCTGTGCTAATAGATGTGCAGTACTATGACGTAGGATTTCCAACGCCTCAGGTGATTGCGGTGTAATGATTGCAATATCACCATCTTCTTCAATCGGTGTTTTCAAGTCGATGAGCTGTTCCCCGACTTTTCCTGCAAGTGCGCTTTTTCGCAGCCCCGGACTGATAGAGCCCGCCACGTCTTCTGTTGTTGTGCCTTGCGGAAACTCTTTTATCGCTCCATCCGGAAATTTCAATTGAATATTTTCTGCCATTATAAACACTCCTCACTTATTTTTTTGAACAAAAAAAGGCCCCATCCCTATAAAGGGACGAAGCTGTTGCTCGTGGTTCCACCCTTCTTCCTTCCATCCGGCCATATAACCGGAAAGATGAAGCTTGAAACGGCTAACGGGCCGGGGTCCGTCATCGGCTATGGAAATTCATTCACCGATGCTGCTCCAAGGTGGTAAATCAATCCTCTGCACTTCAGGGCTTCCAGCCAAATGACCCTGATCTCTGTTAGTGGATGAATTGATTCATGTCCTCTTCAATGCATTTGCATAAATAATTGTAGATATAATATTCATTAGTATAAGGAAAGACTCAGACAATTGCAAGTGGATAAATTCCCCTCACCCGTTTCTTCGGTTTTTCCCTTTCAATTGGACGGGTTTGCTGATCATTTTAATCCGTTCCATGAGCCTCTGCGCTTTGACAGCTTCCTTTTCGCCGCGTTGTGTATAAGTCAAATGATGTTCAAGCTCGTCGTGGTTAAGATTCGAGGTGAAGAATGTCGGCAATTTTTCAGCCATGCGATATTGCAAGATCGTGCCGAGCACTTCATCTCGCGCCCATGCGGACATAGATTCGGCACCGAAGTCATCCAGCATGAGTACGTCCGCCTTTTTTACAAAGTCGATTTTTTCGTTCAACGTCTGATCTTGGATTGATTGCTTGATTTCTCTTAAAAACTCAGGAATATACACAACAACCGTCCGGATGTGTCGGTTGGCAAGTTCGTTCGCCAATGCTCCGAGCACATACGATTTGCCGGTTCCGAACGGTCCATGGATATAAAGGCCGCGTTCGGGCAATTTGTTTGTGCTGCTTAGTTCATTCAAAAACTTCCATGCTTCCTCTACAACAACGATCCTGCTCGTATGATGCCCCAAATCGACATCTGGAAGGCGCGCATCCATGACATCTTTTGGCATATACATACTATCGATCATATTCGCGATATTTCGGCTTTCATCGTCAATCAGCTTATTCGGGCATTTTATGTAGTCGATGTCGATGAAACCTTGTGTGAGAATAAGTTTCGGCTCGAATCCCTTCATCACATTTATACAGCCATTGATATTGGGGCATTTGTCGCATTTGTGTGATGCGGAAACATATTCGAATAGTTTTCCTAGGCTTTTTTCTACGACGGATTTGTCGATTTCATCGGAATGTTCCTCGATGAACTTCTGGACTCCAGGAGATTCCATCACTTCATTGCGCACTTGCTCATATCTTGCGGCCAAGTCCGAAGAATTGATAACACGCTTCAATGTATTTCCAATTCGTTCCATCTTATTTTCCCTCCAATCTCATGGCATCTAACTTAGCTTGCAGTTCACGGCGCTTTTCATCAATAGCAGGATCCGCCTCATCCTTCGACACATTCTGCTCCTCTGGCTTGTTGAACCATTCCGGCACCTTCTCTTCCCTCACCGGTTTCCGGCCACTTGTTTTTCGGCTGCCTTCCTTCTGCCATTTGATATATTGATCATGCTCTTTGCGGGAGATTTCCATCGCCTGTTTTGCGGTTTCTATCTTTTTATTCGCCCAGTGCGAAGCGATCCTCTCCGCGTAGTTCTTTGTAATCTTCCCGTCATTACGGATGATTACGTAATGCAATAAGACATTTACAACTCCAACTGTAAACCCGTGCACCGTCACAAGCCTTTCAGCTAGCTGGACATCCACCGGGAGCGGTTCATTTCCCGTATAGTCTTTCAGCATTTCACGGGGTGATGTGTTCTCCATATAAACGAGCAGTTCATCTTCCCTAGTGAGAGGCTCGGAAGTGACATGTTTCTTTTCCTTCTGGAATGTCTTTTCAATAGACGGGACATTTTGAGAAATGTTCATCTTATAAAAATCGACAGCCGCTTTCCGCAATCGGTCTTCTGGTAGCTTCAAGTTTTCATCAAGCGCCATCATAACGACCTTTTGCATATCGAGTGGTGTCAATGAATAGAGGAATGCTAATTTCTCGATCAATTCCTTCGATACTGAAGCGAGGGCTGATTTTGGCACCATCTGTTCTGAAAGTCCCGCACGGAATAGATTGAAATCGAAATCGGAATAAGCGAACGGGATGCCGGTCGGTTCGTTGCGTCCCGACATTTGACCTCCCTCATCCATCCCTTCCGATGAACTGTACCGAATAGGCTTGAACACATCCAAAAATGTGCGTGATACTTCTTTATATTGCTCATCCATCGGATCATCAACCAGAAAACGGGATCTTAGACTTCGATACGCCTGCTCACCGATTTTACTGAAAAGAAATGTAGATAATAGCGGATCATCAAAAAATGACTTCGCATCCAATGGCGGCAAAAGCTCGTAACAGAAAGTGCGATCCTGATCCATCTGTTTACAATAGGTACGAAGCAAGCCGATCGCCTCAAGGGAGATTCTAGCCTCAAATACTTTAACTAAAGGCATTGTTAATAAATTCATTAAATAATAATGGCTGAATTCGCTTTCCGTTTCGCGCTCTGCATCAGCCCAAAGAGACAT
The DNA here is from genome assembly GCF_023715535.1 of Sporosarcina luteola. Lineage (GTDB taxonomy): Bacteria > Bacillota > Bacilli > Bacillales_A > Planococcaceae > Sporosarcina > Sporosarcina luteola_B. The sequence continues at coordinate 35,475 of NZ_JAMBOI010000010.1, read as the reverse complement.
GAAAAGACTCATGGCATCAGGACCGATCAATGGTTGGTAGAACAAAGTGAGGAGTTGCCGGTCATAATCCGAAAATGGGTGAGACAACTTGATTGTAAATGTATCGACTGGTTGCAATTCCTGGTACAGCATAATTTTTCGGAACCCCTCTTTCCTTCCTTAATTCAAAATCAGTTTTCATCCTTTTTCTTCTGCAAGCTCTGCAGTTCATCGATAAAAACGGTAATATCCTTGTATTGCCGGTAGACAGAAGCAAACCGGACGTATGCGACTTCATCCACATCGGCCAATTTCTCCATAACCATTTCGCCGACATCCTTGGAATCGATTTCGACAGTCCCTGAGCTTCGTAATTCTTTTTCTATCAAATAAACGATGTTTTTTACTGCTTCCAGATCAACCGGACGCTTTTCACAAGCACGGATTAATCCCCTCAACAATTTTTCACCGCTGAATTCTTCCCGCGTGCCATCCTTTTTCACGACGATGAGCGGCATCTCTTCCACTTTTTCGAATGTCGTGAACCGGAAAGCGCATTTCTCGCATTCACGGCGTCGTCTGATCGATCGATTCTCTTCAGCAGGTCTGGAATCGACGACCCGGGTGCCATTATAATGACAAGCTGGACATATCATTTTTGCTTCCTCCGCAATTCCGTATAGTATATCGATTATAACAGAAGTTCAATGAAAAAATGAATGGAATACAAAATCGTCCAAGCCGAGTAATCAGCCTGGACGATTTTCATTTTACGAATTAGGAATTAACTTTGGAGTTCAATGCAGTTCCAACTTTTATAGCCAATTCGACAACGCGGGCTGAGTAGCCCCATTCATTGTCATACCAAGCAAGCACTTTCACTTTGCGGTCGCCCATGACAATCGTCGAAAGACCGTCAATTGTTGCAGACTCAGTAGTCGTGTTGAAGTCGATCGATACAAGTGGTTCAGTCGTGAAACGAAGGATTCCAGCCATCGGACCTTCTGCAGCTTTGATGAATGCTTCATTCACTTCTTCCACTGTTACATCTTTTTGAACATCAACGACAAGGTCGACCAATGATACGTTCGGCGTTGGTACACGAAGCGCCATTCCATGGATTTTCCCTTCAAGCTCAGGCAGGACAAGCGATAACGCTTTAGCCGCACCAGTAGAAGTCGGGATGATCGACTGTGCACAAGCACGCGCACGACGAAGATCCTTATGCGGATTATCCAAGTTTTTCTGATCATTTGTATAAGCATGAACAGTTGTCATCAATCCGTTTTCAATGCCGAATGTATCATTCAACACCTTTGCAACAGGTGCAAGACAGTTTGTCGTGCAGCTCGCATTGGAAATGACATCATGTTTTTCAATATCAAGCTTGTCATCGTTCACACCAAGAACGATTGTAACGTCTTCATTTTTCCCTGGAGCCGTCAAAATGACTTTTTTTGCACCTGCCTCCAGATGAAGGGCAGCTTTGCTACGTTCATTGAATACACCAGTTGCTTCAATGACGACATCGACACCAAGCTCTTTCCAAGGCAACTTGGACGGATCGCGCTCAGCTATTAATTTGACCCGCTTTCCGTTGACAACAAGAGCTTCTTCCTCCACAACGACTTCACCGTCAAAAACTCCATGATTAGTGTCATACTTAATCAAATGGGCTAACGTTTCTGCCGGATAGGATGCATTTATTGCTACTACATCCACGTCATCCTTCGTGATAATTTGTCGGAATACCATGCGGCCAATCCGCCCAAAACCGTTTATCGCTATCGAAGTAGTCATGAAAAAATCCTCCTGCGTAATGTTATATACTTTTTATCGTTTATCCGTTAATTAGTATAGCACATTTTAACCGGGTGGAAAGAGTTTGTGAATGAAATAGCAATGTTCCACTTTTCAGAGAATAAAATGATTCAAGTTAAATTTCAGCTTTCCATTCAAGTAATATTCCATTGAGTTGAATTTCGGTCTCATCCATTGTTCCATCATTATTAATGACTGCATCCGCGCCCAATTCCTTTTCGGCAATCGGAAGTTGCGAGTTGATGCGGGCATCTGCTTCCTCCGTAGAATAGCCGTTTCTTGCAATCAGACGCTCCCTTTGAATGGAGGGTTTTGCTGATACGACAATTATTTTATCTACATACGACTGAAGCTTGCTTTCGAATAGGAGGGGAATATCCATGATGACCGTATTTGCCCCTTTATCCAACCATTCTTCCTTTTGCCGAATCATTTCCTTCCGGACAGCTGGATGGACGATCCCGTTCAGCACTTGCCGCTTTTCCTCGTCATTGAAGATGAGGCTGCCGAGCTTTTCTCTGTTCAGCGCACCGTCGGGCAGGAGTACATCCCCACCGAACTCCTGGGCAATTTGATCAAGTGCAGGACTGCCGGGCTCCACGACGAGCCTTGAAATTTCATCCGCGTCAACGATCGGATATCCTTTTTGTTTCAGCATCCGCGACACGGTACTTTTGCCGGTCGCAATGCTTCCGGTCAAACCGATGATCATTGGAATCCTCCCTTCCTCACCTTTGGCATTGGGGACAATATACAGAGGTCCTGCCGGCGATTTTCATGCATTTCGTCTCTTTTCCGCACGTTCCACACTCTTTCTTTCCATACATCTTCAAACGGGTCTGCATCGTTCCTGCTTCCCCATTAATATTCCGATAATCTGAGATAGAGCTTCCTCCCGCATCGATGCTTTCTTGCAAGACATCAACGATTTCCCGGAATAATTCCCGTTTCCTTTTTTCGCTTATCCGTTCCGTCGCCCTTCCCGGGTGGATCTTCATTCGGAATAGCGCTTCCGTTGCATAGATATTTCCGCAACCCGAAATGACATGGCCATCCATGATCACTTCTTTGATTGGCTTCCGCGCATATTTCGGTGTTGAAGCCATAGCGAGGAAATGGTCGGCGGCAATTGTGTCAAACGGTTCTGGGGCCATTTTCAGCAATGGCATATAATCCCCTTCCTTTTGCAACAGGCGCAATTCCCCGAATCGACGGATATCGGAATAGACGAGCAGTCCTCCATCCGCCATCTTGAGAACGACATGGATATGGTTCCTGAATTTCTGTTCCGTAACGTCTTCCAACGTGTCGACAATGAACCACGCACCCGACATGCCAAGATGGCTGACAAGCAAGTACGGCTGCCCGTCCTTTTCCAAATGGAAATAAATATATTTACTTCTTCTCGTGATGTCCACAATCGTCATGGAGGCAAGCTCTTCGATAAAATCTTCAAGGGTTTTCCCTTTGACAATCGCTTCCTTGCCCAATTCTTTGGATCTCCTTATTACATCGGAAACTTGCACTTCAGAAATGGTGCGCCCGATGGAGACGGACGATAATTCGCGGACGACACCTTCCACTTCAGGCAGTTCTGGCATTTCTATTCCTCACTTCGTTTCGTACCAAGAATGACCAAACGCCCACTCGGCCTTTAAAGGTACATCGAGTGCCAAAGCAGATTCCATCACTTCCGGTACGATTATCTTCAGTTTTTCGATTTCTTCCTCAGGCGCTTCAAAGATCAATTCATCATGCACTTGAAGGAGCATGCGCGTCTGCATGTTTTCCTCCTTCAATCTGGCATCCATATCGATCATCGCCTTTTTAATGATATCTGCGGCAGTCCCTTGTATCGGCGTATTCATAGCCGTTCTTTCTGCAAAGCTCCGCAAATTGAAATTCGAACTTGTAATATCAGGCAAGTATCTTCGTCTGTTCATCATCGTGACGACATAGCCCTTCATTTTCGCCTCGGAGACAATATCTTCCATGTATTGCTTTACGCCAGGGAACGTCTCAAGATACGTGTTGATGAATTTTCCTGCTTCCTTCCGGGTGATATTCAAGCTTTGGGACAGACCGTAATCGCTGATGCCATAGACAATTCCGAAGTTGACCGCCTTCGCAGTCCGCCTCATGTCTGAGGACACGGCATCTTTATCCACACCGAAAACGTCCATCGCTGTCTTTGTATGGATATCCTCCCCTTCCCGGAAAGCCGAAATCATTTTCTCGTCCTGGGACATATGGGCAAGGACACGCAATTCAATCTGTGAATAGTCAGCTGCGAACATAAGCCAGCCCGGTTCTGATGGAACAAATGCAGCACGGATCTTTCTGCCTTCCTCGAGACGGATCGGGATGTTCTGCAAGTTCGGATTGATGGAGCTTAATCGGCCTGTTTGCGTCAATGCCTGTTGGAATCGAGTATGGATTTTTCCGTCCTCGTGGATCTCCTTCGACAAACCTTCAATATAAGTCGAGTTCAACTTACCGAGCTGACGGTATGTCAAAATGAAACTGATGATTTCATGCTCGCTTTCAAGCTTCTCCAGCACATCTGCTGCAGTCGAATAGCCCGTCTTTGTTTTTTTGATCGGAGTTAACCCGATCTTCTCGAACAGGATTTCACCTAACTGCTTTGGAGAATTGATATTGAATGGTTGTCCAGCCATCTCATAGATGATTGATTCGAGTTCGGTCAATCTCGTGGAAAGCTGAAGTCCGATTTGCTGAAGGATTCCTAAGTCCGTTTTAACACCCGTCGATTCCATCTTCCCAAGAATTTTTGCAAGCGGCATTTCGAGTTCGCGATATAATCCGAACTGCTCGTTTTCTCGCAATTTATCTTCTAACACCGGCTTCAGCTTCCATACTGCTTGTGCTTTTCTGCCGGCATGGTCCGCAAGCGTTTTTTCGTCAGGCAATGCTTTTTTTGCGCCTTTTCCGTACACCACTTCATCAGGCTGCACATCCGAATAGTTGAATTCCTTTGCGACGGAAGCGACATCCGTATAAGAGGTAGATGGATTCGCAATATAAGTCGCTAGCAATAAATCAAATTCAAAGCCATTCACTTCGATGCCATATCGTAAGAGTGATGCAGAAGCAGATTTTGAATCGGTCGCAAGCTTCCTATTCTCTTCATTACCCAGCCATTCTTTTAGACGTTCGGATTGTTGCAAGACCGCGATTGGAATGAATATTGTTTGTTCGCCGTCCGTCATGCTGATACCTGTAACTTCCGAGGACAAGTAATTTTCATCCATCATTTCCACATGGACCGCCATTTCATCCGCGAGTTCTATTGTTTCAGGATCGGTGACGATTTGAACGTCGATTTCCTTTACAGGTTCACTTTCCGTTTGAGGAGCCATTTTTTCAAGCAACGTCTTGAACTTCAGTTCCTCATAAATCGTTTTGACGTTTTCTTCATCCGGTCCTGAGTATGTCAAGTCGTCCATCGAAATTGTAATCGGGGCATTCACTTCAATTGTCGCAAGCTTTTTGCTCATGAATGCCTGCTCTTCATTTTCCGTCAAGTTTTCCTTCAATTTCTTTCCTGAAACGGAATCCAGGGATTCATATACCTTTTCGACAGAGCCGTATTCCTTCAAAAGTTTAAGTGCCGTCTTTTCACCAACGCCCGGAACGCCAGGAATATTGTCGGAAGCATCTCCCATGAGACCTTTCATGTCAATAATCTGCGGTGGTGTAATGCCGTATTTCTCCATAACATGTGCTGGTGTATATTTTTCAAGGTCAGTAATCCCTTTTCGTGTAATGCACACCGTCGTATGGTCGCTCGCCAGCTGCGTTAAGTCCTTGTCACCTGAAATGATGATGACTTCCACGCCCTCTTCGTCACCCGACTTGCTTAATGTCCCAATAATATCATCCGCTTCATACTGATCGAGTTCATATTGCGGGATCTGGAAAGCGTCAAGTAGTTTCCGCAAGTAAGGGAATTGTTCTGAAAGCTCCGGTGGCGTCTTTTGACGGCCGCCTTTATACTCCGTGAATGTGGAGTGTCTGAACGTCGTCTTTCCGGCATCCCAGGCGACGAGCATATGTGTCGGCTTTTCTTCCGCCAGTATGTTTTGCAGCATCATAGTGAATCCGTACACTGCATTGGTATGAATGCCAGTATCGTTCGTCAATAAAGGCAAAGCAAAAAACGCACGATACGCCAAGCTATTTCCATCTAAAAGCACTACTTTCTTTTTCGTCACATGATTCCACTCCCTTATTCGTTCATCTAATTATAAGTCAAATTAATTTTTAACTTCCAGCTACCTGCCGTGGAAAAGCCGTAACGAAGAACGGCTTTTGCGAACAACAGCGAAGCTTTGAGAGCATATCCTTGCACTTCGCCACCTTCCACTCCAATCAACTAAAAATTGTTTCAGCTGAAAATGGCTAATTCAATCTCCAAAAAAAACGTTATCTCCACTTATCTTACCATGTTGACAAGTGTAACTACCAATAACGCTGTCCAAAGAACAATTTTCGTATTTGTGTTTTTCAAACATAAATAAGATGGGGAGAAAAGTGCAATTATCAAAGTAAATTACAGGTTAATTAGCATATATTTCAACAGTGAAATAACTAGATAAAAAACAAGTAAAAACGCTCAGAAATGAGCGTTTTTTTGGCGGAATATTTTACTATTCTTATTAAACTAAAGCACCCGTTAGTGAAGAAGAACGATGCATATTAGGTTCCAGATGCTCAACAAAAAAAAGCCAGGAAACGGCTATTTTTATTTGTGTATTTCTTTTCTTATGAATACAACTAACATTTTCACTCTTTCCGATTGCCTTTGTTTAACAGCTTACGGATAAAGTTATCCAATGTAATACCAAATAAAAACCAAAACAATATAGTTAAAACATACTTTATTTCTATTGAAATATTAGCAGGGTGTGTAAAGTTTTCAACAAACCAATGCGTTCCCATTATCTGAAACGGTGGACTTACTAAAAATAATAATATGGATTTATCATCATATCCCAATAAATTGATAAGGCATATACCGATAGCAATTATTGTGAGCCAAAAACTAAATTTATATTTTTTCATAAATCAGCCTCCATTCATCTATTTTTTTCTTGCTCTAAATTTCCTACTGGAACATCACGTTGTTCATTTTTTCCATTCTCCTTTTCGTTCTATTTTTTCATCCCTTGTTCAACTAAACTGCTGCGTTAGTTAAAGATGAATATTTTTAACCTTTACTAACAAACTCATAAACTTCTTGGACTGAATTACTGGATAATGTATAAATCGTGTGTGTGTCTTTTGTGTTCATTATGGTCCCGGAATCTTCAGTTATCCAAAGCAAATAGGATTCTTCACAAATACTAAATTTATATTGGGGATTTGTCATGTTGACAATACCAGGCTCTTTCTTTGAATCACTTACTGCTTTTGCGAAAATTCCCACTCCTTCTGTTTCTTTTAGCTCTAAGGAATTCGCTTTAGTGGTGGTGACTGTTTCAGAACTGCCTTCATTTTGACCTTTACTTTCTTGTTCTTCTGAGCAACCAGCTAATATGAAGCCACATATGACAAATAAAACAAATAAATTTTTCATTAATAACCCTCCTCTAAAATTAGACTTAAATTTTAAAATAAAGTTACATATCCTTATTCAACTAACCTCCCTCTATAAACATTGAAGTATCAACGGTTACATCACTTCGTGATGTGAGGAAAATTATTTTTTTGCTAACTTATTAACATAGATTTGAATTTATTGTTTTATTACCAAGATGAGTGTACGCTTCGCTGAAACTAATGGGAAACATTAGCTTTTCTTACCCATTTTTTGATGCACAATGGATCTCTGCGATGCTTATGATGACGTACCCTCCCATGTCTCTTGGCGTCTGTGCGCTAACATTCCTTCGTTCGGTCTATTCATAAGGCAGAGGCCTGCTAAGCTGCTCCAGGGACTCTTGGTCTGAGTTTTAGTACTGTGCTGGCTTCTCCGTGTCATTCTTCTTGTCATAGATAGATTGATTTGAAATGTCCTACGCTGCCGTTGCGAGACAGTGGAGATCGTTCATCATATGCCGCTCATCGAAATGAACTTTCTTCTTACAAATTCCATGTAATACTTTCAGTAATTTACCGCATAGCACGACCATCGATTGTTTTCCCCGCAGGGGATAATGTTGGCGAGTCGTGTAGTATTCATGTAGCCGTTTAAACGCTTCATTGTGCCTGATTAGTGGAACGATGACTTTAAATAGAACATTCCTTAACCTCTTTCGGCCTCGTTTAGAGATATGTTTTCGCCCCTTGTGTTGTCCGGAAGAATTTTCACGTAATGTTAATCCCGCGAGTTTGATGAGTTGGCGTGGATTTTCATAATGTGAAAAGCTACCGACTTCGGAGAGTAGATCAACGATTGTAGCATCCCCTAAGCCGGGTACAGTTGAGAGGTATACATACTCTCCTGTAGACTTAGCCAATTCGGCCAATTGGCTATTTACCTCTTCTATTTCTTCCTCTAACAATCGGTACTGACGGATGAGCGTGGCGATTTCGAATCGTGCCATCTGCGATCCTTCCGTCAACCCGATAGATTGGTTGGCTACATCAACCAGAAGTCTTGCCTTTGGTAATTGCGGCGCTCTCATTCCCTCTACCTGTCGGTAGAGAAAGACTAACTCTTCAGCCGTTTTCCCTACGATGTCCTGTGGCAAAGGTGTTTTCTCAAGCGTAGCGAATGCCATCTTCCCGAAAGTCGGATAGACCTGTGTAAACTCCGGGAAGTACCGATCAAGCCAGCGAATGATCCGGTTCTTGAGGCTCGACAAGTCCACTGTCAGCTTTGAACGAAGTGTAGAGCCAATTCGCAACTCTGCCTCTATATCCTTAAGAATGCGTGGATAGCTGAAACGCCCGTCCTTCATGAGCCGAGCAATGACGACGGCATCTTTCTTATCGTTCTTCGTCTGTAGGTTATCATCCAGTTCCTTTGACCGCTTGACGTGTAATGGGTTGACCATTACAAGCGGGATTCCATAGGAATCCAAGAAATAAGCAAGGTTCATCCAATAGTGGCCGGTAGGCTCAATCCCAACGATAACATCAGTTTTCTCATGTACTTTCATAGCACGAAGTACATTTTGATATAATGCTTCAAATCCTTCTCTGGATTGATGTACGGCAAAAGCTTTCTCAAGTACACGTCCGCGTTCATCTACAAAGCATGCGTAATGAGTACTCTTAGCGATATCCATGCCGACAATTAATGTGTTTTCAGTTACTTGATTTAGCTTTTCATTCCAATTAGAATACATAGAGTAGTCCTCCTGTTTGATGATGGGTCAATTCCACGTTGACACTCAGCATCATACAAGAGGGCTCTTTTTCTTTCAAGATGGTGCAAATCCTTCAAACAGGAATGCTGCTCCTTTAGTTGAAGAAGAAAAAAAGAGCCGTTTAAGCAGCCCTGATCTTCAAGTAAAGCACCCGTTTGTTCAATAAAGTTATTTAGAAATTCTCTCCCACTCGCTTAAATACATTTTATCTGATCGTTCAATCTCTTTGGGTAATCTGGTAATAAATTCCAAGCTATTCCCGTCTGGGTCATCAAAATAAATCATAGCGTGTGCTTGATTTGGTACAACTATTGGTTCCTTGGGGTCCAAGTCAAATTCTTCTTTCACTTCAATTCCACGTTCTTTTAACCAGACTTTTGCTGTTTTAATATCCTCTAAATCAACATTAAATGCAATATGCCTTAATGATACATGGTAAGGAATTTCTGATTCTTTCCCTTCCCATAAGCCAAGCCAACTCTCTCCCTCCGTAATCCAAAAAAAAGCCGCTTTATTGTACCTTTTATAAAGTTTGAGACCAAGTTTTTCATAAAACTCGATTGAAATTTGCAAATTCCTTACCGGTAAATGCGCTTCATATAAACCCTTTATCAAAAAACACCTCTTTTGCAATATTACATTCATAGTAACTGTTTTAAACAAATCCCACTTGATGCAAAGGACTAATCTTATTTAGATATATTCCATCACACAAATTCTTATTAAATTAAACTGCCACGTTAGTTTAACAAGAAGCGCATGTTGTTCACCTAAAGCGCCTAATTGTTTAATTTACTGAATTAAAATATTTCCTACGTATTGCGCGCTACCTGCGTTACTTTTAAATATAACCTCTAACACATAACTTCCTTTGTCGGATGGGAATCTAAATTCTCTATTGTCATTCATTTCTACTTCAATTTGTTTCCCATCACTTATTAGAACAGCTGTTATCTCTGGATCTGTCCAAATATCTCCACCATTTTTTTCATTTTCTTTAAAATCTAAAGTAGCTTCTTGATTTGCTGGAATCTTTATTTCATCCTGAGATAGTCCAAATTCCTGAACATCCTCTATTGTTTCGTGGACATCCTCACTTTGCGTTTGCCAACTGATATTGGCTTCTGTTAATTGTATATCTCCAATACCAAGGTATAGATGGGCAGTTGGGACACCCACATCATAATCTTCTCCAAAACAACCTGTTAGCGTTAAAGCAAAAAGTAATCCTATAAATAACTTCGAGTATTTTTTCATACTTCACCTCAAGATTTAATTTTCATTAAACAAAATGACTCGAATGTTGAACAGAAGTTATTCAACTCTATTCACAACTAATCTGCTTCGATTGGATTTTTCCAATAACACCTTCTTCAACCTGAAGAAGTACAATGAAGCATATTCAACATTGCTTAGATTTCTCCCCCGAATATATGAGAGAGGAATAAAACAAACAAAACACCCAGCAAAATAGAGATTAATGAAAGATATTTAATAAATCCTTTTTCTTTCTTAATGAAAGCGATAATTCCAAGTGTGATGCCTGTTAAATAGATACCAAAACCGATCGGTATGGCTATCATAGACCACTTTCCAAAAGTTATATTAATAGGTGGAAAAATCATATACGCAATAAAAATCCCGACAATAATTAATAGTATGGAAAACTTACTAAACTTTCTTTCCAATTTTTCACCCCCTCCCTTTCTCCAAGCGTTTTAGTTTCTCCTAATAAAACTAAACACTCCGTTAGTTTAATAAGGAAAAATGCTTTACTCCTTCTTGAAGTAAAGCGCTCGTTAGCTTAAAAAACTTTTTGATTCTAAGTCTATAATATCTACTAACTCATCTATTGTTCCAAAGCATTTTTCGATTTCAGGTAAATGATAAAATGTACTGGTTGTTTCAATGTTATCTACCTCTTTGTTCGTTGAATAAAGATAAATTTTTTTGTCATTCCCCATAGCAATACCTAATTCAATATGGCTTCCTTTTCCTGCTGGTAATAAAACAACAACAAAATCCGCTTCTATTACAGCCTTTTTCTCCTTTTGACCTATAGCCTTTAGTTCTTCCAATGTTCTTACGTTCTCATTTACAGTCCAGTCATATGTATGGATAAATCCTTTATCTTTTAACCTTTTGCTAACATATCTAACCTGTTCTATATTCTTTAAGCTTGATGCAATATAAAATTTCATAATTTCTCTCCTTTATATTATCAATTATTTTACTAACCCCTTCTTCAACTAAATTGCTGCCTTAGTTCAATAAGGAAAAATGCTTTACTCCTTCTTGAAGTAAAGCCCTCCGTTAGCACAATAAAATAGCTGCACTATTTGTTCCAGTGTTCATTTCTAAAGGGAGTAAATAGCCTCCCAAAAGGCACATCATTTATCCTTGCTATTAACAAACCCAGCTAAAGTGACAACAAACCCACCCAAGAATACGAAAAAATAAAAACCATTCATATTACTTGACGGGTCTAACATCAGGAAACCGCCTATCAAAATAATACTTATACCTAACAACATCCATTGAATTGATCTCATAATTATCTCCCCCAATTTGTTGCTTGAACCAAACGAAGAACGCTGAATAATAAAAAGGGCTGTCTGATGACAACTATTTCACTTAATACATACAACAACCAATACAAAAGATACGAATTTTATCCAAATCATAGAATATTCTCTTATTGAACTAACCTGCACCGTTAGTTCAATAAGAACATTGAGCTGTCTTAGTAGCTCAATGTTCTTCAAGTAAAGCACCTGTTAGTTGAACTTATTATCTATCTTCTTAACATTTACAGCTCGACGGGATTGTTCTTTTAAATTGGAGTTTTCTTCAAGGTCAAACAATACTGCGTCACCTTTGTTAAGAGATTTGAACCCATCCATTTGAATACTACTGAAGTGTACCCAAACGTCATCTTCGTCTTCAATTGAAATCCAGCCCCATCCCTCTTCTTCATGGTAAGTTTTACATACTCCCATTATGTTATATCTCATTATAAAGCCCCCTAAATCAGAAGTTGAAAACATTATGTTATTCTACTAACCTGCTGCGTTAGTTCAATAAGAAATGAGCCCCTGAGGAGCTCAACGATCTGTAAGTAAAATACCCGTTAGTATAAATGAAAAATGTTACATTTTTACTGTTTGCTCAAATACTCTCTCTTTAAAACCCCCATGATAATTATGTCATGCCATTTTCCATTTCTATATAAACTTTCACGCACTACTCCCTCTTTTATAAAACCAAGTTTATTATAAATATGTATAGCCCTCTTATTGAGAGAGAATACCCGCAGTGAAACACGATGTAAATTTAATTCTAAAAAAGAATATTCAAGTAACATTTTTAGAGCTTCTGTACCATATCCCTTACCCCAAAATTCTTTTTCACCAATATCGATAATACATTCAGCATTTCTATTTTTTGAATCGATATTTATTAGAGACGTTACACCAATTGCCGTATTCCCTTCACTCTCCTCAATGATATAGCTCTTAGAAGACGTTGAATTAAGAATAATATTTTCCACAAAATGTCTCGTTTCATCAAGAGAATATAAATCTAATGATGTGCTTGTTGTATTCATTACAGCTAAATCATTTCTCCAAGAATGATACTTTTCGATGTCACTTACCATCATTTTTCGAAACTGAAGCCTTTTTGAACTTAACAATTATGATCATCTCCTTAAATTTCATTTTGACTAAACTGCTTCTTTTGTTAAACATTAACAGCTAAGTTGAAACCAACCTGTTTCGCTTGGGAAATCCTCTCGAGATAAGAGTTGCCCAGTAATTACTTGACGATATGAAGTAATCGTACCATCGTGGGAAATGACATAGACCCTATCTTTTTTTAGTTGTCTACATTTCAAAATAAAACTACCTGCTAAATCTTCAAATGTTTGTTCAGCAATAGTATTTATACCATTGCTCCATAATTCCGCCGGACATTCTAGATCCAATTCAAAGGTTGGAAATTCATTTTTGATTTTCTCTAAAGCAAGGATTTTATCACAAGGTAACGTCTTTTTGTAAGGGAGAATAGGAAACATTCGTGGAGAAACTAATGGGCTTACAATCTTACGACAATTCACATTTTCACTAAAGATGACTGCGGTTTCCAGATTTCTTCTAACTGGGCTAATGAAAATGACATCCTCTTCAATTAAAGGGAATTGAGCTTTTAATTTTCTTGCTTGTTCAATACCTAAAGAAGTTAATGAAGGATCACTATACTGTAGGCTCCTAGGCAAATCCAATGTATGCTCCCCTTGACCATGTCGAATCATTATTAAATCCATCCCATCACCACCTATTCAGTTTTCCTCAACTAACCTAGCCACGTTAGTGAAAATACTCAATATGACTATACTTCTATTAAGTTGGCAATAATCCCTTTAATATTACTCTCTTAGGGGGAATGGAATTGTTATTGTCAAAAGCATGGTCTTCGTTTGAAGCTGATAAACGGATAGAGGGTTTTTCACCACAAACGTTGAAAGCATATCAGTTACAGTCTACGCTACTGATCAGTTATTTTAAGGATGTAGAGATGGACTTGCTGGATACGAATCAACTGAAGGAATATCTTGCCGTATCGGGTAAGCATTTAAAACCAGCCAGTTTTTTTTTCGTTGGTCACATGAAGAAGGCTACCTGAGTAAGAATCCAACTTCCAAGATTAAAGAGCCCAAAGTCGGTAAGCGAATACCCAAGCATTTAACCGAACGAGAGATAGAACACCTTCGTGAATCCTGTCATACCCCAATAGAAAAAGCGATTTTCGAATTCATGTTTTCTACCGGTTGTCGAATTGGAGAAATAGTTGCGTTAGAATAGAACAATATTAATTGGACAAACCAATCCGCGATCGTTAGAGGAAAAGGAGATAAGGAAAGGGAAGTTTATTTCAATACACGTTGCGACATATGGCTTAAACGATATCTTGAAAGCCGGAATGACAATAATCCTGCCATCTTTGTGACAGCAAGGCAGCCACATAAAATGAGTGTGGCCCAAATGCGATACATCATCAAGCGAATTTCAAATCAATGCGCCCCGTTAGTTCAATAAGAAATTCAGTCAAATCCCTTTAATTATCTAACGATAATAATTCTTCAATTTCTTTTGCGCCTCTTTGGTTTTCAGCTTCTTTAAACGCTAACAATGCTTTCTTAAAATAGATTACTGCCATTTCTCTGTTCCCGTTTGCCCTGTAAATCTCACCAAGCCCTCTCAATGCACAAGCAACACAAACTTTATCTCCAGATAATTCAGCGTGTTTGAGTGATTGTTGCATTAACGGTAACGCTTGGTCATTAAGATTTTTCAAATAGTATATATAGCCTCTTTCATATAAATTAACTGCTTCATTTAACTCAGTACCTAATTGATGTTCTCGTAACAAGTTTTTCTCATCTTCAAAGATTTGCAATGCTTCATCAAATTTTTTAGCCATTCTTTTACCATTCCAAGTTGGTGCATATACATTGCCAATTCAGTCTTATTCCCATTACAATCGCCATTTTAATAAGTTCTTTATAACAATTTCTTGCTTCGTCAAACTTACTCATATGTGCTTTAACATACCCCATACCAAATATTACGTCTTTATACAGCTCTGTATTTTTAGAAATCTCATCAAGACACTCGCTGTATATTTGTTCGGCTTTAGTAAAGTCTCCTTTATCGAATAAATCAAAGGCTAACCTAATCCTGTGTTGTAAGGTCTCCATATTCATATCAACCTCTTTTCAATGTTTTTCTTCAATTAACCTGCCGCGTTAGTTGAACAAGAAAAAAGAGCCCTCAAGTGCTAAACTATCTGCACTAAAAAGCACCCATTAGTTTATAAGAACAGAGACGCTCCTTAAACAATATCGCCCTATTGTAGGCAAGGATTGCACTAAACATTATCATTCTCCAGCCATTAACGCTGAATGTTTTCTAGTACCCGAGGTTTGTCTCCATTGTTTGAATACATGATGAAATACTCCTTCTCTTCTTCAATCAGGTTCCAAATCGCCCTTTCTTTTATCATTATCTTAAACGTTTCTTCTTTGCTTGGATCGTTCGAGTCATTTACTAAAATCCAAAATTCTTTGTTATTGTTTGACTGACCTTTTTCAATCACAGTTAACGATGAGGCAGTTGAAGTCCCTCCACAAGAGGCAAGTAATAACGTGGATAGGATAATGAATGTCCCAAAAGTCTTTTTCATAGATTTACCCCCAATGAACTAATAATGAATTCATCAATCTGGTCCGATTGTTGAACACAAGTTAAACAACACTCTTGAACTAACCTGCTTCGTTAGTTGAAAAAGAAAAAGAGCCGTTTAAGCAGCTCAGATCTACTAAAAGTACCCTTTACTTTCATAACTCTTTCTCTTTCCTATAAGTCGTTCAATAATAGAACATCTTTATCCACCTACAATAAATTTACCGATAATTGTCTCTCCATCAACATCATACAAAGGAATTTCTCTTTTTTTAACTTTAATAAGTTTAACTGCTTCTTCAGGAGTTCTAGGCTGCGGACCTTCCAAATCTACTTTTTTTGCATAACCTATTGTTCCGTTCTCACCTATTGCTAACTGTAAATCAGGTTCACCGAGAATAATCGTCGCGTCTCCCATATTTGGTCCATAAGTTTGTCCATTATCATTTAATGGATAGCCATCTTTTAAAATACTTTCCCTGGATGGTATAACTAAATCTAAGGCATCCATCTCTAATTCACTGCTATTATTATCTTCTGCCTTTAGTAATGTTTCTTGGTGTGAACAACCAACTAACAAAAGTAACCAAATTACTGCAAAAATAAATAAATTGTTCCTCATTTTCTCTCCCCTCGTATTATTTGATAACCTTCTTCTTTCAAACTGCCGCGTTTAGTACAATAATTTTATCTCCTATAATAATCCTCCTCTTAAACGCTTTTTCTTCAACTAACCTGCTGAGTTACTTAAATCACTGATCTAGCTTTAAATTTTTTAAATCCCCAACTACACAGCCCAAAAATTAGTCCTGATGTTAGGAAAAAAGAGTGAAACAACTTTGCTTCAGGAGAAAATGTGTTCATGCTTCCAAAAGATAATGTTACTAATAATGTTGGGATAAAAAATACAAGAATACACCCAACAGGATAGAGTAATCCTTTTATTTTTTTGAACCTATTATCAATAAAATAGATAATTCCTAAATAAATTGGAGTTGCAAGTAAAAAGAATACAATGCCACCCCAAAATAAAACAGCTTTCATGTCACCACCACTCAATGATTGTTCCCAAACAATTTTTAACGTCAGGATATAAGCGTAAAAACCTCCAATAAAAGACAATAATGAGGTGACTACATATAAACAAAAATTCACCATTCTATCCTCCTATAACTGCTCTGCGAATATAAAACTTAATTTCCTTCTTGAGCAAACCCGCCTCGTTAGGTCAAGAAATAGTGCCACACTCAGACTAGTAAAGCAGTCCTTTTGTACATTAATTTACATATATTAACTTATTCAACGCAATCAGAAAATAACCTTCTTATTGAACTAAACTGCCTCGTTAGTTTAATAAGAACATTGATTCGTCTTCGTAGCTTGTTCTTCAAGTAAAGCTACCCGTAAGTTGAAGAAGAAAAAAGAGACGCATATTATACAATCGCACCCGATTATTAAAAAGAAGTTTTAATGATTTGACTCTATAATTTCTCCATTGTCGGTACTTATATAGTAAACTTGGTTAAACATAGTTTCTTCGGGTGGTAATTCAGCAGTCTTTAAATAAACGGCGTAAACTAAAACGTCCCTATCGTATTTTAAAGAATACACGCTCCGAATTTCTGTCTTCCAATTCTTCGGAATTACTGGCGAGTCAAGCTTATCCAGATAAGCTTGGTCGAACGCAATTTTCTCTGCCTCAGTTTCTGTGATGTTTACAGGAGTCTCATACGGGTTTCTATATTTCGGATTTTGTAACTCATCTGTATTGGAATTGCTATCGCATCCACTCAGAATGAGAACAAAAAATACAATTACAAGATATAGCTTCTTAATATTAATCCCCCCATAAAATAATTTACCCTGCATCTCAACAATCTGGACCGATTGTTGAACACAAGTTAGACAACGCTCTTCAACTAACCTCCCTCATTAGTTGAATAAAACTCCCGTTAGTTTAAGCACATTACTTTACAAGGTTATCCAAATTCCTTTTCATCAGAGTAAAAACTACTGGATGTCCATAAAATTCGCCCTTATTTTCTTTCATTACCTCAAAGCCTTCTCTTTCATAAAAGGAAATATTAGGATTTACTTTATACACTGTTAAAGATAAAGTAGCGGGTTCTTTGAATTGCTCAAGTCCTGTTAGCAATAGTAACTTTCCAAGTCCTTTTCCTTGATGATTAGGATGAATATATAAGGACTCTAAGAATACATCTTTATCGGATAGATTTCCTGAGAAAAAAGCATATCCCATAATCTCTTCACCATTTTCAGCTACCAAATTTAGAGAGGAACTAAACCGATTATTCATCGCCTCAATAGAATAAGCATCCTTTAAAACTTTATCTTGTATTTCTTCTGGAATAAACCCACTATATGTATTCCTCCACGTAGCAAGTGCAATAGCCCTAACTCTTTCAACATCTGATAAGTCCATCTCTCTGATTACCATAATTCATCCCCTAAATTTATTTGGATACTGCCTGCTTAACTAAGTAATTCTTCATTTTTCTGCAAAAACCTTGTTCAACTAATCTGCTTCTTTAGTTAAATAAGAAAAAAGAGCCGTCTAAGCAGCAGATCTTGAAGTAAAGCAGCCGTTAAGGAGTACAGTGAAGCATATTCAACATTACTTAGATTTCTCCCCCGAATATATGAGAGAGGAATAAAACAAACAAAACACCCAGCAAAATAGAAATTAATGAAATATATTTAATAAATCCTTTTTCTCTCTTAATGAAAGCGATAATTCCAAGTGTTATGCCTGTTAAATAGATAGCAAAACCGATCGGTACGGCTATCATAGACCACTTTCCAAAAGTTATATTGATAGGTGGAAAAACCATATAAGCAATAAAAATCCCAACAATAATTAATATTATAGAAAGCTTACTAAACTTTCTTTCCAATTTTTCACCCCCTCTCTTTCTCTTTCTCTTTCTCTTTCTCCCAGCGTTTTAGATTCTCCTAATTAAACTAAACTGCCCCGTTAGCCATCCACGCAGCTAGAAACGCTGCACCACAGAGGGTGAAAATTGTTTCAGAACGGGTATAGATTTGTATGGCTGGCCAAGAAGGTCGATCAACTATGGTGCCATTGAGCCCATCCGTTAGTCTGACTCCAACGACCACGGTGCATCACAGACTGTCGCACTCTATACGAGTAGCACTCATGGGAGAGTAATCCTACCCTGGTTATTGCACCAGCCTTGCCTATAATATAAGTCGAATGGGGTTGGTTCCTGATTTAACGATCAACTTCAAATACACAATCTGAATGCTCAGCTTTTTTAAAAAAAGATTTTTCTGAGTCTCTTTTGAAGAAAATCGATCTGTTCTAGTAGCCCAATGTTCTTCAAGTAAAGCACCCGTTAGTCAATTTTTCTCTATTCATTTTTACGCCAAAGTCCGAACTCCTTGAACACCAAAGTTCGGACCATTTACTATTATTGATATTCATTCGCTACGTCCTCAATATATTGTTTCATTTCATCATACTTCGCCCACAATTCTTCAAAGTCTTTGGGACGTTCAGCGACACGCTGTTGTATAAGTATTTCGCTTGCGAGAAGAATTGTTTTTGATTGTATCTCACCTTCTTCGGAATCCAAGCTTTTTTCTTCTATCACATTAAGCGGGAAACTGTACATGACTTTATATGCCCTCAATGCGATTTGCTTTGCATTTTCATCGTACCTAGCTAATGGTTCTGAAAGGATTCCGACTGAAGCTGAAGCCCACGACTGCATATCCTCGAATCTTGATGCTTCGACCACTGTAGATTTCATGTCGTATAATTTGTACTCAAATTCTTCCTTATGCTTTACGTATCCATCTTTACCGTAGTTTTGAACTACGTTATCAGCCGACAATTGGAATGTATCAAATTCCTCTTTTAATCCTAATTCAGTGATTTCTTTTTCAAAGTAATTCGTATAGGCAATTGCTACGCTAGCAAGATGCGGTTCTGCATCATCACCATGATACAATTTACGCACTTCCGAACCTCTCTCCCAATCCGACCCTAAAGAATACAGATAATCCATTAAAGAAAAATATTCTGTATGTGTAACCGTTTTTCCCTTCAATTGTGCAAGCCGTTCTGCATCTTCAGGGCTGTGCTTCTTAGAAACCATCGTCCCATCAATTTGAGATAGGATTTCTCCTAACTGTTTGTGAAAGTTGTCCCATCGTTCTTCATTTCCTTCATTCACGTGATTCTTATTGAGTATTTCAAGCCCTAACAATTGCAATTTGTCGAAGTCTTCCTTTAACCCCATTTCCTCGATTTCATCTTGAAAGTAATCAGCGTAAACTAGTGCATCATTCAAAATTTCTGCCTTCATTTCCGATGTTTTAGCTTCATTTACCCATCTATCCGCAATGTCCGTTATATATTCTTTGACAGTTTGGTATTTTGAAAACGGTCCGGTTTTTGCTCTATATTCATCCGTGAATTTCTTTACAGATTCAGCAAGGACTTCTTTTTGTGACGGTACTTCTTCCGATTGTTCACTACATCCTGTCATTAACATTCCACCGACAACAATAGAACCGAAAGTAATGCATAGTTTTTTCAATCTATAATTCCCCTTTCGAATGTTATAAATATTCTATCAAAATAATCATATGCATTCAAGAAGAGCTGGTATATGTAGAATCGAATCATAATATTTGAAATTTTAGTAAGTATAACATTTCGCTTTTTTTCTTATTCAACTAACTTGCTCCGTTAGTTTTAGTTAAAGAAGAAAAAGAGCCGTCTAAGCAGCTCAACGATCTTCAATCAAAAGCACCCGCTAGTTTAAGAAGATTTTTCTCCTTCTTTCTTCCGCTTTCTTCTGTAAAAATAACGCCATACATAAAAGATAATCAAAAACGCTAACAAAGGAATAAAGTGATAATTCTGTTCGCCATAAAATATAAGGATGCTTGCTATGATAAGTGTTGGTACAACCAAATAAACATACATTCTTACTTCCTTGTTTTTAAAACTTAATTCATATCGTTCACTCATACACTCCAACTCCGTTCATTACTTTCTTCAATTGCCCTCTGCTTAGATCAATTAATTATATAAAAAGGGGCATTAATCCTTAATGGATCAACGTCCCTCTAATTATTTTCCTATTAAGTACGACAGGGTCCTAATTCGTTTTCGCTCCTTCTTTCTTGCCGATACTATATCCGAGTACAGAGCCTATGATAAGTGTAAATATAGGAATGCTTTCAAAATCTTTTACGATAAAACTTAATACTAACCACGCTACAATTGCACCCAATATTGCTATCGATAACTTTTTCAAAGTTGTCCCCTCACAAGTCTATGTTGTTTAAATTTTATATTAACGAAGGCGCTCGACTCCTGCGAACGCCGTTACGAAGCACGGCGTTTGCACAAGCGTAGCGTTGCGAGCAGTGTTGTTTGCGACCCTAAGGGAGCAGTGTTTTTTGCGACCCTAAGGGAGCGGAATGAAGATGCCTTAATTTCCGCAAAAGGCGCAGAAATACGGCAAATCGAACTCTTCGTGGTTCGATTGGCTCAAGCCATGCCCGCGGAAAGCGAGCGCCGAAACGGAAAGCAACAGTTTCCACTCTCTTTTATTCCAAGTATCCTGTCAATATTTTCGCGTACGGCGAGTCTGCCGGCATGATGATCATCGTGTCTTCCCCGATTGTCCGTGAATAGGACTGGAGGGTACGGTATAGATTGTAGAACTCTGGATCCTTTGAGAAGGTGTTGTTGTAGATTTTAGCAGCTTCTGCTTCCCCTTCGGCATGGATGATGGCAGCTTCTTTTTTTGCAGTCGCTAGCATCTCTTGCACGATACGGTCCGTTTCCGCCTCAATTGTCTTCTTTTCGGCATCTCCTTCTGAAAGGTATCGCTGGGCCGTTGATTCACGTTCCGAAATCATCCGTGTGTAGATGGAATGTTCGTTCTCCTCCGGAAGGTCAATCCGTTTCATCCGCACATCAATCACTTCTATGCCAAAATTACCTTCATCAAGAAATTCGTTCACTTTCTTCGTGACAAGGTCATTCAAGTTGCCTCGCTTTGAATTCTCCTCATTGACGACATCTACGTAATCCAACTTACCCATCTCGTTCCGAATGACGGAATAGATGAATTCCTCCATGCGTGCTTCCGCATTGATGATGTTTCGCGCATTGGATATCATCTTCCTAGCATCCGTAATTTTCCATACGGCATAATTATCAATGATAATCCGCTTTTTATCTTTTGTGCTGATTTCCGCTTCTGAAACATTATAGGTCATTTGATTTTTCGGCAAACTTGTCACTGATTGAATGAATGGGATTTTCATGTTTAAACCAGGCTCTTTAATAATTCTCGTTATTTCACCGAATTGGCGTACAACGCGGTATTCGCCTTCTTTTACAACGAATACATTGGCAAGCAGAATGATAGCAATCGCAAAGATAACTGTTAATGTAATTGCTGTTTTTACAAACTTTCTCGTATTGAATGGCTTTTTCGGAGTAATGACCTTATCCGATCCAGTCGCCTTTTTGTTTTGCCCACGTTGCATTTCCTTAAATTTATCTTCAATGCTTTTGAATGGATTGTTGTCGTTCGTCATCAGTTGCCTCCCCCTTCCGTTTTCTGCTCAGCAGGTGGTGGTGTTTGGTTTTCCAGTTGCTGCAATGGTAAATATTTCAACGTTTCACCATCATCGTTCATAATATAGATTTTAGCTTTTGGCAATACTTGCTCCAATGTTTCAATGATTAAACGCTGGCGGGTGATTGCCTTGCTTTTTGCGTATTCCGCATGCAAATCATTGAACAGGGCAACATCACCGTGAGCTTGCTCAATACGCGCTTTCTTTTGTCCGAGCGCGCGCGATTTAATTGCATCCCGCTCTCCAATCGCTTCACTTTCCCGCTGATTTTTGTATTTTTCAGCTTCATTTATTTTAGTGCTTTTTGTTTCACGGGCATCCGTAACAGCAGTGAATGCAGCACGGACTTCGGCATTCGGGAGTTCTACATCCTGTAATTTGACACCTTGAATGGATATGCCGATATCATAATTCGTCATAAGCGTTGTCAATAATTCACGCGTTTTCGCTTCAATTTCCGCTTTTCCATCTGTCAATGCTGAATCGATCGTCGAACTTCCGATGACCGATCTGATAGAGGCGGATGTTGCATCATGTAAAATTTCCTGTGGGTTTTGCGAGTTGAATAAATACTTTTCCGGGTCTGTAATTTTCCATTGGACAACTAAATCCGCAAGGACAATATACTCATCTCCGGTAATCATTTTTGTTTCCTTATCAAAGGAAACAAGCTCCCCATTTGGATCTTGTTTGTAACCGAACTGGAGACTGAATGTCTCTTTTGAAAGTTTCTCAACATGCTGAACCGGCCAAGGCATTTTGAAATGCAAACCCGATTCTGTTACAGGTGTACCCGCCTGACCGAAAGTGATGACGATTGCCTGCTCAGACTCGTCCACCGTGTACCACGTCGTAAACGCAATGATGAGCAATAACACTCCAGTAATTACAAGCCCTGCAGCCACCGATGCTCGGCGTGTACTCATTTGAATTCCCCCTTTATGTATGTATCTACTGTACTTACGGTCAAGGGGCAGTTTTGGTTTCAAAAAAATCCGCCTTAAGCGGATTTCTTTGGTAAACGTATAGTAAATATAGACCCGGCACCTAGTTCGCTTTCAACGGCAACCTTTCCACCATGCGCCTCAATCAGATGCTTAACAATTGCCAACCCAAGACCTGTGCCACCGGAATCCCTGCTTCGCGCACGATCCACTCTGTAAAACCGTTCGAACAGCCTTGGCAGCTCCGTCGGATCGATTCCCATCCCCTCATCCTTCACTTCAATAATTGCTTCATCGTAAGATTCCGATACATTGATGGTTATTGTCGTATGCTCTTTCGAATAATTGATAGCGTTGGTCAACAAATTCACCATCACTTGGATCAGTCTGTCTGCATCCGCGTCAATTACAATTTTTGATTGATTGTTTATGACAATGCCCATACTTTTCCTTTCAAGCAATCCGTTAATGATCTTTACCGCATTGTTAACGACATCAGGAACGAAGACCTTGCTATATTGCAGCTGAAAACCTTCTCTTTCAATTCCCGACAACTCCAAAAGGTCGTTAATCAATACATGCAAACGATCGCTTTCCTTTTGAATGATTCCAAGGAATTCCTTAGATATAGATGGATCATTCATTGCACCGTCCAATAAAGTCTCGGTAAATCCTTTAATGGAGGTGATTGGGGTGCGCAACTCGTGGGAAACATTGGCAACAAAATCTTTACGGATTTCCTCCAATCTTACGAGCTTTGTAATATCATGTGTCACGACAATGATACCAAGCCAATTTCCGTGACGCCCGATAACAGGCGCCCCATAAACATTAAAGTGGGATTGACCGTTCCGGATTTGCCTTTCGTGCACTTGCTCCGTCAAAAAAACGTCTTCAATCAATCTTTCAATGCCTTGTGGCAAGCCGATGTCCATGAACGTTTTTCCAATCAATTCATCCCGCTTAAATCCAAAGGTTTTTTCAAATACGCCATTTAAAAGATTGACAGACCCCTCCCTTCCGAACATTAGGAGACCATTGCCCATGCTTTCAATTAATGTTTTCAGCCGTTCCTTCTCCATTGCCCGTAATATGGAAGTCTCCTGCAAATTCCTCGCAACCTGATTAACCGCGATGCCGAGCGCATTATAACTCCCTAAATCATCAATCGGCGTCCTCGCCAAATAATCGCCGCGCGCAACTTTCTCGACCGTATTTGTCACTAGATCGATTGGTTTTGCATATTGCCTAATGACACGGGCACTTAGCATCAAGGACAGAATATACGTTATGGGTAAAATGACGAGTAGGAAGATCCAATACTTTTGTTGGACCCGCAATGTTATTCCATCGTCGATCATATGAAAAAACTGGCCAAGGACAACGCCAAGACCAGTCAACAGAATCAACAATATGATGGCAAAAGCGATAAAAAGTCTGGAGTTGAGACCTTTCATTTCAATTTCTGCTCCTCGAATTTATATCCGATCCCTCTAACCGTCTTAATGAAAATTGGTTTTCTCGTATTATCCTCAATCTTTTCCCGTAAATGACTGACATGCACATCAACAATCCGAGTATCTCCGGCAAAGTCGTAATTCCAAACTGCGCTCAATAATTGATCACGAGTGAGCACACGGTTTTTATTTTGCATGAAATAGACGAGCAGTTCAAATTCCTTCGGAGTGAATTCCAATGCTTCCTCATTCAGATAAGCTTCGTACTGCTCGGGATGAACAGTAAGGGATGCCGAACGGAGGATCTGCCCTTCATCCTCATTAATGCCAGTCCGCTCTCCACTGCGTCGTAGGACCGCCTTCACTCTTGCGATCACTTCACGGGGACTGAACGGTTTCGTCATATAATCGTCCGCTCCAATTTCCAATCCCAAGACTTTATCGGCTTCTTCACCTTTAGCTGTCAACATTATGATAGGCGTGTTAATATTCCGTTGCCTAAGGATTTTGCACACTTCTATGCCATCCATTTTCGGCAGCATGAGGTCGAGCAGAATTAAATCGGGATTTTCGTTTTCTACCTTCACTACCGCTTCTTCCCCATCAGCCGCCATGATTGTTTCGAAATTAGATTGTTTCAGATTATAATCCAATAATGTACGAATCGGCTGCTCGTCGTCTACAATCAAGATTTTCTGCATGACTTTCTTAATCCCCCTTAAATGCTCACTGTTTATATACTCTTTGTTCAAATTCAGAAGTTTTCCATTGCATCAGAAGTCAGGTTTTCACGGATGGATGGCGGAATAACCGTTACGGTGCCTGAAATGACGGTTTTCCCATCTTCATTCGCAGCTTCAACTTGAATCACAACGGACCCTTTCTCTATTTCCACGCGGATCACTTCAAATAGAAAATCGATTGTTTCATAATGATGTACATGATTAGGGAAGGCCAAATGCTGTTCCGCGACATGAGACCCCGGACCAGGCAAATATTTCGAAATGGCGGACGTGATGATTCCGTTTAACATGATCGTCGGCACAATCGGCTTGTCGTATTCGGTTCGGGAAGCATAATCATGCTGGATGTACAGTGGATTGGAGTCGTTTGTAAGACCTAGATAAAGTAGTAAATCCTTATCCTCAATCTTTTCGGTGAGCTTCAGCTTTTCACCTTCAACAATTTTATCAATTTCCCTGCCAATCCGTCTTTTTTTTCCTAAAATCAAGTGTATTCCCCCTTCATTTTCCCGCTCGGAATTAGTGTTATAGAAAGTGTATCAATTTTCACTCCAAAAGAGAAGAAACTTGGTTGGCATTAAAAAACCGGGAAGCATCAAGGCTTCCCGGTTCCATAAATATTATAGGTTTTTGATCAATTCATCAGCAAACTCGGACGCTTTCACTTCTGTTGCTCCATCCATCAAACGAGCGAAGTCATATGTGACAACTTTAGAAGCGATCGTTTTCTCTATAGAAGCAGTAATCATGTTTGCAGCTTCGTTCCATCCCATATGCTCAAGCATCATTACGCCTGAAAGAAGAACGGAAGAAGGGTTCACTTTGTCGAGACCAGCATATTTCGGAGCTGTACCATGTGTTGCTTCGAAGATTGCATGTCCAGTTAGATAGTTGATGTTAGCACCTGGAGCGATACCAATTCCACCGACTTGGGCTGCAAGTGCGTCAGAAATATAGTCGCCGTTCAAGTTCATTGTCGCTACAACATCGAACTCCTTCGGACGCGTCAAGATTTGTTGTAGGAAGATATCGGCGATTGCATCTTTAACGATGATTTTGCCAGCAGCTTCTGCGTCTGCTTGCGCTTTGTTCGCAGCGTCTGTCCCTTCCGCTTCCTTGATCTTGTCATATTCGTTCCATGTGAACACTTTATCACCGAACTCTTGCTCCGCAACTTCGTAACCCCAGTTTTTGAAAGCACCTTCAGTGAATTTCATGATGTTCCCTTTATGAACAAGAGTCACGGACTTACGGCCTTCTTTAAGCGCATAATTGATTGCACCACGAACAAGGCGCTTTGTACCTTCTTCGGATACAGGCTTAATACCGATACCGGAAGTTTCAGGGAAACGGATGTTTTTTACACCCATTTCGTCTTGTAGGAATGAAATCAATTTCTTAACTTCATCTGTACCTTCTTGGTATTCAATACCAGCGTAGATATCTTCAGTATTTTCACGGAAGATGACCATATCGCAGTCTTCCGGGCGTTTAACAGGTGATGGAACCCCTTCGAAATAACGAACAGGACGCAAGCATGTGTAGAGGTCCAACTCTTGACGAAGCGCTACGTTCAGAGAACGGAAACCGCCGCCGATCGGAGTTGTCAAAGGACCTTTGATAGCGATAAGGTACTCATCGATTGTGTCAAGCGTTTCTTGTGGTAGCCATTCTCCAGTTTCGTTGAATGCCTTTTCTCCTGCAAGAACTTCTTTCCATTCGATTTTCTTTTGGCCGTCATATGCTTTATCGACCGCCGCCTCCATAACGCGAGAAGCCGCATGCCAAATATCAGGGCCAGTACCGTCTCCAATGATGAATGGGATTGTTGCGTGATCTGGAACGTTAAGAACTCCGTCAGTTACTGTAATTTTAGCCATTTTACTTTCCTCCATTTCAAGATGAGGGGGCCGATAGTTGTCCTATCTCCCCGATGTATCACTTGTGATTCCGGTCGATAAGATCGGGATACAAGTTATCTTTCGTTGATTGGCACGTATTTCTGCATGTCTGGTCCGATATACTCCGCACGTGGACGGATCAGTCTATTATTGGAGTATTGCTCCAAGATGTGGGCCGTCCAACCTGAGAATCGGGACACTGCAAAGATAGGTGTAAATAGATCATGATCAATGCCAAGCGAATGATATACCGAAGCCGAATAGAAATCCACGTTCGGTGGTAAATTTTTCTCGCCTGTCACGATTGATTCGATTTCAAGGGACATATTATACCATTTCTCTTCTCCGCGGAGTTCTGTCAATTTTTTTGACATCTCACGGAGATGCTTCGCACGCGGGTCGCCTTTACGGTATACACGGTGGCCGAAGCCCATGATTTTCTCTTTATTGTCAAGTTTTTCTCTAATGTAAGATTCGACTTTTTCTTCTTCACCGATTTCCATGAGCATCTTCATTACCTGCTCATTCGCACCACCGTGAAGAGGGCCTTTAAGTGCTCCGATTGCAGCCGTTATGCCGGAATACATATCGGAAAGTGTTGCTACACAAACACGCGCAGTGAAAGTGGATGCGTTCAATTCATGGTCAGCGTGAAGCACTAATGCTTTATTGAATGCTTCGACAGCGATGTCTTCAGGCTCTTCACCTGTCAACATATATAAGAAGTTTGCTGCATAGCCAAGTTCCAGTTTAGGAGCAACGGGCTCTTGACCTTTACGGATGCGAGAGAAAGCAGTAACAATGGTTGCCACTTTCGCTTGAAGCTTGATTGCTTTTACATAATTGGCTTCATCAGACATATCTTCAGCGTTTTCATCGTATAATCCGAGTAGGGAAATTGCTGTGCGCAATGCCGCCATCGGGTGTACTTCGCCAATCGGATATGTCTTAAAATGATCGAGTACAGGCTGTGGAACCGACATATTATCCGCAAGTTGCTGCTTTAATTCTGCTAGCTCGTCCGCTTTTGGCAGACGTTGGTGCCATAAAAGATAAACAACTTCCTCAAAGCTTGCATTTACTGCCAGATCATCGATATCGTAACCGACGTATGTAAGAGTGTCATCAATTATAGAACTGATGGCGGATTGTGTCGCTACGATTCCTTCCAAACCTTTTGATGCTGTCATTTAAATCGCTCCTTCAGTCAATATTGCCGTTTCATCTACTAAAACTTTCAAATTACGGCAAATCTACTTTTTATTTAGTACTGTCTGAAACGCTTACAATCCCATTATAGTCAAATAGTACAGTTTTGTGAATGGAAACGCTTGTTTTCTTCATAAATTAATAGAAAAAGGATGAAAACTTGCTAAAAAGTCATATAAAACAGCAAACTCTCCAACCATTGGCCATGAAATGGATTCCTGCCATACTTGCAGGAATCTTCATCTTTGCAGTTCCACCCGTCGGAATCGCTATCATCATCGCCTATTTTACTTCTCCTATTTTACTAGCAGTCCGGGCAATGACAAAACTTCCTTTAACGATCGCAACTTTTTTCGTCATGCTTTCAATTTTATTCATTTTCAGCTCGTTTAGTTTCATCGCATTGCATGGACTTATGGATACCGTGCCTCTTATGGAAAAACACTTGTCAACATTTACTGGTAAAACAAATTTGACAGGGAAAATCCTTTCATTCCTTGAGGAGAAGATTATTGACTATGGACATGCGTTGCTCGAATACGCAATTACATTTACCGCCACTTTTTTCCAACGAATTTTCAGCATGTTCATCTTTCTCGTCGCTTATTTTTTTGCATTGCGCGAATCAGGTAAAAACAAGTTTTGGTTTCTAGTCTATTTCCCCGTCGGCATGCGTGCATCAGCCAAACGTATTTTCACCAAGTCCGGCGAATTGTTCGGTACTTTCGCATTTGTTGAAGCCCGATTGTTTTTATTGACGTTCATCATCCTAATCATCGGGTTCTCACTTCTCGGCTTTGAATCGCCGATAGGCACAGCATTCCTTGTATCCATCGCCGATAGCTTGCCATTATTAGGCATAGGTCTATTTCTGATTCCGATGTCGGCATTCTTTCTCTACTCAAACCAACTGTTCATCGGTGTATCGCTCGCCTTGCTATATATTTTCGTCGTTGTAACGAGGCAATTAGCTGAATCCTATATGTGGGCTTCCGCATTTCGCGTAAAGGCGATCCATGCTTTTTTCATCACCGTATGTTCATTGTACTTATTCGGGTTACCAGGCATTCTGTTAACTCCATTTCTTCTGTTCGCAGCCCTTAAACTGAAAAAGCATTCGTCTTTCACCGAATGACTATCCTGCCCTGTTTCATTTTTTTGTAAATCCAACCGATGATAAATGGCCGGATTATTTTCCGAGGTCCTTTGAACAACAGCAAAAGTCCCGCAATATCCGTAATGAACCCGGGCATGATCAATAAAATAGCGCCAAAGAAAATACAGACGCCATCAATCACGGCATTTCCAGGGGCCTCCATCGTTCCCATCCTGTTCTTCAAATCAGCCAGTGCCTTAAAACCTTGCCTCTTTGCAAGGTAAGCCCCTCCGATCCCACTGACAAGGATAAGCAGAAGTGTCGGCATGATTCCGATTGTGTTTCCCGAATAGAGCAATATCATTATTTCCGCAGCTGGTACGAGGATAAATAACGGCAGCAGCCATTTCATTCCACAACAACTCCAATCCTAAAAAGGCCGCTTCCGAACCAAATTGGAAGACAGCCTAAATACATTTTTTTATAATACTCTTGCATGTCCATTATAAATGACTCCGGATTCCGCATCCATCGTAATGTCTTTTCCAGTGACAATAATCTCAGTCGCCTTCTCGACTCCGACAATGACAGGGATGCCTAAACTAAGACCGACGACAGCCGCATGACTTGTCAAACCGCCCTCTTCTGTTATTAGACCTGCGCACTCTTCAATTGCAGGCATCATATCGCGGTCGGAAGAATAGGTGACAAGGATCTTCCCTTTCATGTTATGCGCCAATGCTTCCTGGGCGTTATGAGCGACAACCGCTTGTCCGAAAGCGACTGATTTTCCTATTCCCTGCCCTTTCGCCAGCAGATCCCCGATAACATGGATTTTCATCAAATTCGTCGTTCCTGCTTCGCCGACCGGTACGCCTGCCGTAATAATGACAACATCACCATGAGTTACATATTGGTGCTTCACACTTTCCTCGACCGATTCCTGCAAAATCTCATCAATGGAATTCACTCTTTTGCCGATGACCGGATAGATTCCCCATACAAGCGACAATTTCCTTGAGCATTCATCTGAAGCGGTAATCGCAATAATTGGGCACCCCGGGCGATATTTGGCGATCATTTTGGCGGTGTGACCGCTTTCCGTAGGAGCTAGCACTGCTTTCACCTTTAAATTGATGGCTGTATACGCAGCAGCCTGTCCGATTGCTTCCGTCATATTGCCGTGTTTTTCTCGGCGGCGTGTAGAAACGACTGAACGGTAATCGACTGCGTTCTCAGCTGTTTTCGCAATCCTGTCCATTGTACGGACGGATTCAACCGGATAGAGTCCCGCTGCCGTTTCCCCGGATAGCATGATTGCATCCGAACCGTCCAAGATTGCGTTCGCAACGTCACTAGCCTCAGCTCGTGTAGGACGTGGATTCCTTTGCATGGAATCGAGCATCTGTGTCGCAGTGATGACAGGCTTGCCAACCTGATTGCACTTTTCGATCATGTTTTTTTGGACAATCGGAACTTCCTCTGCAGGGATTTCCACACCTAAATCGCCACGTGCAACCATCAATCCATCGGATACCGTCAAGATTTCATCCAAATTGTCGACGCCTTCTCCGTTCTCAATCTTGGGAATAATATGGATATGTCCTCCATCATTTTTCTCAAGTAATTCCCGTATCTCCATAACATCCGACGCTCTTCGCACAAAAGAGGCTGCGATGAAATCGACATTTTCCTGGATGCCGAACAAAATATCTTCTTTGTCCTTCTCGGTAATTCCAGGAAGCTGTACCGAAACGCCTGGAACGTTCACGCCTTTTTTATTTTTTAACGTCCCTGAGTTGACAACAATCGTATGGATCAAACCTTTTTCTAGATCCTTTCCGACGACCTCCAATTGAATCAACCCATCATCCAATAGAATGACAGATCCTTTATCCACGTCTTCGATAAGCTTCTCATATGTAACTGAAAAAACATTGTCGTTCCCTTCCACTTCAGACATCGAAATATCGACGTGCTGGCCGGTGATCAATTCGACTTGTCCATTTTTCATCGAGTGAGTCCGAATCTCAGGACCTTTCGTATCAAGTAGAATTCCGACTACTTTGCCTGTCTTTTTCGATGCTTCCCTAATGGCTTGAATCCGGGCTTTATGCTCTTCATGCGAACCATGTGAAAAGTTAAGCCGTGCTACGTTCATACCTGCCTCGATCAACTGTTCAAGTAACTCCGGTGATTCGCTGGCTGGTCCGATTGTGCACACAATTTTTGTCTTTCTCATCACAAAACGCCCCTTCGTATTGTACTCGTCATATAGAGTAGTTTGGTCAAATCGACAATTCTTTGGATAACTTATACAGTTCCATATCCAAAGCATGGTCTGTTGGTGCAAATACCACTTCTAAGTCATAGTCTACCACCTTATGGTTTTGCATACCAATAGCTACACCGCCACGTCCTTCACTCAACACTTCGACAGCCCTTGCCCCATATTGGCTTGCAATGACCCGATCGCGGGCGGACGGGGAACCCCCGCGTTGGATATGTCCGAGGACGGATACCCGCGTTTCAATTCCCGCATTCTCCTTCAACAAGTCTGCTAAAGCCGAACCGGACATGACACCTTCTGCGACAACGATGATACTATGTTTCTTCCCACGGCCAGTACCGCTCTTCAATCGCCGTACGATTTCATCCATATCATAGCCTTCTTCAGGTATAAGAATCGTTTCTGCACCACCTGCGAGCCCTGACCAAAGTGCAAGATCACCGGCATCCCGACCCATCACTTCAATGATGAAAGTGCGTTCATGCGATGTTGCGGTATCCCGGATCTTATCGATTGCATCTATGACTGTATTCAGTGCAGAGTCAAAACCGATTGTAAATTCCGTGCCATTAATATCATTGTCGATTGTGGCAGGAACACAAACACACGGAATTCCCATCTTCACTAATTCAAACGCACCTCGGAATGATCCATCCCCACCAATGACGACGAGGCCATCGATATGATGTGCCTTCAACTGGCGAACCGCTTCATTACGCCCTTCCTCTGTCATGAACTCCGGAGAACGGGCGGATCTTAGCATTGTACCACCACGTTGGATAATGTCGCCGACAGAACCGAGTTGCAACAATTCAATCTTTCCTTGGATGAGTCCTTGATAACCATTGAAAACCCCAGCAATTTCAAATCCGTCATGAATCGCTTTCCGTACAACCGCACGGACAGCGGCATTCATGCCGGGTGCATCTCCCCCACTTGTCAATACACCGATCTTTTTCAAATGGATCACCCCTTCGTGTTTAGTTCACTATGTATTGTAAATGATTTCTTATAACACGAAAAGATGCGGGGGAAACCCGCACCTTATCATTCTGAAAACACACCGATATTACGAAACTTATTATAACGGTCATCTATAATTGCATTGACATCCATTTCACAGAGCGAGTCTAATGAAGACTTCAATACTTTTCTCATTTCTACAGCCTGCGCTTTCGGATCACGATGTGCGCCACCAAGCACTTCTGGAATAATCTCATCAATGATTCCCATTTCCTTTAAATGTGGAGCAGTGATTTTCATCGCCTCTGCGGCCTGTTTGGATAGGCTTGCATCCTTCCAAAGAATGGACGCTGCACCTTCAGGGGAGATGACGGAATACGTCGAATGCTCCAACATATGGATATGATTAGCGACACCTAACGCGAGCGCGCCTCCACTGCCGCCTTCTCCAATGACGATCGAAACTACCGGCACTTTCAATCCTGCCATTTCAATGAGATTGCGGGCAATCGCTTCACTTTGTCCGCGTTCTTCAGCCGCTTTTCCGGGATAAGCACCTTTCGTATCGATAAAGCAGATGATCGGACGGCCGAACTTTTCAGCCTGTTTCATTAACCGCAATGCTTTTCGATACCCTTCCGGATGGGGCATCCCAAAATTGCGTTTCACATTTTCTTTTGTGTCTTTCCCTCGCTGATGACCAATCACTGTAACTGGCATCGATTCGAAAAATCCGATTCCGCCTATGATTGCCGCGTCGTCCCCAAACGAGCGATCTCCGTGCAGTTCCATGAAATCCTCGAACAGTTCAGCGATATAATCCTTAGTCGTCGGTCGTTCCGGGTGCCTTGCCACTTGAACGCGGTCCCAAGGCTCCATATTGCTATAGATTTCAGTCTCTAAATTGCTTAATCTCGTTTTCAATTTCCCGATTTCATCGGAAAGATCAACTTCATTGGTTGAAGTGAATTCTTCAAGTTCATCGATCTTCTCCCGAAGTTTCACAATCGGTTCCTCAAATGCCAATGTCTTGCTCATGTTTATTTTACCTCCCTTACGTGCAGTCCGACCAGTTTAGAAAGGGTCTCCGTCAATTCACGACGATCGATGACTGCATCGAGTTGTCCATGATCCAAAAGGAATTCGGCTGTCTGGAAATTGTCCGGCAGCTTTTCCCTTACAGTCTGCTCGATCACCCGTCTCCCCGCAAATCCGATTAGGGCCTTAGGTTCAGCTAAGTTAATATCGCCAACAGACGCGAAGCTTGCGGATACTCCTCCAGTTGTCGGATAAGTCATGACCGAGATGTACAGCAATCCTTTGTCAGCATGGCGTTGCAGAGCAACACTCGTTTTCGCCATCTGCATTAAGGACAATACACCTTCCTGCATACGTGCTCCACCGCTCGCAGAGAAGATGATGACGGGAATACTTTTATCAGTAGCGGCTTCAATTGCCCGTGTGATCTTTTCGCCGACAACCGATCCCATTGAGCCCATTCGGAAATGAGAGTCCATTATCGCAACTGCAACTTCATTTCCTCCAATTTTCCCAATTCCAGTAAGAACCGCCTCGTTTAATCCGGTCTTTTCCGAATCCGATGCAATCTTCTCGGTATAGGACGGGAATTTCAATGGATTTTCCGACTTTAAATGGTCGTCCATCGATTCAAAAGTGTTTTCATCAAAAAGGCATTCGACACGCTCCCATGCCGTCATCTTAAAATGATGATCGCATTTCGGACAAACTTTTGCTGTTTTTATTAGATCTTTCGTCAGGATGATCTGCTTGCAATCCGGACATTTCGTCATGATCCCTTCCGGCACATCGTTTTTCGCATCAGCCGAAGGTATCGTTATCGCCTGCTTCTTTTTTGTAAATAATTCACGGATCATTCTTCGTTTTCCCCCTCGATATGTTCAATCCACTTGTTATAGTCAGTTAGTGCGTTTAGTACGTCTCCTTCAATCAAATGCTTGAGCAACGATCTCACAATGTCGTTTTCAATGCCTACCGTCATTTGCTCGTATGGAACTTTGCTATATCGTTTCAGTATAAACCAAATTTTCAATGATAATCGGTTGTCAGTCGCGACAATCATTTCCCGAATTATATCCTCCCGGAAAACTTCGCCGTCTTCGTCGAGCTTCATGATCAGCCCTTCCCAAACAGGCAAATTACGTTTGTGTACATCCTCGCAGATTGTTTGAATTGCCGCTTTTTCATGGATAATTCGTGTATCCGTTACATCCGTTGCCGCTTTTGGCTGTTGCATGACAAACGTCGAAAGCACTTCCACAAGCTGGTGCTTTTTGAAATCTGCAAGGAATGTCCCTTCACCGCGGCGAGTTTCGATTAGCCCAAGCAGCTCAAGGCTTCTTAGTGCTTCGCGGACTGTCGACCTTCCGACTTGCAGGCGTTCTGCCAAGACACGTTCAGATGGTATTTTGTCACCCGACTTGATGCCTTCTGCCTTGATCATCAGCCTGAGTTCGTCAACGATGTCCAGGAACATTTTAGATGATGGTTTTGTATTTTGCATACGGCCGCCCCTCTTGGAATTAGTAATCCGAGTGGTCTGACCACTTCTTTTACTAGCATACAGAAAAGTGATCTCATCGTAAAGAGATATCTGGGAATTAATGATGAAAAGACAAAAAGAGACATGATTCAACATGTCTCTTGTAAAGTTTGATAAGTTGATCTCCACTCCTGGCGGACGCTTTCTTACCTGTAGTCAAGTGTTTTACTAGATTTTTTCACTGCTTGAATGAAGGTGTAGGGTCCTGTCAATATACTGTTGCTTTCCGTTCCGGCGCTCGCTTTCCGCGGGCATGGCTTG